>NZ_BMDV01000001.1:0-374455 GCF_014636095.1 Acinetobacter modestus
CGGCTGGTCAATCTAAGCAAAAATACCGTGTTGGATATCGTTAAAAGAAGTCGGAGTGAAAATCCTTAGCGTGCTATATTTTCCGTTTCCTGAGACGACCCCTATTAACGTATAGAAATAAGAATTATGAATTAGTTTTCTACGACCCTGTTCGTCTGATGCAAACCATAAATGATGATTTGCATTCCAGTCAATATTTTATAGAACAAAATTTAATTGTAATCCCAAACGTAAATAGGGCGAATATTGAAAAAGTAGTTTTAGATCTAGTGAGTCATGAAACTTTAATGGAAAATTTAAAAATAAAAACAGGCTCATGAGAGCCTGTTTTTGAATCTACTTAAAGATTAACGATTTGGCAAAACATCTTTTAATGCTTCATGCATTTCCAATAATGCTTTTTCTGTTGTATCCCAATCGATACAACCATCAGTCACAGATTGACCATATACCAGATCACATAGGTTTTCAGGAATATCCTGACGACCGCCTTTAAGGTGACTTTCAACCATGATACCTACGATTGATTTATTACCATCAAGAATTTGCTCTGTGATGTTTTTGAGAACCAATGGTTGTAAGTATGGGTCTTTATTTGAGTTCGCATGACTGGTATCAATCATGATTTTGTTACTTACTTTTGCTTTAGCTAAAGCAGCCTCTGCATCAGCAACTGATGAAGCATCATAGTTTGGTTTACCATTACCACCACGTAAAACAACGTGTGCATAAGGATTACCATTGGTATTGATAATTGCAACCTGACCATTTTCATTTAAGCCGAGGAAGCTATGCCCGTGCTTAACCGATTGCATTGCATTGGTTGCAACCGTTAAACCACCATCTGTACCGTTTTTAAAACCAACAGGAGATGATAAGCCTGAAGACATCTCACGGTGTGTTTGGCTTTCTGTAGTACGTGCGCCGATCGCAGACCAAGAAATCAAATCTTGATAATATTGTGGTGAGTTTGGATCAAGCGCTTCAGTCGCACATGGCAAACCTTTTTCATTTAATTCAAGTAAAAGACCACGACCAATATGTAAACCTTTTTCAATATTGAAAGAGTCATTCATATCTGGATCGTTGATTAAACCTTTCCAACCGACTGTTGTACGTGGTTTTTCAAAATATACGCGCATCACAAGGTATAAAGTATCTTTTACTTTTTCACTTAATTCTTTTAAGCGATCAGCATATTCATTTGCAGCTTTAACATCATGGATTGAACAAGGTCCAATCACAACAAACAAACGTTTGTCATTGCCGTCTAAAATATTACGTACAGTTGCACGTCCTTGTAACACAGTTTGAGATGCAGCTTCAGATAAAGGAAGATCAGCTTTCAGTTCCGCAGGGGTAATTAAGGTTTGAATGCTTTTAATATTAACGTCGTCGATATCTGGCTGAGAAACTGGATTTGACTGTAGAGTATTCATTGCTGTCACAAATTCAATCGAAAGAAGAGGTTATTTTGTCTACGAATATAGCATGAAAAGCCGATTGATTAACTATCGATTCGCAAAAATTGCGGAAAACAATCGGCTTTTTCAGAATTAAACCATACTAGATGAATGGCTTGTTTGTTGAACAACAGCAACTTTATGGGTTTCAACTGGTTTAGGTTTTGCCTTAACTGGATTAACCATAAAGTTAACACCAAGGGCAAATAATGTAATACCTAAGATTCTACGAATAAGTCTTTCTGGCATACGTGAACTAATTAAAGTTCCGACAATGATTGCAGGAATAGAACCAACAAGTAACCACATTAATAAATGAAAGTCGACATTACCAGAAGACATATGACTCAAACCAGCAACAGCTGTTAATAGGACAGCATGTACGACATCTGAACCAATAATACGAATCATCGGTAAGTTAGGAAACATAATTACGAGCGCCATAATCCCGAAAGCACCAGCACCTACAGAAGACAGGGTAACGAAAATACCTAAAACCATGCCCATGATTGCGATATATAAGCGTTTATGCTGGAGGGCATGTTGCTCACTTTCCATATTTGCTTGTTCACGATTACGGAAACGATCAAAGAACTTTTCAATTTGGCTACGAAATACAATCGAGATACCTGTCAAGGTCAACATAAAGCCTAAGACCATAGTCAGCACAGCTTTATAATGCGTTGATTGGCTTAAATAATGTTCTAAAACCCAAGATGTTGCAAAAGATGCAGGAATACTTCCAAGTGCAAGCCAAAGTACAATTGGCCATACAATATTTAGTTTTTTAGCATGGACCATTGAACCGCAAAATTTAGAAATAGAGGCATATAACAGGTCTGTACCGATTGCAATATGAGGTTCAATTTTGAATAAACTAATCAAAATAGGGGTCATTAATGAGCCGCCACCAACACCAGTGATTCCCACACAGAAACCAACCAACACCCCAGCTAGAATAAATTCAACAGGACCAAACATAATCAATATGCCTAAATATGCAAAAACCAGCATATCTTATGCTTTTTTTAGATAACTCGTTGTGATGAATAGTGATTTACTTATGCAAAAAAAAGCTAAAGAATGTCGATTAAGGTATAAAAATTGACTGAATTACACAGCCATGTTTCATTAATTTTCCCCTATGTGTTCGTCGAGTAAATCTTAGCTTGATCAAAGTGATGTAAAACAATTAATTGAAAAGTAAAGTGATTTAAAAATTTTCTACTTTGTTAAAACTTTATTTTTGTTAGGTTTTAATTGATTAACCCATAACACAAGTAGAAATGTAATTGGTGTCGCAAATAGCCACCAACTTACAAATCCTATAGCGTTTCCATATTCAAGACAGAGTAGGCTTCCCGCAATTAAAAAGCAGAGGTAAGCAAAAATTTTGAAGAGAGTTTTATAGCGAATGAGATATAGTTGCTTCGTTTTGCTGATTTGCTTAGAACTACATTTATATAAGAAGGTCATCCCAATCAGTATCAAAATTAGACTCAAAAAAATCATGCCTTCACCTTATTTTGCGCTAACTTTGTTTTAATTTTCTGTATGGACTTGTCCTGAATAGGTTGAATATGTCTAAAAATAAAAATAGCGAATACGGCGCAAATGAGCAGGAATAAATCAACACGCAGAAATAACCAATAACTTGAAAGGTCCGAAATTAATCGATGATTGATGAGATATACAAAGTTATATATTGGTAAAACAACTGCAATCAAACCGAAGAATAAAACTTGCGATTTCCATAAATATTGTTTAAGGGTGAGTAGGGCTACAATCAAGCTCAGCATCCACACACTAAAAAAAGTATAAATTTCATAATTTGGGGTGGTTTCAGTAATATGTATCAATCTATTTGAAAAAAGATAACCTAGCATGGCGATTGGTAAGCCAATAAACGTTGCAACATTCAAACGATCCACTAAATAAAAACCAAGATGAAACTTCTCAGATTTATTTTGGATTTGGCGCTTCAGACTCCATAGTAGTAGTCCTGACGCAATCATCAAACAACCTAGTATTCCTGAACAAAAGAAAGCAAATCGTAGTAGTGGTTGCGCAAATGTAGCCATATGTAGACCATAAACACCTGCATTTAAGGTTGCTACTGCACTATTATTTCTCGTGTTACCTAAAATTTCTCCAGTACCATCTAAGGTAATTTGTGTCTGATTTAAGGTAATGGAATGATCTTCTAATTGTTTAAAAGTGATTTTTGCTTGATTGGTATTTGGATTTTTAACCTCAATCGTTGCTAATTCTTCATTTTCCCATTGCTGTGGTAATTTATCTAATAATACAGTGATTGGCTGCATATCTGTTTGGGTTGGGGGAGAATCGATATTGGTTGTTTGCGAGATCGTTCTGATCTCCGTGAAATATTGAAATGGCTTTTCAGGATATAATTGTTTCATACCCCACGGTAAATATAAGTAAAAGAAAATAGCTAAACCAGTAAAAGTAATCGTCAAGAAAAAGGGAAGAGCAAGTACAGAGCAAACATTATGAAAATCGAGCCAAGAGCGTTGTGATTTAAAAGTTCTCAACGTAAAGAAATCCGTAAATATTTTTTTATGGGTAATAATGCCCGAAACCAATGCAACCAACATAATAAAAGTTGCGATACAAACGATTAGGCGTCCAATAAGGACAGGTAATCCGTACAGCTGAAAGTGGAAATTATAAAAAAAGTCACCACCTTGTGTTGCAGAAAGTTTAAGTTCTTGACCAGTATTTGCATCCAAGTCTCGGCTTTCATAGCCACCTATGCTTTTTTCCCAATAAATTTTATTGACAGGTTCTTCTTTGTTCGCAAGTTTGACATACCAAGATTTAGCATCAACTGCATTTTTTTCTAAATATTCTGTTGCTGTTTGAATAGCCGTTACTTGATTAATTTGATACTGCGATAGTTGTGGCTGCATCCATAAGTTAATCTGATGACGATAATAGGCACTCGTTCCCATCAGAAAAATGGCAAATAAAAGCCATCCAAAAATTAAACCTGTCCATGCATGTAGCCATGCCATAGATTGGCGTACACTTTTGTTTTGCATTATTAACTTAAACCTACAGATAAGCCGAATAAAGTACCTGCCAAAATTAAGCTAATCCAAGTGAGTTTTAACAAAGAATTCGTGCAGAAACTAACAATGATGAATAGTAAATAAAAAATTATAGAAACAAAGGCAGCCAAATAAATGGCTTCAGCTTTAGCGAATGAATGAAGAAATAATGCAGTCAGACATAAGCTCAAATACATCATGCAGACGTAACCAACAATAAAGCTAAAGGTAAAGCGGTAAAAAATACTTAGGCGATAGATGAGCGTAAGTGATGTTGATTTTGCCATAAATGATTTTTAGCTAGCCAATAGGAGAATAAATATCAAATGAAAATGATTATTGTTAATATAAATAAACTGAAAATAAACTCGCAATCATTTAACTATCGTTAATCAAGATAATTTTTAAAGTAATAAATGGAATTTTAGATCAAACATTATATTCACCAATCTTGAACAATTTGGATAGCTTATTATGATTCGATGTAAAATCATTTTGTTAGAATCATTCAAATATTTCAGTGAGGCATTGGTCTTGTTAAAGCAAAAACTAAAAATTGGTATCGTGGTGGGAGAAGTTTCTGGAGATACTCTAGGAGTGAAACTCATGCGCAGTTTTCGCGAACAAGGAATTGATGCTGAATTTGAAGGTATTGGTGGTCCACAAATGATTGCTGAGGGTTTCCATAGTTATTATCCAATGGAAATTTTATCAGTCATGGGCATTGTGGAGGTTTTGAAAGATATAAAGAAGTTATTTGCTGTACGTGATGGTCTAGTTGAACGTTGGACTGAACATCCAGTGGATATTTTTATTGGAATTGATGCACCTGATTTCAATTTACGTCTTTCTAAAACAATAAAAGAAAAGAATTTACCAATTAAAACAGTTCAATACGTAAGTCCATCTGTTTGGGCATGGCGTCAAGGGCGGGTACATGGTATTAAACGTAGTATAGATTTAGTGTTGTGTTTATTCCCATTTGAAAAAACATTTTATGAAAATTACGATGTTCCAGCAGCTTTTGTTGGGCATCCACTAGCCAAACAATTACCTTTAAAAAATCCAATTGTAGAAGCAAAGCATCAGCTTGGCTTATCTGCACATGAAATGCACGTTGCTTTATTACCAGGAAGTCGAAGAGGTGAAATTGACAGACTATTGCCTTTGTTAATTGGGGCTGCGGAAATACTACATAAGAAATATCCTGAACTAGAGTTTCTGATTCCAGCAATTAATGATGCTCGAAAACAACAAATTGAACATGGTATTCAAAATTTAGATGTCACTTTAAAATCAAAAATTTATATTTTAGAAAATACCGATGCTGAATCTAAAATAGGTCGTATGGTCATGAATGCGAGTGATATTGTCGCACTAGCATCGGGAACTGCGACGCTTGAAGCAATGTTATTACATCGCCCAATGGTGACTTTTTATAAGTTACATTGGTTAACTTATATGATTGCTAAGTTTCTCGTTAAGATTCCATACTACTCTTTACCTAATATCATTGCAGGTAAAAAAGTCATCCAAGAATTAATTCAAGCTGATGCAACACCAGAACACCTTGCTTCTGAAATTGAAAAATTAATGGATAATGAAACAGCACATATTCAGATGATGCAACATCTAAGCATGCACAAACAATTAATCTCAGGAGATACTGAAAATCCTGTTGATGCAATTCTGAATTGTTTAAAAACAAATTAAGTTAAAAAAGGTGACATTTCAAATGCCACCTTATCATTTACGTTCTTAAAATCATTTCATAGCCTGTGTATTTACGAATATTGATGACACCAATATCGAGTAATAAATATTGCCCTTTAATGCCATGTAAAACACCACGAATTTTGGGTGTTTTATCCAAATTTAAGGACTTAATTTTTTCTGGATATTGTTCAACTGGGTAAATAAATTCTTTAGGCAATTCATGTTCTAAAAATTCAAGTTCTTCATTGAATTCTAAGTTTTGGCTAAACTCATCTCGAATCGTTTGAATTTTTGGTGCAAATTCTTCCAAAATCTGGTCACGTTGCTCAATTAAATTCAATGGTTCAGCTTCACCTTTAAGGAGCTTACGCCAATCCGTCTTATCGGCAATTTGTGTACCAAATAAAGTTTCTAAATGACCAGATAAGCGGCGTGAACCAACTTTTAAAATGGGTAAAGCTTGGGTTGCACCTTGATCTAACCATCGAGTTGGCATATTAACGATACGAGTAATTCCAATTTTTAGTGCGCTTGAATTAGCTAAATATACAATATGAGGTTGGAAACAAACCTTATGTGCAAATTCATCTTCACGACAAGTTCCAAGATGATAATGGCAAGTCTCAGGTTTCATAATACAAAGATCACATTCAGCTTTGGTCTTGAAGCACTTGAAACAGTGACCTTGTGAATATGATTTTGGAGTCTTTGCACCACACGAAGTACAAAAAATATTTCCAGTCCATTCAATTTCTAATTCTTGACCTAGTACGAAGGGTAGATCAGTTTCTGAACGATCTAATATAAATTTATATTCAACATTTGCCTTGCTGGTTGGTTGATCAGTTACACTATGCGTTTTGAGCGCTGCGTGCATTTTGTGACAAATGCCTTGTAGTTCCATCAATAAACTCTCATCTTTCTCAATCAAGGGTTGCAGTTATGGCTGAACAAAATGTCATCACTTCTATGCTAGACGATTTATCTAAAGAACAGCCCATTCATACTGCACTTTGTATCGGTCAGCAAATTGATCAAAATGCTGAAATTCAATGGCATCATTTTAACGTAACTGACTTTTTAAATCTGCCATTTACACAACGTTATGATTTAGGTTTTGTATTATTTGATACAGAGCAAATGCAAAACATCACTGAAACACATAAAGCACAGCTTTTAGTGAAGTTACGCGACTTAATGGCAAAAAGGATTGTTGTTGTTAGTAAACGAAATGATGAAAAGCTATTACGTTCACTAGGTTTTACTCAACTTATTGATAAAACTACTCATGATAGTGATTTTGCTCTATGGCAATTCAATATTTTAACTTATAAACATGTTCCTGATTGGTTTAACTCTAAATTTTGGGCAAATCCAGAAAATTGGAATAAATTTCGTTGGTGATTTCTTAGACTTTACTGCGGCTCTGATTAAGCCGCAGTTATAAAATAATAATAAGCTGATGAAATGTTCTTGCAAATTTTAACACTTTAACTTTGTTTTCATACTGAAAATCAGCGTATGCTTTTCGAATAAATAATTCTAACTGGAATATAAAAACCATGACAGATTTGACAAATATCGTAGAGATTTTAGCGAAACAGGCTTTAGGCGGTCAGCAACAATCAGGTCAGGGTGGTGGTTTAGGCGGAATTTTAGGTTCGGTATTGGGACAGCTTGGTGGACAACAGCAACAAAATACCCAAAACCAGCAACAAGGTGGTCTAGGCGGAATTTTGGGTTCTGTACTGGGTCAATTAGGTGGTGGTAATACTTCAACACACAGTAATGCAGCAGGTGGTAACACAGCACAAACATTGTTAATCGCCGTTTTGCCTTTAATTCTTGCATGGATTCAAAAACAGGGGGGCTTACAAGGGGCATTAGATAAACTAAAAAGTACAGGTTTATCCAATCAGGTAAAGAGTTGGGTCGATCCTCAACAAGCAAATGCTCAAGATGTTCCAACCCAAAATATTCAAAGCTTGTTTGATGATCAAGATATCGAACAGGTTGCTCAACAAGCACAAGCGCCAAAGCAAGAAATTTATAGTGCGATTGCTTCTGTACTACCTCAAGTGATTGATTCTTTGACTCCGCAAGGAAGTAATACCAATCCCCAAGAAGCAAATCAAGATATTCAACAAATATTGAATTTGGTGAGTGGTTTTTTAAAAAGATAAGTATATAAAAATAAAAGGGCGAAACGCCCTTTTATTTAACATTTGAAATAAACTTCTGATTAGAAGTTATATTCCATACCTAAACCAATAACAGTTTTCTTGTTGTTGTCTTTCTGCCAGTCAATTTTTTGTTGAGCAACAACACCGTAGAAACGAGCTTGTTTATTCATCTGGTAATCTGCACCTAAACCATAAAGATCTTGTTTACGATCATCACGCCCATCAGCTTCTGTTTTAGCAGAGATATATTCTGCTTTTAACTTTACTGGTGTAGAAGGGATGATATATGCAGCCGTTACACCAAAAGCATTTTCTTTTAAGCCTTTAAATGAATTATTAGTGACTGTGTCTGGTTTCCCAGTTTCTTTAGTCGTTGTGATGACAGCCACAACATCATCTGTAGGCTTAGCTGTTTGCCATAATGCGCCAAATACCAAACCATCAACACCAATTGGGGTAAAGTCTAAAGAGCCTGTAACACGAACGGCATCAGCATAAACGCCAGTTAAGTTATGTGCACTAAATTTAGTTGCTACAGCACGGTTTGCAGCAACTGCCGCAGCTAAACCGACATCTTTATTTTCATACGTTAAAGATGCTGAAACACCATCACCAAAACCATCACGCGCATCTTTTAAACCATAGTTTGTAACTACAGTTGTTTCTTTAGTAACGCCAGCTGTTGAAGTTGTAGATGTTTTTGTAGTTGCAGATGTTGCTGCATTTTCACCTTGCTGGAACATGATGTTAAATGCTAAACCACCAAGTAATTTCTTATCAGTCTCAAAACCAATAACATTCTTTAAGCGATCTTCACCAGCTAAAACTGCTGTCATGTCAAGTTCATTGTGATCGTTAAAAATATCTTGGTTATTATTAGCTGCAGTTTTGAAGTAAGAATCGTGTTGACCAACTTTTAATGTTGCAACACCAGCAGATTTAATACCGACAAAACGGTTACGGTTTTTAAAAGCATCACCATCGCCATCTGCCCCAATTTCCCATTCGGCTAAATAAACTGCTGATAAGTTATCAGTCAATTTTTCTTCACCTTTCACACCCAAACGTGAAGCGTTTGAATTTACTTTTGTTACGCTTTCATCTTTAAAGCCGTTGTTGTCAATATTTTCCAAAGTCACACTGAGCTTACCATACAATGTTGGTGCTGCTTGCGCTGCATTCATGGCTAAAGTTGCTACAGTAGCAGCAAGAAGCAATTTTTTCATTGAGATTTCTCCAGAACACTTTTTGTAAATGGCAGTTGCCTTAGTTACTGTTATAAGCTTGCTTGTGTACATAAAGTTACACAGCTCACTGACTTGTATGCAGTATCGGCAAACTTTGTGACAGATAAGTGAAAGAAAAATGACAGTTTGATGACGATTCATATTTAGTAATAATTATATTTGTTATTGATTTTTATATATTTAATAAATAAAAATGGGGCGAAAAGCCCCATCATTTAGATAATTTTTTGCTTACAGCACTGCTTTAATCTTTTCAGCAAAGGCTTTAATCTTTTCCTGATCACCCATTTGTGCTGCATGACGACCAAGTTCATGAACTGAGCTAGGAATCAAATGGAAGTGCACATGTGGAACTGTTTGCCCAGCAGCAACTCCTGAAAGTTGCATTAGTACGATCCCTTTAGCATCTAAAGCGGTTTCAATTGCTTTAGCTATCTTTTGAACAATTTGAATCGTATAGGCTGCTGCATCAGCAGGTAAATCCATCAAAGTAACAGCAGGTGTTTTAGGAATAACTAAAGCATGACCATCTGCTTGAGGCATAATATCCATAAAAGCGAGGACCTGATCATCTTCATAGATTTTGATTGCAGGTAGTTCGCCTTTTAAGATTCTTGCAAAAATATTTTGGTCATCGTACGCCATGATTAGTCCTTTAATATAATGAGATGAGAAGTTTTGCTTTTCAGACAAAAATAGAAAATAAACTGCTAAGACTTAAAAATAAGGCTTTTATTTGCAATTTAATTCTTTTTGACGCTCTTTAATTTCATCTAAGCGTTGTTGCTCTCTGTCAGAAAACTTAGGCTTTGTTGTATGGCAGTTTTCATTACCATATTTAGCCTTGGCATCTGCATCTTTAAAACAAAATCCTTTAGATGCATAGATGAGGTTATAGTCATCTTGCAACTTTTTACATTCTTGTTCTGGTGTAGCTGCTTGAAGGTTAAAACCTGTAAGGCTTACCAATCCAGCAAAAACTGCAACCGCAAACTTATTCATGAGGTATTCCTCTAGTTAAAAGGCATGAACTCAAATAAATTAAGAAAATATGTCTATTTTCACGATTTGACTTAAGTTCAACTACTAATATACGGTTTATCAATGAAATTTCAATGAAACTGTATTATTGGAGTGTAATTTTTATCCATAATTCATTCATAAAATGATGTTGTTGTGAGTTCGCATTCAAATTTTTGAAGATATAACGATAAGTTTAGAAAATATGATATAGAAATTGTATAGCTTATAATTATCAAACTTATTGAAATTTAAAATAAATAAAAACCACTCCGAGGAGTGGCGCTATATCATCGTTTTGTGTCAACTAAATGTAGAAACTTTGAATGATTTTTGCTGTGCTACATTTTCAAAAAAATTTACTGCTGGGGAGTGTGCTATATAGGCTAAGGCTTGTTCTGTATTCCCTTCATGAATAGGATTAAAGTGTGGTGATACCCAACGTAAAGCGGCTTTAAATAAGTATTTTATGGTAGGTAGATGATCTGTTTTCGTTGCAGTTTCTTCAAATTTCCGAATAAAAGTAAAAAATCCTCGACGCATCAACTTCTGCATATCTTGATGATCTAGATCTTGTTTTCCAAGATTACGAGCAAAGTCTGCTAGAAAATAAATAAAGAGCGGGAAAATCGCTAACATAATGACTTGGCGTGAGACATAAAAACCAAGTTTATTTGATAATAAATGTTCAAATAGGTCGTAAGCTACGCAACGATGCTCAACTTCTTCTGCAAGATGCCAACGGAATAAATCACTCATCGCAGGATCCGCTTTATCCCAAGATTTACTTTCAAGTGTCCACTGTCCAATTGTACCTGTAAAGTGCTCAATGGCGGCAATTACACCTACACGGAACAACAACCAATATTCATCAAGTTTTTCACCTTTTATAAAAGGAATACCTAAAGGTTTATCACCTAACAAAACGTTGAAAATTAGGTGGGCACGATTTAATGAATCTTGAATGTCATAACCATTTTCTTTAAGAAAGTCTTGTACTTTTTCATGTGCGCGGGCATGAGCAGCTTCTTGACGAATAAATCCAGTCACATCATCTTTTAATTTCGGATCTTTAATATATGGTAGGGCTTTGTTAAACACTCTGCAAAACCAAAATTCACCCACAGGAAGAAGCATATTTATACCGTTAGCGATGTGTGAACATAAAGGGTCATTAGGCATCCAACAGACTGATGATTCAGAAAAATCGAAATGCACTTTTCTAGCTTTAATTTGATGATTTTCCATGATCATACACATTACCCAATATATAGTTACTAATTAAGTTGATTAAACAATTTTTAGCATTCAGCAATACAGATCACCATGTTGTTTGGGGACAAAAAACTCTATATTTTTAGATTTAATGATAAAAATTAGATAATTTTATTTAGTGAGTTGTTCTAAACAAATCGTAATTTTTTAACAATAAATACAAATTTAAATTATTAACTCTAATTATATTTTATATATTTTTGATTTAACTTTGATTTTATTATTGATTTTTAATTATTAAGGTTGATTAAATTAATTTTATTGTAAAATACCAAATTTCAAGTATTTTATTTTTCATATTAATATTTATACTTCTTTCTCCTAATTATAATATGGATAATTAAAAAATGTTAACTGAATCACAAATATCAATTCAATTCCCTGAAGGCTCAACATTATCATTAACTGCTTCAGATAATCCATCGAGTTCAACAGGTTTTAGTGTGAAAGCTCAAGGAACTGGTTCCTTTACAGGATTAAGTTATACGATACCAGCTCATTCTAAAGGTACAATAAAAGCAAAAATCAGTGTTATGGCAATTACATCAGAAGATGTAAGAAAACTAAATGAGATGGTTTTAAGCATGGTAAATGCTTCAACAAAGACTAAAATTGAAGAGTTTGAAAAGACTCATGCAAGTGCTAATTTAAGTATTTGGTCATTTTGGAGTGCTGGAGCATCTGCATCATACGATAAGACTTATAAAAAGATGCAAGAGAGTGGTTTAAGTGATAGTCAGATTTCAACTATTATCGAAAAGATGTTTGAAATAGCAAAAAGCCAATCTCATGTTGAATTAGATTTTAAAGTTGATAATCGTCATAATGATTATTCAGTCAGTGGAGACCTACAGTTATATACAATTGGTGGTACAATTTCAACTGAAAAGGGAACAGCTGAATTTAGGTTTTTAGCAGATAAAGGTACTGCTGGTAAAGGTTCTGATACTGCTCCAGCTCAAGGCGAAATAATCCCATTATCTTGATGGAAATTTGTTTTTAAATTAATAAAAATCACTTTATTATAAATAAAGTGATTTTTAATTTATATTTTATTTTAGATATTATTAATAATAGCGTTTGATTTAATTATTAAAAATCATAGATTTTCGGCTATTGATTATTTAAGTGTAATCTTGGTCCATTCTTCATACATTTTGACAGCAGAAGAAAAGTCGCTATTGGGTTCTGCAGTAAGGTTTGCTGCTTGAATCAAACTCTGGGTTAAGGCGAGGATAGGTGCTGGAAGTTTTGCCTCATGCACTAAATTCAACGCAATACCAGTGTCTTTTGCGAGCAAAGGCAATGCAAAAGTTACAGGGAATTCACGGCTGAGAACGCGTTGTGGAAATATAGTTTCTGTGACCATGCTTTTGCCACTAGAAGCATTAATACAGTTCAAAGCTGCATCTAGGTTTACACCATGCGCTTTGAGTGTACTAAATCCCTCTGCAACCGACCATAAATTGACTGCCAGTAACATGTTATTAATTGCTTTAACGGCAAATCCTGCACCCGACTCACCTACGTGTTGAATGAGCTTTCCAACTGCTGCCATCGCAGGATAAGCACGTTCAAAAGCACTAACATCTCCACCAACCATAAACGTAAGTGTTGCATTTTCTGCACCAATGGTTTGTCCGCTAACAGGTGCATCGAGAAAATCGATATTTTGTATTTTTAATTGTTCTGCTAGACGGCGCGCCGCCTCAGGAACACCACTAGTACAATCGATCCAGATTGCACCTGATTTAATGTTTACACCATCAATTAATGTTTCAACGTCATCACTGGTCGGCAAGCAAGAAAAGATAACATCTGCTTGAACAGCTTCAGCTAGTTCAACCGCTAAAGTGCCAAATTCTGTTGCATGTTGCTTAGCTTTATCAAAGTTACGATTCCAAACGTAAACTTTTTCGAAATACTTGGGTAAATGCGCAGCCATGCGATAGCCCATAGCACCTAAACCGATGAATGCAACAGATTGAGTCATAGTTTACCTTTTTATTGGAGTTGAGCGTTCTGATAACCAAGTTGTCAGTGTTGGCCAGAACTCAATTGAACTGTTTTGACTAGACATTAAACCTAAGTGCCCGCCAGGTATCAAAGTAAACGTGACATCTTGACTATTTGTCAACTGTGTTAAAGGAAAAGCTGCCTCAGAAGTAACAAGTTGATCGCTTTTACCTGCACCAACTAACAATGAACATTCAATGTTTTTAAGCTCAATGGTTTTATTCTTTAATGTGATTGCACCATTTTTTAATGGATTTTGCATCCAAACATTAAACAACATGTCTTGGTTGATCCCCCCAGGGTAATCAATCATATTATTTAAGAAATGGCTGAGTGTTGCATCTTCTTGTACCAGTTTGAGGTTATCAAGATTTTTGAGCAATTGAATATTGCCATCAATCCAGCCCTTAGGATCTAACAATTTAAAACCTAATGAGTTTAAAAAACCAGGTGAATGAATCATCAACTTAGGTAAACGGTTATAGACATAATCTTTGATGGTTGGGTTACGAGTCGTAATATATGCCAGTGTTTTATATAATTTTCCGATATAACCCGATGCATAACTATCAATCGGACTGCCTAAAACAATTAAATTTTTAACCGCATTTGGCTTGTGTCGAGCGGTGTAAAGTGTGACAAAAATTCCAGCCATACTCCAACCATGCAAAGAGATTTTTTCAGATTTAGAATGTTTTTGGATAGCTTCAATACAACGTGGCATAAATTTATCGATAAAAGATAAGAAATTCACTTGGTAGTTCTTGTAAGTCAACTTACCCCAGTCAATTAGATAAACATCAAACCCACTTTCTTGAAAATGTTTAATCAAAGAGCGGTATGGATATAGATCATAAATATCCATGTTGATGGCAAGAGGAGCTGTAAATACCAATGGCTCTTTGTAACGTTTGTTTTCAGAAGCATAAAAACGAACACGAGTTTGTTTAAATTCAGCAATCACTTGATAAGGTGTCGATTGTGACAATACAAGCCTATCTGCATCGAAGACACGCATAGCCAGATGTTTAAAATTTATTTTTTGCTGTTCTACAAGTGATTTCATCTTTGAAAGTCTCATCATGAGTCAAGATTGCACGAAGTCTAAGCGATAATTTCATCTTACGCCTTGACCTTAAATACATTAGGCGCTCAAAATGTTGGCATATTTAAACACCTGATCATAAGGCATACAAAACGATGAATCCAAGCGATGATTTAGAATACCAACTTGAAACACTGGCTATTCGCACAGGGCATGATCGTACCTTTGAAGGGGAACATAGTGAACCTATCTTTTTAACATCTTCTTTTGTTTGCGAAAGCGCCGCAGATGCTGCCGCAAAATTTTCTGGGCAAATCGCAGGAAATACATACTCACGTTATACCAATCCAACAGTGCAAGCCTTTGAAAAACGTTTAGCAATATTAGATGGCGCAGAGCGTGCAGTTGCGACAAGTTCTGGTATGGCGGCTGTACATGCTATGTGTATGGCATATTTAAAAGCTGGCGATCATGTGATTTGTTCTCGCGCAGTATTCGGTTCAATCATTGCTTTATTTGAAAAATATGTTGCTAAATTTGCTGTAGAAGTGACTTTTGTCGATTTAGATGATCTTGAAGGCTGGAAACAAGCGATTCGTCCAAATACACGTATTCTCTTTATTGAAACACCCTCTAATCCTTTAGCACAGGTTGGTGATATGCAAGCAATTGCAGATATTGCTCATGCCAATGGCGCATTATTTGCTGTAGATAACTGTTTTTGTACACCAGTATTGCAACAACCTATCAAGTTCGGTGCTGATTTAGTGCTTTATTCAGCAACAAAATATATTGATGGTCAGGGGCGTGCATTAGGTGGTGCAGTTGTTGGCAAAAACGATTTACTTGAAGAAGTTAATGGTGTGATCCGTACGTTGGGTAATTCAATGAGCCCATTTAATGCATGGATTTTCTTGAAAGGTTTAGAAACTCTGAGTATTCGTATGAAAGCGCATTGTGAAAATGCACAAATACTTGCGGAGTGGTTACACCAACATGAAAAGGTTGAAAAAGTGTATTACGCTGGTTTAACAGATCATCCTGGACATGAATTAGCCAAAAAACAGCAAAAAGGTTTTGGCGGTGTTGTATCTTTTGTCGTAAGAGGCGAACGTGAAGGTGCGTGGACGGTTATTGATAATACGCGCTTCTTATCGATTACCAGTAATTTAGGCGATGTTAAGTCAACAATTACACATCCAGCAACGACCTCACATGGTAGAATGTCGGCTGAAGCCAAACAGGCTGCAGGAATTGAAGAAGGCTTAATTCGTGTCTCTGTTGGTTTAGAAGATATTAATGATATTATTCGCGACTTATCACGCGGTTTAGATTTAATTTAACGAGAGAAACTTATGAACATTAATATGCTCATGCAGCAAGCTCAGCGCATGCAAAAAGATATGGAATCAAATCTTAAAAAAGCCAAAGAAGAGCTTGCTAATACTGAAGTTCATGCTGAAGCTGGCGGTGGTTTGGTTAAAGTAACTATGACTTGCCGTAATGTCGTTAAGCGTATCGAAATTAGCCCAGACTTATTACAAGATGAAGCTGATATGATTGAAGATCTGATTGCTGCTGCGATGAATGATGCAGCACGTCAAGCCGAAGCTATTTCAGAAGAAAAGCTTCAAGGTGCAAATTCAGGTATGGGCTTACCACCGGGTTTATCTGGTTTATTCTAAGCCAAAAGTCTCTAAGTCTTTTTGTGAGGCTTAGAGAATCTTTTTTATAAATAATAGAGTTGATCTGTGTTTAGTGAACGATTTGAACAGCTAGTTCAAGCATTGCGTATTTTACCAAGCGTTGGTCCAAAATCTGCACAGCGGATGGCATTGCATTTGTTAATGAAAAATCGTGAAGGTGCTTTTGCATTATCTTATGCGTTACATGAGGCTTCGAGCTATATTCACGAATGCCATATTTGTCATTCATTAACTGAAAATGAAATTTGTGATATTTGTGCGTCTGTAGAAAGAGATGAGCAATTGCTTTGTGTGGTTGAATCTCCAGCTGATGTCATGGCAATCGAACAAAGTGGAAGCTTTAGAGGCAAATATCATGTACTTGGTGGTCATTTGTCTCCATTGGATGGAATAGGTCCTGAAGAAATTGGTATTCCATATTTGATTCAACGATTAAGCCAAGGACAGATTCAAGAAGTGATTTTAGCAACTAACGCCACCGTGGAAGGTCAAGCGACAGCACATTACTTAGTTGAGGCAACGAAACATTTGCCAATTCACATGACAAGGATCGCACAAGGCGTACCACAAGGTGGCGAATTAGAGTATGTTGATAGTCATACATTAAGCCAAGCAGTACACAATCGTATGAAGATGAAATAGTTTTATATTTATTGTAAATTCATGCTATTAATTTAAACAAATAATTCACTTTTACATTTTGTCTAACATTATTTTAGGTATATTTGTTTTAATTTATGGCACTATGAGCAAACGAAAAGGATTTTCGTTTTTGGTGAATGGAATAGGAGTAATTTCATGTTTTTCATGTGGAATAGTGATTAAATTATTCTTTGTAGATTTAATTTAGTTTCGTTTCAGCAAAAACTGTAATTTTACAGTTGTATTGCTAGTGTTTTTTATTATTTTACTTGAGTAAATATGTTTCAGTTCATTCAACAGCAAAAAGACCTTGCTGTTCTCCTCACTCAAATGGAACAATGTTCTACCTACGCACTTGATACTGAGTTCATTAAGGTTGATACCTTATATCCAAAACTTGGAGTATGCCAGATTAATTGTAATGGTCAAATTGCTCTACTAGATGGAGCAGCACTTGATTTAGAGCAGTTTTGGCAGAAAGTTTTTACTGCACAGCAGAATATCTTTCATGCTTGTGGCGAAGATATTGATTTAATTTATCATTATGCAGATCAAAAACCATTAAAAAATGTATTTGATACGCAGATCGCAATGGCATTTCTTGGTCATGGGCTTCAGGTAAGCTATCAAAATGCATTAAAAACATGCCTAAATATTGATATTGATAAAGATCAAACTCGCTCAGATTGGTTGGCACGCCCTTTAAGTCAAGAGCAAATTAATTATGCCGCAAATGATGTCTTATATTTAACAAAGCTCGCTGATACATTAAAACATGATTTACAGCGTAAAGGGCTTTATCAATATGTTTTGGAAGATTGTCAGAATTTAACGAAAGAAATTGCGATAGAAACTCCATTGACAGAGCTATATACCGATATTGGTAATTATCGTCATTCACGTCGTGAGTTAATGCAATTACAGCAGCTCAGTATTTGGCGTGAACAAATTACCAAAGCCATGAATCAACCGCGTAGTTTTGTCCTCAAAAATACAACAATGCTAGATTTAGTGGAAAAAAATCCACGTAATAATTTCCAACTTGCACAAGTTAAAGATATTCGTCCAAACGTTGTACGTGAACATGGCAAAACCATATTGGATTTATTAAAATTTTTACCGCCTGAAGATGAATGGCCATTAAGAATGGCAAGACCAGTGAAGAATAATTCTAAATAGGTAAAATAGTTCAGCTGTGAAATACGACTGTTGCGTTAACATTCGTTAATGTACCTAGTTTTTTTTTCATGTATGCTGTTTAAAGTCTGTTGGAATCTAAATGACCAATAGTCTCTAAGATTGATAAGAGTTGTGAGTAAACATGCACTGCGATATTTATAGATCAAGCAAAAAAGACGAAATGTATATGTATATTGCTCGTCCAAATTATTCTGCAGATCAGGAATCAGAAAATCCATTTGAGTCTGTTCCTGAGAGTGTCTTACAAGCTTTTGGAAAAGCTACTTTTGTAATGCATTTGGAACTTCATGGTGAACGGAAACTTGCACGTGTAAACGTATTGCATGTCTTAGACTCATTACAGACCAAAGGCTTTTTTATTCAAATGCCGCCAGAAGGGCTTATTAATCCAAATGCGGTAGAACCAGAGGGTTTGCGTGGTGCTTGAAACTATAACTGCAATGTGGTCTCACATTCTATCTGTACTGGATCAATTCCCTGAAGAGAATGTTGCGATTATTGTGTATGTTACAGGTGCAATGATTGCATTATGGTGTTGGTATCGTTTGATGTCACGTATGCCTAATCCAATAGGAGGAATTCTTTGGATTATCGTTTTTGCAATCCTTGCTACACCAACAATTTCTGAAGGCCCCAATTCAGAATTAGCACCTGCTATTTTTGGTTTGATTTTTGGTGTGCTCACAAAAGAGCATGTTTTAATCTGGTCAAATTTATCTTTGATTCTATTTGTCATTGGTACAGGATTATTGATCGGCTTCTGCTGGTCAAAATACAGTGCAAATAAACTTGCACGTTCGGTTTAGATATTCACATAAAGTTAAAGAAAAATAAGGTTTTCAAATGTCTGCTGATACACAACACTTCACTGGTACAGATCAATATATTGCAACTGACAGCCTGAAACTTGCGGTAAAAGCCGCGCGTGCTTTACAAAAACCATTATTGGTGAAAGGTGAGCCAGGTACAGGTAAAACATTACTTGCAGAACAAGTTGCAGAAAGTTTAGGTCTAAAATTAATTACTTGGCATATCAAATCAACAACCAAAGCTCAGCAAGGTTTGTATGAATATGACGCAGTTTCTCGCTTGCGTGATAGCCAGTTAGGTGATGACCGTGTTTATGACATTAAAAACTATATTAAACCGGGTAAATTGTGGGAAGCATTTACGAGTGAAGAACGTTGTGTATTGTTGATTGATGAAATTGACAAAGCAGATATTGAGTTCCCGAATGACTTACTGCATGAACTCGACAAAATGTCGTTTTATGTTTACGAGACTGGTGAAACCATTACCGCAACACAACGCCCGATTGTGATTATTACTTCGAATAATGAAAAAGAATTACCAGATGCATTCTTGCGTCGCTGCTTCTTTCATTATATTGAATTTCCTGATGAAGCAACGATGCGTGAAATCATTGCAGTACATTTCCCAAATATTTCGAATACTTTGGTCAGTGAAGCATTGCAAATATTCTTTAAATTACGTGAAGTCACGAATTTAAAAAAACCACCATCAACGTCAGAGTTAATTGACTGGTTAAGCTTGCTCATGGCAGATGATATGCCTGAAGACGTATTGCGCAATCATGATAAATCTAAAGCAATCCCGCCATTGTATGGTGCGCTGATTAAAAATGAACAAGATGTACAATTACTTGAACGTTTAGCTTTTATGTCACGCCGCTAAGAGTGTAATCACATGTTTGTGCGATTGTTTTACACCTTACGTAAATATGGTGTACCTGTTACAACTCGTGAGTTGATTGATCTCAACCAAGCGGTTGCATCAGGTCTGGTATTTGCAGATCAGGAAGAATTTTATCAGTTGGCTAAAACAGTTTTAGTCAAAGATGAACGTTTCTTTGATAAATTCGATCGTGCCATGAAAGATTATTTTGATGGCATTGAAACTTTTGATTTAGATGAGTTACTTAAACAAGTTCACAAGTTACCTAAAGACTGGTTTGACCTTGAACTGTTAGAAAAACATCTGACACCAGAGCAACGTGCTGAGCTACAAAAAGCAGGTTCTTTGGAAGAACTGATGAAAATGTTGGAAGAACGTTTACGTGAACAACATAAAAAGCATCAGGGTGGCAATCGAATGGTTGGCACTGGCGGAACTTCACCTTTTGGTGCTTTTGGCGATCATCCTGAAGGCGTTCGTATCGGTGGGCCAGGACGTAAACGCTCAGCTGTAAAAGTATGGGAGCAGCGTAAATACCAAAATCTTGATGATGATCAAGTTTTGGGAACACGTCAGATGCAGATTGCATTACGCCGATTACGTAAGTTTGCACGTCAAGGAGCGGCTGAAGAGCTTGATGTTGATGGGACTATTCGTGAAACCGCAAAGCAGGGCATTTTGGATGTGCAATTGGTTCCTGAACGGCGTAACCGCATTAAAGTACTGATGTTATTTGACGTTGGTGGTTCAATGGATGCCTATATCGCTGAGTGTGAAAAATTATTTAGTGCGGCGAAGTCGGAGTTCAAAACCTTAGAATATTTCTATTTCCATAATTGTCTCTATGATTATGTTTGGAAAGATAACCACCGTCGTAGTTCAACTCGTATGAATACATGGGATTTATTCCATACTTACGGTCGCGACTATCGTGTAATTGTTGTCGGTGATGCCAGTATGGCACCATACGAACTCAAGTCGGCAGGTGGTTCAGTTGAATACATGAATGATGAGTCGGGCGAAGTATGGCTTAGACGTTTACGTCAGCATTTTGACAAAACTGCTTGGTTGAACCCTGAAATGGAAGGTTACTGGCATTACACTCAGACCATTAACTGGATCAAAGAAATTTTTGAAAATCATATGTACCCAATGACATTAAAAGGCATTGAAGATATGACGCGTTATTTGTCACGTTAAAAATTCATATGAATACTTTATAAAAACAGGAGGAATCATGGAACATCAAATTAATGGGATTGCTTTACCGAATGAAGCGGGTTTCTTTGGTAATTTTGGTGGTCAATTTATTCCTCCTCATTTAAAAGAAGCAATGGATGAAATTAATGAGGCTTACGAAGCAATTCGTCATACGTCTGAGTTTCAAGATGAACTGAACGACTTATTTAAAAACTATGTGGGCCGCCCAAGCCCATTATTTCATGCAAAACGCTTATCAGATCAACTTGGTGGCGCACAAATTTACCTGAAACGTGAAGACTTAAACCATACTGGTGCGCATAAGATTAACCACTGTTTAGGTGAGGCTTTACTCGCTAAATATATGGGCAAAAGTAAAGTAATTGCCGAAACGGGCGCAGGGCAACATGGTGTCGCTTTAGCCACAGCTTGTGCATTGGTTGGTATCCCATGTGAAATTCACATGGGGCAAGTCGATATTGAAAAAGAACATCCCAATGTCGTTAAGATGAAAATTCTTGGTGCAAAATTGGTTTCTGTTACTCAGGGTACAGCAACTTTAAAAGATGCTGTCGATAGCGCTTTTGAAGAATATTTAAAAGATCCTAAAAACTATATTTACGCGATTGGCTCTGTGGTTGGTCCTCATCCATTTCCTAAAATGGTACGTGACTTCCAGTCAATTATTGGTAATGAAATTAAAGTTCAAACCAATGAACGCTTCGGAAAAAATCCTGACTATGTTGTGGCTTGTGTTGGTGGTGGATCAAATGCAATTGGTGCTTTTACCGCATTTTTAAATACACCAGAAGTTAAATTAGTGGGTGTTGAACCCGCAGGTCATGGTTTAGATACAGATAAGCATTCGGCAACGTTAACTTTAGGCAAACCCGGTCAAATTCATGGGATGGCGTGTTACGTACTTGAGGATGAAAATGGTGAGCCACTTCCTGTACATTCGATTGCTTCTGGGTTGGATTATCCTGGTGTAGGACCTCAACATAGTTATCTGAAAGAACTTGGTCGTGTTCAGTATGAAACTGCTACTGACCAAGAATGTCTAGATGCATTTATGACACTTTCACGTGTAGAGGGAATTGTACCTGCTTTAGAAAGTTCTCATGCAGTTGCTTGGGCATTACGCGAAGCGCCTAAAATGGATAAAAATATCAAGATCGTCGTAAATTTATCTGGTCGTGGTGATAAAGATGCTGATTATGTTGCTGATAAATTAGGACTCTGACTCGTAGATATTGAAATATCAAAATAATGACCGCTTCTGAATAGAGGCGGTTTTTTTTCTGTTAAATAGACGCTAATCCCGTTAGAATAAAGCGTTTTTGCAATTAGCACTTTTGGAGACGCCTAAGTGGAGCGACCTACAATCAGCCCTGAACATTTACAAGAAGCGGCTGAAAACTTAGTAACCATTCGAGATTTTATTCGTTTTGGTGTAACCGCACTTCGTCAATATGATGCACACTTAGGTCAAGGTACTGAAGATTATTTTGCAGAAAGTTCCGCACTTGTTTTGCAAACACTTTCTCTAGAATGGAAAGCTGATGCAGAAATATTAGATGCAAAATTACTACCAACTGAGAAAGCAGAATTTTTAAGTCTATTAGAACGTCGCATCAATGATCGTATTCCAACCTCATATTTATTAAATTTGGCATATTTCTGTAATAAACCTTATTATGTAGATGAACGTGTACTCATTCCGCGTTCGCCAATTGCTGAATTGATTGAACAACGATTTGCACCATATTGTTTAAATGAAAATGGTCAAATGCTCGAAGCATTGAATAATTTACCAGAAAATACGAATCCGAAAACGCCGCAACGTATTTTAGACATGTGTACGGGTTCTGGCTGTATTGCAATCGCTTTGGCTTATGCATTCCCTGATTCTGAAGTCGATGCAACAGATATTTCCAAAGAGGCTTTGGAAGTTGCATCAATTAATGCCGAACATCATGATAAGCAATATCAAGTTGCATTACTTGAATCTGATTTATTCTCAAAAATTCCTGCTGAAAATCAATATGATTTAATCGTAAGTAATCCTCCATATGTAGACGCAGAGGATATGGCAGATTTACCAGAAGAATTCTTACACGAGCCAGAACTTGCACTTGCTGCTGGTCAAGATGGTTTGGATTTGGTTCGTAAAATGTTAGCGCAAGCTGCTGACTATTTGACAGAAGATGGTTTAATCGTCATCGAAGTCGGTAATTCAGAATGGGCGATGCGTCAAAACTTTAATACTGTTGATTTCCATTGGCTTACATTCCAAAAAGGTGGTTCAGGTATTTTTGCCTTAACTGCGGAACAATGCCGTCGCTATAAAGACCTCTTTCAACAATCTGTTGAACATAGCTAGAGTCGTACAAGATGCCAATTGCAGCAATTCTATTAGCAGCTAAACCTGACTTAGATCAAACTAAAATTCAGCAGTTTAAAAATGGTTTCATTGAATTAAAAAACAAATGGGATCAGAGTGGAATTGATGCAATTAATTCGGAAGTTTTTAAGCAAGAAATTTGTCAGCAATTTGATCAACTCTTTGTAAATCTTGGATATGGAGAGTTTGATCCTGATGCCGCGGAGTCATTGATTCATAGTCTTTATTTACTTTCAGATCATAAAAGTCTGATTGAATATATTGTCCTGAGTTATCGTCAGCAATGTGATGACGATATTTTAGGGAATATCTATGAATTAATGCTTGAAGAGATGCACCACAGTTTCGATGAATAAAAGATAGGTTAGAAAATGGCAGGAAATAGTATTGGTCAGTTATTCCGTGTGACGACATGTGGTGAATCACATGGTGCTGGCTTGATGGCAATTGTAGATGGCGTACCACCAGGACTTGAACTTTGCGAAGCAGACTTGCAAAAAGATTTGGATCGCCGTAAGCCGGGTACCTCTAAGTTTGCAACGCAACGTAAAGAGCCTGATCAAGTTGAAATTATTTCTGGTGTTTTTGAAGGAAAAACTACGGGTACATCGATTGGTTTACTGATTCGTAATACAGATCAAAAATCCAAAGACTACGGTAATATTGCTCAAACATTCCGTCCTGGTCATGCTGATTATACCTATACTCAAAAATATGGTTTCCGTGATTATCGTGGTGGCGGTCGCTCAAGCGCACGTGAGACAGCAATGCGTGTTGCGGCAGGTGCGATTGCTAAAAAGTATTTGGCAGAAAAATTTGGTATTGATATTCGTGGGCATGTAACACAGATCGGGAATGAAATTGCAGAAAAGTTAGATTGGGCTGAAGTGCCAAATAATCCTTTTTTCTGTGGTGATGTTGATGCAGTTCCTCGCTTCGAGCAATTAGTCACAGCATTACGTGAGCAAGGCACTAGTTGTGGTGCAAAACTCGAAATTATTGCTGAAAAAATACCAGTCGGTTGGGGTGAACCTGTATTTGATCGTCTCGATGCAGATATTGCTCACGCTATGATGAGTATTAATGCGGTTAAAGGTGTTGAGATTGGGGATGGTTTTGCAGTTGCTGGGCAGTTTGGTCACGAAACTCGTGATGAACTAACCACAGATGGTTTCCTTGCAAATCATGCTGGCGGAATACTTGGTGGTATTTCAAGCGGTCAAACTATTCGTGTCGCGATTGCTTTAAAACCAACCGCAAGTATTACCACTCCTGGTAAAACCATTACAATTGATCGAGAAAACACGGATGTGTTAACCAAAGGTCGCCATGATCCTTGTGTTGGCGTACGTGCTACACCTATTGCTGAAGCAATGTTAGCAATCGTTCTAATGGATCATTTTTTAAGACATCGTGCTCAAAATGCTGATGTTGTAGCTCCATTCCAACCAATTGAACCATAATTTTGATTTTTAACATACTTGCGACACTTGAACGCAAGTATGTTTTTTACAATACAAAATAATATTAAAATTAATCTTATAAAGTCTCAGAAATTACATTTTCACTCGTTGCAACATGATATTGATTTCTACCATTACTTTTTGCTACATACAAAGCATGATCTGCCTGAGAGATAAACTCTGATAGGCTGTCATTAAGATGAGGGGTTGTTGTCGCAACACCAACACTTATCGTTACATATTTAGAAACATTGCTTCGAGGATGTGCAATCCCTATATTTCGTACCAATTCCATTAAACGTTGAACTTGTATAAGTGCTTGATCTTTATCCGTCATGGAAAATAAAAGCAAGAACTCTTCACCGCCATAACGTGCAGCAAGATCTCCACTTCGCGATGAGATTGAACCCAGCAAAATGGCAATTCGTCTAAGACATTGATCTCCCTGAATATGTCCTAATGTATCATTGTATAATTTAAAGCAATCGATATCGATCATCATGATTGTGATAGGAACTTCATGACGGATTGAGCGTTTCCACTCATTTTCAAGCACTTCATCGAGGTATCTACGGTTTGCTAAACCAGTCAAAGCATCTTGTTGAGATAAAATTGAAAGTTGCTGTGCCTGACGCATAAGCTCTAATCGATTTAGTTCGATCATACAGTTTTGTAGATAATTCTCTCTATGTTGTCGATCTATTGCATAAGCTAAAGCCATTCCTAGAAAGCTACTAAAAGTATAAGTCCGATTTAAGTAAGTCCAATCAATTGATCCATTAAGCCAAACACTAATGGCAATACCAATTAAACCACCACACCAACCAGCAAACATCGCTGTATAAAATCGCATACCAACAAAGCCATATATAATGACCACGGCATACATCATTGCGGCATGAAAAAGAACGTTATTCTGACCGTGTTCCAATACATTAATTAACGTGAAAGTAAGAGCGACGGCACCTGTAGAGCCTAAGCAAACATAGTAATCAAACCATCTATTCATCGATGGAATGAAAGCAAGTAACCATGCAAAAACAATTATCATGCCCACCCAACCATAATACGCGACCCATGCAGTGCGTAGTTCTGTAGGTAGAACTTGATAAGTACCAAAACTTAAATATAAATAGAGGCATAGAATGATTGGTGCACGGTAACGGAATTCATGTGCAGCTTCATTTTTATACTGATCTTTATAAATGACTTCTAATTCTTTAGGAAACCAAACTAAATTTAGTCCGCGAGAAATTAACAAGTCAATCTGTTCTTGCCCCAGTAAATTGGATGCTTTTAACTTCATCTTATCTCTCATCGCCCCCAATGTTCTTATAAATGTAAATAGGGATTGTTAACTACGTTACACTGAATTAAATAAAATGTGTATTGGATTATATAAAATTAATAATTTTTTATGATAATCAGCTTTTATTGCCAGTATTCTATATTTTTCGGGTGTAATATGAATGTATTACCAACTAATATAATGATTAAACTTAATAAAATGCTGAACAGATAAAAAAATGTTACAAATTAAATAACAATCATTGTATATTGACTGTATTAGGATACAATCTAGCTATAAAAATAAGCAGCAATCGTGGAAAATGATTGAAATAAGTCATACGAAATAGGATGGATCGAAATGACTGTTATGAAGCAATATGGAACAAAACTAGAAATAACACCTCACTCAGAATGGGCACAACAATTTTGGGATGAACTTGTTCCTGCAAAAGAGCGAGTAAGCAAACACCCTTTATTTTTAGATATGGCAAGCGGTAGCCTAAATTTAGAATGCTTTAGGTCAGCATTATTAAATTTTTATCCTTTGGTTGCTCATTTTCCATCATATATGGCAGGTGCTTTAGCTAAAGCGACGGCTTTTTCTTTAGATGGTGTAACTGAGACTAGAGATTGGTTAATTCAAAATATCAAAGTTGAAGAAAGACATTTACATTGGTATCAAGATTGGGCGAAGGGTTTTGGCATAACGACTGAAATGTTGAATGAAGTTAGACCACCAGTAGCAATGAATGCGGTCAATCATTTTTTATGGGATGTAAATTTTAGGGGAAGTTTAGCGGAAAGTATTGCTGCAACAAATTTAGCAATAGAGTGGGCGACAGGGGATTGGACCATTCATGTTTATAAAGGAATACAAGCTTATACAGAAACTCCAGAAGTAAGTATTAATAAAAGATCATTGGCATGGTTAAGAGCTCATGCACACTATGATGATTTACATCCTTATGAAGCGATGGAGCTAATTAAGAGATTATGTGACAAAGATCCGGTTTCTCAGAGAAAAGCTTTTTTAGCAGCGAAAGAAGGCTTGGCTTATTATGAGCTAGCTTTAGATGAGTGTTACAAGTTACAAAATAATAATTAAAAATACCGAATAAACTGCTACCTAGTTGGGGTGCTAAGTAGCAGTTTTTATTTAATTTTTTAAAGTAGATTCATTTTATCGTCGAAATTCTCTAATTTAGGGAACTCCAGTGGCGTTAAGTTGTCTAGATTAACTATGTATTCTTCAAAACGAGTAAGAATTTTTTCTCGTTCTTCATCGGTGATATATGGGACATGATAGGCAATAAAAGGAGGGAGTACCTCAAAACCTGTATAGGCTAAAGATCCACGATGAATAGATGATAAATATTGTTCTATTGATCCGTGTATTGAACCTTCACCAAACATATGATCTCGACCGCCTAATGTGAGGCACAACATTGCTTTTTTCCCAACCATTCCACCATGGTTGTAAAAACGTTTACCACCATAAAAAAGTCCTGAGACAAAAACGCGGTCAATCCAGCCTTTTAAAATAGCAGGTACTGATGTCCAGTATAAAGGAAAAGTAAAAAGCACTAAGTCAGCGCGTTGAACCTTTTCAATTTCAACTTGAATGTCTGGTGAAAGTGTATTTTGTTTAAAAGCATTCCGCTGCTCCAATGCATAATTAAAATATTCATGTTCATTTAAATTTTCAAAGTCATGTTTTGATGCAACAGGGTTAAAATTCATTTTATACAAATCTGAAATTTCAACAAAATGTCCATTTTTTTCTAAGAGTTGTTTTGCTGTATTTTTTAATGAGCTAGTAAATGATTGGCTTTCTGGATGCGCGTGGACGATCAAAATATTCATTGGCAATGACCTTGGAAATAACTTTTTATAAAAATTACTATGCCTTAAAATTTAAACATGACATAGTTCATGAACCGCCAGTTTTTACCATTACACGCCATCAATAGTATTTTGCGGAATAAAATGAATCCTGAATTACCCGGAACATATGTTAATCTGTTAATTGAAACAATCAAAAATTGGAACGTTAGCCCGCAACAACTTCTAATAGATACAGATATAACTTTAAAAAAACTAGATGCTCCATTTTGGTATGTAGATTTCAACATCTTCAATAATTTACTTGAAAAATCTGCTCGACTTACAAATGAACCCGCAATTAGCATTTATGTAGCAAGAGAAATGAAAGCATCTTGTTATGGTCATGTGGGTGTAACTGCTGCTGCATCAGAAAACTTGGGGGCGGCAATAGGTGTTCTTGAGCAATTTATTGGCTTACATTGTGCAGCTTTTCAGCCAAAACTTTATATTGAACAAGAAATGGCATACTTGAATTTTGATCAACCTTTAAATAATTTTAAATTTAATCATCATGCTATTATTTTTTTAGTTTTAGGTTTTACTCATATTTTAGAGAATCTAGCTCAACAAAACTTAGATATTCAAATTGAATTGCAGGGAAATAGTCAAGATATATTTAGAAATATTGATAATTCTGATGGATATAGAGTTAATTTTGGTGCTGATGAAGATCGTTTAATATTTAATAAACAACTTCTAAATTTGCCTTTAAAAACTGCTGATCCATTGGTTTTTCGCTTAACCAAGCGTCAATGTGAATATGATGTATCAAAGCTATCAAAAAAAATAAGTCCTAACTTAAACTCAATAAGTTCATCCGTTCGTGAGTTATTATACGATGCAGAATTACAGCAATTTTTGTCGTTGAACCAAATCGCTAAGCATTTTGGTTTAACTAATAGAACTTTACAACGCCAACTTACAAATGAAAAAACAACATTTCAAATCTTACTTAGTGAAAGCCGTCAGGAAAAAGCAAAAGCTCTTTTAAAAGAAAATAAGTTATCCATTCAAGAGATTTCAAATCTTTTAGGCTATGCCGATATTTCACATTTTTCACGTGCTTTTAAAAAGTGGACAAATATGACGCCAAGTAACTATAGAATGCCAAAATAAAGAAAATAGACTATCTAACTAACGTTAGATAATTGCGTATAATGTATATTATGTTAAATATAATATCTGAGACTGTAGCCTACACAACATTGCATGTTGCTACAGCTTAATGTCATTAATTTGTTCACTGGTCGATTCAGCATCTTGCTGCTAGCACCAATTGAACGTTTATATTGCATATTTATTGATCATATTTAAAATTTTGAACAGGCTGAAACCCTTTATTTACAGGCGTGGACTAGAACCAGTAAAAGATAGTGAGCTAGTACATCGTATTTTAGATCAAGCGATAGAAGCTACAGAAGTGTCGGCATCAGGTGAAATTATTGTTGTTATCAACTAAGGTAAAATCTCAAAATGAGACAAGAGTCCACCATTAGATAACGTGGACTCTTTTTTTCAACGATAAGATGCTTCCGATTTTTTGACTTTAACATTTTTTAAACCTAAAGAATTCATTGCCATAAATACACCACTAAGCAATGATTCATTCTTAGGTCCTAAAATGACCTCTTTAATAGGGTTGTTATCATAATAAAAATCAATATCCATAAAAGCTGTTGGCACACTTTTATTCATGCGATAGTGAAGTTGATAATCTCGACATTCTGCACCATTAGCCATACCCCCACCAAATTTATACTCTGGGTTGTCTATATCAGATAAGTCCAATACAGCTATGTGCATCAATCGAATCTCTAATTCTTCTTTAAATGCTGGATTTTTAAAACTTGAAAGGCTAACTGCAAACTCTTTACAAGTACGCTGAAAGTCTTCTTTATCTTCTGTTTTATTATCTTTTTCAACTTCATAAATAGCTCTAACAAAACTCTTAACTATATCTTTTTGTTGATTTTTGTCATAACAGACAGGAATAATTCGAATTGGCATTTTTCGTAGTTCATTAGCCAAAAAACCTATGCTATATCCTGACGCATCATTTGCATAAGCCCGCCATTGGCTTAATACATCACCATCTCTAGACAAACAGCAAGCTAATTTTAAAAATCCTAAACTTGCCTCATTTATGATTTTATCTATTTCATCAATAAATTTTTCTTCAATTTCTTTATTATCTAATAACTCATTAACAGCTTCGATCCAGATTTCATATCCCCAATAATTTTCCATGTGATCATTCATACAGAATAAATCAGAAAATCTTAATTTTTTACCATTACAAATTGATAAAAAAGTATCAGGAGAACAGTAGTGATAAAAAAGCATATCATCTGGATAGGAGTCTCTAATCCCCATGAAGTCTTCATATTCAATAGTCATAATATTAGAACTTTAGTCATTCTGAAGTCGCATAACTTCATTTTATGTTAAATAGAATATCCAAGACTGTGGCCTACACAACCTGTTTGTTGCCACAGCTCAGCAACGTGAATCTCTACGATCATAATTCACGTTGCTGAGTATTCCAAGTAACATAATATAAGTTATACAGAAATCAGACTGCTACGCGAAAGGCTTATGCATCAAAGCCATGATTGCATAAACCTTGTGATGCTGACCTATTTTAACTCGCTCAGGTTATAATAATGGTCTCCCCAAATATTGTTGATCTATTATGAACGCCTCCAATGACCCTTTACATGGCAAAAAACTTGCTGATATTTTGGATGAATTATTGGATTACTACGGTGGCTTTGAAGGCTTAAGCCGTAAAATTGAAATTAGATGTTTTTGCATAGATCCAAGTGTTAAATCATCATTGCGATTCTTGCGTACCACACCATGGGCACGTGAAAAAGTAGAAAGCTTATATTTGTATGTCTTACGCCAAAAAGCCAAACAGAAATCTTAGCTATCAAAACCCTAGCCCTAGCATTTTAATCTAGGCTACACAGCTTTGTTACATAGACTTAAACTTTGCCATTGATCTCATTCTGATGGTTTAATAATCTTTCTCACAATGTGCTCATGAGTTGGTACAAGTCCTGCTTTCAATCCAAGTGGTTTAAAGACCTTGTCTAAAACAGATTGAGTGAGTTTTCCTTTGTCTTGCTCAATATCAGTTAATGTCCTGCGACTTATACCGACTAAATTTGCATATTGTTCCTGAGACATACTCAGAATGTTTTTTCGTAAATACGCCAATAATTGCCCTAATGTTATTTCATTCAATAAGTATTGCATATATAGATCTATCAGGATTTGTTGGCGATCTTGAGTCTGATTTTTTATATTCATAATAGTTCCCATCTTTCTAATTTAGCCTCAACGTAGTCGAATGAAAGCGCTGGTATCTCTATAATCTGCTTTGGCACACCTTTATCAATTAATCTTTGTTTTAATCCAACAAGATGACTTGCCAAAGATTTTAATGTCGTTAGAGATAAATTTGGATCGCATAAATGTTCTAGTTTTTGGGTAATTTGATCCCATCGATATTCTCCTCCTTCCTCATAAGGACTTCCCCAAGTTGTTGACCGTGTAACAACCTCTGGATCAGCTTTCATTGGAGCGAAATCATAAATTGGAGCAAGCGAAATTTTTCCAGATTTTTTTAGAAATGAAGTATTCCGCCCATGATTATCAGAATTACCAAAAATAATATTCAATAAGTCTCTTTGTAACCATTCACAAATGAATTGTGTCGAATCAAATTCGGAATCAATAGATATAAGTAACTTACATAGATTTTCAATCACTTCAAAGTGATTGAGATGACTACCTGAAGCTTTATTTAATATTGAATAGATGGATTCAAGCCCATGACGATGCCATTGTTGATTGTGCCATTCGACATCAAACCTTGGCAGCCATAAAGATGGATATTTTTCACCTTCAATTAGCTTCATTTCTGTTGTTTCAATGGTATTGAAACCTAATTCTTTTAGTTCTTGATAATAATAGTATTCTGCTCTGAGAATATTACAGTCTATCTCAGCACGATTATTCCGAGGAAATTTAACTAGATAGTGTTGATCAGGTTGATCAAAGTTTTGTTGATAAGTATCAATCCAAATATTTTGATCTTTGGTAGCACGAATTAGTAATTTTGGAGCTTCACCACCTGCTCCCGTTGCACCACCACTAATTGCCCCCATTTGCTGTGCATATTCAAGAAAATCTACATTTCGATCAGCAACATCAATTTGACTAAAATAACGTAGATGTAGCGTTGAGTCAGGATTGATTGCTGGAAGAGCTTCTTTAATTCTTAAATTGCCTACGGGTGCGATGCCACCTTTTTCTAATAAAATACTATCTTGCTCTGCATGAGTTAGTCTTTGTAGACCTAGAAAATTCACCCAATAACGGCGCGCAGCACCAGATGGAACAATATCATCTAAAAAACCAAACCATGACTTAGATTCATGTTTTATAAGTATTTGTACAGGTAGTGATAAACTACAGGCATGCTCATCTCTTTTATCCAAATTGTGGATTGCGTATTCTAACTCGTAAGCTAATTCACTAGCACTTGCTGAACCTAGTTTCGGTTCTAATAGCGTAAGTTCAGCAATATCAAACCAACTTTGATCAAGTAACGACTGTATTGTTAATTTTTTCATTGAAATAAATGAGCAATTATTTTCTCAAAAATACTCTATTTTTTTATATTTGTGAATATATTTGCGCAAAATTCTTTTTTATATGAATTTTTGAGCATAAATTTGCTCACAATAAGCTGTGGAAAGTATCATTCTCAGTATCTATTCAAAACTCTTTATTTCATTGTTAGAAGGCATGAAAAGATAAATATTTGGAAAATACTATTCCACCTATCGTTGTTAACGTGATCGAACTGTGTATCATTAAACATATTTTCTTTTTGATAAACTTCTATTTATGAAGAATACATTTTCTGACCACAAGCAAATTAGCGTGGTTTCTAGTTTCTCCGAACTTGTTAGTTCTAATTTTCAAGGAGATAGAAATGCGATTTGTTGGTATAGAAACCTGAATGGAGATTTTCAAGAAATCGTAAAACAGCTTGAACTAAAGGAAAATATTACTGAGGTTTCGGTTGATGATCTATTGGCTTTGCAACTTTCCGAACAAGGTCATTTAGCAAGAGAAATCATCTTAAAAGATATGCAGCTATTAAGTGATTTCGGAGCTTCACCTACCCTGAACTTAATTCAAAATTACGAACGTGATGATGAGTTAAATTTTATTTCAACTGATGTGTATTCATTTCATGTTGATCGCTCGCCTATTCCGACAGATACTTTTTTATGTACTTATCATGGAGCGGTAAGTGAAATTCTGCCAAGTGATCAAGTTAAGCAAAAAATTTTGATTCCCGAAATTAGAGAGAAACTTAAGGAATTACATAACGGGCCAGAATCAGAATTTGAAAGTTTTCTACAAGATTATTTCTTCGATTTACATTACCAGCCGCTCCCTGATGCAAGACCTTTAAATTTAGGTTTAGGACATCTTTGGCGTCTAGCAGTTGATCACCCGACGCAGAACGTTTTACCTTGTGTTCATAGAGCACCTATTGAAAATGAAGGCGAATATAGACTACTTTTGATTTGTTGAATATTAATAAATAAAAGTGTTTTAGTAACAACTAAAATAAGGCACTTTTATTATCAAAATTCTCTTTCAACGCTGTAATTAATATATTTAGCAACGGTGCCTGTTCACGTCGATGCGGATAATACAAATAAAAAGGTTCATAAGTGTGTCGCCAGTCTTTCAGCACTTCTTCCAGTTCACCACTCTCTATATAGGGTTGTACCATATCAATCGGTAGATATGAAATACCAACACCGCTTTTCACCGCCTGTAACATCGGGGTAATGGTGGTGAATGTAATTTTGGATTCTACTTTCACGCTTTGAGTTTTGCTTCCTTTAGTAAATTGCCAACGAAACATGGCTCCATGTGTAGGTAAACGTAAATTAATACAATCATGTTCAATCAAGTCTTTGGGATGCGTAGGTCGACCCTTTTGATTTAAATAATCAGGTGTTGCCACGGCCAGCATTGCAATTCCATGGCTGATTTTTACTGCAATCATGTCTTTGGAAACCAATCCACCTCGACGGATGCCTGCATCAAAACGTCCATCGACAATATCGGTCAAACCATAATCAGAGGTCATCTCTACCGTAATATCAGGGTATTTTTTTATAATTTTTTCTACAGCTGCCCATAGCACACTTTGAATGGCGTATTCATCAGCATTAATACGTAAGGTACCAGCAGGGTTTTCTCGCAAGGCGCTAATCTGATGTAGCCCATGTTCAATATCTTCAATCGCAGGCTGAACCAAATTGAGCAGATATTCCCCTGCTTCGGTTGGTGACACACTTCGGGTAGTCCGCGAAAGGAGTTTAATACCTATTCGCTCTTCTAGATTACGCATGGTCTGGCTAATGGCAGATTGGGAGGTGCCTAGTTTTGCAGCCGCTCGGGTAAAACTGCGCTCTTGTGCGACAATGAGAAAGACCTGTAGATCATTTAAATTTTCTTTCATTATTTATAAGTATTCAGTATAAGTCCTATCTAATTATAACGGATTATCATTATAAATCACCCTTGCTAACATTGTTTTTATCAAATGAACAAGAGAATAAAGCAATGAAAAAAGTCTGGTTAATCACAGGTGCATCTTCTGGTTTAGGTCAGGCACTTGCACAAGCGGTTATTGCTCAGGGTGATTTGGCTGTGATCACGGCGCGACGTCTAGATCGCTTACAACAAATTGCATATGGCCATGAAGATCAAGTGTTAGCAGTTGCACTTGATGTTACCGATGCTTCTGCACGAAGCCAAGTGATTGATCAAGCCATTCAGCATTTCGGACGTATTGATGTGCTTGCGAATATTGCTGGGCGTGGTGTAGTGGGCGCATGTGAAGAATTTAGTCTGCAACAACTACGCGAGCAAATGGAGTTGAATTTCTTTGCCGCCGCTGAAATGACTCGTGCTGTGTTACCGCAGATGCGTCAGCAAGCATCAGGTCATATCTTGACCCTGAGCAGTATCGCTGGGCTAGTGGCCATGAATGCAGCAGGTCCCTATTGTGCTGCCAAGTTTGCCATTGAAGGCTGGACTGAATCGCTTGCACTGGAAGTCAAATCACTGGGGATTCATGTCACTTTGGTTGAACCAGGTGCATTCCGTACTGAGTTTGCAGGCGATGTCAATATGCGTCCAGCTCAGCACATTCAGGCCTATCGAGCTGTCGTAGAACCATTTGAGCAATATTTGGAAGGTTCATCGGGTAAACAACTTGGTGATCCTGCCAAAGCTGCGCAACGCATGCTTGAAGTCGTTGAAAGTGCAACACCACCTACCCGTCTAATGTTGGGTCAGGATGCTTTTTCAATCTGGGATCAAACCCTTGCAACACGAACCCAAGACATTGATTCATGGCGCCAAAAAGGCATTGAAACCGCATTTGACGATGCTGAGTTTGTCGAAATCCAGCTTTAAGCCTTACATCTCATTGGAGTTAATCAAATGAAAAAAATCCATTTCAATCAGCAGAATATCCAAATTGCAGCACATCTTTATCTCCCCCCATGATTTTAATGAAACACAACAATATGCCGCCGTCATTTGTGGTCATCCTGTCGGTGGAGTGAAAGAACAAACGGCGCATATCTATGCACAAAAACTTGCGGAGCAAGGATTTATTGCACTGACTTTTGATGCTGCCTATCAAGGTGAAAGCGGAGGAAAAACCCGTCAACTCGAAAATCCATATCAACGTGTTGAAGACTTTCGTGCTGCCATCGATTATTTAGACAGCTTGGCTTATGTAGATGAAAATCGCATTGGTATTTTAGGCATCTGTGGTGCGGGTGGGTATGTCATTCATGCTGCCATTATTGATCATCGTATCAAAGCGGTAGTTGGTGTCAGTGCAGTAAATATAGGTGATCTGTATCGTCAAGGTTGGTATGGAGACAATCAGGCAACTGCTTCTGAACAAACCACCATTTTAGATTCAATTGCACAACAGTTGACGGCAGAGGCACAAGGTGCAGCAATGGCTCTGTCACCTTGGTCACCTGAAAGCCTCGAAGGTGTTGACGATCCCGAAATGCGTGAAGCCTATGATTATTACCGTACCACTCGCGCCCAACATCCAAATGCGCCAAGTCAAGGCACCACAACGTCAACAGCAGTATTGATGAGTTACGATGCCTTTCATTTTGCAGATCGCTACCTGACTCAACCCTTACTTATGGTTGTGGGAAGTGAGGCAGGTTCGGCATGGCACAGTCAACAACTGATCAAAACCGCAGCGGCACCTCAAAAAGAACTTTTTGTGATTACAGCTGCAAATCATTTTGATCTATATGATCGTCCAGATGCTGTAAATGAAGCTGTAGAAAAAATTGTACCTTTCTTTCAGCAATCTTTATCAGGTCAATAAGGAGAGCATCAGATGAATCGTTTAAATGATAAAGTGGCCATCATCACAGGTGCTGGTAGTGGTACTGGAATGGGCGCTGTCACTGCCCGTTTATTTGCTCAGCAAGGTGCGAGTGTGGTGATTACCGCCAGCCAGCAGCGTGAACAAGCGATCAAAGACTTGTCAGATGAACTGAACCAGCAAGGCCTAAAAGCAACATACGCCATTCTAGATGTCACCAATGAAGTGCAATGGCAAGAAGTGGCAGCACATACCATTTCGACATTCGGAAAAATTGATATCTTGGTGAATAATGCAGGTACACCAGGACCACGTGGTGGATGGACTGATACCGATATTCAAGATGTGTTGGCTGTGATGGATGTCAATTTAAACAGTCAATTCTTAGGCATTAAAACCGTGATTCCATTTATGCAACAAGTGGGCGGTGGTTCGATTGTCAATATTGGTTCTGCAGCAGCAGTGATTGCTTTTCCTGATGTGAATCCAGGGTATGCAGCTTCGAAGGGTGCATCACGCATGTTAAGTAAATCAGCAGCAGTCGATTTGGCGAAAATGAATATTCGTGTCAATACGGTTTTGCCAGGATTGATTGCTACTCCTATGGCAACCCATTTCACTGAAGATGAAGAAGCAATGCAACATTTACGTACAGCCATCCCTGTTGGTCGTGCAGGGACTTCAGAAGAAATTGCCTTTGCCGTGCTGTTTCTTGCCAGTGATGAAGCCTCTTATGTCACAGCAACCGAACTCTTGGTTGATGGGGGGTATACTGCAATTTAGCCATTCATTTGTTATATCAAGCTTCCTGCCCTAAGGTCAGGAAGCTTTTTTGTGGCTAAATTTTAGAATGGTCTGATGAGAATAAAAGCAGTATTATGTTGTGTTTATTCATAAGTCTTACTTATTAAAGCAATCAAAAATAACCCTCTAATCAAGATAAATCAGCAATGGTACATTTATTTCATCAACTGATTCCCTCTATGTGGAGCTTAAACGATGAAAAATGTAACCTTCAAAAATAAAAGCATCGACGTATCAGCAACGATCCGTTTTCCAGAAGGCTTTGATGAAAATCAGAAATATGCTGCGATTGTATGTGCACACCCCATCAGCAGCTGTAAAGAACAAACAGCAGGTGCAATTTATGCTGAAAAATTAACTGCGGCAGGCTTTGTAACTCTTGCCTTTGATGCATCTTATCAAGGTGCCAGCGGCGGAGAACCCCGTTTCCTTGAAGACCCTGCAACCCGTGTTGAAGATTTTCGTTGTGCCGCCGATTATCTCACAACTTTAAATTATGTCGATGAAAACCGCATTGGCGTCCTCGGTGTTTGTGGTGGGGGGGGCTATGCGGTAAATGCAGCCATGACCGAACGCCGCTTTAAAGCTGTGGCAACCATCGTCGCTGCAAACTATGGTCGTCTGATGCGTGAAGGTGATCTCAGTCCAAATGCAGCAATCAATACTCTTGAAGCAATTGCAGCTCAACGTACAGCTGAAGCACGTGGAGCAGAAGCATTTATCACCCAATATATTCCAAACTCGCAGGCAGAGCGTGAACAAGCCGGCATTCAGGACATTGATATCCAAGAAGCCATTGACTACTACAAGACACCACGGGGTCAGGCAGCAGGTTCAACCAACCAGTTACGTTTTTCAGGTTTGGCTGCCGCTGTTGGTTTTGATGCCTTCCATTTGGCTGAACACTTACTCACTCAACCCTTACAGATTGTCGTAGGTGATCGTGTTGGTGCTTTTGGCTCATATAAAGATGGTTTTGAACTGTATAACAAAGCCGCCGCTAAAGATAAAAATATCTTTGTAGTTGAAGGTGCTAGTCATTATGAACTTTATGACCAACCTGAACCTGTCGCAAAAGCTTTAGATGTGGTTATTCCCTTCTTTCAAAAACATCTTTAATCCTTTCGCGTGAATACGATGAATAGCGCGTATTCATGCTTCTTTTATTAAATATTGAAAACTTAGAGATGATATGAAAACTGTCCTTATTACAGGTGCAAGTTCAGGTATTGGCAAGGCCTTGAGTTATAAATTCGCTGCTGAAGGCTTTAACCTGATTCTGGTTGCCCGTCGAGCGAGTACTTTAGAACAAATAAAGCAGGACATTGAAACGACATATCAAGTCAGTGTTCATGTGGAAAGCTGTGATTTGGCAGTCCTTGGCAATGCACGACAGCTTTATGAAAAGCTAAGAACATTGCAAATTGATGTGATGATCAACAATGCGGGCTTTGGTGATTATGGCTTCCCTTGGGAGGTTAATCTGGAAAAAGCCAATAACATGATCGACCTAAATATTAAAGCCCTCACAGACTTATCTTTACTCTACGTCAAAGATTATGCAGATCGAGAAGCAACCTTAATCAACACGGCTTCGATTGGTGGCTATGTACAAATTGATATTGCCGTGACCTATTGCGCCACAAAATTCTATGTGGCTTCCTTCACCGAAGGTCTGGCACTAGCGATGCAATCACAAAATAAAAAAATGCGGGTCAAGGTTTTGGCACCTGCTGCAACTCGTACTGAATTTGTTGATCAAGCCTCATCTCAAGGTGGAATCGATGGTGAAACTTTATTTAGCCCTGAAGTGTTTATTTCAGCTGAACAATTGGCTGAATACGCCTATCAGCTTTATCAAAGCGATCAAGTGGTTGGCATCGTCAATGAAAACAATCTATTCGACTTAAAAGATCCTGTTTATCCTCAACTTATAATGGATACTCTCTCATGAAAACTTATGCATATGCGGCTTTGGAACAAGGCTCCACTCTGGTTCCTTACACTTTAGAGCGCCGTGAATTACGTCATGATGATGTGAATATTGAAATTCTCTATTCAGGTGTTTGCCATTCCGATCTGCACATGGCAAAGAATGATTGGGGACGTACGGTTTTCCCTTTAGTGCCTGGTCATGAGATTGTCGGTAAAGTAATTGCGATCGGCAAGGATGTAAACAAGTTTAAGATAGGCGATCATGTCGCTGTAGGAACATTTGTGGATAGCTGTATGCATTGTGATCAATGTCATAAAGGTGAAGAACATATGTGCCGTGAAATCTTGACCGAAACCTATAATGGGCAGGATCGTATGACCGGTGAAAATACTGCTGGTGGTTATGCCAAACATATCGTGGTGAAAGAACACTTTGTTTTGCATGTGCCTGATCGCTTGGATTTATCACGTGTTGCACCCTTGCTCTGTGCAGGAATTACCACTTATTCCCCATTACGAACTTGGAATGTAGGACCAGGAACACGTGTTGGCGTGGTGGGTTTGGGTGGCTTAGGACATATGGCGGTTAAACTGGCAGTTGGTTTAGGTGCAGAGGTAACGGTTCTGAGCCGATCAAAACAGAAACAAGCTGATGCTTTACAACTGGGTGCAGATCGTTTTCTTGATACCGCTGATTCAGAAGCTATGCAACAGGCACTCAATGCTTTTGATGTGATTATTGATACTGTTCCAGTCAAGCACGATATTAATCCTTATATTCCCTTACTGGATATTGATGGCACCTTTGTTGTGGTTGGGCAGTTAGGACAACTGGATGAACTTTTCACTGTTCCTGCCATTATGGGGCGTCGTCGAATAGCGGGCTCAATGATTGGCGGTATTGCCGAAACACAGGAAATGTTAAATTTCTGCGCCCGTCAAAATATCTTGCCGGACTGTGAAATGATTCGGATGGATCAAATTAATCAAGCATTTGAACGTTTAGAACGTTCCGATGTCCGCTATCGTTTCGTGATTGATATGGCGACCTTATCCGCTCACACAGACTAAATCATTGATCTTTATATCTAACCGAAACAGACGACTTCGGTTAGATTTTTATAATGACTTTAATTTTAAATAATGCCGCCATTCACACGGAGTACTTGCGCATTTATCCAATTACTTGCGTCATTTACAGCGAAATCTACAACGGCAGCAATATCTTCTACAGTACCTAAACGTTCTAAAGGTGCAGCGTTGCTTAATCTTTTGATCAAGTCATCACTTTTACCTTCTAGAAAAAGTTCTGTTGCAGTCGGTCCAGGTGCGATTGAATTAACGGTAATATTTCTACCTCTAAGCTCCTTGGCTAAAATAGCAGTTAATGATTCAATTGCAGCCTTTGACGCAGTATACACACCGTAGCCTTGAAGTTTCATACCAATAACACTACTAGATAAGTTAATAATTTTCCCACCATTTGCTAATCGTTTAGCAGCTTCACGCATCATATATAAAGAACCTTTAAGATTAATTGCTAGTATCTGATCAATCGTTTCATCATCAACATCTTCAATTTTATTAAAGCGCATGATGCCTGCATTATTAATCACGATATCTAACTGACCGTAGGTCAGGATAGCGTAATCAAACAGTTGGATGACTTGATTTGAATCGCCTATATTCGCTTTAAATAAAGATGCAGTCCCTCCAAGTGCTTGAATCTTTGATAAAACAGCATTTGCTTCTAGATCATTATGGGCATAATTAATAATAATTTTATGACCTTGTTGAGCTAATAAGGTTGCAGTAAAGGCACCGATACCTCTTGAAGCACCCGTAATTAAAATAACTTTTTTCTGACTCATATCTCACCTCATAAAATGAAATTTAACTTCTCATGGGTTCTATGATACTGTTCAGTCAAAGTCGGATAATGTCTTAAAATCTGACATATTTATCCGAATAATACGAACAAATGAGTGAGGTGCGATGGATAAATTAAATGCAATGTCTGCTTTTATTCATGTCGTTGAACAACAAAGCTTTACCAAAGCTGCGCACATATTGAGTCTGCCTCGTTCAACATTGACTGATGCTATTAAACAATTAGAACTACAATTGAATACACGTTTGTTATTTCGGACTACTCGTCAGGTTAAAACCACTGATGAAGGACAGATTTATTATGAACGTTGTAAGTTTATTTTGAGCTATATCAATGAATCTGATCATGATTTTCTGAATGCAAAACCACAAGGGACTTTAAAAATAGAAGTGCATGGTATCTTTGCTGCACATTTTATTATGCCTAAACTGCATCAGTTTCTGAGTGAATTTCCACAAATTCAATTACAACTGACAGAAAGTGACCGTTATGTTGATGTCATTAAAGAAGGAATTGATTGTGTTATTCGTATTGGTCAACTCAATGACAGTGATCTTATCGTCAGACACCTTGGTGATATTCAACAAGTTACTTTGGCAAGCCCAGATTATTTAAAAAAATATGGTGTCCCTAACAAGCTAAACGATCTAAATGGGCATTTTATGGTGGGTTTTTACTCAACAGCTCGGCAGAAAACAATACCTCTTGAGTTTATAGATAAGCAAAAAACTGAATTATATAATTTACCCACGATGATCCAAGTCAATGGAGCTAATACTTATTCTGCAGCTGCTAAACATCACTTCGGACTTATTCAAGTTCCAAGATATGGTCATCATTTAGAACTTGAGCAAGGTGAACTTTGTGAAGTTTTAACAGATTACCCAGTGCCTTCTCTTCCTGTTTCTTTGCTTTATGCATCCAAGACATTGGTTTCACCTAGGCAAAAAGTATTTATTGAATGGATTATTCAACTTTTTAAAGAGCAGCCTTTAAATGAATAAAAAGCCCGCATAATGTGAGCTTTATCATTTTATCAAGCCTGTTAAGATCGATTAAATTAATCCTTTAAACAGGAAAAAACATCCGACAAACAACAGTAGTACAGCAAAGCATTTTTTTAACATTTGCGGTGATAAAGCATGTGCCACTTTAGCACCTAGCTTTGCGGTAAAAAAGCTCATCGCACTGATACCAAGAAATGCATAAATATGAACAAAACCTATGCTGTTCGGAACATTTATTTGTTCTTTCATACCAAATAACATAAAGCCTAGCGCACCTGCGATTGCGATAGGTAAGCCACATGCAGCAGATGTTCCAACTGCTTTTTGCATGACTACACCATGATGATTTAAATAAGGTACGGTTAAGCTACCTCCACCGATACCAAAAATTGCTGATGCTACGCCTATTCCTGTACCTGCGAATACCTGTTTAGTTGCTGATGGAAGCACTTTATTCTGATCTATTACTTTTTTGGCTCCCATAAACATTTGATATGCAACCCAAATCACAAAAACACCAATAATCAGTTGTAAGTGTTCCCTTGATAGTAATCCCGCAATACCCGCACCAAAAAATGACCCAATTACTAAACCCGGAGTCAGATTTTTGAATACAGGCCAAATTACTGCACCATTTTTATTATGCGCCATTAATGAGCTGATAGACGTCACAATAATCGTGGCTAATGACGTACCCAAAGCAAGATGCATCACAACTTCAGGATCATAGCCCATCTGTGTAAAGACAACATATAAAAGCGGTACAATGATTAGCCCACCACCTACACCAAAAAGCCCAGCAGCAAATCCCGCTAAGGCGCCTATAGCTAAAAAAATGATTAATTCCACGACATACTTACTTGATTGAAGGTTAATATTAGATAAATAGCGAATGTTGATTTAAGCAACTTCAGTCTCACCCACTTGGTGATAAGTACGATTAAAATACACCAGACTATGTTCATGCTGACCTTGTTGAATAGCAACTGTACGGCAAATAAAAATAGTATGTGTTCCTACTTCCTGAATTTGTTCAATCTGACAATCAAAACTGACAAGAGCATCCTCTAAAACAGGTGCACCTGTTTTTAATTTAGTCCAAGTTCCATGTTTAAACCGCTCTTCAGATGTCAACTTAGAAGAAAACACATTGGAAATATGCTGATGTTGCGCGCCTAGAACATTCACAGTTAAAGTTTCATTTTCAATAAAATGTGCATGTGACCTAGATGCTGTATTCATACACACTAATAATGTCGGAGGTGTATCCGTAACGCTACATACAGCAGATGCGGTAAATCCATGACGACCAGATGCTCCCGCTGTAGTCACCACATTCACTGCACTTGTCAGTAAAGACATCGCATTTCTAAAGTCAGTTGCTTCAATCATCATCTGATTCCTAAATTGAACTGTAGCTTTTCTTTAGATTAAGCCCTAACACAGTCGCGTCACATTTGCACATCTAAATTACTTCAAACTGAATGGGCTACTAACTAAATTAATAAGTAGCCCATTCGATATTTCCTAATTGCTAAATACTAAACGGAGAGCTCCTTTCGGATAATTTCTGCACCTGCACTCAAGGCATTCAGTTTACCGCGTGCTACTTGACGAGATAAAGGCGCCATTCCACAGTTGGTAGATGGGTAAAGTTTATCAGCATCGACAAATTGAAGCGCTTTGCGTAGCGTATCCGCAACCTCATCCGCTGTTTCAATATTATTGGTTGCAACATCAATCGCACCAACCATGACTTTTTTACCGCGGATTAGTTCGATTAGATCCATTGGTACACGAGAGTTTTGGCATTCAAGTGAAACGATATCTATTTTAGACTTTTGAAGCTTAGGGAAAGCTTCTTCATATTGACGCCACTCTGAACCCAACGTCTTTTTCCAATCGGTATTGGCTTTGATGCCATAGCCATAGCAGATATGGACGGCTGTTTCACATTTAAGGCCTTCAAGCGCTCTTTCTAAAGTTGCAACACCCCAATCATTTACTTCATCAAAGAAAACATTAAATGCAGGTTCATCAAATTGAATAATGTCGACACCCGCAGCCTCCAATTCAAGCGCTTCTTGATTAAGAATCTTGGCAAATTCCCAAGCCAATTTTTCACGGCTTTTATAGTGACCATCATATAACGTGTCAATCATGGTCATTGGACCTGGAAGCGCCCATTTGATTGGTTGTGTTGTTTGGCTACGTAAAAACTTGGCATCTTCCACGAAAACTGGCTTTTGGCGAGAGACTGCACCAACTACAGATGGAACACTTGCATCATAACGATTACGGATACGAACTGTTTCACGCTTCTCAAAATCCACGCCATCAAGATGCTCGATAAATGTGGTGACAAAATGTTGGCGAGTTTGCTCACCATCGCTCACAATATCAATTCCCGCATGGATCTGTTCTTGTAGAGATAAACGCAGAGCATCTTGCTTCGCTTCGATTAATGCATCACCTTCTAATTTCCAAGGTGACCAAAGTTTTTCAGGTTCTGCAAGCCATGAAGGTTTCGGTAAGCTGCCAGCCGTTGATGTTGGTAATAAAATTGCCATTTTAAATCTTCTATCTCTATTTCAGGTAAATTAAGCAGCGTTACTGTCTACAGTGTAATTGGCAGCCCATTGTTCAAGGATGTTTTGATAAGGCTTGATAAAGTTTTCTTCCGTCCATTTACCTTGTTTTACTGCCAATTGACCACGCTCTACACGGTCGTAAACAATTCGTGTTAATGAGTAATCTGGGTACTCTAAACTTGCTTGATACACTTGTGCTGCTGAAGAATTTGCGTTGTAAATTTCAGGACGATAGATCTTTTGGAAAGTTTCCATCGTACTAATTGCGCTAATCAGTTCAAAATCGGTGTAATCACGTAATAAATCACCCGCAAAATAGAATGCTAAAGGTGCAACACTTCCTTTCGGCATAAAGAAGCGAACCTGTAAGCCCATTTTATGGAAATATTCATCAGTACGTGAATATTGATCTTGCTTATATTCAACACCTAAAACGGGATGCTCATTAACAGTACGCTGATAAGTCCTCGCTGTTGAAACACTTAAACAAATGACAGGTTGTTGATTAAACTCAGCCTTAAAAGTATCTGAATTTACTAAATATTGATAAAGCTTACCGTGTAAATCACCGAAACCTTCTGGTGCATACGAAGTTGAGTTCTCTTTATTATGTTCTTTAAGTACCACACTAAAATCATAATCACGTACATAAGACGAGAAACTATTGCCAATCATGCCTTCAATACGTTGATTGGTATGGTGATCGGTAATGGTGCTTTTCAACATTTCAATGATCGGAAAAGTTTTGCCATTACCTTCAATATCTAAATCTGCAGAAATAATATCAATTTCAAGTGAATAACGGTCACCATTCGGATTATCAGTTTGTGCTAAAGCATTGAAACGATTATTAATCATTCGAAGCGTATTACGAAGATTCTGCTCTCGACTTTCACCACGTGCTAAGTTGGCAAAATTAGTCGTTAGACGTGTGCTATCCGCTGGTTGATAGTTTTCATCAAAACGAATGCGTTTAATTGAACATGCAAACTCTTTACTCATGATGATTGGTATCCTAATTTTTGCGATAAACCGTAAACTTCTTTATGTTGTAATTTATACTCGAATCATCACATGAATAAAAATGATTTAATCTAACTCCAAGATGAGTAAAATTCATGTTGATAAGATGCGCTATCATGATTAGAAAATCTGAATGAAAAATTATTAGATTTTATTTTGCAATTAGAACAAGTAGCTTAAACATAAGCTAATGAAAAATATTGATTTATATTTTTAAATTTATATTTCGAAGAAAAATGGAAATGAAAGCGTAATGTCCAAAAACTATAAAATGATTAAGCCACCCAAAACATAAATCTATTTTTGGAGCTGTAATATTTGGATAAAAAATCAAAAAATAGTCATCATTCCATATTCTCCTCCCACTATTTTCATGTAGTCGGAAAAATGAAACTTTGAATCCTGCAAGTTTTTATAGATAAATGAGCTGCTAAAATAGAATCAGCAGCCCATTAAATTAGATCTTCTGATGGAAAATAATTACTTCCTAACAATTGGGCCTGATGTTTTAGCATCTGAATCAGTCCAATAGCTTTTATCTTGTTGCGTTGGATCACCTTCTAATTTATAGCTTATAAAGCCCTTTTTGAAAATTAATCCTCCATCACTTCGCTTCGATTTAACTTTTTGTTCATTCACCCAAACATTTTCTTTATTATCAACACGAATATTCGATACTGTTTGTTCGGTGTTTGAGTTTTTTGCGATCCATTTACCTGCGTAAGTATTTGAAATAATTGTTTTATAAGTTCCAAATCCTGCTTTGCTATTCTCAGCTTTAGATTTATTAACATCACAACCTTGTAGCTCAGATACTTGGGTACAACCTGAACGTTCTAACTTCGCTCTATATTTTGCATCTATTGCATAGGCTGAATTCATCGTATAAAAAGTGCTTACAGCAAGACATACGCTAAGTAGAATTTTATTCATATTTAATTAGCCTTTTTAGATGATAAATGAATTGATACATGATTTTTATAGAGTCATTCTAGCATTACTATTTTTTTAATGATGTGTAGCTTGATTGTTTAGTTTTATTTTAGTGTAAAGATCAACTATTCAGAGGAGCAAGGTAAATAGATGATCTTTACATATTATTGAATTCTTATTTAAAAATTCACAGTCCATGAAAATTTTGCAGTACGCGGTGTGCCTAAAAATAAATAATCATCGCCGAAGAAGCTTCCTACATCTCGCCAGTATTTTTTATTTGACACGTTATCAAGATTGAATCTCAGTGTGTTTTCATAGCCATAAGCACGGAAGTTATAGGCTGAACCCACGTTAAATAAGGTATAGCTCGGCACTTTTACTGTAGCTGATTTATTCGCATATTTACTGCTACTGTATTGTATACCAGCAAGTAAACGTAATCCTTCAACTTGAGGGACTTGATATGAAATATTATTCGCTAAACGTACTCGAGGTACATTTTGAGTTTGATGATCTTGATATTCAGATGACTGTATGTCTTTTAAACGCGAACGTGTAAGTGCTAAAGTCGATGTCACATCTAAATTCTGAACAAGACGTCCTTGCAGACCAAGTTCCAAACCAAGGTTATGTTGTTCACCATCTTTTACGAAATCATTTGAAGTATTGGTATATTGATTATCTTGTTTTAAATCAAATAATGCAGCTGAAAAAAGTAAATCTTGCCACTGCTGCTTAAATCCCAATTCATATTGCGCTGAATGTTTAGGTACTAATGTCACAAAAGGATTGTTTGCAAACCACGGCGCTTGTCCGCCGTCACTTAATCCTTTGGCATAAGAAGCATAGACATGAGTCTTTTCCCAAGGCTGATACATCACAGCAAATTGGGGTAAAAAGCGATTAAAGTTGGTATCTCGGATATTATTACCAGATGCATCATAAGCACTTTCATTCAAATGCAATAATTTACCGCCTACTACAGCAGACCAAGTATTATTGAAGTCAATCTGATCAAGTAAATTGAATGCAGTTTGCTGACTGTTCAAAGATTTGTAATGGTTGCCTAAAGTTGCGCCAGACGGATCATAATTCACAGTGTCAGTATAAATATTTCCTGTACCGACAGCTTGGTTAATCGCATCATATTGTGCGTGTCGTTTATAAGTTTGTGATAATTCTAAACTCAACTTATGTTGCCATGATCCTGTACTAAATTGACCATTTAATCCTGTTTTAAATTGATTAGTTAGATAACTGTCATCAGGACTGCGGAAGTCATAAATATCATAATTGCCATTTTGGTCAAAAGTATAGGCAAATGCTGAATAATCATCCACCACAACACGGCTTTGAGAAACTATTAGATTTGCTGACCAATCTTTATTGATTTGGTAATTATATTTTAAGCCCGTATTTAGACTTTGACTGATGACAGGTTGGCTCCAACTTTGATAGCCAAGTAAACGATCCCACTCCACACCAGTTGGTACGGTTTTACCATCAAGTAATTGATAACCTGGTACTGAACGCTGACGTTGACGCTGTGATTCAATATCAAATTCTAATTTTGAACGATCTGATATATTCCAGTCTAATGCTAAAGAACCAAATAAGCGTTTACCGTTGGCATGTTCTACGTGCGGATGAATCTCCTCATGCGCCAAATTCATTCGATAACCAAACAGCTGCTCAGTTCCTAAAAATCCGCCAAAGTCAGCTGCGATAACATTACCACCATGACTATCTGCATCAATGGTCATTGAACGGATGTCTTTAGGACGTTTGCTTACATAATTAACGACACCCGCTGGTGTCGACATTCCACTTTGAATAGCACTGATACCTTTCAAAATCTCCACTTGTTCTTTGTTTTCAAGCGCGACATTTTGCTCACCGCGCAGCAAGTTACCATTCAGCAAATAGCTCGAACCGAGGTTTAAGGCAAAACCGCGCATGATGAAATTCGAGTAATAACCAATTGGGGCGTAACCATCACCCACAGAAGCATCATTTTTTACAACATCCGTTACGGTTTTTGCATGTTGGTCGGCAATTCGCTCAGCCGTTACAGTATGAATAGATGCAGGAATCTCAGCGAGATTTTGTTGTGTGAAACCAGACAGATTTACCTTGGGTTGAAAATATACATTTTCTGCTGCTTGGGCTTTTACTGTGATTGTTTCTAATCTGGATACTTTATTTTCATCTTCAGCATGTACCAATACTGAACTTAACCCTAGGTACGAAAATGAACCGACTGCCAGTAATGCCTTGTGTAAACGAGAAAATGTAAATGGATATGTTTTCACAGTAGTTGCCTAACCCCAAGAAATAATCTTATAGCCTGAATTTTTCGGGCATGAGTATTCACAATTTTCAATAATTGAACAAGTATGTTTTCCACCATCTATCTAATATTTTTAAAAGCTCCGAATGCTTTAGGCATAAACGGAGCTTTTGATCAAAATCGCTTTTAAAATCTCGCTTTGAACATTTACTGCTTTAATAAGTTTTCAATAATCATTTGGGCTGTTTGACGAGCAGAAAATGGATTTTGACCAGTAATCAAATTACCATCCTGAACCACATACGGCGCAAAAGGAATAAATTTTTTAGAGTAAATTGCCCCATGTTGTTTCGCTACCTGTTCAGCATTGTAAGGTACTTTTTTTGCGACACCCGCAAATATCTCTTCGCTCCATGCAAAACCAGTTATTTTTTTATCTTTTATCAGATATTGTCCATCTGAAAGACGAACATTCAATAGCCCACAGTAACCATGACAGACACTAGAAACTATGCCACCTTTTTCATAAATGTTTCTGGTCATTTCTTGAAGTTCGGCATTATTTAAAAAATCCCACATCACGCCGTGCCCACCCGTGTAATAAATTACATCATAGTCTTCCCAATTGATTTCAGATGGTTTTTTAGTATTTTCGAGTAGTTGCATAAATGTTTGATCATTTTTTCTTTTCAAAACGGATTGATCAGCAACGAAAAGTCCTAATGATTTTGGCTCAATTGGAGACTTACCTCCCAGAGGGCTAACAATATCTTGAATATAATTTTGTTTTTCAAACTCATCATATGCATGGGTCAGCTCACCTAACCATAGACCTGTAGGCTGATCAATTCCTTCATATTGAGCAACATTAGTGACAACGTGCAATATACGTTTTGACATATTTTACCTCTGCTTTAGCATTATTTTTTAATCTTGCTTTTGCATCACTATAAGTCTAAAGTTAACTTCAATGTCAAGAGGAAATCAGTAAAATGAATATTAGCGAATTATCAAAACAGAGCGGTTTAACTACACCGACGATTCGTTATTATGAACAAATCAAACTGTTGCCTAAAGCAAAACGTAAAGCGAATGGTTATCGAGAGTATAGTGATGATGACCTCAAACAGCTTTTTTTAATTCAGCAAGCTCAACAAGTTGGTTTTTCACTTACAGAAATTAAAGCATTTTTGCCATCAAATGCGGCAAATTGGGACCACGATACACTTATAAGCATTCTAGAAAGTAAAATTAAAGACATTGAGGAATTAGAACAAAAACTAGCAACAAGTAAGCAAAACCTAAAAATGATGATTTTTGCAATCAACAATAAACCAGATGAAATTACTTGTGCAGAAAATGCCAAGCGATTACTCAATCTATATTATGAAAATGATAAGAATTAATACGTTATTAAGTTTAGTTATAAAGCAGTTAAATAAATTGGCGTAAAATATCAAGTGATATGGCGGTTTCCATCAAGATCATACATTAACTTTGCTCAAAAATAGCGCTACGCCCCATCATTAGGAAATAGCGATGAGCAGCAAAAATAGTGAAAGATCACAGCCAAGCGATATTTACTTCAATTCTGGTGATTTGAAATGCAGTGCATATTTATATCGTCCAGAGCAGAAATCCCCATCCCCAATTATCATCATGGCTCATGGGCTTGGTGGCACTCGAAAAATGCGTCTAACTGCTTTTGCCGAACGTTTTGTAGCAGCAGGATATGCCTGCCTTGTTTTTGATTATCGGCATTTTGGGGACAGTGAAGGTCAACCAAGACAACTTTTAGACATTAACCGCCAACTTGAAGACTGGAAAGCTGCGATAGCTTATGCACGTCAATTATCAGGAATAGATCATTCAAAAATTATTTTGTGGGGTTCATCCTTTTCTGGAGGACATGTTTTAGCTACTGCTGCCCAAGATGCACATATCCGTGCGGTCATTTCTCAATGCCCATTCACAGATGGACTTTCGTCAAGTCTAGTCATGGATCCAGTGACTTCGTTAAAACTCACGACTTTGGCATTGCGTGATCGCATAGGTGCTGTACTGGGAAATGAACCTGTTATGGTGCCTTTATCCGCAACACCTGGTAATACGGCACTCATGAATGCAGCAGATGCACATTCAGGTTCACTCGAATTAACTAAATATGATCCTGATTATAAAAATTATGTCGCAGCCCGCTTTGCCTTTGACATCATTCGTTACTATCCCGGACGTCAATCTAAGAAAATAAAAGCCCCTGTATTATATTGTGTTTGTGAAACCGACAGTGTTGCACCTTCAAAAGCAACTTTGCGTTATGCCAATCAAACCCCTCAAAAAGAAATTAAACGCTATCACTATGGTCATTTCGAAATTTATATCGGTGACGCATTTGAGCATGTAGTGAATGATCAAATTAATTTTCTAAAACGAACAGTTGCTATCTAATCGAGTAAAAATCATGAATAAATATCAATTAAAAGATAAAGTTGTCGTCATTACTGGTTCAACAGGTGGCTTAGGTCAAGCAACAGCACAGGAATTACGCGATAAAGGTGCTAAGTTAGCGTTACTAGATTTAGATTTAAATAAAGTTACGCAGCAAGCAAATGACTTAGGTGGAAGTAGTAACGCAATGGGATGGCAAGCAGATGTTTGCTCTTTAGAAAGTTTGGAAAATGCGATGGCAAGTGCGGCAAAGCATTTTGGCAAAATTGATGTCGTCATTGCCAATGCAGGTATTGGGCGTCCTGCATCATTAGAACATATGGCACCTGAAACATTTGAGCTAACAATTGATATTAATCTAACAGGTGTATTTCGTACATTTCGTTCTGCACTGCCTTATGTAAAAGAAACTCAAGGCTATTTATTGGCAATTTCGTCCTTGGCGGCATTTGTACACTCCCCTTTAAACACGCATTACACCTCAAGTAAAGCGGGTGTTTGGGCATTATGTGATAGTCTGCGTTTGGAACTTAAACATTTAAATATTGGTGTTGGAAGTATCCACCCTACTTTCTTTCAAACACCGATGATGGATGCTGTGCAATCAGATCCAGCGGGTAAAGCAGTATGGAAAGGCAATACAGGGATTTGGAAATATGTAGCCATTGAAACCGTGGTCTCAGAACTGGTTGAAGGTATTGAGAAGCGTAAAGATATTGTGATTGTACCCAAAACTAATAAATTTGTTGCCAAAGCTCCGGGATTGTTTCGTAACATTATTGAGCTGATCGGATTCAATCAAAAACAACTCAAACAAACAATGTGGCTGGCAGAAAAGCAGGATTAAAATCAGATCAATTCATTGAATTTATATTGAAAGATTCCCTTTCTTGCTGTGGTGTTTTACCCGACCATTCTTTATATGCTCGGGTAAACGCACTATGTTCAGAGTATCCGAGTAACAGAGCAATATCTATAATTTGCAATCTAGGATCGATTAAATAAGATTTTGCTAATTCATAACGCACTAGATTTAATTCTTTGCGAAAATTTGTGCCAACTTCAATTAGTCGCCTTTGTAATGTTCGACGTGACAAATGTAATCTTTCAGCAAGCTGATCAATCTCTGGCTCACCTAGATGCAGTAAATAAGCAATCTGCTTACGAACTTGTTCTATAATTTCTTCGACTTGTGGTAGACGTGCTAGCTGTTGATCAGCATGTTTATCAAGTATAGCCATCAAAGCTGTATCAGGGCTTTTTAAAGGTAAACTTAACATTTCTAACCCGAATCGAATTAATGGAACCTGCTGTTCGAAAAGAACAGGACAACCAAAGTATTCTTCATAAGCTCTAATATCTGCGGGTTGTTCATGAATAAAATGAACCGCTTGTAAACTTTCTTTACCGCGAATTAAGCTTCGAGCAAACTGCACCATCACCGTTCGACCAGTCTCGTCGACTAAACCACCTTCTTGATGTTCACTAACATCCCAAGTTAACTCTACACAGTCAGCAAGTAGTTGAATATTTGCAGGCATAACATCAAAAATAAGCCTCTGATAACGTTCAAAACGCTGTACGGCTGTAAAAAAATTATTACAAGTGGAAAGTACCGCGCCAATGATTCCAAGATGTCTCGCAGTAATCGTTTGTCCCACATGCAAGCCAATCAATGGATCATTTAAATAAGCTTTTGCAATTTGTAATAAGTTTTCCCAATGTTCAATTGCAACGCCACCGAGACCATTTTCGTCAGGAATAGGCCAAGGCTCACCTAATACTTTTTCTGGATCATGTCCTTGTGCTTCCAGATATTCAAATAGTAAATGAACATAGGTTTCTGGAATCATTCTTCGATGTAATGGTTTAGCCAACCCTTAGATCTCATTGTTATTTTATCGTGGCGTAAAGTATCAAATAGATTATTCAAAGCTGTCAAGATCATCAGCATAGCACTTGATATTTTTGAACTTATTCTACACTTTAGAAAGCTACGATGATTTGATGCACAAACAGCTTGACCTTAAACCTCACTTTAAGCATAGCATTGGACTCAGGTAATTCATGAGGAACCTGTCATGTTCAAAGCTTGGAATATTCGCAAAGGGTTAATTCCTATTTTTACAGTTGTTTTTGCAAGTAATTATGCATATCCATCTGAAACAGCATATCAACTTCACCAGACAAAACAAAATGGAAAAATTCTAGTGGTCATGACTAATCATGCGACTTATCCAACTCGAACAGATAAAACAGGATTATGGCTCACAGAACTCACCCATTTTTATGATGTTGCCGAAGCTGCTGGCTATGACATGGATTTTGTCAGTCCACAAGGTGGTGGTGTTCCATTGGATGAACGTAGTTTAAAATCTATTTACTTAGATCGTAGTGCTAAAGCCCACTTAGCCGATCCTCAATTTATGCAACGTCTGAAAACAACATTGGCACCAAATACAATTGAGCCGAAAAATTATAAGGCGATTTATTATACGGGTGGTCATGGCACAATGTGGGACTTTCCAAATAATAAAGAGCTGAAAAATATTAGTGAAAAGATTTATCAACAAGGTGGAGTTGTTTCTGCTGTTTGTCATGGGGTTGGTGGATTATTGCCATTAAAAGATGAAAAAGGCAAACCTCTGATTGCAGGGAAAACAGTAACAGGTTTCGCCAATATTGAAGAAACACTTTCAGGAATCAAATCCCAAGTCCCTTTTTCTTTACAAAATGGATTGATTGATCGTGGTGCAAAATATAAACGTGCTTTTCTCCCCTTTAGTTCTTATGTCATTACAGATGATCGAATTATTACTGGACAAAATCCTCAATCGAGTAAAGCTATTGCTGAAGCAGTCGTGAAAAAATTAAAAAGTTTAAATTAAGTTTTCATATTGATATTTAAAAACCAGATTCACGAAATCTGGTTTTTGTGATTAGTTGTCTCCAATATTTTTATTTTTAAAGTTTTTAATTTTAATTTTCTCATTTTTATTAAAAATAAGCTTGACCTTAAACCTTACTTTAATCTTAGCATTTCAGTGAGATCTATAGGAGTCATATGATCATGTTTAATCTTACTCATTTAAATCGTTCTATTACTGCAATATCAATCAGCCTATTTTTAGGTATTTCTACTCAAGCAGCAGAAAATAATTTAACCCCTAGTACGGTAGCAAAAACAATGAGCAATAATACGCAACCCACTACAGTCGTCGAATTTGGCCCATATAAAGTCAATGTGCCTAAAGGTGGTTATTATGATCGTTTTCGGATGAATCCTAACTTAGACGAGGTTGCAAAAGACCCAGCTGCGGGAAATATTGATTACTTTAGAACTATTCCTAAAAAACTAGTTGAAACACGAGTGGGAAAAGTTTGGTCTCCAAATTTTTATTACCGTACCAGTAATGTACAACTCCTCATGTTGGCACCTATAAATAAATTAAAAGCAAAACTACCATCCCCACTTGAGCCTTTACAACCATTCCCAGGCTATGGTTTAGTTTCGCTGACTTTCTTCTCATATGCGGTTGGCGATGTTGATCCTTATGACGAGGTTTCTATTGCGATCGTTGTTCGCCAACCAAACGCTCATTACTTTCATTCGACTGAATTATTAAGCTCAATGAGAAAGCATAATTATTATGGTTATGTACTTGCCTTACCCGTGGATACAGAGATTGCACGTGTGCGTGGTGTGTATGGGTATCAGTTGCCGAAATGGTTGACGCCAATAGACATGAAAATTGATCATCAACAGGTTCAAGCTCATATCTATAATACGGACGGAAAACCTGATCTCAGTTTAACTGCACCAATACCAACTATTAAGAACGTCAAACCTCAATCACGCATCGAAACCAAGACGATGTTTAATCAAGTCGATGGTCAATGGCATCAAACTTCTGTGCAATCAAATACATTGGCTTTTGGTCAAAAGTTATTTCCTAAAAATGTCGAGCTAGTTCGTAGTGGTGGTCCTCTGAGCAAATTACTAGATGAGCTAGGTGCAAACAAAGTACTACGTTTAGATGTCGTCAAAGATGCACAATTGGCATTGAATATGCCTATTCCGATGCCATCTTTAGATAAAACAAAAGATAAAACTAAAAAATAAATCCTTCACGAAAGACATTCTCCGATGAGAATGTCTTTTATATTAATCATAAATATTTATCTTAAACTTTAAGAATTATCCCTCTATTATTTCAATCTTAGTTAGACTAAATTAAATCCAATTACTAAATAAAAAAATTATCTAAAAACAAAATTTATATAAACATCCCTATGATTTCATATTTTAAATTAATCTTAAAAATTTTATAAAAAAGCCAGAAACATATTTAGTATATGTTTCTGGCGAGAAAATTAAATAACTTCATTTAAGTAATAATCAATGCACCTGAACCTTTGATTTGCGTTACGAGTTGATAACCCATTAATTTGGCTGGCGTATATGTTCCACCTTTCACTTTTTGTTCAAGTAAATAACGAACTACCGTCAGCGCACCATTCACCGTTAAGCTATAAGCATTTTCAGTTTGAATTCGTGCTGTTTTGATCTGTCCTTGAGCATTTCTAGCCTCACCCCATACATAGGTTGGGAGCTTGGCACGTAGCTCCGCATTAGGCCCAACAACTGATTTTCCAATTATAGATTTCATCATTTTTTGCATGACTTGAAGTTTTAATAACGGGCGCAAGCTATTCAACATTTTTGCACCAAAAATTACTTTTGGGGATGCAGGTACAAACACCTCGATATTAGCAATTCCTGTCGTATAAAATGCCGTAGCCACATCGCCCCAAGGTACACTCATTGCACTCTTTTGACCATCACCAAAATCAATCTGGCGAACATGGTGTGCTAAAGGTACTGTAATAATTTTTCCATTTTTACGGATTTTTCCACCATCAGCCATACCCTCGGTACTGGTTTTTGCAGTTCCGGGCGAAAGCCCTGTTTTAGAATCAAAACCCAATGCCAAATGAGTTGCATCTGGTAAGGCCTCTTTCAGTGCAGCTGCGACACAATCTGTTGGAATAACGTCAAACCCAACACCTGGACAGAGCACAATATTTGCTTGCTGTGCTTGAGCATCTAAAGACTGTGCCAGTTCAAAAACAGAAATCTCACCTGTAATATCTAAATAGTGCGCACCAGCATTAATACATGCTTGCATCATCGGCTTTGACGTTGATGAGAAAGGCCCTGCACAATGCATAACTAGATGCAGACCTTCTAACTGTTTGCTGATCTGAGTAACCTCATCTAGCCCAAAGGCACGAAATTCAAGACCAAGTTCCTGAGCTAATTCAGTGACTTTCGTTTGATTACGTCCTGCCAAGATAGGTTTTAGCCCTTGTCGCACAGCCTCTCGGGCAATTAGCTCACCCGTATAACCATTCGCGCCGTATATCATCCAATTTAAATTATTCGTATTTGTCATATGAAATCTCTGTTATTGATACGCAACATAATTACGCATATTGTTTTTATATTGGCGAGTACGACGTGCCATCGCAGCTTGCTGTAAAATCAATGCCCATAGAGGTGAAACTTTGGAATTGGTTTTTTTACCTAAACTTAGTTTACGCAACTGGAATTTTACTGTCGCCATATTGGCTAGAGAAGCCAATGTTTTATTTTCCCAAGTAATAGGTCTTAGCTCTGGTGCAATATTTTGACCTTGTTTCCATTGGTTTGGTAAATTAGGATCGATTGCCAAAGCGGTAGCTATTCCAACCATATCGACACCACTTTCAATCACTTGTTCTGCAATCTGTTTACGACGAATTCCACCTGTTACCATCACTGGCATTTTCGCGACTTTACGAATCTCTTGGGCAAACTCTAAAAAATAGGCTTCTCGTGCTAAGGTTCGTCCATCTCTAGCTTGACCTTGCATTGCAGGTGCTTCATAACTTCCACCTGAAAGCTCAACCAAATCTACAGGTAGTTCGTTCAACATTTTCACCACTTCTTGAGCATCTTCTGCACTGAAGCCACCACGCTGGAAATCAGCAGAATTCAATTTTACGGCTACCGTAAATTTTTCTGACACGACTGCCCTAACTGCTTTTACGATTTCAATCAAAATGCGAGCACGATTTTCTAGTGAGCCACCCCATTGATCTTGGCGTTTATTGCTCAGTGGTGATAAAAACTGACTAAGTAAATAACCATGTGCAGCGTGGATTTCCACACCATTAAATCCTGCTTTTTCACCTAAACGAGCGGTATTGGCAAAACGTTGAATGACTTCCTCAATCATCTCCTGTGTCATTTCAATCGGAAGATTGAAGCGATTAGACATTTTGCCTAGATCTAATGCAACAGCTGATGGTGCCCAAGTTTGTTGTCCCAAATTCGATTGCATTTGTCGACCGGGATGATTGATTTGCAGCCAAACTTGAGCACCTTTAGAGCGCCCAATTTGTGCCCAACGTTTAAAGGTGTCTAAATATTTTTCATCTTCTAATACCACACCACCTGGTCCAGTCATGGCACGACGATCTACCATCACATTTCCAGTAATGATTAAACCAACACCGCCATTTGCCCATGCTTGATATAAACGCATTAATGCTTCTGATGGCGCATGGTTTAGATCAGCCATATTTTCTTCCATTGCTGCTTTTGCAATGCGGTTTGGAATACGAGAACCATTTGGGAAAACCAGTCTTTCAAACACATTCATTTCTTGTGCCCTCATTTTGTATGGTTTTACTTTAAGATTAAAGTGAACTTTAATGTCAACCCATTTTAGGCACTTTATTCACATATTTTTATGGATTATGAAAATTGAAAAGGCGATCTAACTTATGAATCGATGCTTTTTTAAAACAATTAACATATATTTAAAGATAACTTTTATTTTCTCTTGAAAAATTTCTTATTAAATTACAAAGTCTTAATATTTTTACAATAAAAAAGTGCATGATCAACATGCACTTTTTAAGGGTTTAACGTTTAGCTTGTATTTACACCGCTACTCCGACAGTCTTTGCACGCGCTTGATGCAATTTCTTATAGCTATCAATCAAACGTAAATGACGATCAAGCCCTTCAAGTTTCATACTTGTTGGTGTGAGACCATAAAAACGAACATTTCCTTCTACAGATCCAATAACAGCATCCATACGTTCGTTACCAAACATACGACGGAAATTCGTTTCATAATCTTCTAATTCCATCTCATCATCGAGTAATACTTCAAGTACTACGTTCATGCATTGATAGAATAATCCACGTTCAACGGTATTGGTGTTGTATTGTAAGAAGGTTTCAACCAGTTCTTTGGCTTCTTCAAACTGCTCTAATGCAATATAGATCAATAGTTTGAGCTCAAGAATAGTCAACTGTCCCCACACGGTATTGTCATCAAATTCAATGCCAATTAAGGTCGCGATTTCAGTATAGTCATCTAATTCACATTCTTCTAAGCGCTCGACCAAAGCTTCAAGTTGAGCTTGATCCAAACGATGAAGATTTAAAATGTCTTCACGGAATGCCAAAGCTTTATTGGTGTTATCCCAAATTAAATCTTCGACCAAATAAATTTCAGAATAATTTGGAACTAAGATACGACATGCTGTTGCACCTAAATGCTCATAGACAGCCATATATACTTCTTTGCCCATTTCTTCCAAAATGCTAAACAATTCAGCCGCTTCTTCCTCATTTGAGTTTTCACCATCATTGGTGAAATCCCACTCGACAAAGTCATAGTCTGATTTTGCACTAAAGAAACGCCATGAAACTAAGCCACTTGAGTCAATAAAGTGTTCAACAAAATTATTTGGTTCAGTGACTGCTTCACTTTGGAAGGTTGGTTGAGGAAGATCATTTAAACCTTCAAAACTACGCCCTTGTAAGAGTTCGGTTAGGCTACGTTCCAACGCAATTTCAAAGCTTGGATGTGCGCCAAATGAGGCAAATACACCTCCCGTGCGTGGGTTCATCAGTGTCACACACATCACTGGGAAATCACCGCCCAAAGATGCATCTTTCACTAAAACAGGAAAACCTTGTTCTTCTAAACCTTGGATGCCCGCCACAATACTTGGGTATTTTGCTAATACTTCTTGAGGTACATCAGGTAAAGCAATTTCACCTTCTAAAATTTCACGTTTAACAGCACGCTCAAAAATCTCAGATAAACATTGAACTTGTGCTTCAGCTAAAGTATTACCTGCACTCATTCCATTACTTAGGTACAAGTTTTCAATCAGATTCGATGGGAAATACACAACTTCCTGATCTGACTGACGCACAAATGGCAATGAACAAATACCACGCTCTGTATTGCCTGAGTTGGTATCATATAAATGCGTACCCAGTAATTCATTATCTGGGTTGTAAATTTCAAGGCAATATTCATCCAAAATTTCTTTTGGTAATTTACCTTTCTGGCCCGGTTTGAACCACTTTTCGTCTGGATAATGTACAAATTCTGCATTGGCAATTTCTTCACCCCAGAACTGATCATTATAGAAAAAGTTACAGTTCAAGCGTTCAATGAACTCACCTAAAGCTGATGCCAAAGCACTTTCTTTGGTAGAACCTTTACCATTGGTAAAGCACATTGGTGATTGTGCATCACGGATATGCAAAGACCAGACATTTGGAACAATATTACGCCAAGATGCAATTTCGATTTTCATACCTAGATTCGCCAAAATACCAGACATGTTGGTAATGGTTTCTTCTAGTGGTAAATCTTTCCCTGCGATATAAGTGCTGCTTTCTGATGTCAGACTTGGCATCAACAGTGCTTGTGCATCCGCATCAATACTTTCAACTTCTTCAATGATAAATTCAGGACCCGTTTGAATTACTTTTTTAACGGTACAACGATCAATCGAACGTAAGATGCCTTGACGGTCTTTTTCAGAAATATCAGCGGGTAATTCAACTTGAATTTTGAAAATTTGTTTATAACGGTTTTCAGGATCAACAATATTGTTTTGTGACAAACGAATATTATCTGTCGGAATATCACGAGCTGCACAATATACTTTAACGAAGTAAGCTGCACATAATGCTGATGATGCTAAAAAGTAGTCAAATGGACCCGGTGCAGAACCATCACCTTTATAACGAATGGGTTGGTCAGCGATAACTGTAAAATCATCGAACTTGGCTTCTTGTCGAAGATTGTCGAGATAATTAACCTTGATTTCCATGCTGGCACCTAAATATTCTTATGTGTCAGCACAGACACATAAAATTTCAAATATTGATCAATAACCCGAATCGCGGATAAGAAATTGATTTAAAAAGAGTAGCTAGAGTCATTCATTCATCTGAACAAAAAACTGACTCTAGTCATAATGGGCGCTATTATAGAAGTATTTTATGTAATTGATAACTTTTGTCTGTTTTTCTAGCCTATTTATGAACAATTAAATCCGCCCTACTTCCAAGTATGGAATCAAATTATTGTCAAAATTTACACGAGGGTCCCCAGCAAAACTAATAAAACCATGCATTCCTGTTAGGCGTTCACCTTTATAAAATGAGTTCAGTTGATAGCGTGGGTCTTTATGAGATAAGGTAAAACTTACAACACCTATACCTATTTTTCTTGATAGTTTGTAGGCATCTTTGAGCATACGATGGTGTAAGACAAGCGATTCTGGGTGACATAATAACGTGTGTAATACATGATATTTCACTGAGTCACCTAATTTTGGTAGAGGCATACTTTTCGTAACAGATGTACAAAAATTATAAATAGGTCGCAGTGCACGAATTACTGGACTGTAATGCAAAATTTTGGTTTGCTTAATTCCATGTTGATCCCATAAACCAAACATACCAACGAGCTTTTTATCTTGAAAATACAAGATAAAATCTGAAAGTTTAATTCCTGAAAAGTATGAATGACCTTGTGCTAATTCTTCGAAGTTATAAGCAGGAATAAAATTATAATGATTCGACATTTCGGCAATAAAGTTATTCATTGCCGAAATGTGTTCTACATGCGCGACACAAGACTGAATGTTTTGATATTCATCTGGATTTTGAGTGATGCGCTTTAAGAAAGCTTTGATTTTTCTTTTGTTTCCTAAATGTGTCAACGTTAAAGTTTCGATAAAGCCTTCATCATAATAATCAGGCATACCTGTTTTCGCTGTTTGCATTGCTGCTCGAGCTGCATGATTATCATTGAAAATAATCATTTGGCTAAAATTAGGTTCATACATACTGATTTTCACATGAGCGCCTAAAGCCTTAACCAAAGATTTCCCTCTATAGTTTTGATCAACACGTAGATCGCTGGCATATCTTAGACTCTGTATTTGTCTATTGATATAACACGGTCGATAACCATTGCTATAACAGGCCACCTTTTTCTGCTGTTCCATATCCTCGATGACAACATGTAATTTATGTCTATACAGAATGTCCGAAGCGTTAAAATAGCTCGGTTCACGCTGAAAGCTAATCTGCACGCCTCTGGTTGTCATTGGAACAGCAATGAGCTGTCTTAAACCTTGATCATCCTCGAGTGTAGCTTCTCGCGTAATTAAGGTATTGTCGCGATGTTGTACTAAATCCATGTTCATTAATTATTGACCTGTTGATGATGTGGTGTTGACACTAAATCATTCAAACTTCCTATTTGATCTAGTAATTGATATACAAATACAACTTCGTCCTGTTGATTGACCGTTTTTTGAGTCTGGACATCCAATAACTTCTGTTCAGTATTGAGTAAATCAAATGTTGTTTTTGTACCCAGTTCAAATTCTTTACGCGTATAAACAAATGCGATTGAAGCTGCGTCAATTGCATTTTGCAGTGCATCTTTATTTTGACGAATGGTTTGAAGTTGTGCGTAAGTCGTCCGGATACGCTGATTCAAATCTAATTCCAGACTTTTGATTTTCTGATTAGCAAGCTCAATATCGACTTGAGCTTTATTAATATTTGCTCTATTGAGTCCATCATCATATAGCGGTACATTTAACTGAACACCAACCATATAATTATTACTTTCAGAACCGATATTGGTTGCTTCATGTTGAGCCCCTAATTTGCTGGTGAGCATTACTGTCGGCCAAAGTTCTCTTTTGGTTAAAGCGTATTGCTTTTCCGCCGCTTGTTTTTCAAATTTGGCTTGTATTAAAGCAGGATGATTTTTGGTTTTTGATAAAAGTTCATCGACGTTATTGGCAATGCTAGGTAATTGATTGATTGCAACCAAACCATCAGGGGCTGCCCCTGTGATTTGGTAAAATTGCGCTTCACTGATCGTTAAGTTGGATTGTGCTTGAGTAATATCTGCTTGTCCCTGAGCGACTTGTGCCAAAACTTGAGCCAAATCTGCACGTGTGATCATGCCCACATCAAAACGTCGTTGAGACTCATACAAAGAACGCTGCAAATTAGACATGGTTTTCTTTCGGAGCTCTAAAATCGCTTTTTTCTTGAGTACATCGGTATAGACCATCACTGTATTCAATATCGTTTCTGATCGTTGATCTGATAACGCTTCATTACGTGCTGAAAGCTGATTCTTCGCAACTTCAACACCTAAACGGTGTCGACCAGAAGTATAAACTGGATAATCCATTTGAAGTTGCAAACTACGACCTTTACGATTTCCTTCTGTTGGAAACATAACCATCGTCGGAGTTTCTATTTTTTCATAATCCAATTGCCCAACGAGATTGACTTTGAGTCCATCTCGTTGAGTTGCTTGATTAAGCATTGCCGTGGATTGATTGACACTTAAGCGACTTAGTTCTAATTGGCTTTCATGCCTTAAACTAGCAGAAAATGCATCATCTAAAGTCATCGCGTTCACTGAACTGGCAGCACAGCACAGGCTTAAATACACTAAGTATCGATACATACTTTTTTCTGGTCTAATTTGATTTATTCCTTTATTCATAGCCGTTCCAAACTATTTAAAGTAATTTTCTTTAAAGGTTCTGGCTTGATATTTCCTTCAATTAAACCATCAGACATCACCAACTTTTTATAAGCAGCCCAGCCATTATCTGCCTTACGAATTTGTGGTTGATCAAGTTGACCTAGATTACGCGCTAATTCGTAATGGAAGTTTTGACGCAAAATATTATCAATATATTCATGATCAACTGAGTGATGAATATCTCCTTCAAACAATACACAATAAAATGGTTTTGTGAGCTGCTGTGTATCTATAGCAAGCAGAGAAATCGCTTTAGATTCAGTATCATTTAGATGAGATAACAACTGTTGTGCAGTCTCTGGGGCAAGCTTTTCGCCGACTAAATCCACGCCAAAACGACGACCTTGAAATTCAAAGCAAGGCAGCTGTTCTAAGAAACCTGTGACTAATAAGCAATCGTCTAAACAATATCGTAGTAATCCATTACCTGAAGTAATAATTGGGCTAACAACATCACCTAATTTGAGTTCCCAAGACGGAATGATTTTTCCTTCATTTTCGCCCGCTAAGTATTCAAATTCATAGAAATGGCTTTGATATGCCAACGGATACTGACCATTATATGGAATAGTGACCACACCTTCTGTCGCCCAAAGCCCTTTACCTTCAAACTGAACAAATGGCAATCGCTGTTGTAGTTTTTCAGCCCAATCTTTTGATCCAGCAGTGTCCCAGCTCGATAACAAGCTCAATTTCGGCCATAATTTTTCAAAATCAATTTGGTGATCATGTGTAGCATTCATTAAACGCTTCGCACTTTTTGGACTAAATGGTGCTTTAACTTGTTCTAAATATGATTGGCGTGCCCCCCATGAACCACTATCAAGAACCTCAGCAATCTCATCTTGCATGGCTTCTAAACGGTCAAGTAATTGCAAGGCAAATGTTGGACTCCAAACAGAAATCATGGCTAAATTATGATTGGCGACCAAATAGCATAAAGTCGCAAATAAAGCATCATCAGCATTTGCAGCAAAAGCAACATTACTTGGAACAGCTTGGGTAAATTTAGAAAGTATACGTTTCCCAATACCTAACAAAGCACTGTCATCATTGAGATTTTTATCTTTTAATACTTCACGTTGACTTTCAGGTAACCACGAAACCGACCAATAGTGTGTACCACCCTGTAAATGCGGACATTTACGATACATACTCGCTAACCATGGTGCGATTGCATGATCAAGTTCATCTAAAAATAATTGGGTATAAGGAATAAATTTAATTTGTTCGCTTGAACCACTGGTCGGTTGAAAACGAATCAGTTTACTGCTTGAAAGTGATAATTTTTGCTCACGATATAGATTTATCTGCTCTCGCCAATCTGCATAACGTGAGGAAGAAAAATATTGTATAAATTGCTCATAACTTGAAATATTCTGTTTTTGCGCAAGATTTGATGATTTCAAAATTGAGTTCAATATTTGACGTTGAGCTGTCTCTAAGTCAATTGCATTTTTCCTAAAATGTTGATCTGCCAAATTACACCAACGCTTCAGAATAATGTGAGATCCCGTAGTGAGCCATTCTGTATATTTCATTTTGAGATACTCTTGCTTATTTTACGGTTAGTCCTGATGGCTTCATGTTTACCTTTACTTACAGGCTTTGTAATAAATCTCGCAGGGAAACGAGCCAAGTCTTTCCAACCTAATCGACCGATGCACGGTAATTCTGTACCAGTCGTCCAAGTTGGATTTTTTCTTTCAAAAAAGTCAATTTTAGGATTAGTTATTCTCATTTCTTCGGTAATTGGTGCGATTTCGCCTTTTAATGGTTGATAATCATCGCCGAAGTTTAATAATCCAACCTCTTTATCGTAATACTCCCCAAAGAAGTTTTCGCAATAATGCTCAATCACATTAGAAAGATGTTCATTTTCACCATTAACATGCGGATAATAAACATAATAATTATTTGCCAATAATAAATAAGTCTTATAACCCTTCGAGATTAGCAACCAGTAAAACTCATTGAATGGATACTTAACTCGGAGTTTAATAATAAGTTTCAACATGGTTGACTGAAGTGTTCTATTTCCCCAAAACTCTTTTAAAATTACAGTGTCCCCACTAAATAAAACGGTATAGTCTTTACCATTTAAATAAAAATGTTGAACAGCAACTGTAGAAAATCCAACCACTTCATCTGTTTTAGAGTTAAAAATCAGCATTGCACCACTTTTCTTTTTGAAATCATTTACAAATATTTCAAACTGAGTGTTCTCATAATATTGCTCATATATTGAGTACATCGCTTTTAGTCTATCAAGATCAATTTTCTCCATTTCAATATATTGACCATAAGTTGTTTCCTTATTATTCAAAATTGAAATAATTTTTGCCGTTGTATTAATCATAAGTCAGTCCATTAAATTTTGAATATGAAGATCTCTATCTCATTAAGAAATATAAAATTCATATAGATTTTTGTTTTAAGGAATCAAATGCTGAATATGTTCCTTTTTATTTTTAAATCATTAAAAAATGATTTTACCCTCTAGCTTAATTCATCTATATATTCATTTTTTTTGCCCTGTCCATAAAAATTGTAAGAAATGCGGTAATCACCATAATCATTGCAAGGATGCGTAATAAATCATTAAAACTTGATGTAAGTGCTTGATAATGAATGTCTCGATAAATAACACTCAATGCTATTTGCTGAGCATCTACTCCAATATCTTGATATTTAGCGGTAAGTTGATCTAATCGTTCTATAAACAACCAATTTTGCGGTGACATATATTGATTAAGCTGAGTTACATGTAATGCAGTTAGCCAATCAAGTGATGAGTTGATTAATGCTAATCCAACTGCACCACCAATATTACGCATAAGGTTATAAATACCACTTGCATCTGCAACTTTAGAAATTGGTAATGTACTCATCGCTAAATGAGATACAACAATTAAGCAGATCATTAAGCCAATACCACGATAAACCTGTGGCCAAAACATAAAGTCGTAATCACTCTGAATACTTAAATGTGAATTTAACCAAACACCAAAGCCAGCTAAAATCATTCCAACAAAAACTGTTTTGCGTGTATCAAAATTTGGAATTAACCATGCCAATAATGGTGCAAAGAAAAACATCACAATACCCGTAACCATCATAATATGACCAATCTGGCTACTATTCATTTCTCTTACTTGCCCAAGAAAAACAGGAATCATATAACCTAAACCGTATAATGCCATTCCAATAACAAAAGTAATGATCGAGCTTAATGTGAAGTTTTTATTTCTAAATACACTTAAATCTAATAATGGTTTTGGTTGTGTAAAACTGCGTGAAAAGAAGATAAAACCACCTGTGATACATACAACAAATGCAATTCTAACCCCCATATCCACAAACCAGTCATGACGTGCACCTTCATCAAGGAAATATTCCAAACCACCTAAAAACATTGCCATACCAATTAAAGCGAACCAATCCATCGTTTTAATCAAAGCATGATTCGGTTTATCAATATTTGGACCTGAAAAAATAATTGTGGCAATAATAATCCCTGGGATGATATTAATCAGAAACATCCAGTGCCATGAAAAATTATTGGTTAACCAGCCCCCAATTGTTGGACCGATTGCAGGACCCAAAGTACTCACCATTCCAAATACAACCAATGGGAGTGAACGTTTAACTTCAGGAAAAAGTAAAAATAAGGCAGTCATTGAGGTAGGAATCATGCCACCGCCCATAAAACCTTGTATCGCTCTAAAAACCAATAAGCTCTCTAAGTTCCAAGCCAATGCACACAGTAGCGAACTAATGGTGAAACCAATTGCACAGAGTGTGTAATAAATACGAGTTGATAAAATGCGAGAGACAATGCTGGACATAGGAATCGCAATAATTTCTGCAATTAAATAAACGGTTTGTACCCATGTCACTTCATAACGACTCGCACTCATTCCTGCCTGTACTTCATTCAACGAGCTGGCAACAATTTGAATGTCAAGAATCGCCATGAAATTACCAAAGATCATTGCGACAAAAATGATCCACGCGACTTTTGGCGCAAATTTCCATTCAGCGTCATTATGCTTATTCATTTTTTATACCTTTAAGACTTTATTATTATGTTCTTAAGTCCACGGTGGCACTAACAGACATTCCGGGCTTTATCAGCTCTGCATGGGATGTCGGATCTATAGAAATACGTACAGGTATACGTTGAACAACTTTATTAAAATTACCTGTTGCGTTATCTGGTGGCATCAAAGAAAAAGTTGCACCAGATGCTGGAGAAAAGCTCTCTATTTTTCCTGTATAAGTTAAACTTGGGTAAGCATCAACTTTAAGTTTAACAGATTGACCAATATGCATTTTTTCAATCTGTGTTTCTTTAAAATTCGCCTGAACATATAAACTATTTTCAGGAATAATCGCCATCAAACGGGTTTGTGGTGAAACACGTGATCCTTTTTGAATCGAAAGACTGCCTATTTTCCCAGAGACAGGACTTATAACTTTTGCTGAATTTAAATCAATTTGATAAAGATTTAGCGAGGCATGAGCACTTTGAATATCAGCTAAGAGTTGTGCCCTACTTGCTTGCATACTTCCTAGTTGTGCTTCTGCTGAATGAACTGTTGCCTGAGCCTTCGTTAATTGAGCTTGTGCTGCCAAATACTGAGATTGAATACCTTCAAAATTTTGTCGCGTGATAACACCATCTTTTAATAAATCTTGGTAACGAGAAAAGTCCTTTTTTAACCGAGATAAATCTGCTTCCGCTGCAAGCACACCACTAGTCGCTTCGGTAATGGTTGAACGTGCTGACCTTTCATTTTGTTGCTGAACAGCTAATGCCGCTTCTTTTAAATTGACAACTGAACGTGCTTGCTCATAACGCGCTTGATAATCACGATGATCTAAAATGGCTAAAGGCTCCCCTTTCTTTACCATTTGATTATCGCTAATCATTAATTCAAGTACTTCACCTGAAACTTTTGGCATTACCCATGTTACATCGGCTTGCACATAAGCATTATCAGTTGATTGATAAAACCGAAATACAAATAAGTAATACATTATTCCTATCAATAGGCATAACGTGAGTAAACTAAAAACAATCCAAGTTACTTTCTTACGCTCTTGGAAATTAATTTCTGTTTCCACCTGAACCAAGGCATCCATATTTAAATCCATGTACTTGTAATTTAAGGTTTTTATTTTAACCCAAGTCTATATGGGTAATTTTTATAGCTTTTGTTTAGAACAACTAAACAAATCACTATAAATATCAAATTGGCGTAAATTATCATTCTTAGAGTAATAAAATGTCATTGACCGTGATTTCAGTGAACAAGTGTTTTTATGTCAATCATATTTACCTCAAAAATATTATAAAAGTAAAGATCTATACTTTTATTTTTACAGTTATATATCTATATAAAATTCAAAAAATATAAACTATAGTTTTGATATTTAATGGAAAAATAAATTTAAATACATTTTAAAAATTTGATTTAGAACTCTTTTTCTTCATGAATTTTTCCTATGTTTATAACTAGAAATTTGTAATATTTACCGGTTATAAAAATGTAACTATGAGCAAAAATTGAATCTTTATAGTTTTGCTTTTTGATTTTAATTACTTAAATTGTCGTTTAGATGACAGTTTTGTGCATATAAATTACCTAAAGTAGGGTGGCAAGGAGGAAGTAATATTATTCAAATAAATATGTTGTAATTCTTTAATTTATAGGAATATTACAATTATTTTTTATAAGTTATTCGATTTAACCTAAGTTTACTTAGATTTTTGATATTTAACTTAGGCGCACATAGTACATCAAAAATATCAAATTTCAAAAAATATCACCAAAAGGAAAAACGGTTCATGGATTCAGGATTGATCACAATATTTTTACCTATTGCTCTAGCAATTGTTATGGCTGGTATGGGCTTAGAATTAACACTTAAAGACTTTGCAAGGGTCAGTAAACATCCCAAAGCTGTTTTGATCGCTTTATTCTGTCAGCTCATTTTATTGGTGGGTATCGCATTCTTAATTTGTAAGATACTCGCATTACCACCACTTTTAGCCGTAGGTTTGATGTTATTAGCTGCATCACCTGGCGGTACCACTGCCAATTTATTTAGTTATTTGTATAAAGGCGATATTGCGCTCAATATTACTTTAACTGCTATCAACGCAATTGTCGCAGCGGTCTTTCTTCCCTTTATTGTCAACTTTTCAATTTTACATTTTATGAATGAAGGTCAACAAGTTGGTCTACAATTCACCAAAGTTTTACAGGTTTTCTTAATTATTTTAGTGCCTGTATGTATTGGCATGCTTATTCGTCACTATGCACCTCACCTTGCTGAAAAACTAAATCGTCCTGTGCGTATTTTTGCGGTGGTTTTTCTGCTGATTATTATTCTAGGTGCAATCATTAAAGAGCGAAGCAATTTGGTTGATTATATTGGTCAAATTGGTCTGGCAACTGCATTATTCTGTGCAATCAGCTTAATGGTTGGTTATTTCGTTCCGCGTATACTTGGTATTAATTCATATCAAGCACGTGCCTGTGCATTTGAAATCGGGATTCATAACAGTACTTTATCCATGACGATAGCACTTACCGTTATGGCAAGTACCACCATCGCGATGCCTGCTGCTGTATACTCAATTTTTATGTATATTTTCGCGACTATTTTTGGTACGTTGATTACTCGATTTGAAAAATAAAAATATATAAATTATTAATAAATATTAATTTTTATAAAATAAAAGCGTATATCACTATACGCTTTTTTGCGGTCTAATTTTACTGACTTGCTCTAATCGAGCTTTCAGTTCAAATCCAGACCATGCTTTTGGTTCAGATCGTAGTTCTGCTCGTTTAACCAATTGAATCAGTTTTTGATTAATTGGTGCATTAAGATTCAAATGTTTCGCTAAATTCACAATCTCGCCGTTGATCCAATCGATCTCAGTTTTTCTACCAGCCATTAAATCATCTGCCATCGAAGAACGTGCAAGCGGATCGATAGCGAGCATTTTTTTACTGATAATCTTAAAAACAGCATTCGGTAACTTTAAAATTTTAGGAATAAATTGTGCTGGAATTGGGGTCAGTTTTGCTGGTTTAATTTTAGCGATTTTTAATAAACTCAAAGCTTCTAATTGAGCAAGTGCTAAACACTGACGATATTCTCGAATAGATAATTGTTGCTTTAATGGAAGCTGTGAAAGTGCATTAATTGAATTATTTAAATTCAATAATAATTTTGCCCATTGCACAGCTTGCATATCCTGCTCTAGCTGAATTTCTAGCTTTGCTTTTTTAAATGCACGCACCAATTCATCTAATTGGGCATGGCTTTTGACATACAAAGCCCCATCCGTTCCTTGATGAAATACACCATTTCCTAAAGCTGCCACATTAAAAGGTACCATACCTTCAAGGATAGTGTGCTCAGTGAGAATTTGTTTTAAAATCCCCACATTGCTTAAGCCATTTTGAAAACTGATAATAATGGTCTTTTTCTTTAAAATATCTTTTAATTCAAAAGCAACTTGTTCAGTAGATGCTGATTTTACACAAACCAAGATAATATCTGCATGAGCAACTTCATTCGGATCAATAGTCATGTGTAATTGATTTGCAGCAATGCTTTGCTTGAATCCGTTGTAATCTGAAACGGTTAAACCGTATGTTTGGAGTTGCTGTTGAATTTTAGGACGAACAATAAAATCTATGTCATAGCCAGCAGCAACCAACCTACCTCCAAGATAGCATCCAATACTACCTGCACCATAAACACATATTTTCATCGATGATCCTTAAACATCTCATTTCCACTACCACTTTCTTAACATAATCAAAATTTAGAACTTGTCAGCTAGCTTACAAATTTTAAAATTTGCTAAAGAAAAAGCCCAATATTGAATTGGGCTTTAAACTCATAAAACAGATTACGCGTTAAGGTTTGGATCAGCCAATAAAGTTTCAGCGGCAAGTTTACCTAAATTATTAGAAGCTAATGGACTATCGCCTGTTAACAGTTTTCGATCTTGGTGTACTTGCCCTGTAATTCCTTTATTTAAGATTTCTACGCCAAGTTTTTCTAAATTTTCACCGACGAGCCACGGCAATTGTCCTGGCATATATCCAATATCAATATTGGCACCTTTATCTAATGAATCTGGAAAAACACAGACTTGATAGCCTTTAAAAATATAATCATTTGGATTTTCATCAACTGCGGCTGCCAATAAAGAAGCTGGACCATGACATAAGGTAATCACATATTTGTCATGATCTACTGCCCATTTTAATAAAGCCTTAACTTCTTTACTTTCAGGGATTTTAGCCAAAACACCGTGACCACCAGGAATAAAAATACCAGCATATGGTGAATCAGCACTTAAAGCTTGCTCTAAAATCTCAGCCAATTTAAGTGGAGATTTCAGTTGTTTTTCATACTTATGATAAGTATCCAAAACCACTTGCTCTTCTTTTGGCATTGCCCACATTTCAAGTTTAACTGGATTCCCTGAAAGTGTTGCAACATCAAAGGCAAAACCAGCATTGTCCAAATGAAACATTGGTAACAACATTTCTACGGGATGATTTCCTGTAGAAAAGAATTTCTCATTTTGCATCAGGATATAGCGTTCATCCGTAGCAATCATAAGAATCTTTTTATCACCTTGATAGGGATTGGGATACGTTGTTCCATCATAGTCTGTTTTAGGAGCTGTATACTGACTTAAAGAATAAGGTGATGGAAAAAAAGCATTATCTTCTGCTAAATCTGGGGTTGGGTTGCGATCATCTATATTTGTTGTCATCTTCAAATTCCTCGTAGGATATGTTTGATTTACATATTGCTTTTCTAAGTGATCATTCTCAAGCTTGATGTATAAATAGGCATGGAATGAATACGATCAGGCAAAATTACGATTTAATTTCGAGTACCACTTTTCCAATATGTTCGCTGCTTTCCAGACATTGGTGTGCTGCTGCAACCTCTTCAAATGCAAAAGTTTTATAAATAATTGGTTTACATTGATCTGTTTCGATTAATGGCCAAACAAACTGTTCCAGTTCTTGGGTAATTTTTGCTTTTTCATCATTGGTTCGAGCACGCATCGTTGAGCCAGTCACCACAGCGCGTTTGAGCATGAGTTCTTGAATATCAAAGCCATCCACTTTTCGACCGCCCATAAATCCAATAATTACCAGTCGCCCATCTCTTTTTAGCAATCTCAGATTTTGATTAAAATAAGCAGCACCAATAATATCCAAGATCACATCAACCCCTTGCTGATCTGTAAGTGACAAAATTTCTTGTTCAAAATCTTGCTTCTTATAATTAATAACTGTCGAAATAGAGCTTAATTTTTCAGCTTTCTCATCACTTCCCACCGTGGAAAAAGTTTGAATCCCCATAGCATGACATAAACTCAAAGCTGTAGAGCCAATTCCACTCGCTCCTCCGTGAATCAGAACAGTTTCGTTCTTTTTCAATTGTCCGATCTGAAATAGATTTGCCCATACGGTGAAATAAGTTTCTGGAATAGCTGCTGCTTCAACAAAGCTCATATTTTTTGGAATCGCTAAAGTTTGATTTGCTGGGACAGCACAGTATTCCGCATATCCTCCACCATTGGTCAGCGCGCAGACTTTATCACCGACTTTAAATTTTTCTACTTTTGAACCAATTTGTGAAATGATCCCAGCAACTTCTAATCCTAGAATCTGCGTTACGCCTTTCGGCATCGGATACAATCCTTGTCGTTGCAAAATATCAGGGCGATTGATCCCAGTGGCATAGACTTCAATCAATACTTCATCTTCTTTAATCTCAGGTTTGTCACCGTGCACAACTTTTAGAACTTCAGGACCACCAGCTTCAGTAATTTCAATATATTTCATTTGTTCTCTACTATTTTGATTCATGACTTACTCATTCCTTCTCTATTTACTTCAGTCTGATTAGGAGAAAAACCAAACTGCTTTTTAAACTCTCGACTAAATTGAGATGAGCTTTGATAACCAACAGCATAAGCTGCTTGAGCAACGCTTTGGTTTTCGTTTTGCAACATTTGTTTTGCCTTATGCAACCGCGTAACTTTTAGGTACTGCAAAGGTGAATGCAATGTGACTTGTTTGAATGCCTTATGAAATGACGAAATACTCATATTGGCTTGTTCAGCAAGCATTTCCACTGTTATTTTTTCTGTAAAATGATGTTGAATATATTCACAAATTTTATAAATGGGTCGTAAATTGCCTTGAGCGACTAATCCTTTTAAAGTATCTGCACCTGAATGTTGAATCACTCGGTACAATAATTCTCGTTTGATTTGTTCACCTAAAATCAAGCTGTCTTGTTCTGAACCTAAAGTTTTTAATAGTCGTATTAAAACATTTGAAATTGTTTGATCATATTGAATTACACTCATGCCTGTGGTGAGTGGTTTAAATTGCTCATTTTCAAAATATGTTTTTGCCAACAACTCATTTACCGTATCCGCCTCTAGTTTCATGCTGACAGCAATCATAGGCAATTCAGGACTCGCAACCGTATCACAATCAAATGGCATAGACACAGAGACGATTAGGCATTCACCTTGCTGAAATGCATAGGTTTCAGTTCCGATATAACCACGTTTACTGCCTTGTAAAACAAAAACCAAGGTCGGTTCTTGCAATACGGCTAATGGTGGTGTGTTGTGATCTACACGCATCAAAGTGATGCCATCTATCGCCGTAACAAAGAAGCCTTCTTTAGCAACAAGTTTTAGAAAAAGTGAAATAAGTATTTGATCATTCATCATGTTTCATCTGATGATTGTAAATTTGATCTTTATTATTAAATAGAAAAATCAAAAAAGATGTTAGTTTTATGCAGGATTAGACATAGGAAAAAGAGTTTTGTGAAACCCAGCTAATGTAACATTGAATGTATACCCTAAACCAATTGAAAATTTATGCTTACTTTACTCGTTTAACATTCTTTAATATATATTTTATTAACCAAAGGCAATATACCAAACCTTCCTTCAACTATATCGTTCCATGTGTCATCCTCTTTGAGCTTATCCAGTATATAAAACTCAACTATTTTATTTCCAATCTTATATAGGTCTCTATACTTAATTTCTGTTTCTTTATTTGTAAAATCAACTCCACCAAATATTTCTCGCTCCTCATTATCTAATTTTATTGTGGTCACTTTATTAGCTTCCATGAAGGGATTTTCTTCATTTAATCCTATTATAGTGCCACTAACAACATATGTTTCAATATTTCCATTCTCGATATTTCCCCACCATTCATCAGAGCCAAATAACCCATAATTACCTTTCAATCCTGCTGTACTACTTTCATCAAGAGTAGTCTCTTGTGCGCCATCAATCCAATCTTGATTCACCAATAAATACTCTTTAAGGTTATAAACTAACTTATAACCACTCTCAACTAACTGAGACTCTTTAATCATTGTGATTTCAACCTTATTTCTGGCATTCTTGGGACAGGTCTCGAACCAATAATCCGACATTAATATATGTCATAGCTACACCATTTTGACTACCTAAGCCTATATTGATTGCCCCTGTTTTATTATAAAAATATGGATTTCCCACACCTTCTAACTTAAACAAAGCATTTGTTTTTGTCCAATCTGCTACTGTTGATGAAGATCGTAAACCAAGTAAATATTTAGTTGAACTTTGGGCTGCTACTCCCATTGTATATAAGCTTGTTAGGGTGAAATAAAAGTTTCATGTGAGACTTTCAATTTACGATTTGTTTGTAAGAATTGTGCTTCAGGTACCAATATTGTTTGATAAACCATTTCATAGTTTTGGTTTCTTAGATATTGCTGAGTTAAAATATTAGAAAATTGTGCAGCAGCTGGCCTGTTAAATGTTTAATTCATCAAATAGCCGACAACAGTCCCTACCAAAGTATTCAAAAATATATTTATAAAAATCTACCGACTCTTATAGAAGGTTATTATTTAAAACCTAATAAAACTGACTCGAATCTAACATCTGTAAAGTAATCTTTTTTACTTCATCACGACTTTGCATGATATGTGCTTCAATTGCCTGAATGGCTTCATCTACTTTACGATTAAAAATATAACCCAGTATTTTCTGATGCTCCTGATAAGTAGCTTCAACACGATAATCTTTAGAGAAGTCTAAACGACGAATAATACGAATTCGCTCACTCAAATCACGATGAATTCTCGCCATTTCATTATTTCCAGAGGCACGAACTAAAGCGCAATGGAAATCTTCATCTTGTTGTGAAAGTTGTTTAATGTCTTTTAGGTATTGATGAGGTTCAACCAGCCATAAATCTTTTAAAACAGATAATTCAACCGAGTTTTGATGATCAATCTGGCAAAGTTTACGAATGGAATCTTTTTCTAATACGATCCGCACATCATAAAGTTCTTCATAATAACGAAAATTGAGCGGTCGGATTTGCCAACCGCTACGAAAACTCACATCAACATAACCCTCTTGTTGTAAACGATATAGTGCTTGTCGAATTGGGGTGCGACTTACATTATAAGCTTTTGCAACTTCAGATTCAGTGAAACGTTCACCTGGCATCAGTTTGAAATCAAAGATATCATTCTTGATGCGTTGGTAAACCAGCTCAGACAAATTGTCTGAGCTTTTTGTTGTTTTTATTTTGGTTTCTTTCATGCAACCTTGCCTTATTCCATATAAACCAGTGGTTCACCACTATGTACGGTTTGCCCTGCTCTACAAATAATGGCTTTTACAATGCCATTCTCTTCTGCATAAACAGGAAGTTCCATTTTCATTGCTTCAATAATAGCAACAGTTTCGCCTTTTTTAACCTCTTGACCATGTTCAACAAAAATTTTCCAGATATTACCTGTCATCGATGCATTTAATGATGCTAAATGACTGTAATCAGCATGGTTATTTTCTTGAATCTGTTCTTCGGGTTGCGCCGCGAACTCCTCTTTCCAGCGATCTACCTCAGTCGTAAATGCTTGTTGTTGCTTAGCTCTAAACTCAGCAATACTTTCAGCTTCATCATTTAAGAATTGTACATAATCCGCATAATCGAACTCTGTTTCTTCAATCTTGATCTGCGCACGACCATTTTCAAAGTCAGCACGCCATTGATTCAATTCCTCTTCTGTCACTTCAAAATATTTGATTTGATCAAAGAATTTTAAAAACCATTGCTTATCACCAAATTGTTTGTTTTTCTTAAACTTATTCCAAATTGGTAGTGTACGCCCAATTAATTGATAGCCGCCCGGTGAATCCATGCCGTAGATACACATGTACATACCACCAATTCCAACAGTTCCTTCAGCGGTAAAGGTACGAGCTGGATTATATTTAGAACTGAGTAAACGATGGCGTGGATCAATTGGCACAGCACAAGGTGCAGTTAAATACACATCACCCAAGCCAAGAATTAAATAGTTTGCATCAAAAATAATATCTTTAACTTCATTTCGATCTGCCAAACCATTAATGCGTTGGATAAAGTCAACGTTATTTGGTAGCCACGGAGCTTTAGAGCAAACACTTTCTTGATAGCGTTCAACTGCGCCTAAAGTGGCACTGTCTTCAAATGCCATCGGCAAATGTACGATACGAGATGGGATTTTTAATTGGCTCAAATCGCCCATCTCTTCTTCGAGTTGAAGTAATTGATCAATCAATTGTGATTGTGGAATTACTAAACCATCGTATTTAATCTGTAGTGAACGAACACCCGGTGACAGTTCCAATACGCCTGCAATTTTTGTATCACGAATCATTTGAATCAGCTGATGCACTCGTAAACGTAAAGCTAAATCTAAAACATTTTCGCCGTATTCTAAGAGGATATAACTATCACCTGCTTGGCGATACACTGTTTTTGGCGACAATTCAGTTGGTTCACGTTGTGCCAAAATCGTACTGACAACCTCTTGTATTGGCTCGATCGTTTCTACAACTTTACTTGCTTCCGCGAAGTTTTGGATATTTTCAATTTGCTGACGTTCAAGTTCATTGGCTTGTTCAACACTAATAGGATAAAAGCGAATTTTATCATCGGCTTTAAGTTGTCCCACTTTCCAAAGTTCTGCTTTGGCAATCGTCACAGGACAAACGAAACCGCCTAAACTTGGACCATCTTTTGCCAGAATCACAGGGAAATCGCCTGTGAAGTTAATTGCACCGATCGCATACTCACAGTCATGTACATTGGATGGATGTAAACCTGCCTCACCACCATTTTCTCTTGCCCAGCTTGGCGTTGGTCCTGATAAACGCACGCCTAAACGATTTGAGTTAAAGTGAACTGTCCACTCTGATGCAAAAAACTCTTCTACATATTCAGGTTTAAAGAAATCTGGTGCGCCGTGCGGGCCATATAACACTGCAATATTCCATTCACTATTATATTCAGGAATCAATTCAGCCGACAACGCTTGAGGTTCGTCATGTGCAAGTGGCAATTCTGCGCTCGCAAATGCTGGATCAACCATTTTAATCATGTCGCCGACACGTAAGGTACGACCTGCATGACCACCAAAATTACCAAGTGCAAAGGTAGAACGACTGCCCAAATAAACAGGAACATCCAAACCATTTCGTACTGCTAAATATGTACGGCAACCTGATTGAACTTGACCGATTTTTAGAATTTGTCCTGCTTTAACTTCAACAGGTTTCCAAAAATCAATTTCCTGATCATCTAACAACGCAGTACAGCTTGCACCCGCCAAAGCAATAATCGTATCTGTATGGAACTTTAAAGTCGGCCCAACTAAGGTAAACTCAAAACCTGCGGCTTTAACATCATTTCCAACAATACGATTGGCAAGCTGAAATGCATAATCATCCATTGGACCTGATGGCGGTACACCAATATCCCAGTAACCTGTACGACCCGGATAATCTTGAATTGAACTTAAAGTCCCTGCTTGAAGCACTTCAATCACGTTTGGCGTGTAGTTGAAATCATCCAACATTCTTGTCCAAATTTGCATAGATTCAAAGCGCTGATCTGAAACAATGGCACGTGCGTAATCTAAGTTTGTGTTGATACCGTTCAAGCGTGTTTCAGCCAACACGTTCTTTAATTTTTCAATAGCACTAGCACGATCATCAGCATGTACAATAATTTTAGCAATCATCGGGTCGAAGTATTGAGAAATCTCTGTGCCCGTTTTCACCCAAGTATCAACACGTGTACCTTCTGGAAATGCAACCTCTGTCAGCACACCGGGACTTGGTTGGAAATTTTTCACAGGGTCTTCGGCATAAATACGAACCTCAATCGCTGCGCCTTTAGGCTGCATATTGCTGAGATATGTCCAATCAAGTTCGTCACCAGCAGCCACTTTGAGCATACATTCAATTAAGTCTAGACCTGTCACCATTTCAGTGACTGGATGTTCAACCTGTAAACGCGTATTCACTTCAAGAAAATAAAACTCATCTCGATTGGCATCGTAAATAAATTCAACTGTTCCCGCACTTCGATAATTAACAGATTGACCTAACTCGACCGCTGCCTGATGTAGTTTTTTTCGTGTCGCCTCGGGTAAGTTTGCCGCTGGAGTTTCCTCTACCACCTTTTGGTTACGACGTTGCAAAGAGCAATCACGCTCACCAAAGGCAACGACTTGTCCTTTTCCATCACCAAAAATTTGTACTTCAACATGACGCGCTTTATCAATAAAGCATTCAATAAATACGCCTGCATCTTTGAAAAACTGTTCTCCCAAACGTTTTACACTTTCGTAAGCATCGGTCAAGGCTTGTGGCGTATCACAACGCGTCAAACCAATACCACCACCGCCAGCGGTACTTTTCAGCATAATTGGATAACCAATACGATCTGCCTCCGTAAGGGCTTCTTCTAGACTATCCAGCAATCCTGTTCCCGGAGTCATCGGCACATTGGCATCTGCGGCTAATTCACGAGCACGATGCTTTAAACCAAATTCCAGAATTTGCTCTGCTGTTGGCCCCATAAAGGCAATATTATTTTCTTCACAAGCACGAGCAAAATCAGCACTTTCAGAAAGAAAGCCATATCCCGGAAAGATTGCCTCCGCGCCAGTTTGTTTGGCCGCCTGAATTAATTTTTCAATACTCAAATAAGTATCGGCTGGCTTTAAACCATCGAATGCAATTGCAATATCAGCATCTTCAACATGTTGCGCATAACGATCACTATCCGAATACACAGCAACACTGGTTACACCTAATTTTTTAAGTGTGCGAATCGCTCGAACAGCAATTTCACCACGGTTTGCAATAAGTACAGTTTTAAACATGATGATTTCCCCAAATTAATTCGCTGTGTTTGCTGCTTGGCTGTTACGATGCTGGATATAGGCTCTCCATCCACTAAAATGACTAATATTCTCTGCATCATCTATGCCATAAGGCTCACAGATAAAACCTTTCACCCAGCGACCATCTTCTAACTCGACATTGCCCATCCCTAAAGGTGTCGGAATCTCTGCAACAAACTCTCCAAATCGAGCGGTTGGAACATCCCAAAGTTCTACAATGATGCATTGTCCATCTTGCTGCCGTGCTAAACCAGGTTTCGGCGGAACAGTACCGTTCAATGCATAAAGTGCATAATTTTTAGAGGTTTTGGTGGTTTCGATATGCACGGCATCACGTGTGGTAAGCTGAAAATTCAACGGCATACCAGTTAGATGAGCACCAACGACTGCAACGCGAATATGATGTTGCGAAATAGGCACAGCAGAACTTAAAGGTAGCTTTTTATCCAATGCCCCCAATTTCAGTGCAAGGTAGTTTTGCCAAGCTTTACCAAAATGAACTAATGCTGCATCGTGCCAAGCTGGCGCAATTAAAGTGATACCAAATGGTAAATGGTCAGCTCTAAACCCTGCTGGCAAAGCAAGCGCACTGAGATCGGCTAAATTGGTAAAATTTGTATATGTTCCCAAACGAGCATTATATTCAATCGGATTTTGTTCAAGCTGCTCAATGGTATAAATTGTAGGTGCAGTTGGAACAATTAAGGCATCAAAATCAGCCAATCTTTGTTGGATTTTTCGAGCTAAATCTTGTTTTAAATATTCTGCATTGTAAGCATCCACCGCTAAATATTTTTCGCCGTTTTTAATAATTTCGAATACCGTTGGATCAAAATCTTCAGTATTGCTTTTAAGTAAATCTTCAATGGCTGCGGTACGCTCTGCCACCCATGAACCTTGATATAGTTGCGCTGCCAGTTGCTCGAAATCTGCAAAATCAATTTTAGTAATTTCAGCATTTAATGATTCAAGTAGTTGGACATTTTGCTGAAAAACTTTTTCTGATTGCTCATCACCAAAGAAATTTAGTTTTTCTGGAATGGCAAATTTTAATTTGCTAGAGAAATGCGCTGGAACATTCTTTGGATGCTTACGTGAATAACTATCCAACGGATCATATGCTTCTAAAATATTTGCAACCAAGTCTGCATCTGCAACGGTTAAAGCAAAGATCGAAATACAATCTAGACTTTTACATGCAGGCAATAAACCACGATTTGAAAACCGCCCTTTGGTTGGTTTGAGCCCCACAATATTGTTAAACGCTGCGGGCACACGTCCTGAACCTGCGGTGTCTGTACCTAATGCAAATGGGACAAATCCACGCGCAACCACGCTTGCTGAACCGGAACTTGATCCACCGCTGATATATTCAGAATTAAAAGTATTTGCAACAGCACCATATGGAGAGCGAGTTCCCACTAAACCTGTTGCAAACTGATCAAGATTAGTTTTGCCAATTACGATTGCACCCGCTTGCTTCAATAAACGTACTGTTTCAGCATCTTGTACTGCAACTGTCGTTAAAGCTTTACAAGCTGCAGTAGTTACAAACCCTGCAACATCAATATTATCTTTTACAGCAAATGGAACACCGTAGAGTGGAAATTGTTTTTCTAAACTTTCAGCTTCTTTGCTTAATTCATTGAGAACTTGAATTTGTTGTTCAATCTGTTCTACCGTCGCAATTGAAATCCATGCATTGTCTTGAGGATCAATTAATGCAACTAAATCTTTTAAAGTATTGAGTTGGATTTCATTTTTCGAATAAGCTGTTTGCCACTCTGAAATTGTCCAACCTAAAGTTTTTATTTCATGCATTTTATGAATCCCATCTTGTATACAAGTTTGAATTTTAAAATGCAGAATCCATGCCAATTTATTTTATATATTTAAATCAGATGTTTATATTATTTTATAGATATACTGTTTTTTCTAATTTTCATCTTGGTGCTTAAAAGGCTTTGTTTTAATGCAAATGCTCCATGATTTAGCAAATAGCATTTTTTGTTTATCAAAAGTTGCTCAAATTCATATTTAATCAATTATTCTTATAATTTATTGTTTTATTTTTAGATAGCTCGATAACGCCTCAAACTCTGATTCTAAAGTTTGAATAGCTTGTTGTTCCATTGCTCTATATTTTTTTAATACCATTTGCCCTAGCTCTGTTACTAATGCACCGCCACCGTGCGTACCACCAGTTTGTGTTTCAACAAGCTGTGAATGAAAACATTGATTCATGGTATCTACAAGTTGCCAAGCACGACGATAACTCATATTCATCGATTTTGCAGCTTGAGAAATTGAGCCTGTACGTTGAATTGCTTCGAGTAATTCAGCTTTACCCGGACCAAAAGCAATTTGCTCCTCAGCTAAGATTCGGACATGTAATTTTAAACGTGGTTTGGACATCAACTTATACTCAAAGATTTGATGATGCGCTACACATCATCAAATCGAAACATTCACAATTAAAAATGAATCACTGTACGAATCGACTTACCTTCGTGCATTAGATCAAAAGCGTCATTAATTTCTTCTAACGGCATGGTATGGGTCACAAATGGCGCAAGTTGGATTTCACCGTTCATTGCATCTTCAACCATTTTTGGTAATTGAGAACGCCCTTTTACCCCACCAAAAGCAGTTCCCATCCATTTACGACCTGTCACCAATTGGAATGGGCGAGTTGAAATTTCCTGTCCTGCACCAGCAACGCCAATAATCACTGATTGTCCCCAACCGCGATGTGCGCATTCTAGTGCAGAGCGCATGACATTAGTATTTCCAATGCATTCAAAAGAATGATCAACACCCCAACCTGTCATTTCAACAATTACTTGCTGAATCGGTTGCTCATAATCTTTTGGATTTAAAAAGTCAGTTGCACCAAATTGTTTTGCCAATTCAAATTTTTCAGGATTGGTATCAACCACAATAATACGTCCAGCTTTAGCTTGGCGTGCGCCTTGCACAACGGCAAGACCAATCCCCCCCAAACCAAATACCGCAACACTATCGCCTTCTTGAACTTTAGCAGTGTTATGTACTGCACCAATACCAGTCGTTACACCACAACCAAGCAAACAGACTTGTTCAGGATTTGCTTCGGGATTGATTTTTGCTAAAGATACTTCAGCAACAACGGTATATTCACTAAAAGTTGAACAACCCATATAATGATAAACTGGTTGACCATTATAAGAGAAGCGCGTTGTACCATCTGGCATTACGCCTTTACCCTGAGTTGCACGAACCGCAACACATAAATTGGTTTTACCTGATTTACAAAATAAACATTCTTTACACTCTGCGGTATAAAGTGGAATGACATGATCACCCACGGCAACACTCGTAACACCTTCACCTACTTGAACTACGATACCAGCTCCTTCATGTCCGAGAACTGCTGGAAAAACACCTTCGGGATCATCACCAGATAAAGTAAATGCGTCGGTATGGCATACACCTGTATGGGTAATTTTAATCAGGACTTCACCAGCTTTTGGTGGTTCAACATCAAGCTCTACAATCTGTAATGGTTCACCTGCGGCAAAAGCAACGGCTGCACGAGATTTCATACCTTCATCCTTATAGTCATGTTTTATGTTTGTGTAACAGTTAACTGATTTTATGCTGATATTCAACATCTTCAAGTAGATGTAGTGCTATCTTTACATAAGTAGACAACATTTCACGATAAAAATGATAAAGAATCTATACTACCTTAAAACGATATCGATTGTTATGGTATTGAGTTTAAGTGCCTGTGCTTTGCCGCCTAATCAAAATCCTAAACGGAGCGATGCTTTGCCAGTGAAAACAAAGTGGATGAATGATCCTCAAGCTGATCTCAATATTAAACAGGGTTTGACTGCCTTTTTAGCGCTTGATGATGCTTTTCTCAGCATTGCTTCTCGTATCCACTTGATTCGAAATGCTAAATATCAGATTGATTTACAATATTATATTTGGAAAGATGATGCGATTGGCAATCTCATGTTGCATGAGTTACTGAATGCTGCCGACAGAGGCGTAAAAATTCGATTACTCATTGATGATCAGAATGGCATCAAACTAGATAAAACTTTGAGAGCACTCTCACAGCATCCAAACTTTGAAATTAGAATTTTTAATCCTTATAAATTTAGACATCTTAGAGTCATAGATTATCTATTCCGATTAAACAAAATTAATCATCGTATGCACAATAAACTGCTGATCGCCGATGATGCAATTGCCATTACAGGTGGACGCAATATCAGTAGTGAGTATTTTGAAGCCAGTAACTATTTTCAATTTAGTGATATGGATATTTTATTCTATGGCAGCGCGGTTGATCATGCAGAACAAAGCTTTAAAGAATTTTGGGATAATGATTTAAGTTATTCAACCACACAATTGATCGGTATTGGGCAACCTGAACAGCTTGAGCAACTTAGACAAAAATTTGAACAACTTGATCAGAGCAATACTTGGACAGAAAATAAACTTGAATCTGCACAAGACTTTTTAAAAGAACGCCTTCAACATTATCCTATTCAATGGGCTAAGGCACATTTTGTTGCCGATCATCCCAATAAGATTTTAGGTCAGGCAAAGGATCAAGAATTGATTTCATTTCAAATGCTCAAAATCTTAGGTAAGCCCGAACAGCATATGGAACTGGTTTCTGCTTATTTTGTTCCGACACAACGTGGAACAGAATATTTAAGCCAACTTTCGAACAATGGGATTAAAGTTCGTGTACTAACAAATAGTTTAGTTGCAAATGACGTTGCTGTCGTTCATTCGTTTTATAGTAAATATCGTAAACCACTCTTGCAAAATGGAGTTCAGCTTTACGAATTTAAACCCAATATTGAACGAACAAAGCGAACATGGTACGAAATCGCAACAGGTAGTGTGATCCCCGTAAAAGGTAAAAATCGTTCGAGTTTACATGCCAAGTTTTTTGATGTAGATGGTAAGGTTTTTATTGGTTCATTTAATTTTGATCCAAGATCAGCTTATTTAAACACTGAAGTCGGTTTAGTGGTTGAATCTGATCAACTACAAAATCAAATTACTGCATTACTTGATCAACACTTACTTCAAGTTGCTTATCAACTTAAACTTGACTCAAATGGCAATATCGTTTGGTATGAACATAAACAAAATGGCGAAATCGTAAAACATTACCGTGATCCTGAAAGTACTAATTTTCAAAGATTCAGTACCAAGTTTGTTTCCTATTTTCCAATTGAATGGATGATGTAATATATTGATCAATCTATTCTGATTGACTAAATTGACAAGTTATTCACAACTAAAAACTATTTTATTTAAGTCTATATATGCTAATTATTATATGAATAAACAATAACAAGGATAAAACGATGATTTCAGAAAAAGATTGGAAAAACATCCAACAAGTATTCAAAGCAGCACAAAAGGCTTCCCTACATTCCTCGATTGCAACAGTCGATCAATTTGGTCAGCCCTCAATTACACCTATCGGCACAGTTTTTTTAAATACGGATCAAACAGGTTACTTTTTTGATACTTTCACAGAAAAATTAAGTACTAATTTAGGTCAAAACTCAAAAGCATGTATTCAAGCAATCAATAGCAGTAAGTGGTTTTGGTTAAGCTCACTCATTCAAGGTAGCTTCACAGATTATCCTGGTGTACGCTTATATGTAGAGATCGGAGACCTACGCCCTGCAAATAGAGAAGAACTATTTTCTATAGATCGCCGTATTCAACCATTACAGTGGACAAAAGGAAGTCAACTTATCTGGTCTGAGTTTACACATGTTCGTGACATCAAAATTAATGACTTTCGCTGGATTAAATATCCAAAAATGATGGAGCATTTAATTTAACTCAAACTCATTTCGAATAAACATAGCCCTTCTATTTCCAATGGCATCTTGATCTCTTGAAAAGATGCCTGACTAAACGCATCCAAGTGCTCTTGTTTATTCATATAGAGTTGATTATTTTGCATTGCATGGGGCGCGCACAAATGATCACAAACTAGATAGATGCCATTAGGATTCAACAACGTTCTGATGATCTTATGAAAATTAGCTGCATATTGTTTATGTCGAAGTTCATGTAGAGCTTGATGGATGATAATAAAATCATATTTTCGATCTAAAGGATTTTGCCAATTAGGTTCTTTAAAGTTTCCAACAAAATATTTTGTTCGTGATTGTTCTGAGCTATTCAATTTTTCTTGTGCGAGCTGATGCATCACTTCAGAAAAATCAAACGCCGTATATTCGATATGATCTAATTGCGACAACAAATGTTGAGCTAGAAAACCTGGACCAGAACCTAATTCCAATATATGACATGGATCAGAACGATTAGTTTTCATCAACTCTACATAATAATCAAAAAAATCTTTTCGCCATGGGCGTTTTATATTCGCCGTTTCTTGCCATTCCAAAGCATCTTCGTAGTTTCTTAAATCAATTGGACTAGATACATCATTCATGTAATTCCCCTATTTTTTATATATTTAAAGCAACCCAATAGTTTGAAAAAATTGTTTATAAGCATCCGCTTTTTTATCTAATGCCAACGGATATGCTCGTGAGGATGATGGTAAGCGGTACAAATTCAGCTCACAATTGGCATAATTCACTTCTACTGATTGCCCAATCATTGGTTTGTTTATTTGTTCAGGAAAATGCTGCATCAAAGTATCAGTTGCTTTATCTCCTGTGGTCATAATCGTATGACACATCGGAATTTGCCCAAGCAATTGTGATAAATCAGTTGCCGTAACAATTTCTAAAAATTTATCAGAAGCATTGCCTTGCAGTCGTTTCACTTGATAAGCAGTATCAAATATTGCTACTCCAATCTCTGTGAGAAAATCACGAATTTGTTGTTCTTTAAAACGCTTATTTGGTAAATCCAAGAAGTGATCTTTATCTTCGAAAAAAATGAGCCCAAATATACGCCACATATCATTTTGGTAGTTTGGATAGTAAAAATCCATTTTCCATCGATTCTGAGGTGGTGGAAAACTACCTAACATCAGTAGTTTGGCATTATGTGGTAAAAATGGTTGTAATGGGTGAGTTTCTATTTCTATATCAGTCATTTATATACAGAACCAATTTTAAAATTGAGTACAAATTTTTCATTATTTTATAGAATTTTCAAGTTTCTTGCTTAGCTCTTTTTATGCTCAAAAAAACAATCTTCACAAAATTTCCGCAAAATATTCTCAATATCTTTTCTTTGATTGAGTTTTGATAGGTCAAAGTAAAAAGCACCGCCAATAACTACTGTATTGGCTGGGCTTCCCAATTTAATTTTTTGTTCAAATTAAAGTTATGTATTCCTCTGAAGTTTGCACCTTAGCAAACACATTATTTAATATTTGGTTATGATAGCTGATCATTTCCCCAGCATTTAAAATCGCTGAATCAAATGTAATGTGTGCATCAGAGGCTAAAACGACTTTATAGCCATACTCAGAGGCTATTCTAACAGTTGTGTCAATACAATACTCTGTTTTCATTCCTGTAATTAAGACTTCATCAACAAACAGTTTGTCTAATAATTCTTTTAAAAAAGTATTTTTAAAACAACTTGGGTACTTCTTCTCAATGACTAAATCTTTAATTGGATCAAATTGTAAATCATCAATTAATTGAGTATTCATGCATTCTGGATCTAAAGGTGTACCTTGTACCTCTCTCGCCAACATGGCGAATAAATATAATAGGCATTTCATTTAAGCGCTGATGTTCAATAAGCCTATTGATGTTTGAAAGGATGAGTTTAGCGGTGTGCGGATTCACATTTCCCTTAAATAGCCCATTTTGCATATCAATTACGAGTAAAGCCGATTTTGATTTAAAACTTTGTTTATCCATTTTCTTTCTCTTAAAAATGCAATAATCAGCCGAGAAAAAATTAACCCAGCCATTATTGACTGGGTTTGGTTATCTTATTAAGTTAAGTCAAATTAATAAAAAATCCTACACAGCCTTTTTTGAGGTTGTGGTGGTCGTATTTGTTTTATTTAACAAACTATTCATTAAATTCAACTTGATCATAGTTTCGATACATTTAACCTATCATAGCTTTATCTAATAAATAAAGCATTTTATCTTTGTAAATTTTAACTTTTGATAAACTTTAGATTAATTTAATGTGCTGTAATCTGTTCCACAACTTAATGATTACCATGCTATCGTAAGGATCATATTTAGAGTAATGTTAGGTTTTTCCTAAAAACCTCAGTATCTTCATAACCTTTGGTTGTTTCTAACGATTCATTTTCATCATTTGATGGAACTACCTCAGACTCATACAAACTTCTAGGTATGTTTGAAGTTTTAAAGAGATAGTACAACTCTTGGCATTTTTGGATTATCTCTCTAGTGCTAATACCTTCATTCTCAGCCCTAATTGTTTCTTGATAAACAGAAATGAAGTCATTTATCGAAACTTTACTCATATCAACTATAGATCTATAGAGAACAAACGTACCTATCTTTTCGCATTTAGTTTTTATTAAAGATTGGCTCACTACACGAGACCAACCAACAAAATCTAATCGAATAATTGAAACGCCTTCCAAAATTACAAAATATCTTTGAATTTTATGTTCTGCTTGACCCGATGAGCCAAACAAGGTTTTTACATATTCCGACAGTATAGTAGTTACCGTTTCTGTCTTACTTTCATGAACAAATCCCTTGATTGAGTATTTGATGACATTACTAATAGAGTTTTCATCTTCAGCCTTATAAGCCTTGGTGTGATAAGTAAATGATTGTATGCAATGTATAGGAAACGATTTATCACTTCCATAACCGGCTGAAAGTAAATCACTTTTTATCTTTTCGGCATAGTATTCAGCTTTTGCATCTGCGAGAGCAATCAAAGTATCCAAATGTGCATTACATTCTTCCTTTAAATCCCCTGCGATATCTTGTTTAATTAATGCTTTAGTTAAATATCCCAATTTAATAGTCCTCAGTATTTTTTATTAATAAAAAATCGTTTATTAAGACTTATACAAAATAAAAAAATAAGCAATATATTTCAAATATTTATTTAATATTATTTAAATTAAGATAAAGAATATATTAACTTTAATTGCTAAATGATGGTCATTGAATATTCTTATTTTCAACAAGTTCTAAAATGAAATGTAGTTTTAGCTTAGCTTGTTCTTATTGTAGAATTTTTTGTTTTTCTTTCGTTGCTTTTAATTCTTTTAAAATTACTCAAATTTGCTTAGGCTATTTGAATTTCACTAAAATATTTTATGTCGATTTATGAATATTGATTGTCTTTTTCTGCTATGCAAACAACAAAATAATAAATCAGGATGAACTTTTAAAACCATTCAATGGAAATTTTCAGCTTATTCATCTATCTCACTTTTAATAAGACTCCATTTTTCAAAAAAGTCTTTAAAAATGGTCATTATTCAAACTCACAGATAGATTATAAATCGCTGAAATGTAGGAGTTTTTCCAAATGATTAAAGATGATTATGACTTTGACTATCTCATTATTGGTTCAGGATTTGGAGGAAGTGTCTCAGCACATCGACTTTCAGAAAAAGGATATTCCGTCGCAGTGATGGAAATGGGAAAACGCTGGGAAGCGAAAGATTTTCCTAAAACCAATTGGAATACCCCAAAATGGATCTGGCGCCCTGCTATAAATTTCTTTGGATTTTTTAATTTACATATTTTTAGGCATGTTGCAATTATCTGTGGCAATGCTGTCGGCGGTGGCTCTATCACCTATGCCAATACATTATTAGTTCCTCCTGATAGTGTATGGAGTGAAGGTACTTGGGGGAAAATCCCACACTTAAAAGAAGATATGCCTCAATATTTTGCTGAAGCAGAAAGAATGTTGGGGGTAACGGACAATAAAATATTTGGACCTGCTGATCATATGCTCAAGAAAATGGGAGATGCTGTTGGTGTTGGGCATACCTTTAGACCAACACGAGTTGCAACCTTCTTCCCCCCTCAAGGTGAACAAGGCGGTAAAACCTATCCCGATCCTTATTTCGATGGAAAAGGTCCAGATCGCGCAACCTGTACTGCTTGTGGCGGTTGTATGACGGGCTGTAAACATAATGCTAAAAATACCCTAGATAAAAACTATTTATATTTTGCTGAAAAACAAGGCGCGAAAGTTTTTGCTGAAACAAAGGTCATTGATATTCGCCCTCTAAACAATAAAGTCGATGGAAGTGATGGCTATACTGTGACCACGATTAATTCAACTCAATGGGGACATCGAAATAAGCGAGTTTGGCAGGTTAAAAACGTCATTTTTTCAGCTTCATCTCTTGGAACACAAGAATTGTTGCTACGTCTCAAAGATAATAAAACTTTACCCAACATTTCCAAGCAATTAGGTACGCAAGTCAGAACCAATGCTGAGTCCATTTTAGGCGTTCGTTTCTTTGATCAGCATGTCGATATGAGTCAAGGTGTAGCAATCGGTTCAAGCATTTATCTTGATCATAATACTCATATCGAAGCAACTCGCTATCAACAAGGTTCAGATGGAATGGGTTTGCTTACAACTCACCTCGTCGGTGGAAAACCAGGTTTTTCACGCATTTTGTTATGGTTATGGGCATTGATCTGCCATCCGCTAATCTTCTTGAAAATGAATAATCCTTTTGGTTTTGCAAAACAGACACTTATTTTTTTAGTCATGCAAACGGTTGATGCATCAATTCAAATGAGATTAAAAAGAAACTGGTGGTGGCCTTTTAGCAAAACATTGTCTTCACACGGTCAGCCCTTACCTGTTTATATTCCGCAGGCAAATGCCTTTACTGAAAAAGTTGCCAAAATGTTTAATGGGCATCCTATGACAACCAAAACTGAAATACTATTTAATATTCCCTTTACCGCACATTGCATGGGTGGCTGCGCTATGGCAACTTCGGCTGAAGAAGGTGTGATCGATGCACAAAATCGCGTGTTTAATTATAAAAATATGTACATCATTGATGGTGCAATGCTAGGCGCAAATTTAGGTGTGAACCCAAGTTTAACCATTACCGCCTTAGCAGAACGTGCAATGTCGTTTATACCACCTAAAAATTAAGAGTATTCTTTTCTCAGATATTTTCAATATAGACATGGTGCAATATAAATTGCACCATTTAAAAACAGCCTTATAGAAAAATTTAAATAGACTTCTCAGTTATAAGTTTTGATATTTTTTTGATAAATCGTTGGTGCAATACCAACAAAAAACTTAAATGAGCGAGAAAAATTAGAAGCAGATGCATAACCCAACTCCTCAGCTATTTCAATCATACTTTTATTAGAAGAAATCAACATCTGTTTAGCTTTATCAATAATGACCGTGTTTTTTAATTCCTGATATGAGGTCTCCTTCTCTTTTAAATTCCGTTGCAATGTTTTACTCGAAATATTCAATAATTTTGCACAGTCTTCTAGACTCGGAATTTCAGAAGAGTTTAAAAATAGTTGTTTGAGCCAAACCACCAAATCAATATTGTTCTTAATCTCATATATTTGTTCCTGACACTTTAGTTCAATCGCTTTACGTGTTCCTTCATCAGCTAGACGTAGCTTTTGTTTAATCAGTTTTTCACTCAATTGCACTCTAAGGCTTGGTTTTTTCAAAGTATTAAAGTGAAATTTCACTTTGCTTAGATGTGCATACCGATAGCCATGTAACGGCTCATTGATTGACATAAAAATATGATATGGCAATAACCTATTCTCAACCAACTCATGAATCGTACAATGCAAAGCGACCGCAATCGCCTCAAGATGGAAGTTTAGAGATAAAGTATCTATTTGAATCACAGGCTCACAAATCAATTCCATTGATTGATCGGTATGATAAAAATATGAAAGTTTAAAACTAGGGATAATCAAAGAAAAATATTTAGAAATATAAATCAGTGCTTGCTCTAAGTTTTCACTAGTTAGAATCGCATAGCCAACTAAGCTATGCGAACTCACTTTTAAAGAATGTCCTAATTCAAATGCTAAATCATAATTACGTGGAAACTTTAGACAAAATGAAATGAATTTTTCAACCTGTTCTTGGTTCATTTTCATGTCAGGTGAGCTTAGGTATTTTTTTAGATCAATATTTATTTCAGATAATATTTCTTCAGTCGTAATATTTCTCGATTCTAATATATCAAGTATCTTGAAATAATATCTTGCTGGGATATATGGGATTTGATTATTCATTTTTGTAATTTCTTTATAGATCAACGGCAAGGTTTTGTTCTTGCCGCTTCTTTCTACTTTAGATTTCAACCATCTCAAAATCTGCTTTAGATACCCCGCAGTCTGGACATGTCCAACTCTCAGGAATATCTTCCCACGCAGTGCCTGCATTGATGCCATCTTCTGGCAGACCTAGAGATTGATCATAAATCCATCCACATACGATACATTGATATTTTTTCATGTTTAGAGCGCCTCAGTTGCTTGAGCTTGAAAATATTGATTATATTTTTGCAGAACAGTTTCTTTCGCTGGCTCATAGACATTAATCTTATCAATATCCCCTTGGTAATAATTAATCACCTGCTTATCCATAATACTAAACCAATATGAGGGTATAAACACTTGTAAAAATAAGCTTGTGTATCCTGCTGGCAATTGCGGTACATTTTCATAATGACGTAATGCTTGATAACTACGTGTTGGATAAGCATGGTGATCTGAATGACGCTGTAATTGATACAACAAAATATTGCTGAATAAGCTGTTATTGTTCCAACTATGGACAGGCATGGTTCTCTCATAACGACCATTTTCTAGCTTTTGTCGTTTTAACCCATAATGCTCCATATAGTTAACCGCTTCAAATAGCGTAATTCCATAAAGTGATTGCGTGATTTGGGTCGGAATAATATTTTTGCCAAACGCTTTGAGCATTAACCCATGATAAGCGGCAGACATTGCCCAGCCCTGTAGCAGCTCATTGTATATTGACCAAAAAGATAGGCCCTTTCTCTCTAACCGTCTGGTTTCAATTTCAATTGCCGATTTAAAACTACCACTGACTGTTCTCGGCCAAAACTTCCAAAAAGACTCACCAAATTGTGATGAAGCTGGGTCTTCTGGTGTTGCAACACGCAAATGATGCCCATAAGGATGTTCAATGCGAAAGTGATTGTAACCTGTGGGTGCTAAACACAAATGCGATAAATAGTGTTGTAACTTTCCAGATTTATGACTTAACTCATGTGCGGTATTAATTGCGACGCCATTCACTAAACCCAGTGTTGTTCCAATCAGAATACGATCAGAGAGTGGTGTCGAATCCCGACTGGCAATATAGTTGCCATAAATATTTGCAGTATATTGTAATGGGATATAAAGATTCACAATTTTTGCATAATAAGAGTCTGCTTCTAATTCAGCTATTGCCTCTTCAGGAGGGTTCTCTGAGTCTTCACCTAGAAATTTATCAATAAGTGGAATCAGACCATGAAGTGCAATTGGCCCTGCGGCTGCAAAAAACTTCTTGGTACGCTTCGGCCCAAATTGATAGCCTAACATCGCAGCATTTGCAATATTTGGAATAACGAGACCTAACATCCATAACTTTCTTTTTTTATCTTTAAACTTTGGAACATTAGTTTCGATCTGATGAATAGCATTCATATAGCAACCTCACAAATTTATCTTTGGTTGGTACTATGATTCAATATTCTTTAGATGGTGAATTTCCAATTTAAGACAAAGACTATTCTTAAAAAGACAAAATAGTTTTTGTAATGCACATTCAGGAATACGTTTTTATTCTAATCTAACCTTAATTCTACAGCTCTTTATTTAACTAACATTTTATTAAATATTGATTTTATATAATCAAGCCACATCTATTTCATGTGACTTAATTGATGATACGATCCCAATCGCTTGATGCCTATCGTTCGGCCCACAAACGATGTACAAACATACCTAACAGCATTGCACCAATAAAATACCAAGCTTGAGAATAACCTAATCCGATCAATGTAATGGCTGGTGCTGGGCAAATACCAGCAATTCCCCAACCCACTCCAAAAAGACTCGAACCAAGAATTAACTTTTTATCAATATGGGTATTCATTGGTAATGATATTTCCTCACCAAAGATCGTTTTCGGATTTCGAATCGCTTTTTGGAATGGAATAATTGCCACAATGATTGCACCCATCATGACGAACATTAAACTTATATCCCATTGTCCAAAAATATCAAGAAAACCTAAAACTTTTTCAGGATTAGACATTCCTGAAACCAGCAAGCCTAGCGCAAACAAGCTACCAAATACAAAAGCAAGTGCATTCTTCATAGCGCAGCTCCAAAGATATGACGAATAACATATACAGTTATTATTCCAGCTAACATGAATGTAACTGTAGCAATCATGGAGCGTATAGATAGGCGGCTGATCCCGCAGATCCCATGCCCACTTGTACAACCTGAACCCAAACGAGTACCAAAACCAACCAATAAACCAGCAATAATCAATCCAATTGGAGATGATTTAATAACAATGTCTGGTGTTACAAAGATCTGGTATATAAATGGCGTGATCAGTAACCCCAATAAGAACCACATAGCCGAGCTTCGAACCAATAGCTTGGGTTGTAATAATTGAGACAGTAATCCACTAATACCTGTAATGCGACCATTCACATATAAATAGCCAACGACTGCAAGCCCTAAAATTCCACCACCGATTAAAGCAGAAATAATGCTAGACATAATTGATCCGCAAAAACATTATATATTTTTATATTATATTATTAAGTATAATAATTAAAGCGCTTTATTGTTACAGAATTTCCATTCAAATTCAGCCAATGCTCACTTAACAAATCAAATAGAAAAATCATTTACAATATAATTTAGCTTGCGTAATTTTCTGCTTTTTAAATTTCAGAAAAATGCTGATTTTTCACCATATTTGTCGCATTAAAACATACAAAGGCTTGTTTTTCTTGGGTCTTATAAGGTATTGATATATTTTTAATGATACCAATTTCACCATCTCAACGATGGTTCCAAGAAAAGATGATTTTTCACAATACCACAGTCGAAGACTGGCTTGCTTGAACGCATTGCGGAATGCTTCTACAGCAAGACTTGGAGGATAATCTTCTTCTTGCATACTCATTTTCATGATTGTAAAAGCTGTCATTTAAGACTTCTCCGCATGGTTCTGCTTATACTTGAGCTAAGATAAATAACAAAATTTTCTATTTTAGCCTCGTAGACATTAGCGTACTAAATCTTCGATACCAATCAATTTAGGAAGCTTATCAATCAGTTTATTTAATTCTATATTTGCTGGTGAAATACAACCAGTATAGTGACTTAATTTCGTTGTTGTTCCATCTGGTCGAATCCAAACAAAATATGCACTCGGTTGATCAGTTGCTGTTTGCTGGCAGCCAGTTGTTTTAACGTTTGCACCTGTTTCTGGACGATAAGTTTTCAACTCCTGTTGTAATTTTTTATATACCGAAGGATCTATTGTTAACGTCTGAGTACCCGTCACTTTAGTATATTGCTTACCATTGAAATTCACTGTTCCAGAAGGTGAGATTTCTACCGAATAAATTGGACAAGCACCAAAACAAGGACTTGATGAATAACGTATCGTTTCCTGTACAGTGTTTGAAGTTTCTGATGGTGTAGATGCACATCCTACTAAAGAAAAAGCAAAAAGACTTAAGATTAATAATTTTTTCATTTGTTAACCAATTATAAATTATGTTTTTTTAATCTAACAAATCATCATTTTATTGTCATTCAGAATGATGTAAAAGTATAAAATAAAATTTACTTAGGCTATTTAAATCTAAAATTAAAGACAAATCTGTGATTGAAGAATTAACTGTGCAAGTTCTAAATCATCAGGATAAGTAATTTTAATATTGTCTGAACGACCTTGTACTACTTGTACAGGAAAATCAGCGTATTCTAATGCACTTGCTTCATCAGTAATCGTCATATGATCTATCAATGCTGTTTCAAGCGCATTTTTTAATATTTTTAATTTTGCGATCTGTGGCGTCTGTGCTTGCCACAACAGCTCGCGACTTACAGTTTTTTCAATCTGATGTTCAACACGCACTTGTTTTAAAGTATCACGTACTGGAATAGCCAAAATTGCACTTTGATTATGTTTTATTGCAGAATTAACCAATTGCTCTAAATTAGCGCGCGTAACGCAAGGACGGGCTGCATCATGCACCAATACCCAATCATTTTCATCCGCGATATCAGATAAGTAAATTAATGCATTGAGCACAGAATTTACTCGTTCGACTCCACCTAAACAAAAATGTAATTTCTCTTTATGATCAAAAGAAAGTGTTCTAGCAAAATTATCATTCTCACCGATTGCAAGTACACAACCAGCTAAATCTAGTGCATTTAATCGATTAACTGTATGCTCAAGCACAGTGCGATTTTGAATATATTGATATTGTTTTAATTCAGTTTTTGAAAAACGACTGCCTGAACCTGCGGCTGGAACAACCGCCCACAGCTTAGTCTGGGTTTTCATTTGTTGCTGCATCTATTTTTGCATTTGGATCAATATAAATCGGTTTATAATGCGTACTAATTGTGCTCATCTGCACAAAAGTTTCATTAGGTTTAACCAAACCTAAATCCAAACGTGCATGTTCTTCAATCGCTTCCGTTCCATTTTTTAAGTCGAAAACTTCGGCTGCTAAAATACGATTGCGCTCTTTAAGCTCCGTATTTACTTCTGCTTGTTGTTTAATCTGTTGAGTCAAGGCTTGATGAGGAAAATACCCTCCCTCACCTAGCCAGAATTGATACTGTAAACTTGTCACCAAAGCGATGACAAGCACTAGAATCAATTTACTCGAGGTCGATCGAAACATTTCTATCATGAAAAACTCCTACATCCTTCTTAAAAGAAGATTATCTGTAAATTCTATATGATTATGAATTTGCAGAGTTTCTCTCTTTTGTAAAGAACGATGATCAGAAGTGTTCAACATAGATAAATGACCTTAGTTTAGACCTTTGAATTCAGCTTTACCGCGGTAAACTGCTTTCGTTAATTCTTCAATACGAAGTAATTGGTTATATTTCGCTACACGGTCAGAACGGCATAGTGAACCCGTCTTGATTTGACCAGCTGCTGTACCTACTGCCAAGTCAGCAATTGTTGAATCTTCAGTTTCACCTGAACGGTGTGAGATTACAGTGCTATAACCATTCGCTTTCGCAAGATAGATTGCATCTAAAGTTTCAGTCAATGTACCAATCTGGTTGTATTTGATTAGAATCGAGTTACCGACTTTCTCATTAATACCACGTTGTAAAATTTTAGGATTAGTTACGAATAAATCGTCGCCAACCAATTGGATTTTGTCACCAAGGATTGATGTTAAGTAACTCCAACCTTCCCAGTCAGACTCATCAAGACCATCTTCAATTGAAATGATTGGATATTGGTTTACAAGACCAGCTAAATAATCAGAGAACTGGTTGCTTGTGAATGCTTTATTACCTTCACCTGCAAGAATATATTGACCATTTTTGTAAAATTCTGAAGATGCACAGTCAAGTGCTAACATAATGTCAGAACCCGCTTTGTAACCCGTTTGACCAATCGCTTCAAGAATAACAGTGATAGCTTCTTCATTTGAACGCAAGTTCGGAGCAAAACCACCTTCATCACCTACAGCAGTGTTTAAACCTTTTTTGTTTAAAACTGATTTTAGAGAATGGAAGATTTCAGCACCTGCACGTAATGCTTCAGAGAATGAAGTGAAACCAACTGGCTCAATCATGAACTCTTGAATATCAACGTTATTGTCTGCATGTGAACCACCATTAATGATGTTCATCATTGGCACAGGCATGCTCAAAGTTGTTTGACCACGCAAGTCTGCGATGTATTGGAAAAGAGGAATTTTCTTTTCAGTAGCAGCAGCGCGAGCAGCAGCCAAAGAAACAGCTAGAGTTGCGTTAGCACCTAATTTTTCTTTGTTTTCAGTACCATCAAGCTCGATCATCGTGTTATCGATGTCTTTTTGTTCAAATACTGATTTACCCACTAAAGCATCACGGATTAAAGTGTTTACGTTATTAACCGCATTTTTAACACCTTTACCTAAATAGCGTGCTTTGTCGCCATCACGAAGTTCTAAAGCTTCACGAGAACCAGTCGAAGCACCAGATGGTGCACATGCACGACCCACAACCCCAGATTCTAAAATAACGTCTGCTTCGATGGTTGGGTTACCACGAGAGTCCAAAATTTCACGTGCGCGGATGTCAACGATTTGGCTCATGAACAATTCCTCTGTTGAATGAAAATAAGATGTAAACAATTACATCAATGGGTATCTAACTTTTTGAATCCTTTAACTAAAGTATCCAATTCTTTTAATTGCGCCAAGAATGGCTCAAGCTGAGATAAACGCAAAGCACACGGTCCATCACATTTTGCGATTTCAGGTTCTGGATGTGCTTCCAAGAACAGACCCGCTAAACCTGTTGCCATACCTGCACGCGCTAAAGTCGTGATTTGAGCACGGCGACCACCAGCAGAGTCAGCACGTCCACCAGGCGTTTGCAATGCATGCGTTACATCAAAGAATACGGGTACGTTCATTTCTTTCATGATGTCGAAGCCAAGCATATCTACAACTAAGTTGTTATAGCCAAATGCTGAACCACGTTCACAAAGAATGAGTTTATCGTTTCCAGCTTCCAAACATTTATGCAAAATATGGCGCATTTCGTGTGGTGCTAAGAATTGTGCTTTTTTGATATTGATAATGGCTTGAGTTTTTGCCATTGCTTCAACAAGATCCGTCTGGCGACTTAAGAAAGCTGGGAGTTGGATAATGTCCGCAACTTCAGCAACAGGCGCTGCTTGGTAAGGTTCATGAACGTCCGTAATAATTGGCACATTAAAATGTTTTTTAATGTCTGCAAGCCATTCAATCCCTTTTTCCAAACCTGGTCCTCGATAAGAGTTCAGGCTTGAACGGTTTGCTTTATCAAAGCTTGCCTTAAATACATAAGGAATATCTAAGCGTTTGCAAATATCAACATAAGTTTCAGCAATTTCAAATGCTAAATCTTTTGACTCTAATACGTTCATTCCGCCAAATAATACAAATGGCAAATGATTTGCCATTTGTATATCGCCTAAACGTACAACTTCTTGTGGTTTTAATTGTGACATTCAAACTTTCCCAGTTTATTTAAAACTTAGTACTTACTTTTGATGCTGTTTTTTTGCAGCTTCAATGAAACCAGCAAATAATGGATGACCATCACGTGGCGAGCTTGTAAATTCTGGGTGGAATTGTACAGCAATAAACCAAGGATGTTCAGGAATTTCTACAGTTTCAACTAAATGTTGTACTGATGAATAACCTGAAATTTTCATGCCCGCTTGTTCAAGTGTAGGAATGAAACGATCATTCATTTCATAGCGATGACGGTGACGCTCTGTAATTTCAGCTTTACCATAGACTGCACGTGTTTTCGTGCCCTCAACCAATTCAGACTTTTGTGCACCCAAACGCATCGTACCGCCAAGATCTGACTCAAGACTGCGTTGTTGTAATTCACCACGTTCATCTAACCATTCAGTGATTAAACCAATGAGTGGATACTTAGTTGAGCGATTGAATTCAGTTGAACTCGCTTCAGGCATACCTGCAACATTGCGTGCATACTCAATTACAGCCAACTGCATACCTAGACAAATACCAAGGAATGGAATCTTGTTTTCACGTGCATATTGAATGGCTTTCATTTTGCCTTCAGTACCACGCTCACCGAAACCACCTGGTACTAAAATCGCATCAGCAGTGCTCAAAATACTCATATCTTGCTGTTCAAGGTCTTCAGCATTGACGTAGTCAATCTGAACTTTAACACGATTTTGAATACCTGCATGTAAAAGTGCTTCATTTACAGATTTATAAGCATCTGGTAATTCAACATATTTACCAACCATCGCAACACGAACCGTGTATTCAGGGTTCAATAATGCTTCTACCACATTATCCCAATCTTCAAGATTTGCTTCTGGAAGATCGCTGTAACCAAAACGTTCACAAATTAAATCGTCAACATTTTGTTCGTAAAATGTACGTGGAATTTGATAAATTGTTTTTGCATCTTTACAGACGACAACGGCACGCGCTTCAACATTGGTGAACAATGCAATTTTACGTTTAGTATCAACGTCAACATCATATTCAGTACGGCAGATTAAGATATCTGGCTGAATACCGATCGAAAGAAGTTCTTTAACTGAATGTTGGGTTGGCTTAGTTTTAAGTTCAGCAGCAGATTTGATATATGGCAATAACGTCAAGTGCATCAACATGGTACGTTTATGACCAAGCTCTACCATCAACTGGCGTACTGATTCCATAAAAGGAAGTGATTCGATATCACCAACTGTACCACCAATCTCAACGATCGCAACGTCGTAACCTTCACCTGCGCGAAGTACACGTTCTTTAATATTATCTGTAATATGTGGAATAACTTGAACCGTACCACCTAAGTAATCACCACGACGTTCTTTATTCAAAACGTCTTGATAGACACGACCGCTGGTAAAGTTATTCAGTTTGGTCATTTTCGCACGAAGTAAGAAACGTTCGTAATATCCCAAATCTAAGTCAGTTTCAGCACCATCCTCTGTGACGAAAACTTCACCGTGCTGAAATGGGCTCATGGTACCTGGATCTACATTAATGTATGGATCCATTTTTACCATAGTGACTTTCAAGCCACGAGCTTCCAAAAGTGCAGCAACAGAAGCAGCAGAAATACCTTTACCTAGTGATGAAACCACACCACCAGTGACAAAAATAAAATGGGTCATTGAGTTTCTCGTACAATCGAGCCGAAATCGGCCTACAATGTTGGGCAATTTTACTGTACTCTGCCCCTATAAAGCAAAGTCAAACCGCATCAATTCAAAGAACTATAAACAACTGACTATTCTATCAGCATTTTCGATAAAAATTTATGGGATTTGTGGATATTTCATCCATAAATTACGTTTAATTTATAAAAACAACTTTGGATGTGAAATAAATTCACTCGAAGATTTTGAACATGTTGCAGTTTCAACAGATATGCTGATGCAAGCATTTATAAAATATCAACAAACTCAATAAATCCTAGGGATTTTTTCATTTAATTTTACTGGTATAATCACTGGCATCTTTCATTCAATATGTAGCTTTAACAATGGCGAATAAAAAACTTTTAATTTGTGCTGCGCTTGCAACTGGTCTATTACTTACTGCTTGTGTCAAAAAAGAAGAGCCAAAAAATGAAGAACAATCAGAACAAACTTCTGAAGCACAAACGACTCAAGCAGCATCTCAACCACAACAAAACCAAGAATTTCAGCCTTTGGAAAGCGTAGATAAACCAGCAACGCCAGCTCCAGTGATTGAGATGAGTAGAGAAGAAACGCCAAATACAACTACAGAAATTCGTCGTGAAACTCGCCCAGCTCAAACAGCAGAAGAGACAACAACGGCACAAGCTGAACAACCAAAACCTGCGCAAACTGAACAGAAACCAGCGAAAGTTGAACAACCTAAAGTAGTCAAACCCGCTCCAGCACAAACTGAAGACGATGCAGTTGCGGCAGCGATTGCAGCAGCAACACCTGCATTAAATAATTAATTTATTTAACTTCTCAAAAAAGCCATGAGTCGTTGTAAAGCGACTCGTGGTTTTTTTATAGCCTAGAAATTAGGAGTAGTGTTTAAAAAAGTCTGCCATCAGTCGTGATGCCCACGATTTCACTTCTAAACTTTCGTAAAAACCACAGTGGCTTCCTTTCTTTGTTGTAACTACAGCAATATTTTCCATTTGCTGAATAGCCTCTTTATAAGGCTCTAAATTTTTAATTGAACAAACAGGATCATCTTCTGCATTCAGCACCATCAATGGAATTTTAATATTCTCCAATACATAAATTGGATTAATTGCTTTACAGTAACTTTGATAATCTTCAAAACCTGCCATTTCGAAATATTCTTTCTCAAAGGCTTCTAAGTTTGTTGTTGCTAATACCTTTTTTAGTGAAGCAACCTGATTCCATGTATTTTCATAAGGGTAAATAAAGTATTTGAATAATTTTTTAGTCATCATTTTACTATAAAAAGGATGTACATTTTTAAAGCCAATTTCAGTGTTATAGCCAGGACACATTGCAAAAGCTGCTTTAAATGGTGTGTCGAGGCCTTGCTCGCCAAGATAACGCACTAAAAGTCCTGTTCCTGCTGACGAACCTACTGCATACAAATCTGATTTTGGGAAAAGAGTTTGAATATGGTTCAGTTGCTCTCGTAAATCGTCAGTCAAACCAAAAAGAGAAATACGAGGTACTGGCATAGGTAAACCTGCATGTCCACGGCGTAAACAAAGTGCAATTCGCCAACCCGTATATGCATGTAAGTCTTTAACAAGTTCACGCATACTTTCTGGCGTACCTGTAATCGTATGCATAATTACGATTGTAGGCGTTTCGGCCGGAAGATTATAACCATACCACGCAACTGCAGTAACGCCACCATCTTGCATGATGAGTTGGTCAATGCGGTCGTATTCAAGCTTAATTGTTTTTTTTCTAATGATATCAAAATATAAAAGATGTACATGAGTATTACTAAGCCAAGGTGTTGGGCGATACTTTTTCTTTAACTGAGGTAATTTTTCCAAAACGTCTTTTATTTTCCCTTTCGGGTCATAGTACATTTTGGGTTGCTCGGCACCAAGTACAGAATCAAGCAGCTCAGAGCCTAAAACTTTAATTTTATCTAAAGCAGATATACCCATATTCAATAAAAACCTCTATCTAACCACGAGTAAATGTTTGTCGCACCAATGTCGCGACCTGTTGCCCCCACATAGCATAGATTTCTTTACTTGGATGAAAGCCATCACTTGCCATAGATAAATTCATCGCCTGAAAATTTTTAATATCGTATTCAATAAATCTAAATTGTGGCTGTGGCGCTAACCACTGTTTTAATGTTTGATTCATTTGTTCTGCATATTGCCCAAATAACCATGCTAATGGATTGGGTAATGCAGGAAAATGCTGCATTGGCGGGACTCCAGACACAATAATCAATTTTGGCTGAAAATGATTTTGTATTTGAGTAAATAATTGTTTTTGTTGTTTTATCCAAGTTTTAGCAGAAATTAATTTAGTCACATCATTAACACCAACTGAAGTGACGACTACATCATATTTTTTGGGTTCTAATTGCTGGATCGCTTGATAAACTTGTTTTGTTGTATCACCAGTTTTTGCATGCAATTTCCAGTGCAACAAATATTCCTTTTTTAATTCTGAAATAATCGCACCAGATAAAGCATCTTGCTGGGTCTCAACACCAACCCCAGCTGCTGCTGAATCGCCTAAAATTAGTAAAGAGAGTGGCTGTCCTTGTCCAATAAGACCATCACGATCACCACTCGCTTCTAAAAGTCGTGGTGTGTTTTTACGAACATTCACACCCTGTATTACAATTACAGGTAATAATGCAAAAGTTGAAAGTTTTAACCACATATTAATGATCTCAATATTACTTAGGCTATTTTACTGAGATGCGTTTGGCTGATATTGTGCGAATCGTGCACCCATCTTTTCTGCTAAAGCTGCCAAACCACTCATTGGACGAATCATCACTTCAAAATCAATGATTTTCCCCTGCGCATTAAAACGAACCATATCAATACCTTTAAGCGATTTTCCACTTACATTAGCACTGAACTCCAACACGACATTTTCACCATCTTCAGTGTAGAACTCACGGTGATAAGTAAAGTTTTCAAACACCTGAATCACATTCGTTAAAATGAAGAAAACTACATGTTTTCCTTCATAAGGCTTAAAAGCAACAGGTGAACGAAATACCACATCGTCAGCTAATAAATCATTTAAATTTGAAAGGTCACCTGTTTTGATCATCTGATGCCATTTTTCTAGCGCTTGCTTGGTTATTTCGATTGTCATTGTAATTTCCTTATATTTTAGCTAATGAAGTTTGAGACATTCTCTTAACATAGAGAATGTCTCATCTTTTACTTATAGAACTGCTGCTAACTCAGCACCTTGACGAATCGCACGTTTAGCGTCTAATTCACCAGCTTCCTTCGCACCACCAATCAAGTGAACATTCTTACCATCTGCTTTAAGTTGATCGAACATTGCTGTATATGATTCTTGACCAGCACAAATCACAACATTATCAACGTCTAAAACTGTGGTCTGACCATTTACGGTAATATGTAAACCTTGATCATCCACTTTGTCGTAACTTGCACCAGCAATCATTTTCACATCGCGATGTTTTAAGCCTGTACGATGAATCCAACCAGTCGTTTTACCTAATCCAGCACCAACAGCTGCTGTTTTACGTTGTAATAAGTAAATCTCACGTTCAGATTTCTCTAGCTCAGGTTGCTTTAAACCACCTACATGGGCATAGCTCGTATCAATACCCCACTCCGCATAGAATTTTTCAGGATTCAAACTACCACTATCACCTTCATGGCTTAAATACTCCGCTGTATCAAAGCCAATACCACCAGCACCAATAATCGCAACACGCTTACCGACTGGAACACGCTCTTTTAATACTTGGATGTAGCTCAATACTTTTGGATGATCAATACCTTCAAATTGTAATTGACGCGGTGTTACCCCTGTTGCAACAACAATCTCATCATAATTAGCTTGGCTGAGTTCTTCATAAGTCACTGTATGATTGAGTACCAGCTCAATATTCGGCTGTAACTCAATCTGACGTTTGAAATAGCGTAAAGTTTCGTAAAATTCTTCTTTACCGGGAATAGTCTTAGCGATATTAAACTGACCACCAATCTGATTATTTGAATCAAACACTTTAACTTTATGGCCACGACTCGCTGCATACATTGCAAAACTTAGACCCGCTGGACCTGCGCCAATTACTGCAATATTTTTTATTGCATTTGTTTCTTTAAAAATCAGCTCAGTTTCATAACATGCACGTGGATTGACTAAGCATGTTGCAATCTTCATTGAGAAAATATGATCTAAACATGCTTGGTTACAACCAATACACGTATTAATTTCATCACTACGACCTTCACTCGCTTTCAATACAAAATCGGCATCAGCCAACATTGGGCGAGCCATCGAAATCATATCTGCATGACCTGAAGCCAGTACATGTTCAGCCATTTCAGGTGTATTGATACGGTTCGATGTGATTAAAGGAATTGAAACTGAGCCTTTTAGCTTTTCAGTTACCCATGTAAATGCAGCACGTGGTACTTTCGTTGCAATCGTTGGAATACGTGCTTCGTGCCAACCAATCCCTGTATTGATAATTGTTGCACCTGCTTTTTCAATTTCTTTAGCAAGTTGTACAACTTCTTCTAAACTTGAACCACCTTCGACTAAATCAAGCATCGATAAACGATAAATAATAATAAAGTTTTCGCCAACTAAGTCACGAGTACGTTTAACGATTTCAATAGGAAAGCGGATACGATTTTCATAACTACCGCCCCATTCATCATCACGGTGGTTAGTACGAGCAGCAATGAATTCATTAATCAAGTAACCTTCTGAACCCATGATTTCAACGCCATCGTAACCTGCATATTGTGCAAGCTTGGCACAGTTTGCAAAATCATCAATCGTTTGCTGAACTTCTGCTGAACTGAGGGCTTTTGGTTTAATCGGATTAATAGGTGCTTGAATCGCTGATGGCGCAACATTATTTGCTTGATAAGAATAACGCCCTGTATGCAAAATTTGCATTGCGATCTTTCCACCAGCCTCATGTACAGCTTGAGTAACAACTTTATGCTTTTCAGCTTCTTCGACTGTATCTAATTTTGTACCATGCGCAAATACAACACCATCATCATTTGGAGAAACACCGCCAGTTACAATCAGACTTACACCACCTTTGGCACGTTCTGCATAAAATGCAGCCATACGTTCATAGCCTTGAGGTGCTTCCTCTAAACCAATATGCATAGAGCCCATAAGCACACGGTTCTTTAATGTGGTAAACCCCAAGTCAAGTGGTTGTAATAAATGTGGATAAGCTGACATGTTTTCTCCTTTGGCTAGCAATCTGCTTGCTAATGCAACTTGTTGCATAAAGTTATAAACAAGATTTGATTTTTATGCAACATATTGCATAATTCTGATGAGTCATTTTTTATTACGGATCATCATGTCACTTGCCCATGTTTTATTGACAAGCTTATTAGAGAAACCAAGTACAGGTTTTGATTTAGCTCGTCGTTTTGACCGTTCAATGGGCTTCTTTTGGAACGCGACTCATCAGCAAATTTACCGCGAACTCAATGGAATGCTGAAAAAAGGATGGATTTCTACATTAGAAGAACAAGCTGCCAATAGCCGTAAAAAAACTTATCAAGTTGAACAACTTGGAAGAATACAACTGGCTTCATGGATTGAACAACAGAGCGAACCTGCTCAACTCCGTGATGACCTCATGGTCAGATTAAGAGCAGAAGCACAGCTTGGCGGCAATAATATTTTGCCTGAACTTGAACGGCATCTAGAGCTTCATAAAGAAAAACTTAGTCTTTATCAAACAATCCATGATAAAGACTTTAAGAATAATGAACCTACTAATCGTGTCTTATTTATTCATAAAATGATTCTGGAACTCGGTATCATTAAAGAAATCGAATGGATAAGATGGTTAGAACAAATGATTCCTCAGCTTAAAAAGTTCGAACAAACAAACGAAATTGGAGAAAAATAATGCCGTTTTATACCATGCCTGACCAAGAAAAATTATTTGTACGTCGTGTGGGTGAAGGTGAACCTGTACTCGTACTCTCAGGACTAGGTATGCAAAGTTGGCAATGGCTTCCTTTTTTATTTGCGAGTCGCAAAAAATACGAATTTATTATTCCAGATTGGCGTGGTTTTGGTGGTTCAAAAGATTGTGCTATACCAAATACTGACGCCATTTCGAGTCATTGGAATGATATAGATGCACTTATTAAACAATTAAAATTAGACCAATTTATCCTGATGGGTTATTCCATGGGGGCAACAACTGCAATGCATGGTATGAAACATGGCGATTTAGGGTCAAAGCTCAAAGCCTATTTACATATCGACCAAACACCCAAGATTTCGGTCGATGAAACTTGGCAATATGGGTTATTTGGTCAGAAACATTCGCAATTTAAAAACTTACTCCTTGATATTCAGACTTTATTATTGGAATACAAAGACGCTGTAATACTGGAAGATTTACCCAAAGAAATACGCTTTAAGCTAGTCAGTTTATGGGGAGCGTTTATTGAGCTACAAAGCAGCAATACATATAGTCCTAAAATTTTTAAAATTGCTTTAAATCGTCCATTATTACAAAAATACTTATTGCCTATTCAACGTCTTGATTACTTACTTTGGTATGTTGAAAATTATTTAAATCATGACGAAGATTATCGAGAAGCAATTAGCCATATCACTTGCCCGACTACCTTCTTCATCGGTCGTGAATCTTCATTGTACTCAGAAACAGGACAAACTATAGTAGCCAACAGTTTAGCAAATGCAAAAACTGTTTATTTCGAACGTTCTGGACATACGCCTCTAATTACTGAGCCAAGAAAATTTACCCAAGAGATTAGCCAATTTCTTAATCTATAATCTGTAGAATAGTTAAGCCTGAATAGCAAAAAGCCAATCATCACTGATTGGCTTTTTTAAATAAATTTTACTTTCGCATCTGCTCAGCAACATCCAACAACACTTGCGCCGTTTTATCCCAACCTAAACAACCATCGGTTACTGATTGCCCATATGTCATATCGCAAGAAATTTTTTGATTGCCATCAACCAAATGACTTTCAATCATCACACCACGAACTTTCGACTCAGTACGTTCTGCAATGATTTGCTTTAAAACATTCGGCTGCTGTAATGGATCTTTACCGCTATTCCCATGACTACAATCAATTACTAACGCAGGCATATGCTTATGTTTAAAGTGCATAGCTTGGATCGAAGCCAAATCATAATTAGTTCCATGATTTGAACCACGTAAAATCAAATGTGGTAAAGGATTTCCATTGCTATGCAAAATTGCAGGTAAGCCTTGTTGGGTCATACCTAAGAATTGATGACCATGCAGTGCAGACTGAATCGCATCCAAAGCAATTTGGATTGAACCATCTGTACCATTTTTGAAGCCAATACTGTACGGCATATGGCTAGAAATTTCACGATGGATTTGTGATTCACTGGTACGCGCACCTATTGCACCCCAAGCCAGTAAATCTTCAAAGTAACCTGTTGCCATTGGGCTTAAAATTTCGCTGGCAATCGGCAAGCCTTTTTCGATGAGTTGTAAATATAGCGCGCGAGACTTTTCTAGACCGAGTTGTAAATCTGATGATCCATCTAAATTTGGATCATATAAGAAACCTTTCCAGCCCACAGTAGTACGTGGTTTTTCAATATATGCACGCATCACCAAGAATATTTGATCTTTTACTTGTTCTTGTAGTTGTTGGAGGCGATCAGCATATTCGAGCACTGCGATAGGATCATGAATCGAGCAAGGACCCGTAATCACCATTAAGCGATGATCATGTCCAGATAAAATATTCTGAATCGTTTGACGATGTTTTGAAATTTGCTGCGTCAAAGTTGCAGACAAGGGATACTGTGCTTTGAGTTGTGATGGCAAGCTAAGCATTGATTCTTTTGTATGTGTTTGTGGTTGTGTCAAAGCAGTATTTAAAGCATTCATTTTTCAATTCCTTTGGACTGACCTTCTTCGCAGTCCTATCATTTATTTGAGCAAGTGTGATCTAAGTGATGTTGATTTTTTTGCAAAGTAAAACCAAAAAATCTTGCTAAAATATGAATAATTGAATGTATGCATGGTATTTCTCCTAAAATCATGATTGTTAAAGCATAAAAAAACCTGATCGGTGTTGCCGATCAGGTATTAACTGGTTGGGCAACCCTTTTTTGCTGCCCGAAACGCATCAGGCAACTACATATATTGCCAAAAATAAAAGTATGCGTTTGTGTTTACAGTATGCTTTAACATGTTTATTTCAAATATCTAAAAAACTGTTCCTAACCCTTAAATTACGCACTATTTCAGCATTTGACAAGCACTTTTTATCTTTTTTAATCAAAACTTCAAAATAGTAAAATTTGACCTTTCGTGTTTTCATCCATAGAATAGTTGAAAAATAAACCAATTGAGATTACGCCAATGAAGTAAGTTCTATTTCCATCATCAAAGTTCTTTTTTCTTTTTGATGTGCAAAATAGACTTATCTATCGTTTAGCGATTGTCATTCTAAAATTTATCTCGATCTTGCTATTTTGCATATCCTGTTTATGAGGTTTCTTATGACTCAACAGGCATGTATTGTTTCACACTTATCACTCGAATTAGCCCAGCAGAAATTGTTTGACCATCTGAATTTCCAACTTCCTTTACATCAGTTTACAGGACTGATCGGACGTAATGGTCAAGGGAAATCGCTATTGATGTCTCTTTTGCAAGAACAAACAGCATCACAACTGCCCTATTCAGGCCAAATCTCTTGGCAATGCCCACATCAACATCTGGCTCAACTCCAGCGAGTCCAAGCCAATACCATTGCTCAAGCCCTCGATATTGGCGATTTATATCTATGCTTTCAACGTATTCAACAAGGAATCGCATCATTTACGGATTACGATCTAGTCGAACATCTTTGGCACTTACCAACAGAATGGCAGCAACTTTTAGAAAGTGCAGGTTTACCTACAGCACTAGATACCCCAACTCAAAATTTGAGTGAGGGTCAAAAAACCAAACTTGCCCTTTGTCGTTTATTCCTATTGAAAGATCATTATCTGCTTTTGGATGAACCCAGCAATCATCTGGATGCCCAAGGACGACAATGGTTAATCGATCAAATGGCTCAACATCCTACTGGTGGGCTCATTATTAGCCATGACCGACAGCTTTTAGCGCATGTACAAGGTATTTTTATGCTCAATCAGTTTGGCATGTATTATTACGGTAATAACTACGCACTGTATCAACAACAGTATCAAGCACAAGTCGAAGCGTTATCACACGCTGTATCGCAAGAGAAACGTGAGCTGAAACAACTCAAGGAGCAGCAACATCAAAGCCAAATGAAAGCGCAAAAGCGTAAAAAAGTAGGTGAAAGAATAAGGGCTTCTGGCTCTCAAGCACCCATCTTATTAGATGCTAAGAAAGAACAGTCCGAGCAATCTCTTTCTCACCTACGCAAACAACAGATTAAACAACTTTCAGATGCAAAAGATGAATTACAGCAGAAGCAAACCCAACTTGAACATCATAAAACCCAATCTTTTGAGTTTACTCATACCATTGGTAAATCAGGAGAAATCCTACGTTGCCAGCAATTAAAACTTGCTTATGTCGAAACTAAACCTATTGATCTAGCGATGACTGCGGGAGATAAATTACATTTAAGCGGTGCAAATGGTACAGGTAAATCCACTTTACTGAAAACCATTCAAGGTTTAATTTCTCCGCTTGCAGGAGAAATTTATTGCAAAGTAAGTTCTATTTATCTGGATCAGAATCTTTCATTACTCGATGAAAATATATCTGCTGTTGAATATTTATGTGCTATTGATCCAAATCTGAATGAGCAACAAGCACGTACACGTTTAGGAAACCTACAAATCCGTAGAGATAAGGCGCTGAGCTCTTTAAGCAATTTAAGTGGTGGCGAACGTTTAAAAGTTGCTTTACTTGCCTTGAAACAACAGACTGTTGAGCTCTTACTTTTGGATGAACCAGAAAACCATCTCGATATTGAATCGCGTGAGTTACTCGCCCAAGCCATTGATTCTTTTCATGGCGCTGTGATATTGGTGTCGCATGATGAAAATTTTGTTAAAGAATGCGGAATCAATAAAAGTTATTTATTAAGTTAAGCTTTCGTTGCTATAGATCAGCATGGTAACGATGCGCACCATGCTGATTTCCGTTTAACGAACCACACCTTGCGGCTGCAAAATAATTAAGCCCGCCCCACACAAAACCACAAAACCACCTAGAATGTCCCACCGTGTCAGCATCACTTGATCAACATAACGCAACCAGATCAGGGCAGTAAAAATATAAATCCCACCATAGGCTGCATAAATACGACCTGTTGCCGCAGGATGCAAAGTCAGTAACCAAACAAAGACTGCTAAGCTTAAAGCCGTAGGAACCCATAACCAATGCGACTTTCCTTGATTCAAAATTAAATAAGGAAAATAACAACCTAAGATTTCAGCAATTGCTGTGACGAAAAATAACCCAAATACTTTAAGTACTTGGGTTATCGAGAAAGAAAGTTCAAACATTAAGCAGGTTCAGCACTCGGGTTAATATGATCTTCGAATACTTCCAATTTTAGACCCACGTCTTTGCCATTTTCTGTTTTTACAGAAACAGCAACGTTACCGCCATGCTCTGCAAGCTCACCAAATAAAATCATCTCTGCAAGCGGCTTTTTCAAATGCTCTTGAATCAGGCGTTGCATTGGACGAGCACCCATCAGGCGGTCATAACCATTAGCTGACAACCAATCACGAGCGCTTTGATCAACATCAAGTACCACTTGTTTCTCATCAAGTTGCGCTTGCAACTCAGTCAAGAATTTATCTACAACTGAATCGATAATTGTGGTTGGAAGTGCTTTAAATTGAATCACACCATCCAAACGGTTACGGAATTCAGGCGAGAATGCACGTTTCATTGCATCTTGGTTATCTGCGCTGTGATCTTGCTCAGTGAAACCAATACTCGCGCGAACAATACTTTCTGCACCGATATTGGTCGTAAGAACAATGATCACATTTCTAAAATCAGACTTACGGCCATTGTTATCTGTTAAAGCACCATGATCCATGACTTGTAACAACAAGTTGAATACATCTGGATGTGCTTTTTCAATTTCATCAAGCAACAGTACACAATGCGGATTTTTATGAATCGCATCTGTTAACAAACCGCCTTGATCATATCCAACATAGCCTGGAGGTGCACCAATCAAGCGAGAAACCGCATGGCGCTCCATATATTCAGACATATCAAAACGAACCAACTCGACACCGAGTAATTTCGCCAGTTGTTTCGTAACCTCGGTTTTACCCACACCTGTTGGACCTGCAAAGACAAAACTTCCCACTGGTTTATCTGGTGCTTTCAAGCCTGCACGAGATAATTTGATCGCTGATGCAAGTGCTGTAATCGCTTCATCTTGACCAAATACAACACGTTTAAGATCACGCTCTAGATTCTCAAGTACAGACTTGTCATCTTTAGACACTGTTTTCGGTGGAATACGCGCAATCTTAGAAACGATGTCCTCGATATTTTCAACAGAGATGGCTGTACCATCGACTTCAGCTTTCAAACGGCGTTGTGCACCAGCCTCATCAATCACATCAATCGCCTTATCTGGTAAAAAACGATCATTGATAAATTTAGCTGATAACTCAACAGCAGCGACGAGAGCCTTATCATCGTATTCAACATGATGGAAATCTTCGAACTTGCTTTTCAAGCCACGTAAAATTTCAATCGTTTCACCAATACTTGGTTCATTCACATCAATTTTCTGGAAACGACGTGATAAAGCATGGTCTTTCTCAAACACTTGACGATATTCTTGGAATGTCGTTGAACCAATGCAACGTAAGCTACCATTCGCCAAAGCAGGTTTAATCAAGTTCGATGCATCCATAGTGCTACCCATACTTGAGCCTGCACCAATAATCATATGAATTTCATCAATGAATAAGATCGCATTTGGATTCTTCTTCAAAGCATTCAACAATTGTTTTAAACGCTTCTCAAAGTCGCCACGATATTTAGTCCCTGCAACCAGAGCACCAATGTCTAAACTATAGACTTCAGCATTCGAAAGTGGTTTCGGTGCCTTGCCGTTAACAATCAACCACGCCAAGCCTTCCGCAATCGAGGTTTTACCTACACCCGGATCACCGACAAGCAACGGATTATTTTTACGACGTCGACATAAAATTTGTGCTGCACGCTCAATTTCTTTTTCACGTCCAATTAAAGGATCAGTTTTGCCCTTTTGTGCTTCGATATTTAAGTTAAGCGTGTATTGCTCAAGTGGCCCAGCATTTGCTGAAGCTGCACTTTCACCTTCAATATCTTCAACTTCTTCTTCAACTTGAATCTCATCTTTACGAGTGCCATGAGATAAATATTGTGTCAAAGTTAAACGGTTAATTTGATGACGTTTAAGTAAATAAACCGCGAACGAATCTCGTTCTGAATACATTGCAACTAGAACATCTGCACCTTCAACCGTACGGTCACCACCACTCGATTGAACATGGAAAATTGCACGTTGTAAAATTCGATCAAAGCTCTCTGTTGGATGAGGTGCTTGTTCACTATTATCACCAAGTTTTGGGGTATGTTGCTCTACATATTCCTCTAATTCTTTACGCAAGGTAACGATATCAGCACCGCATGCCTTTAACGCATTGACTGCTGAATCATTATCAAGTAAAGCAAGCAACAAGTGTTCAACTGTCAGAAACTCATGTCTCTTTTGACGAGCCATGCTAACAGCCAAACGTAACGATACTTCTAATTGACGACTGAGCATGTAACCCCCTTATATTTTGTGCTTTATCTAAAAGATAATATTAGAATAAAGCTGGTATTAACTTGGTTTGTCTGAGGCTATAAAGCGTTATCTAGTATACCTTTACAACAACACTTTACTTCATAATCTACAGTTAGCATTACTTGAGTATCTTGGTCAAGATTCAAAACAAAGTATTGTTGTAAAATTTCGATTACAAAGAGAATAAGACTCGTCTAATCGCTCAAAAATACAGCAAATCTGTTCTTTATTTATGAAACCGTATTAAACTTATGAAAAATTTTAATATGCTATGATCTTAGTTAAAGCCTAACAAATCATGTATAGGTTGAATATAAAGATAGTCAGTATATTGATTCATATTTTTAGCACAAAACAATATATGTTGATTTAGCACTTAAATCACAACAAAAAAGATAGCTTTGCTTTCTTAGCACTATTACTCACTACATATAAACCAACCATGATGCAAGGTCTCGCACCTGTGGAATGAAATTACGCAAGTGCGTTGCTTTTCTTAACGTCTTCACTCCCAGCATGGTTGTTCGTCTAATCGATTCTTCATCTTAACGCTGTTACTCGCAACATAGTTGCTCGTCTTGCGCTCGGAACAAAGCTTCGCTTTGTTTTTATCCTCGCTCAGGTTCGATCTGACACAATAATGGATGGCCTTGAGATCGGGCAAAGTTATTCACTTGATTCGCTTTTGTTTCTGCAATATCACGTGGGTAAATGCCTGCAGTACCTTTGCCTTCATAATGAACCGTCAACATCACCTGACTTGCTTGATCAAGATTCATTCCAAAATAACTTTGTAATACCTCAATAACAAAATCCATTGGTGTGTAATCATCATTCAGTAAAACAACAGCGTATAGTGGCGGTTTTTTTAATTCAGGTGGTGCGGTCTGAACAATGACTTCGCCATCATGATCCTCTTGCGAGTCACTTAAACGTGGATTTAAGTGCCAATCGACATATCCAGATTGATGAAAGGCATTTTTCACTTCACTTAAATTCATTTGACGTTTATATCTTCGCATATCCAGTTCTTACTAAATTTTATTGAGCATTTGCTTCAGCTTGAGAAATTTCTGATACAAAAGCAGAACTCACATCAACAGGTTGACCACGTTGCCAACTAAAGCGTTTAATCACTGGTGTAGGTGAACCAGATAAACGAACTTCAATAAACTGAGGTGTGAAACCTTTAGGCATGGTCCAGCGCCCAGTCAACCGTTCAAAATCATCGAAATTAAAATTGGCATCTTCTAATGGTACAACCAGAACTTCTGTATCTTTAATTAACCTTAATTCAACACTACCAACAGCTCGGCGTTTATTTGGGTTCACTTGAACTAAGTCCAGTTGATATTCAAAAGCATTTTCTGGTAAAGATTTAATCGCTAAATTTTGTACAGTTAAGCTAACACCACCACGTTGTCTTAAAATTTCACGATAAATAGCATTCATACTCTCAAACTGAGTTTTATCAGCATTGGCTTGATTAATACCTTTAAATAACTCATCAGCATTACTGACTGCCATATCACGTTCTTGAACAGCAGCATTTAAGCTTTTACTAACTGAGTCCAAGGCTGACTTTTGCTTTTGTACGACATCGACAAGTTGTTCAGCATCGGCATCATAACCAACAACAGTCAAACCTTGACGATGCCCAACAGTATATCCCAACATAAAACTACTACCAATCAGTAATGTAGCAGCAATCACTAAAGGCAAATTCGTCTTGAGGAATTTATTTTTTTTAACGGAACTTTCTGGTGAAGTAGTCGGTTCAGCGTTTTCCATCATCATCTCTATCGTTATGATTTACATCAAAGCACACATTTAAATCCAAATTTAAATGTGTGTGAAGTAAAAAAGCGTTTTTTATGGTAATAAACCAATACCTTCTAAGCCAGCAGCTTCATCAAAATTGAACATTAAATTCATATTTTGAATCGCTTGACCTGCTGCACCTTTCACTAAATTGTCTTGCGCAACTAATAAGATCAATTTATTTGGTTGAGGTTGATATAAAGCAATACGTAGCTCATTTGCACCGCGCACACTACGTGTTTCAGGCGAACTATTTGCTGGCATTACATCAACAAAACGTTCATTTTCATAGAAACGCTCATACAATGCTTGTAGATCTATATTCTGAGCTTGCTCAGTTAAATCGACATAAATTGTACTCAACATACCACGAATCATCGGTACAAGATGTGGAACAAAAATAAGATGATTAAATTGCCCCTTTTCACCTGAAATGTTTTCTAAAGCTTCAACAATTTCCGGATGATGACGATGTCCAGCTACACCATAAGCTTTAAAATTGTCAGCATTTTCACTGTAAATCATGCCTAAACTAGCTTTGCGACCTGCGCCCGAAACACCAGACTTTGCATCGATGATAATACTTTGTGGATTGATCAATTTTTCTGAAGCTTTTAGTAGAGGAGCTAAACCCAACTGTACTGTTGTAGGGTAACAACCGGGATTACCAATCACTTGAGCTGTTCTAATTTTTTCACGATTTAGTTCAGTTAAACCATACACTGAATCGACTAATACATCTGGACAGCTATGTTGCATGCCGTACCATTTTTCAAATTCAGATAAATTTTGCAATCGAAAATCTGCAGCAAGATCAATTACTTTAACATCAGAAGCTATCAACTCTTCCGCATGTTGCATTGCAACTCCATGTGGCGTTGCAAAAAAAACAACATCACACTGCTTTAATGCATCTAGGTCAAGATCGGAGAACTCTAAATCGGTGTGCCCTCTTAAGCTTGGGAACATATCTGCAACACGTTTTCCTGCTTCAGTTCGAGATGTTAAAACACGTACTTGGGCTTGTGGATGCCTTAATAAAAGACGTAATAATTCGACGCCTGTATATCCAGTTCCACCGACGATGCCAACAGAAATCACGTGCTCTACCTCAAACTATAAATAGTGGTTGTAGTATGGCAGTTTGACGCCATTTCCACAATCCATAACCCTATAAGTTATATAGCATTTCTAAGTTACAACTTGAGGAATTGATTTTGTATCCAGCTAAAGTTAGTAAAAATATAAAAACTTCTAAAAACAAAAATGTAAATTTAACAACTTATTTTCACTTAACTGGTCGCTATAACATTAAAAACAGTGTAAAAGTTCTGTCAAATTGTTTTATATAAATTCAATTTTACCACTGGTCAAGAAATACTATTGAATCATCTAAGTATTCGCATAGAATAAAAACCATGCGGTAATAATAAATTTCATGGATGCTAAATTTTGGAGAGCTGGAATGCCTTCTTTGAGATCAAAACAAAGATTAAACCAATACATCAGTTTAGGCGTAAGCAGTATTTTTTTGCTTAGTCCAGCTTTTCTAGTAGGCTGTGGAAGCGGTGAAAGCGAGGCACAATATGTCCCACCCACTCCAGAGGTTGTGATTCCAAAGCCTAAAAACTTCGATATTAAAGTTCCAGTAGAAATGCGTGATGTTATAGTCAAAGTATATGATAATTTTGACAATACACTAATATTAGAACAACAGGTCACTACCACATCAGATCTTAGTCTCATTTTACCTAGAGTTCTAAATACTGATCATTTATACAGAATTGAAATCTCTACTACGCCTAATTCTTTTATTTATGATTTCCTTAGTGCGCAATATAAAAAATTTTCTTTTACATTAAATGCATTAGTTGAAGTAAATACCAGCAACTTAATCCAAACAATCTATATAAATCCTAGTTCAGAAGCAATATATCAACGGGCTATTATCAGATCAGGGCAGCTTCCCACTGACAAATTTAACTCAACTTTGGTAAGTGCTTTACAGTTACAGCTTGCAACGAGTGATGTTAATAGTGCTCTATTGAGTGCTTACTCAGGGTTAGATTTACCAAATTTATCTCCTACAACATTAGTTTCAACATTTAAATCTAATAATCTAACTCCATTTAATTCTTATAATTATACGAATATATATTTAAAATTTGGCTATATACAGCAATGGGCAAATGCATATCCTGATGATAACGCATTTGTTGAGTTCACAAAGAATTTAGCTATCGATTTAAAAGATGGCTATTTAGATGCTAAAAAAATTCGCGGTGACGCGACACCTCTCGTATCAATAATCACTTCCGCACCTGAAAATACAGATAGTAGTAAGAATACTTTAATTAATATAGCGGCAAATCAAAAAAGTACTAGAGATCAATATGCAACTCTTTTAAAGACTGCTGTATTAAAGCTCGCAGAGAATTATCAGCAACTAAGTGAAAATCCTTCTGGTTATCTATTACTTCAGCAGAAATTATATGCTGGAACAGATCCAAAAACTGAATCCTTTGAAAATATTAGACTTAATGGAGCTGGAGATTATCGTCGTGCTATAGGTTTTTCTCTTAATACGATTCAATCAACTTGTTATGGTTCGACATATCTATGCCAATCAGGTATTAGTGGAATCAATAACACCTTCAACTTAAACGAACCCTCTATCGAATATTTAATTGGTAATTACGAAGATAAAATTAACGATTGCAAACTAAATATCAGAGCTAATGGCGTTTTAGAACTACAAAAAGGTACTCAAATCTTCACTTCAAAACTTGATGGGGATAGTACTGATAATTTAATGCTGATAAATAATACAAGTCAAAATTACCTACTCAATAGTAGTTCTACTGACATCGACTTTACTTTACAAAAATACAAGTTTATTCAAATAAAACTAAATGGTAATCAAGTATTAAGTGCTAGTGCAGGTCTAGATACTCGCAAGGCACCTGATCAACTACAAACAACTCAACTTGAATGTAGTTTTATTTGATTTAGTACCACCACGCAGGCAATTGAATACTTTTTAATTGCCTGCGATGTTCGATATAACTTTCATCATATTTTGCCACTTCGCACCAAAATGATGCACTATGATCAAAATACTTGGTATGTGCTAATTCATGTATACACACTGATCGTACATTATGCATAGGTATTAATACTAATCCTGCGTTAAGCATAATGTCATGTTTTGAACTACAACTTCCCCAACGTGTCTTTGGCTTTCTCACTGTGCATTCGCCATATTGCAAGCCCGTCTGCTCACTTATTAAATTTAAATATTCTGGTAAAAACTGTTTCGCATATGCTAATACAGCAGCCTTTAAAGCTATTTCAGGGCTTTCATTTCGAATAAATAAAATATGTTGTTCCCAGTTAAATTTAAAAATATGACGTTGCTGTTGCTGAATAATTTGAAATGGTTGCAAATGATAAAATAAAACAAGTTGTTCAGGAAAATTGATAGTCTGATTAAATTGTTTTTGTTGCTTGCTCCATGTCTCTAATAACCATTGTTCAGACTGTTGCAGAAATTGCTGAATCTGCCGCTTTGTACAAAAGATAGGGACTGTTAAACGAATACCTGTAGGTTCAACACGCAAACGCAAATTTCTCGCTCTTGCATGTCGAACTACTTTAATTTCAGGCAATTGTGTTTCAAGCGAAACTGATTGCATTACTGTGCCGTACGTTCTTCGATACCATTATTGGTCGCAACAATCGCAATGCTAGCCGCATTCAAAGCAAAAATTCCATTGGTTACCACACCTGGAATATTGTTAATGGTTTTTTCCAACTCAAGTGCATTCAAAATATTTAAGTTAAATACATCTAAAATAACATTACCGTTATCTGTCACAACACCTTCACGATAAACTGGGTCACCGCCTAAAGCCACGATTTTACGTGCAACCGCAGAACGTGCCATTGGAATAACTTCTATCGGAAGTGGAAAATCACGCCCTAATTGCTCAACCCATTTTGAATCATCGACGATACACACAAATTTCTTGGCAATTGAGGCAACAATTTTTTCACGTGTCAATGCTGCACCACCACCTTTGATCATATGCATATGGCGATCAATTTCATCTGCACCATCTACATAAGCATCCAAACCACCGACTGAGTTCATATCAACGACTTCAATACCTAATTTTTTAAGACGTTCAGCCGTAGCTGTAGAGCTTGCGACTGCTGCTTCCAATTGTAATTCTGGTAATAGATCAATTAAAAAATTAACGGTACTTCCTGTTCCTACGCCCAAAATGCCGCCTTTAGGCAAATGTTTCAAAGCTGCTTTTGCCGCAGCTTGTTTTTTTTCATCTTGGGTTGCATATAGACTCATGACTTCACTCAACTATTTTGACATTTGCTGCAAGAAAACAGCGCAAATGCACAGGGGTTTGCTACAATGATCGCCTATTTTAAACTGTTATAGGGAAGATGAACATGCTGTCTCGTGTGGTACGACAAATTTTACAAGCAACGGTTTATGACGTTGCGATTGAAACACCGCTTGAAGCAGCTCCACGAATTAGTCAAAAAATTAACAATAATATTCGATTTAAACGTGAAGATTTACAACCTGTATTCTCCTTCAAGCTACGCGGTGCTTACAACCGGATTAGCCAACTTCCTAAAGATCAACTCGATCGAGGTGTGATTTGTGCATCAGCAGGTAACCATGCGCAAGGTGTTGCACTATCTGGAAAAAAATTAGGCATTCCAGCCATTATTGTCATGCCAAGCACGACCCCTGATATTAAAGTTCAGGCAGTTAAACGCTTAGGTGGTCAAGTTGTGTTACATGGCGATAGTTTCGATGTTGCCAATAAATACGCAAAACAACGTGCAGAAGATGAAGGTTTAGTTTTTATTCCACCTTATGACGATGAACTGGTCATTGCTGGCCAAGGAACCATTGCCAATGAATTATTACGCCAATGGCGTGATGTTGAATATGTTTTCGTTGCTGTTGGTGGTGGCGGGCTCATTGCTGGTGTTGCAGCCTATCTTGGTGAAGTTGCACCGCATGTCAAAGTCATTGGGGTTGAATATGAAGAATCTGCGTGCTTAAAAGCTGCACTCGAAACCAATGAACGTGTAGTTTTACCTCATGTCGGTTTATTTGCTGATGGCACAGCAGTTGCACAAATTGGTGAATTACCATTTGAAATGGTTCGCTTACAGAAGTCCGATCAATCAGGCCCAATCGTCGATCCCAATATTGTTACCGTAAATACAGACGAAATCTGTGCCGCAATCAAAGATACCTATGATGAAAATCGTAGTATTGTCGAGCCTTCTGGTGCGATGGCATTAGCAGGGATCAAAAAATATATCTCAGAACATCAGTTAACAGACAAAAATATGGTTTCTATTGTTTGCGGCGCAAACATGAACTTTGACCGTCTACGCTATATTGCCGAACGCACTGAATTGGGTGAACGTAAAGAAGCAATTTATGCAGTCACGATTCCTGAGCAAAAAGGCGCATTTCTTAATTTCTGCCGCGCCCTACAAGGTCGTAACATTACTGAATTTAACTATCGTGCCAGTGACGATAGCCAAGCTCAGGTTTTCGTTGGAATTAGCTTAAAAGGTGGCGAAGTTGAACGCCACGAAATCCATGAATTGCTGAAACAACAATATGATGTCGATGATTTATCCGATGATGAAGTTGCAAAACTGCATATTCGTTACTTAATTGGTGGTCATGCTAATTTGGAAAATGAGCGTTTATTCCGTGTTGAATTTCCAGAGCGTCCAGGTGCATTACTGACTTTCTTGGAACGTCTAGGTCCAACGCATAACATTACGCTATTCCATTATCGAAATCATGGTGCAGCCGAAGGCCGTGTTTTAGTCGGTTTACAAGCAACTGATGCAAAACAAAATCCAGATGGGTTGATCGAAACTTTAGAGAAAATTACTTATCCTTATGCTGAGATCAGTGACAATACTGGTTACAAACGTTTCCTTAAATAAATCACCTCATCATTTAAAGCCGACATCATGTCGGCTTTATTTTTATCTAACAATCTTGATGTTTATATGTGATCGCAAACAAAATCATTACACATAGAAAACTATTCCATCTTAAAATGAATAAAAAGACATTTTTATCATTTAGTTAAGGACAGTTATGGCACAGTTTGCAGTCATTGGCTTAGGGAGTTTTGGAGCAACTGTTGCCTTAGAACTCACAAAGCTCAATCATGATGTGATTGGTATCGATACCATTAAACGAAATGTAGAGAGCTTAGCTGATCGCATTACCCATGCTGTCATTGCAGATGCAACTGATGAGCATGTATTAGAGGAACTAAATATCCAAAATTGTGATGCCGTCGTGGTCGCGATTGGTGAAGATATTGAAGCCAGTATTCTTTGTGTTTTAAATCTAAAAAATTTAGGGGTGGATAAAATCCTCGTTAAAGCCAAAACTAAAGCCCACCACACTATCCTCTCCCATTTAAACGTCAGTAAAATTATTCATCCTGAAGAAGATATGGGTGTGCGGGTTGCTCAGGCTTTAAATTATCCGATGGTAAGCCGTTATATGGCGTTGGATGATGATCATTATATTGTCAAAGTTCCAGTACAAGAAAAGCTGAATCATGTGAATTTATCAGGCATCTTAAAACAAGAACCCAATATCAAACTTTTATTACTTAAACGTGATCAACAAATTCTATATGAAACCGATGTGAATTTTACTCTACAGGCTGGAGACGTACTTATTTTAGAAGGCTCGCTCAGCCATCTCCGAAAGCTCTCAGGATGTTTTGTATAAAATGAATATAAAAATAAATACTCAAAAAATTTTTAACTTAAGTCCACCTTCCTTATTAGCGATTGGGTTTCTGAGTTTTATTATCATCGGAACACTATTACTCAAACTCCCCATCGCCAATAAAGGCAATTTGAGCTGGATGGATGCCTTATTTACAGCAACATCGGCTGTAACCATTACAGGTTTATCTGTAGTGAATTTAAATGAGTCTTTTAATCATCTCGGGCAAGTTATTATTCTTTTATTAATCCAAACAGGTGGTTTGGGTTTTATGACTTTTGCTATTTTGGCAGCCTTAAGTCTAGCGCCTAAACTCGGGCTCAAACAACAAATGATGGCACAAGATAGCTTAGGTCAAACCAGCTTATCTAAAGTAACGTTTGTGGCAAAAGGTGTAGTGATTTATACACTTTTTTTTGAACTGATTGGCGTTATTATCTTAAGTACTTCTTTTATACCTATTTATGGCTTTGACCGTGGATTATATTATTCAATTTTCTACAGTATTTCTGCATTCAACAATGCGGGTTTTTCGCTATTCAATAACAGCTTAATAAATTTCCAAGGTCATTATCTTATCTGTTTAACCATTAGTACGCTATATACGTTGGGTGGAATTGGTTTTCTTGTTTTAATTGACGTTAAACAAAATAAACGTTGGAGTAAACTTACACCGAATAGCAAGCTAATCCTCAGTGCAATCGCGACACTAAATATTGTGGCTTTTATTTTGATTTGGCTTTTAGAAGCCAACAATCCATTTACTTTAGGTTCAATGAATATTGGTGAACAAGCCATGAATGCTTGGTTCCAAGCTACAGTACCTCGTTCATCAGGATTCAATACTATTGATACAGGTTCGATGGAACACAGCACAGCACTACTTACCATGTTATTGATGTTTATTGGTGGTGGTTCGCTCAGTACCGCAGGTGGTATTAAAGTTGGTACTTTTGTAATATTGCTGCTTTGTGTGATCTCATTTCTACGACGTAATGAAGAAATTCGTATTTTCAATCATTCAGTTTCGCAGGAAACAACCTATAAAGCGCTTGCAGTGACAGCAATTACAGGTATGTTAGTGTTTATCGGCTGTTTCACAATTTTCTTACTTGAACCTAAACTAGATGTTTTAGATCTTATGTTTGAGGTTGTTTCGGCTGCATGCACTGTTGGTTTATCTCGAGGTGTTACAGGTGAATTGCATGATGGTAGCTTATTTGTTTTGAGCTTACTGATGTACACAGGTCGACTTGGACCATTAACACTCGCCTACCTGATTGCTACACCAAAGAAAAGTCGTTTGAAACATGCAAATGCCAATATTCAGATCGGATAAAACTCTGAATATTGGTCAACTACAATCACCTGCTTACATATTCCATCAGCTTGGCGTTGTTGTTCAAACACACTTTTTGACATCACTTCAAAATGATCACAGAAACTAATCTCTTGCTCATCTATTGAATAAATCAAGGATTGATTCCCTACACCCAGTAAAGTGTCATAAAAAACAATGACAAACTTACCATTTTCAAAAGCATTTTGAATCTCTGCATACGTTAAAGCAGCATGAATCGGAATATTAAGACGTTGCGCATCAATATAACTTTGTTTCTCTTTTTCATCGATATTTGGATCGGGATTAGTATAAAAAGAGACAGCAAAATCTAATTTTTTCAGTGCAACAGCCAATGCAATGGTGAACGTTCCTTCGTCCTGGTCATGACCACATAATTGAATCAAGTCAGCAATATCAATATGTGTATGATATTGCTTCAAGATCAACCAGAGTGCGAATACGCCACAATTTGCTTCAAGACGAAGCAATGACTCAGGAATATTTAAACTCATTTAATACCAATTCATCAAAGAAACGCCTAAACCTGCATAGGTGGCACGATGGTTATAATCAATCAAGCTTTCACCATAACCATCAAATAGTTGCAAATGACCTCGCAACTTACCTTTAATTGGAAATGCCCAATCAAACTGAACAGCACCATGCGAGCGATCACCGCCTTTTAAAGAATGGCGTAGCATCAACGAAAAATCGTTATCATCGTGACGATAGAATGCCGTGAGGTCTCCACGCCCCATATAATCTTTAATATCAGGATTGTTGTCATCTTTGGCTTTTTCTTCGACGCGATACCAAGGACGTAACATTAAGGCAAAATTATCCTTTTCAAAACCTAAATTAAAAATTACACGATTCCAACTACGTGATAAGGGATCAGAACGACCATTAGATTGATGATTTAAAGTCACACCCAACAGACGCGCATTTAAACCTAAAATTTCATAATTCGTTCTAAACATCAAACTTGCTTCAGGCTCGTAATTGGTCTCACGAAAAGGTCTTGATTCTTCAGAATTATAAACTTGCCAGTGAGAAGATTGTGTATATCCTAACCACAAATCGCCATTATCACCCAAAATATTTTCTAAAGCTTTAGTTTTTAAAGAGATTTGAAACTTAGCTTCTGTCGAGGTTAAGTTTTGTTGATCTTTAACAGTATTGTTTGGATTGGGGCTACTAGGAAATTCATTCTTATCACTGGTCCAAAATGCGGGCAGCAAATAAACGGGTTGATAAGCTCGAATATTCCACACCCCCAGTTTACTTTCTTCAGAAAGTTCCCAACGGCGATCTAACAATGAAATATTTGGATCAAATTTAGGCGCAGCACCTAAGATGTGCAAATCACTTACTTTTTGAACAACCTTATCACGCAAAGTCGTAGGTTCAGCTTTTTCATTTTTGTTTTCTACCGATGGAGTAGCTACCGCAATAATTGGTTCGGCTGCTTGAACTTGTGGTGCGATCACTGTTGGAGCTTTAAAAAGGCTATCATAACAAGCTAAACGATCTGCATTTGAAGCCAAAGCGACACAAGCCTCTACTGTTGCTGGTGCTGCAGGTGTAGTTGTCTGCGCATTGACCATAGAACTAGCCAAAGCGCTCAGTGTCATAACGACACCAAGCTCCAAATGACCCCGCTCAAAAGATTTGAACGCCATAGATATCTCCAACTTTTTATTTTAATTAACTTGCTGAATATTAAATCCAAGTGCTTGTAGATCATCACGTTTAGCAAATGGCGCAACGACTGCTTTTACTGGTTTTTGTTCCAATAAATATTGTTTTGCAACACGCTGCAAATCTTCCAAATTCACACTTAATAAGCGCTCACGTAAAACTCTACGGAATTTTGGCGTACGTGCATGCAATAATGCATAACAAGCAGTAATTGCTTCGCCAGCAGGTGAACCAGGTTTGTCCATACCTGCGACCAATCCAAGAATTGCCTCTTCAAGTTGATATGGTTGCTGTTCAACGTTAAATAACCATTGCACACTTGCTTCAAAATCATTAAATGTTTCAACTAAGCGTGGATCGCGATAACTATAAAAACGGAATGAACAAGCATTACCATCATAACTTGCTCCACCACCGTAAGCACCGCCTTTTTCACGAATGGCACTATGTAAGAAACCATTACGTAAATACGCAGCCAATACCATCAATGGTGCTGCATCTGCATGTGCAACATCGACGGCTTGATAAGCAGAGCAACAGAATTGAACATTTGTCTGAATGAGCCAAGCCTCATCATTTTCTGTATTAATTTGCTCAACTTTGGTTAAGCTTACAGGTGATTTATCGACAGCCAGTTTATCCCAAACGTTTTGAATCTCTTCAACTAAACGATCAGATTGATGTTCTTCGCAAACCAATAAAAACTGTTTAGGCGCTTGTAATAACTTACGATGGATTGCTTGTAACTCAGCGATTAAAGCTTCATAAGCCGTATCATCCTGATCAATCTTATTAACTAAGTGAGTAAGCCAATTCAATGCGCCTAAACCAGTATTATGATAGTCACGTCGAGCTAATGCACTCATTTGACGAGAAGCAATTTGCATTGCATAACTATGTCCAGAACCAGACAAGCGCGACTGCCAACGGGTTTTACGTTGTTGCAATAATTCAATAATGCGATCTTTTTCGTCAAAACGCAGCTGCTCAAAGGCAAGTTTCAACAACTGAATAGAATCTAACTTTTGAGTCAATGATTTAGTCGTCAGTGTTAACCAAGCACTAATTCGATCTTTATCATCCACTTTACTACGCAAAGATGCTCCCATCCCCAAACCGCCACTCACAGCCGTTTGGATTTGTTGGAATTCTAAATAATCATGCTCACCTGCGCCAACCTCACCCATCAAGATAGAAAGTAAGTTGAAATAAGGAGACTGTACAATTTCGTCTGGAATCTGAATCAAAACTTGTTGATAGTAGATGCCATTCGTACCTGCATGATATAAATTTAGTGGCGTATCTAAACCATTACTAATAATCTCACGTAGTTGACCTTGAACAATATGTAAATCCGCAGGTACATCTTCCAAACCAACTTTAGGAAGTAACTCAAGATCATCAGCTGTGTCTTGACGTTCTTTTAATGCTTCAGTTTTTTGCTGAATTTCAATTTTTTGATCTTCTGTCAAATTAGCAGTAATTTCAGCCAAACGTGCTTGTTCAGCCTGTTGCTCTTTTACTGATTTGGTCGCATCTGGCACTAAGGTCATTTGTACACGATGCGGATTATCTAACAAATGGATTTGAATTAAATTAGACAACCACATTGGGTCTTTCAATTCTTCTTTCACTTGCTCAATTGCAGAATCCACATCCCAAACATGGATTGGATCATTGTGGTGAATTGCGCTACCTAGACCATTCAAAATAAGACTTAAACCATAAGGCGTACCATCACCGTTGATCTCACGTTGATGTAATTCAATTTGATGTAAAATCGCATCAACCAAATCACGGTCAATTGGTTTTGAAGCAGCCTCTTTCAAAATATCTAAAACACCATTTTTAAATGTTTCAGCATGTTCTTCATTCGAGCCTTGTACGCCACAATAGAACGTCATTTCAAAGTTACTATCATCAACTCCCATCAATGGACCCGTTGACTGTGCATAACCACAAGTTTCTAAATAATGACGCAACGGCGACGCTGAATTTTCTAATAAAATCCCTTCTACTAAACGCATGCCTAAACGTAATTTAATGTCACTGGTTTCAGGGAGTAACCATGACATCACATGATAAGTTTTATCTTTTAAGTCTTCGCTATCAACTGCATAGCTTTCAGTCACTTCTATTGGTGCTAATAAACGTTTTTCAGGTTTTGAATATAATGTTGTACCCTGAGAAAACTTATTTAATGCTAATTTTTCAAACTGCTCCTGTAAATCATAGGCAGTTTGATTACCAAAAGTCATAAAGACTGCATTACTTGGGTGATAATGTGTTTTATAAAAATCAACAAGCTGTTCGTAGGTTAAATCAGGAATGTCTTTTGGATCACCACCTGAATTATAATGATAAGTCGTTTCAGGGAATAAATGATGTGCCAATTGGTGATAGAGCTGATCTGTAGGTGAACTCATCGCTCCTTTCATTTCATTGAACACCACACCTTTATAAACGGCTTGATCATTCTCTAATTCAATGCGAATCCCTTCTTGAGCAAAATCTAAAGGATTCAAATTTGCAGCGAATGCAGCATCTAAATACACTGACAATAGATTCTGAAAATCTTTTTTATTCTGTGTCGCAAATGGATAAGCTGTCCAATCTGCTGCTGTGAACGCATTCATAAAGGTATTTAATGAACGACGAATCATTAAAAAGAATGGGTCACGTACAGGAAATTTTTCAGAACCACATAAAGCTGTATGCTCTAAAATATGAGCTGTTCCTTTAGAATCCATAGGTTGAGTTCTAAATGCCACCAAAAATACATTTTCATCGTGATTTGTGGCCAAATGGTAGTGAACAGCACCAGTTACTTTATGCTTATATTCTGAAACTTGAATATCGAGTGCTTCTACATGGTGTTGACGTAATAGCTGAAACGCGGGATGAATAGTTTGAGTAATGCTTTCAGTAACATCTACAGTCATGTGATCTCCAATTTATCTATTTAAATAACACTAATTTAATATAGAGAGTCTACCGAAGAATACACATGGATATCCATGTAAATTGGTATGTTTTTGTAGAAAAATGCGCCAACCAAAATTCAACGCATTTTTTCTCTGTGATTTCATCGAATATAAAAATATTTACGTTGGATTTAAGCAAGTGTGCTTGTGTTTCGACCAATATACACACCCAAGGATAACCACCAACAATACTATAGAAGCTGTAAAACGGCTCAAGTTCAGCCCTCCAGAACTGAGTGGCTTATCCAAAAAATCTCCAACTACGGCGCCCAATGGACGAGTCAATACAAAAGCAGCCCAGAATAATAAGGTTTTTGATACTCGTGTTAAAAAGTGCAGACCAACAAGCAATAAAATCAATCCAGAAAATAAAGCCATTCCACCTGTATAACCCAAACCAGCAGTATCAGCAGACCAATCACCCAAAGCTGTTCCGAGTGTTTGTGAAAAAGTAATTGTGACCCAGTAAAACCATTCAGTACGAACATTATTGATAGTATCTGGCGAAATATTACCTTCTGATGTGTACCATACCCATAAAGACAACAAGACCAACAACATTAATAATGAACTGCCGCCGATATAACCAATCCCCAAAGACCGATCCATAAAGTCAGCCAACGTCGTTCCAACTGTTGTACTCGCAATGATCGTGAACCAGTATAGAAATGGTTGGTACGTTTTTGCACGAATCTGAAAACTAACCAATGCAATAAAAATGAAAGCAAAAATAAAAGTGCTAATCAAATAACCTAGATTGAGTGACATGGAAACCGCATCTCCAGCCGTCTCTCCAAATGTTGTGGCAAAAATTTTAGTCACCCAGAATAAAGCTGTAACTTGTGGAACTTTTGAGAAAAGTTCATGTGAACTAGAAGTTTTCGTCTGAAGTATTGCCATAGAATTTCGGCTCTTTTTTTATTAAATATGTTTATTCTTGATTGGTCCGCTTAAATAAAAATTAAAACAGATAAACGCAACAATTAACTATTTAGAGCTACGCTAATTTTTCCAACAAACTACTGTAATCCAGAGCATTAGTGTAAACTTTGTTTTTTGATTTTTTAATGTGATGACAAACATGGCAACTGTTGATCTTTTTGCAATTGGTAATGCGCTGATTGACCAAGAATTTAAAGTCTCAAATGAGTTTTTAACACAGCAAGCTTTGCAAAAAGGCACAATGCAGTTGACCGATGGTGAAACTCAAGCTGCTTTATATCAACAATTACAAGACACCCAAAACTATAAAGGTCAAGCAAGTGGTGGGTCGGCTGCAAACACAACTGTTGCATTCAGTGCTTTAGGTGGTACAGCTTTTTACGGATGCCGTGTAGGTAATGATGACCTAGGTTCAATCTACTTGAATGGTTTAAATGAAGCAGGTATTAAAACCGCTGCACAATCAATTAGTGAAGGTGTAACAGGCACATGTATGGTTCTGATCAGTCCTGATTCAGAACGTACTATGCACACATATTTAGGCATTACCGCTGAATTAACTGCTGAACAAATCGATTTTGAACCGTTAAAAGCTGCAAAATGGCTCTATATCGAAGGATACTTATCGACAAGTGATACTGCTCGTGTCGCGGTTAAACAAGCACGTGAACTTGCCAAAGCACATGGCGTTAAAATCGCCCTCTCACTGTCTGATCCTGCAATGGTGCAATATGCACGTCAAGGCCTAGAAGAATTATTAGATGACGGCGTTGACTTGTTATTCTGTAACGAACAAGAAGCGCTAATGTTCAGTAATACTGAAACACTTGACGCAGCTATTGAAGTTTTAAAATCAAAGAATCAACATATTGTCATCACTCAAGGCGCAAATGGCGCAGTCATCATTGACCCTGAACAACAATTCCACGTTGCTGGTCGCGAAGTTCATGCCGTTGATACTAACGGTGCTGGCGATGCTTTTGCTGGTGCATTCTTATATGCCATTAACGCTGGTTTAACTTTAGAAGCTGCGGCTCAAGTGGCTATTTTAATTTCTAGTGAAGTTGTTGCACAATTTGGTCCACGCTTAGCCGTTGAAAACTATGCCAAATTATTTGAACAATTTAAAAATTCTCAACAGGAATATGCTTAAAATGGAAAAAATTTGCATGACTGAGGAAGTCCCAGATCGTGAGTCTCGTGCATATGACACCATGAAAGGAACAACAATCTTTATTACTCAGAAGGATGGTAGCTTTTACGCTTATCAAAATGTTTGCCCACATTTGCAAACTGAACTTGAGTATTTAGAAAATCAATTTTTAGATCAGGATCGTGAGTATATCCAATGCTCAACTCATGGAGCATTATTCTCAGTAGAAACTGGTGAATGTGTTTCAGGACCATGTCTAGGTGAATTCCTTGAAAAAGTAAATTTGGAAGTACACTCTGATGGTGGTATTTATATTGACTAATACCTAGATCATGAATTCTGCGATGACTGAGTTTTTTTTAAATTACTACCTTATGCCATTTCACATGAGCGTAGTGGCTTTGATTTTGCTCAGCATTGCAGAAACAATTGGTATTTTTATTGGGTTACGTCCAAGTCATCTCGTAAAGAAAATGACACCAGAGTGGTTATTAAATTCACCGCTATTAGATGTAAAATTTTCTAAATACTTAATATTTGTATTTTTACTCATCAATTTTAGTTTTGCAGGTTATTTTCTAGAGCTTTCATTTTTTGCTTTACAACACTACTTTATCTCGCCTTACTATCTTTTTGTTCCTGCTTTGATTATCGACATCTTTTTTACAGTGTTTATGATTCATTGTCTTGACCAAGTAATTAAACCTAAAGTCACGCATACGCATATCAATTTAGTGGGTCGCTTAGCAACAATTTCTACGGGTAATGCTCGTCCAGGCTTCTCAGCTCAAGCACGCGTTCGAAATGAGTTTGGTCAACTGTATTACGTGCAAGTTGAACCAGAATACGGTGAATTAGAATTACAATCACAAGTACTGTTGATCAGCCAAAAATCAAATTCTCACTATATTGCAAAAAAAATCTCTATCTCCAATAAGTTATTTACCGCAGACTAAGACCTATTTAGTTATAAATTTTGATCACCCAACTCAAAGTTACAATATGTTACAAAAAGAAAATTTATAAATATTGCAATCCCCTCTTCCATTTTCATCAATCTATTGATCTAACTTTCAGACCAAAATGAAGGATGATATTTCACACATTTTTTAAACCAAACTCTACCAATACACTAGGTTTTATGCAGAATCCATTATAAAAATTACTTAATTATGTAATCAATTCCTTAAATGATTGTAAATATTATATTTTTTATATTCATACTATTTTAGTTGGTTTAATTTTGCTTAAATTAATTATAAATCAAACCTTTTTAATCAGATTTAAAAATATAAATACAACTGTTTTAATCAGTTTTTTAAATTAATTCATATTATTTTAGTTGGGTAATAATAATATTTTCAAAATTTGATCAAAATTTACATAATCAATTGATTTTTATAAATAATATTACATTAATTCATTTTAAAGCCTTTAAAGGTTTATTTTTAATGAATTTTATTTAATAATGTTTTACATGTTTTTTTAAATATGAGGCGAAGTTCTATGAACATGAGTTCTCAAGATCCAAATCGAAGATTAATCAGAGAAATCACAATCATTCTTATTATTAAAGTTGTGCTTCTCATGGTGATTAAACATATCTGGTTTGATGCCCCAACGATTCCAAAAGATTTTAACAATGAAGTTGCCGAGCGTATTGCTGGCGATATGTCCAAAACTCAGGAGACACGTTGATGATTTCTGAAAGCGTGGTCGATCTTTCGCGGTTCCAATTTGCAATGACCGCAATGTATCACTTTCTTTTCGTCCCTCTAACTTTAGGTCTAGCTTTTATTCTTGCCATCATGGAAACCACTTATGTGATTTCTGGTAAAGAAATTTACAAAGACATGACCAAATTTTGGGGGAAACTCTTCGGGATTAACTTTGCCTTAGGTGTAACTACTGGTTTAACGATGGAATTCCAGTTTGGTACCAATTGGGCTTATTATTCTCACTATGTAGGCGACATCTTTGGTGCACCGCTTGCAATTGAAGGCTTAATGGCTTTCTTCCTAGAATCGACTTTTATTGGTCTATTCTTCTTTGGCTGGGATCGTCTTTCTAAAGTTCAACACTTAGGTGTAACTTGGTTAGTGGCGATTGGCTCTAACATGTCAGCCTTGTGGATTCTCATCGCAAATGGTTGGATGCAAAACCCTGTTGGTGCCGCATTTAACTATGAAACCATGCGTATGGAACTTGTAGACTTCGGTGCGTTGATTTTCAACCCTGTTGCTCAAGTTAAATTCGTTCATACCGTTTCTGCTGGTTATGTAACAGGCGCGATTTTTGTTCTTGCAATCTCAAGTTACTATTTACTAAAAAAACGTGACTTGCCGTTTGCGCGTCGTTCTTTTGCGATTGCTGCAATCTTTGGTTTAGCATCAAGCTTATCTGTAATCTTACTCGGTGACGAATCAGGTTATGAGCTAGGCGATGTTCAAAAAACTAAACTCGCTGCAATCGAAGCTGAATGGCACACTGAACCTGCACCTGCTGCATTTACATTATTTGGTATTCCTAACCAACATGAGATGCGTACAGATTATGCAATTAAGATTCCATATGTTATGGGTATCATTGCAACACGTTCTACAGACAAACAAGTCACTGGCTTACATGATCTGATGAAAGAACACGAAGTACGTATCCGTAACGGTATGGTGGCTTATAGTGAGTTAGAAAAGCTTCGTGCTGGTGATCGTTCACCTGAACTTATGGCTTCATTTGCGAAAAATCAAAAAGACTTAGGTTATGGTCTGTTATTGAAAAAATATTCTCCAAATGTTGTTGATGCAACTGAGGATCATATTAAAGCAGCAACTAAAGATACAATTCCAAACGTAGCTGCATTGTTCTTCTCTTTCCGTGCGATGGTTGCTTCTGGCTTCCTCATGTTATTGCTATTCATCTTAGCAACTTGGGCAGTTGCAAAACGCAATGCAGAGAACAAACCTTGGTTACTTAAATACGCTCTATTTGCGCTTCCTCTTCCTTGGATTGCAGCTCAAACAGGTTGGTATGTAGCTGAAGGTGGTCGTCAACCGTGGTCTATTGGTGAGATCTTGCCTACACACCTCTCTGCATCAAGTGTTAGTACAGGTGACGTATGGGGATCAATTATTGCACTTGCTGCGTTCTATACAGTACTTCTCATTATTGAAATGTACTTAATGATCAAATTTGCTCGTTTAGGTCCAAGTTCATTGCACACTGGTAAATATCATTTTGAAAAACTAGCTGCAAAAACTGGGGAGGCTCAATCATGATCGAATATGAACTCCTAAAAATTATTTGGTGGGTATTGGTTGGTGTATTACTGATTGGCTTTGCCCTCACTGATGGTTTTGATATGGGCTCAATGGCGCTGATGCCATTTGTAGGTAAAACTGATTCTGAAAGACGTGCTGCAATTAATACGATTGCACCACACTGGGATGGTAACCAAGTTTGGTTTATTACCGCTGGTGGTGCACTTTTTGCCGCATGGCCAATGGTTTATGCTGTCGCGTTCTCTGGCATGTATTGGGCATTACTACTCGTTCTATTTGCGCTATTCCTCAGACCTGTTGGATTTGACTACCGTTCTAAATTAGAAAATACCCAATGGCGTACTTCTTGGGATTGGGGTCTATGCATTGGTGGTGCTGTACCAGCACTAGTATTCGGTGTTGCATTTGGTAACTTATTTTTGGGCGTACCATTTAGCTTAGACGATACCTTACGTTCTCAATACACAGGCAGCTTCTTTGCATTATTGAATCCATTTGCGCTGATTTGCGGTATTGTGAGTTTATCAATGTTATCTGCTCACGGTGGTGCATGGTTAATGCTTCGTACTGATGGTGATCTACATAACCGTTCGGCTAAAGCAACTCAAATTATGGCAATCGCATTCCTTGTATGTTTCTTAGCGGCTGGCGCTTGGTTATTCTTTGGAAATATCTCAGGCTATAGTTATGCTACTGCGGTTAATACTAATGCTGCATTAAACCCACTTGCAAAAGAAGTTGTAACAAATGCAAACCATGGTTGGTTGAATAACTACTCAACCTATCCAATTACTATGGCTGCACCAATTGTTGCAATCCTAGGTGCATTATTGGTTATTCTTAGTGCTGGAAAACGTAAGGCAGCTGCAAGTTTTACAGGTACGAGTCTGATGATTGTGGGTGCAATCTTAACTGCTGGTTTTGCATTATTCCCATTCTTATTGCCATCAAGTATCGACCCAACATCAAGTTTAACTATGTGGGATGCTGTTTCTAGTCACAAAACTCTAGGTGTAATGACTGTTGCTGCTTGTATTTTTGTTCCTCTCATTTTGATCTATACCTCTTGGTCTTATTACAAAATGTGGGGTGTCATCACTAACAAACACATTGAAGAAAATTCACATAGTTTGTACTAATGAGGAGATGTGAAATGTGGTATTTTGCATGGATTCTAGGCATTTTGATGGCATGCTTCGCAGGTGTACTCAGTGCGCTCTATATCGAACACCATCAAGATTTAGATGAGGAATAATAAAATGGCTGAAGCAATGACAACACCGAAGAATAGTAAAGCTCAAGTGCTTGCAATGACCGTTTCGTTTTTGTTGGCATTGCCACTTGCTGCTATTTTATTGGTACACCCATCATTAATGTTAGATGCTAATGGTCACTATAACCACAGTATGCTGATGCTCGTCATGGTCGGCATTTCTGGCGGTTTTATTCATGGTGTTGGGTTTATACCAAGATTTTGGTTATGGAAATGGTTATTTAGTCCTTATATTGCATGGCCTTTGATGGTCTTAGGTTATTATATTTGGATTGGTAATTAATCTTTAACAAATCAAATAAAAAGAGGAAGCATGGCTTCCTCTTTTTATGTCGTTTAGAATCATCATTTAATAATGCACAAAGTAATTACAATGTAATTTAAAATATTGAATAGTAAAAATTTTAACCAATAGATTATAAGATTACCTTTTTCATTTCAATTAACTGAATTGGCACCAACGGCTGACCTACATTTGCATTTACAGGATAAGGCTCTATATGACCTGTAATCTGATAACCACGACGCTGATAATATGCGATTAACTCAGAGCGAACATCCAAAACATACATAATTAAATGTCGAACTTTCGAACAATTCTGTGCAACATATGCTTCAACATAATTGAGCATTTGTTTGCCATATCCTAAGTTTTGAACCGATGAATCAATCGCAAAAGTTCCAATTTCAACAGAGTTATGATCAAGACTGAGTCCAATACAAGCAACTAACAAACCTTGTTCATTCTCGCCAACAAACAGTTTAAAATTTGATCGGTTCAAGTCTTCACTCAGTTGCTCATTGGTAATCCGTGTTCCATCTACAAATGCTTTTTCAGTGGTCCAACTTCGGTCAGATTGAGCCCGATAAGCCAAATTGATTAATTCAACCAATTGCGCTACATCATCAATATTTGCATTTCTAATGTTTAAAGACATTTCTATTTTATACGCTCAATAAAAAACCGATGATAACATCGGTTCTTTTACAGTGGAGCAATTAGTTCGTTTGCCCTGCTAACCACGCCATAAATTTTTGACGCTCAGCTTTCGATGCTTTTTGCCACAACTCTACTAGTTGCTGATCTGTGGTTTTTATATTGCCCGATACTACCGTTGTTGCTGTTACAGCAACAGGTGCTACATTTGTTGTCGAAGCTACATATACGGGTGCAGGTTGATTCACGACATTATTTTTGTTTTTTTGCGTTAAATCTAAAGTACGACCTAGCAAACTGTTACCTGAAAACCACGGTTGAGCTTCATTATTTGCACCTGTTTGCTGTACTACAAGTTTTTTGCTTTGATCATATAAAGCAACCGTAGGCTGTTCAGCAAATTTTTTTGCTTCATTAAAGTCTTTTGGAGCATTTACCAGTGCCAAATTATAAGTTAGATTATCTTTTAGATCTGCTGTTTGAATTGTTACCACACCAGATTTCACAATATCGTGTTCACCATTTAAGTGTTCAAAATATTCACGGTAACGAACATTTACCGTTAAGTTCCCAGGATCAACTTGATAGTTATTTTTCTTTGAAGGAATTAAACCATTATTTACTTCTTGACCATTTACCGCAAGAATCACGATTTCTTCAGGTGCAGTGATTGTGACTGCTGAAAAAACTGAACTACTCAATAATAACCCGAAAGCAGCAACACCAACTCTTAAAGACATTAGACTCTTCTCGATATAAACAATTTATGAAATCGTAAGCACTATGCTCTGCGATTATGACCATTTTATGACATAAAACAAAACTGTCTATTCCAACAATTTGGCTTTTTTAAGATATATACATTAGTTTTAATGCTAAGCGCCATAGTTCTTTTGGCGAATACAAACCTTAAATAAAAAAAGAGCACATTGAGTGCTCTTTTTAGTGATACGTATATTTACTTAGTTAAAAGTTTTAAAACGTGCAGCATCATCCATATAGGTTTTTTCGCCAGCAGCTGCTTCAATAGAACCGAATACTAACTGGGCACGTAGTTTCCAGTTTGATGGAATATCAAAAGTTTCAGCAACTTCGGCATCCACGATTGGATTATAGTGCTGTAATGATGCACCAACCCCAATTTCAGATAATGCAGTCCATGTTGCGAACTGAGCAATCGCACTTGAATGTTCAGACCAAACTGGGAAGTTATCCGCATACAGTGCGAATTGCTCTTGTAAACCTTTTACAACATCTTGATCTTCATAAAATAACGCTGTACCAAAACCTGCTGAGAAACTATCAATTTTCGCGCTGGTATTTGCAAATGCTTCTGCAGGAACCATTTTACGTAAAGTTTCGCGAACAATTTCCCAAAATTTATGGTGTGATTCACCATATAAAGTTACAACACGTGAAGTTTGTGAGTTGAATGATGATGGGCTTTGTTTTACTGCTTCGCGAATTGTTTCTTCAATCGTTGCTTGGTCAACTGTAAGATTTTTACCAATTGCATAAATGGTACGACGTGATTTAATGCTATTTAGAAAGTTACTCATGTTGTTATTCCTACTATACCTTTAAGGCGTTATCTTGGATTGAAGGTAGTGTATAACGATACATTTTTTAGGAATAGTCTAAAAAATATGACAGATCGTTTTATTTTTGAAACAATGCTATTTTTGAACTATAAAAAAACTCCACATTGAGTGGAGTCCCTTTAACATAAACTAATTACTTATCAGTTTCAAATAATGCTGCAACAAATGATTTTGCTGAGAATGGGCGTAAATCATCAATCTTTTCACCGACACCAATATAACGAATTGGCACATGGGTCCGGCTCGCGATATTAAATAACACACCACCTTTCGCTGTACCATCAAGTTTAGTAATCGTAATACCCGTTAAGCCAACTGCTTCATCAAACAGTTGTACTTGGTTAATTGCATTTTGGCCTGTCCCCGCATCTACAATTAACATAATTTCATGCGGTGCAGTTGCATCAATCTTCTGCATCACACGTTTAACTTTTTTCAACTCTTCCATAAGATTTGATTTATTTTGCAAACGACCTGCTGTATCTGCGATAAGAACATCAATACCCTTTGCACGCGCACTTTCAAAAGCATCAAAGATAACCGACGCGCTGTCAGCACCATGCCCCTGAGCGACAACTGGAATATCGTTACGTTCACCCCAAATTTGTAGTTGCTCAGTCGCTGCAGCACGGAAAGTATCACCCGCCGCAAGCATGACTTTTTTACCTTCACCTTGTAAACGTTTAGCCAATTTACCAATGGTCGTCGTTTTACCTACGCCATTTACACCCACCATTAAAATCACATAAGGCGATTTATTTGGATCGATATGTAATGGTTTTACACGTGGCGCAAGTAATGCAACCAACTCTTCTTGTAATGCTTTGTAGAGCGCATGCGAATAAATTAAATCTCCACGCGCAGTTCTTTCAGTAAGATTCGCGATAATAGTTTTGGTTGCATCGACACCAATGTCGGCGATGAGTAGCTGTTCTTCAACTTCTTCTAATAACTCATCATCAATTTCTTTGCCACCAATTAAGATATTGACCATACCATCCGTAAAGCTACGGCGTGTTTTAGTCAAACCATCCTTCATACGACCAAAGAAACCCGTTGACTTGGCTTCTTCTGTAACAGCAGGAACAGATGTTTCTTCCACAACTACAGGTGATGGCGTTTCAACAGTATTTTTAGCTACTGGCTCAATAATGGGAACATCGACAGCAGGTAAACTTGGTAATGTGACATCGTCATCTCCGATATCGGCATTTATCAAGAATTTATTTTGCATATTCGATTGCTGTTGCATGTCGATTCCTTGAGAAAAAAAGCAGCTTTTTTAAAAGATGGTCAGTCTAGCACAAATTGATTTCTTTTTCCTGACTAAGGCAAACTGTTCATTTATAAATAGAAATGAGTCGATTAAAACTTACTCATCTTCTTGTGCCATCGCTGGATACTCTTTGATTCGACTAGATTCAAATTGATAAGCGTTCAAAAGCTTTAAATAATCTTCACGGCGAATCTGAGAATTTTCCAGTATATGTACTGCCATTTGTTGTGTTTTAGGATGACTGGCCTGCTGTGAAAACTGAAGCACTTGTTGATATTGCAAAGGATTGACAGGACGTTTCAATGCATAAAATGCAAGGATAAAAATAGACAAAATAATGATACTGACCAAAGCATTATAAAATTGGTCAATTTTCAACCCCAATTTGGATTGTAGAACTTTATGTTTAGAAATTATAGACAGCATAATCTACCTCGAATTAGATGTAGTGTATGTGTCTAGCTCGCTGAGAACAAGTGTAGCGTTCAATAATTCACCACTAGTAAGTTTATTGAACGCTCATATGGCATTAATCAACTCATAAGCGAACGGACAAAGGCGAAATATAAAATGAATGCAATAATCACGAGTGTCAAAAATATAGCAAACATACCAACACCACTTTCAGCATCAGCTGGATGTAAATCATCATCATCAGCAATACGTTTCAACTCGCCATTGTAAATATCATAAAACCGATCTTTTTGTTCAGGGCTTAAATGACTTGCGAAATCGTAAACTCTTTTACGCTGTGCTAAACAATAGTCACCTAAGTGAATCTCCTGATGAAAGATTGCCTCATCGAGTAATTTACGGTGATGATGAGCTAAAGCAATAATTTGGCTTTCTGCTGGTGGTACATCAAAGCTGAAGCCATCAATTACATTTGACATATTATTCTCCTTATCTATTTCTATTATTTTCACTTTGATTTTACTTAAAAATATTTGCGAGAAGTGTTTAATCGTGTAAGCTTACAAATTACATAATGACACGCAATATATTTGACAATTCAAGTAATGTTGTCATAATTATTTCATAATTCAGAGTTATAGTGACTTAAGTTCAAAGTAAAGTATCTTTGAATAGAATCTGAAGTAATCATAATTATAATAAGGAGTTATATATGATTCAGCATTTTACACAACATGAACTAGAGCATGTGTATGCCAATGCAGTAAATACAATTCAATCGCAAAAAAACTTTCTAGATGCAGTGAAAGAGCTTGAACAAGTAGCTCAAGCAGGTCACGGTAAAGCAGCATTATTTTTAGCGGAACTGTATTATCAAGGTTTTCGAGTAGAACGTGATTCTTTGAAAGCTCAATATTGGCAAAAATTGGCAACAATGCAAGCATAAGAAAACGTCACTCAGGTGGCGTTTTTTAATACCTTCTAAAAACGCACAACATCACTCCCTCACACGATCTAAGTTGCGCTGCATCAAAGCTTTGATTTGCTCTGGTAGTGTTAACTTTAATAAAAAAATTATTTCTAGAGTCTTTCTGAATTGCTTTTATCTGATGCAAAGATTGAATAATCAAGATGATATTTTGACCCAAAAGAATATTTGCTTACGATTTAGATCAATTGTTTAAACATAAATGCCATATAAATTTCTTATAATTAAACATGAGTTTAAATAAAATTAGTTTACGAACATGTATCGTTTTAATAATTTCCAACCAGTATCACGCGAGTTGATGATTAAAATTTCAATTCTAAAAACAATGATGTATTGTGGCGTACTTTGGGGTTTATATCATCAAGGTTGGGCAATCAAGTCCGATCACGATGGTCATGTATTCCCATTTTGGTTGAATGGCGTACAAGCACACCGTTATGCAAAATCAAATTGGAAAAATTATAAACCACGTAAAATTACACCAAAAGATTTTCATGAATCACTATTACCAACCTTAACGCGTTTACAAGTAGAGCCTGCTCTATTTAATTCTTCGCATCGCAAATTCAAGCTTTCGACACAACAAATGCAGCATTTCTTTTTTATGCCAGAACCAGTTATGGCGTAATAGATTTGCCCACCAATCATGATGACTTTTTAGACATTCACAAGAGAAAGTTATCATTGTTGCGCATTTAGGGCTTTGCAATTAAAAAAAATACCGTTAAGTTAAATGAAAATGACAATACAACAGAGGTAGATAAACAATGACAATCGTTGCCCAAGTCATCAAGAATAAAGCTGTACAATCAATTTTTACAATTTCACCAAATGCGACTGTACTTGAAGCAATCAAAATTATGGCAGATAAAGGCGTGGGAGCTTTAGTTGTTGCAGAAGATGAAAAACTTGTTGGTATTTTCTCTGAACGTGACTACACACGTAAAGTGACGTTGATGGAGCGTTCATCAAATACGACACCCGTGTCAGATATTATGACATCTAAAGTCATCACCGTTGGTTTAAACAATACAGTTGAAGAATGCTTGCAATTAATGACTGATCGCCATTTGCGTCACTTACCTGTTTTAGATAAAGAAAAACTTGTTGGCTTTATTTCAATTGGTGACTTAGTCAAAGCTGCAATGGAAGATCAACGCGTTCTTATCGAACAACTTCAACAATATATTTCAGGCTAATCGCCTCAACAAAAAGGGCAATTGAAATTGCCCTTTTTTTGCACGACTAATACGTCATTACGCTGCTAAAAAGCCTTGAATTGCAGGTACAAGACGCTTCAAAAATTCATCAGCTTGAGCTTGAGTCATGTTTAAAGGTGGTAATAAACGTACCACTGAACCTGCCGTAACATTAATAATCAACTTATATTGATCTCGTGCAATAGCAACTAGTTCAGCACAATCTTTTGGTAATTGAACACCAATCATCATACCAAAGCCACGCACCTGTACATTTTGTTCAATCAATTGAGCTCGTAGTTGATCAACAATATAGGCTCCAACTACGGCTGCATTTTCAACGGCATTTTCATTTTCAAGCGTATCAAGTACAGTGTAAACCACACGTGAGCCAAGTACTGTACCGCCATATGTTGAACCATGGCTGCCTGCACCGAGTAAGCCTACCGCTTTACCCTGTGTCATTACTGCACCAACAGGGAAACCATTTCCTAAACCCTTCGCAGTGGTCATGACATCAGGAATAATGTTCGTATGTTGATAAGCAAAGTATTTACCTGTACGTCCATTCCCTGTTTGAATTTCATCAAGCATCATTAACCAATTATGCTGATTACACAAAGCACGAACTTCCTCGAGGTAACTAAAACCCTGCGGTGCTGTATTGACACCACCTTCACCTTGAATCGGTTCAATCAAGATTGCAACGATATCTGGATGATTGATGGCTGCTTCTTGAATCGCTTCAACATCACCAAATGGCACACGAATAAAGCCTTCAACCAAAGGCGCAAAACCTTCTTGAACTTTTTTATTGCCTGTCGCAGATAAGGTCGCCAAAGTACGACCGTGAAAAGATTGTTCAGCAACAATAATTTTAGGATTGCTAATGCCTTGTTTAGAACCAAATTTACGTGCAATTTTGATCGCACCTTCATTTGACTCAGCGCCACTGTTTGAGAAGAAAATCTCTTCCATTCCAGAAACTTGTGCAAGTTTTTGAGCTGCAGCAGTTTGCCAAGGAATTTCGAATAAGTTACTGGTATGCACTAAAGTTGCAGCTTGCTCCGCAATCGCTTCCGCAATCACTGGGTGTGCATGCCCTAAACCACAAACAGCAATACCTGTTAAGGCATCCAAATATTCCGTACCATCCGCTGTATATAAATACGCCCCTCGTCCTCGTACAAAGCTGATCGCTTGGCGACCATAAGTTGCCATAAGATGTGATGGTTGATCAGGTTGCACAGGAGCAAGAGTGATATTAGTCATAACAAACTCAATCTATCATTAGTTGTGGTGAAAAAAGTTATATAAGCAAAAACTTGAGTAGATTGAAAGCTCAAACTCACATTTATATAAGAAAAATCTTTAGCAATAGCCGCAAAACTGTTTTTCAGTATATAATTTACGAAGATTAGTTGAGGATCTATCTATGACGGAACAAGCGCGTGATACAGTAGCGTTAATTCGTGATCAAATTGCGAAACACCCTGTTTTACTTTACATGAAAGGCACTCCACAATTTCCGCAATGTGGTTTTTCTGCACGTGCAGTTGAAGCACTTAGCCAAATTGGTCGCCCATTTGCCTATGTAAATATCTTGGAAAATCAAGATATTCGTACAACATTACCTCAAATTGCTAACTGGCCTACTTTCCCACAATTATGGGTAAACGGCGAGCTCATTGGTGGTAGCGATATCATGCTTGAAATGTTCCAAAATGGTGAGTTAAAACCATTAGTTGAACAGTATAGCCCTGCTCCTGAAGCATAAGCTAAAAAATGAAAGCCAATCAAATGATTGGCTTTTTTATTACAATCAGTTTTAGTTTAAGCTAAAACCAACATATCGAAACATACCTTCTACCCCTAAATCGGCTTTATAAATTTGTAGATTTGGATAGTTCGCCTGAGTGATGGTCTTATAAATATTCATACTTGGATCTTCATGAATTTCATCAACCGACTGTGGTAGAACTTCTTCAAAACGATCAGCAATAAATTCAAAACCTAAATCCATTGCCATGAATAATGTATGCTCACACGGCTGAATATACTGTTCCTGTTCCCAATCTAAAACAGCTTGATGACAATATGGACATGCAATGTTTTGAGTCGCATCGATAACGTTTATAAGTTGGTATGACATAATTTTAAAGCATAGAAAATTTGGATTTAGTTTAAAAGAATACGATCTGTGAATCCATTCGAATAACAGGGATTTAAATTATGGCAACACTTGAACAAGCGATTTCACTAGCTGCAAAACAACATGAAGGACAAGTAGATAAAGCAAATGCTCCTTATATATTGCATCCATTAAGAGTCATGTTAAATGTTCCTACAATTGAACATAAAATTGTGGCCGTTTTACATGATATTTTAGAAGATACAGAAACAACGATTGAAGATTTATACCAATTCGGTTTTCAAGAGCATATCATTGACGCAATCGTCGCGCTTACTAAAAAACAAGGAGAAACTCGTCTAGAAGCAGCTCAACGAGCGCGACAAAATCCAATCGCACGTGTTGTTAAATTAGCAGATATCAATGACAATATGGACTTATCTCGGATTCAATCACCAACAGTCAAAGATTTTGAGCGTTTGAAAGAATACCAACAGGTTCGAGATTTATTATTACTCCAAAATGTTTAATAATCTCTTTTATAATGATTCACCCTAATCACAAAAGCTGGAGTTTATAGCGTAATGCTAACGGATTTAGATGATTTTTATTGCTTTGCCCTTGTTATCGAACATGGTGGTTTTAGTGCGGCTGAAAGAGCAACTGATATTCCTAAATCCAAATTAAGTCGCAGAGTTTATAATCTTGAAGAACAGCTGGGTGTACGCTTAATTCAACGTAGTTCACGACACTTTGCCGTTACCGATATTGGTATGGATGTTTATCGTCACGCTCAAGTGATGATGAATGCCGCTCAAGCTGCACATGATGTTGTCAATCACTTAAGCAGCGAACCTCGCGGTGTAATTAAAGTCAGTGTTCCAGTTGATATTGCACAAAATCAAATGGCGAAAATATTACCGAGCTTTTTAAAGAAGTACCCTGAAGTTCGGGTTCAAATGATGGTAAGCAATCGCAGAATTGATGTAATCAACGAAGGCGTTGATCTCGCCTTACGTGTTCGCTCTAAGCTAGACGATGACCCTAATTTAGTTTTGCGTCAGTTTACAGCAATTGAACAACGTCTATTTGCTAGTCAAGCTTATTTAAATGAATTCGGTCATTTAACAACGCCAGAACAATTATCTGAGCATCGTATTATCAGTATGTCCGAAGAACATTTAGATCAACACTTTTTATTATTTGGACCTGAAAATCAACAAAAGAAAATTAAAGTAAATCCTGTCATTATGGGTTCAAATTTGTTAATGCTCGCGGAATTGGCAAGTCAAAACTGTGGAATTGCTTTATTACCAGATAGTATTGCACAAGATTTCACAAAATCAGGGCAATTGGTCAAAGTTTTACCTGAATGGACTGCCCCACATGGTATTTTCCATGCCGTTTATCCGTCACGTAGAGGTCTATTACCCGCTGTACGAGTCTTTATCGATTATTTAGTAGAACAATTAACAGAATCACCAACTAAAAAAAGAGCTTGAATCATTCAAGCTCTTTTTAAAATACATTAAACCGCTGGATAGTGTCCTGTTCCGTTTGGCCAAGGTGTTAACAACTCAAAACCATCATCAGTAACAACAACCATATGTTCCCATTGCGCTGATAAGGATTTATCTTGTGTCACCACAGTCCATCCGTCATTCAGTTCTTTCACATGTCGTTTACCAGCATTCACCATCGGTTCAATCGTAAATACCATACCCTTTTTCAAGGTCATGCCCTGTCCTTTTTGACCATAATGCAAAATATTCGGCTGTTCATGATAGATACGACCAATACCATGACCACAATATTCTCGGACAATACTATAACCTTCACGTTGCGCAACGGATTGAATTGCATAACCAATATCACCGAGTGTCGCACCCGGTTTTACCGTATGAATCCCTGCAAGCATGGCTTCATAAGTTGTTTCCACCAGTTTCTTGGCTTCTGAACTCGGCTCACCCACAAAATACATGCGGCTGGTATCCCCAAAATAACCATCTTTAATTACAGCAACATCGATATTTAATATATCGCCTTCTTGCAAAATTTTCTTCGCGGAAGGAATTGCATGACACACTTCTTCATTGACCGAGATACATGTGGTCTTTGTAAAACCGTGATAGCCCACATTGGCTGGAATCACCTGCAAAGTATTTACGATATAGTCGTTGCAAATATCGTCTAAATATTCAGTTGAAACGCCGGGCTTAATATAATCACCAATCATTTCTAGTACTTGTGCCGCTAAACGTCCTGAGATACGTAATTTCTCAATATCTTGCTCAGATTTAATCGTCACAGTAGAAGCTCTCATTCGAGATTTTCCTTATTTAAATATAGGTTAATGCAACATGCAGATTCATTTTTGTACTGCATCTCGTATTTCAACAGTTGTACGCTGTCGTACAAAAATCTTCAATCATTTTAAGATTGAACGGTTGCTTTTATTTTACATTTAATTTCAATCAGCATCATAGTAAAAAAGTATAAAGGGCTATATTTTTTACTTTTAAAATCTTTTCAATAGATTAAGTTTACCAATGCTAATTATATGATTTTAATCAGTTCTTATTAGACAAAAATAAACCAAATTTCACATAAAATTAGTTTCAAATGACTACAAATTTGTTCTAGAATTCGCACTTTTATTTTATACCTCCCTTTTATGAACCATCTTCGTACAGGAGATATTATTGCTCTCGGTTTCATGACCTTTGCACTCTTCATCGGTGCTGGCAATATTATTTTCCCCCCTATCGTTGCGCAACAAGCAGGTGAGCATGTTTGGCTCGCTGCTTTTGGATTCTTGATTACCGCAGTCGGTCTACCTGTAATTACCATTATGGCTTTGTCTCGTATGCAAGGCTCTATTGAAATTATCAGCTCACCACTTGGACGCTTTTTTAGCCTACTCCTCACGATTGTCTGTTATTTGTCTGTTGGACCATTATTTGCCACACCACGTACTGCAACTGTTTCTTATGAAATAGGATTTGCTCCTTATTTTGGTACCTCAAATAGCAGTCTACTGATTTATAGTGTTATTTATTTTACACTTGTCACTGCGATCTCGCTTTATCCGAATAAATTGTTAGATACAGTAGGTCACGTCTTAGCTCCTTTAAAAATTGCTGCTCTTGCAATTCTTGGTATTGCAGCAATTCTTATCCCTACTGGCTATATTTCTCCACCAATCCATAAGTATGTGACTAGTCCTGTTTCTGAAGGCTTCGTAAACGGCTATTTAACTATGGATACTTTGGGTGCTTTAGTCTTCGGTATTGTGATTATTCAAGCGATTCAGTCTCGTGGAGTGACAGATTCAAAACTGATCACTAAATATGCGATTATCGCGAGTTTAATTGCTGGCGTAGGTTTAACGCTAGTATATATAAGCCTATTTAAACTTGGCTTAGGTAGCCATGAAGTTGCCGCGAATGCGGCGAATGGTGCTGTGATTCTGCATGCTTATGTACAACACGCTTTCGGTGATCTAGGTTCGTTGTTTTTAGCTGGTTTGATTTTTCTAGCCTGTATGGTAACTGCAATTGGTCTTACCTGTGCATGTGCAGAATACTTCACTGAATTAACAGGGTTACCGTATAAATTATTAGTGTTTATCTTAATCGGATTTTCATTATTAATTTCTAATTTAGGTTTAACAAAACTAATTGCGTTCTCTGTTCCAGTGTTAAGTGCAATTTATCCACCAGCGATTGTTGTGATTATGATGAGTTTTTTCTGGAAATATTGGAATAAACCTTCAACTGTCGTGAGTTCTGTTACTGCTATTGCTTTTCTTTTTGGCATTATCGAAGCACTCAAAGCGGCTGGATTCTCTGAACAACTCCCTCAATTCATTAATAATTTACCGTTGAATGAACAGAACCTTGCTTGGTTATTGCCTTCATTGGTTGTACTCGTTATCGCAATTGCTGTAGATCGATTCTCTAGCAATACTGCTTCTCACAATTAAAATGATTTGTCGTTAAAATGATGTTTTACCCAGACATAATTTTAGCTATACAAAAAATGTTCTTTTATCCAACTTACATTTTTTGTTTACGACAAATTATTTTTTATCTTATTTGTATCTACCTCTACCCGTATTATTCACACTGTATTTGAACTGAATAATAAAGGCATCTTTTCAGCAACTTTTTCAAATTGTAAAAAACCCACACCACTATTCATAATAAAAATAACCTTAATACACCCAAAAAATATTCAATCTACATAGAAATCAATACATTCATAAATTTATTTAAAAAATAGTCAAATTAGCTATTGAAATACTGAAAAAATCAAAGTACAACTTTAATATTAATTCTGACAAAAACGATTAGGTTTTGTCATCACTACTCAAGGAGGGATGGAGATGTTCTCATTACATTTCAACAAGCAAGTCTTCATTGACACTCTAAAGACCAATGATTCCATCGTATATGCAATTACGACACTTGCCTTAATGGCGACGCTGTTATTGCAAGGCACTATTAAGGGTAACTTAAAACCTGAATATTTTGCATACGCTTTAATCGTGTCTTTAACCTTTTGTACGTGGGGGATTATTGATCGAAAGTTTCGACAGATAAGTGCTGAACGCCAAAAGAATTTTTAATAAAAGAAATGGATGAGTAATCATCCATTTTTCTAACTGGTAAATTTTAAGATTGTTCCTAATAATAATATTGCCGTAGCACCTAATTCGACTATTATTAAATTCAACATTAAAAATGTCATACACCATCTTGGAATCGACCACTGCCCTAACTTATGCGGTTGCTTAAACTGATTCGTTGTATCTTTTAGCATTCCATGAATGATATAAACCAAAATTGACATTGAGAAAAAGAATAAATTCGCCACAACGCAAAATAGACTCAAACTATCCGATAAACTTGTAAAATAACTTAATACAGCCAAGATTAAACTCGCAGCGGCATAAAGCAAACTACTGCGATGTGCAATATCGACATAATAATGTGCGCGTGCAAGCTCTGTATTTCTAATTTGATAATACTTCCAAACGCCAGTTAGCATCCCTACCCAAAGAAATATTCCACTAAAAATGATCGCCAATTTGGTTGCACTCGTTAAAATTAACATTCCCTTTTCCCCAAATGGTTTTTCCAAAAATAGCTATATTACATAAAATTTGACTTTTAAGTCATTTTTTAAACGGGTTTCTTTTTGGAACTTGTATAAACTGGAAATATGTCCAGACAAGAGTATTTCTCAAATGACTACATTTGAATCATTTTGGATCAGTTGTAAAGATGGTTACCAGCTTGCAGCACAGTATTATCCAGCAAGCGATGCCACTAAACCATTTCCGATTCTAATTTGTCCAGCAACAGGTATTACCAAAGGTTTTTATCACTCATTTGCTGAATGGTTAAATCAACAAGGCTATAAGGTCTTAAGTTTTGACTTTAGAGGAATAGGTCAATCTTTACATGGGGCACTTAAAAATTCGAATGCCAGTATTAATGATTGGGGTTTATTGGATATCCCAGCAGCCATCGAAACCCTCTTAAACCGCGCTCAAGCTGAACAAGTGATTATTTTGGGGCATAGTGCCGGTGGTCAATTACTTGGAATCAATCCTGACTATCAAAAAGTTGCTAAAGTTGTCGCAATCGCTGGTTCAACAGGTCATGTAAAAGGCTTAAAAGGAAAAACTAAACTTCTTGCTCCATTAATGTTTAATGTCATTTTTCCAGTATCCAGTGCTATTAAAGGATACGGCGCAACACAATTTATTGGTATGGGTGAAAATTTACCTAAAAATGTAGCAAAACAATGGGCTGAATTTTGTAGTCAACCTGGTTATGTCATGAATGCAATTGGTAAAAGTATTTTTGATGATTATCATCAAGAGATTGTTTGTCCGATTACATCAATTTGGGCAAGTGATGATGAAATCGCAACACAGGCAAATGTTAAAGATTTACTCAGACTTTATCCTAATGCTAAAACCAATTTGATTGAATTGAAACCACAACAATATGGTTACAAACAAATTGGACATATGCTGATGTTCAAAAAATCACATCAGAAATTATGGCCTGTATTAGAAAAAGAATTGAGAATGTAATCCCTAAACTCACAGCTTTACCCTTTTGCGCATCTAAATTTGTAATCCTATTTAGATGCGCCTTTTTAATTTACAATTATTTACATAAACTATAAATGACATAACTAAGTAGAAGTTTTTTACAATGAATTATTTTTTAACAATATAAAATTAAATAATAAAACTACATTTGTATTCTTTTTAAGCAAATTAGTTAACTAATAGTGATTAAATGTGATAAAGAATGTATTTATTCAACTTTTTTAGCAGCACTATGAATTTTAATTTTTAACCAAATGTTAAATTCAAATATATGTATTTAATTTATTTTTTCGATTATTTTATTTTACAAATGTAATAATTTTAAAACTATATGACATTTTAGACAGAATCTTTTAGAAAAAAGTCACGTCATAATTTGTATTTATTTTCTACAATACATTTGTTCTACAAATAAGCTACAATGCAACACTGTAGAAATACAATTGGGGTAAGATGGATAGGTAAGACCATCATTAATAACAGTTTTATGTAGTTTACATGATGATACCCCTATCCTAAGCAAAGATGGTTATACAACCATTTTTAGGAAGATTTGTTATAAATGGAATGTTAGAAAAATTAGATTTAATCATTTTTCTAGCGTATAAATTGTAGACATTTCATGGAATCTAGGAGTTGCATCTAACAACTCTGTGTAACAAGCATAGGAAATAACTTAATGCCTAAAAAATATGCGCGTTTTTTACCTACATCAGAAACATTTAACTTAGAAGACTTTCCTTATTTCTGGATTTCTCAAGTAAATGCACAGTACGTTCAAAATATCGATAACGTACTTAAGAAGTATGGTTTAGACAACTCTCGCCGTCGTATTTTAATTGCATTGAATGTCAAACCACATGCAAGCGTGTCTGAACTTTCAGACATGGTGATTTCTAAAATGTCTACCACCACCAAGATCGTATATCGCCTTAAAGATGAGGGATATATTGAAACTTATTCATGTAAAGAAGATGGTCGTATTACCCGCGTTTATCTTACTGATAAGGGTACAGAAATGATCACTAAAATTAATGATCTAACCTCTGTAATATTAGAGCAATCATTTGATGGATTAACGCCGTTGCAAATCGAAAAGACGATGGAAATTTTAAAACATATGTTTAAAAATCTTGCTCGTTGATTAATAAAATATATAAAAAGGTTTCTTTTTAGAAACCTTTTTTATTTAGAAAAGATCAAACATATTTAACTGAGGTGTTTGTTTTGCTATTTTTGCCTTAGGTACATGTGAACATTCAAACTCTTCAACTGGAAACCCTTGCATAAATTGAATCATTTGATGTGGTTGTTTTAAACTCAGCCAATCATCAAGACGATCATGGGGAATGATGACAACTGATCTTTTTATATCGCCAGGTTCATGAAATTCTTTCATCATCGGATGGTCGACCGCGTCCATTGTGAGCATCGCTGCTGAACGAATAATTTGATTATTGATTTTACAAATTTCATAAAGTGCAGCAATAAAAAAGGCTCTGCCATCTTTACGCCGTACACCCCATCGTTGAGGTTTATTTTCAATATATTTACTTTCATAAAACTCAGTGACTGGAATTACACCGAACTTGCATTTATAAGCTGCCTCCTGAAAGCTTGGTTTCTCAAAAATGGTCTCATGTCTAGCATTATAAGCACGCTTAGAGCTGTTAATATCCTCGGCCCATTTCGGCACTAAACCAAATAATACTTCTCGCCACTCCAATCCATGTTCAGATTTAAATAATAATGGTGTTTTATAACTTGGATACACCTCATCAGTATAGTCAAAAGGAATAAGCGGAAGCTCTAGTTGCTTTAATTGTTCTAATGTTATGGGTTTGTAGTTAGCGCACATCGTTTATTTAACCTTCACCATTTGAACAAAATTAAAAAAGGAGGTAGAAACCTCCTTTTTTAATTTGCAAAAATCACCCAAATATTTTTTTCATTTTTGCACTTAAACCATGCACAAAACGATGTTTTGCATTAGCTTTATCGCTGGTTAAAAAGTTAATTTGAATCGATTGGCGTTGACCTTCATATGGTACATATCCATGCCAACCATTATCAGTCACTTTAAAGGCAACTAATGTGCCTGGACCAGCATTAATCTCTTCAACATAGTCATCCATATTTTTTTCGTCATTTAAGATGCGTAAACGACCTGTCGGTGCATCCCATGATTCGTTTAAATAAATTAAGATAGTCAACAACTTAGTTTTAGAGTCCGAATGAATCCGACCATCTTTTTGACGTGAGTAACCACGTAAAGTGATCATCATAGGATGCTCCATCACATCGACGTCAAATTTTTCTGTAAGGATTTGGCGGAATTCTTTGGTATCCAATGATTTTAAAAAGCGATCAAAATTAGGTTTAATTTCAACATCTTCAAGATTATAACTGCCCCCTTGTTCAATTTTTGGGAAGTCTTGGATTACAGCCTTTACTTCACTATCGATAATCGAATTTTCAACTATAAAATAAGGATATGGCGAAGTCGAAACTTGGGCTTGTTTTAAAGCATCTAATTTTAAAATTTGTGACATCCTTATGATTCTACTAACTGATCAAACTACAAGAATTATAGCAAAAAATTAAGCAGTATGATGCGTAATCCTATTTTAGATCAGCCTTATCACATTACTTTTAACTAATATTAAAGAAATAAAAAGCCTCCGAAGAGGCTTTTTATTTTAGATGGAATTAATCACCTGTATAACCTTTAAGTTTTAAACGTGCAGCGTGTAACAATGGCTCTGTATAACCAGATGGTTGCTCAGCACCTTTGAAGATCAAATCAGCAGCAGCTTGGAATGCGATACCATCAAAATTTGGTGCCATCGGTGTATAAAGTGGATCATTGGCATTTTGCTGATCAACAATCACAGCCATACGTTTAAGCACTTCTTCAACTTGTTCTTTCATTACGATACCATGACGCAACCAGTTTGCAACATGCTGAGAAGAAATACGTAAAGTTGCACGATCTTCCATTAAACCAACGTTGTTGATGTCTGGAACTTTAGAACAACCTACACCTAGATCAACCCAACGTACAACATAACCCAAGATACCTTGACAGTTATTTTCAAGTTCGTTATTCAACTCTTCAGCAGTCCAGTTTGTTTCTGGTGCAAAAGGAGGCGTTAACAAATCATCTAAAGTCAACATATCTTCAGCAGCCAATTCGTCTTGACGTGCTTTTACATTGATTTGATGATAATGCATTGCGTGAAGTACAGCACCTGTTGGTGATGGAACCCATGCACAAGAAGCACCCGCATTTGGATGAGCTGTCTTAGTCGCCAACATATCTTTCATGCTATCTGGTTTTGGCCACATGCCTTTACCAATTTGCGCTTTACCTTGTAAACCACAAGCCAAACCAATTGCAACGTTACGATTTTCGTAAGAAGCAATCCATTTCTGAGCTTTAACAGCTTCTTTACGTACCATTGGCGCAGCTTCCATAGACGTATGGATTTCATCACCCGTACGATCCATGAAACCGGTGTTAATGAAAATCGTACGGTCTTTTGCAGCAGCAATACAGTTTTTCAAATTAACTGAAGTACGACGTTCTTCATCCATGATACCAATTTTGAGAGTTTTTGCAGGTAAACCGAGTGCTTGTTCTGCACGCTCAAATAACTCAACTGCAAATGCCACTTCTTCTGGACCATGCATTTTTGGTTTAACGATATACATAGAACCTTTACGAGAGTTCTTGTTTTCGTTTTCGCCACGAATATCTGCAATTGTAAGTAATGGAGTAACTAATGCATCCATAATACCTTCAAATACTTCTTGACCTTCTACAAGGATCGCAGGGTTAGTCATTAAATGACCAACGTTACGAAGAAGCATTAATGAACGACCATGTAGCGTTGTAGTACCGCCAATTAAGTTCTGAACTGTACGATCTTTATTTAATGCACGAGTAATAGTTTTACCATTTTTCTCGATTGACTCTTGCAAGTCACCTTTCATTAAACCTAACCAGTTACGATAGCCTTCAACTTTTTCTTCTGCATCAACAGCTGCAACAGAATCTTCTAAATCTTGGATCGTTGTAATAGCAGCTTCTAGAGTTAAATCTTTAACGCCAGCCGCATCAGTTTTACCAATTGGGCTATTTGCATCGATATCGATAATAACGTGCAAACCATTATTTAATAAAACGATTTCAGTTGGGTTTGCAGCATCGCCATTAAAGCCAACAAATTGAGCTTCATGAGCCAAAGAAGTTGTTGAACCATCTTTTAAAGTCACAACTAAACGATTGTGATCAACTGCATATTTAGTTGCATCGGCATGAGAGCCTTGAGCAAGTGTGAATGTTTGATTAAGGAAATCTTTAGCGAAAGCAATTACCTTATCGCCACGGACTGGGTTATAGCCTTTACCTTTCTCTGCACCATTTTCTTCAGAAATTACATCTGTACCGTAAAGTGCATCGTATAATGAACCCCAACGTGCATTCGCAGCATTTAAGCAATAGCGTGCGTTACGTACTGGTACAACAAGCTGAGGACCAGCTAATAATGCAATTTCTTCGTCTACATTTTCAGTCGTTACTTGGAAATCAGCAACTTCTGGTACTAAGTAACCAATCTCAGTTAAAAATGCTTTATACGCATTTAACTCAAATTCATTATTATGATGCCATTCATCAATCTTAGCTTGAATTTCATCACGCTTAGCTAATAGTGCTTTATTCTTTGGGCTAAGATCGACAACGACTTGCTCGAAATTTTTCCAGTAAGTTTCACTGTCTAAACCAGAGCCTGGTAAAGCTTCATTTTCGATGAAATCGTAAAGTTCTTTAGCAATCGCTAGCTTGCCTTGTTGAATACGTACAGTCATTGTCTTTCCTGATGATGCTAACTTTTTATAACAAGAAACCTAGTATACCGATTTATACTAGCCTGAATAGTAATATCACATTGCTAAATAGTAAGCATTTTCTTAGTTTAAGTATTGACAAATATAATTTTTATAAACACCAAAACCAAGTTTGGATCTAGCTACTTCTATTCTGCGACATACTCACTTTTTAAAACTCATTTAGTTATAACAAAATTCAATTAAGAATAAAGCTTTCTCTATATGAATTTATAAAAAAGGCATTCCTGAGAATGCCTTTATAATTTATGAAGTTTTTGAAACCTGAATTTGACGATGCTCTGAATGCAGATAATCATCGGATTGCATTTCTAATAAACGTGAACGTGTTCGTTCAATTTCAAATGCTAATTTCTCACCTTCATAAAGATCAATAATTGAATCTTCTGAAGTTAAAAGTAATTTCACGCCACGATCATAAAACTCATCCACTAAATAAATAAAGCGACGGGTTCCTTCTGAGAGAAAATCAGTTAAATGTGGCACATTACTTACCAGTACTGTATTGTAAATATTAGCAATTTCAATGAAGTCAGCTGGACTACGTGGTTTAAAACATAACTCAGAGAATTCACACCACAATACATCTTCTGTATGCCCAAGCGTTTCTACAATACGATTGTTAATCATGATAGGTGTATTAGAGAGCGTTTGGGTGTGTGTGAGCGCTTGAAAACGTTCATACATCCATGCTTGAGCATCATTACTCAATGGATGCTTGAATAATTGAGCCTGCTTTAAAACACGCAAACGATAATCGACACCAGCATCTACATTCAGAACCGTACAGTTTTTCTGAACCAATTCAATTGTTGGCATAAAACGATCACGATGAATACCATTTTTATAGAGACCTTCTGGTGCAATGTTAGAAGTCGCAATAAGGGTAATTCCACGTTCAAATAGCTTCTGGAACAAATCACTTAAAATCATTGCATCAGTGACATTCGATACAAAGAATTCATCAAAACAAATAACAACCGCATTTTTATAAATTTGATCCGCAACAGAATCCAAAGGATTACGTTGACCAGAAAGCTTATTCAACTCTTTATGGACATGTTGCATAAAATGGTGAAAATGCATGCGTGTTTTGCGGCGAAATGGAACTGATTCATAAAATTGATCCATCAACCATGTTTTCCCACGCCCTACGCCACCCCACATATATACCCCTTTTGGATAGGTTTGACGACGGAAACGTCTAAACGCTTTCTTTGAGGCTTTATAACGAGTAAGCAACTCTTTCCATACTCGATCTAACTCTTGCACTGCCTGAGCTTGAGCTTCATCTGGCATGAATTGACCTGATTCGATTGCTTGAGCATAACGCTCCGCAGGTGAGATCGGCATAAATGAAGTGCTATGTGAGTCTGGTTTAGAATTTAACATAAGGTGTTATTACAATTTTAATTGGTGAAAATTATATCGAACATTAAGTCCAAAGGCATTAGATTTTAGGCTTAATTATCATGGAGTTTAAACATCATAATGTACCATTTTTTAATCATTTTAATGTTTACGATTATATTGTCTTGGACTTTGACCAAACCATCGTTTAAACGCATGATTAAATGCAGCAGGTTCAGAATAACCTAACATTTCCGCAACTTGCTCAATTGAATACGCACTATTTTCAATAAACTTTAATGCTTTCTGCTTAATGAGCCTTTCGCGTATTTCCTTATAACTTGTTTGCATTTGCTGCAATTTATGCCTCAAGGTTCTCTCTGGGATATTTAAAGCACAGGCTGTTTCAAACATGGTGGGCATGACGCCATTCTGCATCTCTAAATACCCTTCCACATATTCAACAATCGTCAGCTTTTCCTGAGTGCTTCTTTCCAATTTTTCTAATTCTTGCAAGCATTTATCTTCATAAACACGGTAAGTAAGAGCATCAGCAGATGGTATTTTTACATTTAAAATATCAGTATTTTCTAGAATAAAAGAGGCATGCTGACATTCAAATTTTACATCTAGACCATAATAGTCTTGATAAGCCCCTATTAACTCTAATTCTTTAGGTGTTTTAAAAGGTAATTCAATACAAATATTAGGGATTTCAAGCCCCATCATTTTAAAGATATCTTGTAAGAACTTATAAGTTCCTGAGATTTCACATTGAGCACGAAATAATCCTAAATGCGTATTTAAATCAATTGGTTGATAATGCAAATGAATGTAATCTTTTTTAATATTTAGCTGTAATGAACCAAATAGGTGTGTCAATTGCTGAAATCGCACACCATTTAACAGAGCTTTATGTAAAGTATCGCTTGTAACAAGCAGCATCAAGAATGGGCCATACCCTGCAAGCGCATAATGTTGACCAATGACTAAGCCTTGTTCAGGAGAAATATCTTGACTAATATACTGTAAAATATCCCATTCAATTTCATCTGGAATAATTGAACTCGGATCTAAAGCTTCGGCTTGTATTCCCATGTCTGCTAAACGAGCATCAACATCAATGCCCACATGACGCATGCCTTGAATTAAATACATCAATCCGAGGATAGATCTCTTCATAATTCCGAATGCAATTCCCAAAACTTTAACGTTGTACTATAAAAATACAAATAAATGAATTGCCGAAATGATCAAGTTTTGCGTCTATACAATCATATTTAATCTCTACAAAACCTTTAAACTTGCATAAAATTTAGATGTGTAGGGCGTGGACTATGCGTGATGTATCCCAAAATGCTATTCAAAAAACTAAAGTTGCAATTATTGGTGCAGGTTTTGGTGGTTTAGCAATGTCTATTCGACTATTACAAAGTCAAATGAATGATTTTGTAATTTTAGAAAAAACCAATGACGTTGGTGGCACATGGCGTGAAAATCAATACCCAGGGGCAGCCTGTGATGTTCAATCACATATGTATTCACTTTCGTTTGCTCCCAAAACAGATTGGTCAAAACGTTACGCTGAAGCTGATGAAATTTTTGAATATATTCAAGATATTACTCAGCAGTATAAATTAAAAGATTATTGCAAATTCAATCATGAAGTTACTCATGCTGAGTTTGACGAAAATCGTAATGTTTGGTTATTAGATTTTAAAGATCAACCATCCATTGAAGCTCAATTTGTTATTTTTGCTTCTGGTCCCCTACACGTTCCGCAAATTCCTCACTTAAAAGGAATTGAAAAGTTTAAAGGTAAAGTCTTCCATTCTTCACAATGGGATCATCAATACAGCTTAGAAGGGAAATCTGTTGCTTCTATTGGTACTGGTGGTAGTGCAATTCAATATATCCCCGAGATTGCACAAGAAGTGAAACAGCTTTATGTATTCCAACGTACTGCAGCATGGGTCATTCCACGTGATGAACGTAAATATTCACAATTAAGCAAATCTTTATTTAAAGCTTCAAATATTTATCGTCAAATTCATCGTACTCGTTTGTATTGGACCAACGAATCACGTGTAGTACCTATCGTACAACCACAGATCATGAAATATGGTCAAAAGCTTGCAGAAGCATTTATTCGCTTTCAAGTAAAAGACAAAGAACTCGCTAAAAAACTTACACCAGACTTCGTGATGGGTTGTAAGCGTATTTTGATTTCAAATAAGTACTTCCCAACGTTCAACCGTAAAAATGTTGAATTAATTACTGATGGCGTTCAGGAAATTACAGCTAACGGCATTATTACCAAAGACGGTAAAGAACGCCAAATTGACTGTTTGATTTATGGTACAGGATTCATTACTGACCCACGTATTTACTTAAAGCATTTCGATTGTGTTGGTCGTAATGGAATCGAACTTAAGCAAGCTTGGAAAGATGGTGCCGAAAGCTACTATGGCGTTACTACGAAAAACTTCCCTAACCTATTCCAACTATTAGGTCCAAATACGATTTTAGGTCATAACTCTGTTATTTTTATGATTGAATCTCAAGTGAATTATATTTTGCAATTGATTCAAACCGTAGATAAAACAGGTTCTCAAGCTGTTGAGATTAAACAACAGGTACAAGATCAATTTAATGATCGTGTGCAGAAACAACTTAAAGGAACAGTTTGGCAAGCAGGTGGATGCAGTAGTTGGTATCAAGCAGCCGATGGTAAAAACTTCTCATTATGGCCAACATATACTTGGAAATATTGGTTAGAAACACGCAAAGTAAATGTCGCTGACTATAATTTTATTCATACGGCAACAAATGCAAAAAACAATGCAGCTTAATCAATAATTCTTCATAATAAGCAGGTTATTCGTAACCTGCTTTTTTTATGCAATCTTTTGTTCTTATCTTTCAAATTTTTATCGCAATAAGCTTAGGCTATTTTCTCGCCCCCAAACTATCACAGCAAATTAAACAATTTGTATTTAAAATTTTACCCTATTTTTCTTATTTATTATTAATAAGTGTTGCATTTGAACTGGCTCAAGCTTTGAATCATATCTCAGATCCAGCAGCAATATTACCACCTGCATTATTAATTGCATTTACTACATCAGTTGGTTCTTTCTTTATCTGTCTAATTACTTACAAACTGATTGATCGTCAAAGTATACAAGGAAAAATTTCATTACACCTCTTTATCAATGCACTCAAGAATATCGCTAAAGCATTCCTAGCTTTAGGATTGGGGATTTTATTGGGAATACTAGTCACTCAATCTAACCTACAAATTGCATTTAATAGTTGGTATTTATTACTCATATTTATCTTTTTGATTGGCGTTGAGCTTGCTTTTACGCAATTTGATCGTAGTTGGTTAAGTTGGAAAGTACTATTGGTTCCCGCTGCTGCCTTTGTAGGTTCATGCTTAGCAGCAATCGTGAATTATTTAATCTTATCTAACCACTTTAACTTAAATGAAATAATGGCTTTAGCTCAGGGGTATGGTTGGTACTCAATGTCTGGAATTCTATTCACAGAATTACATTCAGCACGACTTGGTGGAATTGCCTTATTAACAGACCTCTTCAGAGAGATTTTCGCTATCCTCCTTATGTACTGCCTCGGTTGGCGTTTTCCACGTTCAGCGATTTCGAGTGCTGGAGCAACCTCAATGGATGTCACCCTTGCAATGGTTAAACAGTCATGTGGCACGCACTACGTACCACATGCCATGATGAGCGGATTAATTTTATCGCTTCTAGCGCCTTTATTAATCAGCCTATTCTTAAATCTCAAGTTCTAAGGTATTTATAAACTAAATAGAGTTAGATAGATGCCAAAATTGACTTCAACATTTCTGTTGGATGTTCAGCCTTTGTAATAGGGCGGCCAATCACTAAATGCGTCGAACCATCAAGCATAGCTTGTTTAGGCGTAACGATACGTTTTTGGTCATCTGCATTTGAACCTTCTGGACGAATGCCTGGGGTAACTAATGCAAAATCAGCATTCAACATTTCACGAAGAATCCTAGCTTCTTGTGCTGAGCAAACTACCCCATCCAAACCACTTTCTTGAGTCAATGTAGCTAAACGTTTGACATGCTCTACTGGCTCGATGTCTAAACCAATATCTCGTAGATCTTCACGCCCCATAGAAGTTAACACAGTAACTGCAATAAGTTGTGTTTGATAATTTCCTGCTTTGAGTCTTTCAACACAAGTTTCCATCATTTTTCGACCACCAGAAGCATGAACATTAACCATCCACACACCTAGATCTGCCGCAGCACAAACAGCTTGAGCAGTTGTATTCGGAATATCATGAAATTTTAAATCAAGGAAAACTTCAAAGCCTTTATCTTGTAAAGTTTTAACAACACTTGGACCTTCATGAGTAAAAAGTTCCTTGCCCACTTTGACACGACATAAAGTAGGATCAAGCTGATCCACAATCGTTAAAGCGTCATATTCGCTTTTTGCATCTAGTGCAACAATGATACTCAAGAGCGTTTCTTCCCAGTTGATTCAAAGTCGCTATTATAAATAGGTTTTAATTTAAGTGTAAAATTTCGTTCAACACATTTTTACTTCTCACATTTAAGTTGCAACAACAAAACTAAAACATACCAAATAGTAAAATTTGATTAAATTTTAATCTTATAATAAATTAAAAACGAATAAGGTTAAAAATGAAAACGATTAAAACTGCAATAGGCATAAAAAGGCATCAATTTAGTCACCATCATTTTTTAAGATTTTGAAAAATCAAGAAATACCTATACAACAACGCTTAAAATTCTTGCCCAATCTTGCTCACTTTATAATGAGTTTTGCGGATTTAAATAAATATGTACTGCCCTTTAATTTTCCACAGAATGAATATGAAGAGGCAATCAATGTTCACTGTAAAGAAGATGCTAATCATTGGCCTTGGTATTTGCATGACCTAGAAACGCTCGAGCTCAACAACAAACAAGAACTTACCAACACCCTTAGATTTATTTGGTGTGATGACATGTCACCTAGCCGTAAACTATCTTACGAATTAATAGGCTTGGTCTCGAATCAGACGGCACTTATAAGATATGTAGCGATTGAAGTCATGGAGTCTACAGGAAATATAGTTTTTAATGTATTGAATGAAATTACCAAAACTACTGATTTAGAATTAAAGTTCTGTAGTGAAACTCATTTAAGGCAAGAAACTGGACATACTATAGGCGATGAAGAAAACGTTTTTGAAAATATGCCTATAACACGAGAAATGAATGAAACTGCATTGATCGTAGTAGAAAAAAGTTTTAATGCTTTTAATCAATTTATGGATCAGCTTGAATTGAACTTGAAAAATGAAATTAAAATTAATTAAGTATTTTTTAATCACAAACTAAAAGGGCTACTTCAATTATGAAATAGCCCTTTTCAATACTAAATAGCAATTCAACTATTAGATCTTATCATTCGGATAAACATCTAAAACAGTTTTTTCATGTCTTACGCTTGCAGCAGCTTCTGCGGCTGCTTGCTGAGCAAGTTGGATCTGCTCTTTTCTGAGGTGGTCAATATCTTTACGTAATCGTTTAATTTCCCAATTCGTTTGGAAAACACGAAATACTTGAACACCTAGAAGTAAACCGACAACGACACCTAATGCCAAAGTCAATAAAAGCAATAAACCTAAACGCATCGCAGGAACTTGAGTAAACAATAGATTTACTTCTAATTCTGCTGGATTCTGTAAAACTAGGGCAAGCGAATAACCAAATAGAGCAACAAGTAATGCAATTAAGATATAACGCATAAACACCTCAATTTTTTATTAATCAACAGTCTCGTTTACTGCATCACGAAGTGCTTTACCAGGTTTAAAATGCGGTACAGCTTTTGCTGCGACATCTACAGATTTACCTGTTTTAGGGTTTCGCCCTAAACGTGGTTCACGATGGTGTAAAGCAAAACTGCCAAAACCACGAATCTCAATACGATCGCCGTTCGAAAGCGCTTCGATCATTTGATCAATCATAATTTTAACCGCATCTTCAACCAATGGTTCTGCCAGATGTGGGTTTTTAAGAGCAATCCGTTCAATCAAATCAGATTTGTTAAGTGCTTCAGTAGTCATCGATGACCTCTTTAATTATTGCGACTTTTCAATATTTTAATAATAACCTGTTTAAATACAAAACGGTAGCGCAGTACATCGATACTACGCTACCGTTTGCAGTATTTTTGTATAAAAAAGTACATCTCTGTTACAAGAAATATACCTTTTAACAAATTACTTCATTTGAGCTTTGATCAAATCACCAATAGTCTTAGGACCATTTGCTTCAGAAACTTGTGCTGCTGCTGCTTGACGCGCATTGTTCACAGCTTCTTTCTCTTCAGCTTCGTCTTTCGCTTTGATAGACAAGTTGATAGAGCGAGATTTACGATCAACGTTGATGATCTTCGCTTCAACTTCTTGACCAACTTCTAAGAATTTAGTTGCATCTTCAACGCGATCACGGTTGATTTCAGAAGCTTTAAGCGTTGCTTCGATGTCATCAGCTAATTTAACTGTAGCACCTTTAGCATCAACAGCAGTTACAGTACCTTTAACTAAAGCACCACGTTCATTCGCTGCTAAGAAGTCATTGAATGGATCGCTGTTTAATTGCTTGATACCAAGGCTGATACGGTTGCCTTCAGCGTCAACAGATAAGATAACTGCTTCAACTGTGTCGCCTTTCTTGTAACGACGAATCGCTTCTTCGCCTTGTTCGTTCCAAGAAATATCAGACAAGTGTACTAAACCGTCGATACCACCAGATAAACCGATGAAGATACCGAAGTCAGTGATTGACTTGATTGTACCAGCAACTTTTTCGCCTTTTTCATTTGCTTTAGCAAACTCTTCCCATGGGTTAGCACGAGTTTGTTTGATACCCAATGAAATACGACGACGTTCTTCATCAACTTCAAGAACCATAACATCAACTTCATCACCAATCTGAACAACTTTAGATGGGTGGATGTTTTTGTTTGTGTGATCCATTTCTGAAACGTGTACTAAGCCTTCAACGCCTTCAGCGATTTCAGCAAAACAACCGTAGTCAGTTAAGTTAGTTACACGTGCTTTAACGATAGAACCTTTAGGGTAACGGCTCATGATCGCTAACCATGGATCTTCGCCTAATTGCTTAAGACCTAAAGATACACGATTACGCTCGCGGTCAAACTTAAGTACTTTAACTGTAACTTCTTGACCAACTTCAACAACTTCTGAAGGGTGCTTGATACGTTTCCAAGCCATATCTGTGATATGGAGAAGACCATCAATACCGCCAAGATCAACGAACGCGCCGTAATCAGTAAGGTTCTTAATAGTACCTGTAACTGTTTGACCTTCTTCAAGTTGAGCAAGTAATGCTTCACGGTCAGCTGAAGATTCAGCTTCCATAACTGCACGACGAGATACAACAACGTTGTTACGTTTAGCATCAAGTTTGATTACTTTGAACTCTAACTCTTTACCTTCAAGGTGAGTTGTGTCACGAATAGGACGAGTGTCAACTAAAGAACCTGGTAAGAATGCACGTACAGGACCGATGTCAACAGTGAAACCGCCTTTAACCTTACCAGAGATAACACCAGTAACGATTTCGCCGTCTTCAAAGATTTTCTCAAGTTTAGTCCAAGTTTCAGCACGTTTTGCTTTTTCACGTGATAAAACTGTTTGACCCATACCGTTGTCAAGTGCTTCAACAACTACGTCAACAGTATCGCCAACTTGAACTTCAAGTTCACGTTGTTCATTTAAAAATTCAGCACGGTCAACAACACCTTCAGATTTAAGGCCAGTGTCAACAGTAACCCAGTCAGAATCGATACTAACAACAGTACCTTGGATGACTGCACCCTTTTCAACGTTGAGGTTTAATTCACTTTCTTCAAAGAGGGCTGCAAAAGATTCGGTCATGATATACCTGATAAAGTCCGCGGTCTTGGATCAGACAAGGCCGGTTTAGTTAAGTTGTTACATTGTCCAAAAGATCTGACCAAGCAATGCTTCAACTGATAAAAAATTGTGTATCTAATTTATACGGCTATTAATATAGTCAACCATCAACTGAAACACTTCATTGATACCTATTGTAGAACTATCAATAATATACGCATCTTCAGCGGGCTTGAGTGGAGCAACAGTTCGCTCCATATCTCTTTTATCTCTAGCCTGTATGTTAGATAAAATGTCGCTTATTTTAGCATCAAGACCCATGCCCTGCAACTGTTTTACACGTCGCTCTGCACGAGATTCAGCCGATGCTGTTAAGTAGATTTTCGCTTGAGCCTCTGGAAAAATCGCTGTCGCCATGTCACGACCATCTGCAACCAATCCAGGTGCTTGAATAAATGCACGCTGACGCTCAAATAATGCTTGTCTTAATTCAGGAACAGTTGCAACTTTAGAAGCATACTCACCAACTTGCTCAGTACGAATCGTGTTGGTCACGTCCTCGCCTTCAAGAAAAATAAGTGTGCCTGCATCTGTTGATTTAAACTCAATATCTAAATGAGTTGCAAAATCAACACATTGCTCTAACTGTTCTTGAATTCTATTCAGCAAATCGCGCTGAAATAGCGACAGTCCAAGTAAACGATATAAAGCACCTGAGTCTAATAAATTAAAACCATAATGCGCAGCAATTTTAGCTGCCAATGTCCCTTTACCAGAACCACTTGGACCATCAATCGTAATAATATGAACTGTCATTCCCATCTCTTATGAAGCAACTGACTTCGCTAATTTTGAAAAACCTAGTGTAATCGCTGCTTTGAGTTGTGCAAGAACTAATTTACTTACAAAAGGTGCTTTTGCCGTAAATTCAATCTTATAAGTCACTAAAGTAATAAACGGTGTGATTTCTTTAAAATCAATTTGTCCTAAATGGTGCTTCACCAAAGGGTTATTAATCAATTTATATTCAATACGTTTATTCTCTTCTAGTAATGTAATTTCCTCTTGAAGTGGCTTAATTGGTCCAAAGCCCATACGGCGAATTGAACCAATTCCATCTGGACGCTGAGGATCAGCAGAATCTTTTACACGTACAACTTGTAAAGGCGCAAATGCTTTATTGTAGGTTGCATGTTTTGACAACAGCTCAAAAACTTCAGAAATTGGTGCGTTGAATTCTTTTTGTATGGTGATTGCGTTACGCATAACTTTGCCTTTTTGATTTAGCTAAAATCTTCGGAGGCATAGTTTGCCATAACTAATGAGACATTTTTAATCATTTAAGGACGTTTTTAATAACCTAATTTTCTTTTTTTCTTTTCGTCTTTGTTTAAAAAATTCACTTAATTGCAATGAACATTCAGCTTGCATACAACCTTGTTCAAATACGAATTTATGATTGTAATAGCCATTTTCTAATAATTGTCGAGCACTGACCAACGAACCAGCTTTAGGCTCTGTTGTAGCAAACACTACTTTTTTGATACGAGCATGAATGAGTGCGCCAACACACATCGTACAAGGTTCAAGCGTCACATATAATATGGCATCATCTGGTAAACGATAGTTATTCAATGATTGACAGGCTGCACGTAAAGCTTGAATTTCAGCGTGAGCGGTAGGATCAAATTGTTTAATTGGTGCATTATAACCAGCACCAATAACTTTCTCTTGACTCACTATCACCGCTCCAACAGGAATTTCTCCCTGCGAAGCAGCTAGTGCAGCTTGCTCATAAGCAAGCTGCATCCAATATTCATCATTAAAGTTTTCTGAAATTGTGACGTCAATACTCATCGATTTTAAGCAATAACACCATATTGTCTTAATAAAGCATTCCAACTATCAATCGTAGTTACCGGAGCACAATCAGATAAAATATCTTTTAATGTAATCTTTTCCGCTGCTTTCCATTCTGGTGATAAGTCTTTATCAACTAAACGTGCACGGACACCCTCAACAAAATCTGGATGGCGGATTTTCCAATCAGAGATTTGAGATTCTAATGCAAAAACTTCATCCCAAGCATGTCCTTGCTTACCCCATTGCCATAGCAACCATGTAATCGCAGCAGTACTTGGAGAACCTTTTTGCAGATTCTCACTTGCCTGACGTAACCAATCACTACTTGCATCACTCAAACCAATAATCGCTTGATAGTCATACTCAAAACTTTGACCACGACATACGCTATGAATCACATCGATTGAATTTTGTAACGGACCTGATGCTACAGGGCGATGTAAACTATTTAAAGTATCATCGATTGCACGGAAAGCACCCGCAGGATAGTGATTCCAATCCACACTCAAAACTTTTTGAAGAACATTATCTCGCTGTGCTTCACAAATATGAGTTGCCCAACCGATGCTAAAAGCACCAGCTGAGGTCATGATTGAACCCGTTAAACCTGTAAACAACCCAATTTGACCACGATCAGCAAGGAAACGACTCCCGCCCACATCAGGATAGAGACCAATATTGATTTCAGGCATTGCAAGACGTGAATAAGGTGTAACTAGACGGAATGGTGCGGCCATGAATAGTCCTAAACCACCACCCATGACATAACCTTCACCCCAAACTACGATTGGCTTAGCATAGTTATGAAGCAATAAATCAAGCGCATATTCTTGTTCAAAAAACTTATTTGCCGTATCTACTTCATTATTAATGACAAGCTGACGGAGTTTACGAACATCACCACCCGCGCAAAATGCTTTCGGTGTGGTTGAATCAAACCAAATTGCTTTAACACTGTCATCTTCATGAAAATATTCAAATACTTTCAATAAAGCACTCACAATTGACTCATCAAGTGCATGCAAAGATTTTGGTCGGTTTAAACGAACAATACGCCAACCATTTTTAGCGTTTTCGATAATTAAATCTGGGTGATAACTATTTAAATCGGGAGAAGTCATTATGCGTCCAGTTGCCAGTCTATTGGCTCAATGCCATGTTGTTTCAAATAATGATTTGTTTTAGAAAATACTTTACAGCCAAAAAAACCACCTCGGTTTGCAGCAAGTGGTGATGGATGAGCTGCTGTTAACACTAGATGTTTATTTCGATCAATGCGCTGTCCTTTACGTTGTGCATAAGCACCCCATAAGATAAACACAACATGCTCACGCTGTTCATTTAACACATCAATTACAGCATCAGTAAATTCTTCCCAGCCTTGTTTTTGATGAGAAGTTGGCTGTCCTGCTTCAACAGTGAGTACGCTGTTTAATAGCAATACCCCTTGAGCAGCCCATTTACTTAAATCCCCATGACGGGAAATCGGCACTGTGAGATCAGTATGTAATTCATGAAAAATATTACGCAAAGATGGTGGTAATGCAACCCCTCTTTGTACAGAAAAGCTTAGACCATTGGCTTGATTAGGGCCATGATATGGATCTTGACCCAATATCACGACCTTTACATCCTGTAACGGGGTTGTATTCAATGCATTGAAAATTTGCTTGCTAGGCGGATAAATTGTTTTCTGAGCAAGGATCTGTTGTTGGAGAAACTCTCTTAAATGATCCATTTTCTGACTGAGTAGAAATTCTGACAAAGAGATTTTCCATGAATCATCCAACTGAACTTTATTAAGTTTTTCCTGCTGTTGTTCAGTAAATTGCATCAACATTCCTTGAAATAACGATTCAAACATTTAAATCTTGCTGACTTAAATATTAACTTGTAACTCTACATTTGGATTTTGGAATTTAATTCCGTTTTTCAGATTTTCATACATTTGAGGATCACTCCACTCGACTTGTACTTGCTCTGAAAAAATAATTTGGTCTAGACTAAGTAAACCCATTTGCTCATTTTCAATATCTTCTAAAAAACTTTGAGCGTAACCTGTATCAGTTTCATGCACGATCACTGAATAGACCTCGACATCACCCTCACCATTCTGTGTTGTGGTTGAAGCGAGCACCTGTTGCGCTAGATAAAAGAAAATCCTTGAAAACTGTTCCGCTGATGGTGAAACTGGCAAGGCAACCCAACGTGCACTAAAAGTTTTACACGCTTGAATATATTCAGGATCATCTTTTTGCCAATAACAAATTGCGTGATCAAAACTGTCAAAAAGCTCTTTAATCACACCTTTTAATAAACCAAAATCATAGACCATTTGCCCATGATCTAATCTTGAGGCTTTTAACAGTAATTCAACCTTATAACTATGCCCGTGAATCGAACGCTTACAGCGATCTGATGTACAATTACGTACAATATGAGCATTTTCAAACTTAAATAATTTACGAATTAACATGCACCAAGCTGATCTATATCTGCAAACAAATTTTATTATAAAGCAAAAAAATCATCGGTGGGATTGATTTTAAGCCTTGTGACTATTCAATAATCCAATCTATACAAAGACTAGAATGGTGCAAGACTTCTTGAATACACAATCACTTGTTTATCTTTTCTCATCATTAAGCTCGTAAATTGGCGCTTACGCTCACTTAGCATCACTTCAATTTGAGCCGTAAAATAATTTGACTTACTATCTAATAAAGATGCAGCATCGGTTTTACTCTGTTCATCTATCCCAGAAAAAGCACTTAATTTCCATAAATCATCTACATTATTAAAATGTGTTAATTCAGTTTCCTTGACTTTTAATTGTTGTTCGATAGCTTTGACATCTACTTTAGGATCAATACTGGCTAATAACAATGCAGGTGCTGTATTCATATTCACCTTAGTTTGTTCAGGTAATGCCGTAACATAAGGTTTGATTAAATCGTAGTTTTTGCCTTCAAAACCTCGTACAAGTTTTAATTCTTCTATACTATGAAACTTGGTATTCGGCGTTAAATATGCAGGATCCAGTCCTTGATAATAGCTACTCTCCGCACCCATTGCGCCAGTCACTTCATCATTTGTGTCTTGCCAATCAATCACAGCTTGACTGAGTTCAGCAGGTAGACCTACGCGTTGCAATAACTTTTCAAACCAACGTCGAGCAGAATCATCAACTTGATTGCCATCAGCCTTAACCAAATTATTTAGATTAAACTTTCCTGACTCATCTAGTAGTTTTCCTGAGACTGATCCATCTTCTACAGGAAATGGTGGCATCGGTTTTGCCCAGTTTTCCTGTAAATGGTCAATGCTACTACCGTTATCGCTATCTTGAATGAGTAACTCTGAAAAAAAAGCTTCTGCACTTTTTGCGTACAATAACGATTGATCCTGACGCATCAAATAGCCCGTATTTTCAGCGGTATTGGTTTGTCGTTTTGCAATTGTTGCAGCCAAAATCGTTGCTAAAGCAACCATGACTAAAATCGTTAATAAAGCTACGCCACGCTGAGATGAATAGTTTTTCATGGTGGTGAGTTATTTCCCAACAATTGATTTGCATTCAGTAGACTATAAATCCACTCGTAATCCGTACCTGCAACACTAAGCTGTATTTTTAAGCCCAATGGTAATTTTTTTAACTCATTAATATTATTAGGATCACTAATACTTTCAGGCCATTGTGTCAGTTCCTGTGGATTCATGACGATTACTTTAAATTGATCTACGTTTTCTAATAAGGTACTTGAGATGGGTTGTACTCGATTTGGAATATTTAGATTTGAATATTTGAGTCGATAAACTTTTTTCTGTGTTGAATCGTAGCGATATTCAATACGCTCATAAGGTGACAAACCTTGTTTCAACGGATCGGACACTCCTGCTTTACTAAACATAAAACCACGATCATTTAGCACCAAAGCGGCTTGTAATTGTCGACCATCATTTGCCGTTAATGGAATAATTTGGAGACTATCTCTTAGAATCTGCTGATAGGCATCTTGTAACGCAAATAAATGTGTTTCATGTTCCGCATTACGATCTTTGACTTTTAATAAATAATCAAAAACTTTCCAACCAAGCATTGAAAGTACGGCAAAAATAGCAATTGCAACCAGCAATTCAACAAGGGTAAAACCCTTTTTAATTTTCATCATGTTTTAGCTTTTGCTGGATAATTAAAAAACACCATATTGGTGATGCCCGCTTCAACTTTACCTTGCTCTGTATTAAATAAACTTACTTGTAATTCGATACGTTGTATTTTGGGACTAATTGTAGCCTGTGCTTTTTTATCAATCTGCCAAGTCTCGCCTTGAGAAGTCACCTGTTTCGATTGCGTTCCATCTAACCATTCTTGATTCATTTCCATCATTGCAACCTCATTCATTGCAACGAACTGTGCTTTTGTTCGCAAAATCGCACTCGATGTAGATTGTGTATATTGCATAGCAATTTTTGTTAATGCAATTGCAGCAACAGCAAATATTGCTAATGCAACCATCACTTCCAATAGGGTAAATGCTTTAATCTTCTTCATTTATTTTACCCAAATGATCTATTTCAAACTCATCTCCAATTGGCTGCTGTTCATAATAAAATTGAATACGGACAGGCTTAACTTCACCATTACCAAACCATATGAGTTGCGGTGCTTTACCACCTAATAAGTCCTCATTTCTCGCTTTTCGATATTCTTCAGCATTTAAAGTTTGAATACTAAAAGACACGCTAGTCGGTAGCTCTCGAAGTTTAAACTCTTTGTATGGCTGCCAAGTCCGATCAGCTTGCTGAATTTGCTCATGGCTCTGATCATGATATTCAAACAAATTATAGCGAAATGGTGCAACGTCAGTCGCATTTTGAGTATTTAAGGCAAAAACTTTAGCTTGATCCGTTGATTCTTTATTAATCTTTTTTAAATCAAGTATAAACATTTCTCTGGCTTGCATCGCTCGACGCTGGTCTACACCACCAATATTCAGAACAACCAAAGATGTCATAATCGTCATGATTACAATCACCACCATGATCTCAATGAGGGTAAAACCTTGTTGTAATCTATGTGGTGATTTCATTTTATTTATCAGCCATTCGCTAAATATTCAATTTGTTTTGGCAAACCTAAAGCTTGATCAATATAAGCCACACGTAGGCTATCACGCGAACCTAAATAACGCTGATAAAAGCTCGAATTTAGAATAACTGCTGCACCATAAGTCAGAGACCAAATCGAAGCCAAATAATCACGTGTTGTCATCGTGCTATTTATATCTAATAAATAACTTTCTGTCATACGAATGATAATGCGTAAACGTTGACGACGGACTTTATACAACTCACTAAATAATAATTGAATACCTTGACCCGTCGTAGAGAGACGTTCTTCAATTTGATGAAATAAAGCAGTACGTTCTGGATGATGTAAATGATGCAGCATGAAAAAAGCTAAATGCTCAGGGAAAGCTTTCTCTGTATCCTGAATCATTTCAAGCAACATTCGTTCATTACGAATAATCAGCAACATATACAATTCATCTTTGCTCTGAAAGTGCTTATACAATGTGCCTTTAGCAAGATCTAATTCCGCCGCTAAAGCGTCCAAAGTCATGCCTGCTTCACCATTTTCTAATAGGAGTTGCTCAGCGATCTGAAAAATTAAGGCTTCTCGTGCTCTAAACTGAGCTTGGCGATCCATTTTCACGTGATAACTCTCTTTCCTAATACAACTAAACCGTTTACTTCAAATGAAGAAGATTCTCAAAATTCTGTGTGGTAATCATACCTATTTCTTCAACTGATTTCTGATATACATCTGCTAACGCCTTTGCAACATAAGGCACATATTTAGGCTCATTCGTTTTACCCCGATAAGGCATAGGTGCTAAATATGGGCTATCCGTTTCAATTAACAACCGATCAAGCGGCACTTGTTTAGCTACATCACGTAATTCTTGTGCATTTTTGAATGAAACAATACCAGAAAAAGAAATATAGTAACCACAATCTAAAACAGCCTTAGCTGTTTCCCAATCTTCTGTAAAACAGTGCAAAATACCATGTGTGGACTGCTCTGCTTTTATAATATCGACGGTATCGTGTTTAGCCGACCGTGTATGCACAACGACAGGTTTTTTTACAATTTTTGATGCATGAATATGACGGGCAAAACATCGTTTCTGTTCTGCAATAAAATCTGTACTGTGATAATAATCTAAACCTGTTTCCCCTAATGCCCATACCTTATCAGACTGAGCTAGCTCTACAAGGTAGTCTGTTGTTGCCCGTGCCATAATATGATCATCCTCACATGGATGAACACCTACAGAATAACCCACATCATTATGGCGAGAAGCTATTTCAGCTAATTTAATATGATCGTCAAGATCAACTGAAATTCCCATAAATTTTGAAACACCTGCAAGACGAGCTTGCTCAAGCGCCTGATCTAGATCTCCATTATAGGGACTCAGATCTAACATCGTTAAATGACAATGGGTATCAACAAACACGCTTATTTCCTATCACTTACATTGTAAAACTTGGGCGATCCATAGCTTTTGAACCAGCCAATAATTTCTCAGCTTCATTTTTGTAATACACACCTTTTTCACCAGCAAGCTGAATTGCAAAACCTTGTGGTTTAAAATGTGTTTGTTTATGCGAAATCCAAATCACCTTACCCGTTAATGGGATTTTTTGTGACTGCTCTGGTAAAGTCGCTAAAACAAAAACTTCCTGTCCCATTTTTACAGCTTGTTTAGTGGAAACAAATAGACCGCCACCTTGCACAAAAGGCATATAACTCGATTGTAAAGTTGCTTTATCAGGAATATTGACCTGTATAATTCCGCCCATCATTTGTGGTTGCATAACATTCCCCTGTCAAATACAAATAACTTGAAATATCTATATTTTCATAGCATTAATAAATTTTTAAGCATATTTACATGCTTCTCAAATTCAATATTTTCTACCGTCAATTTAAAAAACTATAATTACTGCTATTTTGATTATAGGAAACAATCCGACAAACAACAAATAATGTTTGAGGAAAACTGTTCGAAAACAAACAAAAATGGTTTTTATTTAAACAAATATAGCGTTCGATGAATCACGATTTCAGAAGTGATCACCATAACGAAAGCAAATGCTTTTTGGCTATTACAAAAATCAAGCATTCAATCAACATAAAAGATTTTAATACCCTATCTAAACCACATGCATCAATTGAATAAACAACTGATCTAGTACCAATTGTGTTTGTACATTTTGCTCAACCATCAATTTTTTCTGTTGCAAGTCAGAATAAATTTGAAATAAGCTTTCCAAATCATAAAGTTGTGCAAGCTGTGTTAAATCTAAGTCTTTATTTCTCAAAGATTGATTTAATTTTATAGCGACTAAATCAGCCAATAAATATTCAAACATTGTCATAAATTCAGAGAAACTCAACTCTTTCGACCACTTGCTTGAATAACTTAAAGGCATATTCTTTTCTGCGACCAACTTAAACCAATCTTTCAAGAATAAATCTCTTTTATGCAACCAATCGCTCTGATTAATTTCAACGGCAGTCAATGGCATGCCATTTGCGAGATTAAGCAACAAATCAATATGTTCAGCTGAAATATTCGGTATTTGCTGCTGAATAAAGTTTTGCGCATCTTGGGCATCTAGACGGTCTAAAGCGAAATGCTGCAAACGGCTTCGAATCGTTGCTGGTAATTTCAAGTAATGATCCGCCAATAGAATCAGAATAACCCTTTCTCCAGGTTCCTCTAAAGTCTTTAGCAATGCATTTGCAGATGCTATATTCAAAGCCTCCGCTGGCTCAATCACAACGACTCGCCATCCATCACCAGTCTGCTGAACAAATGGCAATAAATCACGAATCTTTTCGATTTTTATCTTAGCATTTTGCTTTTTATTTTCTTCATCTGTGGTGATATGAACATAGCGAGGGTGTGTATTAGACTTCAACCAAAGACAACTTGTACATTCACCACAAGCTTGTTCGGCTTGTTTATTTAAACATAAGACCCATGCCACAAAACGCTCAGTAAATTGATGTTTCGCACAGCCATGTTTACCATAAAAAAGTAAACCATGACCTATATCGGGAAAACGCGTTGTCAACAACGCCCATGTCTGCTTGTGCCAAGGATAAACGGTTGTTGACTGCATACTCATCATAATTATTCAAATAAACTTACTGGTAGCGCATTTAACCGCTCTAGATCAGCTTGTGTATCTACACCCGGAGGCAGATTGGCTTCAGCAATATCGATCGCAATACGATGACCATTTTCTAATACGCGTAATTGTTCAAGACTTTCTAATTTTTCAAGATTGCCTTGTTCCCATGTCACATATTCTTGCAACAATTTCACACGATATGCATATAAACCCAGATGACGAAAAGCACGATCATGCAGCTTTGGCTGCTGTAATTTTGCACCATCACGATCATAAGGAATAGTTGCTCGACTAAAATATAATGCTTCTTTACGATTACTCATCACGACTTTGACGATACTATCACGCTGGAATTCATCTAATGCGTGAATAGGCTCGCATAAAGTAGACATTGAGCAATGCGGTTGATCAATTAAAAGCTGAGTAACTTGTCGAACCAATTGAGCAGGAAGTAATGGTTCATCACCCTGTACATTGACAATAATATCGTTTTCTGCCCAGCCTTTTAGACGAGCAACTTCACTCAAACGATCTGTGCCTGACGGATGATCGGTGCTGGTTAAAACCACATCAATTCCTTCTGCACGACACACTTCAGCAATACGATCATCATCAGTCGCAACACATAAATCATCAAAACCTGCAACTTTCTTGGCTTGATCTACGACACGTAAAATCATTGGACGACCATGAATAAGCAAAAGTGGTTTTGCAAGTAAACGCGAACTCGCAAAACGAGCAGGAATGACTATATGTTTCATGTTAGAACTCTAAGAAAATTGGATACCGACTTGTTGCAATTGTTGTTTCAATAAATCATAACAGTCTGCAGATAAAACCGCTTCAACAGGCACAACCCAAATCGGAATATTAAATTCTGGGTATTGTTTCAATAGAACCTTAAACTTTACCGCATCTTTTTCTGTGGTAATAATTGCATCTTGATTATTGAAGGTGAGATCATCGATCTGATAATCATGATGATCAGCAAACTCATGTGTTTGATATTGCTTCACATTCAATTGATTTAAAGTTTGATAAAATCGTTGAGGGAAGCCAATACCAACAACCACATTAAAATACTGATTTGGATCAAATACATTTAGATCAGTATTTAAATTTAACAGATATGGCTGACCAATCGCTAAATGCATATTCCTTTGTGATTGAGCAATTTTAGTATGTTCAATGACCGTACTTCTATTTAGGCGTGATTTAGGCTCACGTAGATACCCTTCAGGCAGCAACTTTTCATTCCCCAAACCACGATTTTGATCTAGAACAATCCATTCAATTTGACGTGCTAATGCCCAATGTTGCAAACCATCATCGCTAATAATTAAATCGAGTTTTTCAGATTTCAATAATAATTCAATTGATGCTTGACGATTTGGCCCAACCGCCATGGGTACATGAGTAGATTGAACGATTAAACACGGCTCATCACCAGCAAGATCTGGTTCAGACAAAGCATTCACCAAAACTGGAAAAGGTCCTTTGCCACCATATCCTCGACTAATTACACCAACACGAACACCTTGTTGCTGTAAATATTTAACGAGCTGTATTAATAGAGGTGTTTTCCCACTTCCTCCAACCGTGATATTACCAATAATCATCACAGGAATTGGAGCTGTGTATTTTTTCTTAAGACCAACCGCATATAAGGTTTTATTTATTTCAAAAATTAAGCGATACAATAATGATAAAGGACGCAACACGATCAACCACGACGCTTTTTTATTCCAAGCATCTTGTACGTGTTGCGCAATAGACATTATTAATTTTCCTCAAAATTACGTTGATGCAATTGATAATACACGCCATGTTTATCTAGCAACTCAGTATGTGTACCCTGCTCGATAATTTGTCCTTTGTCCATTACCACAATAAGATCTGCATTTTCAACTGTAGATAAACGGTGCGCGATAACTATGGTCGTACGACCTTGCATCGCTTCATCAAAAGCTTGTTGGATAAAGTACTCAGACTCATTATCAAGCGCACTGGTTGCTTCATCTAGAATTAAGATCGGAGAATCTTTTAAAATTGCTCTAGCAATCGCAATACGTTGACGCTGACCGCCTGAAAGATTCAAACCTTGTGCACCAAGTATTGTGTCGTAACCCTGTGGCAAATTCATAATAAAGTCATGCGCAAAAGCAGCTTTTGCAGCTGCAATAACCTGTTCATCACTTGAGTCTTGAAGCTGACCATAAGCAATATTGTCACGCACTGAACGATTGAATAGCACAACCTGTTGATTAACTGTCGCAATTTGTGAGCGGAGATAAGAAAGCTCTATTTCTTGTACAGGAATATCATCAAAATAAATTTGCCCTTCACTTAATTCTTGAAAACGCGGCAGCATATTTACTAATGAGGTTTTCCCTGCACCAGATCGACCAACCAAAGCAATGGTCTGACCTGCTTTAATATCTAGACAAAAGTCCTTAATTGCATGCGTACCATCGGTATAACGTAAATTCGCATGATCAAATTTAATATTACCCTTCAAAACTGGTTTTAGTTGCCCATTATTTTCTTCTTCTGGCATGTCAAGCAGTTCAAATACCGAATGTGCTGCCGCCAAACCACGCTGAAGTTTTTCATTAATATCCGTCAAGTTTTTTACAGGCTTAGAAATTAAGCCAGCAGCTGTAATGAATGAAATAAACTCACCAGCAGAGGTATCACCGAAAACCTGTGGACGTAACGCAAGCCAAAGAATGATAGCCATTGCCATTGATAATAAAAGCTGAATGATCGGGCTATTAATATTTTGCACCACAACCATTTTTAGGCCACGACGAAGATTTTCCTCGGAAGATTTGTAAAAACGTTGCTGCTCAAAAACCTCACCCGTAAAACTCTTAACAACCGAGTTTCCATTAATCGTTTCTTGTACTACATGGTTCACATCGCCCATAGTATTTTGCACTTGAATTGACAACTTACGCATTTTCTTAGATGCGATTCTGACCAATATCCCAATGAAAGGCATGAAAACCACGATACATAGAGTTAATCGCCAGTTGGTATAGAGTAAATAACTCAATAAACCAACAACAATCAAACCGTCTTTAATCAAGGTCTGTAAAGATTCAGATGAAGCCGCAGTTAACTGCTCGACGTTATACATCAACTTTGCGCTGATATGACCTGCACTATTATCAAGATAATATTGCGCTGGCAGTCTTAATAGTTTTGCATAAACTTCCTGACGGATGCTAAAGACTAAGCTGCGTGAAATAACCGCAGAAAAGTAACCACCAAGAAAGAGTCCAACACCACGAAAAAACATCAATAGAACAATAAGTGCTGGAAACCAATCTAGATTACTACGGCTACCTTCTTGAATAGCATCAATAATATATTTCAATAACTTTGCGACAGAAACCTCTGTCGCCGCGTTTATTCCAAAACCAAGTAAGACGAATAAGGCAACGCCCCAATAAGATTTTAAATATGATATTAAACGGACATAAACCTTAAAATCCTGATTCACTCAGTAAAACCTCTCGTTGGAACTTTGGTGCTAATATTGACATTAACAAAGCCGAGTTGACCTGCCACATCCATTACACGAATGACATCTTCATGTTTTGCTTTTGCATCAGCCGCAATAATAAACATAAAATCACGACGATCCTTTGCAGCTTGTTTAATCGCAGTACTGAGATCGGCACTATCTTTAGTAGATAATGCTTGACCATTCACAGAATAATGTCCTGTGGAGTCTACCATGATTTCAATTTTGTGATCGAATTGTTTAGGTGGGACACCTTGAGCATCTGGTAAAGTAAGATTTATACGGCTTTGTTGACTAAATGTCGTAGATAACAATAAAAATACCAATATGAATAACATACAGTCAATCATTGGCGTCAAATTGATATGAATATCTTCAACTTGAGAGCGTTTAAATTTCATAATGTCACCTATGCTCAGCTTGCACGGCGATGTTCTTGCACATGAGGTACTTTTTTGTAGAAAAGTGCAGCATGAAATAATGTTGATTGTTGTTCTAACTCAGCAATATATTCATGTACCACACGTTGAAAATAACGATAAGCAATCATTGCCGGAATCGCAATCAGCATACCTACAGCTGTCGTAATCAATGCTTTAGAGATACCAGGCATCATCATACTTGCATTTCCAGCAGAACCGATATCAATCACTAAAAACGATTCAATAATACCAAGTACTGTTCCTAACAAACCAAGCAAGGGTGCAATCGCGCTCAATGTACCTAAAAAGTTAATATTTTTTTCTAGATAGCTAATTTCTTGGGAAGCTGTTGCTTCCATTTGTGCACGTGCAAACTGCTCACCTTGATCTTGATGGTCATAACCAGCTTTTAAAATACGACCTAACGGACTTTTTACAACGTCATCTTGCTCTAAATGTGAAATAACATTGTCTACATTTGAGCCTTGAACCAGTAATGCTTGAGGTAGAACTTGTGACCGTCTTAAGCGAATATATCGCTCAATTGTAATAGCAACCGTAAAAATTGATGAGAGAATAAGCGGTAGCATTAACCAACCACCCGCTTTCACAAGTTCCCACATATTATTCCCCAATAATATTTAAAATATAAAAGGACGCACCTTAAATATTAGTTAGGTAAACAAATATTTAAAATTCCATCCAACTCATCCAATGAGTGATAATGAATGACCATTTTTCCTTTACCTTTTTGGTTATGGTCAATTTTCACATTTGCTCCAAAACGTTCCGATAGTTTCTGAGTCAATTGTTCAATATCAGGAGAAACCTGCACCTTTTCCTTTTCAGGCTTTGGTTCACTCCACTCACGTACTAACTGTTCAGTCTGACGCACTGACAATGCTTTTTCAATTACGATTTTAGCAACATCCATTTGCTCTTTTGCTTTTAGGGTCAGAATGGCGCGAGCATGTCCCATATCAAGTTGACCTTGTTGCATTAAGTCTTTAATTGGATCAGCCAAACTTAATAACCGCAATAAGTTACTCACCGTAGTACGAGCCTTACCTACTGTATCCGCGATTTCTTGATGACTTAAACCAAATTCATCATGGAAACGCTGTAAAGCTACAGCTTGATCAATTGGATTGAGATCTTGTCGCTGAATGTTTTCAATTAACGCCAATGCAATTGCGACTTGGTCATTTAAGTCACGTACAATTGCCGGAATTTCAGTCAAACCTGCTAATTGGGCAGCACGCCAACGACGCTCACCCGCAATAATTTCGTAGGGGTGTTGTTCATCATCCACTGGACGAATCACAATCGGTTGCATTACGCCATGCTTCTCAATCGATGAAGCAAGTTCTTGTAAATCTTGTTCCTGAATAAAACGGCGTGGCTGATATTCGCCACGTTTCAGTAAATTGACATCAATTTGCTTGAGTTGACCATGATCCAAAGCCTGTGCTTCAAGTTGCAATTTCTCTTTTTGAATTGAACCCAATAGTGCATCTAAACCACGACCTTTAGCCAATCCGCGTTTTTTGATGCTCATACAGCACTTCCTTTTTTCACTTTACTTTTCTTCAATATTTCTGCAGCTAAATTCAAATATGCAACTGCACCTTTTGAGCTTTTTTCGAAATAAATCACTGGTAAGCCATGTGCTGGCGCTTCAGCCAAGCGAATATTCCGAGGGATCACCGTTTCGTATAACTTTTTACCAAAATATTGCTCTAACTCAGCAGACACATCACGGGTTAAAGCATTACGAGCATCATACATCGTACGTAACACCCCTACAATTTCCAAGTTTGGATTCAGGGCTTTTTGTATACGATCAATTGTTTGTGTCAAATCTGCCAAACCTTCCAAAGCATAATATTCACACTGCATCGGAATAATTACACCATTGACCGCAGCCAAAGCATTCACAGTAATCAAACTTAGGCTTGGTGCACAATCTACAATAATATAATCAAATGCTGAATCTACTTCTTGTAACGCATTTTTGAGAATAAACTCTCGCCCTTCTTGCTCGGCAATTGCTAGCTCAACGCCAGCAAGTTCACGATTTGCACCTAAAACTTTATAACCAACCTCAGCTTTCTGAATTGCTGTTTCAATTGGCACTTCTCCAAGTAAAACATCCGTAATTGAATACAGAAGATCATTCTTCTGAACGCCAGACCCCATAGTGGCATTACCCTGAGAATCCATATCAACCAACAATACGCGTTTTTTCAAGATTGCTAAAGAAGCAGCAAGATTAACAGCTGTTGTGGTTTTCCCCACGCCACCTTTTTGGTTTGCAATTGCAATAATTTGAGCCATGATTACCCTTAGTATTTTTATTGAATTCGTTGAAGTAAAAGTAAATGACGTTGTTCATCTAGTCGAGGCACACGCAACTCAATCACTTTGCATGAATACTGTTCTTTGATCTGTTCCATTTCATCAGTTGGAACCAAACCTTTCATTGCCGCAATAATACTACCCTCATGCATATAGGGTTGCGCTGCATCTACAAAATCAGTTAATGATGCAAATGCACGACTAGTAATCACATCGAATTGACCTAGTTCATCAATACTGTCTTCATTTTCTACACGTGTTTGAACTGCAATTACATTATCTAATTTTAAATCGGCAATAAATTGCTTGAGAAAACGAATTTTTTTTCCATTTGAATCTAATAATACACACGAGCGCTGTGGTTGACATAATGCAATGATCATGCCCGGCATTCCACCACCCGTGCCAACATCTAATAAACGTCCTTGTGGCAAATCATTTAAAATACTTAAGCTATCTAATAAATGTTTAACCAGCATTTCTTTCGGATCACGAATTGCTGTCAGGTTATATGCTTTATTCCATAGCACGAGAGCATCTTGATATTTCAATAAGAGTGTTAGCGCTTCCTCACTTAGGTTTAAACCTAACGCTTGACTACCTTGCTTTAATTCTTGAAAAAAAGGATGCATAACAGTGCGACATCTCGATAAACTTGCCGTGCAGTATACCGATTTCTGATGCAAGGCACAGTAGGACTTGTTGAACGATTATGCAGTTAAACATTTTCAAACATGATAAACTGCACAATCTATTCAGTTTTTTGTCTTTCCTTAGACAAATTTAAGGTAAATAAGACAATAACCTATTACGAAAACTTATTTTGCTTAATTTGTTGATCTAGCTGCTCCAAACGTTCAGGTGTGCCAACATCCACCCAAATTCCTTGTAATTTTTCAGCTGACACTTGTTGTTGTTGCATCGCTTGCTTTAACAATGGCGCTAGAGGTCTTTTACCATTTTCCAAACCATTAAACATCTGCGGGGCTAATACTGCAACACCACTATAAGTTAAGGCTTCACCTATTTGTTCTTGCTCAAAAGTATGGGCCAAATTATTAGACAAGATAAAATCACCTTTCTGGTGCTGAGGTGGATTTTCAACCAACACTAAGTGTGCTTGCTTATCGCCCAAATGGACATTTAACAATGACGAAAAATCCATCGTGGTCCAAACATCACCATTCACCAAAATAAAAGGTTCATCACCCAGTAACGGTAAAGCATTGATAATACCACCTGCGGTTTCAAGCCCTTCTCCTTCATGAGACCACAAAATCGTCACACCGAATTTAGAGCCATCCCCTAAAGTAGTTGCCAGTTTTTCACCCAACCAAGCGGTATTAATAACAATCTCTGTAACACCAATCTTTTGCAACTTTTCAATATGCCAAACAATTAGTGGTTTACCACCCACTTCAAGCAAAGGTTTTGGTGTATGTAAGGTTAGAGGACGCATGCGATTCCCTAGCCCTGCAGCAAGAATCATCGCTTTCATTATGCTGCAACCTCATAATCGCCATATTTTGCAGTAAATTTAGGCATGACCACGTCACGCATAAATAACATAAAGCCATTCAATTCATTATAACCTTGGCTTTCTTCAAGCAAATACCACATTACTCGTGGTAAATCTTTTAAATACCCAGATTTACCATCGCGCTCAAACAGACGAACAAATATACCTAGAATTTTGAGATGGCGTTGAATTGCCATCAAATCTGCATCTCGCTTGAATTGCTCGAAACTACGGTTTTCTTTCGCTACAGCTGGTAATAAGTTATAGAACACCTCAAACCATTCGTAGACACGCTCAGCATTCCACTGTACATAAGCATCACGTGTAATCGAGATCAGATCATAGGTATCTGCACCAATAACTGCATCTTGGAAGTCGATCACTCCTAATGCTTGCTCATTCTCGATTTTCATCAAATTACGGCTGTGAAAATCACGATGTACAATCACTTGTGGCTGATGCGTCGCCTCAACAGCTAAAAAGTCAAAAGCTTGTTCAATTGTTTCTAACTGCTGCTCTGTAGGCTGAATATCTAATGAAGGCAACATCCACTCTGTCAACAAACGCATCTCTGTCATTAATTTTTCATAAGAGTATGCGGGTAGTTGTTCAAGACCGTCGATTTGTTGTAATTCAATCAACTGTTCAAAGCTTTGTGCATAGTATTGGTCAACAGTTTCATCTGTTAATAACGTTGAAAGCACAACATCACCAAAATCTTCCAATAGTAACAACCCCAAAGTCAGGTCTTTAGCAACGATATGCGGAACACGCACACCATTTTTGTCAAAAAACTCATCAATACTTACAAATGGTGCACAATCTTCTTTTTCAGGTGGTGCATCCATCAGCATATATGTTTTGTTTTGTAACTTAATTCGCGCATAACGGCGAAAGCTTGCATCTCCAGCCAAATAATTGATCTCGAATTGATCAGATTGGAGAGTGGCTTGGAGCCAAGTTTGTATCAATTGTTCACGTTGTGTATTCATTTGCAATAAAATCTAAAACTAGCTGAGATTTTGAAAGCTTAAGTGTAGCCACTTATCAACTTTTTCTCTATGATGCGACAATAATTAATTGTGAATTAGCGTACTGGTTAATGAGACAATGAAACATCAGTTTAAATTTAATCCTTTAGCAACAGCTATTTTGACACTCTTGTGTGGCGGCTCGATCCAATCAGGTTTCGCAGCTCCAGCTGATGCTGTCTCTACGCTTGACAATAAACAGCTGAAAGCCACTATCCAAAAAAACCAAGATCAAGACAGTTATCCTGGTGAAAAATTTTTTCAGCAATATTATGTCGACAAATCTGCACCAGAAGCACAATTACGAGACAATCGTTATTTAAGCTCTTCTTTTTGTCAGGGAACATGGGTCACACCAATTAATCCCGAAACAAAGGCAAGTAATTCCAACACAACGACATCAGTGATTACCGCTGATTATGGGCATTACAACCCAACTGGCGATTCTGTTCTACAAGGCAATGTCGTGATTGATCAAGAAGGTCGCACAATTCGTGCAGATCAAGTTACGATTGACTCAACCCAGACGCACGCCTCCGCCCAAGGTCGAGTACAGCTTGCTCAATCAGGTCTACTCACTCAGAGTGACGCAATAAATTATAATTTAAAAACTCAAACAGGTGATTTGAACAATAGTTTTTATATTTCTGAACAGCAACATGCCCACGGACATGCAACCCAGATTAAACGACAGAATGAAAATTTAGTTGTATTAAAAGATGCAAGTTATACCGCTTGCCCTCCTGAACAAAAACCGGCTTGGAAAATCCAAGCTAAACAAATTGAACTTGACCAAGCAACTGGTCGTGGCGTAACTCGCGGAACAAAACTGTATGTAAAAGACGTGCCTGTTTTAGCCGTGCCATATTTCAATTTTCCAATTGATGACCGTCGTACCACTGGTTTATTAAGTCCAAATTTTGGTTATAGTAACGAAGGTGGCGTCCAACTGACGGCACCCGTATACCTTAATCTTGCACCAAATTATGATCTTACACTCACACCAAGTTATATGAGCAAACGCGGCGCAAAATTAGATGCCGAATTCCGTTATATGACTGAAAATTTTGGTTCTGGACGTATTTGGGGTGGATATTTACCAAACGACAACCATTACGAAGATAAAGATCGAAGTGATTTGCATTTTCTTCATGATTGGAAAATCAATAACCAATGGTCAACCAACCTAGAGTACAACTACGCTTCCGATAAAGATTACTTCGCAGACTTCAATAACAACCCAAACACGCGAACAGATCTTAACTTACGTCGCGCATGGGAACTTAATTATCGCAATGGTATTCCTGGACTTAAGGCCCAATTAAAGGTTGAAGACTTTCAAACGCTAGATCAAAGTATCAAAGATGCAGATAAGCCTTATGCACGACTTCCACAGTTTTTATTAAATTATGTAGGCGGGAATCCTCAAGGCTTTCAGTATGAGTTTAATAATGACACTGCTTATTTTAAGAAATCAATCACTGATGGCTCTGCGTTAGAATCAAGTGGTACACGTATTTATAACCAATTTGCCGTTCGCTATAACTACCTGACCCCATCTTGGTTTTATGCTATTCCAGAAATATCTGTCAGAAGCATTAATACTTTTTATGATCAAGATTCTAAAGAAGGTCGCGGTCTTTCTATATCGGATGATTTAGAAAAATCCGTTGCGGTACCTCAATTTAGTTTTGCAACAGGCGTTACTTTTGAAAAAGAAGGTAAATATTTGCAGAGTATCTCACCTCGTGCGTTTTATGCCTATTCTCCTTATAAAAAACAAGATGATCATCCTAACTTTGATTCCACTACGGCATCAATTAATTACGATCAACTTTTTAACCCTTATCGATTTTATGGACACGACCGCTTAGATGACAATAACTTCTTGTCACTTGGTGTTACTTATAGTCTATTAGATACAGAGGGCTTAGAACGTATTAAAGCAAGTATTGGGCAAAGCTATTATTTTAGTGATCGGCGTGTAACATTAAATCAACAACCAGATGAGTTCGATACACAACGCCGTACTGGTCCAATTGTAAGTGTTTCAAGTCAATTAAATCAAAACTTTACCATAGCTGCAAATTCTGCGTGGATGTCAAATGGCGACAATGCTCAACGTGATTTTCAAGCCTACTATGCTGGAGAAAAAGGCAACTTATACAATGTAGGTTATTTCTATCGCAACAATATTCCAGATCGTCAAAGTTCATACGACCAAGCTGTTGCATCGTTTATACAACCAATAAAAGATAATTGGCGTATTATGGGTCATGCTCAATACGACTTAGATAATAGTTTAATGCGAGAATACTTACTTGGTGTGAATTATGAATCTTGTTGTTGGGCAATTTCAGTTTATGGCAGATCCTACTACAATGATTTAGATGATCCAAACTCACCAGATGTTCATAGAAAACGTGCTGTTATGGCTGAGGTAACACTTAAAGGTTTAGGTGCACTCAACAATAAGCTCGCCTCTCTTCTTGAAAATAGAGTTTTAGGTTTCAACAAAATTAATCAATCTTGGACACAACGTTAATGAAGATAAAATCTTTCCAACATATCTTTAAAGCGACTGTTCTCGCTACACTTATTTCTTCATCAATGCAAAGCTTTGCGCAACCTACGGATGAGGTTGTTGCAATAGTTGATAGTAGTGTCATTCTTAAAAGTGATTTAGAACAAGGGATTGCAGAAACAGAACATCAGTTAAAAGCACAAAATAAAACTGTGCCACCCCAACAGTATTTACAAATGCAAGTACTTGATCAGCTCATTATCCGTCAGGCCCAATTAGAACAGGTCAAACGTTTTGGCATCAAAGCTGATGAAAAAAGTTTAAATGCTGCTGTCTTAAAAATTGCAAATCAATCAGGTGCTAATACACTAGAAGCATTCCAACAAAAATTGGATGCCATTGCACCGGATACTTATGAAAATTTACGTAATAGGATCGCGGAAGATTTAGCAATTGGTCGCTTACGCCAACAACAAGTCATGTCTCGTATTAAAATCAGTGATCATGATGTTGAAAACTTTTTAAATTCACCAGAAGGCCAAGCTGCACTTGGCACACAAGTCCATGTGATTCACATGCGCATTTCTGGTGAAAATAGCGAAGAAGTTAAAAAAGTTGCACAAGAAGTCAAACAAGCACTTGCGACTAGTGATGATCCTAAAGCGATTAGTACCAAACTTGCAACCAGTGCAATCAAGGTTGATGGTGCTGATATGGGATTCAGAGCACTATCAGACATTCCTACTGAACTTGCAGCACGCATAACACCATTACAGACTGGTCAGACCACAGAACTGATCAATGTCCGCGATGGCGTTCATGTTTTAAAACTTTTAGAACGTAAACAAAATGATCAAAAAGCACTTGTATCACAATATAAAACTCGACATATTTTGATTCAACCATCTGAAGTTGTCAGCTTAGATCGTGCGAAACAAATGATTGATAGTCTTTATAATCGTGCGAAGGCAGGCGAAGATTTTGCAACCCTCGCTGCAACCTATTCAAATGATACTGGTTCAGCACGTGATGGTGGCAGTTTAGGATGGGTAAATCCTGGTGTTATGGTGCCTGAGTTTGAACAAGTCATGAAAGAAACACCAGTTGGGCAAATCAGTAAGCCTTTCCAGAGTCAATTTGGTTGGCACATTTTACAAGTGACTGATACTCGCCAACAAGATATGACCAAAGAAGTGCAAGAACGTATGGCTCGTCAAATTTTAGGTGAGCGTTTGTTTGATACCGAGGTAGATGGTTGGATGCGTGAACTTCGGGCTAATGCTTATGTTGAAATTAAGGATGCAAATCTAGACACGAAAGCACCGAAATAATCCAAGTTAAAACTGCCGGCGATCGCCAGCAGTTTTATTTTAAATATATTCAAAATAAAAATAGCGGCAATTGCCGCTATTTTTTAGATTACAAATCAATTATTTGTAACGATCAACCATTTTCTCTAAAGAAATTGGGCGGATCTTATCTGCATTACCTGATGTACCGAATGAATTATAACGATCTACACAAATTTGCTTCATCGCTTCAACTGTTTCACCAAAGAATTTGCGCGGATCAAATTCGCTTGGTTTTTCAGCCATCATACGACGCATCGCACCTGTAGATGCCAAACGTAAATCGGTATCAATATTAATCTTACGTACGCCATGTTTGATTGCTTCCACGAGCTGCTCAACAGGAACACCATAAGTTTCCTTAATATCACCACCATACTGGTTTATCACAGCCAACCACTCTTGTGGTACAGAGCTTGAACCATGCATTACAAGATGCGTATTTGGTAACGCAGCATGAATTTCTTTAATACGATCAATTGCCAAGATATCGCCTGTAGGTGGACGAGTAAACTTGTACGCACCATGTGAAGTACCAACAGCAATTGCCAAAGCATCTACATTCGTATCAGCGACAAATTGAGTTGCTTCTTCAACAGAAGTGAGTAATTGAGAATGATCCAGCACACCTTCAGCACCAACACCATCTTCTTCACCAGCCATACCAGTTTCAAGGCTACCTAGGCAACCAATCTCACCTTCAACTGAAACACCACACGCATGCGCCATTGCGACAACACGACGAGTAACATCAACATTATAGTCATATGATGTTGGAGTCTTACCATCAGCACCCAATGAACCATCCATCATCACTGAGCTAAAGCCCAATTGAATTGAACGCTGACAAACATCAGGACTCGTCCCGTGATCTTGGTGCATTACCACAGGAATATGTGGCCATTCTTCAATAGCTGCCAAAATCAAATGACGTAAGAAAGGTGCACCTGCATATTTACGTGCACCTGCCGAAGCTTGCACAATAACAGGTGAATTCGTTGCATCAGCAGCGAGCATAATTGCACGCATTTGTTCTAAATTGTTTACGTTAAACGCTGGTACGCCGTAGTTATGTTCTGCAGCGTGATCCAAGAGCTGGCGCATTGAGATGAGTGCCATAATATCCTCCCAGGTAATGCGGCATATTCTACATGTTGATTTACTTCAATTCAGCAACTAATCACTGGATTTCCGAAAAAATCATGAATCTTTTGTGTAATTTAGCAAATGAGGGTCTTTCAAAATAAAAAAAGACTAAATTAAGAAATAATTTAGTCTTTTTTAAATGTTATCGGAATATCAGAAAATCTTATTTAGCCTTAACAATACCCATCTAAACGCGTTAAAGGTAGCTTTTTACCAATTGCTTTTTCAATTTCTGGTAAATAGAAAGCATCATCTTCCGATAAGAAACTAATACTAACACCTTGAGCACCAGCACGACCTGTACGACCAATGCGATGTACATAATCATCAGACTGCTCTGGTAAAGTAAAATTCACCACATGCGATACGCCGTCAACGTGAATACCACGACCAGCAACGTCTGTTGCGATCATAATATTATGCTTACCTTGTTTGAACTGGTCGAGCATCTTCAAGCGTTTATCCTGAGCGATTTCACCAGACAACATACCGACTTTATAACCATCACGCTTTAAATGATCATATAAACGACGAACCTGATCTCGACGATTTGCGAAAATCATAACTTTATCAATTGGTTCATCACGCAAAATTTCTTGCAATAATTTGTACTTATCTTGTTTCGCAACCACATAAACGCGCTGCTCAACATCATTGTTGGTTTTTTGCTCAGGTTCAATCTCAACCGTTACAGGTTCAAATAGCCACTGACGAGCAAGGTTAAGCACATCATAGCTAAAAGTTGCAGAAAACATTAAAGTTTGACGTTGTTCTTTGAAGGGTGAATAACGCACAATCCGTTTTACCGATGGAATAAAACCCATATCTAATAAACGATCGGCCTCATCAATCACAAGGAATTCAATCTTATCCAACCAAACTTCTTTTTGCTCGACAAAATCAATTAAACGACCGGGCGTTGCAACGATAATATCAACAAAATTACTATCCAACATTTTCTTTTGCTTATCAAAATCCACACCACCAAGTAGAGTGACAAGATGTAAGTTTGAAAATTTTGTTAAAGCTTGTGCATCACTCTCAATCTGTAGTGCTAACTCACGTGTAGGAGCCAGAATCAATGCACGTGGTTCGCCACGAAAACGTTGTTCTTGTAGCGGATTATTTAATAGATCATTGATCACACTAATCAAAAAGGCTGCTGTTTTACCTGTACCAGTTTGCGCTCGACCAATGGCATCATGCCCTGCTAATGTATATTTCAAAACCTTTTGTTGAATTGGGGTCATTTGTGTAAAACCCAAAGCATCAATTGCCTTCTTCAACTGCGGATGTAAATTTAAGGTTTCAAAACCAGATGTCATATATGCTCTCGAACCATCAATGATCAAAAGAAAGTGGCCATTATAAACAAAAACGCCCCAAATAACATTGGGGCGTTTTTATATTGCGTTAAAGCAACAAATTAGTCTAAAGGCTGAACGTTTTCAGCTTGGAAACCTTTTTGTCCTTGAACTACGCTGAATTCAACGCGTTGGCCGTCACGTAAAGAACGGTGACCGTCACCCATAATTGCGCGGAAATGAACAAATACGTCATCACCACCATTACGTTGAATAAAACCAAAGCCTTTAGTGTCATTAAACCACTTTACTACGCCTTGTTCACGAGCTGTCATAAGTCAATCCTCAGATATTGAAAGATAAGGACCTTCCGGTGTTGCAAACAGCAGAGCCAACAAGGTTTTAAAATTTTTATAATTTCAAAGCTTGTAATCATTCTGTAAAACTATCAACAATTTCCGGTTACATCCATTTGTTATAGGTTTTTTTAACGATTTTATCGTATAGCATACATCCTAAAACGCATCGAGCTTAACATGGGTTCATGATAATTAATAGATTTATTTTGAGTTATTTCCAATGTTTCTATCTGTTTTTTTCAATAATTTAGCAGTTTTTAAGTGCTTTTTTTAGTGTAAAAATGCACTGCTTTATTGCCATAAAACGAGAAACAATTTTAGATAAAATTAATCAGAAAAGAAAATCAAAGCGATTAATTTGCATTCAAAGCTATTGAGCTAGTTATTAGGTTTAAAAACATTCACAACCATTTTTTTTAAGATTAAAAGTTCAAAAAAGAAAAACCGAATTAATATAACTTCCTAAATAATTCATAGTAAATCCTCAGTAATCAACATGTAAATTTGTTAAAATCATATCAAACTCAATTTGTTAAAACTTTATGACTCAAATATCTACCTCTCCTGAAGTGATTGATGCGCTTGGACAGCCATGTCCAATGCCACTATTGATGTTGAAACGTGCTCTAAAAAAAGCTGAAGGATCTAAACAGTATTTATTGAAATCATCTGATCCACATAGTGAAATTGATGTAACACGATATTGCCAAATTCAGCAACTTCAATGCCAGACACAAAAAATTTCAGAGAATGAGTTTCACTATTTAATTGAATCTATGTAATTCTTTGATAAACTCTAGCTAAAGATAAACTAGATAACTTTACATTTTTATACTCAAATTTCCTTAGTGATGAAAAACATTCGCATTAAGATGAAATTGTTGACTTAAATATCATCCTATAAGTAAGGAGACTCCATGACTACTGACAGCAGCAATCAATTGATGCCCCTGTCATTGTCTGCGCCAGGCGTAAATCTCGGTGCATATATCAGTACTGTCAATCAAATTCCAATTTTAACAGCCGAGCAGGAAAAAGAACTTGCTGAGCGTTATTATTATGACCAAGATCTTGATGCTGCCAAACTATTGGTAATGTCACACTTACGCTTTGTCGTACATATAGCACGTAGCTATGCAGGTTACGGATTGCCACAAGGCGATCTTATTCAAGAAGGTAACCTTGGATTAATGAAAGCGGTAAAACGCTTCGATCCAAATATGGGTGTACGCTTAGTTTCTTTTGCAGTGCACTGGATTAAAGCCGAAATACATGAATATGTGATTCGTAACTGGCGTATTGTCAAAATCGCAACGACCAAAGCACAACGTAAATTATTCTTTAACTTACGTAGTCTTAAAAAATCAAGCAAACGACTCACTTTAGAAGAAGCGAAATCAATTGCCAATGATTTGAATGTCACACCAGAGCAAGTGCTCGAAATGGAAGGTCGCTTAACCGCTTATGATGCTGCTTTTGAAGCTCAAGGCGATGATGATGACGACACCCCACATACAGCTCCTGCACTTTATCTCGAAGATAATCGCTACGACCCAGCTCGGTTGATTGAAGAAGAAGATTATGAAGAGCAAAGTAGTTCTGCCTTACATGAGGCAATGGAACAGCTTGATGATCGTTCTCGTAATATCTTGCAACGCCGCTGGTTAGATGATGATAAATCGACTTTGCATGAATTGGCCGCAGAATATAACGTTTCAGCAGAACGTATTCGACAGCTTGAAAAGAATGCAATGGAAAAAATCAAAACTGCCATGTCTGCAAGCTAAAATCGAATCAGACACAAGGGCTTTAATGCCCTTTTGTTTTATCTGGCTTTGTTTAAGCACCAGAATATGTTAACTTTGTTCATCAAATTTCCAGTTCCATTATCATTATGTGGATAGCTATCTCGGCGCTTAACCTTGCGCTCGCAGTTATGTTGGGTGCTTTTGGTGCTCATGGACTCAAATCTTTTGCAACCCCAGAGCAGCTCGCTTGGTGGGGTACAGCAACCCAATACTTCTTTTATCATGCGATTGGTTTGCTTATTCTTGGCACCCTGCATAAAACCACAGCAACCTTCCCAATAAAAATTCCTTTTATTTTGATCCAAATTGGTATCATCTTTTTCTGTGGTTCGTTGTACATTATGGCGCTCGGCCTACCTCGAATCTTAGGTGCGATTACACCGATTGGCGGTGCATTTATGATTGCAGGTTGGGTGCTACTCGCATGGCAAGCGATTAAGCATGCGAAATAAGGATTGATCATGCACATCTATTTAAATGGCGAGTCAACAGACACGTCTTGTGAAAATCTACAGCAATTGATTCAAAGCTTAGTGCTTGAAGGCAAACGCTTCGCTGTAGAGAAGAACCAACAGATTATTCCGAAAAGTAGACTTGAGCAAACAACAATTGCTCCTGAAGATCGTATTGAAATTATTCAAGCTGTTGGTGGCGGCTAATCGGCTAAAAATGGAGTAAGCCCATGCAAGATTCCCCTTTAATTGTTGGTTCACGTACCTTCCAATCTCGTTTATTGGTCGGAACTGGTAAATATAAAGATCTCAATGAAACTGATTTAGCCATTCAAGCCAGTGGTGCTGAAATTGTCACCGTTGCAATTCGTCGTGTAAACATTGGTCAGCATGCCGATCAACCAAATCTGCTTTCTGTGATTCCACCTGAGAAATACACAATCCTGCCAAATACCGCAGGTTGCTTTGATGCAGATAGCGCGATTCGGACTTGTATGTTGGCACGTGAACTGCTTGATGGTCACAATCTGGTAAAGCTAGAAGTACTCGGTGATGAAAAAACCTTATACCCAAATGTCACTGCAACACTTAAAGCTGCACAAACCTTGATTGATGATGGTTTTGAGATCATGGTCTACACCTCGGATGACCCGATTGTTGCGCAAGAACTTGAAAGCATGGGCTGTGTTGCGATTATGCCTTTGGGCAGTTTGATTGGTTCAGGCTTGGGCATTCTCAATCCACACACCATTTCCATCATTAAGGAAAATGCCAAAGTGCCTGTCTTGGTCGATGCTGGTGTCGGTACAGCCAGTGATGCGGCAATTGCAATGGAATTGGGCTGCGACGGCGTACTCATGAATACAGCGATTGCGGCTGCTCAAAATCCGATTTTAATGGCTTCTGCGATGAAGAAAGCGGTTGAGGCAGGTCGTGAAGCATTTTTAGCAGGTCGTATGCCACGTAAGCGTATGGCGAATGCGAGTTCACCTGAGACAGGATATTTCTTTAAGTAAGAGAATGAAGGGGCTAAATAAGTCCCTTCTTTATTTGTATTAATTACTATTTGCTTAATGCAATAATTATATGGATAAGGCCAAATTCTTTAAAAACCACTCATTTGTACAATAATTTTTGAGATAAAATGATTTATTGTTCCTAGATTTATCAATAAGTTATCAATCTAAATTTTAAACAACAGATAGAAGAATACTGACTTTTTACTTATAGTTTTTAGTAAAACCATAGAGATAAGATCTTTTTTTACACAAAAAGATTCTGTATATTTAAATAAAATACTTTTAAAAACATTATTTTAATTTTTTATGGTATTTTTAAAGTAATTCGTTCATCAAAAAAATTTAAAAAAATACAGTGCTTAGGTATAGAATACGGCGCTTGTTTAACCTTAAACCGCATATAGGTTTATAAGGCTTTTATATGTTTAATGTATTGTCTCGATTGAGTTTGGTCAGCAAAATTATTATTGCTATTTTTTTAGGGATTGGCGTAGCTTTGCTTTTTCCTAACTTTACACCTTATTTGAGTTTATTAGGTGAATTGTTTATTAAAGCATTAAAATCGGTTGCCCCGATTCTTGTTTTTGTTTTAGTGCTTGCTTCGATTGCTAATTTCAAAGTTGGGCAAAACTCAAACTTAAAGCCTGTTATGATTTTGTATGTAGTTGGAATGCTACTCGCAGCATTTAGTGCTGTGGTAGCAAGTATTGCTTTTCCAAGTCAGCTATTCCTTAATTTATCAACTCAACCAGCTCTACAAGCACCTGGTAGTTTGGCTGAAATTTTAAAGAACTTATTATTAAGCTTTATTGCCAATCCTGTACAAGCGATTAGTGAAGCCAACTTTATTGGTATTTTGGCCTGGGCAATCGGCTTAGGTTTAGCATTACGTCATAGTTCTGAGACTACGAAACAAGTGCTTACTGATGTAGCTGATGCTGTAAATCAAATTATTCACACCGTGATTGGTTTTGCCCCTGTGGGAATTTTTGGCTTAGTCGCAGTCACATTTGCAGATGCAGGTTTAGCAACTTTATCTAGCTATGCACATTTGTTAATTGTACTAATAGGAACAATGCTTTTTGTTGCATTAGTGATTAATCCAATCTTAGTCGCATTAACTATGCGAGCAAACCCTTACCCATTAGTGTTTAAATGTTTAAAAGAAAGTGGAATCACGGCATTTTTCACACGTAGTTCTGCTGCCAATATTCCTGTGAATCTGGATTTAGCGCAACGCTTAGGTGTAAATGAAGCAACTGCAAGTGTATCTATTCCACTTGGAGCAACAGTCAACATGGCGGGTGCAGCGGTTACAATTACAGTATTAACGCTTGCTACTGTTCATACATTGGGTATTCATGTTGATATAAGCACAATGATTATCCTTTCAGTGGTTGCAACCATTTCAGCATGCGGTGCATCAGGTGTTGCAGGTGGTTCATTACTGCTCATCCCTGTTGCTTGTAGTTTATTTGGTATATCATCTGAAATTGCGATGCAAGTAGTTGCGATTGGTATGATTATCAGTGTATTACAGGATTCGACTGAAACTGCGCTGAATTCGTCAACTGACGTTTTATTTACTGCTGCTGTAGATTTCCGAAACCGAAAAAACTAGTAGATTGTTATGCCCTTACAGCGTTTACCAAACTGGATTCAACTTGGTGCTTTTTTACTCGCACTAAATGCTGGTATGGTTAACGTATTGGGGCTATTTACTGTTCTACATCAATCAGTTTCACACATGACTGGCAATGTCAGCATGCTCGCAATGAGTTTGCTAGAATGGCAACCAGAGCATTTTATTTATCTCAGTTTGGTAGTTTTATGTTTCGTGATTGGATCGTTTTACAGCGGTCTCATTCTTGGTGATAGCAATGTCTCTTTTGGCCATCATTACGGTTTCCCACTTAGTTTAGTTGCTGCATTTCTATTTTTAACTTGGCTTTTGTTACCTTACTTCCCGCGCTATGGTTTGTTGTGGGCATGTGTCGCCATGGGCGTACAAAATGCGATGGTCAGTCACTATAAAGGTGCAATTATCCGTACAACACATTTATCAGGTGTTTTAACGGATATTGGCTTAACCTTAGGTTATAAAGTTCGTGGTCTAAAAATTGAAAATAGACGTATTTTTTTACACTTGCTCATCTTTCTAGGATTTTTTATCGGTGGGCTTATTGCGAGTTTGCTTTATCCTTATTTAAAATTACAAACTTTTCTTATACCAGCAAGTTTAAGTCTGACTATGAGTATAGCTTACTGGGTAATTTACTTTCGCTCTTCATCAAACTCGAATTCGGATTGAATTATGGTTAAAAATGCATTACAAGCTCAGTTACTCAAAGCGGGTTTGGTCGACAATAAAAAAGCCAAAAAATTAACCAAACAGGTGCAACATGAACAACGCACTGGACAACATGATGATGCCTCATTAAAAGCTGAAATCGATCGAGTGAATCAAGAGAAATTAGCAAAAGACCAAGCACTGAATTTAGAAAAACAAAAGGTTTTAGAAGAAAAGGCGCTTAAAGCTTCAATTATTCAAATGATCAAGCAACATAAGATTTTACAAACAGAGGGTGATGTTACCTATCAATTCATTGATGAGGGGAAAATCAAAAAGGTTTATCTTTCACAACAAGTTTATAATGCGTTAGTGACGGGTTCTTTAGTTATTGCTAAAGATCAAGATAAATATGCTTATCTCCCCAAAGCTCTTGCAGAAAAAATTGATCAGAAAATGCAAGGATTTATTCTGGTTAACAATAATACTGAGAAAAATGATCAAGCAACTGATGAAGAAGATCCATACGCGGCTTATGTCATTCCAGATGATTTAATGTGGTAAATCACACTTCATTAATGTAATACAACCTTACAGTTCGTATTCAAAATGTGATCAACTTATCATAAATCCTTTTAACGCCTTACAATTAACAAAGTAAAAATTGTAAGGCGTTTTGATTTGAATTATTTAAGTTTTATTAGCGAAATTAGAAGTGAATTAAGCCAATACCCTTGGTTAGAAATGCTTATTTCATTCGCAATTTTGATTTTTCTGGCGGCTTTAGCAAATTTTATTGCCAAAAGAATTATTGTACGTGGTATTCGCCATATCATTACTAAACTTAAGTCACCCCACCAATCAATTTTTGCCCAACACAGCGTTACACGTCGATTTGCAAATATCGTTCCTGCGATAGTGATCATGAATGGAATCAGTGCAGTTCCCCATCTTCCATTAAAAGTAATTACATTAATACAAATGGGAGCGCAAGCATTTATTTTTCTAACGCTTGCTTTATCAATTAGTGAAGCACTGAATATTTTTAACTTAGTGTATCAACGCAATCCAAAATCTAGAAATAAACCCATCAAAGGTTATTTACAGCTGATCAAACTGATTTTATTCGTTGTCTGTGGTCTTATGATTTTAGGTACTTTTCTTAAAAAAGATGTGTTTACTTTACTCGCAGGCTTCGGTGCAATGGCAGCAGTTCTCATGCTAGTCTTCCAAAATACGATCCTGTCTTTAGTCGCAAGTGTACAAATTGCCTCTTATGATATGGTTCGTATTGGAGACTGGATTGAGATGCCCTCGTTAAATGCAGATGGCGACGTGATTGATATGTCTCTGCATACAGTGACTGTACAAAATTTCGATAAAACACTGACCACCATTCCGACCAACAAACTTGTCACCGATACATTTAGAAATTGGCGTGGTATGAGTAATTCTGGCTGCCGTCGTATTAAACGTTCAATATTTCTTGACCAAAGTAGTGTTCACTTTATGACTGATAGTGAACAGCGAAAATTAAAAGATTTTTTACTTTTAGACCATTATCTTGATGCAAAACAAGATGAAATTAATAAGTTTAATGATCATCTAAGCAATCAATCAGAATACAACCAACGTCGTTTAACCAATGTGGGAACATTCCGTGCTTATGTAGAGTTCTATATACGCCAACATCAAGGTATTGCGCAGAATCAAACTATTTTAGTTCGTCAACTACAACCCACCAGTGAAGGTCTACCTTTAGAAATTTATGCGTTTACAAATACGACAGCATGGGCATCTTACGAAGCGACTCAATCTGATATTTTCGATCATTTGATTGCAATTATTCCTGAATTTGGTTTGAGAATTTATCAAGCACCATCAGGATATGATTTTAAAACCTATTTGCCTGTTAAAGATGTTCAAATCTAATGTGAACTAAGATTTAAGGCTTTACATTTTTCAATACTAAAGCCTTAAAGTATTCAAATAGAAAAACCTTTAAACCTAATTTCCCAAAATTTTCTATGAAACCCTAAAATGTGTCGATAATGCAGTTTTATTCTTATCAGTTGAGTGTTTATATAATTTTTGCAATAAACCAAGATAAGGAATTCGCCATTGTTCTGGTTTCCAAGGCAGACTCTGTTCAAAATACATAATAAAGGTAAACAGTGGCATAAAATACATAGTCTGTTGCATGGTAAATAGTGAAATCCACATCAATGGCCAACACATCCCAACACAATAAAATGCCTTTTTTGAACCGTAGTTAAAACAGTCAATCACGGATTGAAAACCAAATGGATTGATGATCGGTGGAATATGGCATCTGTTCAGACTGACTTGTTTCCAAGGTGTTGCTTGCCAAAATAATAGAGCAACGAAGATAGAGCCCAAGATAAGTTCTTTAGAATGATTAAAAAAATTATTCAGAATCTCTGTGGCTACCAAAAGCCCTATGCCTGTTAAAGTCCAAAAAAACATATAACCCAAAAAGAATGAAATTAAACCGAGATATCTTTTTCTTGGAAAATTTTTTCTCCAAATGAATAAAACTGAATCGGAAAGCAAAGGAAACATCATTGCAATAAGCATTAAAAACCAATGTATGTTTATGGCCTGTACAATAACAGACCATAAACTATTACTTTGTTGAACATGAGCATGATGATGGAGATGTCCTTCTACAGGCATATTGAATTGGGTCATAAAGATAGGTTGCAGCAACAAAAATAACCACACAAATAACCCAACACCCAATAGTATTGAAAAAGGCGGACGTTTAACTATCGATAAATATGCCTGTAATTTCATGATACTTAAATCCTTACAAGCCTTCTCGATACACGCTAATTTGCCCAATACTTAAATCTGTATCAGCAGCTAAAGGTTGACGTGGTACAAATGAAATAGGGAAAGCATTAGTGCCAGCTATCTGTTTATTCAAATGAAGTTCATCAAAATAATCAGTAATATCAACAATAATATTTAGCCCTGCTCCACCATGTTCTTCTTTGCTACTCGACGCTTTACGAATACCAAATAAACCAATGGATTCAACCAAGCTGGTTTTGTTTTGGTCGCTATCGTCTGTCAAAGTCGTATAAATATCGAGAATAATCCCTTCACGATTTGCTTTAACATTTTCAAGTTTTAGAAATACTCGATCTGGTTCAGCAACATTACTTTGAGATGATTCATCCAATGCCATAAAACTTTTTTGCAAAGTATTTTTCATTTTGTGATCTAAAGGAATAGTGACATTGGTTAGACCATCAATCTGCAATTTTTTTGTTGTTGCACCTATAAGTTCTGAAGCAACTGGCTGTAAATCAATTGAGTTCTTAAAAGATTCTAAACCAAATGTTTTCGCTCGATTTTCGCTGGTAGATAACATTTCTTGAGTTGAATTTACACCAGAGCCTGGCGTGTATTCATAGCCCAATTGCTTACCATTTACATTGATATCGGAATTATCTTGCACAGCTTGAGGTGTATATTGCCATGAATCACCCGAAGCCAAAGGCATAATAAATTGTCGACTGCCAATAGGACCTTGTAACCATTGCGGATCAATAGGGTTTGATCGCCCATTACCAAGTTCCAACCAAACGCTCCATAAACGGTCGATATTGGCGTGGTGCAAATAAAATATTGGGTCTAGTCCTGCAGAATCGGGGTCACTCATAATGCCATTATCACCACCAATATCATCATGTACCAAATTATGTGGCTTACTTTCTAGGTCACCAAATATACGATTTGAGTGGGAAAAGGAAGTTACTGGCCCACCAAATGCTTTAAAATTATGTGGTGTCGTAAACTCCAAATCTTCTAAAGCAGTCAGGGTTATATCTTGAGCTGGTAATGGATGATAAGTACCATAACGTTGAGCTACATATAATGGATTAACACTACCATCTGGTAAGTGTGTCCGTTCAAAGGCTGGTGGCATGTAGGCTGCATTTGGGTTAGTTGTATCGCTGTAATCCCAAAATGGTAATGCCCAGTCTTGTGGACCGCCTTGCGCGATAATTTCGGCTCTGAGTATAGACTCTATTGCAACTAGATAGCCACGATGCCAAGGTACAAAAAACCATGTACCATGTTGGCATTGTCGCCAATATGTTGCCTGCACTTCTGCTGTTGGTAGTTGATCAACTGTTGGATCGTAATAACCAAAACTCTCCCATAATTCAGCATCAAAACCATGTATACCAGCGAAAAAACGCCAACTTGTAGGATCATCCAATGCTTTAGCCTTTAAAGCACCGACCGCTTTAGCATACCAAAATAATATTGGATCATCTAAATCCCCACCATTTGCCCAAACACTTTTTCGGATATATGTCATTTTATTCTCATTCCTTTATGATTGTTTATAAAAAACGATAACGATGAAATTATTCATTTAGATAATGATTTCTTTTAGAATAGAAATTTTCTCTATTGTTATCTTATTATTGGCATTTAACATTTTACGATTCGAAATACTAATATTAAAAAAGAAATTATTCAAATGTTTTATATTCTTTAGATTAATTTTATTATATATAAATTTACTAACATCAATTGAATAATCTATTCCAACACCATGTTCCTTTACAATTTTTTTAACTCCGAATAATGCAATTGAATCGACATGGTTTTCGACCATAAAGTCCTGTTTTACACAATCATCCAAACTTAAAAATACATCTAAAACAATACCTTCCTCAGAAGCTTCAATCGAATAGAATTTCAACCAAAATCTCTGCTTATCACTTCCATATTTAGTTAAGCCACTCATATCATTAAAAATTAATGATAATGAAATTTTATCGCACAGAACAATAGATTTATCAGTTTCAGAAATTTTCTCTATCATATACGTTATTATTCATATAATAATTTTATTTCAAATATTATACCTAAAAAAATTAAATTACACAAAGTTAGTTTAAAATTTTATTATTTAATTTAATTAAACTTTAAGATTATTTAAAAGTATAAATTAAAAAAGCTCATCTATTGATGAGCTTTTTTAATATTTCTAGAAATCGTATTTAAGTCCAACTCGATAAGTAATACCATCCAGATCTAATACATCAGAAGCTGCTGTACTACAAAAATAACTAGTACAAACATCTTTAAGATTTTCTATATACAACCACTTATAGCCCAACCCTGCATAAACAGCGAGGTCTTTTTGAAAATAGTGTCCAACCTCTAACTCAACAGGTAATGTGACGTAACGTAGCTTAACATCATAATCATCTGCTTTTACCCAAGCATAACCAACACCAATATTGGCATTTGCGTAGGTATTATCAAAATTGTAAAATTTGTAGCCACCTTTAACGTTAATTTCAGTATTTTTCCAATTCGAATTTCTCTGAAAGTTTAAACCAACGCTTGTACTCAATGAATTTAGAGCTGTAACCGTTAAGCCCGCACCAACTCCATTAAGTTTTTGATCACCACCTAAATCATTAGATCCAATTTTTGAGCCATAATATTCTGCAAAAATAGAAGTTTGAAGACCATTACTGTTTTCATCTTGATTAACTGTAGCAGTTGCTTGCAAAGTCTGCTCACCTAATGCTTGTGGTGTACCATAATTAATTTGTAGTGGTGTATCACTCCACGCATTTATAGTTACTATACCCAATGTTAAACCAAAAACCCCTGGAACAATTTTCCCCATGTAATTACCTATTTTTATTTAAAATTAAGATTCTAGAGCATAATTTATTTTGTTCTAAAAAAATACTATTTAGAATTATAAGAGTTCATCTACCATCTAAACAGTTAATCGAAACTGATTTTTCAGAAAAATCATAAAAATTTTACCAATAACAGATGTTCTTGTTATTTAAAGAACTAGATTTTTTGGAGTGCGATGAAATCGCTAAAGTTGGAAAATTTTACGCTTTGTATGACTTACTAGTTTTCGCTTAGTCATATCTATTTATTAGTTCTACTCAACAACCTTACGACGTGTTTTTAAGAATTATTAATTATAGAGTAATTTGTAAAATCCATATTTAAAATTATTTTCAATCTTTTAAACTAAAAACCTATTGCTACGTTTTTGATTTTTTACATTCTTCAACTTTGATACCTAATGAATTGCTGAAGAATTTCCACAAAAATTCTTCAGCTAAATTTATTGTTATTTATTCCAATTCAGCAGATTTATATTGAATTCTGATGCAAATAGATAAGATGCCGTCATCAAAGCGAATGAAACAGCAATCAGAAGCGCATCTGTTGACGAAGTTCCAATCACTAAAAATACCAAACCAGTAATAAACAGCATACAAACTGTTAAATTCCCCAAGATCTTAAACATTTTTATCCTAATTGTGAATTGCATCACAATTATCTATTTTTTTAACAACTATTACCAGTACCAATCATCGCTTGATTATGACCGTTCATCAAACAATCTAAAATTCTCAAACAGGACTTAGATTGTTTAAAACAGTAAAAAAGCCCATTGGCATGGGCTTTTTAAATAGTTACTTTAATTATTCATGTATGTATCACTGAATGCTTAACTCATCGTCTTTAGCAATTACGACAGAGGTAAGAATTGGAATACCTAAGATCACAGGAACTACAATAATCCACAAATCTGTGGTTAATTTGCTTGAGAAGAAGAACTGAATAACGATAGCAGCCAAGATAAGTACTGAAAGGAGGACAGCCATAAAGCGAATCGCAAATTTAAGAAGCATTTCTAATCCTATGTGATTGTAATGGTTCATTTGAGTATACGCCTTGTATCACGTTTCATGCATTGATTTTTCACTATAAAAGCTGTATTTCAAATGAATTTTTAAATAATTGTTAGTGTCTTGCTCTTCCTCTATGAGACAAATAGAACTTAAAGTGAGTACACTCCTCTACAATACCAATCCGTAGCCTGCTAACTGATCAATTCGATTTCCCATCTTTTGCATCAAACCGACTCGTTCAACATACATCTAAAAATGTCTATCACTTATATCAGTTTTATCTCCTAAACACTTGTAGGGAAAAGACAGAAATTTTCTATCCTACTGATAGTTATTTGAATATAAAACTTAGATCTCGTTCGCAGTTTCTATAAAAAATTAGATAACATCCCTAAGTTTCAAATATTATTAAATACCTTTCATATTAATTTAATATAGTTAACTTATTATAACTTTTCGAATAGAAAGATTGATCAAATAGGCATTTTTGGATCAATAACCAATCAAAGGAAATAAATATTAATAAAACCTATTGAATTTTAATTTAAAAAAAAACATTATGTATAAATATTGTTAATTAATGTAATAATGAGTTAGAAGATGCCTCATTCAGCAATAAAATTCAAAAATGAAAAAGATTACTCATTTTTCTCCCAAACTGAGAATATCGGAAATCAATGTGAATTTATAGAACTTCATTTAGAAAAAATGAGTCATAAATCTACACTTTGGATGGATGCTGCGGTCATTGCAACATTCTCTTTTGGTTTCTTTAATAGCTTAAATAATGAGCTTAAAAATAAAATAATTGATTCATTAATGCTCATCAAAGCGAATCAACTCGAACCAATTCTCTTCCAAAGTTCAAATATAGTTGATGATAAAGGATTCTCACTTCATCACACCTTGATGTATGAATTAAACAATTTAAATGCTATAAAATTTTTATTTAATAAAGATTGGAATATTCATGAATTTAATAGTGCATGCCAAATAATCATGAGAGAATTAACAGCATTTGAAATGAATCTAAGTAATCAAATTTCAAATCTACTAAACAATAATCTAATTTGTAATTTACTTATTTGTTCAGTGGATGTTAACTTCGATATCATTTACACCATTCGTTAATATCAATCATTTGGATTGCTAATGATCTATTGAAATAATTCATTAGCAATTTCATTCACCATATTATTTGTTAAGAAAAAATTAATAACAAATAATATTTGAGATAAACTATTTTTGAAATTAAATTGGGAATTTAATTATCCTTTTTCGAACCAAGCCACATTCGCTCTTTTCATCTCTAAAGCTAATTTTCTGATATGCTACTGAACTAGCTGAATTAGAATTTCATCAGAGGATAAGTGTAATGCTGAGTTGGTTTGAAAAATTAGTTGATCCTTACCCAACGAAAGATTTAAACAAACCATTACCGACTACTTTTTTTGCTTTTGTTTGGCAATCAACGAAAGGGGTCAGACCATTCCTCTTTTTACTTATTGCTTGTACAGCTGCAGCAGCGTGCTTTGAGGCATTATTCTTTTCTTATATTGGTAAACTAGTTGATTGGCTCACTAAAAGTCAGCCTAATACTTTTTTAGAAACCAATCATCAAAATTTAACTATTCTCATAAGTATTTTATTCGCAAATATTTTCTTCGTAAGTTTGCAATCTATTGTCAAACACCAAGTGTTATTTAGTAATTTTCCAATGCGTATGCGCTGGTTATTCCATAATTTATTGTTGCAACAAACCTTAGATTTTTTCCATACCGATTTCGCTGGCCGCTTGTCTGCCAAAGTTATGCAAACTGCATTAGCGGTTCGTGAATTTTGGATGATCCTTGGTGACATGTTGGTTTATGTACTGATTTACTTTATTACGATTAGCTTTGTATTAGGCTCTATTTCGCCTGTTTTGATCGTCCCATTGCTTTTATGGCTTGTCTTATTTATTGCCATTGCCAGTTATTTCATTCCTCGTCTTGGTAAAGTTTCACAACAACAAGCAGATGCACGCGCGGTTATGACTGGACGTGTTACCGATGCTTATACCAATATTCAAACTGTGAAACTGTTTGCGCACGCTGGTCGTGAAAGTCAGTATGCAAAAGAGTCCATGCAAGAGTTTATGGTCACTGTTTATAAACAGATGCGCTTAGGTGTGAAATACCAAATCAGCATTCGTTTACTCAGTGCTTTTCTCTTTATAGGCGTGATTGGTAGTTCTGTTTGGTTATGGACACAAGGGCAAGCTGCTATTGGTGTAATCGCAGCAACCACGGCGATGGTTTTAAAGCTCGATAGCCTAGCCGAATTCATCATGTGGCACATCACGATGCTTTTCGAAAATGTTGGTACCATTCAAGATGGTATGAAAACTCTAGGTAAGCCCATCCAGATTCAAGATAAAAAAGATGCAACTGAACTAAAAGTTCAACAGGGTGAAATTCGTTTTGAAGATGTTAGTTTTGCTTATAATCAAAAAAATGTAATTGATCATTTCAATCTTACGATTAAACCTGGCGAGAAAATAGGTATCGTTGGTCGTTCTGGTGCGGGTAAATCTACTCTCATTCAGTTACTTTTGCATTTTTATGATATTAATCAGGGTCGTATCTTGATTGACGGGCAAAACATCCATGATGTTACACAAGATAGTTTACGTGCCAATATTGCACTGGTCACTCAAGATACCTCTCTATTACATCGTACGGTAGCTGAAAATATTAAATATGGTCGCCCTAATGCGACTGAAGCAGAGATTCAACTTGCTGTCAAAAAAGCCAAAGCAGAAGAATTTATTCCTCAATTGACTGATCAGAAAGGACGCGTTGGTTTTGATGCTTATGTCGGTGAACGTGGCGTAAAACTTTCTGGGGGGCAACGTCAACGTATTGCTATTTCTAGAGTTTTTTTAAAAGATGCACCTATTCTTATTTTAGACGAAGCAACAAGTGCCCTTGACTCAGAAGTTGAAGCTGCAATTCAAAGCAGTTTAAATGACTTAATGGTTGGCAAAACGGTCATTGCAATTGCACACCGTTTATCTACTATTGCTCAAATGGATCGTCTCATTGTACTTGATCAAGGCAAAATTGCTGAACAAGGTACACATGAGCAGCTTATTGCAAATGATGGCTTGTATGCACAATTATGGAAACGCCAAACAGGTGGTTTTTTAGTTGAGCAGCGAGTAGTGGCTCAGGACACAGAATAATGTTGTATTTAGAAGACTTAAATATTGGAGATCGCTTCATTAGTCGTGACTATGAAATCACGCTTGAAGAAGTGAAACAATTTGCAAGCCAGTATGACCCTCAACCTTTTCATCTAGATGAGCAAGCAGCTGAACAACATCCTATTTTTCAAGGTTTAGCTGCCAGTGGCTGGCATACCTCAGCAATCACAATGCGTTTATGGACCGAATGTTTTCCCATTGCAGGTGGTTTACTGGGTTCAGAATCTAGTCTTCGTTGGCCTCGCCCTACCCGTGTTGGTGATAAGATTCATGTAGAAATTGAAATTACTGCAATCGTGCCATCTAAAACCAAAACTGATCGTGGTATCGTCAGTTACGTTACGCAAGCTTTGAACCAACATGGCGATGTGCTATTAATATCAACAACCAAAATAATGGTCTTTAGAAAAGCAGCTTAATTTTGGAGATTGGGTGACTCTTTTGTCCAACAATTTTTATGATTGATTATTTTATTTCGTGTAAAGATGTTTCAGACTTAAATGTTTAAAAGATATTGGCAAAATTGATGAGCGCCACGGAAAGCACATGAAAACAACTTCAACTCGTCAAGATCAAGGTATACCAGGCGTCTATGGCTTATTGCTATTAGATGTTGTTTCACGCTGGGGATATAGCGATGAAACCTTATTTGCTCCTTTTCATTTAACTAGCGAGCAATTAGCTGACCCAAATTATCGAATTCCCACACCTATTGCGAATGAATTAGTTAAACATTCTTTACGTTTAACAGGTGAAAGTACATTAGGATTTCACCTAGGTACGCAAATGCGTATTTCTATTCATGGTTTTATTGGTTATGCCATTATGACTGCGCATGACATTACAGATGCAATTGCGCTTGCAAGCCGTTTTATTCAATTACGCTTACCTTTTTTACAACTTTACTTTTCTACTTTTGGACCTAAAGCAACCTTACAACTGCAATGTGATATTGAAGTTGAACCATTACGTACTGAAATTATCTTAGGTTTAACGATTGGTATTATGACCATGGCAAAAGCCTTAACAGGAATTGAAGACTTAAAGGGTGAAGTTGATTTAGATTTCCCTGAGCCTACGGGCTTTGATAAATATCGTGATAAATTAACCAGTACAGTACGTTTTAATCAGCCACATTTAATTTCGAGTTTTGATAAAAAATATCTCGGTTTAAAAATGGTGAATGCAGATCCAATTGCCAGCCAAATTGCAATTAATCAGTGTGAAACTGAACTTTCTGCTTTAGGCGAACGTCGTCGCCTTGCAATGCGCGTACGTGATATTTTAACCAATTCAGAACAGCATTATCTAAGCATCGAGAGTGTTGCTGAGCGTCTGCATATGTCAGACCGCACTCTAAAACGTCAGCTAGCAGCTGAAGGTACATCCTTCTCTACCTTGGTAGATGAAGTACGCTATCGTCATGCAACATCTTTACTATCCAGAACAGATTATAGTTTAGAACAAATTGCTGATGAATTAGGGTATTCTGATGTAGCGAATTTTAGCCGTGCATTTAAGCGCTGGAGTGGACGCAGTCCGAGTAACTGGCGTAAAGACCCTTATTTGTAATATTGCAAAGTGCTTCATTTATAAACACTTTTGTTTTAACTAAAAAACCTGTATAAAGCCAAATAAAATGATACGACAGATTGTTTAAGGAGTTGTCATGAATCATCCAGCAGATTTAAAATATGCACGAACACACGAATGGGTAAGAATCGAAGGTGATTTAGTTGTTACTGGAATCAGTGACCATGCTCAGTTGGAGTTAGGTGATTTAGTTTACGTTGAAACACCAGAAGTCGGTAGTCATGTGACTGCAACAGAACAAGCGGGCGTTGTTGAATCTGTTAAAACTGCATCTGACATCCATGCACCTGTTTCGGGTACTGTCGTTGAAGTGAATGCAGCGCTTGAAGATGATCCAGATTTTGTCAATGAAGAACCGTATGGTAAAGGTTGGATTTATAAAATCAAACCAGACAATATGGCTGATGTTGAAAAGCTCCTTTCACATAGTGAATATGAATCAGGTTTGTAATTTTAAATAAATTCAAACATTAAAAAGCCCAGTCAAGAACTGGGCTTTTTATTTATGCTTAATTAATTAAGCAACATAATCAACCTGAATACCATCTACTTCTGAAACCAAATTCTCAAAAGAGAAAATTTCATCAAGTTGAGCCTGTGTGAGTAAACCTCGCTCTAGCACAACTTCCTGAATAGTTTTATTCTCTGCAATACATTGCTTACCAATTTCATCGCACAAAGCATGGCCTAATAATGGATCGAGCAAAGTAATAATCCCTACACTACGCATGACCGCATCATGGCATGCTTGTTCATGTGCTTTGATTCCACGTACACATTTTTCATCTAAACTTTGAATCGCTTGGGTTAATAGCTCAATTGATTCATTAAGTGAAATTGCAATCACAGGCTCCATGACATTTAACTGTAACTGTCCTGCTTCTGCTGCAAATGTAATCGTAAGATCGTTACCAATCACCTTAAATGCAATCTGATTTACCACTTCTGGAATAACAGGATTTACTTTTGCAGGCATAATTGATGAGCCAGCTTGTAATTCAGGTAATTGGATTTCACCCAAACCAGTACGAGGACCTGAACTTAGCAAACGTAAATCATTGCTAATCTTCGAAAGTTTACATGCAAGACGCTTTAAGGCACTCGATAAAATAATAAAGACGCCACAATCACTGGTTGCTTCAACATAGTCTTCAGCACCAACTAAATTTAAACCTGTAATTTGTTTCAAACACAAAACTACTTTTACAGCATAGCCTTTAGGTGTGTTTACACCAGTACCAATTGCAGTTGCGCCTAAATTTACTTCAAGCAACAACTCGCGTGTACGTTTAATCAGACGAACATCTTCTTTTAATAAAGTTGCAAATGCGTGAAATTCTTGCCCAAGTGTCATCGGCACAGCATCTTGGAGTTGGGTACGCCCCATTTTTAAAATATAGCGAAACTCGATTGCTTTATTCTCAAATGAAGTAATCAATTTATCCATTTGTGTAAATAGTGCATCTAGAGAACAATAAGTCGATAAACGAATCGCAGTAGGATACACATCATTCGTTGATTGTGATTTGTTGATATGATCATTCGGGTGAATGATGTCATATTGACCTTTTTGATGACCTAATGATTCAAGTGCGATATTGGCAATGACTTCATTAGTGTTCATATTAATTGACGTGCCTGCCCCACCTTGATAAATATCAATTGGAAATGAGTCTTGCCATTTTTGTGTTTCATTAATTAAATCATCACAAGCTCGCTGAATCGCCAAGCTTTGAGTTTCTGTTAATTTATTAAAACTTAGATTTGCTTGAGCAGATGCTTTCTTCACTTGTGCTAACGCACGAATAAAGTGACTATTTTGTCCAACTTTTTGCGAAGAAATTTTGAAATTTTCAATTGCGCGTAAAGTATGAATTCCGTAATAACAATCCATTGGCACTTCTTTTGCACCAAGTAAATCATGCTCTATTCTTATGGTTGCTGCTTGAACCGTGTCCACTTTCCATTTCTCTCAGACAATGCACCCTAATGGTGCAAAGAAATAATATGGAAGATTTCAAATAAATTTTCATTAGCAGAATTGCTTAACATTACGAGCTTTTTATAATGTAATTTCTCTGCATTGTTGCTTTTGTAACAACATGTGTTGTCATTTCATTCTATTTTTCTGTTCAAAAATGTCTGTTATTACTATCAATTTTTTGCCGCTGCAATAATTTGAAACATGTAGCCTATTTTTAAGCCGCAAATGTCTTTCTTTTATTTAAAAAAAAGTGAGCTTTTTTAGATTTAAAAATTAAGATTCATACACTTAATTTAAATTACATAAAATATACAAACAATATACAAAAACAAAACAGTATTTTAAAAATCATTCGTGCTTGAATCTGTGGCCTTATCAGTCTTGTTAGAATAGTGAATCATTTTTGTCTATTCAGATGGGATTGCACAGTTATGGATATGTAAGGACAGGCATCCATTATGAATTTTTCGAATCCCACTGTTGTTGTGTTCGTGGTGTATATTATCGCCATGCTTGGTATCGGTTTATACGCCTATTTTTCTACCAAAAACCTTGATGATTATATTCTTGGAGGACGAAGCCTAGGTAGTTTCGTTACCGCTTTATCTGCGGGTGCATCCGATATGAGTGGCTGGCTACTCATGGGTTTACCAGGGGCAATCTATTTGACAGGCTTATCTGAATCATGGATTGCAATTGGCTTAATCATTGGTGCATGGCTCAACTGGTATCTCGTGGCTGGACGTTTACGCGTTCATACTGAGGTTCAGAATAATGCGCTTACGTTACCAGATTATTTCACTGGTCGTTTTGATGATCAGAAAAAGATCTTACGTGTAACTTCCGCACTGATTATTCTCATCTTTTTCGCGATTTATTGTGCTTCTGGCATGGTAGCTGGTGCACGTCTATTTGAAACATTGTTCCACTTACCTTACCAAACCGCTTTATGGCTTGGTGCATTTGCAACAATCGGATATGTTTGTATTGGTGGCTTCTTGGCAATCAGTTGGACAGATACATTCCAAGCTGGTTTGATGATTTTTGCGTTATTGCTTCTACCTATCGTCACATACATGTCTTTAGGTGTAGGTGTCGAAGAATTTACAGCAATTGTTGAGAGCGCCCGCCCGCATGCTTATGATTTTGTTTCAAATCTAAATATTGAAAGTATTGTTGGGATTCTTTCAGCAGCTGCTTGGGGCTTGGGTTATTTTGGTCAACCTCACATTCTAGTTCGTTTTATGGCTGCCGATTCTGTTAAATCAATCCCTGCTGCTCGTCGTATCGGTATGACATGGATGATTTTATGCTTGGCAGGTGCAGTTGGTTCTGGTTTTATCGGAATTGCGTATTTCCATCAACATCCTGAATTTGCAGCGGTTGTGACGGCTAACCCTGAAACAGTGTTTATGGAACTCACTAAAATTTTATTCAACCCTTGGGTTGTTGGTGTGATCCTTGCTGCAATTTTATCAGCAGTCATGAGTACCTTAAGTTGTCAGTTATTGGTATGTTCAAGCGCATTAACTGAAGATTTATACAAAGGCTTGATCCGGAAAAATGCAACTCAAAAAGAGTTAGTTTGGATTGGTCGAGCAATGGTACTTGCAGTTGCAATGTTAGCTCTTGCTTTAGCCCAAAACCCTGATAGTAAAGTACTTGGCTTAGTTTCTTATGCTTGGGCTGGCTTCGGTGCTGCTTTCGGTCCATTGATTATCATGTCATTGTTCTGGAAACGTATGACGCTAAACGGTGCTTTGGCGGGTATGGTTATCGGTGCAGTTACAGTGATTGTTTGGAAAAATTTATTTGCTAGTACTGGTATTTATGAAATTATTCCTGGTTTCATTTTTGCCTTGATCAGTATTGTTGTGGTGAGCTTACTTGGTAAAGCACCTAACGCAACTGTGACTGGTCGTTTTGAACAAGCAGATGAAATCTATACGAGAGAAATGAAATAAGATTTCTGAGTAAAATTTAAGGGGGCTTTCGAGCCCCTTTGTTTTATTTGATCTTTTATTAAAATTTGGTTCTTGATTTAATTTTTATTTTAGAGCTGTCTTTTACAACCTGCATCACAGGATAACTACGCGTTTCTTTCACTCCAGGAAGTTGCCATAAAATTTGCCCCGCAATACGACGAAACTCCTCCATCCCTGCGCTACGCAATTTGATCAAAAAGTCAAAGCCACCACTCACCATATGACATTCAACAATCTCCGGATATTGTGTCACTGCATCAATGAAATCCTCGAGTACATTCGGGGTGGTTTTATCTAAGAGCACCTCAACAAACACAAGAAAACTGGCATTTAACTTATTCGGATTGAGTTTTGCCTCATATCCCAAGATAAATTCATCTTTCGTCAACTTTTGCACACGGGCCATGACAGCAGTCGGTGAAAGGTTCACTAATTCCGCCAATTTACTGTTGGAAATTCTTCCATCTGTTTGAAGAATATCCAGAATTTTCAGATCGGTACGATCTAATGTATAAATAGGGCCATTCAACTGAATTTTCCTCTAAAAAATAGGTAAATTATAGTGAGTTACTCGGGTTTTATTCTGTAATCATAAATTATCTAAACCTCTCTACTCAATATGTTCTAGAGATTGTTATTGGAATTTAGTATGAATACATTGGATACTCCCGCACAAATGGACACAGCTCACACAGACGGTTATATCACCGAATTTAAAGAAAAAAGTGAGTTTGAGCAACGCATTAATACAGCTTGGCGACGTGCTGAGCCTGAAGCGGTTAAACAACTTGCAGAAGCAGCAGATATTTCTCCTGATCTTGATCAAAAAATTTATGAATTAGCATTCAGTCTTGCACATAATTTACGTGAACGTAAAAGCTCGGCTGGAAAAGCAGGTATTGTTCAAGGTTTACTCCAAGAGTTCTCACTTTCTTCACAAGAAGGTGTGGCATTGATGTGTTTGGCAGAAGCATTACTTCGTATTCCAGATACAGCAACACGTGATTTATTAATTCGTGACAAGATCAACCAAGGCAACTGGAAAGAGCATTTAGGTCAAAGTAACCTGATGTTCGTAAATGCCGCTGCTTGGGGTTTAATGCTTACTGGCAAGTTAATGGAAACACCTAAACAAACCAGTTTATCAAGTATTTTAACAGGTCTTCTCGCTCGCAGTGGACGTGGCATTATTCGTAAAGCAGTTGATGTCGCGATGCGTATGATGGGTGAGCAATTCGTTACGGGCGAAACCATCGAAGAAGCACTTGAGCATGCAAAACCATTTGAACACAAAGGTTTCCGCTATTCATACGATATGTTGGGTGAAGCTGCGCTAACTGACCATGATGCTGAGCGTTATTATAACGATTACACTCAAGCGATTCACGCTATTGGTAAAGCATCAAACGGGCGTGGTGTTTATGAAGGTCCTGGTATCTCGATTAAGCTCTCTGCTTTGCACCCACGTTACCAACGTGCGCAAATTGATCGTGTACATCATGAGCTTTACAACAAAGTTTTCGAACTTGCATGCTTAGCAAAACAATACGACATCGGCTTAAACATCGATGCTGAAGAATCTGAACGTTTAGAAATTTCACTCGAACTACTTGAGCGTTTATGTTTCGAACCAAAACTTGCGAATTGGAAAGGCATTGGTTTCGTTATTCAGGCTTATCAAAAACGTTGTTTCTACGTGGTTGATTATATCGTTGATCTTGCAAAACGCAGTAACAAACGCCTCATGATCCGTTTGGTAAAAGGTGCATATTGGGATAGCGAAATCAAGAAAGCGCAAATTGACGGCATGACTGACTACCCTGTGTTTACTCGTAAAGTTCACACTGATTTATCATACATTGCTTGTGCGAAGAAGCTCCTTGCTGCACCAGATCAAGTGTACCCGCAATTTGCAACGCACAATGCACAATCACTTGCAACGATTTATACACTTGCAGACCCAAGCAAATATTATCCAGGTCAATATGAGTTCCAATGCCTACACGGTATGGGCGAACCTTTGTATGAGCAAGTTGTAGGTTCAAAAGCAGACAATAAACTTGGTGTACCATGTCGCGTCTATGCGCCAGTGGGTAACCATGAAACTTTATTGGCTTACTTAGTCCGTCGTTTACTTGAAAATGGTGCAAATACCTCATTCGTAAACCGTATTGCTGATAAGACGTTAAAAGTTGAAGACTTGATTCAGTCTCCAATCAAAGATATTCAAACTGCTGCTAAAGATGAAGGTCAGATTGGCTTAAAGCATCCTGCGATTCCACTTCCGCATGATCTTTACCCATTACGTCCGAACTCAAATGGTTTTGATTTAAATAACGATCAGCCTTTAGCTGCATTAGATACAACAGCACAAAAACTCCGTAGCCATATTTGGAAAAGTGCACCTTTACTTGGTTTTGAATCAACAGTTCACGATCAAAGTAATGCGATTGCAATTACAAACCCTGCACAAAATAGTGAAATTGTCGGTCATGTGAATGAAGCGACTAGCGCGGATGTACAATTGGCATTAGAAGCAGCTGTACAAGCTGAACAAAGCTGGGCTGCAACAGATAAAGTTGAACGTGCAGCTTGCTTAAAACGCGCCGCAGATTTAATGGAAGCTCGCATCCAAGAATTGATGGTATTACTTTGCCGTGAAAGTGGTAAAACTTATGCCAATGCTATTGCAGAAGTTCGTGAAGCCGTTGATTTCTTGCGTTACTACGCGACACAAATCGAAAACTTGCCTGCAAATGCACAAGTAAAGCCATTAGGTACAGTCTTGTGTATTAGCCCATGGAACTTCCCTCTTGCGATTTTCTCTGGTCAAATTGCTGCTGCATTGGTCAGTGGTAACTGTGTGATTGCCAAACCAGCAGAACAAACACCACTCATTGCAGCGCAAGCCGTTCAAATGCTTTGGGAAGCTGGTGTGCCACACGGCGTTGTTCAACTTCTTCCGGGTCGTGGTGAAACTGTTGGTGCTCAACTTAGCCAAGATGATCGCATTCAAGGCATTATGTTCACTGGTTCGACAGAAGTTGCAAAAATCTTGCAAAAAACTGTGGCAAAACGTTTATCTCCAAATGGTCAACCGATTCCGTTAATTGCGGAAACAGGTGGTCAAAATGCGATGATCGTCGATTCTTCTGCACTTACTGAGCAGGTCGTATTGGATGTTGTAAGCTCTGCATTTGACAGTGCTGGTCAACGTTGTTCTGCACTTCGTATCTTATGTGTACAAGAAGATAGTGCTGCAACTGTGATCAAAATGTTGAAAGGTGCAATGCAACAGTTAATCGTTGGTAATCCTGCGATCTTAAAAACTGACATTGGGCCTGTAATCGACGCTGAAGCAAAACAAACCATCGATACACATATTCAAAAGATGAAATCTAAAGGCTACCCTGTTCATCAATTAATGTTCAACGATGCGGTAAGCCAAAAAGCGCTTGCACAAGGTACATTTGTTCCGCCAACAGCGATTGAATTACCAAATCTTGATGACTTAGAGCGCGAAGTTTTTGGTCCTGTTTTGCACATCATCACTTATAAGTATGGTGAGCTTGAGCAATTGATCGACCGTATCAATGCTAAAGGGTATGGCCTAACAATGGGTTTACATACACGTATCGATGAAACCATCAATACAGTGATCCAACGTGCTGAGGTGGGTAACTTATATATCAACCGAAACATCGTTGGTGCTGTGGTAGGCGTTCAACCATTTGGTGGTGAAGGCCTATCTGGTACTGGTCCTAAAGCTGGTGGTCCACTGTATATGTACCGCTTAATGGAACATTGTTCAGAGAAAGTTTTAGCAACACCTTTTGCGGTTAAAGCTGAAATCTCTCAGTTTGATGCTGTATCAAATGTTGCTTACCAGAACTTGTTGACTTGGGCTAAACAAAATATGCCTCACGCAATTCCAACAATTCCAGCATTTGGTGTTGGTAAGTTCTACGAGTTGCAAGGTCCAACAGGCGAAAGCAATCAATATATTATCTTGCCTCGTCATCGTGTGCTTTCTATCGCAGATAATGAAGTGAGCCAGTTACAACAGTTACTAGCGATTTTCGCAGTAAGCAGTACTGCTGCTGTAACTAAAGATAATGCTTTCTTCGCCAAATATCAGAAATCTTTACCAAAAGATGTTTTAGCTGCAATCACAGTAATATCAAACATTGAAAAAGATGCTTTTGATGCTGTTTTACATCATGGTTCAGTTAATCAATTAAGTGAACTACAAACTAAAATTGCGAACCGTTCTGGAGCAATCGTGGGCATTACTCATCTCAAGAAAGATGAGCAGATTCCTTTAGAACGTCTAGTCATTGAACGCGCTATTAGCGTAAATACTGCTGCTGCCGGTGGTAATGCGAGTTTAATGACTTTATCTGAAGACTAATTTAAGTCTTCAATCTCCCAGCCCGAACCATGTTTACATGGTTCGGGTTTTTATTTTAATTATTTATAATCATATGATGAAACCATAAATTTATATTCATAATGAATCTAGAAATTAATAAATGCTCTTTTGATTAGATAGAATTTTTTCAAATTTATTTTTAACTTTAAAAAATTTATAAAGCAATCAACAAAAAAAACTTTTCATGCCTTAATTTTTATTTCATAGATGGTCAAAACATAAAAATAGGCAACTTATTATTTTGAAAATATTGATTAGCTTAGAAGAATTAGAACTAATTTTCTAAGCTCGAACTATGCTTTATTGAATTCGAAATATTAACGTAACCCACGTTCAGCTTTAAAACGTTCCAAATTTCGAACTGCATCTTGATAACGTGATTGAACTCTGCTGCTATTGATGCGCAAATCATATAAACGTTTTCTATAATCCTCACGATCCTTAACAGATAAGTCTTTACGCTCTAACTCTTTTAAATAATAGTTAATGTCATTTTGTGAGCGATCAAACTCCGAATTTGCTTGATAGTAGTCATTTGCAACTTGATAATATATTCGCAACGATTCACGTTTATCTAACGGACAAATACGAAAATCACCACGCCCTTCTAATGCTTCATTGAAAATGGTTTCTGGTCGGCAGTAATAACCCAAACCTTTTTGGTAACCTTGTTCATAAAGCTTTTGATTTGGCACGATATTGGCTTTTTGGCAAGAAGAATAATATTTATCTAATCGAGATTCCTGTCCTGCTGCACCGTCTTTTTCTCCAACATTAAACCAATTTGCAGTTTTACATTGTTCAACACTCATGGCAGCACAGCCTGAAAGTAAAATTGTAAAACCTACTAAAAATGAAATTCTCTTCATGGAATATTGTTCCTATTATTATAGTGTTACAGATAAAAAGCGTTACATAGAAATAACTGGATAAGAATTTTTCCTATCATAATCTAAGTCTGGAATCTGCCATAAATCATAAAGTGGAATTTTAACATCTAATGCTAATGGTAACTTTTTTGGATTAAATTGCATATCGTCTAAAGTCTCCCCCCAAGCAATCACATCAATATCTAAGCTAATATTATGTGATGGGCGAACTCGACCAGATTGTGCTTCTAAGTTTTTCAGGGTTTCAGTGATCTCATCAACGCTCAGTCGACTTTTTAATAAACAAGCTGAATTCCAATAATCGGCACCAACACGATCCCTACATGGGATTCTATAAATTGAAGAAAATTCCACTATACCTAAGCTTAATATCTGTTGATAAGCAAAAGTGAAATTTTGTTTTTGTTTGAGGTTACTCGCCAATGCGAGCGCAAAAATTGTTTCTGTTGCGTTCAAGGCGAATTCCTACTGCATTGGCTTGTGCAATGATGGCGGGTTTACGAATAATGATAACGATCGATTCAATTGAAGAAAATGTCGTAAATAGACATTCAAGCACCAATTGTGCAGCATGCTCTATCAATTTGGGTTGGGCTTGTTGAATCACTTGAGCTGCAAGTTCGCAGATTTGTGCGTAGTTCAACGTATCTTCTAGCTCATCTGATTGCGCAGCTTGAGTGAGATCATTATGAATGGTGAGATCTAGCATCAAAGGTTGAATAATTTGGCGTTCCCAGTTGAAACAACCAATCACAGTATCCACCTTCAACCCTTCAATTATAATGGCATCCATAATGACCTAATGAACCGATAAATAAATTAATGCTTTAAAAACGAAGCAGGTTCAATATTGTGAACCATTTTTAAACGTTGGTCAGCATAAATATCGGTATATGGTGCGAGAACACGCATGAAACGATCAAAATATAGCATTTGCTTGAATAACAAAGCGAAGTCACGTGGAAATTTAATGCCGTGACGTTCACCTACAGCCACCATATCCATCATGATGTCATTCAAATCTGCTGGATTGGAACTGAGAATTTCTTGTGGGTCTGCCAATAAGACACCACTAAACAAACGCTCTAAATCATCAGCAAGCACTTGTGTATCAATTTTCTGATGGGTCATCCCCATCTTAAGCATGTTCTCAGCCATAGCAGTGTAATTGGTATGCTGTAATGCATCCATAAATGCCATACAGGCTGTCCAAACCTCAGGATTCAATTGCCCGACAATCCCGAAATCAATAAAACCAATACGACCATCTTCAAGTAACATCAGATTTCCAGCGTGTAAATCAGCATGGAAACTCTTACATAGCATGAGACTGCCAAACCACGTATTCATTGCAGTAATCAGAACTTGTGTTGGGTCTTTGGCATATTTTTTAACAACATCAAAATCAGTTAATGACACCCCGTACAAGCGCTGCATGGTAAGTACACGGCGCGTTGAAAATTGATGATAAACTTTTGGTGCAGTGGCAGCCTGATTGCCAGAAATGTTCAGATATTGAATAAAGTCATCCAGATTCTGTGCTTCTTCAATAAAATCAACTTCACGTACCATACGTGTTTTGATCTCATCCACGATTTCAGAAAGTGAAGCAAATTTAATTTTAGGAACTGCTCTTTCTAACAGTTTAGTTGCCCAATGTACGACATTTAAATCAGTATATAAAATCGTCTCTACACCAGGTTTTTGCACCTTTAATACCACATCTTCACCCGTAACTAGTCGAGCGGCATGGACTTGTGCAATTGAAGCTGAAGCTAGTGGCTTTTCATCGATAAAACTAAAAATTTCATTCAGATTACGGCCTTCAAATTCTTCAGCTAATACTTGTTGGATATAGCTAAATGGTAAGGTTGGCGTTTGATCTAAACAGCCTTGGAATTCCTGAACGTATTCACGAGGGAATAAAGACGGCGTACTGGCAATAAATTGACCCAGTTTAATATATGTTGAACCAAGCGACTCAAAAGTCTCACGCATGAGTTTTGCATTACTTGGTTTTTCAGTTGCATATTTCACACCTGCTTGTGCCGCAACAATAACTGTTTCACCGATACGTGCAACAGAACGTAATCCATCGAATAAAATATTTCTTTTCATAATCTTTCATTGCCTTACAGATGGTCTTAGTTTAGCAAATTTTGCTCAATTTACCGATCAAGTTGCCTGACAAACTGGACAATTTACATCTTTTTCAAATTTAAGAATGCGTTGTGAGAGATTTAAGCCATTCCAAAGCAACAATTTTTGCTTCAATGGTGTTAAACCAAGCCCTAAAAACAGCAAAGTGTGATGTGCTTGTAATGATGCTATCATTACAGGAGTGGTAGCTAATACACCTGACTCCGCACAACGTAACCCTTCATTGGCATGATCTTCTTTCGGAAACAGGCATTCATAACAAGCTGAATCAGCATCCACCATAAACAGTTGCCCTTCAAAACCAATGGCTGACGCACTGATAAGCGGTACTTGATGTTTTCTACACACCGCATTCACTAAATAACGGGTGGTAAAATTATCACAACCATCTAAAACTACATCTTGATGCTGTACAAGTTCATCAGCATTCGTTTCATCGAATCGTATATTTTGATAGCTAACTTGTATATGCGGATTAATGTCTTTTAGATGCTTTGCCAGTATTTCGGCTTTGTATCGACCTAAATCTTTTGTAGTAAAGGCAATTTGTCTTTGCAGATTACTCATTTCAATCGTATCGGCATCGACAATGGTAATTTTACCTACACCTGCACGTGCCAACAGCTCGGCACTAGTACAACCGATACCGCCTGCACCGATTATTAGCACATTGGCGAGTTTTAGTTTTTCTTGTGCTTCGATATCCCAACCATCTAATAAAATCTGACGACTATAGAGATGCATTTCCTCGTTGCTTAGCTCAAATTCATTTTCTAAATGGTCTGACACGTGACTTGCTTCTTTATCATCAAAAGTGTTCATGATTTTAAGTCTATGTAGGTTCTGAGGAAAGTAATAAATTAGAACGAACACTTTTTTCTTTTGACAAAAAGCTATTTTTACCCCAATATTTTTCTTACTCTTTAACAGCTTAATAAAATCAATAAGTTACAATTTGGGTCAAAACTTTGGGTATTTACCCAATTTTCTTGATAAATCCATGTTTTAACTTATTTTATTTACTCTATTTTACTGTTCACTGCCGTATAGGCAGCTTAGAAATTTAAAGCGTCGGACTGATGGTTTGGGTGAGTGTTCACTGCCGTATAGGCAGCTTAGAAAAATAAAATCAGCTTTGCATTGATCAAGTTCAGGTTCACTGCCATATAGGCAGCTTAGAAAAAACAATACGATCTCGTAAAAGCTACCGTAAGGTTCACTTCCATATAGGCAGCTTAGAAATTCATAAACAAAAGCCGCTGAAATAGCGGCTAGTTCACTGCCATATAGGCAGCTTAGAAAATCAAAGGAGATAGGACGGACTTTAATTTGCCAGTCGTTCAGTGTCACATAAGCAATCTCTAAATATTCATCAATAAGAATTTACTACTGATTTAATTGGATGCTCTCACCAAAATAAATAAACTTCTAAAATGATATGCTTGTAGATTTTATAAAAACAATTTGTTAAATTGCATAAACGAATATTTATTGGATATATTATGAGAAAAAAAATATTAAAATCCGCTTTTGCTTTAATGATATTAACAACATTAAATTTAAATGCTTATGGAAATATTTATATCTCTATTCCCTCTTTTAAAAAACCTAAAATTTCACCTTTCACCAAAGCACAAGCTCTTAAAACTGATGAGTTTGAAACATCAACAAAACAATTATTGGAAGAAGGTTACATACCAATTAAATCGCAAACTTTTAATGGTCGAGATGATTTTCGAGGATATGAAAATGTAGTTGCTGCTTTAGAAAAAAGGGGGGATAATCTAGGTGCTCAAATCGTCTTATTTACAAATGAAAAACCAACTGGACAAATTGGCTACTATAATTTTTCAACTCCATTTGTATAAAATACATCGATGCAATCAAACTTTGAAAGCACTAATAATAATTTTAATTCAGCAAATAATTCTTTAACTCAAACTGCTCCGAAATATAATGCTCAAAGAGAATATATTGTCAGTTATTTTTATAAATTTCACTCAATTACAGGTGTCTATCCTATTGACTTATCAGATTTAGACAAATCAAGAACAGGGCAATTAGAAGGCATAAAAGCAAAATATATTTCAAAGAATTCACCTTCCACAGATGTAATTTTAGAGGACGATATTATTTTAAAAATTGATAATATTGTTGTCAGAGATGTTAGTAATTTTGTTGACATATCGAATTATTTAAAAAATGGAAAGGTTGAATTAGAAATTCTTAGAAAAGGCCAGAAATTAGTTAAAGAAATCTTATTAAAATAAGATTTCTTTAACAACTCAATTTAATGTTTAAACCAAAATTCATAAAAATTATAATTTCTTATTTAGTTAAGCTTCTTCTGATCATTCATGATTTCATAAGATTGTGCTCGGAGTAAATCTTCTTTTGTCGCAAATGTACTATTACGAAGTTGTTCAATTGATTGTTGTTTGTTGGAATCACTCACATTGCTTTTAAGAATCTGTTCACGCTCAGACAAATAGCTATTCACTTGTTTCTGCCATCTAGCTTCTTCTTGGTCAACTTTTTCTAATCGGTCTGCCGCCTCAGCACCTAACAAACTCTCACGCATGTTACGAATCTCTTGTGCTGAACCTCCTTTTTCTTGAATTTCCTTTGTAAGCTGTTGTAATTCAGCAAATTGCATAGACACTCGAACACCATCAGCCAAAGTCGATGGTAATTGGTCAATCAAGTTTGCCAACTCGGTTGCTTTCTGTTGAGCATTCAAACTCTTATTCGCATGAATACGCATTTGATCAATATTAAATTGATTCAAGTTACGTTCATTTCCGAATAACGCATTAATTTCTGCTGAATTGAAGAATTGCTGCTGAACTTTGTACATTTGATCAAGTACTTTTTGAAAACCTTCAGCGTCTCCTGTTGTAAAGCTACTTGTAGATTTTAGATTTTTTAATGCATGAGTATATGCAACATACTGATCTAGCAAATAACTCGCATAACTTGAAGCACTGTCAGGTAAAGTTGCTTTAAGATATTGTCGAATATCCGAGATAAGTTCCGTTTCAGTTTTTTCACCTAGACTAGAAAAGAAATAGTCAAAACAACTGCGAATACCTACGGTTAAGATTAATTTTCCATTTGCATCCACTTGAATTGGACAATCTATTTCTGTGCCCTGTAAAGACGGCGCAAGATTTGGTATTTTTCCTTTATGATTTGTATCGTCGATTTTTTGAATATTATTATTCTCGGATGATAATTGGTTTTGTTGATTGAGGTCATTCTCATGTTTTTGCGCTTCTGGTTTAAATATAAAATAGATCAAGACCAATGAGAGCAGTAAACACACCATCAAACCTAAGAAGATGATTCGATTATTCAAAAGTTTAATTTTCATAGTCCCTTGCTCTATTTATTATTCCGTTTTAAATCTTTTGTTGGTTAAGGGAGTAGCTCTCTACTCCCTTAATGTTTAGATTAAAGTCCCTGATTTTTCAAACGATTTGCTTGAGTACGATAAGGCGTAACAGGGTTTTGTAAGAAGCCAACCAAGCCTAATATTTGATTGACTTCATCCAAGTGATTAAACGCATAATTATCACGAATAACTGTACCAAGATGACTCGAACAGCGTGGAACTAAACCATCATTTTCACTAGGAATTAATAAAGATGTCGCTGTTAATGCATAATCCAATGGATCAAGCGCATTGGTAAATGGGCTCGTTCCACTCCATGAGTAATAACGGACACCATTAACCAACTCTGTACCTGAGCCACAAGCCGTTGTTGGAACAGCTGCTGGAAAACGTTGATTAAAGTTAGCAGAACCACGTGTCGTTAATGAGTTTAACCCCGCGAGTGCATCCTGATCATAATAATGACCAGAACCAATTCCTACTAATGAGAAAAAGGCATTTACTCCCGCCGCGATAATAGGTGCAAGTGCAGGACCAACAGGTGATTTAACAACTGAATCTACGACATCTGCAACTTCTGAACCTTTAGTTGGACCACCAACAGCCGTCACTGATGCCACTTTATCTGGCAATAAACTTGCAACATAACGAACTGATTGTGAACCATGACTATGGCCGATTAAATTTACTTTTTGAGCGCCTGTAATCGCAAGCACCTGTTTGGTTTGAAGTAATAATTGTTCACCACGTACTTCTGATGAATTAAAAGAAGCTTGTTGTGCGACAAATACATTGGCTCCATTACCAACGAGGTCCTCTGTAATTCCATTCCAATATTGCAATGGGCCTACAGCAGAAAAACCTGCCATTCCGTGAGCTAGTAAAATTGGATACTTGGTTTTAGCATAACTAGATGTAACGTTAGTACTTCCACCAACCGTACAACTGCTTACGTTACAGTTTTGCCATGATGCTTTTGGTGCTAGAAAATCAAACAAACCTGCATGTACAACAGATCCACTGCTTGCTAGCATACCCGTCATTAACACCATAGCATTTAAATATTTTTTCTTCACATTTTGCTCCTAGCATTTTTCATTTTTATTACAACGATTGAGTCCTTAAACTTTGTATGCGGATTCATTCCAAGCATACAAAAGACTTCAGAATTATACTCCCTTGCTAGATTGTATAAATTTTAGACTAAAACAAAGCGTGCCAAAATCATAACAATACATGCCAAAATTTTGCTTGATTCGTAAAATTCCGATGAATGTACATTTTCAAATCACAACAGCTAGATTACTTTTTGATTTAGTTTGATCAGTTTTAAAATGGAATTTGCTTAAAACTATGAGTATTCCCCGCCACCAACAGCATTTTATTAGTAGCTCTTATGTTCATGTATTAAGCGAAGTCGTATCTCGATGGAACATTAGCGCCGAAGAGTTATTTTGGGGAACAGGTGTAGAGACTGATCAATTACAAGATCTAAGCTATAAAATCAGCTTAAGTTCTTTTAAAAAGGTAATTACACGTACAATCGAATTAACAAAAGAAGATGGCATTGGATTCTATGCAGCAACGCAACTCAAGATTAGTTCTCATGGTTTATTAGGTTTAACTGCCGCAATATCTAAAAATGCACTCGATGCAATCACAACCATTAATCAATTTGTGAATTTACAATGCTCATTTGTCGAATTAAATTTCGAAATAAAAGATGATCTTGCTTATTATCATATTACTTACGAGCCATCACTACTTAACTTCAATCATCAGATTGATGCTCAAGCCTATGAATTTAGTTGTACCTTTTTTCTAATCGGCTTTGTTCATCTTGTCAGATTATTTATTCCAAGTTTTAAACCGATTATAGATTTACAATGCAAATGTCCAAATTATTTTGCACGCTTCAGCGATGTATTAGTCTCTTCTTTTGCAGAAATACGCTATCAACAACCCTTCACTCGATTAATTGCATCTGCTGAATTTTTAGATATGCCTTTAAGCATGGCTGACCCATTAACTGCAGAGAAATTTAAGTTGATTTGCCAAAAAGAATTAGACGATCTTGCTGCAACTCAAGATATCTTATATCGGGTCAAATATCTTATTGATGATCCGAATGAAGGTTTACTCAGTATCGAACAAGTCGCTGAAAAGTTAAATCTAACTAAGCGGACTTTACAACGCATGTTGCAAGAAAAATCTATCAATTTTCAAATACTTTATGATGAAGTACGCAAACAAAAAGCAAAAAAACTGATGCTCAATCCTTTTATTACCAAAGATGAACTTGCTAAAAAACTCGGTTACTCATCCCTTTCAAGTTTTAATCGGGCATATAAACGCTGGGAAATTGATTAATCTTTTCGCCAAAGTTTATGCAACAATAATATCTACAATCAAGATCGTGGATATTACATGAGTAGCCCAGAAATCATAGCCGTTGAACTTGCTAAAGCCTATCGTTTACTGAATCATGGTCCAACTGTTTTAGTCTCAGCACAGCATGGAAATGATAAGGATGTAATGGCTGCTGCTTGGGCATGTGCTTTGGAACTCACACCAGCTAAAGTCACTGTAGTGCTCGATAAAAGTACCAAAACACGTCAGCTTGTGGAACAAAGTGGTTATTTTGCTTTACAAGTGCCTTGCTATGCGCAAATTGATATGGTACATCAACTCGGTACAATTAGTAAGTTTGATCAACCAAACAAATTAGAAGATTGTAAAACCGAATTGTTCTATCAAGATGAACTTAACGTCCCTCTTGTAAGCGGTAGTATTGCTTGGCTTGTGTGTAAAGTCATTCCTGAGCCGCATAATCAGCAAACTCACGATTTATTTATAGGATCTGTTATTGCTGCATGGGCAGATTCAAGAGTCTTTCGTGATGGGCATTGGTATTTTGAAAACGCAGCCAAAGAATTACGTAGTCTTCATTATATTGCAGGTGGTACTTTCTATCTGATTGGGGAAGAAGTTAAAGCAAAATTATAAAACTAAAATTTAAGAAGCAATTTTTGACAAAGATTGTTTCTTACTTTGATTCAATTTTCATTAACTCTGTATATAAACTATCTAAGAATTTCTGTTGCTGCGAATTATCTTTAAAATAACGTTGATACAGCACGCTACAACTTTCGACATCAGCAATATTGGCTTTGTTAAATGACCAGTCCGTCGTATCCTTTACAGTAATACCCAAATCGTCATCACAACTTTGCCACTGTCTAGAAAATCGCGTTTTTTTATGTTCTGCTAATTGATCAAAACTAGCATAAACAGAAAAACCCTTCATTTCTGAATTAAAGAATTTAGAAATCATCGTCACGGGCACACCACCCCAATCAATGGTTTGATCTTTTGGTAATTGAATTTCAGTTAACTTATCTTCTGCTAACAAATGCTCCTGTTTACCTTCTTTACCTCGATATTTTTCGTAAGTTAAAGTTGTTCCTGCGGGCACAACTATTTTTTTCACGACCATCACCTGTTGGGTCGTATAGTATGGATAATTAGGATTTGAGTTGCCGCCTGTTGGATTCATATTTCCAACACAACCATTTAAAAACAAGCTAAGTGCAGAACAGATCAAAATTGGATATTTCATCTATACAACCCTCTATTGAGTGAATGAATGATTTGCAAAATTGCACAGAAACCAGCAGCAATACTAAAACTCAAACTTAGTTTATGAATAAACCATATAAAAACAAAAACAGTTGTAAATTTTCATTTACAACTGTTTTATAAATTAATCTATAAATGATTTAAATAAATTTATTTCGCAGCCATACGAATACCGCCATCTAAGCGGATCACTTCACCATTTAAATATGAATTTTCGGCAATATGCGCAACCAAACGACCAAATTCTTCAGGACGTCCCAAACGTGATGGATAAGGCACCATTTGCCCTAAGGCATCTTGTACATTTTGCGGTAAGCCTTTCAGCATTGGAGTTTCCATAATCCCTGGTGCAATGGTTAAAACACGAATTTGATGACGTGCTAACTCGCGCGCAATCGGAAGCGTCATCGCAACTACAGCACCTTTTGATGCTGAATAAGCCGCTTGTCCAATTTGCCCATCAAAAGCAGCAACTGAAGCGGTATTTACAATCACCCCACGATCTTCATCACCTTCAGCAACGATATTTTTACTCATTGCATCTGCTGCGAAACGCAACATGTTAAATGTACCCGTCACGTTGATATGTAATGTTTTTGAGAACATGGCTAAATCATGTACAGATTCTTTGCCTACAACTTTTGCTGAGGGTCCAATCCCTGCACAGTTGATTAGCCCATATACCGCACCATGTTTTGCAACAACATCTTTAAAGAATTGCTCTGCAGCTTGCTCATCAGTTACATCTAATTTTACAAATTCAGCTTGCGCACCTAATACCTGTACCTGCTGTTCACCCGCTTCAATATTCATATCGACTAAGGTAACCGTCGCACCTTGTTTAACGAGAACCTCTGCTGTTGCAGCCCCTAAACCAGAGCCACCACCAGTAATAACAAAATGTTTTCCTCGAATTTTCATCTAAATTTCCTCTTAAATTAAATATATAAATTTTTATAAGCGAGAGTAAAGCCAAGTTTTTTCCGATACAATTCCTAAAAGTAGCAAAAGTGATGCGACTTTTGAGCATTCAACCTATTTACTCTCCTATATTTTATTTCTATATGAGCAAAAGCACCGATCTCGATCTTAATTCTGCTAAGGATACAATTTCAATTGCTTTAATTCGTGAAGCATTGAGTGTTGCCGCAAGTCGAGGTTTAGATATTCTTCATATCGCTAATCAAGCAGGCGTTTCAGTCGAACTGCTCAGTTCAACTAAAGCCCGTGTTCCAGTGATGCAATGTGCACGATTGTGGATTGAGCTAGCAGAGCATATGAATGATGAGTTTCTAGGGATGGATTGCCACCCTATGCGCAGAGGGAGCTATAGCCTATTAGCAAAATTAGCATTCAGTGCCGAAACATTAGAACAAGCTATTCAAGAAATCTTAAAGTTTCTGAGTTTAGTGTTAGATGACATTCAAGGTGAATTGATTCAACAAGGTGCAAAAGCATACTTAATTCTGCATGATCGTGAACATCCTAAACGAATGTTTACTTATTCGACTTATTTGATGTTAGTCCATAGTTTAATGTGTTGGCTAAGTGACCAGCGCATCCCTTTTCAAAAAATGACTTTTAAATGTCATCAACCTGTCGAAATACAGGATTATCGTGTTCGTTTTTGCGAAGATATTCAATTTAATGCTGATCAAAATCTCATTGAATTTGATGCAAATTACCTCAAACACAAAATCAAAAAAGATAAACAGGCTTTAAATGACTTTCTCAGACAAACACCTTACAACCTAATCGTTCGCTTTAAAAATGAAAATTCTTTAAGCTTGCAAATCCGTCGTCAACTGCTTTTACAACCACCCTCAGAGTGGGATGAACTCAAAGAAATTGCCCAACAACTGAATATGTCAACAGCAACAATTCAACGCCGTTTAAAACAAGAAGGTGTGAGTTATCAGCAGCTTAAAAATGATATTCGCTGTGATATTGCAATTGAACGACTTAGCAAAACTAATGACTCTATCCAAAGTATTAGTGATGATCTAAGTTTTCATGATCCAAGTGCATTTCATCGTGCTTTTAAAAAATGGACAGGAGTTAGCCCAGGTGCGTATCGTGCGAAAACACTATTTAGCAAAATAGAAGTTTAAATAGTTTTTTGTCCTAGACTGACACGATCATTGCCACCATAATCCTTGATAGTCTGAATCTGCTTAAAACCTTGTTGTTCAAAAATATCTCGTACCGCTTGGCCTTGATCATAACCATGCTCAAGCACAATCCAACCATTGGGTTTAAGCCAATCTTTGCCTTGGTTAATAATGGTTTCAATATCCGCCATACCCTGCTTATCAGCAATCAAAGCACGCTCAGGTTCAGACTTGAGCTTTTGCATATGTACATCATCAGGATCAATATAGGGCGGATTGGATACAATCAAATCAAACTGTTGCTGTTCTAAAGCCTCGAACCAAGTCCCACAAGCGAACTTCACCTGCATCAACCCATGCCGAACCGCATTATCCTTAGCTACATCCAAAGTCGGCGCATAAATATCAGTTGCAGTGACTTGCCATTTAGGACGTTCACATGCAAGTGCCAAAGCAATTGCACCTGTTCCTGTGCCTAGGTCAACAATATTCGCGTCTTGATCGAGTGGCAGTTTTAACACCGTTTCAACCAAAATTTCGGTATCTGGACGTGGCACTAGAGTGTCATGGGTGACTTTTAAATCCAACGTCCAAAAAGGTTGTGAACCTGTGACATAAGCCAATGGTTCGCCCTGTTCAATACGCGCAAGCCCTTCTAAAAAAGCGTGTTCCTGTATTTCAGTCAACTCTTGCTCAAGTCTTAATTTGAGTTCTAAAGCATTGATACCTAGTAGGTGTTCAAGTAACCATGCCGCCTCTTGACGTTCATAGCTATCAATTTCACCTTTGATTTCTAAGGCTTGAGCAATATTCATTAGCCGCCATTTTCCTGTGCAAGCATCGCCAACTGATCCGCCTGATATTCACGATGTAAGCTATCGAGTAATTCAGTTAAATCACCTTCCATAATTGCATCTAACTTATATAAAGTCAGGTTAATACGGTGATCGGTCATGCGACCTTGCGGATAGTTATAGGTACGAATACGCTCAGAGCGATCACCAGAACCGACCAAGTCACGGCGCATTTCAGAAGTTGCTGCATCAGCTGCCGCACGTTTTGCATTTTCTAACCGTGAGACTAAGAGAGCCATCGCTTTGGCTTTGTTCTTATGTTGCGAACGCTCTTCTTGACATTCCACTACCACACCCGATGGAATATGGGTAATACGCACCGCAGAATCGGTTTTGTTAATATGCTGACCACCTGCACCTGATGCGCGATAGGTATCAATGCGCAGATCGGCGGGATTGATTTCAACTGTGGTATCTACATCTACTTCTGGCAGAATCGCAACGGTACACGCTGAAGTGTGTACACGACCTTGAGATTCAGTCGCAGGTACACGTTGAACACGGTGTGCACCACTCTCAAATTTCAAACGGCCATAGACGCCTTCACCATCAATACGGCAAATGATTTCTTTATAACCACCATGCTCGCCTTCATTTTCAGAAAGTACTTCAATACGCCAACTTTGTGTTTCAGCATATTTACTGTACATACGGAATAAATCACCCGAAAAGATCGCTGCTTCATCACCACCTGTTCCAGCACGAATTTCAAGGTAGGCTGCATTAGCATCATTTGGATCTTTCGGAATCATTAGAACATTTAATTGTTCTTCGAGATCAACTAGAAGCGCTTTATTTTCTTTAATTTCTTCTTCAGCCATATCTTTGAAATCGGGATCTGATTTCATTGTTTCAGCCGTTTCAATATCTTCTTCCGCTTGACGATATTTGCTCCAAACCTCAGTGATTTCTGTTAAATCATTATGTTCGCGAGACAATTTACGAAAACGTTTATTGTCCGAAATTACTTCTACATCAGCGAGCAATGCAGTCAGCTCTTCGTGACGATCACAAAGTTGATCTAGTCTTAAACGGAGTGATGCTTTCATGGGCGGAATATCTCAAAACTAAAGACTCAGTGCCAATCAAAATAATGAAGCACGAGCAAAATCAAAAAATTGCGCATAGTTTACAGATTCTAGGGCTTAAAAGACATAGAGAAACGGGCTAACTTACCCATTCGCTATCATTTCATCATAAATTGTTCAGTTTTGGTTGTGGACACTTGTTCTCGGATTTATGCCCCGATATAAATAATTAGGGACAAATAGAAAGATAAAACAACAGGATAATATGTATGAATAATTTTATTAATCGTCCAACCTCCGCATTTATTGCAGCAAGTTGGGTTGCTTTACTTGCTGGAGCGGTCGGATTCATGATCGGGCTATGGAATGCCAATATACCATTACACGAAAAAGGCTATTATTTTGTTATCTTGCTATATGGACTATTTTCGGCAGCATCTTTGCAAAAAACAGTACGTGATAAACTGGAGGATATTCCTGTGACTGCCATTTATTATGGACTGTGCTGGGCCTCTATGGCGGTGTGTATCGTATTATTATTGATCAGCCTATGGAATGCTGACATGCTGATGAGCGAAAAAGGCTTTTATATCATGTCTTTTATGATGAGTTCATTCGGTGTAGTTGCCACGCAAAAGAATATCCGTGACTTAAATTATCTACGCCTGCAAACTGAATTGAATCCACGAAGAATTAAATTAGAAGAATCGACGCAACAGAGCGAGCCTTTTGAATAAATTTTTATTGACTTTCAATGAATTAATTTATTATGAAAGACTTATACAAACATCGATTTAATTCTAGTTATACAGAGATTGTGCTGTATGACTGTAGTTAGGTAATTTTATGCCAGTTTTAGTTGGATTTATTTATGCGTTTTTCAATGTCCTTGGAATGGTGGCATATGCAGTTATGACTTTAAATCACACTTGGCTTCCAATTACTTTTCCAGAAATATTTTTTGCTTATGTACCGCTAGCTCTATTTGCAATCTACTTTCCTCTATACAAGTTAACCATTAATTTTAGATTGGCAGCCTTTTTCGGTCTAATACCCCCTTGGTTACTACTTCTTGTAATTGTTTTACCACAAGCAGAAAGCTTTGATTTCCTAACTTCCTTACTATCAGCCTTTCTATTTATTTTTTTTATTGGCTTCCTAATTGAGGCAAAGCTTGGAACAATACCTAAATAGTCGCACACGCTGACCCACTAAAATGTGAGTAGCTTAACTTAACAACATCAGAAAGATATATGCAGAATCTTGAAAATCAAAAATTTGCCTAAAATGCTTCAGTGAGAATCAAGTTAGAGAGAAGATGCTTCTTATTGGCAAGATCAGTCCTAAAGTGCCCTTGAAGAACGAGTAGGCTATCAGCGTAAAGACCAACTTTTTGTTGACGAACATAGTTTTATCCACTAACCAAAACCAACCTACATTTTTCAATCTACCTTGAAACACAACAACCACAAACTCGTCACTAAAATCCAATAATTAAAGCTGTGTTCTTCACAATTCCTCTCTCAAACTTTGTTACATTTGCCTCAATTACAAAAGATGTCCTATCACTAGGAACATGGAGTCAAAATGAAAGCGAATATTTTCTTATTGAGCGCAATTTTAGCAAGCTCAACTTTAGCAACCAGCGTGTATGCTGATAATGCAACACGTGTTGCAGCAACTTCTGCTTTAGGTAGTGTTGTTGGTACAGCAATTGGTAAAGAAATTGGTGGTAATAATGGTGCGATGATTGGTTCTGCTGTCGGTGGTGCTGGTGGCGCGGCGGCCGCAAGTAGCAAACGTACTCGTACTGAAGCTGCGATTGGCGGTGGTCTAGGTGGTGTTGGTGGCTACACTGTTGGTAAAAATGTAGGTGGAACCACTGGTGGATATATTGGAGCGGCTGCTGGTGCAGCGGGCGGTGCAGCATTAGGTCGTCAAGTTGGTCAAGATCGTGATTATGACAATCGCCAAGATAACAAACGTCATTGGAAAAAGAAAAAGCATCGTCATCATTGATCATTCTAAAAAAGCACCTTAGGGTGCTTTTTTTATGTGAGAGAAAAACAGCTATAATTCCGAGCAAAATGCTAGGTTGAATCTGAGCGATTATATTTTTAAAATAATTCCTTATTTTTTATATGCCTTTTGCATCATGATTACTGAATTACTCTCTCCTGCTGGTTCACTTAAAAATATGCGTTATGCTTTTGCTTATGGAGCAGATGCAGTTTATGCAGGACAACCACGTTACAGTCTCCGTGTTCGTAATAATGAATTTGATCATGAAAATTTAAAAATCGGAATTGATGAAGCACATGCATTAGGCAAAAAATTCTATGTCGTTGCCAATATTCAGCCACATAACAGCAAACTTAAAAATTTTATTCGTGACATCGAGCCAATTATTGCGATGCAACCTGATGCATTAATTATGTCGGATCCTGGCTTAATTATGATGGTTCGCGAACATTTTCCTGACATGCCTATCCACCTTTCGGTACAAGCCAATGCGATTAATTGGGCAACTGTAAAATTCTGGAAAGACTATGGTTTAAGCCGAGTCATTCTTTCTCGTGAACTGGCATTAGAAGAAATTGAAGAAATACAGAAAAATGTACCAGAAATTGAACTTGAAGTTTTTGTACACGGCGCACTATGCATGGCATATTCAGGTCGATGCCTACTTTCTGGATATATGAATAAACGTGATGCTAATCAAGGTGCATGTACCAACGCTTGTCGTTGGGAATATAAAATTCACGAAGCACAAGAAGATGCCAATGGTGACGTGATTCCTGTTCAGCAGATAGAACAATCAAAACAATGCTGTTCCAATAAAGTTCAAGATGACCTAGTTCAAAGTGTTTTAGTACAACGTAATGATGAAGAAATGTTTGCGGCTGAAGAAGATGAACATGGTACTTATTTCATGAACTCGAAGGACTTACGTGCCATTCAACATGTTGATCGTTTGACTCATATGGAAATTGCTTCACTTAAAATTGAAGGACGAACAAAATCCTATTTTTACTGTGCTCGAACAGCTCAAATTTATCGTAAAGCAATTGATGATGCGTTATCAGGTCAACCATTTGACTCAAGTCTAATGGATCAACTTGAAGGTCTGGCCAATCGTGGTTATACAGAAGGATTTTTACGTCGCCATGTGCATAGCGATTACCAAAATTATGAGGATGGTTCATCACATTTCGACTATCAACAGTTTTGTGGTGAGATAATTGAGCGCAATGGCGACTATGTTCAAGTCGAAGTTAAAAATCGGTTTTTAGTTGGTGATACACTTGAGCTCATGACTCCCAAAGGTAATCTTGTCTTCACTTTAACTGAAATGCATGATTTAAAAGGTCATCCAATCGACAATGCAAAAGGTTCTGGACATATTGTGAAAATCCCACTTTCAGCAGATATCGATATTGCTTATGCCTTATTAATCCGTCATCTTCCACACGCCAAAACACAGTTAAAAACTGATGCACTTGCATATTCGGCAGACTAAATATGGCGCTATTGATTACTACAGCATGTATCAACTGTGATATGTGCTTGCCAGAATGCCCGAATCAAGCGATTTATGAAGGTGCAAAAATCTACGAAATTGACTCACAACGTTGCACTGAATGTGTCGGTTTCTATGAAGCACCCACATGTATTGCAGTTTGTCCTATTGATTGTATTAAACCTGATCCTTTACACATAGAGAGCAAGGATCAACTGCAAATTAAATTTAATAGCTTAAATTTATTAGGTAATTAGAGGCTTACACAATATAAGTGAATAACTCAATCGCATATCAATCATCGATTATCATCTCTAAAAAGAAAGCAATATTTACGGACTTAGGCAAAACACTGGCATCAAACTTGCTTTTTAGTATTACGTTTTTAACAATTAGTATTACTACAGGTGTTTGCCTATGCACCATTCATCCGCGTCAAATAAGAACAAGCTTTTTTTAAGTTTAGGATCTTTTTTAATTCCTTTACTGATTTGGAGCTGTGTCAGTTATTTACCTTTTATTTGGCATCCTCAAGTTCAAATCACAAATTCAGGTGATGCGTCCTATTTACAAGTGGGAACTCGCTTAGCAAAAGATGCTTATTATGCTGAAGCGCAAAATATCGTTGATCAAGGGAAAAGTCCTCCTACAGGCATCTTAGTCAATCCGATCTATTTACCTGCACCACATGAAGTCGCAAAAGCACTGTTTACTTCATTCATGACGCCACCACAGCAGGCCGACTCTCCGTGGTTACATCAAAGCCTATGGCATAGTATTAAGATTGTATTTACGGCTTTCTTTATATCGTCTTTGCTGGGTGTACCGCTTGGAATTTTATGTGGTTTTTCAAAAACCATCTCAAGTTTAACAGAGCCTTTTGTCGAGTTCTTCCGTTATTTACCCGCACCTGCCTTTGGTGCATTGGCCGTTGCTATATTAGGTATCAATGATGCACCTAAAATTGCCATTATCGTAATTGGTACTTTGTTCCAACAAATCTTGATTATCGCAAATACAACGCGAATGGTAGACCGAGGTCTTATAGAAGCGGGTTATACATTAGGTACCAATAAGATTAAAAGCTTATTCCATGTCGTTATCCCCGCAGCACTTCCTGATATTTATCGAGATCAGCGTGTTCTACTTGGGTGGGCTTGGACTTATTTAATTGTATCGGAATTAATTGGTGCAACCTCAGGAATTACATGGTTTATCACTCAACAAGCTCGCTATCAAAACTTTGATAATGTCTATGCAGCAATTCTTATCATTGGTGTTATTGGCATCGTTTGTGATTTGATTTTAATGAAACTCGGCGCACGTCTATTTAAGTGGAAAAAAGGAGTATGAATATGGATGAAATTTTTGATTCAAAAAGTTACTTCGACACTATTTATGCTCGACCTATCATACTTGAAACCAAAAATTTAAGCCAAATTTTTCAGCATGGAAAAACTGAACGTATGGTTTTAAATAACATTAATTTAAGTATTCACAAACGTGAGTTTATTTGTGTCATCGGTCCTTCAGGTTGTGGTAAATCAACTTTAAGTCGTGTCGTGGCAGGTTTGGATGATTTTCACAGTGGTGAAGTACTGGTTGAAGGACAAAAAATTCAAGGGCCAAGTTCCGAACGCGGTATGGTGTTTCAAGGTTATACCCTTTTCCCATGGAAAACCGTTAAAGAAAATGTGATGTTTGGCCCATTGATGAAAGGTGTGAGTCCGACTCGAGCTGAAGAAATGGCGCGTGAATGGATTAATATTATTGGTTTAGAAAAATATGAAAATCAGTTTCCGCATGAGCTATCTGGGGGTATGAAGCAACGTGTGGCAATTGCCAGAGCTTTGGTCAATGAACCGAAAATTTTATTAATGGATGAACCTTTCGGTGCTCTAGACCCTTATACCCGACAAAAAATGCAAAAGCATCTGATGGATTTATGGCAAAACATCGACATCACGATTATGTTTGTCACACACGATATGGATGAAGCCATTTTATTGGCAGATCGTATTGTGGCTTTAAAAGCAAATCCAGGTGAAATCAAAGAAATTATTGAAGTGAATTTACCACGCCCACGATCATTAGATTTAATTCACTCCCCTGAATTTAAACAATTACGTCAGCAAGTAGATCAACTCGTCCATGCGCAGGAAGAAGACATTGACCCTGCTTTAGAGGATCTGCCTAAAATTCCGCTTATGACCAAAATCAGTACATAGAAATAAAAATAGCAATTGGGACGACCCAACTTGCTTCATTTATTGCTGGACGACCAGCCTATGGTGAACCTTATGAGCCAATCTCATGATGCTTATGCGCTGCCACTGATTGATATTTCACTGCTTGCAAGTGATCGCTTACAAGATCGAATCAAAGTTGTCACAGCGCTTGATCAAGCCTGTAAAGATATTGGTTTCTTATATATTCGAGGAGATCAATTTCAACCTGAATTATTCCACCAATTGAAACAGATCGCGCAAAGTTATTTTGCTCAAGATGAAGCGACCAAAATGCGCCACTATATTGGCCTTTCTGAAAATCATAGTGGCTATGTTCCTATCGGTGAAGAACAATTCAAGGTAAATGTTTACGATTTAAAAGAATCCTATGATGTGAATTATGATTATTCAGATACATCTTATAGAAGACCATTATTAGGCCCTACCTTATGGCCTGACCATCCTCAATTTAAAGCTGTCGTTTTAAATTATTATCAGCATATTCGAGCAATAGGTCAGCAATTATTTAAGGCTTTCGCTTTAGCCTTAGAGCGAGATGAAGACTTTTTTGAACAACATACACAACATGCGCCAAGCCAATTAAGACTGATTCATTATCCCTACAATCCAGCAGCAGAAGATCAATTTGGAATAGGCGCACACACAGATTATGAATGCTTCACCCTGCTCTTCCCGACCGCTGAAGGACTGCAAGTTCTCAATAAACAAGGAGAATGGATTGATATACCATTGATAGAAAATACCATGGTGATGAATATCGGTGACATGATGGAGATTTTGTCGAATGGCCGTTATTTAGCAACAAAACATCGGGTTAAACGAGTTCAACAAGAACGTTACTCTTTTCCTTTATTCTTCTCATGTGATTACGACTATATCATTCAGCCAGTCATAGAGAATGAAGCACCTCAGTACTCCGCCATGAAAGGTGGTGAACATTTGTTTAATCAAACTGCTCAAACATTCATGTATCTGAAAAAAAGAATCGAAACAGGTGAACTTGTTTTAGAAAATGCTCGTCCACTCTACTCCTTCGGTATCCAAGAAAAAGGAGAAACACAATGAATCTAGAGCAACTTTTAGAACAATTACAACCCACTACTTTAAGCGATATAGAATTACCTCAATACTTAATGGGAAGTTTTAGACGAAAAAGTATTACTTTTTTCAATGGGATGACGGATGAAAAGACCATTGTTTATTGGTTTCAATCCAAGTCTTTTAGCATCGATTTAAGACTGGTTGATGGCAACAACACTTCTATCTATCAACGTCAAGGATGGATTGGCGACACCATATGGGAGGCGAAAACTGAACTTTTGTCATGGCATATCAAACACAATTATCAAAATCATATACAGTGGCCAGAGCCAGCAAAACTTTATCAGATTGGAAATAGCATTTTAGAATTTTCGCCCTCGAATGCTTATGTCGAAGATTGGCGTCAACAAGCTAAAAAAGGTTTGTTTCTCGGACTCAGATTATTTCAAATGCAACATTTAGCAAGCCAAGAAATAATCACGATGGATGGTGGTTTAATTATTACAGATCAACATATTGCCTATGCGCAATCTCGTCTGCCACACCATCAACAACAGATCGGAAATGTAGCTTCGCTCTATGATTTGCAGAATAAAAACAGCTCCATTGAAAACTATGAAGTCTCAATTGCCTTAAATGATGCAACTATTCATTTCAGTACACAACCAGACAAAATTGATCAGCCCATTGAATTGGATGATTTTGAAATAATGGATAGCAATACCATTTCACAGCTCAAAGTGATTGATGGCGAGGAATATCGACTTTATTTCACTATTGATGTCTATCAACCACATTTTGAATTTAGTCATTCAAGTTCAACTACTTCTGCGTCGGAACAATGGTTCGATCAGGAGAAGGATCATTTGTTAAAAAATTCAATTCATGTTCTCTAACTTTAAATAGGCGATCTATGTCCTATCTCTTTTTGACGATTGCAATTATTGCTGAAGTAATTGCGACTTCAGCTTTGAAAGCTTCACAAGGTTTTAGCGTGTTGATGCCTTCTATAATTACGATATTAGGTTATGCAGTCGCATTATTTTTCTTATCACTTACACTTAAAACCATACCTGTTGGTATTGCTTATGCGATTTGGTCAGGTGCAGGTATTGTGCTAATTTCAACAATTGGTTGGATTTTCTTTAAACAACATTTGGATTTAGCCGCAATCATTGGGCTTGGGTTGATGCTGGGTGGAATTATTGTAATCAACGTTTTCTCTAACAGTACCCATATTTAAGACCTTAAAAAACCGTTCATTTTTGAACGGTTTTTGCATTTTCGAAATCTATTATTTCAGTTCATTGAGCAGCGCAGGATAGATTAAACCATCAACATCCACTTCGCTTTTATAAATACCATTACTGACGTTAAATTTATTGACATGATAAGTTGATCCATAAATTGAATCAAAACCATCTCCTTTTACAAATACCTTTTTATTGGCAGCAACATCTAATAAATGAGTACCATCAATAAATTGCTCATATTGTTTTGGATCAACACCAACGCGATTTGCTATGATTTTTACAGCATCATCATGTGTAGCAGGGTCTTGAATATATTTTACGGTTTTATCCCACACTTGGATGAGTTTCGTCCATTCATCTTTATGCATAGACAAGTGACTGGTATTGACCGCTAAAGTGTCATAAATCAAACCAGGTTTATCTTTTGAGGTATAAATAATTTTTGAACCTGCGGCAGCTTTAAGTGCTTGATTGGCCACTGGCTGCCAAACTGCAATTGCTGCTATATCTTTACTCGCAAAAACTTGAGGTAACTCATTGGTCACTGAATTTACTAATTTCACATCAGTCGATGGAATTTTTGCATCATTTAATGCTGTCGCCAATAATAAATGATCAACCAAACCCTTCTCAGTTGCGACCGATTTTCCTTTTAAATCATTGATGTTATGAATGCCCTCTTTAGCAATAATCACATCATTGCCCGCAGAATAATCGGTGACCATAATGATCATGCCTTTGGTACCACCCGATGCATTGACAAGATTATCGCCATTGGTGACTAAAACTGCATCCAGTTGATTTGCAGCAAAAGCTGAAAGCGAAGCTGAGTAATCAAACCATTTAAACTCTACATTTAAACCTGCTTCTTTTAACCAACCTTTTTCAATCGCTACTTGCCATGCCACAAAACCCGGCCAATCACTATATCCAATCGTAATCGGTATGGCTGTATTTGAGCTTTTTGTTTCAGTTGCTTTATCTGCTGTAGGTACCTTGGCAGAGTTGTCACACCCCGCCATAGACATCGCTAAAAGAATTGAAACTGATAAAGAAGATATTGCACGCTTCATTGTATAACCCCATATTTGACGTTCAGAAAAGTTTTAAATTTCTATTGATAAATCTGTGTAGCAATCAACTCATCTGGCTTCTAGCCAAATAGGTTTACTATTCGTTTTGCTGTAAAGGTGGCATTACGGCATCCATGAGTTCTAAATGCCCTTTGATCACACCTTTGAGTGCTATGAACTGTTGGCTTATTTGTTTGAGGTCATTACTTTTTCCTTGTAAAAGCATGACTTCAAGAATCTTTTGCTGATCGAGTTGAATACTTAAAGAGCTGATCACTTGTTCTAAAAACTGATGTTGCAAATCACTTAACTGAACACGAATGTTGCTTGAGTTGCGTTGATAGAGCAGCGTCAATGTGCCCACCATCACTGAATTTTCGGTGGTGTATTGATGAATGAGGTGCTTATTGATCATGTCAACAATCGCTTGAGAACGACTTTCATAATGTTCTTCAACAATTTTTTGATCTAAAGCTTCGACCGTTTTTTCAGGGACTGTAATGCTAATACGAGTTAGCTTAGGTTTTACATTCATAATCATTCTGCTATTTTTTAGGAATTTGATTTTGCTTTACATACAAACCTGCTCTCACAGAAAGCAACTCAATCAACACTTTTGTCGCAATGTGAAAATACTGAACTAGAATTTTTTTGATTTTCATGACTGCTCCAGTAATACGAAATTAAAGATTTGTAATATTAAATGCAGTATCCATGCCAGTTTTCACGCTGTTTTTGATGAGTAAATCATTTAAAAAAGATGAAAAATGCACATAAAAAAAGCCCTAAGTTTCATCATAGGGCTTTTTCTGCATCATAAATTTTGTGATTTTATGCTGGCGCAAGAGTAAACAAAGCTTGCCCTGTTTTTACCGTCTGTGCTTTATCAATCAGAATGGTATCAACTTTCATTTTTGCTGGTGCGATGATGGGAATCTCGATTTTCATAGCTTCAATCACAGCAAGGATTTCGCCCTCCTCGATGATATCACCCACTGAACACTCAATTTTCCAAACTGATCCCGGCATGTGTGATTCCACGAGCATCCCACCATCTGGAATACTAATTTCAGTATCATCAATCAAAATATCGATCTGATCCGAGACATATTCAGCTAGCCCCGCTTCATGCCATCTTTGTCTTTCAGCTTCAAAATTAGATTGCTGAACTTGTTTGAACGCGCCAATACTTTGTTCATTCTCTTTTAGAAATGCATTGTAATCTTTAAGGTTCAAAACACCTTCTTCAATGCGTAACTTTAAACGACCCGCTTTAAATGATTCACGCATTTCTAACAGTTCTTGTTCAGATACTTCATAGAATCGAATCTGATCAAAGAATCGTAATAGCCACGGTTTATTTTGTTCAAAATTAGGATTTTGACGATAACGGCTCCAAACCTGTGTCGTTCGCCCAACAAACTGATAACCACCCGGTCCTTCCATGCCATACACACACATATATGCACCACCGATACCAACTGCATTTTCAGGTGTCCATGTACGTGCTGGATTATATTTTGTCGTCACCAAACGATGTCTAGGATCTAAAGGTGTTGCTACAGGTGCGCCAAGGTAAACATCACCTAGCCCCATCACGAGATATGACGTGTTATACACCACATCTTTAACGGCTTGCTTCGATTCCAAACCATTAATACGGCGAATAAACTCAATATTATCAGGGCACCATGGAGCATCGGGTCTTACCAGTTGCGTATATTTTTCAGTGGCAAGTTGCGTTTGAGAGTCTTCCCAAGCGAGTGGCAAATATACCGTTCTCGATGCAACCTGCATGTTTTCTATGTCTGGTAACTCACTTTCGGCAGCCTGCAATAATTTCAATAATTCAAGCTGATCTAAAATTGTTGAATCAAAATGAATTTGTAAAGATCGAATGCCCGGTGTTAGATCAATGATGCCTTTTATATTTTGTTGTTGAACCCACTGCATCAAAGCATGAATACGGAATCTCAGATTTAAGTCTAAAACCAGTTCTCCGTATTCAACTAATAAATAATGATTCCCAGCAGGTCGATACGTTACTTTAGGTTTATCCTCAGCTTGTTCTAAGGTCGCCAAGACAGCATTTGCTAATGTAATTTCTTCTGATTCAATTTGTGGCTGATAATTTAACTTTGCCGTAGTTTCATCCGCCATTGAAGCTTGATAACGCTGTTCTAAGCGTTGTGCTTGCACGTAACTCACAGGGATAAACTTAACTTTATCTCCTGCTTTTAACTGTCCAAGCTTCCATAATTCAGAATTTATAACCACAGCAGGACACACAAATCCACCTAAACTTGGGCCATCAGGTCCTAAAATAATCGGCATATCCCCTGTAAAATCAATTGCACCGATTGCATAAGCGTTATCATGGATATTCGAAGGATGTAATCCTGCCTCTCCACCATCAATACGAGCCCATTCAGGTTTAGGTCCAATTAAGCGAACCCCTGTACGACTTGAGTTGAAATGGATTTCCCACTCTTGCTCAAAAAACATAGAAATATCATTTTTGGTAAAAAAGTCAGGTGCTCCATGTGGGCCATACATCACCGCAATTTCCCAGTTAGTTTGAAATATCGGTATTTGTTCTGGGTTTAAGGAGACTGATTCTGTCTGCTCCAATGCAAATATTGGCAACATATCTCCAATAAGTAAATTTCTACCTGCATGACCTCCAAATTGCCCTAACGTAAATGTCGCTAAACTGCCTAAATATTCAGGAACATTAAAGCCCCCTTTTATTCCAATATAACTTCGGCAACCCGTAACGACACGACCACATTTTAAAACTTGTCCTTTTGAAACATGGATCGTTGACCACATTGGAATAGCTTGACCATCTAAGCTGGCTTCCATGTCGCCACCCGTCAATACGATCTGGCTATTACAATGAAATTTCAGCGTCGGCCCTTGCAATGTGCACTCTAAACCAGCCGTGTTAAATGCATTACCAAGCAGTTGATTGGCTACATTCAAGCTTAATGCATCCATAGCTCCCGAAGGTGGAACACCGACGTCCCAATACCCTAATCGCCCCGTTACATCTTGGATGGCTGTTTGAATACCTGCCTGTAACACTTCTATTTTTTGTGTTTTCCATGCAAAAGTATTTAAAAAACGTGTTGTTTGCGTGCCTTGCTTAAACGTTTCAGAATCAATAATTTCCTGTAAGTATTCTAGGTTTGTTTCAACCCCTGCAATCTCAGTAACACTTAGGCTATTTTGCATCGCCAATATTGCATGATCACGGTCTTTGGATGTCACAATAATTTTAGCGATCATTGGGTCATAAAAAGAGGAAACGTTTGATCCCGTTTCAACCCAAGTTTCTACACGAGCGGCTGGATCAAATGCAACATTCGTCAATAAGCCTGCACTCGGTTGGAAATTTTTAATTGGATCTTCAGCATATAATCTGACCTGAATAGAATGCCCTGAAGATTGCAATTTTTGCTTGGGTGCTTCCCAATCGCCACTTGCTAAGGTCACCATCCATTCTACTAAATCAACGCCATACACTTGTTCAGTTACACCATGCTCAACTTGTAAGCGTGTATTAACCTCCAAGAAATAAAACGCTTGACTATCGGTGTCCATGACAAATTCAACTGTACCCGCTGAACGATATTGCACAGATTCCATCAGTTGAATTGCAACATTTTGAATATATTGACGTTGCTGATCATCTAAATGGGGTGCTGGCGTTTCTTCAATCACCTTTTGATTACGACGCTGAACTGAACAATCACGCTCACCGAGAGCAATGACATTTCCTTTGCCATCACCAAAAATTTGAACTTCGATATGACGTGCATTTTGAACAAATTTTTCTAAATACAATCCTGCATCTTTGAAATTGGCTTGTGCAAGATAGGAGACCGTTTGATAAGCATCTTTCAATTCGGTTTCATTCCAAACCAAACGCATCCCAATACCGCCACCACCAGCAGTACTCTTGAGCATAACAGGATAACCAATTAAATCTGCTTGTTGAATCGCATCCGCTTGATCAAGCAATAATTGACTACCGGGCAATAAAGGTACATTGTTTTGAATTGCTAATTCGCGAGCGGTATGTTTAAGACCAAAATCAAGCATTTGCTGGGCAGTTGGTCCAATAAAAACAATTCCATTTTTCTCACATAATTCACTAAAAGCCGCATTTTCTGATAAAAAACCATAACCCGGATGAATCGCTTCGGCATCTGATGCTTTTGCAGCAGCCAGAATCTTATCAATATTTAAATAGCTTTCTTGCGCAGATGAAGGACCAATAAAAATCGCTTCATCTGCTAATGTGACGTGTAAAGAATCTCGATCTGCTTCTGAGTAGACTGCAACAGATTGAATACCTAATTTTTTTAATGTACGGATGACTCGACACGCAATCGCTCCACGATTGGCGATTAATACTTTATTAAACATAATTCGCCCCTCAAGCTTCACGTACAATTAATTGAATTTTTGTCGGATTGTAGGCATTACATGGATTATTCAATTGTGGGCAATTTGAAATTAAAACAATCAAATCCATCTCTGCTTGCAGCTCTACATATTTCCCTGCTGCTGATACGCCATCTTCAAACTTTAAATTTCCTTCGGTGGTTACAGGAACATTCATAAAGAAGTTAATGTTTGGACCAATATGACTGACGTTCAGTTGATGTTTTTTTGCAATCGGATGCTGAGCTAAGGCATACATAAAATTATTGCGGCAACTATGCATTGGATACTTATCATGTGCATAGCGCACCGTATTACTTTCACATGAACACGCCCCACCCAATGTGTCGTGTCTACCACAGTTATCATCTACAATAACCGCTATGGGACGAGCATAATTACTAAATAGCACTGTGCCTTTTTCGAGATAAATTTGTTGATTTTGCGCTAGTGTGTCTGTGGCACTATATCGTTCATCTGGATTTTCTGCGCTGATAAATAAAGTATCAACAGCTTGATTACCTTCTAAATCTACAATTCTAAAATACTGTCCTTTTTTAACCTCGCACATCCACGCTTCACCTGCTGGGCATACTTCATCAAGGACTGCTTTTTCGAGTTTTTGTAATGCTGACATCTTAGTTCTCCAATCCTTAATTTGATAATGCGTAATAGCGTTTATTGTTGGCAAAACCACGTTGATTTTGCGGACATGAGTCTTTGCAAATATCAATTTCGGTTAGAGGATTGGCTTTAAATAATCGCAGCTGAATATCAGCAGGTTGATAAGTTTCTGCTTGATCTAACGGATGTAGTGCCGCAGAAAGAAAGACCAAACAATCCATCTCAAAGCGTAACTCTATTATTTGATGACTATTATCATTTTTGAGATAAGTTAATTTTCCATTATCATCAGGTTGAACCTTAGAAAATAAATTAACTGTGGCTGTCAAATCAGCTTGTCTTAAGCCAAATTTGGTTAGCTCAACCAATAAACTGTCTAATCCATTCTGAAACATATCATTACGTGCTTGTTGGAAATTTTGCTTTCCATATTTTTTTTCAATCTGTGCTGCTGTACTTGGGCCACAAAAAACATCATTCCAACCGTGATCATCTTTTACAATAGATGCCATTACCCGACCTAAATCTGAATATAAAACATGTCCAGTTGACAAAAATGCGGTGTGCTGTGCCTTTAAGCTGTCTGGCATATTAAAACGTTCTAGTTTTTCTTCCGCATTTACGCAAAACAAAGCAAGATTGGCATTTTCATTGAGTGCTTCGAGCTGTAAAACAGTCCCTCTTTGAATGCGACCAGACCAATGATGTCCGCCCGGTAATTTTTCATCCCAAAGTATTTTATTGTCGTGATAAGACGATTGATTCATAACACACCTCTTGCGGATAATTTAACCTCGTAATGGCAAAATGCCTGATCTCCCGGGCTTTTATCCCTCCGTGTAGTTCTATCGAACCGTTATCTCTCGGACCAGTCATGTTGATCAACATCGGAACCCTAGACAACTTTTAACTATATTTAGATGAAGCAAAAGACATGCCAAATAAGTATTACTATTTTTCATATTCGTAATACTTATTTGATCATTTTTAGGGATGATTTAAGAAAATAGATAAAAATTAGCACCAATATGATGCTTTGGAAGAAAATACTTAATTGGGAATTTTTAGAAAGTTTGAATAAAAAAAAGCGCCTGACGGCGCTTTTTTTAAATATACAAATTAATTTGCATATACAGGGAATTTAGCACAAACCGTTTCAACTTTAGCTTTAACATCAGCGATAACTTTTTCATCACCTTTGCTATCGATAATGTCAGCGATCCAACCTGCAAGTTCACGAACTTCAGCTTCACCAAAACCACGAGTTGTTACAGCTGGCGTACCAATACGAATACCAGAAGTCACGAATGGAGAACGTGGATCATTTGGAACAGCGTTTTTGTTTACTGTGATATGAGCAGCGCCTAACCATGCATCAGCGTCTTTACCCGTTACATCTTCTTGTTTAATTAAAGATAATAAGAATAAATGGTTATCAGTACCACCAGATACAACATCATAACCACGAGCAATGAATACTTCAGCCATTGCTTGAGCATTCTTAACAACTTGCTGTTGGTAAGTTTTATATTCAGGTGCCATAGCTTCTTTAAAACAGATTGCTTTAGCAGCAATTGCGTGCATTAAAGGACCACCTTGGTTACCTGGGAATACAGCTGATTGAAGTTTCTTCTCGATTTCTTCGTTTGCTTTCGCAAGAATTAAACCAGAACGTGGACCACGAAGTGTTTTATGTGTAGTCGTTGTCGTTACATCAGCAATTTGAACTGGGTTTGGATACACACCAGCAGCAACTAAACCAGCAACATGCGCCATATCAACAAAAAGGTAAGCACCAACTTTATCCGCGATATCACGGAAACGTTGCCAATCTACAACACGGCTATAAGCAGAGAAACCAGCTACGATCATACGTGGCTTATGTTCTAAAGCTAAACGCTCAACTTCTTCATAATCGATTTCACCTGTTTCAGGGTTTAAACCGTACTGGATCGCATTATAAGTTTTACCAGAGAAGCTAACCTTAGCACCATGAGTCAAGTGACCACCGTGAGCCAAGCTCATACCTAATACTGTATCACCAGGATTAAGAAGCGCTAAGTAAACTGCTGAGTTTGCTTGTGAGCCTGCGTGTGGTTGTACGTTTGCATAATCTGCACCAAACAACTCTTTTGCACGGTCAATTGCAAGTTGCTCGATAACGTCAACATATTCACAACCGCCATAATAGCGTTTGCCCGGATAGCCTTCTGCATATTTGTTAGTAAGTTTTGAGCCTTGAGCTTCCATTACAGCTGGTGAGCAATAGTTTTCAGAAGCAATTAACTCGATGTGAGCTTCTTGGCGGTCGCCTTCAGAAGCGATCGCTTGAGCTAATTCTGGATCAAATTCAGCAATAGAGATATTGGCAAACATTAGCGGAGGGTCCTATAAATTAGGGCTTTTAAGCCGTGCTAAAGATTGGTGCGAATTATAGCATGAAGTTTGCTGTTACAGAGCTTGATATTTATTTAATTATTCGTGAATTTCACTCACATTTCACTAATAATTTTATTCTCCTAGAGTTAATTAATTCCTTTTATCTAATTTTAATATTTCTATTGAGAATCGCACAGCTCAAACCCTGAAAAAATAGGGTTGAGCTGTATGTTATTGCTTATTGATTGATGATTTGATTGGATGGCAGGAGCACATTAACATCATTCACGATATTTCCAATATTTGTGGAATATGCTGTTGTATGATCCCATTCTCCGACTCTGTAATTAGAACTAGGAATTGCAGTTCCTACAGATTTAGCTGAGTTAACCAAAAAATCAGTCACAGGTTTAGGTACTGTTTTGTCTAATGTCCCTTGGTAAATAATAATTGGAGTCGACACTTTTTTCTGCAAAGGTTGAGAATCTGTGGCTAAAAAACTTGTAACACTTGGAATTGACATAAAGTTAGTTTTTGTACGTGGGTAACCCTCAAGAGTCTTATTTTTGTCTAAATAAATCCCCATTGCATTACCTAAATTCTGACCTAAAGCCTGATAGCAAACTGAATTTTCTGAAGAAGTCTCAGCTGTTGCTGCTATTTCATCTGTTGGAGAATTAAAGACATCACTAAATTTTAAGCTTGGATACTGATTTCTTAAACTAGCTAATCAATGATATTCATAGTTCTCAACGATTCATACGAAATTTATTAAGGTTATTACATCCACAAGAATTACGCCTATTACGAAATTGTTTCAAGTATTTTTTTTATATCCTTTTATGTTTGCTTTTTATTTACGCAATACATCACTAATTTATTTAAAATCCAATCAATATACGCATGATTAAGCACAGCTCATCCTAAATTTCTTGTAAGATACAAAGTCTGAGAGACTATCCTACCCAATTAGGTTCAACTTTATGCAAGCCATTATTTTAGATACGGAAACACATACATTAAATGGTTTGCCTATAGAAATTGCTTACGCGCCAATTGAAATTGAGCGTGGAAAGCTAAGCTTAGACAAGAAAAAGATTTTTGATCAGCTGTATCAAGTTGGTCAACCTATCTCTTATGCCGCGATGGCAGTACATCACATATTAGAATCAGATCTAGCTGATCAACCTTTTTACAGTGAGTTCCGCCTGCCTGAACAAACCCAGTATATTATTGGTCATAACGTTGATTACGATATTACAGCTATTGCAAAGTGTGGCGTAGATACATCAAAAATTAAGCCAATTTGCACCTTAGCACTTGCACGTCGTGTTTGGGAAAATGCGGAAGCACATAATATTTCAGCCTTAATTTATCTCATCTCAAAAGGGAGTGATAAAGCTAGAGAAATGCTCAAAGGTGCTCATAGAGCTGATGCTGACATTATTTTAACGGCTAATATTTTGATGCATATCATTCATCAATTAAACATTGAAAACATTGAACAGCTTTATATAGCTTCAGAAGAAGCTCGTATTCCGAAGAGTATTACTTTTGGTAAACACAAAGGTACTGCGATTCAAGATCTTCCAGCGGATTATATCCAATGGCTTTTACGCCAAGACGATCTTGATCTCTATTTACGTAAGGCATTGGAAACAAAATTAGTTAGATAAGCCCTCTTAGAAAATCTTTTAAATTATTTTCCAATCATTTTAATCAAGACAATGATATTTAATAAATTGTTAACATTATTGTCATTTTTTAACCTTATCTTAATCCTCATGCTAGATCTTGGGCTTGTGGGGATTAAGAAATGTCTAATTTTTTTAAAACGGAACTCGGGCAAAATGCCCTGCAACAACGTGATAGTGCTTTAACTGCACGGCAGCGTCGTTTATTGCTTTTGATTGATCATGAAGATTTTCAAGAACTTGATCATGGATATAAAGAAAGAATAGCACCTACAGAATTAGTTCAACAACTGATTGATATGGGCTTATTAGCACATCAACAACCCGAATCCATACATATTGAAGAAGAGGTTACAACAGCAGACAATAATACTTCTACAGCAATCCCACATATTCAACCAGATCAAAATAAAAATATATTTAACCCAACAGAAAATTTAGAAGCAGAAAATATTACGTTAGAAAAACTTCCTTTTGTTGAAATTCAACAAGTTATGATTCAAACCTTAACAACGTACTGTGGTTTGATGGCGCGACCATTGATACAAAAAATACAGATGATCAAGAACCTACAGCAATTAAAAGCTTGCCAAATGCAATGGATTACTTTTCTACAAGAATCAAGAATTCCTCCAGCACAATTGAATCAAACATTAAAGTTGATTAATTATTCAGTACAGCATTTGCAAACATGATTTAAATATTTTGGCAATTAAGGTTCAAAATCGTTGTTTTAATAAACAATAGATCATATTGATTACGTCTTTATGTTTACCTCTATGTATTTTTTGCCTATGATGTGCCACACATGTATGCGCTCATAGCTCAACTGGATAGAGTACAGGTCTCCGAAGCCTGTGGCGTGGGTTCGAGTCCCGCTGAGCGCACCAAATTCGTTTTTCAATTCATATCAAAACCATTGCACAATAAGAACTCTTAATTTAAGTTTATTATCATAACTTCCCATGCTTTCCCAACTATTACCGTAATTGATGCGGTAAAGATTGCGGTAAACCTTAAATTACTCAAAAAAGTTACCGTAAAGATGCCAAAACAAGTCGTTGGCTTTTCTCTATTATTAATTAGCTGTATTTATTTAATTACTTTTTAATAAAAATTCTTCTTTTTCAAAATCAATTTATCGTTAAGTCTTAATCTAACAACAAAAGTCTTAAAAACTACGCTCTATTGCTTACGATTATTTTGATAATCTTACCTATAGTTGATGCAATCATTAAAGACTAAGATTCTGATATTAAATAAAAAATTTTCATATTTAACAATTTAAAAATAAATCATTTTGCAACATTTTCGAATTAATCGTTCTATTTCTAAAACGCCAGAAACCTATTTTTCTACTTGGTTTATTTTTTCATATCACTCAAAATAGTCATTCTATTTAACAACGTGAGACGTTCATGACTGATGCTTTGGTGTTGAGCGATTTGTCCAAAACTTATCGTAATGGTTTTCAGGCGTTAAAAGGTATTGATTTGACCGTACCTGAAGGTGAATTTTATGCATTATTAGGTCCTAATGGTGCGGGTAAATCCACAACGATTAGTATCATTAGCTCTTTAACCAAAAAAACATCGGGTACAGTGGAAATCTTTGGGCATAACTTAGATACTCATCCATCCCATGCGAAACAATGTCTTGGTGTTGTTCCTCAAGAGTTTAACTTCGGTCAATTCGAAAAAACTTTCGATATTTTAGTGACACAAGCAGGTTATTACGGAATTCCCAAAAAACTTGCTGAACAACGTGCTGAATATTATTTAGAAAAACTCGGTTTATGGGAAAAACGTAATATTCAATCACGTATGCTTTCAGGTGGTATGAAGCGTCGTTTAATGATTGCACGTGCCATGATGCATGAACCTAAACTTCTTATTTTAGATGAACCAACTGCTGGTGTAGATATTGAGTTACGTCGTTCAATGTGGGATTTTCTCACTGAGATGAATGAAAAAGGCACATCAATTATTTTAACGACGCATTATTTAGAAGAAGCTGAGATGCTTTGTCGTCGCATCGCAATTATTGATCGTGGTGTGATTAAAGAAGATACCACCATGAAAGGCTTTCTTAATCAACTGAATGAAGAATCATTCATCTGTGACCTCGCTGAACCCATTGAAAATTTGCAACTGGATATCATCGGCTTCAAATTTAATTTAATTGATCCAATGACATTAGAAGTCACCATGGATAAAGCCCATAGCATGAATGACTTGTTTTTACTATTACAATCACAAAATATTCAAGTCAGCAGTATGCGTAATAAATCCAATCGTTTGGAAGAATTATTCGTGAAAATGGTCGAGAAGAATCTTGCTGGAGCGAATCAGTGAACTTTAATCAATTAAAAACAGCACTTTGGACTTTGGTTGTTAAAGAAATTCGCCGTTTCATGCGGATATGGCCACAAACTTTGTTACCACCAGCAATCACAATGAGCCTATATTTTGTAATTTTTGGCAACTTAGTTGGTTCTCGTATTGGTGAAATGGGTGGCTTTAGCTACATGCAATTTATTGTGCCAGGCTTAATTATGATGGCGGTGATTACAAATAGCTACGCCAACGTTTCTTCAAGCTTCTTTAGTGCTAAATTCCAGAAAAGTATTGAAGAACTCATTATGAGCCCCGTACCATTACATTTAATTCTTTGGGGCTATGTGATTGGCGGCGTTAGTCGCGGTGTCTTGGTTGGTCTAATTGTAACCATCATGAGTTTATTCTTTACTCACTTGGAAATTTATAATCTATTCGTGACTATATATACTGTCATTATTACTTCACTATTATTCTCGCTTGGTGGTTTCATCAATGCGGTTTATGCGAAGTCATTTGATGATATTTCTATTATCCCGACTTTTGTATTGACTCCACTTACCTATTTAGGTGGCGTCTTTTATGCGATTAGTGCGCTTAGCCCATTTTGGCAAAATTTATCTTTAGTCAATCCAATTGTATATATGGTCAATGCTTTCCGTTTTGGCATTTTAGGACACAGTGACGTCAATGTAACTTTCTCGTTGAGTATCGTTACCCTATGCTGTGTTGTGCTCTATGCAGTTGCTTATCATTTATTAGCTCGTGGTTCAGGAATGCGTGAATGAGTGTTGAACATTCTTTATTGGGCAAAGACACCCAATACCCTACTCAATATCAGCCCAATGTTTTATTTCCAATTTCCCGTGCTGAGTCTCGTCAACAGTATTTGCATGTTGAAGGGATTACTCAGGGCAAAGATTGGTGGCATGTATTTGAAATTTCATGGTTGAATAGTCTTGGGCTACCACAAGTGGCAATTGGTCGTTTAACTTTACCCGCCAACTCACCCAACTTAATTGAATCAAAGTCACTTAAACTTTATTTCAATAGCATGAACTTTACTCAGTTTGAGTCTCAACAAGCTTTTGTCGAAACGGTTGAACGTGACTTATCCAATACGGCGGGTGGAAAAGTTGAACTACAATTATTCCAAGTTGATGATTTAGAAATTTCTAAACCGCAAGGGATTTGTATTGATGATCTCATCCCTGAGCGTCTATCTGAACATCCAGATTCAACTCTATTAAAGTTAGATCCTGCAACGACCGAAGAAAGTGTTGAAATTGAACTTTACTCTCATCTTTTAAGAAGTAATTGTCCAGTCACAGGACAACCAGATTGGGGTACGATTTTTATTCGTTTTCAAGGTAAAAAACCTTGTTATCGCAGCATATTAGCCTATATTATCTCGTACCGTCAGCACAATGGTTTCCATGAGCAATGTGTCGAGCAAATATTTGCTGATATTTGGCAATTGCTTCAACCAGAAAAACTGATGGTCTATGCAACTTATACTCGTCGAGGGGGCTTGGATATTAACCCATGTCGAGTATCAGATTTGTCATGGATGCCAGAGCCAATTCGCTTGGCACGACAATAAAACGAATAAATTTGATATAGAGGACGTTCTTCAATGACCAGTTATTTCGGTATTCTTCCATCTGCAGCGTTGAGCCAGGACATTCAACTTGCACAAGCCAACCGTGATAGTAAAGAGCCACAGTACCCTTTACGTGACAAAATTTCTCTACAGCTTACTGATGAGTTAATTGACACCATGTTGGTTCATTTGGTTCAACAATTTCCACCAAGTGATAAACGAGATACAACTGAAGAACTCGCACAAAAGATTCGTAGTATTGTTTCTACATTAATGAAGCAATTATTAGGCAAAGCTTCTAATGAACAAGTTTTAGAATCATTGGCATTTATGGAAAAAAGCTTGTTTACTGATAATGAAGGTAAACAACGTATTGGTACTGCACTACCTGATGCACTTGTTTCTGAAATGAAAAAGAGTTTTGCTGAAGTCGCTGCTGGAAATGGCAAAGAACAACGTGATGCTTTAACACGTCAATTTAAATCTTTTGCTGATGCGCTCATTCATCACTTTATGACTGAATATAACAAGACTCTAGGTCTTGGAATGGTAAAACGTGGTGTTGCAAGCGTTGCAACAAGTGGCGTAGAGACAGCTGTTCATATCGTTATTAAAAAATTAATCCCGAGCTTAAGCCAAGTTGAACTCGAAGTATTTACTAAACACTTCGATCAGTTATTGGTACAAAAATAAGTTCGAGATAACGAGAAAGCGATGATTGCAAAATCATCGCTTTTTTTTATGCGCGTAAATAACAAATGCAAGATAATCTATCCCGTATAAATTGTAAGATTATTTTGCTTTTTACACGATACACAAAGCCTTGCTTTGGTCCTGATCACGTTTATGTTAGCATTCGCGAAGCCTTGATTTACCTGATTTAGAATCACATGTCTCCAAGCTCACAATACAAATTTTTACGTCAAGCACCTCGTGATGGCTTAAGTACAGCTGCACAGCCCTCTCGTTGGCAACAATTGCATATCGATCCTTGGCTTTGTTCTTTTTTGGTTCTAAATGCCTTACTTGGACTCACTGTTTTATATAGTGCTTCTGCCCAAGATGTCGGACTAGTCAGTAAGCAAGCAATGAGCTTTGGGATTGGCTTTGTTGTTATGTTTAGTTTGGCTCAAATCCCCCCAAAGGTATATCAGGCATTTTCACCTTATTTTTATGTCTTTGGTGTACTTTCCTTAGTGGCAGTCGTCATTTTTGGTGAAGTCCGTATGGGAGCACAACGTTGGATTGATATCCCAGGCTTCGGCAGTGTGCAACCCAGTGAATTTATGAAGATTGGCATGCCAATGATGATTGCTTGGTTTCTATCACGAAAAGCATTACCTCCGAGCCTTTCACAAGTTGTACTGTCATTAATGTTGATTGTCGTACCTTTTCTACTTATTGCAGAACAGCCTGACTTAGGTACATCACTACTGGTTCTGGCCAGTGGTATTTTCGTACTGTTTTTAAGTGGTTTATCTTGGCGACTCATCGCTGCAGCCGCAGGTCTAGCAGCAATTATTATTCCAATTGCTTGGGAATTTTTACTGCATGATTATCAACGTCAGCGTGTTCTTACATTATTAGATCCTGAAGCAGATGCTCTAGGCACAGGTTGGAACATTATTCAGTCTAAAACTGCGATTGGCTCAGGAGGATTCTCAGGTAAAGGATTCTTAGAAGGCACCCAATCTCATCTACATTTCTTGCCTGAAGGTCATACCGACTTTATTATTGCCGCTTATTCTGAAGAGTTTGGCTTAATTGGCGTCACACTGCTTATTATTCTTTATTGTGCAATTATCTTTAGAACATTCCAAATTGGATTGCAGAGCTTCCATAACTATGGTCGCTTGGTAGCGGGCGCATTTGGTTTGTCATTTTTTGTTTATGTATTTGTAAATGCAGGTATGGTCAGTGGTATTTTACCCGTAGTTGGTGTGCCTTTACCCTTCATGAGTTATGGTGGAACGGCAATTATTACCCTGATGTCTACTTTTGGACTGGTTATGTCTATTCATACACATCGATAATGAGGAATTTTATAAACATATGTTTCTTCCTAATTTAAATAAAATTTTTAAATTGCTTGGTTTGAGTGCCAGTTTATTTGTCAGCAGTAATTGGGCTCAAGCAAATGAATTTTATACACATCCGAATTACTTTGCTTTTAAGCAGAAAGCAATGTCAACTTATAATTTAACAAGTGAACAAATTGATGCAGCCATGAGTGGCGCTAAAGATTTACCTAATATTCTCAATATCATGACTCGCCCAGGCGAAAGTAAACCTTGGTATGAATATCGTTCAATGTTTCTTGTTGATGGCACTATTCAACGCGGGGCAAACTTTAAAAATCAATATCAAGATGCGTTGAATCGTGCTGAACAGCAGTTTGGTGTACCTAAAACAGTCATTCTGGGCATTTTAGGTGTAGAAACAGGTTATGGTGCAAATAAGGGCTCTTTCGTCACTAGAGATGCGCTTGCGACACTCGCTTTCGGTTATCCTCGTCGAGCAGACTATTTTAGCGATGAACTAGCAGCCTTGATCGCTTGGACTTATAAAGAAGGTTATCCAACAAATAGTATTGTTGGCTCATATGCAGGTGCTATTGGTTATCCGCAATTCATGCCAAGCAATATTCAAAAGCTAGGCGTAGATTATGATGGAAATGGTCACATTGATTTAAGAAATTCTGCAACAGATGCTATTGGCTCTATTGCTAACTATTTAGCTCAACATGGTTGGCAGCGCGATCGGCCAATTGGGTTTCCAGCCCGTTACTTAGGCAACAACCCAGATAGTATTATTTCCAAGGATTTAACCCAACCTATTCCTTATGGAGAGTTGAAAAGATTAGGGGTTTCCCCTGTTGACCCTTTGGTAAAAATTGATGATTTAGACTTAGTGAATGTCATTCAATTACAAGACCAATTTGGTCCAATTTACTATATTACTTATCCAAATTTCCAAGTAATTACGACCTATAATAAAAGTCGTATGTATGCAACAGCAGTATGGTTATTGGGCACCGAAGTAGCTAGTCGATAGACTAGCTTTTTTATAACATTCTGAAAAGTCAATAAAAAAATAAAGCAAAAAGGTCACATATTCAGCAAAAAATATATTTTGTTACAATATTGATTATTTTTTAACCGCAAACTGTAAGTTTTTGCCCTTTTTGTAACTATTTATCGTTAAAGACTAGACACACTTCGTAAGCGATGAATATTATCCACTCAAGTAAAGTAATTGCAAAAGTGAATAATTAGACATGTGCACTATATTTCAAAGTTGTTTTTTGAAATAGAAAAGCATGTTCTCTAGGAGTTTATACAATGCAGTTTTCGCTAAAATATATTCTAGCGCTGACGGCAGGCTTAAGTTTAAGCCCGTTACATGCGGAAATGGTACAATCGACATCAATGAATAATGATGTGGATGGTTCTAATTTAGCTGCCCGCGTACTAAGCAAAGATTCTCAAAATTTTAATTCGCGTTTTTCAAACGTTAATAGTCTTTCAATCACTGAGAGTTCAGGTGACCAAATCCGTCGCCAGACGATTGCTGCAAAAATCGATATTCCTGAAGACGAGCCTTCAGTGATTGAAAAACTGAATACTGTTGCTTCGAACACAGTTCGTAAATTCAGCCAAAGTGGCGTTGCGTCTTGGTATGGACGTCAATTTCATGGTCGTAAAACAGCAAGCGGTGAAACATTCGATATGAATGGATTAACTGCAGCTCACCGTAGCCTTCCTTTAAACTGTTATATCCGTGTAACAAATAAAGACAATGGCAAGAGTGTTGTAGTAAAAGTAAATGATCGTGGTCCATTCCATGGTAACCGAGTGCTAGATTTATCTTATGGTGCTGCAAAGCAACTTGGTATGTCTGGTTCTGGTACTGGTAATGTGAGCATCGAACGAGTTGATGGACCTAGTTCTTAATAACTTAGTTTTACACTCTCCAAAAAAAGCCACCTAGTGTGGCTTTTTTTATTATGAGACAAAAGAATTTAGAAATTACAGTTATTCTTTAGAGCAACATCATATCCGCGAATGATTTTGACCCTTTTTATTTAATTCGGTATATTGAGCAAATAAAAATGAATACAGTAAAGGAATTAACATGAAGTCAATTGATACGTGGTTTGATGAATATAGTGACAGTCATCAAAATCAAACGAATAAAAAAATTCATTGGGTTTGTGTCCCAGCTATTCTTTTTTCAATTATTGGTATTTTGGCTCATTTTAGCACCCTACTCACCGCTTTGCTTCTTGTACTCACTTTAGTATTTTATGCTCGTTTGGATATTGTTCTCGCTGTTGCAATGGCTGCACTGTTAGCCGTTATGGCATGGCTCATTATTATTTTACCCGTAGGCGTAGGATTCTATATTGGTGTCTTTGTGATTGCTTGGATTGGCCAATTTTATGGTCACAAAGTTGAAGGGAAAAAGCCTTCTTTCTTTAAAGACTTACAATTCCTCCTCATTGGCCCTGTATGGTGCATGGACGCTTATTTAGCTAAAGTCCTACCTAAATGGAAATCTCGTCAGAAATTAGCGCTTACAAGCTGATTGAGAACATAAAAATAGAATGAGTGATAAAGGGAAAATATCATTGATATATTTTCCCTTTATATTTTAACCATCCGTCAATATGTTTTCTTTGTGGATCATGATGGGTCCAATGAATCACACCGCCTTTTGGGCTATATTCATATTCACCAAAAAACTCAAGCTGATCACCTTTTTTAAGCCCGTCTATTCTTGGGGCTAAATCAATATTATGTGCAATCAAAACCGTTAAACCATTCTCAAGTTTAAGAATCATTTTCTGATGTTTTGAACCTTGATTGTCATCTGGCAAAACTGCTTTCACAATACCCTGTGCTTGAACTTGAATATTGCTTCTTTGCTGTTGATAAGCCTGCATGATCTTGTCTTGATCATCGACAGAAATATTAGTATTCGAAACTGAAGTTTGTGTGTTACTGCTAGTAATTCTAGTATTTTGCTTTTCTTTAAAATCAAAACCCAAATAGGCTGCAAGCAACAAAATGATTACTACAAGAATCAGATTATTTATTTTAGTTTTCATCGCAAATTTCCTGACTAAATCCAGATAACAAAATGCCAATCAAGTTGATTGGCATTTCAGTTCTTGTCGAACTAAATCAATCGCCATTTAAAACAAACGATTCATACCATTCAAAGCTGCTACACGATATGCTTCTGCCATCGTTGGATAGTTGAATGTCGTTTCAACGAAGTACTTCAATGTATTGTTTGGACTATGCATCACCACTTGCCCAATGTGAATAATCTCTGCCGCATTATTACCAAAGCAGTGAATACCCAGTACTTCTAAAGTATCGCGATGGAACAAGATTTTTAATTCACCGACAGTATCACCCGTAATTTGGGCACGAGCTAGATGACGGAATGAAGCCTGACCTACTTCATAAGGTACTTTTTCTTCAGTTAATTGCTGCTCGTTCTTACCAATTGAAGAAATTTCTGGGATTGTATAAATACCTGTTGGTACATCTTTAATTGGCTTAACATTTTTTTCACCAACCATATTTGCACCTGCACAACGACCTTGGTCATAAGCAGCCGATGCAAGTGATGGCCAACCAATAACATCCCCTGCAGCATAGATGTTATCAACTTCAGTTTGGTATTGATCATTGACCATCAACTGGCCACGGTTATTCGGTGTTAAACCGACATTTTCCAAACCAAGACCATCTGTATTACCAGAACGACCGTTGCACCATAAAATGGCATCAGCTTTAATCTTCTTACCGCTCAGCAAATGTAAAACCACATGATCATCGAAAGTTTCTAAGCGATCGATTTGTTCATTGTGACGAATCAATACTCCTTGCTCACGCAAGTGATATGACAATGCATCAGCGATTTCATCATCAAGGTAGCTTAAAAGCTTTTGCTGAGTGTTGATCAAATCAACTTTATGATCTAGACCAATAAAAATCGATGCGTATTCGCAACCGATCACACCAGCACCGTAAATAATGATTTTTTGAATTGAATAATCCAAATCAAGAATTTTGTCAGAATCAAAAACACGAGGATGGTTAAAGTCCAAACCTTGTGGCTGATAAGGACGGCTACCCGTTGCAATCACAATTTGTTTACAGATGATGGTATCTTTTATGCCATCTTGACCAAAAATGAGTACGGTATTTTTATCTTGGATATATGCACGTCCATGAAAAACATCAATCTTATTGCGATCATAAAAACGTGTATGAGTATCAACTTGCTGTTGAATCACTTTATGCGCGTTGCGTAACACTTGTTTCATGGTGAATTGTTTCCATTCACCTACTTTTTGAAACATTGGATCACGCTGATAACGGATGATACTAGAAACTGTTTGACGTAAGGCTTTACTTGGAATTGTACCTACATGTGCACAGTTACCACCGAGTTGATCACGTACATCGACGATTGCTACTTTTCTACCTGCTTTAGCTAGCTTCATTGCCGCGCCTTCACCAGCTGGGCCAGAACCGAGAATGACTGCATCAAATTTTACAACATTCCCACCAACGACCTCTTTCTTACGTGGCATTCAAAGCTCCTTTATCTCTTAGCTGTTTACTTCTATATATATGATAACTAATATGCTATGGGTTGATGTATTTCTCAACCATATATTTTTATATATTCACATTTTCAAAATGAATACCTATTTCATCCTATAAACCTATAAATTTGACTATAATAATCGAATATCTCAAGCAATAGGTTGTAGAAAATAAGATGTCTGAACACCGTAAACCTGAACAGGGCATAAAACTTCGTGGCGCTGAAAAAGTCGCTAGAATTCCTGTAAAAGTTATACCTACGGTTGAAGTACCTCGTAAACCAGACTGGATTCGCGTCAAAATGACTGCACCTGAAGAGGTTCAGCGTATAAAAACAACTCTACGTTCGCAAAAACTCCATACTGTTTGTGAAGAAGCTGCCTGCCCTAACCTTCCAGAGTGTTTTGGTGGTGGTACTGCGACTTTTATGATTATGGGCGATATTTGTACTCGTCGCTGTCCTTTCTGTGACGTTGCTCATGGTCGACCAAATGCACTTGATCCTGATGAACCTCGTCATATGGCGGAAACTATTTCAAACTTGGGTTTGAAATATGCAGTTATCACCTCTGTAGATCGTGATGATCTTTTAGATGGCGGTGCTCAACACTTTGTGGATTGTATTAAAGAAGCTCGCGCACTCAGTCCAAAAACTTTATTAGAAATTTTAGTTCCTGATTTCCGTGGTCGTATGGATATTGCTTTACGCATCATGACAGAATGTCCACCCGATGTTTTCAATCATAATATCGAGACTGTTCCTCGCTTATACAAAGCAATGCGTCCAGGTTCTGACTATCAACATTCTTTAAATCTTTTAAAAATGTTTAAAGAATACTGTCCTGATGTGCCAACCAAATGTGGTTTGATGGTTGGGATTGGAGAGACAGAAGAAGAAGTGATTGCTTTACTAGATGACCTTCGTGCACACGACGTAGATTACGTGACCATTGGTCAATATCTACAGCCATCAAAGCAGCATGCACCGATTGATCGCTTTGTAACGCCAGAGGAATTCGAGCGTTACGCTGAACATGGTCGAAAATTAGGTTTTAGAAATATTTGGTCAGCGCCAATGGTTCGTTCTAGCTATTTCGCAGATCGTCAATATCACGGCGAACCTGTCCCAGCAGTACGACGTAAAGTCGATCCTGCAAAGAAAATCACAGTACAAACTGTAGAAGCATAAGCCTCAATATATCGGGAGAGTTTTTATAATTCTCTCGATTTTTATTGCGCTATAATTTTATGGTTTACTAGTTAAAGCTCATAAAATGTTTAATAAGCCACACTTTCTTATTAACCGTGAAATTGACGTGAATAATTACAACTCAAAACTGAATTACCAAAAAAACACTTAAAAACATTAGTTTACTTTAAATATCAGTCTTCTTATTCTTAATAAAGCTAATACAGAAATTAAGATTAATCATCTGTTATATCGAGATGAAAATTTTTCTTTAAATGTATTCATCTTGCAGGAAACTCAAATCTAAATTTATAAGGGATAGTTTAAGAGTTTCTCATAAACAAAAAATTAAATTAGGATTAAAAAATGAATAACAAGATATCAGTACTGAGTACAGCGATCGTCACTAGCCTTATATTGTTAGGATGTAATAATGATTCAAACAATGACACTGAGACGACAAATACTAATACAGGTGACACTTTAATCTTAACAAGCAACGGTATGATCAGTTCAATTGATCGAATGATGCCGAATAAAATCGTGTCGAATCTTAAAATTACAGGTCTACAAACAGATGATGAGCTCGTTGGAATAGATTATCGTCCGAAAGATGGGAAACTTTATGCGGTGGGATTATTAGGTAATATCTACACTTTGAATCCTGCAACTGGTTCAGCCACTTTTATAAAAAAATTAATGGCTGACCCTACTGATACGACTGATGGAAATGCAGCATTTACTAAGATTTTAGGCGATGCAAATCTGATTACTGTGAACTTCAATCCAGTTGCAGATCGTTTGAGGGTTATTACAAATACGGGACAAAACCTTCGAATTAATGTGGATACTGGCGCCACGATTACAGATGGCTCTATCAAATTATCAGAAAGCAACCCTACCATTGTCGCTGGCGCGTATAGCAATGCATTTGCAGGAACTGGATCTACCAAACTCTATAGCATTGATCAAAATAGTGATCGAATTTATATCCAAAATGCGAATGCTGGAACATTAGGAGTTTCTGCTGCGTTGGGAACAGATATAAACATTAACGGCGGTGGTGGATTTGACATAGATCCTGTAACTAACGTCGGTTTCGCAGCACTAAAACTCAATACTGGTGCTTATAAATTCTTTCAACTCAATCTAGCAAATGTAGGAACAAGCAATGATGCCATTTTTGCATCTGGTGACCTAAATAGTAACTTTAATAGCATGGGAATTCGCGGTATCGCATTAAAAAGAGCAAGTGATGCCACCGCTCAAGCTTATGGATTGACCGCCAATAATAAATTATTGAATTTTGCTTTAAATAATCCAAATGCGGTTATGGAGAAAACCATCACAGGTTTACTCGTTGATGAGAAATTTATTGGAATTGATTACAGACTCAGAACCACTACGACCAATTCTGGAAAACTTTATGGTCTTACCAATAAAGCAAACTTGTATACTATAAATACAGATACAGGAATGGCTAACCTGATCACTTCACTTAAACCTGCGATGGGTAGTAGTTTCACAACATTAGATGGAACAAGTTTTGCCGTTGACTTTAACCCTACTGCAGACAGACTAAGAGTGATCAGTGATTCTGGACAAAATCTAAGAATTAACGTAGATACAGGTGAAACATTCAAGGATGTAAATATTGGCGGAATTGCTGATGCTAAAGTCACTGCAGCAGCATATACCAATAGTTTTGCAACACCAGTTTCAACGCTTGCTACTGAACTATTTGATTTAAATCAAACAGGTAATACCTTAACTAAGCAAAATCCTCCAAACAATGGCACTTTAAATCTCATCGGCAACTTAGGAATCAACCTAGGCATGGATAATGGTTTTGATATTGCGGGTGGTGATAATGGCTTAGCTTTAGCAGCAGTCTCAGGTACTTCTGGACCTTCAGTGTTATATCGTATTGATCTAAATAGTGATACTACAATTACAACTCCAAGAGCACGTTTAGCAATTAATGTGGATGGAACACCTAATCTAAATGCCTCGACTATAGGAAGTAATAGCACTCCGCCTGTAATCGATTTAGCAATCTTATTCAAATAGATAATAAAAAACCGCATCAAATGATGCGGTTTTTTTTAAATTCAGATAATCAAGCAATATGCTTTTGTACAATAATTGAACCTACAGAATAACCAGCCCCAAAAGAAGAAATCACAGCATATTCGCCATTATTGACTTGCTCACCTGTACGATGCATCGCAATAATTACGCCTGCTGAAGATGTATTAGCAAACTCATCTAAAATAATAGGTGCGCGTTCTAAATCAGCTTCTTTACCCACAACGAGTTTTAAAATGAGTTCATTCATATTCGCATTGGCTTGATGCAACCAGAAACGCTTAACTTGCTCAGGAGTTAATTCAAGTTTTTCTAACTGTGCAGTAATGATTTTTGCAACCAATGGGCAAACTTCTTTAAAGACTTTACGACCATCTTGGCGGAACAATTTGTCATCAACCACAGCATCTTCACTACGGTTTAAGAAACCAAAGTTATTACGAATATTATTTGAGAACTGAGTAAACAAATGAATATCTAGGATTTCATAGCCTGATTTAGTTTCAGTTTCTTCGATAATTGAAGCCGTTGCAACATCACCGAAAATGAAATGTGCGTCACGAGTACGGTAGTCTAAATGACCTGAGGTAATTTCAACATTGAGTAATAATACACGGCGTGCGCCACATTTCACTGCATCATAGGCTTGCTTCAAACCAAAAGTTGCAGCAGAACAAGCCACATTCATGTCATAAGCATAACCTTGGATACCCAAAGCTGACTGAATTTCAATTGCAACCGCTGGGTAGGCACGTTGCATATTTGAACAAGCTAAGATGACAACATCGATGTCTTCTGCGGTAACACCTGCATTTTCCATCGCTTGTTTTGCAGCAATTACGCCCCACTCCGCTTGAAGTGAAAGTTCATCATTACTACGCTCTTGTAAACGTGGACGTAAGCGCTTTGGATCAAGAATACCCGATTTTTCGACCACATAACGACGTTGGATACCAGAAGCTTTTTCAATAAATTCCGGGCTTGAACCACGTAATGCTTCGATCTCGCCAGCAGCAATTTGCTCAGCATTTTCTTGATTAAATTGTTCTACATAAGCATTTAAACTTTCAACCAACTCTTCATTAGAAATAGATTCGGTTGGGTGAAATAACCCTGTACCTGTTATACGAATGCCCATGTAAAACTCCTGTAAAGAATGCTTCTAACTTTCATTATTGCTCAGTTTAACCGATTGCTAATCGATCCCATAGTTTTTGCAATCTAGTTGGTGAAATTGGCATCTTTGTTTTCATTGGTTGAGAAAACAAGGAAATTCTAAGTTCTTCCAACATCAAATACAATTCTTTGATTTTAGGATCATTTTTAAATTTAAATACTTTGTCCATCCATGGATCGACATCGTCAATTGCTGCGAGGTCACGTTGTAGATTATTGGGCAAACGATCCAAACGCAATAGCAATGCTTTTAAAAACCGTGGGTATTCCTGCCAAATCTCAACAGGTTTACTGTAGACAAAGTTCGCTAATGACATTAAATCAAGTTGGTCTTCTATGTCATCTACACTTCGACCAAAGATATCCTGATCTAAAACCAATAACTCGCGACGAATTTGCTGCCATTGAGTAAAAATCTCAGTAATATCAATTAAAACTTTTTGACCATCTGCCAAGAATTGCTTTTTTACATCAGCCATTAGCTGATTAAATTCCGCTGTATCTTTAGGCAAAGTTTTTATTGAAACTTGTAAAGTTGCATAAACCAGCATTTGTTCCAACTTCGCCCGATCGCCTAAAGGCGAATATGCCAAAGCTAATGGTTTGGAAATCTGTTTTTTCAATTGACGGATTAAATCCCCCAATTGCATATGTAAAAGACGAATCACACCTTCACGATGTTGTTTAATTGCTTCATCTTGATCATTAAAGGTTTGAATCACCACACCCGACTCATCTTTAACATCAAGTTCAGCAAAAACTTTACTTGGAACCAAAGCCTGATATTGCTTTACGACCACACCCGTGACTTTTTGAGACGCTTCAAATACAAAATTTTCAGGAAAAGTCTGGAACTCACCCTTTTGCTGCTTCACAGGACGATGAGTTTCGACACGACAACGCGCTTTGAGTTCATCTAAATCACGTCCTTGCGCAATGAGTTTGCCTTTTTCATCCACAACTTTAATAAAAGGTACAAGATATTGATCAATTCGTTCAAAAGAAAAATCTTTTTCTGTAATTTGCTCACCACGCAGAGCAAAAGCTAAATAACTAAATAAGTGCTCACGTAAATGTACTGCATCAACACCTTGCATCAGTTTTTTCGCAGTATCTGGAATCGGGACTAAATTACGACGTTTGTCTTTAGGCAACGCCTTGAGCAAAGCCTCAATTAAATCCTGACGCCATCCAGGAATCCCCCATGACCATTGCTTTTCATCTACTTGTGGCAAAGCCTGCACAGGAATTTTAACCGTTGCACCATCTTCATCATGACTTGGATCAAAACGATAACTCGCAGCCAAACGCAATTGTCCATTATGTAAATAATCTGGGAATTGCTGTGTGGTTGGCCGATCATTCATCCATAAAGCATCGTCTTCTACAAAAAGATAACGCGGATGATCTGGCTCTACTGTTGCACGCCAATCTTCAAAACTACTGCGGCTGGCAATTTCCTCTGGCACTTTTTCAGCATAAAATTGATAAATAGTTTCTTCATCGACCACTAAATCACGACGACGCAATTTATCTTCAACACGCTCAACTTCTTCAAGCTTCAATAAATTGTGCTTTAAAAACGGTGGAGTAATACCCAAATTACCAGTCGTTAAGGCATCCCGTAAAAAGATTTCATGTGCCGCGGCTTGATCAACTTTCTCAAAATTCACCATACGTTTTGGTTCAATAATTAAACCAAACAATGAAATTTGCGCATAGGCATTCACAATGCCTGCTTTTTTCGACCAATGTGGTTCGAAATAGTGATATTTCAATAGGTCACGTGCAGCTAATAAAATCCATTCAGGATCAATTTTTGCCAAAGTGCGTAAATACACTTGAGAAGTTTCCACCATCTCAAATGCCATCACCCAAGCAGTATTGGTCTTATGCAGCGTACTGGCAGGAAATACTTTGGCTTTCTGCTGACGTACCGCCATAAAAGTATTACGTTCATCGGTTTTATTGGCGATAAATGAAAGTAAACCCGTTAACAAAGCACGATGTAAATTTTCATAATTGGCTGCCTTTTCATTAAAGCTCAACTTTAATCCTTCAGCCAATTCAACTAATTGTTGATGAGTTTGCTTCCATTCCCGTAAACGTAACCAACTTAAAAAATGTTGACGCGCAAATTGACGGCGCTTGTTTTCAGACTGCGTATCAGGACTAGTTTGGAGCGTATTCCAAAGTTTTAAATAGAATAAAAAATCTGAATCCGCTTCTTTGAATAAGGCATGCTTCTGATCGGCTTGCATTTGTTTATCGGCAGGTCGTTCTCGTGGATCTTGAATCGCTAAAGCACTGACAATAATCAATGTTTCTTTCAGAACACCAAAATGAGCGCCACCAATAAGCATACGTGCTAATCGTGGATCAATCGGCATGCGTGCCATCATTTGACCGACTTTAGTTAAATCATTTTTACGTTCGCTTAATGCACCCAACTCAATCAAAAGCTTGCGCCCATCATTAACCAAACGGAAATCAGGCGGCTCAATAAAGTCAAAATCTTCTAAACTACCTAAACCAAGACTTTGCATCTGCAAAATAACAGAAGCTAAGTTAGTTCGTTTAATTTCAGGTTCGGTAAACTCAGGACGACTTAGAAAATCTTCTTCACTGTATAAACGAATACAAACACCCGCAGCAATACGACCACAACGACCTTTACGCTGATTGGCTGCTGCCTGTGAAATCGCTTCAATCGGTAAGCGCTGCACACGTGAACGGTAGTTATAACGTGAAATACGGGCAAAACCGCTATCGATCACATAACGAATATTAGGAACGGTTAATGCTGTTTCAGCAACGTTGGTTGCAATAATGATACGGCGACCTTTACCGCTTGGACTGAAAATCTTTTGCTGCTCGGCGAGTGCCAAACGTGCATATAAAGGCAACACTTCAGTATGCCGAGGACCATACTTCTGTAAGGTTTCTTGTAATTCTCGGATTTCTTGCTCAGTGCTGGCAAAAATCAATATATCAGCATGTTCTGGATGCCCTTTACTCTCAGCATCAGCAAAACACTCTTCGACCGCTTGTACAACAGCACGTGGTAAGTTCTCTTCAAAATCATCAAACTCATCATCATCGCTACCAATAATACTGAGTTCCGAAATTGGACGATAACGTACTTCAACAGGGAAGCTGCGCCCTTCTACTTCAAAAATCGGTGCATCATTAAAGTATTGGCTAAAACGATTTACATCTAAAGTCGCTGACGTCACGATTACTTTTAAATCAGGACGCTTTGGTAATAACTGTTTGAGATAACCCATGATGAAATCGATATTCAGTGAACGTTCATGGGCTTCATCAATAATGATGGTATCGTATTTTGAAAGGAAGCGGTCGTTAGTCAACTCAGCCAGCAAAATACCATCCGTCATCAAACGCACGATAGAGTCCTGCGATCCCTGCTCATTAAAACGGATTTTAAAGCCAATCGCCTCACCTAGTTTCTGCCCAACTTCTTCTGCAATACGTTGTGAGACACTGCGAGCAGCTAAACGTCTCGGCTGAGTATGCCCAATCATCCCAGTGAGACCACGACCAGCAAGCATAGCAATTTGTGGTAACTGCGTAGTTTTACCCGAACCCGTTTCACCCGCCACAATAATCACTTGATGCTTTTGTATTGCGTCAATCAAACGATCTGCATACTGAGTAACAGGTAAATCTTGATTGAGCTTAATTTGGGGAATGCGCGCTAAGCGTTGTTTGACTTTGTCATTTGACTGTTGAAAAAGTTTTTCTATTTCCGCTGTTTCTGTTTTTTTATCTTTGCGCAGTCGATTTAAACGGTGGCGGTCACGTGCCATAACCCATTGATCTACATTTAAATGACTCTGCACTGAACAGCTTTCCTAACAATAAAAATAATCGGCTATTTTACGCCTTAAAGCGATGCTATGCAAAGAAACTGCATCAATCTGTTCAGAATATTAATGCAGTTGTGTCTTTATGCTTATGATTTAGATGAATGATCAAAATGTTGACGCAAACGCTTTATATACTTTTTAAATGGCCATGTGAATTGTTTAACAAAACTATTCGGTATCTTATATCCAACTGTGCCGTAAACACTCGCAAGATGATTTGGCATATATACACTTTTAAAGATCACATCATAGATTGGAATAAAAGCAGCATAGTTTTTATCAATCGCAGGCTTCTCTGAAGAATGGTGCCAATGATGAAACTCAGGAGTTGCAATTAACCAACGCAAATATGGAAAACGAAAACGTACATTTGAATGAATAAAAATGGCATGAAACGAAATAAAAACAAGATAAGCAAACACAGCCGATGTATGAAAGCCCAGTAGGAAAATAGGTAAGGTGGCAATAAACCGCGTCATTAGTACTTCTACGATATGTAGTCGTGAAGATGCTAACCAATCCATATACTCGGTGGAATGATGTATCGCATGGAAACGCCATAATAGATCTATTTCATGCATAGCTCGGTGCAACCAGTACACGACGAAATCAACCACAATCAATAACTCAATAAACTGCAACCAAATTGGCTGAGCTTGAACAAAAGGTACGATTGGATTATTGGGTAAGTGGGTAATCCAGTATTGAATCGGCATTACTGTCAAAAAGGTGAACAATTGAATTCCGATATGACTCAACATGAAATATTTCATATCCGTCACCCAACCTACCCTTAAGATTTTTTGATGAGGATTTTTAGCAAAGAATCCCTCAAGTGGAATGAAGATAAGAGCCAAGAGCACTAGTGTTAAAATGAAATAATCAATACCTGCATAAAAAGGTAGGTTGGGTAACGTTGGCGCTTTAATTAACCCACAGCCTAAAACCGCTGCCACTACAGCAAAGCATAAGCCATAAAAACCATAACGATTTTGTCGAAATAACGCACTAAAAACCCCAAAACCAGCACTCAGCGTAATACCAAACATCAAACTGAAATAAAAAACATCATAATGTTTGGCATAAACAGGACGTAGTTCAGGCATAGTCAGTACTGACGGAAACATAAAACACAAAGCCCCAAAAATAGCTAACAAGCCCAAGGAGATTGAAATAAAAGCACTAATTTTACCTAAGCCTACATTCAACTCTAAATTTTCGAATTTTTGTCTTAATTGATCAGTCATTTTTTATAAATTTCACTGTATACCCGAGAACGTAAATTTCTGAGGTAAAATTTTCGTTTTTCTCAAATAAAAAATTTGAGCATTCATCAAATTTAGCGGATTCTAAAGTGATCAAATATTTAACACAAGCTCAGAAAACAAACAATATAAGCTCTCAGCTCGATAAAAACATCGCATTACAGTTATCGTGTGCTTAAATCTATATCTTGGTTTTCTCTATATTTTTTAGATTTTTTCAATTTTACCCTTGAATTTTAATACTATCGACTGCATGTTGTTATGCAAATTAGTTTTAGGTATTCGTCATATTTACTTCATCTTGTTGGAGTCAAATAGGCTTATATCTTAGGGTGAAAATCGTTTTATATTGATTTATTCAATTTTCCGATTTTAGTCATGTAAAAATACTATTTCCCCAATAACTAAAAATTATTTATTCTTGACCTCGTAAACAAGTAAGGCATTAGCCTCTCAATAAAACCTCAATCATGGAGACAATGATGAGCTTAATTAATACTGAAGTTAAACCATTTAAAGCTGATGCATTCCGTAACGGTGAATTCATTCAAGTAACTGACGCTGATCTTAAAGGCAAATGGTCTGTTCTTATTTTTATGCCTGCTGCATTTACTTTCAACTGTCCTACTGAAGTTGAAGATGCTGCTGAGAACTACGAAGAATTCAAAAAAGCTGGTGCAGAAGTTTATATCGTAACAACTGATACTCATTTCTCTCATAAAGTATGGCACGAAACTTCTCCTGCTGTAGGTAAAGCTCAATTCCCATTAGTTGGCGATCCTACACATCAATTAACACGTGCTTTTGATGTGCATATCGAAGAAGCTGGTTTAGCTTTACGTGGTACGTTCATCATCAACCCTGAAGGCGTAATTAAAACTGCTGAAATTCATGACAATGCAATTGCACGTGATGTTTCAGAAACTTTACGTAAGCTTAAAGCTGCTCAATTCGTAGCAAGCCACCCAGGTGAAGTTTGCCCTGCTAAATGGAAAGAAGGTGAAGCAACTCTTGCTCCATCGATCGACCTCGTTGGTAAAATCTAATTTTTAGATTTAACAATGTTGAAAAGAAACCACTCTAAAAAGAGTGGTTTCTTTTTATTTGTCATTTGGTCACTTTTTAAGATACGTCGATCTCAATTCAATAGTAAATTTTTTACAATTCTTATACTTATAAATTTATAATGAAATTCATTTATCAATTGTCAGCCTGCATTACATGGAGTAATGTCAAATTATGAAACATAAAGAGTTTTTTGTATGTACTAAATGATCAAACTAAAATGGGGGCAAATATATGGAAAAAACTGTTGTTGTAACCTCTTGGAAATATGATATTTCTTCACGCTATTTAAAAATTTTTTACAGCAATGGCACAGCCGAGCTTTATCACCCTGTTCCAGAATTTGTGTATGACAATTTGCTACGCACAACCGACAAGACTGCTTTTGTCCATAAATACCTTGAGTTTGATCTTCATTTTAAACGACTTTATCTTTTAGCCTCATAAATAAAAAACCAGCCTATATTAAGGCTGGTTTTTTATTTAAATTTATTAAGCAGCTTCGACTTCAACTTGTTCAGCGTACCTCTCTAATATTTTTTCTTTTGCGTCAGGATGAATATTAATTTTCTCCATATTGCCTTTGTAATGCTCTACTACTCGATCATCCATAATTTTTGACCACCATGAAGGAATAAAGGCTGGTAAAATCATCGCTCCATAGCCCGCTGGTAACTGTGGTGCATCTTCAAAATGACGTAAAGTTTGGAAGCTACGTGTTGGATTTGCATGATGATCTGAGTGACGCTGTAATTGATACAAGAACAAGTTAGTCACTACATTGTTATTGTTCCAACTATGCTCAGGTAAAGTACGCTCATATTGACCATTGGCTTTCTTTTCACGTTTTAAACCATAATGCTCAATATAATTTACTGATTCAAACAAAGTAATCGCATAAGCAGCCTGTGTCACTTGGAACGGTACTGAACGCACTCCAAATTTGCTAAACATAGCAGCATGGTATACAGCAGACATCGCCCAACCATGAATCAATTCATTCTCTTTACAGAAGAATGGCAACTTTTTTCGCTCTAAACGATTTTTCTCAATTTCGATCGCCGATTTAAAACTACCAATCACTGTACGAGGTAAAAATTTCCAGAAAGTTTCACCAAGTCGAGATGATGCTGGATCTTCTGGTGTTGCAACACGGCGGTGATGACCATATGGATGCTCAATACGGAAGTGATTATAGCCCGATGGAGCTAATGCCAAATGTGATAAATAATGTTCGAGACGACCACTTTTATGGCTCAATTCATGCGCCGTATTGATGGCAATACCATTCACCATCCCCACCAACGTACCCAATAACGCTTGATCTGCAAGTGATGTACCTTTACGACTTGCCAAATAAGTGCCGTAAATATTGGTCGCATATTGCAATGGAATAAAAAGTTTAACAATTCGTGCGTAATATGGATCTGCTTCTAAGTCTGCAATCGCATCAAGTGGTGGATTTTCTGTGTCCTCACCAATTAACTTATCCAATGCAGGAATAACACCATGAATAAATAATGGACCAAAAGAGGCAAAGAATTTTTTGGTTTTTTTCGGTCCAAATTGATAACCCGCTAAACCACTCATTGCAATAGTCGGTACTGCCAAACCCAATAACCACAAATGACGTTTTTTATCTTTAAAAGTTGTTGTTGCTTGCTCTACATCCAGTTGAGTATGCATATTCATTAGAAACTCCTCAATCAAACACAAAATGTTTTGCTTGAATTGATTGTGTTCTTTTGCAGTCACTCTATATTATCATTTTAAGACTTGATATTATCATTTTAAGACTTTATTGGATTTTTATTGTGCAAAAACAGCAAATCCCTGTTATCCCATCTCGTTATTATTTGCGGTTGATCGAAATTCTAATTGGTACTCATCAATATGATAATGAGGTATTAAACGCATTTCATAACGAACTTTCTAAAACTGAGCTTTTATCAATTCAACAAATTGAACAATTTATTGCACTTGGCCTGAGCCTACCAAATACAGAAGATTTGGCTTTTGAACTCGGTAAAAATCTAAAACTGAGTTCGCATAGTTTGGTTGGATATGCATTAATGACCAGTCCAAATTTAGAACATGCATTAAGATTAATTGCACAATATTTTCGGCTAATTATGCCGAGCTTTAAGCTATCGATTCAATTTCCAACTAATCAACATAAGGTTGAGTTATTACTTGAACCAATCTTGCAAATGAATAAGCAATGTTTAGCATTTCATATTGAAGCAATTGCCGTTGGATTTTATTACAGCTTATTAGAACTTGCAGGACAACAATTACAACGTTACCAAATTTATTTAAGTATACCCGAGCCTGTTTATGCTGAACGCTATATACATCTCGTTAAAGCAAATTTTCATTTTAATTACACATGGATATCAGGTATACGCGTTGTGATTGATCAACAACAGCTGGCACTACCCTTACCTTTGGCGGATGCTCATAGCCTAAAAGTGGTTGAACAACGTTGTCAGGAACAGATTCAGAAGATTTATCATCAAGGTGAAATTGTTGAATGGGTCAGCATGATGTTAAGACAAGCCAATCAGATTCCAACATTAACTGAATGCGCTAAAGTTCTAAATATTTCTACAAAAACTTTACAACGTTATTTGCAGCAACAAGGCGTTGAATTTCAAGCTTTGAAACAAAAAATTAGTACTGAGCGAGCAATTGATTTATTAGAAAATTCAAATTTTACCATCACCCATATTGCTTACGAATTAGGCTATTCGAACCCTGCCAACTTTACCCGTGCATTTAACAAAGTATTAGGTTGTAGTCCGCAGAGCTATCGCTCAAAACATCAAGATCAGAGGTATCTACTTCAAGACAACCAGACATAAACCTGCACCTACAGGTAAAATAGTGCTCATATAATTTTCATCTGCTTTAATCAACTCAAGAAAATCTTTGACCTCAGCAGCATGCGAAATCATATTATCAACGATCAAAGTATTACCCGAGAACTGCAATAGACGTTTTAAATCATTCCAGTAACTCACATAGCAGCCACGCTCTGCATCTAACAAAATTAGATCATAGGATTCAGTCGCTTGTGCCAAATAATCTGAGGCATCGCCCACCCAAAAATCAATAAAACTCTCTAATCCAAATTCTTCAGCATATTTCTTGGCTTGAGCACTTCGGAAAGCATTGATCTCTAGGGTTTGAACTTTACCTCCGACCGATTTTGCAGCTTCAGCCAACCATAAGGTTGAATATCCAGTCGATGTTCCAATTTCTAGAATCTGCTTTGATTGCTGAGTACGTACTAACATCCCAAGTAACTTAGCAGATTCTGCTTCAATATTTCGGTAACGTCTTAAACGATCAGACTGCCGAGCATCATGTTGCTTAAATTCATCATATAAATCAGCAATACGTTGTAGAAAAACGGTGCTCGTCATGTCTTGTCTCCGTAATGCTCAAAAGCAAAAGTTCAAATTTAAGTCGCTTGTATTAATTTAAAACGTGGAATAACTTGCCCATCTTCAAGTTCAACTGTTTCAACAAACATTGATAATGGACGCACCCACATTGAATAATCACCATATAAACATTGATATACAACAAGTTGTTCCTCAGTTTCGCTATGTCGAGCAACATTAAATACCTGATAAATTTGACCCTTGTAGTGTTGATAAATGCCACGTTGTAATACCATTTGCTGCTTCCTTATATATGCCATGAAATAATTGCAGTTATATAACAAGTTCGATTTGATTCAAATTTTTATGCTCATGTACGCACAAAAGTTCCACAAATATACTTTAAAATTCAAAAATCCGATTAAATTTATAAAAACATACTGTTTTATCTATTTATATATTTTGCGTACTATAGCTTCATTGAATGAATTTAGCTGATTTGAACTGCTTAGAATTTGGAGAAATACATGTTAGATCAAAATATTAAAACGCAATTAAAAGCTTACTTAGAACGTTTAGAAAGTCCAATCGAGTTGGTTGCTGCTTTAGATGAATCCGACAAAGCTGCAAAAATCAAAGAACTCGTGACTGAAATTGCTGAACTTTCTGACCAAGTTACGGCGCGTTTTGACGGTTCAAATGCTCGCCGTCCTAGTTTCGGTGTGGCTAAAGCAGGTGAACAACCACGTGTGTTCTTTGCTGGCTTACCAATGGGACATGAGTTTACTTCTTTGATCTTGGCATTATTACAAGTATCTGGTTATGCACCTAAAGTGTCTGATGAAGTACTCACTCAAATCAAAGGTTTAAACTTAAAATCAAACTTTGATGTGTTTGTATCTTTAAGCTGTCATAACTGTCCAGATGTGGTTCAAGCACTTAACTTGATTGCAATCTACAATCCAAATGCAACTGCGACCATGATTGATGGTGGTTTCTTTCAAGAAGAAGTCGAAGAACGCAAAATCTTAGCTGTACCGATGGTGTTTCAAGACAATGAACATATTGGACAAGGTCGTATGACTTTGGAAGAAATCGTGGCGAAGTTAGATACCAACTCAGCTGAGAAAGATGCCGCAGCACTCAATGCCAAAGATGCTTTTGATGTATTGGTGATTGGTGGCGGTCCTGCAGGTGGTACAGCAGCGATCTACGCAGCGCGTAAAGGTATTAAAACAGGTATCGTCGCTGAACGTTTTGGTGGTCAGGTCATGGATACCATGGATATTGAGAACTTCACGACGGTTCAAAAAACCGTAGGTCCGAAGTTTGCTCAAGATATGGAAGCCCATGTACGTGAGTACGGTGTGGACATCATGAATTTGCAACGTGTCAGCAAGATCACAGGTGCAGATCAGACAGCCAATGGTCTGGTTGAAGTTGAATTAGAAAATGGGGCTAAGCTTGAATCTAAAACCATTATTCTTTCAACAGGCGCACGTTGGAGAGAAATGAATGTACCGGGTGAAGCAGAATACCGTACCCGTGGTGTGGCGTACTGCCCACACTGTGATGGCCCATTATTCAAAGGCAAACGTGTTGCGGTGATTGGTGGTGGTAACTCTGGTGTAGAAGCAGCGATTGACCTTGCAGGGATTGTTGAGCATGTGACGTTGGTTGAGTTTGATACCAAGCTTCGTGCAGATCAAGTGTTGCAAGACAAGTTAAACAGCTTGCCGAATACCACTGTGATTTTGAATGCGCTCAGTACTGAAGTTGTGGGAGATGGTTCACAAGTAACCGCATTGAAATACAAAGATCGAGCGACTGATGTTGAACATACAGTTGAACTTGCAGGAATCTTTGTGCAGATTGGTTTATTGCCAAACACGGATTTCTTGAAGAACAGTGCGGTTGAACTCAGCAATCGTGGTGAGATTGTGATCAATGATCGAAATGAAACCAATGTCAAAGGTGTATTTGCTGCAGGTGACTGTACCACCGTACCGTACAAGCAAATCATTATTGCGACAGGTGAAGGTGCCAAAGCCTCTCTATCAGCTTTTGATTATATGATTCGTTCTGGTGTTTAAAATAATCTAAAAACATGTGCACGCATTTACATTTCAAAAATGTAAGTGCGTGTTTTTACAAGTTATCAACAAATTTTCAACTTTATTATTCATACAGTTTATGTTTATATTTTCGCTATCCATACCTATTGGATGCCACAAAGAAAAGGAAACATGAAAATGAATAAATTACTTGTTGCATTAGGTCTCGCTGCTACTGTTGCACTTGTAGGCTGTAATAAAGATAAAGCGCCTGAAACTGGGGCAACTACTGGCGAACACTTAGAACATGCCGCTGATCAAGCGAGTGCTGATGTGAAAAATGCTGCTGATTCTGCAGCGAGCAATGTTGCTACTGCGGTAGATACTGCTGCTGATCAAATTGATGCTGCTGCTGATCATACTGCGACTGCAACTGCTGAAGCTGCTGCAAAAACTGAAGCCGCTGCACGTGATGCAACTGCTAAAGTTGCTGGTGCAGTTGAAAACGGCGCTGCTGATGTAAAAGAAAAAGCTCAACAATAATCTGTTGATTATAAAAAAGCCTCTGATCACAGAGGCTTTTTTTAATGCAAAGAAAACTAACCGAGTAATCCTTCATCACGCATTGCAATTTGTACCGACTGACGTTCAGCTACTTTATTACGCAAAGCGATAATATGAATATATGGTGTTAAATCGTGTTCAATATGATTTGACCAATTTGTAAGTACAAATAAATACGCATCTGCTGGACCAAAATTATCATCCACTAAATAATCATATTCTGATTCAGCTAAATAATTGTCGATATATTTCAGTAAACGATCTACTTCAGCATACGCTTTGGTTTTTTCATCATCAGTTAACTTACCACTAAAGAAAACTGCATAAGCATCATGTAACTCAGAATTTAAATAACCTAACCATTCAAGGACTTTGGCACGCCCCATGCCCGATGGTGGGATTAAATCCTGTTTAGGATCGTGTTGTGCCAGAAACGGTAAAATTGCAACGTTCTCAGTTAAGATTAAACCAGGATTAATCTCTAAAGCTGGAACATAACCTTTTGGGTTAATTTCATAATAATCTACCCCTTTCGAGGTTTTATGTGTTTTTAGATCAACGCGTTCTAAATCAAAATCTACATTTATTTCATTTAAAATAATATGTGCTGCCAATGAGCAAGCACCAGGTGAATAATACAACTTCATAATTGATCCTTGTTATCTAACTCTTATGTTCTAAAATGCTTTACGTTAATTTGCAAAATGTGTTTCCACAAATTTGTCAAAAAAAGTAAAAAATACTGAATGATCTGACTATTAGTGAAATTACATGATTTTGCAAGTAGTCTTATGTCAACTTTTTATTATCATCGTATATATCCTGCTCAAATAGATCATTTTTTTGAGGAGAATAGATTACTTCTATCCTCCTCTTTTTGCATAGATCACACTTGATCTTTTCTTGAGCGCTTGGAAAAACTTGCAAGACCCAAAAGACCTAAGATCGATAACCATCCAAAACTCCCCGATGAAGTATTTGACGGTGAAGGTTTATTCTCGGCATCACTCATATCAAGATCAACAATTACAGGATCATGATCTGAAGAGCGATAAGCATCTTCTGAGAAAAATAATGCTTTTTGTGCATCGGTTTTATATTCTTCGTTGTAATCTAAGACTGTTGGTTCATCTGCATTGATATGCCAAGTAAATGCTTTTTTTACTTTACTATATAAATTTGCATCTGCAATTGCGTGATCTAAATTGCCTGCGCCCCCATAGCCTTCCGCATTACTTGATACACCAAATACATAGCTATAAGCCTGCTCACCTTGCCCTACAACTTTGTCATTTAATAGAACTTTGTAATTTGCCTTTTCAAACACCTGAATCGGATCTTCTTTGGCATAACTATTCATATCCCCCAAAACTAAGATGTTTGGCTTTTCTACCTGAGTCGGATTTTTTGCCATCCATTGAACGAGTTGTTCAACAGCTTTCACACGTGTTGGGTTCCAACAACCCTGCCCATCTTTTTGATCAGCATCTGTTGTATTCGTATCAACACCTGTACATCCTTTAGATTTCAAGTGATTAGGAATTATCGTGAACATTTGCTTTCCAGAAATCGGTTGGAAAGTTTGAGCAATCGTCGATCTATTCTTATCACCTAAATCAAGTACAACTGGCTTGTTCACAGGTTTTACACGTTTGCTGTTATAAATAATGGCAACAGCAATCACATCTGTTCCTAAACGATCCTGATTTTCAGGAACTACATATTTCCAATCAGCGCCTAAAGCTTGGGTTAAATATGCAATTGCACTATTTTTATCATAGCCATTGTTTGCAATTTCCATCAAACCGTATACATCAGCATCAATTGATTTTAAAGCTTTAATAATTTTCAAATGCTGTTTATCAAATTCAGATTGACTAGATGCGCCACGCTCAGTAGGAAATCCAGTTTTGCCATTGTCATAATTTAAGACATTAAATGCTGCTGCACGAATCAACCGCGTATCTTTAGTGGCGACATTTGGTCTTGATGGTGTTTTAGTGACCAATTCTGGGAGATTACGCCCCTGAATAGGCTGAATGCGCCAACCATTAAAACGATATTCCAAAATCCCTTCAATGTTCTTAAGTTGATCACCAGAGCGCAAACTATTTGTTGCACTGAAGCTCTGCGGCAACCAAGGCGTTCTGTTTTGATTGTTATAACCATCATCTAAAATAATCTTCGATAATAAGTTTTTCTGTGCTAATGCTTTTGCCTCAGCAGATAAAGGTGGATATAAGTTTGTTGGAATAAATAATCGCTCCTTACTCAGTGACAGCTCACCAAAGCGACCATAGTTATAATTTTCACTGATGGTTAAAGTTTGTGGTAGTTTTACCAACATCCCTTGATAAAGTTGCGGTGAATTTGCAGTTAAGTCAGTCAAACTATTAAACGGTAAATCAACACTTTTTGGCTGTACCTGATTTGCCATATTGCTATTACAAGTCAAAATATCTTGCTGTAACTGATCAATCTGTAATTGGTTTTGATATGCAGTCAAACGTCCTCGTAAGATCACTTCATCCCCAACTTGCCCGCCTTTAACAGAGCTACTCGCTGGAATATAAACAAAAATCGCATTACTCACGTTTGGTTTAGCTTTGCTATCAACAGTTTGAATATAAAAACCAGAGAAACCATTTTCATAACGATAATCAGCAGTGATCACACCACGGAGCGTATAGTTTTGCCCTTGAGTTGCTTTATTATTTAAATCTGCAATCGGGGTTTCCGTACTTGAGCAACTGACTATTTCAGTAATAGGAGGTGTTGTTGAGCCTGTTAGATTTGAAAAATCATTCCGATCCTTCCATGCACGCCAAGAATTATCAAGATCAAATATGGTTTTAGGATCAACCTCAGTGACAGGATTTACCGTTTGCAAGCGAGTAAAACTATTCGCTTTACTAATTGTTGTTGTGCCCCAGCCAACAGAAGCAGGTTGCTCACCCAATCTTCCAAAACGATCTACCACTTTGCCTTTATAGACCAATAAAATGGCATCATCACCATTAAACGAAAGTGCAGCGACTTGATTGACCTTATCCCCTAACTCAGTTTGTAAGGCAGTATGGCCAACTAAAAAGCGTCCCTTACTCGCAAGGTTTCCGACTAAAGGATAGACAAATGGCTTAGATGTACCACCATTATTAAACTGTTGAATCTCATAATCAGCTAAATTAACGGCTGTTTGATCTGGATTATAAATTTCTAATCCTTTTTTATTATTACTACCATCAATATATTGGCTAAACATCAACTGGGCATGTGCCACAGAAAATACCGAAGAAGCCCCCAATAAGCCTAAACAAATTGCAATCGAATGGAATTTAAAATTTTTCATAAATTTTTACTTAATGTTTAAATCGACATTAGGCTATTCAATCTCTGTGACAACAACATGAATATTTTTTTACAAGTTTTTGATCGTTTGGAAAAACAAATGATCAAATAAAATCATTTAAAGATTTGACTTGACCTGATGAACACTTAAAATACGGCATTTCTATATTTATATCTCCAGAATCATGTCAAACGATCAGTTAGAAACGCAAATTACGGAACTCGACAATTTGCCTGAGCACCGTGAAATTGTGACGTTTATGCGTCGTTCAGCTCCGCTTAATACATCACAACGGACTGCTTTAGAAGATTATCGTGATTTAATTTTGGAATACCCCGTTGGTGATTTACGTCAACACTTTGAACACCCTGAACGACCTTTAACTGTTGAAATTGGCTTTGGTATGGGGCGTTCTTTGGTACTCATGGCAAAAGCCAACCCTGAACGTAATTTTGTCGGAATCGAAGTACATGTACCAGGAATTGCACAATGCGTGTATGAAGCTGGTATGGCTGGCTTGAAAAACTTATTTGTACTTGATGCAGATGCGATTCAAGTATTACGTGAAATGCCTGACAACAGCATTAACTGTGTGCAATTGTACTTCCCAGATCCATGGCAGAAGAAGCGCCACTTTAAACGCCGCTTTGTCATTCATGAACGTATGCAACTGGTTGAACAGAAGTTAGAGCTTGGAGGTACCTTCCATGCTGCTACTGATTGGGAGCCATACGCAGAATGGATGCTTGATATTTTAGATAATCGTCCAGACATGGAAAATTTAGCTGGTAAAGGTAATAGTTACCCTCGCCCCGAATGGCGTCCAGTAACCAAATTTGAGCGTCGCGGACTTGAATCTGGTCACAAGATCAATGACTTTATTTTTAAAAAAATTAAGTAGTGACTCTTAAAATTTCAAATACAAATAGCATTAAATATTATTTATTTAATGCTATTTATCTCTTATTGGCTTACTTATATTAATTTTTAAATCTTAGAAGAACAAAAAAACTGAATGCTCTCTGGTGTCCATAGACGATAAAAACTATATCTCTAAAACCGTTATTATCGAACTCACTTTATAGAATCAATTCTGATCAAATTTAAGCTCTTCTATTTACATGATCTATAAATATTTTTTACTCATATTTAGCTAAAATGAGAGATAGATAATTTTTATATACCATTAATAAATTATCATTTCATAAACAATGAGTGCTATTCACTGTAATGATTTAACTCAATGATGAAGATAGGTTGGTTTTATGGAAAAAATACTGCAATGCCCCAAATGTGGTTCTACAGAAATCGAAGTACGTGATCATAACAAATTACTAAAAACAACAGGCGGAGTTCTAATGACTGCGGCTGGAACTACTGCTGGAACAGTGGGTGGAGCTGCAACAGGTGCATCAGTTGGTGCCACGATTGGTACTGTAGCAGGCCCATTAGGCGTAATTGTGGGTGGGACTATTGGAACATTTGTAGGTGCAATTAGTGTCGGAATTACTGGAGGAATCGTGGGTAATATTTTTGGAAAAAAAGCAGGTGTGGCGATCGACAAGAATATTTTCCAAGACTATCTTTGCCTCAAATGTAAACATCGTTTTAAACAGAAAAATTGATTAAGCTTAAGGCACACTTACATTCTTTCTAAGCTGATATTTAAAAAATTGTATCAGCTCAATATATTTACAAATAATCGATCTATTTTCTAGAATACAAATACATGATGTTCTAACATCTCTTGATATTAAAAATCATTCAAATTTTGTCCATCACAAATAAAATGAAATGGTTTCCCTATCATTATTTTCCGTGTAAATGTCGTTTCATAATACTTTTACTTAAAAGTTTATAAACATCAACAAGATCGCTTCCTGAATTCTTTTCTAATAATTGTTGATGCATTTTTAAAATATTTTCATCACCACGCATTGCAGGACCTGTTTGCATTTCTTTAGGATTATTGATCGTTGCTTTTTGAGCAGTTTCTAGAATCAATGGATAAAGTAAAGAAAAATCAACCTGTTGCTCATCAACAATTTGTTTAGAAAGATCATAACAATAGTTACTAAAATTACATGCAAAAACAGCAGCCATGTGTAATGTCTGGCGTTGTTGAGAACTATATTGATAAACCTTCGGAGTCAAACTATGCGCTAATGAAGCGAGCAACTCCAAGTCATTGTACCGAACTGCCTCGACAAACATAGGTGTTTCTGCCCAATCAATCGCACGCTCATGACTAAAAGTTTGTAAGGGATAAAATACGCCAGATCTCTCATGTACTGTTGAAAGCACCTCTAAACTGGTACTTCCTGAGGTATGAACAATTAATGCTTGCTGTAAATAATGATTAATTTTCTGAATAACATCAGGTATGGATTGATCTGATATAGCAATAATAACGAGATCAGTATTGGGGTTTAATTGATCAAAATGATTAATCCCAGTGGCTTCAACTAAAGATGCTAAACGATTTGCTTTTTCTAAATCACGACTAAAAACTTGTACAATCTGGTGATCAGGATGTAGTACTTTTGCTAAATGATAAGCAACGCGACCTGCACCAATAAATGTAATTCTCATTTTTATTCGACCTATATACAAGCAAAGCAATCCATTATTAAATTATTTACGGAAAATTTCTAATAATGAATTAACTTACTAAAAAGTTAAGCAGAATAAATCACAAAATCTATTCTGCTCAGAAACAAAGTTTAGATGAATGTCTGTAGCGCTTTACCTTTCAAGGTCTGGCCTAGTAAAGGTGTATTTTTACCTTGAGATAAAATTGTCTCTTTTGATACTACCCACTCTAGTTCTGGATCAACCAACACCCAACCTGCTTCTTGCTGCCAACGTTCAGTCATATTTGCAACTTGCGCGGGAATTGAAGTCACTTTTTCAACCCATTCTAATGGTTCAAACAGACTTTCTTGAATCAGTTGCACACCCAAAGCTACATAAGTATCAAAAGCCGTTATTCCCGGTTGCGTTTCTGCAAAAGGCGCCATTTTCGCTGAGCTACTTAATGGTTCATGATGAGTACAAATTGCATCTATCACGCCTTCTTTCACACCTTGACGTAACAATGTTTTATCTTGCTCAGAACGTAATGGTGGACGAACATGCGCAAGTGAGTTAAAACCCTCAGTGAGTTGTTCAGTCAAATGTAATTGGTGCATCGCAACATCCGCAGTGACTGGCAAACCTTTGGCTTTAGCTGCGCGAATCAAATCAACTGACGCACCGCAAGACAATAAACCAAAATGTGCTTTCACGCCTGTTGCTTCAATCATCAAAAGGTATTTAGCAATTGCAACTGTTTCCGCAATCGCAGGAATCATTGGTAAACCTTGACGAGAAGCGATAAAACCTTCGTGTGCACAACCATCTTTTGCAAGCTGTGGCTCTTCGGCATAAAAGACAACGGTCAAATCCAAACCAGCAGCATACTCAAGAGTACGAATTACAACATCATCATTTTCAAATGCTGCATTGGCATTAGAAACAGCAGTACAACCACCTTTCTTTAAACCTGCCATATTAGCCGGCTGCTTCCCATTCAAACCTTGAGTTTGTGCACCAATAATATGTAGATAAATACCACCATCTAATTGTGCCTTTTCAATCAGACCATGAATGAGTGCGCCATTATCTTGTACGATTGGCTTTGAGTCTGGTGGAGTAATAACATGCAAAATACCATTCGCACGCGCAGCTTTACCTTCTGACTTTAATGTCCCATGTTGTTGTTGCCCTGGCTCACGTAAGCGTGCGCACAAGTCAACCATGGTTGGCATTAACCATTTACCTTGACCGTCAATCGTTTCATCAACTGGATCTGCGCTATCAACCAATTTACCATTCTTAATATAAACCGTTTGAACTTGATCAGTTTTTTGAATTGGATCGAGCACACGGACATTTTCAATTTTTACAATACTCATGTGATCTATCCTTTAAAGTGCGATCGCTTCAATTAAACCTTGTTCTTGTAACTGCCCTTGCATCGCAAGTGCCAACACTGCCATACGAACCGCAATCCCATTAGTGACTTGCTTCAAAATGACAGATTGATCTCCATCGGCAACGCTTGAATCAATTTCAACACCACGGTTCATTGGACCAGGATGCATAACGATACAATCAGGTTTAGCGAGCGCCAAGCGTTCTTTGTTTAGACCATACATTTTGTAGAATTCAGATTGTGAAGATAATGCAGGTGAATCAATACGCTCATTTTGAATTCGCAATGCAATAATCACATCACAGTCTGTCACGCCTGCATCCATTTTATTAAACAGGCGTACATTTTCGCCATATTCATTAAAACCAACTGGTAACAGCGTATTTGGTGCAATCACGCGAATATCTTTGCAACCTAATGTTTGTAAAGCAGCCACATTGGAACGTGCTACACGTGAATGCTTAATATCACCAATAATGGCAACACTGAGCGCTTCAAATGGCTTTTTAGTTTCACGGCGAATGGTCAACATATCGAGCATTGCTTGAGTCGGATGCGCGTGGCGTCCATCTCCTGCATTGATAATTGCAACTTTAGGACAAACATCTTTGGCAATAAAATGTGCTGCCCCAGAAGATGAATGACGAACTACGAAAATATCCGCAGCCATCGCTTCTAAATTCCAAAGCGTATCACGTAAGGTTTCGCCTTTAGAGGTACTTGAACGTGCAATATCGATATTCAGAACATTTGCAGACAAACGTTTTGCAGCTGCCTCAAATGTAGTGCGAGTTCGAGTAGAGTTTTCGAAGAAAAGATTCATCACCGTCAGCCCTTCTAATAACGGACGGTTAATCAAATTATTATTATCATCTAAAAAACTTTGTGCGGTATCTAAAATCTTGGTCAGGCTTTCTTTAGAAAGACCTTCAATGGTTAAGAAGTGCTTTAAATTTCCTTGTTGATTCAATTGAACCTGACTTGGTTGATGCAGGGCTGCAATATGCATAAAAGATTCCTATAGGTCGAATCACCAAAACTTGCATAGTGTAGCCCAATTTCTCTACTTTCGCAGAACAACTTTTCACCATTATGTTGCAATTAATTAGGGAGTTGCAACATAATGAATTAACGTAATGCACCAATATAGTGATGAGCAACTTGCGCTTTGTAAATTTCCTCATCAGTTACTTCTGAGGAATATGTATCCAAATCATCAATAATCGTATTGATTGAATTATCTTTAGCTTCATCTAGGGCTAAAATTGGCTCAGGGTATAAATCAATTAAAGAACCTAAGCGTGCAGCATAACGTTCTAACTCTGTATCTTCAGTTGCTAATGCGATTTCTACGACATACTTTGCATAATCTTTATCGTGGACTAAATACATAACATCAATAACTCGACCAGACACTCGTCTTAATCGCACGTACATTTGAGTTGCAACAGAAAAGGCTTCGGCATTTAGTACAAGTTCATGGTTCATATTTGCTTTCATAACGTCCTCACATCGTTGGGAGAAGTGTTTCTTGATAATTCAGTTTTAGAAAAGCAAAATATGTACCAACCATTAAAAACAAATAAAAATTATTTTATGACATGGTGAACTTATCTGATAAGTAAAAAATCATATGCTGAAAATTTAAAGCAAAGAAGTGATTCAATCTAAATAAGTAATACAGTATTACTAACCCAAAGAGCTTCACAATATGCCTTAGACCACAAATTAGAATTAATCTATGGAATATACTAAGGCTAAACACCAAAAGAAAAACCGTATTTCTCTTCCAAAATCAGTTAAAATAGTCGATTGCTAAAAATGTTTTGGAAATTTGAATGAACGCTAAACCACGTCTAACAGACTATTGGGTGACCTGTGCTGACGGGCTTGAAACCTTATTACAACAAGAACTTGAGAATTTAGGCATTCAAAATATCCAACGTTTTGCTGGACGTTTAATATTTAAAGGCACGCTTGAGAATGCCTATCGCGTTTGTATGTGGTCTCGTTTAGCCTCTCGTGTGTTGTTACCAATTCATACCCATGAACTTGAATTCACACATGACGCACGTGATGTTGCAGAAGAACTCTACGAGGGTGCGATTAGCTTTGATTGGTCTCTTGTTTTTGCACCACAAAGTACCTTTGCTATTCGTCTACATGTAGAACGCGAAATTAAAGTCAATACACAGTTTGCTACACTACGAGTTAAAGATGGTGTAGTTGATTCATTTATGGAGGCGGTTGGTAAACGCCCAAGTATTGATATTAAACAGCCCGAAATTACACTTTATGTACTAGCTGGTAAAACCGAGCATACTTACTGCCTAGATTTATCAGGTGATTCTTTACATAAACGTGGCTACCGTCACTTTATGACGGATGCACCTATCAAAGAAAATCTTGCAGCAGCAATATTACAAAAAGCACAATTACAACAACTACAACCTGATTTAATTCTTGACCCAATGTGTGGTTCAGGAACATTCATTATTGAATCATTAATGATTTTAACTGATCGTGCACCAGGCTTAGTACGTCGCTTTGGCTTCAATGGTTGGCATGGACATGATCGTGAATTGTGGTTATCACTTAAAGCAGAAGCAGCAGAACGTCATGCAAAGGCTTTAGAGCAACCTCTACCTAAGTTTTATGCCTACGATGCGGATTGGGAAGCGGTTAAAGCCACTCGCCAAAACATCATTGCAGCAGGTTTTGAAAAAATACTTGATCAAATTCAAATTGAAGAGCGGACTTTAGCAGATTGGGATGATTTCCATGCTGAAGGTAAAAAAGCCTTTATTGTTACCAACCCTCCTTATGGGGAACGTTTAGGTGATAAAGCCTCTAGTCGATCATTCTATTTAGGTTTATCAGGATTATTACAGAAGAATTTTCCAAATCAGCCTGTTGCCGTGATTGCAGCACAAATTGAACAAGCAGATGTACTAGCCATCACCGAACCTCAAACTTTACGTTTGATGAATGGTAAACTTCCAATTTATATCCGTTTCGGCACAGTAAAACCTGCAGCCGTAGTTCAACCATTCTTAGCAACATGGCAACCTCAACAATTTGAAAAAATTGAAGGTGCGGAAGACTTTACCAATCGTTTGCAAAAAAATATGCAAGCCTTAAAAAAATGGGCTGTGAAAGAAAATATTTTTTGCTTACGTTTGTATGATGCCGATTTACCTGATTTTAACATTGCCGTAGATTTATATGGAGATCGTTTGCATGTTCAGGAATACGCACCACCAAAAACGATTGATCCTGAAAAAGCAAAAAAACGTTTTAATTTGGGTTTAGCTGCCATTCGTGCAGTAACAGGCTTAAATCGTGATGCAATTTTCATCAAAACCCGTGCAAAGCAAACGGGAACAAATCAATATGAAAAACAAAGCACTGCGTCTAAACGTTTTATTGTGCAGGAAGGCAAAGCTAAAATTCTCGTCAATTTAACAGACTATTTAGATACTGGTTTATTCTTAGATCATCGTCAAATTCGTCTAAGAATTGCCAAAGAAGCACGTGGCAAACACTTTCTTAATCTTTATAGCTATACCTCAACTGCTAGCTTACATGCAGCACTTGGCGGTGCAGCAAGTACCACGAGTGTCGACCTATCAAATACTTATTTGAATTGGTCAAAAGAAAATTTTGTATTGAATGGTTTAACGGTAGATCATGCTGATGAACAACATATGTTCTTTTCGAGCGATTGCTTTGAGTGGTTGAAAGAAGGCCATGAACAATACGATCTCATCTTCATTGACCCTCCAACTTTCTCTAACTCAAAAAAGTTTTATGGCACATTTGATGTACAGCGCGACCATGTTTCTCTGCTTAAACGTGCAATGAACCGTTTAACCAGTGATGGTACTTTGTACTTCTCAAATAACTATCGTGGGTTTGAGCTAGATGAAGAAATCGAAGCAATCTATCAAGTTGAAGAAATTACTTCTGAAACGATAGGCCTAGACTTTAAACGTAATCAGAAAATTCATCGTGCTTGGAAAATCCAACACCAACCAATCTAAATTAATATTTAATTTATCTATAGGTTATTTTGGTTTTTCTGACGTTAGGAGAGTCAAATTCATAGATCATATAAGTATCAGGAGCCTCATCATGAGGCTTCATATTTGCCTTCTTCTTCTCTCGCACATCCATTACAGAGGTTTTCTTTTGCTCTTGATATGGTGATAAAGCCCCTTCAGCAAGCATACTAATCCTTATTTCACGCAAATTACGATCACTCAATATGCGTTGAGAACGCCAACGTTCTTCCTCTGGCTTCATTGCATCTCGTTGAGCTTTTTCAATAATATTAGGCAAGGATCTATTTAATGCACCTGTTTGTAATGCTAAAGATCCCTCTGACATCGGTTGTGCAGCCGAACCAATTAATGGTAAAGCCGTCAAGAACATAATTACACCAATATACGTGTAATAATGCTGCTTATTCTCCATTTTAATTCATCCTGAATTTTTTTCTTATTTATTCCGAAACTACCAAGCTTTTCATAAAATCGCAATGTCATTGGTAATATTCCTTAGGAAATCAGATAAATTGCACTGATATAAAAAAAGATGGTGATTTTCATCACCATCTTTTTAGCCAATCATTCAAATTAGATTTAGCTAAGTTTAATTTTATCAAACACAAGCTGACCACTATCACCTTTAATCAGAATATTATCTCCCGGCTGGAATTCACCAGATAAGATTTTCTGAGCCAAGTTATTTTCAACTTGTTGCTGTATTGCACGTTTTAGTGGTCGTGCGCCATAGATTGGATCAAAACCAGCTTCAATCAATAGATCAAATGCACTATCATCAACAGTTAAGGCCATATCTCGTTCGCTCAGACGTGAACGTAAACGATTCAATTGAATATCCGCGATACCACGAATTTGAGCTTTCTTCAACGAATGGAAAATGACTAATTCATCAATACGGTTAATGAACTCTGGACGGAAATGCTGAGTTACAGCACTCATTACCACTGTTCGAACTTCCTCATCAGTTGCACCTTCACCTAATTCACGTACATCTTGTGAGCCTAAGTTAGATGTCATCACAATGACCGTATTTTTAAAATCGATAACACGACCTTGAGAATCAGTTAAGCGACCATCATCCAATACCTGTAACAGGATATTGAATACATCTGGATGAGCTTTTTCCACTTCGTCAAATAACACTACGCTATATGGCTTACGACGAACAGCTTCTGTTAAAACCCCTCCTTCTTCATAACCCACATATCCCGGAGGAGCACCCACTAAACGGCTGACCGAATGCTTTTCCATAAATTCAGACATATCGATACGAATCATGGCATCATCACTATCAAACAAGAAGTTTGCTAATGCTTTAGTTAACTCGGTTTTACCTACACCTGTCGGTCCAAGGAATAAGAATGATCCACTCGGACGATTCGGATCAGATAGACCTGCACGTGAACGACGGACTGCATTGGAAACTGCAACCACAGCTTCATGTTGCCCGACTACACGGTTATGTAAAAACTCTTCCATATTCAGTAGTTTTTCACGTTCACCTTGTAGCATTTTCGCCACAGGAATGCCTGTTGCCGCACTCACTACTTCAGCAATTTCATTTTCAGTCACTTTGGTACGAATTAGCTTCGGTTCTTCATTTTCCTCAGCGACTTCCGCTTGATCCAAGCGTTTTTGCAACTCAGGAATCACGCCATATTGTAAGCGTGCTGCTTCAGCCAAATCACCTTCACGTTTTGCTTTTTCTAAAGCAACACGTGCTTGATCCAATTCAACTTGAGCTTTCTTATCACCTTCAACGAGTGTCTTCTCGGCTTTCCAAATTTCCTCTAGATCATTATATTCTTTTTGCTTTTCAGCAATTTGCTGTTCAAGATGATTCACTTCAGCTTTACTACCAGCGTCCTCATCTTTCTTCACTGCTTCTAATTGCATTTTCAATTGGATTAAACGGCGATCAAGTTTATCTAAAGCTTCAGGTTTAGAATCGATCTCCATTTTGATACGTGAAGCAGCTTCATCAATTAAATCAATGGCTTTATCAGGCAATTGACGGTCCGTGATATAACGATGCGACATTTTTGCAGCTGCAATAATTGCTGAGTCTAAAATTTGCACGCCATGATGCGTTGCATATTTTTCTTTTAGACCACGCAAAATCGCAATGGTATCTTCCACACTTGGTTCATCAACGAGTACTTTTTGGAAACGACGTTCTAGTGCCGCATCTTTCTCAATATATTGACGATATTCATCTAAAGTTGTTGCTCCAACACAACGTAACTCACCACGTGCTAAAGCAGGTTTCAACATATTACCTGCATCCATTGCGCCATCGCCTTTTCCTGCACCTACAAGTGTATGTAATTCATCAATAAATAGAATGACTTCACCTTCTTGTTTTGCAAGATCATTCAGAACGGCTTTCAAACGTTCCTCGAACTCACCGCGATATTTAGCACCTGCAAGCAACGAACCTAGATCCAAAGACAATACCCGTTTACTTTTCAGACTTTCAGGAACTTCACCATTAATAATTCGTTGCGCTAGACCTTCAACAATCGCCGTTTTACCCACGCCAGGTTCACCAATCAAGACTGGATTATTTTTAGTTCGGCGTGATAAAACCTGTATTGTGCGACGTATTTCATCATCACGACCAATTACAGGATCCAGTTTGCCTGCCAAAGCACGCTCTGTTAAATCAATGGTATATTTATTCAATGAATCGCGTTGATCTTCATGATTATTGCTCATGACTTTGTCATTTCCTCGAATATTTTCAATTACTTTGCGTAAACTATCTGGTGTTACCCCAGCACTATTTAATATAGTTTTAGTTTCACCTGTTTCCGCTAAACTTAACAACACCCAATCCGTTGATAAGAATTCATCACCTGCTTTTTGCGCATAACGATCAGCTAAATTTAAGATCTTTACTGCTTCAGGATTAAGATTAATATCTCCTGTTGGATTTGATAAAGTCGGTGCATTTCTTATCGCTTGTTCTAACTTTTGTTTCAACTCTGGCAAGCGTGCACCTGATTGCTGCAACAAACTTAAATTGGCAGGCTCTTCTAGCAAAGTCGATAAAATATGAATACCCGCAATAGAAGTATGGTCTTTACCCATTGCCAATGATTGTGCATCTGAGAGAGCTTGCTGTAAACGGTTCGTAAATTTTTCAAAACGCATTCTTGTTATTCCTCACAACAAATTTTTAACTTATCACTAAGATGGGAACACTTTTTAAAATTTCAAATAAAATTTATATATTTTTCAATATTTTGTATAAATTAAACTTTATAAAACTCAGTAATAATATGGGTATATAAACAATCTATTTCAAGTATATTTTGTATAATTTTCTATCTATTCTGATTTAAACAATATCCATATTGTTATTTTAGGGTGAAACTTTTAACTTAAGACTTTAGTTCGTTTAAAAATGATCATTATGCATTTAAGAAGAATTGTAATAGCTAGTATTTGCCTTTTCCCTATTCAGATAGTTATTGCTCAATTACCACAGAATTCACGACATGCAGGCGGTATAGCCGTTATTCCAATTCCATCAACGACTACCCAAGTTTTCTATGAGAAAAAACCAATTCTAATTGCACAAGAAGGCACTCAACGATACGCTATTTTTGGAATTCCTCTTTCTACCCCATTGGGAACGTTAAGCCTAACAACTAATGCTATGCCCATACAGATTGAAATACTGCCATATCAATATGCTGAACAACACATCAATGTAAAAAACCAAGACTATGTTAATCCGAATCAAAATCAACTTGATCGATATGCTTCGGAAGCAAAAGAACAAAATGAGATTTATAATTCTTTCAGTCAAAGCCATTGGACTAAATTTCCAACTTTTATTCCACCAACAGCAGGCAAGTTTAGTAACTCATTTGGACGCAAACGTTTTTTTAATAATGAAGAACGCGCCCCACATTCAGGTCTAGACATTCCAGCACCAATTGGCCAAAAAGTTGTAGCGCCAGCAGATGGCATTGTCGTTCAAACTGGTGATTATTTTTTCAATGGTAAGACTGTTTTGATTGATCACGGTCAAGGTTTAATCAGTATGTTCTGCCATCTCAGTAAAATTGAGGTTTCAAAGGGACAACATATTACTCAAGGTGAACTTTTAGGTTTAGTGGGAAATACAGGTCGAGTAACTGGTCCACACTTACACTGGGGAATGAGTTTAAATGATGCACGGGTAGACCCACAATTATTACTAAAATAAAAACTATGTCGATAAAAAAGTGATCTAAACAAATCGATCACTTTTTAGTTAAACTTAATAATTAAGTATTAATCAGCTTCTACAATTTCAAAGTCATGTGTGATTTCTACACCACCATCAGACAACATTTTGCTCGCAGAACAATATTTTTCTGCTGAAAGCTCAACTGCTTTTTCAACTTGCTTAGCTTTAACAGCTTTACCTGTTACCACGAAATGTAAGTGAATTTTTGTAAACACTGCAGGAATAGAATCAGCTCTCTCCGCTTTTAACTGGCATACAACATCGGTCACATCTTGGCGTGATTTCTTTAAAATAGTCACAATATCAAACGAAGCACACCCACCAAGTCCCATTAAAATCAACTCCATAGGACGTGGTCCACGGTTTTCACCACCATACTCAGCAGAACCATCCATCACTACACTGTGACCACTTTCTGATTTCGCTTCAAAAGCAACATTCTCTAACCAATGTACACTTGTTTGCATTGCAACTACCCGAAAAACGTTATAAATTTACTCTAGTTCTTGTACACTAACATAAAATGAGTTGATAAGGAATTTCATCTCTTCTGTGTAGAAAAGGCTCCATGGGGCCTGTGCGATCGGTTTTATCCAAATTCGGAAATTTTAAGCATGACTTCAAATTTTTCACATCTTAGCACTGATGCTTTGTCTCCAGGTCAATTACCTGAATCAGTTAAAGCATTGCTAAAACGTGCTCATATTAATAGATACCCTAAACGCACCACGATTGTTGACGCTGGAACGGAATCAAAATCACTGTATTTAATATTAAAAGGTTCAGTGTCAATCATATTACGTGAAGATGATGAGCGTGAGATTGTTGTTGCATATCTCAATCCAGGTGATTTCTTTGGTGAAATGGGGCTGTTTGAAAATAACCCTCAACGTACCGCAGAAGTACGTACTCGAGATGTTTGCGAAATTGCAGAAATCTCATATGAAAATTTCCACGAACTCAGCAAGCAATACCCTGACCTGAGTTATGCTGTATTTGCTCAGCTTGTTCGCCGTCTGAAGAATACAACGCGTAAAGTCACTGACTTAGCATTTATCGATGTATCTGGTCGTATTGCTCGTTGTTTAATTGACTTATCTGCGCAGCCTGAGGCAATGATTCTACCGAATGGTCGTCAGATTCGTATTACACGTCAAGAAATTGGTCGTATTGTGGGTTGTTCACGTGAAATGGTTGGTCGTGTTTTAAAAACACTTGAAGATCAAGGCATGATTCAAACTGACGGTAAAGCAATTTTAATTTTCGATACCTCTTTAGATGATAATGCATTTTCTGAAGATGAATTTGATGATGAGGATTAATCCCCCTCTAGCTTTAAGCTAATTTCAAAGCCAGTGCAAACCACTGGCTTTAATTTTATCCAGACAAAGCTAAACTATTTAGCTTTTCATCAATTCTGCTTACATAATTACTATGATTATAGAGATAATCAGAATATAAAGCCTTGCGAACTTTTTTTATAATTCTTGTTAATCATGGGTATATTTATAAGATACTGATTTGGAGCAAATAAGTATGAAAAAATTGGCTTTAAGCCTTTGTGCAATGACTGTAATAACGATTTCAGGTTGTGCATCATTTGCAGATATGGCAGGTGCTGACAGTGCCACATTAAACGCTCAGTCAGCTCAAAGCTTTGCAAAGATGACACAGGAAGCTCGTGCCAAGAATCAATTGGATATGAGCTCTAGTACTTATCAACGTATTAATTCAGTATTTTTGCGCTTAAAACCGTATGCTGACCAAATGAACCAAACCGGTCAGCGTTTTGATTGGCAGTTAGCAGTACTAAAATCAGATACTGTAAATGCCTATGTAGCGCCAGGTGGGAAAGTCGTTTTCTATACGGGTATTGTGAACAAGCTGAATTTGACCAATGATGAAATCGCAGCAATTATGGGACACGAAATGACCCATGCCTTAGAAGAGCATGCCAAAAGTAAAATTGGTGCACAAGCACTTACAAACTTAGCGATTGGTATTGGTACGACTTATGCGGGTGCGAATATTGGTGAAGCAGGTAATGCGGCAATTGCTTTAGGTAGTCAAATTGGTATTGGTTTACCATATTCTCGTAATTTAGAAAGTCGCGCTGATTTTGGTGGATTAATGCTGATGGCTAAAGCGGGATATAATCCAAATGCAGCAATTAGTCTTTGGGAAAAAATGGATCGTCTAGATGGTGCTGGTGGTGCATCATTCTTATCAACTCACCCATCAAATAGTCAACGTATTGGTGATATGCGTAAAAATTTACCTGCTGCTCTGGCAGTTTATAATAAACGTCGTTAATTTAGCCAAAGCCATTAGATCTCATTTTAGAGATTTAATGGCATATCCTTTAGCTGTCTTATATACAAAAACTCTAATTTATCTCAGCAATTTTTGAATCCGTTTCAACAGTCTGATTAATCTCTATCAACTTTTGAATTTTCCCCGTTTGCTGAGCAATAACAGGAACTTCCATTTTCATTGCTTCCATAAGTGCAATTGCCTCACCTTGGTTTACATGATCATTTTCTTGAACTTTCCATATAGTGATTACACCACTAATCGGTGCTAAGACACTATTATTACTTGGGTTATGATCAGAATCATTTGGTTTCTGATTTGGTGGCTGTGTCCCGACTAAACTAAAAAATCCATTTGGTAAGCCAATCTGATGCAACTTTCCATCTATTTCAATTGGATAACGTTGTAATTCAGCTTGATTGCTCAGTTTACTGCGTGAATAGTGAGGATAATCATGGCGACTATCTTGCTCAATCCAACGTGTATGTACTTTAAATTCGTCAATAAAGTCAGCATCTGACAGGATTGCACGATGGAATGGTAATACTGAAGCAATGCCCTCTATTTCAAAATGGGCAAGCGCTCTTTTAGCCCGTTGAATTGCAATCTCGCGAGTTGCACCAGTCACAATTAATTTCGCAATTAAAGAATCAAAATGACTTGAAACAACACTTCCAGTCATCACTCCCGTATCAAGACGAATACCAATTCCTGATGGTGGGTGAAAACGAGTAAGCTGTCCAAATGCTGGGATGAAACCACGTGCTGGATCTTCCGCATTAATTCGGAACTCAATTGCATGTCCTATTGGTTGTGGCATTTCTTGAATCGAAAGTGGTTGACCTAAAGCAATTCTAATTTGTTCGACAACTAAGTCTAGACCCGTAGTTTGCTCAGTAACTGTGTGCTCGACTTGTAGACGTGTATTAACCTCTAAAAATGAAAGTTGACCATTTTGACTAAGTAAATACTCGACTGTACCCGCTCCGATATAATCAGCAGCGCGACAAATTGCAATAGCAGACTGCACTATCTGAACTTCAATATGCTCATTGATAAATGGCGCAGGTGCTTCCTCGACTAGCTTTTGATTACGGCGTTGTAAAGAACAATCTCTCGTTCCTACGACGACAATATGTCCCTGTTGATCAGCAATAATTTGTGCTTCCAAATGCCGAGGCTTATCTAGATATTGTTCAACAAAACACTCCCCTCGACCAAAAGCTGCTAATGCTTCTCGCACAGCCGATTCATATAAATCGGCGACTTCGTTCAATTGCCAAGCAACTTTCAAACCACGTCCACCACCGCCATAAGCAGCTTTAATCGCAATCGGCAGACCATATTGTTTAGCAAAATCTAAGGCTTCTTGAGCTGATTGAAGTGGTTGTTCAGTACCATGAACTAAAGGCGCATTTACCGACTGTGCAATCTTACGCGCTTGTATTTTGTCACCAAGTTTATGGATAGTTTCAGGAGATGGTCCAACCCAAATCAGCCCCGCATCCATCACAGCTTGGGCAAATTCGGCACGTTCTGATAAAAAACCATAACCAGGATGAATCATGGTCACTTGGGCTTTATACGCAATATCAAGAATCTTATTGATATCTAAATAAGTTTGCTGTGCTGTTTGTCCTGATAATGCCCAAGCTTCGTCTGCAAATTGAACATGCAAACTGGCAATATCATCATCTGCATAAATCGCCACTGATGTAATATCCATATCCTTACATGCGTGAATAATGCGTACAGCAATTTCTCCACGATTCGCAATCAGTAGCTTATGTTTCTTATGCATCTTTTTTGACATCCATGAAATCAGAAATTTTACGAAATTGAATATGGCAACCAGCTGGAATCTGTGCAATTAAGTCCAAATGATATAAGGCAACTGCTGCGATCACAGGATAACCACCTGTAATAGGATGATCATTCATAAATAATACAGGCTGACCATTTGGAGGAATTTGCAAAGCACCTGTACAACAACCTTCGCTCGGTAATTCCTGCTCAAATTGTCGCGTTAAAGGCTGGTCACCCATTAATCTCAATCCAATTCGATTACTCTCTGTGCTCACTAACCAAGTTTGTTTAAACAATAAATCAAGGCTTTCTTCGGTAAACCAATCTGTACGCGGCCCTAACACGAGATCTATTTCAATAATCTCATCTCGTTTAGGTAATTTAATCGGTATTACATTTAAGCTGACAGGCTGCGCTTTTAATTGGGCAGAATGAATCTCATCACCCACTTGGATTGGTTTTGTACCCAATTCAGCCAAAGAGTCATAACTGGCACTTTTTAGTACTTGCTCAACGGCGATACCGCCACGTAGCGCAATATAATTACGAATGCCTGCGGTAGGTACAGCAATATAAATTTCATCGCCATAATCAAAAGCGATTGGCTGGTACATCATCACTTTGACTTTATTCGAACCTATATAACTCACCCAGACTTCCGTTTCAGCACCTGTCACAGCCACAACCGTCGGTTCCAAAACTTGTAATCGCACTCCACCATTTAAAACTTCCATGACGGCTGCATTCTGTGGATTACCAACAATTAAGTTTGCCTGACGAAATGCCTTTTGATCCATAGCACCTGCCCGCCCTACGCCTAGCTCAGCTAAATTTTTACGTCCTTCATCTTGGATCAATACTTGTAAGCCAACATTTTTAACGCGTAGCACAGCAGGTTTTTTAATCGATTTTCCTTGAGAAAATGTCTGAGCAGGCACACTAATTTGGGTTGGATTATGACTATCATCCTTGAAGATGACATGATCACTCGGCAGTAATAAAGCAGGCTGTTGTCGATGAATATCCCACAATATCTCATTAGTCTGTCCAATCAACTGCCATCCACCCGGACTATCTTGAGGATAAATACCGCTATATTCGCCTGCTAAACCTACTGCCCCTGCACTAACTTTTTTACGTGGTGATGCTAAGCGTGGAATACTGCCAAATATTTGCTCAGGATTGGTTAGATAAGCAAAGCCGGGAGCAAAGCCAATAAATGCAACTTGCCAATAAGAGTTGGTATGTTTCCGAATAACTTGGTCTGTACTCATTCCTAAATATTCAGCAACATTATTTAAATCAATACCGTTATAGCGCACACCGATAACGATTTCCTTCCCTTGACGCAAAGTATCCTGACTGATTTTTTGGCTTGAAATCCATCGAATCAGTGTATGCATCTCGACCAATAATGAATCAAAATAAATCAGTATGCTACGTGCAGCAGGAATAAGTTCTTTTATATGAGGATGCTGTGCTTGTTTTAAGCAGTAATGAACCGCCATTGTTTCTTCTAAACTTTCAAGCTCAATCAAAAAACAATCTAAATTAACGGATAGAAATCGCATAAAACGGCTCTTTTAAAATGTTTAAAACTCATTCAAAGACTAAAAGCACGAACTTCAATTTGATTTTCTAACAATACTTGGCGAATCTTTTCTGCCATTTGTACCGCCCCAAAGGTATCACCATGCAAACAAATGGTATCTGCCTGAATTGCAGTGAAGTCACCCTCAATCGACTCAATACCACCCTTCAAAACCATATTCAGTACACGCTGAGCTACAACTTCAGCATCATGTAAAACAGCACCTTCTAAACGGCGTGAAACTAGTTCACCATTACGATGATAAGCACGATCAGCAAACGCTTCAGAAATAACGCCAAGTTCCTGCTTACGAGCAAAATTAATTAATGGTGAACCCGCCAATGCAACTAACACTAATTTTTTATCTGAATGCTGTATTGCATCAATCACTGCTTGAGCTTGAGTTAAATTGGTGGCAATGGTGTTATATAAGGCGCCATGTGGTTTAACATAAGTTACTTTCGTTCCAACGACTTGAGCTAATCCCTGTAAAGCTGAGATCTGATAAAGCACGTCTGCGTATAATTCATCATAAGATACATCCATATTACGGCGACCAAAACCAACCCGATCTGGATACGAGACATGTGCTCCCACACTGACATTTTGAGCAGCAGCTTGTTTTAAGGTATTTAACATATTGACAGGATCGCCTGCATGAAAACCGCATGCAATATTGGCACTACTCACAATCGCAAGAATCTGTTCATCATTCCCCATTTTCCAAGCACCATAGCTTTCGCCTAAGTCGCTGTTTAAATCAATATGCATATATAAACCTAATGCTGATTTTTATGATCCGATAATTCAGTAATATATTCGAAGTGATTACAAAATCACATGTTTTATCGAATTTAACAGCTTGTAACTCTCGATTAACACATAGCTATACTTGAATTAATGATTTTAAATTACATATTTTTTGTTTTACGAAGTTCTCTTGGTGTCATGCCAAACAGCAGTTTGAACTGATCCGTAAATCGAGACTGAGATTGATAACCACATTGTTCAGCAATATTGCCAATATGTAATTGTGTGGTTTGTAATAAGTGCAAACCATATCCTAGCCGTACCTGATTTCGAATATCTTGAATATTATTTCCCTCACTTTTAAGCCTACGCCTTAAAGTTGAAGTACTCATAAATAAATTAGAAGCAATTAACTCTACAGGCCAATCATTAGAAAGACTCTCTGAGATCATCGACTGTACCTTCTCACTTACGCTTGGAGGCTCAACAATATTGCAAATATCGGTATAGCCCGAATGATAGAGAATCTCAAGGATTTCTTTTTTCCTGAATTTCATCACTTCAGTCGGTGCAATTGATGCAAATTCCATAAATTGGTACAAAGCATGAGCAAGTATTGGATTAATTTCACCTTGAACATATTTCTTATATGGCGTAAGACTTTTAGGCAGTTCTAAAAAATCTTCATATTCAAAATCAATAATTACCGCAAAATATTCTTCTTGAATCGGAATATTACGCATATCGATTCTAGGACTATTTGATAAGAATACAAAACTGCCTGAAAGGCATTCAATCACACCATGCTTACCCAGTTGTTTTTTACCGCTTAATATAAAAATAAGTAAAGGCTTTATAATCGGAACATTCGTAATTGTCTGTTCTCTATATGATGAATAAACTGAAAAAGGTAAATTGGCATGATGCTTAATGGATTTCTTAGCAATATCTATGAGTTTATTCAACATTGACATCAAACCTTATGAATACCATAAACCAACTTCCATTATTCTAAATAATATTAAACGACTAATCCTATTTACTTATCTCATTCTGCAAAGCAGATTATTCCTATTCGCATTAAATTATCAAATAGCCAATAAGAGCCATATTTCCAATGGCCCAGGCTTTGGATATATTTTATCTTTTATACAAAGCTTCAATCGTACTTGATGCTAATGCATTGGCTTTGACCATATAACCTGTTAAAGCACCAGAAGCATCCGCTGGTAATTCTAGTTTCTTTGAAAGCGCATATATAGTGAATTGGTAACGATGAGCACCATGACCTTGAGGTGGACATGCTCCACCAAATCCTTTCTGACCATAATCATTAGTTATATTAATGATACCTTTATAGTCTAAGAAGCCATCACCTGATGTAATTGAAGTCACTTCAGCAGGAATATTCACCACCTGCCAATGCCACCAACCACTGCCAGTTGGTGCATCAGGATCATAAGCCATGATTGCAAAAGCTTTAGTTGCTATTGGAGCACCAGTCCATGATAACTGGGGTGATTTATTTTCACCTGAACAACCAAAACCTTGGAATTCAAACGTATTTTTCATAAATACGCCATGCTCAATATCATTACTTTTTAATTGGAACTCATCAGCATGTGTCAATACAGTGCCTAAACAAATTATAGATAACATGAGTTGTACGATAGATTTATACATTTCGATCTCTTTGTATAGAAAACAGAGAAATCTTAATGCTTTTGCTCTACTTGCATTATCCCGAACTCATCATGTTTTCGCCTGAATCAGTCATATAAGGTAGATAAAATTAAAGAATACTTATAGCCTGATAATGTTTAAGCTTAAATTCTGATATTAAGATTCGTAAAAATACAAAATAGAATTAAAATTTCAATAATCTAACTCTGCTTTAGCAAATACGCTAAAGCAGTTTGAGATGCCAACTTATACCTTTAAACGTAAATGCAACATATGTGTCGCTATGGTATGACGAATATGATCTGCCCGATTTTTAAAATATCGTTCGCTTAAACCATCTCCAGACAGATCTTCAGCTACTTGATAACCCATTTGATTTACAGCTTGATGTAAAGCTTTAGGTCTAAATTGTCCTTTTAAGGGTTCCTTCAAAAAACGTGTGAATTGGGAAACGAACATACTTCCAAAACGTTCTACTCCAGATAATTCACGATAATCAATTGAATAATCCATTACTACTTCACTTTTTGCAGCAGCAATACTGCTAATACTTTTTAAAGTATGGAGTGTCGTTTGCGGTTCAAGATAATGGGTTGTACCTAACCAAGAAAAGAAGGCTGGTTGTTCTACTTGAAAGTTGCTCTTTGCTAATGCTTCAGCAATAGACTCTTGTTCAAAATCAATTGCAACAAACTCAACATTGGTTGAAACCTGATCGAACTGAGTTAACTTTTTTTGTTTCTCTGCTTGAGTGTCAGGGTGATCAACTTCAAAAATTTTTAAATGAGGATATTTTTTTGCTTGTCTCAGTGTAAAAGAATCTAATCCTGCCCCAACCAATACATATTGTTGGATACCAGCTTCGATAGCTTGCTGCAATAAATCTTCTGCATAACGTGATCGACCTACCACTTGACCCGTTAATAAGCCAAGCGTTCGATTAAATACAGAGGAATTCATCACTTTTACGGTCAGAGGCGTTGTTAATAATTTTTTCCAGCCTTTACTCGTTAATTCAAATGCAAAAGGATCAGAAAATACTGGGTTTTCAGCATTTTGAAAGTGATTCGCGCGCAATGCTGCTGCTGCTTCCGCCGTTCGGCTAGATTGTCCTTCTTTCATATTTCTTTCCTAATTTATTTCTATCATGCAAAAAATAAGCAGTAAATTCTATCCTTAGATAAAATTTACTGCCCTTTTATCACTTATCTAATGATTAGTTTGTTTTTTCAGTTTGATAAGTTACTTGATAATCGTTCAAATCCATACGTTTCAAACGCTGTTTTAACTGCTTCAATGACCATGGCCAAGCTGCAAAGTTACGACCATTTGCATCTAAATAATAACTCTTACAGCCACCCGCATTGAATACTGTCGTTTTCAAATGTTGCTGCACCAAATCATTATGCTTTTTGATTACTTCTGGTTTGATATTTAGCTTGCTAATACCTTTTTCTTTGATCTTAAGCAAACCATCCACAATATAGTCCAATTGCGCTTCAGCTAAACCAATAAATGAGTCATAAACTAATACGTTAGGACCCAAAATTAGAAAGGCATTCGGTACATTTTCAATACTTGTACCTAAATATGCTTCTGGAGAACTACTTTTCCATAAATCATTCAGACATTCACCTTTCTCGTTTGAAACACGCTTACCAATAGGTGGATGTGAAACTTCAAAACCAGTACCCCAAATAATTACATCGACCTCTTGACGCTCACCATTTGCAGATACAACTGTGTTGCCTTCCACTTTGACCAAACCATGTGGAATCAGTTTAGTATTAGGTTGTTGTAATGCTGGATAATAGTTGTTAGCGAACAATAAACGCTTACAGCCAATCGTAAAGTTAGGGGTTACATTTTTACGTAATTCAGCATCTTCAATTTGGAAACGTAAAATCAGTTTCGCTAACTCACCAACAGGCTTTAATACCGCTGGATTACGTAAACCAAAATTAATCGCATTAAGTGATTGTGCAACCGTTTTACGCCAAGCTTTTTGGATAAATGGGAATTTTTCAATCAATGCTTTACTGACTTCACCTAAGTCAGTATCAGGTTTTGGAACAACCCAAGGTGCTGTACGTTGATATACATATAACTCTTTTGCTAAAGGCTGAATCTGCGGTACAAACTGAATCGCCGAAGCGCCTGTACCAATAACAGCAATACGCTTACCTGTAAGATCGTAATCGTGATTCCATTTTGCTGAGTGGAACATTTCGCCTTTAAAAGTTTCTAAACCTTCAAGTTTTGGAATCTGAGCTTCAGTGATTGGACCCGTCGCAAAAATAACCGTTTTAGAAAGGAATTGACCTTTATTTGTATCAATCACCCATAAATTACGCTCTTTATCCCAAGCAGCATTTATGAGTTCAGTACCGAATTCAATTTTCGAACTTACATTGAATTTTTCGCTAACTTCTTCTAAATAACTTAAGATCTCAGGCTGACGAGCAAATAAATGACTCCATTTAGCGCTTGGTGCAAATGAGTATGAATATAATGCTGATGGAACATCACAACCACAACCAGGATAAGTATTTTCACGCCATGTGCCGCCGACACGCGTCGCTTTTTCAATGATCTTGTAGTTGGTATAACCCACTTGATCAAGACGAATTGCAGTTGCAATACCTGAAATACCAGCACCTACAATAAAGGTATCGTAAATGTGTGGAGGTAATGCTTTTTTGTCAGCAGAATTTAATTTTTTTGCTTGAGCTGTCATTTAAATATCCTTTCATCTATTGCTCTGAAATAAATGTATCTTCAATCTTATTTCAGTCATCAAAATCTTTTACCCGATGGGATTTACTTCATTAATCGGTACGATGTGCCCAAAAATTTTGCATATAAATTTGGTGCAGTACGTTTCATCAACCAAAATAATTTGGCGTCAATTTGAGGGATGGTATAAAGCTCACCTTTGTCTAAACGGTCCAATGTCAACTTTGCGACTTTATCACTGGTCGTGAATGCAAGATTGGTCAAGGCATAATCTAAAAGACCCTTATGCGGTACTTTGCCATTTTTGATGATATTGGTCGGAACCAATGTTGGGCAAAGTACATTGACCTTAATATTCGACTTTCTAAGTTCTGCTGACAGAGTTTCAGATAATGCACGTACACCCGCTTTAGAAACGTTATAAACAGTCATCTCTGGTGCTGCGGTAAAAGATGCTGCTGAAGCAACATTAATGATTGCACCATGACCTAATTGTTTGAACTTCGGTACAAAAGCACGACAACCATAGATCACACCCCATAGATTGATGTCCATACACCACTTCCAGTCTTCTGATGACATTTCATCGAACTTACCACCAAGACCAATACCTGCATTATTAATCACCAAAGTAACAGCGCTCTGCATCAATTGTTCAGCTTGCTCAGCCAATTGATTAACCTGCTCTTCTTTCGCAACATCACATTGTACCGCAAAGGCTTTTGCACCTAGCGCCTCAACTAAAGCTACGGTTTCTTTTGCCGCATCAAGATTGATGTCAGAACACACAATTGTGCCGCCCCGCTTTGCCAATTCAAGTGCAAAACTACGACCAATTCCACTTCCCGCACCAGTCACCACAGCAAATGCTTTTTGGCTCGGTTTGACCTTTTTACCAAATAATTTCATATTTGTTTTTCCAGTAATTTCGTATTTACTTGGCCCAAGTTATGCGTGAGTTGCACGTACAGGTGGTACAAATTCTTTAAGGAAATATGGTGACAATAATCCCGTTTCAGGATTAAGTAACCGCTCTTTGTAATACGCCATATACGCAGTAGTATCGTGGTCATTTGGATGAAAGCTTGGACGTAAGTATTCCAAGATATGCATAAAGCTACTACCAAACACGCCACGCTCACTACCAAACAATAATGCGGTACTTTCTAATACATCTTTCATATAGCGTGGATTGACCAAATTGCTTGGCTTACGTAAGAATGGCATCAAATAACCACCAAGTGATACACCACCTAAAATTGTCAAACTAGCTAAAAGAAAACCCGTAATTCTGAGCCAATAATCCCCCGATAATTCAAGGAATACATCATAGGCAATATCTTTGTGTTCAGACTCTTCCAACATGTGCCACATCCACATAGCACGTTGTCTTTCATCCTGTGAGCCAAGTAAATAGTCTTCATGCTGCATCATGAATTCAGCAAGCACTGCCGTGTAATGTTCAATTCCTGCCATCAATGACAGTTGTAATGACTGTGGTAATTTGTAAATACCGTAATCAAAAACTTTTGCGGCAATTGCACGAAGCAGCTGAACGGGATAACCATTCTCTTTCAAAACTTCATCATTGAACTGATTATGAATTTTTGAATGAATCGCTTCCTGCCCAATCAAAGAAGTGAGTCTTTGCTTCAAAATTGGATCATGAATAAAGTCACGGTGATGACGCGCTGTTTCAATTACGACATCTTCACCAAAAGTTAGAAAAATTGATAAAGCATGAAAATAAGATGTAGCCAATTCTTTGTTTAAGAAAAATTTTTCATCTAATTCACTTGGGTTAAATTTAAAATCAAAATGGCGAATAGGAATCGGTGATTTATTCGCAAAGTTCTGAATAATTCCCTGATATTTAGTACTTAATTTGTCTGAAAAGACACTTCGAATAACTTGAGCGACCATAATGTGATCCCCATGACGAGAGTAAATAAAAAATCAAAGAGTTACATAGCAATTAAAACGATAAAGTTGTCTATAAAATTATTTCTGCAACATTTAACACTTCAATTGTTAAACACTTAAGTTCAATGAAAACTCTTTTTTATCTCAGAAAATTTTGAAATTGATATTTCCTGAAAAACTTGTTTGCATAGTGCACGAGCAAAATATGGGCAACAAGAACCAAATCGCTCATAAGAATCTGAGCTTTTATGCCAACTCATATCATCACTATTGCTGTGCACCAATCAGTTATCCAACAAAATTAAGCAGCTTGAACTTTAGGTGTAAATTCCTTAAGAAAGAAAGGATGTAATGCACCACCTTCAGACAATAATTTCTTTTCGTAATATTCAAAATACGCAGATGCATCATGGTCATTAGGATGAAAATCAGTACGTAGATAATCAAAAATACGGCTTTGAGTACTACCAAAAACGCCATCTTTAGGACTAAAAACGAGTTTGACTCCACGCTTTGCATCTTTCCAAAATTTTGCAGTTAACATCTCTTGAGGCTTACGCAATACAGGAACAAATGTTGTCGCAAATGGAATTAAACCAAGAATGGTAAAATACGCGAGGAAAAAGCCAGAAACCCGGAGTGCATAATTACCATTTAATGTTTGATAAACATCGTAAGCGACATCTTTATGCTCAGACTCCTCTAACATATGCCACATCCAAAGCGCACGTGTTTTAGCGTCATCAGAGAAATAGAAGTTTTGCTCATGTGCCATCATGTATTCAGCTAATACAGCCGTAAAATGCTCAATCCCTGCCATTAAAGAAAGTTTTAATGGTTGTGGAAATTTTAAGAAAATATGATCAAAAAATTGCTCGCCCAAGAAACGATAAAGTCTCACTGGATAGCCAAGCTCAACAATTGCATCGTTAAACTCATTATGAAGTTTTGAGTGAATCGCCTCCTGACCAATCAATGACGTTACACGCTGTCTTAAAATAGGATCTTTTAATAAATCACGATGGTGACGTGCAGTTTCAATAACTAAGTCTTCACCATAGGTCAAAAATACAGATAGCGTAGCAAAGAAAATGGTCGCGAATTGATTGTTCATATAAAATGATAAATCGACTTGTTTGCCTTCAAAACCAATTGCCAAATGTCGAATCGGAATACTTTTTTTACTTGCAAAATCAATTTGCTCAGTTATCGGGTTAGATTTAAATAAACTTAAACCTTTCTTTAATGTGTTGCTAATCATGGCTACACCTACCTACTTCACTTGAGCGTCACTTGCCCTTTACATTCTTTGAATCAGGTTCATCTCTTTTCGTATAGCTACATATTCTTTGAGTTACGAAAAAACATTCGGGAGATTTTTGTGAACCTAATTTCCTACTAGAAACAATGTAAACCGATCTTATGTTCGGATTCAATTCGGGTAAAACAATCAATTTAATAACGCAATGATCAACACAAAAAGTTAGACATTTTTATTTAAAATTTAAAAATAAAATGGACTGAAATAAAAATAATATAATATATATCAATTATTTATTTTATTTAAAATACTTTAAGTAATCTATATTTTTTACTGATATAAAAGAAATTATTATTTTTATTACACTACATAACTTGATATTTAAAAGTATGTAATTTTATTTGTTCGGATTATGTAGGCTGATCTTTTACTTCCATGTGGAGCATGCTAATCTGACATTATGTTCGGATTTATATAACAATATTTATGGCTACTCGAAAACCACGTCAAACTCGATCAAAAGTAACAGTAGATACGATTATTGAAGCAGGCTTTATCGCTGTTGCAACAAATGGTACGAGTGGAACCACAACACGTCACATCGCCGATATTGCTGGCGTCAGCGTCGGCTCTTTATACGAATATTTTAAAAATAAAGAAGAAATCTACGATGCAATGGCAAAATCATTTGTCAAAGAAGTTCTAGACATGGTTAAAGAACTGACACCTATTATTGTCGAAATGGAGTTAGAACCATTATTTGAAATGATTTTCTATACTTTCCGTGACTTACTTACCCGTGCTAATGATCGCTATCTCATCTGTCTACGATATGCAACTGAACTTAAATATGAACGCTATATTGGACAAATTGAAATGGCATTGATGGAAGTTCTAATGAAATACATGATGCGCCACCCTAAATATTTGAAAGTGAGCAATTTGAGTGTTACAGCCTATATCAGTATCAATAGTAGTATTTTTAATGTGGCACGACATCTCATTTTGCCTAATCCACAAATTAGTTTCGATGAAATGGTCAAAGGCTTAAGTACGATGATTATTAGCTATATTGATGCAGAATTAGCTAAAGCTGAACGTTAAAAAAGAGCTTTATAGCTCTCTTTTTAACGCACTTTCATTGTTCAATAGAGAGTTATTTTTCTACTTGAAGATCCTGACGTTGCTTGAAAGTTGATACCTCTTTACCTTCTGGATCAACATAGACTAATTCGACTCTACGACTTAATGCATGACCAAATTTCTGATTTTCATCGTTAATTGTTTGATTTTTACCTTTTGCCTCAACAGCAACTCGATCTAAATGAATCCCTTGTTGTTGAAGGTATGCAAGCACACTCTGCGCTCGTCTCATGGAAAGTTTCAAATTATACTGTTCGCTTGCACGAGCATCAGTAAAACCGTACAGAGTCAAGGTGTAGGTTGGATTGTCTTTTAAGAACGTTACAACTTGATTTAACACATCAATCGATTCTTTTGACAAGTTTGATTGATCTAAAGCAAAGTGAACGACATTTGGCGCATTTGATGGAACTTTAACTATCAATGGTTCAGTAACAACTTTCTGTTCAGGCGACCAAATTGGCCACTTGCCTTTAACTCCATGACAACCTTTAGCATCACCATTCAATTCTTGTAAAGATGGATAATTAATTTTAGGTAATTCTAATACTGTTGCAGACTTACACGCAGATGCTTTGAGATTTGATTGATCAATTAAACTTTGAGCGGATAGAAAAAGTTCTCTTGAATGTCGCCATCCAAGTTCACAATGTTCTGCTGCTGCCCAAACCAACATCACTTCTGCTTGAGCAATCTCAGCCTGAGCACATGAAAAACCTTCGGTTTGCTTTAATAATTCAGCATTTGCCCAAAGGTCTCTGCGCATGACACTTGATTGAGAAAGAATAGCTGTTGTCAGCGTAAATTTTTCAATTTGTCCTTGTTCTAAGGCCTCAATAATAATTTTTGCTTGTTGCAGCGCTTCAATTCTCGCAGAACTTGGACTCTTTTCACTTCCTTCGTGAGCAGCGTAACTTAACCACGATAAGGCTTTTATCGCTTGATAATATGCAATATTTTCTGATGGTTTTAAATAAGGTATCAGACGTGTTTGTAATGCCGCAACTTGCTTATCTTTAGGATTATAAGGCTTCTGTTGATTGACATCTTGTACCAAAGAACTAGATTGCTCTCCAACAATAATTTGCTCAGATGCAGACTCAGCAAATACAGAAGTGCTTACTGCAAGCAAACTAGCAGAAACCCCTATATAAAAATAAGAACACATTTTATATAAATTATTGTGAAGATATTTCATGTTTATGGTTCTCTCGAAGAATTTATTCCAGCGTTATTACCAGCAAATAGATTCTCATCGAACTTGAATCTAAAACGAACATAAGCGCCCTGAATTGTAGTATCACTATCTACCAGATCATCATCTTTATAACCTGAGAAGTTATAGCCACCTGACAACCATAAGTTTGCTGCAACAAGATACCCAACCTCACCACCAACGAGAACTCGACGCCCTGAACTCATATCAGACCATAATACACCTGTGTGTACTCCTGCATCCCATCTTTCATTGATGTCATACATAGCTCTTGCACTGAACATATGTGTCATACCTGTAGACTCTAAACCAGAGAATGTAGCCTGCACATTTTTCACCGCATATTGACCCGACAATGTAAGATCACGCGTTGGATGATAATTTAAATGGTTCGAGAAAATATAAACATGTTTAAGATACGGATTGTTTAAATCAGTTTTATTATCATCATAACGATATTCAACTTTAGCTAGTGCATCAAAACGATTGTGTTCTGTATCACGATAAGCCAATCCTAATTGGAAGCGATCTACTAAACGATCACCTCCACTATTACTTTTACTATCTGTTAGGCTAACGACATTTTTTGCCAATAATGTCACATCATCCGAATATTTATAAGCAGCGCCTAAATTGTTCAATATCGTATCTGATTGATCTGTCCAACGTGCTTCAATTCGAGCAACTGCTTTCCAGTTAGGGTTCTTTAAATATTCAATACCTAAAGATGCTGCTGTGCTATCAGAATTTGAGTTATTGGCATTTGATAATGATTTAGTTTGCTCAAAACTCGTATTGGCATAAAAACCTTTTTCAAGTTCCCAACGATTACGTAAACCAATTGCTGCCTCAGCCTCTCTCGCACTAATACCATCCCGAACACGATATTCACTGAAAGCTGTTCCATTATTGTTATATTTACTATCTAAACCAAATACCGTTACATTTCGGCGTTGATTACTATTCAGATCATAAAGACCGTTAATACTTGAAACTAATTCGTGACGCGCGTAAGCACGGAGTTTGGAATTAATTTGATAATTTGCACCCAACGCAAAAATACGACGATCCGCTTCAGAAATGTCTTGTTCATATTCAGCAAAGACATTCGAACCTTGCCAAGGTAGTTGACTGATTAATTTAGAGCGAACTGTGACACCATGATACGGTGCAACTTGTGTTGTATTCAGTGTTGCTGGATTAGATGACTCATCATAATACTTTAAACCAAGTTCTACAGCCAAAATACGGTTAATTGCCCGTTCAATACTTGCTGATACACCTTGATTTACGCCACTTAACTGATCTTCTGTGCGAATCGCTTCAAGCTTAGCTAAGCCGATTTTATTTAATTGTACACGTCCCTTAATGCCACTCTCTTTACGACCAGCAGTAATAGGTGCCGCTGTATTATAAAATTCTCTATCAGCTTGGTTATGATAAACTTTCATTTCCAAGTCTTTATAAGAATAGTTTAATTCAACTCGTGCAGCATCACCCGATAACTTACCAGTTGCATCTGGTTTCACATTATCTGACGTCGATGAATTTAAGTCATCATTAATATTCTCTGAACGAGCAAACTCAGCAATGAATTTACCTTTATCATTGGCAAATTTAACGACAGTATTCACACTTGCTAACTGATCTTGAGTTAGTGGGTTATTACTTTTCACATAAGAACCACCGACTTTAGCTTTATCGGTGACTTTTACAGAACCAGACACACCACCAACCGTATATTCTTCACCACCTTGATCAGATTCAACTGTAATTCGTAAATATACTGGGTTTAAGTCAGCATCAACACTTGGAACTGGATCTTTCAAATAAATACTATTACTGAAAGTATCAATCTCATAATCAGTAAAACGAGTCAAACTTGTACGTGCAATAATTAAACCCGAATTATTACGATCACGCGTAATAACTTCTACTTTTTCACTGTTTTCACGCACGTCTTGCGCATTAACACTACTACCTAAACTATAAGGACCTGAAATACCCATAGCACGTTGTTCATTCACAACTTGTTGTGTATTTGTCTGTGCAGCAAACGCAGTAACTTTATATTTATCAGCTTCTACTGTACTACGAACACCTGTCAATGAACGGTTGTATTGACCTAAAGATAAGCCCTCATCATTTTCAGTACGTGTTACGTAGTCACCATACATTGCATATGAACGTCCTTTATCGACACGAACATACAATTTACTAGTAGATTGAGCATCAAAGCCTTTGGCGGCAGAATCACCGTAAACTGGATAGTATTCATCAGGACGAATATCACGGAATAATCTTTGGTTTTTATCTTTATCTGAATCATATGCAAGTGTAAGCAGGTATTCACCTTTTACCTTACCTTTCAAAAATAATGCAGCACGACCCGTTATATTGCGCTTTCCATCTTTTGAAGCTGAAATCTCATTTAATTCTTCTTCAAAACCATCATTTGAATTAATGCCACTCAGTTCTTTAGGGTCAAACTTTTTGAAATTAAAAGAACCTTCAACCATACCTACAGCGATAATCGGTCTTAAATCAGGTAAGAAACGAATAGGTGTGCTTGAATGGAAGATACCACTTTCAACCGATAATGTTCCTTCACCAGCTTCAATTGGCGCTTGAATTGGAACAAGTAAAGTTCCACCTTCAACGAATACTTGAATACCCGGCTGTTTTGGATCTAAGTCTATTAAGTCAATCTTACCGATTGAACTATCTAAGGTGATAGGTGTACGGTTCGAGACAAGCGTACCATGTCGATCGACAATTTTTAAATTAACATTAAAACGATCACGTCCATTTGCCTGTGGAATCGTTTTACTCGGCTCAAGTTGCAACTTATCTAACTGATCAGGTGCAATAACATTAATACGTTTAATGTCTCGAGTATTGCCCATCATATCCACTTGACGTACTTCGATGGTGTTGTGACCTGTACTTAAATCAACACCAATAAAGTCTAAACCTGAAACCTGCATGTTCGGCAATACAGCACGTTTACCAATGCGCTTTTCAGGAACACGAGTTCCATTTACCCAAAGCTCAAGCAGAGTACCTGCTGCACCTTTAACCTGAATAGAGGTCTGAGGATAAGGCAATACTTGCCCATCTTTAAGATTTAAAATTTCTAGTTGATTATTCACAGCCGTTTCTAAAGCTGCTTCAAGATTAATCATTTTCGCAGGATTAACAGTATCTACAGACTCTTCATTTGGCAGAGCAAGAGTTGAAGAACTCGGTAAAGCGACAGATGGTTGAACACCAGACTTTTCTGGCTCAAATTGTATTTGCTTGATTTCTTTAATTTGTTCTTTTGAAAAATCAAGATTACAATTCGCCTGAACTCCAACTGCTGAAATACAGCCACTAGATGGCTGTCCACGAACATCCGTAACTTTAGAAAAAATTGGATCAATCGTTAAATCAGAACGTAATATTTGCTCTAAATTTGTATTATCTTGTTCAATACGTTTTTTACGCTCTAGCACCCGTTCAATTAAAGATTCTGAACATTGACCAACACCTTCAGCTATCGCAAAATCGGCACGATGCAATTCACCACGTTTTAAATCGACAAAACGGCTATTTGGATCACCTGCTTGGCGATTATTTATTAATACTAATTCAGAACCAATTGGTAAACTTGTACGATCGACTTTTAAAACATGCGTTTTTGCACTAATTCCATAGAAATCATACTTACCTTCGCTATCAGTAATAACATAACTACCATCTTCAAGATAAATACGAACACCAGGAACACCTATCTCACCAGCATCTTGGACACCATTCCGATTACAGTCAGTAAATATTTTACCAACAATAAAACCGTCAGAAATCATCATACCAGGTGTGACTTCTACTTTCGCTGATGCTTCATTAGACTCAATACCTTTCGCATCTTTGGCACGAACACGGTTTACACCATCACCATTGAGTGCATTTGGTCCAATATAAACGCGATACTGTACTTTAACTTCTTTATTTGGAGTGAGTGTACCTAGTCCAAGTGTTAAATAAGGTCCCTTACCACCTAATGGATCTTTTACCTTTTTACCATCAACACGCATTGAGCCTTGAACATAAATAAAGCCTCGAGGAAGTGTATCTGTAATTGAAACATTCGTTGAATCTGCCGTTCCACGATTTGCAACATTAACTGTATATTCTTCGAATTCACCAATTTCAGCAGTTTTATTTGAAGCAACTTTTTTTACAAATAAAGATGAATTCGTATTATCCACTTCAGGGTCAATTGGAATATCAATATTGAGTGCAGGGTCACCATTATTTAATGTGAACTGTCCTGCATAAGACCACTTTAAATCAACCGCTTTATCTGCTGGGAAACTTGAATATACCTTGCGATCACTAATAAAAGTATAATGTTTGTCACCCGGAATAGTCTTTGTGTCAACAATAAAACTATATGTACCTGCTTTCACCAGTGGGTAGATAAATTCACCAGCACTATTAGTAACTTGTTTTGCAGGAATAGAAATCTTATCACCAGTTTGAGGATCAATTTCAAATGCTACATTATCAGCAATTGGTTGACCATTTTGATCCAATAAAGTAACTGTAGCACCGGCTACAGGTAAACCAGTTTTAGCATCAAATACTGTACCATACGGATCCATTAACACACTTGTATTAATGTCGGTAATCGTTCCAGTCGATTGGCCTTGCGCATCCAAACAATCTGTTAGACTGATATCAACTTTATCACGTTTAAGCGTTTGCAAAACTGCATCATATGGAATGCCTTTATCTGAAAGAGTTGTTGGTAATGTATAGCGAAATACACCTGTATTTGGTCCCGTTTCAATACCAATGACTTCTTCTAAATCACCTGTTTTTGCTGATTTAATTCGAATTTTTACACGATCTGCACTATAACGATCAGCATTACAACTTGCATTCTTAGCTTCTATATTCAGTGGTTTATTTACACTACCAGTTGCCAAAATACTCTTAAAATCACTTGAATTATTTGTAATATCTGCTGAGCCACTAACTAAAGTAGATGCAACGTTTGATAACACATCTTTTTGACTATCAGTAACAGCATATGAAACTTTATAAGTATTTTTTACTGTGGTTTTTGCAATATTGCGGTTCATACTAACAACAAGATCAACTTGCTCAGATGTATTTGCAGCAATTTGTGGGAAACCGACAACAAGCTGGTTGATCTGTGTAACGTCACTTGGAGCAATAGTGCTATAACTATTATTGGCAAGCTTGTATAAAATTTTGGCTTGAGTATTTTTTACTAAAGCAGATTTAAATGTTGTATTTGGCGGTAAATCATCAACCAACAAAACCATCTTTTGTGTTTGACCATCCACCATGACATCGGTTGGTCTAGCTGGCTTTTTACCTTCGTTGCTAATATTGAGCGTGTAATTTAAGTCATAATTTGCACTTGCAGAAGGCTCAAAAGTTTTTTGTTGTACTTCTTTAGTTGCAACTAATTTTGCACCATAGCTAATTGCACTATCTGTAGCGGTTGCAATTGCTGTTGTATCTTCAACAACTGTTGCTTTAATTGGTAAATTAAATTGCTGACCTTCGGTTAAATTTGAACTTGTGGTAGCAACTACCCACAAATTGACACTTTGGCCAATTTGTAAAGCTACATTAGTTGTTAATTGTTGATCATTTGTATCAAATTGACCATCTTTGTTGCTATCTATGTAGATTTTAACATTGTTTAATTCATTAATTGTTAATGCTTCTAGCTGAACATTAACAGGTGCATTACTATTATTCGATAAAGTATTAGCCCATATTACTCGCACACTAGGTTCGACATCGAGTACTGGTGGCGTAGTTAAAGTAATAGCATATAAAGCTGAAACATGAACTTCGACTGTATTAGAAACTGATTGTTGTTCTTTACCATTTGCTGCTGTAAAAGTTGCGTAAGCAACGTTTTGGATTGTACTACCAACTTCAGGAATATTCGCGGCGTGACCATACTGCGCAGACAATATCGATATTGTCAACGTTGATAACATGAAAGACATGTTTCGACTTACACGAATTTGCTTCTGTTGTAGCACAGCGCTCTACCCTTCAACTAAATAGTCTAAATAAAAAAACTTTAAAATTATTGTTGTGGACACCTGCTTTGCGCAAATGCCCACATATTTAATCAGTTCATTTTGAGCAATCGAAATTGCTTAATGAATATTAATTATTTACTTTGATTACAAACTCTAATACCGCACTTGTATTAGGTACAAGAGGTGTTTTCTCAGCAGCGATAGTACCTGTTGAACCATCAGTTAATGCAGCAGTTGAAGTACTCAATGTCGCATTTGTAGCTACTGGAGATGCACTTGCAATCACTTTCAATGTTGTATATGCAGGTGTAGCATCGCTAATCACAACATTAGTTACGTCAGCATTACCTTCATTCGTTGCAGTAATTCTATACTTCACACATTCGCCTGGTTTAGCAGAAACTGTATTTTGAGTATAAGTACCAGCAACACCTGTTGAACAGTTTGCTAAAGATTGCTCTTTCACTAAACGTACTTGACCACTTGTAACAGTCGTTAAGTCAGTATTCACTAGATCAGCAACAGACTGACCACCAACAACAGTTGGTTTGATCGTCAATACAACTGCACTTGGTGTTCCAGCAGTTGCATTTGTTGGAGCTTGAACTTTGATGAGTAAGTTAACAGATGCACCACGAGCGATACTTCCAGATACTGCAGCAAGATCATTACCTGTAACTAACTCATTAGCATCAGCCACGCCATCGTTGTTTAAGTCAACGAATAAGCTTGTTACCCAACCATTTGCAGCTTGGTCATTCGTAAGTGTAAACGGTAAGCTACCAGCTGTAGCACCTTCAACAATGTTACCGTTGTTGGTTAAGGTATGCTTGTAAACAACCGTACCGCCTGGTGCAACTTGACCAGTACGGTCATTTTGCAAGCTAAGGATACGATTAGTTTCAACTGTTACACGATCAGACATTACATCTGTTAAGCCAGTAGCAGGAGAAGCAACTTTAAAGATAACTTCTTGATCACCAGCTGGAGCATTTGCAGGAGGCGTTACAACTGCAACAAGTTGAACACTACCACCACTTGGTACATTACCTGTATTCGTGATTGGAGCACCTGTTGGATTACCTGCACCATCAGCTAAGTAATATTGTACTGTCCAACCCGTTGGTAATGTAGGTGATGTAGATAAATTATAGTTATCTCCAGTTGCACCTTTATTATCAATAGTTAATGGGAAGTTAGTTGCTTGACCAGGTTTAGTTGATTTAGTATCAATAAATTGACCAGTATCTTTACCTGACGCGCCAACAACAGTACCAGTACTATTTGTTGCATCACCATTGTGTAAGTCAACTGTAGATGCAACGACTTTATCAATGACTAAAGTAATTGTATCTGTACCAGTAGAATTAGTAACAGGTGTTGAAGTTAAGATCGTGCTGATTGGCGTCGTAGAAGAATAGCCAGAAGGTAGAGTTACCTTAGCAACAACTTGGTATGTAGCGCCGCTTGCGATTGGACCAGTGTCTGCAACACCATCACCATTCGTATCAGTTAATGGCGTTACACCATCAGCTTTGAATAATTCAACAATGCTACCAGCTGGTAAAGAGTTTTTGTTTACAGTGATGTTGAATGCTTCTGTAACATTACCAGTGTTATGTACAACGATTGGCTCACCACCACCCGCAGTAACACCAAAGGTAACTGGAGTACCTTGAGTTGTTGACTTAGTAATTACGTCATCAGCTGGAGCCGTAGAAGCTTGTCCATCAGCAAAGGCATCTGTCGTACTGTCGTTAATTGTACCTTTTTTAACACCTAACACTGTTACATCGTTCGGGTTAGATGGTGTTTTACCTTCTGTACCTGGACCATCTGGATCCACTTCAGCGATGTTTGTAATGATACCAGCTGGAGTATTTTGGTTTACTCGAACTTTGAATTTCAATACACCACTGCTGTTTGCAACAACTGTAGGAATAACTAATGTAGCCGTTCCTGAAGTGAAGTTATATCCATCAGAATCAGCAGTACCATCGTTTACAGCAGTACCATTTACAGTAGCAGAACCAGCAACATAAGTTAAACCAGCTGGAAGTACGTCTGTAATTGTAACGTTAGTTGCAGTCGTGTTACCAGTGTTCTGATAAGCTAAAGCATATTCAACTTCACGTGCCGCAGGGTTTGATAAAGTTGCATCTACATTACTAACGCTAGCAGATTTTAATAGACTAATTACAGCGCCATTGGTAATCTTAACTGTATCAACGTTTTTAGCAGTTACACTTGCATCAAAACCACTGATTGCTGAAACCGTTAACTTACCAAGATCACCAGCAGTAACGTTGTTGCTTGCTGTTGTTGCTTGTACGATTAAGTTAACAGATTCGCCTGCTGCTAAAGTTACGCTTGTTACAGGAGTTTGGCTATCTGGAACACCATCTTTGTTGGCATCAAGATAAACTTTTAAACCACTGAAATCGTAATTATCTGTCGTGTTATCACGTGTATCATTATTTGCAACAGCTACGTTAAAGGTATCGCTACCATTACCAGTATTTGTTAATGTGTGAGATAAAGATACTTGACCATTCGCGTTAGCAGTTTTAGTTTGATCAGCGATCAACGTGAAACTTGCTACTTGCAATACAGTCGTAGTAACTACGTTTGATGTCACAGTTTTATTAGAACCATTGCTATCAGTATAGCTTGCAGATGCAATGTTACTAATGTTTGTGCCCGCACTAGGAGCTGCTGCGTGTGCTGAAGAAAGGAAAGCTGCACCACCTGCAACAAATGCAATCGAAGCTGCTAATTGCGTTAGTTTTAAACGTTGAGTTTGATTTGACATTCGGAACTTACCCCTGTTGAATATTCAATGTCAGTTTGTTTAATTTTTGGTTTTGTCACTGTTAATACGCGTTTGTGCTGATACCGTTACAGATTTCCCAGCAGGAAGTTCTGCAATCGTCCAACGTAATGCACGATAATCTTTCAGTGGAACATTCACCATTTGATTACCCTCTTTGCGTTTTAAAGGCATCGGGGCAAAATTTGTACCGTCTGTACTTGCTTGTGCGTTTTCTGGCTCAGATTTAGCCAAAAATAAAGTTTCTACGGGTATTGGTAACGTAGCAGCTAAGTTTTTAATTTTTCCTGATGTATTATTTGTATACGTTGCACGATACTCGATTACATCGTTTGGCTTCACTTTATTCACTAACTTAGCTACTGGTTTCCCATCTGTGCTTACACTAATGAGATACGTTTTTAATTCTACAGATACAGGATCTTTTGCAACTTTAGTTTCAGCAGAGACACTAACCGCCAAAATCAAACTAGCTGCACCAAGTAAACCTTTTTTCCAATTATCTTTTAAATGCATCTTTATTGTTTCCAAACTCAACATCCTAAATTTCTGAACAGTTTTTTAACTCAAAGTTCAAATAATTTTTACCATTACAAAAATACAGCATTTTTATGTACTTTTGTTGAAAAAAATCACTTTTTTGTAAAAAAAACATCTACTGGTTCAAATAATAGCAACTTCTATACCAACTATTCGCACAAAGTATGCCAAATAAATAATATTTTCGGCATACTCTATCTATTATTTACTATTGCGACACACAAAATCTCAGAGTACCTGAAGCTGATGGATTTAATAATCCAGTCAAGCTCCATTCAAGATAATCACCAGAATGGCTTGTATTACAAGTATTTCCACTTGGTGTTAGGCTACAACTCACACTGCCAAAATTAGTACCAATTGGTAAACTATCTTTCACTTTTACGTTCTGTAATTTCTTGGTACTGTTATTTTTATAGGTAATTTCATACTCTAAATAATCTTGCTTAGCAGCCTGATTAGTCGTTACAAATGCATTTGTATCGGAAGAAGTCGAAGGACAGCTTGCGACTGCACGAACTTTTTTTGTCAGTGTTAAACCAGCACTACCAATAAGTGTCACATCCTGACGTTTAAGCGTTTGCCCTAAAATCGTTTGTGACGGATTTGTCAGAGCAAATTGGTAACTTGCTTGAAGAGTTCCAATATGTTGTGCGCCAGCAGCAACATTAGTTGGTACATGAACTCGCTGTACTAAACAAATATCAGCACTTGGCTGTAATAGAACAGTACTTGCAGCAGTTGGGTTAAATACAACTTCACCCATATCTACCTGACCATTACAGTTCGTATCTCGATAAACCAATGCTTGCCAAGGTTGATCGGCGCTAGCATTTGGTCGCTGAGTCTGAGTCTGTACTAATTGAGTGAGTTGAACTGGAATTTGTGTGCTTAAACGGTGAGGATAGTCCGTGACATCTCCAGCAATAACTGTATGCTGCCCATCTTCATTCAACACAACATTAATAATCACATCACCAAAATTATTTGCTGCATAGCTTGTCGCACTTGTCTTGGTTAAAGCAATTGTATCTGATGAACGGGTGTAGCCCGTTGTGCCACTGACAGAAATATATTCAGGTAAATTCTGCTGAACAATACAAAATAATGATGGCAACAAGCTTGGTACAATTGAGAAAGCATAATCACCATTTGCACTTGTCACTGTTGAAGCTAGTTGTGTAGTAGTATTACAGTCAATCAAACGAATTGTACTATTTGCAATCCCAACTTCACCTGCATCTTGTATGCCATTATATGCTTTACTCGCATCTAGCGTTGTTCCGCTATTATCAACAAATACTCGTCCAGTAATTGCTGTTGGGTTAACGATCACGGCATTAACAGAACTACTCACTAGCGTATTTGATGAGGTTGACTCTATTGTTGCTGTATTGGTTAACGTACCTGCTGCGGTTGCTGTACCCTGAATCGTGATTATACAGGTTGCTGTTGTTGCACCCGTAAACAGTCCCGAAACTGTCCAACCTGTATTGTCATTACCAGTCAAACTTGGTGTACAAGATGTAGCCGATGGACTTGTTCCCCCTGTACCCTGTGTCGTAATAGGTGTTCCAACAAGAGAAACATTTTTTAAACTGACTGGAAGTGTGTCATTAAAAGGTAAGTTTGCTACTGTCCCACCCAATGTTGCACCTGATGGCGTATTATTGGTGATAGTTAATTGATATTGCATAATTGAATTAACAGGAACATTGTTTAATTGGGTCTGTACAAATGTTCCTGATGTCCCAACGCGCTGACTCTTAACAATTGAAATATCACTATCAGCATCCATACTTGAGAGGCCAAAAAAGAAAGCATCTGCACCATTGTTGGCCCATGCTCCACCACCATCCCCACGCACATAAATATCAAATGTTAATGAGGTAATTCCTTTACCTTTGATATAAACACTGCCACTAGCCCCACCACTTCCACTGGTAGCTGTAATTTTGGATGCATTATTAACAATATCATTCCCACTTACAGTTAACTCTTTACTCCCAGCCAAACGACTCATTACAGGTAATGTCGAAAGATTACTTCCTGTTAACGTAAACTCCGCAGCAAAGCCTAGACTACCTACTGTTGCCCCCATCCCCGCAGCTTGCAAAATAGGATTTGTAACAGGTCTATTAAAAGTTACCTGGATAGTTCCCATTTTTATTCTACTATTACTAGAGGCACTCGCAAGTCTAAGCCCTCTAGTCATTAGAAACATAGCTACACCATAATTATTCGCAGCACTAATCCCGCCATTCGTACTTGAACAGGCTGACCCATTTACACAACCACTTGGCGCATTTTGTAAGCTTGCGGCAAACATTTGATCTTGACCACCACCAATTGCATTCAGTGGTCTAAGAATATCTGCTGCTGTTACATTTGTAGCATCTCCAGCTGCACCCATCGTTAACTCTGGTTTATTCGCCCCAGATTGACCAGAATAAGTTGCTGTATTATAAACGGAATTTGTAATAGTATAGCTAACGGTTGTTGTCGGCGTATAAGCCTCACTTACGTTATCTGAAGGGTTATTTCTATTAAGCAAAAACGTATGTGGTGTTGTATCTGCTCTTGGTCCTTGTTGCCCTGTACCAGAGCCTGAATAAATCTCAATAGTTGGTGGAGCAGCCAATACAGCTTGACTACACATCAAACAAGTTAAGATAAACAAAACCAAAATATATATATAACTAACTTTATGATTCATCATGCTGTAATTAGAGATATTTTTTTTCATTTTTTGCTTACTGCCCCACATAGCGCACCCCGAAATTAAATTCATAACTTTGGTTTGCAGCTACACTATTTAATGTTCCTGAAACCGCACCAGCATTACCGACTGTAGGAGCCGTCATACTACTACATGATGTGCAGATAGGCGATTGAGATAAAACTGTATAGGCAGGCGTCATGTCTCTAAAGGTAAATGCAGTACTCATAGCAGTAGCACTTGTATTGGTTAAAATCACCTTATACAAAACACACTGACCTTGACCATTTGCTTGTTTACCGATATTGAGACTATTTGTTGTATAGGACTCATCAGCTGTGCCATCACAATTAAAATCACGTGCTTGCAACTTACTCAACTTCAATTGTCTCTGATTCACTGTAGTTACATCAGTAATTGATGCCAAAACTTGACCATTCGCATTATTCGTTAAATTAATCGTGGTGGTATTCGCTTGGGCAATATTATTTGCTACAAGATTTTTAACCTGAAGCAATAATTTGACTTGTGTATGTGCTGCTAATTTTCCACCCGGCAAGTCAGCTAAACTTCTCATCACCAAATCCCCAGCATCAAAAACACCATTTCCATTTACGTCATAGAAAAGAGTGCTGTTAAACTCAACCTGATCGTTATTCGAAAGAAAACTATAGTTCCCTGTATAATCAACATCAGTATTATTGATTAAAAGATGACTATAAATGACGGTGCCTAATGGCGAGACTTGTCCACGAAAATTTGGCGTGAATTCTACTTTAGCTACAGAATTGACACTTTGAATAGTAATCGCATCCATAATAATATCTTGGCTCGGATTACTACTATTATTACCACTTACAAAACTTGTAGAAAGAGCGCGGAAATAGATCGGTGTAGTTACACTACTGTTCAATTGATCCACTTCAACAACAGCACAGATTAACTGACTCTCACCATTATTCAGATAGATGGTTTTACCTGTTTCGCTACCCATGACATTACAGTTTGAACCATTTCCAGAAACATAAAAACGAACACGGTTCACGCCATTAGGCAAAGTTAAGCTTGTAAAATTACTCGTCGAGTTCGCACTAAGTAAATATTCAGTTCCAATACCAGTATGGCTCACTTTTAATGGAAATATTGCTTGCCCACCCGCAACAGGATTAGTACTTGTTGCGGCAATCACGATTTTCCACGGATTACCAGCGTTATCAACATTCCCATTACCCAAACCATTGTTTTCAGGACTATTCGTCAAATCAACTAAACGTGCTACCGTTGTGGCAAGTAAATTACCCTGATCTTTAATCGAACTCGTTTTGCTAATATCACCTAAAGACTGAGCTTGAGGTGAAACTTCGAATGTCGTATCAGTCGTTACAGCATAACTACTAGGTAAACGTACTTTAACAACGATTGGTAAATTTACACCTGCGGATAATAAACCTGTATCAGGAATACCATCTCCATTGCTATCTAATAATGGGGTTACGCCATCTGCACGATAAAATTCAATTTGGCTACCTGTCGGAAATGTACTACCTGTCATTGTTACATTAAATACATCAGTATTATTACCATTATTCCAAACATAGTTATTAAAGCTAAGCTCCCCACCTTGAGCCGCAGCAGAAGCAACAACCGTAGCACTATTGTTTACATCAGTTGCACTACCATTAATTTTGACATCATAAATTGAAGCAACATTAAGTACAGCTATGTTACTGAGATCAGATATATTTGCTGTTGTTGTATTATTATCATGATCATACCCAAAATTAACGGTATTATTAATTGGTCCAGCAGTTGTTTTATTTACTTTAACTTTAAATTCAATATAGCCAGTTGTATTTGCTGGTACTGAGCTAATGACTGCAGTTACAGTATTTGATGTCACACTGTAATTGATTCCTGCTGGATCGTTACTCCCAGTACTTGGATTTACAGTTGTACCGTTCCAATTCTCACCAGCATTTAGTTGATAAACCAAATTTGAATTGAGTGTATCTGTTAAAGTTACAGAGCCTGTCGCTGTACTACCTAAATTTTGATAATCTAAACGAACGGTAACAACGTCTCCATTTGCCACGCTTGTTTGAGAAAACTTTTTACGAACAACTAAAGCAGACTGATTCGTAACAGTTGCTGTATCGACATTGGTCTTTGTTTCAGATGCACTATTTAAAGAATTTACAGTTAATGTTAATGATCCATTTTGACTAACCGTTGCTCCACTCGGTACATTTGCCGCCACAATAAGACCAACTGACTCGCCCGCACTTAAAGAATAAGAAGTAATCGCTGCACCATCAGGCACGCCATCATTATCTTTATCTAAAAATACAGATAGATTACTGTAGTCATAGCTATCTCCAGTATTATTTGTCACTGCAAAGGTATACTGGTCGACTTCATTACCCGTGTTAGTCAAAGTATGGTTAAAATATACAGTCTGACCCGCTACGACATTTTTAGTATTATTTGCCGTTAAATTAACAGAATAAACTGGAAGAATCGTTGTTTGAACTAAATTCGAACGGCTGACTTGGACAACGGTTGAACCTTCTTCAGTGTATTCACCGATCGCCATATTACTAATGATTTGGCGTGTAGGAACAGCAGCAGAGCTAGACTGATGCACTCCCAACAAAGTAACCAACAAAATCCCTAAAGTGATCTTGCTGTTGCGGATATTTTCTAATGTATTGATTATATTCATCTTTTAGCATCCGACCAACTTAAGGTGTAACCTGAATAGAAAAATACAACGCTGCTTGCTCCTGTGGTGCAAGTGCTCCAATATTTCCAGATATTTGATCTCCACTCACAGCTACAGAACCCTTACTCACTGACGGCGGCAATGCATTTCGCAAAATACTATAAGCAGGTACAACGTCATTAATCACAACATTCGCTGCTGGTGTTGAACCATCATTTTTAATTGTTAAACGATAGGTAACGCATTGATTTGGCTTAATCGTCAATGGGTTACTTGCATAGGTCGCAGTGGCAACATTCATAAGTGCACATGCTTCATCTTTAGACTGTTCTTTGGTCAGACGAAGTTGCGTAGGATCAACTGTTGTTAAATCTGTATTTTGAATTGTTGTAAGTGTTAAACCTTGGATTGTATTCGTGGCAGAGACGACGATATTTGCTGCACTAGAAATACCATTTACTGCAGTTAATGGAGCTTGAACTTTTAAAATTAGTTGAACTGAACTTTGAGGGTTTAATCCACCTGTTATAGACAAATCAGTAGCGATCGGATCTGTAGTATCTAATACACCATTATTATTGGCATCGTAATACAAAGTATAAGTGAAACCATCATTAATGTTTTGAGGGACTACGCTAAGACTTACTTTTCCGCTTGTATCACCTTCAACAAATGTACCCATATTTTTTAATGTATGCAGATATACAACCGTACCGCCGACATTAATCCGCCCTTGTTGATCATTTGCTAAAGTCAACTTGCGTACAGCCACATCAACTTGATCTTTAATACTGTCACCTTGAGCATTCATCGGTGATTTCATAGCGAACCAAATTGGTAAACTTGTCAAAGTCGTATTCGCAGGAACAGTGACAACAGCACAATACTGTTTAGTTGTTCCAGCCGCCATGTTGCCAGTACTGGTAATTTCTCCCTGTAACGTTTGACATGTTGCATCACCATTATAGAACTTCACTACCCAATCTGTTGGTAACGTCGTATTGATACTATTAATGTCAATCGTTGTACTCGATGCATACAAATTATAATTATTTGAGGCCGTGCTATTATTTCGAATAACAAGTGGGAAAACAGCTGTTGCACCTTTTACAGCATTTTTCACCAATAAAGCTTGCCCACCTGAACCAGTAACGTTTCCAACTCCCACACCTGAATTGTTACTGTTATACAAATCGCTTTCGCCCACAGCAACTGTATTGACTAATCGATCACGCGTACTATTTTTTACACTAGTATCTGTTACGGAAGTTGCGGTAATGTCGAAATCCATTGTACTTGTAGAAGTACAATTCGCTGGGAAATAAACCCCTAATTTAATTCTTTTTGAAGTGCCGTAAGCCAATCCGCCTGTATCAATTACACCATCGCCATTAGTATCTGTCAGCAATGTACGACCATCTGCATGATATAAACGAACTACAGCACAACTTGGTACGTTACTTTTAACGAAGCTTAAATTATAAGTATCAGTCGCCTGTCCTGTATTCCAAACATAATTATCAAACTGGACTTCTTTTGCTACGCCACCAAAAGTATTATTTTGGATTTGTAAGTTATTCAAACCACCGTTTGGCTCGCCATCATCATTCGCGTTACTTGGGCTATAGTTAAGTACCACACCTAAGGTTTGCTGAACGTTAAAAATTACAGTATTCGTTAGCGTATTTTTCAGAATAGCATTTGATGCATTGTATTGTTGATAGTCGGCGGTATTGGCAACTTTTTCGGCAGCATTCGCATTCACAGTGACTTTAAAACTTACTGTGCCTTTACTTAAAGCTGCCACACTTGCAAGCTCTACATCTACTTGCCCATTACTCACTTTATATTTTATTGGCGCATTTGCACCCGTCTCAACATCATCAGCATCAGTTAACGATCCTGAACCATTCCCCCAACTACCACTACCCGATTTATATGTTACATCTGTAGCTAAGATATCTCTTAATACGAGTCTTGCTGCCGCAGTACCCGTGTTTGTATAAGCTAAGGTATAAGTAATTTCCGTGCCAGTTTTACCTGTGCTGATATTTTGTGATTTCGTCACTTGAATTACAGCATCATCCACAACTTTTGCTGTATCACTTACAGTCATAGCGATCGCATTATCATGCTGGCTTGTAGCTGTTAAAGTAAAATTAGCGACGTTATTTGCAGTTACGTTGGTTGGAATACTTCCAACTACAACTAATGAGGCAAACTCGCCAGCTTCTAAACGAAAACTTGTGGTTGAATTCAGTAAATTATTATTATCATCAGGCTCGCCATTCTGATCCCGATCGATGTAAACGGCTACATTATCTAAATTAAATTGATCATTCGTTAACTGAGTAAGGCTTAATTTATAGTCGTCTACAATGTTACCAGTGTTGGTTAAAACATGCGGGAAGTTAACTTTGCTTCCAATAGTCCCGATATTTTGTTGATTACTTTGTAAAGTTAAAGAGTAAATTGGTTGAACAGTTAAAATAACTGCATTTGAATTAATAACTTGCAAATTACCTTGTTCATCATAGAAGTCACCACTTGCAATATTTGTGATACTACTTCCTGCTTTAGGTTGAGCAAATGCAATAGAACTATGAAATCCAACAAATAAGCCAAATAAAGCGATAAATGAAGTTTTTGAGACAGCACTTTTCTTGAATCGGCTTATCATGTTTCAGAACCCACAAAAAATGTAAAGATAGATTTCTTATTGACAAATTGTACGAATTTATTGACAATTTTCACAAAAGAATACTACAAAAATATCGACTTGAACACATAAATTGACAAAAACGTGATTTTTTTATTTGGTTTTACCAAGTGGTAAAAAAACTTCTAGATCAATGTTATGTCTAAATAATAATCTGGTAATGATTAAAGATTGATTAAATTTTTTTCATTTCTAATTTTCATTTTCACCATTAGTAAAATACAAATTATATCAACAACTTAGATTAAGAAAAATTACAAACTAAATTTTAAACTTTCAAAAAATTTATATATGATCTTTTTCTATCGGTAACTTAATGATAAACACACTATTCTGATTTGGATTGCTGTATTCAATTGAACCTTTATGCGCAATTACAATCGCATATACAACAGCTAAACCTAAACCTGTACCGCCAAATTCTTTATTCCTTGACTGTTCCAATCTAAAAAAAGGATTGAACAAATCTTGTTGATATTCTTGAGGAATGCCCGGCCCTTCATCTTCAATGTTTAAAATCCATTCTTTAGCAGTGCTACTTGAAGAAATTTTAATTGTGCCTGCATTTGTGTATCGAACAGCATTATCAAATAAAGCAATTAATATTTGTTCAATACGTCGTCGGTCACAAAAAATAAGAGTCGTCGCTACTCGCAGTTCAGCAGTTAAATTTGCTGTAGTGAATCTTTGTTCAAATATTTTTAATACTTTTTCAACGCTGTCCTGAATATTGACCCATTCATGATTTAATCGTAGCTGTTGATTTTCAACAAGGCTCAGTGTACGAAGATCTTCAACAAGATGAGACAAACCCTCAACTTGATTTAATAGACTTTTAAATAAGATTTCATCAGGTTTAAAAACACCATCTAAAACACCTTGTAAACGTCCTTGCAAAATCGTAATAGGGGTTCTTAACTCATGCGCAATTGCAGCATTCCAAAGTTGGGCATTTTTAACAGAACTTTCTAATTGTTTTGCCATACTATTAAAGTTATGCATCAACTCAGCTATTTCAGTAGAATGAATTTGACTGTCATCAGCCCGCGCGGATAAATCGCCCTGACTAATTTTTTTTGCTGCATCTGCCAAGAAATTGATTGGCTTAATAAAACGTTGGGCAAGATGCATTCCAATAATGATAGAAATGACACCGCCACAAAAAATTACCGTAGATAGCCAAATCCAATCGACAAAATGGAATTCCGTCCAATCTTCTTGTAATGAACTTAAAGTAATCCATCCCGCATCGATGGCATAGTTATAAATGAAATAGCCCAGAAAAACTGAAAAAAGTGTCACACTTAAGTTCACAATACTTAAGGCAATAAAGAGCTGTTTACTGATTCCTGAGTGACTTTTCATAACATTTTTTCCAAATAACTTGCCTGTTGATCATTTGACTACACTATATTTCTTGTGGATGATCTAGTCGGTAACCGACACCACGAACATTGATCAACATCTGCTGCAATCCATGCTCCTCTAATTTTTTTCTTAATTTACTGACATGACTATCTACTGTACGTTCTAATGCATCACTATCAGGCAGACAATGATTTAAAAGCTCACTACGAGTAAATACTTTATGAGGGTGATCAATCATTTGCAGTAAGATTTTATATTCAGTTAAGGTTAAATTTAGCATTACTTTTTTATGTTGCTGATGAATATAAACACTATGAATATCGGTATTAATTTCAATATTTTTATAACTTAGATTTCTATTAAGTACCTGCTGACTCTGCTGTGTTCGTCGAAGCACTGCTTGAACACGAGCCACCACTTCATTCGGATTAAAGGGTTTGACTACAAAATCATCCGCACCAATTCTTAATGCCATGACCTTATCAATTTCCTGATCTAATGCCGTAAGCATAATGACGGGGGTTTGCGCCTTTTGACGAATTTTGCTGAGTACGTCCCAGCCATTCAGTTCAGGCAATTTTATATCCAACACAATGAGATCGATTGTTTGTGCGGCATGGATTTCAATCGCCTGTTTGCCATTCATTGCCCGAATGACACGCATCCCTTCACGCTTGAGATAGTGCTCAATAATATCTCCAATATCATACTCATCCTCTACCACAAGAATAAGTTTGTCGTGACAATCGAAAGAAAAGGAATGCTCAAACATAACGATCTAGATCAATAAAACAATCGATTCATCATACGCTGATTTATCTGTTTATCTCCACACTTTTTCCACACTTCCCCGATGTTGGTTACACAAAGCTGGAAAATAATGCCAGCATCAAAAACTCCCAAGGTTTGGACAGAATGCAAAAGCATCTATTACTTCCATTATTTTTATCCATCGGGCTTGTATTACAAGGCTGTGGTTCTGATGAGGCAAAGCCAGCTGAAACGCCCCCTGCGAAAGTGAGTGTTTTAAATCTTCAACCGCAAGCGGTCAACTTTAGTGAAAACTTGCCAGCCCGTGTACAGGCTTTCAGAACTGCCGAGATTCGCCCACAGGTCGGCGGTATTATTGAAAAAGTGTTATTCCGACAAGGCAGTGAAGTCAAAGCTGACCAAGCGCTGTATAAAATTAATGCTGAAACCTTCCAAGCAGATGTGAACAGTAATCGTGCCTCTCTGAATAAGGCTGAGGCTGAAGTAACGCGTTTAAAAGTTCAGTTAGAACGTTATGAACAACTATTGCCAAGCAATGCGATCAGTAAGCAAGAAGTCAGTAATGCCCAAGCCGAATATCGTCAGGCCTTAGCTGATGTTGCCCAGATGAAAGCCTTACTTACACGTCAAAACCTAAATCTGCAATATGCCACGGTACGTGCCCCGATCTCGGGTCGGATCGGACAATCGTTTGTCACTGAAGGTGCATTGGTCAGCCAAGGTGATGCCAATACCATGGCAACCGTACAACAAATTGATAAAGTCTATGTCGATGTAAAACAGTCAATTAGTGAATACGAACGTTTACAAGCTGCGCTACAAAGTGGTGAGCTATCCGCCAATAATGAAAAAACGGTGCGTATTTCAAATAGCCATGGTCAGGCGTATAACGTCACTGCCAAAATGCTATTTGAAGACATTAATGTCGATCCAGAAACTGGCGATGTCACCATTCGTATCGAAGTTCAAAACCCTGAAAGAAAGTTACTTCCCGGTATGTACGTACGTGTCAATATTGACCGTGCTTCTGTTCCACAAGCTCTCTTGATTCCAGCACAAGCGGTACAACGTAACATCAATGGCGAGCCACAAGTGTATGTGATCAATAGCAAAGGTGCAGCAGAGATTCGCCCAATTGAGTTGGGACAACAATATGATCAGTTCTACCTCGCCAATAAAGGCCTTAAAACAGGCGATAAAGTGGTTGTAGAAGGTGTAGACCGTATTCAGCCGAATCAAAAACTTGAAATCAGCAACTGGAAAGTCCCTGCAATACAAGGAGCTCAATGATGATGTCACAATTCTTCATTCGCCGCCCTGTGTTCGCTTGGGTGATTGCGATTTTCATTATTTTATTTGGGCTACTGAGTATTCCCAAATTACCGATTGCCCGCTTTCCAAGTGTGGCGCCGCCTCAAGTCAACATTAGCGCGGTATATCCAGGTGCGACTCCAAAGACAATCAATGACAGTGTTGTGACTTTGATCGAACGAGAATTATCTGGAGTTAAAAACCTGCTTTACTATAGCGCGACTACAGATACCTCAGGTACAGCCCAGATTTCTGCGACCTTTAAACCAGGTACAGATGTTGAAATGGCTCAGGTTGATGTACAAAACAAGATCAAGGCTGTTGAAGCACGTCTACCTCAAGTGGTTCGCCAGCAAGGCTTACAGGTTGAAACCTCTTCATCAGGCTTCCTGATGCTGGTTGGAATCAACTCACCAAATGGACAATATTCTGAAGTTGACTTGAGTGATTATCTGGTCCGTAACGTGGTCGAAGAACTGAAACGTGTTGAAGGCGTAGGTAAAGTTCAATCCTTCGGTGCAGAAAAAGCCATGCGTATCTGGGTCGACCCAAACAAACTGGTATCTTACGGTCTGTCGATTAGTGATGTCAATAATGCGATCCGCGAAAATAACGTCGAGATTGCACCCGGTCGACTTGGTGATTTGCCTGCTGCCAAAGGTCAATTAATCACAATCCCCCTGTCTGCTGAAGGTCAGTTGGGCGATGTTGAACAATTTAAAAATATCAGTCTCAAAAGTAAGACTAGTGGTAGTGTCATTAAACTATCTGACGTTGCCAATGTAGAAATGGGTTCACAGGCCTATAACTTTGCGATTTTAGAAGATGGCAAACCTGCAACGGCTGCTGCAATTCAGCTCAGCCCGGGTGCCAATGCGGTGAAAACGGCTGAAGGTGTTCGAGCCAAAATTGAAGAATTAAAACTCAATTTACCTGAAGGCATGCAATTTAGTATTCCTTATGACACTGCACCTTTCGTTAAAATTTCAATCGAAAAAGTAATTCATACCTTACTTGAAGCCATGGTTCTGGTGTTCATTGTGATGTATTTATTCTTGCATAATGTTCGCTATACCTTAATTCCAGCCATTGTTGCACCAATTGCGCTGTTGGGTACTTTTTCGGTGATGTTGCTTGCAGGCTTCTCGATTAATGTACTGACCATGTTTGGTATGGTGCTCGCGATTGGGATTATCGTCGATGATGCGATTGTGGTGGTGGAAAACGTCGAGCGGATTATGGCAACTGAGGGCCTGCCACCGAAAGAAGCAACCTCCAAGGCGATGAAGGAAATCACCAGCCCGATTATTGGTATTACCTTGGTTTTGGCCGCAGTATTCTTGCCGATGGCATTTGCCAGTGGTTCGGTCGGCATTATCTATCAACAATTTACCTTAACCATGTCAGTGTCGATTCTGTTCTCGGCATTATTGGCATTGATTTTGACTCCCGCACTATGTGCCACCATCCTCAAACCGATTGATGGACATCATCAAAAGAAAGGTTTCTTTGCATGGTTTGACCGTAGCTTCGATAAAGTCACCAAAAAGTATGAATTGATCCTACTGAAAGTGATCAAACACAGCATTCCAATGATGGCGATCTTTGTGGTCATTACAGGCCTTACGTTTGCAGGCATGAAGTATTGGCCTACAGCCTTTATGCCCGAGGAAGATCAAGGTTGGTTCTTGACTTCGTTCCAGTTACCTTCTGATGCCACTGCCGAAAGGACGCGAGGCGTGGTCAATGAGTTTGAAAACAGTTTAAAAGACAATCCGGATGTCAAAAGTAACACCACCATTATGGGCTGGGGTTTCAGTGGTGCAGGTCAAAACGTAGGTATTGCCTTTACCACGCTCAAAGATTTTAAAGAACGTACTTCAAGTGCAAGCGAAATGACGAATGCTGTCAATGAAACGATGACACATAGTAAAGAAGGCGCAACCATGGCTGTGCTTCCGCCTGCCATTGATGAACTTGGGACTTTTTCAGGTTTCAGCTTACGCTTACAAGACCGTGCCAACCTAGGGATGCCTGCACTTTTAGCTGCACAAGACCAGTTAATGGAAATGGCAGCCAAGAATAAAAAGTTCTATATGGTCTGGAATGAGGGTCTACCGCAAGGCGACAATATTTCTTTAAAAATTGACCGTGCAAAATTGAATGTTCTTGGTGTGAAGTTCGCAGATGTTTCTGACATCATTTCAACGTCAATGGGCTCAATGTATATCAATGACTTCCCGAATCAGGGACGTATGCAACAAGTGATTGTACAGGTCGACGCCAAATCGCGGATGCAATTAAAAGATATTCTGAATCTGAAAGTCATGGGTTCAAATGGGCAATTGGTCTCTTTATCGGAAGTGGTCACACCGCAATGGAATAAAGCACCACAGCAATATAACCGCTATAACGGTCGCCCATCGTTGAGTATTGCAGGTATCCCGAACTTTGATACGTCATCTGGCGATGCCATGCGTGAAATGGAAAACCTGATTGCCAAATTACCAAAAGGCATCGGTTATGAATGGACGGGTATTTCCTTACAGGAAAAGCAATCTGAATCTCAGATGGCGTTCTTACTTGCCCTTTCCATGCTGGTGGTATTCCTTGTTCTGGCTGCACTTTATGAAAGTTGGGCAATTCCGCTTTCGGTGATGCTGGTCGTGCCTTTGGGTATCTTTGGTGCAGTGGTTGCGATTATGTCTCGAGGCTTGATGAATGATGTGTTCTTTAAAATTGGCCTGATTACCATTATTGGTTTATCAGCCAAGAACGCGATTCTGATTGTCGAATTTGCCAAGATGCTGAAAGAAGAAGGCATGAGTTTAGTCGAGGCCACTGTTGCCGCAGCTAAACTGCGTTTACGCCCGATCTTGATGACTTCGCTTGCATTTACCTGTGGTGTGATTCCTTTGGTGATCGCTTCTGGTGCCAGTTCAGAAACACAGCATGCCTTAGGTACAGGTGTATTTGGTGGCATGATTTCAGCAACAATTCTGGCGGTCTTCTTTGTCCCAGTCTTCTTCATTTTCATTCTGGGTGCAGTTGAAAAACTGTTTTCTTCGAAGCAAAAAAAACCATCTTAAATGACATTGAGCAGAGGGAATCAATGGATTTCCTCTAACTCCTCCTCTGCGTTCATTCTTATCTTATTTGGAGAAGACCATGTCTAATGTGACTGTCTTATCTCGTGGCCTACTTGTCTCTACGCTTTCAATTGCCTTGACAGCGTGTATGAATATGCAGGCACCAAAACCTGTGATTAAATCCGATATTCCACAAAATTTTTCTCAAACCACGGTTGGGACTTCGATTGCCAATCAGGGTTATCAACAATTTTTTTCTGACTCACGTTTATTAAAAGTGATCGAAATCAGTTTAAATCACAATCGTGATTTACGTACTGCAACACTGAATATCCAACGTGCACAACAACAATATCAAATCAGCAAGAATGACCAGTTACCGACCATCGGAGCAACTGGCAGTGCCGTACGACAAGTCAACCATACTGTGAATCCAAATAATCCTTATTCCACCTTTCAGGTGGGACTTGGCGTAACTGCTTATGAGTTAAACTTTTGGGGCCGTGTACAAAATTTAAAAGACGCAGCGCTGAATAATTACCTCGCCACCCAAAGTGCCAGAGATGCCACTCAAATTAGTTTAGTGAGTCAGGTCAGCCAAGCATGGTTGAATTATGCCTATGCAAAGGCCAATTTAAATCTGGCTGAGCAGACCTTAAAAGCACAACTCGATTCCTATAACCTCAACAAAAAACGCTTTGATGTAGGGATTGATAGTGAAGTTCCTTTACGTCAGGCGCAGATTTCGGTTGAAACAGCCCGAAATGATGTAGCGACCTATAAGACCCAAGTGTCACAAGCACAAAACCTACTGGATCTATTGGCTGGTCAAGCTATTCCCCAAAATCTCCTACCGAATCATGCCGTGAAAAGTATTAGTGCTGAAAGCACTTTTACAACAGGCTTAAGCAGTGATTTACTCAATAATCGTCCAGACCTAAAAGCTGCTGAATATCAGCTGCTTGCTGCTGGGGCAAATATTGGTGCAGCGAAAGCACGCATGTTCCCGACCATCAGTCTGACAGGTTCAGCAGGATATGCGTCGACAGATCTCAAAGATTTATTTAAATCAGGAGGTTTCTCTTGGTCAGTTGGGCCAAGTATTGATCTTCCGATTTTTGATTGGGGAACGCGTAAAGCCAATATTAAAATTTCTGAAACAGAGCAACAAATTGCACTGGCAGATTATGAAAAAGCCATTCAATCTGCTTTCCGAGAGGTTAATGATGCCTTTGCTGCCCGTGCCCATATTGAAGATCGCTTGAGTGCTCAACGCCGTTTGGTTTCAGCAACCGATACTACCTATAAATTATCTACGGCTCGCTTTAGAGCAGGCATTGACAGTTATCTGACCGTGTTGGATGCGCAACGTTCTGCTTATGCAGCTCAGCAAGGTCTATTGATGCTGGAACAAACCAAATTAAATAACCAGATCGAACTCTATAAAGCTTTAGGTGGTGGCTTATCTCGGGCTTCGTAAACGCTTAAGTCGATTATTTGGGCTGATTTTTACTCACTCAGCCCTTATAGTATTTGGGTTTAAATGAGGAAATAATCATTGATCTATGTTTACACTTTCGATTACACCCAGATTCTATGAAACCGATGCTTTCGGACATATCAACAATACTGTCATCACAGGTTGGTTTGAAACTGCGCGTGAACCAGTTTTCCGTCTATTTAACCCAAGCATGGAAATCAAAAATCTGCCTTTGATTCTGGCACGGGTTGAAGTCGATTTTGTTGCCCAAATCTATTACGGCGCTGATATCGAAATCAAAACTTGGATTGAGCATATCGGCAATTCTTCATTCGTTGTTGCACATGAAGCTTGGCAAAATGAGCATTGCGTTGCGCGTGGCAAAGCGGTTCAGGTGTATTTCGATTTCAGCACGCAAAAATCAGGTCGTATCCCAGATCCATTCCGTGTTCAGTTACAACAATATCTAATTAACCAATAAATATTTCCCGCTGAAATAAACGTATTCATTTCAGCGGATCAAGCTTACTCGCCTAAATCTTCGAGAAAATCAAAGGTTGGAACGAAGAATAAGCTGCCAGAAACTGCGGTACTAAAATCGAGTAAACGATCGATATGCCCCGTTTCCTTGCCCAAGAACATATTCTCCAGCATGGTTTTGGTGATATTAAAAGAACGTGAATATCCGATAAAGAACGTGCCATATTCTCCTTCTGTTGGATTGGAAAATGGCATATTGGCTCTTAAGATTTTAAGCTCGTTCCCGTCAGCATCATGTGCCTTACTTGCGACATTATGTGCGCTTTGTGGTTTGATATCATCGCCAAGCTCGACGTCATCATATTTCTTTCGACCAATCACCTTTTCTTGTTCTTCAGTACTTAGGCCTTTCCACATTTCCATGTTATGTAAATACTTTTGAATAAACACATAACTACCGCCCAGAAACTCGGCATCTTCTTGACCGACATAAGCAATCTCTTTGGCAATTTCATGCTCAGGGTTCTCTGTCCCATCCACAAAGCCAATAATCGCGCGACCATCAAAGTATCTAAAACCTTTGGTCTCACTAATTGGATAGGTATCCTCTTTTAATTGCTCATGCAAAATTGAGGCAAGTTCATAACAAATCGCCATTTGATTGGCACGAATATGAAAGAATAAATCGCCTGTTGTCGCGACCGCAGTATGTCTTGGCCCTTTGATCTCTTGAAATGGTGCCAGTTCTTTCGGCTTATTTAAATCTGGGAACAGCAAATCCCAAGCATTTGAGCCGATCCCCACCGAAGCACTAAAATTACTGTTTGGAAAACGATTGGTTAGACTGCGGACCAACGCTGAGAAATTAGCGAGAAAATCTATCACCCCTGAATGATCAGGATTGGTATTGATTCCAAGTACGATAAATAAAGCATTTTCACCTGAAAGATTGTTGATCACAGGTTGAGGTCTTAAAGGTGTATTCATAATATTTGGGAATAAAAAAACTTAATGCTCATATCCTACACAAATCAATGCATTAGAAATCAAGCAAATCACAAATTTTTACTATTATTGCGTGTATAAAACAAAGCTATCTCCACGGCAAAAACTGGCCAAGGTCAGATTTAATTTTTTGGCCATCTCAATCGCCATACTGGTCGGTGCAGAAATTGTCGCCAATAGTCCAATATTGTATTGTACGCATTTGCGAATCAGCTCATAACTGGCACGGCTGGTCATCACCACAAAACCCTCCGCAACATTCAACTTTTGCTCTGCCAGATGGCCGAGTAATTTATCTAAAGCATTGTGTCGCCCGACATCCTCAAAGAGCGCCACAATTTGTCCTTTCACTACCCAAGCCGCGGCATGTGCGCCACCAGTGAGTTCACTAATTTTTTGTCTGGCTTTCAGTTGAGCAATCGCACTTGGAATTTGATTAAGCCACACAGATGAAACTTTACTACTCACCAACGGGAGCTTGGAATAGAGTTGTTTTAAACTCTCAATCCCACATAAACCACAACCTGTACGTCCCACCATCATTCGGCGATGCTCTTTGAGCGCTATAAATGCACGAGAGGAAATCGTCATATCGACTTCAACCCCTAATGCATTGTGACGAATCTCAAGTGAATATAGCTCACTTAGACTATGTAATATCCCTTCCGAAAGACTAAAACCTTTGGCAAACACCTCAAGGTCTGATGGCGTTGCCATCATGACCGCATGAGAAATTCCATTATAAATCAGCGCAACAGGATACTCCTGAACGATATAATCCATTTCATCTTCAGAATGATCCTGATGAAAACGATGCACTTGCACTGTTTCATAGCCACGTGTTTTGGTATCCAAAATTGACCTCTTCGCTATCCGTGCAACTATGCGCCACTAACGCGTTCATTAGCGTGTTCAGGATCAACTGCAATCGCTAAGTTAAAATGTTCAGGCGCCTGACCCGCATGCAGGATTACAGGGATGCTTTTTGATGCCGGAATTTTGGCGTATTTATCATGACTGCCCAATGCTACCAATGGATTGGTTTCAGGATAATAAGCCGCCAGACTGCCTTGCGGGATGTTATAAGGTACGATACGGAAACTATGGACAATCCGTTTAACCCCATCCGAGAAGACACTTTGGATATCGACCCACTGATCAGCCTCAAAGCCTGCTGCATCGATATCTGCTTGATTCATAAATAACACTCGACGTTGCCCGAATACACCACGATAGCGGTCATCCAAACCATATAATGTAGTGTTATATTGGTCATGCGAACGTGTCGTCATCAAGGTATAAACTTGTTGCTCACTATAAGCTGCAGCATACTGATTTTCTTTGTCTTCATATACTTCGGCCAATGGCGTAATCAAAAATTGTGCTTTGCCGCTTGGTGTGTTCCAGACGTGCTGATTGGCTGGATGCTCTAAATGGAAACCACTCGGTTGATAAACCCGTTGATTGAAGTCATGAAACTCATCAAAAACCTCGGCAATCGAGTCACGAATACGGTCATAACTTTCAATATACCAGCGCCATTTCACATGACTCTCAGGCAATGCTGCTTCCGCCATACGTGCCACAATATCGGGTTCAGACAAGATATTTTCAGAGATCGGTGGATTACGTCCCGCTGAAAGATGCACATTACTCATCGAATCTTCTACTGAAATCGCTTGTGGTCCATGCACTTGCATATCCACTTCGGTACGACCTAAACAAGGTAACATCAATGCATCTTGACCACACACCAGATGGCTACGATTCAGCTTGGTGGTAATATTGACCGTTAAATTACAACGACGTAAAGCTTCTTGGGTATAAGGTGTATCAGGCGTTGCGACCGCAAAGTTGCCTCCTAAACCAATAAAGACTTTGACATCGCCTTCGTACATCGCCTTGATGGTATCGACCACGCCAAAACCATGTTTACGCGGCGACTTGATGCCAAATACGCGATCAATACTATCGAGTAGCTTATCACTTGGGTTTTCATTGATACCCATAGTACGGTCGCCCTGCACATTACTATGTCCACGAACTGGACAAAGCCCCGAACCTGGCCGTCCGATATGTCCTCTTGCTAACATAAGATTCGCCAGCATATGAATATTGGCTGTACCATGCCTGTGTTGGGTAATTCCCATACCCCAACAGAAAATGACGGTTTTTGCCTCCAAATACATCTTGGCAATTGACTCTAAATGCTCAGGTGAAAGCCCCGTATGTTTATGAATTTCAGACCATGCCGTACTATCAATCTCAGCCAACATTTCATCAAAACCAATCGTATTCATTTCAATGAAGCTACGATCAAAAACACTTGATTTTCCTTTAGCCAGTGCCTTTCTATCCCATTCCAATAAATGCTTCATCACCCCAAACATCAATGCATAGTCACCACCAATTTTAGGTTGGAAATAGTAACGGCTGATTGGCGTACTACCATTGGTCATCATTTCCAATGGTGCTTGCGGATCTTGGAAGCGCTCTAAACCGCGTTCTTTGATCGGGTTAATCGCAACAATGTTACCACCTCGTCTTGAGACCTCTCTCAAAGTTGCTAACATACGTGGATGGTTTGTGCCTGGATTATGCCCGAAACTAAAGATAGCATCAGCCTGATCGAAGTCATCCAAAATAACCGTACCTTTGCCTAAACCAATAGCGTCTTTTAAGCCGACACTAGTAGTTTCATGGCACATATTGGAACAATCAGGAAAGTTATTGGTTCCGAAGCTTCTCACAAAAAGTTGATATAAAAAAGCCGCTTCATTACTGGCACGACCAGACGTATAAAATGCCGCTTGATCAGGATGATCGAGTGCTTGAAGATGTTTGGCAATCAACTGGAAAGCTTCATCCCAAGAAATCGGCACATATTTATCTGTCACAGGATCGTAACGCATTGGATCGGTTAAACGTCCAAGGTCTTCCAAATAAAAATCACTCTGCTCGGATAACCAGCTAACCGTATGTTGAGCAAAAAATTCAGGTCTTACCGTTTTACTGGTTGCTTCGAAAGCAACTGCTTTGGCACCATTCTCACAAAAGTTAAAAGCATGTGCATCCTTTTTCTCAGGCCATGCACAGCCTGGACAATCAAAACCTGTAGGTTGATTAATATTCAGTAAAGTAATTGAACCTTTTTTTAAAATATCCTGCCTTTTTAGATTACGGGCAACACTTAACAATGCCCCCCATCCACCGGCAGGTTGGGTATAAGGTTCAATTCGTGCAAAACTGGTATTTTCTTGCTTATGAATGGTTTGTTCTGAGTTATCCATCGTATTGCCTTTATCTGAACTTTTTAACCTTTGATCTATAAATAGAATTAACATGAATTGTATTTCTTTTCTATTCTTGATTTGTTTTATAGCTTTTCTTATATACAAAAAAATAAAGCTTAGAGTGATCTAAGCTTTATTTATCATTAATTAAAATGAGTAGATTCATTCACCCGCTAAAGCGCACTCAAAATTTGCTTTATCCACTGAGCAACGTGCTTTCTTTAAAACTGACATCATGCTCGCATCGTAAATGCCACGCTGAGTTAATTCAATACGACCATCACGCATCATTTTTTGATATTTCAACTTATCTTCTGCTGTTAAATTCATTTTATAATTTGCTGGTATCTCTGACTCTAAACGTTTAATCGTTGCAAAGATTTTAGGTAGTTGCTTAACCGACCAATCACGAGATTTTTGACCAAAACCTGCTGGGAATTTTTCAGGACGAATCACTAGATTTGCCGTCACCTGAAGTACAGGAAAATTGTACATGACTCCATTAGTGCCTAAGCCTTTACTCAACTCTAATGGTTTATAGGCATAAGCAGGTGCGCCGATCATATCCACCTGACCATTGTTAAATTTCGCAGCAAAGTTAGAAATATCTGAAAGTACGGCTTGCGCTCCAACACGTTGTACAATTAATTTTTGTGCATCGTCATACCCCAATACAGCAAACTTCTTACCTGCCGCTTTTTCAATTGAATTAATACTTTTATCTCGGACAAAAATGTAAGCAGAACCTAGTGGCGAAATGCCGACCACTTCATATTTATTACCCCCAAGATTAGTCGTCATTTTCGCAGCATTTCGTGGATCTGAAACAAAAGTAATGGCACGTTTCGCAATCTCATCACTTGGTACACCACCCAGAGAATCAATAGAACCTACAAATTTATTATAAGGACGAGCACGCATAGCGGTCATTGCAACACCCGCGCATTTTCCTGCTTTAAAGTTATTGTCTGCAACCTGTTCATCCGTAATGGCAAGCAGGTTAACATCAGCGCCCCAGCCTTTGGCTGCCAATGCCCAATCTTGCATCATTTTATAAGCTTCACCTGATTTCCCTAAGATATCAAAAACACAGACATCAATTGCAGCTTGGGTTGAGGCTGACACACTTAAAATTGAAGCAGTTGTGATTGCAAGTACAATCTTTTTCATTTTTCCATCCTTCAACAAACTATACGTTCGTTTCCTTATAAAACATTAAATGAAGTGGTTATTTAGCCACCTTAAACACGATTATTTCAGTGCCTGAACAGCCGCTGAACGTGCTAAATAATCTAAAGCTTGTTGTGTATCGCCTTCTGTTTCTGGGTGAAATCGAGGGGAAATCCAACGCATCGTTGCTTGAGTTAAAAATGTCAATGTGGGGCCATTGTCGGTTGCTTTCGCCTGTTTTTGATAAATCGGCAATAATCTCCAAAAATTTCGATTAAAAATTTTTCGAATACTGATGTCTGGATCTTGTTTACCTAAGTCACGTGCAATATCGGCTAGCAAATAAATAAAAATAGGGAAAACCAGCAGCATTAAAAACTGACGATAAAGATAAAAAAGTACAGGATTTGGTAGAATTTCCTTAAATAAATCAAATGCAACACAACGATGTTCCACTTCTTCAGCCAAATGCCAACGGAACATATCTGCAATGACCGGATCAGCCTCGTCCCATGATGTGTTATCCATACACCATTGCCCAAGTGCGCCTGTGAAATGTTCAATCGCTGCAACTACGCCCACACGCGTAATTAACCAAAAGTGTGCCAAAGCTTGAATATCTAATGCCTTAATCCCTAATGGAATTTCTCCGAGTAGCACACTAAAAATCCAATTAATTTTTTTAAATGAAGGCTCTAAATCATAGTTATGATGTTTCAAAAACTCCTGAGCACTTTGATGTGCACGTGCATGGGTCGCTTCTTGTCGAATAAATCCTTTTACATCATCTGTTAAAATAGGATCTTTTACATAAGGTAAGGCTTTGTTATAAACACGGCAGAACCAAAACTCCCCCGCAGGTAAGATTAAATTAATTCCATTGATCAAGTGTGAACAGATTGCATCATTTGGAATCCATTGTACTGGAGAGTTGGAAAAATCAAACTTTACAGATCGTGCAACCAGTTTGTGATGCTGCGTGTGCGCATTCATATGAACCTCAGCTTTTCTTTGTAGCATTTTCAATGTTTAAACAAATCTTTGAGCTATTCACCACTCAATGAACATTCAAAATTGGTGCGTTCAACCGTACAACGTGCACGTTTTAAAACCCCCATCATGACTGGGTCATACACTCCAAGTTTGGTCAGCTCCATTCGTCCATCACGCAACATTTGTTGATAACGGCGTTTATCTTCACTGGAAAGACTTTGTTTATACTTCGCTGGAATTTCAGCTTCTAAACGGGAAATGGTGGCAAAGTTTTTAGATAACTGCTTCGTTGCCCAAGCTCTTGATTTCAATCCAAATCCTGCTGGAAATTTTTCAGGTCGAATAATGATGTCACCTGTTAAATTAATGACGGGAAAATCAAACATAGCGCCATTACTTCCCAGACCTTTACTAATTTCTAAAGGCTTGTAAGCATATGCTGGGGCTGCAATTACATCGACTTGGTTATTATTAAACTTCTTCGCAAAATCTGAAATTTCTGAAGGCACGCCCACCAAATCTAGTCGATCGACTATCATTTTTTGCGCTTGATCATAGTGTAAATAAGCAAATCTTTTGCCTTTGCCTTTTTCTATAGTGTTAATACTTTTATCTTTGACAAATACATAAGCCAAACCAATTTGAGCGATTGCAGCCACTTCGAATTGATCTCCAGCTACAGTTGTCACTAATCTGTGTTTATTGCGAGGGTCTAATACATAGCTAATCGCTTTCTGTGCAATTGAATTACTATTAATCGCGCCTAATGCATCAATTGAACCTGCGAATTTATTGTATTTACGTGCGCGCATTGAAGTCATGGATACGCCATCGCATTTCCCTGCTTCAAAATCGTTTTGTGCTTTGGCTTCATCTTGATAAGGAATAAGATTAAGCTCTGCATTCCATATTTTTGCAGCTAAAGCCCATTCTTCTACAATTTTATAAGACTCGCCCGCCTTACCCAGTAAATCGAATACACAAATATCAACTTTCGCTTGTGCAGCAGTTGAAAATACTGAGATAAAGGCTGTAATCAAAATCCCTTTTTTCATACTAATCCTAATGCCGTTTTTTTAATTTATTGAGACATATCAAATAGCAGTAACGATAGAATTATCAACTGCAAAGCTAGATGTCTGATGCGGCTATTTTTAAATAAAAAAAAATGCTGTAATAGTTCTTCGCAAGCCATTTTAGTATCATTTTCCGACAGCATAATTATGATGAAAAAAGAAGTAGAAAAGACCGTTCCAGGTACGTATATCGCCCTCATCGTTGATGTGGTTTCACGTTGGAATATTTCTGCGAATGAATTATTAAAGGATTCAGGTCTTGATCCTGATCAACTTGTACAGCCCTTATGGCGTGCTGATGCTAAAATCGTGATGAACATTTTGAAACGGGCACTTGAACTCACCCACGTACCACCTTTAGAGTTTGGTTTTTATCTGGGTATGCAAATGACCATTACCTGTCATGGCTTGATGGGGATGGCAGCAATGTTAGCTGCAAATGTCAGACAAGCACTAAATATCGCTCAAGAATTCATTTCGCTTCAATCCAGTATTCACACCATCAAACTTGATATTCAAGATCAATATGCTGTTATCTTATTTGAACAGACTGAAGCTTATTATTTAGATGAGATCATCCAAATTGCACTTTTATTAGGCTTTGCCAAAATGGGGAAAAATATATCAGGACATGAATTAACAGGCTATGCAGATGTTCAATTTAGCAAACCCGATTATTTTGATAAATTACTCCCCTTAATTCCTGGAGAAGTTAGATTTAATCGTCCGATTACTCGTTTGGAGTTTAAAAAAGAAATTTTAGATCTTCCTTTGCTTCATTCGGACGCGATCGCAGAACGTTTTGCACGAGAGGAATGTAAATCTCAACTGCGTAAGTTATTAGAACAAAATAGTTTTAATCGCACCGTACAAGATTTAATCTATGACGAAGCAATGGGTATTAGTCCCTTAACTGAAATTTTAAAGAAGCTACAAATGTCTGAACGTGCTTTACAGAGAAAACTAGAAAGTGAAGGCACAAATTTTCGGGAACTTGTCGAAAAAGTCAGATGTGAAAAAGCCATTCAGCTCCTGAAAAATCCCAATTTATCCCTCGAAAATATTGCAGATCATCTGGGCTATAGCAATACTAAAAACTTCTCTCGGGCATTCAAACGTTGGACGTCAACTACACCTCGACGTTATGACACTTAAACGCAAATATTATAATCATGGAAAGTAAAAAACTTACTGGTGAATGCTCTAATCACCAGTAAGAAAAAAGTGATATTTTTCCATAATGGCTCATTATTTATGGGGTGCTGTGGATGACTGAACTTGCGAAGCATTCTGTTTCTGTTGTGATGGCATATAATCAGGCTGATTGCTCACAGCAAGAAAGAAAAAGACAAGAAATAAACAGCCTAATAGAATACTGATTCCTACTGCAAGGTATGGGAATTTCGATTGTTGCTGAGACATGAGTCTGCTCCTATTCAAATATTAAAATTCAATTCGATACAATCACATCGTGGACAAGATTTTAAAACTGGCGCCATTTTGAATACGGGTTTGCATGTATTCGGCATAGACCGATAACTTTTCAAAAATATGCTCTGAATAAAACATATCCTCAATTAAATGCGCCGCTTGGGCTTGGCTAAATTGACCAATTTCTGCGATGAGTGGAGCATTCAACTGAGCAAATAAAATACAGAGTTTTTTATGCCACTCATCTTTGTGTTTAAATAACAATTTTCGTGTATTGATTAACTCATCATTCAGCATACTTTCAGTCTTATCAGCGTGAATGACATTAATTTTTACATCAAAATAATCTTCTAATATCTTTACCTGTGTCAGATCAATCGGCAAATGTGTGACTAAAAAGATATGAAAGATATCAGTTCGGCACAAAGCCTTGACTAGACAACGAAACAGAAAATCTTCTTCTGTCTTTGGGGAATCAACCAGATCAATATAAAGCTTTAGGCTATGCAGCACTTGTTCAATTTTGAGATTGACACTTTTTTCTGCCTGAAAATAGGGATTCAGAATTGCTAATACTGACGGCACGACAGGTGTTGTATAAATCACTGACTGATTCAAATTGGCAATAATAAATGGCACAAATAAATACCCCAGATTATTATCATTTTCGCCAATCGAAGACTGTGCAATATAAGCAACGCTATCTTTAGAAAAATCTCTTAAAACCTTGCCCCTTAATAAAGTGGCTTCCAGATTGACATATTCAAGACGTAGTTGTTCCTGTACCGATTGCGATGGCTCTCTGTCTTGAAACAGACGTGTCATCGCATTAAGTTCTTTGGTTACAAACATTGTCATACGCCATCCAGTCAAAATCTTTCTATGCAAAACGATTTACAAGTGTTTTGATTCGAAACACTTGCTTGATGCTGTTATTTTGGATGAGGTATAGACAGCTGAATAGCTACAGAGTTTGGCTAAAAACATATAACAGATCATTTCATTTCTATCAATCTGTTATAAAAAAACAATAAGAAATTGTATCTACTCATATACAAAATAAAATTCGATCATGAATCCTGCTTAGCTTAGATAGTTTTTAGATCAGATGTGGATAGAGCTCACCATTTTATTTACCTTCAATTATTTAAGTCTATTTTTCACATTTTCCTAGCGACTGCTTCTGCTCGTCTGTTATAGGAGAGGATATATGGATCTTGGTCTCACTGCTTTAGAATTAGCTCGAATACAGTTTGCATTTACTGTTTCATTTCACATTATCTTTCCTGCCACCTCAATTGGTCTCGCCTGTTTTCTTGCCATGCTGGAATGGAAATGGTTACGTAGTCAAAATCCGATTTACAAAGATTTATTCAAATTTTGGATCAAAATCTTTGCTGTTGCCTTTGGGATGGGGGTCGTCTCTGGCGTGGTGATGAGTTACCAGTTTGGCACTAATTGGAGTGAATTTTCCCGTGTTGCAGGAAGTATTACTGGCCCTTTGCTGACCTATGAAGTTTTAAGTGCATTCTTTTTAGAAGCTGGATTTCTCGGCATCATGTTGTTCGGTTGGGGGCGTGTCAGCCCCAAGGCACACTTTTTTGCCACATTGATGGTTGCAATCGGCACCTGTATTTCCATGTTCTGGATTCTATCCTCCAACAGTTGGATGCAGACGCCGCAAGGCTTCAGTGTCGAAAATGGCATTATCATCCCAACTGATTGGTGGGCGATCGTGTTTAACCCATCCTTCCCTTATCGCTTTGCGCATATGGCAGTTGCCGCATTTTTAGTCTCCTCATTATTAGTGGTGGGTACCGCGGCATGGCATTTGATCAAAGGTCGCCGTGACGAACTCATTAAAAAATCTTTTTCAATGGGGCTTTGGATGGTACTCGCCACTTCATGTTTACAAGTGGTGATTGGTGATCATCACGGTTTGAATACCTTAAAACATCAACCTGCAAAATTAGCAGCCATAGAAGGTCATTGGAAAACCAATCACGATGAAGGTATGCCACTCCTGCTGTTCGCCATTCCGAACATGGATAAAGAAGAAAATCTCTATGAAGTCGGAATTCCTCATCTCGGCAGTCTAATACTCACCCATTCTATGGAAGGTAAAGTCACAGGTTTAAAAGACTTTGCGCCTGAAGACCGCCCAAATGCCACCATTGTGTTTTGGAGTTTCCGTGTCATGGTTGCTCTGGGGATGTTGATGGTTATGCTGTCTTTATTTGCTTTATGGCTACGCAAGACAGGTAAACTTTATGGTTCATCTTGGTTCCATAAATTCGCTTTGGTGATGGGGCCAACAGGTTATATCGCATTGCTTACAGGTTGGGTTACGACTGAAGTCGGTCGTCAACCGTGGGTGATTTACGGCGTGATGCGAACTAAAGATGGTTTATCCCATGCAGTGACAGCCGATCAAGTCGGAATCAGTTTAATTATCTTCGTACTGGTCTATACCATCGTGTTTGGTAGCGGCATTTATTACATGTTGAAATTACTAAAAAAAGGCCCTGAATTTATTGAAGCGATTGATCTAGAACCCGCAGGTCATGGACATTTCAAAACACCGATGCGCCCACTCAGTGCAGTCGATGAAAGCATTGATCAACAAGACTCAAACAAGGAGAAACACCATGATTGATTTATCTCTGATTTGGGTCAGCATCATCGGACTTGGTGTCCTGATCTATGTCATTTTGGATGGTTTTGATCTCGGGATTGGTATTCTATTCCCCTTCATTCAAAGCAGTGAAGAACGTGATGTGATGATGAATACTGTCGCACCTGTGTGGGATGGCAATGAAACTTGGATGGTACTGGGTGGCGCAGGGTTATTTGCAGCCTTTCCTTTAGTTTATTCAACCGTACTGTCTGCGTTATATATGCCGATTATCCTAATGGTAACTGCATTGATTTTCCGTGGAGTTGCTTTTGAATTTCGCTTTAAAGCCAATCGTACCAAATACCTGTGGGATCAAGCCTTTATCTGGGGTTCAATTCTATCTAGTTTCCTACAAGGGGTAATTTTAGGTGCTTATATTCAAGGAATCCAAACCACTCATGGTATTTTCTCAGGTTCAGGTTTGGATTGGTTCACACCTTTCGCACTTTTTACAGGTTTAGGCGTAGTTGCGATGTATGCAGCACTCGGCTGTGGTTGGTTAATCATGAAAACAGATCATGAACTACAAAACAAAATGTATCGTTTGATGCCTAAGTTGATTATTGTATTGTTCATAATATTTGCAGGCGTCAGTTTATACACGCCACTCACCCATCCTGAAATTGCAGCACGTTGGTTTGCTTTGCCGAATCTTCTTTATTTTAGTCCTGTACCCATCTTGGTCTTATTATTTACATTCCTTATTTTAAAAGCATGTAAACAACGGCAAGATTTCAAACCCTTTATCTATACTTTAGCTTTGGTGTTTTTAGCTTTTACAGGTTTTGTGATCAGTCTTTGGCCGAATATCATTCCACCCTCAGTCACAATTTGGGAAGCAGCAGCACCCTACTCAAGTCAAAAATTTGCCTTAATCGGTGCTGTGATTTTAATTCCAATCATTATTGCCTATACCATCCTGTCGTACTGGGTATTTCGGGATAAAGTCCGTATTGGTGATAAAGGCTATCACTAGGAGCTTGACATGAAAATAAAATCGCTGCATTTAAATCAAACCCAATGGTTTATAATCTTATGGTTAGTCGGATTTTTTGCACTCGCCATCATTGCAGGTCTATTTAGATTACTCTTGATGTTTGCTTATTAAAAAATGGGTGGAATAGCTTTTAGATGAGGGCTATTCCATCAATACGGATTTACTTTATTTTATGTATAAATCAGAACAATTAGCACATAACTTGAAACTGCTTATTGAAAATGGTTCTTGGCAGCCACACACCAAGTTACCCTCTTTACGTGAGCAAGTACAACGATCAGGTTTCAGTCTGATTACCGTCATGAATGCTTACCAAGAACTGGAAGCACAAGGGCTGATTTATTCAAAAGAAAAGTCAGGCTATTTTGTGGCTGAGCAAAATCATATTCAGATTCCGCAAGCCTATTCAGTGGTGTCTTTAAATCCGAAAATTGAAATTAACTCACTCGTTTTTAAATATCTCAAATCAATTCAATCTTCCAAAGTCAGCCCATTAGGTTCTGCCTTTCCAGACAGTCAGTTGCTGTATCCCCCAAAACTGATTCAAATCATGGGGCAACTTTCTCGCAATCGACATAGTTATGACCAAACTTCAAATTTACCTCCCGGCAATTTAGCATTAAGAAAATTGATCGCGCAACGCTATTGTATGCAAGGGATTCCAACCGATGCAGATGACATTGTCATTACATCAGGAGGGCTAGAGGCATTAAATCTTTCACTACAAGCCATTACGCAACCTGGTGATTATATTTTATTACAACAAACGATTTTTTATGGTGCTTGGCAAGCTGCTGAACGTTTGGGTTTAAAAGTCATCACCATCCCAGAACACCCTCAACATGGCTTTGATATCGAGGCTTTTGAACAAGTTATCAAAAATTATCCAATCAAAGTTTGCTGGTTTATGCTGAATGCACATAACCCTATTGGCTTTACTGTCAGCGATGACATCAAATATAAAATCGCTAAATTGTTGCATGAACATCAAATTCATTTAATCGAAGATGATGTTTATGAAGAAATGTTTTATGGCAGCCAGAAACCATTGCCAATGAAGTATTTTGACCAACAAAATCTAGTATTACATTGTTCTTCTTTTTCTAAAACATTAGGCTCAAGTTTCCGTATGGGCTGGGTCTATGCAGGTAAATTCTCTGAACATATTCAACATTTACAATTGATGAGTACTATTTCTGCCAACGCCTTGATCCAAAATGCGCTGGTGGAATTCCTCTCCCATCATCATTATGAAAAGCATTTAAGAACTCTGCGACGCGCATTAGAAAAGAATAAAAAGCAGTTCTTTCAATATCTCAAACAACATTTGCCGCAAGACTGTAAGGTGTATAACTATCCAAGCGGTTATTTTCTATGGATTCAACTCCCAGACAAAGTCAGCAGTATGCAAGTCTATGAACAGCTTATTCAACAGCAGGTGGGCGTTGCGCCAAGCCCCTTATTTAATGTGTTGCCCTCACATCAACATTTTATTCGTATGAATTGTTCTTTTGAATGGACAGAACAGATTCAGCATTCGCTAGAGTTATTCATCACGACGATTCAACGTCAAATACTCAATTAATTCAGCTTGGACAGATTATTTTTGCGATACTGACTTGGTGTTTCCCCAAACATCTTTTTAAAAGCACGAATAAAATTGGTGGCTTCTTCATACCCCACCAAACCAGCAATATCCTGAATACTATATTGCTGCTGTTGCAGTAATTTCTTGGCTTGATTAAACCGAACCTCAGCCAAGATTTGCAAAAATGTAGTGCCCTGTGCTTGTAAATGCCGCTTAATAGTTCGTTCTGACATATTTAAACGTTGCGCAATCAATGGAAGTGAGGGATAACCGTGACTGGAATGATACAACAACTCGGAGCGAATACTTTTTTGTAAGTCCCGAGTACTTTCTTTTACGAGTTTAAGCTTGTCATTTTCACAATACAAAATAGCCTGTTGGAATGCGACTTGATCTGCATTCGAATTCTTACAATGTAAATATTTTTTAGAAAATCGAAAACCATTACGTGTTTGATTAAAATGAATTTTTATCTGAGATAAATCAATTTTGTCATAATTCTGAGCATCTGCCCAATCCACAAACACCTCACAACTTTCTGCAATTTTCTCAGAAAATAAGGTGAGAAAATGAATTGCCCCAAACAATAAACTCTCGATCAGAAAATGTCTTAACTGATCAGATTGTTCTGCATCACCTAATTTCACTGGGTGAACATCATCTAGATAAACATAGATAAACGTTTCATCAATGTGCCATTCAGGGGTAAAATTTTGGATTCGAGTACAAAAATACTGCTGACAAAGGCTTAATGCCGTTTCAACATCCGCACAACTGAGAAATGCAAACCCTAAAGCCCCATGCGAAGTTGGGCGTAACCTAAACCCATATTCAATCCCAAGACGCGGATTCCCCGTCAATCGTAACGCATTCACCACCAATTTTGACCATTGATGCGCACTCATCTTGGCATCAGCTTGTTGCATTTCAGTCGGAATCAATCCCGTTCCATGCAAAACGATGTGTGCATCAATGCCATATTCATAAACGATTTCTAATAATACATGGGCATAAGAAACAGAGATATTTTCTTGAAACAATCCAAAAGGATCTCGCATGACACATCCCATGTCCTAAAATGATCATTAATATGGCATAGTCTCCCCTATTGAGCGAGCACTTTCTTCGAAATAATAACCTCAAGATTGATGACTAAAACAATGAGGAATTGCTGAAATGGCAACCATGACACTCGATAAACAGCAATCGACCTATGTGCTGAATTTAACCAATGGCAATCAGGAAAATGCTTTAAATAAAGCAGTATTAGAAGAATATTTTGCTATTTTTGATGAAATTGAAAGTGATAAAAATAATGCCAGTTTAATTATTAGAAGTGATCATCCTAAAACCTTTTGTAATGGCTTAGACCTTGCTTGGTTAATGCAACAATCGTTGGAAGATAAAAAAACCTTTACCCTGCAACTTGAAAATATGTTGCTCCGTTTAGCACTACTCAACTTACCTGTAATTGCTGAAATCGGTGGTAATGCTTATGCAGGCGGTGCAATTCTCGCATCTGCTTGTGACTTCCGATTTATGCGATCGGATCGGGGACGTTTTTGCTTTCCAGAAGTCCATCTAGGCATTCCTTTTACAGATACCATTGCTGAAATTGTACAACTACTTCCCAATCAACATGCCATTTGGGAAATGTCATTGACAGGCAAAACTATGACAGGCACTGAATGTCTACAATCCCAAATCGTTCACCAAATTGAACCAATCGAATCATTAAGTCATGAAGTGTTTAAATTTGCAGAAGATATGGCACAAAAGCACCGCCTAACCTATGCCGTGATCAAACGTCAGCTCCGCCATCGAATTGTAGAGAGTGCCAAGCAACGCCAACTATATGATCCTGAAAAATTTGCACATCCTTTCATGATCTAATTCAACGTTTACAACAACTCAAATCTAGGACATTTCAATGAATAATATGCAAGGAAGAACTGTTTTTATCACTGGCGGCAGTCGAGGTATTGGCAGAGCGATTGCGCTGAAAGCAGCACAAGCTGGGGCAAATGTTGTCATTGCGGCAAAAACCGAAGTCGAGACCACTAAATTAACAGGTACGATTTATAGTGTGGCTGAAGAAATTGAAGCTGCTGGCGGCAAAGCATTGCCTTTACTGCTTGATGTGAGGGATGAGCAGCAAATCCATACAGCTATTCAACAGGCAGCCAAAGCCTTTGGTGGAATTGATGTGCTGATTAATAATGCAGGTGCAATTGCATTAATGGGGGTGGAATCCACATCGTTAAAACAATATGACCTGATCCAAAGCATTAACCATCGTGCTACTTTCATTTGTGCCCAAGCTGCATTGCCCTTTTTAAAGCAATCTGAAAATCCACACATTTTGAGTTTATCGCCACCTGTAAATATGTCACCGAAATGGCTCGGGATGCTTTCACCTTATGCTTTATCTAAATACGGTATGACGATTTTGACTTTGGGCATGGCAGAAGAATTTCGCCAATATGGCATTTCATGTAATACCTTGTGGCCTGAAACTTATATCGCAACCGCAGCAGTTTCTAAGAATTTAGGTGAGGAAAGTACCTTACAGGTCAGCCGTAAACCTGAGATCATGGCAGATGCAGCTTTTGCGATTTATAGCACGGCAAAAGGTGAACTGACGGGACAAAGCCTAACAGATGAACAAGCTCTAGCAAAAGTCGGTATCACTGATTTTTCTCAATATGCATGTGTCGCTGGAAATACCAATCTACAGAAAGATTTCTTTTTGGATTGATCCAACAATAAAAAAACGACCTTAAAACAAGTGTTCTGAGGTCGTTTTAAAAGCACAGCTAAAATTAGCCTGGGAAAATACCACGCTCTTTACGTGCTTTTAAGATACGCTCACAACCTAAAATGAAGGCTGCTGTACGTAAAGTACATTCTTTTTCGCTTGATTTGTGCCATACATCGTTAATGGCTTGAATCATTAACTTGTCCAGTCTTTCATTAATTTCTTCTTCAGACCAGAAGTAGCTCGACATATCTTGAACCCATTCAAAGTAAGATACGGTTACACCACCCGCGTTACAAATCACGTCAGGCACAACCGTAATACCACGTTGAACCAAAACATCATCCGCTTCAGGGAATGTTGGGCCGTTCGCACCTTCAAGCACCAACTTCGCAGTTAACTTTTGCGCACGTTCAACTGTGATTTGGCTTTCCAATGCAGCAGGGATCAAAATATCCATCTCTACATTCCAGAACTCTTCATCACTGATCACTTGCGCACCAGCAAAGCCCCTCACACCTTGGTGAGTTTCCATGTGAGTTTTTAATGCAGCAACATCAATCCCTTCAGGGTTATAAATCGTACCTGTGTGATCTTGAATCGTCACGACAATCGATTTTGAGTCTGCAAACAAATATGCAGCTTCGCTACCGACGTTACCAAAACCTTGAACCGCAATTTTCGCACCGTCTAAAGGTAATTTGATTTTTTCAGCAACTTGTTGACCTGTGATGAATACACCACGACCCGTCGCTTTAATACGACCAAGAGAACCACCAAGATGTACAGGCTTACCCGTTACAACGCCTGTAACGGTATGACCTTGACCCGATGAATAAGTATCCATGATCCAGCCCATCACGTTTGGATTGGTACCTACGTCTGGTGCAGGAATATCTTTTTGAGGGCCAATAATATGACTGATTTCACTGGTATAACGACGGGTTAAACGTTCTAATTCACGTGGTGAAAGTTGACGCGGATCAACACGGATGCCACCTTTGGCACCGCCAAATGGTAAATTCACCACCGCAGTTTTAATTGTCATCCATGCTGAAAGAGCCATCACTTCATTTAAATCTACATCTGGGTGATAGCGAATACCGCCTTTACCCGGACCGCGTGACAAGTTGTGTTGTACACGATAACCTTCAAAATGACGAATTGTGCCATCGTCCATCACAATTGGCACGTCGACAATCAAAGCACGTTTTGGGCGCTTCAATGTGTCCACATAGTCTTGTAAACCATCTAGATATGGAGCAACACGCTCAATCTGTTTAAGATAAGTTGCCCATGGACCGTCATTTTGAGAGACATAAGATAAATTAGACATGTTTTATCCTTTTGATAAGTTCGTTTGGATCATCAATCAAATAGGTAATTAAAAATGATATAAGCAGCTAATTTGGCAGTTCTGTTATCCAAATCAAACCGTGGGTTACATTCAGCCACATCAAAAACTTTAATTTTGCCAGTTTTCTTAATGGCGTCTAATAATGGGTCAAAGACTGATAAATAAATGCCTTTGGCTGCTGGTGCACTAACACCAGGTGCGATGCTGGCGCTAAATACGTCCAAATCAATGGTGATGTATAAGTCGTCAACTTTTTCAATAAAACCGTTAATTTTTGAAATTAAATTTTCAAGATTGGTCAGTTGTAATTCGTAATCGTAGATATAGCTACAATTCAAACGATCCGCTGTTTCAAACAAAACTTTAGTATTTGAATGCTTCGCCACACCGATACAAAGATAATTAAATTCCTGATCATGCTGCTTTGACAAGTTTGCGGCATTTAGAAAAGGTGTTCCTGAAGTGACCTCTTCAGCTTCACGAAGATCAAAATGCGCATCAAAATTAATGATTCCTATCTTTCTGTTTGGATCGTTGTTATGGATATATTGAAATAATCCAGAAAAACTACCAAAAGCAACCTCATGGCCACCACCTAAAACAATGGGTTTCATGCCTTGCTTTAAGCTACGTTCGACCTGTTCAGCCAGTTCAGCTTGCGCCTTTTCCAACTGTCCATTATCACAAACTACTGTACCAATATCCGCAATCGTCACAGCTTGGTGTACTGGCAGGTTTGCCAATTGTGCACGAATCATGTCAGGTGCATCGGCTGCACCTAAACGCCCCTTATTACGCTTTACCCCTTCATCTGAACTAAAGCCAATTAAAGCAAAAGATGCATGTTGGCTGGTATTGACCACCTGATGGATACGTAGATGTTGCTCACCCTCTCCATCTTGTCGCCCTTGCCATGTAAATGAATGATTCATCATGAATACAACTCTTTAAAAATTTGTCTTTGCACTAGATCGAAACTTCTACGCCATGTTGAATAATTCGCTTCGGCAAATCACCACCCAACCAATAGACAATTTCTGAAGGATGTTCGATATCCCAAGCAATAAAATCAGCAACTTTACCTGTCTCCAAAGTACCGTGTGTGTCTTGTAAACCCAGTGCATATGCCGCATGAGTCGTCACACCTGCCAAGGTTTGTTCAGGTGTTAAACGGAATAAAGTACTGCCCATATTCATCATTAAACGTAAAGATAAAGCTGGCGATGTGCCCGGATTTAAATCACTGGATAATGCGATACGCACACCATGTTGATGCAAACTGTCTAATGGTGGATATTTAGTCTCTCTCAAGAAATAGAATGCACCCGGCAATAACACTGCAACTGTGCCCGCAACCGCCATCGCCTTGACATCATCTTCCGTCATAAACTCTAAATGGTCTGCTGATAAAGCCTGATAACGCGCTGCCAAACTTGAACCACCCAGTGACGACAGTTGTTCTGCATGAAGTTTAATTGGGAGATTTAAAGACTGTGCTGTTTTAAATAGACGTTCGACTTGAACTGGCGAAAATGCCAAATATTCACAAAAGGCATCGACTGCATCAACCAAACCTTCTTGATGTAGTTTTGGTAGCATTTCATTGCAGATATGCTCAATATAAGCATCACTTTGATCTTGATATTCAGGTGGTAAAGCATGCGCAGCCAAGCAGGTACTGCGAACTGTCATTGGCAAAGTTTCTGCGATCTGACGAATCACACGCAGCATTTTCCGTTCATTGGCATAATCGAGACCATAACCTGACTTAATCTCAATGGTGGTAACCCCATCTTTAAGCAGGCAACGAATTCGTTTTAATGCCGATGCCAGCAACTGTTCTTCACTGGCTTCACGCGTGGCGCGAACCGTACTGGCAATCCCACCACCGCTCGCTGCAATTTCAGCATAGCTAACACCTTGCAATCGTTTTTCAAACTCGACGCTACGGTTGCCACCAAACACACTATGCGTATGGCAATCAATCAAACCCGGTGTCACCCAACCGCCATTTAAATCAATAATTTCGGAATAATCATCAGCAGGAAGGTCTTTTAATGCGCCAACCCAATGGATATGCTGCCCTGAAGTCACCATTGCAGCGTGTTCAATACTAGAATATTGCCCATCTTGCATCGTGGCAATATGACAATTTTTCCAAAGCTTTTTCATTCGGATTTCCTCTTACTGCTCAGGTGTGATCAACACCTGAGCAGCTTGATTATTAACTTTCCATTTCAATATTTTGTCTTAAAGTCGAGTTTTCTTTCACTGTGTTTTGTTTAGGTTTCACCCAAATGGTATAAGCAATCCAAAGTAGAAATAACCACGTTGCACCAACATAAATTGCAGGTCGTGAGTCAGGAAAATATGCGATCACACCAAAGATAAATAGCATGAATGCAATTGCAAAAGCAGGTGCGATTGGCCAGCCAATCACTGGAAAATCAAGGGCTTTAATTTCGGCCTTAGATAACTTACGACGCATCGCAACTTGAGAAAGTAAAATCATCAACCAAACCCAAACCGTGGCAAAGGTTGCAATTGATGCAATAATCATGAAAACGTTTTCTGGAATCAGGTAGTTTAAAACCACACCAACCAATAACACGCCCGCCATGACCATCACTGTCATATATGGCACGCCATTACGAGAAAGTTTGGTAAATGCTTTTGGCGCCTGACCTTCTTTTGCCATACCGTACAACATACGACCAGCACCAAATACATCACTATTGATCGCAGAAATCGCAGCAGTAATCACAACAATATTCAATACTGTTGCGGCTGATTTGATGCCTAAATTTTCAAAGATCTGAACGAATGGACTACCTTGACTACCAATTTGGTTCCAAGGGAAAATTGCCATCAAAACAAAAATCGTTAAGATATAGAATAATAAAATACGTACTGGAACAGCATTAATTGCACGTGGAATCGTCGTTTTTGGATTTTCTGATTCACCCGCAGTGATACCAATAATTTCAATACCACCAAAAGCAAACACCACCACAGAGAAACATGCAATTAAACCTGCTATCCCATTTGGCATAAAGCCATCGTGAATCCAAAGGTTTTGAATGCTTGCAACACTGCCATGATCGCCATGGAAACCATAAAGTAGTAAACCAAAACCACCCAAAATCATAGCAACAATGGCAACAACTTTAATCAGAGAGAACCAGAACTCTAATTCACCAAAGACTTTTACATGAATGAGGTTAATCGCGCCCAAGAATGAAACTACGGATAAAATCCAGATCCATCGTGGGACATCAGGATACCAAAAGCCCATGTAAATCCCGAAAGCGGTCACATCGGCAATGGCAACAATGACCATTTCAAAAACGTAAGTCCAGCCTGTCGCAAAACCTGCTAATGGGCCAATATAATGAGATGCATAATGACTAAAAGAACCCGATACAGGATTATGTACCGCCATTTCGCCTAAAGCACGCATCACGATATAAATCGCGATACCAGCAATCACATAAGCCAATAACACTGATGGACCTGCGAGTTTAATCGCAGAAGCCGAACCATAAAATAATCCAGTTCCAATCGCAGAACCAAGTGCTAAAAATCGGATATGGCGGGCATTTAACCCCCGTTGTAGTGTGGAGTGTTGTGACATTATAATCTCCAATCCTTGAGGAAATTTAGTTAGATTCGGCCACTCCATGTGACCGTTTTATTGATCACACGTTAGACAAACTCGGTAATAGTTCTGGAATCAGTAATTCGTTCAGGCAACCACTTGCGAGCAATTCACTTGCCTGCTCGATATCTGGCGCAAAGAAACGATCTTCACTGTAATAAGGCACTTGGTCACGCAGCACTTTACGCGCACGCTCAAGTTTTGGAGAACTCTTCAAACCTTCACGGAAATCAAGACCCTGACATGCACCTAACCACTCAACTGCAAGAATGCCGCGAACGTTGTCAGCCATGTACCACAAACGTTTACCTGCATTCGGTGCCATAGAAACATGGTCTTCCTGATTTGCAGAAGTTGGTAAACTATCAACACTAGCAGGATGTGCAAGTGCTTTGTTGTCACTTGCTAACGCAGCGGCTGTTACTTGAGCAATCATGAAGCCTGAATTGACCCCACCATTGGCAACCAAGAATGGCGGCAACTGTGACATGTGGCGATCCATCATCATCGAAATACGACGCTCTGATAGTGAACCAATCTCTGCAATCGCCAATGCAAGATTATCCGCAGCCATCGCCACAGATTCAACGTGGAAGTTACCACCCGAAATCACATCACCTTCTGCTGCAAATACCAATGGGTTATCTGATACGGCATTTGATTCAATTGCTAATACTTCTGCGGCTTGACGAATTTGAGTCAAGCAAGCACCCATCACCTGAGGTTGGCAACGAAGTGAGTACGGGTCTTGAACCTTGCTACAGTCTTCATGTGAATGTGCAATTTCACTTGAATCAGTCAGTAAGTCACGATATGCAGCAGCCACATCAATTTGACCACGTTGACCGCGGACTTCATGAATACGCGCATCAAATGGCGCACGTGAACCCAGCATTGCTTCAACACTTAAACCACCACATACGGTTGCAGCAGCAAATAAATCTTCTGCTTCAAACAAACCACGTAAAGCATAAGCTGTTGAAACTTGTGTACCATTTAAAAGTGCTAGACCTTCTTTCGCAGCCAAAGAAATTGGCTCTAAACCCGCAATTTTAAGCGCTTCAACGGCTGGCAACCATTCACCTTTATAACGTGCTTTGCTTTCACCCAATAACACCAAAGACATATGTGCCAGTGGTGCCAAGTCACCAGAAGCACCAACAGAACCTTTTAATGGAATATGGGGATAAACTTCTGCATTGATCAACGCCAAAATGGCATCGATCACTTTACGGCGAATACCCGAAAAGCCACGTGCCAAGCTATTTGCTTTCAGCAACATGATCAGACGCACCATCGCATCATCAAGCGGCTCACCCACGCCAGCAGCGTGTGACAGCACCAAAGAACGCTGTAATTGCTCTAAGTCTTCTGGTGCAATTTTAGTTGATGCAAGTAAACCAAAACCCGTATTGATCCCGTAAGCAGTACGGCCTTCATTGACGATTTGTTCGACACAAGCAACACTCGCATTGATCCCAGCAGAAGCGCTGTCATCGAGTTTGACTTTGATTGGATTTAAATAAGCGTGGCGCAGATCTGCTAAGCTAAGTTTGCCCGGTTGAATTAGAAGTTCCATTATTGGCGTCCTGTTTTGCACTCTATTGTTCTCTTACGATGCTGCTTACACAATTGCAAAAAGCATCGTAATGTCCTTGTCTGTTTATTGCGTGATCATCGGCAAGTTCAAGCCTTGCTCTTTGGCACAATCAATCGCGATGTCATAACCTGCATCGGCATGACGCATCACCCCTGTTGCAGGGTCATTGGTCAGTACACGTGCAATACGTGCTGCTGCTTCATCGGTGCCATCACACACGATTACCACGCCTGAATGTTGCGAGAAGCCCATACCTACACCACCGCCGTGATGCAATGACACCCAAGTCGCACCGCCTGCAGTATTGAGCAAGGCATTTAATAACGGCCAGTCAGATACAGCATCTGAACCATCTTTCATTGATTCTGTTTCACGGTTTGGACTCGATACTGAACCTGAATCCAAATGGTCACGACCAATCACAATCGGTGCTGAAAGTTCACCGCTACGCACCATTTCATTAAATGCCAAGCCAAGTTTTGCACGTAAGCCTAAGCCGACCCAGCAAATACGTGCTGGTAAACCTTGGAAGCTGATCCGTTCACGCGCCATATCTAACCAACGATGTAAATGTTCATCATCAGGAATGAGTTCTTTTACTTTAGCATCTGTCTTATAGATATCTTCTGGATCGCCTGAAAGCGCAGCCCAACGGAATGGACCAATACCGCGACAGAACAATGGGCGGATATAAGCAGGAACGAAACCTGGGAAATCAAAGGCATTTGCTACACCTTCATCTTGTGCCATTTGACGGATGTTGTTGCCATAATCAAAGGTTGGAACACCCATTTTCTGGAAATCCAACATCGCTTGAACGTGCTGCGCCATCGATTGTTTAGCCGCTTTAACTACAACTTCTGGCTCAGTTTTAGCGCGCTGACGGTACTCTTCCCATGTCCAGCCAATGGGTAAATAACCATTTAATGGATCATGTGCGCTGGTTTGGTCCGTCACCATATCTGGATGTACACCACGGCGAACCAACTCAGGTAAAATCTCAGCAGCATTGCCATGCAGTGCAATCGAAACTGCCTTACCTTCTTTGGTATATTTTTCAATACGCGCCAAAGCATCATCTAAATCTGTTGCTTGCTCATCGACATAACGAGTACGTAAACGGAAATCAATACTGCTTTGTTGGCATTCGATATTCAATGAACATGCGCCAGCCAGTGTTGCAGCTAAAGGTTGTGCACCACCCATACCGCCTAAACCAGCAGTCAACACCCAACGACCTGTCAAATCACCGTTATAGTGTTGGCGACCTGCTTCTACAAAAGTTTCATAGGTACCTTGTACAATGCCTTGGCTACCAATATAAATCCAAGAACCCGCTGTCATCTGACCATACATTGCCAAACCTTTCGCATCCAATTCATTGAAATGCTTCCAAGTTCCCCAATGTGGTACAAGATTCGAGTTCGCAATCAAAACACGCGGTGCATCTTTATGCGTTTTAAATACGCCAACGGGCTTACCCGATTGAACCAACAAGGTTTCATCAGTTTCTAAATTCTTTAGCGTTTCAACGATCTTGTCAAAACATTCCCAGTTACGTGCAGCACGACCGATACCACCGTAAACAACAAGCTCTTTTGGATTTTCTGCAACATCAGGATCAAGATTATTCATCAACATGCGAAGTGGTGCTTCAGTTAACCAGCTTTTTGCATTAAGTTTTGTACCACGTGGTGCGCGAATTTCTACATCACGAAATTTTGTTGTCGTTGTTGTCACAATCGGACTCCTTCCTTTGAGATTTGAACCGTAAATTAATCTGCTTTTACTGTATAGCAATGTATTAACTTGTATATACATCCATATACTACACAAAACTTTCCTATTGAAAAGATGCATTTTTATTCTTTTATAAAAATAAATTACAAGCTAATGAAATTAATTGATTTATTTTTTAATTGACAATAAAAAACCCATACAACCACAAATTGTATGGGTTTAAAAAAGTGAAGACAATTTAGATTTTTATCAGTTCAATTAGACAAATTTTCTTTAAAATTTGTTGACCTAAAACAATATTTTTCAACAATTTTTCATTGTCAATTTTAAGACTATCTTGATAATCCAGATAAAAAATCTGTTGCGCAATTTCAACTTTTAAAAGTTCTAGGCTCTGATTAAAAATAAAAATGAAATCGGCTGAGCTAAATATTTCTGAGTTTGTAGAATCAACAACCCACTGGTATCGTGCGTGATATTTTTGTGGATCATAAATCAGATTAAAATCCCGAATAGATCCATCAATCAACTCACAACTGGTATTACTGTCACCATTAAATTGAACTGATTGTAAAGTTCTGAGGCGTCGAAAATGATTATCAATATTCAATACGATGCCCTGACCATCTAATACAGTCAGAATGCGTTGCATACCATTAAATTTGGAAAAATCACCCGATGTTTTAACATCAGCCATGGAAATTCGCCAATCAAACAGCTCTAGGCTGTCACCCTCACTACGTGCAAGTTCAACCGTATAACCAGCACCATTTTTCCACTGCATTCTCTTATAATTAACAGCTTTTAACAGCTCAATCATTGGGTAAATTTACCTTCCAAATAATAACGACTACCCGGATAAATCAATCGAGCACTAGAAATCAATTGTTTGTTTGACCATGTACGGCGACGAATCAATAAGCATGGTTCTGTCTTGTTAATTTTCAGCCATTTACACTCTTGTGCTGAAGCCAGAATTGCTGTTACGACATGCTCACCTTCGGTTACAGGCGCTTTCGACATCAAATAAGCATTGGGTGTAATTGATTTAAAATCCTGCGCCAAATAATCAGGAATTAACACAGGATCAACCAAACGATCTTCAATCTGTACGGGTACATCATTTTCATAATGTACAATGATTGAATGAAATAACTTTTGTCCCTCTCGAATTTGCATAAGTACACTTTGCTCTGTATTAGCTTGAATTTGTTCAAGTATTAACACTTCCGCACGATGCTTATGATTTCGGGCAATAATCTCTTCAGCAATGTTATTGACATGAAATAGAGCCGTTCGTCCTTGTCCCTCTGCTACAAAAGAGCCTACACCTTGTATACGCACCAATAGACCTTCGCTGGTGAGTTCACGTAAGGCACGATTGACCGTCATACGGCTACAACCCAATAAATTAACCAATTCACTCTCAGAAGGAATCTTTTTATTTACAGACCAAGTTCCTTCATAGATTTTCTGTGAAATCATTTGCTTCACGCGCAAATACAATGGAATAGGACTATCTTCTTCTAAAGATAAATCCAGATCGTTTTGCTTTGACGCTCTTGACATTGGCTAAAACTCATACTAAATAATCTAAAGTATTGTATATGAATATGATATTATTTGTATATACAAGTTTATACAATTGAATCATATTTTACTTTATATAAAGTGCTATAACGATCGTTATTAACAAATATTATTTAAATGATTCATAAGAAAAATTAATTTATATTTATCAAACTATTATATTAAATAGAGAAATTGACTTTAAAAAAATCATCTGATAATTTCTAAACTTATTTATTTTTATGACATACACGATTGCTCTAAAAATAAGTTATCAATTTAAAAATAATTATTTTATTTATAATCAAAAGAGAAAATAATATATGTGTACTGAGTTTATTTTACCTCAATCAACAGGTTATCGAATTTCAGGTCGTACAATGGATTTTGCAGCTACATTTACATGGCAATTGGCTGCCATACCCGTTGCAACCAGCTTAAAAGCCATTGATAGTCTGAATCCCAATACTCCTGCATATAAATGGCAAGCAAAATATGGATTTATGGGTATTGGTATTAAATTACCTTTAAATCTATTAGATACCAAAGTTTCTGATGCTATGAATACTGAAGGATTCTCAGCAGCAGCTCTGTGGCTTCCACCATCGATTTATCCTAAAAAAGCTGATGCTCCACAACATGCAAAACTCATTTCTGCACTTGATATTTGTGGTTGGGCTGTTTCTAATTATTCTTCAGTTGAAACATTAAAAAACGATTTATATGCTATTCAACAAGGTAAAACTACATCTTTAGGTGAAACTCTATATTTCTGGGACCCATTACAATTTTCTGAACATACAGAACTCAATCAAAGTAATGAAGTAAAAAATTTAATTCCTATTCATTTCCAATTCCACGATAAAACAGGAGCAAGTTTAGTTCTTGAATTCCGTGATGGTGCTTTATCGATTACTGATAATAGTGATGTTGGTGTGATGACAAATAATCCGTTTATTGATTGGCATCGAACAAATTTGGAAAACTATTTAGGCGTCACAAATGTCGAAACAGATAATAAAACCATCATTGGTTTGAATGTTAATAAAGCCGGAAATGGTGGTGGTTCCATTGGTTTATCTTCATCAGCATTACCCGCCGACCGTTTTCTACGCACTACAATGACATTGAATTATTCAATGTTATGGTTAAATCAAAATCCTAAACCTAGCAACAATGCTGCGATTGCCCACACCATGAATGTCATTAAAGGTATTTATGTAACACGTGAGCAGTGTATTGACCAAAGTGGTAATCCTAAAGGAGACTATACTCAATGGGAAATTGTGCGCGATCATGAAAATCAAGTTTTTTATATCGCAACCACAGCCAGTTTAGGTTTTTGGCAAGTCAACTTTTCAGATTATCAACTTCAAGAAAATGCTAAACCACAATTCGTTGTCATCTCCGACGCAATCAAAATGCCTGTTTTGACTGCTTCTGCTTAGAATTGAACTAAAATAAAAAAACTGCAATCATTTGATTGCAGTTTTTCTGAATCACATCAATTTATGTTATTGCAAACTATATGCAATCACGTAGTCACCATGATCAGGCGATTGACGAGCGCCGCCCGCCGTAATCATCACATACTGTTTACCTGTTTTAGGTGAAACATAGCTGATCGGCGTTGCTTGACTACCAACAGGTAAACGTGATTTCCACAACTCTTTACCCGTTGAAGAATCTAATGCACGTAAATAATAGTCTTGTGTTGCTGCAAAGAAGACCAAACCACCTTGAGTTGCCATTGGTCCACCAATCGTAGGCATACCAATCGGTGCTTTCAATCCCATTTTGATGCCCATTGGGCCAGTATCTTCTACTGTTCCCATCGGCACTTGCCATGCAATTTGACGTGTTTTCATATCAATTGCTGTCATCGTACCGTAAGGTGGTTTTTGGCACGGAATATTCAATTTCGACCAGAAACGGTTTTTATCTACTTTATATGGCGTACCTTTCATTGGCACAGCCCCCATACCCGTATTCACCTTTTCACCGCCATTTGCTTCTCGTGCAAGATCTTCTGGTGTTTGCTCAACTAGCTGAATCCATAAGCCTAAACGCATGTCATTGACAAACATGTATTGATGGCTCGGATCAAACGCAATACTGCCCCAATTCATCCCACCCAAAGAGCCAGGGAAGCTGAGTGAAACATCTTTACCTGGTGCAGTAAATAAACCTTCGTAACGCATTGATTTGAAGTTGATACGACACATCAATTGATCAAATGGTGTTGCACCCCACATATCTGATTCAGTTAAGGTTTGATTACCAATTTGAGGCATTTCAACCGAACGCGGTTGTGTCGGGCTGTACTGTTCGCCTTTGATATCCGCAGGTTTTACAGGTTGCTCAATCACTTTTGTCAGTGGTTGACCTGTGACACGATCTAGCACAAAGAATTGACCTGATTTTGTTCCAATCACCACCGCAGGCTTATTTGTTCCATCTTTCATTGGGAAGTCAACAAGACTTGGTTGCATTGGTAAATCAAAGTCCCATAAATCATTATGAACAGTTTGATACACCCACTTTTCTTTACCTGTGGTGGCATCTAAAGCCAATACAGATGAGTTGTACTTGTGATCGAGTGGCTGACGATTACCGCCCCAAACATCGACAGATGAACTTCCCATAGGTAAAAATACGGTGTTCATTTGCGGATCATAAGACATAGCTGCCCATGAGTTCGCTGAACTACGCTTATAAGTTTCACCGTCTTTAAGTACATAGTTTGGATCAGGATTACGTGGATCAAATGCCCAACGTAATTCACCTGTAATGACATCGTAAGCACGAATTACACCACCCGGCATATCAGCGGCAAAGTTATCTGCAATACGGCTACCAATGACCAATACTGAACCAGCCACCGTTGGCGCAGAAGTGACTTCAAAACGTGGGGCTTTAGTGCCCTCGCCCAATCCTTTTAATAAATCAACTGTACCATCTACACCAAAGTCTTTACAGCGCTCACCCGTATCCGCATTGACAGCAATCAAACGTCCATCAGGGGTATTGGTATAAACGCGACGTAAACAAGAAGTGTTTGTTGCAACTGCTTTTACTGGTGTTGCACCAACTAGTGTTGGTTGTTGCAATGATTGAGTTGAGTCAAAGTATGCAACTCCACGACAACGTTCCCACGCATCCGCTTTAGAATTGACTTCAGCTTTCCAAAGTTGTTTGCCTGAATCGGCTTCTAAAGCAAAAACATTATTGTGCGGGGTACATAAGAAAAGTTTATTGCCAACCTGCAATGGTGTCATTTGATCTTCAGCACCATTACCTGATCCTGTGGTGAAATCACCTGTACGAAAGCGCCAAACTTCTTTTAATTGATGTACATTGTCACGGGTAATTTGGTCTAAAGCTGCGAAACGGCTACCACCAGCATCCTGTCCATAATGTTGCCAATTGGTTTGCTTCATATCTGCTTTAACTGGAACCAGTGGCAATTGCGCACCAGAAGCCGCGACCGTTGGATGTGGAATAAACATTTGATAGAGACCAAAAATCATACCCAATACAGTCAAACCACCCACTGCATAAGCAGGTAAAATAGCAGTCGGTTGATATTGATAACGGCGTATCGCAGGTAAAGTCAGCATGAGAGCTGCAAATAAACCGGCTGGGAACATAAGTCGAGAAAATAAAGGCCAAAATTCCCAGCCAACATCAATCAGCGACCAAATAATAGTTCCAATAAATACAACAGCGAAAATACTTACGCCTAATGCTTTTTTCTTAAAAATATAAAGTGCAGATACTAACGTTAATAGACCTGAGATCACGAAATACCATGACCCACCTAAAGTCACCAACTTTGCACCACCAACAGTAAAAAATAATCCAGTTAGCAACAAAGCAAGACCTAAAATAAAACACCATATTTTCAGTATGATATGTGAGTTTGTAGATTCAGACATACGTCATACTCCTATATTAGAAATTCACGCGCATACTTAAACCTGCAACCCACGCATCATCGACTTCTTTTACACCCGCAGGCTGATGAATATATTGTAGATTTGGTCTGAGCATGATCGCAGGTGACCATTGATAGGTATAATTCAGCTCAACATTGAGCTCATCACGTTGTACGGGAACATAATCTGCCGCAAGTGCATCGTATTGGTCATAGCCACGACTGGTATTGAGAGCAACTTGACGATCTTTATAACGATCATTGACTGAATAATTTGCAACACCAAAACCAATTGAATCGTTTGGACGACTATCAAATGGTCCTTTGTACCACAGTGCGAATTGTTGTGTGCTTTGTACGGCTGTGGTGGCTTTATCATTCACCACGGCATTAAAGCTGACATATAAACCACGTTTAGGATCATTTCCTTTTTGGGTGAGTTGTTGTTGTGCATTCAGCCAAAAACTGTGTTTGCTATCGTGGATTTTACCAACTGTCGCAATATCATTCGCTTCTGCTGTTGAATACAGTGCTCCTAGCTTATATTCACCAGCCAAGCCGTCAAAAGCTGCTAATTTAGGTCGCCAAGCCAATTCCACAGGAATGGTTGCACCTTTGACATTGTCCATATCCAAGTTAAAACCATCATTTTTTCCAGTTTTAACATTGTCAGGATTTACTTCATATACGCCCACACCAAGTGTCCATTCTGGTGCAAATTGATATTTGACATTGGCACCCCATAGACCTACAGGTAAGTTATACCAAATCGAACCAATCGATTTTCCGAGCTGTCCACCACAGAGTAATAAGTTTTGAAATTCACATTGGGAACTATTGAAGTCGTCAGACATCCCCATTCGACCAATCTTGAATTGAACTGTATTGTCCGCGAAACCCTTTTTGACCCATGCCTGTGTTAAACGCCAAATTTTGCCTCGCCCATAAATCTCTTGCGTGTTGCCTAAAGCACTAGAGCGTGGATCTTTAATTCGCTCTAGTATTAAAGAATTACCATCGCGCTTGGTAATTAGAATATTGGCTGTGGTATTTTCCCAACCTGCAATTTTGCCTAAATCAAAATTTGCACCCAGAGCCAGCTGAGCTGCATTTTCAAAACTATTATTGTCGTTATAACCACCATCCAAATTGGTAGCAGATTGACTCATAATCGCGGCGGTAAATTTATAACCGTCTTTCTCTAACTGTTGGCGTTGCCCATTCCAATCACCTAGTAACCATTGACGATCTTGTGACCAAGCTTGATTTTTGTCAGCAAAACTATATTGGGCTGCACAGATCGTAATCGCCAAACAACTCATTTTGATCAGTAAAGTGTTTGTATTCATATCAAAGCCTCCATGCTTCTATTTAAATTTTACTGCTGAGCTGAGTTCAGAAGTTGCACCTAAATGATCTGTAACGTTTGCGGTCACACTTGCGACTTTCGATGTAGGCTTATATGCAACTTTTGCAATACCCTCTGCATTGGTCACAGCTACAACCGAACCTAAATAAAATTCGGCTTCATTTGCATTTGCTGATGAGTTTCCAAACAATTCAACTTGATAACGCTGATTTGGTTGTCCTTTTATCTCAACAGCAATTTGACCTTTAGATAGACTCAATGTCGGTGCCTGAATGCCTTGATTTGGTTGCTGATTGCAACCTTGTTGATTCGGCTGTAGACAAGTTTTTTGTAAGTTTGCGGGATCAATTTTGACACCATGCCCACGAGACCCAACAAAATGCGCATGTTCTAAACCGGGAATATCAAAAATAATTGCACCTAAGCGTTGGTTTGGAACGCAGCTTCCACCAGCTTCACAACGTTTGATGTCTTTGCCATTATTCCAAATTTGATTTTTGGTGAGTGTGATATGAGCATTTGCATCTTTTTCAGAACGAATGGCGATTCCCACTCGGTTACCATGCACTTTATTGCTATCGAAGATATTGCCATCACCCGTTAGATTAAAACCATTCGAGTTATTGGTTAGTTCGTTATAGGCGATATAGTTACGTTTGCCCCAATTGATCTGCAAACCATCTGAATAATTTTCAAATTTGTTGCCGACCACAGCATTGTCATTTCCCCACAGAATCTCAATGCCTTGTGATGGTTCTGGATTTGCGGAAGTTGAAATAAAATGGTTGTTGGCAACGAGATTGAACGCAGCTCCGCGAGTTAATTCCAAACCATCGCCATTGTCTTGAAAATAATTGTCTAATACCTTGTTGTTATTGGTAGTGGTTGCGGTTGGATTGCCTTTGCCATCGTCACCCGTCAACATCACACCCGCGCCACCATAGTTGTGCATAATGCGGTTATGCTGAATCAAGTTATTGCTGGCACGATTCATCAAGATGCCGATACAAAAATGACGAATTTCTAAACCTTGGATGGTCACACCGTTAATGTCACGTAAAACGATACCCGGTAAAGTCGTGGTACGCACATTGGTTCCAAACTGCCCTTCTACCGCCCCCGGACACGCCTCAACACCACGACCTTTGATATAATTTGAACCATCTACTGCGACAAACTCACCTGTTTTTGCCCATTGTGTACCGATGATTTTCACAGGGGCTTTAATTTCAGGAAGTGGGCTATTCACCTTAATCGCATACGGTGCTTGACCAACCGCTTGAATCAAAATTTCACTAGCTTCGCTTGGCTTGGTATTGGCTTGTTCAATCGCCCAACGAAGAGAACCTTTTTCACTATCATCCTGATAACGATCAACTACATAAGTTTCAGCTGCTGCCATACCTGATAATGCTAAACCAATTGCAAGCGCACTTAAACGTAAAGAAATAATGTTCATTTTAAAATCCTTTTCAATTATTGTGTTGGTTGAACTGTTTTTAAGAACTGTTTGAGTTGGGTCACATCAATTTGACCCGGTGCCGATGCTTCACCAATCATGCCAAAGCTAAAGCTACCACCCATATTTGCAGTCGCAATTCTTGAAATCGTACCTAACTTACCCATAGACATGGTCAACAGTGGTTTTTTAGATTGTTGGCTGACTTTTAATGTTGCATTCATCAAGGTAAAAACATCTTGTTTGCTTTGTGGCATTACTGCGATTTTTAAAATATCTGCACCTAGCTCATCCTGTTTAAGAAGGCGCTTCACAATTTCATCTTCATTTGGCGTCTTCTGAAAATCGTGATTCGACATCACAATTAAAACTTTTTTGTTATGCGCCAATTTGACAGTATTTTTAACCACCTGCTGATCGCGGAACATTTCCACATCTAACATATCCATAAAAGGCTGTTTTAAATAGGCTTGATAGGTCTTTCCATAATCAGCATCACTAATGGTGAGTTTCCCACCCTCATTGTTTGTGCGAATGGTTGCAATCATGGGTTTAGTAACTAGAATCTTTTTTAATTCATGCCCTAAAGCAATCACTTGTTTGCTATCAGCAGCAAAATCGAGTAAATCAATCCGAAACTCTGCTAAATCTGCATCTTGATTGGCTGCAATCACTTTTGCTTGATCGATCGCTTGCTCTGTAGTTTTTGCAGTAATAGGTACAATTGTTTTAACAGGTAGTTGTGCCAGTGCCGAAAGTTCAACCTGTTTTTGAATATTTTCTTGAGCTTGTACCATTTGAACCGTAAATAAAGGGCTAACAAGCAACGTTAATGCTGCCAGTGTTTTCATTTTCATCATCATCTTCCTTAATGGATTGCCTGTCTTTCCCAAGAGCAAGCAATCATTCGTTATGCACTTAAAGTTTAAATATCAAAAAATACAGTTTCATCTTCGCCCTGAATGCGAATATCAAAGCGATACACCACTTCACCATCCACTTCTGTGCGTTTGGCAATTAAGGTTTGACGACGTGTCGCCCATTCAATACTGTTTAGAACAGCATCATTAGCATTTGCTTCAATTTCATCATCAAAGTAGATACGTGTGTTTAAACCAATGTTGATCCCACGAGCAAAAAGTACGACTGCAATATGTGGTGCTTGAGTTGAGCCTTTACGTCCAGCAGCAGCACCCGGTTTAATCGTATTAAAACTCCAAAAACCAGTTTCAAAATTTGCACCAGTACGACCCCAACCTAGGAAGTTTGGATCAACTGTTTTGCCTTGAGTATCGGCTTGACTTGGGTAAACACCGTTGGCATCGGCTTGCCAGATTTCTAACAACACATCTCGTAATGGCAAACCCAGTCCATCAAATACTTGTCCTTCAAGACGAATACGTTGACCTTGCGTTTTTTCACTCACCAACTGATTGTTAAAATTGTGTTCAAACACCTCAATATTGGCTTGCTGTGGTAACAAACCAATATGTACATAAGGACCACCTGTTTGTGATGGGGTTTCTTTCAATTCCTGAAAATTCCACGCGTTCATTGTGTTACTCCCTTAAGTCAAATCATTTTCAAAATAAGTCGCACGACGACCACGAAGATGAATATCAAAGCGGTAACAACGGCTGTCAGCTTCAATGAAATTATGTTTATCTTCCAATGCGATCAAGGCACGACGTTGATCTTCAGATGGAATGGTTTTTAAAATTGGGCAAGAATCAATTAAGGTATCGCCTTCAAAGTAGAATTGCGAAATCAAGCGCTGTGCCCAGCCATCAGCGATCAAAGAGAAATGAACATGCGCTGGGCGCCATTCATTGATACGGTTACGCCAAGGATATGGACCCGGTTTAATGGTACGGAAAATGAAGAAACCATTTTCATCAGTGAGCGTACGACCACAACCACCAAAGTTAGGGTCCATCGCACCAATAAACTTATCATTCGGATGACGGTAACGACCTGACGCATTGGCTTGCCATACTTCTAATAAGGCATTTTTAACAGGACGACCAAATTGATCACGCACATAACCATGCACAATGATTCGCTCACCAACAGGTAAACCATCTTTGGCATAGTTCAGAATCAAATCATTGTCTTTTGGGCCAAAAAGATTGGGTGAAAAATGTGGTGATGTCACTTCCGTCAAGGTCTCGCTGATTGAAATCAATGCATTTTTTGGCGAACGTAGCACACTGGTTTTATAGCCTGGTGTATATGCTGGCGGATGATCATCCGTATTACGTTGTGCATATGCACCCAATGTATGAATTAACATGCCTGTCTCCTTAATCCTGTGCTTGTGCCGAAATGGGTTGCACATCTATTCCAAGTTCTTTGAATACCTCTTCTGCCATATGCATTGCAGCATTCGCAGCGGGTAAACCTGCATACAAGGAACTATGCAAAATCAGCTCTTTCAGTTCGTCCTTAGTTACGCCGTTGTTAAAACAAGCACGTAAATGCATTCTGAGTTCATCTTCTCGTCCCAACGCCAACAAAATGGCAATGGTAACTAAGCTACGGGTATGACGTGGTAAACCTTCGCGTGACCACACTTCACCCCAAGCAAATCGGCTAATAAAGTTCTGAAAATCTTGGTTAAAGTCATTCAGGTTCTCTAAAGAACGCCCGACATGTTTTTCACCAAGCACTTCAGTCCGAACTTTTAGCCCTTGTTGATAACGTTGTTCATCATTCATTGACGTTGTCCCTGATTATGAAAGTTAGGTCGCATCTGTGTGCGCAACCAAAGATTTAACAAAAATAGCCACCGCCGCAGCTGTTGCTGGAATCATCAGTAAGCTGAGAATTGCCGTGAATGACCAATCATTGCCCAATAAAACTGCACCGATCCATGCACCAAACACTGCACCAAATCGACCAATTCCTGTCATCCAAGAAATACCCGTTGCCCGACATTGCGTTGGATAAAAGCGAGCACTTAAGGCTGGCATCGAAGACTGAGCACCATTGATCGCAATACCTGCGCATAGCACGAGCAATGCCAATAAGGTTGGATTATTGAGACTTTGACCAACGGCAACTGCAAATAAACCTGCAATAAAGTAGAAAGCTGAAATGATGCGATTTGGATTGAAACGATCCATTGCCCAGCCAATAAATAACGCGCTGAGCACGCCGCCAAATTGGAATAAACCACCAATAAATGCAGCACGCTCCATGGTTGCACCTGTTTCACGCATCAAAGTTGGTAACCAACTGGTCAGCAGATAAATCACCACCAGACCCATGAAATAAGTCGACCATAATAAAATCGTGCCTTTGGCGTACTGTTTTGAAAACAACATACCAAACACGTTTTTCTTTTCAGCTACCGCCGATTGTTCTTCTGGAATATGAAACTCGGTTACACCTTGAACTTGTTGAGGTGCAATATGGCCTAGAATTTTGCGAACCTTCTCAGGATTTTTGCCTTTTACGATTAAGAATCGATATGACTCAGGTAAGCAGAAAATCACTAAAAGCATTAAAATGAGTGGTGACCAACCACCTAATAAAAACAAGCTGTGCCATCCAAATGTTGGGATCAACCAACTACTAATAAAACCACCTGTTGCCATACCCAAGTTATAGCCACAAAACATACAAGTAATCAGTAATGAACGGCTACGTTGTGGACAATATTCAGAAAACAGAGTCGTTGCATTTGGCATGGCTGCACCAAGCCCAATACCTGTTAAAAAACGTAAAATAACAAGGCTATCCAAGTTTGTTGCAAATGCAGATGCCAAAGTGAAACCACCAAAAACCAGCATCGAAATGGTTAAAACAATTTTCCGTCCGAAGCGATCTGCTGTAGGGCCTGATACCAATGCACCAATAATCATGCCGCCAAGTGCAGCACTCATCACAGGTCCAAGTTGAGAACGATCCAAGCCCCAATCTTGTGCCAACGCAGGTGCAATAAAGCCCATAGCTGCCGTATCAATCCCATCGACAAATACAATCAAGAAACAAACAATTGCGATCATCCACTGATATTTACTAATCGGTGCATCATTAATGAGTGCCTGCGCATCCATACTGCTTTTTGGGGCAGCAAATTCCTGTGCCATAGTTGCCTCCTTGTAGGCGAATTCCTTTCTAACCCTGTGTGGTTATATCTTTTGAATGAACTTAGACAATGTTTGATTGAACACTTGCGGTTGTTCAATATTCGATAAGTGCGAAGCTGCCAAGACTTCAAACTGACTGTTTTCGATAGACTGATGCATGAATTCTGCATCTTGAACCGTGGTTACAGGATCAAATTGACCTGCGATAATTAAAGTGGGAATTTGAATTTGATTCAGTTGATCACGTAGATCGGCATCTGCCAAAGCTCGACAAGCATTCGCATAACCTTGTGATGCTGTTAAAGCTAAACTTTGAATGGTTTTTTGCGCCAATACGTCATGGGCATAATCAAAATACTCACTAAACCAACGTGTATGAGTGGTTTTAACAAGCTCTGCTAAACCCTGTTGTTCAACACTATTTGCACGACCATTCCATGCTTCTGCCGTACCAATTTTTGCAGCCGAATTTGCAATTGTGACACTCAAAAAACGCTCTGCATGATGAATCGCAAGATACAATCCTGTGATCCCACCCATTGAAATCCCGCAAAAATGGGCTTTTTCAATCTTGAGTGCATCTAAGATATCTACTACATCTTCAGCAAGATTCGACAAGGTTGTCGCATCAATAACAGCACTTGCACCATGACCTCGTATATCGTAAGTCACAACTTTATACTGTGCAGTGAATGCTGCAACTTGCGCTTGCCACATCCCATGATCAGTCCCAAGTGAATTGGAAAAGATAATGACAGGTGCATCTTTCGGACCTTGTACTTGCACAGCAATTTGATATCCTTGACGATTATGAATATTGATCATCATTTCGACTCTCCTTGAGCTGCTTGCAAAACTGCATCAATTTGCGCTTGGATATTGCCCAAATAGGACTCAGGTTTAAAAAGTGCGTCTAAATCAGATGTGGTGAAGTGATCTTTAACTTCATCTAATTGAGATAAAATATTTTTTAAATGAGTTTGTTGTTCGACTGCTTCCTGACATGCTTGTTCAACTAAATGATGTGCATTTAAGCGCCCAATTTTGCTTGCAAGTGCCATCATCACCGCTTCAGCCATAATCAAACCATCTGTACATTCAAGATTGCGCTGCATTGCTTCAGGATTGACTTGCATATTTTCTAACACATCATTTGCACGCTCTAATGCGCCTGCACATAACTGGAAAATCTCAGGAATCACCAACCATTCCGCATGCCAAGCACCTAAAGCACGTTCATGTTCTTGCACCATGCTTTGATAAACACTTGCCATTAGTGCAGGTACACGATTTGCCGCTGCAAGAATTGAAGCAGCTGCGACGGGATTTCGCTTATGTGGCATGGTAGATGACCCCCCCGACCTTTTGCCGTTGGCTCAAAAACCTCAGCAATTTCAGTCTGCATGAGCAATGACCAATCTTTTGCCATCTTGCCTAAGTTGCCAACAATGATTGCAAGCACACTCGCAATCTCAACGATACGATCACGCTCACCATGCCATGTACACTCAGGCGTTGTGAGTTTCAATTCAATTGCAAAAGCATGCACTACAGCAGAACCTTGATTGTGCAAAGAAGCCAATGAACCGACTGCACCACCAAGTTGGACAGTTAACACACGCTCTTTCATTGCTTGCAAACGATCAAGATCACGCCTCAATGTGGCTGCATAACGTGCAAATTTATGTCCTAAGGTAATCGGCAAGGCCTGCTGTAACCATGTTCGCCCAATCATCACTTGGTCACGATAATGTTCAGCTTGTTTAAGTGAAATTTGATATGCAAATTGAAGTTGCTTTTCAATCAATACTAGCGCATCACGACATTGCAAAATCATTGCCGTATCAATCATATCTTGACTGGTTGCACCCCAATGTACGTATCGAGAGGCATCTTCATTCTGTTGTTTAACAATCGCAGTGAATTGTTTCACAAAGGGAATCGCAATATTCCCAGCTAAACCAGTTGCAACAGCCAAACCATCAAAATCAATTTCTGCTAAGGCATTCTGCCCAACCTGCTCGATAATCGAGGCAGTAGATGTAGGAATGACATTTATTTTTGCTTGGGCTTTAGCCAAAGCAACTTCGGCTTGGATCATATAACCTAATAAAGCACGATCATTAAAAATGGCAGTGACATCAGGCTGATAAAATAAGCTGGCGTATAACTGGCTCATGATAGACCTCACCCAACCCGTTGAATAATGAGAGCGATGCCTTGCCCAACACCAATACACATTGAACACAAAGCATATTGCCCTTGAATCTGTTCAAGTTGATTCAAAGCAGTGGTGACCAGTCTCGCACCTGATGCACCGAGTGGATGACCTAAAGCAATCGCACCACCATTGGGATTGATGCGAACATCATCATCTGCTAAATCTAAATCACGTGTTACCGCTAAAGCTTGAGCTGCAAAGGCTTCGTTTAACTCAATCACATCCATTTGTTCTAATGTCAGATTGGCTTGTTTCAGTAACTTTTTGATTGCAGGCGCAGGGGCAAAACCCATAATGCGTGGCTCAACACCCACCGTAGTTGCAGCAATGATTTTGGCACGTGGTTTCAGTTGGTATTGAGCAACTGCCTCATCTGAAGCGATCAATAGTGCTGCTGCACCATCGTTAATACCTGAAGCGTTACCCGCTGTGACTGTACCTTCTGCTTTCACCACGCCTTTGAGTTTCGTCAATGCTTCAATCGTGGTCGATGCACGTGGGTGTTCATCGGTATCGATAACGACCGCATCACCTTTACGTTGTGGGATCGTGACTGGAACGATTTCTTGTTTAAAAAAGCCTTTGGCTTGTGCTGCTGTAGTCCGTTGTTGGCTGTTTAGGGCAAACTGGTCTTGATCGATCCGATTAATCTTAAATTGTTCTGCCACGTTCTCCGCAGTCTGCGGCATGGTGTCTACACCATACATTTCTTTCAGCTTTGGATTGATAAAACGCCAACCCATAGTCGTGTCTTCAATCTTTTGACTACGACCAAAAGCGCTGTCAGACTTACCCATAACATAGGGCGCACGGCTCATACTCTCGACACCACCTACAATGACGAGGTTTGCTTCACCTGCTTTAATCGCACGTGCTGCCATGGCAATTGCATCTAGAGATGAACCACAAAGACGGTTTACTGTGGTTGCAGGGACTTGATACGGCAAGCCTGCGAGTAGAGCTGACATACGACCGACATTACGATTGTCTTCACCCGCTTGATTGGCACAGCCATAGATCACATCATCCACCTGTTGCCAATCGACCGTTGGATTACGTTGTATTAAGGCTTGAATCGGAACTGCACCAAGATCATCTGCACGTACAGGGGCTAAACCACCTGCATAACGTCCAAAGGGAGTACGAATGGCATCAATGATGTATGCATTTTTTAAAATCGTGGTCATGTCGCTTATCCTTTAGCCTGTGTCACATCAATCAATTGAGCACCCGTCAACGCCTGTAGCTCTTCAAAGCTTAGACCATCCACTTTCTCAATCACTTTTAAACCTTCTGTGGTCACATCAATCACACACAGATCGGTATAGATACGATCGACACA
>NZ_BMDV01000001.1:374609-527705 GCF_014636095.1 Acinetobacter modestus
ATCGGTCGTGATAAAGACTTTCTTTGCACCTACAGCCAAATCCATTGCACCACCCACAGCAGGAATCGCATCGGCAGCACCTGTATGCCAATTGGCAAGATCACCGTTGGCTGCGACTTGGAATGCACCGAGTACCGCAATATCTAAATGACCCCCACGCATCATGGCAAAGGAATCCCCGTGATGGAAAAAACTTCCACCTGTCAGCATGGTGACGTATTCTTTGCCTGCATTAATTAGCTCAGGGTCTTCCTCACCTTTGGCGGGTGGTGGACCAAATGCCAACAAACCATTTTCAGAATGCAGAAAGACATCTTTATCTGCAGGTAAATAATTTGAAATCTTGGTGGGTAAGCCAATACCTAAATTGACATAAGCACCATCAGGAATATCTTGTGCAACGCGTTCAGCAATTTGGTCACGGCTGAGTTTTTGATAGCTCATTGTTATTCTCCTTATTGCGCAGCGACAGGTGATGTTGCTTTAACAGCAACCACATGCTGAACAAAAATCCCTGGGGTAATAATGTGTTCAGGATTAAGCTGACCGAGTTCAACCACTTCTGAGACTTGAGCGATGGTGACATCCGCAGCCATAGCCATGATCGGTCCAAAGTTACGTGCTGATTTATTAAAAACTAAATTGCCCCAACGATCGCCTTTGTGAGCTTTGATCAAGGCAAAGTCAGCTTTGATTGGATATTCAAGAACATAGTCTTTACCCTCGATATGACGAGTTTCTTTGCCTTCTGCCAATAATGTTCCAAAGCCAGTAGGCGTGAATACAGCACCTAAGCCCATACCCGCAGCTTGGATACGACAAGCGAGATTGCCTTGTGGCACAAGTTCTAATTCGATCTTGCCTGCATGGTAGAGTTCATCGAATACCCATGAATCAGATTGACGAGGGAATGAACAAATGATTTTACGGACTGCACCTGTTTTTAGGAGTTTGGCAAGACCATAGTCACCATTGCCTGCATTATTATTGACAATGACAAGGTCTTTGATGCCGAGTTCAATCAGACCATCGATGAGTTCTGCGGGCTGTCCTGCGGTTCCGAAGCCACCAATCATGATGGTTGAGCCATCCCTGATTTGGGAGAGAGCTTCAGTTAATGAGCTTGAACTTTTATCAATCATCTGACTACTTCCTGTACTATGAACCACTCAATCTTCATCCTGAAAACTGATGAAATTAAGCTGAGTGTTTTGTTCGGATTTCTTCTATTTATTTTTGATAAATTTTGATCTTAGTTCTATGCTTCAAAGTGTATTTTGTTCGATGATTGTTACTCATGTTCGATGATCGAACATTATCCAAGTAAAATAGTCTTCTTTAGATTAAAATAATGTTTAGAAAATAAATGCGGGATGGAAATCGAAATTATGGAAAATTCACAAAAGAAAAGTCTTCGCTTGATTCATCATACTGAGAACAAAAAAATCATTCGACATGAAGACTATATTGCGGGCATCGCTAAAGGTTTAAGTATTTTAGAATGTTTTGGACCAGATCGACATCGGCTTAATATTAGTACGGCAGCAGAAAAAACAGGGTTGACTCGTGCAGCAGCACGACGTCATTTACTTACCTTGGAATATTTAGGCTATTTAGATTTTGATGGTCATTATTATTATTTAACCCCTAAAATTCTAAAATTTTCAGGTGCTTATTTAGATGGCTCTCCTTTACCTAAAATTTGTCAGCCATTGCTCAATTTACTTACTAATCAAACCTCTCTGATTTATTCTGTTATGGTTCTAGATGGCTATGAAGCCATTACGATTGCGCGTAGTGCAGCACATCAACAAACAGATCGAGTAAATCCTTATGGATTACATTTAGGCAACCGCCTTCCCGCACATGCAACTTCAGCAGGTAAAATATTATTGGCACATCTAAATGCTGAAGAACAAAAACAGTGGTTAGAACAATACCCTTTAAAACGTTTAACTAAATATACGCATACGGATAGTGAAGTTTTCCTTTCATTATTACATGAAATTAAAGAACAAGATTGGTGCTATTCTTGTGAGGAACATGAACTAGGTGTACATGCGGTCGCTGTTCCGATTTACGATTCAAATGCAGATGTTGTTGCGGCATTAAATATTGTTTCACCAACAATGCGTACAACCAAAGATTATCTGATTACCCATATTTTACCGTTATTACAAGAAACTGCTCGAGATTTACGTCAAGTGATTTAATTTATAAAAAAAGCATTTCCTGAACATGGAAAATGCTTTTTAAAATATTACTAACTTAGATTAATTCTTATTTTTTGTGTAATCTCAAAATCAATTCATAATAATAAAACATGTTATTGATTATCAAAATTCTATAATTTATAGATAAAAATTTGTATCTTTAAGTAATTTTATTTTAACTTTCGTTAAAATTAAAACTTAACAACAACCATCTAGAATTTAAAAATTAATTAATTACAATCATTTAAATATCTATCAATTTAAAATACTAAAACCATCGTAATTGCACACATCAAATTCACATAGTATTTTAAAAACATGAAGAATAAATAAATTTTAAACCTAAAGGTAGATAAATAATAAAAGTGAGATCATAAAATGATTGAATGGTTACAGAATGAATTAAAGCATAGTCCTGAAATACTCTTATTCTTATCACTTGCAATAGGATTTTGGATCGGACAATTTCAATTCGGAAAGTTCCAGTTTGGCGGTGTTGCTGGCTCTCTTCTTGTTGCAGTTGTACTCAGTTTAATTGGTGTTCCTGTCGATAATGGTGTCAAAGCAATTCTCTTCGCACTCTTTATTTATGCCGTTGGTTTTGAAAGTGGCCCGCAGTTTTTTAAATCTCTTGGCCCACAGTCCATTAAAGAAATTTTACTAGCAGTATTTATGGCGGTGAGTGGCTTAATTACTGTACTGATTATGGCTAAAATCTTCCATCTTGATAAGGGATTAGCAGCAGGATTAGCCGCTGGTGGTATGACCCAATCTGCAATTATCGGTACTGCTGGAGATGCATTATCTCGCCTAGACCTCCCCTTAGCAGAAATTCAAAAACTGCAAGCAAATGTAGCAATTGGATATGCAGTTACTTATATTTTTGGCTCTCTTGGCGCGATCATTATTTGTGTAAATATCTTACCTAAATTTATGGGTCGAGAAATTCATGATGATGCATTAAAAGCTCAATCTGAACGCTTAAAAGGTGCTTTTGAACTCGCCCCTGGTCAAGAATTGGCGATGCCTGAAATCGTTGGACGAATTTATAAAGTTAAACAAGCCAGTGGTCAAACTATTGCTGAATTCGAAGCCCAAAAACCAAGTATTACGATTGAACGACTAAAGCGCAAAGATAAATTTATCGATGTATCTCCAGAGATTATTTTGCAAACTGACGACATTATTTTGATCGTTGGACGCAGGGCAAGCGTTGTTTCGGTTGCTGATCAAACGGGTACTGAACTCCAATCCTCTCAAGGAATGGAAATGATTATGGATACCACAGATGTCATCCTGAGAAACTCAAAATATATCAATCGTACACTAGGTGATATTAAAGCCAATACACCCGACTATTTAAAACATGGCATCTATGTACTTGGCATTAAACATAACGATGAAGTACAAATCTTAAATGATGAGACGATATTACGCCAAGGCGATGTGGTGACCGTTTACGGCACCAAAAGTGATCTTGAACGCTTAGTGAAAGAAGCTGGTAAAGCCTTACCTGAAAGCCTAAAAACTGACTGGATTTTTCACGGTGCAGGCTTGGTCGTTGGTCTACTGATTGGTTTATTTGTTATACGTATCGGTGACGTACCGTTAACACTTGGTGCAGGTGGTGGTGCCCTACTCTCGGGTCTTTTATTTGGTTGGTTACGTAGCAGAAATCAAGTCCACGGCAATATGCCTTTGGCGGCATCACAACTACTTAAAGATTTAGGTCTCGCAGGTTTCGTTGCGGCTGTCGGTCTTCAGTCAGGTTTACAAGCCATTCAGACAATTAAGGACAGTGGCCTATCACTCTTTATGATCGGGGTTGTCGTGACGCTGGTCCCACTCATTCTTTCAATGCTTTTTGCTCGGTATGTACTGCGTTATGACAATGTTGCTGTCATGGCTGGAGCATTATCAGGTTCACGTAGTGCTAATCCTGCATTTGGTGGCGTTTTAGATAAAGCAGGTAATTCAATTCCTACAGTTCCATTTGCAATTACGTATGCATTAGCCAATGTTTTTCTAACCTTGCTTGGTCCACTGATCGTGGGTTTAGCTTAAATAAATTGATGATAAAAAATAATTCATCAGCTTTACTATAATGAAGGAGACTTCCCATGGGGAATATTGATTACTCTAAATACGCAAAACTTAGTCCATTTGAATTGAAAGACAATCTCATTGAATTAGCACAAAGTAGAACCGACAGACTCATGCTTAATGCAGGACGAGGAAATCCGAATTTTTTAGCCACAATTCCTCGCAGAGCATTTTTCCAATTAGGTTTATTTTCAACAACAGAGTCAGAATTTTCCTTTTCTTATATGCCTGAAGGCTTAGGTGGTTTCCCCCGTCCTGTCGGTTTACAGTCTCGCTTTGATAACTTTGTAATGCAAAATAGAGATAAACCAGGGGTAGTATTTTTAGGAAAAGCAATTTCTTATGTTAGAGATCAACTCGGTTTAGACCCTGATGCATTTTTGCTTGAGATGGTTGAAGGTATTTTAGGGTGTAATTATCCTGTGCCAGATCGTATGCTTCGACTCAGTGAAACGATTATCAAGGAATACATTTTACGTGAAATGGGCGTGCAAGGTATGCCTAAAGAGAATGTAGATCTGTTTGCAGTTGAGGGTGGAACAGCTGCAATGGCTTATATTTTCAACTCATTGAAAGAAAATAAAATTATTGCAACTGGTGATCGAATTGCAATTGGTGCACCTATTTTTACACCTTATCTCGAAATTCCTAAACTTAACGATTATCAACTGGAAGAAGTATTGATCGAAGCCGATCCAACACTTGGTTGGCAATATCCAGAATCAGAATTACGCAAATTAGAAGACCCTTCAATTAAAGCATTTTTTCTAGTGAATCCAAGTAATCCACCATCAGTAAAAATGAGTGATGAAGGGTTAGCCATTTTAGCAGATATTGTAAAAAAACGCCCTGATCTAATTATTTTGACTGATGATGTATATGGCACATTTGCAGATAATTTCAAATCATTATTTGCAATCTGCCCAGATAATACCATCCTCGTGTATTCATTCTCTAAATACTTTGGAGCAACAGGTTGGCGACTTGGTGTCATTGCGTTGAGTAACAATAATATTTTGGATCAAAAAATAGCTGCTCTCTCTAAAAAAGATAAAAAAGAGCTAGAAGAACGATATTCTTCATTAACAACTGATCCAAGTAATATCAAATTTATTGATCGCCTCGTTGCAGACAGTCGTAATGTTGCATTGAATCATACGGCGGGCTTATCTACCCCTCAACAAGTGCAAATGGTTTTATTCGCATTATTCAATTTAATGGATTCACGTCAAAGCTATAAAAAAGCGGTTAAATCTGTAGTACGTGAGCGTGATGCAGCCTTATATCGACAATTAGGCGTTGATGTTCCACAAGATCCAAATGCGGTCGATTACTATACCTTGGTGAATTTAGAAAATACTTCGCGCACCTTATATGGTGACGAATTTGCAGATTGGGTAATGAAAAATAAAAATCCAACTGAATTATTGTTCCGTGTAGCAGACGAAACAGGGGTTGTACTACTTCCTGGATCAGGTTTTGGTGTACAACATCCTTCTGCACGTGCGTCTTTAGCTAATTTAAATGAATTTCAATACGCAGCCATCGGAGATTCATTAAGACGTTTTGCTGAAGAAGCTTATCAAGAATATTTAAAGTCAAAAAAAGCGAAAAAATAATATTTCTTCGCTAAATCTTCAGTCTACTCAATCTATAAAGCCACGATGTTATCTCGTGGCTTTATTTTTTAAAACAGGTTCATGTCAACACGCTCATGTAATATCGATCTAGTTCACATCAGATTCACATAACGCGCTCTAAGCTATTTATAAAATGAAATGAGTTTACGAGCATGGCATTTCTACGAACTTTAGCCGTTTCAACATTAGCCTTATTTTCCCTAGCTTCGTGTAAAAGTATACCGAGCTATTCATCTGACTATACCAAAGCAAGTAAAGAAATCTCAGGCATTGCTTTGACACAAGAACAAGCGACTGAAATCGGTAAGCGCTTTACTTCAGCATTTAATACACTAGGAACACCAAGTTTTATTAAAAACGCAAGCCAACTATATGCTGATGATCTATACATTAATGACACCTTATCCCAGTTTTCGAACAAACAAGATTTGGTAAAACATTTTTCAGGTATGAATGAGCATGTAAGTAACGTCAATGTCAAACTTATTAGTGCCATTTATCAAAAAGATTCAGCCTATATACATTGGTATATGGCTTATGATTTTAAAATGTTTGGTCGCAGTAAAACTATGGCATCGTATGGCATAAGTGAAATCAAGATCAATGCCTCTAACAAAATTGTTTTTCAACAAGACTATTGGGACCCTGCCAATGGCTTATATCGTTCTTTACCTTATATCGGAAGAGCCTATTCTTTGATTCTACCATTCAAAAAATAGTTTAAAATTCAGCAACCAAAAATATAGAAAAAAATTATGGACGATAATTTCTTATTAAATCAATTTAGCCATATTGATGGTTTAATTGTTTTGGCTTTGATCGATATTGACGATGGCGCTATTTTAGAATCGATTGGAGATCATTATTTTAATATTGATATTGCTGCCCTAGAAATGGCAAATATATTTAATATTCAAAGAGAATTAGCTCAACAGCTTGATGAAATGGATTATCTTGAAGGCATATTGATTAGCTTACAAAATCAATATCACATTATCATGCCGCTCGAGAGTAACCAAAATTTGTTCTTGTATAGTGTTTTAGATCGTGATTCCAGTAATCTGGCTTATGCACGCCATGAAATTCAAAGAATTGAAAGAAATCTTATTTTTTATGCCTATTAAAAATATATCTTATTAAATAAGCTTTGAATTGAGTATTTCTTTGCACAATGGAGCTAAAAATGAATTCTAATTTAAACAAGAAAATATTTTTATTTTGTGCCATTAACTTATTAGTAGGTATTCATGTAGTTCATGCAAATGTTCAAACTTGTCAGAATGCCCCACTAATCGTTACGGGAAAAGTTATTGGTTCAGTGACATACTTTGCAGAGGATTGTAAAAAAAACTGGGAAAACCAAAACATACGCCTAGACTTTTCTTATCGTCAAAACATTCCTGAATGGGCATTTAAACGCGCGGCAACTCATTTCCTTAAGAAAAATATTGCGGACTTCTCATATAATTCACCACTGAATAACATCACAGAATTATATCATCCTGTAAAAAAAGGTGATCTCTATAGCCTCAGCTACAATCAAAATAGCAATACACTTACATTATCTTTAAATCAAAAGACTCTCGGTGCGATTACAGATAAAAAAGCAAATCAGTATTTTAAAATTTGGTTTGGAAGTTCACCTTTTAATGCTAAATTAAAACAACAATTACTTAATCCATAGTGGATATTATTATGAGCAATCAATTTATCCTGATGGTTGAAGACCACTATGAACTTGCGGCAACTGTATGTGAGTTTTTAGAGGAACATGGTTTTGTAATTGATCATGCGCGTAACTTGGATGCTGCACGTAATTTTCTTAAAACACAGGCTTATCATCTGCTTTTATTAGACATAAACTTACCTGATGGCTCTGGTTATGATTTATGTGAATGGTTAAGAACAGACCAAGGTATGGATATTCCTGTGCTTATGCTTACCGCTCGTGACACCTTAGATGATAAATTGAAAGGTTTTGTTGCAGGCACAGATGACTATCTAGTTAAACCTTTTGATTTCAATGAATTAGTCATGCGTATTCGTGCCCTAATTAAACGTTCATTAGGCGAAGTTTCCAAAAATAAAATTCAAATTCATGACTTAATTTTAGATAGCTCCACACAAACTATTATTCGTGCAGGACTACACATCGAATTGCCACGCATTCAATTTAAATTACTTAAAATTTTAATGAGAAACTCACCAAGAGTAATAACCAAACAAGAAATTATTATTGAGCTTTGGGGTGATGAAGAGCCTGAAAGCGATGCTTTACGTAGTCATATTTATAATTTACGTAAAATGGTGGATAAACCTTTTCAACAGAAACTCATTCATACGATTTCGGGTGTTGGTTTAAAAATCGCAATTGAGGATTAAGTGCTTTAATTCATATATACAACAACAATTAATCCTGTTGTATTCGGCAGTTCAAGTTCAGTATGTGTATTTAAATAATATTGACGATCGAACAACTCAACTCTCCAGCCCAGTTGCATACATAGTTTTTCTACTAACTGTAGCCCTATGCCATGTCCTTTAGGGTTGAGTTTTAGCTGACTGCGACTTAATTCTCGGACTTTTAATTCATCTGGTAGGCTAATTCCAATGCCGTTATCAGCAATGATAATGCTATTTTTCTGTTGAATAATATGAATACTTGAGCCCTGAGAATAATTTAGCGCATTACGCAAAATATTGCTCAACACCATTTTTGTCATCGATGAATATAATAAACGTGTTGATTCTGAATCATCATACTGCACCAAGATTTCTATCCCTTTACTTTGGCTCACCATATCTAAATCGTGAACGAGATCAGTAATAATGACAGATAATCGAGTTTGCTCGGCATTTAGGTTATTGGTCGTGTTACGTGCAATTGCAAGTAAAGTATCTACGAGTAATTGCATGTCTTCAATGGTATTTGCTATACGGTTCAATGATTTATCATTACCATATCTTGCTTGGCAGATTTGGACATTACCTTTCAAAATCGTCAAAGGCGTACGTAATTCGTGACTAACGTCCCCTGTAAACTCGCGTTCACGATGAATAAATTCACTCAGTACTTCATGGTACTTTTCTAATGCCTGTTTTAGATATTCTGCTTCCAAATTGCCATTGGTACTAATATCTTGAAATGGAGAAGCTTCTTTGTTTTGATGAACCCAGTCTATTTGTTCTAGCGCATTTGCAAGACGGGTAATCGGTGAAAAATAACGTTTCGCACGGCGATTTGACCACCATAAAATGCTATACAGCACGATCAAACTAAACATTAATGGCGCAAGACCAAACATCCAAACAATTTTATTGACGTTACTTTCACCAAATACCAACAACACATGCTGTCCATTGCGTTCGCCATAAACAGTCATACGATCTTTGCCATCTACAAAAATACGATGCACGCCTTGCTGTAAAGTCAAATCACGAAATGGTTGCGGAGGCTTGTTTGATGACCATCGATAACCATATAAATTTTTAGTGTCTGGAAGATCGGCATTTGGATTACGATCAACACGTATCCAATAATGTTCCATTTCTTGTTCAAGCGCAGTTTTGAGTAATGAACCTTTAATCACCCATGCACTACAAGCAATACCAATAATAATTGAAAGTGCGATCAGCCCGATCTGCAACCAATAATAGCGATTAAACATCTCACCGAGTGGATGATTATTTCCGTCATTTTGTTTCGATCTAAACATTGGCTGATCTACTTACAGAGTTATCTTTAATTATACGACTTTCTTTTTAAACAGGAAGTGACCGACAACCCACTCTTGCCCTTGTTCAAACCCAAATAATTCTGCACAAGCCATAAAGAAAATACGCCAACGTTGCCACCATGCTTCTGCATCTTGAGCGTAAACTTGTTCAAAAAGTGGTTTTAATTGTTCGACATTGCGATCCATATTTTCTAACCAAGCATTCGCGGTTTTCTCGTAATGAGTACCCGACCATTGCCAATGTTTAGATAGTTCTAAATGCTCTTGAAAATGTAAAAATGTTGAACTGGCTGGCATCAAACCACCTGTAAAGAAGTAGCGTGACATCCAATCATATTCACTTTTAATCTCAAATGGATAATGTAAGAAACGATGACAAAAAATATGACACCACAACATCCCATCCGCTTTGAGCCAAGACTGAATTTTCTCAAAAAGTTTTTGATAGTTTCGAACATGTTCAAACATTTCAACCGAAACCACACGATCAAAAGTATTCGCTTTTAACTCGAGCACATTAACATCACAGGTTAGGATTTCTACGTTGTTTAGACCACGCTTTTGAGCTTCTGCAAGAATATGTTGGCGTTGAGTAGCTGAATTAGACACTCCAGTAATTTTTGCATTTGGATAACGCTCTGCCATCCATAAGGTAAATGATCCCCACCCACAGCCTAACTCTAAAATTTGTTGACCATCATGTAATTGAGCTCGATCACTATATATCTGTAGTGCAAACTCTTCAGCTTCATCCAAATTTGTTCGATCATGGGGAAAGAAACATGCACTATATTTCAAACGTTTTCCTAGAACCGCCTGAAAGAATGCTGTAGGTAATTCATAATGCTGCTCGTTGGCTTTGTCCGTTTCGATCGCAATTTCACTGTGCTTTAACATATTAAGCACATCCATATAGCGCTGAGCACCTTGTTCAGGGTCATAACGCCCTTCTTGAATCAAACGCTTTTTACTCAATGCACGGATGGCTGCACGAATCGCTTGATCAGGAACTAAACCGCTTTCGACGAGTTTTAAAGATTTTTGAATAATAAAGTCCATGTGCGTACCTACTCTTTGGGTTTCCACGGAATAAAGATAGAAGTTCGTTTTTGATAATCGAGATAATTTTGACCGCGATTTTTTAATGCTTGTTGTTCACTAAATGGAATACCTGTGATGTAGTACAAAAACAACCACATCAACACTGGATAAATCCACAAGCTATATAATCCTGCTGCTAATCCAATGGTTGGATAAGCAAACCAATGCAACCATTCAAAGAAATAGTTTGGGTGACGTGAATATCTCCATAGACCTTGATCCATTGTTTTACCATGGTTTTTCACATTTTCTTTAAAGCGGTAAAGCTGTTGATCAGCAATTACTTCTCCAATAAATGCGATCACCATAATCATTCCAGCAATAATCAAATAATCATTGGTATCTATGCTCCAAGACATGCTTGGTACATTCAATAAACACCACATTGGAAGACTAAATAAGATGGCCAATCCTGCCTGAAACATGAAAAAAGCAAAGAAACCTAAATGTTGATATTTTCCCATCGCCCTACGCATATTGGCGTATCGTCTATCTTCCTCATGTTCAGCCAGATAACGTCGAAACAAGTGCAAGCTCAATCGTAAAAACCAAATCGAACTGAACATTCCAATAAATAATCTGACGTACAATGGTGCAACATCAATAATTAATGCTGTCAGAGCAGTATTTAAAAAAATACAAAAGCTCCAAGCGACATCTACAATACCTGCTCGATGATTAGAGGTTGCCCACAACCAACAGAGTGACATTACTACGGCATCAATTAAAAATAATTGCCACAACATAACCACCTCCTTGATGCATTAAAAAATCATGGATTTTTTAATAAGGGCTTGCTTCAAATAGAAGATGCACATCACTGATCACCCCTTCTTTAAAGCCACCTTCGCAATAACAGAGATAGAAATCCCACATCCGAATAAAGTTTTCATCAAATCCTAAAGCCAAAACGTGTGCTTTAGCATTTAAGAAACGCTCACGCCATTGATGAATCGTTTCTGCATAGCTCAAGCCAATATCTTCAAGGTGTTTCAAACGCAACTGTTGTTCAGATGCTGCTTGAGTTAAAACGCTGATACACGGAATAAAACTACCTGGGAAAATATAGCGTTTAATATAATCCACGGTATTCAACGCTTTTTTATAACGTGCATCTTCAATCGTGATAGCTTGAATCAATCCCAAACTGTTCGGTTTTAATAAAGATCGACATTTATTGAAATAAGTCGATAAATATTGCTCACCTACAGCTTCGATCATTTCGATCGAAACCAACTTATCGAATTTTCCTTCTAATAATCGGTAATCTTTGAGTTGAACATTGACACGATGACTAAGGCCCGCATCTGCGATACGTTTGGTTGCTTCATCGTATTGTGCTTGAGAAATCGTAATCGTAGTCACTTTACAGCCATAATGCTGAGCAGCGTAGATCGCAAAACCGCCCCAACCGCTCCCAATCTCAACCAAGTGATCCATAGGTTTAAGCTGTAACTTCTGACAAATCAGTTCTTTTTTATAATCCGATGCTTCTTCTAAAGTCATATCTTTGTGCTTATACACAGCACTTGAATACATCATTGAAGAATCAAGAAAGAGTTTGAAAAAATCGTTACTCAGATCGTAGTGCTCTGCAATATTTTTACGACTACCAGATAACGAGTTCTTACGGGTTTTATACCAAGCTTTTAACAACAACTGACTGGCTTGAGAAATCACATTTTGATTAATTTTATCGAGCACATGGCGATTTCTTGCTAGAATCTGAATCACTTCAACAAGATGCTCAGTACTCCAATAACCACGAATATAACCTTCAGCTGCACCAAGTACACCGTTTTTAAAAATGAGATCAATCAATTCTTTATTATGAATCTCTATCGTCGCTTCTAAATCAGAAACCTCACCCACGGTACCATTCCATTCTCCACGAAAATGAATTTGTCCATGACGAAGTTTTAGCAAGCTTCGAAGAACCAAAGGCAGTGAATCCTGTTCACCGAAAATAAGCGTTTTCATCATGTTGTTTTAAATCCTTATCTTTTTTTGGGTGCCGATAAAATGGAACTTTCTTTCGCCATAGATGAAAAGCTTGAACGTAGATCGAAGCTAACATCTTGAAAGGTTCAAGGATATGATGAATAGCATAACGATTCAGTTGTGAAGGAACTGTGATGCTGGTTAACGTGAAACGCATCGTTGCATCAAAGATAAATTTATCTGATTGATAAAGCTGCATATGAATCACATTTTGTTCATCTGAAAAGTTAAATCGCCATTTGTACTGAATATCCATTGGCATAAATGGTGAAACATGAAAACTCTTTTCAAATTCGAACTCATAACTTTTAAAATGACTGTGCTCTTTTAATTTTTGACGGCAGTCATGCACATAAACTTTACGTTCATTCCAAGGGGTATTGGTAATTTCACTCAATACGAAAACAGGTTGTTTTTGAGGATTGAGTACAAAATAAAAGATAACGGAATTAAAACTAAATCCTAAAGTTCTTGGCAAAGCGAGGACACGAATTTCTGATTGTGTCGACAAAATCGTATCCACTTGCTGCAAAAGAATTTTCTTAATTCGTTCTCTGATCGAACCTGTATAGCCTTTTAGAAAATCATTTTCATAGAGATTTAAGATATTCCAACGCGAAGTAGAACAAAGCCATGAACGATCTAGGTTCTGATCAATACGATCTGGATCAAAACATAAATAGCTCAAACTAGACTCAAAATCGTGTGCTTTAGGATAAAAACGCCGATGTCTAATCTGAGCTTTGGCTATGGAAAGTGAATCTTCAAACATGTGATCACCTCCAAATTAGTCGTTCAATTTTAATAGTTCATCGACTACACGTTGAGCACTTCTCGCCCCATCTTCATGAAACCCCCAACCCCAATATGCTCCACAGAATGAACTGCGGTTTTGACCATCGATCAAATCCCAACGCGCCTGTGACTCAATTGCTTTCTTATCAAAAACAGGATGTCGATAACGACGTTCGACATAAATCTTATCTTTTGCGATAGGCATATTCGGATTGAGTGTAGAAAAGATCTGAGTTTTACACGGTAGCTTCTGCAAGCTGTTCATCCAGTAAGTAAATCCATAGTGTAATTGATGGGCTTTGCTATTTTTTTGAGGTTTCTCTTGAGCAGTGACATGCACATGCCAACTCGCCCATTGAGACTGACGCTTCGGCATAATCGAAGTATCACGATGTACTACCATAAAGTTATCTTGATAATCAAAACAACCTAATACTTCTCGCTCATCTGCCGAAGGATTTTGAATAAGCTTTAACGTATCATCAGCATGACTCGCAAACACAACCCAATCAAAAGTTTCTTGTTCTTGATTCGTGACAATATGAACTAAATCATTTTCACGAATCACTTGTTGAACTTGCGTTTTTTTCCAAATAATTGATGGACAAGCTTTTTGAATCGCTCGTATATAAGAAGCTGAACCACCTTTGACCGTCTGCCATTGAGGGCGGTCTTCCAATTGCAACATACGATGATGTTGAAAAAAGCTTACGACAAACTTATAGGGAATATTTCCAACTTGATCCACTGGGCTTGACCACAATGCACCACACATTGGGTATAAATGTTCTTGGCGAAATACCTCTGAATAATCATTTTGATTCAGATAGTTTTCGATACTCAGTTCAGCGTTGCACTGATCTAACTGAATATCTTTGTTGTCTTGATAAAAACGAATCAAGTCGGACAGCATGATCCGAAATTTCTTATTTAAAAAATTCTGAGGTCGCGTTAATAGTGACCATTTTTTTGATGGATTATATTGAAGCCCTGTCACTTGATTGTTGACCGAAAAGCTCATATCACTATTCTGTGCTTCTACAGCTAATTCGGCAAGCATGGCACTAAATAGAGGATAATTATAATCATTGAATACAATAAAACCGCTATCTACAGCAACGTTTTTACGTTCAATCCAAAAATCATGTGTATCCGTATGTCCGCCGAAATAATGTTCTTTCTCAAAGATTGTGACTTCATGCTGCTTTGATAATTTCCATGCAGCATATATACCTGAAATACCAGAGCCTACGATTGCAATCTTCATCAAGACTCCTCGCTTTGAATTTTACTTGTGTTTATTTTGAGATTTAATTGATGACTTTTATGGGTATCATAAATACGTTGTGGTACAGGTTTAATTCCCCAAATCAAACCCCAAAAAGACATCATTTTTAAAATGTAATAAGTAATGTCGATTTGCCACCAGAAGAAACCTTGCCGAGTACTCCCAGCATAATAATGATGGTTGTTATGCCAGCCCTCACCCAATGTAATAATCGATAAAAATAAATTATTTCGGCTGTTATCCTTCGTCTCGAAGTCTCGACTACCATATAAATGCGCAAGTGAATTGATACATAAAGTCGCATGAATCAGCAAAACAGTTGAAATCACAAATCCCCATACCAATAGCTGTAAGCCTGAAGTACCTAAACTCGGATAAGCAATACTCAACCACTCACCTAAACCATAAATTGCAAAAGCAGTGAACAAGACCACAGGTAAACTAAAACGATCTAACCAAACAATTTCAGGAAACTTTAGCCAGTCTTTAATGACTTCTTTTCGTGTAGAAAAATTCTGTTCATTTAAAAACCATCCGATATGACTGTACCAAAATCCATGTGTAGATGAATGTGGATCGTGATCTGTGTCAGTAAAACGATGATGATAACGATGATGAGCTGCCCACCATAAAGGCCCTCGCTGTGCACTCATGGTTCCGATCAACACAAAAAAGAATTGTATTGAACGCGAAGTTTGAAAGGTTTTATGCGAAAGATAACGATGAAAAAAAGCAGTGATCGCAAACATACGAATAAAATAAAAAAACAGCATGAATGCGATAGCAAACCAAGATACACCCACCCAAAAAACTGCAAGACAAGCGATATGCAGCAAAATGAATGGTAAGATTCTAAACCACTGAATCTTGGTATCTTTTGAGCTTTCTTGAAAGGGAATATGCTGTTTATCTAAAGTATCAGTCAGTGACCAACTATCCATCCATCGCAGAAAAAATTTAAACATTGATTCTTCCTGACCCAATCTCTTTTTATATTTATAATATTAATAGAAATCATATGAAGTTTATGTGAAGCATCGTTTTAGGCATGCTAGTGAACTCTTAGCATCATAATACAAAATTACATAGGAAACATAAATTTATGTATCTTTTAACCTAAACTCAAAACCTTATCGCTTGAGTCTAGGTTCAGTTTTGGAAACTAAAAATCAAATAGATAACAATATAATTAAAGTGAAATCATGGGCAAGATTTTCGATACGCTTGAAATCACCAAATAAATGGCAACACAAATTACCACTACAGCAAATACCTTTTGTACCGTTTTGATATCAATCAGGCTGATTAATCTTCTGCCAATTAACATGCCGATAATACAAGCCACAACAAAGCTAACAGTTACAGCGATTGGGTACTGAAAGCCATCTATAATGTGTATTGAAATACTTACACCACCAATTAAGAAAATGATCATCAGTGACGTTGCAACGATACTACGCATATCTAGATCAGTAACTTTACGCAAAGCTGGCACAATCACGAAACCGCCACCAACCCCTAATAATCCAGTTAATAGACCTGCAATCACACCGATAATACCCAATACTGAAGCAGTTTTAACATTCCAAATCAGTTGCCCTGTTGATTGATTCACCTTACACGGCGGATCTTCAAAATCATTCACCTTATTGAAAAAAATACGATAGGCCACAATCATCATCACGATACTAAAACCAAGGCTTAACCAAACTGGGGAAATAATACTGGCAAGATGAATCCCGTAACGTGCTGATGGCAAGCTGATTAAAGCGATCCATATCGCGGCACGATAACGTACGATTTTCTTGAATAAGCCTTGAACCATGCCAACAAATGCAGAAAGTGTTACTGCCAACAAACCTACTGGTGCAGCTTGAGACACTGTCCATCCTTGACTCGCCATCAATGCTGGTACAGCCAAAATACCGCCACCTGCACCTGTCAATCCAAGTAAACATCCGATCGCAAGACCTTCTAAGACTAATAACCACATGATATGCAATGTCCTCGTACAAGGATGAACCCATTTCCGGAGAAAATACTGTCCTAACTCAGCTCTGAATCAGGACTAAGTATTTGATTTATTTAAGCTGAATAAATTAAAGTTTTGGCTTCACCAGCCATTCACGACCTTTGAGCATTCCATCCCAATACATCGGCGGTAGAATTTGCTCTTTTAACAACCATGCAAGCTGTGAAGGTTTTTGCCCATCGAGCAACCACTTAGGGAAACTAGGTAACAGTTTTCCGCCATAACCAAATTCTGCCAACACAATCTTTCCACGCTCAACTGTGAGCGGACAAGATCCATAACCGTCATATTGCACAAAATTCTGATTGCCTTTTAAGTACTGCAATACATTCACTGCAACAATAGGTGCTTGCTTTCGTGCTGCTGCTGCCGTTTTTGCATTGGGTGCATTAGTAACATCACCCAAAGCAAAGATGTAAGGATACTTGCTATGCTGTAAGGTATGCTGATCAACACTGACCCAGCCTGCCGCATCAACCAAGTTACTTGCTCGAATAAAATCAGGTGCTTGCTGCGGAGGAACAACATGAATCATGTCGAAATCAGTTTCAATCACTGAAGTATTTTCCCCTTCACTGACTTTAAACCAAGCTCGCTTTTGGTTTCCATCAACTTTAATCAATTGATGATTAAAGTTTAAATTGGCATTGTAACGTTTAATATATTCCATCAAAGCTGGAACATAAGCTTGTACGCCAAATAACACCGCACCTGTATTATAAAAATCAATTTCAATATCTTTTAATACACCTTGTTTTTGCCAATAATCAGCTGACAAATACATTGCTTTTTGTGGAGCACCAGCACATTTAATTGGCATTGGTGGCTGTGTAAAAACAGCTTTACCCTGTTTCATATTACGAACCAAGTCCCACGTATAGGGCGCAAGATCATAACGATAGTTTGAAGTCACACCATTTTTACCTAGCGTTTCAACTAAACCCTCTATTCCATGCCAATTTAATTTTAAGCCCGGACAGACAACCAATACTTCATAGTTAATCGGCTTACATCCCTCTAATAAAACTTGTTTATTATCAGGATCAAAAGCTGCAACAGCTGCCTTTATCCAATGCACCTGTTTAGGAATCAGACTCGCCATTGTTCTTACGGTTTTTTCAGGAGCGAATATCCCACCGCCCACCATCGTCCATCCCGGTTGGTAGTAATGAATTTCAGCAGGATCAATCACGGCAATATCTAAATTCGATTGACGAGATAACAAACTCGATGCTACTGAAATACCCGCCGCACCCCCACCCACAATCACCACAGAAAAAGTCGGTATATTGTTTAACTGAGTTGGATTTTGCTTCAAAATTCGAGGAACTAAACCTTGTAAATCGTAGCCCAGTGATTTTGACTGCAACAACATCTGATCAATGGTAAGTTCAGCCACTTGAGACAGGGCCCATAAGGTAATTGATCGAGTTCCAGAACGGCAAAATGCTAGTACAGGTTTTTTGGATTTTTGATAAAGTGACTTAAATTCAATTGCTTGTTCATCTGTCACCCGCCCACTTACAACAGGTAAATATTCCAATTGGATACCATGGCGTATTGCAGCTTCTTGGATCTCAATGATATTTGGCTGGTCGACACCTTCACCATCAGGGCGATTACAAATAATCGTTTTGATTCCCTTGGCTGCAATTTCAACCAAATCAGATTGATTGATCTGCGCAGATACCCAAAATTCAGGGTTAACTTGTTTTAAGTCACTCACAACTTTCCCCTTATTTCCCACACGCTTTATTGGCAGGTAGGGCTATATCAATCTTTTTAGGATATGGAAGATCAAGATTTTTCATAATTTCTACAAAATCTTGTTTGCTACGTCCATGACCTAAACGAGAGTTCGATTCACGCTCATGCCCTACAGTTGAAGACAAACGACCTTTATAATCATGTCCCGGGTAAACGATCGTGTCGTCAGGTAAAGTGAATATCTGTTGGTGGATACTGTCGTATAAGGTTTCAGCATTTCCTTCTTGGAAATCAGTACGACCACAACCATCTATCAGTAATGCATCGCCTGTAAACACCATATTGTCAATGACATAGCTTGTGCAGGCATTAGTATGTCCAGGGGTATAACGTGCTTCTATTAAGAATTCACCAACACGTATCGCACTGCGGTCAGTGATAAAAATATCGCCGCAATCTACACCCGAATTACGATGTAAAACTGTTTTACAGCCAAAACGTGCTCTGAGTAAATTTGCAGCCGTAACGTGATCTGCATGAACATGCGTATCTAAGCTGTAAACTAACTTGAGATTCAACTGATTCAACATTTGTTCATAACTTTCTATTTCAGAAGCAACTGGATCAATCAGCACCGCTTCACGTGTTTGTTCAGATGCAACCAAATAAGTATAAGTTGAACTTTCTTTTTCAAAAAATTGATGGAATATCATTTCAATTTGTCTCGATATGCTTGGTTATATTCTTATTTTGCAAACTAAGTGCCAACTTTATGCAATATAAATTATATTCAAATAAAACAATATATTAATTAATAATATTTAATTTTAAACAAAATCACCATTTCATTAATGTTGCATAATATGTTTCAATTGTTTCAAATGAAAAACATACGATGAAACAGCATGCGCCAAGCGATTGATTTTTATACTCAAGCTGATTTAGAGAGCTTTTTGTTTAAATTGCAAACCCTAATGTTAGACAGTTCCCTTCTTATCTTAGATCAATCTAAGCAGCGCTTTGTGTATGAATTGAACGATAAAAAAATCAATAATTCGTTATTTCAAACTTTAAAAAAAACAATACAACATCATGAGCTTGAAATCGGACGACATATGATTAGTGATGCAGCTCAATCCATTGAGCTGTTTTGCCATCGTCACCCTATTAGAATTATCGATCAGCACTTTGAGGGAACCTTATATTTATTACAATCCACTCAAGTTATACAGAAAATAAAACTAGATCAAAACATCACAACTTTAGAGCAGACTTTTCATAGCCATTCGCCAGAAATGCAACGCATGTTTTCCATTATTCAACGTGTTGCAGTTACAGAGTTTCCAGTTCTAGTTCGCGGTGAATCTGGTAGTGGAAAAGAACTCGTTGCACAGGCTATCCATGATCATAGTCAGCGGAAAAATAACGTATTTATTGCCATTAACTGTGCAGCTTTAAATGCCAATATTCTGGAAAGTGAATTATTTGGTCATGTAAAGGGTGCGTTTACAGGGGCGATTCGAGAACATAAAGGCGTATTTGAACGTGCTGCTGGCGGAACACTTTTTTTAGATGAAATCGCTGAAATTCCATTAGAACTTCAAGCAAAATTATTAAGAGTTCTTGAGACTGGTGAATTTACACCTTTAGGTGGAGAAAAATCGATTAGAGCGAACGTTCGTATTATCACTGCAACTCATCGAGCGTTACGAGAAGAAGCTCGTCTGGGACGCTTTCGTCAAGATTTATTGTATCGACTGCGTGTGATTCCAATTTTTGTTCCACCACTGCGTGATCGTAAGCAAGATATTCCATATATTGCAGATTATATTTTAGCTGAACAACAAAATGTTTTTGGTACATCAACTAAATTATCTAATTCAGCATTACAAACTTTAATGCAATATGATTGGCCCGGAAATGTCCGTGAATTAAAAAATACACTCCTTTACGCACTGACCATGGCAAACGAGAAGTCTGAAATAGATGTTTGCGATTTACCCGATGAAATTATTGATAAGCAACATATTCCGCCTTCAAACTTAATCATTGAAGATGAACCATTGCTGATCTCGGATAAAATCAATAAAGAAACGATACGGAAAGCATTAATTCAATACAAAAATGATCTTTCACTTGCAGCAAAAGCACTGAATATTAGTCGAACCACACTTTGGCGCTATCGTAAAAAATTTAATTTATAAAAAATAAAAAAGCGAGACTTGGATATCTCGCTTTTTTATTGACCACCTTATCTAACCTTTCAAATGAGGATTTTCAAGAGGCAAGTCATTTTCTAAATGCTGATCAAATATATCAGTCAGCATACTGTCGTAGCGTTTAGCGTTATATTTTAAAAGCTGTTCCGCTTCATTTGCAGTAATAAAACCCACTGCAACTGCATCTGTAATATGTTCCTCAAAAGTCAGTCCTTTAAACTGATCTTTCGATTCAGCTTTTTTAAACTTATCCCAAAGCGGCTGCAATGTTAGCAACATTTGGAAGGTTGATTCCATGCGCCCCATCACATCTGTTTCATCGGTTGTGTAATAAACATGTTTTTTCAATTCCGCTCTAAAAGAATTTTCTTTTAGCAGTAATTGAGCAACTTGTTGTTTAAGTTCATCCGATGGCTTTGTAACTGGTCGACCAAATGGGAAACTGATTAATTTCACCAATGTTGCAGCAATTTTGACAGGGAAATTTTCATAGAATCCAAAGAATGCTTCCTGAGCATTATAGAGAGCCTTATTTAATGCTAATTCTGCATGTTTTTGATCCGACTCAGTTCTTTGTCCATGCTCATAATAATTAAGAACCGCTGTTGCAATAAATAAATGTGCATGAATATCCGCTAAACGACCTGAAAGCATTTCCTTACGTTTTAAATCTCCAGCCAATATTCCCAATGCCATATCGGCCGTCAAAGCAAAATCAGCACTCATCCGATTGATGATTGCATAATATGGTTTTGAGAAATCATCAGCTGCTGAAGAGCCCTCTTTACTGCCCCCTGTGAGACCAAATGCAAGCGCTTTAGCAGCACGATTAAAAGTATAAGCAAGATGTTTAAATAACAAGGTATTGAACTGTTTTAGAGCACTCGCTTTATCGTCTGATTGCAATAATTGCAGTTCTTCAAATAAATACGGATGGCATCTCATGGAACCTTGACCGAAAATCATTAAAGAACGCGTAAGAATATTTGCCCCTTCTACCGTAATTGCAACAGGTATGGATTGATAAGTTAAAGCCAGAAAATTACGTGGCCCTAGCTGAATCGCACGCCCACCAACGACATCCATACCATGATTAATCACTTTTCTCATGGTTTCAGTCGCATAGTATTTTGCCATAGCTGTCATGACGGCTGGAGTCCCACCCTGATTCAAACCACAAGTCACCATATATCTAAATGACTCAAGCATATAGGCATCACTGGCAATATCACTGGTTGCCTCTTGCACACCTTCAAAATGCCCAACTGACACTTTAAACTGTTGTCGAACGCTAGCAAATGCACCCACTAAAAGGTAACTCATCTCACCCGCAGCGGTCGCCAATGCTGGTAAAGAAATACCACGACCAACGCCTAGACATTCCATCAACATGCGCCAACCTTTCCCTGCATTTTGTTGACCGCCAATAATCCAGTCGATTGGAATGAAAATGTCTGTTCCTTCCACAGTTCCATTCATAAATGGCGCACCAGGATTATGGCGTGCACCTATTTTTATCCCTTCATGACTTGCAGGTATTAATGCACAGGTAATGCCATATTCACTTTTACTTTTATCACCTAATAGACCATCTGGATCGTACAACTTAAACGCCAAACCAATTACCGTTGCAATCGGTGCAAGCGTAATCCATCGTTTAGAAAAATTCATTTTTAGACCAAGAACTTCTTGTCCTTGATAAGCCCCATAACAGACTATACCTGTATCTGGAATCGCTCCCGCATCAGAACCAGCTTCTGGACTGGTTAGGCCAAAGCAAGGAATTTCTGTACCATTCGCTAAGCCGGGTAAATAACGTTGTTTCTGTGCAGTTGTACCGTAATGTAATAATAGTTCACCGGGACCAAGCGAGTTTGGCACCATACAACTCACTGCCGCAGTCAATGAACGCGATGCTATCTTGCTCATAATGCGGCTTTGAGCAAATGCTGAAAATTCTTTTCCCCCAAATGATTTTGGAATGATTAGTCCTAAAAAACCTTTATCTTTAATAAACTGCCAAACTTCAGGAGGTAAATTTTTATCTTTGTGGTGAATTTTCCATTCATCAAGCATGGCGCAAAGTTGTTGAACTTCATTGTCTATAAAAGATTGTTCTTCTACAGAAAGTTTTGGATAAGGATATTGATCGAACTTTTGCCAATCAGGCGCTCCCATAAATAATTCTTTTTCCCACCAACTTGTACCTGCTTCCAAAGCCTCTCTTTCTGTAATACTCATGCTAGGCATTGCTTTGGAAAGAATATTAAATGCAGGTTTAGCAATTAAAGCTTCACGTAATGGTGCAACAAGTAAAATAATACTCATTAAAATGATGGGAATACCAACCACAAAACTCCACGGTGTAATAAAAATCGCGCAGAGAATGGCAGTGGCGATAGCAACAATACTACCAATTGTTCGATTGAGTTCGAAATAAAATATAGCCCACAACACAACAAACTGAATCAACAAGCTAAGCAATATCAATACGAGAGTCATAGTTACTCCTTTGCCTTCAACTTGAACTGAGAAAAATGATTTATTTGAATTACTTCATGTTTGAACTTAGATGGAAATAAGTGAAAAAAGCGTGAATTTTTATTCTACAGATCGGATTGATATTTTTTAAATTCGCTACCAAACATTACACAACCGCATCAAGATAAAACCTTTATTATTTTTATAAGTGACTCATCAATAAAATTTTTTAATTATGACTCAAAAAAAATCCACCACATGAAATATCAAAATATTGATAAGAATAAGAAGAATTATTTTTAATCCTTCTTAATAAAAATATAACAATCAATTAAATAATATAGTTTTATCTACCTATTTAGTCAGTTTAAATTCATGTTTATTTTCGAATCATTATCTCTCTTGAGCCCATTCAAATACAGAGCGTTCGTATGCTATTCCTTCTAAATCATAAACCTGATAAATAGAATCAAACAGCGATTGTAAATCTGCACTATTATCCATTGCTCTAGCAGTAATAAAAATAGGAGTCACCGCGCCACTATCCAAAATAGGAATATACAATAAATGTGGAAAACGAATCGTATCTGCACTCGCTGGAATAATACAAATTCCTTCTCCGGCTGCAACCAAACCTAATGCGAGTTGGATTTCACGTAATTCACGAATATGTTTTGGCACTAAACTGTGCTCCGCAAAAATATTCATAAGCTGGGTAGAAAAATTTGGTTTTGGGGTATTTGGATAAACAAAAAGTTTTTCATCAACTAAATCTGCTAAATGAACGCCCTCTACTCTTTGAGCCAAAGGATGGCTTGAATGAGCAGCGACCACCAAATTTTCTTTGCGTAATAAAACACGTTTCACCGCAGGGTCACTAATTCTTAATCGACCAAATCCAACATCTATCCGTCCTTCCTTTAACGCTTGGATTTGTTCAGTGGTACTCAATTCTACTAATTGAATATTTAAGTGCGGATGTTGTTGGCGATAGAGATAAATAATTCTTGGTAATAAGCCAAATAGTAATGAACCGACAAAACCTATCGTTAAAGTTCTTTCGATTAGACCAATTCTTTTGGTCATACTTTTGACTTCTTCCGCATTAGACAAAAGTTTAAGTGCATGCTGATAAAGAAATTGTCCTGCGGTTGTGGTTTGTAGTGGTCGACTTCCTCTCTCAAAAAGTTGCACACCTAATTCATTTTCAAGGTTTTGGATTTGCCTACTCAATGGTGGTTGAGCAATGAAAAGCCTTTCTGCTGCTTTGGTGAAACTTTGTTCTTCTACCACTGCGACAAAATATCGTAGATATCTGAGTTCCATTCTTCATCTCCATACCTAATAGGTATAAAAAAATACATATTCAGTCTTAGACACAGTTTAATCATTCTTTTAAGGTATAGGAAGAACATAAAGAACCAGTGATGGTGTGAAATGTATAAATCTGTCGAAACCATATTAGTTGATATTCCAACCATTCGTCCACACAAGCTTTCAGTGACTACGATGCAGACTCAAACTTTAGTTTTGGTCAAAGTAACAGCAGAAAATGGTGTGGTTGGTTGGGGTGAAGCCACCACAATTGGTGGGCTTAACTATGGTGAAGAAAGTCCTGAAAGTGTAAAAGCAAATATCGATACTTACTTTGCACCCTTATTACTTTCGATCAAAAAATCGTTGAATGTGGCACAAACTTTAACGTTAATTCGCAAAAGTATTAATGGCAATCGATTTGCAAAATGCGCCATTCAAACAGCACTCCTCGATATTCAAGCAAAAAAATTGAACCTTCCTTTGAGTGAGGTTTTAGGTGGTCGTTTGCGTGATCGCTTGCCTGTACTTTGGACTTTAGCTTCTGGCGATACAGATAAAGATATTGCTGAAGCAAAGAAAATGATTGAGCTAAAACGCCACAATATTTTCAAGTTAAAAATCGGTTCAAATGCACTTCAACATGATGTTGATCATGTGATTGCCATTAAAAAGGCTTTAGGTACAGACATTAGTATTCGTGTCGATGTAAATCGTGCATGGTCAGAATTGGAATGTATTCAAGGGATTCAACAGTTACAAGATGGTGGCATTGATTTAATTGAACAACCTTGTGCAATTGAACAAACCAACGTTCTTGGACGTTTAACCCAACGATTTGATGTCGCCATTATGGCTGATGAAGCATTAACAGGTCCTGACAGTGCTTATCGCTTAGCACAACAACATGCGGCTGATGTGTTCGCCGTAAAAGTTGAACAGTCCGGCGGTCTAATTGAAGCGTGTGAAGTGGCAAAAATTGCAAAACTTGCAGGGATTGATCTTTATGGGGGCACGATGCTTGAAGGTCCGATTGGAACCATTGCCTCAGCACATGCGTTTAGCACCTTTGACAGCCTTGCGTTTGGAACAGAATTGTTTGGGCCATTGTTACTCACTGAAGATATCTTAAAAACACCTTTGCAATATGAAAATTTTGAATTGGTTGTACCCCAAGCAGCTGGCTTAGGTATTGAGATTGATGAAGACAAAATTGAGCAATTACGACGCAAAGCATAAGGAGAAAAGCATGCTATTTCAGGTTCGCATGGATGTGCATATTCCACTCGATATGCCAATTGAACAAGCCAATCAAATTAAAGCTGTAGAAAAAGCGTATTCGCAAGATTTACAGCGTCAAGGCAAGTGGCGTCATATTTGGCGTATCACAGGTCAGTATTCAAACATCAGTATTTTTGATGTTGAAAGCAACGAAGAGCTGCACAACATTTTACAGGGCTTACCCTTGTATCCCTACATGAATATTGAAGTGATGGCGTTGAATCGTCACCCATCATCGATTCGGGAAGATGATCATTAACGTATATGAATCTAATTGCTCTGAGGTTCCCAACACCCTCTCAGCGCTAGGCTAAAACAAGGAATGTAGCAAGGCAAAACCGCAATAAATAATTTGGTGATTCCCCCCGCTACTAACGCTATAAGCATACTCAAGGAGAAATAGTATGAACCGTCAGGAAATCGATACGCTAGTTAAACAAATGAATGTTGATACTGCAACTACTGAAGTTGATCAACGCGTTCAAACGATTGTGGTTCGTTTATTAGGTGATTTATTTCAAGCGATTGAAGATTTAGATATCCAACCATCGGAAGTATGGAAAGGTCTTGAATATTTTACAGATGCAGGTCAAGCCAATGAATTAGGCTTACTCGCAGCAGGTTTGGGTTTAGAACATTATTTAGATTTACGTGCTGATGAGGCTGATGCTAAAGCAGGTATTTCAGGCGGTACACCTCGTACGATTGAAGGTCCACTTTATGTTGCAGGTGCACCTGAATCTGTTGGTTTTGCACGTATGGACGATGGCTCTGAATCAGACAAAATCGACACATTAATTATTGAAGGTACAGTAACAGATACTGATGGTAATGTGATTGAAGGTGCTAAGGTTGAAGTTTGGCATGCGAATAGTTTAGGCAACTACTCTTTCTTCGATAAGTCTCAATCCGATTTTAATTTACGTCGTACTATTTTGGCTGATGCTGAGGGCAAATACGTAGCGCTTACCACGATGCCTGTAGGTTATGGCTGTCCACCAGAAGGCACAACCCAATTTGTACTCAACAAATTAGGTCGTCATGGCAACCGCCCTTCTCATGTTCATTATTTTGTTTCTGCACCAGGTTTCCGTAAATTAACAACTCAATTCAATATTGAGGGTGATCAGTATTTATGGGATGACTTTGCTTTTGCGACACGTGATGGCTTAGTGGCAACCGCGATTGACGTATCTGATCAAGCTGAAATTCAAGATCGTGGTCTGGATAAACCTTTTAAACATATCACGTTCAATATCGAACTCGTGAAAGACGCTGCCACAACCCCTTCAACAGAAGTAGATCGTCGTCGCGCTAGCGCATAACTCAGCTTAATAGGAACTGAGTTAGCAATAGAAACTTGTTAGCTCAGGACTTCCTTGCTTGGAAAGTCGGAGAACGGACATGCCACGAATTCCTGTAATTAATACTAGCCATCTTGATCGAATTGATGAATTACTTGTAGATAACGAAGAAACGGGCGAATACAAGCTGCATCGTTCAGTATTTACTGATCAAGCTTTGTTTGATCTTGAGATGAAATACATCTTTGAAGGTAACTGGGTCTATTTAGCACATGAAAGCCAAATTCCCCAAAATAATGATTTTTACACCACCTATATTGGTCGTCAGCCAATCATTATCGCGCGTAACCGTAACGGTGAATTAAATGCAATGATCAATGCATGTTCTCATCGTGGTGCACAACTTTGTAGACATAAACGCGGTAATAAAGCGACTTATACGTGCCCTTTCCATGGTTGGACATTTAACAACTCAGGTAAATTGCTCAAAGTAAAAGATCCAAGCGATGCTGGATATTCTGATTGTTTCAACCAAGATGGTTCACATGACTTAAAAAAAGTTGCAAAGTTTGAAAACTATAAGGGTTTCTTATTTGGCAGCTTAAACCCAGATGTTCCATCTTTAGAAGAATTCTTGGGTGAAACAAGCAAGATTATTGACATGATTGTTGGTCAGTCAGAGCAAGGTTTAGAAGTCTTACGTGGTTCTTCAAGCTACACCTATGAAGGAAACTGGAAGCTCACCGCTGAAAATGGTGCTGATGGCTATCACGTATCAGCCGTTCACTGGAACTATGCTGCAACGACTCAACACCGTAAAGAAGCTCAGGCAGGCGATAATATTCGTGCAATGAGTGCAGGCTCTTGGGGCAAACAAGGTGGTGGATCATACGGTTTTGAACATGGTCATATGTTGCTATGGACTCAGTGGGCAAATCCAGAAGATCGACCAAATTTTCCCAAAGCAGAAGAATATACCGAGAAGTTCGGGGCTGCGATGTCTAAATGGATGATCGAACGCTCACGAAATCTCTGCTTATACCCTAACGTTTATTTGATGGATCAATTTGGCTCTCAAATTCGGGTACTCCGTCCACTTGGCGTGAATAAAACTGAAGTCACCATTTACTGCATCGCGCCTGTTGGCGAATCGGCTGAAGCTCGTGCTCGCCGTATCCGTCAATATGAAGATTTCTTTAACGCCTCTGGCATGGCAACGCCTGATGATTTAGAAGAATTTCGTGCATGCCAAGCTGGTTATGCAGGGCTTGAATTGGAATGGAATGACATGTGTCGTGGCTCAAAACACTGGATTCATGGACCCGATGAAGCAGCAAATGAAATTGGTCTAAAACCAAAACTCAGTGGCATTAAAACTGAAGATGAAGGCTTATATCTTGCTCAACATCAATACTGGTTGACCTCTATGAAAAATGCAATTGAGATCGAAAAACGATTGGCAGCAGCTCAATTTCAGGAGGAAGCAGTATGAATACCGCAGCAGAAAAAGTGACCTTAGAAAATATCACTCAATTCCTCTATCAAGAAGCTCGTTTTCTCGATGATGAACAATGGGACGATTGGCTGAATTGTTATGCAGCAGAAGCATCTTTTTGGATGCCTGCATGGGATGACGACGACAAACTCACCAAAGATCCTCAGTCTGAAATTTCATTAATTTACTACCCAGACCGCCAAGGATTGGAAGATCGCATATTTCGTATCAAAACCGAACGTTCATCAGCAACGATGCCAGATACACGGACCATCCACAACATCTGCAATATTGAAATTGTGGAACGTAATGGCGAAACAGTCACTGTGCGTTTCAACTGGAATACCTTGAGCTTCCGCTACAAAACTAACTATAGCTACTTTGGTATGTCGCGCTATGTCATTGATTTTTCAGGTGAGCAACCAAAAATTCTCAGTAAATATGTGGTATTAAAGAACGATTATATTAATCAAGTTATTGATATTTATCATCTATAACCAGCCACCCAGCCAAATGGATTTTTTGGTTGGGTTAGCCAGATCAAATTTTTTAAATAGGATGATTGCCATGTCTAACCATAATGTAGCACTTCAATTTGAAGATGGCGTAACGCGATTTATTACTGTCGCACAAGATGAAACTTTATCTGATGCTGCCTACCGCCAGAAGATTAATATTCCTTTGGATTGCCGAGATGGTGCATGTGGTACATGTCGAGCATTCTGTGAATCTGGTAGTTATGACATGCCAGAAGAAACCTATATTGAAGATGCTTTAACTCCTGAAGAAGCTGAACAAGGCTACATACTTGCTTGCCAATGTCGCCCAAAATCAGATGCTGTATTCAAAATTCAAGCTTCTTCTGATGTTTGCAAAACAGAAATTCATCAGTTCCAAGGCACTTTATCACGTGTCGAAAATCTTTCTGACTCCACAATTACCTTTGATATTCAATTGGATGATGGACAGCCTGAAATTCATTTCCTTGCAGGTCAATACGTCAATGTAGGAATTCCAAATACGACTGAAACACGCTCTTATTCTTTTAGTTCAAAACCAGGCAACCGTTTAACGGGTTTCGTTGTTCGTAATGTACCGAATGGACAGATGAGCGAGTTCCTCAGTAAAAATGCAAAAGCGGGTGACAAAATGAGTTTTACTGGTCCATTTGGCAGTTTCTATTTGCGCCATGTGACTCGCCCAGTATTAATGCTCGCTGGTGGTACAGGCATTGCACCATTTATGTCGATGCTTCAAATCCTTGAAGAAAAAGGGTCTAAGTACCCTGTTCGTCTGGTTTTTGGTGTAACCAATGACTTTGATTTAGTCGCTATTGAAAAGTTAGAAGAACTTCAAAATAAATACTCGTGGTTTGAGTATCGTACTGTCGTCGCAAACCCAGAAAGCCAACATGAACGTAAAGGTTATGTTACAGGTCATATTGAAAATGACTGGTTGAATCATGGTGATGTCGACATTTACTTATGTGGCCCAGTACCAATGGTTGAAGCTGTTCGTGGTTGGTTAGATCAAGAAGGCATTAAACCTGCCAATTTCTTATTTGAAAAATTCTCAGCGAATTAATTAAATTGGAGATGAGCATGATTTTTCCAGATAGATTCAAAGACAAAATAGTGATTGTCACAGGTGCAGCACAAGGGATTGGTCGCGGTGTTGCACTTCGAATTGCTGCTGAAAATGGACAAGTGATTTTAGCTGATCGTTCAGATTTGGTGGATGAAGTTGCTCATGAAATTATGCATTCAGGTGGCGTGGCGATCACAGTCAAAACAGATTTGGAAACTTTTTCTGGTGCGCAGACTGTTGTAAATCAAGCAATTGAGCATTTTGGTCGTGTTGATGTTCTGATTAACAATGTCGGTGGCGCAATTTGGATGAAGCCATATGATGCTTTTAGTGAAGAAGAAATCATTAAAGAAATCAATCGCTCATTATTTCCAACTTTATGGTGTTGCCGTGCTGTATTGCCTGAAATGTTGAAGGAAAAAAGCGGTGTCATCGTAAATGTATCTTCTATTGCAACGCGTGGTATCAACCGAATTCCTTATTCAGCAGCAAAAGGTGGTGTCAATGCGCTTACCACGTCCCTTGCGTTTGAGCACGCGAAAGATGGAATTCGTGTAAACGCGATTGCAACAGGTGGAACAGATGCTCCACCACGTAAAGTGCCTCGTAATTCAACACCACTTACCGAAGATGAAAAAGTTTGGATGCAACAGGTTGTAAATCAAACCAAAGAACGAAGTCTGATGGGACGTTATGGCACGATTGATGAACAAGTCAACGCTATTGTTTTTCTTGCATCAGATGAATCGTCTTATATGACCGGAAGTGTAATTGCAGTAGGTGGTGGTGATCAGGGCTAATTCTGATCTAAACAGCAGAAAATCTTGCAAGGAGGCACTATGACAACCCTGTTGAAGAATTTAAAGGATGATTGGTCTATTTCAGCAACTATTGCAGGATTTTTAGCGGTTCTGATCTCATATTCTGGTCCGCTTATTATCTTTTTCCAAGCAGCACAAAAAGCCAATATCTCTACAGAAATGATGATTTCATGGATTTGGGGCATATCAATTGGTGCTGCTGTTGCTGGAATCTATCTTTCAATTCGTTATAAAACCCCTGTCATCACAGCATGGTCAGCTCCTGGTACGGCATTATTGGTTTCACTGTTTCCAAATATCTCTTTGAATGAAGTTGTTGCAGCTTATATCACTTCGGCGATTGTCATTTTTATAGTTGGAGCGACAGGATATTTTGACAAATTGCTGAAATGGATTCCTCAAGGAATCGCAGCAGGCATGATGGCAGGGATTTTATTTCAATTTGGGCTCGGATTATTTGTAGCAACTGATTCCATGCCTTTGATCGTTTTAAGCATGTTGCTTTGTTATCTATTAGCAAAACGATATTCACCTCGTTACACCATGCTGTGGGTTTTATTGTGTGGTGTTTCACTCAGCTTAATTTTGGGAAAAATGAATCCTGTTGAAATGCAGTTTAGTTTTGCTATTCCTCATTTTATTTATCCAGAATGGACTTGGCACTCTACATTTAACTTGGCTTTACCTTTAATTCTCGTGAGTTTAACAGGGCAATTCTTGCCGGGTATGGCCATTATGAAATTAAGTGGTTATGACACTCCCGCTAAACCGATTATTACAGCTTCAAGTATTGCCTCACTTGCAGTCGCTTGTGTAGGTGGAATTACGATTGTACTTGCTGCAATTACCGCCGCTTTATGTATGGGTAAAGACGCCCATGAACTCAAAGAAAAACGTTATATCGCAGGTATCGCTAACGGTATTTTCTATATTTTAGGTGGCTTATTTGCTGGCAGTATTGTCATGCTCTTTAGCCTTCTTCCCAAAGAACTCATCGCAGCTTTAGCAGGATTAGCTCTGCTTGGGGCGATCGGGACAAATATCATGATTGCGATGAAAGATGACCAACAGCGTGATGCGGCATTAATCACATTTCTTGCAACGGTTTCAGGAATGCACTTTCTCGGACTTAGCTCAGTTTTTTGGGGCATCTGTATCGGTGTTATCGCCCAGATTCTTTTAAATCCTCATGCTCACCCAAATACTGTAATGACCCAGTCATCTTCTGAAAAACAGATCAGCAAGACTTGATTGTAGGATGAATTTATTATGATCGACAAATCACAAGCTTCACTGGCTGAAGCTCTCTCCCAAATCCAAGATGGTTCCACCATCATGATTGGTGGCTTCGGAACCGCAGGACAGCCCGCAGAACTCATCGATGGTCTGATTGAACTCGGTATCAAAGACCTTGTCATTGTCAATAACAATGCAGGTAATGGTGACTATGGTCTTGCCAAACTCCTAAAAACAGGTGCAGTCCGTAAAATCATTTGTTCTTTCCCTCGTCAATCTGATTCATGGGTGTTCGATGAACTCTACCATGCAGGCAAAATCGAATTAGAACTCGTGCCACAAGGCAATCTCGCTTGCCGTATCCAAGCCGCTGGTATGGGCTTAGGTGCTGTATTCACGCCTACAGGCTTTGGAACATTACTGGCAGAAGACAAAGAAACCCGTCATATCGAGGGTAAAGACTATGTACTGGAATATCCAATTAAGGCTGACTTTGCCTTGATCAAAGCCTACAAAGGCGATCGTTGGGGCAATTTAGTTTTTAATAAATCGGCGCGTAACTTTGGACCGATCATGGCCATGGCTGCTGATGTCACCATCGCTCAAGTCTCAGAAGTGGTTGAACTCGGCCAGCTTGATCCTGAACACATTATTACCCCAGGGATTTTTGTTCAGCATGTGGTTGCTGTTGAAGCAACATCACCTGTCGCTGCGCAATAAGGAGAATAACAATGAGCTATCAAAAACTCAGCCGTGACCAAATTGCAGAACGTGTTGCACAAGATATTCCTGATGGTGCCTATGTCAATTTAGGTATTGGTTTACCCACCAAGATTTCAAATTATTTACCTGCGGATAAAGATGTCTTTCTGCATTCTGAAAATGGTTTGTTGGCATTTGGTCCACCACCAGCCAAAGGTGAACAAGATCCTGAACTGATTAATGCAGGCAAAGAATATGTGACCATGCTCATAGGGGGATGCTTTTTTCATCATGGGGATTCTTTTGCCATGATGCGTGGTGGTCATTTAGATATTGCGGTACTTGGTGCATTCCAAGTCGCAGCCAATGGTGATCTTGCCAATTGGCATACAGGTGCAGCCGATGCGATTCCTGCTGTAGGTGGTGCAATGGACTTAGCCGTAGGTGCAAAGAAAGTCTTTATCACGACCGACCATGTCACCAAACAAGGCGAACCGAAGATTGTTGAAGCGCTGTCTTATCCTGCAACGGGTCTGAAATGTGTCGATCGTATCTATACCGATCTGTGTGTGATTGATGTGACCACAGAAGGTTTAAAAGTGATTGAGAAAGTGGATGGTCTAAGCTTTGAAGAGCTACAGGCCTTGACGGGTGCTCAATTGATTGATGCGACTCAAGCTTAAGGATTGAAATCCCCCTAAATCCCCCTTTGTTAAGGGGGGACTCCATCTAAATAATAGAGTGAGGTCTCCCTCCTTTTAAAAGGAGGGATTAAGGGAGGATTATAGGGAAAAACATATGAAAAACGCTTATATCATTGATGCGATTCGCACTCCATTCGGCCGTTATGCAGGTGGTTTAGCCACTGTCCGTGCGGATGATCTCGGTGCTGTTCCGATTCAAGCCTTAATACAACGTAATCCAACGGTCGATTGGCAACAAGTGGATGATGTGATCTATGGCTGTGCCAATCAAGCGGGTGAAGACAATCGTAATGTCAGTCGTATGTCAGCTCTACTCGCAGGCTTGCCGTATCAAGTCCCTGCAACCACAGTGAACCGTTTATGTGGTTCATCTCTAGATGCGATTGCCATGGCAGCCCGTGCGATTAAAGCAGGTGAAGCAAATCTGATTATTGCGGGTGGTGTTGAGAGTATGAGCCGTGCACCCTATGTCATGGGTAAATCAGACAGTGCTTTTGGTCGTAGTCAAAAAATTGAAGACACCACCATGGGTTGGCGTTTTATCAATCCAAAGCTGAAAGAAATGTATGGTGTAGACACCATGCCGCAGACTGCGGAGAACGTAGCAGAGCAATTTAATATCAATCGTATTGATCAAGACCAGTTTGCCTTGGTGAGCCAACAACGTACAGCAGTAGCGCAAGCCAAAGGCTTTTTTAAACACGAAATCGTTGCTGTCAGCATTCCACAACGTAAAGGTGATGCGATCGTTATCGATACGGATGAACATCCGCGTGCATCGACCACAATTGAAGCATTAACGAAACTTAAAGGTGTAGTGAAGGCAGAAGGTACGGTTACTGCGGGGAATGCTTCAGGTATTAACGATGGTGCGGCAGCGCTATTGATCGCTTCAGATGAAGCCGTCGCTCAATACCAACTGAAACCACGTGCCAAAATTATTGCAGCCACTACGGTGGGTGTTGAGCCACGCATTATGGGTTTTGCACCTGCGCCTGCAATCAAAAAGTTACTGAAACAAGCCAATCTGACATTAGCACAAATGGATGTGATTGAGCTGAATGAAGCTTTCGCAGCTCAAGCTTTAGCGGTGACACGTGATTTAGGGTTAGCGGATGATGATGTTCGTATTAATCCAAATGGCGGTGCAATTGCTTTGGGTCATCCTTTGGGTGCTTCAGGTGCGAGATTAGTGACGACGGCTTTGAATCAACTTGAACAGATTCAAGGACAATATGCTTTGTGTTCAATGTGTATTGGTGTGGGACAAGGCATCGCTCTCATTATTCAACGGCTGGAGCAAGATTAAGGAATACGATATGCCAATTTTTCAATCAAAAGATGTGAATATTAATTATCAAACATTTGGTGATCCAAATTCCCCTGCTCTAGTGTTCTCAAATTCCCTTGGAACAAACTACGGCATGTGGCAAAAGCAATTTAATTATTTTAAAGATCGCTTTTTTGTTATCTGCTATGACACTCGGGGTCACGGTTCATCATCTACGCCAACTGGTTCTTACACTTTGCACCAGTTAGGTGAAGATGTGATTGCATTACTTGATCATTTGAAAATTGAAAAAGTTACCTTCTGTGGAATCTCGATGGGAGGACTAACAGGACAATGGCTAGCCATTCATTATCCTGAACGATTTAGCCATATCATTATTGCAAATAGCGCAGCAAAAATTGGACAGGAACAAGCATGGCTAGATCGTGCCAAACTAGTACGTGAGCAAGGTTTAGAACCAATTACTGCAACAGCAGCATCTCGTTGGTTTACAGATCCCTTTATCCAAAGCCATCCTACAGTTATAAATAACCTATGTAACGACTTAAGTGCTGGCAGCGCAGCAGGTTATGCAAATTGTTGTGAGGCTTTGGCTAAAGCGGATGTCCGTGCGGAGTTAAAATATATTTCTATTCCCACCTTGATTATAGCGGGTATACAAGATCCGATAACCACTGTGGAAGATGCAAAATTAATGCTATTAAATATTCCAGATGCTGAATTAGTAGAAATTAATGCATCTCATATCTCAAATATAGAACGAGAAAATGAATTTAATAAGCTAATCGATCAATTTATATAAAATACCTTTTTAAATAAAAGCAGAGTTTCAATACTCTGCTTTTTGTCGTTCAAAATTTTTAATAAAATACAAAATAATAATACCTTAATGACATAAACATATATCAATTAAGTTTTTGACTACAAGCATATAACAAAATAACTTAAATACTAAATAACACTACGCTTCACAAATTGGAGGTGAAGAATGTATATGGAAAAAGTTAACATTAACGAAACGATTGATAATGCCAAATTTAATCTATTCCACTGGAAAGTTTTAATTTGGTGCTTATTAATTATTATATTTGATGGTTATGATCTCGTTATTTATGGTGTTGCATTACCATTATTAATGCAACAGTGGTCTTTAACAGCAGTTCAGGCAGGTTTACTCGCAAGTGCCGCATTATTCGGCATGATGTTTGGCGCGATGATTTTTGGCACGCTCTCAGATCGATTAGGACGCAAAAAAACAATCATGATCTGTGTGAGCTTATTTAGTGGCTTTACATTTATCGGTGCATTTGCAAATAATCCTATAGAGTTCGCAATTTTACGTTTTATTGCAGGTCTAGGTATTGGCGGCGTAATGCCAAATGTGGTTGCCTTAATGACCGAATATGCGCCTAAGAAAATTCGCAGTACTTTAGTCGCAATTATGTTCAGTGGGTATGCCATAGGTGGAATGACATCTGCATTGTTAGGTGCTTGGTTAGTCAAAGATATGGGCTGGCAAATCATGTTCCTGATCGCAGGTATTCCCCTGTTATTATTACCGATCATATGGAAATTTTTGCCAGAATCCTTAGCATTCCTCATCAAGTCTAAGAATAATCAACAAGCAGAATCGATTATTGCAAAACTCGACCCCAACACCGAGATTAACTCAAAAACACAGCTCATCTTTAATGAAAATATCCATACGGAAGCCCCTGTCCGAGCATTATTCCAAGATGGTAGAAGTTTTAGCACCTTTATGTTTTGGATCGCATTCTTCATGTGTTTACTTATGGTGTATGCATTAGGGAGCTGGTTACCTAAATTGATGTTACAAGCAGGATATTCTTTAGGTGCAAGTATGCTGTTCTTATTTGCATTGAACATTGGAGGTATGGTTGGTGCAATTGGAGGCGGTGCTTTAGCAGATCGATTCCATTTAAAACCAGTCATTACCTCAATGTTTGTAATCGGAGCTGCTGCTTTAATACTATTAGGATTCAACAGTCCACAAATTGTTCTTTATAGCTTAATTGCTTTGGCAGGTGCAGCAACGATTGGGTCACAAATTCTTCTATATACTTTCGTCGCACAATTTTATCCAACTACTGTTCGCTCAACAGGTATGGGGTGGGCATCAGGTATCGGTCGTATAGGTGCAATCATTGGTCCTGTACTTACAGGCGCATTGCTCACTTTTGAACTACCTCATCAAATGAACTTCTTAGCTATTGCGATTCCTGGTGTGATTGCTGCATTCGCGATCTTCCTCGTCAATCTTAAAGTCGCGGTCAATGTACCTGAAAGTTCAAAATCAACTCTTCAAACACAAGCTTCAGTCAACCAGCAATAAGTAATGTTGCGCCGAGGATTGGCGCAACTCAACTCAAAATGGAAATTAAAAAATGCATACATTTAAATGTAATAAGCTTATTTTGTCCTCTATTTCACTCCTAGGTGGATTAGTTTCAACTTCACTTTGGGCTGATAATGTAAGCGCTAAAGAAGAATGGAAATTTACCTTAAAAAATGCCTACATCAATCGTAATTTTGAGAATGAAGCACTAAAGGATACTGGAAGTTGGTCTCAAGCAGCCTCTTTGTTTTATAACTCACGAATGCTTGAGACACCATTAAGTATTGCCGAAAAACCTTTAACAATCGGTGTGGATGCTTCAGTTCAATATGCAGTGAGATTAAGTTCAGATAAACATGTGGCTGATACAGTATTGCCATTTGATAAAGCGACTCAATCACAAGCTTCAGATTATTTAAAACACGGCGTCACATTAAAATTGGGTTATGACCGAACTTTGTTGAGTGTTGGTGAGCTTTGGTTAGACTTACCTGTTACTGCCGTAGATAGCAGTCGTCAGCTTTTAACATCTTATTGGGGTGCAAACCTTAAGTCACAATTAACTGATCAACTTTACGCAGAAATCGGTCGTGTTGAAAAAGTATCCCCCCGCAATGAAGAAGATTTTCGTAAATTCTCTTTTACTTCAAATGGAAAGACAGAATACTCGGATGACTTAAATTATATTGATTTACGTTATCAGTTCTCCCCTGATTTAAAGGGAGAATATTATTATGGCAACATGGAGGATTTATATAATAAACATTACTTGGGTTTGGAACATAATTTAAAAGGTAAAAATTATACGCTTAGTTCAAAATTTAAATATTTTAATGCTCAAGAAGATGGAAATAATTTTAATATTGATGCACAAAATATTGGGTTACTTGAGACATTAAAAGTAAAAAACCATACATTCGGATTAGGTTATCAACAAATTATAGGTGAATCAGCATATCCATTACCTGATGGATTTTTACCAGAAACATACTTTATCAATTGGAATGCGACAGGTTTTTTCAAAAAAGATGAAAAATCATATCATTTTATTTATGGTTATAATTTCAAAGATTATATCCCTGGATTTAATGCAGCCATAAAATATGTTTATGGTGATAGTTTTGAAACGACTGATGGCAAAAAAAATCATGAAAGTGAGTCAAATATTATTTTAAACTACAATTTTCAACAGCCCTATCTTAAAGGCTTAGCATTACAATATATTCGTATTGATTATGATGTAAAGCATGGAAACGACTTTGGTGAGGATCGTTTATTTGTAAACTACACGCATAAATTCTAATATTTTGGAAGCTACTAAAAAATAAAATTAACAGTCTGTAAAAGAAATCATCAACTTGACTATGATTATGGAATGGTAAGTGTAGGAAGTGAGCTATTAGCTTTCTTTCTACCTTATCAAATTTTAATTCAATATTCCTAATTAAAGATGAAGTAGATATTCTCTATATGTATATTTACTTACGAGCTAAAAAAGTCTCTAAATTATAAAATTGATTCTATTTTCGGTAAAGTAGTTTATATAAAAAGACCACGTCAAGGGGATGACGTGGCGAAAAACTGAAATATGTAAAACTAAATTTACACAGCATAAAATCAAGCTATGTATTAACTTTTCGCAATGTTATCGAGCAGTTCTGGTTCCAACATAAAAAAATCTCGTCCAAAATTTTCCAATGGAATATCAGAAAGGTTAATTTGGTATTCAATATCACCGTTAAAAAAACTTTGAGATTTTTGTATTGAACGTTCCCAACCGAATTCCTTACCACATTGCTTGAGCAAATATTGATAAACCTTTGCATCATTGACTCTTAACAAGAATGCATCATCAGATAACTGATGTATCGAGACATTTTCGGAATATTGCACATCAATCATGATCTACCTCCTAGAATGAATGATCAAGTGAATATTAGTTATCATTATAGATAATTGCTTCTTATTCAACCATTTTTTAATATTTATTTATAGTTATTAAATATTTAAGTCATATTTTTGACATAAACAACAACATTGGAAGTGATGTGGCGAAAATTGTCACTAATGCTAGCTTTCTTCTATGTCAAATTATTACCTAAAAAGAGTAGGCCTTTAGCTGCATAAAATCAAAAAGGGCAGATTCTCATAATAATATTTCTTTCGAAAGTAATAACACTACCCTGCTTCATTAAGATTATCAGTTGTCTAAATTATATAAAGCCGAAAAAAAACTATTGCTATATTTAAGTTTGAAACCATATTCAGGCTAACATTAAGGGCTGATGACTGAGATAAGATATTCGTAAATTATAAGCCTGCAATTTTGCAATTCACCAAATTAAAAATTCCATTCAGTTTGGAACTTGAGAAGGATTATTGTTAGTTCTGATGTGTGAAAAGAGACTTTCACTTAGTAAACTAATAGATACTAATTAGAAATTTACCATAAATAAAAAAACGATTTATATAGCCGATTTTAGCGCTAAATTAGTCAGAACCATTGAAGAAAAGATAGTAATATTTCAGATAGCAATAACACAACTTGGTATTTCCAAACAAATACTTTCAAATTAGCATAATAAAGTAGAAGCAGGCAGACAACAATATTCACCTTATTTAGTTGCTCTGATTAAAAAATAGTAAGTTAAAAAGTAACTCAAGATTTCTGAAAATAAAACTAATTTCTAAAAAATTAGCAGTATAGTTTTCCTAAGGAAGTCAATGACGTACGTATATATGAAACAATATAGATATACATACCCAATAACATTGAAGGCTAGTTTACTCATGTTTTAATTTAACGTTTTTATAATTGGCTTAAAAGTGCTTAACAATGAGAAGCTAAATAAATCAGCAATGAATATTATTTAAAACTATAAATTAGCAAACCAATAAAAGCTATTATTATGTCGGTTTTACCAATAATTTATACATTTCAATATATTCCAATTAGCTAATATGCTAGTGTGTCTGATAAAAAACTTAATCAACTCTATTGTAGGAGACATAAGTGGTTTTAAAAGAACTAAAAATGCAGCTAGTTTTACGACCACAAATATCTCAATTTTATTTAAAATATAGATTTACAGGTTAAATAACCAAGAAAGTCAACCGTGTTAGTAATGTACCAATTGAGAGATTCAAGTTATATTAGGTTCACCATAATTACTATGAAATCAGGAAATCGGAAAAGTAGGTATTATAAAATACATAGAGTTATTTCATAATCAAAGCAGAGTCCAAAAAGTTCTGGAGTTCAAAGACATCCAATTAAATAACAGAATTTTTTATCAGTTAGCTAGATAGTGTAGTCTCCTAAGAGGAAAGTCTTCTGTAATTTCAGTACACATCAAAAATATTAATTTCATTACTTGATATGACTTAATAAAAACATTGATTTTTTATGCTAGAACTAAGTAGATAAATATTACACTTTTATGACACTTAAATTATGAAAAAAATAATATTTTCATATAGATAACTAAGTTTTATTATATTATCCTTTCATACATTCTTAAAAGTGAAGCATCTATAAAATGAATGATACTAGTCTTTTAAATGAATTAAACTTAATGATTGATCACTATGTTTCAAGAAATGGATATAGACCTAGTCGAATTATTGTAGGTTATAAAGCTTATGCTACTCTAATGACTGATTCGAATTTTTTTAATGAAGTTACCAATTCAGCTTTAAATCCTAACAAGCGTAAGTACAAGAAGTTAAAAATTAAGGTGACAAAAGATGATAACCAACTCGAATTGGAATAGTTCAAGCATAGTCAACTTGTTAATTAACAACAGATTCAATATTACTTTCTCAATTGATAACAATATAGAAAGCTCTTACACCATTCTGGATAGGATCAAAGTTCACACATTTAAGATTTGGATTTTCTTGAAAAAACTCCCACATTGCATCGACTGGATTCGAATATTCAGGTCGAGTAAAATCTTTTTTTAACTCAATCATTGAGTTATTCACACACTATCCCTAGCTTCTCACTATAGTAATCTGTTGTTAGCTTCAAATTATTCAATAACTTTTCTTTAGGTTCTGCATCTGTAAGCTTTAATAAAGCGGGTAAATACTCATGCTTATAGATGTTTGGATATTCAATGCAAAGTATCTGCTTTTGATCTTTTTTATCTGCTTTTGGATTATCTAAAGTATCTAAATAGCTAGAAAGCTTCGCGTCAGCCTCTTCAAACTTTTTATCCTCAAAGCCATTTTCATTTTTAGTTTCTGGCTGTTTTTGACAGCCATAAATCAGTGTTACCGTTAGAAAAATCAGTGATATTTTTTTCATATACAAGGTGTTAGATCTTTGAGATTAAGTGAAAAATTAGTAAATGGAGTATGCTTCTAACTTTACTTTGAGAAAATTTTATTGCTACGGGTTTGTATTTACAATCAATTCAAACCTATCCTTTTCCACAAATTGAGTTGCCCCAAACAAGCTAATCAGAATGTAGAAGGCTTTTGCCTGATACAGGAATTGACTAGGCAAATTTAACATTTCCACTTAATTTTTATATCTAGAACTTTGGTATAAATGGTAAATAATTGTTCGTTGAGTTATATATTTTAGTTCTATTAAACTTAATAATATTTAGTAATTTTTCCAAAATGCAGCTTCAATTTTAAACTCTGATTTTACAAGCAATGCACAAATAAATAGCGATAAAGCGATTCCAATAAGAACCTTATCTAAAGTTAGCATCCCAAAACTAAGAGTAACGATAGCAACGACTAGAATCGTATAGAAAGCTAATAGCCCTACTTTTTCATTAAGTTTCATACTGGCCTCTAGGGAGAATCATTCTCATTAATTGCAATAAGAATACAATAATATACTTAAAATTATATGACATTTTAGAATTTCTATATGATTTTATAGTCAATATTACATTTTGTTTCAAAATTGTGCTGCAATTGTCTAATTCCCAACTATTGGAGAGCGATACTTGAAATAGATTTTGGACCGTGACCCTAAAAATATAGTATTTAAAATACAAATACTGTTTACGACTAATTATCTCTAGAATATTTAAGCTAAAGTTTGTATTGTCTACCTGTAACCCTCTTCTAATATCCTGAATATAGACCATCATAAATGGTCAATAGTAAACGTTTTCTATATTATTTTTTGCTAAAATAACATTAAAAAGGACATCCAAAGATGCCCTGTAGCAAACTATATATTCTAGATTAGAATTTCATCGTTCCATTAAAAGTTAAGTTTAATCCACCATTAACAGGTTTCGTTTGTTTCATAACGACATTATCAAAAGTAATCGTTCGTGTATTCGTATTCACTGTCAAACCAGCACAAGTACCATTTTCATCCTTACAGTTAAATGCCAAGTCCTTGACAAGATTAAATGATTGATCATATTGCAGAAATGTATATACCGTATTTTGTGTTTCGCCCATTATTTTTTGAAATCCAACACTAACTCCTGAAACTACAGCATTGGCTTTCAATTCACCACCAAAATAGGTAACGGCTCCACTGTTAGGTACTAATGGATTAAACTGAACTTGAGGTGCGCCATTAAAAAGCATTGGGTTGCCAATATGTTCATAATAACTTGCAGGTGCGTTTGTACCTGTAATTGTCACACAACCATATGGATTGGTATTACCAGTGCATGAACCTATTGGAGTTGGGTTGGTATTATTTGCTTGATAAATCAAAGCACCATTTTTAATAGTTAAGTCCTGTTTTGCACCATTCACAATTTTTAATAGCGCATTATTAAAGGTAAATGTTGTACTACTATTTGTAGTTTTTGCAGTAATACCGCTACAAGCAGGCAATGTCCCGATACCACATGCCCATGCATAATTATTATTCTCAACAGCTACACTAACCAAACTACCATTGTTCATAATAATTTTAATATTTTCTTTTTTATCGGCATTAAAGAATGTAAACGCATCAGGTGAAGTGATCGCTGTTGCTGTAGATTTTGTAAAACCACAAAAATCACTTGGCGCATTTTTAAAACCAAGTTTGTTATCTGTACCATTAGATTCACATAATTGTGAAGATGGTGCAGCTTTTTCTCCATAAAAACCTGAAAAGTCTGCACTTTCCGCAGAATATTTACCTGTATTATCTTTAAATAATGTCACATAACCTTTATCGGTAATCACATAGTAATTTGTACCATTACTTTGATTATTTGCACCACAAACCTCAGCAATTGTAGCTGATGTACCTTTTGCAATTAATTTTCCAGTGATCGCATCAAGACTAAAGACTACAGCACCTTTGTCACTATAATCACCACTATAATTGACTAAATCACTGAGCTTGCCTACAGGTAGTTTTTTGCTAGTGCAAGTTTCAATCACAGGTGTGGTAATATCTTTACCAATAACAACTTCATTCCCTTTAATAGTTAATGTTTTTTGGGATGGACTAGTCGCAACAAAAATACCTTTACATACACCTTTACTATCAGTCAATTTCCAAGGGTGCGTTGTATAAGTCTGTTGATTATGCGTTTGTGAGTTTGCCAAACTCTTTTTATAGTTCACCAACTGACCTGTGTAATTGATCCAGTCAATATTGATGGTATCACTGCTTTGATTGATAAAATCTATATTCAAAGATTGGCCATTGGCTGATTTTAAATTTTGCTCATCTGAGCAAGCATATTCTGCCACTCCATCTACTGTGCGAATCGGTTTAGCTGTCGTCACTGGCGATGGTACAGGAATTTTTGGTGTTTCAACGTTAAATGCATCTAACCAAACCGATAAATCAGTATCACTCTGCAAATTAAAAATTGAGTTATAAAATGTACTGACCCAATTTGACCAAGCTTGGACCCAAGCACTATTATAAGTGGTCAGAGCCAATGAATTTTGTTTTGCGTCAAATGTACCATCAGAAAAATCTTTACTAAGTGCTTGTAAAATATCATAGGCTGGCTGTGTACTTGTTGCATTTAAACGTTTAGCTTCTTTTGCTAAAGTTGCCAAATATGCTGCATAAGCACGTTGTGGCTCACTGATTTGTTGATAATTAATCAAAGATGCAAAATCGTTTAACTTCACAATTGCAGGTGCATCAGTAATACTAAATTTATTGCCCAACTTTAATTGTTCGGCAATTTTTTTGTTTGCAGCATTTAAATTAGCTTGCGTCACCTGAGCACTCAATGATTGAGCATAAACCAAAGCAGCTTCGGTAAGAGCTGTGACTCCAAGATTTGTTTGGTCTGCGGTAATAGTGGTCGCTGCTCTCAAAATTGCTGTATTTGCAGGCGCAGAAAGTGTTACTAATTGATCTGTAATTGCTTCATCTGCATAAATCAATTTTCCTTCAACACTTGGTAGAACTTCCGCAATTATCGGGTTTTTAAGTTTATTACTATCCACTTTGAAGGTGACCGTACCATCTGCACCAATATTTTGTATATCTACTATTGCCTGACCTGTAAGTGCGTCTTTTAAAATTACACGACCTTGAGTAATTTGTCCTAATGATGGTGTAACAGTGATACTTTTCTGACTTACTTGCGGAGATGTATTGTCTTCATTATCGCTATGATGACAAGCGGTCAAGCATAAACTCACAATGATACAGGCACTTAATAAATTATGTTTTAACATCTGATTCTCCTTAAATTATTTCGTATTATTGGAGATCACAATATCGCTATTTTATTTTTAGTCGTATCCCCTGTTTAAGGGGGTGAAATGAAAAAATTGCTTAGACTACTTACAAGCATGTTATCGGCTAATCAACATTAAGGTATGACGTATTTTTCAATTTTATGAATGATATTTATACATTCATCACAATACAACTCTGCCCAAATGGATATCTGTTGATAAGATTGAGTTAAAAGTCTAAATAATAAAACAGAACTAGTAATTAAATTAAGCCATATTGCTTAGCTAATAATGCTGCTTCAGCACGAGAGGATATTTGTAATTTCCTATAAATTTCTTTCACATAACCACTGACTGTATGACTGGAAAGCCCTAATTCATAAGCGATTTCAGACACCTGTTGCCCTTTAGCAATATGAATTAGAACTTGCTTTTCTCGATTAGTTAAAGCTAACGATTCTATGAGCTGTTGTTTTCTTTGATTAAGTTGTTCTTGTGTTTTGACATAGTTCAATAGTTTTTGCGTCATAGTCGGAGAAAAAGCATAAAGCCCAGCAATCAAGTTTTCTAAATGTTTTTTAAATACAACTGGTTCTAGATCTTTTAGCAAATAACCTTTTGCACCGTGACTAATTGCCTCAAACAAATATTGATCATCTTCAAAAATCGTCACGACAACACTTATAGTCTCAGCAGAATATTGTACTAACCAATCAATCACTTCTATTCCTTTACCATCAGGTAATGAAAGATCAATTAAAGCCAAATCATAATGTTGAGACATTAACAAATGTTTTGCTTCATCTAAACTATAGGCTTGCTGAATGCGAATTCCTTCAAAAGTTTCAATTAACATTTGTTTGATCCATGCATTGACATCCACTATATCCTCCAAAATCAATGCCGTTTGAATCACTTTATTACCCATTTATGTTTACATTTATTTGGTTACAGTGGAAAGGTCAGCTCAATGCGTGAACCTTTTATTTCTGACAAACTTTGGAAATATAACGTCGCTGAGAGTTCAATTGCCCGTTCCCTTAGATTCCTAAGACCATTACCTTTTGTCTGCTCATTTTGCTCTGCCTCAAAACCATTTCCATCATCATAGATAACTGAAACTAGTTGCGAATCAGATATGCTTATAGAAATACTTATCTGTTGTGCATTAGCATATTTTATTATATTACTGACGATTTCCCGCAACATAGAAATATAATTCCTATACTGTGTATAACTCAGGATAATGGACGTATTTCCAAGATTCTGTTGCCAAATAAAATCTATCCCACAACTTTGTAGACGAGTAGCAACCTCATGTTCAAACTCCTGCAAAACTATATTTAACTCAACACCAGTACCTAATAATCCACTAACGATAGTACGCATTTCAGCAATTGTCTGACGAATGGTGACTTTGATTTGATCTAAATCTTTCTGATACAGACCTGATAATAGTTTTGCGCCTAGGTCATCATGCAAATCTCGGGCGATACGATGTCTTTCTTCAAGTACTCCACGATCATAAGCAACACGGCTTTCTATGGCCTGAGTTAAAAATGGCAATAGATTCTGAATCAGTTGCTGGTCATATTCACTAAATAAACGGCGGCCTTGCTGTGGGTAGCTGAGACGAATTGCCTCTAGCCCTTCAACCTGAGGAATATAAAGCACCAAACCATTATCACCAATATGGCTGTGGTTTATTTGATTGCTGGTTTCTATATTCAATGGCTGAAATAAATCATTTAGTAAGGCTTTCCACTGTAATTGACGATCCTCCTTACTCACTGCAAAACTAACTTGTAATATTCTTTCAAATAATTGACTGTCGGATAAATTTTTACGTTGTAAAAAATTTTCTTGTAACCAGCCTCGTAGTGGTAGCCAGACTAAACCACAAATAAGGATAGCTAAACTAAGTGAGACAAATGGACTTAACACTATAACTAAAATGGCATCGAGTAATACCAGTAAAAAAAATCCCAGCATCGAAAATAGGATTCGGAATATCCAACTTTCTAGCTCAAACAACTTGTAACGTGCTACCCCTTGTACTACACCCACATACATTAGCAAAAAAAATAGAAAAGCATATCCTTGTGGCATTGCAGCATTAATATCTAACAAGTTTGGCATACTCACTATCAAAACAGGAATACCTGCACCCAACATGAGAGATAAACCAAACCAGCGCAAGGCAGCCTGAGCAATTGGATCATACTTTGCCTTACGATATTGCAACCAACTCAGTAATATAATAAGACTTAATGCAATCAAGAGCGGTACAAAAGCACCTATCGTAGGACCTACAAAAAACACTTTCAATATGTCGCATAGCCACCAACACAACATAACAGCTATAAACGAAAGTTGTAGTGTGAGTGGCAGTAAACGAGAGCTAGGATAATTAGAAAATAGTAATACCAATACAATGCCAAACAACGCGGCACCCGTATGGTTAAGATTGGACAGTAACTCAAATAAGGGGGCTGGTAATGCAAGTACCCGAGTACTATAAATGGCAGCTGAGAATGATGCTACCATTATGCAACAACCAGCAACAAACAGGATAAAAGTCGTATAACGTTTATGGCTAATAGCCCAAACCCAGCCTCCAATTAAAAAACTGCAAAGACCAACTAGAATTTGTATCCAGAATACAAATGGCAAACTGTTCAATGGTCGAGTAAGTTCAACATTCAGAACAACATTATTTCCATTAGCAAAATTTAAACTGATCTGTGGTTGGCTCACCATATTAGCAAAATGATTCTGACGAGAAAAAAACTGTCGAGTTAGCTGATAAGTTTCCAGTTGATCTGGATCTTCTATGATATCTGACTTAATCAGTTCTATTTTATTTCGTCCATCTACACTGCTAATCGATTGGACAACCTCTCCCTTCTGAACCTTTACATGTGAGATACTGATAGTATCAATCACTATATGATCATTTTCTAAGGCCAAGGTTAAACCAAACCATGGCTGAAAAAGTGCAATACCCACTGCAAATAATGTCAGCATTATTCCAGTGAGTAAAATTCCCCACATTGCAACAAAAGGTGTTTTTATCATCTATATTATTGATGCCCTAACTTTTCCATGCTCATGCATTGAAATTATTTCTATACTGTTAAAAAACTTAATGACTTCAATCTCTGGAACCAATCAATTAGCTGCCCCAAAGATCGAATAAGTTTATTAAGTTACTTTTTCCACTCTTATTAAAGCGGTTTATTAAAATTTTGCAAAGAAATCATAGAAAATTTATAGATTAGTTAAAAATCTCTTTTATCTTAGGATCATTTTGACTTCAATCCAAGGTTTGATGTGAGTAGGTTAAGAGTTAAACATATTGATAAGATAAATCATCTTTTACAATAGATTACTTAGATAACAAGCAGAATTAATGACAGTTAAATTAAATGAATTCAAATTATTTTAATTTAGCTTTTTACCAATATTTTTTGTGTTTTATCCCTAAAGCACTATCTATATTCCACCATTAGCGTACTTTCATAACTGCTTCAGATAAATAAGCCTTCTTCGTAGTTTTGTTCCACAAACAAAGCTCTTGACCCGTTTTGTTTTTCATATGGGCTTGCGGATATTGTCCCTGAATCAAGAGTGCTGAATATCCCACGCGGTCATCAAATAGCATCACATTGCTTACTGGTTTGGCATTTTTAAACTGACTGGCTTTAACACAAGCCATTTTGACATTCTGATCATGCTTGCTCCATGCCTGTTGAGAACTTGCAAAAGTCACACTAGTCATAGCAGAACTTGCCAGAAGCCCCAAAATTAAAAAACATTTAAAAAAGATACAATGCTTTACTGCCATGAAACTTGTCCTATAAATTCCAATATATGGATTTATACTGAAACAGACTTATAAGAGAGTCTAGCTATTTATACATCTTGTAACAGCACTCATTCAGGATTAAACATAACTTTGGAAAGTTGTTTATAATTAAAAAAATTAAATCAATTACTTAAAACAATAAACCACCAAAGCTATATTGAATATTTAATGGATAAAAGCCATAGCCTCTCAATCTACATTTAAATGTTCAAAATAGATTTCATTTAAATGATTGTAAACCTTTTACACTCCAAATATTTTAGGACTGTTTAATTCGATTCTAATCACTGTTCCACCAGTCTTGTCTGCACGGCGTAGCTCAATTTCTCCGCCATAAGAATCGACTATTTGCTTAACAATTGATAAGCCTAAGCCACTGCCAATAACTAAACTATTCTGATCCACTCGATAAAACCTTTGAAATATCAGAGGTATCTGGTCTTCATCTAAACCGATACCATTATCCTCAATCTGCAAAAAACTATAATCTTCAAAACAGCCACAGCTAATTTTAATGATGGGTTTACGCTCTTGAGTACGATATAGGATGGCATTTTCTAATAGATTACGAAAAATAATTTCCAATTGATCCATTTGCGCTATTACAGGAGCAGAATCTAATTTTAATTCCAAATCAATTTGCGCCTGAACAAGCTGAAAATCCATTAAAGCAAGTGTATTTTGAATAATATTGACCAGATCAATTTTGCTGTCTATTTGTTGATTATTATGTTCAATCCGAGCCAAAGTCAGTAACTGTGTGATCATCCGAGAAGCCTTATCAATTCCAATCATGATGTCCTGCGCTGATTCTCTTGCTTCTTCGGTAGAACGTGCACTCAGCAAAACTTGTGCATGCATACGAATTGCAGCCAAAGGAGTACGTAACTCATGTGCTGCATTTGATGTAAAACGTTTTTCACGTTGCATGCTTTCCGCAATTTCAGTCAATAATGTATTTAATGAATTTACTAAAGGTTCAATTTCTTTGGGCACAATAGGGTTAATAGGTTTTAAATGTTCAATCGACTGTTTTTCTAAATTTTGACTGATATTAAATACAGTGACCAAATGACTCCGAATAGTTCTTAAAATCAACCAAGATAATAATGGGAAAAAAAATGCTGAAACTACGATCAAAAATAGCAGCATATCTCTCTGGATATCCTGACGAATCGTCCAGACTTGAGCAATTTGTACTTGTATAGTATTGGTATTGTCCCAAACCGAATAACTGCGATAGGTCTTATTGTGAATTCTAATCCAGCCAAAATTGACTTGCTGAACAAATGGATGAGTGTCCACACCAACTGAACGATAGATCAACTTTCCATTTTTATGCCAAATCTGGAATATAATTTGATTATAATGTTCCCCTTGAGCTTTCTCGATGACAGTATGGTCAGGGACTCGCCCTTCTAATGTACTTGATGTAGTTGAAAGTAAAGCATGGGCTGTTTCGGCCAATGATTTATCAAAAATATTATTAGCTGCGCGCTGCATCCCCCAATAGATACATCCCAAGCTACCCACCCAGACGCTAGTTGTAATCGCCAGTAAAATTAAGGATAAACGCCGTGTCAGTGAATAACTCCGAATTAAATTAGGCATCAGTAATTTTCATCCATGATATATCCAAAGCCTTGCACTGTACGAACGATATTTTTTCCAAGTTTGCGACGTAGATTATGAATATATACCTGTATCACATTACTACTCACTTCTGCATCATAAGCATAGAATGAGTTTTCTATACTCTCTCGTGAAATAATTCGACCGCGATTAAGAATAAGCAGTTCAAGTAAGTGAAACTCTTTTTGGGTTAGTTCAACTTCAGTCTGATTAATAAATACCTGTTTAGCTGCTTGATTAATAGCAATATTGCCTATCTGAACAACATCACTAGCTTCACCTGATATACGACGTAATACAGCTTGAATCCTTGCAATAACTTCGTATAAATCATAAGGCTTAATAACAAAATCATCTGCACCAGCATCCAAGCCTGCTACCCGCTCCTGAATTTTATCTTGAGCAGTCAAAATAATAACGCCTACCTTATTCTTTTTACGCCGCACTGACTTTAAAATTTCCAATCCATTTCGGTCTGGCAAACCTAAATCAAGCAAAATAAATTGATAATCATAACTTGCCAAAAAATGATAGGCTTGCTCTGCTGTAGTAGCGATATCAACTAAATAATTTTTCTGATCTAATCCTCTTGCTGTCGCCTTAGCCAATAAAGCATCATCTTCAACTAATAATATTCTCATGTCTGAATTAACCTCTCATTCTGCTACTTGCAAATCTATATTCTATTTTAGTGATATCAGTAGCCACGCTCATTCGGCAAAGAATGAATACCATCTGAATAACGACCACACAAAATATTGATATATCAGTACTCGATTGTTTTAATGATCCTCATGTAAAGGCCATAATTGATGTGAATTCAACAATAGAAAACTAAAGCTTTCGGCATAATCAATTTTAGCTTGATCAATTCGACCACATGCATCAACCAACTGCTGTGAATGAAGTAACAGTTCATTTAAACTCAATTCGCCAAGCTTATATGCTTTTTGCATTAATCCATGTTGTTGCTGTAACCGTGCCAAATTCTGTTGAGCCTGCTCACTCCGCCTACTTGCCGAAGTCATTTGCGTGAACCAGTATTGCGTTTCCTGACGCAAACGGTTTTCTATTCGTCCAATCTCAAAATTAGCTTTTTGAGCCTCTGCAATGGCCATACCAGAAGCTATGCGAACTTGTCTACTAGCAAGTGGAATTGAAACGTTCACACTCATCAAGTTTTCAACACCAGACTGCTCACGACTAAATCCAACTCCGATCGTAGGATTAGGTAGCCGATTGAGTTGCTCTCTTTTTACGAATGCATCTTGCTGAGCTGCTTGCGTTTTGGCAAGTTCCAGCTCATGGTTAGCAGACAAAATACGCTGTATCCATTCAGTCTGTGTATATTCAAGTGGGCGAACTGTAATGACATCACTGCTCCACTGTTCAGGAATTTTTCCCAGATAATCACGTGACAATAATTGCCGGGCTTGATAGTAAGCCATTTTAGCCTGCAGATATTGCTCTTCGATTTGCCGAGATTCATTGCTGAGCAGCATCAGTTCCAGTCGTGGGGCATCTCCAGCACGAATACGATACTGAGTCATTTGCATATAGTTCTGTAATCTTGCTTGATGTTCCTCTAAGCGCGTCAATTGCAAAGCACTGCGCATATATACAAACCACTGATTAAGCAAAGTTTTGGCAACTTCATGTTTTGCATCTTCAAATTTTAATTCTGCAATACTCATCCCTCGTTGCGCCAAATCCTGATCCAGCTGGTATTTGCTAGGTAAACGAATCTGCTTTTCAACACCAAAGTTTGGCTCATAACTATTGGACTTGGTTTGACCATCTTGAGGATTGCTGTTACGAAGTTGCATACCTGCACGCACAGTCCAGGGTTGACCAAGTTTTAGGCCCTGTCCTGCAAAATTGGCATAGTCCTGATCTGCGATTGCCGACCGAACAGTTGGATGCCGTGACAAGCTTTGCTTAATCGCATCAAGCTGTGGCAAGATTTGATCTAATTCGGATTTTGCAGATACGATAGAAGTCATCATCATACAACAGCCTAGGCATAGTAAACGTATGGCTTTACCCAGTAAATGGGGTTGGATCTCGATCTCTCGTTTCATTCGTTAACGCCTCCTTGACTGGCATAGCCTGATGTTATCGTTGGTATTACCCAATAAAAACAGTCACTTGATTTAAATTTAGTTTGAATATGGGCTAAAACTAGAGGTACATTTTCAAGAGGTAAAATCAACAGAATCAAATTACGCTCAGTCGCACCCTGAATTTTTTCTTGAATATTTCGATAATGTTGGCGGCTGCCGAAACCTTGTGCCGGAATACAGGTACATCCTGTCACAATCTCGGGAATGAGCCATAAATGGCTCATTAATTCTTCCGCAATATCAATGGAGATGTTGATAGAGAGTTGGTACATTTCAGACATGAGTATCTCGCACTAAACCAAATTGTTTGAACAAATTAGGAAGTAAAATCAGCGTCAGTAAAGTGCAGGAAATTAACCCGCCAATTACCACGATCGCTAATGGACGTTGAATTTCAGCACCTGGCCCAGTGGTAAAGAGCAACGGAATTAAGCCCAAAGCAGCGATACTTGCAGTCATCATTACTGGACGTAAACGTCTCATCGCCCCCTCTCGAACCACTTCTTCAATTGCAACACCGCGTGAAATAAGTTGGTTAAAATAACCAATCATTACCAAACCATTCAGTACGGCAATCCCCATTAAGGCAATAAATCCGACTGAAGCAGGCACCGATAAATATTCACCAGTGATGGCTAAGGCTACAACTCCACCAATTAATGCAAAGGGGATATTCACAAAAACCAGTACTGCCTGACGAACAGACCCTAAAGTTGTAAAGAGCAGGAAGAAAATCATGGTCAACGCTGCAGGGACAACCAGCATCAGACGCGCTGCTGCACGTTGTTGATTTTCAAACTGTCCACCCCATTTCAATGAATAGCCGGCTGGTAATTTAACTTTCTGGGCAACTTGCTGTTTTGCTTCTTCAACAAAACCAACCAGATCCCGGTCACGTACATTGGCACGGACAACGGACATTCTTGAAGCATTTTCCCGGTCAATTTTGACGACGCCTTCAGTCTTGACCATTTCTGCTAAAGAGGGCAACGGTACAGCAGCTGAGTTTGCAACAGGTAAATTCATGTTCGCGAGGGCGAAACTAGATTGTCCCAGACGCGGATCACCTTTCATCATCAATGGAACTGGTCGCCCCTGTTCAATAATCGAACTAATCTGCTGCCCTTCGATGAGCATTTTGAGTTGTGCCTGTATGCTTTGGCTATCTAGCTGATTGCGAACAGCCATATCACGACGAATACGTAATTCCTGATATTGCACTCCAGAATTTTCCAAAGTCATGACATCTTCGCTGCCTTTGATCCCTTGTAGCACAGTAGAGATTTGCTTAGACAGCTGATTCAGTAGGTCTAAATCGGTACCAAAAATTTTGACAGCCAAATCTCCACGTACACCGGATAACATTTCTGAAGTCCGCATTTCGATCGGCTGACTAAAGGTGAGATTGACCCCAGGAACATCGGCCAATACATGGCGAATTTTGGCTAAAATCTGCTCCTTACTTTGTCCCTGCCACTGATCTTGCGGTTTCAATATGATAAAGCTATCGGTTTCATTTAAGCCCATGGGGTCCAAACCAAGTTCATCCGATCCGGTTCTTGCCACAATGCGGGTCACTTCAGGAACTTGTTTTAAAATTCTTCTTTGAATGTCCAGATCAAGTGCAATTGAATTTTGTAGGCTGATCGATGGCATTTTTTCCAACTGCAATATGGTGTCACCTTCATCCATGGTTGGCATAAAAGACTTACCAATGAGTGGAAAGATGAGTGCAGCAACCACCAAAGCGCCTCCAGCCAAAGCATAAACACGTTTCGGATGGGCCAAGCTTGCATTTAACACCTTGCTATATGCCTGTTCCAGCTTGGCAACAATATACGGCGTGTGATGTGCTTGAGATTTCAAGAAATAAGAACACAGCACCGGAATAATCGTTAATGAAAAAATCAGTGAGCTCGACAATGCAAAGACAATGGTGAGCGCCACAGGAGAGAAAAGCTTCCCTTCTAGGCCTTGCAACGTCATCAACGGAATGAAGACCAGCATAATAATGATCATTCCTGCAGTCACAGGTACCGCCACCTCACAAACCGCCCGATAAATAACGTTCAACGGCGGCAAAAACGAACGGTGTTTGGACTCGTGTGCATCGGCCAGTTGCATTTCGATATTTTCCACCACCACAACCGCCGCATCGACCAGCAAACCAATGGCAATAGTTAAACCACCCAATGACATCAGGTTGGCACTTAATCCAAACTGACGCATCATTAAGAAAGTACTCAACGCAGATAAAGGTAAAATCGCGGCAACAACCAAAGCGGCTCTTAAATTGCCTAAAAACAACAGCAATAAAATCAGGACTAATACAATCGCCTCGACCAAGGTTTTACTCACGGTATGAATGGCACGATTCACCAGTTCACCACGGTCATAAAAAGGCTTGATCGTAACGCCCGGGGGTAAGTTTTTCTCAATGTCATGCAAATGTTCACGCACACTTTGCACAACCTGACGTGCATTGGCGCCTTTTAAGGTGAGGACAATTCCTTCAACAGCCTCACCCTTGCCATTTTCAGTTACCGCTCCGTAACGGGTAAGTGCACCTGTATGGACATAAGCCACATCTTTCACTTGCACCAGCGTCCCTTGATGATTGGAAACAATAATCTCGCCCAGTTCTTGCAAATTGGTGACACGACTATCGCTACGAATCAGTAATGATTCTCCATTTTCATTCAAACGCCCCGCACCGTCACTTGCATTATTTAATTCAATTGCTTGTTTTAACTGATCAAGAGATAGACCTCTCGATGCCAAAGCATCTAGGTTTGGTGTCACTTCAAAGGTACGTGCTAAACCACCTAGGACATTGACATCCGCTACCCCTTCAATTTTTCTGAGCTGTGGACGGACGACCCGATCGAGCAAGGTTCGTTTTTCCATATCACTCATAGAGCCATGTAAAGTGAACATAAAAGATTCACCTAATGGCGTCGTCATCGGCGCAATCCCCCCAGAGGCATTGTCAGGCAAAGCTGACATGACTCCAGTCAAACGTTCATTGACCTGTTGTCGAGCCCAATAAGGATCTGTCCCTTCTGCAAAATCTAGGGTAATGATTGCAATGGCATATTTAGATTGTGAACGTAGTACAGTTTGATGGGGGATTCCCAACATTTCCTGTTCTATCGGCACCACAATACGACTTTCCACCTCTTCTGGCGTCATGCCAGGAGATTTCATCACAATTTGAACCTGTGTGCTTGATACATCAGGAAAGGCATCAATCGGCAATTTGGTAAATGCCAAATAACCCGCAACACTGATCGTCATACCCAATAACAACATTAGGATTCGTTGACTCAGTGAAAATGCAATAATACGTTTTAACATGTGCCTAACCCTCAATTCACCGCAGCGCTACTGCTAGCAGATGGTGCCTGCTCTGCACCGAAACCAGACCAAACGGCTTTTAGACGTTCGACACCCCTCACAGCAACTTGAATTCCAGATTTTAATGTGTTCCCAATCACATGACTTTGCTGCTGGTTCGCACCCACCAATTCCACTGGAATTGCCACGAATCCATTTTGATTTTTGACAAAAATGAAGTGCTTGTTATCTTTTAAAGTTAAAGCAGTACTCGGTATTACCCATGCGGTTTTTGTTGTCGGGTTATGGCTTTGAATATTCGCTTTAACAAATTGTTGTACTTTTAAACAGTTATCCTTGGCCTGCATTTGGACTAGCACATTTTGAGATTGCGTATTGCCTGAAAGTGCTGGTGCAATTTGTTGTACCAGCCCACTAATTTCACATCCCTCAACTTTGACCAGATCGCCAATCTGGATATATTTGCTATCCGCTAAAGGGACTTGCAACATTAATTGCAAAGGTAGATCACTATTCACCAACTGACCCAGTACTGCGCCAGTTTCTACATATTGACCTACAGATACCTGTAAACTTTCTACACTGCCTCTGGCGGGACTTTTGACATACGCCACGGGGTTCAGTCCCTGACTACTACTTCCTCCCATAAACTGCAACATACGTTGCTTGGCACTCAGATCAATATTCAGTCGTTGCGCTACATTCTTGGCTTCCTGTACACGTTTTTCAGCAATAATCCCTTCAGCGTATAAACTACGTTCACGTGCCAAATTTTGACTGGCCAATTGCAGTTGTGCACGAATTTGTAAAATATCATTTTGAATCTGAATTAAATCAGGGCTATGAATGGCCAGTACAGGACTATGCAGGCCAACTTCTGCTAAAGGTTGTACCAATACCTGTTGAATTATCCCCGCTACAGGACTTGTTAAGACCACTTTACTTTGAGGTGACCACTGCGCTTGCCCCTGCAAAGTCAGTGCGAGCTGTACATCTTTTGTGGCTTGCCCTAAGGTTTGTAATTGAATACCAGCTTGTTGAATCTGTGTGGGCGTAATTAAAATCTGATTACCTGACACATTTATTGTTTCTTGTTCATTACCAACTACATTTTGTGTCTCTGATTTTTCCTCTTTATTTTTATTTAATAGTACACTGCTGCCCCACCAAATTCCTAAAATCACCAAGACCAATGTGCAAATACTGAGAAATATTTTTTTATTTCGTAATACACTCACTTGTTGACTCACTGATCTATCCTCAAAAATATTTTTATCAGGATAAATTTAAGTTCTTAAGATCTAATTAAGTTTGGAAATTCAAGTTCTTCGGGACGTAAATAGTAATTCTCAGCTAATAATGAGTTCTGGATTATTTCTATAGAGCGCAGAAACTTGAAATGAGACAGCCTGTTCAATTATTCCAAGAATCGATTGCTTTGTATGAATCAATACAAGGTCATACTCAACCACAAAATTTTTCCTACACCATATTCTGGTGAAATACTTTCTGATATTTAATTAACTACATTGATCAAAAAGATGTATTAAGAAAAGCTGAAAGAAAACGGCTTTGGTTATATCGATTCTAAAAAAACTGAGTGATTACCACACATAGCTTTTGTTCTAAATTTAATACGTGGTTAGTCGATAACCAATCGAGCTTTTTCCTCGTGTTACAATTGTTACTAAGGATTTATGCATTTGTATTCGCTGATTTTTTTAGACCGCTAAAGTTGTTGAGTCAATCATAAATAAGAATTTTGACGATCTCTCATCAAAGCGAAATGCAAAGCCTGTAAAACCATTTGATGGGGATTAATCAGATAAATCATGCGTTGATCACAAGGAAGCTGATTAAAAAATTAGTTGATGTTCAGTTTTAATAGGGCGAAGAATGCCTTGAAGTTATTGAAATGAGAGCCCTTGTAACACAGCAATAAATATAATTTCAGAAATGCTGAGCTAAGTAGAACAAAATCTTATGCGTTTAAAGTTTTGCTTTAAGAATTTTTAATAAATTGATTCGAATTTTAGAAAGAAATCATCAATGATACAGAATAATTGAGTACTATCGAACATAAGGACTAGATCTGTAGGTTTGGTAACTGATGGCTCTAGTCTTTCTCAAATCAATTACCTATCCACGATTTGGTATGGTTTTATCAATATCTCATTATTTGTATTAAAGTATATTGATAAAACACAAATTTATTAAGTACTTTTCTCAATACTATTTATCATAGTCGGAGCATGAATAACTCATTTTATCCAATACAATCCATGCTGAGCGTATTACTTTTTCAGAAAGACCATCATTATTTTGCATATATCCTGATTTATCCTCAGAACCAGTGATGAATAATAAACCTTGACCACCTGTACTTGGTTGAACTTCCAAACTATTCGCTTGTACACTCACACTAACGTTTAAACTAGGAATATTAACCATCAGATTTTTTCCTGATCTTACAACTGAACAACCCTTAGCTAATTTTATTACATTAGTATCATAATCTTGGTAACCACCCACAACACCAATAAAACTAGTAAATTCGCTATACAAATTTTGACTATCTTGATCATCAACGCCTATATTGTTATTCACTCCTTTATTACCATCACAGACACCTAATAAATTATTAACCACAGCACAAAACATATTATCCCACTATCTTGTAATATCTCTATTATATGCCATATTGGTGAAGCTCATATTCTGATGTGTAATTTTTCCATTTCCACATCCAACCAAATCAAGTGCCTCATTAATTGTCCACGAAGCAATAAGTAATTGCTTTCGACCATCACATCGCCATAAATTTTTATTAGGAGTTGTTTGCCAACAGAATGCTCTCGCTTTATTTCCAGGTCCACTTGGTAAAATTGTTGTACTTCCTATTGGAACTTTAATGCGTTGTATTAACGGTTTAGTGACTGTTTGATCATTATTATTACTTTCATTCTTTTCACTACTAAAAGTTTTTTCCCATGTTTGAAAACGATCTAAAAGCTTTTCATTTTCAGAAGTGACTGTATACTGCACATTATTGGTATTTGGAATAACAGATAATATCGTGGTTGCCTGATTATTTACATCTTCTATTTTAATTTCACCTTGAGAGGGTAAATTTTCTCCCCCATCTTCATTTATTCTAACCCCAAAAGGAGAACTAGTTACAAAATTAACCTTATAATCACCTACAGGACTATTTACTATAGACAATGTACCATTTGTGCTAATACTCAGTTCAGCATCACTTTTAAAGTTATAATTAAGTCTATATTTTTCATATATATATTTTACATTAACAAAACCACTCTAAGTTTTTTCACTTGTATTGACTATCAAATTATTTGTAGTAAGTGTAGCTGAGCTATCATTTACATCTGATTTTAATGAACCTGTAATTGTCAGGGTTTCTTTTGTTTCAGGATTTTCTAACACTAAATTTTGATAAATATATTCTCCATTTTTAATGGTAACTGCACCACTTTTTGCTATAAGACTTTGGTATTGACTAGCTTCAAGTTTATAAAATAAGCCAGCACACTCATTAAAATTAACCACTCCATTAATATTGGTATATCTACCTGAATTACATTGCTTATCTTCTTCCACGATTTCATTTATACCATAAATTGCTGTATCAACTATCCCAAAAGAAAGGCTTTCTTTTGCAGCAATATGATGTGAGTGTTCCGAAACTATTAATATCTTTTCTTTTTTCTGTTGCGTTAAAGGTATATCTGATGGTTTCTCATTTTGTTCTGTATTTTGACGATCACTGCTTTCTCCGCTACCGCATCCTGTTATCAACAACATAGAACTAAGCAGAGCTGTATAAATTAATGAACATTTCATAATTTTCCCCATTAATAGATATTATTAAATATGCTAACTGAATCACATACTTTATAGACATTCCCAAATGGGAATATCACTCCACAAAAAATTAAGAGAATTGAATTAAAAATATGAAGTTAAATATGGTCAAATTCAAGCGTTACACCCATCAACAACTGCATCAATTCAGTTTGGGAAGTACATCCTGTTTTAGAAAAAATATTTTTAATATAGACACGAATAGAACCATAAGTAATACTCATTTGCTCAGCAATCTGTTCCAAACTTAGGCCATTGACAAATAAATCACAGACTTCCAGTTCACGTTTAGCCAATTTATATTTTTGGACAAGATAATCTTTAGCTAGGTATTGTGCCTGATTGGTTTGGGTCACAAAAATAATAACCTGTTTTTGATAATACTGTGCCTCTGTTTCTGAAAAAGGTAAAATACTGAGCATTAATGAGCTATCATTATCATCATAGAGTGCCAATACTCCACCCGCTTCATTACCCAGATCATTACTTTCAAATAAGGCACTACGAATCAGCTGATTTAATTTTTCCTGAAATTTTTTTAAAGTCTTTAAAATATTATTTTTATCTAGTTCCAATATAGATGACTTTTCAAACAATTTCTTTACAATTGAATTGGCATAAAATAAACGGTAATCTTGATTAATCAATATCACACCTATTTTAAAATGGTCTAATACCTGATAAATATTCTTCTTATCTTGCTGTATTATAGTCACTTGACGGTAAATCTGTAATGCTCGGCGTAAATGCATACCTAAACGCTTTAATATTTTTTCTTCCTGTTCGCTATATTCATCCAATTGTGGTGAGCGATGAACTGCAAATACTGCCCAACTATATGCACTTCGTTCTAATAACACAGCTGCCACATGACTTACATTAGTCGGTTTTGCGCATTTTTCGTAAAATAAAAACTCATCACTTCCGATTGGCATTGAAGCATAAGGCGCAAACGTATTAAGTACAGTATCTCCTAAATCTTTTTCTATCCAATAAGGTGCATGCAACCGCATATCTAAAACCTTAACATGCTCATCATGATAAGCTCGCATACTTTCAGGTGCAATATTATGCGTAAAAACAAAATCATAATTTGGGCTAAGTTGATCAGTCGCTGTAAAAATTGCTGTTGTACTGCCTGTAAAATCAACGACTTCTGTCAACACATCCTGCCATAATCTAGGATTTAACGCAGCATCGTAAATCATGCCAATAATTTGATTTTCACGTTCAGTTAGCATTAGTATTTCTCCCCAAACAAGAACTAATTGTTATGCTAACTGAGGCACATAAAATATACATATCCCCATTTAAGGAGGTTTCAAGCAAAATTTAAGCTTTCACTCACTGTAATAAGATCTATTCTGGATTAATATTAACCTTGGTTACTCATGAGTAACTGCATAAGTTCCACCTGAGAGTTGCAAGGAGTTTTTGCAAAAATATTTCTAATATAGGTCCGTATTGAGCTTCGTGTCAGTTCCATGCTTTCAGCGATCTGTTCCAAATTCATTCCATTGACAAACAGATCACAAAGCTCTAGTTCCCTTTTTGTCAATTTGTAGGTTTGTTTTAAATACCTATGATTTAAATGATATTTTTTCTTATTTTCTTGATTATGAATTGATGGTATTACTAGATCATCAAAGCTCAGCATCACCAAAGGGCGAACACCAAAAAATGACATTTCTTTTTCAGAAGCTAATAAACTCGATGTGAATTTTAAATTCGAATTTGATATTGAAAATAGAAGATCTTTACAAGAATTTAGCTGCTCTTGGTTATAACGGAACATTTCTTCAATTTTATATAAATGATCTGATAATTTTGCTTGATCCTCTCTAGGTAGAATTAATTTATTATCTTTAGATTGTATATGATTATTGTCTTTTAACAGTTGATTGGCAGTCTGATTGTAATGGACGATTTGACCAGACAAATTTAACAAAATGATCGGTTGGCTAAGCTTATCAATTAAATTATATCCAACAATATTATCTACAGAAAACTCAAATAGATCGCGTTTAACCAACATAACACGTTTCAAATGTGGCATTAAACGATCTAAGAATGCCAACTCTTTTGCATTTAGTGGTTGACGTTGTTCAGATGTACTGATACTCCAAAATACACATAACTTTTCATCCCATACTAGTTCATGGGTAGCAACATATCTTAAATCTATCGGTAATAAGATTTTCTGATATAGATCAGATTGTTGAACGAATTCATCAGTAACATGAGTATGGCATTGATACCAACCTTTTCGATTTGGATCTAAAAACTTACCCCATCGAGGATCCGCTTCTATTGGATATCGTAAATAATCTAATTCAGCCGCAGCATAATTTTCTAATGGAAAAACTCCAATGCCATTGCTATAAGATAGAACATTATAAGTAAAGTCGATGGCTTGAATATGTACATACGATACATCTAAGACATCCAGAAGTCTCTTTGAAAAATTGAACCAGCCATTTTTCTCTAAAGTGATACTATAGATGAGATCACAGAGCTCATTATAGTAATTGTCAAGTAATTCCATTTCTTGCATAAATCAATATCATCAAAGACTTACATTATTGTTTTCTAATTTTGATTTCAAGCACAAAATACGTTGATTTAGCTAATAAGATTAAGCTTAGGAATATGTTTTTTATTGTTGAATTATCTTTTTTTGACTTTTATAGTACTTATTTCTTCTTAAATCATGCTTCTAGCTTTTTGCAACTTTAAATACATACGCAGGTAAATCATCCCATTCTTCAGGCAAGCCTAGCCTTCGTACAATACACAGTTTAAGGAATAGTTCTTGTATTTGATTAAACACATAAAAACAAAACTCAAAACATTGATTTATATTTTAATTTACACAATATAATCTTCTCAGATGAAGATGAATCGCCATCGATTTTGTAGACACTTTTTAGTTATATAAAATGGCTAATTAACGAGGTGTTCGTGACTAGCAAACAATATCCTAAATAGTTCAAAATTAAAGCAGTAAAGCAAGTGACTAAAAAAGGTCATAACGTGGTTGAAATTGCCACACGTTTAGGTACAACGGCGCATAATTTATATGCTTGGATTAAGTATTATGATCCTGATCAACCTAAAATTACAGAATCTAGTGATGTAGTTGCAGAATTGGTAAAGCTAAAAAAAGAGCTGCAACAGGTTACATAAGAAAGAGATATTCTAAAAAAGGGCGCGGTGTACTTCGCAAGCCAGTCCAAATGAGGTATGCCTTTCTTCAAGACAATCAGCCTATCTGGTCGATCCGTCGTTTGTGTTCAACTTTAGATGTTCATCATAGTGGCTATTAAGCATGGTTAAAGCACCCCATTAGTAAGACTGCTAAGAAATGGAAATAGCTTTTAGGTCTCATTAAACAGTTTTGGCTAGAGTCTAGTGGAGTCTACGGCTATCGCAAGATTTACCGTGATTTGAAAGATGTTGGTGAAAACTGTGGTATCAACCTAAATACATAGGCTCATGCAGGTACTCCAGCTGTCGTTGCTACAAATACTTTAGACCGCCAATTTAATCAAACGCAGCCCAATCAATCATGGGTAACGAATCTTACTTATATTCGTACTCTTGAGGGATGGTTATATCTTGCAGTTGTGATTGACTTATTCTCATGCCTTGTAGTTGGATGGTCTATGCAATCAAGAATGATACAGATCCAGTTTTAAATGCATTATTGATGGTTCTGTGGCGAAGAGAACCAAAGAACAAAGTTCTGATTCATTCTGACCAAGGCAGCCACAATACACCAGCTATGAATGGCAAACATTTCTCAAGCATCATAATCTTGAAAGCAATATAAGCAGACGAGGAAATTGTCATGATAATGCTGTAGCCGAGATTTTCTTTCAACTACTCAAGCGAGGGAAGATGTAAAAGAAAATATATTCATCCAGAGCTAAAACAAGATCTGATATTTTTGAATATATTGAGATGTTATATAATTCAAAAGAAACATGGTTCTAATGGTCAACGTTCTCCATTAGATTATGAAAAAGCCCATCAAAAGATGGGTTATGTGTCTCTAGGAGTTTTAGTGGCCATTCAATTACCCATTCTTCAGATAAATCAAAAACTTTTGTTATACCCTCGCTTTGCAATGTTCTTGCTACTAATATTTGAACTTCTGGACTGTGATCATCAAACCAGTCTATAAGCTTTTGAATAATTAAAGCATCTAAATATCTAATGGCAAAAATTGCTAATATAGTATCATTATCTACGTACGATAATCTCCTTTTATCCTTGCTAATTCGACTAGGCCGACGATGGGCATGACAGAGGCATTTTTCCGTGGGCTTTTTTGAAAGACCTAAAGTAAATTCGAATTAAACCTCATTCCTGACATTTTGAATGGCGAAGAATGAGGCAACATTATTTCGCATATTGGCTATATCTTTAAATACAACACCAAATAAGCAGAATCACGTATAAAAAAAGCACTTAACAAAATAGAAAATATATAAATTAATAAATTTCAATAATTTATCATTGGCACACTACATGCAAATGATGCATTGCATTCTAAACTTTTCAATTTTTTATAGGTAAAACAAAAATGCAATTTTCTCAATTTGTAAAATCGGCTGTATTAGCATTTATTTCTGTATACAGCCTTTCAACTCATGCAGGCCTTACAGGTAATGTCGGAGTTGTCAGTGATTATTATGCACGTGGATTAGACCAAACTGGGGGTGTTAGTGTGCAAGGAAGCATTGATTATTCACATTCTTCTGGATTCTATTTAGGCAGTTTTGCATCAAATGTAAAATGGTATGATAAAACTGGAGATGGTGTAAATGATAGTGACATTGAATGGGATTTTTATACTGGATACAACTCAAAATTATCAGATAATTTGGGTTTTGATGTCGGACTATATTTTTTAAATTATCCAAATCAAACTAAATTTAATACTATCGAAGGATATGCTAGTCTCAATTATGCTTTAGCTACTAAATATCCAACCGTAGTCAGTGCGAAAGTTAATTATACTCCAGATCGAAATGCATATTTACCTGACCCCAAAAATCAAGATGAATCTGCATGGTACGTTACAACTCAAGCTGATATAAAATTAAAACCCGATTTGACACTTACACCCCAAGTAGGTTATGCGTTTGGTGATACTTTTGATCAAAAACGTATAGGTGGGTTGGATGAATTCCTTAATTACTCTATTTCATTAACAAAATCATTTAATGATGGCTTTTCAGCTAAATTTTCATATGTTGGTGTTGATTTAGATAATCATGATAATAAAGTCATTTTAGCTCTAAACAAATCATTCTCCTTTTAATTTCATTAAATAAAAAAGTCCCATTAGAATAATGGGACTTTTTTATTATCTATATCCTTAGGCCCAAGGATGTCTTGGTGGTTTTACATCATTTAAAAAATAGTTTCCTACTAAATGATATTTCCAACGCACAGGATCATGCAAAGTATGAGTTCTAGCATTTCGCCAGTGTCGATCTAGATTATGTTCTGCAAGCGTTGCACGTGTACCAGCCAATTCAAAAAGTTTATTTGCAGCTAAAATAGCAATTTCTGTAGTTAAAACTTTAGCTTCTGCCACTAAGACCGAAGCTTCTGCAACAGATAACTCATTTGGCTCTTGTGTTGCAAGTTCAATTTGATCTGCGGCTAAATCAAGAACTGCTTCAGCTGCGCGTAATTTAATTTTCAAGTCTCCGATTGCCGCAATTGTATATTGATCATCAGTTGCCTTCTCTAGATTAGAATCAATCCAAGGGCGTGCATGTAGACGAACATAACGAATCGTTTCTTCAATAGTACCTCGCGCTATCCCCGCATCTACAGCAGCTTGAATAATTTGTGAAACAGGCCCTGCCACTGTAGGATTAGCAAATGCTTGGAAAATTGGAATAATATGCTCAGCAGGTACTCGTACTTTATCAATTACCACCGTTCCGCTTGCCGTTGTCCGCTGACCGAAGCTAGACCAGTCATTAATAATTGTAAGTCCTGCTGTTTCTTTTGGTACCAAAGCCAAATGTGGTAATCCAGCTTCATTTACAGTCACAATCGGAACCCAATGGGCCAAAAGTGCACCCGTTGCAAAAAACTTCTTACCATTGACTTCAAAAGTCGACTGATTTTGATCATTCTCTAAAGGTTTTATAATCGTTTTAAAATCAGCAACATGTTTATTGCCAATTTCTGAGAATGCATTGCCAAAACGAACACCTTTTAAAACAAGATCAAAAAAGAATTTTTTCTGATCTTCAGTCCCATCTAAACGAATATGTTCAAGAATGACCAAATGGTTCTGCGGTAACTGACCTAATGATGGATCAACAGCAGAAATTATTTTGATTACTTCTAATGCCTTACGCCAAGAGACTCCAGCACCTCCATACTGCTTAGGAACTGTAATTCCCCATAATCCACTTTGTGAAAACTCATTCAGCTCATCCACTGGCAAACGGCGATTTGAATCTCGTAAAGAAGCTTCTTTAGCAAATTTATCAGCTAATTGCTTAGCAATTTGAATAGCTTCTTCATCTGATTGGATAAGATATGCTTTTTGTAAAGGGAGAGTTTGTACAAATTGATCGATATTTAAATTACCCATATTGTTTTTCCTTCGATGTAAATAAAATTAGTATTTAGAAAATGAACTTTTGATTTAAAATTTATACCCAACATTTAGGCTATAAATTGTTGGATTGACATCAACATTTCCCACGTTGACATTATTAATTTTGACATCTGTATCTATGTCGGCATAACGGATATCCGCACCTACAGTCCATTGAGGATTTACTCGAACATCTACTCCCACTTGTGCTGCAAGACCAACTGAGCTAGACAGTTTTAACTTACCTCCATCTTTTAATTTTTCATCCAAAAAATAGGTGTAATTCACCCCTGCTCCAACATATGGACTAATTTTTGAATCAGGCGAAAAGTGATATTGCAAACTTAAAATAGGTGGTAAATGCTTTGTTGTTGCTGCTTTATTACCTGCAACAATAATGTCGTGTTTAGGCGGGAGTCCAACTAGTAAATCTGCGGCAATATTAGGAGTGAAAAAATAACTTATTGTCCCTGTTATGCCAAAAGCATTATCAATATTTACTTTTGCCGTATTATTAAAAATACTTCCTGGAGATGATGTTGGATTTACATTAGTCACAGCACCACGCACTAACCAGCGGTTTTCCTCAGCATAAGCTTGATGATAAAAACCACTAATAAATAAAATTGTACTAATTAATGAAAATGATTTTTTTACATTCATTTAAACACCTAAATATAAATTATGTACCAGTTAAATTGCACAAGTTATGCCAACACTCAACACATTGATTAATTTATTTTTTTATTTTAAATATATACTTATTGTGCACAATTTTTATATAAAACTGACTTTCTAATGTTGAATAATATACAGTTAATTTTATCTATGAAAATATATTCAAACTTTATCTAATTAATAAGCAAAAAAAACCCAAGATTAGAGTTAATTAATCTTGGGAGAACAAAAATTATATTAGGAAACTGAAATTCGGGTATTAGGTTCTAGCAAACCATGCTTAATTAATCGTGCTCTAATAATATTTCGACTAACACCTAATAATTTAGCTGTATGCAATTGATTCTGATGACAATACTCAAATGCTGCTTCTGTAATTTCTGCTTCAAGCTGTTCATTTAAATCCTCTAAGCCTTGTTCAAACCAGTTAAATAAAATTTGCTTGAGGGTTTGACCTGAAGCTTGATTTACCGATGGATCATACTCACCTGAAAGGAACTTATGTTTAAAACCAGAAAGCTGAAAATCATAGCTCTGGATTATGCCATCTTTACAAACAAGTAATGCATGATGTACTGCATTTTCTAGCTCTCTAATATTTCCTGGCCAATGATAATCACATAGCAATTGTTTAGCTTGTGTACTTAAAGTCGGCGAGGCTCGTTTTAAGCTATGCGAATAATCATCTATAAAATGCTGAGCTAAGGGTAAAATATCATCTATTCGTAAGCGTAATGGTAGAATATTTAGTGAAGCTACTTTCAGTCTAAAATATAAATCCTCTCGGAAATTTCCAGCATATACGGCTTCTTCAAGGCGTATATTTGTAGCTGCTATCACTCGTACATTGATTTTTTTAGTTTGTCTTGATCCTAACCTAACAATTTCATTTTCTTGTAAAATTCTAAGTAATTTGACCTGAATAGCTGGCGATAGATCACCAATTTCATCTAAGAAAATAGTCCCTCCCTCAGCAGCTTCGAACCAACCAATTTGGTTGCTAATGGCACCTGTAAATGCACCTTTTTCATGACCAAAAAGCTCAGTCTCAGCCAAAGTATCCGATAAAGCTCCACAATTGACCGCAATAAAAGGTTTATTCTTTCTTAACGAAAGTGCGTGAATTTGACGTGCTACAAGCTCTTTTCCAGTTCCTGTTTCACCAATAATCAATACTGTTGCCTCGCTAGGTGCGATTTGCTCAATATATGACATCAGTCGTTTTGAATTTTGATCTTCAAATACGTATGCACTGGCTTTAACCGTGCGTACCAGTTGACGAGATTCGGGATGTTTAACGATCTCCATAATGATCTCCAAAATTCAAAATATTAATTAGTTAAGTCATTTTTAAACTTAAATCATAAAATGAGATAAGTAGTGCTTAATAATCTAAATTTTAGAGATAAAAAATACCAATAACTTAAACAGCTATAAATATGAGCATTAATTATTAACTCTTATTGGATAATTTTTATAAGCAAATATTCTTAGCATTTAGTGTTGCCCTATAAACAACGAATCAACAATTTAAATTTATTTATCACAACAGCTTTTTATACAAAAATATAAGACATTGAATTTTATAGCATATATTATTGGTATAGTCTTTGCTAAATCTTAAGTTATATGTAACTAAGGATTTGTGCAATATGAATATTTTTTGGTTTTTACCAACCCATGGTGATGGTCATTTTCTTGGTACGAGCGAACAAGCCCGACCTGTTTCATTACAATACCTTAGACAAATTGCTCAAGCTGCCGATTACTTAGGTTATTACGGAGTTTTAATTCCCACTGGTCGTTCTTGCGAAGATTCATGGGTGGTCGCGTCTGCACTAACTCCATTAACAGAGAAATTACGTTTTTTAGTGGCAATCCGACCTGGAATCATTTCTCCTACAGTTTCAGCACGTCAAGCAGCGACATTGGATCGATTATCGAATGGCAGATTGTTAATCAACGTCGTCTCTGGCGGTGATCCTGATGAAAATTCAGGAGATGGTCTATTTTTAGATCATACTGAACGTTATGAAGCAGCTGATGAATTCCTACAGATTTGGCGAAAAGTTTTACAAGGAGAAACTGTCGATTTTAGTGGTAGGCATCTAAATGTAAAAAATGCAAAAATCCTATATCCACCAATACAAAAACCATATCCTCCACTTTATTTTGGTGGATCTTCTGACATCGCTCAAGATTTAGCAGCGAAACAAGTAGATGTTTATCTGACTTGGGGCGAACCACCTTCAGCAGTTGCAGAAAAAATCGCTCAAATGCGTAAGAAAGCAGCGGAGCAAGGACGTGAGGTAAAATTTGGTATTCGTTTGCATGTGATTGTCAGGCGTACCAATGAAGAGGCTTGGGCTGCAGCTCATCAACTTATTGAGCATATCTCCGACGAAACGATAGCCAAAGCTCAGGCATCATTTGCGCGATTTGATTCTGTAGGTCAGCAACGTATGGCTGCATTACATGGTGGTAAACGTGACCAACTAGAAGTTTCACCTAATCTCTGGGCTGGAGTCGGTTTAGTTCGTGGGGGTGCAGGTACTGCATTGGTAGGCGATCCTCAAACGATTGTTGAGCGTATTAAAGAATATGCTGATCTGGGTATAGATAGCTTTATTTTCTCAGGCTACCCACATCTTGAAGAAGCATATCGATTTGCTGAGCTAGTTTTTCCATTACTACCAGAACCATATTCAAAATATGCACAATTTGGTCAAACAAATCTGACCGGGCCATTTGGTGAAATGATTGCAAATGATGTCCTTCCAACTCAATCAAATAAGTAAACTTAGAAAAGTTATCCCATCAGGTTTAAAGACCTATGGGTAATTTTAATTACAACGTAGTCATGCTATTAGATTTTAAAAGTCAGATGCAAAATAGGATAAAAAAACAATGAACGTATTAAATCAGAATTATCGTATCCATCGCCTTTCTGATGCTTTACCTGTTGCGGAGTTTTTAGCACAACAATTTGAACAAACTGCGATTGAACGTGATCGTATAGGTGGAACACCTAAATATGAGCGTGATCTGATACGTCAAAGTGGTTTGCTTTCGTTATCTATTCCAGAAGAATTTGGAGGTTTTTCAGGGCGTTGGCAAGATACTTTTGATGTCGTCAGAATTTTTGCACAAGTTGATAGTTCGATCGCTCATGTATTTGGGTTTCATCATCTTTTATTAGCAACCGTGCGACTTTTCGGTAATACATCTCAATGGAAACATTGGTATACAGCGACGGCAGAAAAATCATGGTTTTGGGGTAATGCATTAAACCCGTTAGATTCTAGAACTGTAGTAAAAAAACATGAGGGCTGGTATGAGTTTTCTGGCAAAAAAAGCTTCTGTTCAGGAGCTATTGACTCAGAAATGTTAATCGCTTCTGGCTTAGATGATCATACACAAAAGTTATTAATTGCAGCTCTGCCCACCTCTCGATCTGGTATAACGCTTTACCATGACTGGGATAATATTGGACAAAGACAAACTGACAGTGGTAGTTCGATTTTTGAACGTGTTCGTGTCGAAGAAAAAGATATGTTGCTTGATCCTGGACCTTTAAGTACACCTTTTTCTACATTAAGACCACTCATCGCACAATTGGTATTCATTAATATGTTTCTTGGCGTTGCAGAAGGTGCATTCAACGAAGCTAAACGCTATACGAAAAATGAGGCTCGATCTTGGTTTTTATCAGGTGTTGATCAAGCTAATGAGGACCCTTACACCTTACGTCATTATGGTGAGTTTTGGCTTCAATTAGAAAGTGTTCGTTTATTAAATCAGCATGCGATCGCTACATTACAAACAGCTTGGGATATTGCGGAAAATCTAACTGAACAGCAACGTGGTGAAGTCGCTGTAGCTGTAGCAACAGCAAAGGTCGCTGCGACAAGAGCAAGTCTTGATATTACAAGCCGTATTTTCGAAGTAACAGGTGCCCGGGCAACACATGCTGGATTACGCTTAGATCGTTTTTGGAGAAATGTAAGAACACAGACCTTACATGATCCTGTGGAATATAAAATTAAAGAACTTGGAGAATGGGCTTTAAATGATAAATTCCCAAATGCTTCTTTTTATTCATAAGCTCATACATTCTCTATATTTCACAATGTGAAAGACAAAAGACACAATGAATTAAGTCATTTACAAATAGGAGTAGAATTGGATTAAATGCGAGACCATATTATTACACTACCAGACATCACTGAACGAAGTCATTCACATAAAGCCTCTGCTCAAGTTTTTACTGATCCTGAATCAAAAAAGTTGTTTGAATATATTAAGCAGATTGCTCCTAGCGAAGCCAGTGTACTTATTCATGGTGAGACAGGTACAGGAAAAGAGTTAATAGCGAGGCAAATCCATGAACATAGCCATCGTCGTAACAAGCCTTTTATTGCAGTTAATTGTGGGGCTTTTTCAGAAACACTTGTTGAAAGTGAGTTATTTGGTCATGAAAAAGGTGCATTTACAGGTGCTTTGTCTAGTAGTGCAGGTTGGTTTGAGGCAGCAAATGGTGGCACCCTGTTACTTGATGAAATAGGCGATTTATCAAAACGTATTCAAGTCAAATTATTACGAGTGCTACAAGAACGAGAAGTTGTACGCTTAGGATCGCGTAAAAGTATTCCAATTAACGTGCGTGTTTTGGCAGCAACCAACGTAAATTTAGAACAAGCAATCATCGCTGATCAGTTCCGAGAAGATCTCTACTATCGTTTAAATGTAGTCACTTTGAATATCAAACCACTTCGTGAAAGAAAGGGCGATATCATGCCCTTGGCCTATCATTTTATTGAAAAATACCATGCTCAATTAGGATACGATAAAGCCAAATTTTCTAACGATGCTCAAAAGAAAATGAATGGTTATTGGTGGCCAGGCAACATTCGTGAACTCGAAAATATGATCCACCATGCCCTACTTATTTGTCAAAATGGTATTATTGAAAGTAATGATCTAAGTTTACTTAGCTCTCCTGAACAAATACGAAAAAATCAACAGAAAATAGAAAAAAAAGTCGAAACAGAAATTGATCCTAAACTTAAAGAAATTTTCCATACGATCTTTAAACATCAGCAAAATAATGCTTATGGTTATGTTGAAGATCAACTCTTACGGATCGCATATCACTACTGTCATCAGAATCAAGTTAAGACAGCTCAACTGCTCGGACTTAGCCGGAATATTATTCGAGCCAGATTAATTGAACTCGGTGAGTTAATTGTTACAAAGCGTGGGGAATAGCCTCTCGATCTACAATAGACAAGAGGCTAATTTCTAATTTAATTTTGGGTTTTGCTGCCACCCCCGATTTGCCAAGCATAAATCGGTTCAGTACCATTAATTTCCCAGTCACCAATACTCTTCTCTTTATAAATAAGTGGATTATGAGAAGAAACTGTTCTAGCATTCCGCCAAAAACGATCTAGAGACTTGCTTGAACTGGCAGCTGAAGCACTTAATGCATTGAATAATTTACTCGTCAAATCTAATACTAAATCTGCAATCACTACCTGCCCTTGTGCGGACTCGATCTCTGCCAATATATTCACCTGATTCTCATAGTCTGCATCTTTTGAGAAATGCGCTTGAAATGCACGTTGCGAAGCCTGAGCAGCTTGAATTGTTATCGCTTCAGCGGCATAAGTTTGAGCAGAAGCTTTACCAATGACCTGTAATACTTGTACATCTTGATCAACACGATCGCCGTTACCATGGCTAAAAACGCGTGTTCTTTGACGAACTTGAGTTTTAAACTCCTCTAAAGCGGCCTGAGCTATTCCTGTTAAAGTTGCTAAATGAAATAATTGATAAAAAGCTGTTTGATATTTAAATCTGCTATCAAATGCAATCACTTCATCCACTACGGCATTAACTAAAACTGCGGTACCACTGCCTGTGGTCCGTTGACCAAAGCCATCCCAATCATCTTTAATTGTCACACCTTCTTGTTGAGTGCGAGTCGCTGCAATAACAACCTCTCCAGTCTCATCATTTTGAGCAAATAAATCGAGCCATTCAGCAAAAATACTTCCTGTTGTGTAATATTTTTGCCCATTCACAATCCACTGATCATTCTGTTTCGTAAGTTTAGTAATCACATCCCCTATTTTAACAGTGCCAATTTCAGTCCAAGCATTACCTGCAATTTCTCCCGCTACAAAGCGTTTAAACCAGTGACTCTGATCATTTTCAAGTTGAGCGTTTAAACGATCCTCCACAAATGCAAAATGACCACGAAGTGCTTGTGTGACGTTAGAATCAGCTTTAGATAGTTCTATAAGTAATTGGAATAATTGAGGTAATGATGCACCATCACCGCCATGCTCTTTTGGTACTCTTAAAGCACCAAAGCCAGCATCTTTTAACCATTGAATTTGTTCAAATGGCAAAATACGCTCTTGCTCGCGTTGCAAAGTTCCTGTTGCAATCTTCTCAAAAATTGGTCGGTATTTAGTAGCAATCAAGTTATATTCAGCACTATACGCCACACTTGGAATATCATATAAACGAGTCATATTTTGATCCTTATTTATTGTAAAATGAATGATTAAAGACATAATCAAAAAGATAATGCCTTTAATTATTTGAGTATTTATACAGCTGCTTTGAGCTGTTCGTTATTCTTCGCTTCAAGTTCTCGGACTAAAGGCAAGACTTTTTCGCCAAAGTATTCAACTTCTTCAATAAAATGTAAAAATCCTGCAAGCACAAGATCAACACCTGCTGCTTTTAAAGCCACAATCCGCTCTGCAACTTGCTGCGGTGTACCTATTAAATTTGTTTTGAAACCATCGTTATACTGCACCAAATCTTCAAATGTTGATTTTGCCCAATTACCTTCGCCCTCTGGGCTTGCAGCACCTGCTTCTTTGGCTGCATCACCAAATGCATTAACAGCTTCAGGATTCGCCTTATCAATAATTTCTTGTAATACAGCTTGAGCTTCTTCTTCTGTATCCCGTGCGATAATGAATGCATTCAAACCAATTTTGACGTGATGATTGTTAGCTTTCGCTTTCTCACGAATATCATCAACTTGCGCCTTAATACCCTCTACTGTATTACCATTGGTGAAATACCAATCAGATACTCGTGATGCCATGTCTCGTGCTGCTCGTGAACTTCCCCCTTGAAAAATCTCAGGGTGCGGCTGTTGTAGTGGTTTTGGTTTTAACGTGTAATCTTTAAACTGATAATACTTACCATCAAAACTATAATTATCCTGCGTCCAAATTCCTTTTAAAGTTCGAATAAATTCTTCTGATCGTACGTAACGCTCATCATGATCTGGCCATTCTTCGCCAATTGCATCAAACTCCCCTCTAAACCAGCCGCTGACGATATTGATTGCTATACGACCATTGGTTAACTGATCAATTGTTGCCAATTGTTTTGCAACTACGGCTGGCTTCCAAGGACCTGGTAAAATAGCAGCGATCACTTTTAAGTTTTCGGTTGACTCAAGAATAGAGTGACTAAATGCAACTGATTCGTGTTGATTATCTGCTCCATATCCAGCAGTAAATCGAATCTGCGTGAGGGCATATTCAAAGCCATTTTTTTCAGCGGCTTTTGCTAAACGTCGGTTGTAATCAATACCCCAATCTGTTCGCTGTTCAATATTACTTACAACTAATCCCCCGCTGACATTAGGTACCCAGTAAGCGAAATGAATATCTGAAGAATGATTTTGCTGAGTGGTCATGAATAGAACTCCTTAATAGTATCTTTTATGCAATTTGAAATTAATTGTGTTTGTCTTTAAGTATTTACAAAGCTCGTTGCTATCGTATTTGATGAAGCAAAATTCAAATTCTGAACATGCTGCAAAAATACAGAATGTGGTTGTGTAGCAAGAACTTGATGCAACTTGATTTCGAAATCATCATGAATTGTCGGATTGACCTTGAGCTTACTAGCAAATAAAAATTGTGGAATTGCACGCGTAACTGCGAGTTCAATACGTTCTAATAGCAAAGGATTTACAACTTGATAATTTTCGAAATCCTTATCTGTTGCAAATACACCAATTGGTAAAGTATGGGATTGAAAAAAACTGAATAATGGGCGGAACTGATGCTCTAAAACCAAAGCATGGCGTTCACTTCCACCTGTTGCTGCAAGTAAAACTGGTTTGTCGACTAAAGCAAATTGGTCTATGTAATCAAATAAATGCTTAAATAAACCAGTATATGAGGCACGATATACTGGACTTGCAACAACCAAAGCATCTGCCGCTTCAATAAGATCAAGCGCAGATTGGACTTCTTCAGCTAAAAGATCACGACGGGCAGCGCCATTAAGTAAATGTCCAATTTGACTTAAACGAATGTATTGAACGTCTACTTGAATATGTTGCTGAAGTTGAGCCAAGATAGCATTAACCAAAGTTTCAGTTTTTGATGGGCTATTTGGAGCACCTGTAACCGCGACAAGTTTTAAAGGACGAATGCTTGTTACTGCTGACATGATAAATATCCTTTTCCACTAAAAATATGGAAATTAAATTGGTATTGCCATTTATATACGCCAAAACCGTGCCAAAAAATTAATCATTAATTATCAGTATCTTAAAAAAATGAAGATTTTTATTATTCTTTTTGAACAGATTTTTTGTTGATGTGCTGTTGTTCTACAAACATTAAAAAATCGATCAAATTTTAGAGATAAAAAAAGCGCTAAATAAATAGCGCTTATTTTTAGTTTTCTGGTTTAGAAAATGCTAAACCGCACTTGCTAAATATGCTCGTTGTATATCACCAGACTCGTAGAGTTTTTGAGTTTCACCACAACTTCTTACCTCTCCATTTTCAATAAGATAAGCGTAGTCTGTATATCCAAGCGCTAATCGAATATTCTGTTCTGCTATCAAAAAACTTATCCCCTCTTGATCTTTTAAAGTCTTTATCAATTCAAAGATTTCATCAATAATTTTAGGCGCGAGCCCCATCGAAGGTTCATCAAGTAACACCAAGCGAGGCTGTGTCATCAGGGCTCGACCAATTGCAAGCATTTGTTGTTCACCACCAGAAGTATAACCAGCCAACGTTTTCTTCTTCTCTGCAAGTCGCGGAAAATAATGATAAATCTTATCAAGCAACTCTGATAAATTTGCCCTAGATGGCGAATGAATAAAACCGCCTGTGCGTAGATTTTCATCAACAGTTAAATGAGTAAAGCAATGCCTTCCTTCTAATACCTGAACAAGCCCCTTTTCTACCAACTCGCTAGGATTCTGTCCCAAAACTGACGCCCCTAAATATTCAATTTGGCCTCGTAGAATTTTGCCATTTTCTGCACCAATCAGTTGAGAAATCGATTTTAATGTAGTGCTTTTACCAGCACCATTCGCACCTAATAATGCAACAATCTCTCCATTACCAACGCTTAAACTTATCTGTTTCAATGCGAGAATACTTTGGTTATAGATGACTTCAATATCATTTACATCTAGCAAAGCTTGAAAATCATCTGCTTTTTGGCGTTCTTGGGACATAAATTCATCCTCTATTATTGTTCAGTTGCACAGTTTCGAACGGTAATACCTTGTTCTTTGGCATACTGCTCCGCTGACTTCTCAATAATTGGACGTAACAAGGCACGGTCGGCTTGTACCCAATCACTGATCACCTTCCATTCTTTACCATCCCATTGTTGGAAACGTACAGCACCACCACCTTCATGGTCTTCGCATGTCAGTTTCAAAGGCTGAACTAAACCGAAAGCACCTAATTGTTTAAGACGCTCATCTGTCAAATTAATATGTTCAAATCCCCAGCGGACTTCCTCACCTGTTAATGGTCGTTTACCAAATTTTTCTTGAGCCACCCGAACCGCTTCAACATTCAAAATTCCATTGACAACACCAAGATTATAATAGACTGTGCCAAAGCGCTTTGGATCAGCCAAATCTGATTGCCCTTTATCTACAACTAATTTTTTAATTTGTTGTAAAACAGGAAAATTCGTACCTGATGGATGTGTGGTAATAGAAATAAATCCATTTGCAGCATTGTCTGCTGGTGCAGCGTCTTCTTCAGAATTTGACCAAATATTTCCGATAATCTTATTGGTTGGATAACCGACTTTCTGAGCAGTTTTCAATGCTACAGGATTCATTACTCCCCATCCTCTTAGAATTACCCAATCTGGCTGAATGCGACGAATATTCAACCACTGCGACTGTTGTTCATTTCCAGGATGAGGTACTTCAATATTAGTGACTTCAAAACCATATTTTTTTGAAAGAATTTCAATCACTGGAATCGTTTCTTTTCCGTATGGCGAGCCATGATAGAGCACTACAATTTTCTTCCCTTTTAATTGATCTAAGCCACCACTTTGCTGTCCTAAGTAGTTGATAATAGCTGAAACCTCACTATATGGGTTAAGTTGTAACGGGAACACATATGGAAATACACGACCATCTGTAGAGTCTGTACGACCATGGTTAATGGTAATTAAAGGTAATTTATCTTTGGTAGAACGCTCTAATGTCGCATAAGCAATCCCAACAGATAATGGATTTGTCGCGGCAGCTGGAGCACCATTTAATCCTTTCTTAAGACGCTCATAGCACTCGACACCCTTTTCGACAACATACTCAGTTTCACACTCTGACCATACCAACTTCACTCCATTGACACCGCCCTCAGCATTGACTGCTTTTAAGTAGTCAATAAATCCGCCAAAGAAACCTGTTCCACCCGCTGCATAAGGACCAACACGATAACTTTGCAATGGAAAATATTGTGCATTTTGATCAGATAATTGAGTTGTCTGATCTTTTGCTTGAGTATCAGTTTGTGTGACTGACGCAGTGGGTTCAGTTGTTGATTTTTCTTTTTTGGTGACCCAAACAACCAACGCTAAAATGATGGCAATAGCAACAAGCCAAAACCATAAGGATTTAAGTAATTTCATAAATTAGCCTCTAATTCAAATTGTTAAATAATTTTTACAACGCTAAAAGTGATAAATTTAAAATGATCAATACCTTAAAGGCCATGTTCTCAGCCTCTGATAAACATTGCGTAAGAAGCGACTGATCCCTTCTGGCTCTTTAATAAGAAAATAAATGATCAATGCCCCGAAAATAATTTTTTGCAGATTTTGTAAAAGTGCTTGATCTATCGCTTGCCCGAATAACACTTGTCCCAAAACACTGAGCACAATCGGCAATAAGACAATAAATGCAGCACCGTAAAAACTCCCAGCCAAACTGCCAAGTCCACCGATGATGATGATGAATAGAATTTGAAATGATCGATTGAGATCCAAGCCATCTGCTTCAATCGTCCCTAAATACGCAAATGCCCAAAGCGCTCCAGCGATACCTAGATAAAATGAGCTCACGGCGAATGCCAGTAACTTGGTTCGTGCTACAGGAATGCCAAGTGTTACTGCCGCAGTTTCCATATCACGGACTGCTCTAAAATTACGACCGTATTGGCTATTTACAAGATTGCGAGCGAGGATCGTTAAAAGCACAACAATAGTGAATGTGAGCAAATAATGACCTACAGGTGTATTAATGGAATATCCTAAAATATCCATTTTCGGTGCAGTGATAACGCCAGAAGCATTGTGATTGGTAAACCAACTGTACTGCGTAAACAACCATGGAATAAAAAATTGTGCCGCCAAAGTCGAAACAATCAGATAAAACCCTTTAATTCTTAAACTCGGTAAACCAACCAAAATGCCGAATAATGCTGCAATCAAACCACCTAAAAAAATACTCACTAGCAATGGTAGATATGGAACCCTCAACTCAAGGTTATATGTTGCAAACGCACCTACAGCCATAAAAGCAGCTGAACCTAAAGACAACTGTCCTGTATAACCGGTAAGAATATTGAGTCCCAACCCAGCGAGTGCCAAAACTAAATAAGGGATTAAAATCGCATTGAAAAGATAATCTGATCCAATGAGTGGTATAAAAATAAAAGCAATCAGCAATCCGAATAAAAATAATATGCGATGTTCGTGTAATTTAAATATTCGCTGTTCATCACGATATTTTTCTGGATATTGGCCCGCACGACTAAAGATAAACATATGCTAGACCCTCACCACTTGTTGCTGACCAAATAAGCCCGTTGGACGAATCATCAGGAACAAGATAGCCAATACATATGGGAACCAATTTTCTATTCCAGAACCAATAATGCTGCCCAAATAAATTTCAGCTAACTTCTCAGTAGCACCAACGATCAGACCAGCAATAATTGCACCTGAAATAGAAGTGAAACCACCGATGATCAGTACTGGTAATGCTTTCAATACAACCAACGATAGGGAGAACTGCACACCTAAACGAGCACCCCACAATAGACCTGCCACTAAAGCGACAAGACCAGCAACAGACCATACCAAGATCCAAATTTTATTTAATTTGATTCCTACCGATTGGGCTGCCAACGGGTCATCTGCAACTGCACGTAGGGCGATACCAAATCGAGTTTTGCTAAATAAAAGTGACAGAATAATCACTAAACCACCAGCAATTGCAGTAGCAAAAAGGTCAAACTTACTCACCATAATCCCGAACAGACTAATCGGTGTGTCTGAAATCCCAAGATCAAGCCCATGAACCTGAGTTCCCCATACTGTTTGAGACAAACCTTCTATGACATAACTCAAACCAAGCGTTGCCATAAATAGGGTAATGACCGACCGATTAATCAAGTGTTTGAGAATCAACGCATCAATCAATAGCACCAAAATAAAAATCACAAACAAAGTCACTATGAATGCCACTACAAATGGAATACCGCGCTCAGTGAGATTTACGAAGGTCAATGCGGCAAACAGAACCAATGATCCTTGGGCAAAATTAAATACTCCTGATGCCCTATAGATCAGAACAAACCCAATGGCAACTAAGGAATACATTACTCCTGCCAATGTGCCACCCAATAACACTTCAAGAAAAAAAGACATTTGTAATCAACCTTTTAATATTTGAATTTATATATGAATCGACTCATGAATCTAAACAGCCTCTAAACTTTGCAAACCAAGATATGCATTCAATACCTCAGGATGTTCCTGAATTTGCTTAGGTGTGCCGTCTGCGATTTTCTTGCCGTAATCCAACACCACGATGTGATCAGAAATATTCATAACTACGCCGAGGTCATGCTCGATCATTAAAATCGTGATGCCTAAACGCTGATTTATCTTTTTTATAAAACCCGCAATATCCTGTTTTTCTTGATGATTCATACCAGCCATCGGCTCGTCCAATAACAGTAATTTAGGCTCACTTGCCAAAGCACGAGCGAGTTCAACTCGCTTCTGTAAACCATATGACAAAGAACTAACGATATGATCTCGATATTCTTGGAGTTGAAGTAATTTCAAGATTTCTTCGACTTTATATCTTTGTATATCCTCATTTTTTTGATATGACTTGAGCGAAAATAACGCACCAAGTAAGGAGTGCTGACTTTTTAATGCTCGACCTGTCAGAATATTGTCTAATACAGACATATTTTTAAATAAAGCTAAATTCTGAAAAGTACGAGCAATCCCCAAGTGTGGAGCAACATTACTTTTATAAGTTTTTAAGACTTTTCCTGAAATTATGATCTGTCCCGCATGCGGTCGATAAATTCCATTAACAACATTAATAACTGAACTTTTGCCTGCACCATTGGGTCCAATCAAAGATAATATTTCCCCCTCATGGACAGAGAAACTTAGCTTTTTTAGAACCTGGGATGAATGAAATGCCAATTCAATTTCATTTAATTCTAATAATACGGATGATGTACTCATAGAGATTTCCTAATCGATAACGTACTAGAAGAAAGCAGATGATTCGATTTGCTATGTGCTGAAAGTTCGGTTTTACCCCAATCTGGACTTTCCCCCCAATAATGCAATTGCACCCCTAAGGATTCATAAAACAACTGTGTATCTTTAGACACATGATGACCCACAACTAATGCTGTCTTTAAACGAGCGAAACCTAGCTCTTCAAGAATGACTTGGTTAAAAAGAGCCAATATCAATCTATGCACTAAGTGCATTTTTTTCTGCTTTTGTTTTTGCTCTACAGCATGCTGATAAGTTTGATAAAGCCAAGTTTGGGATTGTGGAAGACGTTGTAGAATTCGTTGGCGAACTCGTTCATAAGTTGCTTGAGAACCAAGCACTAAAGTCGGCGATATGAGTTGTCGATCCTGATCACGAGTGTTCAATGTTTCTGGAATATTTAGGCAAAAACCCGCCAACAACCAAGCCGACCAAAGATAACGAATATGGCCAACACTAGAAAAAGCTCGTGCAATAAATGCCTGCTCATCTTTTCCAATTTGATATTGCTCAACTAACTGATGTGCTTCATTAATTAAGCTCTCATGACTGTAATGGATACTTTGTTGCTTATTCTGTTCTATTTGATGAAAACTGAAAGCAATACCTAAATTATCAATAATTAAACTTTTAAAGCTTACTTGGTATTTTGTTTTATTACTTTCAAACAATGTAGAAAGACTGATGATATATTCACGATCAAAATGATGTAGATGATTTTCTTCAATGTAAAAAATATAAGTTGGATGATAATTAAGAGCATCTAATGAAACTAACTGCTCAATCAAAAGATAGTCTGGTTTTAAAATAGATAAATGTTCTAATATCTGATCAGTTTGAAGAAGGTCATCAGACTGATCAATCAATTGGACTCGCCCACCTAATGCTTGTACAGCCAAACTAATTGCAATCACATCAACATTCGGATTACTGATGATGACAAAAAGCTGTTCTTTTTGAAAACTATACTCTCGCAACGCAGATGCATAGTGCTCGCTTAATGCTAATAATTGTTCCCATGTCCATTTCTGCCAAAGACCCATTTTTTTATGTCTTAAAGCAATTGCATTAGGTTGTGTGCTCGCATGGTGCACCAATAATGAAACGAGATTTTTGGAATATTCTGACACTTCGCAATACATCCCACCCATCATGAACTTATTAAGACGGGTTTAAAGTTAAATATTGCTTAAGGTATTTCAATTTACATGCCACATTTTATTTTAATAAATATCAAAAACTTAAACTAAAAATATATTTTTAACTGCTTGTTTCTTTTAAAAAGTTGCTTATGTAATGTTTGTTCAGCAACAGATATGTAATCTGTGCTACAAATAAATTTTGAAATAGCTATTTTATAGCTCGAATTTTCTATCCGTACAGCAGACTGGTTCAACGATTTCAATTGAAATGCAAGATTGCTATCTTCATGTACATGAGGTGATAAATCCTGAACAAAAAGAGATAAATTTTAAAGAAGGCTACGAATCACTTAAAAAATTCTGAATTAATAGAAGCACAGGAAGAACTAGACATCGTTAATCTGATGAAAATTGCAGAAGAATCAATGACCGCTTACAAGGCATGTAAATCAAGAATGGATAATGTACAACTAGCATTAAATGTTTAATTCAACGCTAGTTAATTTACTGTATGTGATAAGAAAAAATATCTATTTAACAGTTTGATTTTCTAGTTACCGCGATAAGTTGAATAACCATAGGGACTGAGTAACAAAGGAATGTGATAATGTTTAACAGTTCCATCCACTTTAAAAATCACAGGAACTTCTGGAAAAAAGGTCTGTTGCTTTTGTTGATTGAACCAAGCCTCAGTTTTAAAGGTCACTTTGTAAATCCCTTTTTCCAACGCTTTGTTCTCAGGATATAGCGCAGTAATCCGCCCATTTTCACCTGTAAATTTCTGATTCAATTTAATCCACTGATCACCAGAGCTTTTTTCAAGAACAACTTCAACATTTGCTGAAGGTAAACCATTTTCCAAATTAAGAACATGGACACTTAATGGGTTCGGTTCAGCAAATGCCGCTGAACTGAATAAGATGAGTGAATAAGGTAAGATTTTCTTTAACATCATAAACTCCTCACAGATTTTTCAATATTTGAATGGCTGATGTAGCACAGTAATCATCGTTTTTAGCACCGCCTGCTCCAGCCACGCCAATCGCTCCGACCACTTGATTTTGGTATCGAATAGGTAATCCACCACCCAATAACAGCAGCTTAGAAACATTAGTCAAATTTTTTGCATCAGGATTACTATTTGCTGTTTGAAGATCCAATGAATAAACTTGCTTCAGCTCCACAGAGTGTGCAACAGTGCTACTGAACAGTAACGTTAAACCAAGAATTTTAAGCTTACTCATATTGATTCCTGCCTGATATGCTTTGAAAATCTTAAACAAATCCATTCCGCCACAGCATGACAATCACATTACAAAATTGTCATGTTCACAAAGAGTCTGAACAAAAATGTGTATTCTGATTATCGAAGATGAAACGAAGATCGCGTCTTATTTAGTAAAAGGCTTAATTGAGTCAGGCTATACAGCGGAGTGCGTCCATTCAGGACTAGAAGGTTTGGAAAGATTAAAAATGAAATCCTATTCTTTGGTGATTTTAGATGTCATGTTGCCTGATCTTGATGGCTGGGATGTATTGAAAATACTTCGCCAATTTTCTAAGGTACCCGTGATATTTCTAACTGCAAAGGATCAGATTTTAGATCGTGTCAAAGGCTTAGAGCTAGGTGCAGATGATTATTTAGCAAAACCATTTTCCTATATTGAATTACTTGCTCGCATCAAAAGTCTTTTAAGGCGCCAACAATATAATCAAGAAAATGAGCTCTCGATTGCATCATTAAAGATGGATTTAACACAACACAAAGTTTGGCGAGAAAATGCATTAATCGACCTCAGTAAGAAGGAATTTAACCTACTTCGATTTATGCTTTTGCATCAAGATGAAATTATTACGCGCCGCCAAATTGCTTCAGAAGTTTGGAATATTAACTTTGATACAGATACTAACTTTATCGATGTTGCTGTACGTCGCTTACGCAGCAAAATTGATGATGGGCATGATTTAAAGTTAATTCATACGATTCGGGGCTTAGGTTATAAGCTATCGGTTCAAGCATGATGAATCATATCTTTCGCTCATTAGAATTGAGACTCACCCTACTAGTGACTTTTTGCAGCGCTCTCGTTTTATGCGTAGTGGCAATGATTAGTTATATTGGGATTAATCAAATTTTAATTATCCAACAAGATCGTGCTCTGACGGACCGAATTGAACGACTCGAAATACTTCTACAAGATAGTGAAAATATAAATCAAATTATTGCTCGTCCTAAGCTCTATCAAAATATGTTAGGCAACCAAGATAACTTGTTTATTTTAATGGATCATAATCAACGCTTGATTGATATTAATCCTTTAAATATTCCCCTTCCTAAATTAGCAACCTCAAGCAGCATCCAATTTACTGATTTGGCTCAGACCGAACACCCAGCACGCTTGTCATGGAAAACGATCAACATTCATCAAAAGCCTTATTTGCTCATCGCAGGCAAGCAATGGTCTGAACGTCTCAATATTCTTGAACCATTCCGTAACGGTTTAATGGTTTCAGTAAGCATCGGGGTTGTATTGATTTTTATATTGTCTGCTCTGGCTAGCCATTTTGGACTCAGTACTTTAAGAAAACTGCAACAACAAACTCAGGCAATTAATGTCCATCAATTGCAGCAAAGAATTCAGCTTGATCAAGCTCCATCTGAAATTGAACAACTGACAGCAGACATCAATACCATGCTGAACCGAATTGAAATCGGTTACCAGCAACTCAACCGATTCTCAGAAGACATTGCACATGAATTTAGGACTCCTCTAAACAACCTGATTGGACAAACGGAAATCATGCTCATGGGTGAGCGTACAGATGAACAATATAAAGAACTGCTGTATTCAAATTTAGAAGATTACCAACGCCTGAAACGAATGATTGATAGCATGCTGTTTCTTGCACGTGCGGATCGTCAGATGGTGATGTTAAATAAACAATGGATCGATCTACCCAACTTGATTGAGACGATTTGTGACATTTTTGAGCATCAAGCCGAAGAACAAGGTTGCCAGTTTATTTTGCAGTTAGAACAAACTCAGATATTGGCTGATCCTGAATTACTACAACGAGCGCTTTATAATTTAATTTCAAATGCACTGACACATGGTGGTTTACAACGTCAGATTTATATTGGCAGTCGAAACAACCAACAAGATGATTCAAGCTTTACAACTAGCTTATATGTGATCACCAGTGATACGAGTATTGCAAATGAGCATCTTGATTCTCTATTTGAACGCTTTTATCAATGTACTTCTAGCCGCCATCAAAGCAGCCAAACTGGAGGTCTCGGTTTATCCATCGTTGCCTCAATTATGACCCTTCATCAAGGTGATTATTTGGCTTACAATACTCCAGATGGTATTTGCTTTGAGCTCATTTTTTCTGAAATTTAGTTATCGAAAACTATGAAATATATCTTTATTTATTTTCAAAAATTGACTTCCTAACTGTCTTCCATCAATCCAAAAATCAGTGGTGTCATAGTAATTTTCTTGCTGATAATCTCCTAACGTTTTGCTTTGTCCAACCATCTGCTTAGATGAGAAAATTGTTTCCTGAAAGTTAGTGCAACAACATAATGTTGAATCTCGCTAGCTAATAAAGCAGCGTTTGATAACTTGCCGTGATATTTTGATTTTACTCATGACCAAACATGAATTTAATAATGGTCATATTAGCAACTCTAGTGATTCAAATTGTCATTGCCTTTATTTAATCACTTTAATAATTTGAGATAGGATTTTTTGTAGCAAGTATCTTGTTGAATTAATTCAAAACCATATTTCCTATATGTTACATGTTCAAATCATAATTTGGTTATTCAACTACACACACGAGAAGTAATTAATTTAGCCAAAATAAATTGGGGGCAACAAAACGATGAGTAAAAATGAATTAGGAACTGTTTTGAATCAGCCCACTATTGATGTTAAAGAATTATATCAACAATGGGGAGTGTCAACTCCTTGGCGTTCAACAGGTAGATTCGAACCTTTACAGATATTTGCGGGTAAGCTTTTGTATCGCCAAACCTTATACAATGAAAGTAGGTTTTATGGATTTAAACTTCACCATCATCAAATTGATGGCTTCCAAGTACATTGGTTAAGTAATAAAAAAAATAAGAAATCAAAGGGATCAATATTGTTAATTCATGGATTAAGTGCGGATAAATCACATTGGGTGCGATTCGCGCGTTATCTTGCTAAGGACTATCATGTCATCATTCCTGATTTACCTGCACATGGTCAGACTGGCTATTTATCAAATGCTGATTACAGTGTGGAGAGACAAGCTCGACGAATGATCGAGTTATTGGATCATTTAGGTATAAATCAAGTTCACGTACTTGGAAATTCAATGGGAGGTTTTATAAGCATTTCCATGGCTCACAAATGGTCTCATCGAATAGCTAGCTTAGGACTTTTAAATTCTGCGGGTTTAAAACCAAGAACTCACAGTGTATTGGAAGCAGCATTTCATGGAGCTAAAAATCCATTTATTGTAAATTCAGTTTCAGAATTTAATGACTTATTATCATTAGCTGCATCAAAGCAGCAATGGATGCCCTATTCTGTAAGATTAATGCTTGCTAAGCAGTTAGCTGATCGACGAGAGCGCTTGTTTAAATTATCTTTACAAGTAATGCAGGAAATAACTGAGTTTAATTGCGCAGAGAAAAGTAAAGATGCTTTTAAGATGTCAACACTTGTAATTTGGGGTGAAGAAGACAAATTACTTGATGTAGATATGTTAGAGCATTTTGTTGAGATTATTCCACATGCCCATTCAGTGAAATTACCTAATACTGGCCATATGCCAATGCTTGAATGTCCTAAGATAGCAGCAAAGCATTATAAAAGATTCATTAATACTTTATAGCATCCATTCTGATGATCAGATATGAATAACTTTGCCAAACCTTTAAGGTAGAATTCAGCTGCATGAAATGAACAATTAGAGAGCAATGAGTAACCATAAATTTATAAATAAATTTCGAGCATAAAAAACCACGTTGGGGAAACGTGGTTGAGGTGTCATTTTGCTTAAAGTGTTATGGTCATATACTTCAGTTAATTTAAAAGCCCTTATTGAAACTATATTTAAAAACTCATATTAAATCATTATTATAAATAATAATTTATTTATAAAAATTTAGTATCTCGTAACCATTTTTCAGTTAAAAGCATTCCCTCAACAAGATTAATTTTGGGTTCATAACCCACCTGAGTTCGAATTTTATCAATTGAATAGCCGCTGTTTCTCGTTAACATTGCAAGAGAGCTGCTACTAATTTCTGTGTTTTGTTTCAGTATATTTGATAATAGCCATTCACTGCTTTTTGTTAATCTTTTAGCTAAACCCGTTTCCAATAAAATTGGCCTTCCTTTTTTCCCTGCCCATCGCCAATGATGACTAAAGAAATCCAAACAGCTCACATCTACCCCGTCAGTGATATTATAAATCTGTCCTGATGTTTGAGACTGTATCGCTACTCCTAAAATTCCATCCAATAAATTATCGATGTAAACAGGACTAAAAATTCCCTGACCTTTTGCAGGTAAAATAAATTGATTTTTTTTAATAAGTGAAAGCGGGATAGTGACCCAAGGTCTAGAACCTGGTCCGTATACATCTCCTGGACGAATAATACTACACCCTATTTCGCCGCTACTATGTGCAGCAAGTGCTGCATGTTCACTCGCAGCTTTGGCATCACAATATGAATGCCCTGTAAGTAAACAGATATCATCCGTTTCAGATCTTTGGCTATTAAAATCTAAGCCATAAGCTGCAATAGATGAAAGATGAATTAGGCGTGTACTATCTCCTAATACAGCGGCTTCAACAACTTTGCGCACACTTCCAACACTGACTTTGCGATATAACTCTGGGCTTGCTGTATTTGACACAACAGCTGCTGTATGAATCACTAACTCACAGCCTTTAGCAAGTTTTTGCCATTCACCTGAGTCAGCTACATTGCCAGAATGAATATTTAATTCAGGCTTACTATTTAAATCAACACCGATGACCTCACTCCCTAACTCACGGAATCTATTGGCAATAGAATGCCCAATAAATCCACCAGCACCAGTAATGAACACTTTTTTAGGTATATTCATAAAACTCCATTTTAATTATCTACAATGACATATCAGTTCCAATACCCTGAAAAAGCGTATTAAAAGCAAAAATCATTTCTTCCGTTAATTGCTCTAAACTTAAAGCTCTATTCACTAACCAATCTGCCATTAATTCATTAATACCACCGACAATAGCTATTGCTAACCAATGATAATTCCGTTTGGGCAACTGCTTTTGTATAACGAGTGCATCCATAAAGGTCTCTACATGAGAAGCAATTTTATAGATGACCTCTCGACGTCGTCTTTCAATTAGCTCGCTAGCACCAACAACTTCGATAACACCAATTTGTGCACGACGTGTATCTTTTAAATAGTGATGTACTAAAGCCTGAATTAACCCCTCCATTCGTTGATTCAAAGTCTGATATTCGGTCATCATCGCTGTTAGCAAACCCAACTCTAACTCTTCAATCATTTGATTGTATAAAGCCAGTAATAAAGCTTCTCGACCATCAAACAGTTGATAAAAGTGGCGCGTTGTTACTTTGGACTCTGCACATAATGCTTCGATTGTTGTATTGGCATAACCCTGCTTAGAAAACAGTTCTAAAGCAGCATCTAACAAACGTTCTCGTCTTTCTAAAACCCTTTCCTCGGCATTTTTTTTACCATAAACACGCTTAACCTTTGATTCAGATGATATTTTTAAATTTGACAAGAAATCTTTCCTAAATTATATTTCCATTAACAAACAAAGACAAGTTTTAAAACTGATCTTTGAACCGAATTACAAACGATCGAATAAGGATATTAGCATGAGCATTATTGCTCCATTTTCACATTTCAATGGTACTCGTGATGCGATACGCCCTTTAGAACGTATTGATAATATTCGTGAAGCGGCAAAAGACTTCAGAAAAACAATGCTATCTAATCCGAAGGTGTTATTTTATAAAACATTTGAACTAATTCGAGTTCCTTATCCTTCAAAGTATGCTTATTTGAACGCATTCAATTTACCTACTCCATTTGTACATCTGTGTAATAAACTTTTTGTCATTCAATTCTCAAGTGACGAAGGTATTAAAACGCTTTTAGTAAGCCCATCTGACTGGGAAAATCAACGCGACACTCCATTTTTTGCACAACTTGATCAAAGCGCTGGGCTTCTTTCAAAACCTATGGAGCGTGTGGTAATTAAAGAATCAAATACTGTTTTAGGTGTGTTGCAACAGATTGGATTAAAACCTGAAGATATTGATTATATTAGCTATGATCATTTACATACACAGAATGTCTCACGCTGGCTAGGCGGAAATGGTCATAAAGCATTATTTCCAAATGCTAAATTATTAGTGATGAGAGAAGAATGGGAAAGCACACTTGCGCTATTACCTTGGCAAAATCAATGGTACTGCCCTGAGAATATTCAAGGAATTTCCTTAGATAGAGTTTTACTTTTAGATGACAGTGTTTTTTTAGGGGATGGCTCTGTCGCAATTATGCGGACTAAAGGTCATACAGAAGGAAATCACTCAATCGTTGCACATACTGATCAAGGTTTATTAGTAACTTCTGAAAATGGTGTAAGTATGGATTCCTACTCTCCTCTTTACTCACGTATATCAGGTCTAGCAAATTTTGCAAAAACGACTGGAGCTGAAGTTATTATCAACGGTAATACTCTCGAATGTGGTAATGATCAATATCTATCAATGATTCAAGAAAAAGAGGTTGCAGGTCGTTGGCGTAAGGACGAACGTTTTTACAATATGGCACTCTCATCTGAGTCAGATGGTTTTTGGTTATTCCCTGGTACAACCCCAACTGTGCGCATGGGTGATTTAGAGTTTGGTCACTTAACTCTTCCGAAAAGATAATAAAAAAAGGATGATCAAATGAGTAAGGTATTTCTTATTACAGGTGCAGCTTCAGGGATTGGACTGGCTTTAAGCCATCGTCTTTTAGAAAATAGCCATCAAGTATGCGTCTGCGATATTAATTTTGAAAGCTTACACAATCTGTATAAAAGTTATAGTTCAAAGCAGATATTAATACAGAAGTTAGATGTGCGCGATTTTGATAATTGGCAAAAAACTATCAATCAAGTTCTAATGAAATGGAACAAACTTGATGTTTTATGCAATGTGGCAGGTGTCTTAAAAGAAAATTGGGTTATTGATAGCTCGCCACAAGAAGTCGATTTACACTTTGATATTAATCTTAAAGGTACAATATTGGGTACTCAATCTGTTCTACAAACGATGAAAGCCCAAGGTAGCGGACATATCATAAATATTGCATCTCTAGCAGCTTTATCGCCTGTGCCAGGATTATCTCTATATAGCGCAAGTAAATTTGCAGTGCGTAGTTACTCAATAGCAGCAGGAATGGAGTTAGCTGAATTAGGGATATCTGTCACTGCAATTTGTCCAGATGCAGTACAGACTCCAATGTTAGATCAGCAAAAAGATAAAGTACAAGCTGCCTTAACCTTTTCAGGTCCTCGTGCCTTAACCGTTGATGAAGTAGTAGATGCAATTGTAAATGTCGCTTTGGTCAAAAAACCGTTGGAAATTATACTTCCACAGATGCGTGGTATTTTGGCTAAACTTGCAAACTCATTTCCATCTGTTGCAGCTACACAAATGAACACTTGGCGTAGAAAAGGTATCAAACAACAGCTTCAAGAAAAAAAATAGCAATATTAATACAGTTGGAAGCTTATTGCCTTCAACTGTATTTAATTCAAAGAGTGCTCTTACTGCTGCAATGCTTTTTATATCCCCATAAGTTAAATAAAATCATGATTTTTGTTTTTTTCTAATTTAGATTTATCGTCGTTAAACTCTTCAACAATATCTCCACTTACTAAATTCGCACCTCAAAGCTAGCATTATCCAACGCCCTGCAATCTTAATTACTCTAAACAAAATTTTATAAATTAACTTGCTCACAGAAACTTCACTATCACATACGTATAAATATTAAGAGTCTTATACTGATCTAAATTCATATAAGAAAATTATAAGACGAATAAAAATTAATCAAAAATATACCCAAGATCAGCATGGTCAAGGAGATACAAAATGGACTCTCGCCTACTTTTAGCAATTATGCTAAGTAGTTTTAGTGTGACATCATTCGCTTCAAGCCACCGCGAAGCACCATCAATCAGTAAAACACCCAAGGTTGACGCTACAGATTTTTATATGTTTAAAAGTTATGAGCCGAGCCGAAGTAATTTCGTAACCATACTAGCAAACTATCAACCTTTACAAGATGCTTATGGGGGGCCTAATTATTTCGCTCTAGATCCTAAAGCCTTATATGAAATACACATTGACAACAATGGAGATGGGCAAGAAGACATTACTTTCCAATTTAAATTCAATCAAGAGTTAAAAGACTTACAAGTTCCTGTAGGTGGCAAGAACGTTTCTGTACCATTATCTAACATTGGTAAAATAACAAATGATAGTAGTTCAGCTCAAAATACAGCTGAAACATATACTGTTACCATGATTAAAGGTGACCGACGTAAAGGTGATCGAAGTACCTTAGGCTCTTTTAAAAAGCCATTCGATAATGTTGGCGCAAAATCAATTCCAAACTATCAAGCCTACGCAGATACATTTGTCCAAAACATTAACTTTGGAAATTGCGGTTCTGGTAAAGTTTTTGTAGGTCAACGTCAAGATCCTTTTGCTGTTAACTTAGGTGAAGTATTCGATTTAGTGAATATTAAGATTCCTGCTACTCAACTCGCACCTTCAGGCGTAAACGCTGAAGATCAAGGCTTGAATACTATTGCAAATAAAAACGTCACTACAATTGCTTTAGAAGTTCCACAGTCTTGTTTAGTTGCTTCAAATGATACAGTGATTGGAGGATGGACAACAGCAAGCTTACCTCAAGCCACCTTATTAAACCCTAATCCTGAAAGTAATCTTACCAGTGCAAGTAAAGTTGGTGGTGCTTGGACTCAAGTTTCACGTTTAGGTATGCCTTTAGTTAATGAAGTCGTCATTGGTCTTAAAGATAAAGATAAATTTAATGCAAGTAAGCCTGTGAATGATGGGCAATTTGCTGACTATGTGACTAACCCAACCCTACCTACATTAATAGAAGTTCTTTTTAAGGAGGCAACTGGTGGTGCCGTAGTTGCACCAACAAACTTTCCAAGAACTGACTTAGTTAATGCATTTCTTTTAGGTATCCCTGGCTTAAACCAACCCAAAAATGTAAAAGCATCTGAAATGTTGCGTCTAAATACTGCTATTACTCCAGCAGCAAAAGATAAACAAAATCGTCTTGGTGTAATCGGTGGAGATACTGCAGGATTCCCGAACGGTCGTAGACCTGGTGATGATGTCGTCGATATTGAGCTTAGAGTTGCTATGGGCTTACTCTGCACAATAGATGGTGTGAATACCGCTGTTGGTTGTAAAGCAAGCGATGCTAAAGCAGGAGGAATAGGCTTTACTGATGGAGCTCTACAATCACCACAACAATTTGGTACTGCTTTCCCATATTTAAATACTCCAGTAGCAGGCTCTCCATTTAATACAGCTAGTAAATAATTAGGAGTAGTCACCATGAGAAAACTCATTTTGCTGTTCATGGTTGGTATTGGATTAAGTGGCTGCGGTGGTAATGACAATAATTCAAAACCAAATAATAACAACCAATCCCCAAATGACCCCGTTCTTAAAGAAACGTTGTCATTAACCAATCAACCTCAAAGTAACTACGAACAGGCTGAACCTAAAAGTATTACTGAAATTTCAGAATCTACTATAGATAACAAATCAGAACCCGTTGCAGTGAAATTTTAAGATTAAGACTCTTAACAAACTTCTGTTAAGAGTCTTTATAGGAGTTTTAAATGTTAATTCGTCAGCTAACATTATCAATAATAGCTTCATTGTATTTAAGTACTGCTTTCGCTCATCCCAAACATCACCATGAAGAATCTTCATCGAGTTCAGAACATCCAGATTATTCAGTAATGTTAAAAAACAATCATAATGATGAACTTAGAAATCAAATCGTTAATGTCTTACTTGAAAAAGCTTATTCAAAAGGCGACGGTGAGTTTTTAGAACAAGCTGAAGACTTAATGAAATCAAGCCTCAATTCATCAGACACAGAAAATAAATTGTTAGAAACTCGACTCGCTCAAGCAAATCATAATTTCAGCAGAGCAGAAACAATACTTAATGACGTATTAAAAAAAGACCCTAAAAATTATGATGCAATTTTACAACTCGCAAATATATATAGATTACAAGGTCAATTTAATCAGTCACTTAAATTATGTGATCAATTAGATCAACAGAGTGTGAAACTTTATAAAGCTGGTTGTGTCCTGCAAGTGGATGCAATGACAAAAAATATTTCGGAAATAAAACCGAGAACAAATGAACTTCTTCAAATGGCCCCAAGGTTAAATAAAAACGATCAGCAATGGTTAGGTAATATTATGCTGGAAATAGCGACAAGATTTAATGATCCAACTCTTGCGAGCCAATCTATTCCATTACTCAATGTAGATAATTTACCCAATGCTCTTGCTAAATCCAATTGGTATATTTCTCAACAAGAATATTCAAACGCAATCAAAATTCTTACCCCATATCGTTATCATGATGGCGCGTTATATAGAATTATTTTAAGCAAACAGAAACTAAACGATCCCCTTGCAGAAAAAGACCTAAATGAACTAACCCAAAGAGTACAAAACTTACTCGACCATAAGGATCACATACATCTCAGAGAGCAAGCTCAATTCCTATGGGTTTCCAAAAAATATGATGAAGGTTTACGCATAGCTGCCAAAAACTGGAATATGCAAAGAGAAAATGACGATTTTGAGGTTTATGCCGCCCTTGCACTTGATAGTAAAAATCGTGAGAGCACAGAAAAATTATTAAATTGGAGTAATGAAACTGGCTATCAAAATCCGACCTACATTCAAAAATTAAAACAAATGTTAAAGCAATTATAAATCTAATTTTGATAAACAACTGAAAATATGAAATTAATAATGATTTCATGTTTATGAAAATCACGAAAATTTATAAAATTAATGGAATAAAAATGAAAAAAAGAATTTTGTATTGCTTGTTGATAGGAAGTAGTCATTTCTATTTAGGTCAGCTTACTCATGCTGGAGGTGAACTTACAACAACACTTCCTACAATTAAAATAACAGCATCATCAAATTTAGATAGCACTTTTGGGGTCGCATTTACTTCATCCCAAGGAACAATATCGAAAGAACAAATTGAAACTCGACCTTTATCACGTCCAGCAGAAGTTTTAGAAACGATCCCTGGTGTCATTGTGACTCAACACAGTGGTAGTGGTAAGGCAAATCAATACTTTCTGAGAGGTTTTAACTTAGATCATGGAACTGACTTTGCAACATCATTTGATGAACAACCCATTAACATGGTGAGTCATGCCCACGGTCAAGGTTACACAGACTTAAATTTTCTAATCCCCGAACTGATTGAATCAATTCAATATCACAAAGGAGCAGTATCGATTGATAATGGTGATTTTGCATCAGCAGGTACAGCAAAAATTTCGAGTATCCATTCTCTAGATAATCCTTACGCACAAATAACGTTAGGTAATCACAACTTACTTAGATTTTTAGCTGTTGGAAACTTAGTTCTTAGTGACGGGGAATTAATCGGTGCAGTTGAGAATATCAACAGTGACGGACCTTGGGTTAACCCTGAAAATCTTTCAAAACAAAATGTATTCTTAAAATATTTCACTGGTGACCATAATAAAAATCAATCCATCAGCTTTCAACATTATCAAGCACGATGGGATGCTACTGATCAAATTCCAGAGCGGCTGATTGAAAGCGGTGAACTTAATCGCTTCGATAGCTTAAACAAGAGTGATGGTGGTAAGTCTGCTCGGACTGCTATTTGGTATAATGCTAAAAATTATGAGAAAACGAAATACTCAACAATCTCCACTTATGCCGTATATAACAAACTGAATCTATTTTCTGACTTTAGTTATTTTTTAAATGATCCAGTCCATGGAGACCAGTTTGAGCAAGCTGAAGAACGAACGACACTTGGATTTAAATTTCAAAAAGGTTCATTAAGTGAATGGGCAAGCAAAGAGCTTTTAAACTCATTTGGATCATCTCTTAGGTATGATTATATTAACAACTTAGGCCTTTACCAGACACAAGATCGACAGCGTTTCAACACTATGAGAAATGATGATGTTAATCAATGGTCTATTGGAATATGGGGACAAAATCAAACCACGTGGCAACCTTGGTTAAAAACTATTTTAGGCGTTCGTGGTGATTTTTATTCTTTTGATGTAAATTCTGATAAAGAAGAAAATAGTGGTCATAAAACTGATCATATTTTCAGCCCTAAAATGAGCATAATTTTAGGTCCGTGGGAAAATACTGAATATTACATTAATTATGCATATGGCTTTCATAGCAATGATGCTAGAGGAACTACAACGCACCTAAACATTGATTCTCGTGATATTAACTATTTAAAACCAACTCTCCCCGTTTCTCCATTGGTAAGAACAATAAATTCAGAACTGGGATTAAGAGCAAAACTTATACCTGAGCTCACTTCAACAATAGCACTATGGCAACTTGATTCAGATTCAGAACTGGTATTCATCGGCGATGCTGGTACGACAGAAGCAAGTAGACCAAGTAAAAGACAAGGTATTGAAATTTCACAATTCTATCAACCAACAGATGCTTGGATTATCGATGTAGATCTGGCTTGGTCAAAAGCAAGATTTAAAAATGAAAATTCGGAAGGAAATCATATTCCTGGGGCAATAGAAAAGACCTTAGCTGCTGGATTTACTTATAAACTGAATGACCAAATTAATTTTGGAGGACGTTTACGTTACTTTGGTTCTCGTCCTTTGATTGAGGATAACTCAGTTCGTTCCGATTCATCAACTTTAGTTAACTTACAAGGCAGCTATCAATTTAATAAAAACTTTCTAGCACAAGTTGAACTCTTTAATGTATTCAATCAAAAAACAAATGATATCGAATACTACTATGCTTCATGCACTCGTCAAGATCTCAGTGAGCCTACATGCTCACCTAACTCTTCAGAACGTGAAGGAATTTATGATAGGCACATCCATCCTACTGAGGGAAGAAACCTCAGAATGACCTTCCGCTATTTATTCTGACCTGAGCGATAAATGCTGAGGAGAAAAATATGTTGTCTCAAAATAAACTCAATGTTTCACAGAGTGCATTTCTCTTTAGCATTATCATGCATGTTTTTATTGTAATCGTGCTTTTAAATTTTGCAGTTGAAAAAAACGATCATATAACTTCAAATATAAAGATTACGTTAATTTCGGCATCAAATGTAAATCATAAGGATGCAATGTTTTTGTCTTCAAAAGATTCCCAAACAACAGCAACAATCGATCAACCTCAACCTCAACCTCAACCTCAACCTCAACCTCAACCTCAACCAATCAGTGAAACAATATTTGATAGTACAGCGCCAGCAAATACATCAACAGAAAATCAAGTACCAGAGTTCTTTAGTATCGGTGAGCATGTAAATTCATCAAAAATTGAGCATATTTATGACCCGCTCTTGGATGCACAAAATAGAGCAAAAAAAGCTATAAAAGAAGCAAAAGACGTATCCAATCTTTATCAGTCAAATATCAAACCGATAGAAACTGACTTCTTAGAAAAGAACCAATTATCTTCTTTAAAATTAGAAACTGACCCATTCAGTTTTTACAAAGTTGAAATTATGGACACACCAAAGGATTTTGAACCTTATTCTTCTTTAATTCATGTCTCTAAAGCCGCCTCATCAAGTGAAGAAGAAATTAAAATTAATCAACTTAGTGAACAAATTACAGAACTACTTCATGAAAATCGCTTAGCTTTGACCAACAAAAAATCTGAAAATATTGAATTTATAATAGATCCAGTTAATCGAATTATTCTTATTAATCTTTCTTCAGAGTCATTGAAAATGGATCATAATCTCAAATCATTATTAGAAAACATGTCGTTTGATGCAATTCTAATGGATAGTAATCTAAATGAAAAAGCTTATTCTTTTGTTGTTAATATTTAATTTTCAACATAAAAAAGAGAGTTAAAAAACTCTCTTTTTATCTTTGGGCTATTTTAGATTCAATCCATATATTGATCTCTACAGCCAACGCACTCGATTTGAATACAGCTTAATTTGTTTAGGAAACGTAGAATCATAACTAACTTTTTTGGATCTCGCATATTGTAAATTGTTGAACGACCTAATCTTGTGATTTGCATAACATCTTTTAGATTCAATATTTGATTCATCTGAAAAGTTTGGCCTATGAACACATTCATGATATTTTCTCACAATCAATAATGCGAGCGCGAATTCGCTCAGATGATAGAGCTCTCTGTAAGAAAAAGCTTCTCGCTTTCATGCGGTCAATTCAAAGCTTGAACTGACTGCTGCAACCCTTTCTGAATATCCTGAACATGGCTTAGTTCATGTGTTTGTTGATATTGCTCTGTTTTAGACTCATCGTTGTAAAATTCCTCAACAATATCCAAACCTTCGTCCCCTCCTACCTCAAAACTGGCATTGCCGTAACCCTGCCGTGCCACATGATCTAAAGCCTCCTGATAAAACCCTGCTGCCTTGCTTTGTTCATCCATCTGTTTAGCTGAAGTAATAGCTTCACTTAAGTTCACTCCATCACGTAAGGTCAAGTCCACGTAATAAATCGGAGTACGATAACTTTGAGTTGTGCTTTTGCCTCTCAGAGTGAGTTGTAATGGCAGGCATGAAAGCAGGTCACCCGAAGCTGCATGGTAGTAACTTAATCGTGCTGCCAAGGTACGGATGCTATTAAAGCCCGTGGTTCTAAAGATGAATGTACCAAACTCATCAGATTCATCTAAGTTGACGTAAAGCCGCCGTCCATAGGGTTTTCATAACCCACCTTGAGCTAATGGACACAGGTCAGGTGATGGACATGGGTGTTGTTCAACGCCGTTTTGTCCGAGTCGCTGACAGGTTTCGCCATTGCCTGAGCAAATTAATCGTCCAGTCTGGCGGTCAAATAGACTGTACTCAGCCCGTAGATTCAGTTCAGGATTATTGAAGATCATTCGTACAGGTATAGTTCTGAGTTTCTGATTTTGTGCCTTGGCACGTAACTGCTCATCCAGTGGGTGTTTCACCCAACCATCCTTGTTTTGGATTTGGCTGGTAATGGTAAATTGATCATCCTTTTCAGGCAGTCGTTTTCCGTTCTTTTCTACTATTTTGCCAATACTGATACGACCGAGTACAGGTGGTGTAATTGCTAAACCTTTAATCATGGTGATTTCCTTTATGATGTTTAAATTTGGATAAATAAATTTTTGGCATAAAAATCCCACACCTGTTGGGGTATGGGATCACGGATTTCCGTGTTGGTTAATACGTTTATTGGGGAAATGAATGCTGGATCGTATCTGATCTATCCACCATTCGGGTAAATCTGAAAGCGCCGTGTTCCTGCTTTGATTTGTGGAAATTGCTGTAGATATTCAGGGTATTGTTTCAGTAAAGATTTACGGTCTAAACTGATAGAGTCCTGTGATTTCTTCCATGTGACTGAGCCACCTGTAAATACTGCTCGCTCGGCCTCTTTCATCATCATTTGAAGTTGATGTTTGAGTTCATCAAAATACTGTTGGCGTTGCTCAACCTTATCTCTCGCCTCAAGCAACTGGTTAAATAGGTAGTTGGCTTGTTCATTTTAGCTGAGATCTTCTACCTGTAATGGAATCTGTGCTAGATAAAGCTGAAATGTCAGCACCGAGATTTTTAATGCTACCTGTGTGGTCAGCAAACAACGTGTATAAAGCTTAGAGTAATTCCAAATTTTATTCAGCATTGGGGCTAGGTCTTGCTCCTCTGTCACAGCTGCAAAATTTCCACCCTGTGGTTTTGGTAATTCAATATCTTCAATCGGATTATATTGGATGAGCTTTTTTTACGCGCTGATTTAAAGATTTGGTTGAGGTCTGATTTAAGGCGCTTGGCAACAGACAAAGCTCCACGCTCGATAATGCGTTTAAAGACCTTAATCTCAAGGATTCTGTGGAAAGGTTAAATCACCAATGTAAGAATAGACATCGTGCTTTAAACGAAGGATCGTCTCTTCATCTTGTTTTTGCTCTAACTCACGTTTATATAACCATAATTCTGCGACAACACGAAAGGTATTTTCAGCCTCTTTCTGTTTCTGAGACTTGCTTTCAATCCGCTCCATTGCTGGATCAATACCCTGCTTGATGAGTTTCTTATATTCATCACGAATGGTACGAGCACCATCCAAAGAAACTTCAGGATAAGTCCCTAAAGATAAATCGTTACGCTTCCCTAAGAATGGACGTGTGTAATTGAATATCCAGTACTTGCTACCATTCTGGTCTATACGCAGATACAGATTTCCACCATCTGATAGCTTAAACATCTTGTCAGGATCAGGTTTCGCTTTTTTAACTTGTAAAGCACTGAGCTTATTGATTCCACGAGTTGCCATAGTTCAGACATAAAAAAATGCAGTAAGAAATAATCTTACTGCATTTTTTACTACTTTATAACATCCGATTGGTATAGTGCGTCACGGCTTGTCATATTCCATATTTCCAACTTTAACATTATAAATCATAAACTTATATAGTGTTAAACAGTGTCAGAAACTTGAATTTGGCGGAAGCGGTGAGATTCGAACTCACGGAGGACTCACACCCTCGTCGGTTTTCAAGACCGGTGCATTAAACCGCTCTGCCACGCTTCCATGTGCGTAAGAATACAAAGCTTCCCCTTTTTATTCAAGAGAAATTTAACTGCAATGTATTCAAATGCATAATGTTTCGTCAATTATCAGAGTTTAGCGGCCAATTCAGCCCCTTCACGGATTGCACGCTTCGCATCTAACTCAGCAGCGAGTTTCGCACCACCAATAATATGATAGTTCGCTAAAGTATTTTCACCATCTTTAGGCATTAAATCTTTTACAGATTCTTGCCCAGCGCACACAACAATTGTGTCTACACGCAATAATTGATCGTGACCATTATGTTCAACCCATAATCCCTCATCAGTCACCGCTTTATACTGCACACCACGAAGCATACGAACCGCATGTTTTTTCAATTGTGCGCGGTGAACCCAACCTGAAGTCTTACCTAAGCCAACACCTAAAGGTGTAGTTTTGCGTTGTAATAAATAGATCTGGCGAATTGGCATTTCTACTTCTGGACGTTGCATTCCACCTTCAGAAATATAATTAGGGTTTGGATCGACACCCCATTCACGTTGCCATTCTGCTAAAGGTTGAGGCTGTGGTTGATGCGGTGGCTTTAATAAAAACTCTGATACATCAAAACCAATTCCCCCTGCTCCAATTACAGCAACTTTTTGTCCAACTTCTGCACCTTTAAGTACTTCAGCATATGACAATACTTGTGGTGCAGTACTACCCTGAATTTTCAATGCGCGAGGAATTACGCCTGTAGCCACAATAACCTCATCAAAACCTTCTCGTTCAAGCTGTTCACGGCTTACGCGCGTATTTAAACGCAAATCGACACCTGTTTGCTTGATTTGCACCTTAAAGTAACGAATGGTTTCGTGGAATTCTTCTTTTCCAGGAACAACTTTCGCTAAATTAAACTGACCACCAACATCATTACTTGCTTCAAATAAAGTGACGGCGTGACCGCGACTTGCGGCAACTGTTGCAGCTGACATTCCAGCAACACCACCACCAACAACCGCAATACGTTTAGGTTTTTTAGTTTTGATATAAACTAATTCTGTTTCAAATGCTGCACGTGGGTTTACAAGACAGGTTGCACGTTGATTCTTAAAGCTGTGATCCAGGCAAGCCTGGTTACATGCGATACACGTATTAATTTCATCTACACGATTGGTTGCAGTTTTATTTACCCAATATGGATCTGCCAATAATGGACGCGCCATTTGGACCATATCGGCTTTACCAGAAGCAATAATATCTTCAGCAGTATCAGGCATATTGATACGATTTGATGCAATTACAGGAATAGAAACATGCTGTTTTACAAAAGCGGTGTAATCTGCAAATGCTGCACGAGGTACTGAAGTCACAATTGTTGGTACACGTGCTTCATGCCAACCAATCCCAGTGTTTAATAAAGTAACACCTGCTTTTTCTAATGCTTTAGCAACAACCGTTACTTCTTGCATCGTATTACCGTCATGCACTAGATCAAGCATTGATAAACGGAAACAAATAATAAATTTCTCGCCCACTTTCGCACGAATTGCTTTTACAATTTCAACTGCAAAGCGCATACGATTTTCGATATCACCACCCCAACGATCAGTACGTTGGTTCACATGTCGGCTTAAAAACTGATTCAGCAAATAACCTTCTGAACCCATGATTTCAACGCCATCATAGCCCGCTTTCTTCGCAATACTCGCACAACGTGCGTAATCTTGAATCGTATCCAAAATATTTTGATTGCTCATTTCACGCGGTTTAAATGGTGAAATTGGCGATTTAACAGCACTCGAAGAAACGACAAAAGGTTGATAGCCATAACGCCCAGAATGCAGAATTTGCATTAAAATTTTTGCACCATGCTTATGAACTGAATGCGTCACTAAACGATGCTGTGGAATATCCATTAAACTATTCATTGTACCGCCAGCTGGTAATAACCAACCTTGGCGATTTGGAGAAATACCACCTGTGATGATTAGGCCAACACCACCTTTTGCTCTTTCTTCAAAATAAGCTGCAAGTTTAGGGTAATTAAAGAAACGATCTTCTAAACCTGTGTGCATAGAGCCCATTACTACACGGTTTTTAATTGTCGTAAACCCTAAATGTAATGGTTTTAAGATATTTGCATAGCTAGTCATGGTATTCCTTCTGTATTTATTGGCTTTGCAACTTGTTGCATAGTACTTTAACTGAATTTTTATATGTGTTTATGACTCTTTTCAAGAAAATGCTGACACTAAAGTCAAAAGTAATGTAACTATTTTGATTTCCAATCTAAAAAAACCAAAATCAAATGTATTAGAACATAATTTTTCTGCTTAGTTTTTCTTTCAGGAAAACAAGCTCCATGAAAAGTGTTACAATAGTTCCGATTTTTTATTCTCAAGACTACCTATTCGGAGTCTTTACTAATAAATGTTAGGACAAGCAATGACTGATAATGCAACTATCTTGCAGCACGTACCTGTAGGCAAAAAAGTTGGGATTGCCTTTTCTGGTGGTCTCGATACTTCAGCAGCTTTATTGTGGATGAAGCAAAAAGGCGCAGAGCCTTATGCTTATACTGCAAACTTGGGTCAACCTGATGAAGATGACTATGATGCAATTCCAAAGAAAGCTGAACAATACGGCGCAGTCAAAGCTCGATTAATCGATTGTCGTTTACAACTTGCGCTTGAAGGTATTGCAGCAATTCAATGTGGCGCATTCCACATTAGTACTGGTGGCGTTCCTTATTTCAATACCACACCTTTGGGTCGTGCAGTTACAGGTACGATGCTTGTAACGGCGATGAAAGAAGACGACGTCAACATCTGGGGTGATGGTTCTACTTATAAAGGTAACGATATTGAACGTTTCTATCGTTATGGTTTATTGACCAACCCTGCCCTCAAAATCTATAAGCCTTGGTTAGACCAAACCTTTATTGATGAGTTAGGCGGTCGTGCCGAAATGTCGCAATTCTTAATCGACAACGGCTTTGACTATAAAATGTCAAAAGAAAAAGCGTACTCAACTGACTCAAATATGTTAGGCGCAACGCATGAAGCAAAAGATTTAGAATACCTCAATGCGGGTATTAAAATCGTAGACCCAATTATGGGTGTTGCGTTCTGGAAAGATGATGTTGAAATCCAACCAGAAGAAGTGAGCATTACTTTTGAACAAGGTATGCCAGTTGCGTTAAATGGTCAACGTATCGAAGATCCAGTTGAATTCATTCTAGAAGCGAACCGTATCGGTGGTCGTCATGGTCTAGGTATGTCTGACCAAATCGAAAACCGTATCATCGAAGCGAAATCTCGTGGTATCTATGAAGCACCAGGTATGGCGTTGTTACACATTGCTTATGAGCGCTTGGTAACAGGTATCCATAACGAAGATACAATCGAACAATACCGCATTAACGGTTTACGTTTAGGTCGTTTACTTTACCAAGGCCGTTGGTTCGATTCACAAGCATTAATGCTACGTGAAACTGCACAGCGTTGGGTTGCTAAAGCCATTACTGGTACAGTGACTTTGGAATTGCGTCGTGGTAATGACTATACCATCATGAACACTGAATCTCCGAACCTCACCTATGAAGCTGAGCGTTTGACCATGGAGAAAGGCGATTCGATGTTTACCCCAATGGATCGTATCGGTCAGTTAACCATGCGTAACCTCGACATTACTGATACCCGTGCAAAACTCGGTATCTATACTGAAACAGGTTTACTTGCTGTTGGCCAAGGCTCTGCAATTCCTCAATTGGAAAACAAATCTAAATAAAAAGATGGGTAAATTAATTTGCTCATTTGAAAAGGCTGAATATTTTTATTCAGCCTTTTTTATTTTATCCAAGAAAATACCCATTACTGAATCATTGCATTTATAGAACAATATGTCGCAATTAAAGACTATTTATCCTCATTATGAATCGATAATATAAGCATTAAGCAAAACACAATAATTTGGGAGATGAAAGATGAATGCTTATCTACATCGTAGTGAAAATCGTGGTCATGTCAAAGCAGGTTGGTTAGACACCTATCATAGCTTTTCATTTGGTAGCTGGTATAACCCGAAATATATGGGTGTCAGTGCGCTTCGCGTGATTAATGATGATACGGTTGCTGCACATAATGGCTTCGGTACTCATCCCCATGACAACATGGAAATCTTGACCTGTGTACTTGATGGCAGCATTTCCCATAAAGACAGCATGGGCAATGAAGGTCAAATCAATGCAGGTGAATGGCAGTTGATGAGTGCTGGAACAGGGGTCACCCACAGTGAAATGAACAAGCATGATAAAGCGGTGCATCTATTACAGATTTGGATTCAACCTAATGTACAAGATGCTGAGCCAACCTATCAGCAAATTCAGCTGAATCCAAAAGACCATCCAAACCAATGGCACTTGATTGCTGGTGATGCATCTGCGCCAATGTCGATTCGTCAAAATGTGGAAGTGAAAACTGCTGTCATTGAGAAAGATCAACATTTAGAAATTAAAGCACGAAAAAAAGTGAACTACGTGCATGTGATTTCAGGTGAAGTGATGATCGCCGATCATTTGGTTAAAGCAGGTGATGCTTTAGTATTCGATGAAACTGCAACCATTACTGCATTTCAAGAAAGCCAAATGATTTGGTTTGATCTACCTTAAACTCGGTTTATCTTGTACCCCTTGCCCCTCAAGGGGTACAAGCTTTTTTTCAATCATTACTACTACTGTCACAACTGCTTGAGTCTGAGCTCGAATCATCATTAAAACTACATTCATCAGAACGTCTGAAATCATTATTCTGAGATGAGTCACAAGAAGTTGTTGTTGAATATGGCTGGCTATAATCAAAATTATCTTGTGTAGGATCAGTTTTCTTGGCGAAAAAAAATAATAAAATCAAACCAATAATAATCACTATAATAATAAATATCAGCATCACAATTCGCTATCCTAATCCTTATTACAAACTATAGCGTAAATTTGCTTTAAAAATGATTGGCATTAAAAAAGCCCAGTTAATGGGCTTTTCTACAACCTTGAACATTTTTAAAAACAATCTGAATCGTCTCGTTCGTTGTTAGCTATTTATTCAGGTGTTGTCATATCTTTAAGCATTTAGGTAAGATTTTTCTTAAACCCTAAATAGTATATGACTCCCTTATTGACTAAATTATCACCAATATTAAGTTTAGTCAAGATTCTAATATCTGATAAAAAGTGTTCAAGCATAATTAGTATAAGAAACTCATTCTAAATTGCAATTCAACCCAGTTATTCTTTTAAGCGAGTATTTAAAAATACAAATGTGATATCAATAAAAAAGCCCTAAGTTATAGAAATTTAGAGCTTTTTTATTGATATTTTGGTAGGTATATCCAATACCAAACAAAACTGCAACATATTGATTAAAAATGAATTTAATAAAATATAATTTTATATGATACACACTATGATACAAAATAAAAGATATTAAACGATTTATTTGCTCAAATTTTGATGATACACAGCACTAAAAATCTAGTCGCCTACAACAATCAAACCATCTTGATCATCTAAAAAGTTAAGCTCAACCAATCTAGCAATATCACGATAAAAAGTACGTTCCGTTTTACCCGTATACAAAACTTGGATTTGTGGTATCCGATACAGTTCAGCTTGGGTTAAAAACTTCTTCGTTTGCCCTGCCACAAGCATAATCGTTTGGATCAAATTAAACTGTCTATCCGATATACGCTTACTAAATTTAGCATCATTCAAAGCGGTTTGATACAGCAAAAAGCTGATCAAACTATTACTTTGATCATGCAAGTTATTGATGGTCTCAAACATCCCTTTCAATACAAACTCAATAAAAGCTTGGTTTGGTAAAGGTTCTTTTTTATCAGCAACCTTACGACAAGCATTAAACAATGTAAAATACTCATAGATGTTGATTTGGTAGTATGCCCATATTGCTGACGATGTAAATCTATAACCCGACTGTTCAAGCAATAGCATCTCAATCAAACGCCCTGTCCGTCCATTACCATCCCAAAATGGATGGATCAACTCAAAGTAATAATGTGCTAAACATGCACGGACAATAGCGGGTTGATTGATCACATGTGGACTATTTAACCATTCCGCCCACGCTTGTATAAGATACTCAATGTCCTCAATACATTTGGGTGGACGATATGTCCCACCATGTGCGCTATTACCCACCACTGTTTTTTGACTAGGTTGATTGTTCCTAAACTGCCCTGCGGGATTATGTTGCTCTTCTAGGTTTTGTGATACCAGGCTATGCAACTTAATGACGGATGCTAAAGATATGCTTTGCCCATCTACAGGTTGTAATCTTTTTTGACTAAACTGCTTAATCCAATCAATTGCCTCTTTAAGATTGGTTAAACGGCGTTCCTCGGTCTTTTGTATGGTCTTAGGGTCTAGCCTTAAAATTTCCTCAGTCTCTTGCTCAGTAAATTGACCGCCCTCAATGGTATTTGTACTATAAATACTACTTGCCAATACTTTTTTTTGTACTTGGTCTATGATTTGGGGCAAGCTTGGCATCTTATTAAATCTATTTTGCGCATCGTTTACACGGTCAAGCATAGGTTTAACCTGTTGTAGGTCAAACCCAAGTTGAAAGATAAAAGAGCCTGACTTATAGGTCATTACCCTTAAAGTGGTGTCATCTAGCCAAGCTTTACTTTGATCAGGCATTTTGTCAAAATTTTTGTCAAATAAAATGTCAAAACATTATTATTGTAAATCATTAGTTTAGTCAATTTTTAATTGTAATTATGTCAAAAGATATGTCATTGTTTTTGTCATTTTGACTTAGCTAAATATGTAGTATCTAAATTTATCCAATCTATTAAACACTTAGTGCGAAAGGACTAAGGGATATTTAAGACCCGAGTTGAAACGATATACAATATCAAGGTATTGATTTACATCCCCCATTCAGAAAAAATATGAGGGATTACAGTCCTAAAAACGCAATGCGGATACTGATGAAAGCCCTAACAAAGATTGAAACAGTGATTGGTCAATTAACAGATCACTTTCACATTCAAAAGGTGAAAGTAAAAGACCTATGGCATTTAACATACCGCATAACTCGTAAAATTCTGTCACGTACGATTTGCATAGTGCTAAATAAAAAACGATAGCATTCGCCAATTCAACTCAGGGATCTTATTTAAAGTTGAGATTAGCGTATTTATAAATTTATTTTTTGGATAAGCATTATAACTTACTGATATAACCTCATACACCTAAGAGTAATTTATGATTAAAAGAACCTTTTGGTATCAGGATAGTGATAATCATATCACTTTAACTCAAGATGAATTACTGACAAAAACAAATCCACTAGTTATTGTAGGCGAAGCTGGAATGGGCAAATCTAGTCTATTAGAGTGGCTAGGAAATTTAGAAAATTACGCCTATTGTACTGCACGTCAGCTACTAAATCGGGCTAATCCTCAAACCCTTCTTGGCAGTAATAGTATATTAGTTATCGATGCACTTGATGAGATAAGCTCTCGCAATGATGGAGATAGTGTTGATAAAGTATTGCAGAAACTTGAGATTTTAGGGTATCCAAAATTTATTTTAGCCTGTCGTGTAGCTGATTGGAGAAGTGCAACCAGTTTAGAAACTATACGAGAGCAATACTCTGAAGAACCATTAGAACTCCATTTGGAATCTTTTACTCAAGAGGATATGAGTGAATTTCTAGGATTAATGTTCAATAATCAACAAACTCAGGAAATCATAGATCATTTTACAATTAGAGGACTTAGTGACTTATTAAGCAATCCTCAGACACTTAATTTGATCGCTACGGTTGCAAAAAAAGAAAAACTGCCTGAAACACTAACTAAATTATTTGAACAAGCTATTGAGCTATTAAGAATAGAACATTCAGAATTTAAAGCAAAGAGTCAACTGCCAAGTGAAATTGCACTAGATGCCGCAGGAGCTGCATTTGCAAGTTTAATTTTAACAGGTAATGAAGCAATTTCTCGAAAAGCGATTGCAAATATAATTGATGGTGAATTACCTATAAGCGAGGTTAAATTACTTCCTGATACTGAAGAAATTGAACTTATTTTAGGTTCACGTCTTTTCCGATCTAATGGAATAGAGCGTTTCAGCTACCTTCACCGCCGAATTGGAGAGTTCTTAGGAGCAAAATGGCTAATAAAACAAGCAAATACAGATCGAAAGCGTAAACGTCTTTTATCTTTCTTCCATAGTTATGAATTTGTACCAACTAACTTACGTGGTTTACATTCATGGCTAATGAATGATCCTGCTCTAACTTCAGAAATTATTAAAAAAGATCCTATTGGTATTCTTGAATATGGAGATGTAGACAACTTAACTATAGATCAAGCCAAAATTTTACTAGATAGTATTTATCTTTTAGCTGAAAACAACCCTCGATTTTATAATTTTCACAATAAGGATACATACTACATTCGGGCATTTACAACACCAACATTATTATCACTAATCCAAAATATTATAGGTCAGCCTAAAACTCCCTTTAGTTTTAGAGTTTTTCTAGTTGATGTTATTAAGAAAAATCAACTCCCGAATGATTTCATCGAATTACTCAAACAACTTGTTAACGATCCAAACATAGAATTTGCAATTCGTAAATCTGCTGGTGAAGCTTTAGCTATCCAGAAACAAGTTATCGATTGGCATAATATTTATCTTTATCTTTCCAAGTTAGGAGATGAATCATCTATCAGATTGGCAATAGAACTCTTGGAAGATACTGGTTATGATAAAGCCCATGATGAGTTAATAGCTAATCTAGCAATATCTCACTTAGAAATGAGTGATCATATTGTTGGACCACTATGGTACTTACAACAAAATTTACCTAAAGAACAAATCGAAAATGTCCTAAACTTTTTTGTTTCTCGAATTGAAATGATGGCTATCTCTAGTGATTCAGAAATTAAGAATGAAGCTAAAAATTTTGCATGCCACTTAATATTAAGATTTTTAGAAAATTATGATATTTCAGCAGAAAAACTTTTGAATTGGCTTGAACCATTCCACAATACTTTTGGATATCATGATGAATATATTAAAAAATTAGCAGAATTCTTTAGAAAAAATCAGAGTTTGAGATTGGCTATTCAATATCTTGTTTTACTCAAACGACCTGGTGAAAAAAATATATGGCAAAAGAATCATTTACTATATTATTGCTCAACAGGCCTCTCCATCACATCAGAAGATATCATCTCATTACTTAAAGGATTACATAAAGAAGATCGAAATGATTGCAGATGGAAAGAACTTGTTCAATTAACTCACCATGACAACGGAATTGGGAAAGATGTACGAGAAGCAGCTCTGCCTTTTACTGTTAATGATCAAAATGCCCGTGATTGGCTAGATCAAATAGGAATCAGAAAATTAGCTGATTGGGAAATTCAAGATATTGAACGAAAAAAACAAAATGAAGAAAAAAAATTAGCTTCAAGGTCTGAGCAAAGATTATTTTATCTTCAAAATATTGAGCGATTGCGCCAAGGTGAGTATGGGGTAATTCTCAAACCTGCAAAAGTGTATTTAAAATTATTTTCAGATATCAGTAAAGAAACTCCCGCCCATCTTCGCATTGCAGATTGGATAGGAGATGATATTTCTGAAATATGTATGGATGGTTTCGAAGCATTTCTAATGCTAGATCCACCACAAACTACTGCACAAGATATTGCAAATATTTTACCCCAAAGAAAATTTTATGAAGCTAGTTATATTCTAATTGTTGCTTTGGCAGAGCGTATTAGAAAAGACATAGGTTTAACCGATCTCTCTAATGAAAGATTGCTAGCTGGATATTATACATTACTCCATATCCGTTACGACACACATGCTGGCATACCAAATATTTTTGAGAATATTGAAAATGAAATTCAACAAAGAGGAATATTATTAGAAGCTTTAGAGACTTTTTATGAACCTCAGTTTCAAGCTCGATGCGAACATATAGATGGATTAGCCCGAATAATGAGAATGGCTGAAACCACTGATATTAGTATTGAATTAGCCAAAAAATGGCTAAAAAACTATCCAGGCATGCCTATCAATATTGAAACTGAACTTTTAGATTGTTTAGTTCAAACAGGGCAATTTGATGCTATACGTGAACTAATTCTAACTCGTAAAATCGTAGCAAATAAAGAACAGCAACTAAATTGGGTAGCCATCAATCTTATCGTTGATTTTGATCACACAATGGAAGAGTTGAAATCTCAATCTATTGATCCAAATTTAATATGGAATCTTAGAGATCGTATTGGAGGAAAATATAGAAAAAATAAATCATATGTTGCATTAAATATTAAATTATTTAAATGGATTATTTCAACTTTCCGAAAACTTTATCCTAATGTTGCTCATCCAATTGGTGTTTCAGGCGGTGATAGAAATGCATGGGATGCTTCCGAATTTATAATCAGCATTATTCAACAATTAGCAAAAAATCATAGTGATCAAGCCTGTGATGCACTTCAGAAACTTAAAGACTCATCCCCTGATGATTACACTGATGTAATCAAAACAATGCTATTTGAACAAAAACAAATGCGAGCTGAAAGTTTCTATTCTGTTCCTACTCTTCAATCAATTAAAGCAATGATTAATGACCAACTTCCTCAAACAATTATTGATTTACAAGCTTTTGTATTGGAAGAGTTAGATATTGTTCAGGCAAAAGTTAAAAGTGATGATGCTGAATCTTGGCGTGGATTCTTCAATGATCAAGGTAAGCCTTTTTATGAGGAACGATGCCGTGACCATCTAATTGGTTTGCTTCGTCAAGGTGATAATACAATCACATATGAACCTGAAGCGCATGTAGCAAATGATAAAGAAGTTGATATCACTTGTGCTGTAGGTAATCTTCGCCTGCCAATCGAGATAAAAGGCCAGTGGCATCCTGACCTTTGGACTGGGGCTGATCAACAACTTGATAAATTATATACCACTGACTGGAGAGCTGAAGGTAGAGGTATTTATTTAGTGCTATGGTTTGGAAAAAGAGAGGATAATAAAAAGCTTAGATCGTTTGGCCGAGGAAAGCCCGTTCCCAATACTTCTAAAGAATTACAAGAAATGTTAATTGCAAATAATCGGTCTGCTCAGGATGGAAAAGTAAAAATTGTTGTAATGGAGATCAATAAAATGTAGAACAAGTAATATTTAAAATGAACTTAATTCTATATTGAACTTATCTTTTATCATAACCAAAATAGGTCGTGGCATGAAATATTTAGATGATTTACCTAAACGGCATCCAAATCATATTATAGAGAGCAAAGCTGTAGCCGCTTTTGAAAAAATCATACATGAATCTGAATGTTTCATGATCCAACTAAAGGATACACAGGATTATGGTACAGACTGTCAATTAGAAGTAGTAGATGATGAACATGCTACAAATGTTAGAATCCATGTTCAACTAAAAGGCACTAAAAAAGCCTTGAATAAAGATGGTTCTATCAGTATTGATATAAACAGAACTAATCTGAACTATCTAATTTCTCAACGACATTCATTCTTTGTCTGTTATCATATTCCAACAAATACCCTGAAATTCTGTTATGCAGACACTGTATTACGCCAATATGAACATTCTAAACAACAATGGACGACTCAACAAACAATTACTGTAAATTTCACTGACTTGCTTACTATTACAAAATTACAATCCTTAGCAAAGCTAGCAAAAGCTAATTCAAACTCAGTAAGAAATAGTAGAATTAAACAAATTATTACTTCTCCTAGTGAGATGGTAAATACAATTAGAACTATACCTTTTGATCTACATATTCCTGAAGATCAAGATCGTGCAGCCTCTTTACTTTTAACCCTTTATAATAGTGGTGAAGATAAAATAATAAGTGATGCATTTGATAGATTTTTAGCACTTTTTCCATCAAATCATAATGCACTTATGTATTGCTATATGGCTGAAATTAATATTGGAATGGCACAAAAAGAAGTTAATATTGATAGAATTAAAAAAGGAATTATCTATCTAGAGTCTAAAATAGAAACTAAACAATTTAGTTCTGGAAGCCTTATATATTCAATTGGAAATGGATACTCTGTATTAGATCTTAATGAAGATGCAATCATTGCATATAAAAAATCCATTGATGACTTGGAAGAGAGAGATAGCCAATTGCTAGCCATGTGTTATAAAAATCTTGGCTCAAGTTATGAAAATATTGGAAATCAATCTGAAGCAGTAACTTGTTATAAGAAGTCGATCTCTTACAATAAGCAACTTCCAGAAGCTAACTTTGCATTAGGTAACTTTTATTTAAAAAATGGTAAATATGAAGAAGCCTTACAACATTTTGATGAAATAGTTTTTAATGAACCTACTACTGAAAAACAATTTTCTGTTTTAGGGTGGAGAGTAAATGCTCTTTTTAATCTAAAAGAAGGTCGTTCAGCTTTTCGTGAGATCAATACTCTGCTAAGTAATACATCCAATAATGGGGATTGGATTTGGTTATGGTGTGCTAAACAAGTTGCTTTGTTTGGACGAGATAGCATTGATAATGCCAAGCTAAGTATTGCATTTTGGGATAGATATCTGAAAAAACACTCTAATTGCCCTCATGGAATTAGAGAATGGTTACTGAATCAATTTTATTTACGCTCAGAATCTTTAGATATCGGATTCACTTATCCCGATTTTAAATCTCATTTTGAATCTATAATTCAACATATTCAAAACCAAGATGCTGCATTTCTTTGGGATAGACTCGGTCATTGGGCCCAAGATAATAATGATTGGAATGAAGCAGAATATTGTTTTCAAAATGCTTATAGGCTAGCAAAAGGTGAATATGGCTATTGCTTAGGAACAGCATTATTATTTCTAAATCGTCCAAAAGAAAGCCTACCATTGTTATTAGAACAAGCATTAAAAATACAACCTGATGATATGAGCTGGTTTCAACTAGCATCAACTTATGAAAAGTTAGGTAAAATAAAAGAATCAATTAATGCCTATAAAAAAGTAATCTCTTTAAATTCAGAGTATGCATTAGCTTGGTTTAATATGGGAGGCATACATTGGAATAATGGTGATCATAAAAATGCAATCCGTGTATGGAAAAAGGCTATAAAGAAATTCCAAAATCATGAACTATCAGTTGAGCTTTATAAAAATATACCACACTTATTAGATTAAAAATTAAAATAGAAAAATTTTAAATTTCACAAACATAAAATAATTTATAAATTAAACTGCATTGACAGACTCTACAAATATAGTCTGTCTTTTTATTTAGCTATTTAAATATTAATAAATCTATTTTTATTAAATTAAACTTATTTTTAGATATTTTAAAAAATTAACACGGCATTAGAGTCATTGGATACTTTTTATTATCCCACCAATTTTCCACGTCCTGACGATCAAAGTAAACCGCTGCTTGTCTAGTAGTACCCTCTTTTATAGGTCGTGGGAAAGATACATCTGTTTGTATGAGTTTAGCCAACTTGTCCGCTTTGATTGATAAAATATGGCACACTTCATTTTTTGTTAGTCTTAGCTTTTGCATATATTCCCCTTTAATTTTTTATTATTAATGCTGTCTATGTCGATGTTATAAGCTAGCAAAAATTTTAATCTCTTACGATAGATTGTTGATCTGTCATATAAAATATCAACATCTCCATTAAGTAAGCAATTATAAAATTTTTTATCTGCACTATTTGTTATCTTTGATAAATTAATTACATGACTAAAATCTGGTAGCCGTAATTTCTTTAAACGTATTTTAAAAAACTTATCTAAATCATCTACATCACTCCATTGATATGCAAATCTCAAATCCCATTTCTTTAGTTGTCTATAATAAAGTTTAATCTCAGCTCTAATTGTGATATCAGCAAGTGCTTTTAATTCAGAACTTACAATATCTTTCTTCGTTCTTTTTTGATCTATCTCTTTTCCTTTATGATAGTAACCTAGTACCCATCTTTTAGATGATTGACCAAAATAAACCCCATTTTGATATATTGTTTTAGGTTTATAAGGATAATAACCACCTGTTTTTAAATGATCCAAATAATTTAAAGCCAATTTCTTATTATCAAAAGTAATATCTTGTTTAATATGCAATTGATAAATACGATAATCACATTTTTTAAGAACATCTAATTGCTCATCTGTAGGCTCTACTAAGCCCATTTCAACAAACTTTTTAACTACATCTAAGACCAAATCCTCAATATTGGCACATCCTGTAATATTTTGACCATGTAACCATTTATAAAAATTACCACTAATCCTTAATTTTTCATTTACAGATTTTACTTTTAAAGTATGTTTATTTTTAGACTCTATATCCTTTGAACGATAAGATGTTTTTGCTTTATCAAAGTTATGATCTTCATCTAAATAAATTTTTAAACCTTTAGAGAGTTTTTTAGGATCATGACTTATATCAACGATTACATCTAACCAATCTATATTTATTTTATTTATATTCATTCTATCTCCTTGTTCTATTTTATTATTTTTAATTAATATCAAAAAATACACATGATTATCTTGTATAAGGTAAAACACTTAACTTAAATGAGTAGATATAAAGAATTGAATATACTGAATTTAAAAAATGTTATAATTATATAATGTCAAAATGCAACAAATGTACTATTAATATTAACAACAGGCAACTATTCTACTCTTTTTAATCACAAAAAGCAATCGCTATCTCTGATAATTTTACATAAAATTTTAAAAAGTAGATTACACCAAGACCTCATGTTTAAAAAATTTCTAATTTTTTCTTTATCCCTCTCACTTTGAATCAGATTCAGTTATGAAAGTTTTTTCTGCTACCGTGTATAGAGTTCTATACGTTAAGGAAATGCAAATCAAATGCTATCATTTATTTTTAAATAAAATTCCGTTGACACGTTGTTTCACACATGTCAAATAATCTTAATAATATACCTTTATCTCAAAACTAGATTTTCCCATCTCACTTTTCATTTGAATGGCGAAAAATAGAATTTATCATTCATATAATTAATTTATAAAGTATATTAATCAATAATTTTTTTATTTTTAGTATTAAAATTCAATTAAATCATAATAAAATAAAGCTCATCCCTTGTGGAACAAGCTTTTTAATTAAATTATTTTAACGCCGTGTCGTGTTAAATTGGTAATTCCCATAGTCCGTCTTCACTTCAATTTCTTTTGCAAAATTTGCATCACAATTTATTGCAAGCTCAACTACTTGTCCAAATTTCAAATTAGCAGGTAATTTATTATTGTGATCATATTCACCGATGCCACAATTATTACCACGATTAATAATAATATCATTGATCGTAACATCATCTACTTTAGACTGAATGACTACATTATATGCTAGCTTTCCATAAACTTTTGTATTGAACTCATTCATATTAAAGGAAACCTCTACAGGTTCTCCCTCTAAAATTTGCTTTATTGGATTGGCTGTACCTTGATCCTCATATCCTAAATTTTCATCAACCGCACTATCATCTGCTAATGCATCTGCACCTGCTAATGGATCAGCTTCGGCTGCCGCAGCCACTGCTTCTTCAGCTTGTTCTTGTGCTGTTGTTGCACCTACTGCCTGTTCACTTTTAGATTCACTACATCCCCATACAAAATATAGAGATGTTGTCATTAAGCCCCAATACAACAATTTTTTTAGCATAATTACACCATTATAAAGTCATCATTTATTACTTACTCACCTTATAAACCTATTGATACCTTGTTGTTAGGTTTAAAAAGTTAAGTAAAGTACGTAACTAAAGTTTAATAATTTGCGTAATTAAAATCAAATATTACGTAACTATTAGTTAAGCTAATTATTTTTAGGTAATGAAGAATGATGATGAAAAAACCTTATTTGCAAGTCGATTAATCAAAGCCATGCAAGCCAAAGGTTATGAAGCTAAGGCTTCTATTTTAGAAAGAGAGTTCAATTTGAACTATTCAGGCAGACCCATGACATTACACGGGGTACGCAAATGGCTCATCGGGGAATCTATTCCATCAGGTGACAAATTGCTTACACTTGCTAAATGGCTAGATGTACCACCTGAAGAATTAGCCTTTGAAAAAGACATCCAAAAAGCAATTGCACAACGGGATGCCCGTTGGCAGCAAGATATTGGTTATAGGGACAAGGAAGTATTTGAAGCTTTTATAGCACTACCGCCAGCACATAAAAAAGTGATTCGGGATATGATTGTTGCTTTGTCCAATAACTCCACAAAACATTAAAGTCCTAGTCTTTAGTTAAGTAAAAATTGACTAAAAGTCTAATTAAAAACATGACAAAAATCATAGTCTATTGACTATTGATAAAGTCACCTAACTAAAAGTCAGTTTTTTTTATTATCCAAAAATGAACAATGAAAAAACGCTTTTTGCGCAACGCCTCATTATAGCAATGCAGGCTAAAGGCTACGATGCTAAACCGTCTATTTTAGAGCGGGAATTTAACTTGCGTCATAATGGCAAACCTGTAACGCTTTACGGTGTTAGGAAGTGGCTATTAGGGATGTCTATGCCGTCAAGTGATAAGTTGCTTACACTTGCTCAATGGTTAGATGTATCACCAGAAGAATTAGCTTTTGAAAAAGATATTAAAAAAGCGATTGCCCAACGAGAAGCTCGTTGGCAACAAGACATTGGTTATAAAGATAAAAACATTGCAGATGCTTTTTTAGCCCTACCGCCGTCCCATAAAAAAGTGATTCGGGATATGATTGTTGCGTTGTCGAATAATCCACAAAAAAATTAAGTGACTTATTTATTGCCATCAACCCAATTTTGCAAGGCTTTACTAATGACGGGGGCAAATGGTTGTAATTTACCATCGGATACTTGATGCAAGTCATCAATCAATAAGGTTAATAGCTCATCATCCTCAATCAAGTCATCTATATTGATGCTTTGGGTAAATAAAAAGTTAGCAATCGCTTGTTTACGCATATCGACCAACTTTTGATTTTGCTGCAAGCTATCGCCTAATCTTAGTACATCAATGGTTTGTTTGGCATCATCAGTTAAGCCTGTGACCGTGCCACTAAGATTAAAATTAAACTCCGTTTTACAACGTGGTGACAATGGACTAATGGCGATTTCTTGATTTTCTTTTGCATCATCACAACAGCCTTTAGTCGTACAACTTGCCACAATATTATTAAAAGCAAAGCTAAATTGTGGATAACCCTGTCTTGGCAAGATATGCTCATTCATACAATCATGGTCTTTTACCCCAACTTGCCGACAACAATAAGCACATAAATAAGCTTGTTCAGCCAAACATGCCTGTCTAATTGCTAGGCGTATTTGTTCAGGATCATCCCCTAAATCATCATATCTATGCGTTGGGTTTTTACGTTTATATTCGGTTAATTCAGTCGGTTCAGACCCCTTATTAATCTGTTGCAACCTATTTCCCCTGCTTGGCTATGGTTCTTTTTTTCAACATAGCCACAAGTCGCATTACATCTAGCTGATCACTACCAAGTTCAGATTTCAAAGTTTCAATTAACTGACTTGCCTGTTCCAACTGGTTGTTTTGGATTGCATCCATTGCTTGTATGATTTGTTCAGCAACTTTAGGATTACGGTAGTTGGTATCCATATATTGCAATAATACCGTGTTGGCATCTTGCCCATATAATGATGGTAAAGCGGTAATATCTTGTCCATCTAAGTCATACACTAAAATGTTTTGGGTATCAGAGATAACCAATGGCGAATGTGTAGTTAAGATAAATTGGCAATTTGGGAAAGTTGTTTGTAAGCGTTGTATGATTGATCGTTGCCATTGTGGATGCAAGTGCATATCAATTTCATCAATTAAAATAATACCTTTACCATGTAAAGGATTCTCTAAGCTCGGGTTCATCATAGCCAAACGGCGTGCAATATCACCAACCAAAGCCATTAATGATTTTTCACCTTGTGATAATTGGTTAACATTTAATGTTTTGTCATTTTTATCAACTGACATATGCAAACGTGGTTTACGCTGTACCCGCAAATTTCTGAAAGTTGGCATAAACTCTTCAATTGCTCTACGAACCGCATTAAGTTGATCATCTTCATACATATATGCACGATGAACTACTTCAATAGACGCTTCTTTATAGGCTTGTACCATATTTTTAAAATTTTCATTCTCCACATCTTCCCTATCTCTAAACCACTCAAAAAAACGCCTAAAATCTACAGCATTATCTAAAGCATTGTCATAACCATTAATCTGCAAAAATTGATGCTTTTCCCGTATCTTTAATGGAATGTCAATTACACTGCGTTCTACGGGATAAAATGCAATTAGTGGTAGACTACTTTGATCATCTTCCCCAAGCCATTGTTTATAGTGGTCGGTTAGTTGATTTAGCTCCGTTAAATGCGTAGTAAATTCAGCTTTTCTCGCCGTGCGGTTTTTCGTTATACGCCATGTATAGGCTTGGCTTTGTTGTTGCAGGTTTTTATCATTAACAATGATTTCGACTGCTGCTGCATTGGCTGTATTTAAAATCACGCTTTCAGGGATCGGCGTACCATTAGACTTGTCATGTTTTAAACGGGCTACAAACCAAGTCAATGCCGTTGCTACCGACTTTAATAGTGACGTTTTACCACTACCATTATTGCCAATAAAAACCGTGATATTGGATGGATAGCGTTGCGTAGGTGCTAAAGACACGCTTAGGTCTTGGAATCGCCCAATATTTTTTAGACTAAAGCTTTGTATCTGCATACTTACCCACGATTCCCTAAATGTTTCAAATCCACCATACTATATCAATTTCTTTGCTTTTAAGGGTTTAGTATTGTGATTACTTTAATATTTTTACATTAAGCAATCACTATTTCTTGTTTCCTTATTCTTTTACTAAATTATCAATATAGTCTGCCCACCATTCCATCATCCCAACTCGTTCTTCAAGGTGTGACCCTTTATCATACGCACCTTTTACACCTTTTTTCATATGGGCTAAACATGCTTCAACCACTTGCTCTTTATCACTAAATTGATTGTTCAAGGCGGTACTTGCAATATGTCTAAAACCATGTGGGTTTTGTCGCCCTTTATAACCCATACGATTTAATGCCATATTAAAGGTGTTGTCCGATATAGGCTTATTTAGGCTATTACGACCTACAAACAATAAATCAGATTCCGTCCGATATTGCTCTAATTCTTTTAATAATGTGATGGCTTGCTTAGGTAAAGGTACAGCATGGGCAATGCCTTTTTTCATAATATCGGCAGGCTTAATCCAAATTGCTTTTTCAAAATTAAATTGATCCCAAGTCGCAAAACGTAGCTCTACGGGGCGTGGGAATAATAAAGCCATTAGTTCCAAACCAATCGCCAATTTACGTTGATGATGATTACGTATATCTGTAATTAATTGGGGCAATTCATCTATTTCGACAAACTTCATATTCCCCCCATCATTTTTATCTAAATGCTTGGTCATCCCATCAATTGGGTTATAGTTGATCTTTGCTTGGAATTTCGCCCAATCATAAGCATTACGGCAATAAGATGTTAATTTTTCAACTTGGGTGTGGATGTTTAATCCACGCTGCAAACCTTGAAAAAAATCAAACCATTCTTTAGGGGTAATTTCAGTAAAATTACGTTCACCAAATTTAGGGATGATATGACGATTAATAGATTTTTGTGCCTTATCAAAAGTTACTGCGCCCCATGCGGATTTTCTAGTATCTAACCACTCAGCCATTAAGATACTAAACTTTTGCCCCTCAATCTGTTGTTGCTGCTGTTTGATGTGTTTTCTTGTTTCTAAAACTTCCCCATTAGCTAATTTTTCAGATAGCTCACTAGCCTTACGCCTTGCTGCTGCGCCACTGACACTTGGATATCCACCAAGCCCTTTCCATGAATCATTGCCTTTTTCATTTTTATAACGTAGTTGCCAAGACTTCTTCCCTGTCTTTTGCACTAGAAAATACAATCCGCCTGTATCACGTTCACGATAATCTGTGTCTTCGGGTTCTAAATTTGCCAAAGTCGTATCGGACAATGGTCTTTTCTTAATAGCATTTCTTTTCATTTCACGCTGTATCACGAGTTAAGTTTTAATCAATGATACACCATATGATACAAAACCAACAGTGGTATGTATCTTTATATAACGGCATATAAAGCAATAAAAAAGCCCTAAATACATGATATTTAGGGCTTTTTAACTTATATATCGTGATACACAGACATACAAATTTAATATCTTGGTAGGTATATCCAGACTCGAACTGGAGACCTCTACGATGTCAACGTAGCGCTCTAACCAACTGAGCTATACACCTAGAATGAGAGCATGATATTCATTTTTAATCAGGTTCACAAGTTTTTTTGAGATTGTTTAATTGCGTTCGCACAGACTTTAAGCAGTTTTCTAAATTCTTGAATATTTTGCTGACTATTCTGTTCTAAAAAAACGATTTTTTGATATAACACAACTACTTGCTGAAATGATTTTTGATCACTATTTACACTTGATAAACGTTGCATCCAAACTTGGAATGTTTCCGCTGATCTTTTATGCAAATGTTTAGGTAATTGCTTTTGAAATTGGGTGATAATACGCTCATATAATTCTTGCTGCTTAGTTTGTCTCCACCAATAAAAACCAACATACACAGCTAAAATTCCTGCAATACCAATAATTAAGATCAGCACATAACTATAACTTGAATTAAAGCCTAGCTTAGATAACCAATTTTTTTGTTTAACAGCATCATAACCAACAACTTTGGACTGCCATTGATAACTTAAATAGTCACTCCAAACACGCATATTTTTCAAAAATTTAAATTGCTGTAAACGCCATGCTTGTGCCTGCGCATCTCCCCAAACTTTCTGATCCTCCGCCATATAATTCTGCATTCCAGCATCTATACGTTGTGGTGCAATCATTGCTGTAGGATCGACTCTTTTCCATTGACCATGCAGATAAACCTCACTCCACGCATGTGCATCAAGTTGACGAACCTCCCAACTTTCTCCATCTAATGCAAACTGTCCACCTTGATAACCTGTCACAACTCTGGCAGGAATCCCTGCATAGCGCATCAGCATCACGAAACTAGATGCATAATGTTCACAGAAACCCTTTCGACTAGAAAATAAAAATTGATCTATACGATCCCCACTTAATGTTCCTGGGGTCAGCGTATAAACGAAGTTATTCTTTCTATACCAATTCAGCACAGTTTTAATATATTTTTCAGGCAGTCGCTGACTTTGTTCAAACAGTTGATGGGCTAATTGTTGTGCTTTCTCATCGCGATCTTCATCAAATTGAGTACTAAATTCAATTTGACGTGGCGATAACAAAATAGAGGATGTTGATGCTTGTCCTAACCAAAACATTTGTATGGGTTGATTACGTTTAATCAGCTTTAATGGACGTATACTATCATCTTGATACAATTGTAAATAACGTTCTTGTGGAATGGAATATTCCAACCCCATGATCCAATTTGCTTGCTCATCGGCAGCTAAATATTGATAAGCTACTCTGCTAGAGTTTGAATTTACATTTTTAATTTGCTGATTATAAAAACTACTGGTCCATGTTGTACCATCATATTCATCCAAGACTAAAGCACGCCAATACAACTCTTGTCTATTTGGCAATTGCCTCATATCCGCAACAACACGAAAAGCTAAAGCAGAAGATTGTGATAATTGTGCAATATCTCCAGGAGACATACGATCACTGATTCCTGTAGTTGCTTGATTCTTATGAATTGGAATTGCCCAAAGTGGTGGCAAGCGAGGAAAGAAAATAAATAATATAATAAAGAATGGAGTAGCAATTCCGACAAATTTTAGAATTTGTTTAACATCATTTTTTAACTGATTTGATGATAATTGATGATGGTTAAATAGACCGGTTTGAATCCGATATAACCCCATCAAACACATCACAAATGCTGAAAAAACAAAGACAGCCATCCAGAATGCCTGACTATGTAACAATAAACTCGCACTGACAAATAAGGCAAAGTTAAATACGATCAATAAATCGCGGGTATTCTTGGCTTCCAAACTTTTCGCAAATAAACACGTACTTAAAAATGCGACTCCTGCTTCTACTCCTAGTAAAGTTTGATAATTTAAATAAATAAGGCCTAAAGATAATAAAGAGAAAAAAACTAAAAATAAGCGTGGAAATGGTGAAATTTTTTGTTTGCTATATCGCCATACCAATATAAGCCAAATAACGCCCCACAACCCACTCAATGTCACAGGAATAAAAGCCACTTGCCCAATTAATACAAATGCCAATACAGCTAAAATGCAAAAATAGATTTGTTTGGTCATAATCTTAAGCCTGTGCAAGTAGAAGTTTTGCTTGAAGAAGCTGTATCTGCCCCTGACCAGTTTCTAATCTTGCATGCGGCAGTATCAATGCATAATCATCACCAAGTTGTTCACATTGCTCAATTAATCCCATCATATAGCTTAATTTTTCTTCATGACTTTGCGCAGGAATTTTTTGATAATCAATTTCTAAATGTTGATGATTGGCTTGAGCCTCAAACATTTTTATAAAAAAGCCCTGTCCTCGAGCAACTTGCTTCCATGCCACATTTTGATAAGAATCACCTTGTTGAAAGGCCCTAAGCTCCTTAAATTCATCTAAACTATCGTTCGCATTGGTTGGCTGATTTTTATGTTCTTTTTGCCAATCATACGCTTTAGGTGCAATCCACACTTTTTGTTTTGGATATAAATAAGTCCACGCTCGCACCAAACCTAAAGGATAGGTCGAATAAATTTTCATTGCACCAAATTCAAATAAACCACGCTGCTTCGGAAAAAAAGCCAGTTCGAAGGTCTGTTGTTGCTGATCTAAATAAATTAATTGTTCTTGTTGCAGCCATTGAATACGTAAATATCGGGTCATGACGGATGGCTGATTAAAGTGAAGTTTTAGAATTAAAGGTTGATCGACTTGCCCAACTTCAGCTGCAATCAGATCAATCTGCAGAACATGCAATTGCTTGAAGGTGAGATAGAAACTAATACATAAAATCGCACTGATTAAAAAGCAAAAACCTAAAATTAAGTTATTTGCATAGTTAATACCTGCAATAAAGGTAATTAGAATCAGAACGAGATATAAAAAACCTTGCTTGTAGATAAAAACCAAAACATCTTTCTGTAACAGGGTTTTAGTCCCATCAACTTGAAAACGTTTCGCAATCCACTGCTGAATCCTTTGCATAAGCCAACCTCAACTATAGGACATCAACCGACTGCAAAATTTGTTTTACCTCTATTTCGCCTAAACTTAAACGATGAGCAACCACGGCAACAAAAACTGTTTGCACATCATCAGTGGTCACAAAGCTACGACCTTCAACCAGTGCATAAGCTTGTGCAGCAGCTTTTAATGCCAATACTCCACGTGTTGATAAGCCATGCCGTTGTTTACGTGTTTCAGCAGCCAAATCTAAAATATAATTGAGTACAGCATCACTTAAAAAAACCTGTTTTGCTAATTCACGTAATTGCAAAATATCAACTTGCGTAAATACTGCTTCTAATTGATGAATTAAAACCTGACGTGAGCTTTGCTGTAACAGTAGTTTTTCAGCTTGGCGAGATGGATAACCAAGCGATAAACGCATCAAGAAACGGTCAAGTTGTGACTCAGGCAAAGCATAAGTTCCACTTTGAAATAGTGGATTTTGCGTTGCTAAGACCCAAAATGGTTGTGGTAATTCATAATGGACTCCATCAACAGTTACCGCACCTTCTTCCATAGCTTCAAGTAATGCACTCTGTGTTTTTGGACTACAACGATTGATCTCATCTGCCAATAAAATCTGAGTAAAAATAGGCCCTTTCTTGAACTCAAATAAATGTTCTTTTTGATTAAAAATATTGATCCCAATGACATCACTCGCCAACATGTCATTGGTAAATTGAATCCGCTGAAAATGTAGTCCTGCTAGACGAGCCAAAGCACTGGCTAGAGTCGTTTTACCTAATCCTGGTAAATCTTCAAACAGTACATGCCCACCTGCCAATAAACAGGTCAGCGCTAATTTAGTTTGTTGTGGTTTATCTAAAATAAGTTGATTCACTTCAACCAAAAAACGTTCGATTTTCTGAGTAAAATTTTTAATATTTTGCTCTACTTCTTGATTTTTTTGTTGTTTTTCTTGAATAGAAGCTTTTTCCATGCCCCACATAACGCAATCCCCAAACTAAAACAGTGCATGATTCAACATACACTGTTTTAGTTTTTTTTCAAAGAAATCAAATGACTTCTAGCAAGGACATTTTTTCAAATTCCCACCTGATGAAGGATAACGCGCATCGATACAATGACGATAAAAAGTCTTAGCATCCATTGGCGTTAAATCTGGATGATGTGCCTGCATATGCTTTACGTAGTTTTCATAATCAGGCACACCCACCATCAAACGAAAACTTTTTTGCAAGTTTTGCCATAAAGTTGCAATACGAGACCAATTCTTCGGAGATAAAAGTAAGTGTTTTTGCGACATGATAGTGAATTTAATAATCTTCACAATCACAGCACTTCCTTGCCGAGCAATTTTAAAATCCATCACGACTCTCCCCTCACTGTTTCTGCTGTCATTGCAGTTTCAGTAAATACGGCAGGTGCTTCATGTACTGTTGGGACAGGGCTTTGTAAAGCACGACGAATAATTCCTATTGAAGCAATAATCATAACAATTGCAACAATCATAAAGAATCCACAAAGTACTGCATTAATCTGATTCGACAATACAATCGTCTGCATTTCAGCAACTGACTTCGCAGGTGCAAGAACATCTCCACGTGCAATTGCATCAGAGAAACGATTCGCTTGAGCGAGGAAGCCAATCTTCGGGTTTTCGTGGAAAATCTTTTGCCAGCCCGCTGTCATGGAAGTAATAAATAGGAAAATCGTTGGAACAATCGTCACCCAAACATACTTCTCTTTCTTCATCTTGAATAAAATAACCGTACCCAAGATCAATGCCATAGAAGCGAGAATTTGATTTCCAATTCCAAATAATGGCCATAAAGAATTAATGCCACCAAGAGGGTCCACTACGCCTTGATAAACGAAGAAACCCCATCCAGCAACCGCAACAAAAGTTCCAACTAGATTTCCAGAAAATGAACCAGATTGTTTTACTGCAGGCACAACAATCCCGACGGTATCCTGTACCATGAAGCGACAAGCACGTGTTCCCGCATCGACTGCCGTCAAAATAAATAATGCTTCAAATAAAATGGCAAAATGATACCAAAATGCCATCATTGCACGACTATTGAAAATTTCCGAAATGATATGAGCCATACCAATCGCAAAAGTTGGCGCTCCACCAGTCCGAGAAAGGATTGAACTTTCGCCTACTTCTTGTGCTAGTACAGTAAGCATTTCAGGACTTACCACAAAACCAAGATTTCTTACCGCTTCCGCAGCAGTATCAACATTTGTACCTAAAACGGCAGCAGGTGCATTAATCGCAAAATAAATCCCTGGATCAAGCACGGTTGCGCAGATCATTGCCATGATACCGACAAATGATTCCATCAACATGCCGCCATAACCGATCATACGAATATTGACTTCATTATCAACCAGCTTTGGTGTTGTCCCTGAAGATACCAAGGCATGGAAACCAGAAATTGCCCCACAAGCAATCGTAATAAAAAGAAATGGAAATAAACTACCTGCAAAGACAGGACCTGTACCATCTACAAAATGAGTCACCGCAGGCATTTTGAGTTCAGGCATTGCAAAGATAATTCCAATTGCCAGACCAGCAATTACACCAATTTTAAGGAAGGTTGATAGATAGTCACGAGGGGCCAACAATAACCACACAGGTAATACTGACGCAATAAAGCCATAAATGATGAGTGCCCAAGTTAGCTGAGTTCCAGTTAAGGTGAACAATTGCCCCCAGTAAGGGTCTTTTGCTACATCACCACCAAAGACAATCGCCGCCATCATTAGCACAAAACCAATAATCGAAACCTCAGCAATTTTCCCTGGGCGTAGATAACGCATGTATATGCCCATGAATAATGCAATTGGGATGGTTGCTGCGATACTGAACACCCCCCATGGACTATGAGCCAAAGCTTTTACGACAACCAATGCAAGTACCGCAAGAATAATAATCATGACACCGAGCGTACCCAACATCACAATAACACCTGCGAAAGTACCTAACTCCTGCTTTGCCATTTCACCCAAAGACCGACCATCACGCCGAGTTGAGATAAATAGCACCAGAAAATCTTGTACCGCGCCTGCAATCACCACACCGACCAAAAGCCAAATGGTTCCTGGTAAATAACCCATTTGCGCTGCAAGAATTGGCCCAACCAAAGGCCCTGCACCTGCGATAGCAGCGAAATGATGTCCAAATAAAACGTATTTATTGGTGGGCACATAATCCAGACCATCATTCAAACGATGTGCTGGTGTTAAGCGTTTAGGATTTAATTCAAAGACTTTTGTTGCAATAAATAAACTGTAGAACCGATATGCAATGCTATAAACACAAACTGCGGCAAGAACGAGCCAAACCGCATTGACATGCTCTCCACGACTTACCGCCAAAATTCCAAATGAAATTGCACCAATGATGGCAACTAAACTCCACAGAATTTTTGAGGATAGCGTCGACTTTGCTTGTACTGTCTCCATTCAGAACCTCTCAAATACATAAGCTGTAGTTTTGGATTTCCCTGTCTATATTTTCTTTAGAAGAAATATCTTTGTAAGTCTATCTGTTATTAAAAATGATTTATCTAATACTTTGGCATAAAAAAAGGGATGATTGTTTAATCATCCCTTCGATAATCGTATAGCTTACGTAGCATTGCTACTCATTTACGATTATGCGCGCTCTAGGTAATCACCTGTACGCGTATCTACACGAACACTTTCTTCTTGCTGAACGAATAATGGAACACGTACTACTGCACCTGTTTCAAGTTTCGCTGGCTTACCGCCACCGCCAGAAGTATCACCACGTACACCTGGATCAGTTTCAACGATTTTCAACACCACAAAGTTTGGTGGATTAACGTTTAAAGGTACACCATTGAACAACATGATCGTACATTTTTCATTAGAATCATCTTTTAACCATTTCGCAGCATCGCCCATTGCAGTTTTGTCAGCAGCGATTTGCTCGAAAGATACTGGATCCATGAAATTCCACATTTCACCATCGTTGTAAAGATAATCCATTTCAACTTCAACAATATCAGCCGCTTCTAAAGAGTCACCTGATTTGAAAGTTTTTTCTAATACTTTACCTGAGCGAAGGTTACGTAATTTCACACGGTTAAATGCTTGACCTTTACCTGGTTTTACATATTCATTTTCCATGATTGAACATGGGTTGCCATCAAGCATAACCTTAAGGCCTGCTTTAAAATCATTTGTAGAATAATAGGCCATGAAAGGCTCACTCCAAACTTAAAACTCAAATCTATTAGTGCTAGACTACGCGCACAGCTTAGGCTATCACTATTTTAACGTATGGCATGATAAACTATTTACATCAAGAGCAAAACTGGCAATCACAACTCAGTGATCTAATTACTGATCCTTTAGAGTTGTTAAATCTGCTTGAATTATCGACCAAGCAATTATTATTAGGGGCAATACTTGCCTCTGAACAGTTTAAATTACGCGTTCCACGTGCATTCGTCGGAAAAATGCGTATTGGGAATCCATTTGACCCTTTGCTATTACAGGTTTTACCACACCATCTTGAACTTGAAGAACATCCTGAATTTGTTACTGACCCATTAGGTGAGGAAGCAGCCAATCAAATGGCAGGTGTCTTACACAAATACCAATCTCGCTTTTTACTGACCTTAACAGGTGCATGCGCAATTCACTGCCGTTATTGTTTCCGCCGCCATTTTCCATATCAAGAAAATTTACCTAAAAATGATGATTGGCTAAATATAAAGCAATATATTGAGGACAACCCTGCCATCAATGAAATCATTCTCAGTGGGGGCGATCCTTTAACTTTATCTAATCGAAAAATAGCACTTTGGATAGAGCGATTAGAATCTTTACCTCAACTCAAAATATTGAGAATCCATTCACGAGTTCCAGTTGTTATTCCCAATCGTATCGATGAAGAGCTTATTTCTATTTTAAAAAACAGTAGGCTACGCATTATAGTAGTGATACACTCAAATCATGCTTCAGAACTTGATGATTTCACGTGTTCAAAGCTATTACAGTTATCATTACATCATATTACTGTGTTAAATCAGGCAGTTTTACTTAAAGGTGTGAATGACTCTGCAGGAGCTTTGACTGATCTAAGTTATCGACTATTTGAAGCGAGGGTTATGCCCTATTACTTACATGTATTGGATAAAGTAAAAGGTGCTCAACATTTTGACTTAAGATCTTCAGAGATAGATCATATATACAGTGATGTATTAGCGAGTTTACCTGGATATTTAGTTCCAAAACTCGTCAGGGAAATTGCGGGCGAAAAAAATAAAACACCGCTTTTTGGGGTTCAAACGTTCTGAGATTGATTACAATGATGAATAATGCATTTTCGGATATTTTTCAAATTCCCACTGTTTTAAGACGGGATAAACTCAGTTTTTGTGATGCAAACGCAAAAAGTTTAACAGAATGGATTTCAACCCTCTCAATCATGCAGTTGGGTGATACTTCAAAAGCATTGTTTGCAGCCTTATTAGAGCTTTGTGAATTAGATTGTTCAGAAACATTACGTTTTGATCTCATTCAGACCTTACATCCAACGATTGAAAATATCTTAGGCAGCTTAGAAAAAAACTTTTTTAATCAGGGTGTAATAAGTTCAGATCGTAATGAGCACATTATTGAACTGGCAATGCTATTACGCTGCTATTTTGCGGCTATTTATATCAATATTGTTCGTCGCAGTAGCGAACAATTGGAAAATCAAAAATTTTCTATTTTTGCACTGAACCAAAAGAAAAATTTACATACTGCTAGAACACTTGCAACCTTCCAAGCATTGCAACAACTTACGCAGCTTCTCTATCAACAACACATGTTATATAGTGAACCTGTTGCAGGACAGTGGCTCATTGCACATCAATTGTACGATGCAGCAGTGACACATAAGTATCATCATGTGACTATTGAACAGGCTCAAACTAAGCCAAATAGCCTTAATAACATTGCTCAGGCTTATGCTCAATTAATTTTGATGGATATTTTTAATACTAATCAAATTCGTCAAACAGAAATTCAAGCCCTATTTCAATGCAGCTTTGACTGGGCCAAAATGCTACAACTCTTATCTAAAGAGACTGATTTAACTAAATACGTTGTTGATACAACTAAAGATCATCCGCCAATATATAACAAGAAACAAAGTTCAGGATTTAATCCTAATATCTTTATTAGTACAAATGGTTTACTTGATCATGTGACAGCAACATTACATAAAAATGCTGAATATATTTCTAAAAATGAAAAGATTTACCTCACACCTGCTCTAAAATTTCACGTTCAGACGATTTTAGGATCTACGGCAGAACGTCGCCATGAACGCTATGAATATTCAGCTCAACTACATATTTGTTTTGGACTCTTAACTGCCCATTTCTATTTATCCAAAGCAAAAAACTTTGGTGAAACATTACTCTTAGAACACGGGTATGGACTACAAAGTGAATCAAAATTTCTATCGACTTGGGATAAAAAAGATTCTTCTGGAAATCAAGAATCCTCAATTCAGCGTTTAAGCCGAGAAAATAAAGCAATTTATCAAGCAGATATTTTAGATATTAGTGTCAATGGTTATCGAATTAAATGGTCAGCAGAAGCGCCAAAAAATCTACGAACAGGTGAATATATTCTTGTAAAAGAAACCTCTCACGGGCATTGGCGCGGCGGTGTAATTCGTTGGTTAAAGCAATCAAGTGAAAAAAGTTTAGAATTAGGCTTAGAGGTTTTAGCGCAAGAAATTTTCCCTTGTGCAGTTCGTGTACAAGCAGATCGTCATATTAGTAATTATCACCCTGCGCTTATTTTAAAAAATCAAAATTTAGATGAAACTAAAACAACAATAATTTTGCCAGGCTCGCAAATTTTTCGCGAACAGCAAGCTGTTCATTTGAGATTAGGGAAAGAGGAAGTAAAAGTGTATCTGTTGACTGCACAACTAATTACCCAAAGTTTTGTTCAATTCGACTTTGAACTACTTAATGAAGAAGAACAACCCGTTCTTAATAAATTTATTGCGCAAAAAAATATGGATACAAATGACCAAGATTTATGGGAAGCATTGAAGTGAGAAATTCTTTACTCTCTAAAAAGTTGAAACGAACTGAAACGCGCTTACTCATTATTGATGATAACCAATTAAGGTATAATCAAGTTTTAGAGCTTTTTGCGCAGCAAGAACATCAAGTACAGGCTATTTTACTTGATGATTTAAAAACTTTTGAAAAACAATTGAATTTGCCTTGGGATATTGTAATTTTTGGACGTGCTTATGATCTAAAAATTGAACAAACGCTTTCTCTTATTCATGCATCAGCACAACCAAGTTTACCCATTCTACTGCTTGAGCCAGATGACTATAATTCAGCGCTATATCAAAATTACATTCATAAAGGTATTTATGATGTTGTGAACTTAAAGGCGCCAGAAGAATTTTATATCAGTATTATTAGATCACTTTCATTCAGTCGTTTAGTACAAGCAGAGCACCGTTTACTTACTGAATTAGAGGCAGCTCAAACACAAGCCCAATCACTTGTTGCTGAAACACATAAAGCAGTTGCAATTCTACAAGAAGGTATTCATATCAAAGCGAATGCTGAATATGCTCACCTATTTGGTTTCGATAGCGAAGATGACGTTATTGGCTTACCAATACTTGATATTTTACAACCTGAAGATTTAGGTCAGTTTAAATTACGCTTTAAAAGAATTTCCCAAGGCTTATTCGAACAAGCACGCTTTGAAATTCGCACCCAAAATCCAATGGTAAAGAATAATCCTCTACATGTTGAGTTCTTACCATCTGGTAATGATGATGAAATACAACTGAATATTGAATGTGAATCATCATCAACAGTTGTTTCAGCACCCACTGCTACAACTACTTCAGTACAAACTGAAAAAGCTTCTGGAATCACTTCAGCACTGCAACAAATTAATCGCTATTTAGCAAATCACCCAGCCAATGCAAATGCACTGATCTTATTTAGCCTGAATAATTGTCCAAACGAAGTTTTTCAAACGGACTGGCGCGGAACTAAAGCTTATTTTTCAAATATTGCAAATTTCATTAAAGAACAAGTCAATGTTCCAATTTATCAAATAGAAACGGCTTTGTATGTTGGGCTTATTCAAGCTGAATCAAAAACAGTTTTAAATTCTTTGCTTATAGGTTTGAATGGTTTACAAAAACCTCAGTTATTGGTCACTGAAAACCACACTTTCCCATTACATTTAAAACTGGGTTATCAAGAACTAGACCAACAAATATTAGATGATGCTAATTTTGAGAAAATTATTTCCCAAGCATTTACGCATGCATTACCACTATTGAAAAATCCATCCATTGACAGTGATATTAGTCTTACAACTGATAAAATTTCAATGTCGATGGAAGTCAATCTTTTACAAGAGCTCAGAAACAAATTAGATAAGGGTGATATACATCTAAAATATCAGCAGCTTTATGATAAACAAGATCAATTCACTCATACTTATGAAGTATCTGGCGGTATTATTCATAATAATCAATGGTTAGACTTGATGGATCTTAGTGATCTAAAAGATGATCATGAATTATCGGCTCAGTTAGACCGTTGGGTACTAGTAGAAGCCTGTAAGCAATTGCATAACTTCATTACCCAATATCCAAAAGCTAAATTAATTATTAACCTGAATCATCATATTTTATTGAATGACAGAAAATTATCTGAATTGGTTGCTAAATTATTAACAATTATTGGAAGCAAACAAGCTCATCCTTTAATTCTGCAATTCTCAGAGCAAGCTCTTCAGCAAAATTTATCACAGGCTCAACCTCTGATTGCATCACTTCGTCAACACGGCGCTGAGATTTCTATTCGTAACTTTGGTGATTCTCTTTATAGTGACTCAATTCTTCAACAGATCGACACGCAGTATTTAAGCTTCCATCGCAAATTGGCGAAAATGCTAGGATCTGAAAAAGAAATGGCAATTCTACAAGAGAAAATTCTTCATTTTATTGCTCAAAAGCAAGTTGAGATTGTACTCACCGAACTCAATGACATGAGTTTGTTTGCGAATGCATGGAATGTAGAAGCCCGCTTCTTGCAAGGTAACTACTTCCAAAAGAAACTTGATCGCTTAACTGACGTACAAGACCAATAAGGTCTTGTACACAATAGATTTCAACATACCTTAATAAAACTGAAGCATAAAAAAACGGGCATATCGCCCGTTCTTTTGTTTTCTCAATATTAACGTTTGATAGAACGTGACATACCAGAGAAACGTTGTTTGAATTTGTCGATACGACCACCAGTATCTACATTCTTTTGTTTACCAGTATAGAATGGGTGGCAAGCTGAACATACGTCAAGATAAAGAGTTTCTTTACCAAGTGCAGAACGAGTTTCGATTACGTTACCGCATGAGCAAGTAGCAACTAATTTTTCGTATTTAGGGTGAATATCGGCGCGCATGGTCAATGCTCCTATTTAGTAAGAAAGGCTTAAGCTGTTATCGCAATTGATCACTCTCAAGATGAGGAAAGCAGAGTGTTAACACTCGCAGATCAATACCACAACAGACCATTTCTTTTGACTCACCGAGACCCTTAGATCAGAGCAAAGCCAACAAGTGGCGAAGATTATACGCCAATAAATCAAAATTTGCGAACTATTCTTGTTTTGATTTTGACCAACGATTCGCAATTACACCACAGACCATTAATTGGATTTGATGAAAAATCATAATCGGTAATACAATCATACCTAAAGGCTGACCAATAAACAGAATTTGCGCCATTGGCACGCCACTCGCTAGCGTTTTTTTAGAGCTACAGAAGAAAATCGTAACTTGATCTGCCTGATTAAAACCCAACCATTTTGGTAAATACAAAGCCAACAACATTACAATAGTAAGCAAAACTGAGCATGCAAGTACTAAATACAGCAAAGCTAATCCACTAATTTGATGCCATAGTCCTGCAACTACAGCACTGCTAAAGGCACCGTAAACTACCATTAAGATTGATCCTTGATCGAAAGCTTTCACTAAGCTTGGTAATTTGATCATATAAGGAAAAACATAAGGGCGTAGTAACTGACCTAGAACAAATGGAACCAATAGTAACAAGGTAATTTGAACAATCGATTGCGTAGGATCAAAGCCATGTTGGCTTTGACCTAAGATAAAATAACTCACTAAGATTGGCGTAATAAACATCCCAATGATATTAGAGAAAGATGCACTACAAACCGCTCCTGCAACATTCCCTTTTGCAATCGACGTAAATGCAATTGAAGATTGTACAGTTGAGGGTAAGAAGCACATAAATAAGAAGCCCCAGTACAACTGCTGTCCAAGAAGTGGCTCCAAAACAGGTTTAGCTAAAAGCCCAATTGCAGGAAAAATTACAAAAGTAAAAGCAAAAACCAATGCATGCATTTTCCAATGCAGCATTCCCTGCACAACAGCTTCACGCGACAACTTGGCACCGTGTAAAAAAAATAATATAGCAATCGCAACTGTCGTTAGGATATTGAAGTAATGTGCAACCTGTCCTGAAACTGGCAAGAAAGTCGCTAGCACTACCATTGCTATCAATAATATTGTGAAACGATCTAGCGCCAAGAGCTTTAACATAACTTTTTCCCAATCTGTTCACTAATAATGATACAGCCCAACATGAGGTTATTGACCATTCGATCAAAACATCATACTGAGCTGTATAAATAAAGCTAGGGCTTTAAATTAGAAATTGTAGATCAAGATACGAAATTAATTATTACGAGCATTTTGATCTTGTTGAATCAATTCAACTTTATAACCATCTGGATCTTCAACAAAAGCGATCACCGTGACACCACCTTTCATAGGACCTGCTTCACGTACGACCTTCCCTCCACGCGCTTTGATTTCCTCACATGCTTTATAAGCATCGTCTACGCCAATCGCGATATGACCATATGCATTACCAAGGTCATAACTCGCGGTATCCCAATTATGAGTCAGCTCAAGCACAGTGCTATTTTCTTCATCACCATAGCCCACGAAAGCCAAAGTAAAACGTCCCTCTTCATAATCACGTTGACGTAGTAATTTCATACCAAGTACCTCAGTGTAGAACTTTAAAGATTGTTCTAAATTACCTACTCGTAACATCGTATGTAACATCCGCATAGTTATTCACCTGTCTGTTGAGTTGTTTGGTTTTCATGGTCACGCAATAGTTTCGCAACCCAAACCACAAGAATCAAAATTGGAATTCCAATTAAAGTCGTCATTAAAAAGAAATTTGGGTAGCCAATATTACTCACAATCGTTCCTGAATATCCCCCCAACAATTTGGGTGTGAGCGTCATTAAAGAACTAAAAATCGCATATTGAACCGCAGTAAATGACACACTCGTTAAGCTAGATAAAAAGGCAATAAATGCAGCACCTGCCAAACCTGAAGCTAAATTATCTACAATAATGGCAAAATAGAGCCACAATGAGCTATAGCCTTTAATCACTTTCCCAGAAAGTTCTATTGTGCCTGACCGACTTGGATCGACCACAGCAATTGGCTGAATATCGACATCGAGTGTAGTTTCAACATGTGATGCAGTATTGATACGGTATGATCTTGTTGCAAATAACTGGCTTGCACTATTATTTTTTAAATTAACAAAAGCTTTAATTGTTTTAGTGGAAGATGCTTGTAATAGCTTTCCATCTACAGCACCAGTAAATATTCCTTTATCATCCACTTTCGCAGTAAACTCTTGATTATCTAATTTAAGGATAACAGGCTTATCATCATTTAAGTCTTCACTTTTAAGCCCTGCTAATTGCCCTTTAACGACTAGACTTTGCTTCAATTCTTTTTCCGTTAATTGATCATCACCACTGATAGGTAATAATTGAATCTGAGCGTGCTGGGCATTTACTAAATATGGTATTGCAAGAGTTACATTGGTATCGCTCTGATTTTGGTACTGAGTACTTACCTGTACCGAATTTGCTTTTGCTAAGACGTCATTCGGCACTTGTAATTTCCAATATCCAACATCATCGGTTTGCACTTGATAATGTTTATTTCCGACCTGAACCTCAACTGGAGCAAGTGGTTTACCTGATTTGACCAAGCCGATAAAGATTAAATTGGTTGAACTGGCCAACACTGCACCCACGAACATAAGTTTCATAATGTTCATGCGCTGCGCTAACAAACCACCGAGAAAACCACCTACTAAACTAAAGATCACACCATAGATTTTCACAGCCTCAGCAATTTGTTCTTTACTGAAATTTAGATCTTGATAAAACACATTGGAAATCACTCCTGCAATGATGTCTGAGATTCGGAAAAAACCAATTAACAGTAGAAGAACTAAGGCAAGTTTAATACCATAGCGTTTAAAGAAATCTAAAATTGGGGCAACCCAAGTTTCTTTAGCCATTTGTTGATTCACGACGCCAGTTTTAACTAAACCAAAACCAACGAATAAAGCTGTGGCTGTAGCAGTAAAAAAGCGCAGGGCTTCTAAACCAAATAAAGCGGCGGTGTCTTTAATATTTGCAGCTTTAGCGGTAGCATCTGTTACATTCCCAGAGTAAATATAACTGACAACAAAAGTTGCAACAGCAATAAAGAATACAAAGACTAAGCGATAGTAATCTGTAGTTTTATAATGTTTATAAACACGATTTACTTGAGGTTCACGAATGCATAAAGTTGTAATAATACCAACCACCATGACTGCTGCCATGGTCAGATAAGTATATTTCCATGCTTCATAGATATAATTGCCTTTAGCTGTACCTAAATAAGCAGCAAGAAATAAAGCTCCTGCACCCGCAACGATCATCCCAATACGATAACCTGCATTGTAAGTTGAAGCTAAAACCGTTTGCATCTCACTTTCAGCTAGTTCAATACGATAAGCATCGATGACAATATCTTGAGTCGCTGCCGAGAATCCTAATAAAACTGCACCAACTGCCATTTGAATTAAATAGCTTTGTCCAAGTGCTGGGTCGGAAAATGCCATAATACAAATTGCACATATAATCAAAGACTGTGCAATCAACAACCAAGCACGACGGCGACCTAAACTTTTCGTTAATAATGGAACAGGCAATTCATCAATCAATGGTGCCCAAACGAATTTAAAAGAGTAACCTAATGCCGCCCAACTAAAAAATGTCACAGCACTTTTATCAATTCCTGCTTCACCAAGCCATAAAGACAAGCTAGAAAAAATCAATAAAATGGGTATCCCTGCCGAGAAACCAAGAAATAGCATAATCAGTGCACGGCGATCTAAAAAAGCTTTAAATGCGGATGCCCACCCAGTGGCTTGAGTTGTCATTGGTTATTATTTTCCATGAACATGCGTGAATGTGCCTATTCAATCGTTTCTTGCTCTTGCTTGCAAGTTGCTTTATGCAACCATTGTTTTGTTTTGTCGATAAAAAACACAAGTTCGCTTGATCTTTAGACCTAAAACTGTATACCTTTAATTACTTAACTTTCGTTTCTTTGTTGGATAGCAATAGTGACCCAAAAACTTGATCAAATGACTGCAACAACTTTATCTTCAACACCAACAAACACGACTACAGCGAAAATCAATTCTTTACCAAGCGCCTTTGAGCAGACGGATATTCAAACGACACTTAAGAAAACAGCACTTACGCCTGAACAACTCACGCATATTCTAAATTTAGCTGAGATTCCGAGTTCAACTAAACGTATCAAACCCCTCAATAACTTTCTTGGGCAAGATCGTGCACGTGCTTCAGTAGAAGCTGGTATTTCCTTACCATACTCTGGCTATAATATTTTTGCAGTTGGCACAGCGGGTCTCGGCAAACGTACCATGATTAAACGGTTGCTTCAGCAACACGCTAAAAGCATGCCTACACCAAACGATTGGGTTTATGTCAATAACTTCAAAAATCCAAGACAACCAATTGCACTACGCTTTCCTGCAGGACAAGGTACAAAATTTCAAAATGCTTTACAGCAAACATGGCAAATCATACTAAAACAATTGGAACGTCGTTTTAGTGCTGAAAGCTATCACAATCGCATTGAACGCATTCGTCAAGATACAGGTGATGTCCAGCAGCAAGCTTTAATAGAACTCACTAAAGAAGGACAAGAACTCGATTTAAAGTTGATTTCTCGTGATGACAAACACGTCTTTATTCCAATGCAGCTCATAGAAAATGAATATCAAGAATTAACAAAAAATGATCTTGATGCGCTAAGCAGCAAAGAACGTGCTGAAATCACATCCAATATGCGTTATATGGAGAAAAAGCTAGAGCGTTTAGGATTACATCTTGGTGATTTAGAAGACGATGCTCGTGATCAAGTATCAATTTTAAACCGTGAAATTGCCACTCAAGTGGTTACACCACGTATGGAGTCAATTTTAAATAAAAACAAAGAAGTAAAAGGTCTCGACTTATACCTAAAACATTATGCTGAAGATATTATTGATAATGTTGAGCTGATTTTAGAACAAGAAGAAGATGATTTTACGCCTGCTTTATTTAATCGTGTTCCATCACGTTATCAAGCTAATGTAATTATTGCCAATAAGCCAAATAGTGGTGCTCCAGTCATTTTTGAAGATTTTCCAACGCACTACAATTTATTGGGTCATGTTGAGCAACTTACACATAATGGTACGATTACTACCGACTTTACCTTAATTCGCCCAGGTTCATTACATCAAGCCAACGGTGGCTTCTTAATGCTCGAAGCGGAGCAATTGCTTGAACAACCTTATGCATGGCAAGGTTTAAAACGTGCATTGAAATCAGGTCAGCTCAAACTTTCTTCGTTAGAACATATGCTAACATTAACAGGCAGCATTTCGATTGAGCCTGCTTCTGTTCCTCTAGATATCAAAGTTGTTTTACTGGCAGAACCTGAAATTTATTATGAAATTTTAGAAGTTGAACCAGAATTAGGCAGTGTCTTTAAAATTCGCGCAGATTTTACTGATACCTTGCAACGTAATAACAGCAATGAACAGGCCTACATGCAATTGATTGCAGACTATGTTCAAGCCGATAAATTGCTTCCATTTGATCGTTCAGCGCTCGCCGCTTTACTCACCGACTCTAGTCGTCAAGCAGAAGATCAAAGCTCTCTTTCACTTCATGCCTCTACCTTAGGTGATTTAATTCGAGAAGCACACCACCATGCCTTTAAAGCTGATGACAAAATCGTCACAGATCAGCATGTCAACCAAGCATTACATCATCGTCAATACCGCTTAGGCTATTTAAGAGAGTTATATTGGCAAGATCTTTCGCGTGGAACACAATTGATTGAAACTTCAGGGCATCGTCTCGGTCAGATCAATGCACTCTCAGTGATTCATTATGCTGATGTCGAATTTGGATTACCATCGCGTCTAACAGCTTCTGTGTATCAAGGCGGCGGTGATATTTTAGATATTGAACGTAGTGTCGAGTTAGGCGGTTCGCTTCATGCCAAAGGCGTGTTGCTCATGTCAAGCTTCTTAAAAGCACACTTTGGCCGTGAACAAATCTTACATTTCTCCGCAGCATTAGCGTTTGAGCAAAGCTATGGGCAAGTGGATGGTGATAGTGCCACAGTTGCAGAACTTTCAGCTTTAATTTCTGCCATTTCTCAAATTCCAATTGACCAATCATGGGCGATTACAGGTTCTATGAACCAACTCGGTCAAGTACAACCAATTGGTGGAGTAAATGCAAAAATCGAAGGTTTCTACGATGCATGTAAACTTCAAGGCTTAACGGGCAAACAAGGCGTCATTATTCCACGTCAAAACATGCAACATTTGATGCTACGTCAAGATGTAATTGAAGCGGTTCAAGCAGGTCAGTTCCATGTCCATGCGATTGAAACTATTGATCAAGCCTTAGAAATTCTAATGGCTCGTCCAGTGGGTACACTAGATAAGAAAGGTCGATATAGTAAAAATTCAATCTATGCAGCTGTTATGGAACAACTTGAGTATTGGCAAGCAATTGAGGATGGCGAAGCTGTTGAAGATGATGAACCTAAGAAAAAGAAAAAGCGGAAAAAGACCAAAAAAGCGGAAACTGAGACAAAATCTTCAGAAGAATCTACTGTTGAAGCTAAAAGCTTAAAATCACTTCGTAAGAAGAATAGGTAAAATGAAAAGGCCATGTTTTTAAATAAACATGGCCTTTTTCTTAGGCTACACCCTGTAGAGATCGTCCACCAGGTAATTGAGCGAAATATTGTTTTAATGCATCAATACAACGATGCACTTTCATTGGGTATTGTTCACGCTTGGAAGTTAAAGCATGAAGGGTATATGCAGGAAGTTGCCAATCAGGTAGAACTTCAACTAAAGAACCATTAATCAGTTCTTTTTGAATGTCCATATATAGAATACGTGCAATACCATGCCCCTGCTGGCACAAGGATTTAGCAACAAAAACATTGTTTGTGCCTAAGCGTGTTTTCATATCTACATTGACAATTTCACCACTCAAACCATGACGGAAGGCAAAATGTTGATAATTTTGCATCAAGGTAACAGGTAATAATTCGTGATTTCGTAAATCTTCTGGGCGAGTAATAGGCGATGCTTGATTGAGATAACTTGGTGATGCAACGAGAACCTGATCAACTCTCGCTAAAGGTACTGCGGTGAGCTGATGATCATCAACACGCAGGCTCATCCGTATTGCGATATCAATCCGCTCTTCAATCAAATCAATATAACGATGGTCTGCTTCAAAATGAATCGCTAGACCTTTATGTGCTGACATCCAATGAGATAGTGCTGGAATGACATGCAAGGCACCTAATTCAGGTGTCGTCGCAATACGTAAATCTCCAACAAGATCGTCGCGCAGTTCATTGATACGAATTTTGCCACGTTCAGCGGCAGCCAACATTTCTTGGCAACTGAGAAAAAATGCTTGTCCTGCTTCTGTAAGACTGAGTTTTCGAGTAGAACGATGAAGTAAAGTGACATCCATTTCATGTTCTAAAGAACGAATTTGTTGACTGACTGCACTTGTTGTAATTCCTAATTCTCGTGCTGCACCACTAAAAGAACTTTTTTCAACAACGCAAGCGAAGACCCCCATTGCACGCAATTGATCTAGCATAGACTTCCCTCTTAATTTATTAAAATATGCTTATTGTTCTAATTAAAGCAATCTCAATAAGTATACAGGGAAGTCTACCCTTAAACTAGCGATTATTAATAATTTATTGAAAGATTATTAATTAGGCTATTTTAGTTTGGTAAAACTGTCATTGGATTCACAGGCTTACCATCTAAACGAACTTGGAACTCAAGCATGATACGTGAAGCACCTGAAGAACCCATTTCTGCAATTTTTTGACCAGCAGTCACATTATCTCCACTCTTGACTAACATCTTACTGTTATGCGCGTACGCCGTAATATAACCATCAATATGCTTAATCAAGACTAGATTGCCATATTCTTTTAGACCATCAGCAGCATAGACCACTTGCCCATTTGCAGCAGCAAAAATTGGATCACCTTCATTACCACCGTAACGTGTTCCTTTGACGTTATTTGCCAAATTGAAACTTTGAATAATCGCTCCATTTGATGGTTTTACCCAACGTAAACTCGAAGCAAGCGTCGTTGAAGACGGTGTAACGGGATTTGCTGAAATAATAGCTTTTGGTATAACAGGCTGTGTCTTAGGAACAACAGGTTGTTGTGTTGGTAAGTTAATCGTTTGACGTTGAATCGGCGTGGTTTGTACCACCGCTTGTGTAGATGTAGTTCGTTGTGCAACAGAACCTTTTAACCGTAATGATTGATTGACATAAATACGATAAGGCGGCGCAATATCATTCAGCGCAGCAACATCTAAATAATTCAATCCATAACGATTTGAAATTGCACTCAGCGTATCGCCTGAACGTACTGTGTAATAATTGGGTGCTTGCTGTACATAACGATTACCACCTTTTGCTTGTGGTTTTGATGCACAACCTGTAACGACAACAATGCTTGTTACTGCCATAGACAACACGATTGTTTTAATCATTTTTCGTGATAGAAAAATCGAGACATGGTTTAAATGCATCTTCGCCCTCATCGAAAAAACCTTAATTTATTTGCGCCTAAGAGTACCAAAAAAGTGAGAAAAAACGAGTTCTCACTTTCTATATTCACAAAGTTATAACATAGCCACTGCTAACCATTTACATGAAGATGTAAATTGTCGAGTACAGCATAATTAGTTGCATCCATTTGAATCGGCGTGATACTGACATAACCATTCGCCACAGCAAAGAAATCAGACTGAATAGGACTTGAAGCGGATGGAGGTTCTGTAACCGCCTCACCAGCTAAACCAATCCAATAGACTTGGCGACCACGTGGATCAACATGGCTACTAATTGGTTTGGATTGTGCTCTACGACCTTGATAGGTGATTTGTGTCCCTTTAATTCGCTCGACATCAGGAATATTAATATTAAAAATATGACGGGGCGGCAAAATTGGTAGCCCATTCGCAATAAAATCATGAACCCATTGTGCAGCTTTCGCATAATGCTCTGGATGTTCATAGGAACGTACATTTGAACCTGCTAATGAAACTGCGATTGCAGGATGTTTCATTAGCCGACCTTCAAATGCAGCACCAACTGTACCTGAATATAAAACATCATCACCGAGGTTTGCGCCACTATTAATACCGCTCACAACGAGATCAAACTCAAAATCAAATAGACCATTCATCGACAGATAAACACAATCTGCTGGCGTTCCATTCACAGCCCAAACATCTTCTGCAATCTGAACGGGTCGTAACGGTCTATCTAATGTCAACGCACTTGAATAACCACTCCGCTCACTTTCAGGTGCGACGACGACGACGCGTCCTAACGGTTTTAATGCTTGCGCTAAGGCTTGTAGTCCTGGTGCGAATACACCATCATCATTGGCGATTAAAATATTCACTAAGATCCTATCTCTTCAAATGTTACTACGTAGTTTTTTCAATTGAATTATTCAATGAATTATATATATTTGTAACTTCATAGTATTAGAAATTTATGCGGCCATGAGACATTTATCGACTTTTATCCGTGTTTTAGGGGTAAGTTTTTCGCTTCTAACAGCACCAGCAATTTTTGCTGACACAACGGTTTCAGCTAAAGAAGCAGATGCACTCATCAAAGATGATATTGCAAATGCACAAGTTCTTATTGAGATGTGTCCGAGTTTAATCGGAAAAAATGCTAAATTTGATCAAAACATCAAAAAAATGGTGAGCTCATATTTAAGTAATTATTCTGACAAATCAGCTTCACTTGAAAGTTTACAAAAAGATGGTGAATTTCAATCTTTGTTGAAAGATGCTCGCGAAGCAGCAAAAGAAGTTGAAAAACCAGAACAAAAGTCTGTATGTGACGATGTATTAAATTTTGAAGGTTAATACGCCATTAAAATTTGAAAGCGTTTTCAAATTTAAGATTTGAAAACGCTTTCGTTTAATTTCCTACAGCAAACATACAATCTACTGATATTTTTATGCTATAAGCTATTCAAATTCTTTAAGTCTTGTTTCTGAGTTTGAGTTCTTATGAAGAAAAATGTTTTTAAAACACTAGGTTTATCATTTCTCATTACTTCTAGTCTTTTCACAACAACTGTATTTGCCGCAGAAAAAAAATCTGAAACTGAAAAAATTGAAGTTACACCGACGTCTGAAGGCGTGACTCCTCAAGAACTTGCTGCGATTTATGTATTGTCAGAAATCTGCCCAGATTTAATTGGCAAAGATCTAAAATTTAATAAAGCATATGACAACCTCGTCAAATCATACTTATCAAATGAACCAAATGCTGTAGACATCCTCAATAAACGTGCTAAAACCAAAGAGTTCCAAGCTCCTCTTGCTGAAGCGCGTAAAGATGCGAAGGCTGCATCTGAAGATGATAATCGTCAAATTTGCGATGATGTTCGGAATTATTATTCCAAGTAACTGATTAGTTACAATACTGCATGAAAAAGCCGACTTCTGCCGTAGAAGTCGGCTTTGCTTTATCCTAAAATGCTAAGCTCATCTGCTTCATACAAGATATTGGAACACCTAGAATGACTCAAAAAAGCGCTCTTGCTGCATTATTACTTTTGCCAAGCCTTTCATATGCAGCGACTGTCCTACCGTCTCCACCAGAATTAAATAATAAATCCTATGTATTGATGGATTACGAGACAGGACAAATCCTTGCTGCAAAAAACGAAAATGAAAAACTTGCACCCGCTTCTATGACCAAAATGATGACAAGCTACATCATAGAACAAAAACTTTTAAAGGGTGAATTAACTGAAAATGAACAAGTACGTATGAATGAATCTGCATGGTGTCGTGGTACCAGCGCTGAATCATGTATGTATGTTCCATTAAATGGCACAGCAACCGTATTAGAAATGTTGCGTGGTATTATTATTCAGTCAGGAAATGATGCTTCTAAAGCAATGGCTGAACACATTGCAGGTAATGAAGGCACATTTGCCCATATGATGAACCAAGAAGCAAAACGTGTTGGTATGGTGAATACACATTTCATCAATTCAACAGGTATGCCTGCTGAAGGTCATTACTCAACAGCTAAAGATATGGCTGTTCTTGCTCAGCACATTATCAAAGATAGCTCTAAATACTACCCGATCTATTCAGAAAAAGAATTTACGTTTAATGGTATTAAGCAAGGCAACCGTAATGCATTGCTTTATACAGATCCAAGCGTTGACGGTTTGAAAACAGGTCATACAGATGAGGCTGGTTACTGTTTAACCACGTCAAGTAAACGTGGTCCAATGCGTTTGATTTCAGTCATCTTCGGTACGCCAAGCATGAATGAACGTGCTGGACAAACTCGGACTTTATTAGCATGGGGCTTTGCAAACTTCGAAACTGCAAATGTACAACCTGCTAACCAAGTACTTGCTAAAGCAAAAGTATGGTTTGGTAAAGAAGATAATGTTCAAATTGGTCTTGCTGAAAACTTCAACGTAACCATGCCTAAAGGTCAAGCGGACAAAATCAAAACTCAACTTGTAGTTCAACCTAAATTGAATGCGCCTTTAGCCAAAGGTCAAGTTGTGGGTAAATTAGTTGCAAGCCTTGATGGTAAAGTCATTGCAGAGAAACCACTTGTTGCATTAAAACCTGTTGAAGAAGCAAGCTTCTTTGCTCGTCTAATTGACCATATCAAGATGTTCTTTAGTAACTTATTCTAATTTTAAATCAGTTTATTAAGCATTCATGCTCTTGGGCATGAATGCTTTTTTATTTTATAATTCATCTATGTTTTATATTGATCATACTCATGGCTAAGAATATTCGTCCCTATCTCGATCAAAAACCTGATGTTGATTCAAGCTGTTATGTGGATGACATGTCTGTCATCATCGGTGATGTCAAATTAGCTGAGAATGTTTCTGTTTGGCCCTTTGCCGTAATCCGTGGTGATGTCAATTCAATTCAGATTGGCAAAAATAGTAATGTACAAGATCATTGTATGTTGCATGTCAGTCATAAAAACCAATCGAAACCAAATGGCTCTCCGCTGGTCATTGGAGAAGATGTAACGGTTGGACATCATGTGACTTTACATGGTTGCACCATTGGCAATCGTGTCTTGATCGGAATTAATACCGTTGTTTTAGATGACGTGATTATTGAAGATGATGTAATGATTGGTGCTGGTAGCCTTGTTCCGCCACGTAAAATTTTAAAAAGTGGTTATCTTTATGTCGGTAGTCCAGTACAGCAAGTTCGTGTACTGACTGAAAAAGAAATGGAGTTCCTTCCTTACTCAGCACGCCATTATGTGAAAGTGAAGGATAATTATAAGAATATCGAAGCCTAGCTTCGTTATTATTTTTCAATCCTTTATGCATAATAAAAAGATAATAAACTTTTAGAGATATCTAATGAACACTGATCATCCACATGATTGCCCTACTCCGGATGCACTCATTAATACAACTAAGCTCAATATTGAAAAGCACGGACTGCAAATTATAGGAATTAGTGCGACAGACTATTTACCTTCTTTTAGTTATAGTATCGGTTTATATGAAAGCTATCAGCATCCTGAAATTATATGCTTTGGGTTACCTACGGACTTGGCACATACCATCATCAATGATGTCGCCAATCTGATCAAAAATGGAGAAACAATTGCTCTCAATCAAGAGTATGGCGATCAAATTTTTAAAGAAACTCGTGCTCAATTTTTGCATGTAGATGTTAAAAATATTGAAGATTATTTTGGTGCTGCTTTAAATTACTATCAACACGACAATTTTTCCGCTTTGCAATTAGTTTGGGCAGATCGTAATAATAAATTGCCTTGGGAAGATGGATTTGAGGAAAAACTCATTTATGATCAACCACTCTTAGACCGAAATACTGATTTTAAGTTCAGAGAGGCGAAAAACCTTGGTATTTTTACCACTCGACAATGGTTAGAACATGATCAACCGATTTTAAGAGTTATTCATGATACTGATGGTGATTGGCAGTTTTTAACGGGTGACCAAGAAGCTGAAGATATTCGCCTTGTTGCTTTGGAACAAATGGTATTAAGAGATCCAACTCTGAATGAGGTTTTCGATCTGGACTACAATCAAGCAGCAGAAAGAGACTTTATGGGGGGTAAATGGGAAAGATCAAATCTTGAAGATTATAAAGATATATAAGGCAATTATTGTGTCTAACGATCTGACCATAGCCAAAAACGCCCAAATTTTGTAGAATACGTTTTTTAAAATCATGGTGCTTTCTATGACCGTTTGGACACCTCATGTCACAGTCGCCACTGTAGTCGAAAAAGACGGACGTTTTCTGTTTGTTGAAGAACACAGCGAAGGCTTTGTACATACCGTGTTTAATCAACCTGCGGGACATGTAGAATGTGGTGAAACTATTATCGAAGCAGCCATCCGTGAGACCTTAGAAGAAACAGGTCATCATGTTGAAATTGATCATCTGCTCGGTATTTATACCTATACTCCACCGATGTTTCCAGATCGTACCTATTACCGTTTTTGCTTTTTAGCACATGTCACGTCAGTTGAAAAAAATGCTCAACTGGATACAGGTATTGTTGGTACAGTATGGATGAACTTAGATGAGCTACAAGAATCAGCACGTGCGCGTAGCCCATTGGTTTTAAAAGTAATTGAAGATGCCCTTGCTGGCAAAAAATATCCCTTATCGCTCATTTATGAGCACCCTTTCTCTCCCTCATTAACTTCTCATTTGGACGCTTAATTAGATGCAACAACGTGTCATCGTCGGTATGTCTGGTGGTGTAGACTCCTCCGTTTCTGCCGCATTATTACTTCAACAAGGATATCAAGTTGAAGGTCTTTTCATGAAAAACTGGGAAGAAGATGATGGTACGGAATACTGCACAGCACTTGAAGACTTGGCAGATGCACAAGCCGTTGCAGATAAAATTGGTATCAAGCTGCACACTGCGAACTTTGCCATGGAATATTGGGATCGTGTGTTTGAACACTTCTTGGCTGAATATGCTGCAGGTCGCACACCAAACCCAGATATCTTGTGTAATAAAGAAATTAAATTCCGTGCCTTCCTCGATCATGCGATGACTTTAGGTGCAGACTTTATTGCAACAGGTCACTATGCCCGTCGTGGTGCAAGCATGCAGAATTCGCGTGGCGAAACCTATGCCCCATTACTCCGTGGTGTCGATAATAATAAAGACCAGACTTATTTCTTACATGCGGTACATGGTCGTGAAATTAACAAGACCCTATTCCCTGTAGGTGAAATTGAGAAACCCGAAGTTCGTCGCATTGCAGAAGAGTTAGATCTGGCAACTGCCAAGAAAAAAGACTCGACGGGTATCTGCTTTATTGGTGAACGTCGTTTCACCGATTTCTTAAAACAATATTTACCTGCACAAGCTGGAAAAATTGTTTTAGAGTCAGGTAAAGAAGTTGGTGAACATCATGGCTTGATGTACTATACGCTCGGTCAACGCGGTGGTATTGGTATCGGTGGTATGAAAGGTGTACAAGAAGGTGCATGGTTCGTACTCCATAAAGATATTGCCAATAATCGCTTGGTGATCGGTCAAGGACATGAGCACCCACTCATGCAAAGCACACAGCTTTGGAGTGAGTCGATTGATTGGGTCGCAGGTGAACAGGACATCCCAAGTACAGGATTCCGATGCACGGCAAAAACCCGTTATCGCCAGCCTGATCAAGCGTGTACAATTTATCGTGATGAGCAAACCGAAAATGGTATTCGAGTTGAGTTTGATGAACCACAAAGAGCTGTAACTCCTGGACAAAGCGTGGTGTTCTACTCCGGAGAAGTGTGCTTAGGTGGTGGTGTGATTCACCATACCAATGCACCTGAACCAGATTTTATTTAAGGAAATTGGAAGCGAAGCATGGTGGAGTTACCCTTTCAGCACGCCCAAGCGTTGAATGTTCAACAAAATCGTGCTTTGGCATTGGCTGCTGTGTTTCAAGCAACTCAGCTCACGCATATGACTGCAATGGCGGGTCAGCAAAGTATTGGCGATAGCGGTAATTTTTATTTTGAACTACTGATTAAAGCCAGTCTTAATATTCGCCCAGCCACCAATAATGCCACTCAAACTTTAGATTTTTTTAATCAACTTGCAGATATCTCTCTTGGTTTAAAAACATTAGAAGGTTGTATAACCCAACCTTTTAATACTGCTCCTAAATCTCGTTTTCCGAAAATGTCGACTGCTAAACTCCCAATGTCTTATGCAATGGCTTTATTGCAATTAGAAAAGAAAGTGTATAGCAATCCTGAATACGTCAAAATTATCGAAGCAGCTCAGCAAAAAATATTAAAACAGCTTTCATTTTTCGATAACAATTATTTGCACCCAAGTATTATTGCCAACCTTGCACAAACTTATGTGGAAACAGCGGGGCAAATCAATCCTCGCATTTTAGTTCGCGGTAATGCTGAAGCATTTAAAGACATCAATCATACCAACCGTATTCGTGCATGCTTATTTACTGGCTTACAACTTGCACATTTATGGAAGCAGCTCGGTGGTAGCTCTTGGAGTATGATTTTTACTAAACGTAAGTTATTACAAGATATTCAAGCTCTCGCTCGTTTACAGTATCAGGTGGTATAAACCGATGCTAAGACGAATTTATTTTTATGTTTATTCCAAAATTAAGGAATCTGTATGAATGCTTTAACCGCACTCTCACCACTTGATGGACGTTATGCAAGCAAATGTGATGCACTACGCCCTTTTTTGTCTGAGTTTGGTTTAATCCACGCTCGTGTTACGGTTGAAGTGCGTTGGTTACAAGCACTTGCTAATCGTGCAGAAATCATCGAAGTTCCTGCTTTTTCTGCTGAAACAAATGCAGCTTTGGATGCGATCGTAACAAACTTCTCTGAAGAAGATGCGAATCGTATTAAAGAAATCGAACGTACGACGAACCATGATGTAAAAGCAGTTGAATATTTCCTTAAAGAAAAAATTGCGAACATTGATGAGCTACAAAATGCGGGCGAATTTATTCACTTTGCATGTACCTCTGAAGACATCAACAACTTATCTCATGCATTAATGCTTAAAAATGGTCGTGAAGTTTTAGTTTCAAGTATGAAACAAATCCTCAATGCGATTTCTGCTTTAGCAATCACACATGCTGAACAACCAATGTTGTCTCGTACACATGGTCAAACTGCAAGCCCTACTACCTTGGGTAAAGAGATGGCAAACGTTGCTTATCGTTTAGCGCGCCAAATCAAGCAATTTGAAAATGTCGAATTATTGGGCAAAATCAATGGTGCTGTAGGTAACTACAATGCTCACCTATCTGCTTACCCAGAAATTGACTGGGCTGCACATGCTCAAGCATTTGTAGAATCTTTAGGTTTAGCATTTAACCCATACACCACACAAATTGAGCCACACGATTATATGGCTGAATTGTTCGATGCATTACGTCGTTACAACACGATCTTGATCGATTTTAACCGTGATGTTTGGGGCTATATCTCACTGGGTTACTTCAAGCAAAAATTAAAAGACGGTGAAGTTGGTTCATCAACCATGCCTCATAAAGTAAACCCAATTGACTTCGAAAATTCTGAAGGTAACTTAGGTATCGCAAATGCGGTATTGGGTCATCTTGGTGAAAAACTTCCTGTTTCTCGCTGGCAGCGTGATTTAACTGACTCAACTGTTCTTCGTAACATGGGTGTTGGTTTTGCACAAAGCTTGATTGCTTTTGATGCTTGCTTAAAAGGTATTGGTAAACTTGAGTTGAATGCGAACCGTTTAAATGAAGATTTAGACCAAGCACAAGAAGTTCTTGCAGAGCCAATCCAAACCGTTATGCGTCGTTATAACGTTGAAAAGCCATACGAAAAATTAAAAGCATTGACTCGTGGTCAAGCAATGACACGTGAAATGATGGTGAACTTCGTAAATGGTGATGAATTATTACAAGTTCCTGCTGATGAACGTGCGCGTTTAGCTGAATTAACACCTGCAACTTACACAGGTAATGCAGCTGAACAAGCGAAACAAATTAATGATCTAATTGGCAAAATCTAAGTTTTGTTGATAAAAAAGCAAAGCCGAGGCTTTGCTTTTTTATTTCTTAATTTTGCTAGTTAAAATCATCAGAATCCCAACGATTTTAACTAATCACCACCCGATTCTTATTTAAAAACGTTTACTTAAATTAAGCCAAGCTTCGACATCATTACGCTTATCAATGCTATCAGGTTGCGAACCTATCGGGAACCCAACAGTTAATGCTGCTTGCCATTGCATTACATTTGACCAGTTTAGTCCAAAACCTGCACTACTAATCTGTTCTATATTTTTGCCCGTTAAACCACCCCACTCTCGTGCTTGGTGTTTAACCGTTGCCGTATCGACATAGATCTTCGCTGCAAGTTGATTTTGTGCAGAAGCATATAAACTCTGTCTAAGTTCAGACAAAACGTAATATCCAGTTGAACCACTTAACGCACTGTTTTTATATCCTGCAATATTCGACGCACCACCAACACTAAATTGCTGAGCACTATCTAAATTGTCAGGGCTATATTGTGCTTGTAAAGCTGCATAGATTTGGGTTTTTGAACCATTTAAATTTTGCAACCGAGAGACATTCATAAAGGCACTAACAAATTCACCTTGTGTTTTTGCTGTTGCTTGATCACCAAGTTCTGCCATCGCATTTTTAAAATTAACTCGTCCAATATCTGTTGCAACGCCAAGTTGAGTTAAGCCACCACCTGCAAAATCATCATATTGCGAAGCATCTAAACGAATACGCCCAACATCAATATTCCGATCCCGATAAATTTCTGCGACGTTAATATCATCTTTCAGGCGTTTATGATCATATTGCACACCCAAAATCACTTCACTACGATTATTCAATAATATTGGTTGATTCAACCATACACTGATTTGTTGTGCTGTGCCTGTTGCATCTAAAGCTTTATATTCTTTACCTAATTCATAGGCTAAATCTGAATAACTCGCACCTAAACGTGTCCCGATACCATTAATTGTTGCTTCATAGCCCAATCGACCAAAGTTTAAATTACCCGATGTCATACCATCCACAGTCAAGCGATCACCCAAACGCAAAGCATTATTGACTGCAACGCCAGCATTTAAACGCACTTCATGGGTATATTCATTGCCATAATTATCCAAACCGACATAGCCTGCCAGTGATGATGTTGGCTGAATATCAATTGTTAAATCACTGGTTCCAGCATAACGCCCTGCACTAATGATATTACGTGTTTGAATCCCATCTAAACGATTCAACAATTTAAGCTGCTGCTGCAAGGTCGCCGAGTCAATAATATTGCCAGGCTGTAACGGCTGCAAAATAGCTAGTATTAATTGTGGCGATGTTTTGGTTTGGTTATTGATAATGATACGATCATATTTTGCCTCTAAAATCGCAATCTTAACCACACCATTTTTCAAACTTTGTACAGGTAAATACGCCCGACTATAGGGATAACCATGCTGTTGATAATAAGCCGTAATCCGTTTCGTTAATTGCTGTAAATCAGCAAGTGTCAACATCTTAGTTTCAGCATCGGCAACCAAAGCATGCAAATCTGCTGTGCTAATGCTCTGGTTTCCTGTAATTACAATCTGTTCAACTTTAACTTGCTGTTGAGCATCTGCTTGTGCAATTTGTATTTGTGCAGGCTGCTCAATATTCACCTCAGCTTGAGGTTGGTATTGCTGTATGGTTTGCTGTTGTAGAAGTAGTCCAGCATTTGGCACATTATCCGCAAAAACTGAAAAACTACTCAGTGAAAGCATACTCATTAATAATGTTGTCTTCGGATATAACATAATTAAAAATTCCCCGTTAATGTGTGAATACCGTCCATGTTGATGCCATCACCAATAATTTCTATTTCGATGTTATCCGACTGTTTTGGTTTATTTGCTTGTGGAGCAAAATGGATCGCTCGCTGATATGGATTACCTAATAAATCTTGCCAAATTGAGAGATCAGGTTGGCTCGGTTTTTCAGGTACGATAGGTGGTTTTGGATCAACCAATGGCGCTTCAATTTTCAACATTCCAGCAGTAAATGTCAGATCATAGTTCTGATCATGACCGCCGACCTGATTCTGATAGTTCCCTGTTGAAATAGCGCTTGCACCTGTCGCCGTTACATTTGTTAAAACTTCAGCACCTTCTCCATTCACTAAGCCTTGAGCAGTGAAACCAGTGACATGTTGTTGCTGACCGTTATAAATCGTCGTTAAACTATTACCAATGACTTGTGCTTTGGCTTTTGCAATACTTGCTTGAGTCTGACTATTTGCTTGTAAGCTATAGTTGGCTGCATCTGTACCAGTTAAATTGCCTGATACATTTACATTCTTGTTTGAGCCTGCATTCTTATCTGCAAAATGTCCTTGCGCATTCAGATTGACTTGGTCACCTGTGATCAAACCGTTCAAGCTACCATTTACAATTGCACTGGTTGTACCGTCGTAAACTTTGTCTTGAGCTGTCAATACGCCTGTGATTTGTTTCTTACTGATATTCGCTTGAGTCTGACTATTCGCTTGTAAGCTATAGTTGCCTGCATCTGTACCTGTTAAATTACCTGATACATTTACATTCTTGTTTGAGCCTGCATTCTTATCAGCAAATTGTCCTTGCGCATTCAGATTAACTTGATCACCTGCAATCAAACCATTCAAGCTACCATTGACGATCGCACTGGTTGTACCGTCATAGACTTTATCTTGAGCGGTTAATACACTTGTGATTTGTTTCTTGCTAATGTTGGCTTGTGCTGAGGTATTCGCTGCAAGATCGTAGTTGCCTGCATCTGTACCACTTAAATTGCTTGATACATTGACCGTCTTATTCGAAGCTGCATTTTTATCGGCAAATTGTCCTTGGGCATTTAGGTTAACTTGGTCACCTGTAATCAAACCATTCAAACTACCATTCACAATCGCACTAGTCGTACCGTCATAGACTTTGTCTTGAGCAGTGATGCTGCCTGTGAT
>NZ_BMDV01000001.1:527715-538611 GCF_014636095.1 Acinetobacter modestus
AATGTTGGCTTGTGCTGAGGTATTCGCTGCAAGATCGTAGTTACCTGCATCTGTACCACTTAGATTGCCTGATACATTAACTGTCTTGTTTGAACCTGCATTTTTATCAGCAAATTGTCCTTGCGCATTCAGGTTAACTTGGTCACCTGTAATCAAACCATTCAAACTACCATTCACAATCGCACTAGTCGTACCGTCATAGACTTTGTCTTGAGCAGTGATGCTGCCTGTGATTTGCTTCTTGCTGATATTGGCGGTGACTTGTCCATTGGTCGTGAGTTCATAGTTATCTGCATCTAATCCAACCAAGCTACTTGAAGCCGTGACAACTTTGTTCTGACCTGCGTTCTTATCTACAAACTGTCCTGTTGTTCCAACACTAACTTGATCGCCTGTGATCACATCACTTGCATTCAAGCTGCCATTGACGATTGCATTAGTTGTGCCATCATAAACTTTGTCTTGAGCCGTTAATACGCCTGTGATTTGTTTCTTACTGATACTCGCTTGAGTCTGACTATTGGCTTGTAAGCTATAGTTGCCTGCATCTGTACCACTTAAATTACCTGATACATTTACATTCTTATTTGAACCTGCATTCTTATCGGCAAACTGTCCTTGGGCATTTAGGTTGACTTGATCACCTGTAATTAAGCCGTTCAAACTACCATTGACGATCGCACTGGTTGTACTGTCATACACTTTGTCTTGAGCTGTTAATACACCTGTGATTTGCTTCTTGCTGATGTTGGCTTGTGCTGATGTATTCGCTGCAAGATCGTAGTTACCTGCATCTGTACCACTTAAATTACCTGATACATTAACTGTCTTATTTGAACCTGCATTTTTATCAGCAAATTGTCCTTGCGCATTCAGGTTGACTTGGTCACCTGTAATTAAACCATTCAAGCTACCGTTTACAATCGCATTGGTTGTACCGTCATAGACTTTGTCTTGAGCTGTTAATACGCCTGTGATTTGTTTCTTGCTGATATTGGCAGTCACTTGTCCGCTAGTACTTAATTCATAGTTACCTGCATCTAATCCAACCAAGCTACTTGAAGCCGTGACAACTTTATTTTGACCTGCGTTCTTATCTACAAATTGTCCTGTTGTACCAACACTGACTTGATCACCTGTGATCACACCACCTGCGTTCAAGCTGCCATTCACAATCGCACTGGTTGTACCATCGTAAACTTTGTCTTGAGCCGTTAATACGCCTGTGATTTGTTTCTTACTGATATTGGCTTGCGCGAATGTATTCGCTGCAAGATCGTAGTTACCTGCATCTGTACCCGTTAAGTTTCCTGATACATTTACATTTTTGTTTGAACCAGCATTTTTATCTGCAAATTGTCCTTGTGCATTCAGGTTGACTTGATCACCTGTGATCAAACCATTCAAGCTACCATTGACGATCACACTAGTCGTACCGTCATAAACTTTATCTTGAACGGTGATACTACCTGTGATTTGTTTCTTACTGATATTGGCTTGGGTTTGACTATTGGCTTGTAAGCTATAGTTACCCGCATCTGTACCACTTAAATTACCTGATACATTTACATTTTTATTCGCGCCTGCATTTTTATCAGTAAAGTGTCCTTGCGCATTCAGGTTGACTTGGTCACCTGTAATTAAACCATTCAAACTACCATTCACAATCGCACTGGTTGTACCGTCATAGACTTTATCCTGAGCCGTTAATACGCCTGTGATTTGCTTCTTGCTGATATTGGCAGTCACTTGTCCGCTAGTACTTAATTCATAGTTACCTGCATCTAATCCAACCAAACTACTTGAAACCGTGACAACTTTATTTTGACCTGCGTTCTTATCTACAAATTGCCCTGTTGTACCAACACTAACTTGATCACCTGTGATCACACCACCTGCGTTCAAGCTGCCATTCACAATCGCACTGGTTGTACCGTCATAGACTTTATCTTGAGCGGTTAATACACCTGTGATTTGTTTCTTGCTGATATTGGCTTGTGCAGATGTATTCGCTGCAAGATTGTAGTTGCCTGCATCTGTACCACTTAAGTTACCTGATACATTGACCGTCTTATTCGAAGCTGCATTTTTATCGGCAAACTGTCCTTGCGCATTCAGATTAACTTGATCACCTGTAATTAAACCGTTCAAGCTACCATTCACAATCGCACTGGTTGTACCATCATAGACTTTGTCTTGAGCAGTGATGCTGCCTGTAATTTGCTTCTTACTGATGTTGGCTTGTGCAGATGTATTCGCTGCAAGATCGTAGTTGCCTGCATCTGTACCACTTAAATTACCTGATACATTTACATTCTTGTTTGAACCCGCATTCTTATCAGCAAATTGTCCTTGCGCATTCAGGCTGACTTGATCTCCTGTAATTAAGCCGTTCAAGCTACCATTCACAATCGCACTGGTTGTACCGTCATAGACTTTATCTTGAGCGGTTAATACACTTGTGATTTGTTTCTTGCTAATGTTGGCTTGTGCTGAGGTATTCGCTGCAAGATCGTAGTTGCCTGCATCTGTACCACTTAAATTGCTTGATACATTGACCGTCTTATTCGAAGCTGCATTTTTATCGGCAAATTGTCCTTGCGCATTTAGGTTAACTTGGTCACCTGTGATCAGACCATTCAAGCTGCCATTCACAATCGCACTAGTCGTACCGTCATAGACTTTGTCTTGAGCAGTGATGCTGCCTGTGATTTGCTTCTTGCTGATATTGGCGGTGACTTGTCCATTGGTGGTGAGTTCATAGTTGCCTGCATCTAATCCAACCAAGCTACTTGAAGCCGTGACAACTTTGTTCTGACCTGCGTTCTTATCTACAAACTGTCCTGTTGTTCCAACACTAACTTGATCGCCTGTGATCACATCACTTGCATTCAAGCTACCGTTTACAATCGCATTGGTTGTACCGTCATAGACTTTGTCTTGAGCTATTAATACGCCTGTGATTTGCTTTTTGGCAATATTAAGTGAACCATTTTCATATACGATATTATAGTTCGTAGTTGATGCTGCTCCAGCTACAGTGTTGGTATAACTACCTGCATTTCGATCGCTCGCACCAGAAGCAGTAACACCACTAAAGATATTTGCTTGATTGTTTGCATCATTGCCTTTCAAGCCTGAAATCGTAAATCCAGCGACATTCTGTACCTGACCATTATAGATCGTTGCTAGGCTATTTCCTTTAATTGTGGCAGTGGCTTTGGTAATGGTATATGTACCATTTACAAAAGTAAGATCATAGTTTTTATCGCCTTTTGCTGCATTACTATAAGCAACGGCATGCACATAATTTCCGGCATCTTTACGTGTTGCAACAGCATTCACCGCTAAAACAGACTCAGTTTCTCCATCAACTAAGCCATCTGCACGGAAACTATTAATTTGTTGGTTAAAACCATTATATTCACGCGTTTCATCCAGTGCGTAAACCGTTGCTTTCTTTTTATTAATAACAAACTTACCATCAACATACTCTATATCATAGTTTTTGGTACTGCTATTTTCGCCAGTCACCTTATTGGTATAAGTTCCTGCATCTTTACCTGAAGCACCTGTTATCGCGATATTTCCAAGTAAGGACTCAGCTTCCCCATTCACCAATCCATCAACCATATAATGTGGATTATTAATTGATTGAGTTTTACCGTTATAGATTGTTGAATCACTATTTCCAGTAACGGTAACTTTGGCTTTATTAATCGTTAAAGTGCCTTCATTTCCAATGAAATCATAGCCATGTTGGTTATCACTATAATAAATCGCTTTATAAAGACCTGCATCTGTTCCACTGGTTTGACCATTGGCAGTATATTTGCTGCTGTCTAATCCCCATACATCAGCAAAGTGTTGTTCTTTGCCTGTATAGGTTGTGGTCTTATCCGTAACAGATAAATCCTTAGTCGTCAAAAAGCTGCGTAGTAAAGGTACGCTTAGACCGTCATAAATACGCCATGCCGTCTGTTTCCCTCCTAATTTGCTATCTGCGTCAAGGAAAGTAAATTTAGATGCATCTTTCATTTCAGCATTAGTCAAACCAAAACTTGCACTACTCCCTGCGCTGTCATTTTGCAGCGTAGTCTCTTTATTCCAGTGACCATTACTCACAGTTGCGTTGTTATTATTTCCAACTAAACCACCAATCAGACTATTCCCTGTAACACGCCCAGTGGCATAGGCATTTTGGATCGTTGCTTGGTTTTGGTTACTTCCCACTAAGCCAGCAACATTGCTCAATCCACTCACAGCACCAGTTGCATAGGTATCTTTAATGATTGCATTTTGATTAGTACCGACCAAACCACCAACATGGTTCTGACCTCTAACTTGACTGGTTGAATATGCACTTTCTATTTTTGAACCATCTTGTTGCTGCCCAACCAATCCCCCCACAGCATCACCCGTACCTACAACCGATCCAGTACTATAAATGCTATACAGTTGTGAATTCTGTGTACTGCTTCCAACAACAGCACCTACATGGTTTTGACCTTTGATATTGCTATTCACGACACCAAAGTTTTTAAGATTGGCGTTCTGAATATAGCCAAATAAGCCAACGTTATCCGTGGTTTCACGATAAATATATAAATCTGAAATTTGATGACCTAAACCATCTAATTTACCTGTAAAAGCATGACTACTATCACCAAGCGGATTAAAGCCAATACCATTTGCATCACCCCAAAACTGTGAGTTTTTGGCATCAATATCATTGCCCAGTAAGTAATTACCTGCAAGATTTTGATTTATATTTTGTAGTTGATTTAGGTTTTGGATAACGCTGTAGTAACCACCCAATTGATCTTGTTTGTTAACGACTTGGTTTGGACCAATATGATCTTTAAAATACGGCGTAGTTTGATTATCAGCATTTGCCCAAATTTTATCAAAATCAAAGCCAACAAATTTATTGGCATTGAACATTTCATCACTGGTCAAACCACTGGTATTCGCACTGCCTGAACTGGTATCTAGTCCTGTTTTATTTTTATCCCAATAACTATTGGTTACAACACCCTGAACATTTTTGCCGAGTAAACCACCTACGGCTGTCGCCCCTGTCACTTTTCCAAGTGCATAGGTATTTTCAATCTTTGCAGCAAGGTTTTCTCCAACCAAGCCACCAACACGATCATTACCTGTGACTGCTCCAGTCGCATAAGCATTTTTGACCTCGGCGTCATAATAGTTATTTCCAACTAAACCACCGACATTTTTCTCGCCAGATACTGTCCCTGTTGCATAGGCATTATTGATTGTGCCGCCATGATTGTTATCTCCAACTAGACCACCAACAATATCTGTACCATTCACATTTCCAGAGGCATAGACATTCTCGATAACTGCACCATCATTGCCTCCAACTAAACCACCGATATAAGTTGAGTTTTGTGCCCCAGTGACATTCCCCGTCGCATAAACATTTTTAATAGTACTGCCATCAAAGTTTCCTCCGACTAGACCACCAACAGTCCCATAACCTTGAACCGTTCCTGTATTAAATACATTCTCAACCAAACTCTGATGTGTACTTTGCCCGACCAAACCGCCAACAAAACTATCACCAATCACTGAACCGCCAACCAAACCGACGTTACGAACTACAGCACCATCAATATGTCCAAACAATCCCACATCATAACTATAAGGTCGATTGATTGTGAGATGACTCACAGTATGCCCTAAGCCATCAAAACGTCCTGTAAAATAATCAAATTCATTACCGAGTGGATTAAAGCCTTTTTCGGCTCCAACACCCCAGTCTTTGGTCACTGTGGCATCAATATCTGTTCCAAGTACGTAATTACCTGCCAATGCATTATTGATATTTTGTAAAGCCTGTAAATCAGTCACAACCTTATAATCAATACGTTTGCTGACATCCGTACCTTTTTGCGTACTAAAATCTTGCCCTGCTTTTAAATTTATCTTAGCGCCATTTTTAATATAATAATTTGCACTCTCCTTGCCATTTTGCCCATATAACAACACTACTTTACCATCTTGGTTTTGTGCTGTAATACTGGCATTCACATTAATATCATGATGTGCTTTTAGCGTCAGTGTAGTGTCTTTATTCCATGTAACTGCCGCATTAACATTAATATCCCCCTTTTCTGACCCAGCATTTTGTGTTTCTAAAATGACGGAGGTGCTGTTCAAATTATTTTGTAATGTCGTTGCACCAATACCACTACCAGTTTGAGCAGCCGAGCCAGCATTGATACTAAAATCAGTTGGGTCAATCAGCCACGTTCCTGTTTTACCGCCATCAGATAAAGTCGAAACGTGTGTGCTATCTTCAATTTTCACCTGCGCTGCACTGGTTTCAATGAAACCACCAGCCTGACCATTGCGACCTTCTGATTTTAAAACACCACTGACATTAGTTGTGCCTTGTTGCATATCCGCAAGCAAAACAATTTCACCTTTGGCATTTTGACTCAAACGATTGGCTTCAATAATACCGCTGTGATTCACCACGGCTTTGCTTAAGCTATCTTTGGCTTTTGCAGTTAAATAAATTGCACCGTTATTGGCAAGAATCGCGCCACGGTTATCAATCAGACCTTGCAATGTCCCAATTTCAACTTTGTATTCAGTCAGTTGACCATCTTGTAATTTTAAGGTGATTTGATCTGCTGCGGTTAAATGGATCACACCATTATGTGCTTGAATCTGCCCTTCATTGATGACGGTTGGTGCAATAAATGCAACGACACCACCATTGGCAATAACCGAGCCATAGTTCTCAATACTGGCAGCATTCCCCTGATTTTGAAGCTTAAATTTTCCACTGATAATATCACTATCTGTGACATTCAATGTTGATGCCACAATCCCACCGACATTCACTTGTGCCGTTTTAGAGAAAATCACACCATTCGGATTCAATAAAAAAACTTGCCCGTTGGCATTCAGTTTTCCCATTATTTGACTGGCGTTACTATCCAAAACACGATTTACTGCAATCGAAGATGTATTCGGCTGATAGAAATTGACTGTCGCATTTTGCCCAATGTTAAAACTATCCCACTGGATACCTACATTTTGACTATTTTGATGAACATTTAACGTATTATTATTTTGACTCACTTGTGCAGAGCCAACTGTGACATTACCACCTGTTGGCAATTGTATATCAGATACTCCTGCCCAAAGTGAAATCGGAAGCAGTGCTAAACTTAATAAAGATAAACGTAGGGTCTGAAACCAAGTTTTTGTCTCTTTAACATGCCCTGTCACCGTTGAACTCTGACCGCCTCGCGAATGACTTCGTGTTAATTCCGAAGTCACTTGCCAACAACCTAAGCTTTTATTCCATACAGTTCTATAAACTTTATTCATTTCTACGCCACCCCCAAATTAATATCAGCGCCAAACTTAAAACTTCCATTTAAAAAATGGACTCAAAAATATAAGAATTATGTGTCCCCTCTATCATTTTTAATATAATAAAGGCAATTAAACACATTATTTAAGATATGAATTTTAAATAATAAAGGAGACACACAAAATAATCACAAAGATACATTAATTATATTTAATTTAAAACCCACTGCATTTTTAATTAAGACTAAAGATAATTAATAAATTAATTTAAAGCTCAATAAAACAAGCTTAACAAACCATTAATAATTATAATTTTTGCTAAAATGTGTCAAAAAATGTCATTCAATAACATAATCTTATGTTTTGAGAACACCACATCCATATTAAAAATTTACAAAGCAACATTAACACTTGGTTAAAAAAATAAGAACAATATCACGGAAATAATATATGTACTTTATATCGAATATATATACTCATCAATTAAATATAGGTTATATTATTTTAAAATTAATCCCTATTTAACACTTTATTAACTCGGTTAATTAAAATATGAGAAATGTGACAAAACCCTCAATAAGTACATTAAGCTTATGTATTTCACTCTTATTATTATCTGGTTGTGGAGGAAACTCTCAAGAAACAACTGATAATAATAAAACTGATTCGGCGACAAATGGTCAAGCAAAAGCACTTACGACAACAGGTGCTTATCCTGAGCCAAATAAAGATGTTTTTGATTCAAATACATTGGGATTCTACGATTACGACTTACAGGGTAATACACGACCTTTGCGTAATGATCTTGTCGGTAGTTTTGCAGCAATGATCCAATTTGCACAAAACCACACAGTAGATCCAAATGGTAACGAGGCGAAAAGTATGCCTCGTCTTACCAGTGAAAAAGATGCTCTCCTTTTAGTCACCCCAAATACCGACATGGGTGAGGTGCAACAACTGAATGCAGAAATCTATTTAAATAGTCGTTTAATACGTCGTGTTGCATTACAAGAACCCACTCAAATCCCCGCCTCAGACCAATCTAACGGCGATGCTCGCCCAAGAGTTCAATACTCTAAACGCACATGGACAGCAGCCCTTAACTGGGATGAAGTCAAACCAGGTTTAAATATTCGTATTGTAGATCCTGTTAGTCTTAAAAATGGGCGACTCGATACACAATCGATTGATTTTGGAGCGCCGGGTGAATTAGTGGTTCAAAGCATTCGTTTGGGCATGCTCACCGCACCTCGACAATCTAGCGGTCACTATATGCTGAACGAACCAGAAAAAGCGGGTACTGATTATTTTGAAACGATTCCTGCGGCAAAAATGATCGTCACAAAGTATGATGACATGCAACTGAATCAAGTCATGGTTGCAAGTGGTGTCATTTATAATGACAAAAGCGCCACAACAGGTGATGTCTATAGTGGTGATATGCGAGAAAATACTGCTAAATCAACATTTAGTACAGGAATTAACCTTGCAAACTGGGGTGTAACCAGTGCATCAATGTCAAGCCAAGAACAACCTCAACTGACTCAAAGTGCAGTCATTCACCATGCTTGGGGTAAATACCAAAATGGTGATGTCAATCACGGCTTAAGCGGTGGTAATGGTATCTTAACGCTGATCGATTCTGTGGGTAATGAATTTAGTCATGAAATTGGGCATCACTATGGTTTAGGGCATTATCCTGGACAAAATGGTGAAAACTACTTTTGGTCAGCTCATCATCCAGACAGTGGATGGGGTTATATTGCTTATCGCAACCGTATGCGAGGCAATTTAAACTGGAATAATACAAATCTAGAAAATCGCTTAGGTGGAACGCCAATTTTCCAAAATGCCTATACTTACGGCACTGATGCTATGGCAGGAGGTAATTACTCTAGCTCCCTTTCCCGTTTTACCCATTACACGGGTTACAGCACACAGCAAAAAATTCAACCAGCATTTGATCGTGCAGTTTGGGATTCCAACTCTCCAACAGGATATAAGCGTTGGAACGCGACAACTCGCCAAATGGATGTCACTCAACCTAAAGTTCCAAACTCAAATCAAGTTTGGTACAACCGCCCAGATGGCAATTATTTAAAACCTACTCAATTTGGTGTACCAATTTTTACCATTTTAGGTGGCTATGACCCTGTTAACCAAGTCGGTCTGCTTTATCCTGCAGCACGTGGTAATTGGGGGAATGTGTTCTCACTCCCTCAAGCACAACTAGGTCTTGCAAATGCAAGCTGTTGGATCAATGTCAAATATGTACTAAAAGCTGAGGAAAACATTGCGCTCGCACCAAATCGAATGAATGGAAATGCAAATAAATTGCACATTAATTTGGCTCAAAGCGATGCACCACTGAGCGTTGATTTATACTGTAAACGCGCCAATGAACAAGCCAATAAACTTTCATCAATTGTTATTCCAAGTTATGCCCAACCTCTACCTGCTGCTGTAACGATTGGTAAGGAACAAGGTTATAAAGCTTTACGCAAAGTTGAACTCCCACAATTAGAACAAGCTTTACTCAGCAATCAAGGCAAGCTCATCGCTAATTTATCTCCAAATAATAAAATTCTTTATGATTCTTATAAGAATTTTAAAAACGAACTTTCAACAACTGCGCAGCAAGAATTAGAACGTTTTAGCAACCAACAAGAACAGCTATATCGCTTAAACCGCTGGGTCAATGTATATCGTAGTGACTTAACAGCAAATGTGAGCGCTGCTCATACTGCTTTAAAAAGCTTTGTTGCCCAACTTAGTCTTTCCAATAGTAATCCATTGGCTGGTGCCACTATGTTGGTTATGCCAAACATGAATTTGGCATGTCTCAAAACAGAAATTTCGAGCAGCACAGGAAAACCAAGCGTATATATGAGTGGCAAAAATGGCTGTACAGGTGATAACGCTAGTTTATGGGTTTATGATGCTGTAGGTAAAATCCATAGCGTACAATATCCTGAGCTCTGTTTATCAGGTGCAACCCTTGCTAGCTGTAATAATGGTGTAAGCAATCAGATTTGGGAAACACCTGTAACAGGGTCAACACAGCAATTCCGTCAAGGTAATTCTTGCCTCGATTTGAGTGGTGGTGGTGCGCCAGCCGCAGATGGTCGTGGTACTTTAATCACATACGGTTGTGGCAGTGGAAATAATCAAAAATGGACGATTACCACAGCTAGCCAAAACTTTATTTTAGCTGCTGCTACAGGGCAAAATTTACCACTTTTGGCAACTGCATTAGCAACACCATAATCGATCAATATATAAAATAAGAAAGTTAAGACTAGGAAGCCTATGTGTTACCTAGTCTTTTTATATAGGTCAAAACAGGCTATGTATGCTTTGAGCAAATATTTCTATGCTTTTACTCAAGCATCAAATTGAGAAAATAAAAAAGCCCTTGTAAATACAATGGCTTTTTATTTATTTGGCAGAGGATCAAGGACTCGAACCTTGACGAACGGTTTTGGAGACCGTCATGCTACCATTACACCAATCCTCTATAACTGCATGATCAATTCATTTCTG
>NZ_BMDV01000001.1:538621-895613 GCF_014636095.1 Acinetobacter modestus
ATTAATCATAAAATTGGTGGGGGCGAAGAGACTCGAACTCTTACACCTTGCGGCGCTGGAACCTAAATCCAGTGCGTCTACCAATTTCGCCACGCCCCCGATGGATGTGTATATTAGTGATAAACTTTCTTGCTGACAAGCCTTTTTTATAAAAAAACTATGCATCTGAAAGCTAATGCTTTTTTCATATACAAATGAAAAAATTCTTGAAATAAAAAAAGGAACTTATTTAAAGTTCCTTTTAATATTTGGCAGAGGATCAAGGACTCGAACCTTGACGAACGGTTTTGGAGACCGTCATGCTACCATTACACCAATCCTCTATAACTGCATGATCAATTCATTTCTGATTTAATCATAAAAAAAGCAAGAAACTCTTGCTTTTTAAATTTGGTGGGGGCGAAGAGACTCGAACTCTTACACCTTGCGGCGCTGGAACCTAAATCCAGTGCGTCTACCAATTTCGCCACGCCCCCGATGGGTATGCATATTAGTGAGAAACATTCGCTATGACAAGTCTTTCTGACAAAAAACTCTACCAAATGCACATATAATATTCAAATCAAACATTTATGTTTATTTTTACAGCAAATCAATCGTATTTAAACAATTTTTTACCTCTATCGCTGAGCTAAATCGCTGTTTTACATGTTTCTGCAATAAGCCTGTTAATAAAGGCAAAAAACACCGCAATTCATCAGGTAATTCAATTTCCAATTTCTGGCAATGTAGGACGGCCCATTCATGGTAGTTTTTTGCAGTTAATTTGCTTTGGGATAACCACTCATAAACAATGATGCCAAAAGCATATAAATCAGTTTGTACGGTTTTTGGCTTCCCATGAAAAAGCTCAGGTGCCATATAATGAGGAGTTGCGGTTAAATTTTGGATTGGCTGTAATTGATAACTTTGTTCAAAATCAATGAGCCTGCATGAGTTTTCATATAATCGAAAATGCTCTGCTTTAAAATCGCCATGAACCCAACCTAATTGATGCATACTTTCAATCGCTTGCAGCGCAGTTAAAATTTTATAGTAGATAACTTGGATGCTATCCGTTGCCTGAATATGACTAAAAAATATATTTGTAGCAACACTAAGCAACCCTACCCCATGCTGTGGAAAGTCATCGTCATGTTTAATATGACAAAGTGGTATAATTTGATGGGGCAATAAAAAACTATGTCTAACTTGAGAGTTTTGTTGATAGAAACTTAATTCTCGCTCAAACGCTTGCTCTAAAACATCATGGCTATTGATTAAATGAAATTTAAGCCAATATTGTTGTTGCTCAATCTGGCAACGATATAAACGCCGCCCAAAAGCATAGCTTTCAGGTTTAGTACTTAGACTCAAATTATCCAGTTGAATATTTGAATCAAAGATCAACGTAGTAAAACTCATTCTGTTGCTTTTCTTGCTGCTTACGCAGTGATGTTAAACAATGCTCAATCGTTTTACCAATGCGTGCGTGAATTTCAATAGATGAAATCTTCGGCCATGTCGCTCGCTCTCCCTCTTGCTGCAAAACCTTAAAGAGCTTCGGACGTGGATTTTTAAGCATATAGCTATAGTGTCTTAAACCATAGCGCGCAATAATATTTACATCGCCGTAATAACGCTGCCCTAAAATGCCATATCCATGATCTAAAATACGGCGAATAGGGAAAAAACCGCCCATATAATTACGTGTTAAATCCATGACTTCCATTGCAATTGCTTTGCCTTGATGTCGAATAAGTCGTTCAGGCCAGTTTAAAACATCGCGACGAAACCGATCAGTATCACTTTGCATAAATGGCACGATATGCGGATTTACTTGGCTGGCAATGGTGTAATTTATATTATACAAACGAGCCATTTTTTCTTGTGGAAAATCACTACGCATACTCCCATCCACCCATTTGGTATTGGCCAAATAAGGTGTATGCTGACCGTCATAACGTTTACTAGTTAAGTGCACAGGCGGAAATAATACAGGTACAGCACAAGATGCTAAAACAGCACTCCACACCAAAACATTCGGCGCAGTGAGTGCATTCATAATCCGCGGGTTTTGCGCTGTGTTATACGGGGCAATTACAATATTAATATGTCGCTTTGACTGTTGATAGGCTTCTGCAAATGTCACATCACCCAAATTTTGCATCAGGAATTTTTTCAAATACATGACATCAGCAATACCACCATGCCCTCGAATTAGCTCTGAAATTTTCCTGAATTTAAAAGCATCACTAAAAAAATGTTCACCTTTGAGCAGTTCTGGAATTTTATCAGCCGAGGATACCCCCAACATTCCAGTCATGATCGCCCCTGCACTTGAACCAGACAGGACTCGAGGCATCAAATCTTGTTCGAGCAAAGCCTTACATACACCTGTATGAAATAAACCCAGTGTCGCACCACCAGAAAACATAAGTGCAGGTTGTCCATAGGCTCTTTGACATTCTTTAAAAAATTGAATTTTTTCCTTGAGTTGAAAAGTAATACATTCACTAGAAGCTAAATAGCGAAGACATTCACTCATTTCTTCAACATAGTTTTCGATAATTCTTTTCGTACCAATATAGGTTTGTGCAAATAACATTGGATGGCCAATATTGGCGAAGTCATAAGATAAGCCTTCACGAAGAACATAAATTAAATCTAAAGTTCGATGTTGCATTCGATATTTTTTTAATAAGTTATATCGTTTAGACAAAATTTCTGCATCAAAGTAAGGCGATTGATTGTCATATTTCCATGCTTCATGCCCCGCTTCTTCGTCCAGTTTTAGTGCAATTTCTTTCCATTCCGCATAAGAACTCGCATGTTGCAAGCTCTCTTTTAACATATCGACTCTATGCAATTGATATGTATTTCTTTTTTCTTGAGCTCTATTGAACATTAGCATTCCTATTTTTCATTATATTCTTATCATCTCGCACTTATACAATGCAAAAAGCAGCACCAACAATCAAGGGTAAAATTGACCGTTTGCAACATTTTTAATGATATTTTCTTCATTTCAGCTATAGCAATGATAGTATCCCTAATCATTAATCACTGAGTTTGGTTTGTGTTTATGGCTATCCTTGATTTACCCGAATCTATTCTTCAATCTTTATCTAGTGTTTTGACACAGTTACAACAAGTTCTCCCTGCTCCTAAACAACCAACAGATTTTTCTGCGATTGCTTTTCGATGGGAAAATCAACAATTATTTGCAATTCAACAACCTAAAAAAATGTATTTAGAAGATCTAAAAGGAATTGAACGCCAAAAAGCCAAGATTATTCAAAATACTTTACAGTTTCTCAATGGCTTACCTGCCAATGATGTTTTACTCACAGGTTCACGTGGTACAGGGAAATCATCGATTGTTCGTGCTTTACTCACAGAATATTCAGCACAAGGTTTGCGTTTAATTGAAATTGAACGAGATGATCTTTCTGATTTACCTAAAATCCAAAAATTAATAGAACATCGCCCTGAAAAATTTATTGTTTATTGTGACGATCTTGCGTTTAACGCAGAAGATGAAAATTATCGTAGTTTAAAAAGTGTCTTGGATGGCTCACTTCAATCGGGTTCAAGTAATTTTATTATTTATGCAACCAGTAACCGCCGTCATTTACTACCTGAATTTATGCATGAAAATACGCCTGTGCGTAAAGTGGATGTTCCTCAATATACCGAATTACATCCACAGGAAGCGATTGAGGAAAAAATTTCACTGTCTGATCGTTTTGGTATGTGGCTTTCCTTCTATCCAATGGATCAACAACTGTATTTAGAAATTGTTGAGCATTATATTGTTCAAGCAAATTTGGAATATAACGACATTGTTCGTGCTGAAAGTTTGAAATGGTGCCAAGCTCGTGGGCAGCGTTCAGGGCGTGCAGCTTACCAGTTCTCTAAACACTGGATTGGCTCGCAAAACCTTGAAAAATTGTCTAACAAAGCTTAGGGAGATTGTCCTAAAAAGCTTTGGCTTTGTCCTTATTTCCGCTTAGCAAAGGCAATTGTTTTTCATAACCTAGCTTTTCAGTCTGGAAAGAACGTAGGAAACAAGATGAAAAAACAATTGCCACCCTCATCCCTCACAAGCAAAATTTTGGGTAAAAGTTTATTACTCGCACAAAGCACCTTAGACCAAGCGATTAAATATTCAACGAGTCCTTTTTCTGCACCAGAAATCATTCGTCCTAGAACTGAAGAAAAATTCTATACATGGACACACTATGGCATCTTCTTTCCACTACTACCTGAGCCACATCGTTATTTGAATATTATGATCTTGCTTGGTACGCCTGGGGCATTGGCTTTTGATCATGATGAAATTACCTTAGGTGATCCACGCAAGACTGCAACTCTCTTTTCAAGTACTGCCGCCTTAGATGAACATCTATTAAAAGCCTATATCATGCCTGAAGAGACTCATATTCAAGAAAATGGTTGGCAAATTGAGTTGGGACAAGAAGTTTCGATTGAGGGCACTTTACCCAATATTCACCTCAAAGGTGCTTATCATGGCTTAAATTTTGAGTTTGATTTGGATGTTACCGATCAAGTCTCTTGGTTTATAAAAACCCCGATTTATGATCACTTTAGTTTATTGTCAAAATTTAAAGGGCAACTCGAATACCAAGGACAAACGACCCTCGCAGAAGGCTTATGTACCTATGAATATGCCAGAGCCGCAGGCGCACATGGTATCGTTAAAAAATTGCTGCCTGAAGCCTATAAACTCCCTCTCGATTTTTTTACATATCAAATCATTAATTTAACAGAAACCACTCAACTACTTTTAACCAAAGCCGATATTTTAGGTCAACCAGCGGCATACAGCTTACATGTTCGCCACACAGATCAACCTGCTGAAGTGTATACCAACGTGGAATTTAAAATTATTTCACATCAAGTTGATGATTATGTTTCCCCAAATGGTAAGAAAATGCGTTTACCGCAATTGTTTTCATGGTCTGTGAAGGATGATACCAACAACAAACTGCTCGACATTATTGCAGAAGTCGACAGCCCATACCGCTATGGTCATGGGATCGGTTATGCAAGTGCATACACTTTCACGGGTGAATATCAAAACCAAAAAGTTCAAGGTCGTGGTTATCTTGAATATATTGATGTCGAAAATCAAAATGCTTTTAAAGATTAAAAGCTTTTAATTAGGTAAAACAAGCCTTTGGACATGATCCAAAGGCTTATAGCTTTAGGCTTAAACTTCTTTTTGATTAAGATCAATTAAAATAAAAGTATCAACAATTTGCCTGATTGAATTTTTGATCTCTGCTGCAACTTTGACATCATAGCCTTCAACTAAAAAGCGGCTAATTAATCCTTCAATTAAGGTATAAATAATTTCAACTAATGCATCTGCATTTGGCATAGATCTCAAATACTGAGCGATTAAGTTCCGAAACCAAATCTTATGCTCTTTCGAAACTATGATGATGTCTTGATCACCCACATGCGATTCGGCAACTGCTCGAACAAATAGACATCCTTTAAAATTATCTTCTTGAAACCACAACAGATGCCAATCAATCAATTTATCTAATGCTGCTCGCCCAGTTTCACCTGCAACATAAGCAACCAGACTATTCCTAAACTTTTGGTCTCGCGCTTCTAAGACGGACTTCACCAATTGATTTTTATTTTTAAAATAGGTGTACATCGTTGTTTTTGAACAGCCTGACTCATCCCGAATTAAATCGACACCCACACCAACAAAACTATTTTCATAAAATAATTTTTCTGCTGTATCCAAAATTTTGTGGGCTGATTTAGACATAAAAATTTACTCACTCAAATAGTACAGATCTGTACTGTTTTTAATTTTAGCGATATCATCTCTTCAAAGCAACCATTCAATGAGAATGAAATGTTATCAATATTCCAAGGTAAAGAGCACCTCGCCCCAGCACCACAATCCATTGATCTAATTAGAAGCTTAATCGGTGGAACACTGAGTATTTTAATCCTGATTTTCCTCAGTAAATTGACAAATAATCTATTCATCATGGCACCATTCGGGGCAACTTGCGTCCTGTTATATGCAGTATCTCAATCGCCGTTAGCTCAACCTCGTAATGTTATTCTTGGGCACTTTATCTCGGCATTCATTGGTTTACTATTCCTTAAACTTTTTGGTATCACCACAATCAGTATTGCACTTTGTGTTGGCTGTGCCATTGCTGCCATGCAATTATTGCGCTGTGTTCATCCACCTGCTGGTGCAAACCCACTCGTGATTTTACTTACCGCAAATACCATTGAATATCATTGGAGTTTCTTATTCTTCCCAGTATTATTCGGGGCAACTTCTCTTGTACTGATTGCTTGGTTGGTCAATAACCTCAAATCAGAAAACAAATGGCCAATTTATGGTTTAGCATTGATTCATAGTAAAAAGACTATCAAATAAATAAAGTCGTGATGGAGGAGATCAAAGCTCTCTCCATCCTATCCCTTTAAGCTCATAGAAAACTTTCTATCAATCAATTCAATAAATTTCTCTTGCTAATTATTATACTTTTCCATAATAATAGGTAGATCGGTATACCTAATTTATATTTAATTATGAACACCAAATCCGCAAAACAAAAAATCCTAGATGCAGCATCCATCCTGTTCTACAACGATGGGATTACTAACACAGGCATTAATAGCATTACAGACAAAGCGAAAGTCGCGAAAATGTCTTTATATAATAATTTTCCAACCAAATCTGACCTAATTACCTGTTATATCGAAGCTCGCCATCAAGAATGGTTAGACTTATATGAGAAAAGAAAAGTTCAGATCAAAACTCCTATGGATGGTATTTTAGCTATATTTGATGCCTATCAAGACCATGCTGAATTTGCCTATGAAAAAGGTTTTCGTGGTTGTGGTTTACTGAATGCAGCAGCCGAATTTCCTGCACATAGTCCTGAGCGTTTAGCCGTTAAAAATCATAAAGATGAAATCGAAAATATTGTGGCTGGGCATTTATCACAATTATTCAAAGAGCCGCAAAAAGTCCAACAACTTGCGCTACTTATTTCTTTCATATTAGAAGGCTCGATTGCCCGTGCAGGTTTAGAAAGTTCCAGTGAGAAAGTATTTGCGGCAAAACAAATGGTTCAAAATTTATTAGAACGCGAGATTTCAAATTGAGTAGTTCATTTTTTAATTTCAGTACTCATTCTGGCTTTATCGCCGTTTTAATTGCCTCTATTTTATGGGGAACGACAGGTACTGCTGCCTCTTACGCACCCAATCTAAGTCCTTTAGCGATTGGCGCAATCGCAATGGGTGGCGGTGGCTTATTACAAGCTTTATTAGCCCATAGAAATATCCGCAGTCATTTACCTCAAATTGGCTCCTATTATCCTTTACTTTTGATAGGCATGATCTCTGTAGCGATCTATCCTCTCGCCTTTTATTCATCAATGCGTATGGCGGGGATCACGATTGGGACTGTCGTTTCAATTGGTTCAGCCCCTTTATTTACAGCAATACTGGAAAAGTTCTTTGATAAAAAAGCACTCTCAGGAAAATGGTTTATTAGTTTTGTTTTTGGTGTTGTAGGAGTATTGCTGTTATCTCTAGGAGAGTCCCACTCTCAAGGTGCGACACAAATAATGACTACAGACCAAAAAACCTTTGGGATTATTCTCGGACTGATCGCGGCACTGACCTATTCTTTATATTCATGGGCTGCTAAAAAAATGATTGATCGGGGTGTCGATTCAAAAGCCTCTATGGGATTAATTTTTGGCTTCGGTGCTTTAATCTTATTACCAACACTATTTTTTACTGGCTCAAACCTGTTTGATGAACCTGTGAATCTGTATGTAGTGGGTTATATGATGCTGATTCCAATGTTCCTTGGCTATCTGCTATTTGGTTACGCTTTAAAGACTATTTCAGCCAGTACCGCGACCACACTGACCTTATTTGAACCACTGGTTGCCGCTTTATTTGCAGTCTTATTGGTAGGCGAACAACTGGCACCGATTGGTTGGGTTGGTATGGCATTGATTTTTGTCTGTCTGGCCTTGTTGTCTAAAGCAGATAAACCAAATTAATTTTTTTATTTAAGATTAGAGATATTCAGAATTGATGCAGAAAATAAATTTTCTCTGCATCAAAAATACAGCTTAAATATTAATACTCTTTTGCTAACTTCTCTAAGGTTGTGAGCATTTTTCTCACCACACTTCTTTTATGATGCAGCATATTCTTAATATTGCTTGGATTAAAACCTGTCAATTTCGCAATACCACGGCTGGTCATATATTCACCAGTTTTTGCAAAGTGCTTTTCACTTAATTCGGTTTTCGCATTTGAGAATCGAACCGCCAGCTTATAATCACTAAACTCAGACCATGCACCAGTCTTATATTCGTCCGCATCAAAGCTGCCCTTCTGCTGAGTAGGTTTTTCACGCAGAATATTACTCAAGCGGTTAATGACAATTTTTTCTTCACTTTGCTCAATTATTTGATAAAGTTCAGTTTCTTCAAAAGGACGTCCTAAAGCGATGTCTTTTCTATATTGCTCAACGACCTTTTCTTTTGACTCGACCTTTTTCTCACCTTGTTGAGTGAGGCAGAGAATCTTAAATAAAGACTCTAATCGGCCACATGTAAAAATATAAGAAATTTTCAACTTTTGTACTCCACAATGAGTTTTAGCTCATCAAAAAATAATTTATCCAATACTTCAAATACAATAGCGTAGGCAGTACGCGTTCGCTATGCATAAAATGAATGATTCGATTTTTTAAATAGAAGAATAGTCAGGTAAATATAAGAACCACCTAGATTTACCCACAGCCTAACAAGCAATAGAAAGATGAATTGTATTTTAGGTCGGTTGTAACTCAGTCATTGGCCATCTTGGTGTCGTCGTCACCGCTAAACCATCATGTTGCCCAGCTTTTAAACGTTGGTATCCAGCAAAGGCGATCATGGCGCCATTATCAGTACACAATGCAGGCTCAGCATAATAGACTTGAGCTTTGATTTTTTTAAGTGATGTTTCTAATTGCTCGCGCAATCTTAGATTGGCGCTCACACCACCTGCAATCACCAAACGTTTTAAACCTGTTTGCTTTAAAGCTTTCACTGATTTTTTAACCAGTGTATCGACAACAGCTTCTTGAAAAGAAGCGGCCACATCGGCATCACGACTCTCTTCACCTAGCTTTTTCAGTTGTACTGAAACTGCAGTTTTAAGACCGCTAAAAGAAAAATCTAAACCTTGATGTAATATTGGTCGTGGGAATTCAAATGCCTTGGCATCACCCTGTAACGCCAATTTCGCAATATTCGGCCCACCTGGATAAGGCAATTTCATCATTTTTGCGACTTTATCAAAGGCTTCACCCGCTGCATCGTCAATCGATTCACCGAGCAATTCATATTGACCGATTCCATAGGCTGCCATGAGTTGAGTGTGTCCACCCGAAACCAATAAAGCCACAAATGGAAATTCCGGTGGAGTTTCCGAAAGCAATGGCGCAAGCATATGGCCTTCCATATGATGCACACCGATCGCAGGTTTATTAAATGCAAAAGCCAAACTGCGACCAAACAACGCTCCAGTCATCAGTGCACCCATCAATCCTGGACCACGGGTATAGGCAACAGCATCAATCTCTTGCTTTTTAACACCACTCTGCTCAAGCAATTGATTAATCAAAGGAATCATCTTACGAACATGATCACGTGAAGCCAATTCAGGAACGACACCGCCATATTCTGCATGCAGTTTAATTTGGCTATACAAAACCTGTCCACGTAAGCCGAGCTCGCTATCATAGAGTGCTAACCCAGTTTCATCACACGAAGTTTCTAAGCCCAAAACAATCATTAAACTGCCTTTACAACGATCAAAAATAATAACAGAGCTATTATAGACTTGTGATCTGAGTTGTAAATGAGTAAAATACTGGCCTTCACTTGCGATCTAGTGCAATCGTGCATTAGATCTTATCCATAATCTTAGAGGATTTTACATGCCACAAGTTAAGTTGAAAGAAGGCGAACCAGTAGACGTAGCTATCCGTCGTTTCAAGCGTTCATGCGAAAAAGCGGGTGTTTTAGCTGACGTTCGTAAGCGCGAATTCTATGAGAAACCAACTCAAGAGCGTAAGCGTAAAAAAGCTGCTGCAGTTAAGCGTTATCAAAAGAAATTGACTCGCGAATCTGTACGTACTACTCGCCTTTACTAATTAATTTGTGATTGACTGCTGAAGAGACTATGAATACTTTAAAAAACCAAATTACTGACGTATTAAAAAACTCAATGCGTGCCAAAGATATGGCAACAGTAACGGTTATTCGTGGTGTACAAGCAGCAATTAAGCAAATCGAAGTCGATGAGCGCATAGAGCTTGACGATGCTCAGGTTCTTGCGGTCATTGAAAAGCAAATTAAACAACGTAAAGAATCGATCAAGGCCTTTTCTGGCGCTGGTCGAGATGATTTAGCTAGTAAGGAACAAGCCGAAGTTGAGATTATTTCTCAATTTCTACCAGCCGCTATGACTGAGGAAGAACTTGATTCCATCATTGAGCAAACGATTGCTGCTCAAGAAGCTACTAGCATGAAAGATATGGGTAAGGTGATGAATTCTCTACGTCCGATCATAGCCGGGCGTGCCGATCCTGCACAAGTATCTGCCAAAATTAAAGCAAAATTAAGCTAATCTGCTTAATTTCCTCTATTTTATACAAATTATTCTATTTAAAAATTGGATTCATTAAATAATGAACCCAAGAGATTATTTTTACTTAAAATCACACTGAACATTATATTTCACTAGCATTTGCATCTCATTTGACTCAGTGACTTGTTTAATTACATCTTGTTTAGTCATATTTGCGTATTGTGGCGGCAAGGATGAGCGATTTTTTTCAATCGCATCTGACATATCCTGAATATAACGCTGATTAATACCACAATACTGAGCTTGCTGCTCAGGTGTGAACTGTGAAATCTGTGGATTAAGGCTACGTAAAAAACTACGAATATCCTGTGCATAGACACTACGAATTTTCTCAACCGAATTCACATATTGCTCAACTGATGCTGCTGAGCTAATCCCCACACTGCTTATCGCAAAAATAAAAACTAAAATTTTCTTCATAAATGTTCTAACTTCTCAGCGATTTTTTACGCAGATCATCTTATCTTAATTCAATAAAGTTTGGTTTGTGCTCAGTAAAAAATTCTTCTTTTGGTGCAGGAAGATTCCCATCGGTCACTGTTCCTAGACGTAAACGAATCACATTAGGTAAATCTGTACGATATGAATAAAGTGGGCTTGCGCAATTTTGACAAAATACGCGTGCTTTATTCGGTGTGTGGAAATACTCTTTGAGCTGATCATGTCCTGACAGAATTTTAAATTGTGTTTCGTCAAGTGGGCTGTTCCAGCCAGCTATCGAACCTTGCGCCTGCTGACAATGACTACAATAGCATAAAATACTGTTTTCAATTTCACCATAATATTGATACTGCACAGCACCACACAAACATTGTCCTTTGATCATTTTTATTTCTCTTAATTCTTGATAAAGATTAAATTTTCATACGGCGATCATCTTGCATTTGTTTTAAGCGAGAGTCAATTTTTGCTGACATGGCTAAATTTCCTTTGGCTAAACGCTGAGCGTGCAACATCGATTTAATTGCATTTTCTTCATATCCTGACCAATACTCAGCTTCAGCACGGTAACAAAGCACATTAATTGCTTGCAGTGGCGAACTTTTATCTAAGTTTGTTGCTTGTTGCAACAGTTGCCAACCTTCAATATCTCTCTGGTTTTTATGAATAAACCTTTGAACTAATGTTTGAGCTTGAGCAGCCTGCCCTTGCCGAATTAAAACTTCTGCAAGTTTGTAAGATAGTGCCCTATTTTCAGGCATCGTTTTTTGAATAAAATTTATACTACTATAAGCCTGATCAAATTTATTTTGCCCTAAGTAAATATCTGTTTGAATCAGTGGGACCAATACATGATATTTAAGCTTTGCTTTTACCAAATCTAGATTTGCTTGTGCCTGAGTATAATCACCACGTTCTAAATAAAACTTACTTAGCGCTAATTGTGCAGCTGTATTTTTTTGATTTGCAAAAGCTTGTAATTGAGTTTCTGTCGCTTGGTTTGAAATTACGAGCGTATATAACTTTAAAATCTCAAAATCAAGATCATATATTTTTGATTTTACTTTTGGGAGTTGGTTTGCTCGTAATCGGGCTTCACTCATACGCTCTGTCGTTAGGGGATGAGTGAGCCAAAAATCAGGTAGAAAACTCACACGACTTGTTTCACGATGCATGGTTTCAAAATAATCTGCCATGCTTTGTGGGTTGTATCCAGCAGAATACATAAACTGCATACCGATACGGTCTGCTTCACGCTCTTGATTACGACTATAACTGAGTTGCTTGTCCATCAACGCGGCTTGTGTGCCTAACATCACCGCTGAACCAACATCGCCATCCGCTTTAGATGCGATTGCCGCACCGACAAGAATACCTGCAAGAGCAAGTAACCCCTGTCCTTTAAATGCTTCTTGTGAACGACTGTAATGTCGCTGTGCAACGTGGGCGATCTCGTGTGCCATGACTCCTGCTATTTCATCCAAATTTTTTGCAGATGTAATTAAGCCTGTATTTAATGCAAACAAACCACCAGGCACTGCAAATGCGTTAATTTGTGGATCTTTTATAACCACTAAACCAATCGGTTGACCAAGCTGAGTCTGACTAAGAATACCTGAAAAAACCTGTAAAAATTGATCTTCTAACCATGCATCTTGTACCGTTGGCATCTGTCGATGAACTTCACGATAAACTTTTTCACCAATCAGTTTTTCTTTCTGTTGATCAAGCAAACCTATACCACTGCCAATTTCAGGTACTTCTGTTTGTCCAATTGTCTGTGTAGGCAAAAAGATCTGAGTATGACTCAATTGAGTTGTGGCCAATAAACCACATGCAAGCAGCAGCGATCTCAAGTCGTTTCTCTATGATTCTAATAAAGAAATTTAATATAACATTAGAAAATGAAGATATTTGCAACGAAGTGTTATAAAAGGCAGGAAAATCCTGCCTTAGTTTATATTTTTGAAATCAACACTATTATTTCGTGTTTACATAACGTTGATCGACACTAAATTTCTCTGGAAACTTTGCATTAATCTCTGCATAAAAAGACATAATTTCAACCATATCTTTTTCATAGTCTCCCGTAGGATAAACAATTTTTCCTACCCCTGTTTTTTTCTTAGCATAATCCATATACGCCAATGCAATCGGTACGCCTGCGGTGGTTGCAACATGATAAAAACCAGTTTTCCACTGTTCTTGTTTAGCACGCGTCCCTTCTGGGGTAACTAACATCACTAACTTAGGATGTGTTTTGAACAAGTCACTCATGAGTTGAACCATACTCGGTCGCGCTTGTCCTTCTTGTTTCACGCTACGATCAATCCCAATACCCCCCATTGCACGCACAAATGGACCAAATGGAAACTTCATATAACTATCTTTAATCGTAAGACGAACATTTACACCTAAAGCTTTTAATGCCAACCGTGCATATAAAGCATCCCAATTACTGGTATGCGGAGCTGCAATCATCACGCATTGATCAACATTCAAATCCCAATGATTATCCAGTTCCCAACCCATTAGATTTAAACTTTTTTCAGCCAATTTCTCAAACACAGACACCCCGAAGACAAAATTTCAAAAGGCGCAAGTGTACCAATATTAATCAACTTAAAAAGATAGACCAGCACAATAATGCAGCAATTGACTGATCAGCATTGTAAGCAATTATTCAAACTTTGGATTAACGAGATAATGAGGTGTTCTATCTTGTAGTGCGGCCACTAAATTTTGGTAGGCAAGTTTCACCATTTTCTGACGCGTTTCAGTCGTTGCTGAGCCAATATGCGGCAAGGTTACTGCATTTGGCAGCTCAAATAATGCTGAATTTTGCAGAGGTTCTTTGGCATAGACATCTAATCCAGCAGCAAAGATTTTATTTTGTTTTAATGCTTCGATTAAAGCGTCTTCATCGACTACAGAGCCACGCGCAATATTGACGAAGACAGCATGTTTTTGCATTAAGTCAAACTGTTCTGCGCCAATCAATGCTTGGGATTCATGATTTAAATCGACAGCAACTACAATAAAATCAGACTGCTGCAGTAACTGATCTAAGTCGCGATATTGAGCATTGAATGCTTGAGCCACCTCAATCTTTTCACGGCGGTTATGGTACAAAATATTCATATTAAAACCATAAAATCCACGACGGGCAATGGCAGCACCAATATTCCCTAAGCCAATAATGCCTAGAGTTTTACCAAAAACATCCATACCAAATTGTTCAGTAGATACCGTTCGTTTCCACTGACCTTGTTTGGTCCATGCATCAAGGTATGGAACTTTGCGTGCAGCACTCAGCAACAAAGTAAAGGCAAGATCGGCCGTTGTTTCCGTCAAAACATGTGGTGTATTAGCAAGCCAAATTTTCTTTTGATTAAGATAGCTAACATCATAATTATCATAACCAACAGACACTGTCGAAATGATTTTAAGTTTTTGGGCTGGTGCCAAATTACTTTCGTTTAACAGTCGTCCTGCGCCAATCATGGCATCAGCATCAACAACTTCTGTTCGAATCTGGTCGTTGATATCACCCAGTTTAGGATTAAGTACCACGACCCGATAATCTTGCTGTAACTGCGCTAAAACATCTTGATCTATTTGGCTGAATACAACAACTTTCTTCATGATTCGATTTCCGATCTTTATTGCATGAGCTGCCACAACCGTCTTTTTAATAAAGGTTGGGCTAACATTTCTTCTAAACTCGCTAAATGTAAGATATTAGAATGCTGAATAAAGTCCAATTGACCTAAGCATAATATCTTTTTCTGTGTTGCGGTTGCATCGAGAAAACCTTGAATATACGAGGAGAGTCCCCGACTTTCCTGAAAAGCAGCCAAAGGAAATGGCCATTTTAATTCAGCATACTGTCCTAATCTTGCCTTTTGAATATTTTGCCAGAGTTGGCTTTGAGCATCGCTAAGCTGACTGCTTTCTAATAAAATGGCGCAGTTTTCCAACACATACATTTGCAATTCAAATGACTGAACCTGAGCAGTAATAACAATCTGTTCTTTTTCATCAAGAGCTGCTTTAACAATAGGTTCTGTAACAACTTTCGTTTGCTGCGATACTTCAATTTCGGTGATCGGTGGCGTATGTGCAGATGTTGCTGGAATATCTTCTAAAATCGGTGCAATTTCAAATGTACGTTCTGTAGACTCAGAAACGTCATCAATTAATTGATCTCGCCATAGACTTGGTGCAATGTTTTTTTGACATACAACTTCCCGAGGAATCCAAACATCTATTCCCAAAGCTGCTAGCCTGTTTCTCTGCTGCCCAATCATCTTACCTACTCATTTTGGTTACTCACGGTAATTTGCGATACCGTAAGTTGAGTAGTCTAACATAAACCGATCTCGTCAAAATGGCTTCCTTTTGTTCAATCAAATCATTACAAATTCAATTCATTATTTAAAAGATACGCTTATCTTTAATTTCGGAAAATATTTAACAAGAATAGATAATTTTTCATTCATCTATTTTCTATATCTTTATTAATATACTTCAATAAATAATTAGGATCTTGCTTTGTTAAATTCAAACGTTCTCAGGGAAAAATAATGAGTTTCAAGGTTAATATTGAAAAATATAAGTTGTAGCATTAATACTTTACAAAACTCTCAGAAGCTCATCCCACTTGGTCAAATAACTCGGTGATTTATGGTTTTGATTCATACGCCACGCTCGCCCATGCGGCGTAATTAATCGCCCTAGTGTCATACAATCCCGACCAAATCTTTTATTAATATCATCAAAAGCGATCGAAAGATTTCTTCGAGCAATTAGTTTATTGGTGTCATGGAATAAATCTACTGCATGGCTATGTTGTGGAATAATATCTAACAAAATCACTTCTGCTTTTTTATAACGATGCCCAGCTTGATAAATTCGATCAAGCCCCTGTAACACGGCTTTGATAATTTCTAAACGATCATCGCTATAGTCAGATAGATACATCACTGTATAGGGGCGATAATATTGATCTTTGTCAAAATGATTGGTGCGAATGCTAACGCCAACAGCTTTGCACAGTAATTTTTGCTTTCGCAAACGCTCAATAGCACGTAAGCTAAATTCAGTTAAAGCACCACTCAGGCTAGTTTTGTCCTCAATCGGCTGACCAAAGGAACGGCTGCTTAACACTTGTCGTCGATCTGTCACAACATCTTCAATTTCTAAGCAAGCCATGCCTTGTAATTCTTTAACCGTATTTTCCATGACCACAGAAAAATACTTACCTAACATTTTAGGATCAGCTTGAACCAAATCCAACACCGAGTAGATATTCATTTTTTCTAAGCGCTGACGAATCTTTCGTCCAACACCCCACACTTCACCTACAGGCATCTGCTGCAACAAGTCTTCAATCACGCATGGGTCTTCAGCAACGATATTACAGACACTATCAAAACAGGCATATTTCTTGGCTAGATTATTGGCAAGTTTTGCTTGAGTCTTGGAATAACCAATGCCTATGCAACATGGCAAACCCAACCAGTTTTTCACCGTGTCTAGAATTTGGTGCGCATATTCGGTTAAATCGTGACTATGCTGATAGGCAGTCAACTCTAAAAAGCATTCATCAATCGAATAAACTTCCTGTTCAGAGGGATCTACAAAGTTGCCTAATATGTTCATAAAACGACGCGACATTTCCGCATATAAAGCATAATTACTGGAAAAGACCTGCACTTGATGCTGACGAATAATATCTTCGATTTGAAAGAATGGCACAGCCATACGAATGCCGAGCTTTTTTGCTTCATAAGAGCGGGAAACCACACAGCCATCGTTATTAGATAGAACCACCACAGGACGCTTTTCTAGCTTTGGATTGAACACGCGCTCACAACTGACATAACAGTTATTCACATCAATTAAAGCAAAAATACGTTGTGGTAGGCTCATTGGCTTACCTCATTGGCTTCAAGTTATACGTCACCACGCCCCAGATCTGTAACTCTTGTCCGTCTGTGATATAAATATTTTGATAATCTGGATTTTCAGCTTTCAACCATACCTTTGGAGGGCTGAAATGATGATCAATCATCAAACGTTTGACTGTAAAATCATTGTCAATCAAAGCAATCACTATATCCCCAGACTTTGCTGAAAGACTACGATCCACCACTAATGGGTCATCAATATCAATCCCTGCATCCAACATCGACAGTGAATTGGCTTTGACGATGAAAGTCGAGTTTTCGTTACGAATTAAAAATTCATTTAAATCGAGTGATTGCTCAACATGATCTTGGGCAGGCGATGGAAAACCCGCTGCAACTCGTTCCGTTGCTAGTGGAATATGATAAATTCGGTCATTCTTTGCTTGCACATTTTGGATTTTCATTTGACCAGTCAAATCTGTACGAGTATCGGTTTTGACATTATTCAGTAACCAATTTTTGATGAAATCAACTTGAGATTCGGGAACACGGATGACTTTGGTTGGCTCACTGAATTGTGATTTACGTCCTGCATTACTTCGGGCACCACCATGCTCAAATTCATTTTTTTTGGACATAATTCCTCCTTACCCAAGTTTTAAATACTTACAAATAATTTAACTTGAAAAAGTTACAAATTCAAGTTGACGTACAATTAATTTTGCATAACAATGAATTTAATAGATCAAATTTTGGCTTGTTTAACTAATACACGGATGTGAAACAAGCTTATATTAGCTTTTAAAATCAATGGTTTAAAAAATTAAATTTATTTTTAGAACTTAAACTATTGATCTAATTCAAGAATATATTTGATCTGTTAGCAGTAGATTTTACTCAAAAGATTTTTGATGTGGAGACATGAAAAATGAACAATCGACGTGATGCTATTCTAGGTTATGCTGACGAACAACATGCTTTCTTTATTCGTCTCATCGAGAACAACACTGTATTAGGTGAGAGCTATGGACTATTTTGTGACAACCAAAATAGTGAGGCAGCGGAAAGTATTATGACTACTCTTTTTCTAAAAAAATCTTTTTGGCTCAATGGCTCTGAGTTTAATGACATTGTTAAAGGGCTTAACCCAATTCATTGAGATCACATAACAGTGTTTTCAACAACTATTTGCTATGGCTAAGGGCTTGTACGATCACCTTAAACCGACAGGCTCATTATTTTTATTTTAGATTTCATTCAAGATTTAAATCACTTTTGTTGCTCTCAAATAAAAGCCCACTTATTTGAATCTCATAAGTGGGTCTTTTTTATCATATTGAAAATACAAGATTGAGGTCAGATAAATCTTTTGTCATTCACAGGTGCAACTAACTTATAAATCTTTCCATCTATATCACTTTCAAAAAGTAAATCGATATTTGGAAAGATGATATTCCCTTCTACTTCAATATGCTCAACTCGTTTAAAAAAAGGAATATCTTGGTCTTCTAAATCATTGAGCTGTGCCACAACAATCGATTCATTTTCTTCTTGATCTTTAATAATTACCGTAATCTTATCCATAATACTTCTTCCCAAAATATTGTTGATAGGACTATGGGAAATTTTCTATCGATTGTCGACTAATACCTTGTAACAAGACTTATAACTATTATATTTTTATTTTTAAGACGACTAAGTGATTGAAATTAAGCACTGGTTAGAAATTTCTTTAATATTAAACTAACCATACAGTTACAATATTATTTAAAAATATTTAAGAAAATTTTACATTTTTAATCCTTTTATCAACTCATGATTTAAAAATAAATTCTAAAAAAATTTCCAGTTTGCATTGGCTTTGTTGCACAAAGCTATTCTTGAAGGTTTCTTCAGCAATATAATTTCCAGATGAAGAAGCCTGCACCTAAAATCTACCGTACAACCAATTGGTCCTCGTATAACCAAGCGAGGAAATATTTCAATCTGGTTTGATCCCAAGACCCAATGGTATGCACAGCCACAAGGCAAGCATGGACGAAATCAAACTTATTCCGATACAGCGATTCAATGCTATTTAATGATCAAATCTCTATTCCGTCTTTCTTTACGTATGGTCACTGGCTTTGCTCAAAGCTTGATTAAACTCTGTGGTTTGAATTGGACAGCACCAGATTACTCCACCCTCTGTAGACGACAAAAGCACATTGATATTACGATAAGCTATCAGAAAAGTCGTGAAGGACTACATCTATTGGTAGACTCAACTGGCTTAAAGTTTTTAGGCGAAGGCGAATGGAAACATAAGAAACATAAGCCTGAATATCGTCGGCAATGGCGTAAACTGCATATTGGTATAGATGCTAAAACCTTGCAAATACAAGCTGTGCAGCTCACAACAAATAATGTCGGTGATTCACAAGATCTTGGGTGATCTGCTAAATCAAATCCCATCTGATGAACTCATTGACTCTGTCTATAGCGATGGAGCCTATGACACGAAATTGTGCAGACAAGTGATTTCAGATCGTCATGCACATGCCGTAATTCCTCCAAGAAAAAATGCAAGGCCATGGAAAGATAAGAAATTGGGATCTTTAGAAAGAAATGAACTATTGAAAACAGTCAAACGGTTAGGTAGGTCACTTTGGAAAAAGTGGTCTGGCTATCATCGGCGCAGTTTGGTTGAAACTAAGATGCATTGCATCAAATTATTGGGCGATAAACTCAATGCTAGGAAGTTTGAAATTCAAGTGAATGAGATTCATGCACGTGTGGCAGTATTAAATAAATTTACGGAATTAGGCAGACCTAACACCCAAGTTGTGCCTTGAATTTGGTAGGACTTGGTGAAATCAGCCTTTAAAAGGTTTGTGCAACAAAGCCCTTGTAGGCTGAAACTGTCTGGGGTTTCGGTTATCAAATGGGATATAAATTCATTCTTAGGAGAAATCGCATTATTTCAATAGCAAATACTATATCGAAAGACTCCGATGAAGTGTAATTCCCTAAGATTTTAAAGGATGCTAATATCCAATTATGACAATAACTCATGTCAAGTTAACTTAAAGGATAATTCGATGCTAAAAACTCAACATATCAACATTATAAAAGAATTCGATGCACCCGTAGAAAAAGTTTTTGCAACCCTCAGCGAACATGAAAATTTGAACAAAATTTTTGCGCCAGCAAAAATTACACGCATAAGTAATGGAAAAGACAGCCGTAATGGTGTTGGGTCAGCACGTAAAATGTCGATTCCTTTAGCACCTTCTTTTGTTGAAACAAACCTTGTTTATCAAGAAAACAAACTAATTGAATATGCTATCACTAGTGGTATTGCACCAATCAAAGCTCATCGTGGGATAATGAAATTTAGTGATTTAGGAAATAATCGTTCTCGCTTAGATTACAGTATTACCTTCAAAGGTCGCGTACCATTTATTGGTTCAATTATTAAAATTGCATTAGAAAATGGTATAAATCGTGGACTAAAAAAAATTAAAATCTAAGAATAAAGTATAACAGGGCTTTATTTATAAGCCCTTTTCATAATCTTATTTAAATATATTTAACCAACAATAAGCACCAACACATCAAGCTAGTTTTATAAAAATTATTATCATTTAATAATGAGTAAAGATACCACTTGAACTGCAAAAATTAACGCTTTTAAAAAATTACTAAACAATCAAAAACCATACTATCAAACAAGTATAATAAAAAATATATTTCTTATTTAAATTTAATATTCTTTCTAAATTAAGTAATAGGATACATTCATAATTTTTTGTATTTAACGTTTTAACATCACACCAAAGCCATAATCATAAGACCAAGTAGGTATTTCATCTCTCCTATAAAGAGTTAAAGATATACGGCAACCTTGCTCATGGGCAATATGGTACTCGACGCAGTAATCTTGCATTTGCTGTGGGGTGAGGGCCAACCATGCTTGCGATTTTGCAGGGATTTCTTCGAACTTCACTTGATCCCAAACCAAACCATATTTCGGATATTTTAAAGTCTTCACCGCTTTCTCATCAAAACCATAAACTTGTTTTTTCACAATCAAGTTCTCAGCCCACTCAAACATATAGGTTTCTTGATAATTACGTTCACGTAAAGGTGTTAACTTATAAATATTCTCTGTCATGATGCTGGCATCTACATCAGCCCGAGAAAATAATTGCTCGCCTTGATCATTAAAATAATTTTGGCAAAAATTTCCTATTTGTTGATCATCATATTTTGCAAATAAACAATTGATTTGATCAAAACGCAGTCGGGCATTAATAACTAATTGAGATTGATGATCCCATGGCAAAAGCTCATTTAAATCCTGAGATGAATAAGTTGATGTTACAGATAAACCATATCCTTCATAACCGGGATAGACAAATACAGGCCTGCGCTGTTTATTTTGTTGCTTGTTTTTTTCAATGTCCCGTTGTTCACAATAACGATAATTCCACTGTGGAATCATAATATTAGGTTGCTGTACTTTTTCCAACCGATGACGATTGACTCGGCCAGACGTTTGCACAATCGATTGCACACTTGAGGCATCAATAATGGCCCAATCAAAATCATGATCTCGCCCCACTTCTTCCACGGGCGTTGCAAGCACAATAAATGGAATATTTAGAGAATTAGATTTTTGAATGAGGTCAATCATTTCATCATCTTGCTCGATCTGCTCATTCCCCGTTTTTCTTTTCTTACCCTCTTTATGCCGTGTTAAAAGTTGGTCTAAACGTTGCTCTTTATAAAATCTTGAAATTAGCCAGTCATTTGCATGATAACAAGCGATATTTGCCTCAGGTAAATGATCTGATAAAAATTGGGCAAGTCGAATTGCATGTTTAATATTGGCAACCCGTATCAACCCCAAAGAAATTTTCTTTTCTGTCTTTTTAAAATTCCATGCATGCGCTTGATGAAGTTGCTTTACTGCCTCTAGTACTGACTGTTTCCACGATAAAACTGTCGTTTCAGGTAATGAAAGCAACTGAGCCAGTCGATGAGTAGGCTTAGAGAGCAAGTGAACTTGTAAATTATCTAAATGCTTTTGGTAGTTGGTATTAAATTCTGATTCTTGACTTGATCGTTCTAACCAAACCAGTGGTTTAAGCTCATTATCAATAATCGCAATGATTGATTTTTTCTCTGTACCATAAAGGGCTGCCCGCATTTGCATACCCGACTCAAATGCCCGATGAATTGTTTTGGCAACGGTCAGTGATAAGGTTGCCGACGAACAAATTACGTTCCGACCATACATTGCAGCGAGCTGCACTAAACGTAATACAGCAATCAGTGCTTTAGGCTCGTAACCATCCACCTCATCCAAAATCAAATCACTACTCATAATTCTGAGTAATGCCTTAACATGATGCCCTTGTTTATGCGGCTCGCCCGCTGCAATCAGATAATCAATGGTTGAAACTAATAATGGCGAAGCCAGAATGGTCGTTTCCTTTTGATCTAAAACTTTGCGTCCATTTCTTTCAACTGTAAATAATGGATGTAACCAGTCAGGTAATTCACAGTCCTCTCCCCAAGCATCAAAAATAGGTTCTGGATGATTTTCATCTTCATCAACGAACTCAACTTTATCTTTACTTTGATCGAATAAAGTCTGCGTGACCGTGTCTCCGATAATCACGGCAATTTCATCTTCAGACAGATTCATCGAAGTTTTAAGTGCATGACCTGTCTGCAAAGTTAGAGAACGTAAATTAAGCGCAATTGCTATTCTTGGGTCATCTGGTCTTAAAGTACAAGCAGCTCGCAAATTCATACGCGTTTTACCACTTCCCGTCCCAGCAATGTTGAATAGCAATGCGGGTGTTTCAGGATACTTCTGTATATGTTTTTGCAATGCATTTGCTGCGATATTTTGCCATTGGAAACGTGGGTGAGTTGTTGGCTGGCAAATATATTCAACTGTTTGCTCGGATAGCCCCGATAAACTCAGATCAGTCATCATTTGAACTGCGATTCGTGAAGCTCGATCTCCCACTTGGTGTAAATGCCATTCTAGTGGCTGGTCTTGTAATTTTGCTTTCTTGTCTTGACCGATAGTTTTAAGCTTTGTATTTGCAAATAACGATACATTTTCAGGCCTTAGCAAAGAATATTGTTGTGCTGAGACAACATGATCGGCATGAATCAGCGCTGCTCGTGAATGCAATGCTAAGGCTTTCCAATATAAAAGCTGATCTGTTCTTTGTTTTGGTACTAATGCCGTTAAACGTTGCATACGTTTTTGATGGCTTTTAAAAATAGAGTCTGGTAACTCACCTGCACAGTTCATTTGTTCATGGCTTGGAACTAATGTGCGAACATGATTTTCATAATGAGGTAACGAATCGAAAGGTGGTTTGTCCTTACCATTAGGCTCAACACCTAATAAGCCATGATGTGTAACGACCAAATAGTCGACTGCTTCTACTTCATTTTGGATTCCTTGTTGAACTTCTTGTCGATCACCTAAAGTAAATTTATCTAAACCTTTACCTAAATTTTTCCAGGCAAGTTGCCAGTCCCATCCATTTTTTCGGAGTTGTTGCAATAACTTTAAAGACAGCCATTCATGTCGAATATCATCTCTAATTTTTTGTCCCGCCATTTCTGGACTTAGTTTTTTTTGAAAATGTTGTGAGGCCTTACCAATATCATGCATATCCCCCGCTGCACCTGCCAACAAGCTACTTACTTTGACCCATTCATCTAGCATCAATAGTTTTTGCTGTTTCTTGGTTGAAGCTACTGGGTATGCACCGTCATGGGCAAATTTATGTTTTGCTCCCACAACCCATGCCAGCTTCATTCTTCGCACACCAAAATTAATGTAAGCGGCTACCGCAGTTTGTCGGGTGGCGACTTTCTTGAGTGCACTTCGGATTTCTTTTAAACCTTCCATTGTCATTGGCGCTTGCCAAGACGAATGTCCTGTACGAATCGCATAGCTATCCAAGATCGCTCTTGTTTTCTTTAAAGCACGCTTTTCACATGCACAAATAATAATCACATGCATAGTTTATTTTTTAAAATTTAACTGTATAAAAATATAATCTTTTGTTTTAAAAAGAGAAAGTCTTAAGAAGAAGATATAGCCCCAGGGCGACAGTTTATGTCGTTTTGAAAATATATTTTAGCTTACCTGTACTTAACAAATAATTGTAAGTTGTTGCAGCTATTTCTGTATAATCTCTTTTGTTCACTACTGTGTAAGTAGTTGAGAAATTAATGCTTATGCTTAATTTGAATGTAACTTTTACCATCGCTTAGATGGTTTCTAAAAAAATACCCTTAATACTTATAATTATGTTGAAGTTATATATATCAAAAACACTTATAATAATAAAAACAGCTATTGCTATTTCAGAGAAATGCTGATAATTTCATATTTAATGGACATAAAAAAAGCAGATACTTAGCCGTCGAAAACTTCATATCTGCCCTGTCCATTTCCAAAGCTCTATAACTTAAAGAAGGACTATCCAAATGATAGCACAACATTTCACACTTTTGTCTCATCCAGCTATACAGCAAGACATAGATCTATCTTCAATCAGTACTATTTGTGAGGAGTAAAACCTATGTCTAAATTCATTATCAATAAAAATGTTCAAGCAAATGGCGATTATGAAGTTCACAACCTAACAACAGGTTGCTCATTCATGCCATATCCTCAAAATAGAGTAGATCTAGGTGAACATTTGAATTGCTTTAGTGCCGTTTTAGCAGCAAAACGTAGATGGCCTAACGCTCGAATCAACGGATGTTATTACTGCTGTAATGCATGTCATACCAGCTAGAACTCTATTTAAAGCCGACATTTATGAATAATGTCGGCTTTACTTAAATTAATTAGCAGTAAACATAATAGTCAAAATACTTGGCGACAATTTATGACGCCAAGTATTTCTTCAACACTTTCATTTTTCAAATAATGTGTTAAAAATTGGTTAGATAACAAAAACGGGGAAGATAATGCCTGAACCACAAACTGATATTTTTATAAATGCCTTAGAAGAATCAGTGCACTTTAGTTTTAAAACAATCAATTCGAACGTCGAAAAGGGCGGTATCCGTTTAAGTAAGCGACAAGCAATTGATTTACCTTATCTTAGTGCTCGAACCTTATTAAATGAAGACTTCCTGATTCCCACTGACTATCAGGCAAATGCAGGTAAAACGGCTTCTATTTTTAAAGTTGTTAAAGCTGCCATGATTAATGATGATCTCAGTTCAGAAGAAGCTGTGTTTCAACATCAGGTAGAACAGCTCAAGCCATCCATTTCATCTGTTTTTAATGAGCCGTATCAAGCAGGTACAGAAAACATTGATATACGTATGCGCCAGCTTTTAATTCCCAAAAATGGTGAATATGTTTCAGTAAGCCCACTTACTGCTGCTGGTGTAAATTATCTTGTGAACCAGGAAGTTGATACTGTAAATGAATTACGCAAAGAAAAAGACAGCGAGTTTAACCGTATTCAAACGGCTGTTTTTGGCATAGGCGGAGCCAACCCACAAAATGTCGGAAGCCTCGTTCGTTCAATGCAACGCCCTATTACAGTGGATGCTCCTCAAGCAAGTGAAAAAGTACGCCAAGCTTTAGCGATTTTCTATAACGGATTTACGATACGACTATCCCGCAAGATAACACTGCTTCATGGAACTAAACGAGCAAAAGAAGCAATTAAAGAGTGGTCAGAAATTTTAAATCGCCAACTTATTATCACCGCGACCAATACCATTCAAAATTGGCATGACCTCGAGATTTTCGCTCCTTCAACCAATCGGGATGTTCGAGATCAGGAAGTTATTTTCCTGAATATCCTTGCTAAAGATGTATTAAGACAGGCGACTTTTCAAAAAAATATTTTAGAAGAAGCTGAATCAATTTTACCAAGTATGGAAGAAATTGAGCGTCCTTCTTTTTGGATTCATCCGAGCCTTTCATTTGTTTTACAGGGTTTGATTGATCCAGAGCTAAGAGATGATCACTGGAGAATAAAGTTCTCAGATTATCTGGCTAGAAAAATCACCAATGAAACCTTTGATATCGAAATCAACAATGAAACTGTATCAATTAGCCTAGATAGCAATGCTGAAGGTTATATCGCCCGCCGCTTACGGGAGATTATTCGATGAGTCGTTATGTCGTTATTCCTCGCATTCGTGTGCAAAATGCAAATATGCAAACCAATGGCTTCTTATTAGGTGGTGTACCTTTGTTTGCAGCCAATATGTTTGCACATCATTTAGCAAGACAATTAGGCACTCAAGAACAAGGCATTATTTATATTCATCATGACCAACAGCGTTTAGGTGGGCAAGCCTATGGCCGCTTTACGCCTGCTCAACGTCGTGGTGCCGTGTTTATTGGTAAAAAGGACTATTCTTCTAAAAATAAATATGCGTTGTCTTTACAACCAACTGCATCTTGTCATTTAGAGTTTAGCCTTGTGATTAAATTTTCTAGCTCTCGGATTAGTCCAGAAAAACTAACAAACATACTGAAACGTAGCCGTTTTGCTGGCGGACAAATTATCGAGTTTTTAGACATTACCACCCATGCTGAAAATGAATTAGAAGCAGCCCTAAAGAAAATCAAAACCGGCTTTGCCATTTTAGATCGACAAGATTTGCTTATTGAGTATCAGCAACGGAAACAAATTAATCGAGTTCAGGCCTTTACCCAACTGTTGGCATTAAAAGCAGATGCGCTTAGAGCTTTCTTTAATGATCAAAATTTAAGTTGGATATCGGCAACTAATTTGGGGTATGCCCTACTTGAGCCACTCACCGACCAACGAGCTGGTATTCGCCAAGCACAAGATCAGGAAACAACGGCACATGCCTATGCAGAATCACTTACCGGCATTGTTCAGTATTTTTCTTTAGGCGAGATTCTAAGGAAAAATACTGAGGCTGAAGATGACACTTGGCATAACTTGCAAAAATTATTGTGGACCTACCACTGGCCACAAGACGACATTTTTCTTTTAAAACAAAATTGCGTTAATGCATAAATCATTTTTGAACATAAGGAATTTTCACATGACAATTTTTAAGAAATTACCGGGTAGCCTTTCTTTACAACGCGGCACAGTGGTAAGTGATGGCGCATTTTTTAATTTATTTGAAGATGGCAAACAAGAGCCTTTACATGTGATGTATCACGGTATTCGAGGAACTCAAAATGTCGCAGGTAATAAAGAAAAAGGGGCTGCAACAGGCAATTCTCTTGCTCGTGAAGTCACTAATATCCAGCTTACTGAATCTGCAAAATTACAACCTAAAGCCAAACTTTTGGTGAAATGGGACTTCCGTTTTATTGATCTAAACTATGTACTGTTTGCAAGTGCTTCTAAAGCGGGTGCTGACAAAAGCGAAGAATATAATTTCCGCCAAGCTTTCTTAAATTTTGTAAATCGCGCCAAAGAAAGCGATGGACTAAAAGAAGTTGTACGTCGTTATGTACGTAATATCGTGAATGGTCGCTGGTTATGGCGTAACCGCATTGTCGCTGAAAGCATTACCATTCAAGTGACTGCTCAGGACCACCCTGAAACATTGAGTTTTGATGCCCTTTCCTACAACCTCAAGAGTTTTGATCAACCGTCTGAACAAGAACAAAAACTAGCAGATATTTTGTTAAAAGGAATTACTGGCGAATCAACAAGTGCTGCCTTGCATATCGAAGCAATTGTTGACTTTGGCATGGGTGGTGTAGAAGTTTTTCCATCTCAAAATTACCTAGAAGAGAAGCCAAAAGGCTTCTCTCGATCTTTATATCAATTAACGCCGAAAAGGCCAGACCACAAAGCAAATGATAACCAATATCTAGGACAAGCTGCTTTACGTGATCAAAAAATTGGAAATGCGCTAAGAACAATTGATACGTGGTATCCACTGTTTAAAGAAAACGATGAAAAACCAATTGCAGTAGAACCTAACGGTGCAAACCTAGAAGGACAGATCTTCTATCGTGTAGGTAAAGACAAAGTTTCTGCATTCGATATTTTAAAAGAAATTGATGAACTTGATCCAAATAGCGATAAAGGCATGTTCTTGATAGCCTGTTTAATTCGTGGTGGCGTGTACTCTGAGGGCGAATAATCATGGATGCCAATTATTATCTGGATATCCGTGTTCTTGAATCATCAGACGATACGGATTTAAAACTAGGTCATATTCGTAATCAAATTTACACCGTCATTCATGGTGCATTTCGAAAACTACCTGCGCATTACGCTCTTGCGTTGGAAATATCCGATAAATTGAAAGCGAAGCAGGAACAGTTTGAGAAAAAACATGGTCGTTCAGCTAAACCTAACTTTGATATTTTGCGAATTTTTGCAGAAAAACAGGATGAGTTAGATGAGTTAATCGAAGCAATTAAAGGACACTGGAAAATTCGCGACTATACCGTTTTAGGTGCCGCAATTCCTGTTCCTACTGCCAAAATTTCTGGTTGGAAAAGTTATCGAAAGTTTCGTATTCCAACCCAGAAAGCTGAACGCACAAAGCTTTCTCATCAAAATGAACCTTTAAGAGATAGACGCTTAAAAACTGCCAAAGGAATGCCCTTCTTTCAGGTGGTCAGCAGTACAGGTCATGGTTTTACAGTGATTATTGATGTTCAAGAAAGTGAAGATGCGGGATACGGGTTACCAGATAGTTATGGACTTGCCCGTAAGGAAAGCCCTTTTGCCCTACCCGTTTTTTAAGGAAATATAATATGAGTCAACTCCGTCAAGAACGCAGCCGACCACTTATGCTTTCAAAGCGTGCGTGCGTATTTTATCTCGAAAGAGTTCGTGTCGTTTTAAAAGATGATCGGATTGTTTACTTGACGGAGAACTCTCAACCTGTGGAATATTTCTACAATATTCCAGAGAAAAATACAGCCTTTTTACTACTTGGCAAAGGCAGTTCTTTAACAGATGCGGCTGCCAGACGTTTAGCCGAATCTAATGTCATGGTTGGGTTTTGCGGTTCTGGCGGCTCCCCTTTATTTTCATCATTAGACTTAACATTTTTAGCCCCCCAAAGTGAATATCGCCCCACTGAATATATGCAAATCTGGATGAAAGCATGGTTAGATGATGACGCACGCTTACTCATGGCGAAAATTTTATTACTTGAACGTATTGCTCTCGTATCACAAGCATGGAAAAAGAATTTTGATTTGATTCAATCTGGTATTTATATTGATGAAAATGCTTTAAACACATTCAAACAAGATATTGACCGTTCCGAAAATCAACAAGAATTACTTGCTGCCGAAGGCCGTTGGGCCAAAGCGTTATATAAACAACTTGCTAAAGGTTTTGGCCTTGAGTTTACGCGTGATGAAGGAAAAAACTCTCACGACACTATTGCTGATATCGCCAACAGCTACCTCGATCATGGTAATTATATTGCCTATGGCTATGCAGCAGTGGCTTTAAATGGCATGGGAATTAGCTTTGCTCTCCCTATTTTGCATGGTAAAACACGTCGTGGAGGTCTAGTCTTTGACCTAGCTGATCTCGTGAAAGATGCTTTTGTGATGCCACTGGCTTTTATATGTGCCGCAAAAGGATTGAATCAAAAAGAATTCCGAACGCAGCTTATAGAAATCTGCCAAGATCAAGATCTTTTGGATTACATGTTTAGCTTCATTACGGACATATGCAGTAAAATCAAATAAAATCATAAAATTAAGATTTATACCTCATAACGAAGTATTTTCACTCATTAAAAACTTATATAATTGATTTTAAGAGTTTTGTTTTAACTTAACTCTAGTTCATCATCGTGTAGATGATTTAGAAAATTTCAGTGATCAAGAAAGATTTTCCTTGATCGTTCATCATCGTGTAGATGATTTAGAAAAAACTCATCACGGATTTTCGCTACGCTGGCATGTTCATCATCGTGTAGATGATTTAGAAAACAAACATTGGCTCGCCCATCTTCAGGACAAAGTTCATCATCGTGTAGATGATTTAGAAAAATATTTCAAGAGCCAAAGCCCATGCTTGTTGGTTCATCATCGTGTAGATGATTTAGAAAACTTTGGATTGTTGGTGTTGGTAGGTCATATAGTTCATCATCGTGTAGATGATTTAGAAATTGAGCGAATCGGCAACCATTACAGGGCGACTGTTCATCATCGTGTAGATGATTTAGAAACTTTGCGTCTACCATAGACACGCCAAGCGTATGTTCATCATCGTGTAGATGATTTAGAAAACTGGATTGCGTGTAATCTGCAATATTATTAAGTTCATCATCGTGTAGATGATTTAGAAATATCAATACCCAAATAATATACTATCAATATAGTTCATCATCGTGTAGATGATTTAGAAAGCAAAAGCTGCCCAAACCACAAGGAGCAACGTGTTCATCATCGTGTAGATGATTTAGAAATTTCATCATTTGAACGACAGCTTGGGCAGGATGTTCATCATCGTGTAGATGATTTAGAAATGAGAATAAAAGCAGAGCAGTCGCTCAAATATGTTCATCATCGTGTAGATGATTTAGAAAAGTTGGCGCTGAGTGTTATTCATGGTCACTTGGTTCATCATCGTGTAGATGATTTAGAAAACGTTTAAAGGCGCATTTGATTCTTCAAGCACGTTCATCATCGTGTAGATGATTTAGAAAGTAAGAAGCTTGCCAACATATCGCTCGTTTATGTTCATCATCGTGTAGATGATTTAGAAAATTAATGCAGGATTTAAACTAAATGAAGATGTGTTCATCATCGTGTAGATGATTTAGAAACAGCGTTTATGAGTGTCGAGCAAATCAGAAAGGTTCATCATCGTGTAGATGATTTAGAAACCTCATTGTGATGTTTGCGCTGTGCTAAGGCGGTTCATCATCGTGTAGATGATTTAGAAAGATTAGCGGCGGAAAGGACTCGCAAGCATGTTGTTCATCATCGTGTAGATGATTTAGAAACAGAATACAGCAGACTATTTCGCTCTGTTAATGTTCATCATCGTGTAGATGATTTAGAAAGTGTTGAAAAGATCATTACGACCTATCAAAAGGTTCATCATCGTGTAGATGATTTAGAAACAGCACATACACAATTTTATTTTAGTGTTGTTGTTCATCATCGTGTAGATGATTTAGAAAATTAATGACTGGGCTTGGCGAAGTGCTATAGCGTTCATCATCGTGTAGATGATTTAGAAAACCCATTCTTTTTCCCGACATAGATCAATATTGTTCATCATCGTGTAGATGATTTAGAAATTACTAATCCACGCTTCTCCAACTGACGAATAGTTCATCATCGTGTAGATGATTTAGAAAAGTGGATTTTTTTTTGTCAATGATGCGAAGATGTTCATCATCGTGTAGATGATTTAGAAATCAATATCAGTCGGAAATTTCAATGTTTATGCGTTCATCATCGTGTAGATGATTTAGAAATCAATATCAGTCGGAAATTTCAATGTTTATGCGTTCATCATCGTGTAGATGATTTAGAAAAAAAATCTGCACCCGCCCAACGATCAGCCCGTGTTCATCATCGTGTAGATGATTTAGAAAAAGTCACTGTACGCTCAGTCGGTGCGGCAACTGTTCATCATCGTGTAGATGATTTAGAAAATGAACTGCTTTCTTTACAACATCCAAGAAAAGTTCATCATCGTGTAGATGATTTAGAAATGGTCAGACATGGCGTAATTAGGTGCATCGACGTTCATCATCGTGTAGATGATTTAGAAATGACTTGCGAGGCGAGTTTGTGCGCGGTTGGGGTTCATCATCGTGTAGATGATTTAGAAATCTCTCATTGAATTTGCAGGGGACATCAACGCGTTCATCATCGTGTAGATGATTTAGAAAACGACCAACACCAAGCAAGTTTTTAAGACCATGTTCATCATCGTGTAGATGATTTAGAAATAAAGCAGCTCCAATATCAAGTGGTAATTTATGTTCATCATCGTGTAGATGATTTAGAAACTAATGTAGTTTGGTCGCCAAATGTTCCATTAGTTCATCATCGTGTAGATGATTTAGAAAATTTCCATACAATTTGGGTGCTATGGCAACAGGTTCATCATCGTGTAGATGATTTAGAAATTCCGAAAATAGAGGCATAAGGTTTGTTAAGTGTTCATCATCGTGTAGATGATTTAGAAAAGAATCATCAGAAACAACTCCACGACCAACACGTTCATCATCGTGTAGATGATTTAGAAAATTAATTGACGCCCCGCTTCGTAAGTGCAACTGTTCATCATCGTGTAGATGATTTAGAAATCCTGCCTGGCCCGCTTGGATGTGGGCTAACCGTTCATCATCGTGTAGATGATTTAGAAAGAATGGACGTGTTAAATGATAATGCTCACCGAGTTCATCATCGTGTAGATGATTTAGAAAAGTTGTCACTCAAACAAATTTAGATGCTTATCGTTCATCATCGTGTAGATGATTTAGAAACAATCTGAATTTGCATAAGCAGCATCTTCTGCGTTCATCATCGTGTAGATGATTTAGAAACCTAGCAAAGCTGTTATATTCATGCTTTAATCGTTCATCATCGTGTAGATGATTTAGAAACATCATTCCAGAGCTTACAAACGAGCAGATCGGTTCATCATCGTGTAGATGATTTAGAAAATTCCTATTAGTTTAAAGAAAGCATTAAAAATGTTCATCATCGTGTAGATGATTTAGAAATTCTTGGCAATTCCATAACGGCGTGATTCAACGTTCATCATCGTGTAGATGATTTAGAAACATGTTAAAGACAGCTTTAAACACAATGACGAGTTCATCATCGTGTAGATGATTTAGAAAATTATTACAATTATCCTAAGTTATTGATTTTTGTTCATCATCGTGTAGATGATTTAGAAAAAGCGGGCGCTGCAAATCCTGTTCAGTGGTCAGTTCATCATCGTGTAGATGATTTAGAAAATCCATCCGTACGTAAAGATCTATAGAAATCCGTTCATCATCGTGTAGATGATTTAGAAATGTTCAGTGGTCATTCAAGAACATCGCTAACAGTTCATCATCGTGTAGATGATTTAGAAATTGATCATCTGAAATACAAACCTCACCTTTTTGTTCATCATCGTGTAGATGATTTAGAAATTTCCACATTATGCAGCCAGAAATTTGCTGTTGTTCATCATCGTGTAGATGATTTAGAAATCAATTGCGGGTCAAGTTCTTTTTTCACTAGGGTTCATCATCGTGTAGATGATTTAGAAAAGCTAGATAAGATTCAAAAGCAAGCAGACAAAGTTCATCATCGTGTAGATGATTTAGAAAGCTAACAAGGCAAGAAACTACACATACCGTTTGTTCATCATCGTGTAGATGATTTAGAAAGATAAGAAAACCTGCTCTTTTTAAACCCCAAGGTTCATCATCGTGTAGATGATTTAGAAATCTGTAAACAAGTCATACAAGACGCTGATCGCGTTCATCATCGTGTAGATGATTTAGAAAACCACCTGAAAAAGTCGTCTTTTCAAGAAATGGTTCATCATCGTGTAGATGATTTAGAAATCAAGAGGTTTCAGGATCTCGCTGTTTTAAAAGTTCATCATCGTGTAGATGATTTAGAAAGTTTTCGTTGTACAAATAATCCCACTGGAGAGGTTCATCATCGTGTAGATGATTTAGAAATATTTGATCGTTCGTTAATTCAGGAATGAGGGGTTCATCATCGTGTAGATGATTTAGAAATGGTCTGAAAGCCTTTATTTACGGGCATGGACGTTCATCATCGTGTAGATGATTTAGAAAATACTTTCAACTAGGCGCTTGAGGTCATTAAGGTTCATCATCGTGTAGATGATTTAGAAACCGACCTTAAACATGCTCACCTCATAAAGAGGGTTCATCATCGTGTAGATGATTTAGAAAAGCAATTACACTAAAACTCATTGACATCGTGGGTTCATCATCGTGTAGATGATTTAGAAAATTTCAGCTATTCCCTTTGGCCATCCATCTGTGTTCATCATCGTGTAGATGATTTAGAAAAACAGCAATCCCTCCCACTGTTGCTGTCAACCGTTCATCATCGTGTAGATGATTTAGAAATTGCATAGCAAGAGTAGATACCTTGTCAAACTGTTCATCATCGTGTAGATGATTTAGAAATTAACACGCTGAATAACTTGCTGTAATGCCAAGTTCATCATCGTGTAGATGATTTAGAAACTAAAGCCTACGGCAAATTTGAAGAAGTCAAAGTTCATCATCGTGTAGATGATTTAGAAATGAATTGCAGCACTATTAACATTAAAAAATTCGTTCATCATCGTGTAGATGATTTAGAAAGTAATATTATGAAAAAACCGACTAGATTACCCTACTGTGCATTTTGAAGCTCCACCACGAGATGGTTTAGAGCAACGTTTAGATGAATTTATCCAGTGGTTTAATACCAGCAGAACCAATACCCTGCTTGATCCACTGATTCGGGCTGGAATAACTCACCTGGTTTTTTTGACACCCCACCCTTTTGATGATTGTAATAGACGTATTACACTTACACTGACTGACTTAGCTTTAGCTCAAATGGATCAACAAAGTATTCGTCTATATGCGATGTCACCTGTCATTTTAAATAAGCGTAAAAGCTATTATGAGATTCTTGAAGCAACTCAAAAAGGTGGTTCTGATATTACAGCTTGGTTGCTTTGGTTTTTACAAGCATTCAATGACAGCCTTGAACAGACATTAAAGCGTATTGAAAGGACACTTTTAAAAAGTACATTTTGGCAGATTTTTTCGGAATTGGATTTGCATGAAGGACAGCGCAAGGTTTTAAATAGGCTGCTTGATGGTGGGGAAAATGGATTTGAGCATGGGATCAGTGCCTCACAATATAAGAAAGTAGCTAAGGTGAGCCGAGCCACTGCTACTCGCCATCTTACTGATTTATTGAAAAAAACTGACTCATAAGACTTGAAGGTGGTGGAAGGAATCCAAGGTATCAGATTAGAAAATAAAAAATTAAGGCTATAGTAGATTAACATTATGTTGGCCTAGTACAGCCCCTAAAAATATCTGAATATCACATCCCTCTCGATCGCCCCCTCCGCCTGTTTCAAAATTTCATCATGAACAGCGATTACAAATGTCGAATTGATGGTACTCATTTATATAAGCTAACTCTTGAATTTCTTTCTTATGTTGTTGAATGACACGCTTTGCACTATGCATTACAACACGCTTTGTTGCCTCGTTGTCATCAAAAGGAATTGATAATAGTTGACCAGCCATCGCTGAACGTGGCTTTCTATTTTCAAATCACTTAAACGTTTAGTCATAGTCCTCTTCCTATCAGGTGTTTCTATATACATTCATTTTAAGATTGAATAGACTAACCGACACTCATTTCACAAAGTCTTGGTAAGCTGACTCAAACAAAGCGAACATCGCTTGCTCGTGCTTTTCAATCTGGGTTGTGCTCCAGTCACCTTCTTTTTCAAGCAATTGAATCATCAAGTACAATTTAAGTGTATCAATTTTACCCTTCCTTATCTCAGGCATAAAATACTCACATTTTGTACTTGGAGAGCGATTACCTATGCTTGAATTCTTACTTGAACTAATCAGGCATAAGTTACCAAAACGATGTAAAGTTTCATCATCTAATTTAGCACGCTCTCCCTCTATCTGTTGTGCATAGAAATGTTCGACTGAACTGCGCTGTGTAAATTTAAATTTTTTGATTACATCATATCGATCATCTAAATTACGTTTTTCTGCATTACAATAAATCAAGAAATCCAAATAGTTAAAGACAAAATTATTTTCAATATTGCCAAAGCTTATTTTTCGCTTGAATTGATTGATTTTTAAATCATCGATTGCAGGAGTGCCATAAATCAAATCAAAATAATCAATCTGTTTTTCATTTAGATACCGCTGAAAAATAAATTTTCTCGCTAAATGTTGTAATGCATTAAAATAGTCAGACACAGATTTATCTTTATTTTGATAAAGCCAATACAGTGCACCATTTAACCAATATTTATAAGACAAGGTGGGAGTAGCTGTATGAAATGCTGTCATCAATAATAGAACTCTTTGAGCAATATCAGTATTATTTCCCTCAAAAGTATACACATACGAACTATTTCTTTCATATAATTTAAGCCGCTTTATACTCCAATCATCATGATCCGTAGAATAATCCCGCTTAACAATGTATTGATCAAATAGAAATTTAGACTTAAGCAGGATAAACATAAAGCTTTTTACATTCTCTATTGCTTCTTTATCCTCTTGAATTCCTAGATTCTTGAGAAGGATATGTTCTTCAAACTGATCAATCAGTTGCTTGTCATCCAATGCCACTTTTTGATTACGGTTCGTTTGACTTAGCCAAATTTGTAAAACGTGTAATAAGAAATTCGGAAAATTGATAATACTATTGAATCGTTCAGGCCTTTCTTCTTTTGTATCTTTATTTTTAATACGCTCAGGCACTTTTTTTAACATTTCAGAAATAGATTGAAAATTGCTTTTCGAACTTGTTTGTTCTTGTGATTCTACATTTTTACTAAAAATTTTAAGTAAACTAGAAGCGCTTTCAGGAACAAAATCTCCCCAATCCTTTCCAAAAATCACATCACGCTGTGTTGTTGAAAAACCATATTGAACGTAACGCTCCATATTGGCAGTCGCGTTCCAAATACTCGTAAATAGTGTCATGCATGATGTTCTATCACCCACATCTTCAATTTTATGCAGTACGCTTAGCAATTTCGCTTTTAAAATTTCATGTTTTTCTAATTGTTCACCACGACTATTCATCACCTCAAAATAATGATTGAGATTGGTATCCTTTGGGACTGCAACTTGTGTGATGACTACATTTTCAAATAAATATTTGCAGAAAATACTCAAATCACCTTGTTTGATGATTTTTTGAATTGATCGTTGTAGCAACTCAAACCCCTGAACTAAATCCGCGTTATATTCGGATGATTTTAAATGTTGTAGATGATTACCTCTAAGTAAAGCCTGAAAGGTTAAAGAAGACTTTGGTCGACTTTCAAAATCAAGATTGAATTGATTAAACCAAGACATATCAAGAACAATTTTTTCTTCTTGGGATAATCGTTTCAGGCAAATCGCTAACAAGGTTAAAGTGGTAAATCGTTGCTGACCATCGATAATTTCATAGGTGCCATTGCTACGCTCAAAAACAACCAATGTTCCAATATAATATTTTTTATTTCCATGAGTCTGCCCTTGATTTATCTGATCAGGTTGCTTCTGATAATCTTGAATATCCAAAATTAACTGATCAATTTCTTTCTCTCCCCAAGCATAATTACGCTGATACATCGGGATAATATAAGTCTGTTTATTCTCGAACAGGGCTTGAATCTTAAGCGCTTGGATTGACTCATTTTTCATTATGATATTCCTGTTTGAGATAATTTAGTTCTTTAAATAATGTGATCAAAGGCTCAACTTTCGTGCCTTCCTGTTTATCGACTATGGGGAGCGACCATCCCATTAACTCACTGGGTGATTGAGCATACTTCAATAAACTGAATATATTCTTTTCTAGGACATAATTATCTATCGTTGCCAATTGCACCGAATATTGACTAATCCGACAGTGATATGCCCAAATAAATATCTTTTCAATCGCTTCAGATAACCGATCTGTAGCAAATTTATCGATATAAAAAATCAATGCAGAATCAAACAAGGTTCGCACATAACGATCTCCATCCCTATTTCTTGCATAATATGAATTCAATATTTTGATAATTCTATTTGCTCGATCCTGTAGTGTCACACCAAATATAGAGACCTTCTCAGACTGTTCTTGATGATCCACCACTTTACTGATTTTTTTTTCATAGTGCTCAACCATTTCAAAAAATCGACGACCGTTAATGATCATTTGATCAAGTTGAAATGGGAAACTCATTTCTTGTCGATCTATTTGCCGTTGATATTGTGCGTTATAGTCATCAATAAAATAATGCGCTATGCGTAATGGTTCTAAATATGGATGTTGGTCTGCTTGTCCAAGATGAATACCTTTAAAAAGATGCACATGATCTTTATTGTAATATCTTGCGGACTTCCCTCTTGACCAAAGACGAATACGGAATAGATAGTTCGAAAATAACTTTGCCAAGTGATCCGAGTCTAAACTTTCCCAATGAGCAACAGTTTGAGCTTTTAAATGTTGTTCCTGTGCAGAAAATTCTCGTAAATGATAGGCTTTTAAAAGATCATGCGGTTCTAAATCACGACCACGGGCATTCTGAGAATCAAAAAACTGAAATGCCTCTGAAACATCATCTAAAATAAAAACTGCAAACTCACAGTGATTGAGTAAAAAATCAATATCTTGTTCCGAAAATTGTAGTGAGACGATCCGTTTAGCTGCATTAAAATTCTGATAAATATTGTAATGGCTAATATCACTATTAAATTTTTGCTTGGTCATAAAAGCATTAATTTGCTCCGATATTTCATTTAACTCTTTTTTTAGAGCCTCTCGCTTTAAATCTAATTTTTGCTCCTGAATAGCTGCCCAAACGAGTAGCATTAAAGTCAAAGTTCGTTGTTGCCCATCCACAATATCTATATTTTTATTTTGATCATTGGGATTGCTATGCAATACGATCGTACCTAATCGATATGCAGATTTATCTTTATGTTCTTGTATATCATTAACGAGGGTATTTAAATTTTTTTCTGTCCATTTGTAAGGACGCTGGTAATCAGGAATACTCAGTTGTTCTAAACTTAATAGTAATTCTTGTACCGACCAAATCCCTGTTTTAAGTTGATCAACATGATGCTGAGCCATAAAAATTATCCTGAAATTAAATTTTTTTAATTGTTAAAGTTGTTATTTCATACTTCGATGCAATTTATAGCCATATCCATAATCCAGAACAAGAGTTTTTGTAGATTCACAAATATTTTCTTCAATTAACTGATTAAGTAGTTGTTCTGCCTGAGTATGTCCAATTAAAAATTTACGTTGTAAACTCGATACCGAAACGACACCCACTCCCTCTGTGAATAATTTGGCACATTCAAAAAGATCATGTGATTGCATAATTCCCCCTATTCTCAATGAATTAAATTTTTGCTCGTACTAAGACCATGCTGACATTGTCATACGCCTGCTTTGAATCTAATGACGCTTTCATATTGAGCAACCACGCTCGAAGCTCCATATCTACTTTTAAAGCAGGCCATTCCCTACACTCCATCACATCATGTACACCATCCGTACAGACCAACAAGACATCATTTTCAGTTAAGTATTCTTCTGTTGTTGTAAAATCCATCACTTCATGCAATGGATCAGCACAAAAATATTGTAATAATGCATCATAAATACTGGCATAGTTTTCCCCAGCTTTTACTTCGCCACTTTCTCTTAACTGCTCAAGATAATTATGGTCACTTGTCAGGCAGTGCCACTTTTGATCATGCTGACTAAACAAATAAACTCGGCTATCGCCAAGATGTTGAATGGTCACAAAACCTTGTTTGGAATGATTATGAATGAGCGCAAGTGTTGAACTAGCTCCAAAACTATTTTTTTGATTTGCCAATTGATCAACAAGAAACTGCTGAACAGTCGATGCTTGATATTGTCCCACCTCTCTATTTTGCGTTAAAGCTTTTAAGACCGTATAGGCTGCTCGCTCAGCTGCTGGACTATTGCTAATCCCATCCGCTACAGCAACACACCACTTTTCTTGCTCAGTATGGCAATATCGTTTACTGCTTAACCCATCATGTTGAATAACTTTATTTTCAATCAATATGGCATCTTGTTGATGCTTTGATCTTGCCTTCCATGTCAAACCTTGTATTTCAAAAGCACTCATCACACAGATCTTACGCTTGGAAATTATTTTATTTTTACCAAACTTAAAAGATATAATCAAGATTTAAATTTAAATAAATTATTGTTTTATAAAACTTTTTTAATATAAAAATTACTTTACGCTTTTAAAGCTTTGTTCATGTCTACCACTCTAATGAAAGATGTAACAAATTAATTTCTACCTTCCTTTAATAAACGTAAGGGGAATCCACCCTCTTTGAAAATCGGGCCTAAGTAATTATTGGACCTACTATATTTAATAATCGGGCGTTTCCAAAACCTCAGCCCCTTGATTACAACTTCATTTCTGGTGTTTGCTGATAAATCTCTAATATCTAAGGCAGTTAAAATCGGATCCCATGTCCATTTTGCAGTATATTCACGTCTAAACCACTCGACAGCGTACAGTGTAAATAACTTAGCTCATTCATCGCCTAATCTAGATAAACCTGTTCTCAATGTTCGACGTAAATCATGTGGATTCCAATCATCTATATCTGTTAACCAAAGTTGTTCAGGACAAAAATTCGCCTGAGCTTTATCTGTTTTTTTCATTTGCCACTTTACTTCTGTCAGAGACTTTTGCTGTACAGGCAACCCTGTTCGAGACGAAGCAAACAAATACTTCTGATCTAATTGATATAAACCCCGTAAAAAACTGACACACTACCTTGATAATTGAACAAAACGCTTACTACCATTTTTAGTAGCTTTTAAATGCCAAGTACCTTTTTCCAAATCAATACCCTTCCACTCTGCCGAACATATTTCACCTGTTCGTGCTCCTGTCCAAAGTGCAATCATCAATATACTTTTATGATGTTTAGACGAACCTGATTCTGACAACCGAGAAAGTAGTTGTTTCAATTCAGAATCTGAAAAGCACTCAGGTACGCTTATACGAACTAAGTTTCATGCGCGTTTGTTTTAAACTAGATTTAGCCAATAAAATAGGATTAGCAAAAATTTTCTGAAAATTAATCTAAACCAATAGCATAATCTTAAGTAGCGATTAATTCTGACAGATCTCTTCCAGCTCGAACTTGCACACCACGATCAACAATACTTTTAAGAAGTTCCACAATATCTTTTCTTACAATAGTATCTACCTTTCTATCTACTAATTTTGCAATGATATCAACATATAAAGTTCTTCTTGTTTCCTACTGCTATGCTTTTTAATTACGACAACCCTCTATTTTTTTAAAAAACCAGTTCACTAGTCAACAATTACTCTACTCTCAATAATTTCTATCAAGTAACAATCAATTAAATCTTTTTAAAGTTGATTTTTTAGACTAAAAATGCATCTTTTTGTTTGCTTATCATTTTCTTCTTTTAAGATACAGGACAAATTCTCTGAGATATTAGTAATTTTAAGCGCTGTAATTCCACACGTGCCTCAGCCAAAGTCATATTTGGATAATTTCCTAAAATGATTTTTTTTAAAGAATTATCTTTACTTTAGGGCTTCTATATCTATAGAGAAAACTTTTAAACCCCATTTCCCACAAAAAATTCTCAAGCCACAATATTCATCAATGTCGCTTTTATCACCATCATAAAATATCTTTCTGTTGTTTAATGCCACACTCATTAGAGCAATCATTTTTTCTGAGTCCATTTTTCTTTATTCAAACTACGACCCTAGATTTAAAATAAGATCTCACACACTATTGGCTCAATTTCGGGATATAAAAAGTATACTTTTTCTTAGAGGAGATCCTGTTGACTCCCTATCGGTTAGAGAATTAGACTTTCTACAATTTAATTTATTCAAAAATTTAAGGACTTAATACGCATGAACAGCGCTGAAATCATGGCTGACTTATCTTCTCATACACCTATGATGCAGCAATATCTCAAAGTCAAAACAGACTATCAACATGCATTGCTGTTCTATCGTATGGGTGACTTTTATGAGCTATTCTTTGAAGATGCACATTTAGCAGCCAAACTACTAGGCATTACGCTGACTCATCGCGGTAAAGCAAGTGGGCAACCGATTCCAATGGCTGGTGTGCCTTATCATTCAGCTGAAGGCTACCTTGCTCGCTTAGTTAAATCTGGTCGCACAGTTGCAATTTGTGAGCAAGTTGGGGAAGTCACAGGAAAAGGCCCCGTTGAGCGTAAAGTAGTTCGTATTCTAACACCAGGTACTTTGACTGATGATGCATTACTTAGCAGTTATCAGTCTTCAAATCTGGTTGCTTTATGTATTCAACAAAATCAAATTGGATTTGCATTACTTGATTTGAGCGCAGGTATTTTTAAAGTTCAACAACAAGTCTATAAGCCAGAACAATTGGCGATTGAGCTAGCTCGTTTAATGCCTAGCGAGATTCTAATTGATGAAGATCTTATTGATCAAAATATTATTGAACAAATTAAAAAGAATTTAGATTGCCCAATTACTAAACGTCCAAATGTTGATTTTAATTTAAATAATGCACAAAAAACCTTGTGTGACCAGTTCTCAGTTTCAACTTTATCAGGATTTGGTCTAGATCCACTCCCTTTGGCAAAAGCCGCAGCCGCAGCGTTAATTCATTATGCCAAAGAAACACAAAAAACGGCTTTACCACATATTCGTTCTATTCAAATTGAGCAAAGTACTGACTTTATTGCACTTGATCCAATTACACGTCGTAATTTAGAAATTATTGATCCGTTATTTGAACATGGCACATCTTTATTCCAACTGATTAATGACTGCCAAACCGCAATGGGTGGTCGTTTATTAAGTCGAACGCTTATGCAACCGATTCGTGATACCGCCATATTAGATGCTCGCTTAGATGCCTCAGAGCAATTATTAAAAGGGTTTCATGAGTCTCCTGCGCGTTTAGTATTAAAAGAGATTGGAGATATTGAACGAGTACTGAGTCGTGTTGCTTTAGGCAGTGCACGTCCACGTGATTTAGTTCAACTGCGTCAAGCATGTGCACAAATTCCATTTTTACGGCATGCTTTAGCACCTGTACTAAAAAACCAACAATCTAAATTATTAAATCAACTAGATAATCAATTAGGTGATTTCAAAAGTCTGCATCAACATTTAATGGCGGCAATTGTTGAAAATCCGCCAGTATTATTACGCGATGGTAATGTGATTGCTGAAGGTTATGATGATGAATTGGATGAATTACGTAAAATTCGCGATCATGCAGGGCAATTTTTAATTGATTTAGAAATTAAAGAACGCCAACGTACAGGAATCAATACACTTAAAATTGGTTATAACCGTGTCAGTGGTTACTATATTGAGTTGACTCGTAGCCAAGCAGAGCAAGCACCAGCGGATTATATACGTCGTCAAACACTCAAAAATGCGGAACGTTATATCACGCCTGAACTAAAAAGCTTTGAAGATAAAGTCCTTTCAAGTGAATCACGCGCGCTTGCCCGTGAAAAGCTTTTGTTTGAATCCTTATTAGATGAGCTTCGCCAGAATATTGCTCAATTACAAATGATGAGCGCAGCAATTGCACATATTGATGTACTGGCAAATTTTGCACATCAAGCTAGATTAAATAATTGGACAAGACCTGAATTTACGGCTGAAACCAGCATCAAAATTCAAGCTGGTCGTCATCCAGTTGTTGAAGCTTTAAATAAAGCACCATTTACACCAAATGATACGACTCTAGACCCACAACACCGTATGGCCATTATTACGGGGCCAAATATGGGGGGTAAATCGACATTTATGCGTCAGACTGCATTGATCAGTTTACTTGCTTACTGTGGTAGTTTCGTTCCTGCAAAATCGGCAAAACTGGGTTCAATTGATCGTATTTTTACCCGTATCGGTTCTGCGGATGATTTGTCGACAGGTAAATCTACTTTTATGGTGGAAATGACTGAAACCTCACAGATTTTACATCATGCTACAAGTCAATCTTTAGTTTTGATGGATGAAGTTGGTCGTGGTACGAGTACTTATGATGGCCTCTCTTTAGCTTGGGCATGTGTACTTGATTTGACGAAGCGTGTGAAATGTCTATGTTTATTTGCAACACACTACTTTGAGTTAACCGAACTTGGTGGTGAAGTTGGTATTGATAATTATCATGTGACAGCACAAGAACTGAATGGCAATTTAATTTTATTGCACAAGGTACAACATGGCCCTGCAAGTCAAAGCCACGGTTTACAAGTTGCAAAACTGGCGGGAATTCCAGCTAGCGTCATTAAAGAGGCGCAAAAGCGCTTAAAGATTCTTGAAAAGCAACAACATCATCATTTGCAAAATACAGTTCAAAATGATTTATTCAGTTCACTTGAGCATGAAATTGAAACTCAAGTTGTTGAGAAAATTGTTGAAGTGGAAGCTCAATCCCCTGCTCTTGAATTGTTAGATAAAATTGATGTGGATGATCTAACACCACGTCAGGCACTGGAGCAACTTTATCAACTCAAAGCCTTGTTCAAATCTAGCCAAGCACTCGAAAATTAGGATTAAATCATCAGCTTTGGCCCTAGGTCAGAGCTGATTTCTCTAGATGTAAGATCGCAATTATATTTGTGCGCTCATTTTGCATCATATATATAATGTAAGAAGAAATTCGACAATTCATTAGGTTATTGAGACTTATTATCAATAAAAGTCATATAAATAAGTCCATTTCATTGATACGAATAATAAATATCAATAAAAGGAATTGTTTCTATCGGTATTTTTTGCCTAAAATACGCTATGCAAAATGAAAACCATATTTTTTAGGTAGCTGCCGCCATGACCTTTGTTGTCACAGAAAACTGTATTAAATGTAAATATCAAGACTGTGTTGAAGTTTGCCCTGTAGATTGCTTCTATGAAGGTCCAAACTTCCTTGTCATCAATCCAGATGAATGTATTGACTGTGCATTGTGTGAACCTGAATGTCCAGCAAATGCGATTTTCTCTGAAGATGAGCTACCTGAAGGTCAAGAAGCGTTTATTGAGCTGAATGCTGAACTCTCTGAAAAATGGGCAGGTAATAACATCACTCAAATTGGTGAACAACCTGCCGATCGTGAAGAATGGAATGGCAAGCCAAATAAATTGCAATATTTAGAAAAATAATCATAGAAAAGACCAGTATTAACTGGTCTTTTTTTATACTCGAATCACACATTTCTTTGCAATTGCACCATTATTTGTGCGTTATTTTGCATTAAAATAATACATCTATCACTTATAGATTGTGAACTGCTTTTTTATGATGCGAAATAAATTACAGGGTCTCTTATCATTTTGTATCATCCCTGTGATGATGGTCGGTTGTGTCAGTTCAGCCACTAAAGTGAATCAAAATCAAGGTAAAAGAATTTACATCCCTCAAGAACAAGTTACTTTTACTCGCCCAATTCCAAATAAAGTTGAACCGAACTCTTATCGCCAATGGCTCAATCAAGGTGAAAATTACGCGCGCGTCCGCGAATACGAGCAGTTTTTAAATCGTAATAATGTTGCACATATTATTCCAAGTTTTGAATTATTACGTACCGCTAGAGATTGGCAAAAATGTGGTCGCTCAGAATATATGGTGCCAAATCGTGAGCTATGGAATAATTCACTTTCAACCTTACGCGTCTTTAAATATTTAATTGCTGCTAAGATTTTAACTGATTTCGAAGTAACTTCTGTTTACCGCGATCTACCTTTAAATCAATGTGCAGGTGGTGCGGGTTCTTCTAAGCATTTGTTCAATTCAGCAATCGACTTCCGTATCGGGCCTGAAGTTCCGCAACCGCAAGACTATGCATATATTGAACAGACCAAATTTAAACTGTGCCAATTTTGGATGCAGCATGGGCAGAGTTTAAATCTTGGAATCGGCTTGTACAGTTCTGGTCAAATTCATATTGATACTCAAGGTTATCGAACTTGGGGACCTGACCTCACCCGCAATAGTTCAATGTGTAACTTCTAATAAACAATAATTTAAATCGATAAGAGATCTAAACGGTCTCTTTTTTATTTCAATGGTAGTGATTAATTCAGTAATCAAATTGCACTCTAAGCATAAATGTTTAAAATGCAGCTAACAGATTCATAGGTAAACTTGATTATGCAACAGATGTGGACCGACATTGATGACTATATCAATTCACATTTAATTCCCACAGACCCAAGGCTTCAACATGCATTAGACAACACCGATACTCAGGGGTTTTCTAATCATTTGGCTGTTGCGCCTAATCAAGGCATGTTTTTGCAAATGTTGATTCAGATGAACCAATGCAAACGGGTACTGGAACTAGGAACTTTTGGTGCCTACAGTACTATTTGGCTTGCAAAAGCATTACCTGAAGATGGCTATCTACTCACGGTAGAAGGTCGAGATACTCACGTCATTATTGCTCAGGAAAATATTGATTTTGCCAATATGCCAACCAATATCGAGCTCAAGAAAGGTCGTGGTGCAGATATTATGAAGCAACTCATTGCTGAAGGCAGTGAACCCTTTGATCTAATTTTTATTGATGCCGATAAACAAAGTTATCGTGAATATTTTGAATTAAGTTTAAAGCTTTCTCACTCAGGTACGATTATTGTACTTGATAACGTCATTCGTGCAGGTGCAATCTTAGATGAGAATAATAAGAAGCCTAGTATTGAAGGCATTCGTGAAGCATTCTCAGCATTAAAAGATCATCCTCAACTACTCTCTTGCACAGCTTTACAAACAGTAGGATCTAAAGGGCATGATGGTTTTGCAATTGCGATCGTGAAATAAAGATCAAAAAACAATCTAAAAAAATTAGTTGTTTAATATCAATAAATTATATTTATCCACAGTGCTTTTCCATATAGTTATCCACAATAATTGCGGATAACTATATAGAAGAAAATGAATCACTTAGCTACAAGCAAAGGAACATTGGCATTACGGAAGATGGTTGTGGTAATACTGCCTAAGAAAAATTGATGAATTTTACTATGGCTAAAAGCACCTAAAACAATCAGTTGAATATCATGTTCTCGTTGATATTCAAGAATATTTTGTGCAACATCCCCATAGCGATAAATTGGTATAACATCTAAACCCGCATCTTTTAAATATTTTTCTGGCTCTGCCAGCATTTCTGGATGATCACCGACATAAAGCAAATGACATTGTAATTTTTTCAATAAATCACTTTGTGCTATACGTTGCAGCATTTTTTGACAGGTAGGTGAATACTCATAAGCGAAAATAAAACGTTTCGGTGGTTCAAAATGCTCTCCCACTGTAATCACTGTACAATTCGCGCCGCGTATGAAGTTTTCAACATTGCTACCAATCGGCTTATTCTTTTCTGCTGCTCGTTCACCCACACGGCCAATAATTACTACATCATTTTCTTTCAGAATATTAAAACTCTGTTCAAGAAAGTCTCCCTTTTCTTGAATCTTGGTACTGATTAAACCGTATTGTTTCTCTATAAGTTCTGAAATATGCTTGAGTAAATTATTACTATAATCGAGTGCAAGCTCGCTTTGCTTTTGCTCTAACTCAGCTAATTCTTTGAGTAACATCGCATTACTTTCAAAACCAATTACGCCACTAATTTCACCTAAATGATAACTTGCGGGATAATAGTCCAGAATTTGCAACAGTACTAATTCTCTTTGAGTTTGCTTAGCAACCCAAACTGCCGCTTCAGCAACAGCATCAATACAGGGTGAAGAATCGATACATGCAATGACACGGTTCATTTTCGCCTCTCTTTAGGTATATACCTTAGGTCTTCTACTTATTTTTAACTTATCACAGATCAAAGTATGGTGGGTTAAATTTATGTATAGAATCTCATGAGCTTTTAATTGATTTTATTCAGTACGATAACGAATCAATCTAGCTGGATTACCTGCCACAATTGCAAAATCTTCTATATTTTTAGTGACCATACTATTCATCCCCACAACCGCATGATGTCCGATTTTCACTCCATCTTTTATTCCAACATGAGCACCTAGCCATACATCTCGCCCAATCTCAATTCCTTTGGAGGTAACAGCTTGTTGGTATATGGGTCGGTCTAAATCCATTCCATGATCAAATGCATATAAATGACTATAAGCTGCTATTCGAACCTGATCATGTAACTTAATCCCTGCTCGACCACCGTCTAAAATACAATGATGATTAATCGCGACTTCGTTACCAATCTCTAAAGGTCCATGTAAAGTACAATCAGCTGCAATGAAGGTATTATCTCCTATGCTGATCTTGCGACCAGGCTCAGCAAAAATATGTGCTAAAGGTGAAATGAAACAATTTTTACCGATTTCTATAGTTTCCATTTCCATCAAATACGCTTGATATTCAGCCTGCCATACATCTGCCCACTCTCGATGTTTAGGCTTAAGTGACCAGTACAACCAAGGCATATAATTCAAACGATGCTTGTGCTGTTCTCGATATTTTAATAAAGGATCAGTTGTCATGCTCTTGTTCCTCAGTCACTTTCAGTGATTCACGCCCACGTGTCACATCTTGAAGCTTGTTTCTTAAAGGTTCAATTTGATGTACTTGTAATCGTGCTTCAATAACAACACCCGTTTCAATATAGCTCTCTTGATATTCAATCTGTTGTTGAATTAATTCATATTGGATAATTGCCCATTCATTAAATAGACAAGCAAAACGAATCTGTTTTTTCTCAATCAATTCGATTTTTTCAGCAAGCAATAAACACTGACCTGCACATCCACCATACGCCCTGACCAGACCACCTGTACCGAGCTTAACCCCACCATACCAACGATTGACTAATACGATGATATTGGTTAAATCATTGCCTTCAATGGTGGCAAGAATGGGGCGACCTGCGGTGCCGGAAGGTTCGCCATCATCATTAAACCGAACATGATGCCCAATTTTCCATGCCCAGCATTGATGTGTAGTTGAAATATCTTTGGTGTGTTCTAGAAAATTTTTAACTTGCTGCTCATTCTCAACAACTGCGGCAATCGCTTGGAAACGACTTTTTTTAATGTCTTCTTCAAAAGTAACTGTATTTGCGATAGTGAAAGGCATAAAACATAAATACAAACTAAAAAGAGATTATAACTTTTCACACGACAATAAAAAACCTCGCTTTAAGCGAGGTTTAGGTTTAATCAGAATCAACGTTCTCGTAAGGCTTCTTTTGCTTTATTAAATGGTTTTAATAAATAATCCATCACTGTTTTTTCACCAGTACGAATATCAACCGTAGCAACCATGCCTGGCGTAATACCAAAGGTTTTTCCTGCTTTATTTTTGAGCTTATCAGAATCTGTGCGAATGTAGACACGATAATAAAATTGATCCTGCTTCACTTCATCACGAATCGTATCGGGTGAAATCACCGTCACTTTACCCTTTAAACCACCATAAATTGAATAATCATAAGCTGTGATTTTTACCAATGCTTCTTGTCCTGGACGAATAAATGCAATATCTCTTGGAGAAATACGTGCCTCAATTAATAGCTTATCTTCCAATGGGACAATCGTCATTAATTTACCATTTTGAGGGATGACCCCGCCCAAAGTCGTAACATCAATTTCTTTTACAATTCCTCGAACAGGGGCTTTAAAAACCGAACGTTGTAAACTATCACTGCGTCCCATAACCACTTGTTGTTGAGTTTGAGTATCCGTATTCGCTTTAGACAACTCCTCTCTTGCCTTAACGTAATACTGATTACGGGTATCGTTCATTTTATTTTGTAAATCATTCGCTTCACGTTTTAATCTTAGTACTTCAACTTCACTTGCTGCGCCTTTAGCAACTAACGGTTCTGTCATTACCAACTCTTGTTGCACAAGCTTAAGTGCTTGTTGAAAACCTGCTAACGACTGTTCCAAATTTTCACGTCGAGAGTAATAAAGTGCGGTTTCTTCCCTAACCAATTTTGGTTCTTTTAAAACTTCTTCAGGAAAAACCAAAGGTGTTCCATTTACTTCTGCACGCAACCGGGCTGCTGTCGCTTGAGATGAAACAAGAAGTGATTTGGATTCACCAACATTCGAAGCAAAACGTGTTGGATCAAGTTGAGCTAAAACTTCCCCCTTTTGCACAATATCCCCTTCTTGAACATCCAATCTCGTTAAGATACCACCCTCAAGTGATTGAACGATCTGCTCTTTAGAGGATGGAATAACTTTACCTGTCCCTGTTGAAACTTCTTCTAAATTAAACAACCACGCCCAAATTAGAAGTACAAGTAAACCGATTCCTACAATCCATATCACAAAGCTAGAACGTGGTAAACTTGGTTCTTTATAGGTAACATTCATGGGACGGCTATTCGCTTGTTCTAGTTGACTCATGAATTATCCCCTTGCTTAACTTGTTTTTGTTGTAAAGTAGATTGGTTTAATACTTGTTCACGAGGTCCATCCATCACCACTTTGCCATCATTCATGACAATAATACGATCAACCAATTCTAAAACAGCACGGCGATGAGTCGCCACCACCAAAGTTCGGTGAGAAAGCCAACCTTTTAAATGATCAATCAATTGTTTCTCAGCAACATCATCAATTGCAGCTGTAGGTTCATCTAAAAGTAAAATATTAGGTTGACGAATAAGCAACCGTGCTAATAATAATGCCTGTCGTTGTCCTCCAGAAAACCCAACGCCTCCCTCTAAAACTAAATGATCTAAACCCTCTTTTTTCTCTTGTACAAAGCTTAAAGCACCCGTAACTTTTAAGGCTTTTAAAATATCTTCATCACGTGCTAAGGGTGCACCAAGCGTTAAATTTTCACGAATTGTTCCATAGAATAAATGCGCATTTTGGTTCAATAATCCCATATCCCGACGCACATCAGCAGGATCAATTAAACTAATATCTAAGCCATCTAAATGAACTGAGCCATTGGTAGGAAACTGCATCGCCGAGAGAATTTGCAATAATGTCGACTTACCTGCTCCATTACGACCTAAAATCGCAATTTTTTCACCCGCTTTAATTTTTAATTGGCGAATTGCTAAGCTAGGTCTTGGGTCTTCTTCAGTATATTGGAACATTACATTTTTAAGTTCATACTCACCGTTTAAGACTTCTTTATGCACTAAATGAGCTTGATCAGCTTGATCTACAGGTTTTTGCATGAGTTCATCTAGGCTTTTTTTCGCAACTTTGGCTTGTTGTAAACGTCCTAAAATACCCGTAATTTGAGAAATAGGTGCCAACATGCGTGATGATAAAATTGAACAAGCAACAAGAGCACCTGTGGTCATTTCACCATCCATCACCGCAAAACATCCCACCAAAATTACTGCAGCATAAGTCAAACCTTGAATTTTTTGAGTCCATGCAGTTAGAACACCAACAATTTTACGTTGCTGCATACTAATATCAGCAGAAACCTCATTCATATGATTCCACTGATTTTGAAATCGAGATTCTGCACGTAATAATTTAATATCTTCAATACCTTGAACTGCTTCAACCAAAATTGCATTGCGGATAGAAGATTCACGCATCCCTTCTTGAGCAAGTTGAGCTAATTTAGTTTGTACTAAAATGCCAGGTAAGATCATCAACGGGACAACAATGAGCATCACCCAAAATAAATTACCGCCAATAATTGCAAAGATAACCAAGAATAAAAAGAAGAATGGTAAATCAGCAATTGCCCCCATAGTAGTAGATGTCACGAGATCACGGACACCTTCAAGCTCGCGAATCTGAGAAATAAATGTTCCTGTTGACTTGGAACGCTCACTATTTTTGATTCTTAAGGCATGCCCAAATACACGATCCGAAACACGTAAGTCAGCACGTTTTCCAATAATATCTGACAAATAAACACGCGAAACACGGAGAACAAATTCAAAAATTGCTGCAATGAATACTCCACCCGCAAGTACCCAAAGTGTTGGAATAGATTGCGATGGAACGACCCGATCATATACTTGCATAGAGAAAATGATGGTGGCTAATGCCAGAATATTAGCCATAAGAGAGGCAAACATTATATCGATATAACGCTTCCAATCTTGTAATACAATTGACCAAAACCAACTTGCTTCATAAGGCTTAATATACTCATCAATACGTGCATCTGGCACTGATTTTTCTGGTCGAAGGATATAAACACCTTTGACAATATGTTTAAGTGCTCCAACAGCAAATTTTTGCGATAGCCCTTGATCACCACTTAATTGAACACTGACGTTACCTTCTGTATCAGCCTTATCAATAACACCAACTTGACCATCATTCAGTTCAACAATCACGGGCAAACGCCATGGATTGACCACATCATCACTAAACTTAACTTTGCGTAAATGAAGACCAACTTGTCGACACATTAATAATAGAATTTCATCTAAATTTTGATTTTGATTCCAATCAAGTTGCAAACGTACACGTTCTTCAGACGGTTCTATACGATAATGCTTTGCAATCATTAATACCGCTTGCAACCACGGTTGATAATTTATTTTTGTCATCATGGCTGAACTTCAAACCCCTGAATTTGTATATTATTTAAGTCGTAGGCTTGACGCGAACGTCCTGTGGTCGCTATATATTGCGCAATACTGCTATAAATATCGTAACGTGCACTTTCTAACTCAGAATTTGCGCCGTGAATTGCCTGTTCAGCATTTAATAAATCTACAAGTGATCGTGTACCTAATTTATATTGCTCTTGATAAAGTTCTTTTGTTCTCACGGTTGTCGCTTGACGACTCATGAGAACTTGCATTTGTCTTTGTTTATTTTCAATTTGTTCCCGACTCGTCCGAATCTGGTCAAGTACTTGTAGATAGACTGCATTGACTTGAGCTTTAGCAGCCTCTTCGGCAAAGCTAGCCGCTTTAATCTGTGAGGATGTTGCACCACCTTGATAAAACTGACTGGTCGCTTCCAACATAATGGCACTATCGAAACCTCCCTCTTTATCATTATTCGGGTTTCGACCATGCAAAGCCTGACTCAATTCACCTTTCACAGATAATGTAGGATATCGACTTAATTGTGTTTGCTGTTTCTGCGAACGAGCAACGTCAATTCCTGCTTGTGCAGCAATCATTTGAGGAATGATGTTAAATTGTGGGGCTGAATATAAGTCTGACTGTTGAACCAAATCATCTGGAATCGCCCATTGCACGTTATTTACATCAAACCCAAGTAAAGTATTTAAATGCTGTTGATATTGGGCAAGTAAAGATTGCTGCGCAATTAAAGCAGACTGAGCAGACTGTAAATAAGACTGTGCTTGTACTGGGTCCGCTTGGCTGCTAATTCCTGCATTTGCTCTTAAATTTGCCATTTCTTGAATACGTCGAATTCCAGAAATTTGTTGATTCGCAATCTGAATAAGCTTCTGATAACGTTGTATATTAATTATTGTTTGAGCGACATCTAATGAAATATCATCAATTTTAATAAGCACTTTTGCTTGTTCTAATGAAAGTTTTGCCTGTTCCGTGTTGACACCTGATTTTACTTTTCCAAAGTCAAAAAGCATTTGTGTCGCATTTAATGCAAGGATCTGTTGTCCACGAGCTGCTTTTTTTGTTAAATCACCAGTGTTAACGCCACCAGTAATCTGTGGATAGTAGCCCGCTTTTGCAACATCAATATTTGCATTTTGTGCTGCTAAAGTCGCGAGTGTTTGGGAAATTTCTGGATTTCTCTGCACCACTACTTTTACCGCATCTTTTAAAACCTTCAGCTGGCTTTGCCATAAAGCACTTGGAACTGTATCAATCGCATGACCAGCACCAACTACAGGTAATTCAACACTAGAAGGATTAAACGAAAAATTGCTTAGTCTCTGCATATTCGCAATTTTAAAGTCTTCATTACTTTTTGGTGCAAACAGCTGCGACAAATTATTTTTTAAAGTATGGTACTGTTCACTGGGTGTCTCAGCATGCGTAATCGGTACCGATAAAAGTGCTATAGAAAATAGCCACTTAATATCTCCATATATTTTCCATGTTCTACTATTGACGTTTATATCTTTCTTTATGCTCATATTCTTTTCATATTATTATCGTTTAAAAGCACAATCATTCTACTCACTTTTTCCAACAAAAAACTATGCTCTTTCAGCTAATTCGGACACACTTAAGTGTTTGTTTTTTGTAAAATAGTTTCGTAATAATGCGCAAACAACAGCATAAAGTAAAAGTAAAAATTAATTAAAAATCAATCATCTAAAAATTAAAACCTTTTAGTTTTAAATGCATTAATCACGTATCTATTTATTATTCATAATAATTTTAGATAAAAAAAGAACCAATAAATGGTTCTCTCTTCTCTTGATTGAATTTGATTCAAACAACGAAGTCATCGCCTAGATACACTTTACGTACTTGCTCATTATCTAAAATTTCTTGCGGAGTTCCTTCTGCTATCACAGAACCTTCACTGACAATATAAGCTTTTTCACAAATTGCTAAGGTTTCTCGTACATTATGATCAGTAATTAAAACACCAATTCCTCGACTCTTTAATGTCTGGATAATATCTTTAATATCACCTACAGAAATTGGATCGACCCCTGCAAATGGTTCATCTAATAGCATAAATTTGGGGTCAGCGGCTAAGGCACGAGCAATTTCAGCACGACGACGTTCACCACCAGATACACTCATTCCTAAGGAGTCTTTAATATGATTAATTTTAAAATCATTCAATAATTCAGTTAAACGTTGCTGTCTTTGCTGTTTATTTAGATCTTTACGCGTTTCCAAAATTGCCATGATATTTTCGGAAATTGTGAGCTTCCTAAAAATTGATGCTTCTTGTGGTAAATATCCAATACCTTTACGTGCCCGCTCATGCATCGCTAGATCAGATAAATCTAAATTATCTAAATGGATTTCACCCTTATCCATACGAACAAGTCCGACAACCATATAGAAACTTGTGGTTTTACCTGCACCATTTGGTCCAAGTAAACCGACAATTTGACCGCTTTGCATCGTAAATGACACGTCTTTTACCACCCAACGTTTACTATAGTTTTTAGCTAGGTGTTTAATACATAAAGTTTGTGATTGCTGCACTGATTGATCCATTAATCACGCGCCCCTGGAGAACTCTTAGAACTTGATGGCGGAATAATAATTTGAACTCGATTTGATGAAGAACCTTGTGCCTCTACATCACCTTTGTTCATACTATATTTCAAACTATTACCACGAATACTAGAACCATCTTGATACAGATATGCCTTACCAGTCAAAGTAATAATTCCTGTATCGGCATTATAAACAATGGTCTGCGCTTCACCACGTGCTAAACCTTTTTTAGCATCTATTTGCTGCTGAAATTTTGCCAACTGACCTTTAGCTGTAATCGTTTGTATTTCTTTTTTGCTATTCAATGTCGCAATAATAGAATCAGCCTGAAGCTTCATTGTGCCTTGCTCGATCACTACGTTACCCGTATAGGTTGTTACACCCGTTTTATCATTATAGGTTGCACGATCAGCAACCAATGATAACTGTTGGCTACGGTCTGATGGCAAAGCAAAACTTGAAGCCGAAGAAAATACTACAGCGGCAATACAAGTGACTTGTTTTAGGAAAGTGAAACGAAATTTAGAATTAAGAGCTTGGCGCATACTTTCCTCGAATTTTATAGAATTCATATTGACCATTATTCAAATTTGCCTTTAGACCTTGACTAACAAACTCAGAACTTGGCGTTTGTACAGTGACTGGGTGTTGTGTCTCTAATTCTCTGGTTTTTGGATATCCTGTGAGTTCATTAGTATGAAACTCCATTTTCCCCTGATCAGACAATTTAGTTGCAACGACATTGCCTTGTAATATGATCTTTGTATTATCGTCATAGCCTTGTGCTTGTTTTGCATAAAACGTTGCATCAGCCTTACCCTGCTTGTACATCACGGCATTTAATTGATCAAGTTGTGATGTTTTCTGCTGCATATTTTGCTGCAACTGTTTCACCTCAGCCCGAATGTATAAATTACCCTGCTCATCAGTCTGTGTTAAGTGAACACCCTGCGCTGAATAAGTCATATTTTTCGCTGAATCAACATCCAACTTTTTTGCTTTGCCGCTGTAATAATAATAGCCACCACTTAAAGCAGCAATCAAAACAGCGACAACATATAAAACCTTGGTATCCATAAACAGAGTTACCTGACCTTTGGGTAATTCACGCTACTATTAATGTGGTACAGCCAAATATTTTGCAAGTAGCTCTTGGTAAACGCCTTTTGAAAATAAGAGCATATCGCATACTTCTCGAACTGCGCCACGTCCACCCATCGCTTGAGTGACTAAATTTGCACGACGACGAACTTCTTCATGCCCATTGGGAACAGTAATACTCATGCCAGCAATCGCAAATGCAGATAAATCAGGCCAGTCATCGCCCATATATAAACAATCTTCAGGTAAAATATTTAAGTGAGCACATGCTTCACGTAATGCCACACCTTTATCTTCTCGCCCTTGAAAAATAAGATCAACACCTAAATCTGTCATTCTTTTTTCAACAATATTGCTTTTACGTCCAGTGATAATAATCACTTTCATTCCTGCTTGTTGAACTAATTTCATACCTAAACCATCACGAATATCAAATGATTTAAGTTCATCACCTGAGTTTGTTAAGGTTACAAAGCCATCGCTTAAGATTCCATCCACATCAAGCACTAATGCTTGTAAATGACGTGCTTGTTCTTGTAAAGCATAAGATGCCATGGCTTAATTTACTCCTGCCTGAATAAGGTCATGCATACTAATCACACCAATCACTTTATTGGTATGATCAACAACTACAAATTGGTTAATTTTTTTCTCATGCATTTTTTCCAATGCTTCCACCGCACGGGCTTCTTGAGAAATAGTGAGTGGTTTTTTGGTCATGACTTCAGCAACAGGTAGATTTACATCAAAACCTTGTTGATGATCAATCATTCGGCGTAAATCACCATCAGTAAAAATACCTAATAAAATATCGTTCTCATCAACAACCGTGGTAAGACCCAAACGTTTATCTGAGATTTCATATAACACCTTATTCATCGGTGTATCAGGTTTAACTTTGGGTAATTCAATGCCTGTATGCATCAAATGTTTAACATGCAAAAGTAAGCGTTTACCTAATGCTCCCGCAGGATGGGAACGAGCAAAATCATCGGCAGTAAAACCACGTGCTTCCAACAATGCGACAGCTAATGCATCACCTAAAACAAGTGTTGCAGTCGTACTAGACGTTGGTGCTAAACCTAGAGGACAAGCCTCATCCGCCTCACCTAATGTCAATGCAACATCCGCATTCTGTGGCATTGGTCCTTTATCATCACGACTGATAGTAATTAATGGTACGCCTAGATGTTTTATTAACGGCATGAGCATCATGATTTCATCACTTTTGCCTGAATTTGAAATGGCAATCAGAACATCACCACGCACTAACATACCCAAATCACCATGCCCCGCTTCACCTGGGTGCATAAAAAATGATGGTGTCCCAGTTGATGCAAATGTCGCTGCCATTTTCCGACCGATATGACCTGATTTGCCCATACCCGTCACAACAACACGCCCTTTACACTGCAAAAGAATTTCACAGGCACGATCAAAACTTTCATTAATTTGTGTTGCAAGAACTTCTAAGGCTTGTTGCTCAATTCGCAGGGTCTCTAATGCGCTTTTTTGAAAATTTATGGCTTGTGACATATGAGTTTGACCCAGAATAATACGCTATCCACCTGAAGGCAGATGATTTTAATCAAAAGAATGATACAGATTCTAGCATAACTGAAAAATATACACGTTTCTAAATGTAGTAGTTTTCATCGAAAATGAAGAGAGATTGAACTTATGTTAAACAAATCACAGCCGCTATAAATTCGATAGAATTAATCACTAATCTGTAAACTGAATTATTAAATTATTCCCTGTAAACAATATAGATAAATATGAATCGTACTCATTTTATAGATTTTTTAAACTGACACCGTTTGGAAACAATCGATTAGATTTAAACTGAGCCAATCATGATTAGCACTCCTCCATTTTTTTCGCCTGATAACTTTATGAAATATGATGCATACGTTATGATGAATAACGATTTTTGTAGAGTGTTTGAAAACCCTTATGCAACCTTTTGTTCTATATAACTCTGAGCAACGTAAAAAAGTTGAATTTGTCCCACGTAAAGAAGGTCAAATCGATATGTATGTCTGTGGTATGACGGTTTACGATTACTGTCATATTGGGCACGCTCGGGTTATGGTTGCATTTGACTACATCATTCGCTTTCTACGCAGCCAAGGTTGGAAAGTTCGCTATATTCGCAACATTACCGATATTGATGACAAAATCATTGCCCGTGCCAATGAAAATGGCGAAAGCATCCAACAACTCACCGCGCGCTTTATTCAAGCAATGAATGAAGATGCGGCTAACTTAGGGTGTGCTGAACCTGATGAGGCGCCTAAAGCAACTGAATATATTGATCAAATGCAAAATATGATTGGTACCTTGGTTGATAAAGGGGCTGCCTACCCTGCGGCCAATGGCGATGTTTATTTTGAGGTGAGCAAGTTCAATAAATACGGTCGTTTATCTGGTCGTAAACTGGATGATATGCAAGCGGGTGCGTCTGAGCGTGTTGATGTCGAAGTTGAAAAGAAACATCCCTTTGACTTTGTTCTTTGGAAACATGCTAAAGAGAATGAACCCGCTTGGGCATCACCATGGGGCAATGGCCGCCCAGGTTGGCATATTGAATGTTCTGCAATGTCGACTTGCTGCCTTGGCAATCATTTCGACATTCATGGTGGTGGTTCAGATCTCATGTTCCCGCACCATGAAAATGAAATCGCACAAAGTGAAGCATCAACAGGTGAACAATATGTAAATTATTGGATGCATGTTGGTTTTATCAATGTTGATGGCGAGAAAATGTCTAAATCTTTAGGCAACTTCTTTACCATTCGCGATGTCATGGAAAAATTCCATCCCGAAGTGATTCGTTACTTTATTGTCTCATCACATTATCGTAGCCCTGTCAATTTCTCTGATGTTGCATTAAAAGAAGCAAAGACCACACTAAGTCGTTTTTATCATTCATTTAAAGCTTATCAGCAAGTTTATGGTCAAAAAACAGTTGAAACTTTAGCGCAAGATCTTGTTGAACGCTTCAACAGTGCAATGCGTGATGACTTTAATACTGCGGAAGCAATCGCAGTACTATTTGAAATCAATAAAGAATTAAATCGTGCGGTTAAAGAAGAACAGGCTGAACAAGCAACTATTCTTTATTCAACGCTACGTTATCTGACGAACATTCTTGGTCTAGTGCAACATGATGTTGAAGATTTTTTAAAGTCTGATATTGGTCAAGAAGCACTTAATCTCTCTGATACAGAAATTGAAGATTTTATTCAACAACGTGTTGATGCGAAAAAGGCTAAAGATTTTGCAAAAGCCGATAGTATTCGTCAGTCTTTACTCGATCAAGGTGTCGTTTTAGAAGATACTCGCCAAGGCACAATTTGGCGACGTGCTGATTAATTCAACACTCAGTAACATAGAGAGTTGACAGTTGAATGAAACTCTCTATAATGCGTCCTATTGCGGGAATAGCTCAGTTGGTAGAGCATAACCTTGCCAAGGTTGGGGTCGCGAGTTCGAGTCTCGTTTCCCGCTCCAAAATTTAAAAAGCCTTTATCTAATGATAAAGGCTTTTTTATATTTAAAATTTACTGTTTTCTAAAATTTTAATACTTTGCAATAAGTAGGTTAAATAATAAATTTAAATTCTGCCATTTATAGATTTACCAAAGGTTAAATAACTCTTACATACTGTCACTACCCTTTCTCCTTAAAATCCCATAGTTTAAATAACAATATTTTCAAAAAAGAGTTTAATACCAAATGAAAAAGTCAATTATTGCAATTTCTCTAGCTTCTCTTGTATTAGTCGCTTGTAGTAAAACTGAAAATAAAAAAGTTGAAGAGCAAACACCAGCTACAACTGAAGCTGTATCAGAAGCAACTGTAGCTGATACTGCACATACTGCTGAAAATGCATTAGATTGGAATGGCACATATAAAGGCATACTCCCTTGTGCAGATTGTGAAGGTATTAAAACCGAACTAGAACTTAATTCAGATAAAACTTATGAGATTAAAGAAACGTATCTTGGTAAGGGTGATGGCAAACCATTTGAAAGCAAGGGTAATTTCCAATTCGATAGCAAAAATTCATCTATTATTGAATTAGATAAAGCTGGTGATAGCCGTAAATATTTTGTTGCTGAGGGTTATTTAAAAGCATTAGATATGGATGGTAAAGAAATTACTGGTGATTTGGCTGATAAATATCAACTCAAAAAAGAAGCTGAATAATCTTTTTAAATTTTAAATGCTCGCTGTTGCGAGCATTTTTATGATTAAAATAAAAAACCCTGCTTAAGCAGGGTTTTTTTGAATCAATCGAGGCTTAGTGAGCAGCGAATTGGTTCATTGTGTTTTTAGCATCATCGTGCGCTTTAAGAGCGTTGTCACCAGAGAAGATTTCTTTGTGATCATCACCGATGTCCGAACCAGCCATTGCTTGGTGTTTAACACAAGCAATACCGCCACGGATTTCTTTACGTTGTACGCCAGCAACATAAGCCAACATACCTTCAGAACCGAAGTAACCTTGTGCAAGCTCATGAGTAGAAAGAGCAGCAGTGTGGTAAGTCGGAAGTGTGATCAAGTGATGGAACACACCAGCTTCACGAGCAGCATCTGCTTGGAATGTACGGATCTTAGCGTCTGCATCAGCAGCTAATTCAGTAGCATCGTACTCAGCGCTCATTAATTTAGCACGGTCGTAAGCAGAAACGTCTTTACCTTCAGCAACCCAACGATCGTAAGCTTGTTGACGGAAGTTTAATGTCCAGTTGAATGATGGGCTGTTGTTATAAACAAGCTTAGCATTTGGAACTGTTTCACGTACACGGTTAACCATGTGAGCGATTTCTTCAACGTTTGGAGTCGCAGTTTCGATCCAAAGAAGGTCAGCACCATTTTGAAGGCTAGATACACAGTCAAGTACAACACGGTCAATTTGAGTGTCAGCACGGAACTGATATAAACCAGAAGCTAAACGCTTAGGACGGTGTAATTTACCATTACGTTTGATCAAGATTTCATCTTCTTGAGCATCAGCAATGTCAATTTCAGTTGTTTCTAAGTAGCTGATGTATTGAGAAGCGATGTCGCCTGGCTCTTTAACCACTGGGATTTTTTGAGTCAAGTCAGCGCCTTCAGAGTCAGTACGCGCAACGATGATACCGTCATCAAGACCCATTTCTAAGAATGCATAACGTAATGCATGGATTTTAGCGATGAAGTCTTCGTGCGGAACAGTTACTTTACCAGCTTGGTGACCACATTGTTTCGCATCAGATACTTGGTTTTCGATTTGAAGCGCACAAGCACCAGCTTCGATCATTTTCTTAGCAAGTAAGTAAGTCGCTTCTTCGTTACCGAAACCAGCGTCGATGTCAGCAATAATTGGCACAACGTGAGTTTGGAAACCATCGATTTGAGCAGTGATTTCAGCAGCTTTAGCAGTGTCACCAGCTTCTTGAGCTTTTTTAAGAGCGCGGAATAAATCGTTTAATTCTTTCGCGTCAGCTTGACGTAAGAAAGTATAGATTTCTTCGATTAATGCAGGAACAGAAGTTTTTTCGTGCATAGATTGGTCAGGAAGTGGACCAAATTCTGAACGAAGTGCAGCAACCATCCAACCAGAAAGGTAGATATAGCGACGTTCAGTAGTACCGAAGTATTTTTTGTTCGCAATCATTTTTTGTTGAGCGATGAAACCGTGCCAGCAACCTAATGATTGAGTATATTTGCTAGAGTCAGCATCATAAGCAGCCATATCACGACGCATAATCGCAGCTGTATATTTAGCAATATCTAAACCAGTTTTGAAACGGTTTTGCATTTGCATACGAGCAGCATCTTCTGGGCTAATATCGCGCCAAGTGTTGCCGAATTTTGCTTTTAATTCGCGAATTGCATCAATCGCTGTTAAATATGTAGACATGATATATTCCTTTTGAGGATTGGCATCGAATGATCGCAAAAAACCATGCTTTTATAGTCTAGATTTTAAGCACTTCATCAACATATTGCACAGCTTAGTCTGTGCAAACAGATTAATCCAATATTCTTGGTTAATTTTCAGTATTTATTTATGAAATATACAGATAAAACGATATAGAATATTCAAAACAATAAACCAAGACTTTGATATATAAATATTTTTAAAAATAAAATTCATCATAAATTATTCATTAAACAATCTAACTCGTATTATTTCTATACATTTAAAACAACTATCCAATACCAAAACATATGAATGAATAAAGCGAATAAATGCAGAAATGGCCATCGTGTTTTTATATATTGAATATCATTTCCTCATGATAATGAATCTGTTATAAGCTTATTCAAGTTTAATAAGACCAAACCATTCAACTATTTGCTATACCTTTTATCTCGTTTTAAGTTACACAAACGGCTTTAGTTATGTCATAATTCATCACAATTCAAAAATTTTATTTTCGGTATTTTTTTTATGAATCTGGAGCGGGTTGATCTCAATTTATTGATTTATCTTGATGTACTTCTTCGTGAAAAAAATGTCACACGTGCTGCAGAACAACTGGGTGTCACTCAACCCGCAATGAGTAATATTTTACGTCGCTTACGTAATTTATTTAACGACCCTCTACTCATTCGTTCTTCTGAAGGCATGACACCAACTGAGCGTGCACTCGAATTACAACCACGTATTCGTGATGCATTATCAGATTTGTCGATGATTCTCGAACCACGTACCGAATTTAGACCTTATACCAGTACGCGCGTTTTTCGCATAATGACTTCCGATTATGCTGAAGCAACGCTCGTACCGCGTCTTGTAAAAGCACTTCGCTCTGAAGCGCCAAATGTTGTACTGGACTTCTTAACTCCAAGTGATGTCTCTTATCGAGATATGGAGCAAGGCAAAGTTGATCTAGCCATTAACCGCTTCAATGAAATCCCGCAAAGCTTCCATCAAGTTTTGGTATGGCGCGATAGTTTTAGCTGTATTTTAAATGATAAACACCCTGCTGTAACCCATCTCAACCTTAAAAGCTATTTAGATGCTCAACATATTTGGGTTTCTAAAACAGGTATGGGTGTTGGCTTTGGCGTAAATCCAGATAAACAAGCAGGACTCGGTTGGATTGACCAAGCTTTGGAACGAATTGGTCAGCGTCGTAAAATTTCCGTGTTTACTCGCCACTATCAAATGCCTGCACTTTTAGCGCAAAATGTTGATCTGATTGCAACATTGCCAACACGTATGGCACGTTTGCAAGCACAAAATCCTCGTCTTCTTATTAAAGACCCACCATTTTACATTCCAGAATTTGAGCTTAAAATGGCTTGGTGTCCATTGCTACACCATCATCCTGCACATCGTTGGTTAAGACAACTTATCCTCTTTGTAGCACGCCAAATGATCGAAGAAGAAAATCGTGAGTTTCTTTTAAATAATTCACAATTTTCACAATACTAAAATATTGCTTTGTAATAATATGATTTCCTCTACGGATATGCTTGTTTCATAAGCAAAATTGTTATACTGAGGTAATACCCAATTACCTCTCTTCTTTTTTTATGTTACAACATATCCATAATAAACGATGAACCACAGGTGATGTGTGAGTCTCTTCCAAAATATTATTGTCATTATTCTGCTGATAACTGCGGCAGGTTTTCTCTCGCTCACTGAAATTGCACTTGCTGGCGCACGAAAAGTTAAATTAAAAATTTTGGCTGAATCTGGTGAAATTCGAGCACAAAAAGTTTTAGATTTACAGGAACAATCTGCGGACTTTTTTGCAGCCTCACAAATCGGTTTAAATGCTGTTGCTATCTTAGGCGGTATTTTAGGTGAAGCAGCTTTTCGCCCATTTTTTGTAGAAATGCTTAAACAGTTTTATGTAGGCCCTTGGCTAGAAACGATTGGTTTTGCTTTATCTTTCACTTTGGTAACTTCCCTTTTTATTTTGTTCGCGGATCTAATGCCAAAACGTTTGGCAATGATCGCCCCAGAAAAAATTTCCATTCGCGTTATTGAGCCGATTCAAGTTTTTATCAAAATTTGTAAGCCTTTAGCTTGGGGAATCAATGCAATTGCAAACTTGTTGTTCCGATTATTTAAAGTAAATACCATTCGTGATGACAATATTACGTTTGATGATATTTCTGCGGTTATGGATGCAGGAGCTCAAGCTGGTGTACTACAAAAACAAGAACACCACTTCATTGAGAATGTTTTTGAACTCGAAGAACGCACAGTACCATCAAGTATGACCACACGTGAAAATGTGGTTTATTTCACTTTAAAAGAAAATGAGAACAGTATTCGTCAGAAATTAGCCGAATATCCCTACTCCAAGTTTTTAGTCTGTAATGAACAAATTGACCAAGTCATTGGTTATGTTGATACCAAAGACATTTTGGTTCGTATCTTAAACAATCAATCTCTCCTTCAGCTTAATGAATCAACAATCCGTACTGTTCTTATTATTCCAGACACATTAACACTTTCAGAATTACTAGATCGCTTCCGTTCAACCAAAGAAAAATTTGCGGTCGTTATTAATGAATATGCCTTGGTGGTTGGTGTAATTACTCTCAGCGACATCATGATTACTGTGATGGGTGATTGGGTAACACCAATGGAAGAAGATCAACAAATTATTAAGCGTGATAATCACTCATGGCTGATTGATGGTAGCACCCCAATTGAAGATGTGAAACATGTATTGGAAATTGAAGAATTTCCTGAAAATGAAAATTATGAAACGATTGCTGGTTTCATCATGTATCGTTTACGCAAAATTCCACGTCCAGCTGATGCAGTAGAATATGCAAGTTTTAAGTTTGAAGTAGTTGATATTGACCATTATAAAATCGATCAATTACTGGTCACTCAAATTATTCCCAGCTTAGAAAATGAACCGCCTTCAACAATAACTGAATAACTCATAAAAATTAAGCCCTCTTAAGGGCTTAATTTATCTAGTCAAAAACCAAACTAGAATCACCAATATGATGAAAATCAAAATAAAGATTTGGATTCCGCCACGACTGCGTTGGGCTAACTGTTCCTGAATTAGCGCTTGCTCTTGTGGATGCTCTTTTAAATATCGTTCGACCAAGTCTTTGGATTCTTTCAACCCAAGACCTGTTTTCTCACGAGTAATTTTGATTGCATCTATCAACTGACCTGCTCTTAAAGCGTCTAGAGCCTCACGTGGCATCTCTATATTCAAACTCATAAATTTAACATCCTTGTTATTTATAATAATTTATTTGATTTATAGAAAATTTAATTTCCACCATATAGTGAAATTAATTGATCTAATGTAGCTTGATAATGAATTGCAATGTCTTCTGATAGGATTTTATACGCATTATCGAACTGAACCATTGGCCATCCTTCTTTCCAAAATGGGAAGATGTTATGCAGATCATGAGTTACTATTGAATCTTCACGCACAATTGCTTGAGCAACCTGAGACAGAACTTGAGCTGTTTCAGCCCCATCAATCGCGAGATAATCAATACCTCGCACTTTCAAAATACGAATACGATCTTTCTTATAACGAATTTTTTTAGCTTGTCCAGAATTTAAACCTAATGCAAGTGTTACTGCTTCTACAAATTTATCTTCAAAACTTGTATTCAGTGCAACCAAAGCTTGCTTGTGCGCTTCTTGACGCCCGGCCTTCCCCCCATTACGGATGATTTCGTTCGCTTCTGCATCAAGCTTATCTTTTTTCATAGACTGTAAAATGTCTAAAATTTCGATATCGCTTAAATATTCAGGAGTTTGCTCAGTCATGGGAGTCCTTAGACAATAATTCAAAGAACTATTGTCTCATAAAAGACATTTCAAAACAGAATAAAAAAATATCAGCTCGATATATTTATCACTATTTGAAATTAAATCGAAGGATCAAGAACCTTAAAACATATAAATCTCGAATTTATAAAATAAAAAAGCCTGCATAAGCAGGCTTTTAGAAGTCAGTCTAATCTATTAAAGACGAACTAACTCCACGATTTTTTCAGCTGCTTCTTCAACCGTTTCAGCATTAATATCGGTATCTGTACCATCAACAGTTGTTGTAATAACCACTACACCTGTTTCACGTAATAAAGCAGTTTGCTCAGTCGTTAAACTAACTTTTGCAATCGCAACCACACCTTGTTGAATCAATAAGCTTTCTAAAGCTTGTGCATTCTCGATTAACTGTGCAGAAACACCGATCACAGCAGGTTTCTGACCTAAACGTGCCGCACGATCTTCAGCAGTTACAGGGTTGCTATGCGCAGTCCATTCTACTGCTGCTTCAATCATCCCCGCACCAACAGTAACGTTGCTTAAGCGGTCAATAAAGATCAATGAACCTGTATAACGGCTGTCTTGATATTGGTCAAATACCACTGGAGCATCAAACTCAATTACAAGATCTGCAATTGCATTTAGCTCAAGCTCTTCAACTTGAGTATGTTCAAGTGTATTTACATTGACACGATAATTAATTGCACTGACTTTTGCAGGAACAGTTTGCGTACCAATTTTAAGGTTATACAGTTTACCTTTCACTAATGGATGTTCATTCATCCATACGACAGATGCACGAACACTACGCGAAATAAGCGGTTGTTCACCTGCACGAACTAAAACATTACCACGTGAAATATCAATTTCATCATTTAACGTTAAAGTAACCGCTTGACCTGCAATTGCTTGTTCAAGATTTCCATCGAAAGTGACAATTTCTTTAACCGTTGATTTTTTACCTGAAGGTAAAGCAACGATTTCATCGCCAACGTTAATTTCACCAAGTGCAATCGTACCTGCAAAACCACGAAAATCAAGATTTGGGCGATTCACATACTGAACTGGGAAACGGAATTCTTTTTTGTTCGAATCTCGCTTGATTTCCACTGATTCAAGAATGCTCATCAAGGTTTGACCCTTGTACCAAGGCGTACTTGCAGATGGATTAACAACGTTATCGCCATTCAATGCTGAAATCGGAACGAATAAAATATTCTCTGGACGACGCTCACTAAGCTGACTTAAGAATGCATCATATTCAACTTGAATTTCGTTGAAGCGAGATTCAGAGAACTCAACCAAGTCCATTTTATTGATCGCAACAACGATATTTTTAATACCAAGTAAACTTGCAATAAAAGTATGACGGCGAGTTTGCGTTTGCACACCATAACGCGCATCAATCAAAATAATCGCAAGATCAGCCGTTGATGCACCTGTTGCCATGTTACGCGTATATTGCTCATGTCCTGGCGTATCAGCAATGATGAACTTACGCTTTTCCGTTGAAAAATAACGGTAAGCTACATCAATTGTAATCCCCTGTTCGCGTTCAGCTTGTAAACCATCAACAAGCAAGGCAAGGTCAGGAGCATCTCCTGTTGTACCTACTTTTTTACTATCACGCGTTACTGCTTGCAATTGATCTTCATAGATCAACTTTGAATCATAAAGTAACCGACCAATTAGCGTTGACTTACCATCATCGACGTTACCGCAAGTCAAGAAGCGCAAAAGGTCTTTATTTTCGTGCTGTTTTAAATATGCCAAAATATCTTGGCTAATAAGATCTGATTGATGAGACATTGCTCAAAACTCCACAAAATTTGAAATCGAATTTTGTAATTTCCCTAAATCTCTCTTTTAAAAGAGGGGCTTGCTTAAGGAAATTAGAAATAACCTTCCTGCTTTTTCTTTTCCATTGAGCCAGCTTCATCATGGTCAATCATACGACCCTGACGCTCTGAGCTAGTAGCTAAAAGCATTTCTTGGATAATTTCGGGCAATGTATCCGCCTCAGACTCAACTGCACCTGTTAATGGGTAACAACCAAGTGTACGGAAACGTACCGATTTCATTTGAGGAACTTCACCTTCCTTTAAACGCATACGCTCATCATCGACCATGATCAACGTACCGCTACGCTCTACAACTGGACGTACAGCTGAGAAGTAAAGAGGAACAAGTTGAATATTTTCTAAATAGATATACTGCCAAATATCTAACTCAGTCCAGTTAGATAGAGGGAAAACACGGATACTTTCACCTTTGTTCACTTTACCGTTGTAAAGATTCCAAAGTTCTGGACGTTGGTTTTTTGGATCCCAACGGTGCTTCGTATCACGGAATGAATAAACACGTTCTTTCGCACGTGATTTTTCTTCATCACGACGTGCACCACCAAACGCAGCATCAAACTGATATTTATCTAATGCTTGTTTTAAACCCTGAGTTTTCATGATGTCAGTATATTTTGAACTACCATGATCAAACGGGTTAATGCCTGCATCACGACCTTCTTTGTTCTGATGTACGATCAAATCAAAGCCATGGGTTTTTGCCATGTTGTCACGGAATGTGATCATATCTTTAAACTTCCAACCTGTATCTACATGCAGGAGTGGAAAAGGAAGTTTAGCAGGATAAAATGCCTTCAAAGCAAGATGTAGCATGACTGCCGAATCTTTACCAATTGAATAAAGCATCACTGGATTTTCAAATTCAGCTGCAACTTCACGAATAATATGAATACTTTCTGCCTCAAGTTGCTTGAGGTGAGTTAATCTATTTTCAGTCATGTACATATCCCCCCTTATCAATGTTACCCATAAAATCTATAAGTGGTATTAAACCACCACTTGGAAGACCGTGTGGAGGAACGAGTATCATAACAACTCCAATTTTTCGTGATATCGATATTCTTACTAGTGGACAAATGAGCAATCTAGTAAAGTTTATCCATTATAATAATTTAGAACGGCTTCTTTAGCTTGTTTTTTCATATCAATATGCAAAATTGTGATATGCATAGCTCGAAAAGAGAAGAAGAACTGTTAAAAATAACATGAAATTAAATTAAACGAAAAAGAAGCCGAATTCGGCTTCTTATCTATTTAGTTAAGATTAGAAACGGAACATATTTTTTTCTAATGGAATCTCAACGCCAACAGAAATACCACCATCATTACCATTGAGATCCGAGTCACTCACCCAACCATTAATTTTTAATGGAATCGTTGGCTTTAAATAATGTGTCCATGTTAAATCTAAACCTTTTAAGGTATCTTGTTTTGGAAAGGCCTCATTAATTAACAAGTTAGATTCATTCACTTTGGCATAAAGTACACGTCCACTTAGACGATTCATCACATCAAAACGAATATCGCCACCAACAGAATATGTCTGCCCATCACCACCAATTGCATGTCCTAATGGGAAACCGTGCTGGTAATAGCCGTCTTTATAAATAGTATGGGCATAAGAAATACGTCTTACTTCGCCATTGGTACGCGTGTCAGCCCATTCTGCATATAATTGATATGGCATATCTTTATAAATTGAAGAAAAATCTGCACCACCGAGATACATATATTTTGCAGGTAATCCACCAGCTTCATCTTCACCAATAAACTGACCATACAAACTGACTGGAACGTTCAATAAAGGTTGTAAAAATAACCGACCATCAAATCCTGCAATCTGATTAGAAGGATCTTCTTTACCAGTACCGCCATTGTCTTTTGTTCCTGTAATAGCATCCCAAAGTGAACTTAAAGTTTCAGGTCGACCATCACCTCCCCATTGAATGGCACGTGAAGCACCAATTTCTAATGCTGGAAATGGACGAGCTGTTAAACGTAAACCAATTAATTTAGCATCAGGTACAGCTTTGTAATCATCTAACTGGCCTGCAAAAGCCTGATATTGCCAAGGTCCAATCCATGATAACCATTTTGATTCAAATGCATTTTGATTTGCTCTTTGAACAGTCACCCCATAAACAGGACGACTAGCATCACCACGGATCAAACTTCCATCATGTCCAGGCCCCCAATAAGTAGGGATTTGACCAGCAATTAACCATTGATTCCAAAGCTTTCCTGCAATATATGAACCTTCAACATTGGCAGCATGACCATTATCAATTAAAGGATCTTTCTCTCCATTAACACGTAGTTTTGCATCCCAGCCTTCCCCACCCGCGTTAAATTCAACGGCTACTTGATATTGTGATTTTTGATTCTCGCCAAATGTTTGAGGAATAGTTTTTAAATCAGTAGCCGCATGCAAACCAACTTTTACGGTTTCATTATCGGCTTGAAGTGCATTCTTTACAGAATTGATGACTTTTTGCTGTGTATTATTTGCCACTTTTGCTTGCGACAAAGCTCGTTGAATTTCATCACCACTCAACGGCCAAGTTGAAGTACTGATTTGGATAACACCTTGCTGATTTAACCAATTTAAGTCAGTGCGTAAGTTTGCATCATTCAATACAAGCCCTTGTGCAAAAGTAGTAGCTGAAATAGCCGAAAATAATGCGATATAAAGCGATTTTTTTACAAACATACCCTAACTGTTCTCAAATTTACTCATTAGCACATCATCGTTTTTTTATGCTTTTTTTTCAATCATCAAACCAAACAATTACACTTATTAACATATAATAAGAAATTGACAATAAAAGAGATGGCTGAGTACCATCTAGGCTTTCTATAGCAACATTGAAACTAGATAATGAGAAAGTTTATTCTAAGCCTTATAATCGGCACATTGATTTCCATGCCTACTTTTGCTCAACAAGCATCAAAAGAGTCGGTAAAAGAGCTATTAAAAGTCACTAAATCTGAACAGTTAATCGATCAATCAAGCCAATATGTCCACCAAATTATGGCTTCAAGTATTGAACAAGCCACTCAAGGACAAGAACTCAATGCTAAACAAAAGAAAGCCATTGAGAATTTTAATCAAGATATTGCAAAGATTGTAAAACAGGATTTTACTTGGGCTAAATTAGAGCCTGAAATGATTCAACTCTATGTTGAAGAATTTACCCAAGAAGAAATCAACGGCATGCTTGAATTTTATAAAACACCTGTTGGTCAATCGACAATTAATAAATTACCTATTGTAATGCAAAAAAGTCTGAAAATTGGTCAGCAACAAATGGGTGAGTTAACACCTAAAATTATGCAAGCCGCTCAAAAACTCGCAAAAGAACTGCAAACAAAATAACCAATAAATTACAGTTAAAAAAATAGCCACAAATTAGATGTGGCTATTTTTATTCAGCTTAAAATTAATCTTTACGGCGCATATGCGGGAATAACAATACATCACGAATACTTGGCGCATTAGCAAATAGCATAACCAAACGATCAATACCAATCCCTTGGCCTGCAGTAGGTGGCAAACCATATTCTAATGCTTCAATGAAGTCCGCATCATAATGCATAGCTTCATCATCACCAGCATCTTTTTCTTGAACCTGTGCTTGGAAACGTTCCGCTTGATCGATCGGATCGTTTAACTCAGAGAAACCATTAGCTAACTCACGACCACCAATAAAGAACTCAAAACGATCTGTAATATGTGGATTATCATCATTACGACGAGCGAGTGGTGAGGTTTCAGCAGGATATTCAGTAATGAATGTTGGTTGGCGTAATTTTGTTTCTACAGTTTCTTCAAACACGATTGTCTGTAATTTACCCAAACCAAAACCAGGCTTCACTTTTTCTTTCAACACATCTTGAGTAAATTTAGCCAAGAACTCACGATCATTTACATTTTCTGGCGTAAAGTCTGGATTATGCTCAAGAATGGCATCAAACATTGATATTTTCTTGAATGGACCTTTGAAGCTATACACTTCATCACCATAAGGCACATCGGTAGAACCTAAAATATCAATTGCGAGTTTTTCAAGCATATTCTCAGTTAATGCCATCAAGTCTTTATAATCAGCGTAGGCTTGATAGAACTCAATCATTGTAAATTCAGGGTTATGGCGTGTTGATACCCCTTCGTTACGGAAGTTACGGTTGATTTCAAATACACGCTCAAAACCACCTACTACAAGGCGTTTTAAGTACAACTCTGGCGCAATACGCAAATAGAGTTCCATATCCAATGCATTATGATGTGTTACGAATGGTTTTGCAGATGCACCACCCGGGATCACATGCATCATTGGTGTTTCAACTTCCATGAAACGTTCATTGGTTAAGAACGCACGAATACCTGCAACCACTTTGGCACGAATTTCAAAGGTCTTACGCGTTTCTTCGTTGACGATCAAATCTAAATAACGTTTGCGATATTTCGCTTCTGTGTCCGTTAAACCATGGAATTTATCTGGAAGCGGACGGAGTGATTTGGTTAATAGTTCAAATCCTTCGAGGTGTACATATAAGTCACCTTTGCCAGAACGTCCGATATAACCTTCAGCGGCAATAATATCGCCAAGATCTAGGCTTTTAATCGTTTCTAAAACGTCTGCTGGCAAACCTTTACGATCTACATAAAGTTGGATACGACCTGTCATATCTTGGATCACAATAAATGACCCACGGTTCAACATGACACGACCCGCGACTTTTACATAAACTTTTTCAGCACCTTCGATTTGTGCTTTATCTTGATCTTTAAATTGTTCTTGTAAGTCACCTGTATAGTGCTCACGTTTAAAGGTATTCGGCCAAGGGCTCTTGCCACTTTGTTTGGCAGTCTCTTGGATTTGCTTTAACTTGGCATGACGCTGTGCGATTAAATCGTTTTCGGAAAGTGTTTGTTCAGAAGTCGATTGAGCGTTTTGTTGCGTCATCTCTGCCTCGATTTAAGTAAAATTGAAGTGGCATAGAATAGCAGATCAAAGCCCATTTTCGCACCATTTCAGTCACACAATCGTGAAAAAAGCAAAGATTTATCAATTTCAAAGTGAAAATAATACTTTTATCTTGCAATAAATATGTACTTAAAATGATTTCTATTGCTCAGCTAATTGTTTAACTATCGCCAATCCTCGTTCAAAACCTTGATTCATCATTTCAATGTATTCGGGTTGAATATCCACCTCAACATGTACTTGGGTGCAGTCATCTAAATCGAACAACATGTACTTTTCTAATGCACCTGCCCATGTTTTAACTTCATCACTTTCTGTATCCTCATGTCCATTTTGAATCATTCCAATATGCTTAAATATAATGACATTTGGCTCATCCAAACGCTCAATAATTGAAATCATGCCATCCCCTTTGGCATCATAGAAATAGGTTTTACCGCCTACTTTCCAATCGGATTGCATCGTTGAACTACAAGAAAAGAACTGTGTCCAAGCTTGGTAACTTTCTTTTTGCCATAATATTTCCCACACTTTTTGCTTCGAAGCCTTAATTTCAATACCGTAAGATAAAGTCTGCATTTTTGTTTTCTCCATAATTTTGGTGTTATTTTTGATCTTTTAATTTTAAATGGTTATTTTTCACCCATCTTATATTTATACTTTTACTGTTTTTAAAATGCTATAGGGATATACAGATCTATAAAAAATTAGAGTAATTGCTCAAATAACAAGACTTTCAGAACAAATTGCCATTCCACTTTTTACATAAATGATTAAACTCTTGCATTTACTTTACTTAAATGGCGTTCTGCGTAAAAATCTAACTCCTGATCAACACAAGTTTGTTGTATTACAGCGATCGTAGCGACATTATGGAATAGTTTTACTGAAAGGCAATTTGAGCATACCTATCAGTTTGGAGAGTCACATGAAAAAATATCAATGTATCGTTTGTGGGTGGATTTACGACGAAGCAGATGGTTGGCCACAAGACGGCATTGCAGCAGGTACTAAATGGGAAGATATCCCTGATGATTGGACTTGCCCAGATTGCGGCGTTTCAAAAGCTGATTTTGAAATGATTGAAATCTAAATAGATCTAAAAGACCGTGATCATGATCATGGTCTTTTTTTTCCTATCGTTTGTTTTTATTGAAAGAAATACTGGAGAATATAATGCATCCTATCGTCATCATCGGATCGGGCATGGCAGGCTATACTGTTGCACGTGAGTTTCGCAAACTAAGCCCAGAACAAGAACTCGTTATGATCTGCGCAGATGATGCGGTAAATTATGCAAAACCAACATTATCTAATGCATTTGCAGGCAATAAAGCACCTGAACAAATTGCCCTAGGTGATGCAGCTAAAATGGCAACGCAACTGAATATGCGCATTGAAGCTGAAACCTTGGTGAAAGAAATTAATGCTGAACAACATAAAATCACTTTAGAAAAAAATGGTGAAATTTTCACTCAACCTTATTCAAAACTGGTCCTTGCAGTGGGTGCAAACCCAATTCGTTTAGCAATTGCTGGTGATGGTAGTGATGATATTCATGTCGTGAACTCCTTGATCGACTACCGTACATTCCGTGAAAATTTAGCAAAGCGTAAAGATAAACGCGTTGTAATTCTAGGTGCTGGGTTAATTGGTTGTGAATTTGCCAATGATTTATTACATAGCAACTACGATGTCACAGTAATTGATCTTGCACCACAACCACTTGGTCGCTTGCTACCAAATCACGTTGCTGAAGCATTTAAAACAAACTTAGAACAAGCGGGTATTAAATTCGCATTGTCGACCACTGTTGAAAAAGTAACAAAAATCAATGATGGTGAAGATTACGAAGTGACTTTGGCAACAGGTCAGACTTTAATCGCAGATATCGTTCTTTCAGCGATTGGTTTACAGCCAAATATATCTTTAGCAAAAGCTGCAGATATCCAAACAAGTCGCGGTATTATTACCAATACCTTACTTGAAACTAATCAAGCAGATATTTACGCTGTTGGCGACTGTGCAGAAGTGAATGGAACATTACTGCCATATGTCATGCCAATCATGCAACAAGCACGTGCATTAGCAAAAACACTGAGCGGGCAAAGTACTGCTGTACACTACCCTGCAATGCCTGTTGCGGTAAAAACACCTGCTGCACCATTGACTGTATTACCTGCACCAATTGGTGTAGATGTGAATTGGGAAACTGAAGAGTTTGAAGATGGTATGCTTGCTAGAGCAGCAGATGGTGAAGGCACATTAAGAGGTTTTGTGCTTTTAGGTGCGACCGCAAGCAAACAACGTTTAACTTTAACCAAACTTGTTCCAGACTTGATTCCAGCACAAGTTTAAGGTTTAAATTAGAGTCTGTTGAGAAAGGAATTTCTAGCAGACTCTAATTCTATAAAAAGAATTCAATTCGGAATGAATGCCATGAACAGTGCTTTACAATTTAATGTGTCACCTTATGCTCCATTTATGCAAGAAACCAAAGTCACTTTAGGTAATGGTATTGAACTGCATGTTGAAATGGGCGGCAATCCAGAACACCCAACAATTCTATTGATTATGGGTTTAGGTGCTCAAATGCTGTTTTGGCCTGACTTCTTTTGTAAATCATTGATTGATCAAGGCTTTCGCGTTATCCGTTTCGATAATCGTGATATTGGTTTATCTTCAAAAATTCGTGAAAAAAGAAAACGCCTCAATACAATGAAACTCATGAGTCGTTTCATCGTCGGGCTTGGTAACAAAGGTGCACCTTACACTTTATATGATATGGCTGATGATGTTTCGATGTTAATCGACCAATTGGGGCTTGAAAAAACATATCTGATAGGCGCTTCAATGGGTGGCATGATCTCCCAAATCGTGGCAGCGAAATATCCAGAAAAAGTTGAGAAAGTCGGATTATTATTTACAAGTAATAATCAACCCTTCCTGCCACCTCCGTTTCCAAAACAACTTTTCAGTTTATTAGGTAAACCTGAAGCACATGACGAAGATGCGATTGTGAATCATAGTTTAAAAGTATTTCATATTATTGGATCACCAGGCTATGTGAATCAAGTTGAAGCAATTCAAACCATTCGTAAACTATATCGCCGTAGTTTTTACCCAGCGGGTGTACTTCAACAGTTTTTAGCAATATTATGTACAGGTTCTTTGTTACCATTGAACAAAAATATTACTCAACCGACTTTGGTTGTACATGGTTCAAAAGATCGTTTATTACCACCAAGTCACGGGAAAGCTGTTGCAAAGGCGATTTCTGGTGCTAAATTTGAATTAATTCAAGGAATGGGGCATGATATTCCTGCTCACTTCATTCCACAACTTAGCGGTTTGTTTGCTCATCACTTTAGATCATCACACTAGGACTCTATGGCTGCATTACCCTCATTAAGACAGCTATCGTATTTAGTTACGTTGTCAGAAACTTTACATTTTACTGAAGCTGCGCGCCGTTCATTTGTCACTCAGTCTACTTTGTCGGGTGGTATCATGGAGCTAGAGCGCCTCTTAGGTGGCGTCCTAGTTGAGCGTGATCGTCAAAACGTTCGTTTAACTCCATTAGGCGAACAAGTCGTTGCACGTGCACGAGTATTACTTGCTGATGCACAAGATTTAATGCGCCTAAGTAGAGAAATGAGTGAACCATTAACAGGTGATTTACATCTCGGTATTATTCCTACGATTGCACCATTTATTTTGACTCAACTACTTGATGAAGTGCATCGACAACTGCCGAAGATTCAGCTTCATTTACACGAAGCTCAAAGTGAGAAAATCGTAGAAAAGCTAGAACATGGCAATTTAGATATGATTGTTCTAGCACTTCCATTTGATACTCGTGGATTAAAAGTTGCAGAAATTGCAAAAGAAAATTTATTCGTTGTTTATAATAAAGATGACAATAATACCGCAAATGCAAACTCGTTGGATGACTTAGATTTATCTCGCCTAATGCTACTCGAAGAAGGTCATTGTTTACGAGATCACACCTTAAGTGCCTGCCCTGTGGGTGAGCGCAAAAATGATCATCGCTTAAAGGCAAGCTCTCTTCCAACTTTAGTGGAAATGGTGTCATCAGATCTTGGCTTTACACTGCTACCTGAAATTGCCTTGAAAAACAGTATGATTCATTTCAATGAAGAAATTGCAGTAAAATCAATTGAAGACGCCCCGAGTCGCACATTGGCTTTAGTGACTCGTAAAAGCACTCCTCTACAAAGTGAATTTGATGTGATCTTTCAAATTCTGCAAAAAATCACTGCACATTTAGAATAATCGAAAGCCTGTAATGAAACTTATCATTACAGGCTTTTAAACGAATAAAAATCACATCACTATTTAATGTCTAGTAAATTGACTTGTTCAACTTCAACATCACTCATGCGCTGCCCTAGATCAAGCAATTGATTAAAATATGCCTCTACAACTTTTGCCTGATCAGCAGTATTTTCCACTTTATACATATTTTGGCGGAATTCATTACTCGAACGTAAGCCTTTGGTGTACCAAGCAATATGCTTGCGCGCAATCCGACAACCAGAATATTCACCATAGAATTGATATAGTTCTGATAGATGCCCTAATAGCACAGCTTTGACTTCAGCAATATCAGGCGCTGCCAAGTGTTTACCTGTTTTTAAGTAATGTGCTATTTCTCGAAATATCCATGGTCGACCTTGTGCAGCACGTCCAATCATAATCGCGTCTGCGCCAGTATAGTCTAGTACATATTTAGCTTTCTCAGGACTATCAATATCACCATTGGCAATCAATGGAATATCAATCAGTTCTTTTACCTGCTTAATCAGCTCATAACGTGCTGTGTTCAAATACATATCTTCACGCGTACGACCATGTAAGGCTAAAGCTGCAATTCCTGATTCTTCAGCACGTTTTGCCACACGCAAAATATTTTCATGACCATTTAAAAATCCCAGTCGGGTTTTTAAAGTCACCGGCACATCTACCGCTGCAACCACAGCATCCAGAATTCGGGCTACTAAATCTTCATCTTGTAATAATGCTGAACCTGCCAACTTGTTACAAACCTTTTTGGCTGGACAACCCATATTGATATCAACGATTTGTGCACCGTTAGCGACTTGATAACGAGCAGCTTCCGCGAGTTGCTCTGGGTCAGAACCCGCGATTTGTGCTGAAATTGGCGCGAGCTCGCCATCAAAATTTGCACGATATAAACTTTTCTTACTCATACGTAAGGTTTTATCAGCCGCCATCATTTCACTTATGGCATGACCTGCACCAAAATATTTACATAGTGTCCGAAAGGGTCTATCTGTTACGCCTGCCATAGGCGCAACAATCAAATTATTTGACAGTTGATATGAACCAATATACATATATATTCTTACAAATTCTGAGCAACATAGTATACTTCATTCGCCCATTTGACTCATCTTTTTATGTGGTGTTGTTCTGATTATGAATAAATCATTCCCTACTCGTCCTTTATTAAAAATTATGGGCATCCTCACTGCATGTCTCAGCTTAACAGCTTGTGGAGATAAAGCATGGTGGTCTAATGGTAAAGAACCAGAAATGGAAGCAGAACAAATTAAGAAAGTGCTTCCCCCTCGTGTAAATGATCGTCAGTCATGGGCGCAAGATATTTTTGATATCATGCAACAACTCAGTATTCCTAAATCCAAGGAAAATGTGTGCAGTATTGTTGCTGTTGTAGATCAGGAATCTAACTTTGTTGCTGATCCAGCCGTTCCAGGACTTGGAGAAAAAGCAGTACAAGAAATTAATACCCGACTCAAAGAAAAATTTGAAGCAAAGTTGGGTGAAACCATCGGTGGAACCGTCGCAGGCTATTTTGAGGACGTACTCAAAAATCAACCTTCTCCAGAAAATAATTACATGAGTCAAATGCGTAAAGTTAAAACTGAGCGTGAGCTGGATTTGCTCTACCGTGAGATTTTCGACTACATGTCAAAACATTATCATGTCAGTGCATTAACGGGTGCAGCTAAACTCGTTGGGCAAGATATCGGGGAAAAAATGAATCCAATTACGACATTGGGTTCAATGCAAGTTCATATTAATTACGCCAAAGAACATAAACGCCAAAGTGGTAGTATTGCCGAATTGCGTAATGATCTGTATACCCAATATGGGGGTTTATACTATGGTATTCATCGATTAATGGAATATCCTGCTGATTATGACAAAGCAATCTATCGCTTTGCAGACTACAATTCTGGTGTTTACTCAAGTCGAAATGCAGCGTTTCAAAGCATGTTAAATGCACTCACCAAGACTGAAATCAGTCTCGATGGTGATCTATTACTTTACAATAAAGATGGCGATGTGAAATCAACCCAAAGCCAAAGTGAAAAAGAGCTTATTGCTGTTTTTGCTCAAAATAATATTTTAGTGACACCACGCCAAATTCGTGATGATTTGAAAAAAGAGAAAGAGAAAAAATTTGAAGATACTCAAACTTATTTAGCTGTACAAAAGCTATATCAAAACAAAACCAAAAAAGAACCAATTTATGCAACCATGCCACAAGTCGTTATTTCAGGACCAAAACTGAGTCGTGATTACAATACAAACTGGTTTGCAAGCCGTGTAAATGGACGATATGAGACATGCATGCAAAGAGCCAAACGCATAAAACTATAAATCTTGCTTTATTTGACTTTGATGGCACGCTCTATCCTAAAGATAGTTTTACGGGGTTTATTTTCTTTACCCTATCAAAGCGTCACATTGTAAAAAAAGGCTTAACCATATTACCTTGGATTCAAGCCTATTATTTACGCCTATATCCTGCACATGCGATGAGACCTCGATTATTTCAAACGATGTTTGAAGGTATCTCCGCCACATTTGTAGAAAATTTGGTTAATGAATATGCGCAAAAATTAATAAAACAATTAGATCCAGCTTTACTAAAGCAGCTTTATCTCCATCAACAGCGTGGTGATCATATTGTTCTTGTTTCTGCATCAGTCGATTTATATTTAGCACCAATATGTGAATTGCTTAATATTGAGTTGATTTGCACCCAAACAGAAATTAAGAATGGTACTTTAACGGGTCGTTATCGCTCTCAAGATTGTAGCCGTGAACAGAAAAAATTACGGATTTTGCAACAATACAATTTAGAGGACTATCAATATATCTATGCTTATGGAAATAGCGAAGAAGATCTGGATATGTTGTCATTGGCTGACCACCCGTACATGATGGGAGAAAATAAATCACTTCCAGAATTAAAATTTGATGCACTAAGAGTTAGTCCCAATATAGAACGAACGTAAAAAAGCTCGCCTAAGCGAGCTTTTTTTATATTTGTATTTAGTAAATTGCCATGTGGTCTCGATGAATCATTTCTAAAGAACGTGCCTCACCTAAAACTTGGTAGACTTTCTCAGAAGGTAAACCCTTCACCATTTCTGCTGAACGAGAACTAAAATTCACACGACCAACAGCAATACGAGCACCATTCTTATCAACACATTCAACCACATCACCGCGATCAAAATGACCTTCAATGGCTTTCACACCAACAGGCAATAAACTACGATGCTTCAGTTTAATCGCTTCAACAGCGCCATCATCTATAACTAAACGACCTGCTGTTTGCAAATGAGCTGCAAGCCATTGTTGATGAGCAGTCACACGGTCATTATCAGTTGTAAATAATGTTCCAAGCATCTCACCCGCCATTAAACGAGCCAACACATGGTCACTTTCACCACTAGCAATTAAAGTAGGACAACCAGACTTCGCTGCAAGACGTGCTGCACGAACTTTAGTCACCATACCACCGCGACCTAAAACACCACCACCACCCGCCATTTCAAATAAAGTATCGTCTAATGCACGAACTGAAGAAAATAACTTTGCATTTGGATTACTACGCGGATCAGAATCGAACATGCCTTGCTGATCTGTCAAAATAATCAACAGCTCAGCCTGAACCTGCCCTGCCACCATTGCGGCTAAAGTATCGTTATCACCAAAACGAATCTCATCGGTAGATACTGTATCATTTTCATTAATGACAGGAATCACACGCCAATCGATCAAGTTTTGCAAAGCATCACAAGAGTTGAGGTAACGACGACGATCAGCAAGATCATCATGCGTGAGTAAGACTTGTGCTGTTTGAATCCCATGTTGATCTAATACGCTTGACCACGTATGGATTAAACCCATTTGGCCAATAGCAGCACAAGCTTGCAAACTGGGTAAATCAGTGGGTCGACTCGCAAGTTTCATGCGCACCATCCCTTCTGCAACTGCACCAGAAGACACTAAAATAATTTCGTGCCCAGCATTATGTAGATCTGCAATTTGTTTCGCCCAATGCGAAATTGCATTTAAATCTAACCCTTGCCCATTTGCAGTGAGTAAAGATGATCCGATTTTAACAACGATTCGTTTACACGCATTGAGCTGACGTTGCCCATCGACCACTTCTATCATTTTTTCCTCGGTTCACTAATCACGAACGTAAATGCTTTCTACGCCGCCTTCATCCTCATCGTCATCAAAATCATCTTCATCGTCTTCTAAGCCAGCTTCACGCTGAGCCTTACGCATAGCACGATAAGCTTCTTTTGCTGCGATGGTTTGTTCACGTGTCTCAGCCTCAAGCTGCTCACGGAATGCTTTCATTTCTGCTGCATACTCAGGATCTTCAACTTCACGCTCACGCTGTTGCTCGATCTGATCCATCAAGTAATAAACAACTTCTTTCGTCCCTTCTGACATCAAACCAGAAGTTTTAAATACAGGACCTTTCCATTGCAATTCATCAAGAATATGCTGACACCACTCTTCTCTTGATTCTTCAGGAAGTTGGTCAAGTTTATTCAATACAAGAACCACTGGGAGTTTTGCCAAAGTTGGCGAGAATTTCACTAACTCACCCAAAATTGCTTTGGCGTTATGCGCTGGATCTGAACCATCAATCGGTTGAACATCAACAATATGCAATAGAATACGAGTACGTGCCAAATGCTTAAGGAAGCGAATCCCAAGACCTGCACCTTCTGCTGCACCTTCAATCAGACCTGGAATATCGGCCATGACGAATGAACGATGACGGTCTGCATCAACCACACCAAGGTTAGGAATCATAGTGGTAAATGGATAATCCGCAACTTTTGGTTTTGCTGCACTGACTGCACGAATAAACGTTGATTTACCTGCATTTGGCATACCCAACAAGCCAACATCTGCAAGTACTTTCAACTCTAAACGTACTTCGCGGTATTCACCTTTGATACCATGAGTGCATTTACGTGGAGAACGATTCGTTGAAGACTTAAAGTGTGTGTTACCTAAACCACCATCACCGCCATTGGCTACTTTGACACGTTGACCATCAGCAACCAAATCACCAATAATGTCACCAGATTCAATATCAACAATGGTTGTACCCACAGGTACTTTTAAAACAACATCTTCACCACCGCGACCTGAACAGTTTGCACCACGACCATTTTTACCACGTTCAGCACGGAATCGACGCGTATAACGATAATCTACGAGCGTACCTGTGTCATCATCGGCTTGGATATAAACACTTCCACCACGTCCCCCGTCTCCACCATCTGGACCACCAAAAGGGACAAATTTTTCACGGCGAAAACTGGCTACGCCATTGCCACCGTCGCCAGCCTCTACGGTTATGACTGCTTCATCAACAAAGCGCATGTGCCAATCCTCTAAATTCTTAAAAGCGGACTATTTTGCCACATTTTAATAAATTTCTCGAATAGAAAAAGCAGCAAATAGGCCTTTCGATTTAAAAAACACTAAAAAATTAGGTGAAACATGCACTTAAAAACAATCATTCAAATCATCAATGTAGCTTTTTAAATCAATTCAACCACGCTTAATCATGCAAAATTATACAAACATAGTGATAAACTCCATTAAGTCACATCGTATTTTAGATAATTTCCCTTTTTATCTTTATATATTGTCAATTTAATCATTCCAGTTTTTTTGGTACCATTAATCACAATCTTAAAATAACGATCAGTTCCTGTAATTCCTACTTTCCTTACATCATAGCTTTCAACGACTCCATACTCTTCTTTTATTTTCACATCTTTGTTAATAATATCAACAATATATTTTTTATTCTTATCATCATATATTGAATAAAAACCATAATATGATATTAAAAAAATACTTATAGCAAAAAACCATTTTTTCATCGCTATAGATTTCCTTTCTTAGTTATGTAATATTTAAAAATAATAAACCTATATACTAACAGTCGAAGTGTATTTGAATAATATGAACTCCAATCACTTAAGGATGCACATTCTTTAATGGCAAATCCATTTGCATATCTAAATTTGCTTTGGTCTGTTGAACCGAATTAAACATAAGTGCATTAAAAGATGAAATATTGCTCATATTAATCGCATCATTCATATAAAAATTCGTTTTAAACTCATGTTTAATCGGCAAATTTACTGATTCATCAAATGCAAAGTAAACAGGTCCATTAAATACTATTTTTACAGGAATGGTATAACTACGTTTAAGTTGAAATGGAATATCCAATTTCACGGGCACATCTAGATTTAGGGGAAATTTTGGCAATAATTTACTCTGATAAATTAAATCCGTCGTGGTCTGAACAGGCATCACTTCGTCAACTTTTAACATCGTTTCATAATTGATGTTCACAGTAATCGGTGTTTCTACTTCAAAACTTAAGTCAGCCAAATATTTACCTTTTAAAGGCAGTTGTAAATTTCGATCAATAGCAACAGCAGTTTTTAACATCCCTTCGGATCGGACACGTAAATGTTCACCGACTTGAATTTTAGTGGCAAGCGATGCTGGCAAACGAATATCAGTTTGCTGAGCAGAAACAATCAGCGATGCTTGGACATTAAGATAAAACCAAAACAAGATTGCAACCAAAGTCGTGAGTATGACAAAGCTAATCAATAAACTCTTAATAGATTTCATCATCAGCATCATTCACCTTTAATAGGTTGCTGTGTATTAGGTACTACTACGTGCTGGTCTTCAATCCGATTTAAACGCATTGTTGATAAAGGAATTTTCAGCTCTCCCTTCGCGATTTTTACTGGCAACGTATTTTTCACATCTACCGAGGCATTAAGTTTCGATGTAATCGGGACATTTAATTTTCCTTGAATTGGAATATTGGCATTTAGCTGAGCTTTCAAAGGAATATTTAAGTTTTCTTTCAAAACAGTGCGAACAGGTGCATCGAATTTTAAATGTACTTTCTGTTGTAATGGTACTTGAATATCAATTGGAACATCTAAATTTAATGGAATTGAACCCTTTAAAGGTAAAGTGACATCCTGACCCAAAATCTTGATTTGAACCTTGGTATCAATCGGTAAACTTTGATTTACTTTAATGGTTTCTTTTACAGGAATTGTAGTACTAATTGGAACTAAGTTATCGAAATAAACTCGGGGGGTGAGTGTTTGAGTTAAAGGAACATTGAGTTGCTCATCAATTGGAATTTTTGCATCAACGCGCCCATTTACATCGACATTTAAAGCATCTTTAACCTTTACGCTTACTTGTAGGGGTTCCTGTAAATCAATTGCGACATCTTGATTTTTCAATGGAATATAAATATTAAAATGTTTAAATACCCACATGGCAATATATACACCACATAAGTTTGCGACAACAATAAGAGCAAAAACTGCAAATAAACGCTTCAACTGCAATAATGGCATATCCCTATCGAACTATTTTCCTATGCAGTTATTTTCATTCATTTATCTATCTTGTTCAGCCCTTATTTTGTACGATTAAGATTAATAAGGAATATTCGTGTTTTAAATATCCCCAAAGTCGGTATCTAGTTTTTTTGATCTGTCCAAGAGCAATATACAGATGTCATATTCCCCTCTTTGGTAATGTCTAGACTTGCATCTGCTTTAGTTTGCTTACGCTTAAATTGAATTTTACTAAAGCTCTGTTTCGCTTTTGCGGTTGAAAGATCGAAATATAAAGCTTGATTCATTTGTTTAGCTAGATTCCCATACGAGAACTCTATCTTAGTAACGGGCACACCCCGATATTCCACATTTTTCAATATAAAAACATTACTAACAAAGGCAGGTTCTTCTTCCAATTCATTCTTGACCACATAGGTTTGTAGTTTTTTCGAAATATCAGGAAATTTATATAAGTCATAATCAGAGCGAACTGCACAATCTTTTTCATAACGATCCTGTAAAACTGGCGTTAAATCAAAAGTTTGAGGATTTGCTTGTATATGCATGCTGATACTTGCAACTAAAATAGTGAATATATATTTTTTCATTATGAAGCACTTTTATTTATTAGAAGCATAATTAAACATACGGTAAATTAAAATACAATATTTTAGATATACCTAAGCATAAAAAAAGGAGCTTTAAATCAGCTCCTTTTTTCAACTTTCACAAATTATGCATTTGTTTCAGCTGGAATTTTTGTATAGCTTACGCCACACATTTGTTCAGCGATACGCAATACTTGGCAGCTATAACCCACTTCGTTATCGTACCAAACATACGCTGTTAAACGTGTACCAGAAGTGATTGTTGCTTGCGCATCAAACACACCTGCTGTACGTGAACCAATAAAGTCACTTGATACAACTTCAGTCGAGTTGGTATAACCAATTTGACCTTGTAGGCTAGAATTAATCGAGATTTGACGAATGTATTCATTCACTTCTTCACGATCAACTTCTTTCTCTAAGTTTAAGTTCAAGATTGCAAGTGAAACGTTTGGCGTAGGAACACGTACAGAGTTACCTGTTAACTTGCCTTTAAGACCTGGTAATGCTTTCGCAACCGCTTTCGCAGCACCAGTTTCAGTAATCACCATGTTTAATGTCGCAGCACGACCACGACGGTCAGCCTTGTGATAGTTATCAATTAAGTTTTGGTCGTTTGTGAATGAGTGAACTGTTTCAACATGACCATTTAATACTTTGTATTTATCATCTAAAACTTTCAATACAGGTGTAATTGCGTTCGTAGTACAGCTTGCAGCAGAGATGATTTTGTCTTCATCTAAGATATCTGTATTGTTTACGCCGTATACAACGTTCTTCATCTCGCCTTTACTTGGTGCAGTCAATACTACACGTGCAATACCTGCACATTTCAAGTGTTGGCTTAGACCTTCAGCATCACGCCATTTACCTGTATTGTCGATAAGAAGCGCATTTTCAATACCATAAGCGGTGTAATCAACTTCGCTTGGGCTTGAAGCATAGATCACTTTAATGAATTGGCCGTTTGCAATGATTGCTTCGTTTTCTTCATCAACAGAAATTGTACCGTCAAAAGTACCGTGAATAGAATCACGACGTAATAATGAAGCACGTTTTGCTAAGTCACCATCAGATGATTTACGAACAACGATTGCTTTAAGGCTTAAACCACGACCTAAACCAGATTGGCTAATGATTAAGCGGGCCAAGATACGACCGATACGACCAAAACCGTAAAGAACGACATCTTTAGGTTGTTCAGATTTTGCTTTACCTTGAATCGAAGCAACGGCATTTGCAACAAATGCATCTACATCGCCACCTTGATTTTTATATTCAACAGCAAGTTTACCGATGTCTACTTCAGCAGAACCAATGTTTTCAATTTTCATTAACGCTTCCAAAATTGGGAAGGTATGAACAACTGAAAGTTCTACGTCAAGCATACGTGTACGGCGATGTGATTTTAAAATTTGAATCACTGAACGGTTTATTAAAGAACGACCGTAAACAGAAACAACAATATTTTTCTCACGGTATAATTGACCAATCAAAGCAATCATGCGTTCCGCGATTTCTTCACGGTTTTTCCAACGGCCTTGATGTTCTGCGTGTAGGGCAACGATAGTGTCTTTGCTCACAGTTACGTCCTCAAATTTAATATCTATACTGGGCGTGAATTTTTAAAACGCCATAATTGTAATGGAATTATCATCAAGATTGAATCAAAAGCTGTTAATTGGGCTAAGATTTTGTCCCAATTGACTATAAATTCATAAAATACCTATAATTATTTTTGTGATTTTAGGGAAACCCTTTTGCAATCATCTAAATACATGCTGTTTGTTTAACTTTAATAACAGTTTTACTGATAACTTAACGCTATCGTTGTTTGATTCAAACAGTATGCTAAAAATATGCAAAAACGGAAGTGATACATGACAAATCATTTAACGAGAAAAATCGTATAAACTAATGTAAAAACATGAAATAAAAAGAATAAAGTATTTAGAATAATCTCTAATTATCTACAACACATAAACAGCTAAAATGAATTTTAAATTATGGTTATTACTCATCAGCATCCCCCTCGCTTGCGAAGTATCGATGGGTTTTATTGGAATGATCGGACTAGTTCTGACAAATATCGTCTATTTCCCTATTTCTTGGCTTGGAGAACCATTCTTTAATTGTAATGGCGAAGTCGGTTGCTTACCTAAAGAATACGGTCGTATCTTAATGTTTCTACTCATAAATTTAAGCTATTATTTATATTCCAAATTAAAGAAAGAAAAACCAGTTTAACGGGTTTATGCAACATCTTCCCCCTCTACTCATCACCTAAACGCTTGGAATACTGTTTGATATTCAACTCCAACTGTTGTTTTCGTTGTCTTTGTTTTAAAAGGTGTAATGCCCCTTCTATCACCAACACCAATACGGCCAACCAAATAGGAATATAGGTCAACCATTCATCTTCACCAATTTTTTCACCGAGCATCAATGAAGCCAATGCCAATAAAACAGGCTCCAAATACCCCAGTAAACCAAAAATAATTAAGGGTAAATAGCGACTTGCTAAAATATAACTTCCTAGGCCAATCGCACTCAACAAACCTAAACCTAGAACCACAACTCCCAAACTAGGATGCTCTAAAAACTTTAAATATGGAGTTTCACCTGTCTGAATAAAGAAAATCGCAATTGGCAGGATCAGAAATAAATCCCACCAAAAACCACCTAAGTTGTCCGTTTGAATTTTTTTACGAAGAATAAAGTAAGCTGCATAACCTAAAGCAACAAAAGCAGTTTCCCAAGCTATTGTACCTAAGCGCCAAATTTCATGCGCTACACCAAATCCAGCCAACAGCACAGCAATATATTGAAATTTAGATAATCGCTCTCCATAGAGAAAACTACCAGCAAGGACCAACACCAAAGGCAAAAGAAAATAACCCAAAGAAACTTGTAGACCTCTTCCGTGAATTGGCCCCCATAAAAACAACCATAATTGTGCTGAAGTCAGTACGGAAGTCATCATCAGAAATACTAATAAAGTAGGCTTTGCTATGATTCGATTCAATATGGTTTTGATATGCGTCAAGTCACCACTAAACCACATAAATAAAGTCAAAAATGGAATTGTGGCAATAATTCGCCACCCAAAAGTTTGTTCACTATCTAACGCACCCAGTAATTGAGTGTAAAAATACAGAATCCCAAAAGTGACAGAAGCCAAAACTGAATAAGCGATGCCTTTTAACATTTTGACCTCAGAAGCATTTGGGATGTATCTTAAAAACGTGAATTATCCACTATATAAAAATAAAAAAACCATGCAAGCATGGTTTTAAATAAGTATAGCTGATTTAACGATGTTCTGGGTAAATCACATCAGCAATCTCATACCCCAAGGATTTAGCATAATTTAAATATTCATGAACTGTTTCTTTCTTAGGATTAGGCGTTCTAGAAAGTACCCATAAATATTTACGGCTCGGTTCTCCAACCAATACTGTTTGATAGTCTTCATCAAGCTTTAAAACCCAGTAATCTCCGCGTGCAACAGGAATCCAACGCACGCCTTCAGGTAAAAAGCTCACTCTTAATTTGGTGTTAAAAGGCGCATTCGCAACAAACGCCTCACCTAAACTGCGTTGTAAATTACCTTCACCGTCATAACATTTGTTATCAACAACAATATTGCCATTTTCGTTTAACGTATAAGTTGCTGTCACGTTATAAGCGCATTTACGCTCAAAGAACATTGGCTTACGAGCCACTTCATACCAAACACCTAAATATTTATCCAGTTCTACTTTTTCAACTGTAGGTAAAGACTTTGATTGTGCATAAGCAATCGTTCCTACAGCCAGTCCAGTTAAGACCACTCCACCAATTGCAATTTTTGTTAAACGCCAACTTGCTTTAGGGAAATTCTTAATTAGCGGCATGGGAAATCCTCAAAACAGAAATTTGTTATCAATAGTCATATATTTAGCTTTTCAACATAGCCTATTTTATAAACAAAGATTGTTGCGATATGTATCCCTCTTGAGGATTTCTCTGCTAGATTACGATTGCAACATATGTGCTTTTAAACGCACGATTTCGTCTCGCAATCTTGCTGCCTGCTCAAATTGAAGTTCTTTAGAAGCTTTTAACATCTCTTTTTCAAGCTTGGTAATATGCTTGGCAAACAGTTTTGGATCAGATAACAAATGCTGTTCATCCGCACTGATCGCCTGCGCTTGCTCAAGCACTTTTTCATCAATTTCATCGTCCGTCAGTACTTCACCAGTATCGATTTCTTTAATTGCTTGGCGCACAGCACTACGTGGGGTAATGCCATGTAATTCATTAAATTCAATTTGTTTGTTACGACGACGATCTGTTTCATCCATCGCTTTACGCATCGAATCAGTAATACGATCCGCATATAAAATCGCTTTACCTTTGACATTACGTGCCGCACGACCAATGGTTTGAATCAATGAACGCTCTGAACGCAGGAAGCCTTCTTTATCCGCATCTAAGATTGCAACCAAAGACACTTCTGGCATATCCAGACCTTCACGCAGCAAGTTAATCCCGACCAATACATCATGTACACCAGTACGTAGCTCGTGAATAATTTTCACACGCTCAACGGTATCAATATCCGAGTGCAGATAAGCCACTTTAACGCCATATTCTTTAAGATATGAAGTTAAATCCTCAGCCATACGTTTAGTCAAAGTTGTCACAAGCACACGTTCATTCAGTTGTTTACGAATATTGATTTCAGAAAGCACATCATCCACTTGAGTTAATACTGGGCGCACTTCGATCTCAGGGTCAATCAAACCTGTTGGGCGTACCACCTGCTCAACGATTTGCTCTGACTTTTCCAATTCATAATGTGCAGGCGTGGCGCTGACAAAGACCGTGGTTGGAACAATCCGCTCCCACTCCTCAAATTTCATTGGACGGTTATCCAAAGCACTTGGTAAGCGGAAACCATAATTCACCAAGTTTTCTTTACGTGAACGGTCACCTTTATACATCGCACCAATTTGAGGAACGGTCACATGTGATTCATCAATGATCAACAAGGCATCTTCAGGGATATAATCAAATAAAGTCGGTGGCGCTTCGCCTGCTCCTCGACCTGAAAGGTGACGTGAATAGTTTTCAATCCCATTGGTATAACCCAACTGTTGCATCATCTCTAAATCGTAGCGAGTACGCTGTTCAATTCGCTGCGCTTCCAATAATTTGTCATGCTCTTTGAAGAATTTCAGCTGATCTTTCAACTCATCTTTAATCGTATCAATCGCGCGGGTCAAATGATCTTTCGGGGTCACGTAATGACTTTTCGGATAAATCGTCACACGTGGTACTTTACGCACTAGTTTTCCTGTCAATGGGTCAAACCAGCGAATCGAATCAACCTCATCATCGAATAACTCCACTCGAATCGCATCTTTATCCGACTCAGCAGGGAAAATATCAATAATTTCGCCACGAATACGATAAGTACCACGCAAAAACTCTAATTCATTACGGGTATATTGCATTTCGACCAAACGGCGAATGATCTCATCACGGCTGACGCGATCGCCTTGCACAATATGCAACAGCATTTGCATATAGGCATTCGGATCACCCAAACCATAAATCGCAGAAACTGAAGCGACAATAATGGCATCACGACGCTCTAATAAAGCACGCGTTGCAGAAAGACGCATTTGGTCAATGTGGTCGTTGATTGCTGAGTCTTTTTCGATAAAGGTATCGGATGATGGCACATAGGCTTCTGGTTGATAGTAATCGTAATAACTGACGAAATACTCAACTGCATTATTCGGGAAAAAAGCTTTGAACTCACCATAGAGCTGCGCTGCTAGGGTTTTATTATGCGCCATGACAATGGTTGGGCGTTGCGTCTGTGCAATCACATTGGCCATGGTATAGGTTTTACCTGAACCAGTAACCCCGAGCAGTAATTGATTGCGAAAACCTTGGTCGATACCACTGACCAATTTTTCAATCGCCTGAGGTTGATCTCCCGCAGGTTGGTAGTTGGTGACTAACTCAAAAGGTTGATTTTCGCTCACAAGAATACCCTTTTCAATCGATGCCTTATTGATGGAGGCAATTGACTCAATTTACAATCACTTTTATGTATTTCACTATAAAATATTATGCCAATCGTAAATACATATAAATTATTTACCAATTAATAAAAAAATATGAGTAAGCTAGAGTTTTTACTCAATTATTTTGATATTTTCGATTAAGTGTGTTGAATTCATATATAAAAGCACATTAATCTACACCTTTCAAAAATATCAAGAATTTAGAAAAATTGCTGTGAATTCACTCAATGCGCAATATTTTATATTAATTGTCCCCAGTTGCCTGTTTTTTATTGGTTTGGCATTTACTTGCTGCCGTCTTTTTTTTAAGGCTGATATTTTTTTATTATGGATTGGATTGGCATATACCATTCCCTCTATTGCATTGTTTGCTCAATGTTTAATGTCAAATCCTCAACTCACCTTAGCTGCACCATTTACATCCGTTTTATATTTATTAGGAAGTTGGATTGGTGCCTATGCAATTAGTTTAAAACTAAACACCGCCTTTCAGCACAGAATTGCTTTTTTAATTTTTTCCTCTGCTCTGCTCGCACTAACCTATTATTCCTATATAGCACCACAAATATGGCTGCGCCTAGTGATTCTCAATATTGCTTTAGGAAGTATTGGCGTCTTGGTTTTCCCTGATTTATTCCGTCAACTCTCTAACAGTCGTTCTTTCGATCGTTGGGTTTTCATTTTCTATTTTATTAACGTTCTCTACTCATTTGTTAGAGCCACAATAAATTTCTTTTTTTTAGATAATATTGATCACAATCACATTGCATTAACCTCCTCTAATTGGTGGTTATTAGGGATGTCTATCAATATTATTTTAAATATCCTGTTTGCAATTGTGTTAAGTGGCTGTGCAATTAAAGATGTCGTTTATCACCTCAATAACGATCGTTTACATGATCCTTTGACCCACCTACTCAATCGTCGTGGTTTTTTTGAAAAAACTGCATCCTTGTCATTTACCTCACAATCATATTTTCTCGTGAGTCTAGATCTGGATCATTTTAAAAGCATTAATGATACTTGGGGGCATTATATTGGCGACCAGATTTTATATGGTGTTAGCCAAATGATGCTGAAAGATAAACAAGCCGAAGATCTTATCGCTCGTTTTGGTGGTGAAGAGTTTATTTGTTTATTCATCGCAGAGGATGCTGCTGCTGCCCTGATACGCATCCAACATTATAAGAGATTGCTAGAACAGACAACTTTTACGGATTATCAAATTAAAATGACAGCAAGTTATGGTCTAACCCATATTCATAATATGCATGATATTGAATACGCATTACAACGTGCAGATGATTTACTCTATCAAGCAAAAACCAATGGTCGAAATCAGATCTCTTTTGATTTAATGCTCTGATTTACAAACTCATAGCTAAAACTTGTTTCAATGCGGCCCCCTATCCTTTTAAGTTCCATCTACAATAAAATTGCTCGTGTCATCAAGTAAAATAAAAGCAGCATCAAGAAATAACGATAAGAAAAATCTAAAGCACTATTGACCCCTTATTCAATCGGTTGCAACATGAGATCAATATACATTTGAATGATAAAAAATATGTCTTATCAATATCACGATGAAACTATTGTCACTGAACTTCCTGAAGACACCGTATTTGTTTTTGGTAGTAATTTAGCTGGAATACATGATAGTGGCGCAGCACGTGTCGCGGCACAACATTTCGCAGCAGTTAACGGTGTCGGACGAGGTTGGGCTGGGCAAAGTTTTGCTATTCCAACATTAAATGAACATATCCAGCAAATGCCACTTTCTCAAATTGAACACTATGTCGATGATTTTAAAATTTATGCAAAAAATCATCCCAAAGTGAAATATTTTTTAACTGCATTGGGCTGTGGTATCGCAGGATATAAAGTCTCTGAGATTGCACCTTTATTCAAAGGAATTCATTCGAATGTGATTTTTCCAGAATCTTTTCGACCTTACATCGAAGATGATGCTGTTTCGCAATTTCCAGATCTGACTGCCCAAATGGTTCATAGTTTTATTTGCGATGAAGTCATTTTTTATTTTAATCATGGATATGAATCTTTTGAGGAAGCTCTAGAACAAACAAAATTAAGCCCGTCAGAAAAAGCCATCGCGTTAATAGTGCTTAATGAAGAACTTTATCCGCGTGATCGTTATGGAAGAGGTCGTGAACATGAAATTAACGATATATTGGCCAAATTGAATGGGAAAATATTTGATTTTCATGACAATTCTGAAGGTCCAATGATCTTTGTTAGTGCAATTATTGCATTAATGGAACTTTATGATTTTGATGAACAAGACTTTATTGCATTATGGCAGGGCAAAAGCATTATTAAGCATCCCGTTCATCGCACGCTAAAACAATAATTACATTATAAATTTAAGGATCATATTTCATGTCTCAAAGAGAAATATGATCCTATTGATCGTATCAGTTTAACTACTGTAATATAATAATACAGAACAAACATAATCATTTGATTTTTATTTATAAATTTTAAATTAACACCATCTAAATATTCGTCAAAATAACAATATTTAGGTAAACGCTTAAATCGGAATAGTCCTTCAAAGTTACAAAAAGTAACATGATGGTATGCTTATTGCTTTGAATATCCTGAAGTTTTTTAATGACGGGGGAAATTCGGTGAAAAGTATATATTTTAGTAAAGCATGCATGATTTGTTATATGACCAGCGGAGTTTTGTTATTCACTGGCTGTCATCCATCCCCTGCCTCTGATACCAACAATATTGCACCATCCACATCTGAGAAAACCTCACTTAAAATCGGTTTTATTAAATTAACAGATATGGCTCCCTTAGCAATCGCTGCAGAAAAAGGTTTTTTTAAAGATGAAGGGCTACAAGTTCAACTTGAGGCTCAACCAAATTGGAAAGTTTTATATGAGCGTGTACAAAAAGGCGATTTAGATGGGGCTCATATGTTAGCAGCGATGCCGCTTGCCTCTATGACGACAACAAGTGATGTACAAATTATCAGCCCATTTACCATGTCCTACAATGGCGCAGGTATAACTGTTTCGAATGCTATTTGGACGGAGATGAAAAAGAATATTCCATTAGAGAATGATAAACCTAAACACCCTATTAGCGCGTCCACGCTAAAACCAATCGTGGATCAATACAAACAACAAAAGAAACCTTTTAATTTAGGTATGACCTTTCCGACAGGCACACATAATTACATGCTTCGCTATTGGTTAGCAGCTGGCGGTATCAACCCCGGTAGATATGATCCCAATAAAAATGATTTCAGCGGTAATATTGACGCAGATGTAAATCTCTCTGTTGTACCACCACCAGAGATGATGGCAAATATGGTTGCGGGAACAACCTTAGGATATGCTGTGGGCGAACCTTGGAATCAAAAGGCAGTAAAAAAAGGCTTCGGTGTTCCAGTCATTACTTCAGATGTATTGTGGGAAAACGGCGCAGATAAAGTCTTTGGGGTCACAGGTACATTTGCTGAAAAAAATCCAAATACTACGATCAAAGTCGTTAAAGCACTCATTCGCGCATCTCATTGGTTAGATGAAAATGATCATATTCATCGTAGAGAGGCAGCTAAACTCATCGCTCAAACAAATTATGTTGGTGTCGATGAAGATATTATTGCCAATAGCATGACGGGTGTTTTTGAATATGAAAAAGGTGATATTCGCCCTCTCAAGTCTTTTAATACGTTTTTTACAGGGCAATATGGCATTCCCTACTATTCAGATGCAATCTGGTGGTTAACTCAAATGCGTCGCTGGGGTCAAATTCCTGAAACTAAACCTGATCATTGGTATCTTGAAATTGCACAAAAAACCTATCGTCCAGATATTTACACGGCTGCCGCAAATAGCTTGATTGCTGAAGGAAAAATGAAGCGAGAGCAATTCCCAAATCTTGCGACGGCAACATTTATAAAAGTGCCACAGACCAGCCGATTAGACGGCATCTTGTTTGATGCCAATAAACCAACCGCATTTTTAGCAGCATTTAAAATTGGCAATAAATAATTAATCAAATAAGAAAGCCAATGATAGATTTTATCAACCTATCATTGGCTTTCTTAATCAATTCATTTTTTAGATATTCACTATATTAGAACATCCATCAAAAATCATCGTTTTCCCATCGAACGACGAGTACCACGCGGTGGCATCCAAGTACGATCTGCATATTGCTCAGGTTTTGGGCGCACCTGATTATGCGTAGCATCCTCACAATCATCCTGAGTAGATGGCATAGGGAAAGGTAATTTGACTAAAGCTTTCTTGGCTTTAGGTTGTTGCGCAGTCATTGAAATTCTCTCGAAATTTAAATTTCTAGCGCCTATTGTAATAGATTTTTATTATTTTGCTAAAAATAAAATATGTAAAAAAGTACTGTACGATCTAAACCTATAATTTGGTAACTTTTTATTCAATCAAGGTAAGTTTCAGCCACAAATAAATCGATTTAAGCTAAAATGATCTGCTTTTTTATTTTCTAATCCCATAAGAAGGAATAATGCCGTGGACGTACGTCTCTCTGATCGTGTCAATGCCATCAAACCGTCCCCTACACTTGCAGTAACCAACAAAGCTGCTGAGCTTAAAGCTGCTGGTAAAAACGTGATTGGTTTAGGTGCAGGCGAACCAGACTTTGATACCCCTCAACATATCAAAGATGCTGCAATTGAAGCGATTAATAAAGGCTTTACAAAATACACAGCTGTAGACGGTACTCCGAGCTTAAAAAAAGCAATTATCGCAAAATTAAAACGTGATAATAACTTAGACTACCAACCTAATCAGATTTTAGTATCTTGTGGTGGTAAACAAAGTTTCTTTAACTTGGCACTTGCTTTGTTAAACAAGGGTGATGAAGTAATCATTCCTGCACCATTCTGGGTAAGCTATCCAGATATGGTGATTATTGCTGAAGGTACGCCTGTTATTGTGAAATGTGGTGAAGAACAACGCTTCAAAATCACACCAGAACAATTGGAAGCTGCTATTACACCAAATACACGTTTACTTGTATTAAACAGTCCTTCTAACCCAACAGGTATGATTTATACCAAAGCTGAATTAGAAGCTTTGGCTGAGGTACTTCGTCGTCATCCACAAGTATTAATTGCTTCTGACGACATGTATGAACCAATTCGTTGGGAAGATGAGTTCTATAACATCGCAACAATTGCATCTGACTTATATGATCGTACAATTGTCCTTAACGGCGTATCAAAAGCATATGCAATGACAGGTTGGCGTATTGGTTATGCTGCTGGTCCAGCAAAACTCATTGGTGCGATGAAAAATATTCAATCTCAATCGACATCTAACCCAACTTCAATTTCTCAAGTTGCGGCAGAAGCGGCATTGAACGGTCCGCAAGATGTATTAAAACCAATGATTGAAGCGTTTAAACGCCGTCATGACCTTGTGGTAAATGGCTTAAATGAAATCAACGGTATTTCTTGTTTGCCTGCTGATGGCGCATTCTATGCCTATGCTAATATCCGTCCATTAATTCGTGCCAAAGGATTAAAATCTTGCACAGAATTCTCTGAATGGTTGCTTGAAGAAACTGGTGTAGCTGTTGTACCCGGTGACGCTTTTGGTTTAGGTGGTTTTATGCGTATTTCTTATGCAACTGCTGATGATGTATTAGTTGATGCTTTAGCGCGTATTAAAAAAGCAGCAGACTCAATTGATGGTGTTGATGCCGCAATTGCTTCGATTGCAGCAGAAAAAGCCGCTCAATAATCTGAGTTGCGATAAAAAGAAGCTTCTTAATGAAGCTTCTTTTTTTGTCTTTATGAATCAACTAAAAATTTATTCTTTTGCTTCTGCATTAAATAAAGCAACTACATCAGCTTCAGTCATCTTCTTCGTTGCATTTTGAAATGCGTAAAACTCAGGCTTACTATCAATATAGATTTCCAAATCAAAATTCAAATCTTGAGGTGACTCATTCAATACAAAAGCATTAATATTGCAATAATTCTGATCTTTAGTCCGCCAAAACAAATTTGTGCCACAAGCATTACAGAACCCACGCTCGCCCCAAGCTGATGAATTATAGATAGAGAGATAGTCTTGTTTTAAAAATTTTAAGCTGCCCTGTTTCACATCAATCGTCATAATCACACCACTGGTCTGTCGACGACAAATTGAGCAGTGACAGGCATGTACGTTATGATTGCTTAATTCAACTTCAAATGTGGTTTCACCACAAACACATTGTCCTTTCATTATAAATTTACCTTTTACTCAAAATTGTTATCAATTAATTTTAGAATAGAATAAAACAAAGATTGAATTTAATAATTTCTGCAACACAATTTTATGTTCATAAGATACTTCAAAAATAATCTATTTCTTTTACTTCATACACATCAGCTTGATTTAGATTGATACAAAAATAAGGGCGATAATATTAAAAAATCATACAGTGACATATATATACGCCCCTTAATTTTATGCTGTAGATTTATGCTTACTATGACTTCATGCAATCGCTTTATTTCCATGAAAGTTTTTTGGTCGTGAGCATAAGTGACTAAAAACAGCATATTGCCAAATACTCTTCACTTGCACAGCTACAATTTTATTTTCTGCAACTGACCAAGCCAGTGCCGTATTTGCACCCAAAATAAGCTCACCACCAAGCTGAAATAAGTACAAAGGCAAATGCTCATTCACCGTTAATACATTTTTCTGCGTCAAAATATTTTTAGCGTTTTGGATTTTCCATTTATCACCAAACCAAAGTTGCAATAAATCGCCTAGAAATAAAGCTTGTTGCTTAAATGGAAATGTATTCAAAAAGCAGTTTTCAACTGATGTGTAATACTGCTCAGGATCTTGAATGATTTCAAGATAATGATCTTGATAAAAAGATAAATTTGAAAAAATAGATTGAATGCTAAGAATAGTCATTTTGACCTCCGATTTAGCCATTTTAGTGCTGGCAAGTTGGGTTAAATCCACACTGTCTAGATAAGAATCTAGAAAATTTTCTGTTTCGAATCTAACAACAGCCTGATCAAAGTTCAAGTTATTTTTCCGATTTCGCCATAATTGTGCAAATAAGAAGCATACAGTGAAAAAATGAAAGAAACATGACACTTTTAGCTTGACCGATTTTAAAAGCTGCCTATAATGGCATTCAGATTCTCCCATAGCTCAGTCGGTAGAGCGACGGACTGTTAATCCGCAGGTCCCTGGTTCGAGCCCAGGTGGGAGAGCCAAATTCAAAGAAGCCTATATCCAATACGATATAGGCTTTTTTATTGACCAAAATTCATCCTAACTCCTACTAAAAACAAAGTATCCTATCCATTAAATTTATAAAAATGCTGATAAAAAGTACAATCAAATCAATATTTAATTTTTTTATTATTCAGCTCTTGACCATACCTCTATTCATGCATAGAATGCCTATCCAGATTCTCCCATAGCTCAGTCGGTAGAGCGACGGACTGTTAATCCGCAGGTCCCTGGTTCGAGCCCAGGTGGGAGAGCCAAGATTCTAAAAACCCACTCTTATTGAGTGGGTTTTTTATTCATGTATTGATAATAAATATGTTTGCATCTAATCAGATTATCTTCTTGCTTATTGGCTTGATTAGCACAGTATTACTTTTAATTAGTTGCTTACGTTCTTTTCTACCCCAGCAGAAGTTTTTTGCTCGCCCTGTTATTACCACATTTGAATCAAAGATGTTCACGAGGCTACAACAGGCATTCCCTAACAATCACATCCTTACACAAGTCGCTTTCAGTGCTTTAATTACCAGCGATCATTATAAAATTCGTAGTCAATTCAATCGCAAAGTGACTGATTTCGTGATCTTAGACCAAGAAATGAATGTATTAGCAATCATCGAACTTGATGATCCAAGTCATATTGGAAAAGAATTAGAAGACAAAAAACGCGATCAAATGCTTTTAGAAGCAGGATACAAAGTGCATCGCTACACTCAAATTCCATCTGTAAAACAATTACAGATAGATATTCGATAAATCAAATTTTCTAATTAAGGATTATTCAGACTTAATTGCTGATTCAGCATTTTTCTGTTTTTCAAATTTCTTTGCAATTTCTGCATGTTGTTGATCATATTTTTTCTTGGTTTCCGCATCACTTTTTGCAGCTAGGAAAGCCATTCCTACAATAAAGATCGGGATGAGTAACCCCAAACCCATTAATAACCAAGGTACTGACTTCTTTTCAGTAGATTGTTGACTCATAAATGATCCAGATTTCAATAACACAACTCATCTTAATGTAACAATATAACAAAAAAGAGCCTCTATGAAGAGACTCTTTTTTGAATAGAAAAATAAGTTATTGTGCTGGCATGTAAACTTTAACAAAATCCCTTAACTGGCCAGTTTGTGTTGCGTAAAGAATTGCACCAGTATGTGAACCATTAACTACAGGAGCACTCGCACTTGGTTGAATTGGAACAGGAAGCAGACTAACATTTGTACCTGCTTTTGACATCTTATCATACAGATCGTAGGTCACTGTGTAAGGTACATTGGTATCATAAACCCCTTGAACGATCAAAATTGGTTTATTCAGTTTTTTCGTCGTTGGTTGGCTATAATCACTAAGGAACTTCTTTACAACCTCATCTGTTTCGAATTCTTGTCGATTGATTCCTGGATATTCCATAACTTTCTTGTCAGGATTCGCTACCATAAAGGCTTGAATATCTTTGCTGTACTCATCCTGAATTTCATCCAAACATTCAGTTTTTGCTAAATCAGCAATCGCCTTAGCCTTAGTACTACCAAACATATCTTGATAATTAAAAGTTGGCTCATAAGCTGTAATTCCAACCCCAGCCAATGCAGCATAAGAGAGTAATGTTGCATAGGTTTCAATAGCAACAGACTGCGGCAGGCCATTAATTGCAGCAGGTGCAACATTTAGAATAATTTCACCCAAGCTTGATGCTGGTGCACCAGCAACTGCACCTTTATAACTTGGATCTGCATTTGCATATTCAGCGACACCTAATGAAGCCTGCCCGCCCTGTGATTGACCTACAGACATCCAGGCACCATTTAGCTTGGTGCCATAATGCTCTTTAGCTGCTTTTACTGCATAGATTGCAGATTTGGCCTCACTTGGCAAGTTCAGATAAGGATGCTCACCCTCGCCTCCCAACCCTTCATAGTCAGGTGCCACAATTATATACCCCTGACCCAATAACTCCTTAGCAATAAAGTCATTAAATCGATCACCTAATCCTGCATTGCTTGGTGCACACTTATCAGCCCCACCTAGTGTTCCATGAGTCCAGACAATCATTCGATAACCATCTTTAGGTGGAGCAATAGTTGGAAAATAGACAAGAGCTGAGGTTTCAACAGTCTTACCCAAAACATTTGGCATTTTATATTTAATGACTTTAACCGAACTAGCTTCAGCCACATCTTTCAAAGTGTCTGCTTCATTCACATAAGCTGTTTCTGAAACATAAGATGATGGTGTAGAGGGTTGTGAATTATTATCACTACCACCGCCGCCATTATTACATGCGGTTAAGAATAATGAAGCTGTTAACGTAGAAATTACTAAAGTAATATTAGACCGTTTCATAAAATATCCTTTTAGTCTTTGTCTTTTTTATACATGATGCTACATGCCATTCTATTAAGGCATAAAAAAAGTGCCCTGCATAGGACACTTTTCTATTAATTCATTATTTCAGCAAATGAATTTCAAAAAAATTCCCAGAAAAATTATCATTCCCACCCAACGATTGTGACGGAATGCCCAAAAACAAATCTGTGGTTCTCGATCTTTAGTTTTATATGCCTGATAAACAAAATCCCCTGCAACAACAAGTAATGCAATCATTCCAAACGGTATAAAAATATGTTGCAGATACAAAGCCGAGCCAATTAATAACAAGCTAATGAACTGTAATAAACCAATTATCTGTATATCGTAATTACCAAATAAAATTGCGGTAGATTTCACACCAATTTTCAAATCATATTCACGATCAGTAATTGCATATTGTGTATCATAAGCTACCGTCCAAGCCAAATTACCAAAATATAAAAGCCAACAGGTTAAATCTGGCGTTTGCCCAACCGCAGTGTATGCCATCGGAATTGACCATGAAAAAGCAGCACCTAAAAACACTTGTGGTAAATTGGTAAAGCGTTTCATAAAGGGATAAATAAACGCTAAAAATAATGCACCAAATGACCAATAAAGGGTTTCGATCGGCAGGAAAAATAGCAACATAGCACTTGCAGTAACTAAAGCTAAAAATACAAAAACAGCCTCGCGAGCACGAATTATACCTGTAGCTAAAGGGCGTGTTTTTGTACGTTCAACATGCGCATCAACTTTACGGTCAGCAAAATCATTGATCGCACAGCCTGCTGCACGCATAAAAATAACACCCAAAATCATAAGCAATAATATCTTAAGATCTGGTATCCCTTTTGCAGCAATCCACAAAGCCCACATAGTCGGCCAAAAAACCAATTCTGTACCGATTGGCTTATCAAAGCGGCATAAATAATAATAGGCTTCTAAACGTTGTCGCCAAGTCGTATGTTGCACTGTTTCCATGATGAATCCTTAGAGTCAATGCTGTTGAATAAACTGCTCAAATGCTGGGAGAAAAGTCTCTTGCACGATAAATTTACAACCATGCCAAGTATAACAACTTTGTCTGGTCCAACCTTCTTCTAGATAAATAACCCTTCTTTCACAAGCTGGATTAGTTCGTTGAAATAAAAACCAACCGATTGGCTTATTACGGATATGCCGAAATAATCGAGCTTTCTTGTGTAAGCTTAGAATTGGAAAAATACTTTTTGCTTTGACCCAAGCCTGCGCCTGATTACCATATAGATTCGTTTCACGTACCCATGCAATATGGTGTGCTGGCATTTGCATCCATTGGCTATCGTTAAAAGTGAGTCGTTGAAACTGTTCATTGAGACGCTCGACATGAAATGCCCCCTCACCCAAATCAGTCAATTGCTGAGTGAGAGAACCAGATGCATACAACCATTTTTTTAATTCAGCTGGGATCTCTCGCCCCTTAATTCTGTTTGGTCGTAAATTTCGCATGCTTGGCTCACTAAAAACATCGCAACTAGTTTACATGAATTTCTTTGGAAAAAGCGTATGACTTTCAATTGAATCAAAAACATAAAAAAAGCTCGCCGAAGCGAGCTTTTTCAGAGTCTAATGTATTACAGGCTGTAGTACATATCAAATTCAACTGGGTGAGTAGTCGTATTAAGACGACGTACATCTTCAGTTTTAAGTTCGATATATGCATCAAGCATTTCTTTAGTGAATACGCCGCCTTTTAATAAGAACTCGTGATCCGCTTCAAGTGCAGCAATTGCCATTTCTAAGTTATGAGCAACTGTTGGGATTTTTGCTTCTTCTTCAGGAGGAAGGTCATACAAGTTCTTGTCAGCAGCTTCACCTGGATGGATCTTGTTCTGGATACCATCAAGACCAGCCATTAACAATGCAGCAAAACCTAAGTATGGGTTCATTAATGGATCTGGGAAACGTGCTTCGATACGCTTGCCTTTAGGGCTAGAAACGTAAGGAATACGGATAGAAGCAGAACGGTTACGTGCTGAGTAAGCAAGCATAATCGGAGCTTCGTAGTGTGGAACTAAACGCTTATAAGAGTTTGTACCTGGGTTCGTGATTGCATTCAATGCACGAGCGTGCTTGATGATACCACCAATGAAGAATAATGCCATTTCAGATAAACCAGCATATTCATCACCAGCAAACAAGTTCTTGCCATCTTTAGAGATAGACATATGAACGTGCATACCAGAACCGTTATCACCTACCATTGGCTTAGGCATAAATGTCGCTGTTTTGCCATATTGATGAGCAACGTTCCAAACTGCATATTTGAACTGCTGAACTTCGTCCGCTTTACGAACCATAGTGTTGAAGCTCACACCAATTTCTAATTGGCAAGAAGCAACTTCGTGGTGATGTACTTCTACACGACCAGGACCCATGATATCTTCGATACGTGCACACATTTCAGCACGCATGTCTTGATGAGAGTCAACTGGAGGAACTGGGAAATAACCGCCTTTAACACGTGGACGGTGACCAGAGTTACCAGCTTCATAGTCTTTACCAGTAGACCATGCAGCTTCTTCAGCGATCAATGTGTGGCGTGCGCCAGACATATCGATGTCCCATTTAACTTCGTCAAAAACGAAGAATTCTGGTTCTGGACCAAAGAATGCAGTATCGCCGATACCAGTAGATTTTAAATATTCTTCAGCACGACGAGCAATCGAACGTGGGTCACGCTCGTAACCTTGACCAGTAGATGGCTCGATTACGTCACAAGTTACAACAACTGTTGGCTCAGCAAAGAACGGGTCAAGAAAACCTGTTTCAGCATCTGGACGTAAGATCATGTCAGAAGCTTCAATGCCTTTCCAACCAGCGATTGAAGAACCATCAAACATTTTACCGTCTTCAAATGTATCTTCATCAATTGTGTCAGCTGGGTAAGTTACGTGTTGCTCTTTACCCTTAGTATCAGTAAAGCGAAAATCGACCCATTTTGCGCCACTTTCTTTGATGAGTTGAAGGACCTTGTTCGCCATGCTCATTTGCTCCAATGAAATTTTTATGCACTTGTTAAGTGCGTGTTAGTTGTTGATATATAATTAGCAATTATCATACCAACAATTTTAAAGCATACCTAAAACATTGAAATTCTTTGCAGAAAAAATGCTTTAAGCTCCATGTCCTATGTCCACTATAATGTTTGCTTTCACAAATGCACCATATTTAAACATTCCGATCTCAGCTCGTCCCCAAAATAGACATAACGAACCAAAGTGGTGCAAAACATATAACAGAGAACTAATGTAGTGCAATTTACACTATCATGAGTTAGCATAAATTCGCTTTTTATATCATTCTTTTGAACTTCATTCCAATCAATTCATTTAGACTTTTGGTTCACTTTGTATATTTTTATTCAAACCTTTAAATTTATGAAGTTTATTCTGATTTTTAAACACGATTTCTATCATAATTAATCAAAGCCAACTAAACATCGGGTAATTGAAATATTCAACATTGATCATTTGTTTTTGTTATGATTATTCTTCTCTATTTTTAACATATTCCTTTAAGCTTCAATAAATCCTAAAGAAATATAACTTTAGAATAGAGTAATCACATTAACAGCTCAATAAAGCAATTATTTTTCAAAAGGTTATAAAGTCATGCTTCTAATGATCGACAACTATGACTCATTTACTTACAACATCGTCCAGTATTTTGGCGAGTTGAATCAAGAAGTAAAAGTCGTTCGTAATGATCAAGTGACATTAGAGGACATTGAACGATGGCAGCCAAAATACTTGGTTATAGGTCCTGGCCCATGCTCACCAAGTGAAGCAGGAATTTCTATTCCTGCAATTAACCATTTTGCAGGTAAAATTCCTTTATTGGGTGTCTGTCTTGGACATCAAGCGATTGGACAGGCATTTGGTGGCAAGATTATCCGCGCTAAAACGGTGATGCATGGTCGTTTATCTGATATGCACCACAGTGACAAAGGAATTTTTAGTCACTTACCTTCCCCGTTTGCTGCTACACGTTACCACTCATTGGTAATTGAGCAAGAAACGTTGCCAGAATGTCTAGAGGTGACGTGCTGGACGAACCAAACAGATGGTACAATTGAAGAAATTATGGGCGTGAAACATAAAACACTTCCTGTTGAAGGTGTTCAGTTCCATCCCGAATCTATTTTGAGCGAACATGGCCATCAAATTTTTAAAAACTTCTTAGATATTTACGCTTAATTACTAAGTTTTATTTAAAAACAGCTTATTTGTATTAATAAGCTGTTTTTATTTTGAACATATAAAATCACTATATAATTCATACATACTGATTAATTTTTCAGCATTAAAATCAAAACTTAAAGATTTAATTCAAAGCAAATCATTCTTTTTAAAAAATTAAAATATTTTTCATGTATTTCAGAAGAAGGAATTCATCATCATTTTTTTCAGTTCTGGAATTCCTTTTTAATTTTTTAGATTAAGTATAGTCATAGGAATGATTAAGCTTCATGGGTGCTGAATGATAGAATCTGAATCATTATTTTCTAGAGATCTCCCCCTGAAATATCAATCAGGATAACCTATTGTGAATATCTTAGTTTTATTGAATATTATTGTTTTTCTCTTGCTGATCGCAGGATTGTTTTTTAGCTACCGACAAGATTGGAGTCTTTCTAAAAAAGTACTGATCGGTATGATCGTAGGTATTATTTATGGTTTAGGTCTTAAAGCGATTTACAGCGACAGTGCAATTATTGAACAATCTGTTGCATGGTTCAATCTTATCGGTAATGGTTATGTTCAACTTTTACAAATGGTGATCATGCCACTTATTTTTATCTCCATTTTAAGTGCGGTCGTCAAACTCCATCAAACCACCTCATTAGGTAAAATCAGCGTATTTGTTATTGGTATTTTACTGGTTACCACAGCAATTGCGGCTTTTGTCGGAATTAGTATTACTAACTTATTTGGTTTAACTGCCGAGGGCTTAGTTCAAGGCACCAAAGAAACTGCGCGCCTTGCTGCAATTCAAAGCGATTACATTGGTCAAGTCACGAACCTAGATATACCTAAATTACTTCTCTCTTTGTTACCACAAAACCCTTTTGCAGATTTAACAGGTATACGACCAACATCGATCATTAGTGTCGTGATCTTCTCAGCTTTTTTAGGCGTTGCAGCATTAAAACTGATGGATAAAGACCCGATCAATGGTAAGAGAATTCGACATGGCATCGAAGCATTACAAGCCTTGATTATTGGCTTAGTGCGTTTAGTGATGCAATTTACGCCTTATGGTGTATTAGCATTAATGGCGAAAATGGTCGCAACTGCAAACCTTGCTGACATTGTTAAATTAGGTGAGTTTCTAGTTGCTTCTTATCTCGGTCTTGCTGTTATGTTTATTGTACATGGGCTAATTTTGTTATTTGTTCGTGTCAACCCCATTGAGTTTTTCAAAAAAGTTTTTCCTGTACTTACTTTTGCATTTACAAGCCGCTCAAGTGCAGCAAGTATTCCTCTCAACATTGAAACACAACATAAACAATTAGGTGTTCCAGAAGGCATCGCCAGTTTTTCAGCATCATTTGGAGCAACAATAGGTCAAAATGGTTGTGCTGGTTTATACCCAGCTATGCTTGCGGTTATGGTAGCGCCTACAGCAGGAATTAATCCTCTTGATCCTTTATGGATAGCGCAACTGGTAACAATCGTTACACTGAGTTCAATCGGTGTCGCAGGTGTTGGTGGCGGTGCAACTTTTGCTGCTTTAATTGTATTACCAGCAATGGGATTACCAGTTACTTTAGTGGCTTTGCTGATTTCGATTGAACCGTTGATTGATATGGGCCGTACGGCTTTAAATGTAAATGGCTCCATGACTGCTGGTGTGGCAACAAGTCAAATACTTGGGCTTAGAAACAGCATCGATAACGATTGATCATATATTGTTTCAATCAAAGCCAGTCATTCGATTCGATGATTGGCTTTTGATTTTATACAGATCATGATTAGAAAAGATTAAAAACCACTCTACCTAGCTATTTAAATTAAAATCTAAGCACAAACATAAAACTGAGACTATTTTCTGCTAACATAGCCGATTAGCAAGTGAGCCATTTTTCACAAAACCAAGCCCTTCTTCTTTATTAACCAACTTCACTTAAGAATTTTAATCATTAATGCTGTAACTCATGACTATGAATATCCAACAGGCTCTTAATCACATTACCAAAAACATTCATCTTACCCAGCCACAAATGGAAGATGTCATGCGTAGCATTATGCAGGGCGAAGCAACTGATGCACAAATCGGTGCGCTGATGATGGGCTTGCGCATGAAAGGTGAAAGTATTGATGAAATCACTGCAGCAGCACGCATTATGCGTGAGTTTGCAATTAAAATTGATGTGAGTGATATTCCTCATCTGGTCGATATTGTCGGCACAGGTGGAGATGGTCAGAATTTATTTAACGTATCTACAGCTTCAAGTTTCGTTATAGCTGCTGCTGGTGCAACGATTGCCAAACATGGTAACCGTGGTGTGTCGAGTAAGTCAGGTTCATCCGATGTACTCGAACAAATGGGAATTCAGCTTGATTTAAATATGCAACAAACCGAACGCTGCATCCGTGAAATGGGTGTAGGTTTCCTATTTGCACCAAATCATCATAAAGCCATGCGTTATGCAGTTGCACCTCGTCGTGAGTTAGGTATTCGTAGTATTTTCAACTTACTTGGCCCATTAACGAATCCTGCTGGTGTGAATCGTTTTGTGATTGGGGTATTTTCAGATGAGTTATGCCGCCCTATCGCTGAAGTATTAAAGCAGTTGGGTGCAGTGCATGTACTGGTTGTACACTCTAAAGATGGTTTAGATGAGATCAGTCTTGCAGCACCAACAACAGTTGCTGAACTGAAAGATGGCGAAATTACTGAATGGACTTTGACACCAGATGATGTAGGTATTCCATCTCAAACCCTCACTGGTTTAGTGGTGAATAGTTCAGAAGAAAGCTTAAAGCTGATCAAAGATGCTTTAAGCCGAGATAAATCAGATATTGGTGAAAAAGCAGCAAACATGATTGCACTCAATGCTGGTGCAGGTATTTATGTTGCAGGTATCACCAAGACTTACAAGCAAGCAGTTGAGTTCGCTCAAGATATTCTTTATGGCGGACAAGCTTTAGAAAAAATGAGTATCTTGGCTGAATTTACCAAGACATTGAAACAATCTCAGGCAGACTAAGGACTTCTCATGATCGATATTCAAAATACCATTTTAGGTAAAATTGTTGACCGCAAACATGAGGAGCTTGCAACACGTTTAAAACAACGTAGTTTGCATGATGTAGAACAGTGGGCAAAAGAAGCAACACCTGTTCGTGGTTTTACCAAGGCTTTGCAACATAAACGTCCAGCCGTTATTGCTGAAATTAAAAAAGCGTCACCTTCTAAAGGTGTGATCCGAGCAGATTTCAATCCTGCTGAAATTGCACAGCAATATGAACAAGCAGGTGCTGCTTGCTTGTCTGTATTGACAGATGTGGATTTCTTCCAAGGTGCGGATGAAAATATTGCGATTGCACGTAATCACTGTGCCCTACCTGCGTTGCGCAAAGATTTCTTGGTTGATCCTTATAATGTTGTTGAAGCGCGTGCACTGCATGCCGATTGTATTTTATTGATTGTGGCATGTTTATCAGATCAACAGCTTGAAGAAATGTCGAAAACTGCATTTGAGCATCAGTTGGATGTGTTGGTCGAAGTACACGATGAATATGAGTTAGAGCGTGCGTTAAAGCTTTCTGAGCAATGTATTCTAGGTGTTAATAACCGCAATCTTAAAACCTTTGATGTAGATTTAAATACCTCATTACGTTTAAAGAAATTATTGCCTGCTTCTCGTGTTTTAGTCACAGAAAGTGGTATTGCAACTCCTGCTGATGTAGAAATGATGCAAACCAATGATATTCATACTTTCCTTGTTGGTGAAAGCTTTATGAAACAGCCGCGTCCAGATCAAGCATTTGCAGAATTGTTTGGAAAGCCTGAACAGGTTTGAGTTGTATCGTTAATAGATACCTTTCTTAAAGGTATTTTTTGATTGTTGAACAACTAAAATATTGACTAATAAAAGATAAAAAACTCGAAGTTAAAAGTCCAATTTTAATAATTGGACTTTTAACAAGAATGTAGAAACATAAAAAATAAATCACATAGAAATACAGTGTTTAAAATTTTAGAGCGACTAATAAACTAATACAAAATTTAATGATTGATTTTAATTTCTCTAACCTGTAGATTTTCTTTTTGAGTGGATTAGCAAAAATGACATTCCAATCTATATTCGAAAATTTTCAAGTTTTACCTAATGGAACAGATGCTTTTAAACAGCTTAAAGCTGAATGTAAGCAATCTATTAAGGATTCTAAAGACCAGCTCGACTACACTGCACTATTCTTCATTTATGGTTTTGCAAAAAATTACGTTTTACTTTACGAAGACCAAGCCATAAGTCCCGAATTTGCAAAGAAAGCAAAAGATCAATTACTAGGCTATATGCACGATCTAAATGAAGCATTAAAAAGCCAAGATACTTCTCTTATATTAAACACTCTTAATCAGATTTCAAAAAATTACATTGAAAGTTCAAAAATCTTTTGAAGACTGAATATTGATACCTTAAAAACCAATGAGAGGAATTTATCATTCCTCTTATTGGTTTTATGATCAATTCATAATATTATTAATTTTCAATTCATTAAATGATATTCGATAAAAATTCTATCTTAAATATATTTATATTGGAATATTCAAAATATTCGATATTCCCCACCTCCACTTATATGCAAAACAGATCCGGAGCAAATCGATTCGTTCAAATCAATTTAATATATTTCCCAGATTCATGTTTGTACTGCAAATGCTATACCGCACTCAATAGATTCAATTTAGTTCAAATCATTGCGGTTTCAGACTATAATTTTACCTTTCTCGTATCTTGCCTATTTTTCTAAACTTATGAGTAAACATGATTCATCGCTTTCTAAAGATCAGTTTAATTTACTGAAAGCCTTTAAAAAGCAAATCTCTAGCCCTCAATCTAATGCTATCGCAAAACAAGTTGAGGCAAAAAAAACTCAGGCTATCAATGAAGAGTTGGAAGATACTGAGCTTTTTAAAAAAGCCCTACTTGGGGTAAAACCTATCGACAATCAAAATATTGCCGATACAAAAATCACACGTCGCAAAAAAGTTGATGCCCAAACTTTAGCAAAACGCGCAGCAGCCGAAGGTGGTGCTGAGCAAGAGCTTACAGAAATTTCGGATACTCAAGCGATCTTAAATCCAGTGGCAAGCCAAGCGACTTTAAGCTATCGCATTGCAACCTTACAGCACAAAGTATTTGAAGACTTAAAAGCAGGTAAAACTCGTTGGTTTGAGGCAGTCGATTTACATGGCTGTACCGTTGAACAAGCCCGAGCAGCCGTTCTACAAATCATTCAAATGGCAAAAGATGAAAATCAAAATGTCATCAAAATTGTTCACGGTAAAGGACCTGAAGCCATTTTAAAAACCTATGTCAATGGCTGGCTTAGACAACATCGTGATGTACTTGCATTTGTCAGCGCACCTGAAAATCAAGGGGGTACTGGTGCTGTTTTAGTGCTCTTAAAACGTGCAGAAAAGAACCCAAAGCACAAACAATAATCGGCATTTGGTTCAAAATTAAGTTTTTGAGTCGTTTTCTGATACAATTCCCGTTTTGTTCAACCCACCTAAGTGAACATTGTTATGTCTATGCAGCAATCGTACGCAAATATTTTAACTGCCGTTGGGGAAGATCTAAATCGCCCAGGCTTAAAAGATACGCCTATGCGTGCGGCTAAAGCTTTTTCTTTTTTAACTTCTGGTTATAGCAAAACCCTTGAAGAAGTTACAAATAGTGCGGTTTTCCCATCCGATAACCACGAAATGGTATTGGTCAAAAATATTGAATTTTATTCGCTTTGTGAACATCACCTTCTCCCATTTTATGGTCGTGTCCATATTGCTTATTTACCTGAAGGTCAAGTTTTAGGTCTTTCTAAATTTGCGCGTATTACTGAAATGTTTGCACGTCGTTTGCAGATTCAAGAAAACTTGACTCAACAAATTGCCGAAACGGTTGCTGAAGTAACTCAAGCACGTGGTGTGGCTGTAGTGATCGATTCTGCTCATATGTGTATGATGATGCGTGGTGTTGGCAAGCAAGAATCAACGACACGTACGGTTTCTTTTGTTGGTGATTTTAAAACTGACAAAGATGCACGTCGTGAGTTCTTAAGTGCTGTTCCTGAAAGCTATTAAGCCGAGCAACCTAGAATGTCATCAGTTCAGTTAGCAGGTTTCGGCGATTTAATCGCCAATCAAGCAACTATTGATTACCCTCGCCCTGATCGTTTGGTGCGAGGTAATCCTGAACGTTTAACTTATAGTTTATACGAACATCCGCATATGGACTGCGGTATTTGGCAATGTGAAATTGGTGCTTGGAATATTCAATTCGCTGACAATAAACAAGAGTTTTTTCAAGTCATTGAAGGGATTGTCCGTATCCATGATGCAAAAACTCATTCTTTTATTGAAGTGACTGCTGGAAATGCAGGGATTATCCCACCCGCATTTGTCGGTACATTTGAAGTCATTGAAGCGGTTAAAAAATACTATGTCATCGTTGAAGTCTAGATACTGGAAATTAGCCTGATCCTAGTGATATCTTATCTAAAAAAACAGAACATAGCCTAAACCTACTTTATTCCAGTCTTTATGATCTTGTTGTTCAAAATCCCAATTAAGACGCAGAGCATGATTTGTATTCACACTATATTGTAGCTGTGTACCGACTCTTAAATTCCACTGACTCTGATCTTGCCAATACGGCAGTTCAACTTGCACCACACTATTAATATTATCAGACCATACGTTCATACAACCTACAGTCGGCCCAGCTCCAACGCGCCAACCTTTATCTAAATTTTTTCCACCTTGAATATGGCTTTGTAGTTGGGCATAACACAGATGTCGACGATCATAATCTGCCATGCTATAACCAACTTGCATATTTAGATTCATCACGCCATGTTGCACATCTTCACTAAACTGCCCATTTTCAATTGCTTCCTGTTTCCAACCTAGATTAAATCCCCAAGTTAACGGCGATTTAAAAGGTTGAACTGGATTATAAGAATTCACCGATAATAGATCTAACTGTTCGAGCTTGAGCTTGTCATCACGATATTGCAGACTACCATCTAAAAACAGTAATTGTGTGCCTGTGCGATAACCCCCTTGTGGATCAATCAAATCGTGATAGGCCTGACGATGACCCATCTCCACAAACTTTTGTCCTTGCACCTCACCCACATTCACTGACAAATTACGTGCATGATGCCCTTCTACAGGCTGCATTTTTGGACGTAAGGGTTCTTGGCGTTGCTTTTCAACTTCAATTTGACTTCTTTCAGCAAGAAGCTGCCTTAATTTTGGCTGAGCAATATTGGCATCAACTTGGCGGCTGATATATTGTAGATATAAATCATCGTAAGCCATTTCTAAAATCTTGGCCTGATCTTGCTGACTATATGTTTTTAGCGTGGATTGAACTTGATCCGTTTCAATAAAAGTAATTTGATGGGCAACTTTAGCCAAATCTGTACCATGTTGTTTGGCTTGTGAAAGTAGTTGAGTTTCCAATGCAGGACGATAGACCACTTCTTTAACTAAAGCTTGCTGATCAACAGCCTTTAAGGTTTCGATTGGAATTGCAGCGTAACTAAACTGCTGTTTTAGGTTTAAATCGGGACGTACTAAATCAATTAGACCTAATAAACGATAAGCACAATTATCACTGACGAAATAATATGGAAAACTCACATGCTGCATTTCCCAAATATGTTCAACTAAAAAACGAGTTTCTTCAGGTGTTAAATTGAGCTCATATTCCCATAGATCACGGCTTTCAAAATCACCATACTCTTTTACTTTACGATAATACGGCATTAGTGAATATTCACCGGGATACTGTCCTGTTAAGCCTTTCCATGCATAAGACCAGTTATCATCACCTTTCACTGTGGCAGCATAGTTCACTGCATAGGACACTAGATTGAGTTGCTTCTGATCTTTAGGGTCTAGGCGTAGCAAAGTATGCCCAAACATCGAACTCGGATTGCCCATAAAGTCAGTGGCATAAATCAACGTGGCTTTATGCGGCTTGATTTGATTGATCCAATCGTTAAATTCAACGCAATTTACTTTTGGAAGTTGTTGTACATCAATATTGAGTTGCTGCATCAACCAACGGCTACGTGCAGGAAACTTACAACGGATGGATTGGTTATCTGGGGCTTCACGAAACAAGGCTTTAATATCTGCTTGTAATTCGCTATTTAAATTTGTTTTTCCATCTTTGGCATAAAAATAACCAGCATAAGTAACTTCACTATTTTGTTTTTGATCAGCATACATCAAACGTTGCCATGTGGTTTGCTGATCTAATTGTTTTTGTTGAGCAAGGTCTAAATACTTTTGTAAATCAGATTCAACCGAGGCATATGTAAAATGACATATCAAAGACGTAAATACAAAAGTAGCTAATTTCATTCAATCGCAATTTTTTAAAATAATCAGAATAGGTATAAGAAAACCCTGCCATCAAGACAGGGTTTTATCGTGCAACAAATTAAACGTATGCTTTAAGCACAGCATCTTTTGCCATCACACTTTGTAAAGCATCTAAAACTTGAAGTGAGTTTGTATTTTTGCTTGAATAAATTTCAGCAAAGTTTGCTTTAGACACAGCAAAGAAGCGTGCTTTGTCGTTGGCTTTGATTTGCATTAATTCAGCAAGTACATTTAAACTTTCGCCTTGACCAACTGCCATATCACGCGCTAAAGACTCTGCATTTTCATTGGTAAATGTCACAACTTGAGCCGTTACCGTACCACCTTGGCGGCATCCTAAAGTACCGAACGTAATACCTAATAATTGGTTCGTAAAAATCCCATTGGTTGTTGCTGCAAGGATTTTAGGTGCAATACCTTTTTGACCTGCCCAAATTTGTGTACCAGCACCGCAACCAACATCATTATCAGCCATTGCAACACTTGAGCCAGCTGCTAGCAAAGCTGCTAATGCAATTTTTTTTAACATAAGAAATGTCTCCAGTCTCAATTATTTTTAACTATTTGTTATCACTATTGTGCTGTGTAATTGTTCTTACACAAGGATTAACATAACGAGGTTAAACTTTTTTAGCAAATAAATTTTGAAATATATATGAAATATTCATAACAAAAAGGAGCTCAATAAAAGCTCCATTTGCACGACTATAATCTTTTAGCACAATCGCCAAGATCCATTTTTATCCCGCACACCTAATATTTTTAAAACCAAGACTAAACTTAAAAGTAATAATAAATACCAAGAACCTAACTTGCCCCAACCCACCATATGCCAAGCATCAACTTGACTCGGATATAACCAGATTTTATAAAATGTACTAATGTTTTCTGCAATCCAGATCAAGAAGGCAAGCACCAATAGTACAGGTAACATCGGAACTTTAAACTGATGCTGTTGTAATTGAAAATAAAGTTTAGTCTTCCAAAAAATAATAATACTCCAAACAAATAAAACCATTCGATAGTCAGGAATAAAAAACTTGGTCATAAAATTAAGGTAAGACAAAACTGCTAAACACAGCATATTGCCAAAATTCGGCAAATTCTCGAATGAAACATTATAGAGTCGCAAAGACCGAGCAAAAAAACTACCCACTGCTGAATACATAAACCCTGCAAACAATGGCACAGTCAGTAATTTAAATATGGCTGGTTGAGGATATTGCCATGAGGCAATCGCTGGATGGGTCAAAAATATTTCCATTCCCATCGCCATGATATGGAATAAAGCAATCACTTTCGCTTCTGCCCACGACTCGAGCTTTAAATAAATCAGACAGGCTTGAATAATCAGTGCATAAAAGAACAAATAATCGTAACGAAAAAATCCCCAATATTCATGACTTCCCATCGGTGCGGTGACTGCAAATGCAATCAAAAGCAACAACCCAAATAAGGCAGCCGAAGCTGCCTTAAAGATAAAGTTGAGCGGTAATACAATCAACTGCACAAAACTGATCCTAGCGCGTTTACTTTGAAATGATTAAAAATATCAACCTAAATATTTAGCACTGTATTCATGAACAGTATCTACAAAAATCTTAGGCTGTGCTGGATCGACCCATTGGGTAATACCATGACCTAAGTTTGCGATATACCCTGTTTTTTCACCATTGGCATACGCATCATCCAACATCGCTTTCACAGATTTTTCAATTGAAGCAGCTGAACCATAAAGCACAGCAGGATCTAAATTCCCTTGTAAAGCAGCACGCCCTGCAACCACATCACGTGCAGTATAAAGCGGTGTAGTCCAATCTAGGCCAAACGCATCCGCACCTGTGGTCAACATTGTCTCCAACCATTGACCGCCACCTTTAGTGAAGACAATAATCGGAATACGTCGACCATCTTTTACACGTTGTAATCCTGCAATAATCTTGGTCATATAGTTCAGTGAGAATTCAACATATTCTCTATGCGCTAGCGCACCACCCCAGCTATCAAAAATTTGAATTGCTTGAGCGCCTGCATCAATTTGAGCATTCAGATAATCAATCACTGAATCAGCAAGATGATCAAGTAAAGCATGTAATACTTCTGGCTGTGCGTACATCATATTTTTTGTGAAACGAAATTCTTTGCTTGAACCACCTTCAATCATATAAGTCGCTAATGTCCAAGGACTACCAGAAAAACCAATTAAAGGAACTTGTCCATTTAAAGCAGATCGAATCGTTGAAACTGCATTCATGACATAAGCTAGATCTGATTTAGAATTTAGTTTAGGTAAATTCGCCACATCTTGTTCTGTGCGCACCGTTTTATGAAACTTTGGCCCTTCGCCTGTTTCAAAATACAAACCTAAACCTAAAGCATCAGGTATAGTCAAAATATCAGAAAATAAAATCGCAGCATCTAGCTCATAGCGGCGTAACGGTTGTAATGTTACTTCGCAGGCAAATTCAGTATTTTTACATAGAGATAAGAAATCGCCTGCCTGAGCACGAGTTTCACGATATTCTGGTAAATAACGCCCTGCTTGACGCATCATCCAAACGGGTGTGGTGTCTACAGGTTCACGTAATAAAGCTCGTAAAAAACGATCATTTTTCAACGTTGTCATTACCAATCTCTAAATTTTTTCATGTTGAGTGCATCATAGCAAAGTTAACCTCGAATTTATAATTGAAAACCCATACAACAAATCAGACTTCAACTATTTTTTTACTTGGACACAAAACTGCTACTGCAAGCTGTTCTATTTTCTGTAATACTTGCAATATCTTATATCTCAATATGAATAATTCTTAAGGTTGAATTACATGTTTGTTCGCTCATTACTCGCTATGAGTTTAAGTTGTATTCTTGCTAATGTTGCTTTTGCTGCCCCAACAACTGAGCAACCATTAAATCCAAAAAAAATCTCAGCTCCAGTTCAAGATCCTATTGACCCATTATCTATTGAACGTTCTGCTGCATCGAGTGTAGTTGCTCAACCAGCCTCAGGAGTGACAGCCCAAGCAGCTTCTGACCCACAAGTAGATACTGGAGCGGCTTCTGCGGTATCTCAAAAATTAGAAAATGCACCTGATACCACGACTACAACAGCGCCAGCTGTCAAAGTTTCATGGACTTTAGACAGTTTGAATACAGCTGACTGGTATGAAAATATTGGTAAAGGTCAATTTCCTGTATATGCACGTGCACATGTGATGTTGAACAATGCTCATGCCTCACCAGGTGCAATTGATGGCTCAAATGGTAAAAATACACTAAAAGCAATTGCTTCATTTCAACAAATGAATGGCCTTACACCAACAGGTCAATTGACTAAAGAAACTTGGGATGCTTTAGTCGCTCAACAAACTAAACCAACTTATGTTGAATACACGATCACGGATGCAGATTTAAAAGGTCCTTACGCAGATTCAATCCCTTCTGACTATGCATTACAAGCAAAAATGAAAGGTTTGTACTACACGCGTGTAACAGAGATGTTGGGCGAAAAGTTTCATATGGATGAAGGTTTCCTCAAAAAATTAAATCCAACTGCAACCTTTAAGAAAGCAGGTGAAAAAATCATTGTTGCGAATGTTCGCAATGATTTGCCAGAAGATATTCATTTAATTGTGGCACATAAAGGTGCTCGTCAACTTTATTTATTCAATAGTCGTAATCAAATGATCGCGTCATTTCCTGCGACAATTGGCAGTTCTGATACACCATCTCCAACGGGTACGTATAAGGTTGTAGGGGTAACTAAAAATCCATACTACAGTTATTCACCTTCAAATTTCGTTCAAGGCAATAACTTAAAACCTTTAATGCTACCACCAGGTCCAAATGCACCTGTAGGTAATATTTGGATCGGTTTAAGCAAACGATCTTTTGGGATTCATGGAACGCCAAATCCATCTTTGATCTCTAAGACGGCATCACATGGTTGTATTCGCTTAACCAACTGGGATGCGAATGACCTTGGTGGAAAAGTACGCTCTGGTGTTACCGTTAAATTCCTCGAATAATTTAGATTGTTCAATAAAAAAACCGGATACTTGTGGTATTCGGTTTTTTATTCTTTATTCAACACTGGGAAGTGGTTGATAATAAATCTGATTACGTCCAAGTTGTTTCGCTCTATATAGCGCTTTATCCGCAGTATGAATCACCGAATCTTGACTAATTTTAGGGTTTCCATTAAACACCGTAATACCCAAACTAATGGTCACATGATTAGAAACTAGTGATTTTTCATGTGGAATCATCTGCCGATCAATCGCTCGATAAATATTGGTTGCTACAGCATATGCACCTTGAGCAGATGTTTCTGGTAAAAGCACCACAAATTCCTCACCCCCATAACGTGCAATGAAATCCATGTGCCGAATTGAGCTTTTAATCGTTTTCGCAATCGCGGAAATGACTTGATCTCCCATCTGATGACCATAAAAATCGTTATAGTTTTTAAAAAAATCAATATCTATGAATAATACTGACATCGCCTTACTTTCTTTACATGCGAGTTCATAGTAATAACTAAACATTTCTTCAAATGTACGTCTATTCGAAACTTTTGTTAATTCGTCATGTTGGCTTAAATGTAAAAGTTCAGATGCTTGTAAGCGTAGAATTCTCTCATCAATTTCAGATATTTTAGTTTTTAGAAATAGTTTTCTTTCCTTAGAGGTGAGCATTACACTAATTGAAAAGCCCAACAATAGACTTCCTATAAACGTACGCCCTAGCATCAAAAAATCACAGGGTACTTTGAGAAAATATAACGACAATAAGATTACAATTGCTGCTGAAGAACCGATCCATAACATATGTTTGGGTTTAATCCCACTCAAAATAAAACCCAGCATATATAAAAATGCAATCAACACCATCGACTGGCTTTGTAGCACCAGATTAGAAATACTCATCATTAACAATGAGGGAATGACAATCGTACAAAATACAATTACACAGGTTGCAGGATAAAATAATGGGTTAAGCCGTCTAAAACGAGAAAATGTCCAAAATAAAAATAGCGCTGCCCCAACAACTACCAGGCTTAAAATGCTATATACAAAATCTAAAAAGAAATGGGTGCTTGTTCGAATGACCAACAAATTCGATGGCAAAATCAAAAGTACAAAAATCGTATACGTAATTACCCCTTGACCAAAGAACTGAATCGCATTGATTCTAGTTCGATCAATATTAAATTGCCAAAACTCATTTTCGAGTTGGGTAGGCAAATTTTTTTGTGTTTTCTTGGTTCTAGAATGTGTAATGACTAACCGTTCTAGATCTTCTTTTTCTTTACGTAACTGCTTAATATCATATTGATTTTCCATCCCTCTCACTCTTCTTATAATGCTGTATTCTTGTCCAGCATAAAAATAACACAATTTCTCATATTTTCATGCGCTTTGCGTAACCACTTATCCATAATTGTAGTTACCATTTTCGCACTATATGCATTATTATTTATATTATTTTTAAGCCTGAAGTATACCTTGAATACGATTACACTTTTACAGCCAGATGATTGGCACGCCCACTTGCGTGATGGATTAGCTTTAAAACGTACTGTTCCAGATCTTGCGAAACAATTTGCACGCGCGATCTGTATGCCGAACTTAGTTCCACCAGTCAAAACTGTAGAAGAAGCTTTGGCATATCGAGATCGTATTCTCGCTCATGTTCCTGAAGGACTACATTTTGATCCGCGTATGGTTCTTTATTTTACAGATTTCACTTCCCCTCAAGAAGTTCTTAAAATCAAAGAATCTGAATATGTAAATGCGATCAAACTCTACCCCGCTGGCGCAACGACAAATTCGGATAATGGCGTTAGCGATATTCGTAAAGTCTATGCCGTGATTGAACAACTTGAAGAACACCAAGTCCCGTTGTTGTTACACGGTGAAGTTACTCACAATCATGTCGATATTTTTGATCGTGAAAAACGCTTCCTTGACGAAATTTTGTCGCCATTATTAAAGCAGTTCCCTAAATTAAAAGTTGTGTTAGAACATATTACGACAAGTGATGCTGCAAATTTTGTACTTGAACAAGATCGTAATGTTGCCGCAACGATTACACCGCAACACTTGCTCTTCAACCGTAATGACATGTTGGTCGGTGGTGTGAAACCTCACTTCTATTGTTTGCCAATTTTAAAGCGTCAAACGCATCAAACCACATTATTAGAAGTTGCAACTAGTGGTAATCCAAAATTCTTCTTAGGTACTGACAGTGCACCACATGCCAAGAATGCAAAAGAGAATGCATGTGGATGTGCGGGTTGCTATAGTGCACCAAATGCAATTGAACTTTATGCACAGGCCTTTGATCAAGTAGGTAAGTTAGAACGCTTAGAAGGTTTCGCAAGTATGTTCGGTGCTGACTTCTATGGTTTACCACGTAATACTTCAACAATCACTTTGGTGAAAGAAGAAAATACAGTTGCTGAATCTTTTGATTATCTAGAAGATCAAAAAATCATTCCACTTCATGCAGGTAAAACACTGCAATGGAGAAAAGTGTGACACAAGAAGAAAACAAAGCTCCTGTGATTGGTCAGCGTTTTCGTGGATTCTTACCTGTTGTTGTTGATGTTGAAACAGCAGGTTTTAATTCTCAAACTGATGCATTACTTGAAATTGCTTGTATCCCGATTATCTATGATGAGCAAGGTCAGTTCATACCTGGCCCATCATTCCATGCACACATCAATCCTTTTGAAGGTGCAAACTTAGATCGTCGCTCATTAGACTTCATTGGAATTGATCCTTTTAATCCGATGCGTGTAGCAATGGCCGAAGATGAGCGGACAGCTTTACGTCGTATTTTCAAATCACTCACGGAAGTCCGCAAAGCACAGCATTGTACCCATGCAGTATTGGTAGGACATAATGCTCACTTTGACTTAGGCTTTTTACAAGCTGCAATTGCTCGATCTGGTACAAAAAATCAGAATCCTTTTCACAGCTTTTCGGTATTTGATACCGTAACTTTGAGTGCTGTCATGTTTGGTCAAACAGTACTAGCACGTGCTTGTATTCAAGCTGGCATCGAGTTTGATGGCAAAGAGGCTCATTCTGCATTGTACGATACTCAAAAGACTGCTGAACTGTTTTGCTATATTTTGAACAAACTGTCTCCTCATCTTCTTGACAGTTTAGTGACAGAGCCCTAATATACACCCACCTCAAGAAGTCCCTATCGTCTAGAGGCCTAGGACATCGCCCTTTCACGGCGGTAACCGGGGTTCGAATCCCCGTAGGGACGCCAAATTCAAGAAAGCCACTGCATCTTTAAGACAGTGGCTTTTTTATTGGTTCTTTATAAATAGAGCTGCTACAAAATAATTATTTTGAAAAATCTATTTTATTATCCTTAGCATATTTCCTACCCTATACTAAAAATAGATCAAAACCATAAATTTAAACCTAATATGCAAATCCGTTTATTCCACTTACAAAATTCACGTTCTCAGCGCATCGTTTGGTTTTTAGAAGAATTAGGACTTCCCTACGAGTTAGTCATCAACCATCATTCAAACACAGATGAAAAGAAAAATTCACCGCATCAATTATCGAAATTTCCTACCGTTGAAATAATAAATCAAGAACAAATTTTTATCTTAGCCGAAACTTCAGCGATTATTGATTACTTATCTTATCTATATCCTCAATTAGGGCAAACTAAATTATTAGGATCACAACTTCAAAGTTTTTATTATTGGAAAAATTATTGTGAAGCCACATTTATTCCAGACCTATTACTCAAACAAATTTTTCACCAAATTGTACAACGTACACCATTTCCTGTTCGCTTCGTTTCAAAATTTTTAAAATATGGATTTGATCAAGGCTATTTAAATCCATCGTTACAGCAACAAATGACCATGATTGATAAGCATTTAAAAGATCATTTATGGTTTGCTGGGGATCAATTTACGGTTGCAGATATTTTGATGTGGTTTCCATTATTGGCTTGCGCACAAAACAACCATCAATTTAAACATATACAGCGTTATTTAGCCCAAATAGAAAACAGACCTGCCTTTAAAAAATCTTTAATCAAAGGACTATGGTCTGCTTCTACATTTCAATCTTATTGGACGATTGCGTGGTAATTCAGTTATGCCGATTTACGCGAATTCACTCGACCTTTAACAACAGCCTTAATATTGCCTTTTGCATAATTTAAAAACACAATTAAAGGTGACAATTTAGGATTTGGTTTTTTACCCTGCCCAATCGCTTTAAATTGTGCCGCATACCAAATAATTTCCATGATTGCCATTTTATCGACAAAAGGAATCCCTGTTTTGATTTGGTTCACTGCATAACGTACATCATTGCCCGCAATTAAGCGATCAGTAAGATCCGTTTCCACTGCAAGTGGTCGAGCAATACCAATAAAATCACATGCACCACTTTGAAGTGCTGCATTCATTCCTGCTACTGTACGGAAACCACCCGTTACCATCAATTTGCACGCCACATGCTGACGAATTTTTTCAGCAAATTCTAAGAAATAAGCTTCTCGTGCAATAGTACTGGCTTTACGTGATTCAGCTTTAGCACCCGCCATTGCAGGTGCTTCATAGGTACCACCTGAGATTTCGATAATATCAATACCAGCTTCATCAATGGTTTTGAATACAGTAATGACATCTTCTTCTGTGATTCCACCACGTTGGAAATCAGCTGAATTAAGTTTCACAGAAATGATAAAGTTTTCTGATGTTGCAGCACGGACAGCCTTATAAATTTCCACCAAGAAACGCATACGATTCTCAATCGAACCACCCCATTGATCGGTACGTTTATTGGTTAATGGAGATAGAAACTGGCTAATCAAATAACCATGTGCACCATGGAGCTGCACACCTTCAAATCCTGCTTTTTCACACACTGCTGCGGCTGTTGCAAAACGTTGAATAATATCTAAGATTTCTTCATGTTTAAGTTCTCGGGGAGTTCCAAACATTGCTGCAAGCATTGGACTAAAAGGAACTGCCGATGGCGCAACAGTTTCTTTATTCAAACCTTTTGGACATTGGCGACCAGGGTGAGACAATTGAATCAATTGCACCATGCCATATTTTTTACCAACATCAGCCCATTGCTTTAATTTTGCTAAGTCACGTTCAGTTTCAATCGCAACCACACCGGGCTCATTTTTGGCAGCAATATTGACCATCACATTGCCTGTAATCGCACAACCTAAACCACCTTTTGCCCATGCCTCATACAAGCCTATGTGCAATTCATTTGGCTGCCCTTCGTGATTCGCAAGTGCTTCACTCATTGCCCCTTTTATAATGCGGTTTTTAAATGTGATATTACGAATTTGAATACTGTCTGCAATCTGACTCATGGTCATCCTCTGTCTCAATTAGAGTATTTGCTCTAATTTAATCTGATTATTGTAACTGTCAAGCGTTCTTCCGATAAACTGACAATACCATATGTCAATTTAATTTCAATGCTAATATTCGCTCGCGGCAATCAATTGACGGGTATACGCTGTTTGAGGCTGACTAAATAAAAGTGCTGTTGCTTGATATTCCAATACTTTCGCCTGATGCATCACGATGACTTTTTGGCACAAGGCTTTAATGACTTGTAAGTCATGACTGATAAATAAATAACTAATCTGCTCTTGTTGCTGTAAACGACGTAACAACGCAATGATCGAACGTTGTGTTACTCGATCCAAGGCAGAAGTTGGTTCATCTAGAATAATCAGCTTCGGTTTTAAAACTAAAGCGCGTGCCAGTGCGACCCGTTGACGTTGCCCACCAGAAAGCTGGTGTGGATATTTGGTTCTATCCTCCAAAGAGAGTTCGACTTTTGCTAAAACAGCGTCAATTTCCTCATGACACTGCTGCTTAGAAATGGTTTGAAGATTCAGCCCTTCTGCAATAATCTGCTCAACAGACATTCGCGGATTTAAACTGCTGAATGGGTCTTGGAATACAATTTGAAAATCACGGCGTAGAGGGCGAAGTTGTTTTTGATTGAGTTGATTTAAGTTATGGGACTGCAAGCAAATTTCGCCTTCACTTGAAATCAAACGTGCAATCGCCAAAGCCAATGATGATTTTCCCGAACCACTCTCACCAACAATACCCAAAGCCTCTCCTTTGGACAAATTGAAATTTATTGAGTCCGCTGCGACCTTATACGCTTTAATTTGGTTCAATAAACCACGTTTGATAGGATACTTGACCGTGACATTTTTTAGTTCAAGTAATGTCTCGCTCGGCGTTAACGATAGAGCTTGTCCAAAGTCGTGATTGAGTAAATTTTGTGTATATGCAGTTTGAGGATGTGTAAAGATATCAGTGATATTGCCCTGCTCTTCTACCTGACCTTGATTCAGAACAACAACATGATCTGCATATTGCTTAACAAGATTTAGATCATGGCTAATCAAAATTATCGCCATGTTTCGTTGCTGCTGTAGCCTTTTTAATAAAGCTAAAATCTGAGCTTGCAACACCACATCTAAGGCCGTTGTTGGTTCATCCGCAATCAAAATCTCTGGCTCTAAAGCTAAAGCCATCGCCAACATCACACGCTGTCGTTGCCCACCAGACAACTCATGTGGATAGCATTTAAGAATTTGCACTGCTTCAGCAATCCCAACATCCTGCAATAAAGAAAGCGTCTGCTGTCGAATATCCGCTTTAGAAACACCTTGCAAAATCAGGCTTTCAGCCATCATTTTTTCGACATGATGCAAAGGATTTAAAGCAGTCATTGGCTCTTGAAAAATTATGGCAATTCGCTTGCCTCGAATCTGCTGTAACTGAATTGGACTTAAAGACAACAGCGCTTGACCTGCAAACTCAACTTGTCCTTGTACTGTTAGATTATTGGGTAACAACCCCAATAAAGCTAACGCACTGATTGATTTACCAGACCCACTTTCTCCCACAATCGCAACAGTCTGTGCAGGATAAACATCAAAATTCAAATCTTTCACAAGACGATGTCCTGTTTCATTGTGAATGCTGAGTTGCTTAACTCTTAATAAAGCTGAATTCGAAACTGTATTATCGTCTTGGGTCGAATGCATCACGCGCCGCCTCGCCAATATAAATCAGTAAAGAAAGTACAATTGCTAAAGTAAAGAATCCTGAAAGTACCAGCCAAGGCGAATCTAGGTTATTTTTACCCTGTAATAATAGCTCCCCAAGTGAAGCGGCATCAGCAGGTAAACCATAACCCAGAAAATCCAATGCAGTTAAAGCGATAATATTGGCGGTCAACATAAAAGGTATTTGCGATAAGCTAGAACTCATGGCATTAGGTAAAATATGCTTAAAAATAATTTGATGATCACGAACACCCAAGGCTTGAGCCGCACGAACATAATCAAAATTTCGGGCACGTAAAAACTCTGCTCTGACTAAACCCACTAATTCTGTCCAACCAAACAACAACATGATCAAAAACAACCAATAGACACTAGGGCTAAAAATACTGACCAAAATCATGACGATAAAAAGCATAGGTAAACCACCCCATACCTCTAAAATACGCTGCCCAATTAAATCGATCCAACCACCGTAATATCCCTGAGTTGCACCGACAATAACACCGATCACAGCGGAACAAAGTGTCAGAGCAAATCCAAATAGGAGAGAAACACGCAAACCGTAGAGAATACGAGCGAATACATCTCGTCCCTGATCATCTGTTCCAAGCCAATTTTGTGAACTCGGTTTGGAGGGAACTGGTACAGTAAGCGAAAGATTTGGTGACTGATAAGAAAATGCAACGGGTGGAGAAATTATCCAGCCTTGATTTTTAATTAGTTGCTTTACCGCAGGGTCTTGATAATCTGTCGCCGTTTCAAAAACACCACCAAACGTAGTTTCTGGATAATCTTTAAAAATAGGAAAATACAAGGAATGCTGATAACGAACCAACAAAGGTTTATCGTTAGCAATCAATTCCGCAAATAATGACAAAATAAAAATGATTAAAAATAGAATGAGACAACGAATACCCAATTTATTTTGTCTAAAACGGAGAAATCGTGCGCGCATCAGAGGTGACATCATTTTCCACCCCTCGCTTCAAAATCGATCCGAGGATCAATCATTTGGTAAAGCAAATCACCAATTAAACGTAAAATCATTCCAAATAAGGTAAATAAGAACAAAGTTCCAAAAATTACAGGATAATCACGTTGAGTGATTGCTTCAAAACCCAATAAGCCAATCCCATCGAGATTAAAAATGATCTCGATAAATAAGTTACCGACGAAGAAAATACCCACCAATGCTTCGGGCAAAGCCGCAACCACCACTAAAATGGCATTACGAAAAACATGCCCATAAAGTACCTGATTGTCATTTAAACCTTTTGATCGTGCCGTCAGAACATACGGTTTCTTTAATTCTTCTACAAAAGAATATTTGGTCAAATAGGTTCGCGCAGCAAAACTACCCAATACCATACTTAAAATGGGTAAACTCATATGCCATAGATAGTCTTTTATTTTGGCGAAAAAACTTAACTGATTAAAGTTTTCAGAGACTAATCCTTGTAATGGAAACCACTGTAGATAACTCCCACCTGCAAAGAAAACGATGAGCAGAATAGCAAAAACAAAAGATGGAATGGCATAACTCACCGCAAGCAACAACGAAGTAGATTGATCAAACAGCAAACCATTATTTTTGGCTTTCTTAATACCTAAGGGAATTGCGATCAAATAAATCAGAAAAGTACTCCATATTCCCAAAGACAGTGTTACAGGTAACTTTTCATAAAGAAGTTGTGTTACAGGTTTGTCTTTGAAAAAACTGGTGCCAAAATCCAAGGTCAAATAACCTTTGAGCATTAACAAAAAACGTTCATATGCGGGACGATCAAAACCATACTGTGCTTTGATTTTTTCGATCATTTCAGGACTTAACCCACGTGCCCCTTGATATTGAGCCAAGGTACTCAAACTAGATTGGGCATTATTCCCGACACCTAAACCTTGCGCATTCTGAATTTGCTGAATGGCTTGTTCGACAGGACCACCCGGTGCAATTTGCACAATAACAAAATTAATCAATAAAATGAAAAATAAGGTCGGGATCATCAATAACATTCTTTTCAGAATATAGTGAACCATCTAATAAGATCCTTGATTATTTTAAGTCAGATTTTCGTATTGGTTGATCGAGTTTATTAGCTTTTACACGATCCACCCACCAATATTCCCACCCTACAGAAAGTTTCGGTTTTATTTTCGGTTGCTGATAGATATCCCAATAAGCAAACCATCGCTCAGGTTTACCATAGGTCAAAATTTGATAATACCCTGCGCGCAATAAACGATCGAGTACATGAGTATACAAGACTACTTCTTCTCGGGTTTTTGCAGCGACAATTTTGTTAATCATCTGATCAATTGCAGGATTCTTTATCCCTGAATAGTTATAATTTCCTGCTTCGTCCGCAGCAGCACTTCCCCAAAACTGGGCTTGCTCTTTACCAGGTGTCAATGTCTGTGGCAATTTCAACATCATCATATCAAAATCCTGATGACGGATTCGCTCCATATATTGCGGAACATCTACCTGTCTGAGGTTGACTTGGATTCCCAAACGATTCAAATTACGCACAAAAGGCATCAACTCACGTTGTGGATTTTCTTGCTGCATTAATAATTCAATGCGAACCGCTTTACCCTGCCGATCATATAACTGATTACGACGAATCATATAGCCTGCATCTTTTAAAATCTGTTGTGCAACCAATAAATTCTGCCGATTGAAACCACTGCCATCAGAAACAGGATAATGCCAATCTGCTAACACACCTTGTCGCATGAGTGGATGCAGCTGAGCCATGATAGGATTCAAAACTTTTAACTCTGCCATACTTGGTCGACCTATAGCAGCCAGATCAGTATTATCGAAATAACTTTGTAAACGCAGATTTTGATTAAAGAATAAAGCTTTATTTTGCCATTCAAAATCATAGGCATATGTGAGTGCCTGACGAAGATAAATATCATTTAGAGGAGCACGACGAATATTAAACACCAAGCTTTGAATATCGAGCGGTGTCCCCAAACGTGCTTTATATTTTTTGATCTGACCTGCTTGCACGGCGGGAAAATGATAAGCTGTCATCCAATTACGAATATTTTTTTCTTCATATAAATTAAATTGGCGAGATTTGAAACCCTCAAAACTAACATCTAAATTTCGATAATACACATATTTGAGTCGATCAAAATTATAACGCCCTTTATTGACTGGCAAATCCTTGGCCCAATAGTTTGGACTGCGTTTATAGGTGATACTCCGCCCTGCATCAATTCGCTCAACAATATAAGGCCCTGAACCGACAATCGGTTGCAATGTCACACGTGTAAAATCTTTATTTTTCCAATCCAATTTTGAGTAGATCGGTAAACTCGCCAAAATCAGTGGCATTTCCACATTATTCTTGGACTTAAAAATAAATTTGACCTGATACTTAGAAAGCACTTCTGTTTTTGCTAAATCAGACAAATACATTTGAAAGCCTAAATTGGCTTTGGTTTGGTAAGTATCAAAAGTAAATTTAACATCTTCTGCGGTCAAGGGCTGACCATTGTTAAAACGGGCTTGAGGGTTTAAATGAAAGATCACATCTTTAAGATGATCAGGATCGTAACTCACTTTTTCAGCTAATAATGGGTACATGACCCTAGGCTCATCTAAAGCGCGATCCATCAAACTATCAAAAAGATAATTTACACCTTCCGTAGAACTCCCTTTGCCATTCATGCTATTTAAATTATCGAATGTGCCTAAACTAGATTGACTGAGCATTCCCCCTTTAGGTGCATTCTGATTGGCATAAGGCATCGCATTTAACTTTGCATATTTGGGCTGAACATGCATTGCTAAATAAGGTGTCGTCTGCATAGTAGCGCATGCGAAATGAGCAAAAAGGCTTAGCCCACAGAATAGACTAAGCCTTTTAACTAAAACAAATTGATTCATTCCTAATTACAGATTTGGAACTTTAATCACATCACCAATACGTAGTTGTGTACTTGGAGTGAAATCATTCATTTCAGCAAGTGCACTGGTGTCCATACCATATTTACTTGCTAGACCAATCAAAGTATCACCACGTTTTACTTTGTATTCAGTCACTGTTTTAGGTACTGAAATACTTTGACCGCGTTGCAAACTTGCATTCGCTTTCAAATCATTTAACTCAGCCAATTCACGACCAGACAGTCCAAAACGGTTCGCAATACTATTTAGAGACTCACCCGCCTTCACCGTATATTTTTCAGTATTCTTGCTTGGCGTAGACTTAGTAGTGTTTTTACTATTTTCAGATTTTGCTGATTCAGCTTTTGGTACATCACCCGTAAGTTTTAGCTTTTGCCCAACACGAACACTACTCCCACGAGATAGACCATTTAAAGCAGTTACATAATCTAGTTGTAAATAATAACGACTCGCGATGTTGCTTAAAGTATCACCTGATTTTACGGTATAAACATCTGGTGCAGTTTCTTCACGCTCTTTCTCTTTTAACTTGCTATTTGCACTGAGATTATTTTTGCTCGGGACATCACCTGTTAGCTTGAGCTTTTGACCAACACGAACACCTGCTGTACGTTCTAAACCATTTAAATCAGCAATATAATTTACTGTCAGCTCATATTTATTTGCAATCGCATTAAGGCTATCACCAGATTGCACGACATATTGCTCAGGAATCGTTGAACCTGCTGGCACTTTTAAAACTTGCCCTAAACGAACACTTTTGTTGGCTTTGAAGTTATTCAGTTCAGCCAATTCACTCAATGTAATTTTAGATTTTGTTGCGATACTCGATAAAGTATCACCACGCTGTACAATATAGGACTCTGTCTTATAGTTACTTGATGCTGTTACATTTTCATATTTAACCGTACTTTTAGGTTCAACATTTTCTTCTGTTTTTGAAACCTCATGCAGCGGTACGTTAATTTTTTGCCCAACAAATAAATTGCTACTTGCAGTCAAACCAGAAGTTAAATCAGCCAATTCTTGATTAGATAAAGCATAACGATCAGCAATCAGTTTTAAATATTCGCCACGCTTCACTGTATAAGATTTCGTGGCAACCTTTTGCATCGTAGTTGCTTTATTCTCGACAGCGCGAGTTGATTGTTGTGGCGCGTTTAATTGAGTGTTCCGTGGATTGTTTTTTGGTTCTTTGAGCGTTAGTTTTTGGCCAACAAATAAATTATCTGTCACTGATAAATTATTATAGTCTGCTAACTGTTTTAAAGTTAAATCAAAACGGGTTGCTAAATTGGTAAGATTATCCCCTGATTGTACGACATAACTCTCAGGTTTACGCTCAACGACTTTTACAGCCTCAACAACCTGTGGTTTTGCATCATATAAATACAGGCTTGCACCTACAAATAAAGTTCCAGTCGGATCAATCTGGTTCCAAGTTGCGATATCACGCCAATTGACGCCATTTTTTTGCGCAATCAAAGCTAAGGTATCACCTGGTAACACGACATAAGTGCTACGCTTTCCTTTCGGAGCAACCACAACGACATCAGTATCCGTTTTAATATACGGCTTTCCTTGATTTCGTTTAGCATCTTCACTATTTGCTGTCGCTGCATCTTCAACTAAGTTTTTTGGATAAGCAAAGCCCTTGCTGACCTCAACTCCTTTCTGATCAGCAACAGATTGGCTGGTTTGAATTGCTGTTAATTTAATCTTGCCATCAAATGGATCGACAATTTCTGTACCTTGAGGTGCAATTGCTTTAATTTCAGCAACGACTTGGTCTTTTTCTGCTTGTGTCGCTTGTGGTTCTAATACTTGAGTAACTGTTTTCTTCTCGCCCGTTTCTTTTACAGCCGCAATAATTTGTTCACGCTCTTTAACCGAGATCGGTGGCTCAATCTTAACTGGCTTTACATTTTCCGCTGGTGTAATCGCAACAGGAATACGCGGTGCACTAGGCACATCGGCAGCAGCAGCAAATGAAGCTAATGCATCAGAACCTCTTGGTGTATTGGTTTTAGTCAGCGTTGATGTAGTTGGGCGCGTTACTACTGTATTACTTGCTGTTAAAGGCGGTGGTGTCTTAGTTGACGGTGTAATCGTCTGACCAGAGTTGATATTGGTTCGAACTGTGGTGGTAGCGACATTAGGTGTATTGTTATTCATTGCAGGTGGTTGGCTATTGCTTGCCCAGAAACCACCAGAACTTACTTTTCCAGAACGCAATTTCGTATCAACTGACGGACTTAAATCTGCAGGAATTAAAATACGCATTGGGCTCATTGGATCAACAGTTTCACCGCGATGAGCAGGGTTCAAAGCATACAATTCCGCACGGCTTAAGCCTGTAATTGAAGCAATTTGATTCATATCTAGAGGTGTAGCCAAACCAACCTCACGGAAGTGTGGACGGTTTGCGATAGGCGGTAAACTTACGCCATAAGCACCTGGATTTTTAATAATTTGAGCAACCGCCAAGAAGCGTGGAACATAGTTCATAGTTTCTTGCGGAAGTTTTAACGACCAGTAATCCGTTGGTAATCCTGCTGCACGGTTACGGTTAATCGCCTGTTGAATACGACCCGGTCCTGCGTTATAAGCAGCCAAAGCCAATTCCCATGAACCAAATTGATTATATAAACTACCTAAAAACTCATAAGCAGCACGCGTCGACTCAACCACATCACGGCGGCCATCATATAAACTGGTTTGCTGCAAACCATAAATACGTCCCGTACTTGGGATAAATTGCCATAGACCTGCGGCTGCTGCACTACTGGTTGCAGCTGGGTCGTAAGAACTTTCAATAACAGGAAGTAAAGCCAATTCGGTTGGCATACCACGACGTTCAGCTTCTTTAACTGTGTGATACAAATAACGACTGGCACGCGCGCTTAAGCGATCTAAATATGGTTGACGAGAAATAAACCAACTACGTTGTGCCTCAATACGAGAATCCCAATGGTTTAAATCCATTTTGAATCCAACTGTCATTCGCTTCCACACATCACCGTGTTTCAGTACCAATAAACGATCGCCTTCAACAGCGCGCATATCGGTAGCTGATAATAAATCTTCTAAAGAATCTAAACTACTTGCATCCAAATAACCTGAACCAACTTGCTTAGATGATGATACTTTGTTTGACTGTGGTGTCGAGGAACAACCTGTCGTGATTCCCAACGCAGTTAGAGCAGAAGTGAGTACAGTGATTTTGAATAATGATGTTGCAGATGTTTGCAGCACCAATGTGTTCGATTTATACATAAAAACTTCCAGTCAACTCACGCTAGTTTATTTCTTTGATTTGCCATTGTAGTAAAGCATGTCACTTAGACAAGGCAATAATTTAACGTGATTTGCATGGAAATGTTACAAGAAATTAAAAAATATGAGTTTTGTAACCGTTCAACACCCGAATTAAGCTTTAAAATATAACTTATCTAGCTAGAGTGCTAAACTCTAGTCATATACATTCAAATAAAACATCGTTTTTTATGAATGTAATCTCGCAATACAACACAAACTTTTAACTTTAGGTTTAACTATGTCTCAAACAATCACACTTTATGTTGATGGCGCATGTAAAGGCAATCCAGGTTTAGGTGGTTGGGGTGCATATATCATTACCGAACAGGGTGAACATAAACTTTGTGGCGGAGAACCTGAAACAACCAATAACAGAATGGAACTGCAAGCTGCGATTGAAGGTGTAAGTTTTTGCCCAACAGATGCACATCTGATTATTTGGACAGATTCCAATTACGTTAAACAAGGCATTACCGAATGGATTCATGGTTGGAAAAAGAAAAATTGGAAAGATGTTAAAAACCCTGATTTATGGCAAAAATTAGATGCTGTTTGTGCCAATCGTAATATTGAATGGAATTGGATTAAAGGTCATGCAGGACACGCAGGTAATGAAATGGCGGACCAATTGGCAAATCTAGGTGCTGAACAAACTGCTCAACAAATGAAATCTTCAATACAGGCTAACGCGGATATAAAAAAGCCTGAAGCAGATTGGCTGTTAAACGATCCATTTGGTCTTGATCTCGATATAGATACAGATGAATTGGTCGAAGACAATGATGAACTCACTATCGAAGAAGCTGAGATTGACGCAGTAGCAACTGCGCCCCAAGCAATAGAAGATATTTCAGCAAAGGCTCAACACCCTCACATTGTCATTACTGAAGCGAAATTAAATCTTCAAGGCCCTCGCCAACTTATTCTGGATACCGAAACTACAGGTTTCTATTTCCAAGATGGTGACCGTATTATTGAGGTTGGTGCGATTGAAATGATCAATCGTAAACTGACAGGAAGCTCAATTCATATTTATATCAATCCAGAAAAACCTGTAGGTGACTCTGAAGATATTCACGGTATCAGCGATGAGTTTTTGCAAGATAAACCTAAATATGCAGAAATTGCTGACACACTGTTTAATTTTTTACAAGGCGCTGAAATTATTGCGCATAACGCGACATTCGATATGAACTTCCTAAATATGGAGTTCAAACGTGTTGGTCTTCCATTATTATCAGATGTTTGCGAAGTTACAGATACACTGGCTTTAGCTAAAAATAAACATCCTGGACAAAAGAACTCTTTAGACGCTTTAGTTCGCCGTTATGAAATTCCTGTACGTGATCGTACCTTCCATGGTGCGTTACTCGATGCTGAAATTTTGGCTGATGTTTATCTCGCAATGACGGGTGGACAAGTTTCTTTTGATATGGATGCCCTTTCACAAAATGAACAAAACCAAAATAAAACCACTCGTTCTCGTATCGAAGTGGATTTACCAATTATCTATCCATCAGAACATGAACTAAATGAACATGAGACTTGGGTCAAACAATTTGAGCAAAAACATGGAAGCGCCTGCCTTTTTGCAAAATAAATTTGCTGTTGAGTGTAATTTTTTGTATTTCAAGTTTTCAAACTTAAGTTATATTAACTGTTAATGATTTTGCCTCCTATTCTAGGAGGTTCATGGATATAACAACTTAGGAAAGGTGTAGGTCATATGTCTTACCAAACCTCGATTCATTTCGACCCAACTGCATTATTAATAATAAAAAATGAGATCGACAATTCGATTAAATTGGTGGAGACAGCAGTCAATACGCTTGCCGAAGAACAAGCATTGCCTTTTGGTATTGATGATGCACTTAATCAGTTCGAACAATGCACACAAGTACTTGCATTAATTGATATGCCTCATTTGGCACAAATCACTCAATATTCAGCTGAGCTTATGCGTCAAATCATGGCTCAACCTCAACAAATTAAAACTAGCGATGTCGTTGCTCTCAGTGAAGGCACAACGATGTTAAAACGCTATATTGAGTTTATTTGTTTACGTGAAGTCAAAGTACCTCAGTTCTTAATTGATACGCTTAATCGCTTGGAGAAAGCTTTAGGCAAGCCAATTACCAAAGAAGGTCAAACGCTTCAACCGTTACTAGATTTCATGACACCAAACTTTAATTTGCCACAAGCACCAAGTTTGGAACAGTCACAGTACATCCATCAGCTTTATAAATTGTGCTTAAACAAGTTAATCAAGCAAAGTGAATCTCCACTCGATTTACAGGGAATTAAGCTTGTTGGTGTTTATCTTGCAGGTTTGGCTAACAATCTGCCTAGTCAGCAGTATTGGCAATTGGTCAATGTTGGGTTAGGTCATATTGATGAGCTTCTTATTACAGAGGCACGTTTACGTACCCTTATTCAAATCGAAACGAATATTGCAAAATTCTTGGCTCAACCAACAACTTATCAGAACAGTATTGCTGACTTGGCAGATATTTTGACGATCTGCATTAGTCAAGAAGATGATTTATCACAACACATTCGTCAACAATTGAACATTGGTGATGAATTACTCAGTGATACTCAACTTCAAGTTTTGAGTCGTCATTTATACGGTCCTGACTATGAAACGGTACATACAATCAGTCAATTAATGACAAATGAAATGGCTCAAATTCGTAATGAAATTGAGTATAACCATCAAAATATGTCAGCTGAAAAAACCCAAGAACTACAGCAAAAGTTAACTCAAATTTCTAATGTATTTAAGGTACTTAACTTAAACGAAGCAGCCAAAGAGTTAACTCAGCAAGCTGAAAAATTGAGTCAACCAAATACATTAACTGATGCAACTTCTATTCAACAGTTAATGAATAGTATTTTGGCATCGATGAATTCAATCGGTATTTTAGAGCGTAATTACACTTCAAGTCGTTTACAATTACGCGTCAACAATATGCAAATTTCTTTAGATCGTTTAGATGAAGCTCATCGAGCATTGTTGACTGAAACTAAGACTTTGATTGAAACATTGACTCAAACCTTAAGTTTGTATGTACAAGATCCAACAGCCAATACATTAGAAGCCCTTCCTGTATATCTGAATGAGTTATCAGGCGCTGCGTTATTCTTAGGTAGCTCTGCACAACAAACTGCACTGTTAGGTGCTGCACATTTTGCACAGCATCGTTTGAATCAGAACGAAGCGATTGATGCTGAGCAAATTAACTGCATTCTAAATGTTGTTGCTGGTTTAGATTTACTCGTTGATAACCTGAAGAATAAGCAACCTGTATTGCAATCTATGTTTGATGTGGCATTATCAAGCAGTCAGCAATTACAAAACATAGCCGCATAATGACTCAACTATCACTTGCTTATATTTTTCAACACCAAAAACTGCTAGTCGACCAAAATCTTCAACTGCCAGAAGTTGAAAAGTTAGCAAGTGATTTACCCTTGAATCATAATGATCACGTTATCGCGCGTGATCTACTTGAAAATGAAGCCATTCCCCATGGCTATCAGCTCGTTCCAATCCGTGAACTGATTCAGTCATGGTCAACTACAGAATTTCTTCAAGCCAGTCGAGCAGTCCAACTATTAGAATGGCGACGTAACCATAAATTCTGTAGCCATTGCGGTCATATGACTGAAATTCATGCCAAAGAATATGCAATGGTTTGCCCTGCTTGTGGCTATCATCAATATCCTCGCGTTCAGCCTTGTATTATTACAATCATTACCAAAGGTGATGATGAAATCTTACTTGCGAAATCGGCGCATAATAAAAGTAATATGTACGGGCTAATTGCCGGATTTGTTGAAGTCGGTGAAACATTAGAAGAAGCTGTGCAACGAGAGGCTTTTGAAGAAGTCGGTTTAAAACTAAAAAATATTCGTTATATGTCGAGCCAACCGTGGCCATTTCCAAGTAATTTAATGATTGCTTTTCATGCTGAATATGATTCAGGTGATATTCAATTACAAGTGGAAGAAATTAGCGAAGCTCAATTCTTTAAGTTTGATCAACTACCTGAAATTCCGTTTAAAGGTAGTATTGCACATGCAATGATTATGCAAATCGTTGAGAATAAAAAAGCATCTTAATCAAGATGCTTTTTTATTTAATCTTCTAAAGCTTCATCTAAGAAATGCAAAATCGTTCGCTTGGTTTTGAAGTAATGACTTACAAAACTGGCCAAAGTCGCCACAATAGTAATGTGTCCAGTCTTAGGAATAATCATCACATGGCTATGATTACCCTTTTCTCTCAATGCCTTATCAAGATCGAAACTATTATGATTACCAACCAACTGATCATTCTCAGCCATTAATAGATAATGTTTAATCTTATTCGGATTGATAAAATAATACGGCATCACTTGTTGATACGATGTTTTTTGATCAAAAGCATGTTCAGATAAAGGATCATCTTTATAGTCAAAATGATACGGACCAGCCAAACCAACAATTGCCTTAATATTATCTGTATATTTAAATTGCTGAGGCTGAGCAGAATACACCACAGACATCACATTAAAAGCACCCGCAGAATGTCCCATCAAAATAATGTTATCAGTTGAAATATTCAGCTTCGCTTTATTTTGATTCAAATAATGAATCGCTTGCGCTAGATCATCGACAAATGCTGGAAAGATATTCTCTGGAGCAAGTTGATAATTAATCACAGCAACATCAAAACCTTCTCGAGCAAAGGTTTCGCCAATGAATAAATAATCTCTCTTATTACCATGTTGCCATGATCCACCGTGTACAAAAACAATCAAAGGTTTTTGCTTCTTTGGATTCTTGGTTCGATAAAGATCCAATCGATTTCGGGCTTTTAATCCATAAGCAAGATGTTCTTCTTTTTCAAAAGTATCCTTTGGCGTCAGATAATTCATCGAATAGCTTGCTAAATCATATAGGCGAAATTCCTGATAAAAGTTTTTCGCCCGTATAACATTTTCTTGTACTTGTTGAATAAGTTGCTTCATAGATTAGGGTTTAGTCGGAGTAATAGTCGCTGGTTCAGTCTGATCGGGATCAATTGCAACTGGAGTCTCAACTAAAGGTTGTGCTGAAGCACCACCAATCATCGGTGTTGCTGCAGTAGCACTTGCTACCGTTCCAGATGGTTGATCAATATTATCAATCAGTGTCACGATTTTACTCACATTACCAACTTTTTGTAAGACATCATCTAAATCTCTTATCTCAGCGGTATTTAAACGCCCCATCACATAAAGGATGCCATTTTCAGTATGAACTAATACTTTACTGTCAGATACAACAGGCGCTCTCATTAGCAAACCACGAGTATTTGCAGTCACAGTAGAGTCCTGCATAATCGTGTTGTAATTTACTTTATCACCAACAGTAATGTAATTATGCACAGCTTTTACATCACTCATCGCTCTTAAATTGTCTTCTGCTAATTGTTTCAAATAAGGATCAGGAACTTGCCCTGTTAATAAAACATTACTATGAAAACTTTCAATATTGATTCGTGACTGCTTAAAGCGATGATCCAATTTATACAAATTAATATTTGCAGTGCGTTTAATTGAGGAATCAATAAAAACCTGCCCTAAACTACGTTCACCACTTTCAGTACCAATCGGCGAAGTTCCTGTACCACCTGAAATAAAACTCGCACATCCTGATAAACTTGCAGCGCAAAGTAACGTAATCGTTAAACGTTTTAACACTTGGCAAGACTCCCTATCTTCAAACTTGTTAAATCTTTGGCATTTATCTTAAAAAATAATAAATTATTACTCAATCTAAAGTAAACGCATGTTGAATCCATTGCTGATCATACTGCAATTTGGAAAAATCTGGTTGTACTGTTTTTGCAAATTTCTTTGGAAAATCAAAACAAATCACATCAAAACGACAATCAAAATCATCATAATTAGGATGTTTTTGTAAAAAAAATTGTGCTGTTTTAATGATTTTACGTTGTTGCGCGCGAGTAATAACTTCACAAGCGGTCGCATAACTCCCTGAAGATCTAGCCTTTACTTCAATAAAAACAAGCTCTTTACCTGATCTTACAATCAGATCAATTTCACCATATCTAGAATGATAATTTTGATTTACATATTGGTAATTTTCTAATTCCAATAATTCCCTTGCTTTTTGTTCTGCCCAACGACCCAAATCCTTAACAATATCTTCTGCCATACTACGACCATTTTTATTTTAAAATTTGAATTTCATTTTTTTGTTGTTGATAACAATAAGGTTGCCTATCAATTTTTCCATCTTTAACGCTAATCGTACCTGTACGCCCTTCAAAGGTGAATTTACGCTCAGGGTTTTCTAATAATTGTTGACTTATCGTCCAAGCATCTCCTCCAAAAGCTAATAAACGTTGAAATGCCATTGTTTCTGGTTGTTTCTTATAGGCTTCGATTAAATCTGCCCATTGCCCATTATATAGCGCGGGTGTATCACAAAAACTTAAACCGATTGGAATAGATTGTCCCTGCTCAATACTCATCGGTGTGACGTAAATATTCTTTTCGGGTAATGTACCTAATTGTTCTAACCAATGGTGACTCCCTAACAATAATACCCCTTCTTTACTTGATCGTTTTTGTGGTACTTCATCAACAAATTCTATTTCTGATGAAAATTGATCCTTTAATGCAGAAAGCAAAAGTTCTGTTGCTGACTCAGTACCTGTTTCTCGAACAATAAAAAGCTTTTTGATGCGATCTTTTTGAAAGCGCTGATTTAATGCTGCCGCATCTTGTTGCTTTGCTAAGCTAAATTGCCATACCTTATCACTTTGAGTATTGACATCATTTAAAGCAAGCACAGGAATTTGAGGATTCCTTTGAATCACCTCTTCAATTTCAGTTCGTAGTAAGGGCCCAACAATCAAATGGACGTTGTGATCTATTTTTTTCTTAAAAATCGTATCGATGCTATTTTTAGTTGAATCTACAAAAATAATTTTTTCTTTACTGCCAGATGCTGTATAAGCACTCAGAAAACCGCGTTTGATGCTTTGACTCGCTCGCGCCATCGTACCCGATTCAGGTAGAATCACGAGTATGTCCGCATATACAGGACTCACAAGCGCTGCCAAACCTAGCAGCAAACAATATTTTTTGTAATACATGAGGGAGTTACCTTTTATGAGTGCTCAATTATTTGTTGTAGCAACCCCGATTGGGCACTTAGATGACATGACCTTTCGTGCGATTGATATTTTAAAGTCTGTATCGGTGGTTGCGGCAGAAGACACTCGTCAATCTGCTCAATTATTTAAACACTATAATATCTCAACACCGTTAACAGCGTGCCATGATCACAATGAAAGTAACAAAATTGATCAACTTATACAAAGAATGTTAAATGGTGAAAGTATTGCTCTGATTAGTGATGCGGGAACACCGTTAATTAGTGACCCTGGATTTAAGTTAGTACGCGCAGCACAAGAACATAAGATCCGCGTCATTCCAGTACCAGGTGCCTGTGCTGCAATTGCAGCTTTGAGTGCTGTAGGTTTACCAAGTGATCGCTTTAGTTTTGAAGGTTTCTTACCGTCAAAGGCTTCGCAACGAATTAGCCAACTTGAAAAACTAAAAGATGAGACACAAACACTCATTTTCTATGAAGCACCACATCGTATTTTAGACAGTATTAAAAATATGGCTGAGGTATTTGGTGAAGATCGTCCTGTAGGTTTTGCTCGTGAAATCACAAAGACCTTTGAAACCATCAAAAAAATGACCTTAAAAGAGTTAATCGTATTTATTGAAAACGATCACAACCAAGAGAAAGGTGAAATTGTAGTCGTGGTGGGTGGTGCCACTGCTGAAAAAGATATGGAGCAAGATAAATTGGATGAGTTGCTAAAACGTTTATTACAAGATTTATCAGTCAAGGCAGCATCTCAATTGGCTGCTGATTTGACAGGTATCAAAAAGAAAGTTGCTTATCAACGTGCTTTAGAACTCACTCAAAAAGATTAAAAAAAACAGAGGTATAGATTTCTGTGAAATCTATACCTCTGTTAAGATAAAGTATCAAAACAATCTCTTTTAAGCTTTTGTACCGAAAGTATTTGGGTCTATTTTTCTTTCTGCTCTGGCTTGTTGAATGACACTCAAACCAGATGAAACACCTAAATATGCAATGATAAAAGCAACAATTAAATCTGGAAACATGGTTCCTGTCCCAAATACCCCCACCGCAGCGATAATCACCGCAATATTACCAATCGCATCATTACGGCTACAAAGCCATACTGACCGCATATTTGCATCACCATCACGGAATGCATAAAGCATTAATGCAACAACCACATTCACGACTAATGCCAGTACACCAATCGTTCCCATCAACATCGGTTCAGGCGTGATCCCAAGCCACCATGTCCACATCACTTTCATCATAACGAAAATGCCAAACGCAGCCATGGTAATACCTTTTAACAAAGCCGCTGTTGCCCGCCAATACAAGGTCATCGACAACACTGCCAATGAGATAGCATAGTTGGCGGCATCACCTGCAAAATCTAATGCATCTGCCCATAACGACACAGAACGTGCATGTGAACCACCAATAATCTCAACAAAAAACATCAGTGCATTTAAAACTAAAGCAATCCACAGTGCTTTTCTGAATTTTGGGCTAATTTTTTTTGCTGGGGCACATGCTGTATTGCATCCACATCCTGCCATGACTTTTCTCACATAATCTTTTATAGTTATAGTGATTTAAAACCCTAGAGTAACTCCAGAGTCAAGCATGATTCATCTTACGATTGGACAATTAGCAAAAGAGACTGGTGTTTCAGTAGATACCATTCGTTATTATGAAAAAATTGGATTGCTTGAAAAAGCAAAAAGAAGTGCTGGAAATTATCGCTATTACTCTGCACAGATGCTTTCAGAGCTTTTATTTCTAAAACATTGTCGAGAGCTTGGAATTACGCTGCACGATATTCAAAAACTCAAAGAACTATCCGCAAAACCAGATCAAACATGTATGGAAGTAGACCATCTAATAGATCAATATCTTAATGAAGTTTCTCAGAAAATAAAAAATCTAGAACATCTCAAGCAAGATCTTTATCACCTAAAACAGCAATGCTCTCAACATCGTACAATTCAGCAATGTGGTATTTTAAAGGAGTTACATCAACCACTTGAATGTGAACATGAATCTCATCAACATAAAAAAGCACCTCAATCATGACAATTTATGGTTTTAATTTTAATCCTTATCAATTTTCAACTGCTCTCTTTTCGTAACTACTGGCAACTATCAAAAAATTATTCGACTGACTACAAACTGACCAATGAGCAATTTAATGGGTGCAATTAGAGGATTGATTAGCAAGAGTTCGACTGTGAATAATAAGAAAAATATTTCAATAAGCTAATAATATAGTAAACACAGAATCCTAGTTACTTTAACTCAATAAAAAGAAGCCTATGATTAGGCTTCTTTTATGCATAAATTATTCGTGGGTCTCACCCGGTGGCACTTCGGTAATACGCCCACCACGTGCCAAAAACGCTGCAACCTCATCTTCTAGAGCTTGGCGTTGTTTCTGTTTAGCAGTCACTGTTAAGGTTTCTGCTTCAGCCAAATCTGCGTCATTGGCACTTGACTCTTCGCTATCCGCACCACTTTCTGCAGCTTTCGCTTCTTCATCGTCTACCGCAGAATCTTCAGTGTTTTCGTCGTAATCATTCATTTCCGTCATATTACTCTCCCCACAATGACTAAACTCTCATCATCGTTATTTGGTCATCAGAACTTGATGAAATTTAACAAGCTCTTCTCATTTATCAAAGCAAAATATTCATTAAATTGTGCTTTTTATAACCAAATTCACTCTGATTTATAAATGATTGTTTAAAAAATATCTACTGTTTTTTAGCAAGCATAACGAGTGTGCTGTAAAGCCCCTAATCCATTCGCTTGTCGCATAAAGCGATCTTTAAACCAATCGAATTGTTCAACTTGTTTTAGACCAAAGTTCCTTGCCCAAACAAACGGAAATAATTCTGAACTTTCCAACCAACCAATCGCGGACATACTGTGCATCATGGCATCATTCTGCCCTTTACGTTGGTGTTCATAACGTAATAAGGTTTGATCATTGGCCCACACACCACGCTTTAAATCGTACAGTAATACATCGCACAGTACCGCGGCATCTAAGCAACCAATATTCACACCCTGCCCAGCCAAAGGATGAATTACATGTGCTGCATCACCAATCAAGGCTAAACCAGATTTAATATAACGCTGGGCAGCGCGAGCTTTTAGTGGGAACTGTGCTCTGGAACGAACCGCAACCACTTCCCCCAACATTTGCAGACTTTCTTGCGTCAATAGTTGCATAAACGCTTGATCGCTGAGTGCTGAATATTCATCGGCGTAATCATCTGGTAAAGTCCAAACAATCGACTGCCAATAGCCGTTCTCTTGTGGATCAAGACTCGCCATCGGCAAATAAGCCAATGGACCCGTCGGTAGGAAAATTTGTCGTGCAACATATTGATTCGGCTGAGTGGTTTTAATCGCACAACTGATCGCGGCTTGCTTATAATCCAATACATCTAGATCAATATACGCTTGCTCACGTACAAAAGAATTCGCACCATCTGCACCAATGAGCAACTTGGTTTTTAATGTTGTGCCATCCGCCAATTGAATTGACCAGCCTTGTGGAATCTGCTCAATCCGTATGACTTTGACTTGGGTACGATAGTCTTTAAGCTGCTGCAACATTTTCTGTTGAATCGCAACATTCAAGACACTTGGCTCAACCATCGAACCCAAAGCCTGATCTGATTGAGGTTGCTGTTCAGAGGCATGACCAAAATTAATTTCGCCATAGCCATTTTTATTCCAGACTTGCATACCTGAATAGGGCATTTGACGCGCTAAATCATCCCAGACATCAACTGTTTTAAGTAAGTGAATCGTCGCCTGACTCAGTGCCAATACTCGAGGATTCATTACAGCCAATGTCTTTTCTTGATCTAGCACAGGTGCAGCATCCAGCACTGTAGCTTGCACGCCACCTTGAGCTAGCAATAAAGCGGTTAGACCACCAACCAAACCACCACCGACGATGACTACATCTAACATTTCGCTCATGCTTTTAGTCCCATCGCATAATTGGCAACCAAAGGCTTAACACCCGGAATCACATCAAATGCAATCAGCCCCGTATTACGTAATAATTTGAGGATTGGATTTTGATTACTGAAACCACGCACCACTGAATCACAGAACTTAATCACACGTTGCTGATCCTTTAAGCGAGATTGCTCATAGGACAATAAATTTTCTGGAGCACCAATATCATCGGACTTCGCCAATTGTTCCATCAGGAACCGAACCAACACATCTGCATCACGCAAACACAGGTTAAAACCTTGTCCTGCGACTGGGTGAATGGTATGTGCTGCATTCCCCATCAACACCACACGTCCAACCGCCTGCTTATCTGCTAACACTTGCGACAATGGATAGCTAAAACGCTTACCCGTTTTTTCAAATTTCCCTGCCCGATCACCATAGGTTTCCTGTAAGGCATCAAGGAAATGTTGATCATTTTCTTCACCTAACCATTCTGCTTCAGTACCTTTTTTTACAGGCCAAACCACTGAACGATGGTATTCACCCGGTAATGGTAACAATGCCAATGGCCCCAATGCGCTAAAGCGTTCAAAGCCAACGTGCTGGTGCGGCTTAGAGGTCTGTACGGTGGTCACAATCGCGACTTGGTCATAATCATGCTCATCGACACCCACGCCAATCGCTTGGCGGCAGAAAGAGTCGCGACCATCGGCTGCAATCACTAACTTGGATTTTAAGGAATGGATATATTCACCATTGCGCATGGCTTCAATTTGGACTTGGTCTGCGTCTTGCGTCAGTGAAGTTACTTGTACACCATCAATCAACTCAATCAATGGTTGTTGACGTACTTGGGTGAGCAACACACGGCCTAGCCATGCATTCTCAATCACTTGTCCAAAGCTTTCTACTTTTTCTTGCTCTGCAACTAAGCGTGCCTTACCAAAACTCCCCTGCTCAGTAATATGTACCTGCAAGATTGGTGTCGCATGTTGCTGTAATGCATCCCATAAGCCTAATTTTTGGTAAATCTGTACACTACGGCGTGACAATGCGGTATTACGCGCATCAAAGCTAGAATGATAAGGCGCAACGTTTTCGTCATCGTAATTCGGATATTTCACAGCTTCCAATAGCTTTACTACGATATTAGATTTTGCCAACATTAGAGCAAGGCTGAGTCCAACCATACCTCCACCGACAATGATGACTTGTTGCTGCATAATATTATTCCTTATCAGTTTTTCATGACTTGATGTTTCGGGACTATCTTACTCTAACTCAAATCAGGATTGGAATTTGTACTTTGTTTGGTCTATTTTTTTCAAATTACATTCAAATTAGACTTAAAAATTAAATACTTTTTTCTTGTTTCCGAACTTATGATCTTTGTAGCTAATTTATTAAAAGCATATAGCGATAAGATTCTTCTGTTCAAAAGTCCTCTATCTTGCAAATAAAGGTATAGAGAGAAAATAGTTAGCGAAATACACAACAACCACCTTATCTCAAATATCTTGCAATTATTGCAACTGTAACTTCTTGTGCAATGTAAATTTCTTATATTCCACAAATTATGGAAAATTTGGCAGGTCATAAAGCCAATCCAATTCAACCTGCGGCTGCTGCGATTAATTACACACTTTGGGTATAAGTATGGCATCTTAATTAAAGACAAAACCGTCGCGATTTCCAATTTCATTAGTGTTTTTTTGGTGTTATTGCATATTTGATAGCATTTTAATTTCTTTTGATCGTTGACTCATATTTTCACACAATACAGTCCAACTCTGCTGCTCTATTACATTAATATTATTGTTAATTATAATGGTTGCCTGAAAATATCCCCATATCGAAATAATAAAAAATGAAATACAAATTATCAATTTAATGACCACGGGCATTACCGCTCGCCAACCATATTTATATTTTATTTTTCTTAAGACTTTTTTATGAGGTAATGGATATTGTTTTAACTTAATCACCGGATAATCATTTTTAATCCAAAAAAATAAGGAAACACATCCAAAAAAAATATACATTCCTACAAATTCACCATAGAAAAACACTTGCCGCCCATAAGGAGAACACTCCAACCAATATGATATTTTAGTTATTCCAAAAATGCCCCATAAAAATAAAATCACTGGCATTGAATATAATACATACAATAACCGCAACTTTACTCCTTCTTTAAAGGTATATTTTGGCGCATATTCACTCATTATTATTCTCTTTTTTTATAGAAAAATGGGCTAAATTCATTAGCCCATATCATATCTTTATATTTTTGTTTTAATCATCAAACTTTCAATTTCCTCAACGGTTTTGACCACATTTTTGGTTAGAACCAATGGACCATTTTCAGTCACGACAATATCGTCTTCGATACGAATGCCAATACCCCGCCATTTTGCATCGACGGTTTCATCATCCGGTGCAACATATAAACCTGGTTCAACTGTCACGACCATACCCGCCTCATAAGCACGCCAATCTTCGCCAGTCTTGTATGCACCGACATCATGTACATCCATACCAAGCCAGTGTCCTGTACCATGCATAAAGAATTGACGGAATGCTTCACTTTCAACCAGCTCATCCACATTGCCACTCATTAAGCCAAGATCAACTAAACCTTGAGTTAAAATCTTGACGGCCACTTCATGTGGATATTTATAGTGATTGCCAATACGAGTTGCATCAATCGCAGCAAGCTGCGCTGCTAAAACCACATTATAAAGTGCTTTCTGCTCAGGATTAAATGTACCATTCACAGGGAACGTGCGGGTAATATCCGATGCATAAAACTCGTATTCACATGCCGCATCAATTAAAACTAAATCGCCATCGTTTAATGGCTTGTTATTTTCAACATAATGCAAGATACAAGCATTTTCACCCCCGCCAACAATACTGTTATACGATGGCACGCAACCATTTTTACCAAAGATATAATTCAATTCTGCTTCTAACGCGTATTCCATCATCTCTGGTTTAACCGTTTGCATGGCACGTGTATGTGCCTCAGCACTAATATTGGATGCGATCTGCATCAACTCAATTTCCTGAGTCGATTTTTTCAAACGCATTTCATCAACAATACGGTCCAACTGAACCACTTCAGCGGGTGCGGCACCACCACGACGCTGTTGTGCATCTGCTTTTTGGATCCATTGACTGACACGTGCATCAAATTCCGCATTTTGGCCAATACGATAGTAAAGACGCTGTTTATTTAACAACTTGTCGATAATTTCTTCATCTAGCAGATCAATTGCATACGCTTCATCTGCATCATAGATTTCAATCGCACCATCAATCCCAGCACGATAGCCATTCCAGATTTCCATTTCACGATTACGTTCACGGCAGAACAAGCTATAGCTATATTCCTCACCTGCTTCAAAAGTTTCAATGATTGCAACCGCTTCTGGCTCGGCGAATCCAGTCAGATAATAAAAACTACTGTCTGCACGATATTTATAATCCGCATCGCGATTACGATACATTTCTGCTCGAGTCGCAATAATTGCAATGCTATTGCTGCCTATTTGTTTAGCAAGAAGATCACGACGTTGTTTGAAATCGGCTTGACTTAATTTCATATTGTCCTTCTGATGAAGATGAATGATTGTAAGTATCTTTATTTATAAGAGCTTAAGGCACCGCCCGAGTTAACTCGGACGATGTGGGGTGAACATTTCGACAACCGTTTGCGGATCAGTCGCCTGATTATCTTGATTTCTGCTTTTGGCATGAAAGTTTTTCAATAATGAACTTTCAGCGACAGGAATCTTAGTACGACCAATTGATAAACTCACAGGAATCAAACGTACAAACTCATACAATTCCTGATAGCTTTCTTCACCCTCTTCATCATTATCAGAGTCTTCAAACTCAACAGCTGCAACATCTTGTAAATGTTCAATCAGCTCTTGTTCTTCACCACGAATATGACCTGAAGCCAAACCAAAACCAAGAACTACGCCTGCACACCAATCTGCTAAAGCTTGCACACGATCTACGAGCAAATGGCTATCATCTGGAAGCATAGGCAAATAATCTAATTCATCATCTGACAAAGCATGAGAAACATCTTCTGCTTCATCCGTTAAACTTTCTAGTGCTTCTGGCTGTAAAGCTGGCACGTTGAGGGTGTTTAAAATTTGTGACCATTCATCGGTGGTTGGCGCTTGTGTGACACAAACTATACCTGTGAGTAAACCATGTAACTCACTTGGACTTGAAATTTCTTCAATCCCATCAAAATGAGCATTCCATTCCGTCCAACCTGAAATATCGTCTTGCATTCGTTTATCCAATCTCTATACTGCTGTATATATTACCTTTGATTGCAACTCTGTGCGACCTTCGTTATGTTAGAACAATTACAGCGTCTACAAGCGCATATTGGTGTTTTAAAAACACGCTTACATCATTTAGAGCGAGAGAATACTTCGCTTACTGAGGCTAAACAATTAGCTGAAACTGACCACCATGCACAAGTTGTGCAGAAAAATAGCATCATCACGCAAAAGCAGGAAGAAGTTGATAACTTAACTGAACAATTGTCTCAGTTACAAGATCAATTTAAACAACTGAATCAAGATGCAACAACTTTAGCGGAACGTTATAGCCGTTTAGAGAAAAGCACCACTGATTTAAAAAACCGCTTCCAAGAGATTTTGGCTGAGCGTAATGACTTACGTGTAAATAAAGAGAAGTTCCAAGCACAGCAACGTCATAGTCAGCAAGAAATTCAAGATTTACAACAAGATCGTGATCGCTTGCTACAGAAAAATGAGTTGGCAAAATCTAAAGTTGAGGCGATTATTCAACGTCTTTCAATTTTAGGTACTGCACAGGATCAACATGCACAAGAAATTCAGCAACTCGCGCATCCAAATGCTGAAACTCAAGAGGAAACCTGATCATGAGTGAACCCATTGTTGTTGAGCTTCGCTTAATTGAACAGACCTTCCGTCTAAATACGACCGAAGATAAGCGAGAAGAACTTGAACGTGCCGCTGAATTTTTAAATCAAAAGTTTCATGATATGCGCCGTAACGCACCACGTGTTGAACATAATAAACTTGTTATTATGGTTGCACTGCAAATGGCTCAAGAAGTGTTTAGCTTAAACAAATCATTACAGGAATATGCACATTGTGAGCATTTACTCCAAACGATTTTGGAAGATATAGAACAAACTGTTGAGTAAAATTGCACAAAGCCTCATCAATTAATAATTATCTTTACAAGTAGCGATTGTCATCGTGTAAAGATAGGTTATACTAAAACTGTCTCTAGGGTGTTCGCCAGTACGTCTATTCCCCTGCCGATACTTAAATTTATGGATGCGTTCTGTGTATTTTGAGTGTATGCCTACCTCGAGTAGGAAACCCAGTAAGTATGCGTCGCCTCCACCTTGAACTCATCGGGTTCAGGGTAACGACCATGCAGCGGCATCTCTGGAGTACTTTTTCAAATCGAATTAAAATAATAATTTAACTTTTGCTCATCCTTTTATGAACCTTTTAACAATCTCTATTAAATATTTTTTATAATAATCCATCACTATCAATCAAATATTGATTTAAAAATGCTGTGAATGAATCTGCAACTTTTCTTTTTGATGATCCTCCCACATGATATACAACACCATCCGAACCAATCTGATCTAGTTGTACCGCATACCCCCAACACCACGTTAGATAGTCCGAAAATACAAAACAGTTAGGGTATAAAAACTTATCTTTATCATAGTAGCTTGAAATACTTTCAACCGATTGGAATGCGTCCAGCGACACGAACGTAAAATAATTATCATCCGTATCTCGGTCAGCTATACCATTAAATTCCAAAAAGTAAGCTGTTAAAATGGGTGATAATTTAACTTGATGCTTATATTCAAAAGCCAAAATTTCCTGCCACGTTGCTGGTTTATTTAGATTAACATCTTGTTTTATTAATTTATTTTTAAGTTGAAAAATTATATTCATGATTGATCCTATAGCTCTTCATTTCTATAAAATAAATCATTTCTATGAATCAAATGATCAATTCTTTGGATATGACGTATCACTTGATTGATCAAAGTTGGAAATACCAAGTTTATAACTTAATCCAGATACTTCCATGATTCTCTTTTTCTATAATGTAAAATGACTTAAAGATTACTCATCTTTCAAAGCACATTCATAATTGCTAGGGTCTTGTGAACAACGAACCTGTTTCAGCAACTTCATCATATCTTTATCGTAAAAACCTTCTTTGGTCATTTGCACTCGAGCTTCGCGCATTAATCGAACATAACCAGGTTTATCACTTTCGTTAAGGTTAAGCCAAAATTTATCTGGAATTTTGGCTTCAATTTTATCTACAAATTCAAATGCTGGGTTCAACTGTTTTGAGATAACTTCACGCGCAATAGAACCCATTCCTGCTGGAAACTTATTGCGATGCATAATTAACGTTCCAGTGACTTGAATGACTGGGAACTTGATAATTCCGCCAACAGCTTTGCCCGATTTATCTGTCATCCCTTTTTGTAACTCAAGCGGTTCAAATAAAATAGCTGGACCTGCCATGATATCAACTTCTTTATTATTAAACTTCCCACCGACAGTCACCAAATCAACTGAGACAGGTTGCGCACCCACGTTTTGTACCAATTTCTTTTGAGTTTCATCAAATTGGAAAACCGCAACTTTCTTACCTGCTGCTTTGGCTAAAGTATTAATATTACGATCCGTCACCATGATATAGGCTGCACCTAACGGTACAACACCCACAACCTCATAGTCTTTATTCACCATTTTTTCATCAAATTTTGGATTAGCTAGAACTTGAATCACTGAACTTAATTGTTTATAGGTTTGTAGTGCTCCAATTGCATCAATACTTCCTACAAATTTATTAAATTGTTTTGCACGCAGATTACTAATCCCTGCACCATCACAGCGTTTACTACGGAAATCTTCTGTTAATACCGCTTCATTGGTATAAACTTTTAAATTGACCAAAGTAGACGCTGATTTTTTAAGTTTTGGATAATCAAAATCTAATTTGAACTGTAAATGAGATGGTCGTGTCACATTCATATTGACACCAAACTGCTTGGCTACACGTACCATACGTGGAATTTCAGTGATGTAACTTGTAGCCTGTTCAAAAGCCTCACTATGCTCTCCATTTGGAGAGAACACACATAAAGTGACTTGATTTGGAATTTGTTGCCACGTTTTAGGATCGTTAAGTAGCTGTTTAATCTTATTTTGTGAATGTGCAGAAAGTGTTAAATCCAGTTTACCTTCAGGTGCTGCATGACTCGCATTCGTCAATAATAATGATGATACGATAATACTTGAAGTAAAAAGTGATTTTACAACACGACTAAATTTATTGTTTTGCATCTTCAGTTCCATCCTTAGCTATTTCCCAATAGTTTTCATTCAAATTAAGGATAAAAGAGAGAAATAGAATTGACAGTATTCATTTTGATGATGTCAGTTGGGTCAAAATAAAGCCTCCACTCTCAACTTATGAGAATAGAAGCTTTATTTTTCTAAAAATGAATTATGATTTATTCAAACGTAAAGCATTCACCACAACAGAGAGCGAGCTTAATGACATTGCTACAGCAGCAAACATTGGTGTGAGCAATAATCCTGTTAGTGGATAAAATAAACCTGCTGCAACAGGAACACCTAATCCATTATAAACAAAAGAGAATGCAAGATTTTGCTTCATATTTTTTACCCCTAATTTTGCCATATGAACTGCTTGTGCAACCCCTTGAATGTCCCCTTTAACTAAAGTCACTTGCGCTGTTTGCTTGGCAATATCTGTTCCTGTTCCCATCGCAATACTAACATTCGCCTGCGCTAGTGCTGGTGCATCGTTGATACCGTCCCCAGCCATTGCCACAATTTTTCCCTGAGCTTGTGCTTGTTTCACAATTTCAAGTTTTTGCTTAGGATCAAGATTGGCATAGACTGTTTTAATACCTAAAACATCTGCAACCATATTTGCATTTTTCTGATGATCACCAGTTGCCATAATTACTTCAATTCCATCAGCATGTAGTTGATCAATCAAAGTTTTGGCATTTTGTTTGATTGCATCATGAATCGAAATATAGGCAATCACTTCTTGTTCTGACATCAAAAAACTAAACACATCGCCTTGTGCACGTTTTTGATCCAACTCATGGATTAAATCAGCATCTAAGGTCAACGCCAACTGTTCAATAAGCTTCTGACTACCAATATACAGGGTCTGGTGATCAATGTTTCCTTTCACACCAAAGCCTGCGACATCTTCAAAATCAGAGACATTGAGCAATTGATTTAGATCAACCAGTTTAGTTAATGTCTGTGCAATTGGATGTGTCGAATATTGTTCAATCGATGCAATCCATAACTCAATTTGTGTCTGGCTATACGCTTCAGATAAAGGCCGAATCTCTTTTAAACTTGGTTTACCCTCGGTCAATGTTCCTGTTTTATCAATAATCAAAGTATTGACCTTGCTTAAGGCTTCAATTGCTTCTGCATCTTTAAACAGCACACCTTTTTGAGCTGCTCGACCCGTGGTTGCCATCACTGACATTGGCGTTGCCAAGCCAAGAGCACATGGACAAGCAATAATCAAAACAGCGACTGCACACATTAAAGCCAAATCAAACTGTGCTTTCCCAAATACCATCCACGCAATAAAAGTCAGCACACTGATACTGAGTACGGCGATCACAAAATATTTTGCAACCACATCTGCAATTCGTTGCAATGGTGCTTTGGAGCGTTGCGCATCAGCGACAGTTTGGATCATTTTGGCTAATGTCGTGTTCGTACCCACAGCAGTTGTTTGGATTCGAATAGCGCCTTGTTGATTAATTGTCCCGCCAATCACTCGGTCATCTTTTTCCTTTTTCACAGGAACAGGCTCACCTGTCATCATGGATTCATCAACATAGGTCTTTCCATCAACGACTAGACCATCTAATGGAATTTGCTCACCCGATGATATTTGCAAAATATCACCTTGTTTGACCATCGCTATATCTACTTCAACAACTTGATCATGCTGCACAAGTTTCGCTTTAGCAGGTTGTAAACGTAGTAAAGCTTTTAATGAATTTGCTGTTTGTGAACGTGCTTTTAGTTCTAAAATTTGACCCAGTAAGCTCAACGAAACAATCATACATGCTGCTTCAAAATACACAGCAACACCATGCCCTGTTTTCGCTTCAATAGGGATTAATGATGGAAAAATCGTGGCAATAACACTATAAATAAATGCTGCAAGTACCCCAACACCAATCAAACTCCACATATTCAGATGTCCTGTTTTATAGGACACCCAACAACGCTGTAAAATGGGATAACCCGCCCATAGCACCACAGGCAAACTTAAAAGAAGTTCAATCCACGGCTGAACATGTGGCGAAATAAAGGCATGAATATGTGAACCCATGGCCAAGATCATCACCAACAAACTCAAAGGTAATGTAGTCCAAAAACGTCGACTAAAATCTACTAACTCAGGATTTGGTCCATCATCCAAAGTGGGTTGCATCGGCTCAAGTGCCATCCCACAAATTGGGCAAGTTCCTGGCCCTTTTTGTACAATTTCAGGATCCATTGGACAGGTATAATCCATATCCATTGCCTCCTCAGGTACAGGACGCTGATCGACTGGAATTAGATAAAATTCAGGATCATTTTTAAATTTATATAAACAAGATGAATTACAGAAATAATAGGTTTTACCTTGATAATCTGTTTTTAAATCTGTCGTGATTTTGACTGACATACCACAAACAGGATCAATCTCTGTATCAACTAAATTGCTTTCACTTGAATGATCATGCTTTCCACCCCAACAAGAAGAAGATTTTTTAGCTTCATCTTGAATAGATGGTACTTCTGGTTTAGGGCCACAACATGAACTTAGTTTTTGCTTCGTTGGCTTAGGCTTACAACAAGAAGATGTTTGAGCTAATTCAATAGACAGCTCTGATTCACTTTCACAACATGAACCTGCTTTTTGTTGAGGCTGCTTAGCACAGCAAGATGATGTCAATTTTAGATCTTGATCTGATTTTAAATAATTTTCAGGTTTTGAGCTGAATTTCTGTTGGCAACCTGCTGAACAGAATAAATAGCGGATACCTAGATAATCAAAATAGTACTGCGAATTTTCAGCGACTGTCATACCGCAAACTGGATCAATATATTCGTACACAAGCGGTACTTCATTTTTAGAATGGCATGAAGATGGTTGTTGAGTCATGACGACACCTATCTTTTCTTTCTCGATAGGACTAGGATAAAGTCTGTACCTAGGTACAGAGTCAAGTGCTTTTTTACTATCCCAACAAAGGTATGAGAAAATGAACCTTACAATCGGAAAACTAGCAAAATCCTGCCACGTTAATGTCGAAACCATTCGTTATTATCAACGTATAGGCTTAATGCGAATACCTGAAAGTACTCAAAGTTACCGACATTATAGTCAGCAAGATTTAGAGACCTTGAGCTTTATTCAGAAAGCGAAGGATGCTGGATTACAACTGAATGAAATTAAAGAATTGCTCACATTGAATTTAGAAGATCGCATCCAAGTCAGACATGTTATTGAACAACGATTGAGCAAGATCGATCAAAGAATTCAGGAACTTATGGGTCTTAAGCAAAGACTTTCCACATGGTTACACGAGTGTAAAACGACAGAAAATGAATGTTGCCCAATATTGATGGAACTCAAACAATAAATTCCATCAATCAATCTAGACAGTTGAATCAATACTCATCAAAAAAGTACATAACATTAGATAAATGACCAAATCACATTTTCATCCTTCTGTTTCAATAAGAAACTGGTTTGGTAATCATCGGCGACGATGAGATGCTGATTAGAGATCATCATTACTTTCAACAGCGTATCATTGTGATAAACCAAATCATTTTTACCTTCTTTAGTTAAGATAAGCATTTGATCTAAGACAATTACATTTTTTGAATCAAACATACTTTTTCCCTCTAAACATTACCCTATGGTCTTTTCAATATTTTTATAAAGTGACACAGTGAATATCGTAACGAATGAAATAAAACACCCCATTCATAGCGCTAAAATATTCCTTTTAATTGTTTAAATATGTGAAATAACCAAGTATTTGCAATTTTCACAGCAAGATTATAGAGCACTTTTTACACAATTTGTGATATTTTTGCCATATAAAACCAAAATTTGTTATTTTATTCTTATTTTTGACAGCACACTGATTAAGTCTAGTGCTACAGCTGTGTGATTACTTTGAATTGTCAGAATCCAGAACTGACCAACAAGATTAGAGCTTCAATTTATTTAGATGCTTAAGCACACTTAAATCAAGTATGATTCTCGAGGCTTTGTTTTATTTTGAATACGATGAATAGTGATTTACATGTACTCAGAAAAGATATTCGTTTAAAAAGAAAACGAGTGAATCGGTTTGAACATAAAAAAAGTGAGCAAGACGCTTTAAATCGCCTCAGATCAATACCTCAATTCAAGTTTGCAAAAAGCGTTGGATTATATCTTCATGCTTTTGGCGAAGTGCACACTCACAAACTCATTCAACTTTGTTTTAAACACAAAAAACTCGTTTACTTACCCATGATTTGCACGATGAATCAAGAACTTGTATGGGTAAAAATAAGCTCTAAGCAATACTCAAATCAACGTTTTTCCTATCATCCTCTCGGGATGAAAGAACCCATGGCAAGTCGCGGTCATCATATTTCCATTTTGGATATTTTAATTATGCCTTTACTTGCCTGTGATCACTTAGGGACACGAATCGGCATGGGAGGTGGTTTCTATGATCGTACTTTGGCAAGTGCGCCGCATCGACCTTTTCGTTTGGGTCTCGCTCATACATTTCAATATATTGATCAAACCTTACCTAGACAGAAATGGGATCAACCTATTCATGGTTTACTAACACCTAAAAAGTTCTATATTTTCAATCCTTAACCTTATTGTTCTAATATTTTTTAGAAAAAAACCGACCAATTTAGTCTTTTTTTAATATTTTCTAAGTAAAAACCCTTGTAATTTTTGAAATGCACATCACTATAAAAAACATGGCAACACCGTTGTCACTCATTAGGAGTGCCCATGTCTGAATATATTTTAAATAATGAATCAAGCTTAGAGCCACAGGTTCCAAGTGTATTACCACTATTAGCATTACGTGATGTTGTGGTCTATCCACACATGCAAATTGCGCTATTTGTGGGTCGTGAAAAATCGATCAATGCAGTGGATGTGGCTCGTAACGGTGACAATTTAGTATTTGTAGTTGCGCAAAAAGATTCGCTTACAGAAGAAATTGATCACGATAACCTCTATCAATACGGAACTGTGGCTAAAATCGTACAAGTCGTAAATCATGAAAATGATGAAAACTGCATTAAAGTACTGATTGAAGGTCTGCATCGTTCTAAATTAGAGCGGATTATTGATGGTGAAGAATACTTGACTGCTGAGCACAGCCTCAGTCCAATTACATTACCATTGGATGAGGAAGCTCAAGCAACTCGCTTAAACGAATTGCGTACCCTATTCGCTCAATATGCTGAAGCGAAATTACGCAATGCACGTGAGCTTGTTGCAGCAGCAAATAAAATCGAAGACTTATTACAATTAATGTTCTTTGTTGCAACTCGTGTACCTTTAAATATCGAAGTGAAACAAAAGTTTTTAGAGCACGACGAGTTTGAAGCGCATTTGCAAGAGTTGATGAGCTACTTGATGAATCAATCTGCTGAACAGCAAATTGAACAAACGTTGCATGACAGTGTTAAACGTCAGATGGAAAAGAATCAACGAGAATACTTTCTAAATGAAAAAATGAAAGTTATTCAACGTGAACTTTCTGATATGAACGGCGGTGCTGAAGATGACGTTGCGGAAATTGAAAAACGTCTTGCTGAAGCAGATTTGCCTGAACATGTACGCAAAAAAGCTGAAGCTGAGTTTCGCAAACTGAAAGCTATGCAACCTGCATCAAGCGAAGCTGCCGTTGTTCGTAACTATCTAGAAGTCATTTTAGATACACCTTGGAATAAGGCGAGCAAAGTCAGCATTAACTTAGCGAAAGCACAAGAGATTCTTGATGAAGATCACTACGGCTTAGATGACGTCAAAGATCGTATTGTTGAATATCTTGCAGTGCAATCTCGTGTGAAAAAACTCCGTGGTCCTATTCTTTGTCTAGTTGGTCCTCCAGGTGTGGGTAAAACATCACTTGGTGAATCTGTTGCTAAAGCAACAGGTCGTGAGTTTGTTCGCATGGCGCTTGGTGGTGTACGTGATGAAGCTGAGATCCGTGGTCACCGTCGTACTTATATTGGTGCGATGCCGGGTAAAATTGTACAGTCTTTAACAAAAGTTGGCGTGAAGAACCCTCTGTTCTTACTCGACGAAATTGACAAGATGGCACAAGACTACCGTGGTGACCCTGCTTCTGCATTGCTTGAAGTATTAGACCCATCACAAAACAGTAAGTTCAACGATCATTATTTAGATCTTGATCTTGATCTTTCAGAAGTCATGTTCATCTGTACGGCTAACAGTATGAATATTCCTGAAGCTTTACTGGATCGTATGGAAGTCATTCGTCTACCGGGTTATACCGAAGATGAGAAAGTGAATATTGCTGAACGTTACCTTGTTCCAAAAGCGATTAAGAACAATGGTCTACGTGCAAAAGAATTGACTGTTCACGAAGAAGCAATCCGTGACATCGTACAACGTTATACACGTGAAGCGGGTGTCCGTAGCCTAGAGCGTGAAGTGTCTAAAATTGCACGTAAAGTGGTGAAAGAAGCCGTTAGCAAGAAGTCTAAAAACTTACAAGTTGATGTCACTTCTGCCAATCTTCCTGAATACCTAGGTCCGCACAAATTTGACTTTGGTATGGCTGAAGATGAAGCACAAGTCGGTCGTGTAAATGGTTTAGCTTGGACTTCGGTAGGTGGTGAATTGCTTACTATTGAAGTTGCAGCCGTGAAAGGTAAGGGTAAATTCATTACAACGGGTTCTCTCGGTGATGTGATGAAAGAATCGATTACTGCTGCAATGACTGTGGTTCGTACTCGTGCTGATGAATTAGGTATTGAGGCATCACGTTTTGATGAAACTGATGTCCATGTTCACTTACCTGAAGGTGCAACGCCAAAAGATGGTCCATCTGCTGGTCTAGCACTCACAACTGCGCTTGTATCAGCATTTACAGGGATTGCGATTCGTCCAGACATTGCGATGACAGGTGAAACGAGTCTAGGTGGTCGTGCGATGCGTATTGGTGGTCTAAAAGAGAAACTTCTTGCAGCTCACCGCGGTGGAATTAAATTAGTTTTCATTCCACAAGATAACGTTCGTGACCTAGCTGAGATTCCTGACAATGTAAAAGAAGGCTTAGAAATCAAAGCTGTAAAAAGTATTGATGAGATCTTACCTTTAGCATTGACGGATACACCGAAGCCTTTACCTAAAACACCTATTGTTAAACCAGTAGAAGAAGCAAAGGCTGCGCGTCATTAAACAAGTAAGTAAATGAAAATTAAAGAGAGCTTCGGCTCTCTTTTTTTGTTACATAATTTGGTTGAAAAACAACCAATATATTGCATAATAAAATAGAGTCGATAAAAATAAAGATGAAGCTTGACTCAGTGAACCTATTTTTTAGTGTCATCCGAACTCCAGACTGATGACACTTTGATCGCAGCTCAAACGCAATTTTGAGCTGCGTTTTTTATGCGACGTAATCAATAAATACACTTTCAGCGACTATTCCCTTTCATGCTGATCACTATCGATAAAGAACACTGTTTATAATAGGTGTAATTTCTCGATCTATTTATTCTATGAAAATTCGTATTCTGACTATTGGTCAAAAAATGCCTGCTTGGGTGTTAACTGGATTTGAAGACTATTTCAAACGCATTCAACCTTTTGTACAAACTCAAGTGATTGAACTCCCGATGGCAAAACGAGGTAAAAATGATTCCGAAGCCGATATTTTAAAATATTGTCAAATTGAAGGTGATAGTATTTTAAATGCACTTAAACCCAATGAAACGTTAATTGCCTTAGAAGTAGGTGGTCGAGAACTCAGTACAGAAAAACTGGCAGATACCATGAAACAATGGATGCTTGAAGGCAATGATATTGCTCTTGCGATTGGTGGTCCTGATGGACATTCAGACGCAGTTCGTAAAGCAGCAGCTTGGCATTGGTCTCTTTCTAAATTGACCATGCCACATCCAATGGTTCGTATTCTACTGATTGAACAACTTTATAGAGCAATGAGTATCAATCATAATCATCCTTATCATCGTGCTTAAAATTGTTCTGATTATAGAACAATCTGTTGATATTTAAGGGCTGTCATTGTTCCCATGAATTTGTCACGATAATGATGTATTTCCAATCAGGTGCTTATCTATGAATTTCCAGACTTTACCCGGGTTATTTATTTCTCATGGTTCTCCCATGCTCGCACTTGATCCTGAACAAGTAGGTCCTGCATTGCATCGTTTAAGCAATAATTTACCAAAACCTCAAGCAATTATTGTGATGTCTGCTCATTGGGAAAGCCAAGCGCTAGAAGTGAGTACATCAACTCGAGCTCAAACGTGGCATGATTTTCGTGGTTTCCCCCCTGAACTTTATGAGATCCGTTATCCTGCTGCGGGCGCTCCAAAACTTGCTGAGGAAATACTGACTCTATTTGCAGAAGCAGATATTCCTGCACATGCAAATAGCACACGACCACGAGATCACGGTGTATGGATGCCTTTATTGCATATGTATCCAGAAGCAGATATTCCTGTGATTGAAATTTCCTTACCTATCGAAATGAATGCTGACCAGATTTACAAAATCGGGCAAGTTTTAGCACCTTTACGCGAACAACAAATTTTATTAATCGGCTCTGGTAGTATTACCCATAATCTCTCTGAACTTTCATGGCATGCAGATGCTGAAGTTCCAATATGGGCAAGCACATTTCGAAATAGTGTAGTCAGTAAACTAAACCATCAAGATTATGATGCTGTACTTGACTGGCCATCTTTACCCTACGTGCAACGAAATCATCCTACCCTTGAACATTTTGCACCATTATTCTTTGCAATGGGAACTGGTCATCGATTTAGTATCGTGCATAGTAGTTTTTCAATGGGGTCATTAGGTATGGACATTTATCGTTTTGATTAAAAACCAAGCATCATCTTTTTCAAATGACTTACTCATATTTAAGTAAGTCATTTTCCCAATCAATTTTCTTAAAATTTACAAACAGATACATTTAACGAACTTAATCCATAAACTGATTACATTTTATTTTTTTAAGAATACTTTAAGCTTATCACTGTTATTTATTTACTGTTGTTTGACTATGAAAATTAAATATTTAGTTCTTGCCTTATTACCGCTTTCTTTGATGGCGTGCCAAACTGTACAAAATGTAACTGATAATGTTATTTCTCAAATTAATACAACTGCAGCAAAAAATTTAACTGAATATAATTGGACTTATCAAGGTTCAAAAGCATCAAAACCTTTAGTTTTATCTTTCGATGATAATCAACGATTATCTATTCAAACTGGTTGTAATAATCAAGGTGGGACTTGGAAAGTTGAAGGTAATACCATTGTAACCTCACCACTAGCATCAACAATGATGGCGTGTGCGGATGATTTAATGCAACAAGAACGCTTATCTGCTGATATTTTTAGTGAGAAAAAAGTTCCTTTCACACTCAGTACCCAAAATGATCAAGCAATCTTGACGGTAACTGATAGTAAAGGTCAAAAACATGTATTTACAGGAAGCAAAATCGTGAATACGAGTGTGTTAACAAACTATACTTGGTCATATCAACCAACTGATACAAAAAAACCAATCGTATTAAGTTTCTTAGCTAATGATCGTTTATCTGTAGACACTGGTTGTAACCGCTTAAATACCTCATGGAAAATTGAAAATGGTTCAATTGTTACAGGTAACGGCGCTTCAACAATGATGGCATGTGAACCAGCGCTGATGAAACAAGAGCAATTTGCAGGTACACTTTTACAAAAACGTAAAGTTCCATTTGAAATCAATGCAACAAATTTAGACCAGCCGAGCTTAACTTTAAGCGATGCAAACGGTCAAAAATATACGTTCCTTGGTAAAATGACAGCTGAAGCAAAATACCAGTCTGAAGGTAAAATCGTTTTCCTCGAAATTTCACCACAAACTAAATCATGTACTGGTGTAGCACCGCAAACTTGTATGCAAGTTCGTGAAATTAAATATGACGATAAAGGCATCAAAACATACGCTGATAAAAATTGGTCACTTTACTATGGTCAAATCGAAGGTTTTGAACATAATCCAAACCAACGTGTGATCGTTCGAGTTAAACGTTTCGACATTAAAAACCCTGCTGCCGATCAATCAAGTATTGCAGATGTATTAGATATGGTGGTTGAACAAGAAATTGTGAAAAAACCATAATTTTAGTCAGCTAAATAAAAAATCCGATGTTTCAACATCGGATTTTTTTATGGAAATCCCCTCTTTATTAAAGCGGGAGTTTAGGAGACCCTTAATAAATACCCTGCGCGAGAATGGCATCTGCTACTTTGACAAAACCAGCAATATTCGCACCATCAACATAATTGACAGTACCATCTTCTTTGGTCCCATATTTTAAGCAATTGGCATGAATATCTTTCATGATGGCATGTAAGCGTTCATCGACTTCACCATGTGTCCAACCGAAACGTAACGCATTTTGAGACATCTCAAGACCAGAAGTTGCAACTCCGCCTGCATTTGATGCTTTACCTGGTGCATACAAAATCTTAGCTGCGATAAATTTTTCAACTGCGTCCAAAGTAGATGGCATGTTGGCTCCTTCTGCAACACACATCACACCATTTTCTAGTAATAATTTTGCATCTTCTGCACCTAGCTCATTTTGAGTGGCACAAGGTAATGCGATATCAACAGGAATATGCCAAGGGGTTTTACCCTCAAAATATTCAAAACCATGCTTCAATGCAAACTCTGAAATACGTCCACGCTTGATATTTTTCAGCTCCATCACTTCGGCAAGTAATGCATCAGTGAAACCATTTTTTACAAAAACAGTGCCATTCGAATCTGACAGACTCACCACTTTTGCACCTAAAAACATAGCTTTTTCAGCAGCAAATTGCGCTACATTCCCCGAACCCGAAATCGAAACCGTTTTTCCTGCAAAGCTATCACCACGAGTTTTCAGCATTTCTTCAGCAAAATAAACAGTGCCATAACCAGTCGCTTCTGGACGCATTAAACTTCCGCCAAAAGAAATACCTTTGCCCGTAAAAACACAAGCCGTATCATTACTCAGCTTTTTCATCATCCCCGCCATGAAGCCTACTTCACGACCACCAACCCCAATATCACCTGCTGGAATATCGGTATTCGATCCTAAATGACGATATAACTCCAACATTAACGCTTGGCAAAAACGCATAATTTCCGCTTCTGACTTTCCTTTTGGATCAAAGTCTGAACCACCTTTACCACCACCCATAGGGAGAGTCGTTAATGCATTTTTAAAAGTTTGCTCAAAACCCAAAAATTTTAAAATCGATAAATTTACTGAAGGATGAAAACGCATGCCACCTTTAAATGGCCCAATCGCTGAATTAAATTGAATCCGAAAAGCTCTATTCACATGAGTTTGACCTTGGTCATCCATCCACGATACACGAAACTGAATAACACGTTCAGGCTCAACCAAACGCTCTAACAAACCGTATTGAGCGTATTTAGGATTTTTCTGTATAAAAGGCCATAAACTCGTCATGACCTCTTCTACTGCTTGTAAAAACTCAGGTTGATATAGATCTCTAGCTTTAACATACTCCAAGAAATCATTTAAGCTATCGTATTTCAACTCTCACCCCCAGATAGTGATTTAATTTAGTGCAAAAAATGCACCAAAATAGAATATTAAACACATTTAATACCCTTTATGATCAACTCTCAACCCAATTTTCATGAAAAATATTTTTTATTATTTTAAATCAATATTTTAAATTTAAAAATATTCATTATTTTTATAATAAATATTCAAAAAATAGCTTAAATCAGCGTTTAACTTAGTAATAAAACATCAGAAATAATTCAAAATACAAAATTTAGCACCAAAATAAAACAATGTTAGCACTATAAAATCGCAAAAATAAAAAGTCTATCAAAGTAGATTTAAACAACGATTGCCGCCGATTAAACTATTCTTTGCTATAATAGCGATACTGTTTTTATCCTATCTTCTTTCATGTCAGTTTCAGCACAACAACTCTCTCTTATCGTTCAAGTAGACCAACTTTTACCACAAACGCAATGTGGTTTATGTGGACATCGTGACGGTTGTTTACCTTATGCAAAGTCGATCGTGGAAGGTGAAGATGCAAACAAATGCGTTCCAGGTGGACAACCCGTTGCAGATGCACTTGCGACATTATTAAAAAGACCAACAATGATTGCGGAACCAAGTGTTTGGGACATTCAAGCAGATGGTCGACCGCAACAAATGAAAGCGATAATTCGTGAAGATGAATGTATCGGGTGTACTAAATGTATTAGTGCCTGTCCTGTTGATGCAATCATCGGTAGCGGGAAATTAATGCATAGTATCTTGACTGATCTATGTACGGGTTGTGAGTTATGTATTCCACCCTGTCCTGTAGATTGTATTGATCTGGTCGCAGATTCCAATCCATTACCCACAGCTCAACAACGTACTCTTGAACAAGATGATCTAAGACATCGTTACTATGCGCATATTCAACGAGAAGAAAAACGTCGTTTGAGTCGTAAAGGACCGATTGTTCGTGCTGAAATTGATACTGAATTTTTTGCTCAATTTTCTCAAGCACTTAACAATGTACCCGTGATCACACTCATGGATAAACCGAAAGAAAATCCTGTATTAGATGCAAAAACGACAATTGAACTTGCGAAAATTAGAACGCAAATCAAAAAGTTAGAAAAGCAGTTAAGTGTACGTGCAGATGAATCCAAGCAAACACAATTGCTTGATTTGCAAAAACGTTTAAATGAATTACAGGGAATCTAAATGCCTGTCAAAAATATGACCAAAAAACAAGTTCAGACTTTTTTTGAACGTTTACGTACACAAAGACCACATCCCCAAACGGAGCTGAACTACAGCTCTCCTTTTGAGTTACTGATTGCTGTTTTGCTTTCTGCACAAGCAACCGATGTCAGTGTCAACAAAGCGACTGATAAACTCTATGCTGTTGCCAATACTGCACAAGCTATTTTAAATCTTGGGGTTAATGGCTTAAAAGAATATATTAAGACGATTGGCTTATATAACGCTAAAGCTGAAAATGTGATCAAAACTTGTCAGATTTTAGTTGATCAATATCAAGGACAAATTCCAGAAACGCGAAAAGAACTGGAAGCTTTACCAGGTGTAGGGCGTAAAACGGCAAACGTTGTGCTCAATACCGCCTTTGGCCACCCTACTATGGCAGTCGATACCCATATTTTCCGTGTTGGCAATCGTACTGGTTTGGCAGTAGGTAAAAATGTTTTAGAAGTCGAAGATCGATTAATTAAGGTTATTCCTAAAGAGTTTATTATTGATGCTCATCATTGGCTGATCTTGCATGGGCGTTATTGTTGTATAGCACGTAAACCTAAATGTGCTGAATGTATCGTATCCGATGTCTGCAACTGGCCTGAGCGTTTTGAATTTGGAGCCGTAAAAACAATTCCAACAAAAAACCTCAGTTAATCCTGAGGTTTTTTACGCTGCTGTAATTTGGGATGTAGCTGACGTTCTCGACCATTTTTCTTATTTTCCGAAGCCTGTTGTTTCTGCACATGACGCAGCATTTTTTGACTTTGATACAATAAAAACAACAGTAAAGCTAAACTTAAAATTACCACCACAATCAAAATAATTTTCAGCAAAGACATATCCTCAATTTACTCATACGTTTCGACTTGCATGCCGTAACATCATCTTTAACCTCTATTATGTCAGATTTTGCTGGGTTGCATACCATGCATGAATATCTCGTTTTTCAATAGCCGTCGCCATAAGTTCTGGAAATTGATCAGGTGTGCAGGCAAACGTTGGAATCCCCATATCCGCAAAGATCTGTGCATGTTGGGTATCGTACCAAGGTGCACCGTCATCAGACAATGCCAGTAGCGTAATCACTTGCACACCACTATCTAGCATTTCAGCCACTTGCTTGAGCATTTGCTTAGCATCTCCACCTTCACATAAATCACTGATAAGAATAAAAATGGTATCTTCTGGGCGAGTGATTTTACTACGACAGTATTTAATTGCTTTAGCAATATCGGTTCCCCCACCCAACTGTGTACCGAATAACACATCCACTGGGTCTTCGAGTAAAGGGGTTAAATCGGCTAACTCAGTATCAAACACGATCATTTGCGTACTGACTGCACGAATACTTGCCATCACCGCCGCAAAAACACTGGAATAAATCACGGAAGGTGCCATCGAACCACTCTGATCAACACAGAGTACAATGTCTTTTAAAGCCGTTTGTTGACGTGGATGACCATGTAACTCATGTGGAATAATCGTTTTAAAATCTTCCTGCCAATGTTTCAAATTAGACTGAATGGTGCGCTGCCAATTAATGTCTTGCATGCGTTTAGGACGGCGTGTATGTGCTGAGCGATTAATACTGCCTCGAATCGCTTGCTGTAATGGTTGCTTTAGACGATTTTCAAGTTGCTCTACCAACTGACGCACCACGATACGTGCAGTTTCTTTGGTTTTTTCAGGCATCAAATGATTGAGTGAAATTAAGGTAGAAACCAAATGAATATCGACTTCTACACTCGCTAACAATTCGGGCTCTAACAACATTTGTTGTAAATTTAAACGCTCTAAAGCATCTTTTTGAATAACTTTTACCACAGAAGATGGGAAATACTGGCGAATATCCCCCAACCATTGTGCCACCCTAGGACTAGAATGCCCCAAACCACCACGGCGATTAGGCTGTTGCGCCTGATAAAGCTCATTCAGACATTCTTGCATTTTGGTATCTTGCACCGACCAATTCGGTAAATGCGAAGTCGAATTTGGGACTTGTCCTAAAATTAATCGCCAACGTCGTTCTTGTTCCGCAAGGTCAGGTTGCTCTAAAGTGATCAGTTCTTCATTCATATTCATCACTTAAACCTCGACAGCAACAGGCTGTAAATACGCGTAAATTTCATCTAGTACCGTTTGAGCACGTGCAATATATAAAGTACCGACCTCTTGTTTGACTGCAGTCGCTTTCTGCGTCACTTTCTGAATTAATTGCTGTGCTTCAGCAGGGCTAAAACTTGAAGCTGTTCTGGCCAAAATTGGCAATAACTCAATGAATTGCTGTTCTTGTAATTGATTGACCCATTGGCTCACGGTGTCCCAAAGACTTTGCTCATGAATCAATAACAAAGCTTGATGGGTCAAGAAACCTTCAAACCAAGCCGCACTATAATCCGCCGTCTGCCCGATCGACAAAGCTCGAGACAGAAATCCCTGTGTTTGCTCCACATCAATCAAGTGCTGTTCTCGAGCTAAACGTACACAACAACCATGCAAATAACCTTGCATATGTTCCAACTGCAATAACTGATGTAAGGTCTCTTGCCAGAGCTGTAACAATTCATCTTGTTGTAATTGTTCTAAAAGCTCATATAAAGTTTGTAGTTGTTGGGCAAATTGCTGAGCCATTTCGGCATTCAGTTGTACACAATAACTTGGCAAACTCAACATCAAACGAATCGCTAAATGTTCTACCACTTGATGTAAATGTTGCATTGAAAATTGGCGCACACTGCCATAACGAATTGCCGTAATAAGCGGCTTTAAAGTTGCCAAAATAATACTTGGGTCTTGATGCTGAGTAGTAAGCTCATTCAATTTATCCAAAGCCAAATTTAGGCTTTGATCCAAACCAGACAATAAAATGCTCTCGATCAGTTGCGCAATTTGCGCCACATCTTCACATTGTCTAATCTGATGTTCGACATAACTTTGTGTGGCAAGCTGAATGCTATTGCCCCACAACGACATTTCATTCAGATATAAACTAGTTTCAGGCTGCCAAGACAACTGCCAAACTTCTTTAAAGTTACCTTGTTTTGAGCCTGTACCTGCTAACTCTGCCCAAGCGAGACCAAGTAATTTCACGCAATGTAAAAATTGACTTTTTGCCAAGTCGAAGGCTTCACGTAAATCCAGACTAATGTCACGATGAGGTGCTTCGAGCTTCAGACGGAAATGCTTCACTTGCTGTAAAAAGTCTTTTTGAATGGGCAACTCAATCAACTCATCAGGCACTTGCCCCAATTGCTCGTCTTCAAGCAATTTAGCTAAAATCGGTTGCGGAATATCTAAGCCGTGATTTAAGACCGAACGAATTGCCTCAAATAAATCTTCCAAATCAGGAATACGTCGTCCACGTAATTGCAATAAAGATTGAATCAGTTGTACCGCATCAATAATCTGAGCACTAGAAGCATCGTGACCTGCTTGGCGTAAGGCATGGGCAAATTTGCTTAACCAATCAATCGTAATTTTTTCACCATCTGCCTCTGCATCTAAGGCTTGTTGGTAATGCTTCCAAAGATGGGTATACCATCCAACCGCTTGTACACCTGCACCATAGCCATTGTCCCTGCTCAAACGCCCATGTGTCCATGCAATCCATGCAGCATCAACTTTGACTTTAGGTAAGCCTTTGAGCAAGGCGGTATCTGCTTTATTTTGCGCTTTTAAATCCGCCAATACAGGTGCATGCCATGCACCACAAATCACCACAATATTTTGGTAGCCTTGCTTTTCTGCCTGCTTGATCACTTTGCGCATGTAGGCTTCGCGATACTGCTCTAGCAGTTGGTCTTCACTACTATAATTTTCAGGTTGCTGGCTTAGCAAATAATCACGCAAAGCTGCCATGGCATCGCTAATTGCGGCAAACATTTGTCCAGCGTGCGGTTGCTGTTCGACCAAATGTTCCCAAAAGCGTTCACTGTCTTGATAACCTGCCTGTTCTGCCAAAAGTTGAATTGGATCTCGGCGAATCGAAAGATAATGCTGTTCCAAGTTCTGTTCTGGCTCAACATCACCTTGCTGATTAGACTCAATCTCTTGCTCGTCTACTAATGCTTGTTCGTCTGCTGAAGCTTGCTGTAAACATTGTTCTGCCCATTGTTTTTCCAGCGCAAAACGATGTTGCAAAGGCAGATCCATAAACTCTACTGCAATTTGCTGACGCAACGCATATTGTAAGGCTTGCCACTCTGGTGAAAACTCAGCAAAGGGATAAAAAACCGCTTGTGAACGCACTTCTTTTTGTACAGGGGTATTCAACAATAATGCAACAGGCGGCTTAAAATCGGCATGTTGCAATTGAGCAATGATTGAATTGGCATCAGGTGGTCCTTCAATCAAAATACAATCAGGTTGAATCGAAGCCAAAGCATTACAGACACTACGCGCCGAACCAGGCCCATGATGACGAATACCGAGAATATGCAGCATTTTTTATCCTTTATTCCGATCACAGCTTCTCCCTTTCAAGGAGAAGATTGGGATGAGGTTTTTATTATTTGGTTTTATTCTAAATCACGACAAGCACGATACAGGTCTTGCCAACCCTCACGTTGTTTAATCACGGTTTCAACATATTCTTTCCAAGGTACGATATCTTGCACAGGATCTTTTAATACCGCACCTTGTAGACCTGCTGCCAACTCATGATCAGTGACATCGCCCGAACCAAAATGCCCTGCCATAACCCAACCATGACTCATCACTGAAATGGCTTCAGCCGTTGATAAAGTTCCTGTGGTGGTTTTAAGTTTTTGCTTGCCATCTAAGGTTTGCCCATGACGTAACTCTCTAAAAATCGTCACCAGTTTTTGAATTTGAGCATCCAAAGGCTGAATCTCAGGCAGTTGTAAACTTTTACCTAATGAATGAACACGCTTTTGAACAATCTCCACTTCTTCAGCGATAGTTGCAGGCGGTGGTAAAATCACGGTATTAAAACGACGCTTGAGAGCAGAAGAGAGTTCATTCACCCCTTTATCACGATTATTGGCGGTGGCAATCACACTAAAACCTTGTACCGCTTGATACTCAATTCCCAACTCAGGAACAGGCAAATTTTTCTCTGAAAGTAAAGTAATCAACGTATCTTGGACATCAGCAGGAATACGAGTCAGTTCCTCCACACGCGCGATCTTACCTTCTTGCATTGCACGTAACATCGGGCTTTTCACCAAAGCATCTTCACTTGGGCCCTTGGATAATAATTGGGCATAATTCCAACTATAACGTAAGGTATCTTCACTAGTTCCAGCCGTACCTTGAATCAACAAAGCGCTATTACCTGAAATCGCCGCTGCTAAATGTTCAGATACCCATGATTTTGCTGTCCCTGGCACTCCTAATAATAATAAGGCGCGATCAGTCGCCAATGTTGCGACTGCAATTTCCATCAAACGGCGATTACCAATATATTTCGGTGAAATCACTGTGCCATCAGCTAAAGTTGTTCCTAGTAAATAATCAACCACTGCTTTTGGTGAAAGCTGCCATTGAGGAGGTTTTACTAAATTGTCATGTGCTTTTAATGCATCTAATTCATGAGAAAATTGTTGTTCTGCACGTGCACGTAAAACTTGTTGAGACATCTTGATTATCCTAATTTATGATTTCTTGATCGTTAAGCAATAAATTTTTGTTTGTACTGATTCAATTGAATGAGCTGTTTCCATTCAGAAATAGAAAAAAGAGCTTGTAAACTACTGATGTCGATTGGATAAGCTTGCAAAATCAGCCATTGAGCCTGCTCTTTTAATAATGCAAATTTCTTCTGATCCTGCTGCAAATCTAAGTTCATATATGCATGTTGTAATAAAACGACTGCCATTTCTGAGATATTTTGAACATCATGCAGCGCCTTAGCACGCTGAAACAACAACCAGAAATGTTCTAAATCTTGATTTTGGTAATGGGACTCAAGTTGCTTTAATAACAATCCAGTTGCTGGTTCTTGGTCTAGTAAAATAAAGACTAACTCACGTTCAAACATGTTCCCACTTGATGCCGTTACAGCTTCACACCATTTGACTTGATGTTGGTAAAACCATAAAGCTAAATCATGTCGTTGCTCTCGATAACAACACACAATAAACGCATTCCAAATTGAATCTTTTTGCTGTGAATGCAATGAGAATAAATGCTCCCAAGCACCAAATAATTCTAACCAATACGCAAGTGGCAATTGGATTAAAATTCTTTTGAGATAAAGTACGCCCTGCGAACTTGCACAAAATGCCTGATAAGCTTGCTCGACTTGAGCACTTTGGTAAGCTGTTTTTAAACTCTTACGACTTTCAACCAAATTAGCTTCTCGATCAAAAAAGCCATAATCATTGAGGGCATCATCTTGATCTAAGTTAATGTCGAACTTAACTTTTTTAGCTTGAGCATCGTAGCTCAAACATAAATGCAGTAACGCCATAATTTCGTTATAAAGCGCATTATCTTGATAATATAAATAGAAAGCTAATGCAGCGTTACTACTTACTGTCGCTGCATTCTGTGGTTCTAATGTTTTTACATGCTGGTATAAAGCTTCAAATTGAGTCACTGGCATATTATATGTCACAAGACTCTCAGCATGACTTTGCAAATGATTTCTCTGAATCGATTGTGACCAAAACTCTGCTATATGTTGATGAATAAAGTTCGGCAAATGACCGCATAATTGGCTCATCAACAAAGACCATTCGCTACTTTTTGATTTCTGTAATTGACGAATCAATGGTGCTGCGTCTTGTTGCTTCACATATTTCCACACCCTTTTTGCATCATCCAAACGCGTTGTCACATCGCCCTGAAATGCAAACTCAGGCAGAATAGAGGCCAATAACACAGGGTTTCGACACAGTGGCAAAACTTTCAACACCAAATAACGAGGAATCACGTGCTGCTGCTGTTGAGCAAGCTTCAAAATTTGAGTAACCCAATCTTGATATAAAAATGGCGACTCTTGTGCAACAACCCATTTCAAAATTTGCACGAGTTGATTATCCAATTGCTTTTCATTTTCTATCTGATCAATCTCAGCAATATTCTTTTGTAATGTTTCAGGTACACATTGCGCTTGATAGCCTGCTTGTTGCATCAGCACCCAATATTGGTTCAAGACTAATAAATCTTGAGCTGAATCAATCTGCTGAGGCACATAGATTTGCAATTCACTCGGTACTTTTACAGTCTGTTTAAACTGTTGCCCTAGTGTCAGTTTGAGTAATAACTGCTGATTAAACTCACTGTATGATAGACTTAAAGACATTCAAAGTGCCCTCCTTGCCAAATACTCACCAGTTTAAGTTGCAATCCATTCCATTCAACGCCTGCACTAAATGGCTCAGTCCCCACTAAAAACCATAGCTCAACAAATTGTTTAATTTCAATTTCACACATCTTTTGATCCTGATCGATCAAATAAATCACTTTGTCATGTTTGACTAAACGTAATTGCTCTAGCCAGAAAAAGCGTACTAACTGCAAAGGATATTGTTTTAATCCATTCGCATATTGAGTAAATGCTTGATCAAAATTATCAAAGCCTTTTGGCGCAACCAGCGTTAGGCCCAAATCATTGAATGACATTAAATTATCTTCTAAACGAAGACGTTGTTGGCTTACCACTGGATAAAGTTTGGCATTTAAAGCCAGTTGTTTTTGGAAAGGTAACGTTAAGCCAAAGTTCGAATAAGGTGGAATTTCAAAATCTAATAGCAAATAGTCGCGTAAATTTTGACTATCCCACAGCCATTGACGACGATAACGTCCACGAGTATTCACCAACTCCTGTGTTACTTGTCCTAAGGCATAAATATGAAGTATCTGAGCGGATATGTTATCCCACGCATCAGTTGGCAAATTCACACCAAAAAGCTGTTTTAGTTCTTCATAAAGTTCTGGTTTGAGCTGTTGACGGTTTTGCCATAAATGAACGGCTGTTTGTAATTTAGCTATCCAAAATGAACTCTGCATTTGCCAATCACTTTGATACAGTGCACTCGAAAACTCATCTAAATAGCTGACTAAACCTGCAACTTGAGCATCGACCAAACGACTTTGAATATCGCGGAACTTTTCATGTTGTTGTTGACGCAATCTCCCTAGTCCCATCGTGACAACATCATTCAACCATGTTTGTAATGCCTCAATGCCTGCATCCATTTTTTTTTCACGTGCCAATTGGCGTTTCGCACGTGCTTCTTCATCAATCGGTTTATCAATCTTGTTTTCTTTTTTCTCAAGTGTTTTAGTTTTTTTATCTCGCCATTTTTGTACTCGATCAGGTATGCTTTGTTCATCTGATTGCACAGTAAATTTATCTTGATACTCGGTATAAACAAACAATAATGCTAAAGCATGTTTACAAGGTCGTTTAAAACTTGGACAACTACATTCGCATTTAAGTTCAGGTAAAAAAACTGCGCTTTGATAAATCGCACTACCCTGAATTTCTCCCCAAATCCACTGATCAGTCGAACCCGAGATATTGTTCCACGCTTCAAATTTTGCGAGTTTCTTGGCTGATTTTGCCGAACTAGCATCTGGAATAATTTGCTCGACTTGATCAGATTGAATCGTCAGCAACATAGTTAACCCTTTAAAATAATTCTAAGTTTCAGTATTTTTAAATTGTACGCTTGAATGAAATATAACGTTTTTTGTTTAGTTTTTATATCATTTAATCTGACATAGCGACATTTTATGTCGTAGATAATTATAGGTATAAAAAAACTGTCTTATGGCTACATAAGACAGTTCTATCAAAATTAAATTATTTATCTAAAATAGCAAATAATTCTTTTTGAACTTCTTCGATTGCACGTAAGCCATTCAATTTATCATAAGTTGGTGCATTTTCACCTGAAGCAGCACGACCTTGATAAAAACCTACTAACTGTTCAGTTTCACTATGGTATGAACCTAAACGCTTGCGAATCGTTTCTTCTTGATCATCTGGACGTTGTACCAAGTCTTCGCCAGTTTCATCATCCTTACCTTCTACTTTAGGTGGATTATAAACAAGGTGATAAACACGACCAGAAGCTGGGTGCTGACGACGACCTGAAAGACGTTGAACAATCTCTTCATCTGGAACATCAATTTCGATCACATGATCAATTGAAATACCCGCCGTTTCCAAAGCTTCAGCTTGTGGAATCGTACGTGGGAAACCGTCAAAAATACAACCGTTCACGCAATCTGGTTGAGCAATACGCTCTTGAACCAAACCAATAATGAGTTCGTCTGATACTAAACCACCAGACTCCATAACACTTTTCGCTTTAAGACCTAGTTCAGTCCCTTCACGAATTGCAGCACGGAGCATATCACCGGTTGAAATTTGTGGGATATTGTAGCGCTTACAGATCAACTGAGCTTGAGTACCTTTACCTGCCCCAGGTGGTCCGAGTAAAATAATGCGCATAAAAGAACATCCTCATTTAAAAACAATAAATCTTAAATTGAGCAATATGATACAGATTTATTGCTCAACCAACATCAAATTAATTATAAGAAAGCAACAAATAAGTGGATTAAACCTGCAAAAAAACCAGTCACACCACCCAATACAATTAGGATCCACTCATCTTCTTGGAACGCTGGTCGCAATAAATTCTGGAACTCTTTCGGTGTTAGTTCACGGATGCGGTCTCTAAACATTTGAAAGATCTTCTGCGCACGACTTGCATTCAGAGCTGGGTCACATACTGGACCCATAGTAATTTCAATTGAGCGATCAATCAAGTCGGTCTTGAGTCTAGCATATTCTCTTGGCCCTAATGAAAGCTGCAGTGAAGTTCTGACCAATGGAGTTTCCATAATTTCATTAATATGGCGCTTGACAATCCGACGAGTTTTATCTTTTTTACTACCATACATCATTTCAGTCATGATGGATTTCAGAGTAATTAAGTCTTCCGTAACCACGCTTGCAAATACATCAGAAACTTCCTCTTGGCGTTTCATAAATGCACCTTGAACGTTATATGTACCAATCCTTAGCACAGGAACAACCCATGGAAACTTACGATCTTTGGTCAAACGGAAAATCTGTGGGTAACGGATATAATGTGGTTCAATTGGGTTAAATACCATCCAAATCGCAATCCAGTTGGTTAAAAAGCCCCAGATTGATGCCCAAAAAGGAACTGTCCAATGCCAAGGCACCACAAACCAAACGATCATTTGGAAAACACCAAAGAACATTCCAATTAACGCACTGATATGCCAAATAAAATTAATTTCTTTCTGACCGACTTTAAGGAACATACGTACCATTAAACGGCGATCACCTTCCATTTGGCTGACCACCATTTCCCGCATGTCCACAAGTGACTCGACGTTCATGGTCAACTCAGTCACAAGTTCTTTTAATGTATTTGGTAATTGTTTATGGGCTTGCGCATAAATTCGACGTTTAATCGAGTATGGTAAGTTCTCCCACAACACAGCATTACGATCAACCATGACTTCATCAATTAAGTGTTCAAGTTCAAAACCAACTTGCTCACCAATGATCATTGCCATATCTTCTGGATCCATTGCCTCTAAAAACTCACGCAATGAACCCAACTTAGATAATGTATTATCGGTAATGATGCCCGAAATACGCCCTGCTTTACGCGGCACAATCCCCTGCCAACCTACAGGTAAAGGTCCTAAATGGAATCCCCAAAAATTAATTGGGTAAAACACCATTTTTAAAGCCATCCATACATGAGCCCATGTTACTAGGGCTGTCACTGGAATAATACTTAGGACCGCCAGATGGTCAGGTCGATTTAAAAAAATCTGCCACAATTCATTGACGTAATCAAACATGCATGACTCTCAGAATTATTGATACATTAAGACTTACAGAAGAATGAACAATCAGTCACACTCCTATAAGCCAAAACTTAACGTGTAAGAAATCTGAAAAACGGGCTCTACTTTTTTAACAGTATTCCCATTTCCATCTTCTATCTTGTCACGCACTCCCGCTCCCACACTAAATGTACTAATTCGATCACTATTCAACCAAACAAATGCTAAATCAGTACCAACACCTAAATTCCCTTTTTGTTTACCACCATAGTTTCTACTATCAAGATGACCAGCATAAAGGCCAAGGTAATAACCATTTTTATCTGTACCTGTTAAATAATATGGATAACGAAAGCCAATTTGCGCACCAGGTTCATTATCATCATTTAAAAAAGCGCCTACTTTTGCATAAGCAATGCCGTATGGGTTTACCCATTCAAGATTCGCATGTAGTAATTTTTTAGTAAAACCAGCACCAATATTCCAAGTTGCTACGTCTTTTGCCCCTTTTAATTTTGCTTCAGGCATATATGGATTTTCTTCAGCATGGACAACGCCGTTGAATGCTAAAACCGCTAGTAAAAGGTAAGATTTTTTCATTATTTTCTCCATTTTCCCTAAGAATGTATCTTGGACAATCCTATTTCAAACAGTTTGAGACTTTAACAGAATTATTTTGCATCTAATATACAAGTCCCTACAATTTTAATGTCTGCAAAGTCAAAAACTGTCGCGTCATCATTCAGATGATGTATTGAAAATACTACAGTATGATCATGCAACTTACGTTAAAATAACGCGCCTTTTATATTTTCTCCCTTGTAATTTAAGTCGACACCCTATGAAACAGCACTTTCCTTTAAAAAACATGCAGCAAGAAAAGCGCATTTACAAGGGTCGAATCTTCTTTGCTATATTCGTCGTCGCTATTTTTCTACTTTTATTAATTTGCCGTTATGCATATTTACAAATTATTCATTACGACGACTTTACAACAGCCTCGGATAAAAACCGGATTCGTTTACAACCTCTTCCACCAGCGCGTGGTTATATTTATGATCGTAACGGCGTACTTTTAGCTGATAATTATCCTGTTTTTACAGCGACACTGAGTCGTACAGATGTCACAGATATTGATGGAACCATTGCACGTTTAATTCCAGTACTGAGCTTAACCCAAGAAGATGTCGATCGTTTTAAAAGTCGCGTAAAAACTGCACGTAAAACGGAAAGAATTGCTATTAAGTTAAATCTGACTGAGGCAGATATTGCGAAATTTAGCGAAGTTAAATACGACTTCCCAGGTGTAAAAATTGAAACACAAATGACACGTTACTATCCTCATGGTGAATTATTTGCCCATGTGATAGGTTATGTGGGACGAATTAACGACAAAGAACTAAAATCTATTGATAAAGATTTATATGCCGGCACAAACCTGATTGGAAAAATTGGTGCAGAAAAAAGCTATGAAGAGTTATTACATGGAACACCGGGATATGAATCAGTTGAAGCCGATGCACATGGTAATGTACTCCGTCATTTAGGTCGTCAAAACCCAACGCGCGGAAATGATCTTTATTTATCGATAGATTATGGTCTTCAAACCATTGCAGCTCAACAGTTGGCAGATCGTCGTGGTGCAATTGTAGCAATCGATCCTCGAACAGGAGAAATTTTAGCACTGGTTTCTAGCCCGAGTTTTAATCCAAATTTATTTGTTACAGGCATCAGTTCAAAAGATTATAGTGGTTTACGTGACAACTTAGACCAACCACTTTATAACCGTGCCGTACAAGGCGTTTATCCACCTGGTTCGACGATTAAACCGATGTTCGGACTTGGCGGAATTCATTACGGACTTGTCGATTGGGGCACAGCAATTTCTGATCCTGGTTATTTTAATTTACCAGGAGATAGCCACCGCTTTCGTGATCATAAAAAGACAGGTCATGGTGCTGTAAATTTACATAAAGCTGAAGTTGTATCCTGCGATACCTATTTCTATATCCTGTCTTATCGTATGGGTATCGAAAAAATGAATGACTGGATGCGGCAATTTGGCTTTGGTGCAAAAACAGGTGTAGATTTACCAAGTGAAAGCACAGGTTTATATCCAAGTCCAGACTGGAAAATGCGTACACGTAAATCGAAATGGTTAAAAGGCGAAACTATTTCTGTGAGTATTGGACAAGGTGCATTTACTGCTACCCCATTACAACTTGCGATGGCTGTAGCAATTACTGCCAACAAAGGCTCTCACGTTACACCTCACGTTTTACGTGATAATAAGGGCGCAAAAAAATATTCTGTGCACAATGCTCCTGACGGTAAAATTCAATTTAATGGTACAGAGCAAGATTGGCTCAACATGCATGCAGCCATGATTGACGTGATTCAATCTGGAACGGGGCGTGGAATTAAGGGTGGATTACAATATTCTATTGCGGGTAAAACAGGTACAGCTCAGGTCAAAAGTATTGCTCAGGGCAAACGTTATAATGAAGCCGCTCTTTCCTCTCGACAATGGGATCACGGTTTATTTGTTGGCTTTGCACCAGCGGATAATCCTCAAATCGCAATTGCTGTCGTTTGGGAGAATGGTAAACATGGCGGATCGGCGGCTCAACTTGCACGTCCAGTCTTTGATTACTGGCTAGTCACTCGTAAAAATAATCCTATTCGTCCAGCCAACCATCAAGTGAGTGGCGGTTTAATGACTGCTGGTATTAAACCTGGTGAACTACCAAATAGTTCTGATTCACCTGCATCGACACCAGCAGCGTCAAGTTCAGTTACAACAACTGCTGCTTCTCATTCCAATGATGGAGTCACTGAATAATGAAAAATCAATTGCGTATCATCGGTGGTGATTGGAAACGTAGAACGCTACCATTCGCTAGCATTGATGGTTTACGTCCGACACCAGATCGAGTAAGAGAAACATTATTTAATTGGCTCATGTGGGATATACAAAATTCACAAGTTTTAGATTTATGTAGTGGTTCTGGCGCACTGGCTTTCGAAGCTTTATCACGAGGCGCTGCAAAAGTCGTCATGATCGAACCAGATCCAATTCAAGCTCGCTTTTTGAAAGAAAACATTCAATTGCTAAAAGCAGGCAATTGTCAGTTACTGACACTCACTGCACAGCAAGCATTAAAGAAATTAAACACTCATTTTGATGTTGTTTTTTTAGATCCCCCCTACGACCTAGCATTATGGGAAGAACTTGCTGAATTAGCCGATCCAATCATTGCCGAAAATGCGTTTATTTATGTAGAAGCGGATCGAGAATTATCTCAATTGCAACTCCCATCAACGTGGCAAAAGATCAAAGAAACCAAAGCTGGGATTGTGAGAGCTGGGCTGTATCAAAAACATGCTTAGAAAATACGCAACCAAAACAAACGAATTAACTGCCCACGATCAAATGGAAAACTGGAAAGATATTCGTAACCAATCCGATTATTTTTATTCAATTGATACACCATACCGTATCCAAGTGAAATCGAAAAATCATCCAAAGATAGATTGCTCGTATCTCCAGTTAACATCTTTTGATTAAATTGATTGGTTTGGTAAGCTGTATAGTTATAAACACGCCAACGATCATCTTGGAAAAAAAGATTATGCAAGATTGAATAATCTGTTTTAATTTGCGGATAAGCAGCATCAAACATACTCTCCGTTTTATCATGATCTTCTGCAAAAAAGTCATAATCTTTGGCACTTGCCAAACAAGAGCAACAGATTAGCAAGACATATAAAATAATGTTTAAAACTCGCATAAGAATTTGGATTGATGATGCTCATGCATAGCATAACGTGAAATCTTAGTTTTTATAAATATTCATATTCCAGATCGTGTTAGAAATACCATTCCATCCGTCTACCATTTGGTATTCTTTGAGTGTTTTCATCTTTAAAAGCTGTTTCTTCTACGACCTTAAAACCGATTCGCTCATATAAGCTTTGCCCTTTTGGATTTGCGTTAGAAACATCTAAAGACAACCCTGAATATCCTTGTTCAATGGCATGCATTTTAAGATGTTGTAATAATTGAGTGCCGATTCCTTGGCTACGATAATTTGGATGCACACCAAAATTTGCCACATGTAAACTCGTCTCACTGGGTTTTGTTACAACCGAACTAGAATTTAGTGCTCGCATCAACACACGAGGAAACCGAAATTTATACATCTTTAGAATATTTTTAATGGTTCCATTATCCATACGAGACAAATCTTTTGTTGCATAGCATGCCACGACAGCAATCACTTTCCCCTGATGCTCGACAACCCAATGTAAGTTATAGCTGGTATACCCATATTCAGACAAAAACTCTTTGTGAATAAAATGCTCCGCCGTAATTTGTTCATGCCGATAAATGTAATCAAATAGAGGCACGCCCGCACTATAGATCAATGGAACACAATCATATACGTCTTTTTTCTCTGCTTTTCTTATGTACATCATGATTCTCAGGTTATTTATCTTTAAAAAAATAAATTATTAAAAATTACTTAATTTTTTTTGTGTTGGACATTAAGAATTAATTTATTAAATTAATTTAATATACAATAATACAATAACTCAAATTTTACCTTATTTATCATGAAGCTTTTTTTCTCGTTTGTGCTCACAATCTGTTTAACTGGATGTGTTTTTGGCAAATCTAGTGAAGTCAAACGTGCAGAAAAAATTTTACAGAATTTCGAATGTAAAAATATTGAGACAAACCAAGTTGCTCCATCATCAATGTCTAATTTTTACCAAGAAACACTTGCGGTCAATAAGGAAAAAGTCTCAACTTATATCGAACAATATAAAAATGGTGAAGATCTTTTTGATATCCCACTAGATGAGGTTGTACAACAAAAATATCAATTATATAAACAAGCTTGTCAGGCACTTGGTGGTATATCTACAGAAAAACAACCCATTGACTTAAATACAAACAAGTAAGGTAAATCATATTTGCCTTAATTCATTTTGGATATGGCATGATAGAAAAAAAACTGAATTTAAAACACTACCTCGCTTTAGCTAGCATTGTACTGAGTGTCATAATCGCAAGTATTCAACCTTTAGAGTTTGAATCCTATTTATTGCATCAAGCTGGTACTGTTCTGATGCTGATTGCCTTGTTAGTTACACTGAAAAAGATTGGCATCAATTTTTATAGTTTCTGTCTCTATCTCGCCTTCCTTTTCATTCATATTATTGGTGCACATTACTTATATTCTTATGTTCCTTATAACGATTGGATCAATACACTTTTTCACTTCGACCTAAATCAAAGTATGGGCTGGTCACGTAATATGTATGATCGCTTTGTGCATTTTGCTTATGGCTTGTTGCTGTACCCATTTTTTTATCGATGTTTTCAAGTATGGTTACCCAAGGTAAAACCATTCTCTCTATTTTTATTGGTGATCCAATTTGTAATGGCAAGTAGCTTATTTTATGAATTGATTGAATGGTGGATTGCGATGGGTTTATCTCCTGAAGATGCTGAGAATTACAATGGACAACAAGGCGATCAATGGGATGCTCACAAAGATATGTTTCTTGCTACGCTTGGTGCGATTGTTATGGGGATGATTCAACTCTACAAAAATAAAACGCTTATCGATAAATAAGCGTTTTATTTAAAAATTCCAATTTAAATGATCGCGTGTTGCAATATATCGAATTGATCAAAAATCTCTGGTTTAATGCTTGGAATAAAATCAGAACCTATTAAACTCTTATCCACGACATCGTTGGTAGATGTAGATGATGTGGAAGCAAACTGGTTTAACACCTCATCAAGTTGGTTATCATGTTGATTTGACGAAACTAATATATCATTTAATGAAACTTTTTCGACTGAGGGTAATGGCGTAACAGCTATTTGTTTAGTTTCTAACGAACTTAAATCAATCTGATCTACGAGCGAAGCATGACTCAAATTAGCATCAATATTTTCACTTTGCAGCAATGCCAAGGTCGTCGTTGGAGAAACGATCGTAAAACTAAATACATCACTCATTTCACTAGTATTCCCAGCGGCATCCGTCTGAGTCAATGTAATTTTATGCAACCCTAATCCTAAATCATGATTTGGATTAAAGACCCAACTTCCGTTACTGGCAACTGTCACGACTCCTATTGCTTGCCCATTATCATAAATCGTTAACAAAGCCTTAGATTCTGCTGAATTCGCTGTCCCAGAAAAGGTTGGTCTAGCATCATCCGTTGTACCACCTGCATTAATAGAACCTTTAACATCACCAACATCATCAGTTAATTTTGGAATTATAGGCTTAGTGGGAGGAGTAATATCCTTTGTCCCAACGATACTCGTTGCATCCGATAAATTACCAGCCGAGTCAATCACATATACTTTTGCTGTTTTTTGATCGGTTAGTTCAGGTGAAATAGCAATCGTAAATTTACCCTGTGCATCAACAACTCCACTTCCAATTAATTTACCACTTGAATCTTTAATTTGAATTTTAGCATTTGCTTCAGCTGTGCCCGTCAGTGAATCACCTACAGCATTTAATTGTGCTACTGCTTTTTCAGGTGCAATAGTGTCTTTACCTGCACTAATTTCTAATGGCTTAGACTGATTTCCTGCCGCATCTTCAAGCACAACAGTTGCTTTTTGCGTTGCTGTTAAAGCTGGCGAAAGTGTAATGTTGAATTTGCCTTGTGAATCTATAATACCACTTCCTATAATTTTTCCATCTGAATCTTTAATTTGTACTTTTGTATTTGCTTCAGCTCGACCTAAAATTGAAGCCCCATCTTTATTCACTTCTACTAATGGTTGATCAGGAGCTAAAGTATCTTTTCCCGCAATCACCTTAGACGGCGTAGACTTATTTCCTGCGGCATCTTCAGCAATAACTGTTCCCCCTTTATCACTTGTTAAGGGTGATGAAAGTTTAATGGAATACAATCCTGAGCTATTTGCATTAACAGAGCCTAATAATTTTCCATCTGCATCATAAATAGATACTTTAGCATTCGCTTCTGTCTTACCTGAGACAATCGTCCCATCTACATTTAATTGCGCACTTGGCGCTTCTGGTGCAATCGTATCTTTATTACCAATCACTGCAATTGCTTTAGATGAATTACCAGCAGCATCAATTGCAATCACCGTTACTTTGTTATTATTCACTAAAGGTTGATCAAGTTTAATTGTATAATTACCTTGCTGATCGGCATGTGAGGTTGCGATTACTTTTCCTGTCGTATCTTTAATTTCAATTTTTGCACCTGCTTCCGTTTTCCCTGTAATAGTTTGCGTATCAGTAGCTAATGTTGCGGTTGGATCAATTGGCGGAGTGATATCAATAGAATGATTCTGATTAGACTGATCCTCATCATCTTTAACGGCCCATAAATACACGCCTTCTGCTGCTAAAGCAACTAAACCGACTTTCAATAATTGTGACTTACTAATACCTAAATCATCTACCCCGCCCTCTGTTTTAATAGTTTGAGTCGGCATTTCACCATCGATAAATTGAGACAATTGAGTTGCAGGCATATAACGGATAAATCGACCTGAATCATCAAATTGAGCAATTGCATAACTTCCATCTTCATTTGGAATTGCAAGTGTATGTTCAGTGTGATTGCTATCCTTGTAAAAGTCACTAATAATGATTTGCTCACCATTTTTTAATGTAATAACCAGATCATTACCCTGCTTAATAATTAATTTAATATCCGCCTGATTTACACCAATTTGTACAATTGAGGGCTGATCCAAAATAATACTTTTCATTTGCGCATCTTGTAAAACATGCAAATTTTTCTTAGATGAGACAACAACTCGTGTCATTTTTTATACTCTCTTATCAATTATTTTTTATGTATTTATTGAATACTAATTAGTTAAAGAATTAACCTAATGGTTAAAATAACAAATGATCACGATAACAACAATCTACCCTAAAACAACTTTTGTGGTTTTTATATAGCTGATTATTTATATATTCTTAGGATTTAATTTCATGATCAATCTCTAAATAAAATAAACCAGTCTATTCAGACTGGTTTATATCAACATTAAAAATGCAATCTCATTAGAACTTTGGATCACGCATTTGAACGATTGAACTATTTGCTTTGTGAATACTATCAACTAGTTTCCCTAAAACTGTAGGGATTAAATTCTCAGCCATTTGAGCAGCCTGTAAACCTAGTTTTTCACCAAAAGTTGGACGCTTACGGGTATTAATCACATACACATCATGTTTTGGTAATAGGCTTAACAAATATTCATCAGAGGTTTGTAATTTATCAACCAAGTTCAGCTCACGTGCATCTTCACCGTACCAATGCTCACCTGTTGCAACTTTAGCAACATCTAATTGTGGGCGATACTTCTCAACAAAGTGCTTAAATAAAGAATGGGTTTGTTGTAACTCTTCTTCAAATTTCGCTTTACCTTCTGGCGTATTCTCACCAAACATCGTCACAGTACGTTTGTATTCACCTGCGGTATAAAGCTCGAAATCAACATTGTGTTGCTTCAATAAACGATTGAAGTTTGGAACTTGAGCAACCACACCTATAGAGCCAACAACCGCAAAAGGAGCAGAAATAATTTCATTGGCAATACATGCCATCATATAACCGCCACTTGCAGCGACTTTATCGACACAAATAGTGACGTTAAAACCAGCATCACGTAAACGGACCAATTGAGCTGCCGCTAAACCATAACCATGAACCATGCCACCTGGGCTTTCTAAACGTACAACGACACGGTCGTGCCCTGCTTTTGCAGTTGCTAAAATTAAAGTAATTTCTTCACGAATGGTATCTACCGCAGATGCTTGCACATCACCTTTAAAGTCAAGCACATAAATTTTTTGATCATTCTTTTTTCTAATCTTTGCTTCTTTAGCAAGTTGTTGAACGAGTTGTAGTAATTCCAAACGAGATGCTGTTGTTTGTGCAATTCTTTTTCTTTGTTCATTCACACGCGCATTTAAATGACTAATACGAATTTCAGCAGGAAATTTAGGTAAATGGAATAACATAAAGTAAGTGCTCTATAAGTTCGGCTTTATTCGACTAAGATGTGGTCTATTGGATAAAAATTCAATAGTGATTTTGCAAAATAGATTCATTTTCATCTGTATCACAAAAAAAGAGCCCGAAGGCCCTTTTGATTTATAGAAGATCAATCAGCCAAAACGACCCGTAATATACGCTTCAGTCAATTGATGATCTGGTTGAGTAAAGACTTTCTCAGTCGAGTTTACTTCAATCAAATCACCTAAATGGAAGTAAGCAGTACGATCAGAAACACGTGCAGCCTGTTGCATAGAGTGCGTTACGATCGCAATGGTATATTGTTCAGAAAGTTCTGAAATCAATTCCTCAATTTTTGCTGTCGCAATCGGATCAAGCGCTGAACAAGGCTCATCCATCAAAATCACTTCTGGGCTAACAGCAATGGTACGTGCAATACACAAACGCTGTTGCTGACCACCAGATAAACCTGTACCTGGTTGGCTAAGGCGATCTTTCACTTCATCCCACAGGCCTGCTTTACGTAAGCTGTTTTCTACAATTTCTTCTAAATCATATTTATCACGTGCTAAACCATGCAATTTTGGTCCGTAAGCAACGTTATCAAAAATTGATTTTGGGAATGGGTTTGGCTTTTGGAACACCATACCCACTTGAGCACGTAGCAACACCACATCAAGGCTTGGATCGTAAATATCTTGATTATCCAGTGTCACTTTGCCTGTCACACGACAACTATCAATGGTGTCGTTCATACGGTTTAAGGTACGCAGAAATGTCGATTTACCACAACCCGATGGTCCAATAAATGCGATCACTTCATTTTGATAAATATCGATATCAATACCTTTGATTGCTTCAGTTTCACCATAATAAACATGCACATCTTTGGTACTGATTTTCACATCATTTACTTTTGGCTTTTTATTCGATGAAGCTGTTTCAAACTGAGAAACAAACGCAGTATTAGATTGCTGAACTGGCGCTTCAGATGAAGTAAATTCTGTTTGCTGTGGATTCACTGACTTATCCTTTTCTACGGCGTTCATAATATCAATCGTATTCATTGTACTCTCCTCAACTACCAACGCACTTCAAATTTCTTACGAAGCCAAATTGCAAGGCTGTTTAAACCAATCATTAATGCAAGTAACACAATAATCGCAGCAGCAGTACGCCCTTCAAAGAAGTTACGTAACTCATTTCCCTGCCATAAATAAACTTGTACAGGTAATGCTGTTGCCTGATCCAGTGGCGTAGCTGGAACACTCGCAACGAAAGCACTCATACCAATTAATAGTAATGGTGCGGTTTCACCCAAAGCATGTGCAACACCAATAATTGATCCTGTCATGATTCCTGGCAACGCGAGTGGTAGCACATGATGGAACACTGTTTGAACTTTTGATGCACCTAAACCAAGCGCTGCCTGACGAATTGAAGGTGGCACAGCTTTTAATGAAGCACGTGTTGTAATAATCACGGTTGGTAAAGTCATGAGACTGAGTACCAGACCACCAACCAACGGTGCAGACAATGGTAAATGCATCCAACCAATAAAAATCGCCGCGCCGAGTAGACCAAATACAATCGAAGGTACAGCAGCCAAATTATTGATATTGACTTCAATGATGTCAGTCATGATGTTTTTAGGTGCAAACTCTTCAAGATAAATCGCACTTGCAACCCCGATTGGAATTGAAATCAAGATTACAATCAACATCATGAATAACGAACCCATAAACGCGCCCGCTAAACCACTTGTTGCTGGTGAACTACGTGAGTCTGGGCTGATAAATAAATTCGTATTAAATGTATTTTCAATAATACCATTTGCTTTTAATTTATCTGCAAGTTGACGAACTTCTGGATCCAGCTGCTGTTGGTCATCTGGTAAAGAACGATCAATATTACCTGCTAACCACACATCCACATTAGCATCCGCTAAGAATTTAATCTCTTCTTTAGTACCAATTAATGCTGGATTCTCAAGCACCATGTCACGCAAACGATAGGCTTCTGAACTCGTGTACAAACTATTCAAATAATCACGTTGTGACTCTAGTGCTGGATCTTTAGCAACAATACCATTAACAATAAGTGCATCCCAATCCACCATGCCCATTTCAGTTTGCCAAGCCACAAAGCGCTCTTCAAAATGAGCAGGTGTCTCACCAGCAGTCTGCTTCGGTTTTGCTCCTACATTAATAATTGTAGGATCAAAATACACAGGAACAGTCATACTACTTTGCCAAAATGAAGGCAAACCTTTTGCTAAAATACTACCGAAAAGTAAAGCAACAAATGCAAGACCAATCATCACCGCAGAGAAACCTGCAAAGCGAAATGCTTTCTCTTTACGATGACGCTTTGCTAAAGAGCTTTGAATTATTGCTTTACGCTGCTCACGTTGTTCAGCAGCTACTTGTGGATCAAATACGTTCTGATCCAGAGGAGATGTATTTGAACTCATTCGTATTGCTCACGATATTTGCGCACGATATATAGTGCAATAATGTTTAGACCCAATGTAATCACAAACAAAGTTAAACCAAGTGCAAATGCCACCAATGCTTGTGGGCTCGCAAAATCTGTATCACCAGTTAACTGTTTAACAATTGTCACTGTCACTGTTGAAACTGCTTCAAATGGATTTGCATGCAATAATGGACTGTTCCCTGCTGCAAGAACCACGATCATGGTTTCACCTACCGCACGTGACACCGCAAGTAAAAATGCGCCTGTAATACCAGGTAAGGCTGCTGGCAATACAACTTGGCGAATCGTTTCTGATTTGGTTGCACCTAAGCCCAACGAACCATCACGTAAGGCGCGAGGAACTTGAGTAATAATGTCATCTGAAAGCGATGAAACAAATGGGATGATCATAATCCCCATGACAAAACCCGCAGTCAGTGCACTTGTTGCATTAATATCAATACCAACAATTTCACCAATCATTTTGAAGAATGGGCCAATGACCATTAAAGCAAATACACCATAAACGATGGTTGGAATACCCGCTAATACTTCAATTGTTGGTTTTGCCCAAGAGCGTAAGTTCGGAGATGCATATTCAGCTAGATAAATAGCAATCATCAAACCCACTGGTACTGCAACTAATAATGCAATACCACTAACCATTAAAGTACCCCAAATTAATGGCAAGATACCGTAACTTCCCTCTGCATTACCCGACGTGCTAAAGCCTGGATTCCATTCTGTACCAAAGAAAAAATCTGCTGGACTAACAAAACGGAAGAAATGTAATGCTTCACTCAACATTGACAGTACAATACCAATCGTTGTGAGAATTGCCACACCAGAACATAGGATCAAACCAACATTAATGGCTTTTTCAACCTGATTACGAGCGCGAAATTGCTGACTCACATGACGTTTAGCCCAAACCAAACCTGCTAAACCAGCACTAATTACAATTGCCAATTTTGCAAAAGAACCTATGGTTTCAAATTTAGCAAGTTGTTGTGCAGCTGCTAGCTCATAAGCTGCTGGCTGATCAGTAACCCCAAAACCAGACGCAATCGCTTGAACACGATCGATTAAAACATCACGGCTTGCTTCATCTAAAGTTGCACTGACTGATGCTGGAATATTGTTAAAGATAATATGTTGAAGGACACTTGGTTCGACCAAGTTCCAAATGATCAAAATTAAAAAAGCAGGAACACCACACCACAAAGCGACCAACGCACCATAATAACCTGGACGTGAATGCAAAGTTGCTGAGTTGTTTCCCTTACCTGCTAGGTTACGGCTTTTGCTCAGCCCGATTTGATATGCAATTGCCACAAGGGCTAATAACACACCGATAAGTAGCAGATTCATGTAATCTCCACTGTTTTCTCAATTTTCATCATTTGAAAAAACTTAGTTAGACAAAAAGGCTGATGAACCTAAGTCGCACCAGCCTCCCTTTTAACAATATTACTTAACTGTTTTACCCGCTTTGAAATCAGCTAGAACTTTTGCACGTTCTTTATCGCTCATAGTGATCAAACCAGCTTTTTCTAATTTAGAACCTTTACCAGAAGCTTTCTTATTTAAGAAATATTCTACGTATTGTGGTAAACCTTTAATTGATTTTAAATGCTCGCCTTTCACATAGAAGTAAAGTGCACGAGATACTGGGTATTGACCACTTAAAACTGTTTTCTCAGAAGGTAATACGCCATTTACTGTTGCAACACGTAATTTATCGCGGTTTTGATCATAGAAACCTAAACCAAATACACCTACTGCATTAGGAGAAGTTTTTAAACGAGCAAGTGTTTCAGTGTAGTCACCTGCAATTTCAATCACACGACCGTCTTTACGGAAGTTTGAACATGCTTTTTTCTGTTCTTCTTTATCTAAATTTTTGAAATAAGCAAATGATTCACAACCCGCTTCAACCATTTTTTCTTGGAACACTTCACGCGTACCATGGTTTGTTGCTGGAATAACTAGAGTAATCGGTTCATTTGGTAAGTCATCATCAATTTGGTTCCATCGTGTATATGGATTTGGAACCAATTTACCACCTGAAGGAAGCTGTGCAGCCAATGCAGTAAATACATGTGCTGGATCTAAGTTATAAGCACCTTTTCTTGAGTTAGACGCAAATACAATACCGTCATAGCCAATTTTGATTTCTTGCACTTGATTTACGCCTGCTTTTTTACATGCAGCAAGCTCTGAATCTTTGATTTTACGTGAAGCATTTGCAATATCGATGGTATTATCACCAACACCTTGACAGAATTGCTTTAAACCACCTGAAGTACCACCTGAACCAACAACGGGTGCTTTAAATTGCGGGAAAGTATTACCAAACTCTTCAGCAACAATACTTGCGTATGGCAATACAGTTGAAGAACCAGCGATTTGAATCGTATCACGAGCTGCATTCGCAGTTGTTGCTACGGCTACTCCAGATACAGCTAATGCAATTGCGATATGACGTGGATTTAAGCGCATTCTGTTTTCTCTCATTTATACAATTTGATTTACAACTCTTTTTAATTCAAGTGTTGTACTTTAGTTAACTGCATTTTGAGGAGATAATATGACAATTAAGTGACAACTTTATGACGCTTTTATGATGATCATTTTTATTTGAAAATTTTCAGTCATAAAGAAAAGAATTTTTTGATAAAAATAGCGAAAGAAAATTATCTTAATGATTGTAATTTATAATTTTTTACTTACAACACAACATATAAGAAATCAAACTAGAAATACAAATTTGACGACCTTAGTAATGAAAACTATATGACAAATGTCTATGTAATATTAGTTTTAATCCGTCAATTCGGTTCTAAATTAACTAAAATTAGGTTTCCAATAGCCATTTACACGCCTATCTTAAGCTATTCCGAAAATTACTTGAGATTAAATTAAAGGTATATTGAGATGAGCTAAATCTTTCTAAGCTCAATCACACAGACTAAAAAATAAAAAAGGCACATGAATGTGCCTTTTTCTTAGAAAGCAAATCGATTAGTCAATCGCTGGAACATAAGTGCCTGCAACAATTGCATCTTTAATACGATCAGCTTCTGCCAACACAAGTGCAAGCAAGTTTTGAACGTTTTCAAGCGTTGCAACTGGGCTTAACGTGGTCATCTTCAATGATTGAACATTACCCACTTTGGTTACACCAATATTCGCTTCACCACGAGCAAACAATTCATCTGCCACGTTTTGGTTTAAGCTATCGATAAATTCAGCAGGATAAGCTTCTGGTACTACACGGAACAGGACTGAAGCGAATTGTGGTTCAACCAACAATTCAAGACCCGCTGTTGCTTTAATATAATCTGCAACTTCACGTGTTAATTTCACACCATGATCAATCATTGAACCATAAAGCTCTTCGCCTAATGCTTCAACTGTCATCCATAATTTCAATGCATCAAAACGACGTGTCGTTTGTAATGATTTAGACACAAGGTTAGGTACACCATGTTCTTCATCATAAGCAGAGTTTAAATATTCTGCCTCATAATGCATAAAGCGATAGTTTGCTTCGTCTTTCAACAAGAAAGCGCCACAGCTAATGCTTTGGAAATAATGCTTATGGAAGTCAAGCGTGATTGAGTCTGATAATTCAATTCCATCTAACATTGCACGATGGTCATTTGAAAGAATCAGTGCACCGCCCCAAGCTGCATCGATATGCATCCATGAACCATACTTCGTGGTAATTTCACGGATTTTCTTGAGTGGATCAATCGCACCAGCATCAGTCGTACCTGCTGTTGCAACAACACAAGCCACGATTTTGCCTTCAGACTGAAGATGCGCCATGGTTTTTTCCAGTGCATCGACATCCATCTGTGCATTTTCATTCACAGGAACAGTCACTACTGACTGGAAGCCCATACCCATCATCGCCATGTTCTTTTGCACAGAGAAATGTGCATTTTCAGAACAGATGACTTTGACGTTCTTCATTGCTTCTGCTGGAATACCATCACGCTGAACCGACCATGGCTTACCATTTTCGTCTTTCCAGTTTTTCGAGATACACCAGTCACGCGCCAGCAATACACCCATCAAGTTTGACTGTGTACCACCAGAAGTGAACACACCTGCTTGACCTGCACCATAACCGACTTTTTGACGAAGCCAATCAACTAATTGAACTTCCATCAAAGAACCCGCTGGGCTTTGATCCCATGAGTCCATCGACTGGTTGGTTGCATTGATCAACACTTCCGCAATCTGGCTCATCACCATGGTTGGGCAGTGTAAGTGTGCAAGTGAATGCGGGTGATGTACTTTTAAGCTTTTATTGAGAAAAAGCTCAACCATACGTTGTAATGATTGCTGTACACCTAGACCTTCTTTTGAAGGAGCAAAAGAGATTGCTTCACGCAAATCTTTAATGCTACCGCCAGTGTACATTTTATCATTTTGCAACCATGCTGAAACGGCAGTTACCGCCTCGCCCATTGCTGACTGATAGTCAGCAATAGATTGAGCATCATTGCAGAGTAACGCTTTACGATGTTCTGCAAAATCAACCATGAATTAGCCTCGTACTGCTTTTAATGCTTCAGCAACAGCTTTCTTGAAGCGAGCAACCGCCTCTACGCACTCTTCTTGATTGATAATCAACGGGCAAAGTAAACGAATTACAGTACCGTTACGGCCGCCTTTTTCAAGCAATAATTTATTGTTGAAACAAGCCGTCTGAATTGCAGCAGCCAATTGAGCATCAGCAGGTAATGAACCCATATGGTCCGCAGGTTTACGCTCATCAACGATCTCAACACCGATCATCAAACCACGGCCACGTACGTTACCGATACATGGGAATTCTTGAGCAAGTTTCTTGAACTCTGCTTGTAAGAAATCACCACGCTCTTGCGCATTTTGAGCAAGGTTTTGTTCTTTGATCACTTGAAGTGATGCTAAACCTGTACCCATCGCAAGTTGGTTACCACGGAAAGTACCCGTGTGACCCGCAGGCTGCCAAGCATCAAACTTGCGTTTAATACCTAATACTGCAAGTGGTAAGCTACCACCTACCGCTTTAGACATCACCACAACATCAGGCTCGATTCCAGCATGTTCAAAGGCAAACATCTTACCTGAACGTGCAAAACCAGCTTGAACTTCGTCCAAGATTAAAACGATGTTGTGCTTTTCAGTCACTTCACGGATTTTTTGCAACCATTTTACAGGTGCAGTAACAACACCACCTTCACCTTGAATCGCTTCAAGGATCACAGCTGCAGGCTTGGTTACACCACTTTCAACATCTTCAATGAAGTTTTCAAAGAAATAAGTTAAAGCGTCAACACCTGCTTCCCCACCTAAACCAAGTGGGCAACGATATTCATGTGGGTATGGCATAAATTGCACGCCTGGCATTAAGCCATTGACCGCATTCTTTGCAGACAAGTTACCTGTCATTGCAAGCGCGCCGTGCGTCATACCATGGTAGCCACCAGAGAAACTAATCACTGTGCTACGACCCGTATAAGTTTTCGCTAATTTAATCGCTGCTTCTGTACCATCTGCACCAGATGGACCACAGAATTGTAGGCAATATTCTTCTTGACCGCCTGGCAAATAAGCCAAAAGCGCTTCAGTAAACGCATCTTTTAAAGGAGTCGTTAAGTCTAAAGTATGCAATGGCAAACCGCTTGCCAATGTGTCTTGAATACTTTGAATCACCGCAGGATGATTATGGCCCAAAGCCAATGTTCCTGCCCCAGCTAAACAATCAAGGTACTCTGTACCTTCAACATCAGTAACCCAACAGCCTTGTGCTTTTGCTATCGCTAACGGTAATTTACGTGGATAACTACGAACATTCGATTCCATCTGACTTTGGCGAGTCAGATAATATTCGTTAGTTGCATTAGCGGCAGGATTTACGGAAGTAACGCTCATATCGAATTACCATCTCTGATATGGGTAAAAGAAATAAGTCTGGTGACTTGCGGTCGTTTGACTCGGTGCTTTTTAGAATCTAGTGAGACACAAATTTTATATCTTTCAACTAGGAGCGAGATGATACCTAATTTTGAAATAAAATAAACTCTTTTTATGCCTGACATTCATCTAATATTATTGAAAAAATGCTTCATTCCAATAACTATGATGAATTATCATCATACTATGTGACAAGCGAAAGAAAGTAAGCTTTTTTTAACAGCCTTAATTTTTTTAGATAAATGGTCAAATATATAAAGCTAATTATTTAATTTTAAATATTTTTTAATTAATTTTTCTGTTGCAAAACACTGTTAATATATTACAAAGACACCACAAAATATGCAAAAGTTCCCCATCAGTTGTTTCTAATATCAGACTTGTAAAAATAAATGTTTAATACCAAATTTTAAGGAATTTTTTATGCGTACTTTAGCACTTGCAACATTAATGATCGGAGCTGCACTTAGCCCAAGCCTTTTTGCTCATGAGACTGAAAACTTGAACTATAATATTGTGAATATCCAAGCAGATGCAGCACGCCAAGTTGCGAATGACGAAATGCGTGCTGTGCTTTATATTGAAAGAAGCAATAAGCAACCCGCAGAGCTTTCCAATCAAATCAATCAATTAATGAATCAAGCGCAAGCAATTTCTCGTAAATACGCACAAGTAAAAGTCGAAACAGGTGCTCAAAGTACTTACCCTATTTATGACAATGATAATAATAAGTTAAAAGAATGGCGTGCACGTGCAGAAATCCAAATTGAAAGTAAAGACTTTAAAGCAGCAAGCCAGTTGATTAGTGAACTACAACAGAGCTTTCAGACCCAATCGATTAGTTTTAGCGTATCTGACGAACAACGTAAAAAAGTTGAAAATGAACTGATGATTGAAGCTTCTAAAAACTTTCAGCAACGCGCACAAGCGATTACCCAGGCTTGGAATAAAACGCAATATAATCTTGTCAGTTTAAATTTGAATACAAGTAATTATTTCCCTCAACCAATGATGCGTGGTGGTATGGCAAAATTTGCGATGGCTGAGGCAGCTCCAGCACAAGACATGGCGGCTGGTGAATCGAAAATTACTGTCAGTGCTAATGGCTCAATCCAATTTAAATAAAAGTACGATTTTATTTAAATTAAAGCAGAAAATTAATTTTCTGCTTTTTTTTATTCATTGAGTTCAAAATATTCTTCAAACTGTCTACCAGTTGGTAATTCATCAAATGAAGTATGTGCTTTATTCTCGCCAGCCCAGCTGATTTTAGAAGTCATACAAAAATTTAACTCTTTATTTGGTTCAAAATCTTCGTGAATTAAACCTAGCGGAATCCACATTACTTTGGGATTAGTGCCTAGTAGATTAGGAATAGGCGAACCACATTTTCTGCAAAAGGAGCTAGTAAAACCCGTGGCTTTGATATAAGTGCAAATAAATTGCTCGCCTTGCTGCCAATAAAATTGATCAGATGAAATCAATGTTGCAGTGTTGGATGCTGCCCCACTCTGCTTGCGACATAAACGACAATAACAACGATAGATCGTTTTAATTTTCGATATATGAAAATGAAATTTTATTTCCCCACACAAACAAGCGCCATTGAATTGTTGTTTTTGATCTAATCCTGCCATAACTTTCTGATCCAGATGATTTGTTTGTCTTAGTCCTTTTATGCTGGATGACTTAAATTTTGTAATGAATCCCAAGCAGCTTGAGCCAAGTTTTCGCGATAGAATTTTGGATTGGTGAACACTTTTTCAGATAACCAAGCACGACAATAACTTTCAGTTGCACCAATCACTAATGACATCATCAATTCAGACGGAACCGATTGTAATAATTTCGCATCACTATAGGCTGCAATATTATTTACGATCTTTTGATTTCTGATTTTATTTTTTTCATTTAATGCTGGGCGGTGCTCGCCTTGCATCACTGAAAAATGCGCTAACATTAGGAACTTAGCAAAATGAGGTTGATCTGAAACCCAATCAACGTAACTATAAATTAAAGCATTTAATACATCTTTTAAAGACCGCGCGCGCTCTAGATATTGATCTCGCAATGATGCTTGATCATCTAAAGCAGCAAAAACAAGTGCAGCGATAACACCCTCTTTGTTTTTAAAATGGTGATAAATTGCCCCAACACTACTTTCAGATTTATCGCGAATCATTTCAATGCTAGTCGCATCGAGACCATATTCAAGAAAACATGCCAATGCATCCAATAAGATTTGTCTTTTTAACAATGATCTACGTTGTGGATATAAGCGTTCTAATAATTGCTGAGCCGTTTGCATAAGTTATTTAAATTTACCAATCATCGGAACTATTGTGTATGACTTGACCACAACTTGTAAACAGAATTATATTCTTTAAAAGAATTTAATTCTGTTTTATAGGAAATCATCTAATGGCATCAACTTTGGAATTATGGAATAGGGTTTCAGCTTTACCTGCTGGAAAATGGACGTTCACACGTATGCTTTGTTTAAAAGCACCTTATTTCAGTAGCATTTCTCCTTTATTTGAGGAGTTAAAACCGAACTCTTGTAAAATATCCATTAAGAAAAAACGCGCAGTGCTGAATCACATTGGTACAGTTCATGCGATTGCAATGTGCAATATGGCCGAACTTGCAGGCGGTACGATGACTGAGGTTACTGTTCCAACTTCACATCGCTGGATTCCAAAAGGCATGACCGTAGAATATTTAAAGAAAGCGGAAACTGATTTAATTGCGATCGCTACCCCAGTAGAGCAGCACTACGATTGGGATAAAGCTGGAGAATATCTGGTGAATGTTGATGTACTTGATCAACAAAATGAAAAAGTCTTTCACGCCACTATTACCATGTGGGTTTCAAAAAAGAAAAAATAAAAGTAAAAAGCCCCGAACATGCTATTCGGGGCTCTTCTGCTTAAGTTATTTTTTACTTTTTAAAAGGAAGCGCATATTTAAAAATACGCCCGACCACTTCACCGAATTGTTTTACAAAGCTAGCATTATTGTAATTTAAACCATATTTCTCACATACAGCTTCCACTTTAGGTGCAATTTGACGATAGCGGCGAGCGGGAATATCTGGGTATAAGTGATGTTCAATTTGATGGCTCAAATGTCCTGTCAAAATATGAAATGCTTCTGAACCTGTTAAATTAGAAGAACCACGAATTTGACGCATGTACCAATGACCGCGACTTTCATTCTGTAAAACAGTTTTTGGGAAGACCTCAGCATCTTTAGTAAAATGACCACAAAAAATAATACTAAAAGTCCAAATATTACGAATCCCATTAGCAACTAAATTTCCAGTAAAAACTGGGATCGCTGAAGGTCCTGCAATCAATGGGAAAAATACATAATCTTTAAAAAGTTGCTTCGCTATTTTTTTCTGCGCTGGTTGCCATTCTCGTTTAAATTGCGCCATTGATTTACGCTTATAAATCACTTTGCCGAGTTCAAGATTTTGAATTGCGACTCCCCATTGGAATAGTAAGCTGAATGGCACAATATAAATCGGTTGAATTAAAGTAAACTTTGTCCAACGTTGTTCTGGAAATAAGCGAAATACACCATAACCCACATCATCATCCATACCTTTCACATTGGTATAAGTATGATGTTTGTAGTTATGTGTTTGACGCCAATTATCTGAGGTTCCAACGGTATCCCATTCGTAAGTCTGACCATTAAATTTTGGATCATTCATCCAGTCATATTGTCCATGCATCACATTATGACCTAACTCCATGTTTTCCATAATTTTGGCAAAACCCAATAACCCCGTTCCTAATAACCATGCTGGTGGAAACCATCCTGCAAACAACAAAGCTCGTCCGAGTAAGCTGCTATAACGGATTGACGAATAAACACGACGAATATACTTCGCATCTTTTTCGCCTAAGTCATCCAATACTTCTTGCTTGATCTGATCTAATTCTCGAGCAAAAGCATCTAATTCTGAAGCAGTTAAATCACGATTTTTAGGATTTTTAAAATATTCAATTTTAACAGGCATATTCATAATTAATTTCTCATTTATAGATCAATCACTAGATCAGACTGAGCGGAATTTACACAAATTTTTAATAGTTGAGTTGGTTCATGATTCGCTGAACCATTCAACAAATTCTTCGTTGAGCCTTGTGCTTTAGTGCAGGCGCATTTATTACAAATGCCCATACGACAACCATGATTAGGTTTAATCCCTTGATGTTCCAAACTAGAAAGAATGGATTGCCCTTTAGGTATCGCAACCGTTTTGTTGGATTGAGTCAATCTCACATTTATAAAACCAGTTTCCGAAGCATCCACATCAAATTGGCTTAAACTAAAAGCTTCGGTTTGAAGCAAAGCAGCACAAGAAAATAATTTTTCTGCTGTACTCACAAAACCCGATGGACCACAGGCATATACAGTGGTTTCATTTAAAACTGAAATTTGATCAACATAACTTTGGTTCAAACGTTGATCTTGCGCTTGGGTATAAAAGATTTGATAACTGAAATGGGGAAAGTTTTCCGCTGTTTCTTTTAAATATTCAGCATAGGCTGCATCGGCCTGAGTTTTCACCCAATACATCAACTGTACAGATGTCGTCAAAAACTGCTTGGTTTGACTCAAGCTTTCGATCAGGCTCAGCATCGGGGTAATGCCGCTACCTGCTGCAAGTAATAACAAGTTAGGAGTTTGAATATGCTGCTGCATATCGCCATAAGGTTGCCCTAAATAGACAATATCCCCTACTTTAGATTGCTCAACCAACCATGAACTCACCAAACCTTGATCAACTTTTTTGACGGTTAAACAGAGATGATCTGCATCTAATTGCATCAAGCTATACGTGCGTTCGTAATGACGCCCTGCAATTTCAACAGTGACAGGATGATGTTGTCCTGCTGCACCACGCTGTACATGACGATTGCATTGCAAAATAAGACTCACCGTATCTTTAGCTACCGTTTGTTTTTTTACAACTTTGGCGAGTGATTGATTCAAAGACCACAGTGGATTGATTTTTTGTAGCCAAAAATTGGCATCATGGTTCGTAATTACGCTTTGGGCTATTGAATTGAATAGAGAAATTCTCTTTTCGACTGCTTGCATGAGCGGGAACTCTGATCATTTTTTAATTATTATACATATGTATATATATTTGTATATATATTCGTATAAGAATTTACATTTCCCAAGTAGTCAGACAATCGCTATAATCCCGAGTAGCTTACTTATATTTTGAAAATAATGGTTCAGTCTTCTACTTTTTTACCGCTCGGTCATGACACACTAAATGAACAAGATGTCATTGCTATGAAATCTCCTGTACGTTCGGTTGGTAGAAAAGCAACCATTACCAAAGAAGAACTTTTTCAGGCGACACTGAATTTAATTGGTCCACAAAAAAGTATTGCATCTTTGAGCTTACGTGAAGTAGCGCGTGAAGCAGGCATTGCACCAAATAGTTTTTATCGACATTTTAAAGATATTGATGAACTGGCTATCGCTCTGATCGATCGTGCAGGTTTGGTATTACGTAAAATCATTCGCGAAGCGCGTTTGCAGGCATCTATGCAGCAAAGCATTATTCGAAGTTCAGTTGAAGTTTTCATTCAACAGTTAGATGCCGATGAAGGTTATCTCAGCTTGTTATTACGCGAAGGTTATACAGGCTCAACCTCATATAAACTTGCTGTAGACCGTCAGCTGAATTTCTTTCAGCAAGAATTACAAGAAGACCTGATTCGCCTAGAACAAATGAATAATAGTAAAATCAGTCATGCTGACATTGCGGCTAAAGCGATTACCCAATTGGTATTCAATATGGGCGCAAAAGTGATTGATTTACCTGCTGAACAACGAACTGACGTTGCAGAGCAAACCATGGTAATGATTCGTATGATTTTAGAAGGCGCTCGTCATTTCGATAAAATGGAAATTGATTAAGCAATTTCATCAGCATAGACTATCGTCATTAAGTATATATCTTTGTCATTTATCATAACTACAAGCAAATTTAGGCATACAGATCATGACCCTTCTCAATGACCGTCAAAGTATCATCGCCAGTTTTATTCTGATGTTTTTATTTTTAATGATGGTCATTCCCCTGCATTTGTTGCCTAGTTTTTTTGCAGGTTTCTTGATTTTCGAAATTATTAACAGTCTAAGCTCAATTGTTGAAAAACATATTGATGGACAACGTGCGCGTATCTTTATCAGTATTATTCTTGGAATTTTGACCACATTTTTGATTGGCTTTTTTATTACCAGTTTAATTAGCTTTGTGATCTATGATTTAAAAGGAACAGGTCTTAACTCGTTTAACTTTAAGATTGATCAAACCCTCATTAAATTCCAAGCTGAAATGAGTCAATATGTCCCTGGTTATCTTCCTCATAGTGTTGCAGATATCAAGAATCAGATCTTGTCCTTCATCAAAAATAATATTTCGATTGTTAAAAATACAGGTACCGATATTCTGCATAACTTAGCTACCATGCTGATCGGTTTAATTGTAGGTATCTTGGTTTCTATTCAGAACTTTAAGCAGCATGCACCACAACCAGTCTTTAAAGCTGCTATTTTACATCGTATTCAGAAGCTTTCGATTTCATTCAAAAATGTTGTCTTTGCTCAAGTAAAAATCTCTTTAATTAATACAGCACTATTCATCATTTTTGTTTTTATCGTTTTGCCTCTATTCCATATCCATTTACCTTTTGCTAAAACACTGACTATTCTGACCTTCATTTTTGGTCTTTTACCTATTATTGGTAACTTGATTTCAAATACTTTAATTATTATGGCTGGCTTAACCATTTCACTCTCAGTAGCAGCCATCGCTTTAGCATATTTAGTCATTATTCATAAACTTGAATATTTCGTAAATGCAAAAATTATTGGTACAAAAATTAATGCGAGTGCATGGGAAGTACTCTTGGCTATGCTAATCTTTGAATCGATTTTTGGCTTGAGTGGCTTAATCGTTGCACCGATTTTTTATGCTTACATTAAATTAGAATGCAAAGATGCTGGTTTGATCTGAATTATATTCGGGCTATTCAGATTCATTAGATCAATCTATCTATCATTGCGACTGATTTAGCAAAGTAATAAAAAGAAAAATGATGATAAGGAAAATTACAAAAGCCTTGCGAATTAAAACATTCATTCAGGCATTCTGCGCTTAAGCTAGAACAAAATGGTTTTTATTCACGATGTTTCATCACATTATAATTGAATGAGGTAACTATGAATTCTTCAGCAGCGGCTTTGAAAGTATATACACGTAATAATTTAGATGATTCTATCAAAGAAGCCACCGTTAAAATTTTAAATCAAATTCTTGCAAATCTTATTGATCTATCATTGCTTACCAAACAAGCGCACTGGAATATGCGGGGTAGTAATTTTATTGCGGTACATGAAATGTTAGATATGTTCCGTACTTCATTGATTACCCATTTAGATAATGTCGCAGAGCGTGCGGTACAGATCGGTGGAACAGCGCTCGGAACAACCCAAACGGTTTCGGAGACCTCACATCTCAAGCCTTACCCTGTTGCAATCCATGCAGTGCAAGATCACTTAAAAGAGCTGGCTGATCGTTATGGTGTCGTTGCAAATCATCTTCGAGATACAATCGAGCAAATTAAAGATCCAATCTCTGAAGATATTATCCATGCAGCACTCGAAGATCTGGATCAATATTTATGGTTCTTAGAGGCTAATATCGATCAAAACTAAGTATATTCACGACATAAAAAAGAGGACATGATTTGTCCTCTTTTTTATTACATCAGTCGTAATTATGGTTTAACTACAACTAAGACTTGAATCGCTTCTGGAGTCACAGAAAGACCATCTAATAAACCTAGACCCTCTTTCTGGAACTTTTGTAAACGCTCAATTTCATCTTGACGAATACTTGGGTTAAATTGCTTAAGATAAGTTAAACGATCAATTTCATATTGCCATTTACTGCCATAATGCTCTTTAGCTTGTTGCATCAATTCAGGCAAAGAGGTTTTGGCAATATCTAAAGCTTGTGCGTAACGCTCTTCAATTACATCACGGCGTGCTTTTACAACTTGACGGCAGCTATTGCCATCGAGATGATGCAAATATGGGCGCAAAATACTTGGATCGATCTTGGCAGATAAATCTTGGCCTGTTTCACTCAGTAATACGCGAATCAATTGCTTCGGCAAACTTGACGGTAAGTTCAACCCTTTTGGTGCAACTACATCGACCTTAAACCAAACTTCGAGTAAGACCGAACCTTGTTTTAACGCATTCGATTTGAGTAATGCAACGTTAGTGCTACCAAATGATTGTGTGCGGATCATTTCCATAACACTTTCAATAAATGGGTGTTCCAAGGTCAAATATTGTGCATCTTCACGGATCTGAGCCTGATCACGATAGAAAGTTGCTGTCATGCCTTCTTCGTCCAAGGTAATTCCTTGGACTTGCATTTGATCCGTTGGTTTGATGATCACAGTACCGTTGCTTTGCTCATCAAAGTCAATATTGGTCGATGACATGAAACGCTTCACGAACATTGGCAAAGTCGTGTTGTCATCATAGTCTTCAAGTGCTTGTACAATGCCCTGTGCAACGACTGGGCGACAAGAGTTATACTCAAGCAAACGATCACGACCAGCTTGTAACTCAGCTTCCAAAGCTTGTCGTTGTACATTCACTTCTTCAAGTAAATCCTCAAACGTCTGACCTTGATCTGCCAATAAACAGTCTTTCAATTCAACAATAAAGTTCTCTTGCAGCGTTTGCGCCGTTGGAGAAATATTGCTGAAAATATTCAATGCTTCATTATACCAACGGAACATGCGCTCTTGCGCTGTACCGATCAAATATGGCACGTGAATTTGAATGCGATTTTCCTGACCAATACGATCTAGACGACCAATACGTTGTTCAAGTACGTCAGGGTTTGCAGGTAAATCAAATAAGATCAAGTCACTGGCAAACTGGAAGTTACGACCTTCAGAACCAATTTCCGAACAGAGAAGAATCTGAGCGCCATAACTGTCTTCGGCAAAGTATGCTGCCGCTTGGTCACGCTCTAATAAGCTCATGCCCTCATGGAACATTGCTGTACGAATACCTGCATGTAAACGCAATACATTTTCAAGCGCTTCAACTACTGGTCCACTACGTGCAATCAACAACACTTTTTTATGTTTTAAATCTTTGCGTAGAACTTCCATCAACCATGGCACACGAGGATCATTTTCCATCCAAGCACCATCGAGTTGACCTTCTTCTGGCCACATTTGCTCACGCATTTTGCCATCAAATGACCAATCTTCTGGTGCTGGCAAAGGTGCTGGCTGGCAATCACGACCTGGGAAACCTTGGATCGCTTCACGTGTATTACGGAATAAAATACGACCTGTACCGTGACGGTCTAGCAACTCGTGAATTGCACGCATACGCTGTTCAGGCTGATCATCAATACGATGACCCAATAAGCCATCCAGAGCAGCAAGATGTTCTTCAGTCAGTGCTTCATCTGACATTAAGACTTCAGCAACTTTAGCTGTTTGCTGATATTGTTCTTCTTCGTCAAGGAAACGATCTAAGCTACTAAAACGTTGCGGATCAAGTAAACGTAAACGTGCAAAATGACTTTCAACACCTAATTGTTCAGGCGTTGCAGTGAGAAGTAAGACACCCGCTGTTTGTTCAGCCAACTCTTCGACAAGATCATAACGATCATTACCGCCTTCTTCTTCACTCCACATTAAATGGTGTGCTTCATCGACAACCAGTAAATCAAAACCTGCCTCAACCGCTTGCTCACGCAAATCATCATGGTCAACCATCAAATCGACACTCGCAATAATGCATTGCTCAGTCAGGAATGGGTTGAGATCAGGATCATGTTCTTTGATCGAAGCAGTACGGGTTAAATCGAATAGAGAAAATTGTAAATTGAAACGACGACGCATCTCAATCATCCACTGATATTGCAGCGAATCGGGCACTAAAATCAGGATACGCTCTGAACGCCCTGTTTTCAGTTGTTGATGGATAATCAAACCCGCTTCAATGGTTTTACCAAGACCGACTTCATCTGCTAACAATACGCGTGGCGCAAAACGTTTACCCACTTCGTGTGCGATATAAAGTTGGTGAGGAATTAAACCAACACGTGCACCTAAAAAACCACGTAAAGGGCTAGTATGCATCTGCGCTTGTAATAACATCGCTTCAATACGAAGGTCATACCATTCTTTATAATCAATTTGGCTCGCTAACAAACGCTCTAAAGGTTTTGATAGCTGAATTTGCGCACCGATACGAGTTTCGTTCAATGACTTACGTTCTTGTTCGCCATTTTCGAGGCTACGAACGACATCGTAACGAAGCACGCCATGACGGTCTTCAACCGATTCAACAATCCACTTAACACCTTCTTGATCTTGCACTTCATCTTTGACATTAAAGATGATGCGAGATAAAGGCGCATTGTTTCGTGCATATACACGAGTTTCATCACTTTTAGGGAATAAAATACTGATAGAACGCTCATCTACATCAATAAGAACACCTAGACCGAGTTCAGTTTCTGTATCTGATAACCAACGTTGACCAATAGCAAACGGCTGCAATTTATTCCACCTTTTCTCATGTTAGCCCACATATTGTATGCCTTAAACTGACGAAAGTTTAAGCTACTTTATGTAGTTTTAAATTTGGTATTTACGTGAAATTCAGCCACGCAAATAACCCTAATATTTTGACATAAAGCTGACTGAAATAGCGCGCTTTACATCTCTTTAGATCAAAAAAATACGATTAAAATGGTACAGAACAATCAAAACTCAGTTGAGTGCCTGTTTTAGGATGAGTGAAGCTGAGTTGTGTTGCATGAAGACACAAACGTGCATAAAGCTGTTGCTGTTCAGGAGTTGCATATAAGGTATCTCCTAGTATTGGATGACCTAGATATTGCATATGCACACGAAGTTGGTGTGAACGGCCTGTAATCGGAATCAATTTAACTCGAGTTACCGCTTGTCCTTGAATTTCTAAATGCTCAATGGCTTGCCATTCTGTTAATGCAGGTTTGTGATATGAAGCATCAACAATATGCAGCGGTGGACGACTTGGATCATAAATCACAGGAATATCGACTGTGCCCTGACCTTCTAAATGTCCAGCAATCAAAGCTTGATAAATTTTTGAAGTTTGTCGATCTTGAAATTGACGTGAAATACTGCTTTGTCCAAATTTAGATAAACCAAAGACTAGAATACCTGAAGTGTCACGATCTAAACGATGAATGAGTAGAGTTTTGGGTTCTAATTTTAATAAACGATTGATCAAACAGTCTTGTAAATCGGGTGTTTTCCCTGGCACTGTTAGAAGCCCAGCAGGTTTATGGATCACCATAAAATCTTCATCACGATGAATCAAATGTTCACTTAGAAAATTACTCAAGCGTACCTTCCAACGACTGGATGAAAACAAGCGGGCAATCATAAAAAGCTTGGAGAGAAATTACAATCAAATTTTAGCTAACTCGGTTATTTTTTAGCATGACTCACATTTAAGTCCCAAATAATACTGATCGTTTTCTCTAAATGGTGTATGCCACCATGAACTCAATAGTTTTAAATAAAGTTTTTTAAATTTGATTTGATATCAATATCGAAATTACAAAAAATAAAGTAACTTAAACCAGCATTGACCTGTCAGCATTGCACAAGACACTGCGAGTATAAGATTGAGCTTAGCGATTTAATTTTACTATCTCGCTATTTTTATATAGAAAATATCAAATCACCTTAAAATATTGAGAGAAAAATATGCAACTTCAAAATGAGAAAATGGCAAATTATGCTTTCTTAACAGATATGTATGACGATTCATATTTCCCTGATGATTTGGTGAAAAAAGGTGAAAATATTCTCATCGCACTTTGTCAAAAAATTGAGCTAACACAGCCCAAAACTTTGGCAGAACTCTATGTTTTGACTCATGCAACAACTGACCAATTTAACGAGTTGCAAGAAGAGTTTTGGGAAAAAGAAAGTGAAATCGAAACGGCAGCACGAGAGGCAATTGCGCATGATTTTGATGTGATTGCCGGCGCTTATGGGTTTGCTGATGCAGATATAGAAGAGCTTATAGCAACACGAGATTGGTAATTTTTGTAAAGCAAGCACACTCAGTATGCTTGCTTTTTATATCTTAGCCCTTCATCTCTGCAAAAGTTTCTTTTGCTGCCTGAATGGTCTCTGCAATATCTTGATCTGAATGCATAGATGAAATAAATCCAGCTTCAAATGCCGAGGGAGCTAAATACACACCACGCTTTAACATGCCATGGAAGAATTTCTTAAATGCTTCAACATCACAAGCTAACATCGAATCAAAGCTAGTAATGTCTTCTTGATCGGTAAAATACAAACCAAACATGCCACCCACTTGTTGCGTTTTAAATGGAATGCCTGCTTCATCTGCCGCAACCTGTAAACCTGCAAGTAATTTTGCGAGCTGTACCGAAAGCTTGTCATAAAATTCAGGTTCACGTAGATGTTTAAACATCGCGATACCGGCACGCATTGCCAATGGATTACCCGACAATGTGCCTGCTTGGTAAACACCACCTAAAGGTGCGATGCATTGCATGATTTCACGTTTACCACCAAAAGCACCAACAGGTAAGCCCGCACCAATAATTTTTCCTAAAGTCGTTAAATCTGGTTTTACGTTATAAACAGATTGTGCACCACCTAAAGCAACACGGAAACCCGTCATCACTTCATCAATAATGAATACCGATTTGTACTCATCGCAAACATCACGAATCGCTTGTAAGAAGCCATCGATTGGCGTCACCAAGTTCATATTTCCCGCCACAGGCTCAATGATGACCCCTGCAATTTCATGACCAAACTTACTAAAGCATTCTTTTAAAGCTTCAATATTGTTATATGGCAACGTTAAGGTATGTTTTGCAAAATCAGCAGGTACACCTTTTGAAGTTGGCTCACCTTCACCTAAAGTGAGTAAACCTGATCCTGCTTTCACCAATAACGAATCTGAATGGCCATGGTAACAGCCTTCAAATTTTACGATTTTGTCACGTCCAGTATAACCACGCGCCAAACGAATCGCGGTCATAGTCGCTTCAGTTCCTGAACTGGTCATTCGTACCAATTCAATTGAAGGCATAATCTCGCAAATAGTGTCTGCCAAAGTGGTTTCATATACCGTTGGTGCACCAAAACTTAGGCCATCTTCTGCTGCGGTTTGTACCGCTTGGATAATATCGGGATGCGCGTGACCTAAAATCATTGGTCCCCATGAACCAACATAATCCACATAACGCTTCCCATCGACATCCCACAAGTATGCACCTTTTGCCTTTTCGATAAAGACAGGCGTACCACCAACACCGTTAAATGCACGTACAGGTGAATTGACACCACCTGGAATATGTTTATTTGCTTGTCTAAATAACTGTTCTTGCTTTGGAGATAAACTCATAAAAGACTCAACCTAGAATCGAAGAATAAAATGTCGAAACGATGCAAAAAATTATGCAAATAACTTTGCCCATGCATTTACACGAGCAGGAATTTCGGCTGTTGACCGCCCTAATATATCACTAATTACTGCACAAAGGCTTGCTCCTGCCTCGATGACCACTTGGGAATTTTGAACGGTCAAACCACCAATGGCACATATTGGTACTTCAAACTTCTGCTTTGCTTGTTGAATGACTGCAATTCCAACATTACCTGCTTCAGGTTTAGTTGAAGTGGCATAGACTGCACCAAATGCAACATAAGTTGCACCTTCGGCAATTGCCTTTTCAGCCAGTTCTAAGGAGTTTAAGCAAGTTCGCCCAATAATCACCCCCTGTGGTAGACGTGCAGCCGCATCAATAATTTCGCCATCAGACTGCCCAAGATGCACACCTAAACCAAATTGTTCTGCCAAAGCTAAATCATCATTAATTACAAATGGAACTTGGTATTTTTCACAAAGTACTTTGATTTGTTGAACTTCGGATGGCTGAGCTACTATTGCCACTTTTTTACGGCGGTATTGTAAAATAGCAATATTACCCGTCGCCAAAGCCACATCTAATTTTTCTAATAATAATTGGAGGGGATCATCATTGGTAATCAGATAAAGACCGCGCATAAATCACTCAGTTAAAATAATTTTCAAGGAATACTGTAGAGAATATTCGCATCAGAAGCTATCAGATTGTAAATCATTCTACATATTTCTACGTTTATAAAGATGACATATCCTTAAATTAGATTAAAATTCAATCGCTTTTGCATTTCATCGGATATTTATTTAAATAAATCACATTTTTTATTTTTACTAATTCTCGTGCTCAAGAAGCTTCTATAAAATAGCTAAAATCGTATGATTTATTATCGTGGTTTTAGATGGATCTAACCAAACAAAATGCGGTTATGGAAATCTTGGAAAAAGTTCAGGATATTGATGATTGGGTCATGTTTTTGGAATATATGAATCATGCCTTTAATATACAATTATCTCAACTTCTAGCAGTTGATCTCCAAGTCCAAGCCTTGTCTTTTAGCATACATCATGGTCTTAGTATTGATGCAGACTATCTTAATCAAGTGGCTTTGACCAATGTACGCTTAGAGATTGATGATGACCCACGTTTAAAAAAATCGATCTCTGCACCATTTCAGGGCTGGATGCATGATTCACAACATTTTACAGAACAAGAAATTAACCAAACACAAGTCTATCAACAAGTTTTACAACCACTGAATATACAGTTTGGTTCTGCAATTCAACTGATTTATGATCAAAAAATTTGTGTAATCTTGGCACTTCTAACCAGCCCTCAACGAGGTGCTTTGAGCAATTCAGAGTTACAACCTATTTATAACATGTTGCCGATATTGCAACAAAAGATTCAGCAGCATCGTCATCATTTTGAATATTCAACACGTACCTTATTAGGCTCTCAGCTGATCCAAAAAATTAAACAACCAATTGCAATCATCAATTTGAATGGAACTATTTTAGAATTAAATGATGAGGTCAAACAATTATGCGAAAATAACCCACACTTTCATCTACAACAAAGTCGATTTGTATTTGATGAACAGCACAAAATTCAATTTAACCAGCATCTATTCGAGTTAGAAAAGAATTATAATCATTATCAAACCCTGAGTTATACGCAACGGACTAAAACAATAGTTCTTAGTCATGATTTATTTTTAACCTTAGATTTACTCATTCCAGAAAAAGCACATAAGATTTTTGGTTTACGTCCTGTCGTATTAGCGACCTTTTCTTGTTTGAAACACAAGGCCAAATATCAAAGAGAGCTATACACACAAATTTTCCTGTTTACGCCTGTAGAAAATAAAATCTGCGAACAGTTGTTAGATTCCAAAACATTAAAAGAAATTGCAAGTTTATTAGACATCCAAGTCGATACGATTAGAAAGCATTTACAGGCTATTTTCAAAAAAACCCGAACCCATCGGCAAAGTGAACTGGTACAATTATTGATGAAGTTTTTATAATCATCTTTAGAAACGATATTATTTATACTGAATCGACCACCAACGTATAACACTCAATCCTAATAACATTAAAAGCACAAAAATACTTACGCTACCACCACTCGTACTACTAGATATCGCGTTTTGTTCAGAAGCGGTTTCTGGATGAATATATCGATTAATCCAACTATTATAATTTGCTACCCGTGTATATACACCAGGATAACCAGACTTTGCGCACCCCACACCCCAACTTGCGATTCCTAATAAATAGGGCCTATTAAAATCATTTTCGATTGTTAAACCAGCCCCACTATCGCCTAAACAAGTATCTCTAGGTTGATACTGTACAGGTGATTCAGCACAAAGCATATTCTCAGTAATTTGTTTTACTTGATATAAGGATGAAGAAGATAGGCAATGTGTTAGTTTTAATGTCGTATATCTTAAAGTTGTTGGGTAAAGTTGAGGATTTCGGATCATTTTCCCTGAATATTGCTGGCAGATTCCAGACTGGCTATTTTCACAATCCTCTAATACACCCCACCCTGCAACTTTTACAAGAGTAGTAATCGGTGCATTTTGCTTTTCTATAACGGGATTGATCAAATCGATTGTTTGGCAGTTTATACCACATTTTATAAAATCAACTGCACGTTCCAACTCTAATAAAGCAAGGTCATTGTCATAAATACGATTATTATATTGTTCATGAATATAAGACTGTTTAACTTTTATGATTTGAGCTTGTTGATTGTCCTGTAAATTGTTTGTACCAACTAAAACATAATAATCTTTGTTTAACTTTTTCAGTTGCTCAGCGCAATGGGCTGCTGTCACTACCCAACGGTCTGCAATTAGGCTACCAGAGCAGACATAAGATTGATAAGCATCCAAAGGATTAGTGACCAATGCTACTTGCCACGGCATTTGTGCTTCGGATGCTGTATCACCATTAATAATACGAGGTTGAGGACTTATATTTGCCCATATGTTTTGTATAAAAATACAGAACAAAGCACTTAGCATAATAAAATATTTTTTCACAAAAAAAAACCATAGTTATAATCAATAATTTACAACATTTTCTCTCTGGTTTTTTTATAATCCATCCAGTCAAATGACTGCAAATGAATATTAGGATTGCCAGTTACAATAAATTCATAAGCAGCCTGAACCCCCAATTTAAATAATGCCAATTTCTTATCATGATTCATATTAAACTCTAGCCAACTAAAACGATATACTTTATTACCCTCTAAATCGACATATGCGATCAACTGTCTATAATCTTGATTTTGAAAAATAAAATTATAGTCTGCCGTTTGTCTTGCGGTATCAAATACAAGACCAGCAAAATCTATTAAATTTTTATATTTACTTGGGCTCTGACGATCAATTCCTAATTTTATACCAAATGTAGGACATAAAGGAATAGCATCACGCTTATGAAATACATCAATCGGAAAGTTTGAGACTATTCCACCATCTACTAGTGTAGCTTCATCAGGAATTGTCCCTTCATAGCCAACAGAATCTTTCCATAATTGATCTTGACCTTTAGGAGGATAGACTTTAACTGGTTCAAAAAATACAGGAATTGACATAGATGCTCGAACATATTTTGCGGGATGTAAAGACATATGATTTTGCCAATATAATTCTGCCATTTCAGGTAAGGTAACTTTGCTTGTCGTTGTGATATCAGCAGTAATTAAAGCTAACTTATGCTTTGAAAAATCCTTAGCTAAACGCTCTAAATCATACTCTCTGTTAAATATCTTTCCAGTTTTAGGATCAATATAATCTCTTTTTGCACTCTTTCTAATTTTCAATAAACTTGAGGAATTTTCTAAATTTTTTGATAATTTTTCTGTCGTATTTATCGGAATATTTTCCTCCAACCATTTCTCAAATGGTCGACCTGTATTAAAACTTACTTCTCCATTAGAGATTTTTGCATATAATTTTTTTAATGCAATTAATGTATTAAAAGAAAAAAAAGAGGGTTTCTTTCCTTCAATCCAATTAAATAATATCTTTTTGAATGCTGGTTCAGCATCAATGAAATCCTCCATAGGCATATCTGCAAGCAACTTAATCATTTGATCACTTTTAATTTCATTAGCTTTGCCTAGTGTTGCTAAAAACATCGCATTAATAGCTCCTGCCGAAGTTCCTGCAATATTAAGAAATCGAATGCCTGCTTGTTCCATTGCATAAGTATAACCTACTAAAGCAATACCTAATACGCCTCCACCCTCTAAAACAATATCTACATATTGATTCCCCTGATCATCTTCAAGATCAGAAATCGGTTCTTTTCCAATCTTTTCTTTAATTTTCTGTATCATATTGTTTATTTCTACATCTTTCTTAATACTTAATACTAAATCTTGATCAGCCATAATCTTACACCTTTTATAGTTTATATTTTATTACTAGCTTATTTTTCAATTAGCTTTAACACACCACTCTCTCTAATATCATTTTCATCAACTAAACAATAAATAAAATTCTTTAATTTATATTGTTTAATTTTTTCATAACCAAATGATCTAAATGAATCCCATTGAGATGAAAGTATAGTTTGGCATCCTTCAGAGCTCGTCGTATTTACTCCCCCTTTATGAATATTAATACCAAATTTACCTGTATGTGGATAATCTTTTGCTTTACCATCCCGTATTACGGTTACATCATCAGCTTGTATAAAAGCTGGATAAGTTTTACTTTTACCATGATGTATTCCCGCCTTATACCACCACTTTCCTGTTTGCAACATTGCCATACCTTTTTTCTCATCAAACCCTTGCCCTTTCTTATAACTACTTGGGTCTGTATTACCATTATAGGAAATGAATGAAGTAGGTGTTATCCAAAAAAAAGCATCATCATAAATCCCGCGATCATTATTTCCTTTGACTCCCATTGTATCTAAATAATAACCTCGAACCCCCAGCAAAATTAGAGGTTTTTTTTCTAGAGAAATACCTTTCCATTCTAATATTTTTAAAGCATTTTCACGACTAAGCTGTGGAGTTGACATAGTTATTTCCTTTTCATTAATTATCATTTAAAAAAATTTTAACTAGAATTCATTTTAAGTATTTTACATTAACCTCATTTTTTCTTATTTGTATAATACTCATACTACAGGATTTATTTTTCAATATTTTTTTAATTTAGACGATAAGTGGTTAAAATTTATAACTTAATTTTAAATGTAAATATATTTTAAAATATTTTTCAACTTTACTTCACAATAATAAGATTAAAAAATTTAAAGACTGACTACTCTTATTGTTTAATATTTCCAAAGCCTGGCCATCCTTTTTCTAGTTCTTTCATCTTTTCACTATATTCAAGGCTTAAAGCAACAGCATCACACGTTTCATCATCTCTGAGTTTTCGATAGTATCCTTGAAGTAACTTGTTTCTATTTTCAAACCATCGAGATCGTTCATCAAATCGAAAAGTGCTACTTATGGTTAAAGCTGCACCCGATAAAGCAGAGAAAACTGCTGCATAGGTAGCAAAATTAGGATTATCGCCACTTTTAGCTGCTAAAATAGATGCGGCAAAACTTGCTACAATCGAAACAAAATAAACAATATGGGCACAAGTTAAATTCATTTTTGCCCACCAAGCCGATTTTTCAATTTCTTCTTGTAGATCTTTTTCTAAATCATCTTTCATATGAACCTCTGCTCTATTTTTATTAAAATTAAGTATTTTTAAAGGTTTCAAATAAGGATGATGATTCATCCTTATTTATACTTCTATTAAGCTCCAATTTTATAATAACTTTAAATATCTTATGTCACCCATAATAAAATCAGAATTTACATTCACAGTCCAGCAGATGGATCATAAACTCCTGAACCAGAACCAGATGCGACATTCCAATTATATATTTGATTATCATAATTAGTTTGAAAACCAGCCCTTATTGCATAACATGATATACTCATACTACCTTCAGAAGATAAACCTAATGTTCCTATTGGGCTAGGTAATGTTAAATATCCTTTCTCTTGATCTATCTTAGAAAAGAAAGTCCATTCTCCTGAACCAGAAGCACTAGGCTGATCAGGAGTATTAATTATATAATCACAGTGAGTCTCAGCCCAAATATTACGAATATATTTAATAGCTTCACAATTTTCCTCACACTGATATTTTATTTTAATTTGAAAAGCTGCTGCTCCTGACCATCTATTTTCTGGAATTACCTGTCCAGTAAATTTTGGTACTATGGGTTGCTCTTTTTCAACCTTAACCCTTACCCCAATTAAACTACCATCTGTTAAATTTTTTCCTGTTATATTTGTTTCCCCTACTTTAAGTCCTTTAATTACAATTTGTGTTCCAGCATATTTTTTAGGATCAAACATAAAAGTAGAAACATTGGCAACCGCCTCATCCCCACTCGACCATTCTGTTAATCCATTATATTGAATAGTTCGCCCTTTCTGATCAGTTAAAGGTAAAGTTACCGTTTCACCCTCTTTAATGGTAATTTCACTTTCTTTAAAACGAGGATAAACAATCTCTATTGGAAAATCATTTTTCTTATCTGTGGTCGGGTCTAAAGCTCTAAGTTGTACAACTCCCTGTTTTAATGCTGTCAGTTTTGTATTATCAGCATTAATACTTAATTTTTGAATGTCATCTGTTTGAAATTTTAAACTATTCGGTAATAACGTTTCTTTATCATTTTTATCATAAGCTTTTAAAATAATTGGAATTTCTGCCCCTGCGGTTGCAACTATAGCTCCTTCTGGTTGAAGTTTAAATTTAACAGCACAATTTGAAATTTTTCCATTTTGTCCCATACAGACCGTATAAGTCTCTTTTGTTTCCCATTCTTTATTTATAATGTAAAGACGTTCTGCAACACTAGCATATTTATAAGTATTCTCTAGAGCCTTATAAGCTTGATAAACATAAAATAATTTTGGAGCAATAGCCGTAGCAATTTTTTCTATATTTTTACCTAAACTTGGCGCACAACTCGCACTTATTTTATAGGCTTTCATTGCATTAGAAAGCTGAACTTTATCAATTTTTAAACTATCAATAAAACCACTCGCACCTCCTTTTGCCAATTGTTCTATATTCAACCCAGTCATGACTGCCTTGGTAACCTCCGCAGCACATTTTTCTCCATCTGTTTCTGCCAATACTTTTAACTCAATTGCAATTAAATCTGCTAATGCTGAGGACATATTTGTGATACGAGTTTCATTCGTCTGCTCTACCGTTAAAGAAAATGTTTTACCATTATCATCAGGAATAATCACATCCTGAGAACCAAAATAATCTGTCGCTAATCCTATAATTCCCCAATCACTTACTCCTGTTGCAATACGGTTGCCCAGTGAAGCCATAGGTATTTTTATCTTGCCATTTGGTAAAATATTACCTTGATAATCCTTTGCCGTTGCGTCCCATGCTAAAGGTATACTGTTTACTAGACGCTTTGATTCATTGATTGTAATACTACCTAGTGCTTTTTCATTTTTAATCAAACTGAATGGATAAGGCGATTCTACAGCAGGGTCTATAGGTAAAGCTCTTGCCATAGCAGTTTTAGGTACAGTATCAAGACGGTCATATACTTGATTCGCCACATTTAGGGACTGTTTTAGAATCGTCATGTCATTAGAAACAATTTGCCCTGCATTAAAAGCCTGTTTTACGCTATTGAGCAATTCAGGAAATCCTGCACTCTCTTTAATATAGGTTTCTAATTGCTCATCACTCACATCTTTGGGATGATGCAGTAATAAGTACACTAAACCAAGTGCCGTAGAATTTTCATCCAACATCGTCGGCATATTACTTTTAGCAAAACCTAACATCACAATCTGCCCATCTTTATTTAATGCCATAGCAACAGATGGAGTGTTTACTGTGGGAATATTTCCACCAATGACTGTACTTCCAAGTGGTGTAACAATTTCATTGATTAATGACTTTGTTGTTATTGGAATTTGATTAGCTAAATCGACTTTACTTGTAGTTAGTTTTTCAGGAGTTTCGATTCCTTTACTCTGATTAGATGTTTTATTATCTCCGCCACCACACCCAGCCAACAATAAGCTTCCCACCAAAATACTCAATAATGAATACTTCATCGCAATCCCCTTACCCAAAACACTTTTCTTTAGTCTTCAAGAAAAGTTCCGTGCTGTCTATTCCATAAATGAAGAATGGATTTTTTAATATTTTTATGATTAATCGAGTGAGTTACTTGATTTTTCTTCTAATAGAATAAAAAGCCGCACTGGGGATGCGGCAAAAGATGAAAATAAAAACTATGTCATGATAAAACAATGATTTAACTAAATATAATTATTTAGAACAATATTTAATTGCAGATGACGTGCTATTCGGCTCAGTTGCTAACCATTGCTTAGTTGGAATTACCGTTATGTCACAATTATCAGCAACTTTTATTTTAAAAGCACTCCAATACATACTCTCACCGGAACCTGTAGTCGGTGTGAAAATCTGAGTTCCTTGTGGAGAATTTAATTCAACTTTAATTGGTGAACCGAATATTCCAGGATTTGATGTCTCAGAATAGTTGTGAACAAAATAATGATATTCGCCAACCATTAACTTGTTTAAAGTGATAATTTCTGGTCCGTAGCTATCTGTATCATCGACATCTAAATTCATAAATGGATGCTGTAATAATGCACCTTCATCTTCATAAGAAATATGACTTCCATCAGGTGCAATCATATGTGAATCGATGTCTTCAGGATTTTTCCCCCAAGATAATCGTACTGTTACATTTTGGCTTGGCTCAGTTAAAACCAAACATTCATTTAATGTTGTATTTGCAGAGACTACACTACGCTCAATAGTATTACTTCGCAAACTATTTGCTTGCCCATTAATAAGTACAGTTGAGTTTTGTCTAGCTGCAATTGTAAACTCACCATTAGAATTGGTTCTTGCTGTACTATAACCAGAATAGTTTTTACCTTCTAACAAGATTTGAGCATTTGAGACCCGCTGACCATTTGAATCAGCTAAACAACCTGCAACGTTTGTTGTTTGATAAGGGACATCTGCATTCACAGTATTAAGTGTGCTTGAACTTCCTGCATAAAAACGATTGCCATTACTATCTTGTTGTAACGTCAGAACTCGATTGCCATCTTGCAACCAATAACCACGCTGTGGGTCAAAATAATAAAGTGGAATAGTGGTAGGAGCGATCCCTCTTGTCATCAATGGAATACGAATATCAGCAAGTTGATTACTAATTAATTCAACTTTTGCACCTGAACTATCTTTTAAATCAACAACCATCGCACCAAAACTTTCAAGTGGGGATCGTATATTATTTACTTGTGTTGCCAAATCACCTGGCATATTACGAATGTCTTGTGCTGTATTAATTAAAGCAAAACTTACATTTACACTGCCTTGAATCGGCTGCCCATCTGTACGTTTTAAGCTATTCGGTGCAATTACAACCTGAGCTGTACTACCCATTAACGTCACTGTACCACCTACAGTTGCGGTAACTGCCCCCCCTAATCTCAATGGGATAATTTGAACAACTACTCCTGAGAGTGCTTGTTTATCCATCAAATCAACTGTAATAAACTGATCAGCAAAGCCTGCTTTACTAATTTTTAAAGTTGATTTACCAACAGCAACCTTTGGAAATTGTGCTTTACCCTCAACATCAGTATTTGTTGATAATGTCGTATTCACCACGCTGACTTGTGCTGCACTGATTTGCGCTCCTGTACTACTATCAAAAACTTGTAAAGCAACACTGGCAGAAGGAGTAGGTGTTGGTGTTGGTGTTGGTGTTGGTGTTGGTGTTGGTGTTGGTGTTGGTGTTGGTGTTGGTGTTGGTGTTGGATCATCATCACTCCCACTGCCAACACAACCAGTTAATAATAAACTTCCCATCAAAACACTTATAATTGAATAATTCATTGTATTTCCTTTATATTCGTTCGTATGAAATAATGACCTTCTCAGACTAAAATAAGAATTTAATACCGTCTATTCCTCAAATGAGGTATAAGTTTAAAAAAAGCCGCACTGGAGATGCGGCAAAAATTAAACAGTTAAGATTAAATGATTAAAACCGAAGCCACAGACCTAGTTTAGCAACAGGAAACCATTCCAATTTTGAGTTGTAAGCTTCTTTTTCTGCTTCCAATGCCACGCCTAAAGTTGTCGTATGATTTTTATCTTGTACAGCGAGATTGCCATTTTCAGGATACAACTCAATCGTAGGCTTACCTGCATACAGCGCACCGATTTGTGTCGTCAATCCAAAACGCTTGGTTAATGCTGGACTCCAACCAATCCCAATATAAGGCATGGTTTTCTTTTTATAATGCAAACTTCCATAAACTTTACCCACTTCATTTGCATCAAACATCGCATCATCAAACACATATTCTGGTTCAATTTTTTCAATATCCATATCTTCTGGGATAAACTTGCTTGGCTCAATCGACCCATTAAATTTATTATTTTGATTGACCAAACCAACAGTTAAATGGAAGCTTCCTGCAAAAGGACGGATGTTGGCATATAATGATTTTACATCGGTATCAATGTCTAACTTATATTTCGTACCATCAATAAGTTCTAATGAAGAAAATTCAACGTCTTTCCAAGAACCTTTATTAAAACTCGCAGTTAAATCAATATATGAATTTGGTGAAAAACCAATACCACCACCAAATCCAAAAATTCCACCTTCTGCAAATACAAAAAAAGGCTTGCTATCTCGTGAATAACTCAAACCAAGAATATGCTTATTTGTAGTTTCACCCTCGACAAGTTCAGCAACATTCGACGGCACTTCTGTATGTACAGACGTAAAGCTTTGCTCTAATAGTGGCGTATTTGGTATAATGCTTTCAGCGACTGGCTGTTTTGCTGTTGCTACTACACCCACCACTGGAGTAGAGATTGGTACAGTGTCTTGACGTGTTTCCTGTACATTTAGCTCCGCAAATACGGAGCTAGAAATTAAACCAAGACCACATGCAAATATAGATTTATTCATTACAAAATCCTTTTAAAAGGTATATCCCATATTCACCATGAAGCCACTTAGATCTTTACCTGCATGTGTATAAGTAAATCCTATACGATATTCATTAATCCAAGCATTTGGCATTAAGTTTTTAAAACCTAATGAACCTGAAAAATCATGTGATAGTTCAGAATAAAGTTGATCTCCAGAAAAATCGGTTCTTGCATAAGATAATTTTGCGACTAAAGGGCTGCCAGCTACCGTTTTATGCAAAACTTGACTATATTCTAAACCATTACGCAATACGCTATTTTTCAAATCATAGCCGCTATCATAATCTCCAACTTTAATTGAGCCCGTTTTATAAAATGACAACATATTGATCATAGATACAACTGCATGATCATTAAGAGGAATTTGAGTATTACTGCTCAATCCTCCACCATAAATTACTGCGGCAGTACCAAAATCCTCAGAACCTGTGAGCCCTACACGAATTTGAGGCATTAAATACCAAGTTAGAGACTCATTTGATAATACTTGAAAATTAACTCCTAAACCTAGATTTAAGCTACCGGACAATGCCCCATTTTCCGCATCTACAAGTGTGATCGGGGCATCAACTACTATTCCTATTTTTTTTGTATCAAACCAACGTGAATAAGTTAATGGTAAATTATAAACATCTAAACCATATCCCTGTTGAGTGTATCGACCAAATCGTGGCGCCATGGAAAAACTAGAGGAAGACTGATCTTTTAATCCAAATACACGATCCGTTGCCATATCCGATACATTATCGGCCATTGAGCCAACCATTGTTGACATTAAACTAGTTGGGTTACCTGCGACCGGATCAATAGGAGATTTTTTTACCCATTCTTTAGTAAGCTGTTTAAGTAAGTCTTTATCTTCCCCTTTTAAAGCATCAATAAATTTATCTTTACTCTCTTCTCGAGTTGCTCCAGTGTAAGTACGCGTTATACCTAATTCTGGAATTGTGAAAACTAAAGCTGAAGAGTTTTGAGCGAAGTTTAAATTTACAAAGACATCTCGTAAATTTAGTTTGGCATTGACAGCAGAACTTTCTGTATAATTCGGAAACAATTTTTGCATATTGGGGAATTCATATTGATCCGCAACATTAGTAATTTTATTATATCCAGTAGTTTGAGTAGAGCCATCTACTTGTAATTCTGCAGTAAAAATATCTTTAGCCAATGCGCTATTGATACTTATACCAATCAGAAAAAATCCCAATCCAAAATTTAAAAAATTCCTATTCATTCGTCCATCCCCATCAAAAATCTGGCACACATTTCCGAACTCAGATACTATGTTTTTTTTTGTAATTAAAACATTCCTCATTTGAGGAATAGACTCTAATAGAGTTTTATGCATAAATAAAAAAATATTTGAATTTTATTATTTAATTTAGGATAAAAATAAAAGCCACATCACGTACGACTTTTATATCATTACACTTTACATACCAAAAAAACTTGTATTTATAAAATAATTTTATTGATTTGTATTATAACGAGGAATATTCAACAATAATTTAACCAATTCAGCTTGGCGGTTGGTCGAAGTCTTTTTATAAATAGATTGGAGTTGCTTTCGAATTGTATCTTGATTAACTTGATGTTTGACTGCAATTTCTTTAGGTAAATCACCTTCTAATAATGCTAACGCAACTTTCGCTTCGGCAGGCGACAAATTAAAGGCCGCATGTAATAGATGTGCATCAACCGTAGAAGAATAACTTGGATGATAAAAAGTCAACATCACCGAAGGTCGGATGCCGAAAGCCTTCATCTCCTGTTCAGAAATTAACAAGGTTGCGAAAATATACAGAATCTCGTTGTTCTGATCAGTTATTTTTATACAGCCATCATCTAAAATTTGCTCAAATAATAACTGTCTTGATTTAAATAAATATTCAATATGTTGTAAGTTAGCTGCCAATTGGGATTGGTATGGTTCTGGCAAGATCAGCTTATTATCTTCAACCTTGAGTATCCTATTCTTAACCAACAATTGTTTAGCGGCCAAATTAGCATGAGATACTTGCCCAGCTAGATTTAATAACATAATTGGCTGAGATAATTTATCAATCAGTGCATATCCCATAATTGCTTTGCTAGAAAATTCGTAAATGTGTCTTTGAATCGCCACAACTCGTTTTAGATGTACAATCAGTTGATCTAAAAAGTCCAAATCTTCTTTTTTTAGTGGTTGTCGTTCAATTGAGGTAAATACACCCAAAAGCACACATAATTTGTCATCCAAAATAAGTTCATGTGCTGCTGTATAACGTACTTGTATCGGCAATAAGATATTTTGATAAAGGGTAGACTGTGCAACAAACTCCTCAGTAACTGTATGATGGCATTGATACCAACCTATACGATCAGGTCTTAGAAACTCTCCCCAACGTGGATCATCTTCAACCGAATAATGTAGGTATTTAACCTCTGTGCTTGCTATCTCTTCTTCTGAAATCACACCAACACTATGACTAAATGAAAAAGCTTGTTTTTGGAAATCTAGTGCAAGAATATGTACCAAAGATAAACTGAGAACTTGGTTCAGTCGTGTAGCAAATTGATTCCAACCTTCTGCATCTAAAGGAATTTTATAAATAAGCTCTACAAGCTCATCATAGTAGATATCATAGCGATTCATAGATCCAACAAATAGAGATAGTATATTAATCAATATAACAAAAAATATTTGTTGATATATATCACTATCTCCAATCAAATAAACTAGAAACACTAACTGACGATATTTTAATGATTTACTTCAATAGTATCTGCACTATGATTATCATCATATTTGAGCTAATTTTTTATTAGATCTTATAAAACATCATAGACAAAACTTATTAAGCTATATTTTCATGATCTACAAAAGTTACTAAATCAGCTTTTGGAAACTTAGAGATTAATATGAATTTTAAGAATCAATTTTATCAAACTGACGATCAACCAAACTCAAACGCCCACGTGCAACGTCTGATAGCATCTTCCAATCCGAAATAAAGCTATAAAACGGTTGTTTAAAGCTAGCAGGTTTATTGTGTTCAAAGAAAAAATGCCCAACCCAAGCGCAGGCATAGCCTGAGACTAAGCCATAAGCGAAGTATTTTGCTTTACGCTGACGAATTGCTTTACTAAAGAAATATAAGCCAATTGAACTACCGATCACGTGTAAACGGCGACTAGCGATACTACGATGTTCTGTAAGGTAAAAATAATAGAATTCATTATAATTTTTAACCGGTAATGAAAATTCAACTGGCTTGGTTATATTTGCTGGTGCATTCATTTCTTGATCATCCTAATCGTGCAAGGTTGTCCACACGTTAATTCATTTTTTGCACAAAATAAAGTCATTAGGTGTCATCGTATCCGGACTTAAAACAACTTTATAACCACTCTTGAGATCAACTCGTTATACTCATTTTATATTTATCATTGTTTACGCTCAGGAGTTATAACATCATGGAAATAGAGCTTAAATTTCAACTTCCTGAATCTAAGAAAAAAACGGTTTTACAAACATTGAATAAGCAAAAAGCGCAAAAAATTCAGCTCCAAGCCAAATATTATGATACTGCTGACCGCTTACTTGCCAAAAATTATGTCGCTATCCGCTTACGCCAAGAAGGTGAGCACTGGGTACAAACCTTTAAAGCTGCCAGTAAAAACCATCTACAGCGCATTGAAGAAGATATTTATTTGGGTAAATGTGAACAAGAACCCGAACTCGATCTATCACTTTATCAGCACAACCGAACCGTTCAAACGGTGCTACATGAGATTTTAGGTGATACGCCTGCTGAACTACAATTACAGTTTCAAACCAATGTACAGCGAAGTTTCCATGTGTTTGAGTTTGAAGGTTCACAGATCGAAGTTTGTTTAGATGATGGTGAAATTCGTACCCCAACCGATCAAGCAAAAATCTGTGAAGTCGAATTTGAACTCAAGCAAGGTGCAGCACAGGACTTAATTGATTTTGCCAAGACATGGGTAGATAAATATCAATTATGGCTTGATGTACGTAGCAAAGCAGAACGGGGTAATTTACTGACTATTGGCAAACGTGTTTCTCCTGCGACCAAAGCCAAAATGCTAAATTTAGAAGCTGAACTTAGCGCAGAACAGTCGCTTAAACTGATCGTCGAAAATACCTTAAACCAAATATTGCCGAATGCTGCCGCAATTGCCGATGGTGTCGCTGAGGCCGATCATATTCATCAAGCACGTGTCGGTTTGCGTCGCTTACGTTCTGCTTTAAAACATTTTTCAAATTGGTCAGCACAGATTGACCCAACTTGGGAAAATGAATTAGCAGAACTTTTTAGGGCTTTGGGGCAATCACGTGATCACGATGCAATTCAGGATTCTGTGATTCCGCTTATAAAACAAAGCTGTGATTTTGAATTTCCTCTTGGTGCTGAAATAGATTCCAATATCGCCAAGCTTTTCAGTGCAGCTAAAACAACACAGCTATTCTTATCATTATTTAGTTTTATATATTGTGATCATGAGTCTAAGACCAAATTATCAAAGCAAGTGGCTAAAAGTTTGAGCAAGCTTTTTCATAAAATTTTAATGGACGCCACTCAGTTCTCTACACTTACAGTTGAAAAACAACATCGTACTCGTAAGCGTATCAAGCAATTGCGTTATTGTATCGATTTTATTTCTAGGCTTTATCCTGAAAAAGAGGTTCAGCAATTTCTAAATAAACTTGAGCCAATTCAGGAATATTTAGGTTTTTATAATGATCTCTTTGTGGCGGAACAGATTTTTGAAAAGCAGGCGCTAGAACAACCACAATTTTTATTTGCACTCGGTTGGGTAAAAGCACAACAACCTCATATCGCAAAGAAAGCTAATAAAAAGTTACAGCATTTATCGGCTAAAGATATTTTCTGGAAATAGCAATCTCTACTCAAACCCACATACTGATCAGTATAAATCTCGTCTAACCCCTCTTTGAAAAAGAGGGGGATTGAAAGCTTGACTTGATAAGAAATGATCAAACCCTACCGATATTTCCCAAAAATCTTCCATGTCCCATTATCAGCAAGCGGGTCACTATAACTATCATTACGCTGCTTACGTGGCTTATCTCGCGCATCTACCAATTTAAAATGCGGCTCAACACTTAAAATCACGCCATTCATATAAAAACGGGTACGCGTATATTCACTTTGTCCATGTTGAAAGACATAAATTCGTAAATCAATAAACTCACGATGTGCCACCAAAGCCGCAGTATCATCACTCCCCAACCATTCCTGCATCGCAAAAATCTGATCGGTCTCAAATTGTCCACATTTTTCGAGCAAAGCCGCCACGCCACGGAAAGTCTTAGATTCTTTAGCTCGTGTTTTATTAATTCGAATACGATCTACATGAAAGAAAAATAGTGGCAAATTTAGATGGCTTGGTAAATGAATTGCATCAACGACATCATCCTCCATAAAAGGCTGACAGAGTTGCTGTGCCCTTTCAATCAAAGGTTGCCATTGTCGGTAATATTCATCGACCTCGTCCTTTAAACCATAATAAATTGGCAAACCTTCGACATGCTCTAAATATTGTGGTGGATGAATATGTTGACGTAGTAAAGCGATATCTGTTTTAAGGCTTTGAATTGCAATCGCATCTTGCATAGTGATTATTCTATTTACTTAGGCTATTTTAGATTAAGCCAAAGGTTTAGTTTCGACAAGGCTTTGTCTATAATATCTTGTCTTATTTGTTGTTGGGAAAAATCATGTCTCAAAAAATTAATGCCACTGATGTGACAGAAGAAGAAGCTTTAAATGCGATATTTTTTGAGCGAGCAGATGAATTTATCAAACAAGCCAATGAGTTTTGTCGCCCACAAAAAGGACAGCAACCCAAACCAGAAGAGTTACGCGGACAAGTCAGCGCTGCCATGCTATTTGCAACAGCTCGCTTTAATACGTGGGTTGCAGCAAATAATTTTAAAGATGGCAATGAAATGCGTGATGCCAAAGAGCAAGTCATGTCTTATTTATTGCAACAATTTCAAATGATGTTAGAAGATAACTTTGACGAATATTGCGAGCAGTTTGAAAATTACTTACGCTTCCGTAAAAATGAAGATTTTCATACGCATAAACATGATCATTGATTGAAAAAGCGTAGATATTCAAGGATGAATATTCACGCTATTAACCTTTTCTATCATTCAAGTAAAATGCGTTAGCTTCTACTTTGAATGGATGTAATCATCCAATTTCCTGACCTTTTATTCAAATCAATCACTCGATACATTTCCTTTGACCATTTTATCTCTGGAGGTGTTGATGATCCTGTCCGTGTATACTCATCAAATTCTTGCTGTGTGATCTGATTTTTAATTTTTACAATACATTCATATTGAATATAACCACTATCAATAAATACTGTATTATCTTTCTGATCATACTGCCCACCCTCTTTTAAAGAGCGTGAACAATTGCCTATTTTTTCAAGGTCTGCTGCAATATCTGTCAGCATTTTACGACTTGTGCTTTCTCGTAGTTCATCATCTCGCTGCCGATCTTCATCTGAGGTATAGAATCCATTACTGGTTTTAGTCAACTGATCATGATAATCATACTTTGACAAAAATTCAGTTGGACATACCTTTCCAATACAGACAAGATCTCTAGGTGAGCTATAGATATGTACATTTTCTGTAAAAGCTTTTTTAATATCATTTTGTGATGGTTCATCACTATTGTTGAATGATGAACAACTTGTCAACGAAACCAGAACGCTTGCTATTAAAATATTTTTCATAAATAGCCCATTTACAAATACAAATTTATCAATCATAACTAAAAGCTGGTAAACTTTTTTGTCTATCCAATTCTCTCAGTCTATTAATATAATTGTTATTTTTAACACATTCTAAAGTTTTGTTATTATCCACACTATAACCAACAAAATGTGTAAAATACTCATCCATATATACAAAATGTAATTCATTCTTTTTAATGCCTAAATCACCAAGCATAAATCCTATCGCAACCACATCTGAATCATAACTATAGTTAAATCTTAAAAAATTTCTTTCTGTGTTCTTCTTAAAATCTTTCGTATAGTTCAGAATACTTTTTCCATTTTTAGAAATATTAAATTTATAAGTCGTCTTATCTCGACTGACTTCAATTAAGCCTTTTGGTGTCGTATCACATCTAAACATTATTTCAGATACTGCAAATACTTTAGAAGTTAGCAATATTGCCAAACTACAGATTATTATTTTAAAACACATATTTAGTCCATTTAAAGTTTCATTCGGTTATTTATTGAACAGTTAAAATAAATTATTGACAATATTTTGAATACATTTTATACATCGCAACAAAACCCTTTGTGATCTGATCAGGAGAGCCTTCTCCTACATCTCTACGTTCTTGACTATTTGAAGAATAAAGTGTTTCTGATATCGTTCTATATTCCTTAATCTTACAAGATATTTCCATTTCATTGACCAATAATGATTGACTTGATGGATGCACACCTATAAGTAAAAAATTAACTTTCTTTGGATTTGCTGAAATCTCTATCGTTGAAGTATCTAAATAAGTTTCATAAACATCTTTATCAGCATCAACATCCCGATTCAGTAATTGCAAAAATTCTGAATTTTGTTCTACTTTATTTTCAACAATCTTGATTGGTTTGGTTAATGTTTGGGTAGAATATTTTTTTGAACATGCGTTTAATGCTTTGAGTTCTTTCACAATCAATTTATTTTCATTATTAATACTAAATTTCCCCAATTTCTCATAATTGGAAGAACATTTTTCAGATTGCATATAGGATTCTTCTTCTATTTTATCCAAATCATGCACAGTCCAACCATTAATATAAGTGAGTGTTTTTGTTGTTCCGCTCCACCCTTGTCCTGAAGATGAATTTTCAAACTCTACTAAATCAATCATTCGACCATTATATTTTATTGGATGCAATTTATAAGTATTCGACTGTCCACCAAACTTTTGTAAAATAACCGAATATTTAAACTTAGGTCGGGTTAAAATATATCCTCCCCAGAAGTTTCTTGCAGAATCAGCATAATCCGCCGAAGAAATATAAGCAATTTCACCATTTAATAATCGAATTTGCTTGGTATTGCTAACTTTGATCGCACCTTGAGGATTTGCACTCGATTGGTATTTATTGAGAATATTATCTTTAATCTGTTTTGGTGATGGTACATTGGCTATAGCAAACGAAGATAAACTAAAACTGATTAGCCCAAGAGATATTTTTAAAATCTTAGTATTGAAACTCATCCTTAAATCCCATTAAAAACCACCATGTCATTATGGTGGCAGAACGAAAAAGGGTTGACAGACTGGTCAAACGAATAAGCCAGCACACACGAATGTGTCCCCTTTCCGTTCTACCGCAAAGGGGACGGAAAAGCCAAGCACAAAGATTTTCACTTTGCACTTTCGTTTGAATCGGTCTGTCAAAACCGACTGACAATATGGTCAGTGCGGCTAGGATATTATTATTCTTACAATTGCGTCAATCGTTGCATAAAATTTTCTTTGATATACATCATCAAGTTCATACGATAATCCAATGATTTTCTAAAAATTATTCACTTCTGTGCTTTACCATACTGATCAGCCATCACTTCAACAAACTGATTCAGCTTGATATATTTCTGAATCACAGCATCCACATCTGCCTTGGTCAGTTTTGCAAGCGCTTGATCTCGCTCAGCACGATCCATCAATGTCTTATTTCGCTCTAATTGACCCGTAAGCATACTATGAATATTTCGTTCATCTTCTAATGAAGTCACACGCTTCTTCATAATATCGGCTTTGGCTGCTTCAACCTCTTGTTCAGTCACACCTTTGCTTAGCAAATCAGTTAATACTTTATGAACAGATTGAGAAACTTGATCAGAACGACCAGCTGTATAATTCGCAGTAATACTAATTGATCCACTATCGGTATCAGAATCTAGATCAAGATTGCTTCCAAATCCATAAACAAGCGCATTTTTCTCACGTAATTCCTGCGCCAAGCGAGAAGACAATTGCGAGTTACCCATAATATGGCTAAGGATAATGAGTGCAGGAGCATCTTGATGATAAGCACCTACAGGAATAGTCAGGATACTTTGATAACTACCAAACTCACGTTGCTCAGATAGTGCATGGACTTTTTCAGCTTTGAACGCGACGTAAGGGGAAATAATTTTTTGGTACAGCTGTTTCGTTTTCCACTGTCCAAATGCTTTCTGTAACGTGCTTTGCATTTTTTTCGGATCGAAATCACCTGTCACAGCAATTTGACCATGATCTGTCACAAAGAATTGATCATAGAATTGCTTCACCTGTGCTTGCGTAGCCGCATTTAACTGCTTCTTGGCAAACTCTGGTTCAAAGTGATAACGTAAATCACCTGGTTGATAGGTTTCAAGTAATCTTGCTAAAGTCATAGATGCGACTACAGCAGGTTCAGTATAAGGTCGATCTAATGCAGATAAACTCTGATTTTTTGCTAAATCAAATTCCGATTGTGCAAATTTAGGTTGCTTCATCACATCGATAATAAAGTTTAAAAAATCTTCAAACTTATCTTTTTTTGCCTGAATCCCAATTGTTAAACCATTACCATTTGAAGTGATAGATGCTCCACCACTTGCTGCAATCGCTTTATCTGTAATTTCTTGCAATGTATGTTTCTCGGAACCACGCAACATCAAATAACTGGTTAAATCTAAGGTCACCCCTTTACCAAACAGTGATTTTTCTGTACCAAAATCTAGGCTAATCGTGGCATAGGTTTTGTCATCACGTGTTGTGGTCGGGAACAAAGCATAGTGAATACCATTCTTTAATTCACCACGTTGAATTTTTTGCTCATTTTTTTGCAATTGCTGCGCAGACTGTGCAACAAATTGAGTTACTTCTTGTTGATAAATAGCAACATCTTTCAAAGGTTCAGGTTTTTCGGCACTTTGATCTAAGGTTTTAGGTTTATCTTGTGCCTTGAGCGTCATCGCTTTCTTTTGATCTTCAGGCGTAGGTAGAATATCTCCCGAAATACGATGAGATGACACTAAAAACTGTTTTAATGTTTGATTGGCATCATTTAATTTTAAATCTTGAATAGCTTGCAAATCTTTGAAGTACTGATCCCATTGTCCATGTGAAGACACTGCATAATCACTAAGGCGAGAACCCAAAGCAACGGCATCATTTGCAATCGTATCAGCGGTATTTTGAGTAATAGTTTTGATACGTTGTAATTCTGCGTCGGTAAATGCTTGACTATTCTCAACACCATCAATCAACGCATCATCAACTTTCTTTGCATCATGATTCGGCGCATACACCGCACCCATAAAGACCATATTAAAATCTTGGTCCAACCATGTCGTCGATTGAACAGCTGTACTCACTCCTGTTTCTACCATGCTCTTATACAGCGTACCACTAGGCTGCATGGTATAAAGTGCTGGTGCAAGTGCTAATGCTGGTTGTAGTTGCGTATTTTTTCCATTCATATAAATGTGGAATTTAGCAAGATCACTGCCCTTTTGCACCATGAATTTTCGCTGCTCAATCTTACTAGAATCTAAGACTGGAACTTGAACAGGTGCAGGCACAGTACGTGCAGGAATCAGACTAAAATATTGATCAATTTTATTTAGTACTTCTGATTTATCAAATTTTCCAGAAATGACCATTACGGCATTATTTGGTGCATACCATGTTCTATAAAACTGATTTAATTCATTCATTTTTATAGACTTCAATTCAGGCAAATCACCAATCGGCAATCGACCTAAATATTGATTGCCATAAGCCGCTTTCCACATCTGATCCATCAATACTGCAAACGGTTGATCCATACGAATTTCACGTTCACGTTTTACGATTTCGATTTCAGAAGGGACAAATTTTTCTTGTAGCACTAATTTATCCATACGCTCAGACTCAAGGTATAGAATTTCATTCAGTGCATTTTTTTCAGGACGAACAATATTTAAATATTTAGTTGAGTAATAATCGGTACTGGCATTGGTCATTAAAGTGAATTGATCCAAACGACGCTGAAACTCCTCACCTTTTACATTTTGTGTGCCTTTAAATGCCAAATGTTCAAGCAAATGAGCAAGACCACTTTTCCCTTTAGGATCGTTAAGAGAGCCTGTTAAATACACTGTATTTACATAGACTTTATTTTCTTTATCATTTGGTGCAAGAATAACTCTGAAACCATTATCTAATTTGTATTCTTCAATATTTTTTTCACTTTTTACGAGTACTGTCTGAGACCAAGACGTTGCACTCAACCCGATCAAACAAAGTGAGAGAGTAAGCTGCTTAAACCGCATTAACATAGATTATCCGAGTTTTTTTGGTGATTTAAATAAAAACAACAAGCTATACTAGATAATGGTTTAAATTTTTAATAGTTATGTTTTGAAAAAAGCTGTGTATTTAAACAGCTTTTTTCTATATTTTTATAGCGGTTTAGTTAAAATTTAGATCGTCAGTTCAGCTTGCATATACAGTTTTGCATAACCTGAAATTTCAATACGATCCTCAGACTCAATAACACACTCTAAAATCCCACCTCGAACTGATGCCTGATATGCGATAAGCTGAGTTTGATCAAGTTTTTCAGCCCATAAGGGCGCAATTGCAGTATGAATCGAACCCGTAACAGGATCTTCATTAATCCCAATCGTAGGAGCGAAATAGCGAGATACACAATCAAACTGACCTTCGCCTCTCGCTGTAATAGCAACATCAGGTTGAGATGCAGTAATTGCGGTACGTAATGCGCCTAATTGCTTTAATTTTTCAAAATCAGGTTGCTCGTTTAATACATCAGCGACTGTTTCATATTCAACAATATACGCCTGACCATTCAGATAAACCGCTTTAAATGGCTTGGTTAAACCATCGCGAAGTTCTTGAGGATATTCAGATATAAGTTCAGCTTTTCGAATAGGGAAATTCATTTTAATCTTGCCGTCTGCTGCTTGGCTAACGATAAAAATTCCCAACTCACGCACATGAAATTGAATGGTTTTTATTCTTGTAAAATCTTTAAATAATACGAATGCACTTGCCAGTGTCGCATGTCCACAAAAAGCGACCTCATCCGTTGGCGAAAACCAACGAATTTCATAATTTGTCTCATCAATCTTTTTAACAAAAGCCGTTTCAGAAAGATTATTCTCTAATGCGATATTTTGCATGAGATACTCATCCAACCATTCATCTAAGACAATGACTGCTGCTGGATTGCCTTTAAATAATACTTGGGTAAAAGCATCAACTTGATACATTTTCATAGCAACAGACTCTAAATATTTTTCAACTATTTTGAACTTTTAGCCGATAAAACATAGATACAGATTTATCTAAATTTACGATACAGTGCATATTTATACGTTTAAAAATCATGTGAAATGCACTATGAAAGAATGATATTAACAAACAATAGAACTAAAACATGCCAAAAAAAGGGCATTATTTAAACACCCTTCTCTTTAGCTCAGCTTTGTTTAATCTTCCATATGATGAATAATGGCTTGACCAAATTCAGAACAGCGCAATAAGGTTGCATTCGGCATTAATCGTTCAAAGTCATACGTTACTGTTTTCGCTTCAATTGCACCAGAAACACCTTTGATAATCAAATCAGCAGCTTCACCCCACCCCATATCACGTAACATCATTTCAGCAGAAAGAATAATTGAACCAGGATTAACCTTATCCTGCCCTGCATACTTTGGTGCTGTTCCATGCGTTGCCTCGTAAACTGCTATCGCACCGCCAATATTAGCGCCAGGTGCAATGCCAATTCCCCCTACTTCTGCTGCCAACGCATCAGAAATATAGTCACCATTTAAATTTAGCGTCGCAATAACAGAATAGTCTGCTGGACGCATTAAGATTTGCTGTAAGAATGCATCGGCAATCACATCTTTAATAATGATGTCTTTACCATTTTTAGGATTCTTGATTTTAACCCATGGCCCACCATCAAGTAGTTCACCACCAAAGCGCTCTATTGCAAGTTCATAGCCCCACTCTTTGAATGCACCTTCGGTGTATTTCATAATGTTACCTTTGTGAACCAACGTCACAGAAGGTTTATCATTATCTATCGCAAACTGAATGGCTTTACGTACTAAACGTTGTGTCCCTTCTTTAGAAACAGGTTTGATCCCAATTCCACAGCCTTCATCAAAACGGATTTTTGTTACACCCATTTCTTCTTTTAGAAATTTAATAACTTTTTTAGCTTCTTCTGAATCTGCTTTCCACTCAATCCCTGCATAAATATCTTCTGAGTTTTCGCGGAAAATTACCATATCCGTGAGTTCAGGATGTTGCACAGGCGAAGGAACGCCCTCAAACCAACGTACTGGCCGCACACAGACATATAAATCAAGTTCTTGACGCAATGCAACGTTCAGTGAACGAATACCACCACCCACAGGTGTGGTTAAAGGGCCTTTAATTGAAACAATAAATTCTCGTAAAGCTTCGAAGGTTTCTTCAGGCATGTAAGTGCCATAAATTTTATCTGCTTTTTCACCGCAATAGACTTCCATCCATTCGATCGAACGTTTGCCTCGGTAAGCTTTTAACACCGCAGCATCTACTACTGCTTTCATAGCTGGTGTAATATCCACACCAATACCATCACCTTCAATAAAAGGGATGATTGGATGATTTGGAACATTCAGTGACAGGTCTGCGTTTACTGTGATTTTGTCACCATCAGCAGGAACCACGATCTTCTGATAACCCATTTTGCAGGTTCTCCCTCATGTATTTAGCGATTATAACTATGCCTTCTATGGCATACTTTCGTTTTTATTGCATGAAACAGTTTAGTTCAAAACAGGTTTTTTTGAGATTTATACGGGAAATAACAACATTTTCCCATTAAATAGAAACCTTTATTGTTATGATGCCGCCCATAGCCAAAGCAGTATACTCATATGAAAATAGTTGTATTCAACAAACCTTTCGACGTTTTGTCACAGTTCCGTGAGGATGAAGCTCACCTTACACTTTCTCACTTTATTCATGATCCAGATTTGCGTCTGGCAGGTAGACTTGATCTTGACTCAGAAGGACTTATGTTCCTTACCGATCATGGTGGTCTGAATCAATACATTACGAATCCTGCAAATAAAAAATTTAAAACCTACCTTGCTCAAGTCGATGGTGATGTAACTGAGGAAGCATTAGAACAATTGCGTAAAGGCGTTGAACTCGCTGATGGCATGACGTTACCTGCTAACGCAATGAAAGTAGATGCACCAGAATGGTTATGGGACCGAGATCCACCAGTACGTTATCGCGCCAACATCCCAACGAGTTGGATTGAGCTACAAATTTGTGAAGGTCGTAATCGCCAAGTACGTCGTATGACCGCGGCGGTTGGCTTTCCAACTTTACGCTTAATTCGTACTAAAATTGGTGCAATTGATTTGGTTCGTTTAGGTTTACAACCAGGCCAGCAAACTGAAATCGAGCCTTTGCTTTATCCTGATTTTAAAGATTTACCTGAAGATCAACCTTATCGCTCTCGCTCGTATGTGAAAAAACCAGGCGGTACAGGTGGTAAACCTATGCACCAGAAAAAGAAAGAAGGTGATAAAAAAGATCCGAACAAGAAAAAGTCAGGTACAAAGCGTATTTGGCAAATGGATGAAAGTGAGAAACCACGTCGTAAGACCAATGGTACAACTCGTCCTAATACTAAAGCACCTCGTGGGCGTAGCCGTAATGGTCGTTAAAAGTTGATTTTTAAGCCCACTTTTTTGTGGGCTTTTACTTTATTGGAACTTCTCTACTTAGAATAAGATCATTATCAATTGATTTTTCTCTCTCCTCATAATGTACTGCCAAACTTAGGTACATCAAAGAATTTCTAATTAATCTTATTAGTTCCATCAGGGACTCCTCAAATTCTGAAATTGGCATTTCTAAAATATAATTTACTCTTTTTTCTTTTTCATTAATTTCATCTACTAGTTGTTTATACTCATCTGTAAGTTGTAACCCTTTTCCTTCTAAATCCTCACGCTTTTCTAGCATTTTTTTATATTGAGTTTTAGTATATAAATCAAAATCGTTATTTAACTTATATCCAAAATCATCCACAACTCTAAAAGATCTATGCTCCATGTAGTTTCTGATAAGTGCTAACCTACGCTTTTCAACATTTAAATAAATTTCATTTAGTACAACATCACGCTCTACTTCTTTTAAAATATAAAACAGCGCATGAAGGAAAAAATTTTTTGAAGACTCTAAATTCTTATGAATTTTTTGTGACTTATCAAAAAAAATACCTCGAAAACTTATTCGTTCATCTTTAATTGGTAACTCAATATATTTAGAAATAAAATAAGAAATTTTATCGAAAAGTGAGTACAAAATTCTAAAAGCTGACTTCATATGTGAAGTTTTTAAATTATCTATCGCATGTAATGTATCATCTGTGCGTGGATAAGTTTTATTGTAGAAATGACTCGACTCTTCTTTTATTTCTGATGCTTGAAAAACTAAATATCGTGCGTATGTATATTCATTACGCAATTCATCAAAACTTGAATGAAAGACTAATGATTCTTTTAAACTTAATGTATCATTAATCTTTTGAACCATAGAGGGAAGCCCTAAGACATCTTGAAAAGCTATTTCCTCTACACATAAGTCATTAATATCATTTATAAAAATTTTATTTCTAGCAACCCAAGCATAATAACGTGATTCTGTTTTACTGTTTACTTTTTGTTTATACTCTTTTAAATAATCAAAATCTTGATCTTTAAAGTTTTTTAAGTACCATTTATGAAAAACATATAATTTCCCACCTTTTTCAAGTGAAATCCTCTGCTCATTTTCTAAATATTCGATTTTTTCGAAAGCTTTCAGTATCATCTGATTAGCATAGAAGTAATGAATATAAATATGATATTCATCATATAAGTTTTCTGCTCTAAAAATAATACCAGCAGCTTTAGAAATTACAGCTACTGGATTTTCGTCAATTTCAATTGCTAAATCCCAATAATATTGGGCACAAAAAGCTCTCCCCTGTGATGAAAGAAAGTTTCCAAGATTAGTTAAAGCAAATGAAAGTAAACCTTCATTTTTATTATCCTTTCTCAAAAAATGTACAGCTTTATGATATAAATTAGTCGTATTTATTAGATTTTGAGAATACCAATTTTCAGTTTGATAGCTATAAAGTCTAGAGCTACAGTTCGCTAATATATAATAAAAATAACCTCTATTAAAATCATTATCAAAGATAAAATCTGTTTCGATATGTACTTTTAGTAAATCAACTAATTCCTCTTTCCTGTTCCCATCCAGTAATAATTCATCTGCTAATTTAGCTAATGCATTTAACTGTTTTATATCTAATTTGAACATATTCATTAAATCTAAAATTAGTAATTTTCTTTTAACTTAAATTTTAATTATCAAAAAATCAACACTATATTAAGAAAAAACCGATGCTTTTGCATCGGTCTCTTTACATTACCAACAGGTTTGTTAGTTCTGCATTAAAACTTAAATAGTTTCAAGCGTAGTATTAAGCGTTGAACTTGGGCGCATCACTGCATTTACTTTCACTGGATCGACAGCATAGTAACCACCAATATCAGCTGCTTTACCCTGTACTTCACTTAATTCAGCAAGAATTTTTTGTTCATTTTCAACCAAGGCTTTTGCAAGAGGAGCAAACTTCGCTTTCAATTCAGCATCTTCGTTTTGAGCAGCAAGCGCTTCAGCCCAATACATTGCTAAGTAGAAGTGGCTACCACGGTTATCTAGCTCACCAGTACGACGTGATGGGGACTTATCATTATCTAGCAATTTACCCGTTGCTTGATCAAGAGTTTCTGCAAGTAACTTCGCACGTGCATTATCTTCTTTAAGACCAAGCTCTTCTAAAGAAACTGCAAGCGCAAGGAACTCACCAAGCGAATCCCAACGTAAGTGGTTTTCTTCAACTAACTGCTGAACATGCTTCGGTGCTGAACCACCTGCACCTGTTTCATACATACCACCGCCCGCCATTAACGGAACGATTGATAACATTTTCGCTGAAGTACCCAGCTCCATGATCGGGAATAAGTCAGTTAAATAATCACGTAAGATGTTACCAGTTACAGAGATTGTGTCTAAACCACGTGCTACACGTTCAAGCGTATAACGCATTGCACGCACTTGTGACATGATTTGAATATCAAGACCATCTGTATCATGTTCTTCTAGATACTTTTCAACTTTCTTGATCAACTCATTTTCGTGTGGACGATATGGGTCAAGCCAGAAAATCGCAGGCATACCAGAGTTACGAGCACGACTTACCGCAAGTTTCACCCAGTCACGAATCGGTGCATCTTTCACCTGACACATACGCCAGATATCGCCTTCTTCTACATTCTGAGACATCAACACTTCACCAGTGTCTAAATCAGTAATGTTCGCAATACCCGCTTCAGGAATTTCAAAAGTTTTGTCGTGTGAACCGTATTCTTCAGCTTTTTGCGCCATCAAACCAACGTTCGGTACTGTACCCATCGTACGTGGGTCAAAATTACCATTCCACTTACAGAAATTGATCATTTCTTGATAGATACGTGCGAAAGTTGATTCAGGCATGACTGCTTTACAATCGTAAGGTTTACCATCGGCACCCCACATTTTACCGCCACCACGAATCATTGCAGGCATTGATGCATCTACAATCACGTCGTTTGGAGAATGGAAGTTATCAATCCCTTTCGCTGAATCAACCATAGCTAATGCTGGGCGATGTTCTTGGCAAGCATGTAAATCTTCAATAATTTCTTCACGAAGTGAAGTTGGTAAAGTTGCGATCTTTTCATAAAGACCAGCCATACCATTATTGACATTAATACCTAACTGATCAAATAACTTACCGTGTTTTTCAAAAGCATCCTTATAGTAAATTTTCACACAGTGACCGAAAACGATCGGGTGTGAAACTTTCATCATGGTCGCTTTTACGTGTAATGAAAATAAAATACCAGCTTCACGGCAGTCATCAAGTTGCTTCTCATAGAAGTCACACAATGCTTTTTTGCTCATGAACATTGAGTCAATCACTTCGCCATCTTGAAGCGCAACTTTAGGCTTGAGAACGATTGTCTCACCGCCCTTCGTGATTAACTCCATCTTCACATTACGTGCACGATCAAGTGTCATTGATTTCTCGCCATGGTAGAAGTCACCTTCTTCCATATGAGAAACGTGCGTTTGTGACCACTGTTTCCACTCACTCATTGAATGAGGATGCTTTTTCGCATAATTTTTTACAGCAGCAGGCGCACGACGATCTGAGTTACCTTCACGTAATACAGGGTTTACAGCAGAACCAAGACATTTACCGTAACGTGTCTTAAGTTCTTTCTCTTCATCCGTTGTTGGATTTTCTGGATAATCAGGAATTGCATATCCTTTAGACTGCAATTCTTTGATACATGCTGTTAATTGAGCAACTGAAGCACTGATATTTGGCAGTTTAATGATATTTGTATCTGGATCTTGAGTAAGGCGACCAAGCTCAGCAAGGTTATTGCTTACCTTCTGCTCATCGCTTAAGTATTCCGAAAATTCCGCAAGCACACGTGCTGCAACAGAAATGTCACTCTTGACAATTTCTATGCCAGCTGGCTTAGTAAAGGTCTCAATGATCGGCAGTAGCGAATAGGTCGCCAACAATGGCGCCTCATCAGTCAGTGTATAAATGATTTTTGACTTTCCACCAGCCATATATAGCCCCTTGTGTTTGGTTGAGTTTTTCATGAACGAGCTTTTGGCCCAGTCCATTAAAACCGGTTTGCTTGATTAAGGTCTGAGAGTATCAGTCCTCAACGTATCTCAGTCAACGCAATATCTTGTGATATTGACATTTCGCTACGAAATAATGGTATAAAGCTTACGCTTTGTGACCAAGGAACCGGTTAGCTTAAATAAAACATGAGAGTATCAGCGTTGATTACTTCTCAGTCAATGTAATATATCGTGATATTGACATTTCGCTACGAAATACCAATGCTTGAGTACTTCCGTACGGTTAAACCCTACATTTTTAAAATTCTATTTGCCGATTCATTTCTGCCAAATATTTTATAAAATGCTTAACCATAATAAATTGTTTAAATCCGTACGAATATTCGACTCAAGTTTCATTTACACTTTTTAAACCTATATTTTGAACAAATGATTAAAATCATTTTTTTATTTTTTAGGATTGGTCTGATGTTAAAAGTTTTGATTCCTTGCGTAGCCATTTCTCCTTCATCTTTTAGCTTTGCACAAAACCCTTTAAGTGTGCATGTGCTTAACTTAGAAAATGGACTTCCTTCAGCGGGTGTAAAAGTTATTTTAGAAAAACAAGAAAATAACCAATGGAAAGAGCTTAATCAAAGTACAACCAATCAACAAGGTCGGATCACAGCGTTATATCCTGAAGATGCTGCCCTTCAAAAAGGTATTTACAAAGTTACTTTTAAAACAGGTGAATGGTTCCAAAAGAATAAGCAAAGCTCATTTTTCCCAGAAGTTCCTGTAATTTTCTCTGTGGATGGCAATCTTGAACATTATCATATTCCACTTTTGATTAGTTCTTATGGATACTCAACTTATCGTGGTAACTAATCATTTTCAAAAAATCTTAATTAAAATTTTGATATACAAATGAGGGAAACTGAATCTGTTCCCTCATTCATACAACGATTTATGCTAACGGTGCGTACAACGCTATCAATTGCATCAACCTTTCAACCAAACCTCTAATTTGGTTTGATCCTCAACTTTTAACTCAACCGAATTCAGAGGATTCTCTCCAGCATGAAGTTCAAACTGTAGGAGCTCATCGCGACGGAATGCATAAACTATAAATGAGCCTTTTTGTTTTGCATACTTCGCCAACAACTTTTCTGATGCTTTGATATCATCAATCGCAATAATGACATCGTTAGCAGACAAACCAGCTTGTGCAGCAGCACTATCACGGCGAACATTTTGCACGATGACACCGTCAGCTTTATCTACCACTTTTAAGCCAAAAGGTAATGCTTTGTCATTTTTAACGATATAGCTCAAACCAAACTCTGGTAATAGTTGATCCAATGGCAATTCATCAGTGGTATTGATCAAATGATTAATTTGTTCAATCCAGTTATCCCCTGTCAATTCATTACACAATTCAAAAATCGTGCGTTCATTGACCTGAATGCCATTTTGGGTATTTTCATACAAACGGCGCATCAAGGCATCTAAGTTTGAACCACGTAAACGTAAGCCCAAGTCTAAACAAAGCGCAACTAAGCTACCTTTGTTGTAATAACTGGTTCCTGCATTATTTGAATTTTCATCCTGACGATAGAATTTAACCCATGCATCAAAACTAGATTCTGAAACAGACTGAATAAAGCGCCCTGGATTTTGCAAATAACGCTCAATCTGTGCTTTAAGCAAATCTAGATAAGATTTTTGAGAAATAACGCCGCTGCGTAATAAAATTAAATCATCGTAATAAGAAGTAAAACCTTCAAAAATCCACAATAAGCTCGTATAGCCTTCTTTGTGTAGATCATAATTCGTAAAATTTTCAGGACGGATAAATTTAACTAACCATGAATGAAAGTATTCATGGCTACATAAGCCTAAGAAACGCTGATAATCTTTAGACGGTTCTTCAGCTTCATCTATTTTCGGTAAATCATCACGTGGTGTGATCAAACTGGTGCTATTACAATGCTCTAAACCACCATAACTATTGCCCGTTGCCATAGTCATAAAGGTATAGTTTTGAAACGGTGCAGAACCGAACATCTTAATTTCAGTCTGACAGATTTGCTGAATATCAGTTTGTAACCGCTCTAGATTTGTATTGTGTTTACCTGAAATCACAAATTCATGCGGAATACCATTTGCTTCGAAGCTAAAACGGCTTTGCTCTGCCAACTCAAATGGACTATCAATCAACTGATCGTAGTTATCTGCCTTTAAAGTATAGCGTCCTTTCACCAAACTCTTAGCAGTTAAACCTGTTGCAATTTGAAAATGTTTTAATTCATGCGGTAAGAAAATTTCAACTTCACATGGTGATTGTTCTTGATCGATTAAACCTAAACAAACACAAGCAGGGTTTACATATAGGCGAGTTTGATCAACATAAGCACCTCGTACCGATAAATCATAAGCATACACATCGTATTCAACCGTAATCAATTCATGATCTGTATTGAATAATCGCCAACGGTTCTTTTCCGTTTTCTTAATACTAAGTAACCGCCCTGCTTCATCAGATGCTTTTACTGATTCAATATGTTTTGAAAACTCTCGAATCAAATAACTGCCAGGAATCCATGTCGGTAACCAGAGTTCTTGGTTCGGATTAGCAAGGAAACGAAGTGTGACATGAATAAGATGTTGGCGATAATCGTCAAACTCAATTTGATAGTGCAACATAGTTTTAGATCATAAAAATAGGAACGGTTTCACACAGCTTAGCATTTTTTTACAAAGTCATGCGTAGATGTCTTAATTGTTGGCAAAAGTTGCTGGATTCTACAACAAAAAAGTCATAGCATGCTTTTTTCGCTTTCCATGCCATTGGATCGGCTGCACTAGGTGTTCTCGTGAAATTTCTCCTCTCGCTCTTTACGTTGTTTAGTCTGTTATGTGCCAATTTAGTACATGCTAATTTACTCAATATCGCTCCTGAAACGGTTGAAGCGCAAGCTTGGTCGATCGTAGATGCTCAATCAGGTCAAATCATTGCTGAACATAATAGTCATGTTCAACGTTCGCCTGCATCGCTCACCAAAATGATGGTGGCTTATATTGCTTTGAAAGAAATCGAAGCAGGTAAATTACGTAAGGACGAGGTATTAACCGCAACACCTGTGGTGAGCACGGTCATGTGGGATGAATCCCAAATGTATTTAAAAGCTGGTGAACAAATTTCTGTTGATCAACTTTTAGCAGGACTGATTGTCATGTCTGCCAATGATGCAGCAGTTACGCTTGCTGAAAAAATTTCAGGTGGTGTTCCACAATTCGTTGCGCGAATGAATAAAGAAGCCCAAGCCTTAGGGATGAAAGATACCCATTTTAGTAATCCTGCTGGTATCACCATGACAGATCATTACTCAACTTCAGCAGATTTAAGTCTATTAGCAAAAGCTATCGTAAAAGAGACACCTGAATATTTACATTATTCAAAAATGCCAAGCTTTAGCTATAACCAACGCTTTCACCGTGCAACGAATCTTGCATTAAAAATGGATCCAACAGCAGATGGTTTAAAAACAGGTTATACCAAGGCGGCAGGTTACAACTTGGCTTTAACCGCTGAGCGCCCGACTCTAAATCCACATGTTGATAAGCGTCGTTTGATTGTAGTGGTACTTGGAACACCAAGTGCGCTAAAACGTGCTGAAGTCGCGCATAAATTAATGAATTTAGCTTATACATACACACGCGATGAAGAAGTGATTCCAAAGCAAAAGCTAATTGCTGAACTTCCTGTAATCAAATCAACTTTAAAAATTTTCAAAGTTGAAACTCAACAACCCACTATCGTAACAACATCTTTATACGATCAAGCGACACCAATTGATTTAAATAGTTTTGATTTACTCACACAGCGTATACATTTGCTTGATACAAACCAGCAAATCAAAACCATTGAACCACTTGAAACGACAAAAACACACGTCAATATCAAACTCAATGAACAGCATTTAACAGCGCCATTGACGCAAGTCATGAATTTGGCCACAGTGACGGTTTATCAAAATAATCAGTTAATTCGTAGCCTACAAATTGAAAATAATGTGGAAATTGAAGAAGCGAATATTTTTCAAAAAATTATGATTTGGTTTGCAAACTTATTCTCGTTTTTTTCAACAAATGATGTCAAAGCTGCCAAACTTTATCCTTTAAATCAAGGATAAAAAACCTACTATTTTTATCAAGATTAACCATACAATGTTGAAAAAAGGATGGCATAATCCAACCATCCTTTCACAAAAATAATTAGGTTAATCATGAGCAAAACCTTACATCATATCGTGATTGTGGGTGGTGGCGCAGGTGGTTTAGAGCTTGCAACACAATTAGGTGAACGTTTTGGCAGAAAAAAGAAAGCCAAAATTACCCTAATCGACCAAAATCTCACGCATATATGGAAGCCTCTCCTACACGAAATTGCCGCTGGCTCACTAAATCCTCACGAAGAACAAACCAATTATTTTGCTCACGCAGAAAAACATGATTTTGAGTTCATCCTTGGAACCTTAATTAACGTAAATAAAGATCAAAAACAAATTACGATTTCACCTCCTCAACTTTCTAAAGAACATACTCCTGTTATTCAGAGTCTCAGCTACGATACGTTGATATTAGCTGTTGGTTCAGTTTCAAATGACTTCGGAACTGAAGGTGTACGTGAAAATTGTCATTTCTTAGATAGTCGCAAACAAGCCGATATTTTCCAACAGGACTTATTCCATCTTTATATTGAAGCGCAAAACCAAGCAACTGAACGTGCCTTGAATATTGGTATCGTGGGTGCGGGTGCGACAGGTGTTGAATTAGCGGCTGAACTGATTGAAACCACGAAAAATTTTTATCGTTATGGGTTAAAGAAAATTAATCCAAAGCAAGTTAAAATTACTTTGATCGAAGCCTCAGATCGTATCTTGCCTGCGCTCAATGAAAAAACAGCTGCACATAGCGCGAAACAATTACAAAAAATGGGCATCGACATTCTGACGCAACATAAAGTGCAAAAAGTCGATGAATCAAATGTCTATTTTAGCAACGGTCATGTTTTGCATTCGGACATTACTGTATGGGCGGCAGGTGTCAAAGCACCTAAAGTTTTAGAGTCATTTACAGATTTTAAACGCGATAAAATTAATCGTTTAATGGTCTATGCGACATTACAAACTTATTCAGATCCAAATGTATTTGCGTTTGGGGATTGTGCAAATTGTCAGCTTGATGCACGTCAACCTCCATTAGGACCTCGTGCACAGGTCGCAAGCCAACAAGCGACATTCTTGGTAGATGCCATGGCCGCTCGTTTATCTGGCTCACCTCAACCTATGTTTAATTTCAGTGATAAAGGTTCTTTGGTTTCATTAAGCCGTAATCAGGCTGTTGGAGAATTACTCGGTGATGTAAGCGTACAAGGTTTTATTGCCAAAACAATGTATGTGTCTTTGTATCGATTACATCAAGCCAATATTCATGGTTATACCCAAGCAGGAATGCTGACCATGAAAGATTTTCTGACACGTCGTGTACGTCCAAAAATTAAACTTTATTGAGTTGAAATTTTCTATTTCGCTCCCATTTATAACGAAATAGTTTCAAAAAGTGGAAAATAGTCAACAAAATCTATTTTTCACTTTATGATGTACACCTAAATTGATTGAATGGATCAAACAACATGACTGCTATTGCAAATAACCACGTGGTTTCATTCCACTACACTTTAACAAACGCTGAGGGTGAAACACTTGATCAATCTCAAGGTGAACCACTTGCATATTTGCACGGCGCGGGCAACATCATTCCAGGTTTAGAAAATGCACTTCTTGGTAAAACAGTAGGCGAAAAATTTACTGTAACTGTTCCAGCTGCTGAAGGTTATGGCGAATATAACCCAGACCTCGTACAAGAAGTTCCAGCTCAAATGTTCCAAGGTGTAGACAATATCCAAGCGGGTATGCAATTCCAAGCTCAAACTGATGATGGCGTTCAAATCGTAACCGTTAAAGCAGTTGAAGGCGAGAACGTTATTGTTGATGCAAACTTCCCTCTTGCTGGTCAAGACTTAACTTTCGAAGTTGAAATCGTAGAAATCCGTGATGCTAGTCAAGAAGAATTAGATCACGGTCATGTTCACGGTGCAGGTGGTCACCACCACTAATTCATATTTTTTGAATTAGATAAAAAAGCAAAGCTTCGGCTTTGCTTTTTCTTCACATAGACATAGATAAAATCATAATTATATTTACTTTCTTTCTAATAAATTTAATGGTTGTTAGCTTATGTCTCATGTCTATCAATTGATTTGGTTTCGTCAAGATTTAAGAATCCATGATCATGCTGCTTTATGGCATGCGGCTCAAACAGGCTCATGTATCGCAATCGTTCTATTATCGCCTGAACAATGGCAACGCCATGATGATGCGCCAATTAAAATTGAATTTTATCTGCGTCAATTACAAGAACTAAAAAAACAACTGGATAGTCTGAATATCCCATTAATCGTTCAAACCATTCCTTTATGGAACAATATTCCCCAATTCTTTATTAGCTTATTACAGCATATTAATTTTCAAAATATTTATGCCAATATTGAAGTCGGTATTAATGAACTTCAACGTGATGCAAGTGTTCAAAAGCTTTTAAATCAGCATCAAAAAGAACTCGTACTGTTACATGATCGAACGCTGTTTCCTTTTGCATCTATCCGTAATCAATCGAACCTGCCCTACCAAGTTTTTGGCGCATTTAAAAAAGCATGCTACCAACGTTTACAACATACTTTACCTCAATGCTATCCAGTGCCCAATATTCAACAACCGATTAAATTAGATTTATCTGCTTTAGCTCCAACAGACATTCATCAATTACAAGTCGAATGTGCAGAGAAAATAAAACCACCAATTACGATTCTTTGGAATGTAGGTGAGTCACACGCTCATAATTTATTAGACCATTTTATCGATCAGAATCTAACGGACTACAAAGTATCTCGTGATCTGCCTTCAATATCAGGCACAAGCCAGCTTTCTACCTATTTAAATATTGGCATACTCTCCATTCGCCAATGTATCCAAGCGTTGTTTCGACAACAGCACGGTGATTTTGTTATTCAATCTGAAGGTCAACAAACGTGGCTCGATGAATTGTTATGGCGTGAATTTTATCAACATATTTTGTTTGATTTTCCACAAGTCTCTAAACATTTACCTTTCAAAGCAGCAACCCAAAAAATCAATTGGCGCGATGATTCGGTTAATCTCGAAAAATGGCAACAAGGGCAAACAGGTATTCCAATTGTAGATGCAGGTATGCGTCAGCTACTCGCAACAGGTTGGATGCATAATCGAGTTCGTATGATTTGCGCTATGTTTTTAACTAAAAATCTATTGATTGATTGGCGCATCGGCGAACAATGGTTTATGCAACATTTAATCGATGGTGACTTAGCTGCAAATAATGGTGGATGGCAATGGTGTGCATCCACAGGCACAGATGCTGCTCCTTATTTCCGAGTATTTAATCCAATTAGCCAATCACAAAAGTTTGATTCCAATGGAGATTATATTCGTAAATGGGTGCCAGAACTCGCGCATTTGGATGGGCAAATCATACATGAACCTTATGCAAAAGATTTATCAAAAAATCTCAATTATCCGAAACCAATTGTTGATCTTAAAATAAGTAGAGCACGCGCGATCGAAGCTTTCAAATCATATTTATAGCCTTAACCAAGGCTATAAATTTGCTGAGTAATCATTTTTTAATCGCACAAATAAACAATTCATACTGTATGTTACTGTTTATAAAATCATTTCATCAAATCAATAACATAAAACAATCAAAAACCACATTAATATGGTGTTAAGTTAATCAGAGAAGAATTCATTAAAATAAAATAGCTATGCAAAAGAATCCAGCACCAGCACTCATCTTATGGATTATCGCAGCTCAAATATTTATGGGTATCGTTGCTTATGAATGGTTACCTGCGAGTTATAGAGGCAGTTGGATTTTTTTAATTTTGTTATTGGTTGCAGGCGCATTTTTAAATATTGGTGCAGCTTTACTTATGGGTTTAGTTGCATTTCTGAGTATGGCTGTTTATTTTTCGCTTGATTTAGCCAATCAAACTTATATCGAAAGACAGTTACTTTTATTATTTGTAATTCCAATGGCGCCGATATTTTTAAGTGCGGTGCGCCATAATATTCAAAATGCATTAAAAAGTTATCGCGCAATCCAAAGTTATGACCGTAACTATCAACATGATATTTTACCTTTGACCGCATTGGCTCACTTTCAAGCGGAACTTCGAAAACTTTTACAGCTCACACAAAAAGACCACTATAAAGTACTTACAACTCAAATTACCAACACCATTCTAATCAGAGAAATGTTAGGAGAAGATGTCTGGAAAGAAACACAAAATAAGATCATGGAAATCTTATCCACTGAACGAGACAGCGTGATTTATCATTTTATTAATGAAGAACTCAGTGAAATTAAAAGTATTGTTATCCACGAACCTGAAAAAAATGAAAATCAGCTTTATCCTTTCTTTATTCAACAACTACAAGAACTCAGCGTTTTAAAACTGAAAATTGAACAACATATTGAACATTTATCTCCTATCAACAAGGAGATTGTTTAATGTCTGTTATTTTAAATATTTGTGGGATGCTGATGAGCGCTTCGCATTTTCCAGATGCAACGCTTCAGAGCTTTTATCAACAGTATTATCATTGTCAAATTGAACGTAGCGCTGATGAGACATCAGCTCAGATTCAATCAGCATCATCAGTCTCGCAATTATTTCCACAGACTTCAACTTGGTGGCCCATATTCACGGTAGACCAATTACAATCCGCTAGCTTCAAAAATCTAATTCAACATGATATTAAGCCTGGGATTATTCTCCCAAATGAATATTTCAGCATTGTTGATTATTATAAAATTAAAAAAGCAGTCAGTCAGGGTGCGATTCCAATTGCTGTCTATCAAATGAAGTATTCAAAATACTTTGCAGCAAAAGCTACATTTTCAACTGCAATTGGCTTGAGACCTTTGGCAGCAATTGTTGAAACAGGATGGGACGAAAACTTAATTGCACAGCCAGCAGGCAATTACATCATTCAATCAGATGATTCTAAAGAATTAAATGTTCCTGCACGCATGATTCAACACCGCCAACAATATTTTTATCAAGCAACCACAGATGTCACACAGAATTCTGGCTATCAGATTATTGTGAATCCTCCAGTGGATATGTCGTTGAATAATGTTGCATACCCTCATCTTGGTATTTCTTGGAAATTAAATCATATCAATTATCAAAGCACTACTGATGGCGTTGAAACGAGTATTGTTGGTTATATCATGATGGCCATCAGCACAGTAATTATCCCCTTAGACTATATTCTCTCAGCACCCTACCCAAGCCTGTTAAGTACATTTGGCAGTTCAATTTCGTGGATTTCGCTTTTATTAGGATGTGGATTACTGCTCATTCTTATTATTTCCATTATCCGTAGGAGAAGAATAAATGCCCGCAATTGATGTGCTTTTCCTATTTGGTTTTTTAGGTATCTGGATTCCTCAAGCTTTTTGGGCGTGGCTCAGTTTTCAAGCTTGGAAATATTCAAAAAATGCCGCACGTGAATTAGAAAACCTTCCCATTCCTGAACACTGGCCATTTTTGAGTGTCTTGATTCCTGCTTACAACGAAGGTGTTGTAATCGAAGATACTTTACATGCGATTGCACAACAAGATTACCCAGCCCATGCTTATGAAGTGTTATTAATTAATGATGGTTCTAAAGACAATACCTTAGAAATTGCTGAACGGATGGCAGCAATTTATCCATGTATTAAGATCGTCAATGTTCCCAAAGGAATGGGGGGGAAAGGTAAATCTCGAACCTTAAATAATGGTCTACCACACGCTCAAGGCGAACTGATCGTTGTCTATGATGCAGATAGTACACCTGAACCTGACTGTGTAAGGCTACTGGCCCAAACTTTATTGGCGGATAAAAAATTAGTCGCAGTAAACGGTAAAGTGAGAACTCGCAACTGGCGAGACAGTATCTTGACGCGTTTTATTGCAATTGAGTTTATTTTTTTCCAATGGATTTTCCAAGGTGGTCGCTGGCAGCGCTTTGAACTCTCTACACTCATGGGTACAAATTATGTGATCTGGCGAGATGCACTTGAAACATTAGGTGGTTTTGACGAGAAATCATTAGTAGATGACACTGAAATGAGTTTCAGGATTTTTTTAGGGCAGAAACGGATTAAGTGGGTGCCTTATGCCGTAGGTTGGCAGCAAGATCCGCCATCGCTAAGTGTTTTTATCAAGCAGCGCTCTCGCTGGACGCAGGGAAATTTCTATGTCACTAGTAAATATTTACCCATCGCATTAAGAAAGCCATTTCCAATTGGTGTCGAGATCTTTAATAACATCATGTGTTATGTGCTGTTTGTTCCCGCACTAATTTGGAGTCATATCACCCTAAGCCTAGGTTTACTCGGTATTGCAGGGATCAGTCTAGCTGGTCCATTTACCCTACTCTGGGGTCTATCCTTCTGTTTATATGTCGCACAAATGTGGTTTACCCTCTCATTAGAAAGAGCTAAACCCCAACTATATTTCTTCTCAGTTTTATCTTACGTAACTTATTCTCAAATCTTTTTATTTATTGTGTTTAAAGCCGCTTATGACATGTTGAAAAATAAGATTCAAGGGAACTCTTTACAGTGGTACAAGACTGAACGTAGCAAAGAGAGAAAATAAATGAAAAAAAATCACTTAGATCATCACATGTTAAAAGTTCTACTCGTAAGTATGACTCTCTCTTTGCCTGTGTTTGCTTCGGCTGATACATGGAATACGTGGACTTTTGATAATATTAATACATCAAATAAATACACCATCGAACCTCACTTCTTTTATGTAGGCAAAGGCTCAGAATGGCAAAGTATTCGTTTTACTAGCGAATACTCAACTGAACATTTCACCACACTATTAGTTAAATACGACGATAAGCTTATCTATAACACCACACTCAATGGTTCAGGTACTTTAGATTTTAATATTCCTGCCAGCCAAAGTGGTTTTCATCGACTGGACTTTATTATACAACAGTATTCACCAGCAACGTCTCCAGCGGCAGATCGAACCACGTTCTGTAGTGAGGATGTTGATCAAGTCACTTATTTTAGCCACTCTCAGATTGATTATTTAAGACACAGACCTATCTATAAATTAAAAGATTTACCAGATGCCTTATTTAACCCACAAATTGTTCGCCCTACGCCATTTGTAGGTGTTTTAAAATTTAATCAAAAAAATATGAGTGAAGCATCAATGTTAGGGCGCTTAATTAGTGCTTGGAGCGCTGTCACACCAATTCAATGGTATGAACAGAATGCACCAACTGATCAAGCCGCTAACTTTTTTATTGAAATCAGTAAATCAGCAACTCCTTTGCCTAATGGGACTCTGGTACAGATGAGTGCCGAAAATGAGATTCCGACTTTACGCATTCAATATGATCAGCCTGAAAAACTGGCATCAGCAATCAATGGATTATTAAATTCTGACTATTTGCAACAACTGGATACTTCAGCAACATTTTTACCGAATAAACTTGCAGCCCCAAAATGGGCTCAGTTGAAAGACATTAAAACGCTTGCTGATCTAGGCATTAGTGATTTCAGACTCAACCAAGCTGAAAAAAACTTATTTCTATCATTCCCAGCAGTTTGGCAACCCACCGACATTTTACAAGGTCAAATCGCCCTACGTGTGCAAAGTGGTTTATTGGAAGGTTCGAATCTGACCACTTGGATTGATGGCGGGCTGGCGGGCAGTTTAAAAACAGCAGAATTAGATTCTGACCCTGTAAATCGACAATTTAACTATTTTGCAAAAACGATTTCAGACAGTACGACCTTTAACATGAAATTAGAAAACTCGGTGATTGTTAATTCACAGTGTTTGCCAACAGCGAAAGGTTCGTTATGGATTGATACTAAAAAATCAACTGTTAAGCTCCCACACAAACTCAAAAATGGTGTTGCTTCACTTTCTATGAGTTTTGCAACACATCCTACGATTGCGATTGATAGTAATTCAGGTAGTTTAGAAATGGCGATTGCTGTGAGCCAAACAGCCAAACGAATGTTGATGACCAATGACCCAGTTCCGCTCAATCTTGTAAAGGTGGATACAGCAAAACCCGAAGTGATCAATATCCAAGTCAATCCGAATATCTACCGTCAGCAAGTCTTGATGCATCCCGATATTATTTATGCACCCGCGGCAGCACGTGGTTTTTTAGTAAGTTTTCATGACCAACGCTTTGATATTGTGACAGACTCTGTTGAAGGAGCACAAAACTTCTCTAAACTTTGGGAAAAAGTCCAAACCAGTATTCCTAATAACGCGAGTAAGATTTTAATTGCTGAAAATGGGCAGATCTTTACCTTGCAAAAGATTATTGTAGGTAATCAGAAAGCACCTTTAGTTCAACAGTCCTCTTTCTTTATCCTGATCGTGACGATCTCTGCTATCATGATTTTAGCGATCCTGCTGTGGTATTGGCGAAAACGACCGAATGATCAAGAAAAGGCTGAATAAATCAACATCAATTCTCCTCGGTTTAGCCACCTCTACATTATTGTTAGTAGGTGGCTGCATGCACCACTTCAAAACAGAGCAATTAGCACCTCAAATTGAGGGAATGTTTTGGCAGCCTGATTTAGCAACCACTGCACCAACAGGAAACTGGGATTTGTTGGGTGTTACTACCTTTGTCCCTCAGTGGTCAGTAGTGGAATCCAAGTCTTGGTTTGATCACGATACCAGTTTTCCGAAATGGGAAAAAAATATAAATCTCAAGCAATTGAATCAAGAACCTTGGGCAAAAAATATTATTTTAGGTCTAGCTGGCGAGTATAATGAAAAAATTGCTCGCTCCAATGTACTGACACTCGCTCAGCATTCTAAAAAAATTATAGAGAAAACTCAGTCAGTCCCATTAAAAGGCTATTACCTCCCCATCGAGGCTGATCCAACGTGGTTATGTGTCGATGATCTCGCTAAAGCAATTCGTATTTTACCTAAACCGATCTGGGTCAGTATTTATAGTGCTGAACAAAAACCAAAACACTTCGATGCATGGCTCAAAAGTTGGTTACCGCAACATACAGGGGTATTTTTTCAAGATGGTGTCGGTGTAGGCACCCGTTCGCCTAAACAAGCAAGAGCGACTTTAGAAGAATTACAAAAAGAATTTGGCAAAGAAAATGTGATTATTGTGTTAGAAGCTTTTAGGCCCGTTAAAGACGGCAAATTTCGATCTGCCTATCCTTGGGAAATAATCGAGCAACTGAAAGCATACGAAGGACAAAAGGTTTATATATTTGACGGCCCACACTATATGAGCCGCGCCACAGTATATGTTGTGGCTTTATGGTATCAGTTCAAATATGGATCGCCTTTAAAAACCTCTCCAAAAATTTAAACAATTCATTTAAATGATGATTAAAACCGATCAATTATGCTCCGGCAATTTTGTCTAAAATCCGTTGCGAAGCCTTACCATCTCCGAATGGGTTTGGAGCATTTGCCATAAAAGCATAGTGGCTTGGATCAGTCAGTAATTTTTCAGCCTCAGTCATAATTTTGTGTTGATTTGTCCCCACCAAAATTCCTGCACCTACGTCTACAACTTCAGGACGCTCGGTCGTGTCACGTAAGATTAAGACAGGTTTATGAAATGAAGGACTCTCCTCTTGTATGCCTCCCGAATCTGTCAAAATAAACTCAGCACGATCAATCACGGCTAAAAGACTAGGATAATCCAAAGGTTTTACTAGATGTATTTGAGGGTGTTCTGCGAACTGAGCATAGACCACCTCACGCACTGCAGGATTTAAGTGAACAGGCCAAACAAAATGCACATCTGAATGCTTTTGAACTAACTGCTCAACCGCATGACAAATATTGCGAATTCCTTCTCCAAAGTTCTCTCGTCGATGTGCCGTAATGAGTACCACACGAGCATTGATTGGAAAATTTAAACCGTGTTGTTGCAGATGATTGTGTTCTCGATCTTGTTGATGAATTAAATCTCGACCCAAATAAACTGCATCAACGACCGTATTTCCTGTCACCGTTATTGCATTTGATGGAATATTTTCAAGAAGTAGATTTTGTTTCGATTGCTCAGTGGGTGCAAAATGCCAACGAGTAATTCTAGACACCAATTGTCGATTACCTTCTTCAGGAAAGGGGTGGTCTAAATCATAAGACCGCAAACCAGCTTCGACATGTGCAACTAGAATTTTCATTGAAAATGCAACCAAACCAGCAGCCAATACTGTCGTTGTATCACCTTGAATAATCACAGCATCACGTTGCTTTCCATCATTAAAAACTTGTTCTAATTGGCTTAAACCTTGTATTAATAATTGATTCAAACTTTGACCAGCATTCATCATTTGCAAACGTTGATCTATTTTGATTTGAAAAAAATCAATGGCATCTCGAACTAATTCATCGTGTTGCCCTGTAAAGATAACTTCAACTTGAAAACGTGGATCTTGTTGCGCCAATAAAATAACAGGTGCTAATTTAATCAACTCAGGTCGCGTACCAAAGACAATCGATATTAATTTTTTCATTATTAGAAATCCTTATAAAATACCAGTTCTGTACGTGTGTTGTTATAACTCTCAGTCCCGTCAGATAAAGCACTCTTAAAATAATCACCGTAAAGACGTTCTACTCTTAATTTTACGGGGACGTAATTGAATGGTTGCCAAGCCACACCCACACCATATTCAAATAAATTATTGTAATTTTCGCCTTTAGAATCAGCTAAGGTATGCAGTTTGCCATATGTTTGGACTGTCCCTGCTTCGCCACGATAGACGTTAAAACCAGATCGTAATCTTAAATCCGCAATCACGTTATAATCTTCGCGTGAGTAACTCGCGACATTGCCATATAAATCAGTAAAATAATCATTCCATACTGTACGATGTTCGATAGTTGGATTGGCATACCATTCTTGATAGCCTGTCACCCCACCAACCACACTTTCACGAAACTTGTCGCGATTACGATCAATCAAATCGTAACTACCTCCGACCTCAAGGTAAGCGCGAATCGGTATAGATTGCCACGGTTGATAATTTGCACCAACACCCACTGTTACCGCATTTTCATCGATAATTTCAGGGCGCACACCACCTTTTGATTTAGTATCACGATTTAGATTTATAAAACCATATACCTGCGCTCGCCCACCCTCTAAATTTTTACCGTATCGCATTTTCAAGGGGAAAATAAAGTCGTCATAGCGAGACTCATAAGATGGCGCAAAATAAATATCTTTAAATGTTGACTTAACTGTTGAACCACTTAAATTCTGCACAGCTTGTTGTGCTTTATTTGAAATTTCACTGTCAGAGGATGTGCTCAAGTTTTTAAAAATAACCAATGCTTCAGTATTTCTATTTTGTTGATTGAGCAAATATGCTTCTTGTAATTTTAGCTGTTGATCTTGAGGATCAAGTAATTCCGCTTTACGAACACTTTGAATTGCCTCATTTGACTTCTTCAAACGGATTTGCAAATACGTTAGACTCTTCCAAACTTTAATATCTTGTGGCGTAAGTTGTGTAAGTTCTAAAAGAATTTTCTCCGCTTCTTCAGGCTGACTCTGTTCAATTTTATAAAATTTATCCCAACGATCGTAAATAGGATGCCCTGGTTTATACGCCGCATCACCTTCTTTCACAAAATCAGGTTCAGCACTGATTACATGCTGTAGTGGCAATATAAAACCTAAAATAAATAGTGTATGACTCAGTAGCTTTTTTTTCGAATTATTCATCATAGATCTCAACTCAAAATACCAACTCGATGGCTGATACAAAATCAATTTCACACATATATAAATGTTAAACTATTCACATATCATAACTAAATCATCATCACGCTATCGTTAAAATAAGTTACTTTATAAGTAAGTTAAGTTGATGAATCGTCATAAAATTCTGCTCATAATGATTCATCTATTTGTCCCAATAATTACGTTTACATATATAAAAAGAGAGTCATTATGTCTTTGTCACACCACCAAGAACTTCATGTCATACAACGCTCAGGATGGCTGCGTGCTGCCGTGCTTGGTGCAAATGATGGCATTATTTCTGTCACAAGTTTAATCATGGGGATGGCAGCCAGTGGTGCGAGTTCGCAGACACTCTTGGTCACCTGTATTGCTGGACTGATCTCAGGTGCAACCTCGATGGCGGCTGGAGAATATATTTCGGTAAAATCTCAAGAAGATATTGAAAAATCAGACTTAAGATTTGAAGCAACTGAACTTGAAAAAAATCCGCATGCAGAATTGAAAGAACTGACTGAAATTTATATTTCGAGAGGTCTAAAACCTGAATTGGCACATGAAGTTGCCACACAACTCACCGAACATGATGCACTTGGGGCACATGCCCGTGATGAAATTGGCATACATGAAAATACTGCTGCAAATCCTATTCAAGCAGCACTCTCTTCTGCTGCTTCCTTTTCATGTGGTGCTGTACTTCCTATGCTTGCCATTTTACTCAGCCCAAGTTCATGGGTCGCTCGCTCAGTTTTAATTACAGGTATCGTCTCACTAGCATTATTAGGAGCGTTATCCAGTTATTTTGCTCGAACATCAATGCTAAAAGGTAGTCTACGTATTACCTTATGGGGCATTTTAGCCATGGCATTTTCGAGTTGGGTCGGCTCATTATTCCATGTAACTGCCATTTAATTTCTGTGTGACTCGGTATTTAACAAGATTAGTATTCAATAATTAAATACTGATTATTATTTGCAGGGCTTTTTGTTTTTACGTTATGGTGATGGAAAAGCTAAAGAGTATATAAATCATGTCAATTTTAGAATTATTAGAAATAAAGCATCCGATTTTTCTTTCTCCAATGGCTGGTGTATCAACACCAGAGCTTGCTGCTGAGGTTTCTAATCAAGGGGCTTTAGGTTCTTTGGGACTTGGGGCAAATTCAGCAGAGGCAGCAAAACAACAAATTATTAAAACTCAAGAACTGACTGACCACCCTTTTCAAGTTAATTTTTTCTGCCATCAATCAGAACAACTCGATCCAGAAGTTGCTCAACAGTGGATTAATTATATTCGTCCTGAATTTGAAAAATTCGGAGCAGAACCTCCGACTGAATTGGATTGTATTTACCCAAGCTTTTTAGATAATGATGATTTCCTGAATGTTGTACTTGAAACTCGCCCCAAAGCTGTGAGTTTTCATTTTGGAATTCCTCACCCTCATCAAATTCAGGCATTAAAGCAAGCTGGAATTATCACCATGGTTTCAGCAACCAATCTCATTGAAGCCAAAGCAATTGAAGCAGCCGGTATTGATATTATTATTGCTCAAGGAATTGAGGCTGGAGGACATCGAGGTATTTTCAATCAAACTTTTGATGCAGCAATTAAAACCAGTGATCTCGTACAACTCATCTCAACACATTGTAAATTACCTGTCGTAGCTGCTGGCGGTATTATGAATGGTGATCAAGCAAAATCGATGTTGAAATTAGGTGCTGCTGCTGTTCAATTGGGTACAGCATTTGTGCAATGTAAAAGTTCTAGTGCGAATGCAGCCTATCGAAAAGCTTTATTCAGTCAATCTATTACACAAATCAGTTCAAGCTTATCAGGTCGTCCAGCCCGTGGTTTAGTGGGTACTTGGCACACACTGATTGACTCACCAAATCGACCTCAAACGCCAGCATATCCTTATACTTATGATCTTGCTAAACAACTAATGGGTATTGCAAATACTCACCAAGATTTTAGTTATGGCGCATTTTGGGCAGGCAGCAATGTGGCACAAATTAGAGAGTTTGAAGCTGCCGATTTAGTCAATCAGTTGGTCTTAGAAATTAAAACCAACTAATCTATATTTACAAAAAACCGACCTTAAGGTCGGTTTTTTAGATTTATTTAATCGCATCAAGTAATGTGTGTTGCGCGTTGTGCGGTTCCTCACCCTGTGCTGGTTTAGCGCGATCCCAGACACCATCACCTTGTAATAACCAAGCTTGCTGATTGTCTTTTAAATAATTCATTAAACCTAATTGATAAATACGCTTTTTCAATGCAGGATCTTCAATCGGGAAACATGCTTCTACACGATTAAATAAATTACGATCCATCCAATCTGCACTTGAACAATAAATACGAGGATTACCATTGTTACTAAAATAATAAACTCGTGTATGTTCCAAGAATCTTCCCACAATTGAACGAACACGAATATTCTCTGACAAGTTCGGGAGACCCGGACGTAAGCAACAAATTGAACGAATAATTAAGTCAATTTGTACGCCTGCTTGCGATGCTTCATATAACTTATTGATGAGTTGTACTTCTGTTAACGCATTCACTTTTACAATAATCTGCGCCGATTTACCCTCTTTGGCATTCGCAATTTCTTCATCAATATAGTTAATTAGTTGAGCATGTAATGTAAATGGTGCATGCAATAACTTTTTCGGTTTTGCCATTTTCCCCATGCCCGTAAGCTCTTGGAAAATCCGATGCACATCTTCACATAAATCTTTATCTGTAGTCATTAGACCATAATCGGTGTAAATACGTGCATTTGTGGCATGGTAGTTCCCTGTACCCAAATGTACATAACGTACTAATTTATTATTCTCACGGCGTACGACTAAAATCATTTTGGCATGTGTTTTATAACCAACGATCCCATAAACAACCACAGCGCCAGCTTCTTGCAATACATTTGCAACTTCAATATTTGATTCTTCATCAAAACGAGCACGTAACTCAATCACAGCAGTGACTTCTTTACCATTGCGCGCCGCTTCGGCAAGTACTTGAACAATTTCTGAGTCTGCACCACTACGATAAAGTGTTTGTTTAATTGCCAAAACTTGCGGATCACGTGCTGCTTCACGCAATAATTGAATTACAGGCGCAAATGATTCAAATGGATGATGCAATAAAATATCTTGCTTTTGCATCGCAGCAAAAATACTTTCAGTCTTCTTAAATACTTTTGGAAGGACTGGTGTATGTGAGTCATAGCGTAAATGTGGACGTTTAAAATTAGAAAGTAATCGCGCCAAATTTACAGGACCATCTACGCGATAAAGCTGTTCTTCTTCTAAATCAAATTCATCCAACAAATATTCATAAATATGCTTTGGACAATTATGCGTAACTTCTAAACGAACGGCACGTCCAAAACGACGTGAACTCAACTCACCTTTTAAAGCTTTTGCTAAATCTTCAACATCTTCATTTAAAGCTAAATCGGCATTACGCGTCACACGGAATTGATAACAGCCTGTTGCCGTCATACCAGGGAATAGGTCTGAAACATGTTCATGGATAATCGCAGACAACATGACATGATGTTCTTTACCATCCGTAAGCTCATCGGGTAAACGAACCACACGGGGTAAAGAGCGAGGCGCGGGCACTACAGCAAGATCAATCTGACGACCAAAGGCATCTTTACCTTCCAGCGTTACAATAAAGTTTAAACTTTTATTTACTAACCGTGGAAATGGATGGGCTGGATCAAGACTAATCGGTGTTAAAACAGGTGCAACTTGTTCTTGGAAGTATTTTTTAATCCATGCCGATTGTGCTGGGGTCAATTCGCCACGACGTAAGAAGCAAATATCTTCCTCACGCAATTTTGGTAAAATTTGTTCATTTAAAATACGATATTGTCGTTCAATCGCAGCATGTGCTGTTTTAGAAATTTGATCAAGCACTTGCTTAGGGGTCAAACCATCTGGTGTACGACTTTCATTGCCTAAAGTTAATTGCTCCATCATTCCTGCAACACGAATTTCAAAAAATTCATCTAAATTTCTTGAAAAAATAAGCAGGAAATTCATTCTTTCTAATAGTGGATGGAGAGGATCAACCGCTTGCTCAAGTACGCGTAAATGAAAATCGAGAATAGAAAGTTCACGATTTATATATCGATCATTATAAGTATATTCTGTTGGCGTTGTTGTCGTCACTGCAGTATTCATACTGAACCTTGTCGCTTTATCATTCATCAAAACACGGTTTAAGTATGCTGCAAAATTATGTCAATTTGGTAAAAAAGCCCAAAAATATTGAGCTTTTTTTAATTTATCTGAATTATTGTGGAATTTGTGTACTATTCATATACCTTAAAATCACACGCTTACGAAACTGTAACTTATGATCATTGCGATGGTCTTGATAATACTTAGGATTTGGTAGTAAAGCAGCTAAAAAAGCAGCTTGCTCACGCGTTAAACTTTTCGAGCTCTTACCATAATAAAATTGTGCAGCAGCTTCAACACCATAGATATTTTGACCAAACTCGACCGAATTCATATAAACCTCTAAAATTCGACGTTTTGACCACATACGTTCCATCATCCATGTAGCAACAGCTTCCTGCCCCTTACGAATAAATGAACGCTGATTATAAAGGAATAAGTTTTTTGCTAGCTGTTGAGAAATCGTGGAACCGCCTGCAACGACTTCCCCTTTTTCATTATTACGCTCTAATGCAAATTGAATCCCAGCCCAATCGAAACCATGATGATGAATAAATTTAGCATCTTCAGCAGCTAGAATTGCATGCTTAAAGTTATCACTAATATCATCATAATCACGCCAGTCTTGTTGAATTGGCTTAAAGTCAGTCAGGTAATCCCAACGCATAAACATCGTTGTTTCAACGGGCTGCGTTCTCCACCACACCAAGCTACTAAAAATCCAAAGCTGAATGAGAAGAATGATACCGATAATCAACATCACTGCACGTGCTAAAAAGGCTTTCATTAAAGCGCATCACTCCTTGGGCAAAAATTCATGCTAAGCTATTTTTATATCGTAATAACTTGCATAAACATATGACTGAAACCACTCCACCACAAATTACTCAAAAGTTGCAAATACAGATATGGTGGTTTACAGCATTATTAATTGCCATCAATGTTGGTTTATTTGGCTGGCAAATTCTTTCAGGTGTGAATATTACCGACCCTTCCCCTATGGATGCAATTACTTGGGGAGCAGATTTTACACCACTTACCTTCTCCGGACAGCCTGAACGTCTATTTAGCAGTATGTTTTTCCATTTCGGTCTGATCCATTTAATGCTGAATATGTGGGCATTGTATATTTTTGGAAGTGTTGCTGAACCACTTTTTGGTCGTCGTTATTATATTGCGCTGTATTTTCTAGCGGGTTTAATGGGTAGCGTTCTTTCCAGTTATCTCAGTATTCGTGACGGCTATGAATTATTACAACATTTCGATCCCAAATTACTGCCACATATCAGTGCCGGTGCATCTGGTGCTGTGATGGGTTTAGGTTCTGCGCTGACAACTGTTTCTTTATTTCCACCTTTACCCCAACAACGTTTTTGGTTAGATAAAAAGTCATTATTATTAATTATGGGCATCAACCTTGCCTTTGGTTTTACTGTTTCAGGTATTAATAATGCAGCACATATCGGTGGAATGATCATGGGTGCTTTACTTGCAGGTTCTTGGTATTTCAGTCATAAAACTGAAAATCGAGTTATCTTACAAATCATTGCACTGGTTTTAGCTAGTTTATTAACGCTCGGATTTTATGTTTACTGTAATGAGTTAAGTACAGGACTTAATTCCCTATGGAATGAAATCCTGCGCCAAAACCAGTTAAGCTTTTAAGATTGATTGATCTCTCTCAGACTTTGTAACGGTGGAATATCACATAAATAACTGAGTCGGTATCGACCAATCAACATACATATCAACATCATACTGAGCGGTAAAATTAACCAAATTTCAAGATGAAATTGGATTGCCATTTGCATCTTGTAACTGGCAATCGCACTAATCACTTCAGCAAAAAGACATGCTAAAATTCCTGCCATCAAACCAATAAAACCAATTTCTAAACTGAGCATCTGTTTTAATTTATTTTTTGCGACACCAAAAGATCGTAATAACGCCACTTCTTTACGGCGCTCATCCATTAAAACATTTAGACAAGCAATAAGAACCAAAACTCCAGACAATCCAACCAATATTGCCAGTACTGTCACCACCTGAACCAATGTATTCATTAGGCGTTTCACTTCATCTAATACACGCCCCACATCAATAAATACGGTATTGGTAAATTGTTCAATTAAGCGTACCATTTTCGGCTGATCCGCAGTAGGGACATAAAAACTGCCTAAATAGCTTCCTGCATTTTCATCCATGGTTTTGGGCGAAAAAATAAAGAAAAAATTAGGGCTAAAACTCTCCCACTCAACTGAACGTAGGTTAATGACTTTGGCATCCAATGATCCTTCAGGCAAACTAAAACTCAGCTGATCCCCGACTTTGATCCCTAACTCAGTAGCCAATTTTTCTTCTACCGACACTTGTCCAACTTGGGTGAACTTTGGATTCCCTTGAGTAATAAGATTATCTTTTGGATAAAGTTCCGCTTGTGTCAAATTCAACTCACGTCGCAAGGAATTATTCTGTTGAATCAATTCAGCACTGAAAGCCTGCCCATTTTTAGCAATTAAGCGACCCCGAATATTGGGATATAGGGGTGTTGATTGCCAATTATTTTGTTCAAGCTGCTGTTTAAACTGTGGCATATCAAATGGCGGCAGACCATAGACAAACTGATTCGGTGTACCTTCAGGCAATTGCTGCTGCCAACGCTCTAATAAATCCGTTCTTAAAACACTTAGAACTGTTATTAAGCTGAGACCTAAAGCAAGTGCTGTGATTTGCAAGGCTGTCTGATGTGGAATTCGAACATAAGCAGATAAAGGATGCTTGAGCTGTTTAATCGCTTTTAATACAAACCAAATCGCTATAAACAGAGCCAAACAAAGCACTAAGATGGCAGATAAGACCAATAAACTTAATTTTAAATTATCACTCAGCACCAAACTAAACATGACCAAACTCGCAATACCGACACTAAACATCATAAAGTAGGACTTACGTGAACGCTCTTGCTGACGAATGACACGAATTGGTGGCGTATTCAATAACTCCCAAATGCTTGGCAAAATGAAACCAATTAACACCATAACACTGGTAAAAATTGCAATGGGTAATGCCATAAGCAAATCAGCAATCGCAAAACTGAGTTGCAATTGTGGAATCAATTGCAGCATCAACTGCAACAAACCATAGCCTAAAATGATTCCAATAAAACTTCCAATCAAAACTGATAAGGCACTGACGAGTGCAAGCAATATCATATAAGCGACTAATATCTGTCTTTTACTCGCACCGAGACAACGCATCAAGGCAATATGATCCTGATTTTGTTGCACATAACGTTGACTGGTTAAAGCAATTGCAATCCCACACAGTAGAATGGTTAAGAGGTTAGCAAGCTGTAGAAAGGTATCCAGATTTTCAATAGGTTTCATCAAACGGGTATTGGACTGACTCGCATCACGTAGTTTCAGTGTGCTTTGTTCACTATTCTCTGCTTTTTGATTATAAGGATCAGTTTCATGCTTGGTTTCTTGTTTAAAGACGGTCTTAAATGTTTCAACTTGTTTTGGCTCACCCGCCATCAACAGACGATAATCAATACGACTCCCAACCTGAATAGCATTCGTTTTCGCAATATCTGCTTGATGAATAATCACGGTTGGTGAAAAACCTGAAAAGCCCAATTCCTGATTAGAATCATGCTCAATAATGCCTGTTACTTTAAATTTTCCATCAGCAATTGCAACCTGATCCCCCACTTTTACTTTTAATAGATCAATTGCTCTTGGACTTAACCAAACTTCACCTTGTTGAATAGATTTCGCTCTCGGTTGGATCTCTAGTTTACCGCGCAGCGGAAAATGCTCATCGACAGCTTTGACATTGACCATCACAAATTGATCTTGGGTATGTGCCATTGATCCAAACAAAGTGACAGGTGCCTGTTTTAGATGAAGTTGTTGAGCCTTTTGTATCCACTTTGATTGGATAGGGTCATTATCAGACAAAACTAAATCTGCACCCAGCATTTCAGCAGCTTGCAATGAAACGGCATTTTGAACTTGAGTATTACTAAATTTTAATGCGGTGGTGGCACTTATGGCTAGAGACAAGGCAATAATCAGTAAATGTAGCCCTCCTGTGCGGAAGCTTTGTAAAAGTAGTGGTTTGAGAACTGAACTCATACACCCTCCTGCACTTTTATAATTTCTTGGATTTGGCCGTCAAGCAATTTGACATGTCGTTGACACAAGGCTGCCAAATTTTGATCATGCGTTACAAGGATTAAAGTTGTCCCTAGTTCTTTGTTTAAATCAAATAATAGTTGCTCAATTTCTGCTGCGGTTTGCCCATCCAGATTACCTGTCGGTTCATCTGCAAAAATAATCTTAGGCTCAGCAATTAAGGCTCGTGCAATCGCAACACGTTGTTGCTCACCACCCGATAAAACTTTAGGCGTTTGCTGTGCTTGGCGAACTAATCCAACACGCTCTAGCCATTGCAATGCTTTATTTTCAGCTTGCCTAAAATTAAAATCAGGCTGAAGACGTAAGGGTAACATCACATTTTCGAGTGCACTGAGCTGTGGTAAAAGCTGAAAAGATTGAAACACGAAACCAATATTTTCTAAACGAACCTGAGCACGCTGCTCTTCAGTTAAAGTATGCACCGCTTGCCCACAGACCCACAATTCACCCATACTTGGTCGATCAAGTGTTGCTAGAATACCCAATAGAGTGGATTTTCCAGAACCTGAACGACCTGTAATCGCAATCTGTTCCCCCTGATAAATATCTAAATCGATATTTTTTAAGATGGTTAATGTTTGCTGATTAGTGTGGATATTTTGTGTAACTTTTTGGGCAGAAATAATCGGCTGTGGCATGATGTCACGTATCCTTTAGGACAAATTTGAAGTGCAATGCAAATATCTAAAGTTTTATTTTCGCTATCCAAAACATTTGGAATCATCACGATTTGCTCATTACCCACTTTCGCATCAGCAAAGACTATTTTAATTTTGGGTGACAGTCTCAGTGCAGGTTATGGCATAGATGCCAAACAAGGCTGGGTAAACCTATTACAACAACGTTTAGACCAACAGTATCCGAAACAGCATAAAGTGGTCAATGCAAGCGTCAGTGGTGAAACTACAAGTGGTGCTTTGGCAAGATTGCCTAAATTATTACAAACTTATCAGCCTGAAATTGTTGTAATTGAGTTAGGTGGAAATGATGGCTTACGAGGTCAACCCCCTCAAATGATTCAAAAAAATTTAGCACAATTGGTACAACTCAGCCAAAAACAGCAAGCCTCTGTTTTACTATTCGGCATGAAAATACCACCCAATTATGGGACAGCGTATAGCAGCGCTTTTGAAAAAAATTATAAAGTTGTAAGCCAGCAATATAAGGTCAAGTTATTGCCTTTCTTTTTAGAAGGGGTCGCTGGACATAAAAATTTAATTCAAAACGATCAAATTCACCCAAATGCTAAAGCCCAACCTATTCTATTAAATTTAGCTTATCCATACATAAAAGGTGCCCTATAGGCACCTTTTATGTATGGATTCTAATTAGAAATCAAAAAATATGACTTCACCTGTCTCAAGCGAATATTCTGCACCAACAACAATCATTTTGCCTTTTTCAATCAAACCTTCTAATACAGCTGAGCCATGACGTAGCTGATTCACTGAAGCAAATACATTTGAACGTACCGCATGTGCAGACAATTTTTTCAAATCATCCTTTAACTCAGTTTGCATTAAGATTTCAACAGATGGACGTACACGATTTACGATTGACATCAAGTTTGAAGATGGTGCTTGATCCGGATGTTTGAGTGTATCAATCGTTGCTTGAATCGCACCGCAATGACTATGTCCTAACACAACAACTACAGCACAATCATAACGTTCAGCAGCAAATTCAACGCTACCAACCTGAGAGGGTGCAACAATATTTCCAGCAACTCGGATAACAAACAAGTCACCTAACCCCTGATCAAATACCATTTCCGCAGGCACTCGAGAATCAGAACATCCTAAGACGATAGCAAAAGGATTTTGTTCACTTGCCATTTCAGCACGCTCTTGGTGAGTGAGCAATTTTTGCTGGGTCGTTTCCCCTTTAACAAAACGAGCATTACCAGATTTTAAACGTTCTAAGGCTTCTTGAGCGGTGAGCATGCGTACATCCATCTATGATTGACATGAAAAACTAGTTTAATGTGGGGATGCTAGATTGTCACTGACAAAAATAAAAACTCTCAGACAATTGAGTGTCCTGATATCAAGAAAAATAATGGAAAATTAATCATTTCATTGGCAAGAATTTCCATACATCTGTAGATTATGCAAATGACTCCACTCCAAACTTCTACAATAATCAATTGGTTTAAAAATAAATCAAGGATAGAACAATCATGACCAAAACACTGTTTTCAACACCATTCCGAAAAACGATCACTGCCACTTTGCTATCATTGAGCTTAGCAACAATTGCTGTAAGTTCTACTCAAGCTGCTGAAATAGAAATGAGTTTCCAAAATGTATTACAACAAGAACGTACTTGGGCTGGCTTACAGACCAAGACTTTAAAAGTAGGAGATATTAGCTGGTCATATAGTGAAGGTGGTCAAGCAGGAAAACCTATTGTTATTTTAATTCATGGTTTAGCAGGTAGTCGTGATAACTGGAATCGTGTCGCACATGCATTAACCGCAAATTACCATGTTATTATTCCTGACTTACCAGCGAGTGGCGAAACGCAAGTTCCTAAAGACTTTGATTATTCAGTTCCGAATGTGACTGAAAAATTACGTCGTTTTATCGAAGCCGCAAATTTGACAGGTCCAGCACATATTGCAGGTCATTCACTTGGTGGATCAATTGCAATGCTCTATGCAGGTCAATATCCTTTTGAAACGAAAAGCCTATTCTTGGTCGATGCTGCTGGTGTCTATAAAGCTGCAACAACGCCTTATCTAAAAGATCCGAACCATGTGAAAAACATGATCGTCAGTAAAAAAGGCGACTTTAATTTCTTGATGCAACAAGCAATGTATGCTCCGCCATTTATTCCAAAAGAAATTGCTCAAGCACAGGAAAAAATGATGATTGGTCAAGTTGAGCAAACTCAAAAAATGGTGGAGCAAGTGATCGCACTCAATAAACTGTTTACGCCTGATTCTTTTGCTCTGCTTGCAAAATCAATTGATGCACCCACCCTGATTTTATGGGGCAAGCAAGATAAAATTATTAATGTCGAAGTGGCACCTGAGTTAAAATCATTATTGAAAAATGCGCAAGCACCTGTGATTTTAGATAATGTGGGACATATGCCAATCTTGGAAGCAGATCAATTGGTGGTTCAACAATATCTACCTTTCTTGAGCAAAATCCAGACACAAAAGCCTGCAACTGCACCATCTCCATAAGTTTAGTAAGAATTTGAGGTTTTATGTCTAAACATCCAATGATAGAACAGCTAATTGATGCACAACTTGATTTTTTAGATCAAGAGTTTTCACAATCAGAAACCATTCAATATGAGTTTAAGCAATTCTATCATTGGTTACGGTTGCAACAGCTACAACATATTTGGTCATTTGAACAGATTTTTAAACTGATCGAAAAGCAAATTCTAGCAACGCCCGCCAGTCCATTTCTAATTGAGCAAATTGCTGAGCATATACGTTTTGCATTGATTCATCCGCTGAACGATAGCACCACAATTGAAGAGGTTATTCCTGTATTGACCATCGACTCAATTGCACAATACGTCGCAGGAAAAGCTGGACATCGGCAACGTTTAATTCAAACTATCGTGAATAATCCAGCCTTTTCAGCGTTGATTACGCAGCTTATACAACACTCAATTCAAGATTACTTAGATAATTCGGTCATGTCTAAACGCGTTCCTGGGGTAGGACATTTCATGAAAATGGGCAAATCCGTTTTAGAAACCGTTACGGATTCCAACCTGAATGAAACCATTGGTCATTATCTGCAAAAGAATATTTTAAAAATTAGCCAAATGAGTGAAAAAGTTTTGAATCAACATTTTAATGATGACAAGCTCTATCACTTCCAAGCAAATCTTTGGCATAAAATCAAACTGATGCCAGTTTCAGTATTACGAAACTACTTTGAAGTCCAAGACCTACCTAAAACCGTGGGATTAGGTCATGAAATTTGGGATCATCTTCGCCAAACGCCTTACTTAAAACAGCAGGTTCATGATGGGGTCTATGCGTGGTACGCAAGAAACCAAGAGAGAACTTTCGATTTGTTACTGCGTGATCTAAATATTGATGAAGATTTAATTCAGAATGAATTGAGTAATTTACTCTTACCCGTGCTACAGCAAGTGATTCAAACAGGATATTTAAGGCAACGAGCACGCGTACATCTAGAAAAATTTTATTACTCAGAACAAGTCAATGAAATACTAAAAAAACAAGGCACTTAAAGTGCCTTGTTTTATCGCCGTTTGCTTAGAATGAATATTTTAAACTTGCATAATAAGCCCGACCCGGTTCGTTATATGTTTGACTGATTGAGTTACTATCTCTTAAAATTTGTTTATCAAATAAATTACTTACGCCAAGACGAGTGCTGAATTGACTGTTAAATTTATAGCCCATATTTAAACCGACTAAGCTATAACTTTTTACATCACTTGGCTTAATCGCACTACTTGTACCACCTGAACCCACACCTGCTTCAATCCTATTTTCTGCGAATTGACGTGATTTTTGACGACCATATTGAGTGTAAACAAAATTCACATCCAATTGATCCGTGATGTCATAATCGAAAATTGAGTTAATCGTATAGTTTGGAACAAGTGACAAAGGATTTCCTGTTTTCTTATCCTTAGAGTCCATCATATAAGTGAAATTGTTGGTCCAGCGGATATTGCCATAATCTAGCCCTAAACTCCCTTCAAATCCTTGAATCAATGCTTCTGGTGTATTATCCCAACGAAGAATATTCCAAGTCGTTTGCGTAACGCCGCCATTTGCATTTGTACTTGAACCATTCACAGTACCAACAATGTCTGTTCCAGCAACAATCTTATTTTTATAATCATTTCGGAACCAAGCTAAGCTAGCATTCACTACATCTTTTTGGAATTGAATTCCAATTTCTTTGTTGATTGAAGTTTCTGGTTTTAAATCGCCATTACCTTGTAATAAACAACGCGAAGCAATATTTGCAGGACAACCATTACCATTGGTACTTAATAAATAACCTTCAGCGTTTTGGTACATATTCGGGGCTTTATAGGCTTTGGCAATCCCCCCTTTCAAAGTAAAATGATCATTTAGTTTTTGTGTTATGTTTAAACTTGGGCTCCAGTTTGAGCCTGATTTACTGTGATCATCAAAACGTAAACCGACCACAACATCGGTCATATCTGTAACTTTGAAATTATCTTCAATATATGCCGATGCAATTCGTGATTCCATTTTACTACGATCACCTTTTGCAAGCTGATCGCCATAGCCAGCACCACTTTGATCCTTACCTTGTGTTGTTGAGGTCTGATCAGTGAATTTGTCTTCCACCCATTCGACACCCAAGGTCAATGCTTGTGGCAGATAATACTCAAGTGGAATATTTAGCTCGCCATTTAATCTTAAAGTGTCTAGTTTAGATGTAACACGATCATTTAAATTATTAATTTTTCCTTCAACACTCCCTGCTAAACCCTCTGGAAGTCTTTTATTACGCGTTTTATCGTACTGCGCAACAAATTTGCTTTTACCCCAATCCCAATCTCCTTCATGAGTTAGCGCCAAGCTATCTCGATACATGGTATTGGTTTCTTTCCCGATAAGTTGAGAAAGAATTGGGTCGGTTTCTGCATTTGAATTTAATTGAGAGTCTCCAGAATAAATATTGCCTTGGCGACCAGAAGAAATATCAAGCAATACTGTTTGTTCATCGGTTGCTTGCCAAGCTAAGCGCCCAGCAATATCTTTATTTTTAACCCCTTCTCGACCAGCAGCCTGACTGCCAATTGATTTATTAATATCTACTGCATCTGCATCAGTTTTATTGTAATTACCATATAAACGATAAGATAAAATGTCTTTAATGATTGGGCCACTTAGATTGAAACTTGCTCGAGTAGAATCGCCTTCTTTGGAATCTTCAGGTTGATTGCTATATAGCTCAATGGAACCGTGTGTCTCATTCGTTACTTTCTTAGTAATAATATTGACTACACCACCTGCCGCTCCAGAACCATAACGAGCTGCTGCTGGACCTCGTAAAACCTCAATAGACTCGATTGCTTCTACTGGCACCCAATTTGAATCTCCCCGCGTATCACGCTCTCCTTTCCAACCATAGCGTACAGAGTTACGTGAGGATACAGGCTTTCCATCAATCAAAATGAGTGTATTCTCAGGCCCCATACCACGAATATCAATTTGACGATTATTTCCACGCTGACCTGTTGCACTATTCCCTGTTAAGTTAACGCCTGGCATACGACGAACGTATTCAGAAATATCATTACGTACTGGAATTTTTTCTAAATCTTCGGCAGTGATCTTAGAAACTCCGAGAGATTGTTTAATTTGTTCCTCTGCTGTTAGAACAATTGTCTCCAGTTTAACAACATCGTTTTCATTTGATTTTTCAACCAATCCACTTTGATTAACTGTAGTTTCTGCTGCATATGCAAACGTCATCATGCCACTCAGAATTGAAGTCGCGAGTAATGTATGGCGTGCTATTTTATTAGACATATTCCCACCTAATTAAGATAAATCATAAGATTTGCTAAAAAACTAGGCTAGATTCTAACAAAGAAACAATAAAACTCAATATAAATGATAATAATTATTATTTATATTTTCATTATTTAATTCAGCTTGCACATTCATGAACATAATGATTAAATAAAATTTGATTAAATGAATAATAAAAAAAGCCCTATTCAGGGCTTTCATAATGCAATAAATTTCAAGTTTTATTACTTGAAGTACGCACCTTCTGATTGAGAGTGATCAGTTTGGTCAACCACACGCTTTAATTCTGGGACATGCTGTTGTAAAGTCGTTTCAACACCTTGTTTAAGGGTAACATCAATTGCTGAGCAACCTTGGCAACCACCACCAAATTTTAACACCGCTGTAAGACCATGCTCAGGATCATCTTTCACTTCAACTAAACTACAATTACCGCCATGACCTTCTAAACCTGGATTGATCTCAGATTGTAAAATATAGGTAATTCGTTCTTCAATTGATGCATCTGGGCCAACACGTGGCACTTTCGAATTTGGGGCACGAAAAGTTAATTGACCACCAAAACGGTCTTTGTTGTAGTCAATGACAGCATCTAATAAATATGGAATGGATGGTGCATCAACATAAGCAGGAAAATCAGGATATTCCTGTTTGTAGTCTGTTGGTACTACTTCATCAGGTGCGCTATATGCCATACAACATTCTGCACGCGGTGTACCTGGATGCTCTACAAAAACACGAACGCCAATCCCTGGAGTATTTTGCTTTGATAATAAATCACTTAAATACTCTTGCGCAGATGGAGTAATCAAAAGGTTTGGGATTTCTTCTGCAATGGCAGTGTTGGTGTTCTCAGTCGACATAACAATATTCCTCAAGCTGATGTCGTTATCTTAACCGAAGATGGAGTGTAATAAAAAAAAATCAACCATTTTTGTAGGAATTCTATGCAAGATCATTGTTTATTAAGTTTTTAATGGCATTATTGCTGAGACACTGATCAATTTTAAAACATTTATGTTACATCTACCCTTTAGTCATACTGTGACACTGATCATCATTACAGTTGCAATTTCCTTGTTAGCCTTCTCAAATCAAACGGTGATGAATCGTTTAATTTTTTGGCCACCTGCACTGCAACGTGGACAGTATGACCGCTTTATCACACATGGTTTTGTTCATGCTGATGGTACTCACTTACTCTTTAACATGATCACGCTGTTCTTCTTCGGCAATATTATAGAAAGCTTTTATCGTCAGTTTTTTTATGACACAGGCTTTGTCTTATTTTATTTAGGTGGGTTAATTGCAGCAATTTTACCAAGCTATTTAAAACATCGACATGATATTCGCTGGGCAAGTTTAGGTGCGTCTGGTGCTGTTTCTGCAGTGTTATTTGCTTATATTCTGTTTCAACCATGGAAGCTCATTTTCGTTTTCTTTATTCCCGTTCCAGCCATTATTTTTGCCATTTTATATGTCGCTTATAGTATTTGGTCTGGCAAAAGAGGCAACACAAATATCAACCATAGCGCTCACTTATGGGGAGCAGCGTATGGTGTTGTCATGACAATTTTATTAGAACCTAAAGTGCTGCCACACTTTTTAAATCAACTTACTCAAATACCATTCTAATTTTTATTATGCATGCCCCTTTTTTGGGGCTTTTCTTTTTTTAAGATTAATAATCAAATTTTAATTATTTTTATCATAAAAATCATCGCTCTAAACTCGCCATAATTCTTCTATAAAATTAAGTCGATTCTAATGTCTCGTAATAGCCTTCTTAGCACACTTTCTATCGCATTATTTAGTCTTTCAATTTCAGCGTGCAGCAATGATTCTGATAATTCAAATACTGTGGTTGAAACCAAGAAGCAACCCAACATTTTATTCATCATGGCCGATGACTTAGGCTATTCAGACTTAGGCGCTTTTGGTGGGGAAATTCATACACCAAATATTGATGAGCTGACCCGAGCAGGTCGTATTTTAACGGATTATCATACTGCCCCGACATGCTCACCAACACGCTCACAATTGATTTCGGGGACTGACCATCATCTAGCGGGAATTGGTGCGATGGCTGAACTCACACCTGAGCATCTAAAAGGTCAACCTGGTTATGAGGGCTATTTGAATGAGCGTTCACTCTCGATTGCAGAAGTATTGAAAGACAATGGCTACCGAACCTATATCAGTGGTAAATGGCACTTAGGCTTGACCGATGCAACCAACGCACATGCTAAAGGATTCGATCACTCATTTACATTATTGCAAGGCTTAGACCTACATTTTAAACAAGCACCGAGTGCCTATAAGCGTGAAGCCACTTATACCGAAGATGGTAAGCAAGTTCCGATTTCATCCTTACCCGATGATTTCTTCTCTACCAATTACTTCACAGACAAGTTGATCAGTTATATCGAGTCAGGTAAAAACTCAGGTAAACCGTTCTTTGCCTATGCTGCTTACACCGCACCACATTGGCCTTTACAAGCACCTGCTGAATATCGTGATCGTTATCGTGGTGTTTATGATGCTGGCTATGATGTGATTCGTGATGCGCGAATTGCCCGTCAAAAGCAGCTTGGCTTAATTCCAGCGAATTTTACTGCGGCTGAACCAATTGCCACACAAAATGCACCACAGAAATACGGTAAATGGAATGAACTTTCAACCGAGCAAAAAGCGCTTGAAGCACGCAGAATGGAAATCTACGCAGGTATGGTTGAAAATTTAGATGCCAATATTGGTCGAGTGATTCAGTATCTAAAACGTAATAACCTATATGACAACACTTTAATTTTCTTTGTTTCCGATAACGGCGCAGAAGGTTTTATTCGTGGCAATTATGGAGCTGAGTCAGGTTTTGACAACAGTGTGAATAACGTAGGTACATCAGGCTCTTATCACTATGTTGGACCACGCTGGGCGGAAGTCAGCGCTGCACCATTCCATCTATGGAAAGATACTGCGGGTGAAGGTGCAACTACCGCACCTGCAATCGTGAAACTACCCTACCAAAGCAAAGCACAAGCAAACCATCATGGTTTTGCCTCAGTCTTGGATGTGTTCCCAACCGTGCTCGACTACGCAAATATTGCCGTCCCACAAGGTCAATACAAAGGCCGTCAAATCAATACTCCAAGTGGCTACTCATGGAAACCGCTACTCGAAAATAAAGCTCAAGCCATTCGCCCAGTCAACTTTAGCTTTGCCGATGAATTACATGGCAGTAAATATGCCCGTCAAGGGGACTGGAAAATTGCATTACAAGGCACTTCTGAATTAGGCACAGGAACTTGGGAACTATACAACTTGAAAAATGATCGAGGTGAAACGCAAAACCTTGCTCAGGATAATCCAGCCAAGTTACAAGAACTGGTGAATGTCTATAACCAATACACCCAACAAAATGGTGTTAAGGAATATTTCCTTAAATGAAGTGGATTATCTTTTTAGTTTCACTCAGCAGCCTGTCCCTTGTGACAAGCTGTAGCAAAGTTAAGCCTACCACCACTCACTCACATGCACAAAACAGCACCGAGGCTCAACTGGGTTCATTACAGAAATGCCAACACTATTCAGGTTTACCTGAAGCATGGCAAAAGAGTCAAACTGCGGGAATGGTCTGGATTCCTGAAGGTTCATTTCAATTGGGATCAAATTTGGCCTACCCTGATGAGCTGAATTTTGGAAAATCTCAACGTCAGGTCAAAGGGTTTTGGATCGATCAAACCGAAGTCACAGTGGCTCAGTTTTCCAGTTTCATCAAAGCGACAGGCTATATCACTGATGCTGAAAAACAAAAGCAGGCGGCAGTATTTTCGCCTGATGTGAATAACCCCAAACAATGGTGGCAACTGAAAGCAGATTACACTTGGAAAACGCCAAATGGTACAGCAGGTCAAGCCCCTCTTGCCTCTGAGCCAGTTCGCTATGTCACTAAAAATGATGCCGAGCACTATGCCGTTTGGTTGGATCGGGATTTACCTACAGAGCAAGAATGGGAATATGCCGCCAAAGCAGGTTCGAAAACTGACACCCCTTTACACCAAGCACCACAAGATACACATCAACACCCTCAAGCGAATTATTGGCAAGGTGAGTTTCCTTTCAATAATACGGTTGAAGATCATTTTCAAAGTGTGGCGCCTGTCGGCTGTTATCCTTCTAATGCTTTTAAGTTATTCGATATGATAGGCAATGTCTGGGAATGGACCTCTTCTGCTTATCACGGCGCACATGATCAGCACATGGGCAATTATACGGAACTGCGTCAAAAAAAATAGCACCGCAACGCAATATGTACTTAAAGGCGGTTCTTTTTTATGTGCCTCGAACTTTTGTGCCCGTTATCGAAACAGTAGTCGTTATCCACAAGAGTTTGATTTGGCAGCAACCCATGTGGGATTTAGAACTATTTTACGTACAGTCGAATGATACAAATCTCTATTAAAAAACATGCGTCATTACGCTAGTCGAAAAGTTTGGACCAATTTAAAGTAAATGAGAAAGCAATAAAAATAGGATGCAATGATGAAAATAATACTGCTTTGCTTCAGTACTTTAATTACATTTAGCTTATCTGCCTGTGCAGTGCATACTCCCCATGGCAGCGTGATTGTTGATCCAGACAACCACCATGATGGTCATGGTGATTTTTGTCCTCCAGGACAGGCTAAAAAAGGGCGTTGTTAAATTCAATCTCGCCTAGGCTTTAATAAGGCTTAGGCATTTTTATCAAACCGTAAATTTTATTCAATTTTTTCTTTCAAACGATTCATCTCATCAAATTGTATAGATAAAACTGGAATATATTTCAGTTACTGATTTCATTTAATTAAAACCCATATAAACTACATGGAAATGTATTCTATTTATTTTAATGAGATTTTTGAATGGATCTAGGCCAACAAAGCACTGTCATGGAAATCTTAAATAAGGTGCAGCATGCTGATGATTGGATTATTTTATTAGAACAACTGAATCAACATTTTAATCTTCAAGCCTCTCAACTACTCGCAGTTGATCTTGAAGTACAAGCACTATCTTTTAGTGTTCATCATGGCGTTGATTTTGATGAACATCAACTTGAACAAGCAGCACTAAAACAAATTCGTTTAGATATAGATGATGATCCTCGCTTAAACAAAATGTTATTGGCTCCAATGCAAGGTTGGATGCATTGTTTTCAACATTTCGCAGAAGATGAAATTATTCAAACTCAAGTCTATCAACAAGTATTAGAACCTCTGAATTTACGTTTTTGTTCAGCAATACAAATTCTTTATGATCATAAAGTTTGTATCATGCTTTCATTTTTGACTAGCCCTGAACGAGGTGCTTTGAGTTGTTCTGAATTACAACCGATTTATGAATTATTACCGATACTAAAGCAGAAAATTCAACAATATCGACATCATTTTGAATACTCGACAATGACCTTACTCGGGTCACAATTAATTCAAAAAATGAATCAGCCAATTGCGATTATTAATTTGAATGGAGATATTCTTGAGTTGAATACAGAAGCAAAACAGCTATTGGAAAATAGTAAACTGATCCAAATCAAACAACGTCGTTTTGCATTCAATGAAAGTAGCCAACAACAATTCGAGTTAAACCTGATTGAGCTAGAACGCCAACATAAGCGCCATCATGACTTAAGCTACGCTGAACGTTGTAAAATTATGATAGTTGATGATCATTTATTCTTAACACTGGATTTATTAAGTCCAGAAAAAACACACAAGATTTTTGGTCTACGTCCAGTTTTACTCGCCACATTTTCTGGTTTAAAACATAAACCTAAATATCAACGAGAAATATGTACTCAACTTTTTATGTTTACACCTGTAGAACACAAAATATGTGAGCAATTACTTGAGGGTAAAACCACTAAAGAAATTGCTCTCTCACAAGATATTCAGGCTGATACTGTCAAAAAACATCTACAAGCGATTTTCAAGAAAACCAAAACGCATCGGCAAAGTGAGTTAATTCAATTATTGATGCAGTTTTTATAAGCATGTAAAGATCAAAGTTTCTAAGCAATCTCAGCTGGGAAAGTAATCACTTGATCAATTTTCATCTTATTCATCGCAACCATCAGTAAACGATCAATTCCGAGTGCAATCCCTGAACATTCTGGCATGTGTGGTAAAGCTGCTAACAAATGTTGATCCGTTGGAATGACGGGTAATCCTTGTTGAGCACGCTCGATATTATCGGCGTCAAAACGTTCAGCTAAAACTTTGGCATCTAAAAGTTCATCATAGGCATTGGCAAGCTCTAAACCCTCAATGTATACCTCGAAACGTGCTGCGACTAATTCACCATCCTCATCTGTTTTTACCTTAGCCAACGATGCCATTTCAGGCGGAAAATCAGTTAAAAATACAGGTGCATCAAAGCCTAAACTTGGTTCAACGAAATGCGAAAACAATAAATCCATATAACCCAAGCGATCATTTCCTAAATCAAGATTGAGTCCTACACGATTCGCAGTTTCTTTAAGTTGCTTTAAAGTCGCTTGTAAAGGATTAATATCTAAACGATCTTGAAAAGCATGCTTATAACTCAAAATATATGGACGGACTTCACCCAAACGATGTGCCAAACACACTTCTAGTAAATCCGCTGTTTCATGCATTAAACCTTTTAGATCTAAACCAGGTCGATACCATTCCAGCATGGTAAATTCGCTATTATGCTTACGCCCATGCTCATCATCACGGAATACTTTACAGATTTGATAAATTGCTCCACTACCACTGGCCAATAAACGTTTCATTGGAAATTCAGGTGAAGTCTGTAAGTATTGAGTATTTAATTTGCCATGAATATGACGTTGTACTTGTACAGATGCCAAATGAACATCGGTTACAGCTGCTTGAGACAAAACAGGCGTTTCAACCTCTAATACCTTACGCTCCACAAAAAACTGACGAATCTTTTGATACATCTCTGCACGTGCTTTTAATGCCTCAATAGAACAAGTCGGTTGATAGGATTTCATATCTTGGCTCATGCTTTTGGTCCACCGTGTGCCGCCCATTCACGGCGTAAAGGATAGTTTTTACGAAGTAAATCAAATGCTTTTTGTTCAACTTTAGCATTTTGAACACAAGCTCTTAATTGTTTGTCATCTTCAGCAATATCGTAAATTTGTGACAGATGCTGCTTAAGCGCAGCTTTTAAATCCTGCTGCCCAAAATATTGTTCTACCTGAGGCAATTGACTCTCAAAACGCTTTAAGGCTTCATAAGAAAATTTATCGCAAAATGCCTCATAAATCATCTGCGTTCCTCTCGCTTTGCCTTCAAGGCTATACCCTGCAATATGTGGGGTTGCTAAAGCCAATAAATCCAGCAATTGCGCTGGAATCTCTGGTTCAAACTCAAAGACATCCAAGACAACTTTACGATTATTTTTTTTAATATCGTCCATTAATGCAGATTGTTGAATCACTGGGCCACGCGCACTATTAATCAAAATTGCGGATGCTTTCATTGCAGCAAAAGTAGCATCATTGAACAAGTGTTGTGTTGGATAATCACCAGCTAAGGTTAAAGGGACATGAATTGAAATCGCATCTGCCCGTTTTAATAACTCATGAAATGAAACATTTTCAATATGACTTAATTGCACATAAGGGTCATAGCCAATCACATTCCAGCCCAACAATTGAGCCATCACTGTGAGTCGACTCCCTACATTGCCTAAGCCAACAATTGCTAATGTAAAAGCTTTCTCTTGTTCTAATAAGTCGATATTCAAATGCAATAAAGCAGTAATCACATATTCAGCAACGGCTTGCGCATTGCAGCCCGCAGCATTACTCCATGCAATATGCTGCTGTTCCAGAGCTTGAATATCTAGATGATCTGTACCAATTGTCGCACTACCCACAAATTGAATCTTGGTCTGATCAATTAAGGCATGATTCACTTTAGTCACCGAGCGAACTAAAAGTGCATCGGCATCTTGAACATCGTTATGAGTCAAGGTGCGCCCTGCTTTATGCTGTATTTCAGCAAAATCTGCAAAAAAATAATCGGTAAATGCCAAATTTTCATCTGCGATAATTTTCATGCAATACTTTCCATCGATTTGTATGTGCTTATTATCCTTAGCCTTATCCGAATTGACAATTCATAAATGCAACGCTGAGAAGATTAGCTGGCAGAAAACCATCTTGATTCGTACACACATGCGACATATTGCCAATTTACTGCAACATCTTTGCTCTTATAATAATGCTTTCTGCAATTCCTTCATCCTAATGACGCAATACTCTCCCTATAAAGGCAAAAGTGGCATTAAGCGGATTTTAAATGCCACAGGCTATTCCATTGCTGGTTTTAAAGCTGCCTTTCACCATGAAGCAGCCTTCCGACAAATCCTGTTGCTCAATGTAATCTTGATCCCGATTAGCTTTTTCGTACATGTCTCAGTGGTTGAACAGGCCCTGATGGTTGCTGTCTGTTTATTGGCGATTATTGTCGAGCTTTTTAACTCAGCCATTGAAGCTGTTGTGGATCGTGTATCTTTGGAAAGAAATCCATTGTCTAAGAATGCCAAAGACATGGGTAGTGCTGCGCAATTTGTTTCTCTTGCGATTATCTTTTGTACTTGGATGATTATTTTACTTAAATAAGCATGATCAGAGAGAATGTATCGTATGTCGATTTATTCTCTCATTTTAGTTTAAAATTTTGAAGAAATTAAATGAGTAGAAAATTTAATATTACATTTAATAGCAAGAATTTTTCATTTTTAATAAATAACACTTAATTCTTTTCTTTCAGAATTCAATTTACTTAAATAAATATTAATTTTAATTAACAATATTATAAGATAGGCTTAAATATATGATTTCAGAAAAATTTAATTAATCGATTCTTAAGATTTTTAACTCAAATCAATTTTAAATTCAGAAAATAGACTTTAAATACTATTAATAAGAACTAAAAAAAATAATTTTTTAAATAATAAAAAAAGGTTACCTTGATGCTAAAAAGTAACCTATGAGGTGAAGATTTTTAAGTAGGTCATTAAAATAAGTATGACCTACTTAAACTAAATCTTATATTTAAATACTATTTACCACCAAATACATATGCAACACCTACGCGACCACCGAACTCATTTCCACCAGCGAAACCAAAAGCACCACTTGCTGAAAGACGGTCTGTAAACGCAGTTACTACACCAACTGATCCAGCAGTTTCACCTTCATAATGACCAACACCACCAAATATAGCTACTTGACCAGGTTGAATACTCGGTACTGCTTGTTGCGCAGCTAATGAAATTGCAATACCACGATAGGCAGTACGTTGTACGTCATCAATACGTGTATTTAATTGGTTAGCACGTCCATCAGTGTAAGCATTAGCAGACGCTAAAGTTGCCGCAGATTTAGTATCAGTATAACCATTTGCTGATGTTAAAGTTGCTGCTGCTTTAGTATCAGTGTAACCATTTGCTGATGTTAAAGTTGCTGCTGCTTTAGTATCAGTGTAACCATTTGCTGATGTTAAAGTTGCTGCATCTGCTGCTGCAAAGTCAGTACGAATTGCTGTATCTGCTGCTTCACGAGCAGTTTTTTCCGCTTCAACTTTACCATCAGTATAAGCATTTGCTGCTGCTGCAACATTTGTTACACGAGTGTCTAATGCTGTAATATCAGATGTGTTCTTTGCAATGTCAGATGTGTTCTTTGCAATGTCAGATGTGTTCTTTGCAATGTCAGACGTGTTCTTTGCAATGTCAGACGTGTTCTTTGCAATGTCAGACGTGTTCTTTGCAATGTCAGACGTGTTCTTTGCAATGTCAGACGAATGTTGATCTAAAGTTGTTTTAACATTAGTACCATCAACAATAATCTCGTCAGTTGTAATACCATTTGCATTAACAGTTGTTGATTTACCTGATACTGTATCTTTTACTACAATACCATTAGCTGTCAAAGTCGTATTTTTATCTGAAGTTACAGTACCATCAGCTGCCGTCACTTTAGATTTAGCAACTGTTCCGTAAGTATTTACACCACCAGTTGAATCAACAATACCTGTGCTAACTGATTGGTTGTTAATATCGACTGGTGTACCAGTACCTACATTCACATTAATAGCTTCACCATTGTTCAATGTACCATTAACAGTTACAGCATCCTGTTGAGTTTTGATTTCACCATATGTTACAGCTTTATCAGTTACTTCCTTAACTGTCGCAGTTGTTGTATTTAACACTGATTGAGTTTGTGTTGTACCACCAGCAGTTGGTGCAACAGTTTTACCCAAAGCGGCAATAACTGTAGTATCCGTATATTCAGTAGCTACACCTGCTGTGATAGTATAATAAGTACTTACCCCGTTAGATTGAGTTTCATAAATAGTAGTACCATTCACATCATAACGTGCAGTTAAACGATTAGCACTTGGGGCTGTGTTTGTTGTTACAATTGAACTTGTAGTACCTAAATCAACTAAAGAAGTTTTTACACTACCAGCAGTCAACTTACCAGTTACATCAGCATCGTTCTTTACAGTAAAGAAACCATTTACAGTTGCTGCTTTTGTTACATTCAATGAATCAAGTGTTGATGCACCAGCAGTTAATGTGCCAGTTACTGTAGCATTCTGATTTACAATCAATGAATCAAGTGTTGATGCACCAGCAGTTAATTTCGCTACTGTTGTATCACCAGTTACCTTCAAACCAGCTTTAGCATCAAGTAAACCATTTACTGTAGTTTTTTGAAGATCTGTATCACCACTAGCAGTTAATTTCGCTACTGTTGTATCACCAGTTACCTTCAAACCAGCTTTAGCATCAAGTAAACCATTTACTGTAGTTTTTTGAAGATCTGTATCACCACTAGCAGTTAATTTCGCTACTGTTGTATCACCAGCAGTTAATTTTGCTACTGTTGTATCACCAGTTACATTCAATATACCATTAGTTGATACACCTGCTGCACTTACTGTAGTTGTGTTTGTAACACCGTTATCAGTTTTAGTAATACTTAAGCGATAGTCTTCAGATGTATTATTACGCCCTAAAGTTAAATCTTGTACTTTATTGACTGAAGATGCAACGAAACCATTATCAACTGTAGCACCTAAAATTGGACCAGTTAAACTTCCTGGAATAATTACACCATTTGCATCGTATTGTGCAGATGCAGTTTGCGATGTCGTCCATGATTGTTGACCAGTTTGTTCAGAAGTATTCAACTGGAATTTATTTTGATTAATAACTTGCGCATCTACAGAACGTGTCTGATCTTGTGTATCTACACGATTTTGACTAAATGGTTGTGTCGTATTCGAAAATGCAGGATTAACTGTAGGAATAACTAAATCTGCACCTGTTGATACAGGAGCAGCAGTAAGAATTGTTGATGTACCACCATTAACAGCTAAATTACCATTAATTGTAGTATTTGTATTAATAATTGTTCCACCTGAAGAATTTACATCTGATGTAATTAAAGTGGTAGGATTTGTAACGCCTTTAATCACATTAAATGCACCGAAGCTACCATCATTGTTATCAACAATAACATTCACATTATCAATATCAGATATATTCGTATCAGCATATACAGCGCTTGTTAAACTTATTGCGATTGCGATCGCTGAAAGTTGAAAAGATTTTTTCATTAAAAGACATCCTATTTTTGAAGTATAAACTTGTAATAACACTAAAAGATGCTTAACCATTGATCTGGAGTTTAGGCTAAGAAATCTTTTAGTGTTAATTCTGCTTAACTTTTTAAGTTAATGGTCTAAAGACAGAGCTTTTCATGTTGCTGAAAAAGTAACTGCTCATACTCTAAACACCCCTTGTCTCGGATTCTAATTTCACTTTAAATTTTTATCAATCAATATTTGATTTAAAATTTCATTTTTCTTCATACTTTTTACTAATAATTAAATCAAAGTAATAAAAAATTACGATTAGAACAAAATATCCATATAAAATTTATCATTAGGTTAATTTTATAAATCAAAATTTGATTCATAAAATGATATGATCATTTATCAATATACTATGGTGAGAAACGCTCTTAAGATGCAGGAAATCAACGAAAAAAAGGCTTTTAGTCAACGACTGAAACAACAGCTTTTAGAGCAGAACTGGCCTGTTAACAGCCCAACTTGGTTGGCTCGAGAGTTCAACATACGCTATAACGGTCATTCTATTAGTGTGCAAACTGCGAGTAACTGGTTATCAGGTACGGCAATACCTAACCAAGATAAATTACAAATTTTGGCTGCGTGGCTAGACATTTCCACACAATGGTTACGTTTCGGAGAAGTAAGTCCTACCTCAAAAAACTGCACAAAAAATGACCATAAAAAAATTCAGTTTTACTTAGATGATCTACCTAAAAAAATTGGATTATTAAGTCCAAAGCAAAAACAAATAATTTATGAAATCGTAAATGAATTTTTATCACAGAACGAATAAAAATTTATTTACTCGTTCTTAAGAGTAATTGTTTTAAATGCCAATTTTCCTTTTGCAATTGCTCCAATTCTTTTAGTAAAGATTCATATCTAATTTTACAAGAATAAAGGTTTTGCACTTCTTTTACTGGATAAAGTGCGTAACCTATATTTTCATTTTTTAATTTAGTTTTTAACAAGATACTCCTCCTCGTTTAATAATTTTACCACTCTACTTATTAAGAGTTTAATTTTTAAGTATATTTACAAATTACACTATTTATATTTAATAAAAACATCATCCTCCACTTGAATACAAGTATAAGTATTACTTTTATTTCAAAATAGTTAAAATTTCTCGTAAATAAAATAATGTGTAGATTATTATACTTTTTTGTAAAAATTTCTATACCCCAAATGAGGTATGTCAAAAAATGTCATTTTATTATTAAGAAATAAAAATCCCTGCATTAGCAGGGATTTTTTTAATCTAGGAAGAAGATGTAATTACATCATTCCGCCCATACCACCCATACCGCCCATATCTGGACCAGCTGGTTTATCTTCTGGAATATCAGTAATCATGCATTCAGTTGTCAACATTAAACCAGCAACAGAAGCTGCATGCTCAAGTGCAGAACGCGTTACTTTAGCAGGATCTAGAATACCCATTTCCAACATATCGCCATATTCACCAGTTGCAGCGTTATAGCCGAAATTACCTTCACCCGCTTTAACTGCATTGATTACAACTGATGGCTCATCACCTGCATTCGAAACGATTTGACGAAGTGGCGCTTCAATCGCACGACGTAAAATGTTGATACCTGCAGTTTGATCTTCGTTCGCGCCTTTTAAGCCATCCAATACGTTTACAGCACGTACCAGTGCAACACCACCACCTGCTACAACACCTTCTTCAACTGCTGCGCGAGTTGCGTGAAGTGCATCGTCAACACGATCTTTCTTCTCTTTCATTTCAACTTCAGTTGCTGCACCAATTTTGATGACTGCAACACCGCCAGCTAATTTAGCAACGCGTTCTTGAAGTTTTTCTTTGTCGTATTCAGAAGTAGATTCTTCGATTTGCGCACGGATCTGTTGAACACGTTCAGCGATTTGTGCAGCATTGCCCGCACCATCAACAATCACAGTGTTTTCTTTAGATACCGTGATTTTGTGTGCAGTACCTAAATCTTGAAGAGAAGCTTGCTCTAAAGACATGCCGACTTCTTCAGAAATAACAGTCGCGCCAGTCAAGATCGCAATGTCTTGAAGCATTGCTTTACGACGGTCACCAAAACCAGGTGCTTTAACCGCACATACTTTGATAATACCGCGCATGTTGTTCACAACAAGTGTAGCAAGCGCTTCGCCTTCAACATCTTCAGCGATGATAAGAAGTGGTTTACCTGTTTTAGCAACAGCTTCTAATACTGTGATCAATTCACGAATATTGCTGATTTTTTTATCAACAAGAAGAATGAACGGATTTTCAAGTTCAGCAGTTAAAGTATCTTGCTTGTTAGCGAAGTATGGAGAGATATAACCACGGTCGAACTGCATACCTTCTACAACGTCTAATGCGTCTTCGAAGCCAGAACCTTCTTCTACAGTGATAACACCTTCTTTACCTACTTTTTCCATCGCTTGAGCGATAAGTTTACCAACAGTCGTATCAGAGTTCGCAGAGATTGAACCTACTTGTTCAATTGCTTTGAAATCATCAGCAGGTTTTGCATTGGTACGGATATTTTCAACAACAGTTTTCACTGCGATGTCGATACCGCGTTTTAAATCCATTGGGTTCATACCTGCAGTTACAGATTTGATCCCTTCATTTAAGATGGCTTGAGCAAGTACAGTTGCAGTTGTTGTACCGTCACCCGCGATGTCATTTGTTTTAGAAGACACTTCACGAACAAGTTGAGCACCCATGTTTTCAAACTTGTCTTTTAAAGAAATTTCTTTCGCAACTGTTACACCATCTTTAGTGATGTGTGGCGCACCGAAAGAACGGTCGATCACAACGTTACGGCCTTTAGGACCTAAAGTTACTTTTACTGCATCTGCAAGTACGTTAACGCCTGCAATCATTTTTGAGCGAGCTGAATCACCAAATTTTACGTCTTTAGCTGACATGTTAAACTCCGAATCTTTTTAAATACTGAATCTGAAAATAAATTTGAGTTATGTGTCGAGTTAGCCTTCAAGCACAGCTAAGATGTCCGACTCTTTCATGATCAAGAGTTCTTCACCACTTACTTTTACTGTTGTACCTGCATAAGTACCGAACAATACTTTGTCACCAACTTTAACGTCTAAAGCACGAACGCCATTGTCAGTAATCTGACCATTACCGACTGCGATTACTTCACCTTGAGAAGGTTTCTCAGCAGCAGAACCCGGAAGTAAAATACCACCAGCCGTTTTAGTTTCTTCTTCTACGCGACGAATCACAACACGATCATGTAATGGACGAATGTTGCTCATAGTTAACTCCATCAGACTTAGTCTTATTGATTAATGTGTGTCGCCAGTTCATGGCAACACATATAAAATTTTGATATGCCACTTTTGTGGGGTTAAAAAAAATGGCTTCAAGGGGGAAATTAAAAAAAAATCTATTTAAAGATGTTTTTTTAAACACAATCACATGATCTTGCCGAATTAAGCACCATTTCATGATCGAAGAAAGATTTTCTGTTTTTCATCAAACCAATAATGTTCAATTGTTCCGTCATCTAAAATCACGTTAAAACTATTTGAGAATCCAAAACGCAAACGATCTGAAGTTGCTGTTCCAGCATGAATATCTAAAATAGGATGGTTAAATCCTAATTGAAAAATTTGATTTAAATCATGAACAGCAACTTTGTGTAGATGTCCATGTAACAAACCAAACAACCCTGTCTCACCCCAACGTTCTAATGCAATTTTAGCGAGAACAGGACAATCTCTATCTCCATGTTCATTTGGGAAGGTATAAAAAGGCTGATGGAAAGTAACCAATTTTATTTTATTTGTGGGTGCATTTTTTAGCTTGGTGTCCGTTTCATGAATTTGCTCAAGGGAAATATGCCCTCGGGTATGATATCTCCGACGAATACTATTCATACCAACAATATAAAAATGCTCCGTTTCTAAAGTGGACTCTAAACGGCCAAAAAATGCTTGGTAACGTACAAATGGAGAGAAGAAGCGATTCCAGACATGATAAAGCGGAATATCATGATTACCAGGGACAACAAGATATGGGATATGTAAAGAATCTAAAAACTGACGGCAATCATAAAATTGCTTGAAACGTGCACGCTGGGTTAAATCACCACTGATTATAATTGCCTCTGGGCGTTTTTGTTGGCAAAACAGTTGTATCGCTTGAATACATTCTTCACGCTCAGTACCAAAATGTAGATCAGATAGGTGTAACAACATTTGGAACCATCACTTTCAAGGCTGATTTTTTTACTGAGAACGTTAAAGGTGGTTGCATATCCACTAATTCCCCATCGACTGCGACAGTAAGTTTGGCCTTTTTACAGTCAACCTGTATTTGTTCGGCACAAAAAGAATAGACGTCCGATGCTTGATCGATTTCCCCTTGAACAAGTTTCCATAACATTTTTAATAAACTGATTCGGTCACTTTTAGCAACAACAATTCCAGCTAACTTGCCTTTTGCAGCACACTCAGCAACTCTTAATTTCATATCCTCTAATTGCAACTGATTATTACCAAAGAATATTAACGGAGTAGCTAAAGGATATTTTTTCCCATCCACAGTGAGTGCGAGTTTTAATGATTTATGTTCGCGCAATAACACATCTAACGCCGAAGTATAGGCATGTAGAGGAAAGCGCCCTAAATACTGGTTATATAGTTCACGCTTCTTAATAAATAAAGGATACAAACCTAAACTGGCATTGTTCAAATAAATTTGATCATTAATTGTTGCAACATGAACTTCGCGTGGTTGACCCACTGCGATTACTTCTGCTGCTAGAGCCACATCAATCGGAATATCTAAAGCACGTGCAACATAATTAAACGTACCTAAAGGCATTATTCCCACTGGAATATTGGTATGCATTAACTTTTTTGCTACAGCATTTAATGTACCATCACCACCTGCAGCAACAACTACGCCACGCGCATGTTCTTGTTGATGCCGAGATAAAACATTATTCATCATTTCATCAAAATTAATGTGCGGATTTAATTCAAAAACCTGAATTTCAAATCCTTTTTGACTCCAAAAAGCCATAAGAGCTTCATACTGGTCTTCTTGCTGTGCTGCATGAAAGCCAGACTTTTGATTGTAAATTATGGACAAGGGCCGTAAATTCTGAGTCATACCTAACAGCCTTAAAGATAAATCACCAGTATTTTTGTTTATAAAATCAACAATTAAAAGTTTGTTTATGTAAATTTTGGATGAGCATTATTCAATTTATCAATAATAATTCTCAAAAAAATAAACAAACTTATCTAGTTGTTTTTAATAGTAATTTAAAATAAAAATAATACACATAAAAAAATTACATATAGGACTAAAAAATACTCAATTTACGCAAAAACAATATGTTACCCATAAATATACACTCTTAGATTAATACTCTATCAAGCACGGTAGTCTTATTTTTTTTACGATTTTATGCTTTAATACAGCCACTTTTTTTACTTCATCTATTTTCATTGTCATCCAATGAATAGAATTGTACGTCGTACACACTTTAAAAAGGCATCACCATGACCCAAGTGAACGCACCAGAATTCGTTCGTCACCCTAAGCTTATTGCATGGGTGGAAGAAATTGCAAAATTAACCAAACCAGCAAAAATCGAATGGTGTGACGGAAGCGCGGAAGAATATCAACGTCTGATCGACTTGATGATCGCTAACGGCACCATGCAACAACTTAACCAAGAAAAACATCCTGGTTCTTATCTTGCAAATTCTGACCCTTCTGATGTTGCTCGTGTTGAAGATCGCACATATATCTGCTCTGAAAATCAAGAAGATGCTGGTGCAACAAACAACTGGGTTGCGCCTGCTGAAATGCGTGCGAAATTAAACGGCTTATTTGATGGCGCAATGGAAGGTCGTACCATGTACGTAGTTCCTTTCTCTATGGGTCCTTTAGGAAGCCATATTGCACACATCGGTATCGAATTAACAGATTCACCTTACGTTGCTGTCAGCATGACAAAAATGGCGCGTATGGGTAAAGCAGTTTATGACGTATTAGGTACAGATGGTGAGTTTATCCCATGTGTTCATACAGTTGCTGCTCCATTGAAAGATGGTCAAAAAGATGTCGCTTGGCCATGTAACAATGAAAAATACATTGTTCATTACCCAGAAACTCGTGAAATCTGGTCTTACGGTTCTGGTTATGGTGGTAATGCTTTACTTGGTAAAAAATGCCTAGCTTTACGTATTGCTTCTGCAATGGGTCGTGAGCAAGGTTGGTTAGCTGAGCACATGCTTATTTTAGGCGTAACTAATCCACAAGGTGAGAAACACTACATCGCTGCGGCATTCCCTTCTGCGTGTGGTAAAACAAACTTTGCTATGTTGATTCCACCAGCAGGTTATGAAGGTTGGAAGATTGAAACTGTAGGTGACGATATTGCTTGGATCAAACCAGGTGAAGATGGTCGTTTATATGCAATCAATCCAGAAGCGGGTTTCTTCGGTGTTGCACCTGGTACAAATACCAAAACCAACCCGAACTGTATGGCTACGTTAACTAAAGATGTTATTTATACGAACGTTGCTGTAACAGATAACGGTGAAATTTGGTGGGAAGGTCTTTCTAAAGAAGTTCCAGCAAACTTAACCAACTGGAAAGGTCAGCCTCACGTTGAAGGTGAAAAAGCGGCTCATCCAAATGCTCGCTTTACGGTTTCAGCTGGTCAATGCCCTTCTATCGATGCTGACTGGGAAAATCCAGCAGGTGTACCAATCTCTGCATTCATCTTCGGTGGTCGTCGTGCAGATACAGTACCTTTAGTATCTGAAGCTTTTGACTGGGTTGATGGCGTTTATAAAGCTGCAACAATGGGTTCAGAAACAACAGCTGCTGCAGTTGGTCAACAAGGTATTGTTCGCCGTGATCCATTTGCAATGCTTCCTTTCGCTGGTTATAACATGGCTGACTACTTTGGTCACTGGTTACAACTCGGTCAAGAAGTTGGCGCTAAAGCAGAAGCTGCCGGTAACAAATTACCAAAAATCTTCAATGTAAACTGGTTCCGTCGTGATGCTGAAGGCAATTTCGTATGGCCTGGTTTCGGTCAAAACATGCGTGTTCTTGAGTGGATTATTGATCGTTGTGAAGGTCGTGCTGAAGCGACTGAGACTCCAATCGGTTATGTTCCAACTTACGAACAGTTGAACTGGACTGGTATTGATTTCTCTAAAGAGCAATTCAATACTGTTACAGCTCAAGATAAAGATCAATGGATCAAAGAGCTTGAAAGCCATACTGAGTTATTCACTAAACTTGGTGACCGCTTACCGCAAGCACTTAAAGATCGTCAAAATGAATTATTAGCAGCTGTTAAATCTGCTTAATCACTCTAGTTTCCCTCTTGATTAAAGAGGGATTAAGGGAGATTTGAAAAGGCCGCTTCGGCGGCCTTTTTATTTGGCGGATTCCGTAACGATGCACAACACATTTTTAGGTAGTTGAGAAAGCAATAGTTCTACCCCAACCAAAGAAACACCACAAACCATCAAAGTGGTGACACGTCGAAAATCGAAGATTTTGTTTTCATCATGACTAGAGATATCTTAAATAACAGACCTACCCAACCTTAATAACTAATATGCTTATAACGGATACGCTGCCTAACTAAATCAAGTAATTTAGGCTAATGAACTGATATTTTATTATCCTTGTTATTTTTATTATTTATTGATAGTTTTAAGTTCAAATAAATCAATTATTTTAATTCCATTTTAATCAATCAGGTGTCTTATGCAGCAGAATTTGGAATCTTATGTGTCACTTCTACCGCATAAGAGCAGTTAGGTTCGCTATGGAGACTGAAGATATCAATCATCAGTATTACAACGAGGGCGATAAGCTCTTCAAGGCTGGCCGATTTAATGAAGCCAGTAAATGCTTTCACCTTGCTCTTGAGCACTGGACAGAGGACTGGCAAGCCCTAATGGCTCTTGGCAACTGTTACTCGGAAATGCATAAACATCTTAAGGCTGAAGCCAGCTTCCGCAACGCACTAGATTACTGCCCTGAAAAGGAAAGGCCCGCCATACTCTTTAATCTCGGTAATGCGTTGTATGATCTTCAGAAATTCGTGGAAGCTGTAGAAGTCTATGCTCAAATCCCAAGTAGTCACGCTATCTTTGAGCTAGCTTCAAAAAATGCAATGCTGGCCAAGTCTCGGCTCTATCCGTAAATACAACTTGTGCTTCAAGTAGATTAATACCCTAGCCACTTACAGAGCATTTTATGGTTCTTGGCTACATCTCAGATATTGTTTTACTGTGGGGCATTACCCTATAAGCATTAGTTAGAAATAAATTGGCACAATTATAATGAGTAATAATTTCGATATTTGGATTGTAATATCATATTCATGGACAGAGATTGGACTTGAAGAACAAGAGTTCGCTAAGTATGCTGAAAAAATAATAGCGAATCATCAGACATGGGAAGATGTTAATTCAATAATTATTAAAGATGTATGTGCTTCGTTTGCATTTGAATCATTTCTTTTATTCCCATGTATGCTATGGTTTTTAATGCCAGATTGGGAATATGACAATGATTATTTAAAAAATAGGATGAAAAGTTGGTATGCAAAACCATATTGGACTCATTTTATGAATCCACTAAGAGCTCTAGGGTTCCCTTTAGCACTAATATTTTCTAATGGTGTCAGAAAGAAATTAAAACGCGAATACCAAAAAATAATACTTAAATAAAAATATGCTTTGAAAATACTTTCAACTCAACGCTCAAGAGGGATAGCACCCCACGCGGTTTTAGTTTATTTTTGAATGGATCTTAGGTCAATCTAAGGTTGTAGTTTGTTGTGGGGGTGCTACCCCTTAACGTTAAAGTTAGGTTCTTATGGAAAATAAAAAGAGATTAACAGAAAAAGAGTTCACTCAAATGATTAAACTCTTACATAGGTATGTCAATACGGAAATGGATCAATGGGAGTTGTGGTTTTTTGATACAGACATTTCTAGAATTTATATAGATATTTCAATGATAACAACATCTTCAGAAGAAGCTTATACAAATATGAATAATATCGTTAATAAGCCTGATGAATAGTATGAAATGAAAATAGTTAATTTTTAAATTTTTTATAAGTTAAAAGCATCTTAACTAGACGTTAAAAAGGATTATGAATGGCTCGAGTAGAATTTGTGTTATATATCAATACACCTATAAGTGAAATCTACCAAGTCTCACAAGACTATTCCATTCATTATGAATGGATCAGTTGATCAAATAAATAACAACTTTCACAGCCTCAAAAGCACCTCCATTACCAAATAACCTGAGCTGGTCGAACTCAGGTTATTTAGATAAAGGGCTTTTTTAAAGACAGGACTTGGATACTACTATACGATTTTATGCCGCTTCGTTGCTATGAGTTTTTACAATCAGATAAGCATCCAAAGTTTCGGTTTCTTTTTGCGTGAAGCTAAGTCCTAGTTTAGAACGTCTCCACAATACGTCCTGACTGGTGGTTACCCATTCAGCAGTACATAAATAATCCACTTCTTTCGCATACAAACCTTGACCAAAATGCTGACCTAACTGCTCAACCGAAGTTGCTTCACCTAAGATATTCCAAATACGTGAACCATAAGCTGATGCCCAACGCTTAACTAAAGCTTCTGATGCATCAGTGACTTGTGCACGAATTTCTCGCATCAACTGTTCAACAGAATCCATATTTTCGCCACCAGGTAAAGCTTCTGTTGCAGTCCAACTCCCCTTCATTTCAGGGAAGAATACTTTTAACTGCTGCATAGCCGACTCAGCTAATTTTCGATAAGTTGTTAACTTTCCACCAAATACTGAAAGCAATGGTGCTTGTTCATCGTTCTCTTGAGATAAAGCTAAAGTATAGTCACGCGTAATTGCAGAGGGATTATCCGATTCATCATCACAGAGTGGACGTACCCCAGCAAATGTCCAAATAACATCCACTTGAGTAAGCTGTTTTTTGAAATGTGCATTGCTCACTTCAAGCAAATAATCTGTTTCTGCTTGAGTAATTTGTACTTGCGCAGGATCACCTTGATATTCACGATCTGTAGTTCCAATCATGGTGTATTGATCTAAATACGGAATTGCGAAGACAATACGGCGGTCATCATTTTGCATAATAAATGCTTTGTCACTTTCATACAGTTTCGGCACAATGATATGACTACCTTGAATCAAGCGAATACCGTAAGGTGATTTTAACTCTAAATCTTGTTTGATGAATTGTGCGACCCAAGGTCCAGCAGCATTGACCAATGCCTTTGCTTTAATTTGGAATTGACCATGTTCATTTTCTAAATCAACAATCCAATACTGCCCATCTCTTCGTGCAGACAAACAACGAGTACGAGTTACGATATCAGCACCCTTTTCACGGGCATGCATCGCATTGAGTACGACCAAACGAGCATCATCAACAGCACAATCAGAATATTCAAAACCACGTGTTATCGCAGAATTTAAAGGGCTATCTTCTTTAAAATAGACATTATTTGAACCCAATAATTTCTCACGCTTACCTAAATGGTCATAGAAGAACAAACCCGTGCGAATCAACCATGCAGGGCGAAGATGTGGGCGATGCGGCATAATAAAACGCATTGGGCGAATAATATGTGGAGCTTTAGCCAATAGCACTTCACGCTCAGCTAATGCTTCACGCACTAAACGGAATTCTTTGTGTTCTAAATAACGTAAACCACCATGAATAAGCTTACTGCTTGCAGAAGAAGTATGACTCGCTAAATCATCTTTTTCACATAAGAATACCGACAAACCACGTCCTGAAGCATCAGCCGCAATCCCAACACCATTGATACCACCACCAATGACCGCAAGGTCATAGATTTTTTCATTTGTCTGAGGAGAAGTTTGCATAAATCACCGCAAATTTTCATTATTTTTCGATAATGAAAATTTAAACATATAAATCGAAAATAAACAATGAAAAATAGATCAAAAAATGCCAATCTATCGACATTTTTAGATAAATGGTAAAATTCAGTGGAGAGACTAAAAGTTCAGAAACACAGTAATCGCATTTATTTATAAGAAAAATATAATTTTTATTGAATATATCTTGAGTTAAATTGATTAACTCAAGAAACGTAACAATTTTTCGAAAATGAAGATTTATTTTGCAACAATCAAACCAACATCTAAGTCTCGGATGGTTTTTATAAATTGCTCATTTGGCTGTTGATCAGTAAAAATGCAATCCACTTGCTTAAGTGAGCCTAGTCGAATCATCGCATTACGCCCAAATTTACTGCTATCCGCAGCTAAAAAAACTTGGCGTGCACTTGAAAGAATTTCTTGAGAGACACACACTTCCTGAAAGTCAAAATCAAGCAATGTGCCATCTTCTTCAATTCCACTAATTCCTATAAGCGCATAATCTGCTTTAAACTGTTTGAAAAAATCAGCGGTTGCTTGACCAATGACACCACCATCTGGACGAACACGCCCACTGGCAATCAAAATTTCAAAATCTTCTTTTGTGCTCAGGATTTTTGCAACATTCAGGTTATTAGTAATAACTTTTAAGCCCGTGTGGTTCAGTAGTGCATGAGCAATTGCTTCGGTTGTGGTACCAATATTAATAAATAAAGAAGCGTGATCTGGAACGGCAGCTGCAACAGCTTCAGCAATTGTTCTTTTTTGCTCAAGCATATGCCCAACACGCATTGTATATTCTGTATTTTCAACACTTGAATCATGCGCCGCGCCGCCATGATAACGGCGCAAAAGCCCTTCATCCGCTAATTGATTAATATCACGACGAATCGTTTGAGGTGTAACATCGAAATGTTGAGCAAGTTCTTCAATACTAATATAACCACGCTCTCGTACTAATTCGAGGGTTTTCTGTTGGCGTAGTATCAAGCTCATGCTCATCAATCCTGTGTTATTTACGGCATATTATATCCGACTATTTTAGCTTAATCTTCTGCCCAATCTCGAGTACGTCCGACAGCTTTTAGCCAACCTTTGTACAGTTTTTCAGTTTGATCCTGACTGCACTCTGGTGTAAAGGTTCGTTCGATCGACATTCTACTCTTCAATTCATTTAAATCCGACCAAAAACCGACAGCTAAACCAGCCAAAAAGGCAGCTCCCATTCCCGTGGTTTCTTTCATTGCTGGACGTTCAACTGAAGTCGAAAGAATATCCGCTTGGAATTGCATCAAGAAGTTATTCGCTGTTACACCACCATCTACGCGCAGTGTCCGCAACTTTTCGCCAGAATCTTGTTGCATTGCATCTAATACATCGCGTGTTTGATAAGCAATGGACTCCAAGGTCGCACGAATAATATGTTCAATACTCACGCCACGTGTGATTCCAAGAATTGCACCACGAGCAGTTGGATCCCAATATGGCGCACCTAAACCTGTAAAGGCAGGAACAACATACACGCCATTACTGTCTTTTACTTTGGTTGCGTAATACTCTGAATCATAAGAATCATTGATTGCTTTAAGCTCGTCGCGCAACCATTGCACACATGAACCACCATTGAACACAGCACCTTCCAATGCGTAGTTCACTTCACCTTTTGCACCACATGCAATCGTAGTCAACAAACCATGCTCAGACTGAACAATTCTCTTTCCTGTATTCATCAGCAGGAAACAACCTGTACCGTAGGTATTTTTAGCCTGTCCAACCTCTACACACATTTGCCCAAATAATGCCGCTTGTTGATCACCAGCAATACCAGCGATTGGAATTCCAACTTCTTGACCACTAATAGTGTGTGTGTATCCATAAACCTCAGATGAGCTACGCACAGTTGGTAACATTACTTTTGGAATGTTTAAAGCTTGAAGTAACTTATCATCCCATTCTAAGGTTTCTATATTAAACAGCATAGTACGTGAAGCATTGGTATAATCTGTCACGTGAACTTGACCATTGGTTAATTTCCAAATCAACCACGTATCAACTGTACCAAACAAAAGCTCACCGCGCTCTGCACGCTCACGGCTGCCCTCAACACGATCCAAAATCCATTTTATTTTTGTTGCTGAAAAATATGGATCAATGACTAAGCCCGTTACTTTTCGAACATAATCATCCCAACCATCTTGATGTAATTGATTACAGATTTCATTACTTTGACGGCTTTGCCAAACAATAGCATTATAAATCGGCTTACCAGTTTTCTTGTCCCAAATGATCGTGGTTTCACGTTGGTTAGTAATCCCGATTCCAGCAATTTGGTCACTTGAAATACCCGCTTGTGCTAGCGCCTCAACCCAAACTGCACTTTGAGTTGCCCATATTTCCATAGGATCATGCTCAACCCAACCTGGTTGTGGGTAGATTTGCGTGAACTCGCGCTGAGCAATACTAATAACATTTGCATCGTGATCCAACACGATTGCACGTGAACTCGTTGTACCTTGGTCAAACGCAACCACATATTTTTTTTGACTATCTGTAGAGATCATGACACACCTATCCAGACTTGCCTTATATAACAGACCAATAAATTAAATGCCCGTTAAAACGGGCAAAAATACTGCAATAAAGCAACGACTTCTGTATTAAATAAAAAAACTTGGCAGATTATATGCAAAATTGTTCGAAAACGAAAATTCTTTCTTTAACTTTGAACCTCAATACGATGAATAGCGCCAATTTTAAAGATTACTCACAATAACAACCTTATTTTATGCCATACTAATTATAGAAATAATAGGATCATAGATATGAAAAAAACCAATTTATTCATTATCGTTACAAGTGCACTTGTGATCACTGCATGTCAAAGTACACCACACAAATTTAACGGCGTGACGGGCTATCAAATAGAAAATAAAACAACAACTTCAGCCACGATTGCTTACACCCTTGCAGCACGTACCAATCAAGATTTAGATCAAAAGAAATTACAACATGCATGCAACCAAGTTTTAGGCATAGGAAAAACTTATAAAATTTCAATACTCAGTGTTAATGAAATTATGAATCCTACACAACAAGAACAATACGGCGTAAAACTTGGAAATAGTCGTGCAACTTTTGGACTTTCTAATTCACCTGATTTCAATAACAGTGAAGGATATGCAACACGACAAGCACTTGAGGCACGTCCGACCACACTTAAAGTCATTCGCTATACTTGTTCTGAATAAATAATAAACATGGATGTATAAGTTTTTATTTAGGTTTATACATCCTATATATTTTATATTTTCAAGACATCATGAATCGATAGATCTTTATCGAAAACCGACTTTGCAAATGGGCATAAAGGAATGACTTTAATGTTGCGACCTCTTGCGAAAGTAACTAACTCATTTAAAAGTTTTCGACCTAATCCTTGCCCTCGAAATTGATCGTTCACATCAGTGTGATCAATAATTAACATAGTATCCCCAGCCCATGTGTAAGCCATTTCAGCAGCTACTGTTTCACCATTGAACAGCTTAAATATCCCATGTTTATTATCATCAACCTGTTGAATATTCATTTTCTTTCCTTTTGAAGATTATTTCTATTTCAACTGAATGTTTTAACATGAGTAAGAAAGAAATAGTGTTGAGATTTGATAGTCTCAACACTGATTATTTTTAGATTAAACATTATTTATTTTGTGCGGTAAAAACTCACATTTCTAAACTCTTTGGATTCATCCAAGTCAGGCCAAGTCGTTGCACTGCGTTCATCAATTTTCATATATTGAGGGTGACTAAAGTTTTTAACTCGGCTATCGGCAACCCAAACTTCAGGTGCGAACTTAAGAAATTCATCCAAAAAGAAACGATTGCATTGGTCATACAGCACGTCCGCAGCAAGCAATACATCCACTTGCTCGGATTTATATAAATCATCCAAATATTCAAGTTCAACATCATTCAACAAAGCATTTTCACGACATGACGCAAGACTTACTGGATCAATATCACAACAGATCACACGCTTCGCACCTGCCATTTTTGCAGCAATTGCAACTACACCCGAACCTGCACCAAAATCTAAGACCACTTTATCTTTAACATGATGTGGCTCAGCGAGTAACCACTGTGCCATCGCTAAACCAGATGCCCAACAGAAAATCCAATACGGCGTCTCATTCCAAATACGACGAATCACCTCATCATCCAAACGATCAGTTGGAAAAACTGGTGGGATCAACCATAACGATATAGGTGTTTCAGGAAGCTGCTGTGCTAGTAGATCCGTATTAGGGATGACTTCATGTAATGCTTGAAGTAAATGTTCAGGTGCTTTCGCAAATTGAAATGTACAACTCATATATCTTTAATTCTAAAAAACCCCTCTTATCGAGGGGCTATTAATCTTTAAACTAATGCTTTTTCAGCAGCTTCAACAGTTTGACGAATCAAAGTCGTAATCGTCATTGGCCCTACACCACCTGGAACTGGTGTATAAGCAGAAGCAATCTCTTCAATTCCAACTAATTGAATATCACCGACACCACCGCCATCACGCGGGTGGAAACCTGCATCTACGACAACTGCACCTTGCTTGATCCAGTCTTTTTGAATCAACTCAGCTTTACCCACCGCACCTACAATAATATCTGCTTGTTTTACCAATTCAGCTAAATTTTGAGTACGTGAGTGGCAAATGGTCACTGTCGCATTCGCCTGTAATAACATCATTGCCATTGGTTTGCCTAAAATCGCTGAGCGACCGACCACAACTGCATGTTTACCCGCGATCTCGATCTTGTTTTCTTGCAAGATTGTCATAATACCCGCAGGTGTCGCAGAACCATAAGCAGCTTCACCCATTGCCATACGACCAAAACCTAAGCAAGTCACACCATCCACATCTTTAGCTAATGAAATGGCATCAAAACATGCTCTTTCATCAATTTGTTCAGGCACTGGATGCTGCAACAAAATACCGTGTACATCTGGATTAGCATTTAATTTTTCAATCTCAGCCAATAATTGTTCTGTGGTCGTTTCTTTTGGAAGTTCGACTTTAAGTGAATCCATACCGACACGACGACATGCATTGCCTTTCATGCGCACATACGTTGCTGATGCACCATCATCACCAACTAAAATTGTTGCCAAAATTGGGGTACGCCCCGTTTTTGCTTTTAAAGCTTCTACACGTACCAACAAATCAGCTTCGATTTGTTTTGCTAATGCACGACCGTCTAAAACCAATGCCACAGCGCATCTCCAAAGTGGGTATGAATCAATTATGCAAATAATACATGATAATTTGAGCAATATTCTTTTAGATGTTGTTTTTATGCGCATATTCACTATAAACACTATTGTTTTTTTTCTAAAGGTTGCTAATATGTGCATCACCAAGAGATGGCGGGGTGGCAGAGTGGTCATGCAGCGGACTGCAACTCCGTGTACGCCGGTTCGATTCCGACCTCCGCCTCCATTGGTAAAGCCCGAGTGGTGAAATCGGTAGACACAGGGGATTTAAAATCCCCCGCCCACAAAGCGTGCCAGTTCGAGTCTGGCCTCGGGCACCATTTTTCAACTAATGAAATATGGTGCAAATAAAAATACAGCGTAAGCTGGTTTTTTTATGTCTAAAATTTAATACAAGCATAAAAAAGCCAAGGTCATAGACTTGGCTTTCCAAAACTTTTAAAAATTTAAGCCACTTGCTGCCCTGTTTTCACTGGCAATAAATTGTTATCCAAACTCAATTGATAGCCTCGTGATTTATCAATCACATATTCAGGCTTTTTGATCGAATCTACATAAATCCACTGTGATTGGACTTGAGTTTCATCAAATTGGACAATTAAATATCCTCTTTGATTTAAATTGCAGTAATTCAACTCATCAATTAACGTTGTGAATGCAAACTCAAACTGCTGTAATTGGTCTAGCGGAATATTTAGATATTTTTCCAACCCAGGTGAAGAAACCGAACTTGTTGCCAATTCAACACCAACAAACACCCCATCCTTACTGTATAAATTGGATGACCATGCATTATGAGTATCTCCTGCTAGAACAACCACCTTTTTCTTTAATTGTGCCAAAGTTCCATACACAATCTCTCGTTCAGCAAAATAACCATCCCATGCATCTAAGTTATAAGGTGCAACCGTCAATACACGCGCTTTATCTTGTGCTGTTAACGTCGGATCACCTTGTATTAAACGCAGTTTCAATTTTACTAATTCAGTAATTTGGGCATTCATTTTATTTAAAGTATCTAGACTTGGATTACCAGCTGTAATTTCAGCTAAAGCCTGTAACAACTCTGCTGGCACAAACATTTTAGTCATGAGAATTTGTTGCCCCAAAACATCCCAAGTTGCATTTGAGCTTTGTATTACACCGACAATATTTTTCTCTTTATTGCCTAACAACCATTCTCTCTGAGTTTCCCCCATGATTGTTCGAGTAGAATTAAACAGAGCGGCTTGAAACGCAACTGCGTCTAATTTTCCTGTCATTGGATTTATAAATTTCCCATATTCCAACTGTTCATCACGCGCAATAATACGAGTGTCCAACATCATCAAATTAACTAAACCACCAAAATTAAACTGTCGATAAATCTTAATATGTTGGTTGTCCACAGGACGAATCGGCATCCATTCAAAATAAGCTTGCAATGCCGCTAACTTTCTTTCAGAGAATTTACCTTCATTCTTTGCATTTGCTGTTTCTTCAGTATGATTTTCAGCACCTTCTCGCCATGCATCATTTGCTAATTCATGATCATCCCAAATAACAATAAATGGATGACGATGATGCAAGGACTGTAGATCCTTATCTTTACGATAGAGTGCATAACGCTTGCGATAATCATCCAACTTAATAATTTCTTTATCATTATCCGCAGCAAGTGTACGTCCCAATTTAGCTGCATCTTCCGCTGCATAACCATCCGCACCGTATTCATAAATATAGTCGCCCAAATGAATGACTACATCGACATCTTGCTTAGCCATTTCACGGTACACATAGAAATATCCTGCTGGATAATTCGAACATGAACACACCGCAAAACTGACTTTAGATGTACTGGTTGGCAAAGTCTTGGTTTGCCCAATAGGCGAAATCTTATCGCCAAAGCTAAAACGATAAAAATAACTTTGATTTGGTTTTAATCCAATTGCATCTACCTTTACAGTAAAGTCTTGCGCAGCAGCAGTAGTGACTTTATCGGTTTTAATGATTTGCTTAAATTGCTGATCTAACGCAATTTCCCAAGTGACTTGCAACCGTGCACTGCTATCACTTGGTGTTAAGCGTGTCCATAAAATCACACGATCCTGTAGTGGATCACCGCTGGCAACGCCATGTTCAAAATTAACTTGTAATGTCGCTGTTTCTTGATCTGAACTGTCATTACATCCTGTAAATCCCACAGATAAAGACAATGCCCCAAAACCGAATAAACTTTTTTGAATGAGTTCCCGTCGTGAAATTTTTGCTGTCATTTGGATAGCTACCTTAATTTTATTACTTTAAATAATTAAAACTAAGTTGCATAAATGAAGGTTTGATCTCAGTTTGATGAAATAATCATGAAAATTATATGACAATGCTTAATTTTTATCTGACAAACACATGAATTGATTGAAAAGAAAGCAATTAATACTTTTTACTCTTGCCAAGTTTTAAAGTCTCCTCTATTATTGCGCACATGCCCGAGTGGTGAAATCGGTAGACACAGGGGATTTAAAATCCCCCGCCCACAAAGCGTGCCAGTTCGAGTCTGGCCTCGGGCACCATTTTTCAACTAATGAAATATGGTGCAAATAAAAATCCAGCGTAAGCTGGTTTTTTTATGTCTAAATTTTAAGACAAGCATAAAAAAATGCCTTAATTAAAATTAAGGCATTTATACTTCTCAATCGAATAAATTTTATTCAACTCTAATAATCTTACCATTTTCATCATGATGCAGCGTGGTTACTTTTTGTTGGCGACCAGCTTGAATTTCTTGTTCAGGCAACTCAAAATAACGTGCATAATCAGGTAATGCTTTTTCAATTGCATGCTTGTCATGAACTCTCTTTGAAGGTAAGAGACCCCATAGTAATAATGCAATTGCACACATAAATAAGGCGGTAACGCCATGCTCAAGACCCTGACTGAATGCAGCCATTAAGCGTTGTGCAATATGTGTCTTTTGTAGTTCAACCAACACCCAAACTAAGATAAATGGTCGCCATAATAGCAGCCAACCCGCCCACATCATTGCTGTTGTGGTCGTAGAAAAATAACGCTTATGCCATGGGAGTTGGCGACGTACATCGATAATCAAACTATTTGCTTTCATTTCTAGTCTCAGCAAAATGAATCTTGCGACTCAGCGAATTCCACGATCTGGGCTAATCCAACGGGCGCGTTTTTCATCACCACGCAACAGTACCTTTGGAAAGGCGACGATTGTAGCAGTAATCGTAATTAACCAAAACACAAATGGGTACCAAATCATCCAATAATAATTTTTCCCTAGGCTTGGCTCATAACGACTATCCATCCATTTGCTTAAAGCAAACTGAATTAAACAGGTCGCACCTAATAAAATTCCACTACCATATGGTAAAAAAGGTGAACTAACGATAGCAAGGGCTGGGATTGTAAATACAAAATGTAACAACCACATGACAGCCATAATCAGCATCAGATATGACCATACTAATGTTAAGCAAAGCTCTAGCATTAATGGCCAGAGAAAATTAAGTTTTGGTTTAAAGAACACATCAATATTCTTTATCAGAACTTGTGCCCCACCCATCGCCCAACGTAAACGTTGTTTCCACAAACCATTGAAAGTCTCAGGCATCAAAATCCAAACCAAAGCATTTGGCTCAAAACGAACATCCCAACCTGCGCGTTGTAATTTCCAAGTGATATCAATATCTTCCGTCAACATATTTGGAGACCAATAATCAACTTGATGTACCGCACTTTTACGAAATGCAGTAATTACACCTGATACTGTAAATAAACGACCAAAAGTACGTTGTGCGCGTTTAATCATGCCAACAATTGAAGAGAACTCACCAACCTGAATACGTCCTAATAGAGTTGAACGTGTACGAATACGTGGATTACCCGTGACTGCTGCAACTGTTGAGTCTTCTAGGAAATGACGCATCATCCATTTAGCAGCATGAGGATCTAGTAACGCATCACCATCAATACCAATCAAGAACTCAGCATCAGTCATTAAACTGCCCGCTTGCAGTCCCATCGCTTTACCTTGGTTTTGAGCAAGATGCACAACACGTAATTTTTCATGCTGCGCCGCGAGACGATCCAGCACTTCGCCCGTGTTATCAGAACTACCATCATTAATCGCAATCACTTCAAAGTTTGGATAATCTAATTGCAAAGCATGACTAATGGTTTCTTCTGCATTATCACCCTCGTTAAAACAAGGAACGAGTACAGCAACTTTAGGATATTCAGGCAAATTTTCTGGCTGCTGATATGGAGGATCTTGGCGCTCTTTCCAGTAGAAAATAATTGCTCCTACCATCCATAAATAAGACATAAATAATGGATAGTAAAACACAAACTTAATGGCATAAGCCCATAATAAAGCAATTATACTCATCGACACATTACTCCGTTATGGTACTAATTGTGATGATTTTAAAGCAAAAGCCTTACGCATAGTTTCTACATCTGGGTGTTCTTTAATCGGATCGTCAGGATAATATGCAATGTGCATCGCACCTTGTTGATAAAGCGACTTAATTGTTGCTGCCATTTCTTCAGAAGGAATCTTCTGATCATTACGCCAGTTAATCGCTTGTAGCTCCATCACTGTCTTTTTAATCCCGTTTGGATATTGTTTCACCCGATTCATAATATCCGTATAAAATTTTTCGGGATTATCCGATTGCTCCATATAAGGCATTGCCATTATTGCAGTGAAATCATAACGTCTTAATGACTCTTCTAAAGACTGTGCATACCAATTTTCGGCATACGGGTTAAGGGCAACTTGCGCATACAAATTACGTGCAGTCATCAAATAAGGCTGATATTGACGCACCTCACCTGCTAGCTCCATTGCAAAATCATCTAGGGTACGCGTTTTATAAGCAGTCCATTTCTGCAACTTGTCGTCATTATTTCGTATTTTAGCCAGATCCGTTGGCAAACCTTGTTTCGCATAGGCTGCTAGTGCTTGAGGGCTTGCATCTTCATAATCAGATAATGTCACATCATCATGAAATAACAGACCATCAAATGGCGTTGATTTTGCAAGATCTTGGTAAATCTCTTTAATGGTTTGTCTTGCTTTTGGGGAATATGGGCTTAAGCGGATATATCCCATATTCAAATGCTCGCCCGCTTTTGCTTGTTGCGTGACAACCAAATCCTTTGACACTGGATCTGATTTAGGTAACTCCCATGCAAGTAAAGGCATCCAAGCATACAAACGCTGTACTGGCGTACGTGTTTGAATTTGCCAAGCTACTCGGTTAAATAAATCCGCACGCATTGGAATATGACGATTTGGGAAATACACCATATCAGCAGAACCATTTGCATCAGGATCTGAGAATGCTTGTAAGTAAACTGTCTTTACTCCCATCCCATTGATACGATCTAACAGATTACCTAAATTGCGTTCCTGTTGTTGTGGGTCTGGATCATAGATGTAATCTAAATCCACATGCATGATCTTTTGTGGACGATTATTATCGTTTAAATTCAGTTCGCGGTTCTTAATTTCTTGTGCCAAGGCATTGGTTGACATATTTCCTTGAATTAAAATACGCCCCATATTTTGGATCGATTGTTTGGCATGATCAGCGCCATCATCCAAAGTAATGGTAATCGGCATGCCCAATTGTTTAGAAATTTGCACTAATTGCATATTATAGCGACCATAAGGCCAAACCATGACACGTGGTGAACGTAAACCGTGTGCCTGTAGTAATTCATTATTTTTCTTTAGATCTTGATAAACACGTGCTTGATAATTTGCATCACTTTCATAGGTTTTCGTATTTGAATCATAGATACGAGTAATTGCTGCTGGTTCTGAATTACCTTGAGGGTTTGCGTTTACTCCTCGATGCAAATGGTAGCTATGACTTGCAATCTCAACAAAGCCACTATTTTGCATTTCTTTGAGTTCATTCCAACTCAAAATTTTATTGCGCGTAATCTCTTCCCCACCAAAGTCTACTTTCTGATTAGCTTTTGGCTCTAACCAAGAACCGACAACTGCTAATACAACTGGAATTTTTTTCGCACGTACAATTGGATAAGCATTTTGATAAAAAGACTGATAACCATCATCTACTGTCAATAACACAGGTTTAGTTGGTAAAGTGTATTTGCCCTGATGTGCTTTAATCAGTTGATCGACATTGATAAAGTGATAACCATTATTTTGTAACCAATCGATGTGCTCACTGAATTGTTGTGCTGTTACTGCATAACTGGGGATGAGTGCATCTTTATGGTCGGTAATTTCATGATAACCAATGACGGTTAACGTTGTCGCATCAATTTTGGAATTTTCTGCAAAAGTTGCTGTAGTCGCAACTAAACCAATCATTAGACCTAAAAATGTTTTTAAGGTCGGAGACACTAAACGTGTTGTCATAGAGATATCTTCTCAATATTCGAAAATGGCTGAGCGTGAATCATGCATGAATCATCTTACAATTTGTGGTCAAATAAGATTTTTAGCGAGTCAGCTGGGAGCAAGGATTGTATTTATAATTTTAAAAACTGAAAATAATCTTAAAAAAATATTTTATAAATTTTATCGCAATATACATCAATATTTTAGCAATATGTGATTAGGTTCCTAACACGATACGTATTAAGAACCTAATGAGCTAAATATAAAAGCTTAATATTGAATGAGCTGAAAATTTGGATGCTCAGAAAGTTGTTGTAAATAATAACGTTCTTTTTGATAAAAATATTTATATAAGCGATTTACCCATTCACCACGACGGAAAGTCTGAATCTTTTTATTCACGCCATCATATTGTAGCAAGACGACATTCCCTTCTAATGGAGATAATAAGGTAATCTGATAGTCAGGATGTGAATGCTGATGTGAAGGACTCAGCTCTCGGAGAATCTCGACCTTGTTCTCTCCATCCATCCAATAATGTTTATCAATCAATGCTTTTTCATTGACCCAAAAACCATTTTCAGCGCCATTATAAGTATTAATCAAGAAAAAATTATGTAATTCTTTTAATAGCTCAGAAGCGGTAATATCCAAATAATCATTCATAGCTGCCTCACTCACTCAAATTTTTGGTGCTCGTTAACACAAGCATAGATTTTTTATAATTTACCTCGCCATGTTTATGAATCTGCTGATCATGGATGGCAACATTAAAAGCAATTTTTCCAAAAGGTAAATTAACATCACATTTTTTATAAAAACTTTGATTCAGAATACATTGCTCTTTCTTTAAAAGATATACAGAACCGTCTATAGAATCAATAATTTTAAGCAGATTGTTGCAAAAAGCAGATTAAAATAAAAATATTAAAAATCAATATATTAGAATTAAATCATTTTTTTGATTTGTATTGTTTTTGTACTTTTTTTTGCAAAGCATGAATTAAGCAATCAAATCAATGCCATCATACTTTGCATCATTGAGACTAAATCACTCGTTGCGAGTTTTAACATCAAATAATTCAATTTCAAAAATCAGATTTGAATTTGCTGGAATAATTTTTCCCATTTTGCGTTCGCCATAAGCTAAATGTGCAGGTATGATTAATTTACGCTTCCCACCAACGCGCATTCCCATGATGCCTTGATCCCAACCTTTGATTACTCGTCCAGTACCGATCACCGTCTCAAAATAATTCCCGCGGTCAATTGAAGAATCGAACTGAGTACCATCTTCTAACCATCCCGTATAGTGTGTTGTGATTAAAGCACCTTTAACAGCTTCTTTACCTTCACCCACTTTTAAATCAATAATTTGTAATTCAGCGCTCATTTTTTACTCCCAACCTGATTTATTGCAATTGTAACCATTGAATATCGACTTGACCTTTATCGCTCAGCAAAGTCCACTCTCCATCCATAATATTAAGCTGTAATTGCATCGTGCGTTCACATAAGCCTTCAAGTGCCTGTGTAGTCTGAGGCGCTAATTGCCAGACCTCCACATTACTCAAAGTCTTAATTTTGGTATTTTTTTGCCACCAATCAGCAGCTTGTGAGCCATAAGTAATCACAGCCACTTTTTTACAGCGAGCACTGGCTTTTTTCACTTTATCTTCAGATGGACAACCGACTTCAATCCAATTTTCTAAAAGCCCTGTTAAATCTTTTTGCCATAACGCAGGCTCATCCGTTTCAAACAAATCTTTGGTGAATTCTAATCGCTCATCGGCATAACGGGCGTAAGCAAGAATACGAACCATCAAACGTTCAATAGTCTCTGACGGATGTAAGGCAAGTGTTAGCTGATAATCTGCATAGATATGCTGATCCATATTGGCAATATTCAGATCTGCCTTATATATTGTTGCTTTTAGCGCCATAAAAAATACTCTTAAATACGGTGTACTCAAATTTGGCGCTAAGCATACTCTATTTTATTACAGAAAATATCGGCTTTAATCATTTTGAGCATCAGTTAGATCAAGACGACAATTTAATAATTGTGTTTCAAACACCAACCAATCTTGTTCGGATTGGCAAATAATTTCAATTCGATTATCAATACTCTCTTCGGCAGACTTATAGTTAAATTGTTGAGGATTGAAGTTAAAACTTTTCCAACCTTGATCCGTATTAAATATGCCTTTGATGCGGACCCAATTTTGTTGCGTACACAACAAATCTAACAGTTCAAAAAATTTAAATTGCCAGCGTTTAGGCAATTTCCAACCTGCAACGGTATAACCTTGAGCTGTTTCTAGATAATGATATGGAAGTTGTTTGATTTCTAACGGAGGCTCAATAGCCTGTGTTTGTTGTAACTTGAGTAAAGGTTGGATCTTACGCTGTACAGGTTGTTGCACAATATCAATCTGAGACAATTCAATTTTGCCACACTCAACTTCAATCCAATGCTGGACATAAGTGTCATATTCTTGTTTTAAAGCTGCATAGGCTTGATGATCTGCTATTGTCATACAATCAATATGTGAGAGGACTACAATTTGTGCAGATTTCAGTTGATCGGTATATAAATTCTGTTTAACCCAATCTTCATCATGTAGACGACTCCCATCCACGACAATCACCAAAGCACGCATTGCTAAACTACTTTGCCAATGTGGCTCGGTCAATTGTTCCAATAATTGTGCAGGATGACCTAAACCCGTCGGTTCTATAAATAAACGATCAGGTTTACTTTCACTGAGTAAGCGAGCCAGTGCAATTTGCATAGGAAGTTGACTGCTACAGCACAAGCATCCACCAAGTAGTTCTTTGACAGCATATCCTTGTTGTTGGGTAATCAGTTGTTGATCAACACCTATTTGCCCAAACTCATTCATTAGAACAGCCCAAACTTCGTTTTCAGGCTTTTGGGTTAATAAATGCTGTAATAGCGTTGTTTTACCTGCACCTAAAAAACCAGAAATAATGTGAGTAGGAACAATTTTGGGAGCAATAAACTTCACGATTTACTCGCATTAAAAATTTATTTCATTCTAAAGAGAAAAATATGCGAAATAAAATAAAGAATGAAATTTATGTAATAATTCAATTAAAACAAAAATAAAGAGAATAAAATCACAGAATTAATCTAAAAATACTATTTAAAACCAAGATATAAATGTTTTATCCAATTATTAAACTATTTGCAAAAGAAAGCTCTTGTTTAAAACACGTAAAATCGCAGATTATTTTTTAATCAAAAATACATATTTATATACATTTTATTGATAGGTTCAGGCATTTAACTTTACAAGCGCATCACAAAACCGCGTTTTATGATGCTCCATTGTTAAGCTTACCGTAAAAGATTGTTAAGAATATTGCTGTAAAAAACTTAGGCACTTAGCATAAACCTCATGCAGAAATTCAAGATTTGTTCTCACTCATATCTCGAATTGAAGCTGTAATTTTTTAATTAAGTTCAAATATGGATGCCAAACATGAAACTCATTAAGACTTTAATTGCGACAACATTTGCTTTAACAGCGGCAACAACATTTGCAGCTTCAGCTCATGACAAATCACATAGCACCAAAACCACCGAAGAGAAAGTCGTGGTATCAACTCAGGAGCAACCTGAAACTCTAAATCCAGCTACGACAGACACCACAGCAAGTGATGCAGCAACAACAGCTGCTCCGACGGCTAGTAAATAATTTGATCTTCAGGTTCCTCCAGACCCTTTAGAACAACATTTGTAATGATCTGACTCATCTTTACAAATAAAAAAAGATCGAACCATGCTGCGGTTCGATCTTTTTTTAGATCACTAGGAATGTGATGAATAAATCAACACTGGCTAGATTTCTTGAAAATACTGCAAGAAGGTTGCTGTACTTCTTGTAGACGTAGGTCTTTACGCTGTTCTGCAGCTTCGAAACGACAACGCTTCCAATCTGTATCTAATTTTAATGTCGGAACAACTTTAGGTTTACGCTCCTCATCCACAGCAACCATGGTGAAATAGCATGTATTGGTATGTCTGATTGTACGCTTTTGAATATTTTGTGCTTCTACACGAATGCCGACTTCCATAGAAGTACGTCCTACATGATTAACACTCGCTAAAAATGTGACCAATTCACCAACGTAAATTGGCTCTTTAAAATTAACTTTATCAACAGACAATGTCACAACATAACTGCCTGAATAACGGCTTGCACAAGCATAAGCAACTTGGTCAAGCAGTTTTAAAATTGCTCCACCATGAACATTACCTGAAAAGTTTGCCATATCAGGTGTCATTAAAACTGACATTGTAAGCTCTGACTGATCATCAGGTGCTTGGTTCAATTGATCTAATGGATACATAGGAGAACTCATAGGAGAATACAACATGTGTATTATCGTTCATTCCTCAACGTAAAAATACGTATAAATGTATAAAACATCATCAACTATTTTTATGATAGATCGAAACATTATTTCAGTAGGATTACATATAGACCCTTTTTATTAGATTTTATCTAAAATTAACAATGTGTTATTAACTAGATAAATACTCATCATACAAAATTTTATATCTGATAATTTAATTTAAATTTGTAGATTGAATGAGTCCTATCACACCATTAACGATCATATCAACAGCAATTGTACCTATCAGTAAAGCAGATAAACGCCCCATAATGTCAAAGTAACGATCAATATACTTCGCATGCTTGTAGCGTAAATGATCGTGTCCGTATTTCATCGCGATAAGAATACTGCAAGTTAATGCCAATGTAAGAGCAATCACAGCAATTGCTCCTCCAAATGGAACACTCACGCCTGTGACAACCGCAGCACTAATTGTTCCCGGTCCGATCATAAAAGGCATAGCAATCGTACCTGCCAAATGCTCAGGAGCACCACGCATTTCACCGATTGTTTCTGCACCCTGAAACACATAACGATAACCAATTACAAGAAAAATTAATCCACCAAATATTTGGAAAGATTCAAATCTTACATTTAGATAGCGACTAAAAATATTCTCGCCCCCCCATGCAAATAATGCAAAAACAGCAAAAGCAATTAAGCTGCCTTGAATCAATGCTTTATTAAATACTTTTACATCGGTATTCCGAATCATCCCGACCATGTAGACACTCATCAGGAACGGATTCAATAGTGAAAAAAACAATGCAAATGCATGGATATAGGGTGAAAACATAAAACTCCAGTTATTACGATTAATACTTAAACTTCGTTCTACTTAAAGTAACTGAGAATAGAGTTTCAAAACGATTCCAACTGATTAATCAAACAATGAATGCAAATGCTGCAATTCAACACTTAAAAACAGTATCATCGCTTGAATCCACCTATCTTCAATTAGTTAATTTTTAAAAACTCATAAGTGATACAGGCAAAAAGTGCGATCAAATAAACAGCTAAAAACTGATAAATAATTTTTATGAACCGTAAAATCCTAAAAACTAACCAGTTTGAATATGTTCGCATATTCATATTTCTTTAAATTTGTAGCGCTGTATATAACTAGTATTGAAAATGTAAAAAGGCGATAAAAATATTTATCGCCTTCTATTTCATAAAAAAAACATTAAAAGTGAAAAGACATTCTTTTAAGGTTCATCACCTAAACCAAAACCGCCGAAAGTAGGACTTTCAGTATCACCCTCACCCAAATCAAAACCGCCAAACGGTTTGAAATGTAAAATAAGGATTTAATCAGTATATGAACTGTCTGATCAGCGTATTTGGGATGAGCAAATACAGGCACAAGGTCAAGCACTTACTTCATCCCGACATGCCAATCAACTTTCACATTTGCGTTATCGTGAAGGCAGTATCAGCTATCTGGATGTGATTGATTCTGATCGGAGTATCTTGCAGCAGGAGCTTGGCTACACAACTTCATGGTAATCGAATGATCACCAGTGTAGACCTCATCCGTGCTTTAGGTGGTGGGTGGCATTAACCTAATTTTCCGAGTCATATGCTGTTGTTTTAATGAAGGGATATAAATGTATATTCCTTCTTTGAAGTTCTAATTTAACTAAACGTTAAAAAGCTAATTCTTTAAAGATATGCAATTAATTTATGATTTCAATTAGATTGGTTTTTAACCACAAACCTCAAAGCCTGTAAATTTAGATTTAAATTTTCAATATTTATGCTATGATGCTCGTTCATATATGGGGATGTTATTGGCTTCGACGCTGGTGATGAAGCTCATAGATGCATGCCGAGAGCGCATTTTCTCTCGTAAATAAAATTTGCATTTTAATAGTCGCAAACGACGAAACTTACGCTCTAGCTGCCTAAGGGCAGCTTGTCCGCTTCACTGAATACTTGTGGTCAGTGAACCCGACCGAAGCGCACGCACACAAGTCCGTATAAAGTCAAGCCTCGGGGCTTTATACCAAACTTAGAGGATCGCGCCTTGTACCCTGTTCGTCGGGTCGCTTGGTGTTAAAACAATAGACGATATCTAAGCATGTAGTATTCTCGAGTGTAGTGCTGGCGGACGCGGGTTCAACTCCCGCCATCTCCACCAAATACTTAAATTTGTGTGCTGTTACATGATGGTATACAAAATAAAAAAGGCTTGAACTGTAATGGTTTAAGCCTTTTTTATTGCAAACGAATAAGCATTTACTTCATTTGAATTAAGTTCTGTGAATAGCTCATTGTATTAACTAGTTACTACGACAAAAGATGACGTATATTTAAAATTAATATTCTGGTATATAACTCAGTATAATTTATAAGCGCTTTGTTCAATCTAACTAGAGGGCAGAAAGCAGAACCCTCTTTCCAATTAACTTAACTATTTATAGATATATTTTGAAAGGCTTTAATGGGATATATTAAATTTAAAACAGAAATACCAAATTGGTTTTCCTTAGAACAATATATAGGAAATGAATTAGGTGCGAAAGATATCCTACCTAATCTGGTCTACCGTAAAATTTTATATGGTTTTATAACAAATAAATTAACAATTGAGGTAGCTAGCAAAAAAGATTGTTTCTGTAATGATTTCATATTTGAATTAAAAGGAAACCTAAAATTATGCAGCAGTAAATTTGATGGTAACGATAAGTACCAAAGAGAAGAAATAATTAAGTTTATGTTTGAATGTATTAAAAAAAATCCTCTTGATCCTTTATCAAAAGAAAATTTTAATAATAATTCTTTTTTTGAACCTATAAATATGTGCTTTGAAATATTCATGAATGGGTTTACTCAACATACAGTTACAAAACCTATAAATGAATTATCTTCTATTGACTTAGCTAGAAACTACTTTTCTCAACCTAAGACATATAGAAATTTTATCAAAAGAGAAATTCTTGCTTTTGGTAATACTAGAAATGATGAAAATGAACAAGAGCTTCTATATTCTCATGATGAAAAAGATACTCTAACCTCTGAAATTGTTGATGATTGTAGAAGTTCATTCTTTTCAATGAATGTGAAAAAGATGCGAAATAATAATTTAGTTGATAACCCACTTATTGAAGTAAATTTAAACTTCACAAATACTTTTTTGATCAGGCAATTTGAACAATGGTTGAATAAAAAACGAATACAATTATCAAATAACAATATTTCTTATTATGAAGATCTATTAGATGCCGATCCAAATACTTTAGTAAATAAGATTAATGAATATAGAGTTTTCGCATATTTAGATTTATGTTTTTGGGAAGCTATCGAAAAGCATAAAATTAAAAAATCAGTTTTGGCTATCATCTTATTTCCAAATGGTGAAAAAGGAGAAAGCATTTTTAAGAATCTCAATGAAAATTTCTTACCGCCATTAATGATTTCCAATCATTCTAAAGAGTTACGTAGACTTATCAGCTTATATAACTTAGAAAATATTGATCTGTAATTTTTTCCATTTTTTTTAATTATATTTTTTTCCTTTCCTAACCTACTTTAAAAAAACATACTTACTCCATCAAGCACTGTCTTATGGAGTTAAGCAAATGCAACCAATCAAAATCACCTACAATCAAGCCCTCGAACTATTAAATACCCAACATAATGTTTTACGTTTACTTGCAGAATGTAAACATTCCAATTCATATCCAATTCACTATTTTCCTAGCGCCTATACATTTCAGATATTGGTAGATTACGCTAAATTTCTAACATGGTATGAAAAACGAAAAACCCAAATATTACACAACACCAATATGACCTTTTCTGACCAAGTATCAACAATTCATCAAAGTTATAATTATTTAGTAACTCAAAATGTATTTAAAGAATTGAATCTATTGTACTTACAAGCCAAAACTCAGAAAGAAATTGGATCATTTCATGGTAAAGGCTTAAATGAGCATAAATATAGAATGAAATATTTAAATCAAAAAATATCAAGATATGAGGAAAATCTACAACTAAAACTTTGGGAACATATCAATGAGCTAGATAGTAAAAAACCAAAGCCAAAATAAACATTCATATCAGATTTAGATAAAAAAACTCGGATGAATAAATCCGAGTTTTTTAAAGAAAATTTAATTATCTATCAAAATTAATGTGGTGCGGGTCCACCCGTAATTGCTTTAGGTTTTGGACTCATCCAAATTAATGCACTCGCAAAAATAAATACAATTGCCAATAACATAAACACATGATTAGCTGAAATCGTAATCGCTTCTTTATCGACTAAATTTGCAATCGTGGCGAGTGTTGCATCAGGTGAAAAACCATTTTGCAACAAGGTATTTTGAACTTCTTGTGGGTGCAAATTATTCACCATTTCACTACGAGCTACCTTCGTGTGGTCATCCCAAATTGTCACTGCAATTGAAGCACCAATCGCCCCTGCCATTGTTCTCAAAAAATTCATCAAACCTGCGGCAGAAGCCATTTCTTGAGGTAAAACAGAGCCCATTGCAATATTCGACAGCGGAATAAAGAAAAATGGTACAGCAAAACCTTGCAAGATTTGTGGCCATGCTAATGACATAAAGTCTGCATCTGTAACCCAAAAAGCTCGCATGACCGTAACCACACCCAACAATGCTAATCCAAAACTAGCCAATGCTCTTGGGTCATATTTGGTTGATAACTTGGCAACAATTGGCGACATCGTCAAACTACCAAAACCCATAGTTGCAGTCAGATACCCTGCCCACGTGGCGGTATAACCCAAGTTAATTTGTAACCATTGAGGAATAAGGACAATACTGCCAAAGAACGAACCAAAACCAAAAGCGAGTGCAAGCACAGAAACTGCAAAACCACGGTGTCTGAACACATACAGGTTAACCACAGGATGCTTTTCTGTGAGTTCCCAAATCATGAAAACAATAAAACCAACAACTGCCGTTAATGCCAATACAATAATACTGGTACTGTTAAACCAATCTCGCTCATGCCCAAGGTCTAGCATCAATTGTAAAGCACCAATCCACAAGACTAACAAACCTAAACCAACTGCATCAATTCGTAATTTCTCAGTTTTAGTTTCTGCTACAGACAGCAAGCGGATGGATGCTAATACACAGAAAATTCCAACAGGGATATTAATAAAGAAAATCCAATGCCATGACAGATTATCACTAATAAGTCCGCCTAAAATTGGTCCTAAGATCGGTCCAATCACGGTTGTCATCGCCCAAAGTCCCATTGCCTGTGCATGTTTTTCTGGTGGGAAAATTCGCATTAACAAGGTTTGACTGAGTGGCATGAGTGGACCACCACAAAGTCCTTGACCAATACGGAAAAATACCAACATTTCTAATGAGGTTGCTAAACCGCATAAAAATGAAAAGATAGTAAAGCCGATTAACCCGAAGACAAAAACTCTAACTGTGCCAAAACGTCCAGCTAACCAACCTGTGAGTGGAACACAGATCGCTTCTGCAACGGCATAAGAGGTAATCACCCACGTCCCTTGTGAACTAGAAACAGCTAAGTTCCCTGTAATATGGGGGACTGAAACGTTGGCAATAGTGGTATCGAGCACCACCATAAAGTTGGAAAGTGCAATGACAAATGCGGCGAGCAGTAACCGCCCGCCGCTAAGTTCTGCAAAAGGATTCTGCGTTTTCATGGCTGATTACTTCGATGCGAGATCAATGTCCGCTTGCATCGACAACCCTACACGCAATGGATGTTCTGCAAGTTCTTTTGGATCAAGCGTAATACGTACAGGTAAACGCTGTACTACTTTAATCCAGTTTCCTGTCGCATTCTGTGCTGGAATCAAGGCAAATGCTGCACCTGTCCCACCAGAGAAGCCCTGAACCGTCCCGTGATAAACCACATCATCACCATAGAGGTCTGAACGAAGCGTTACTTTCTGCCCTGCTTTCACTTTAGCAAGCTGACTTTCTTTATAGTTTGCATCGACATACAGCGCAGATACAGGCACCACTGACATCATCACAGTACCTGGTGCAACACGTTGTCCAATTTGAATATTCTTGCGTGTCACCACACCATCAACAGGCGCACGAATAACGGTACGCTCTAAATCAAGCGTTGCTTGCTCAACATGGGCCTTTGCAACCAAAACATCAGGTGTTGATGCTTCATTTGCCCCTTGAATCAATGCTTCATTTGCAGCAAGTGTACTTTCTGCGGCTTTACGGCTTGAGGTTGCTTGGGCTAAACCCGCTTGAGCTAAATCTAAGTTTGCTTGTGCCGTCGATACTGCACTTTGCGCTTTGCTCAATTCCTCTTTAGAAATCGCTCCTGAAGCAGCAAGTTCATTACGGCGCTTTAATTCTAAGTTAGCTTTATCAAAATCTGCTTGCGCTTTACTTACTTGTGCTTGTGCACTATTAATTTCATCATTGCGAACCACAACTTGAGAATTCAATGAGCTACTATTCGCTTGGCTTTGCTTGTATTGACGTTGCGCTTTTGCCAATTCGGCTTGTGCTTGTGCCAACTGGATTTTGGCATCACGCTCATCTACACGAACGAGAACATCACCCTTTTTAACTTGTTGAGTATCTTTCACCAAAACTTCAGCGACTTGTCCACTCACCATTGAGGTGATTTGTGCCGTTTCCGCACCAACATAAGCATTATCGGTACTGACAGCATGATTAAAGAACAACGCCCAAATAGCATACAAAATTGCTGCAAGGATAAGAATAAGTGCGAAAAATCCTAAAAACTTTTTACGTTTTGCTTTCATTGCATCATCTGATGCCGTATCAGCAGCAATATCTTGTTGATTAGCTTGGGCGTCAGTCATATGTTATTCCTGAAAATTAAAGGGATTTTTAACTTTTGGTTTAATCAGCAGATCAGTCTAGTTTTTTTAACTTAACCAATTGTTAAAACCTAAGATCAAAATACAAACAAAAATTTAAATCGCATTTTAACGATAAAAAATCATATGACGAGAATAAAAAAAATAACTGATGCGTTCAATTCTTATATTTTGATAATTATTTTTACTTCACTTTCATTTAAACAATAAAAAAGCGTCAAAAGACGCTTTCATATCGAACACTATACTTAAAAGGCGTAAGAAGCGATTGCAGTTGCAATTGGCTTAGCTTCATCATTGAGCATGGTCATACGCATGGTACAGCCTTTGCGGCCTAAGCGTAATGTTTCCGCACGTGCAGTAAAAAACTGACCACGACCCGGAGCAAGATAATCAACACGCATATCTACAGTTGCTAAACGCGATACTTTCTTAATCGTGTCGGGTAAATCTTCAGGGGTTGCACGGCGATAAAGTTGTTCCATGGCAACCACGCCACCAATACTATCCAGCAATGTCGCAGCAACACCACCATGCAAAATTTGGAAGGCTACATTACCGACCAACTCAGGCTGCATCTCGATATAACCTTCAATTTGATCATCAACAACGCGCATGCTCATGCCACAATGCTTAAAAAATGGTGAAGAATTAAATGCTTTACAAAGCTGCTTTAATACCACGTCATGATCGGCTTTAGCACCTAACTGAATATTGCCTGTCCAGTTTTTCTTTACATCATTCATACGCTGTCTAAATCCAAAGGAACGATAAACATCCCATTATTTTGTACAAATCTAAAATTATGGGGCTACAATAGCGAGGATATTTAATTGAACTTAGCCGCTAAGCTCTCCCTAGCATGACTTAAATATTTCAATTATTCCTATAGTGTAATACTGAACATCGAGATTGTTATGACTTATACGTTCAATCGTCCCGCTTTTCCCGCGACTCGCATGCGCCGTATCCGTAAAAATGACCAACTTCGTGCCATGGTCAGTGAAACACAACTCACAGCTAATCATTTGATTTATCCAGTATTTGTATTACCGGGACAACAACAAACTCAAGATATTCCAAGCATGCCAAATGTGCAGCGTCTATCTGCTGATTTATTACTCAAAAAAGCAGAAACTCTACTCGAACTCGGTGTTTCAAAGCTTGCTTTATTTCCAGTAACGCCACAAGAAGACAAAAGTTTAACGGCGGAAGCTGCATGGCATGAAGATGGTTTGGTTCAAGCCACTTGCCGCTTACTGAAAAAAGAATTACCAGAAATGGTATTGATTACCGATGGTGCACTTGATCCTTATACCACTCATGGTCAAGACGGTATTATTGATGAAACTGGCTATGTTTTAAATGACGAAACGGTAGAATGCCTAGTCAAACAAGCCTTAAGCCATGCGCAAGCAGGTGCTGATGTTGTTGCTCCAAGTGACATGATGGATGGACGCATTGGTGCGATTCGCCACGCACTTGAACAAAATGGTTTTATCTATACCAATATCATGGCGTATTCAGCAAAATATGCTTCAAGCTTCTATGGTCCTTTCCGTGATGCAGTGGGTTCAGCAAGTAATTTAAAAGGTGCAAATAAATATAATTATCAAATGGATGTCGGTAATCGTGCCGAGGCATTGCATGAAATTGCACTTGATATTCAGGAAGGTGCAGATATGGTGATTGTAAAACCGGGTATGCCTTATCTGGATGTCGTTCGTGAAGTGAAAGATACTTTTGGTGTACCCACTTTTGTCTACCAAGTCAGCGGTGAATACGCCATGCTTGCAGCGGCGATTCAAAATGGTTGGTTATCTGAAAGCGTGATTTTAGAGTCATTGATGTGCTGTCGTCGTGCGGGTGCAGATGGTATTTGGACCTATTTTGCCGAAGATGCTGCACGTAAACTCAAAGAGATGAGATAGCAATCTTCCTTGCTGAGCTAAAACACTCGTCACCTCTTTAATATCAAAGAGGTGAATTTTTAAATTGGTTTAATTTTTATGCATATTGCCATTATTGGTGCGGGTATTAGCGGCTTGATGTCAGCATTAGAACTTGCTGAACAAGGTTGCTCTGTTGATATTTTTGATCAACAACAAGCAGGTCAGGCTGCCTCATGGGCAGGCGGCGGAATTCTTTCCCCGATGTATCCGTGGCGTTATGCACCAGAAGTTAATCATCTTGCTCAATACGGTAAATCGCTGTATCAAATGTGGAATGAAAAACTTCTGCCTATCACGGGGATTGATTTTCAAATCCACAATACAGGCATGCTGATTTTCGATCAGGAAGACTTTGATGTAGGACTGAATTATGCCAATCAATCTCAAGAACCCATGCAACAGTGCGATTTGTTAGATCGCAAACAACTTGAACAAATTAATCCGCATATTTCAGAAAAATTTCAACAAGCCATCCATTTTCCGCAACTGTCGAATGTACGTAATCCTCGTTTATTACAATCTCTCATCAGCTATCTTAAACAGCATCCTTTCGTTCGTTTTTTTGAGCACTGCTCGATTGATCAACTGATTGTTAAAAATAAAACGGTACATGGAATACAAACTTCAAATAGTCAAAATTTTCATGCTGATCATGTTGTTCTGACCTCGGGTGCATGGAGTCAATATTGGGAAGAACACATACATCGACAAATTCCTGTGCATCCCATACAGGGGCAAATGCTGCTGTTCAAAACACCTGAGAACTGGTTGCCTACCATGTGTATGAACCGTGTGATGTATCTCATTCCACGTCAAGATGGTCATATTGTCTGTGGTTCCAGTATGGCTGACTGTGGTTTTAGTACGGCTGTAGATGAGCAAACACAGCAAGATATTTTAAGCGCATGTTTAGATATAGTCCCTGAATTAAAACAATTCCCCATCGTAAGCCGTTGGGCAGGTTTACGTCCTAGTTCACCTCAGGGAATTCCTTATATTGGTGAAATGCCTGATATAGCCAACTTATGGGCAAATTTTGGACATTTCCGTAATGGTCTATGTATGGGTGCTGGTTCAGCGCAATTGTTACGTCAACTCATTTTAAAACAAGTGCCTATTGTTGACCCAAGTGCCTATTCACCAAGTCGTTTGAAGAAAAAAAATTTAGTGATCCAATAAAATTTCCGTTAAGGCTTGCTCTAAATTGGAGTACTGAAATTTAAAACCATGAGTGAATAATGCCTGAGGCATTACATATTGACCATTTAAAATTAATTGTGATTGTTCGTCTAATGCTAATTCAAACAAGCATTTAGGCATTGTAATAAAAGGTTTACGTTTCAAAACTCGTGCAGCAACATCAGCAAAAGCTTGTTGATTCACTTGCTCTGGTGCTACTAAATTGTAAACTTTTTGATCAGCCTGTAATTGAAGTAAAAAAATAATTGCTCTTAAAACATCTTGAATATGAATCCAAACAACGGGTTGTTTGCCTGACCCAATTTTAGCAATCATATTCAATCGAATCGGTAACAACATTTGCGGCAAGATTCCGCCATCACCAAAAACCACCCCTAAGCGAATAATTTTAGTATTTTGTTGAGTAAATTTAAGTGCTGTTTGTTCCCAAGCCTGACAAAGCTCTGACATAAAGATTGCTTGTGGCGGTGTATTTTCATCACAGATTGCCGTCCACTTTTCTTGAGGATCAATCCCGTAATAACCAATTGCCGAACCAGAAATAATACATTGGGGGAAGATGCTTTTTTGCTGTAACCAATGATAAAGTTTCTCCGTCATGGCCACTCGGCTTTGTATCAGTTGTTTCTTTCTTTGATCAGTCCAACGTTTTTGACCTATATTTTCACCAGCCAGATTAATCACATAATCAATTTCAATGACTTTAATTTCATCTAAATCATTCACCCATGTTAAATATGAATCATAAGAAGCTTTATTTTTTTGTCGTGTCAGTGCAATCACTTGAAAATTATTTTTCAATAGAAAAGGTAAAAGATGAGAACCAATAAACCCACTTGCACCTGTCACCAATACCGTCATTTTTTTCATGGACTGATCTATCAAAAATGAATCGTATTAAAAGTTTTAGCAGAATACAGGTGAATTACAAGTGAACTTTATTACCCGTTAAACATCTTATTTGCCATTCTTTGTGCTTGTGCGCCATAAAACCAATACGTAATTAAAAATAACGGTGCTGCGATCATCAACCAAATTGCAACAACAGTAATTAAAAACATGGGTTGGTTGAAATATAAAATAAAATTTTGCCAAATTTCTGGATCTTTACGTGCAAAAATAAACAATCCTAAAAGTAAGCCACATGCATTGTAACCCCAAAAAATTAGGCTAAATCCAAGGCTTAATCGTTTCTTTTCCGAGAGGGTTGGTGCGCGATGTTGTTTTTTTAGAAATTTGAATAAAACAAAAATCATTGCAATTAAATAAGGAATGGCTGTAAGCACTCCTCCAATGTTATTAGGTAAAATTGCAGCGATGACTCCAGCGATTAGGCTAGAAATCAAGCACACAATAAAAAACCAAAGGTAATACAAACGCAATGAAATCATGTAAATAAACCAAATCTAATCTACTTCAAAAATAATTATAAATTTTTTTCACTTTTTTTTCATTTTTATGTCAACCAATCCACACCAAGCAGCGTTATATAGGGTACAAGGTCGCAGCAACCGAATGTTCATTGCACGGCATCCGCAATATTTTCGGTGACCTTTCATTATGACTCTCCATCTTTAACAATGGCTTTGTTAGCAGCCAAAGCCGTTGAAAAAGATTTTGACCGACGATTTATCATCACTCGAATCGTCGGTTTTTATTTGCCTATCATTTTAGTTTGACCGCATCTAAGCAAAATTTTTCGTCATGAATTCACTTTCTTGAAATAAAGAAACTGTCAAAGATTACCAAGTCCACATTTTCTAAAATTTAATTAAAAATGCACATAATTTTTTGAGTAAATTCCTTCAAATCATAGAACCATTTTTTTAAGCTTAAGTTATTCCGAGATCATATACAAAATACGATTTTGCTATTGGCTCAAGGTCTGACTACTTTAAATGTGCATGATCACATGCAATATTCTACTTTTATATAAATTAAGTAGTTGATCTTGATTTAATCAAAGAATTTTTAACTAAAGCAGCTCGCTTACATAAATCTTTATGAATCATCGGCTCGATCTATTTAGAATAATTTATAAACAAAAAGGATAAGGATACCGCGATGAATACGATTACTTATTTTGAAATTCAGTCATCAAATCCGCAACGTGATGCCCATTTTTACCAATCTTTATTCGGCTGGCACTTTGAGAAAGTAGAAGGTTTAGCTATTGAATACTATCGTATCGAAACAGAAGGTATCCACGGCGGTTTACTACAACGCCCTGTTGCAACACCGCCGACTGGATACGGAACAAATGCGTTTACTTGTACTATTGAAGTTAAAAACTTTGATGAAACTGCTAGTAAAATTTTAAGTTTGGGAGGCAAAGTCGCTATGGAAAAATTTGCTATCCCAAACCGTTGTTGGCAAGGTTACTTTCTTGATTTAGATAATAATGTCTTCGGTATATGTGAAATTGATGAGAATGCAAAATGACAATGCTATACTAAAATTTCATAAAATTAAGCAAGTTAAGCACTATAAAAATGAAATGTCCAAACTGTCAGGTTGACGTTGTAAATGAAAATATCAATATCCAAACGGATATGGGGAAATGCCAAGTTTGCAATCATATTTTTCGTGTTTCTGAAAATTTTGATACGCCATCATATGCGTTTGATATCAATCAACCCCCAAGCGGTACTTGGTATAAAAATAATATGCAAGAAATTAAACTAGGCGCAACGCTGAGAAGCCCGATTGCTTTCTTTCTAGTGCCTTTTATGTTGATTTGGTCTGGTGGTTCGCTAGGTGGAATCTATGGAACTCAAATCGCAAAACAGCAATTTAGCCTCTTACAAAGTCTATTTGGTATCCCATTTCTGATTGGAACCATTATTTTTGGTTCGCTTACACTGATGATGCTATTTGGTAAAATTGAGCTCACCATTAATCAACAAGGCGGACGTGTATTTACGGGAATTGGCAGAATAGGAAAATCAAAATATTTTAATTGGAATGATGTTAGTCGAATTAGAGAAAACCGTTCAACTAACTCATCCAATAAACAACAAGCCCAAATTATCATTGAGGCAAATCAACCTATCACATTTGGTCTTGGACTCGCTCCAGAAAGACACCACTACTTATTTCATGCATTGAAAAGAATACAATCACAATATAAGCCTGAAAGAAGGAAAATCTAAATGACTCCGTCGATAAGCAAAATAAACTTCAGATGAACTCAAACCAAAGCTTACTCACCTTTAAACTGTGGTGGACGTCTCTCAAGCATCGCACGTACGCCTTCCTGAGCATCTTGCGATGCAAACAATGGCTTGAGGTAACTGTCCATATTCTGAAATGCAAAAACCTCTCCCTGAGTGACTGCATCAGTTGCTGAAGCCAACAATGCTTGTAATGCAAGTGGCGCAGCAATACAAATTTCTTGGGCAATCTCGATAGCCCGATTAAGTTGGTTGCCCTTAGCAACAATTTCAGAAAGCAAATTCAGCTCATTGGCTTTTTGGGTATCAAAAGTTTTTCCTGTCAATAAATAAGGCATGGCTTTTTGCCAACCTGCAGCCTGCACAAAACGCACTGTTGCTCCACCAAAAGGCATTATTCCGCGTAATACTTCAAGCTGACCAAAAATCGTGTCTTCGCTAGCGACAACAACATCTGCATTCAACATCAACTCTACCCCAGCGGTGTAACAAATCCCTTGCACCGCAACAACGACAGGCTTAGTTCTATGCCGCCCTCCAACACCCCAAGGATTAATTTGTCCTTCTTCAAAACTAAAAATCCCTTGAGGGATTTTGGGCTGTAATTCAACAAGATCTAATCCCGCAGTGAAATGATCACCATGTGCAAAAATGACAGCACAACGTAGTTTAGGATTATTTTCATATTCAGTTAAAGCTAAAGATAAATCTTCAATCATATGACTATCAAAAGCATTGCGTTTTGCCACTCGGTCTAAACCAATTAACATAATATGATCCATGATTTCACGGCTTACTTTTCCTAAACTCATTCTTTTATTTCCTGTTTTTTAGTAATAATGTTGGTAACAAACTAGTTGATCATTTCCGAATGATCAAGACATATCTTGTCTATGTTATTCAACGCTACAAGGCTCTACTTTTTGGCTGAATACGTGCTACCTTATTCTGGTTTATTTTATGTTTAGATTCATTTATGACTGTGCGTTTTTTTCATACGTCTGACTGGCATTTGGGGCAGTTTTTTTATAATCATTCCCGCCACTACGAACATGAACAATTTCTGGCATGGTTACTTGAGCAAATCAAAGTAAAACAACCGCATGCCTTATTGATTGCGGGCGATATTTTTGATGTGATTAACCCTAGCTCACAGGCACAAAAACAACTATATCAATTCCTTGCCGATGCCCATGAAGTTGCTCCACAGATGCAAACCTTAATGATTGCTGGCAATCATGACTCGGGTTATCGGATTGAACAGGTTGAGCCTTTATTAGAAAAATACAATGCCAAAACGGTCGGTGTAATTCGCTGGAATAAAGATAAAAGCCTCGATTTAGACCGTCTAATTTTGCCGATTTATGATGAGCAAAAACAGACAGTGGCGTGGTGTATTGCCCTGCCATTTCTACGTTCAGCTGAAATCACAGGTTTTAATGAACACACCACCAACAGCCAAAATGCAATTGCTTATCTACACCAACAATTAATTGAAGAAGCCAAACGCCGTAAAACTGATGATCAGGCCTTAATTCTAATGTCACATGCGCATATGCAAGGTGGAGAAACTTCCGATTCAGAGCGGCCGATTATCATTGGCAATGAAGAAGCTCTATCTACGGCGCTGTTCGATGACAGCATTGATTATGTGGCGCTGGGTCATTTACATAAACCACAAAAAGTACAGCATCCACATATTCGTTATAGCGGTTCACCAATTCCTTTGTCATTTAGTGAAATCAACTATAAACATCAAGTGGTCGAGGTCAGGATTGACCCCACAAAAAGTGAAGCTTCATTTAGCTTTGAAGCTTTAGCGATACCACGAAGTATTCAACTGCATAAAATTAAAGATGAACTGGCAGCAGTCATGCAACATCTTCGCAATCTGCCAAATGAACCGATCGAAAATCTGGAGCATCGTGAATATGTTGATATCGAATATCATACTACGACGCCACCACAGCCTAATCTACGACAACAATTTGAAGATGCCTTGCCCAAAGATCGTTATCGACTGGTTCGCATTTCCAGACAATATCTCTCCAATGAAAGTAATGCCGAGAGCAGGCAGAGCATTAGCTTGGAACCACCTACACCCGAAAAACTATTTCAGCAAATTTGGGAGAAAAAGGGCTATCACGCCGATGATGAAGCCACTCAAGACTTTATGAGTTTGGTCGCAGAAGCACAAAAGCAACTTGAAGATGATCAAACTGTTTAAGGACCTGCCATGAAAATTTTATCAATTCGACTGAAAAATTTGGCATCTCTGGCAGATGAGCATTTTATTGATTTTGAAACTGAGCCTTTGGCCAGTGCGGGACTGATCGCCATTGTCGGAAAAACTGGCGCGGGTAAATCCACGATTTTAGATGCCATGTGTCTGGCATTATTTAATAAAATTCCACGCCTCAAAGAAAGTGACGGCAAGCTATTAGATGTCGATGGTTCGGAACTACTCACGAACTCCCCTTTAACGGTTCTACGTCGTGGCACTGGACATGGTTTTGCCGAACTGTGTTTTGTGGCACAAGATCAGAAGCATTACCTCGCACGTTGGGAAATTAAACGTGCCCGTGAAAATGCCAGTGGCAAACTACAAAGTGTGCAACGTTCACTCAAATGCCTGACTGATGGCGTGGTAATTGCAGATAAAACCAAAGCGGTTGAAGCACATATTCAACAGATTACTCAACTGAGTTTTGAGCAATTCACTCGTGCAGTACTCTTGGCACAATCGGAAGTGACCGCATTTTTAAAGGCACGCGATAATGAACGTGGTGAATTACTCGAATATCTGACCAACTCCAGTATTTTTGCCAAAATTGGGCAACTGGCTTTTGAAAAGACCCGTGAAATCAGTAACCAACGCAAACAACTGGAAAATGTTTTAGGTCATATAGAAATTCGTTCAGATGAAGAAGTTGCCGAATTACAGACTCAATTTCAGCAGATACAACAACAGGTTCAACAGTTGGAAGCCGACAAAGTTCAGCTTAATCAACAGCAACAATGGTTTGAACAGCGACAGAAACTCAAAACTGAAATCACACTAAAACAGCAACAGCATGACATTCAAATTCAAGCACATCAGGCTTTAGCCGCAGATCGCAATCGACTAAGCCAACTCGAAACCTTTTCAGGCATTCGTCCGATTGTGTTCCAACAGCAACAACTGGAAAAAGCACTGCAACAGCTTGAACCACAGATTCAACTCAAGCAGCAGCACTTTACCGCTGTAAGTACCCAATTTGAGCAAGAAAAAACAGCTTATACACAGGCTGAAACGGCCTTACAGCAATTTCAGAGTTTTGAACAAAACCATCAACCTGAACTCACCCAAGTCCGTAAATATGTACAGGAACGTGAATACATTGCCGATGAATATAAAAAAACCAAAGTTCGCTTAAACCAAAACGAAGCGCAACAACAACCATTACTTGAGCAACAGCAGCAGTTTGAACAAAGTCGCCACAGTCTATCCATACAACAACAAATCTGCTCTGAACAGCTGCAACAGAGCGCACAATTCTCCGCTTTAGATAAAGGCTTGAATGCACATCTGCAGCAACTAAAGCAATTTATTCAGCAGTATCAAAAAGTCGAGCATAATTTAGGTCCGATTCAACAGGCTCAGTCCAAGCTTGAACAAGATCAGATCGTATTGAATGAGCTCATTCAAAAATTTGGCACACCACAACAGATTGAAAACCAAATTGAGCAGAAACAAAAACTCAGAGAGCAACAACAGGCTCGACTAAATCAACAGGATATTATTCAACAAAAATTGCAGCATTATTTTGAACTTAAAAAAGAACATGATGAACTAAGCCATAAGCTCAGTAGCACGCAGCAACAACATCAGCAGCTTGATCAACAACTGCAAACTAGCCAAGGCGAATTCCAGTCTGCCAAAACTGAACGGGAAAAATTGCAGCAAATGTTGCAACAACAGCGTTTATTACATGCTGAAAATATTGAACATCTGCGTGCAGAACTCAAACACGGTGAAGCCTGTCTGGTCTGTGGCAGCACCGAACACCCCTATCGTGATGATGCCAGTCAGCTCTCCAAAGCCTTGTATGAGCTACAACAACAGCAAGAGCAACAGGCGATTCAACAAGAGCAACAATGCTTTCAACTTTGGCAAAACACACAGCAGCAATTTACCCAGATTCGTACCGAACTGACGCAATTGCAATCTGCCATGCAACAAGCGGATGACAAATTCAAGCTGCAACATCAGGAATTAGTCAAACATGCAGCACAGTTCGAGAGCCAGTTAGATTTAACTCAGTCGCATGCGGAAATCACTACAGTTCAACAGCAATACATCAATGAGGCAACCCAGTTCAAACAGCAGATTGAAATTGAATTACAGCAACTGCATCAGGCCAATAAAGACCACTATCACCTGACTCAAACGATTCAAAATATCCGTTATCAACTCGAAAGCGTACAGCAGTCACAGCAACAGATTCAACATGTTGTAGATTGCCTGAGCAGCGATGAACGAGGCTTATGGCAGCAGCAGACGCTAAGCTACACCCAACAGTTAGCACAACGTTTACAGCAACGCGCTCAACAACTTGAACAAGCTGAAACACTCAGCAAACAACAGCAGCAGCTTGAACAGCAACTGAATCTATTAAAATCCAATTTAACCAGCTTGATTACTCAACATACGGAGTTTAGCCTGCAACTCAAAGATGTCGAGATTAAAGGCAAACAAAATACAGACTCAGCGCATCAACTGATTGTGGCAATGACAGGTTTAACCGAACTTAAAGCCAATGAATGGTTAAACCAACACGATCAACAGCGTCAGCAACTCCAAAATCAATATCAGCAGATCAAGCAAGGTTTTGAACAGGCTCGTCAAAGTTTTGAACAGCAGAAAAATGAACTGGAACAGCTCAAAGCCCAACAGCAGCAACAACAATCTACCCTCATCCAATCCAAGACTGAAATTCGAGCATGGTTAGACCAGCATGCTGAATTTGCAGAACATCAATTAGCTGATTTACTTGCTATTCGAGCTGAACAAGAACAGCACATTCGAACATCGCTACAACATGCAGAACGCTTGCTCAATGAAGCCGCCTCTGCCCTAAAAACATTGCAACAGCAATTACAGATACATCAGCAACAACAGCCACCCATCGAATACACTCAGTTGCTTGAGCACATCCACCTCAATCGTGAGAAGCTACAACAGCAAGGCGAACAACGTGATCAGTTCAAACTGAAACTGGAACTACATCAACAAAACCTTGCCAAGCAAAAGCAATTTGCAGATCAAATTCAGCAGATTCAGCAGCAGGAACATCGCTGGAATAAAATTTCCAGTTTAATTGGCGATTCTAAAGGTAAGGATTTCCGTGATTTAGCCCAGCAATATAATCTGGATATTCTGCTTGAATATGCCAACCAACAACTCAGCATGTTGTCACAGCGTTATACCTTAAAACGTTTGGATAACTCCCTCAGCCTAGCCATCATTGACCATGATATGGATGGAGAAACCCGTTCAGTGGCTTCTCTGTCTGGTGGTGAGTCCTTCCTCACTGCCTTGGCAATTTCTTTGGCAATTGCCAATATGGCCTCTGGTTCCATGAAAATCGAATCCCTGTTTATTGATGAGGGCTTTGGGACGCTGGATGCCTCTTCTTTACATATGGTAATGAATGCTCTGGATCAATTACAAAGCCAAGGTCGTAAAGTGGTGTTAATCTCGCATATTCAGGAAATGCATGAGCGGATTCCTGTACAAATTCAGGTACAGCCGATTGGCTCAGGTTCGAGTCGGATTGAGGTGGTCGGATAAATATAATCATGCTTACGGAAAGCGAAAATGGAATAAAATGACCTCTTTCAACTTATATCAATATTCAAACGTATTTCTGATCAGCAACTTGTGGAATAAGTTTGTCTATATCGCTTAGACACAAAAACAATATGCTGTCTTATGCACTAATTTTTATAATTCTACTTATTCAAATGATGATCATACTTATTTTAAAAAACTAACCATTGAGTTACTACTTGAGGAATCGCCTAAATCTCGTTGTAAATGGTTTTCTTCAATTCAAAAAGTGATTGAGCAACATGATTTAGATTTCGGCTAATTTTTCTAATCAAATAACAAAAATTAGTTTTACTTCACATATTCATAAATATACTAACCGATTCAGCTAAAAGTTATTATTTCCCCTCATAAACTTAACCAATAGCATTAGTAATGAATTACTTTAATTATTATTTTAAAAACGACATCTAATGTCGTATTCACTTAGAAAGAGATTGTTGTTTCTCATAATATTGACTATTTTATCAAAAACATTAATTCAATATGAGAATTTTTATGGCTGCAATTAAGCTGAGTGATGAGGAAGCTAGTAATTTTTTTACTGAACAAATTGGCAAAAATCACCCTTTCACGATTCTTCATCCAGAAATATTAAAAGAACAAATTTATCAAGCTGCCCTATATTCCAAGCAAAACCAAGGTACTCATATCCCTGTGATTGTGCGTTTTCGGATTGAATTTTCTTATTTTCAGCCTCGCTTAAAACGATATTTCAATATTCATTTATATATACGAGCTACGATAGATTTTTATTGGAATAAAAAAAATAAAGGAGATGAAATCAGCCGGACTTATTTTACAACTGATTTTTATCTAAGAACCTATGACTTTTTTGATGTCCAAACTGAAAAAAAATATCATTTCTGTCTTAAAAACCCATTTGAAGTTCCAAATTTTTCCGCTACACCTACAATTTATCGCCAAGTGGATTCTTTGATTTATTTTTTAAAATATCGCTTACCAGACATTAATGAAAACTTGATTCATTTTATTGACAGTGAAAAATTCAAAACCACACTATTTCTTGATTTTGAACGTCCAATCAACCAACAAATTAATGCCTTGTAAAAACAAGGCATTATTGAAAGTAAATTATTCTTTGTCCGCAGGAAAAGCTTTAGGTGGCGGTGCATATTTAGATGAATCTTTTATTTCATCTTTTGAATCAGGAGATTCAAGTTGATAAATTGCTGTTCCAATAATACCTGTATTCTGAATTGAACCATGATCTGAATTTGTAGCATAAGCATCTTCTGGTGAACTGAATGTAAAAGAAGCAACCGCAGAATCACTCTTACGAAAACCTTCTATTTGAACTGTGCTATGTGGATGTAATACATAACCAGAATTATTGCGTGAAGCAATACTTCCATTTAGTACATCCATACCATCTACACTTGCAACCACTTCATAAGTGTTGTCGGTATGATTTTCATATTTTAATTGATAGATCTGGCCATTTTTACCTGAAAGATAATAATTTTGACCATCTCTATATAAGGGGAGCTCTTGATTATTATCATTAACAACAGAAAAACTAATTTTCCCAGCTGCTAAAGAAATACTATTCACCATTTTGCCTTGATATTGTTTATTGGCATAACGAATTTCTGATTCAGCAATCGGCTGTTCAGATAAACGCGCCAAATTCACCTCAGTCACATGTGAAGTGACTTCATCTCCCCATTTTGTACCTAGTTTTTCATCTGCTGTAACTTGGGCATTCTGCTCTGTAACTACATCTTCTTTTTTACTGCAAGCAGCTAAAAATAAACATAAAATAAATGAGATTAAGAAATAGATTTTTTTCATTTAAATTAACCCTAAATTAAGTTCTTATCATTATGAGCAAATAATTTTTAATCGCTTAATATGAGCATCATATAAGTGATCAACAAATTATTCTAAATTAAGCCATTTTTTTCAACACCGTATAAATTTTATATAATTGTAATTACTTCTCTATTCTCTGAGCTAAAGAAGTAATTAACTCATTATGAAATATTTGAATAATCCCGTGCACCAAACAATGCTGTTCCTACTCTGATCATAGTTGAACCTGCTGCAATCGCAGCTTCAAGATCGGCAGACATGCCCATACTTAATGTATCCCAGTCTTGCGGCTGTGCATGCTGAGACTTAACTTCATCAAATAAGGCTTTGGCATCGATAAACGCAGCATAATTTTCAGGTGCCGGAATCACCATCAATCCACGTAAACGGATATTTGGAAGCTGACTGATTTGATGAACCAATTCTAAAACCTCATTTGATTGGCAACCATCTTTAGAATTTTGCCCATCAATATTTACCTGAATACATATATTTAACGGTTTTTGATTTTCCAAACGTTGATTGGATAACCGTTCTGCAATAATCAAACGATCGACACCATGTACCCAATCAAATGTTTCTGCTAAATGCTTGGTTTTATTGCGTTGTACATGACCAATAAAATGCCATTCAATATCTAAATCTTGTAATTCATCAATTTTAGTTAAGGCTTCTTGCAAATAATTTTCACCAAAACAACGCTGACCAACAGTATACATTTCTCGTAAGGTTTGGCTCGGATGAGTCTTTGAAACAGCCAACAATTGCACAGTCGAAGGATCACGTTTCACCAGCTGGCAGGCTTGCTCTATTTGATTTAAAACAGATTGACGGAATTGCTCAGATTTATTCATTGACACAGTTCTCACTTACAAAATCTTTTTTTCTCTCACATTCTATAATATGTTGGTAACACAGAGTGAAAGCCGTATATTATTCTATAAAAGAATGAGGCATTTTGATTGTTTCGGGGAAATCATGGATATTACAGAATTACTAGCATTTGCAGTTAAAAACGGTGCTTCAGACTTACATCTTTCATCAGGTATGCCACCAATGATTCGTGTAGATGGTGAAGTCCGTCGTATTAATTTACCAGCACTAGAACATAAAGATGTACACCGCTTAGTGTATGACATCATGAATGATAAACAACGTCGTGATTATGAAGAAGATCTAGAAACTGACTTTTCATTTGAAGTGCCTAATATTGCACGTTTTCGTGTGAACGCATTCAACCAAAACCGTGGCGCTGGCGCAGTATTCCGTACCATTCCATCTAAAGTTTTAACCATGGAAGACCTTGGTTTAGGTTCAATTTTTAAAGAAATTTGTGATTATCCACGTGGTATTGTTTTGGTTACAGGACCTACGGGTTCTGGTAAATCAACGACGCTCGCTGCGATGATTGATTATATTAATGAAAACCGTTATGACCATATTTTAACAGTTGAAGATCCTATTGAATTTGTACACCAATCTAAAAAATGTTTGATTAACCAACGTGAAGTGCATCGTGATACTCATGGCTTTAACCAAGCACTTCGTTCTGCTCTTCGTGAAGACCCTGACATTATTCTTGTCGGTGAGATGCGTGATTTAGAAACCATTCGACTTGCGTTAACTGCGGCTGAAACAGGTCACTTAGTGTTTGGTACCCTACATACCACCTCTGCAGCTAAAACCATTGACCGTGTCATCGACGTATTCCCTGCCGAAGAAAAAGATATGGTTCGTGCCATGCTTTCTGAATCACTACAAGCCGTTATTTCACAAACATTATTGAAGAAAAATGGTGGTGGTCGTGTTGCAGCGCATGAAATCATGATTGGAATTCCAGCCATTCGTAACCTTGTACGTGAAAATAAAGTGGCTCAGATGTATTCTGCCATCCAAACGGGTGCAAACTATGGTATGACTACACTTGACCAAAGTCTTAAGACCTTGGTTTCAAAAGGTGTTATTAGTCCTCAAGTTGCCCGTACTGCAGCAAAACAACCTGAGTCATTCCTATAATAATAAACGGATTAGAGAAATATCATGGACTTTAATGATTTACTCAATTTAATGATTCAACAAAGTGCATCTGATTTATTTGTCACTGCAGATGTTGAACCGTCAATGAAGATCAACGGTCAAATTGTGCCTGTTTCAAAGTCTAAACTCTCAGGTGAAGTCGTTGGCCAGTTACTTCATTCAATTATGTCAGATAAGCAGCGTAAAGAATTCGCTGAAACAAGAGAGTGTAATTTTGCGATCGTCAATCGTGAGAAAACAGCTCGTTTCCGTGTAAGTGCCTTTCAACAACGTGATATGCCTGGAATGGTTTTACGTCGTATTGAAACTGTTATTCCAACCATGGATGAACTCAAGCTCCCTAGTGTGCTAAAAGAACTCGCCATGACCAAACGCGGTATCATTATCTTTGTAGGCGCAACAGGTACAGGTAAATCAACCTCATTAGCTTCGATGATTGGTTACCGTAACCAAAATTCAAAGGGTCATATTATTACCATTGAAGACCCAATTGAATTTGTACATCAACATGCGGGTTGTATTGTCACTCAACGTGAAGTCGGGATTGATACAGATTCATTTGAAGTCGCATTAAAAAATACGCTTCGCCAAGCACCTGATGTGATCTTAATTGGTGAGATTCGTTCTCGAGAAACCATGGACTATGCAATTGCTTTTGCTGAAACAGGTCACTTAGTGCTCGCAACACTACACGCAAACAATGCAAACCAAGCACTTGATCGTATTATTCACTTCTTTGAAGCAGATCGCCATCCTCAATTACATATGGATTTATCACTTAATCTCAAGGCGATGGTTGCTCAACAGTTGATTCCAACGCCAGATGGTAATTCACGTCGCGCAGCAATTGAGATTCTGATTAATACACCACTTTTAGCAGACTACATACGCAAAGGTGAAGTACATGAAATCAAAGATCTCATGAAGCGTTCTCGTGAGTTGGGTATGCAAACTTTTGACCAAGCATTATTTGATTTATACAAAGCAGGTGAAATTACGTATAAAGATGCACTGAAGCATGCTGACTCGCCAAATGACTTACGCCTCACAATTAAACTTTCAGAAGAAGGTACAGATCAGTTATTGAGTGCGAGCCGAAATATTACCTTTGATGGTCAATAATTCAAATTAAGCCATTAAAAAAGGAAGGTTTTTTATGACCTTCCTTTTTTATTTGTTTAATTTTAGTAAAGTACTAAGCTTTAACTAAACCAAACTCATTTTTTACGATAAGCATCTTGGCATTCAGAATCACTACAATAACCGTATAAGTTTAATGAATGACCAGTTAAGGCAAAATTATGCTGATCTGCAACAGCATGTTGCTCTTTCTCAATAATATCATTCGTAAATTCAACAACTTTGTTGCAGTTTAAGCAAACAAGGTGATCATGATGATCTTCTTGCATGATTTCAAAAACTGAATGATTATTTTCAAAATGATGACGTTGGATAATGCCAGCCGCTTCAAATTGTGTTAACACTCGGTAAACAGTTGCTAAACCAACATCTTCACCTTGTTCAAGCAAAGTTTTATAAATATCTTCAGCACTTAAATGATGTTGTTTTGAATTTTCTAACAATTCCAAAATCTTAATACGAGGAAGGGTGACTTTAAGTCCAGCTTTGCGTAAGTCTTGATTGGAAATAGGCATTTAAAAAGGTCTCTCAACAAATCTTAAGTTGGAATAGGCAATAGAGTTTAGATGCAGTATGATCTATCCTTGAACCAAATGCATCATCATTTATCAGGATAGTGTAGCAAAATGCAAAAAATCATGCTGGCGTTATTCGTCACTTCAGTACTTAGCGGTTGTTCAGTCTTTGGTGTTTATAAAGTCGATATTCCACAGGGAACACCATTAACTAAAGCACAAGCATCACAAGTACAAGTCGGCATGAGCTTTCAGCAAGTCCGTTTCTTACTAGGTAGTCCAACTGTTACAGATCCATTAAATCCATTACGTTGGGACTATATCTACAACTACACCCCAGGTACTTATGCTAAAAAAGCAAAAATACCGGCAGTGCGTGGTCAACACTTAAAAGTTTATTTCGATGCGAATGGCAATGTAGAACGTTTAGAAGGTTTAGATACGATTCCCGAATCACAACCTGGATTACCAGCATCAAAAGAAGCAATTTTGACTGCGCCACCACTATAAATAGTTTCCAAAAAAAAGAAACCCCTCAGCGAATCATTCGTGAGGGGTTTTATTTATGAACTTGATGGTCTAAAACGATTACCCTTAATAAAACGTCCAACGGGGTTCTTTGCGGCACGCTTGCGTCGAATATCTTTAGGATTAATCGTTAATGGACGATAAATCTCTACTCGATCACCCACTTGCAAAACAGTATCTACCTCAATCTTGCTACCAAATACACCAAGATTTAAAACCTCTGGAAGTTTTACCTGCTCTGCTAAATCACTTGCATCAATCGCTTGTTGTGCAGTCATTCCTTCATAGAATGGAACGGCAATCATAAATTGCTGTTCAGGTGTCGCAAATGTAACCCAAACTTGTTTCTGTTCCATTATAAAACTTGCCCAATAACCGCGACAATCGCAATCAAAATTGAAAGCGGTAAAACTAAACGTACCGCAATACGCCATACGTTATAAAATAATTCATTACTAAAACCCATTGCTTTACGAAGATGGCTAATCTTCATAATCCAGCCTGCAAAAACTGCATAAATCAAACAAATCACCAGTCCCCAAATCATCAAGAGAGTATTAAAAATTTGGTCAACTTGTGGCACAATCCAAACTGCAATTGCCGCGAGAATAATGCCCCATTGAATAATGATTGCAAGTTGGCGTTGTGCTAACTGCTCTTTAGCAAATTGGATCAATAATGCAGCAGACATTATCGCAGCAAAAACCCACGCTAATGCTGGAAGTTGCGCTTGGGTAGAGAAGAAACCAAATGCAATGACAGCAATAAGCTGCGCGACCCAGATCGGAAAGACTGAACTTGTGACCGCTTGTTGTTTTTTCACTGTCGCTAAGCTACTTTGCCAATACAATCCTAGACCTAGACCACTTGCGACTAAAGCAAGCACTGTAGCATTGCCCCACTCTTTAAACTCAATACCTGTCCAGTGCCAAGTAGTTAACTGAGTTCCCATCACATTTGCACCAATGAAAGCAGCAATGACTCCAATTGTTGTAAGTCCAATTAAAAATTGGCGCGGTATAAAAGATAAACCAAGCGCTATGACGGCAAAAATAGCGAAAAGGATTTGAACAGGAAGATTTAATCCAAGCTGCTCAGTCACAATGTGAGCAGAGGTATTTATCATACTTCCTGCAAAGAAAGGAACAAAAACAACAGCGAACCAACCTACTAAACGCCATTTCGGGGAAGCATCTGCATCACGCGTTAAAGTAGAAAGTGCTTGTAACGCGGTCATCTGTGAACGTTTCGCTAAGGCAATTTCAAGAAAACCAATCGGTAGTGCTAATAAAAGCATGGTTCCTAGCCACAATAACCAAAAATCAAATTGACGATCAATTTGAATACCCACAGTTGGTGCTAATGTGCTAATCATGACAAAAGATAAGCAAAACGCCATCACTGGTGTAAGCCAGCGTGACAGAGTTGTGTCCTGCATACTGCATTCCTTAAAAAGCTTTGAACTCATTGTGCTTCTTTATGGAGCTTACAATGAAATATTCAATCTATTTTGCCTTTGTCACGTCTGAAAATCAAAACAAAAGATATCGAAAGAAAAAGGCAAATCACCATAAAGATGACTTGCCGCGCCTAGTTATTATTATATTAAGTTGACCTCTTATTTTTCACTCATACTCACCTTATTATTTTTTATAATAAGAGGTCTTATTATTTTTATTATTTCATTAAGCAAAGAATCTTGAGAACCAATTCTTTCCTTTTTTCTTTTCATTTTCTTTAATAATTCCAATCATATTTTCTCTCACTGCACCAACATAATCTGCATCATCATGGCGAATATGATTAATTAACCATTTAGAGAGAGCTTCATGCAATTCTTTATCAATTTCATGACCCAGTTCAAAGCGCTCACGATAAGCCTCTATTTTTTTGATAAATAAGTCATGCACACGCTTGTGAGGTACACGATACTTATAGTTTGCTTCTTCTTGTAAACTTTCTTCAAACGTAAAATGTGATTGTGTATAGTCAATAATATTATCTAATACACTTTTCATTTTTACACGATCATGGGAATATTTTAAATCAGCGATTTCATTAATATAATCCAGAATACGTCGATGTTGATCATCGATTACCTCTATTCCTGTATTATATTCGGTAGACCATTTCATGCCCATATCGATTCCTAAAACCAATGTGATTTATTGAATAAGGACATAATATCGACTAAGTAATTAAATAAAAACACAGCATTTTTGTCAGATTTTAAATATTTTCAATAAAATAAATTAACCTATTGTTTTATATTTATTTAAATATTTTACCCAATCAAAACACTCAAGTATTTTTTAACCAATTTTGAAACCAAATTCATAATGGAGTTTAAATATAAAAGTTAAGGGATTCATATTATAAAAAAGGTATATATCATGTATTAATTTTGATTATACCTAATTAATATTGATCTGCTTTGGTCATTCGTTTTAACAGCGGATTGTCTGCTTCTCGAATTAAACGTTCAACACGTGTTAGTGCGTATTTAATTGGTTTCCCGTGCTGAAATAAAATCATTTCGCCTGGCTGATATGCAGTCCATGATTCATTATGTGTGAGCGGTTCCGTCGTGATAACAGCAACACGATCTTCAGGTGTCGTTACCTCGCTAAAATCCACTTTGACGTCTAAATCAATTAAATGCGCAGGTTGAAATGGATATTCTCTTACTAACCAATGCAGTTTAGTTGTCGCATAACTAAATAATGCTTGCCCATTGGATAGGCAAAAATTAAACGTACCATGCTCAGCAATTTCAGGTGAAATTCGTTCCAACAGAGAAAAAACTTTCTCTATACACGGTTCTGTATATCCAAATGCTTCAACCATTTGATCTAATAAATAACAAAAAGCACGTTCGCTGTCTGTATTACCGACAGGTTCAAAACGACCACTAAGCTGAGGATTAAAATCGTGTAGATCACCGTTATGCGCAAAAATCCAATGCCGCCCCCATAACTCACGTAGAAATGGATGTGAATTTTCTAGCGTAATTTTGCCTTGTGTTGCTTTTCGGATATGTGCAATCACATTACGAGATTTAATAGGATAATTACGAACTAAATCTGCAATTGGTGATTCAACTGCAGATTGATTATCAACAAATAACCGACATGCTTTGTCTTCAAAAAATGCGATACCAAAGCCATCACAATGATCAGACGTAACCCCAGCTCGTTGAGAAAACCCACGAAAGGAAAAAGTAATATCTGTTGGTGTCGCGCAATTCATTCCTAATAGCTGGCACATATCTTCTAACTGTCTAACATCTAAGCCTATTGTGCATGAGGTTTAGATATCTTGTAAATCTCAATATGTGCTCAGTATTAGCCTAACAATGATATAACTATCGCTGCACCATTTTATTCATGACAAAAGAAGTCGCGATCTTATTAATTTCTAAGAAAACAAAATAATCTAAACATTTGAAATCCTCATCATAAAATGCTTGTTTAGAGAGCTTAGATTGCATACCTAGATATGTATCAAATAATTTTGGCATCCGTTCATCTTGTGGGAAGCTATATTCTGGTCTCTCAGGTTCGAATGCACGTTTTGAACGAATATCAATAATTTGGTGGTCACCCAATTGCTGAATATGACGATGAGTGTAATAGGCACGCGCTAAATTATCTTCAAGATGAATACTGACACATCCCATAAGGTACTTAGCACGCATTGACCACAACACCTTTGGCACCAAATTTAACCAGAGCATTGATAAAGCTTTTCCAGAGCGAAATTGTGGATGTACGCAGGTACGACCTATTTCTAGAATACTTGGCAAATGCGAAAAGTTAGGTACAACATCAAACTCTTTAGCGCTATAGCTTTGCCCAATCTCGTTCCCCTGAAATAATTTAAGGCGTGTATAGGCAACAATTTCACCAGTCCATTTCTCACGTAATACAGCATGCTCGCAACCAAAGTCATAGAGATCTTGATCGAGGCCATCTTCAAAAGAGATACCAAATTGATGAGAGAATTGATTTGCTCTAAATCTTTGTACTTCTTGTAATTCTTTTAGGTTGTCCACCCACCCAAAACGAAATTGATTTTGTGATGGTTTTTGGCGTAAAGGTGAAGTTAATGTCTGACGATAATGATTTAATTTTTCTAGCATAATGAAAGCTCCTTATGTCTAGAGTTACCTTAAATCGATTAAATGACATTGAAATGAATATAACATGAACAGATTATGACGAAAAAAAAGACCTCAATGAGGTCTTTTTAATCATTAGTGCTTCGCACGATTGGTAATCAGAGTTCCAACCCCATGGTCAGTAAAGATCTCTAATAATGTTGCATGAGGTACGCGACCATCTACAATATGTGCACTCACGACCCCACCTTTGACCGCGTCTAATGCACAACCGACTTTAGGAATCATGCCACCATAGATCACACCTGTTTCAATTAAACGATCTACTTCTTGTGTACTCAATCCTGTTAATAAGTTTTTATTTTCGTCTAATACGCCTGTGATATTAGTCAAAAGAATCAATTTCTCAGCGCCTAATGCTTCTGCAACCTTTCCAGCGACGAGATCGGCATTGATATTATAAGTATTCCCTTCTTCATCCACACCTAATGGTGCGATCACAGGAATAAAGTCCCCTTGAGTAAACATTTCCAGTACATCGGTTTTAACACCAGTCACCTCACCGACCATACCCAAATCAATTTGAGAAATTGAACCATCAGCTTCTTGTTTTTCCATAAGCAGTTTACGGGCACGAAGTAAATTACCATCTTTACCTGTTAAACCAATTGCACGACCACCATGTTGGTTAATCAGATTAACAATCGATTTATTGACACTACCACCCAACACCATTTCTACCACTTCCATCGTGGCTTGATCAGTAACGCGCATCCCATCAATACGATCAGACTCTTGTCCTAAACGTTTTAATAAAGAGTCAACTTGCGGACCACCACCATGTACAACAATTGGATTTAAGCCCACTGTTTTTAATAACACAATATCACGCGCAAAAGAGCTTTCAAGCTCTGGATCAGTCATTGCATTGCCACCATATTTTACAACCAACGTTTTACCTGCAAAACGTTGAATATACGGCAAAGCTTCAATCAAAATTTTTGCTTTATCAATGCCGATATGCTCATGTGGCATGCGTGTCTCCTTATTAAGCTTGTGCGAGTTCTTGTGCAATTTGCGGATATTGCTCTTGCATCATAGAAACAAATTCTTGGCGGATTTCACTTAATCGGCTTGGATTATCTGCATCAAAACGAACTGTGAAATACTCACCCGTATTAGATGCTCGAATAATGCCAAAACCATCATCAAAATCAAGTCTTACACCATCTATTTTACTTAAACGAGCACCTAAACGATGACTTTGAATTTCAATATCATTTAAAACTTGTTTAGGGTTTATATCATGGGTACTGATATAGGTATCTTCAGTACAATAACGTTCAGGGTAAATTGCTAATAAAGCAGAAAGGTTTGCTTTGTCTGATTGAGTCAGGTATTCCATGACTCTTAGCGCCGCATATAGACCATCGTCATAACCAAAACCACGACCATCATTAAAGACATAATGACCCGCATACTCTCCCCCAAATACGGCATTGCCTTTTGATTGAGATAAATATGCACGCAAGAAACTACTTCCTGTACGAATCATTTTGGCTTGGCCATGAAGCTTTTGTACCGTCTCAGCCACCATTTGTGAACATTTCACATCAAATACGATTTCTTTTTGAGGATGCTGTTTTAAACAAATTTGTGCGAATAAAGACAATAAGCGGTCTGGACTAATAATATGTGCAAGCTCATCCAGAATAACGACTCGATCACCATCACCATCCAAGGCAATACCAATATCTGCTTTTTCCAAAAGGATAGCCGCTTGCAACTGTTTTAAATGTTCCGCATGTGATGGATCAGGTGCATGGTCTGGGAAAGTGCCATTTGCCTCACATCGAATCGCAATAACTTCGCATCCTAACTTCTCTAAGACGAGTTTTGCACAACGACCTGCGGCACCATGTAAACCATCTAATGCAACTTTTAAAGGGCGTTTTAACTGAATATCACTCAATAAGGATTGTTGATATTTTAAACAAAACTCAGGAATAATATGATGCGATAATTCTTGTAGATCACTATTTTTTTCAATTTTTTCTAACGCAAATTGAGCTGCTAAACCAACCTGTTGAATAATCTCAGGACTAGGTGGTTCTCCTTGTAAAATCCATTTAATCCCATTATCAGATTTAGGATTATGGCTTGCGGTTACCATAATTCCATTCCCACCAAAATCACGCGCAATATAGTACATCATGGGCGATGAGCAACATCCAATGTTGGTGACTGTTAAACCCTGTGTTTGAAAAATTTGTTGAATAATATTGGCATAAGTCGGACTGGTTAGACGTGCGTCATACCCAATAACAACTTGATATTGTCCTGCATTTTTATATTGTTGTGCTAAAGCATAGCCAATTGAATGAATTACCTGAGGTGTTAGATGATTTAATTTCCCGCGAATATCATAAGCACGAAAAATATTCAGAGGAAATGTATATTTTGTATTCACAGTGAACCCCTATTTTTATAATCATTAGCTGATTCAAAAAAACAGAACTATTAAGAAATTAGTTAACCCTTGTTCAGAAAAATTAAAATAATTTGTCAGCTGCTTTTTAATACAAATCCAAAGAACAATCAATATCAAAAATGCAATGCTTTTAAGCAAAGCATTGCATTTAAATTGATAATGAAAGCAGTATTAGTGTTGACCTGTATGTCCAAAACCACCTGCACCACGTTCAGTCGCAACAAATTCTTGCACTTGTTCAAATTCAGCTTGTACCACAGGAACTAAAACGTATTGAGCCAAACGTTCACCCGGTTCTAATCGGAATGTACTTTGCCCACGATTCCAAACTGAGATCATTAATTCACCTTGATAATCGGAATCAATCAAACCGACTAAGTTTCCTAATACAATACCATGTTTATGACCAAGACCTGAACGCGGTAAAATTAAACCTGCAAAGTTTGGATCTTCGATATAAATTGCTAGACCTGTTTTGACTAAGACCGTTTCACCAGCCGCAATATCAATTGCAGTATCTAAACAGGCACGTAAATCTAAGCCTGCTGAACCCGTTGTGGCATAAGAAGGTAATGCCCATTCTTGACCTAAACGAGCATCTAATACTTTAACTTGAACTTTCATTACAACTTCCTACTTACTATTTCTTAACGTTTCAATAATGCTTTTAAATTCGCGAGATATTGCTGAGCTTGCTCTTTCGGATCAACATTCGGTGCGAGTTTCTTTTTACGACCATGCCACTCTAGATCATCTTGTGGCAATTCGTCTAAAAAACGGCTTGGTGTCATTTGACGCATTTGACCACCGTTTTTACGCTGCTCAGCAAGTGTCAAGGTTAGCCCTTGTCGAGCACGGGTAATACCCACGTACATTAAACGGCGTTCTTCTTCAATGGTTTCTGAAGCAATCGAGTTTTTATGTGGTAATAGCTCTTCTTCCAAGCCAATCATATACACATAAGGAAATTCCAATCCTTTTGCAGCATGTAGCGTCAATAAGTTCACTTTATCCGTGTCCTCTTCTTCTTGCTGCTGCTCTAACATATCGAGCAATACCAGTTTACGAATCACACTTTCAATATTCTTTTCATCAACATCATCAGTACGATTAATCAGATTTTGGATACTGGTATAGAGGCTCTCAATATTATCGATTTTGGTTTTTTCTTGAGCAGGTGTTGCTGCTTGCTCACGCACGTAATCGATGTAGCCTGCCTCGTTAATCATTTGACGAACTTTAGGTACAGGCTCATCATCATCTAACAATTCACGAGTAAATGTTGCGATAAAGTCAGCAAACTCATGTAATTGAGTCGCAGCTTTCTTAGGCAATACCATCGACAATCGTTGATCAGAAGAAGCTGTTAATAACGATAAGGTATTTTCTTGTGCAAATAGTCCTAGTTTCTCTAAAGTGACAGGTCCAATTGCACGCTTCGGTGTATTAATAATTCGTAAGAAAGCACTATCATCTTCAGGATTAATAATGAGGCGTAAATAGCTCATCACATCTTTAATCTCAGCACGAGCAAAGAACGATTGCCCACCCGATAATTTATATGGGATTTGCATTTGACGGAGCTGCGTTTCTAATACACGTGCTTGGAAATTACCACGATATAAAATGGCATAGTCTTTCCAATTTTTACCATTCATCAATTTATGCGTGATGAGATCTTTAACAACACGTTCCGCTTCATCATCATCATTCAAACATGTGATCACACGGATATTTTCACCATGTCCTTTATCACTCCACAATTTTTTATCAAAAATATGTGGATTGTTTTCAATTACGGCATTAGCCGCTTTTAGAATACGACTGGTTGATCGGTAATTTTGCTCAAGTTTAATGACTTTTAAATTATGAAAATCTTCTTTTAATAAGGCCATATTCTCAGGCTTTGCACCACGCCATGCATAAATAGATTGATCATCATCACCTACGGCGGTGAATTGCCCCATCACACCAACGAGAAGTTTTACAAGTGTATATTGTGCAGTATTGGTATCTTGATATTCATCTACCAGTAAATAGCGAACGCGATTTTGCCATTTGTCTCTGACTTCAGCATTCTCTTGCAGCAAACGCGTTGGCATCACAATCAAATCATCAAAATCAACGGCATTATAAGCGCGCAGATTACGTTCATAGAGTTGATATAAATGTGCTAACTGTACATCGTCAACTGTTTCACATGTTGAATGAGCTTGCTCTGGTAAAACTAAGTCATTTTTCCAATCAGAAATTTTCTTCATCGCTTTAGCGATGAGTTCTTTACTCTCTGCACCCGACATATTATCGCGCTGCATTAAGTCCATCAGAATTCGTTTGCAGTCGTCTGCATCTAAAATCGAAAAATTGGCTTTAAGAGGTAAGTTTTTTAATTCTAAGCGCAATAAATTTAAGCCAAAGGTATGGAAAGTCGAAACTGAGAGTCCTTTTGCTTCTTCACGTGACAATAACTTACCGACACGCTCCTTCATTTCACGTGCGGCTTTATTGGTAAAGGTCATGGCAGTAATACGATGTGCTGGAATACCACATTGCTGTACTAAGAAAGCAACTTTTCGTGTAATAACTGAGGTTTTACCTGAACCCGCACCTGCGAGCACCAACAATGGCCCTTGAACATATTTCATCGCTTCAAGTTGCTTGTCATTGAGTTGACTGGCAGATGACATCTCGTAATACCTCTCACGTTTTCGAGCATGATTATAGACATCTCTGTTTTAGAATCCCAATAGTAAATCTTGGGATATGTATAAATTATGATGCCTTATACAAATAACACACCATAGCTTGTCGCAAGCTGTTCGACACAATAAAAAAACCACCCGAAGGTGGTTTTTTTTAAATCAGTAATAATTACTGTTTTGCATAAATGCTAATTTCTACACGGCGGTTTTGTTCTTTACCAGCAGCCGTTGCATTTGAAGCGATTGGATTAGAAGAACCTAAACCTTGCGCATCAATACGGCTACCTGAAACACCTTGACCAGCTAAATAATTTTTAACTGACTGAGCGCGTGCTTGAGATAATGGAATATTGATTGAATCATTGCCCGTATTATCTGTATAACCTGTTACAAGAATCGCACTCTTGTTATCTTCAGCCAACACTTGTGCAACTTTGTTTAAAGTGCCGTAGAAGTTAGGTTTAATATTTGATTTATTGGTATCAAATGTAATGCTACCTGGCATGATCAATTGAACAGAACCATCTGGATTACGGCCTACATCAACACCTGTACCTGCCATTTGCTCACGTAACTTTTTCTCTTTGTTATCGAGATATAAACCACTTGCACCACCAAGAATCGCACCGATTGCAATTGCACGGTTGTTTTGGCTGCTGCTACCGTTGTTAATACCTTTAGAAACACCGTAACCAGCTGCCGCACCAATTAAAGCACCTAGAGCAGATTTGTCGTATGAAACACCACCAATATCGTTACCTTGGCCACTCATTGTTTGGCAACCAGAAAGTACCAATCCAGCCCCTACTAATGTTGAAATTACTAATGCACGCATTGCGTAGCTCCTGTCTATGTATTTTGTTGTCTGAACAAATAATGAATGAGAAAATCAAGCCAGACCATTGATATTTTGTTAATAATAAACAGTTTATTTATATTTTTGTAATATTTTGATGCACTTTTCTTGATCTTGCACTCACATTCTCTTCACTGTTCATAATTTTGCATAAAACCACATTTACGAGACTCACATCACATTATTAAAAATTAAGTAATCATCTAAGTTTCTAGCATAAAAATTTTAATTTCTCAGATTTTGTATCTATAAGTACTGGAATATATGAAAATTGTGAACATTTAAAAATATACAGTTGTATTTAAATATCTGTTGTTTATAGTTAAAAGGATCGTTTTATCGAAAATTAGCACTCAAGGTTTGATTTATGTCTACCACAAATAAAAAAGCATCGTTATTAGAAAGGGTAAGTAAAGGACTTACTGTTGGTTCTGTGATCACAGGAAGTACTTTTTTACATGGTCCTCCTGTCCTTGCTCTTGGTTTTACAAAATTATTTAAAAAATCAAAAAAGGTAGATGAAACCAATATTCAGTTAGCGAATAGTTGGATTGGTGTAAATAATCAACTGATTGAAAAAGTCTTACCAAATCTTAAATGGGAAATCAGTATTGATGAAAAGCTCGATCTGAATTTACAAGGTCGTTATATGATGATTTGTAATCATCAAAGTTGGGTTGACACCACGGTAAATCAATATTTTGGTCTCACACGTATGCCACTCACCCGCTTCTTCACCAAGTGGGAACTCATCTTTATTCCTTTTGTCGGGCAAGCCTTTAAGATTTTGGGTTTCCCAATGATGAAACGTCACTCAAAGGAACAAGTGGCTAAAAACCCAGAACTGAAACATCGCGATATGTTAGAAGCACGTAAGGCCTGCGAACAACTTTTAAGTCAGCCTTTTACACTACTCAATTATCTTGAAGGCACTCGCTTTACTGCCGAAAAACAAGCAAAACAGCAATCACCCTATCAAAACTTACTTAAGCCAAAAGCAGGTGGCTTGGCATTGGCTTTAAACATCTTAGGCGATAAGATTGATGCTTTGGTTGATATGACAATTGTCTATCCTGATGGTGCACCAGATTATGGTGATTTCTGGCTAGGCGATGTTTCACGTATTGCTGTGGATTTGCGTAAAATAGAAATTCCAAATTGGGTACTTGGTGGAAATTATGAAGATGATCCAATCTACCGCGAACGCTTCCAGCAATGGGTCGACCAAATTTGGACAGAGAAAGACCAACTGATTTCACAGATGAAGTCTAAATATTATCAATAGTCTGATTAGGAATTGACTGACCACATGACTCAGCAGGACTCACAACAGAACTCTAAATATAGCCTTGTAAATCCAAACAGTAAGTTTTTCAAACTGTTTCTTGTTTATGACATTTTCATGGTTTTTATTATAGTTTTTAATTTGTTCTGCTTAGGCATGAACTTTTTTCTAATGAGTAATATTGGAGCGTGGTTTTTTAATACGATCCATTTAGCCAGTGTACTTGAGTTCTATCGTAGCTATCTGCACCCTTGGGTGATTATTACCGAAGCATGGTTTATTATTTTCTTAATCACTGAACTTGCCGTGCGATGGGCAATTGCGATTGTGAATAAACACCATGCTCGTTGGTGGTTTTTTCCATTTATTCATTGGTACGAAATCTTAGCGATTATTCCCCATTTACGTTTTCTACGTTTATTCCGCGCAGGTATCATTGCCTATCGTTTACATGAATTAGGTTATAAAGTTGTTCCAGATAATATTCGAATTAAGGCACTTTTTTATTACAGTGTCGTTATGGAAGAATTATCAGATCGTGTTGTGATTACAGTTATAGATGGCGTCCGACAGGAGCTAGAAACCAGTTCAAGTCATAAAGATATTATTCATGACTTAGTGGATCATCATCGTCAATTATTTACTGTCGCCCTTTCTTCTTTATTGCAAGAATCTTTAGCAAAAACGCTACAAGCACAACAACCGATCATTACGCAAAAAGTAGGTATTATTGTTAATCAAGCAATTGAGGATACGCCTGAGCTGACTCAATTATTACGTCTAATCCCAATCGTAGGTGGGCGAATTGAACAGCAAATTCAAAGTATAGGGCAACGTTTGGGTGAAAATATCAGTGCAGGTTTAATTGAGCCGTTTACCAATGGATCTGTAAATCAACCCAATGAGAATTATTTATTTATTGCAGAAAAAGTCAGTGAATTGAATATTGATAATAAATACTTAGAAGAATTGGTCGAATCAGTAGTATTTGAAAGTCTTGCAGCCATACGAAAACAAGTCAAAGTCAAACAATGGCAGCAAACTTTACGTGAATATGATCAATTGGATAAAAAAGCAGAATGATTACAAGAAAATTTACCAATCTAGCTAGAGAATTCCTGTAATTTGTTCTAGCATTTGCTTTTATTTACAACATGCTTTAACACAATAGAGTGCTTAAAAAAGCCCTTAAGGATAAATTATGGCTGATATACGGATTACGGGCAGAATGGTGAATTTTAGTCGATTAACATTCGACACAAATGACCATAATGCGATCCGCCAGCAACTTACAAGCACCCTCAATGAAGGTTCCTATCTTGGAACCTTAGTCATTATTGACAGTACCGTTGAACAAGAACTGATTGCCTTAATTCAATTGCTGATTGATCTTGGCTTACAGCCAATGGCGGTAATTGATGGAATTTTAGGTGATGAAGCTCGGGCGATCCAATTTCCTGTACTGCCTGCTGATCAACCTTTACAGCGTATCAAAGCATCAAAAGAGCAAGTCGTTGCTCACGCACCTGAAAAAAATACTGAAACTCCAGAAATACAAACACCACAAAAACAAACACCGACTACGCATATCACCTCGTATCATGATGAGATTTTGCGTACTGGACAATGTTTGGTACAGGATCAAGGTGATATTATCCTGAATGCGGGTATGAATAGTGGCTCTGAAGTCATTGCGTCTGGAAATATTCACATTTATGGCAATGCTCGTGGTAGAGTCATTGCAGGTGCAGGTGGACACACTTCAGCTCGAATTTTTTGTCATTCATTAGAAGCAGAGTTAATCTCGATCGCAGGGACATATTGTGTTGCAGATGATATTCCTAAAAATCTGATCAAAAAATCCGTACATATTTATTTAAATAACAAGCAAGAGCTTGAATTTGAAGCCTTACAGTTTTAATTTAACTTATTAAACACCCAAAAAGCCCTTTTAGGGCCGTATGACCATAAATAGGAGTGGATTCGGTGGCCAAAATTGTTGTCGTAACGTCAGGCAAAGGTGGTGTAGGTAAAACTACAACAAGCGCATCTTTTGCAACAGGTTTAGCCCTACGTGGTCATAAAACTGTTGTGATTGATTTCGATGTAGGTTTACGTAATCTTGATTTGATCATGGGCTGTGAACGCCGTGTCGTTTATGACTTTGTCAATGTCATCAATAATGAAGCTCGCTTACAACAAGCCCTGATTCGTGATAAAGAAATCGAAAACCTATACATTCTTCCAGCATCTCAAACACGTGATAAAGACGCTTTGAGTGATGAAGGTGTTGCACGTGTCATTGATGAACTATCTCAAGAGTTTGATTACATCATCTGTGACTCACCAGCAGGTATTGAACGTGGTGCAATTTTAGCAATGTACCATGCTGATGAAGCAATCATTGTGACAAACCCAGAAATTTCATCAGTTCGTGACTCTGATCGTATTATTGGTATGCTTGATAGCAAAACTAAAAAAGTTGAACATAACGAAGGACGTATTCGTAAACATTTATGTATTACACGTTTCAATCCGGAACGTGCTGATAAACAAGAAATGTTAACGATTGATGATATTTCAAAAGATATTTTACGTGTTCCGACTTTGGGTGTTATTCCTGAGTGTCCAAGCGTACTTCAAGCATCGAACGAAGGTAAGCCTGTTATTCTTTATGACGAAGCAAAAGCTGGTCAAGCCTACGATGATTTAGTCGCTCGTTTCCTTGGCGAAGATCGTCCTTATCGACACATTGCAGTACAGCCAAAAGGTTGGTTAGCTAGACTATTTGGAGCGTAATTATGGCAGGATTCTGGAGTAAACTTTTTAGCAGTGATGAAAAACCATCAAGTGCACAAACTGCCAAAGATCGCTTAAAAGTTATTGTTGCATCTGAACAAGGTTTAGGTCGTCGCTTAAGCCAAGACAAAATTGACCAAATGAAAAAAGAAATCATGCAAGTGGTCAGTCGTTACGTTCGTGGTGTAGATGAACAGCACATTCAAATGCAAGTTCGTTCAGAAGCAAATATCGAAATGTTAGAAATGAATATCAATTTACCTGAAGATCGATAGAAGTTTTTTCATTAGCGATTTTTCGCAAATAAAGGCAAAATACATTGCGACTGAACAAAGCCATGCTTTGTTAATTATTCAGTCCTGTATTTTGCCTTTATTATTTTAAGACTGAGGAGATTGTCATGGCATTATCACAGCCAGCAACTTTCAATGAAGAATGGTCAGATGAGCGTGTTTTTGCCTACCTCAACCAACTTCCACCAGCAGAGGTTAATGCTGACTTCCATGTACTCTATCATGCTTTCAAACATATGCGCCCTTTCGACTATGAGCGCTTGATTACCAAATTTTTAGCTGATGGTCGTGATTTAAATGCGACTAATCCTGAAGGACAGCGTATTCATGACGTGATTGCTCAATTTCCACGTCAGAAAGATGGTTTCTTAGAAGTCTTAGCAAAATTTGCTTAAGATAAAAAAGCCTGCTTCCAGCAGGCTTTTTTATCTCTTTATTTTATCGACTACCAATCAAATAAACGCCCAGTAAGGTAAAAATCCCACCAGAAATACCATCAATCCATTTTGCAAAATTTTGATATGCAGTTCTAAATGTAGGTAATGAGAATACAAACGCTACCACTAAGAACCATAGCAAGGTCTCTATCGCAATAATAATAAAAAGCAAAGAGTGATGCTGATCAAATAAAGGATTGGCTAAGAATAATGAAAATACACTACCAAAATAAATCACTGCTTTAGGATTAGACAAGTTAGTCAATAAACCTTTCATAAAAAACAAATAAGGCGACTGTGGTAATACTATCTGTTTGATGCTTTGCTCACCTTTTGAAAAAGCTGAACGAAGCATTTGGTATCCCAACCAACATAAATATAAACCACCAGCGACTAAAAGGCCTTGTTTTAGCCAAGCCATCTTTTCAAAAATAATATTCAGTCCCATCAATGCTAAAAGTGACCAGACCATCGCCCCCAAGCAAATACCAAATGCAACCAATACCGCATCCTTACGAGAACGGCTGACAGCAGTTTGAGAGACTAAGAAAAAATCAGGTCCTGGAGTGATAAGCGCACAAAAATGAATAAAAATGAGTGTACATAATGCAACAAACATAAGTAAGCCTAATTTTTTACAATTTATATAGAGTAAATTAAAGAAAATATTTCTACCGTAAAATTAAAGTAATCTTTTCGTAATTGTTTAAAACTTAATTCTCTTGGAAATATTCAGGATAATCCTTTTTCAACTGTTCCATATACTTGTGCTCTCGCTCTTTCATTAACTCATCTTCTGTACCTTTTGCAAAAGCAAGGCAATTTTCATATGCATACTCATTCTTCCAATTATTAAGATCATGAAATGATATTCCTTGGAAGATTTCAGATGTAAATTTTTTATCTTTAACTTGACATGATATATAGATATAGTTGGCAAAATTCCATTGATCTGGGTATTTTTTTAAAACTTCTCTTACTGATTTACGAAAATATTGCCAATCTATATATGATTCTTTTCTTAAGTTATCTATTTCCATATTGTCTGCAACAACCCAATATATTCTAGAATAGATTGCAGTACCTTCTTTGGCATTCGTTTTTGATACAGCAAAATGAGCAAATTTTTCTATTTGCTCATAGTCTCCTCCCCATTTAGGAGAGTAATGATAAACTACCGCATTAAAATAGATTGGATAATAATAAGGAAAACGATTAGTAGCATTCTCTAATGCTCTTTTATATTCTAGCTCAGAGTTATTCAAGAAATTTTTTACATCCAAGTTAATTACATGCCATTCAGGATCTACATTAGATAAACTTGGTATTTTATGATTTAAATAATCATTAGCTTTAGTTAGATATGTATTCCATTGCTTTAAGTTTTCTGTTGATACAGTTGAAATATATCCTTCGCCTCGATATTGCCAAGCCCTTGCTAAAAGTAATTTGGCTTTTAAAATTTCAGGCAGTGCGATATCAGGGTATTCTGAACTCCATTTTGATATTTTTTTATAGTGAGACTCCCACATCTTTTTTGACTTTTCTTCCTCTTTAATAGTAAGAATTTTGTCAAAACTATCATAAAATATTGTTAGTTTCCATAAACCACTTGACGTTCGTTCTTCACTTTTTAAAAGTTGAATATAAATTTTATTCAACTCATCAAATTTGTTATTTTCAAACAATACTTGAATATCTTTCTGAAAATTTTGCCTATCTAATATTTCATTATTTCTAACCCTACTCACATCATATTGATGAGTTTTCTCATCAACTTCTACAATATCAGATCTATGATTTTTCTTATTAATTTCTAAATTATCAGATTTCATCTGATTTGCATGAGTATTATCGCACCCACAAAATAAAATCCCCGCAAAAATATAAATGGAAATTTTAAAAAAATTTAAGGTATTTTTCATTTTAATCCGATATATAAAAATTTTAAACTAGAATATCACGCTTACCGTTTGCTCCCATTGAACTTACGATCCCGTTCTCTTCCATTTGATCAATAATTCGTGCAGCTCGGTTATACCCCAAACTAAATTTACGTTGTAATGATGATGTTGAAGCCTTGCGCGTTTCAAGTACAAAAGAAACACACTGATCATAAAGTGCATCACGATTAGGATCACCATCACCATCTTCAAAACCACGTGAGGTCGGTTCTTCATCAAATGGGGTTAAGATTTCATCAACATAATCAGGCTCACCACGTTCACGCCAAGCGTCACAGATGCGGTTCACCTCATCATCACTAATAAACGCACCATGCACACGCTCAGGTTCGATTTTACCTGGCCCTAAGAATAGCATGTCACCGTGCCCTAATAGATCTTCTGCCCCGCCTGCATCGAGGATTGTTCGAGAGTCAATTTTACTATTTACACGTAATGCAACACGTGTTGGGATATTCGCTTTAATCAAGCCTGTGATGACGTCAACTGATGGACGTTGTGTTGCAAGTAGTAAATGAATACCTGCCGCACGAGATTTCTGTGCAAGCCGAGTAATCATCTCCTCAGCTTTTTTACCAACTTGCATAATCATGTCAGCGAATTCATCTGCAACAATCACAATCGATGGTAAAGGAGCTAATCGTGGTGCACGCTCCCCTACAACTGAATCACTGGCTTTCCAAGTTGGATCAATCAAATCGTCACCATTGGCAATCGCTTCTTCCACTTTGCGGTTATAGTCAGCCAATTTACGAATTTTTAGAAAAGACATTAGCTTATAACGACGTTCCATTTCATTTACACACCAATTCAATGCGCTTACAGCATCTTTCATATCAGTAACAACAGGTGTTAATAAATGTGGAATATCATTGTAGTTAGCTAATTCAAGCTGTTTTGGGTCGATTAGAATTAAACGCAATTGATCAGGCGTGTATTTTAACAACATTGATAAAATCATTGAGTTAACAGCTACTGACTTACCTGAACCAGTTGTTCCCGCAACTAACATATGCGGTGCTTTGCCCAAATCAGTAATCACAGGATTACCTGAAATGTCTTTACCCATCGCCATCGAAAGTAAACCCGCTGGGTCTTCAAATGCTGGTGTCTTTAACAACTCAATCAGTCGAACCATTTCGCGGCTGCTATTTGGGACTTCAATGCCGATATAAGGTTTTCCAGCAATCACCTCAACCACACGAACAGATGCCATTGACATTGAACGTGCTAAGTCACGCGAAATATTGGTAACTTTAGATGCTTTTACACCCGGTGCAAGATCTAATTCAAAACGTGTCACGACAGGCCCAGGTTGAGCCTCCACCACTTGAGCTTTGACGTTAAACTCTTGTAATTTAATTTCTAGAAGTTCAGACAAACGAGCTAATTGTTCAGCTGTAAAGTTCACCTTTTTATTCGGATCTACCTCGTCCAATAATTCTAAACCTGGCAAAGTTGGTAAATCACGACGTTTTTGAGCCACTTGCATCGCACGAGACATTGGGCGACCAAATGAATCTGTTAACGGCGCGTCTAAATCAAAATCATCTTCGATATCAAAATTTTCTTCAACTTTACCCGCAGTTTCTTGCCATGCTTCAATAAATGCTTCTTTTGATAAACTCTCTTTAGGCGTTTCAATCTCAATAGGTGCTTTTACAAAAGCCGAAGACTGCGCGTAGCTCGAAGTTTGCAATACAGATTGCTGTTGTTTGTCTTCAATTAACAAATCTTCAAATTCATCAAAGCCTTCATCCAAAATACTTTGCTTATCATCAGAGATCATGTTTTTGATCGTATGATGCAACTGAACTGCCTTTTCTTGCGGTACAGATTCAACTTCTGTTGAATCTAACTCAATATCAAAGTCAATTTCATCACTTTCATTTTTAACCGTTGATCGCGTTTCTTGAATAAATGGCTTGTGTACATCCGTAGCCGTTTTACTATTAGGAACAGCAGCCAATAATTCATCAAATATTTGGTCATCATTCCAATCGACTGGACTCTGATGAGGACGTTGCGCTACAGAAGAAACTTCCGTTGTTGCATGTACATATTGAGATGAAGGATTTATAGCATCATCTGCCGCTCGCAAAAGTGCATCAATTTCTTGTTTATGGCTCGCATCATCATGTTGTAATGCACGCCATACTTCACCTGTTTGAATTAAACGCTGACTATCGGCTTCAAGTTGATGTGCTTGTTTTAAAGTTTGCTCAAAATCTTCTGTTGATAATACTTCTTGTGATTGAACACTTTGCTGTTCTTTGGCAACAACATCAGCAAATAGTTTTTCGGCTAGTAATTGATGATGTGCATTGTCTGTAGATGCTGTTTTAGCTGCAATGCTGTGCTGTGCATTTTGGGCTGTATCATTCGCCTCTACAATATTTGAATCAGCCGCTTGGACTGGAGCTTTTTGCTTTATCGCTGGTGTTTCTGTTGCGGCTAATTGTTCAGTCAAATCATAAGCAGATTCGTGTTGAGGTATATTTTTATAGAACAAATCTTGTAAATATGCTGGCATATTTTTTAATGTTGCCCAAGTTTTATTCCATTGAATACCAAAAGCTAAAGTGAATAATAAAATACTAAAAGCAAGTAAAAAAAATGTTGCACCATAGATGGTTAAAAGTTGAGAAAGACTCTGACCTAACTCATAACCAATAATACCACCTGCTGCATTTTCTAAAGTATCTGCTGGAACATTCCAATGTAGATACAACAAACTAGAAATGGACAGAATCAAGAAGAACTGCGCTGCATAACGAAATGGGCGATTTAAAAAACTTCTAGGCCACCACACTTGAATTGCTTCGATAAATAGAAATAAAGGAATGAACAAACTTGCCCACCCTAAAAAACCGAATAACAAGTCTGCGATCCAAGCACCAGCTACACCACTTGCATTTGAAACCTGTTGCGTATCACTGGAAATATGCATCCAACCAGGATCAAAAGGTGTGTAGGTTACTGTGGCAAGAAATAAATAAATGCCAAAAGAAATCAAAAATAATGTCATTAAAAAGCGTTGCGCATAAACACTTGACACCGCAGTCATATACAGTCCTGTAACCCAATTCGTTATTTGTTTGTATCTTTTAAGGCTTAAGCTACCTTAATCAATAAGTTTTACATTATGCACTCGTTCTTACAAAAAAGATGCACGATTGTTTACTGTTGTTGTTAACATCGACGGTTGATGCAAAACATCAATGAAAGATTAGTAAAAACTAATTATCATATAGCCCAATTCGATTAAGTATATCAATATTATCCAACCCACTCCCCTGTGGATTCACGTATAATTTTAACAGTTTCAATATAAAAAGGATGTTCTTTAATGAGCGCTCGTCACTCACGGTTAATTATTTTGGGTTCTGGTCCTGCTGGTTATAGCGCGGCAGTTTATGCAGCGCGTGCCAACCTTAAACCGACACTGATTGCAGGCTTGCAATTAGGTGGTCAATTAACAACGACCACTGAAGTTGATAACTGGCCTGGTGACCCTGAAGGATTAACTGGTCCTGTGTTAATGGAGCGTATGCAAGCTCATGCAGAACGTTTCGGTACAGAAATTGTCTATGATCACATCAACGAAGTGGATCTTAAAACTCGCCCATTTGTGTTAAAAGGCGATATGGAAGAATACACGTGTGATGCGCTGATTATTGCTACAGGCGCAACAGCACAATATTTGGGCCTTGAATCTGAAGCTGCATTTATGGGTCAAGGTGTAAGTGCTTGTGCGACTTGTGATGGGTTCTTCTATAAAAACCAAAATGTGATGGTTGTAGGCGGCGGTAATACTGCTGTTGAGGAAGCGCTTTATTTATCGAATATCGCTGCTCACGTTACTTTGGTTCATCGCCGCGATAGCTTGCGTTCTGAAAAGATCTTACAAGATCATCTTTTTGCTAAAGAAAAAGAAGGTAAAATCAGTATTATATGGAATCATCAAGTAGATGAAGTTCTAGGCGATAAAACGGGTGTAACTTCTGTTCGCATTAAGTCTACACAGGATGAAACAACACAAGATATTCAAGTACAAGGTCTATTTGTCGCAATTGGACATAAACCGAATACAGGAATGTTTGATGGTCAATTAAACCTACGTGATGGTTATATTCAGGTGCACAGTGGAACTGCTGGTAATGCTACAGCAGCTTCAATTGAAGGTGTATTTGCAGCAGGTGATGTAGCAGATAGTATCTATCGTCAAGCGATCACTTCAGCAGGATCAGGCTGTATGGCAGCGCTAGATGCTGAAAAATATCTCGACAATTTGAAGTAATTTTTAAGAAACAAAAAACCACCAATTCTTTGGTGGTTTTTTATAAAAACATCCATACAATCAAAGACATGATAATTTAATAATAAGATTGGTGGTTTTTCGAATGACAACAACATGGACCAATGGCTATCAAACAGAAGTAAATTACACTTATGGTTATTACCGAGATCTCAACCCTAATTTTCAAAAATTTTGCTTACTCCTTAATGGAATAGAAAGTCCTGAAGCTCAAGAGAATCAAACGCATTGTGAACTTGGCTTTGGTCAAGGTGTCAGTATTAATATTCATGCTGCAAGTAATGAAGCGCTCTTTTACGGCACTGACTTCAATCCAGCACACGCCGCCCATGCCAATCAACTCGCCGAAAAATGTAAAACTGAACATTATTTTTATGATGATAGTTTTGAGGAGCTACTCCATCGTTCAGATTTACCAATGTTTGACTCTATCAGTCTACATGGCATTTGGAGTTGGATTAGCTATGAAAATCAATACATTATTTTAAAGTTTATTCGAAAATTTTTAAAACCGAATGGTATCGTTTACATCAGTTATAACTGTGTTACAGGCTGGGCAGCGAATATGCCAATTCGTGAACTGTTTCATAGCCATTTTAAATTTAATAGTAAAAGTACCAACCCACTACAAAAGGTGAATGAAGCACTCAAATTTAGTGATGAGTTGCTTAAACAAAATCCTATTTTTGCACAAAGAAATCCAAATGCTCTACAAAAAGTCGCAGATTTAAAACAACAAAATCCAAACTACTTAATTCATGAATACTTAAATCAAGATTGGCAATGCTTCTCCTTTCAACAAATTGTCAGAATTTTAGATGAAATTAAGCTTTCTTATGCAGGTTCAACAGATCTGAGCACTCATCTTGATAACATTAATTTTTCCGAAGAACATCAACAATTTTTAGCTGAGATTGAACATCCTATTTTTAAAGAGCAATGCCGTGATTATTTTGCTAATACGCAATTTAGACGAGATCTTTTTATTCGAGGAAAAAACAATTTAACACCACTTCAAATACAAGAACGACTACGTAATAAAGCTTTTGTCTTATTGATCGCCAAAGAAAAATTACCGAGTAATATTACTGGGCTATTAGGTACTTTTAATTTAATTGAAGACATTTATCATCCAATTGGTAATAAGTTTGCAGAGAAAAATTATCATCCCTTAACAATTGCTGAATTGGAACAGAGTTTTCCTGAATTAAGTTATGCAAAAATCCTGAATGCCTTAGTCATTCTCTGCCATTTAGGTTTAGCTCAACCCTGTCAAACACTGACACCTAATCATGAAATCATACACAAATACCATCAGATGAATCACTATTTATTAAGTCAAGCGAGTTTTCACCAAAATTATAGTGTGTTAGTAAGCCCACTAACCGGAATTGGAATTCCTACAGAACATTTTCATCAATTATTCTATCGTGCATATTTTGTAGATGGTTTAGAAACAGCTGCTGAATTCGCAGATTACGTTCAAAATGTAATTACTCAACTCGGTTGGCTGGTTTTGGATAAAGATGGCAATACCATTACAGATAAAGACCAAAGCATTCAAATGATTCAAATAAAAGCACAGCAATTTCTAGATAGCCAAAAACTTCAAATTGCAAAACAACTACGTTTATTCAATTAATGACAGTGCAAGGATGGGAATCGCTAGAGATTGCCATTCTGATCGAGTTCAGTTAGTTTAGAATTATTGTTATTTGCTCTTTTTGCTATGCAACAGCTTCCTTTATCACAATATATTTTTCCAAACCCTATCGAAGCTGATCCTGAAGGACATGGCTTTATTTGTATTGGCGCAGACTTATCACCTGCTACATTATTTGAAGCCTATACACATGGTCTCTTCCCTTGGTTTAACGAAGATGAACCGATTTGTTGGTGGAGTCCTGAGCCACGCTGCATTATTGAGCCTCATGTATATAAACCCAGTAAATCACTGATTCGAAATATGAAAAAACATGATTATCGGATTACAGTGAATCATGCTTTTGAAGATGTAATACGCTCATGTTCACTCCCCCGCAGCTATGCAAATGAAACATGGATTAGTGAAGATATTATCGAAGGCTATTGTTCTCTATTTAAGGCGGGTTATGCCTATAGCATTGAGGTCTGGCAACAAGAAAAATTAGTTGGTGGACTATATGGCGTAACGATAGGTAAAGGCTGTTTTGGTGAATCGATGTTTAGTACAGAAACAGATGTCTCTAAAATGGCTTTCTATACACTTATGTTGATCGGTCAAGAAAATCAGCTTCCTTGGATTGATTGTCAACTGGTCAATGATCATCTTTTAAGCTTAGGTGCGCGTACACTTTCTCGCCAAGTCTACCTAAAATCGTTACAAGATGTAATTATTGCCCCCTCTATCAATTGGAAAAGTTATCAAGAACGTGTATTTTCAAGTAAAACAATAGCAGTTTTTGCAAAATTAGACGGTTAATGGATTAACACCTTGGAGGGAGATTAATGAAATCATACCAACCCAAGTCCCTTTTAAATGACTTACAGTACTATATAACACCGCCACACGACTGCAGTTATCTCGATAACAAATCAGCTCGAATGGTATTTTTAGATCCAATTCACCGTATTGATGTGGTGACATTGTCTGAACTTTCGCGTGTCGGTTTTCGACGTAGTGGCGATTTTGTCTATCGACCAGAATGCCATTTATGTCGCCAATGTTTATCTTGTCGCGTTCCAATTCAAGAATTTAAAATGAATAGTAGCCAGAAGAAGGCATGGAAACGTAATCAAGATTTAAAAATGAGTATTTTGCCAACTTCGCAAGCCACTCAACAGCATTATGATTTGTATGAGCGTTATATTAACGAGCGTCATGCAGATGGCGATATGTATCCAGCAACATTAGATCAGTTTGAAAAATTCCTCGTTCACAGTTGTACAGAAAGTTTTTTCATCGAACTTTGGGATGAACAGAAACTTATTGCCGTTTCTACTTGTGACTTAATGGATGATGGTCTCTCTGCTGTATATACTTTTTTTGATCCCCAAGAACAACGTCGTTCACTTGGTGTTTTTGCGATTCTTAAACAAATTGAATATGTCAGCACTTTAAATTTAGATTACCTATATTTAGGTTATTGGGTGCCTCACTCAGCTAAAATGAACTATAAATCACAATATACGCCACTGGAATTATTATTAGATGGACAATGGCGTCGCCTTAACCGCCCACTCTCAGAAAAAGAGATTCATCAACTTGGAAATTCATTAATGACTACTCTACCATCGGAGTGGGATAACTTAATTATTAAATAAAGCAGCAAAATCATCAGTGCATGTTTTGACCATAATCACAGCATGCTCTTTTGTCCCATCTAAATTGGGATAATAATTTTTGCGTAAGTCTATTTGATGAAAATCCGTTTTTTCATACAAACGAATTGCAGCAAGATTGCTTTCACGTACTTCTAAAAAAATTTGAATCGGATTATTTTTTAAAAGTTGAATTGAATAATCTAGCAACTCGTATCCAAGACCTTTGCCCTGTTGGTTTGGATGAATCGCCATTAGTAATAAATTGGCCTCATCTAGAACAGGCTGCAAAATACAGAACCCAACAACCTGATTCGACTGCTCATAGACCGTGCACTGATACGAAGCTAAAGATTCTTGAAATTGTTGTTTCGACCAAGGATATGTTTGTACTAAACGTTCAATTGCAACAACACTGTCTAAATCACTCTCTTGCATCAATCGAATCACGATCTATCACTCTATAAAATATTGATGCAGATTATCAGTAATTTGATCATAAATTTGAATAAAAAAATGGGCAATTTTAATTGCCCATTTTCATTAACTCATATTAAAGCCTAATTCAGCACGCCATTTATTCAATAAAGCTGTTGTATCATCATCATTCGGATGAAATTTTGGTCTTAAAAATGCCAATAACGTTGGAATTTGACGTGTCATAAAACCTTTATAACCATACATGAACTTGAGCATATATTTGGTATCTCGCCATGTAAGTTTGCCATCAGTTTTTAAGAGAGTCGCCGTGAAATATGACTGGGTAATAAAAATTAGACCCATTGCAATCACTAAAGCTAATGAACGCATAAAATAAGCTTTAAATCCTTGCCCATACATCGCTTCATAAACGTCAAATGCCACCGCTTTATGCTCATTTTCTTCAACTGCATGCCACATCCATAAATGGTACATGGTCTCATCCATAAACATGGATTGAATATCTGGGTTAGACAATAATTCTTCAGCAATCGTTGATGTAAAATGCTCCAAGGCACAAGTACCCGTTAAGCCAATCATCTCTTTTGTAAAACCAAATGGTTTTAATAATTTAGTACTTATAGCAACCCCATACTGAATCACTTTACCTGTTTGTGCCTCCAATTTACGCACATCATAACCATAAGCTTGTGCAGCTGCATTAAAAGCCAAGTGTTCCTTTGAATGCATTGCTTCCTGTCCAATAAAAGCACTAATTTCTTTTTGTAATCGAGGATCAGCAAGTTTTGGATCATTTCTAACTGCACGGGTACTATTCACAAAAAATTGTTCACCCTCTGGAAACAATGCTGAAAGTGCAGTCATAAAATGAGTTAAAGCAGCATCTCCATTTGCCCAATAGCGTGGAACTTCGCCAAATTCAAAATCCATTCGGCGTACAGGAAAACTAGCGCCAGCGCGGTTTGAAATATTGACCTTAGCATTCATACCTTCTTCTCCTACCCAATGGATATATTTGCTTAAAAATTATCTATGGTTTATTTATACGCTTCTTTGAACGCATTAAATAAGTGCAGATAAGGTCAGAAAAGCATCATCTTAGGACATGTCAGTATGATTTTAAAAAGTCTATTCAATGTAATATTCAAAATAAAAAAGAGCAATTTTATTGCTCTTTTTTACATAGATTTAGCTAATGGAAATTTTAAGTTAAAAACCTAATTTCGCCTTCCAATCTTTAAGTAATTGTACGGTATCTAAATCATTTGGATGAAAACGTGGTCTAAAGTAAGCCAACATTTCACCCGCCATACCTGTAATAATCCCTTTTGATGGACTATAAGCATATTTGTAAATCATGCCTAATTCTTTCAGATTTAGTTTTTTATCTTGTTGAAGTAGACGTAAAGTAAAATAAGATTGAAGAATAAAGATTAAAGCCATAGCAAATACAAGTGCTGTAGTACGTAAACTATATGCTTTCAATCCAGTTCCAAATACTGACTCATAGACATCGTAAGCCACTGCTTTATGTTCATTTTCTTCAACTGCATGCCAGAACCACATATATGACATGGTCTCATCTGTCATTAAATCTTGGATGTGTTTATTGCGTAATAATTCGGAAGCAATCGTTGCAGTAAAATGTTCTAGCGCTGTTGTTGCCGTTAGATCAACCATCTCTCTTGTCATACCAAACGGTTTGACGATTTTTGAAAAATTCTTAAGTGCAAATTGGATATAACGTCCCGTAATCTGTTCTAAAGATCTAACATCATGACCATACTTTTGTGCAGAAGCATTAAAATTTACATGCTCTTGAGTGTGCATTGCTTCTTGACCAATAAAAGCACTGATTTCTTTTTGTAGCTCTGCATTATCTTTAATAGTTGAGTGATAACGTACAGCACGTACAGCATCAATAAATAATTTCTCGCCATCTGGAAATAATGCAGACAAACCAGTCATGAAATGAGTTAAGCCAGCCGAACCATCCATCCAATATTCTGGTACTTGATCAAAATCAAAATTCATACGACGTACTGGAAAACTTGCACCTGCACGATTTGAAATATTTACTTTAGCATTCATGCTGCTGACTCCTTTTAAATGGAAAATTTCCATTTAGTACTTTTGTTCATTTTCTTGTGTTTTATATTACGGTTTTATTGCGATGAATTAAGTGCAGTTTAGGACAGCAAGGTATCAGTTTAGGACACTATTAAAGATAGATTGTCGAACAATAGACATAAAAAAACACCCCAAAGGGGTGTTTTTTTATCACTCTAGGCGATTATGCAGTTACTTTAGCAACAACACCAGCACCTACAGTACGACCACCTTCACGGATCGCAAAACGTAGACCTGGGTCCATTGCGATCGGGTGGATTAACTCTA
>NZ_BMDV01000002.1:0-462810 GCF_014636095.1 Acinetobacter modestus
TAGATGACCCAACCGCGACCGTGGTGGTGAATGTGAACGGTACCGACTACACCGCCACCAACAACGGTGATGGGACGTGGACCTTAGCAGACAACACCTTACCACTGTTGGCGATTGCAGCTTATCCAGTGACTGTAACCGCTACTGATACTGCAGGTAACATCGGAACAGATACGGGCACATTAACAATTGATGTGACAGCACCAACCGTAACCTTTGATGATTTAACGACTAATGATGCTACGCCTCAATTAACAGGTACGACTGATGATCCAACAGCAACAATTGTTGTCACTGTAAATGGTATAAATTACACAGCGACTAACAACGGTGATGGAACTTGGACATTAGCAGACAATACATTGCCATCCTTAGCTGATGGAGGTTATACGGTCACTGTAACCGCAACTGATCCAGCAGGAAATATTGGGTTAGATACAGGTACTTTAGCGGTTGATGCAAATCCATTAGCAGCATTTGATAATTTTGATAATGCTGTGATCAGCCCACAACCTTTATTGGTGATTGATGATCAAGCATTAGGAAGTGCAAGCTATCTCATCCTTACCTCATTAGTTGGGTTAGATCTTCAACTTGGAGCAAATTCAGTAGGTTTCACGGTCGGTGCAAATCAAGAAGGAACAGCAACATTTACGTATAGTTCCTTAATTGATGCGAGCTTGTTATCTGATTACCTTCTAGTTGTTCAAAAATATAATACGACCACTGGTCAATGGGAGTCATTGCATGGAGACAGTGATGCTTCTCTGATTAGTTTAAGTCTATTAGGTATAGGTGCGACACCTGGTGCCATCCTAGAAGGTTTAGAAGAAGGACAATACCGTGCTTTTATGACTTTTGATGGGTTACTCGGTGCAAGTGTACTCGGTACATTATCTGGCACAATGGATGTTTATGACTTGACTCAAGTGGGTGGATATGAACTTGGTGATGCACAAGGTAATGTAATTACTGACGTAAACTCTAGTGGTGATGTCGATATCGTAACACCAACGACTTATGTAACCAGTGTAGATGGTGTTTCAATTGGCGCGGCAGGAACAACTATCTCGGGTGATTATGGCTCAATTACCTTCTACCAAGATGGTAGTTATATCTATATACCACTTCCTAATGGTGCAGGTATTGGACAAACAGAACAGTTCAATTACACCTTACTCGATTCTGCAACAGGAGATCTGGCTCAAGCGACGCTTTACATTGATCTTGGTTCAATTAGAGCTGCTGATAACTTAATAGAAGCTAAATTAGATCCTCAACCATTGTTAGTGGAAAATGATGCTGCTTTAGGTTCTTCTTCTTATCTCGCACTCGTTTCGTTGGCTGGACTTGACTTCCAATTACTTGGAACAGATGCCATTGAATTCTCGGTCGCAGATAATTTAGAAGGGGTTGCAACGTTCACCTTCAGTACTTTACTTGGTGCTTCTGCATTAGGTGATTACACAGTCGTTGTTCAAAAATACAATGATATTACTGGTCAGTGGGAATCCATAACTGGTGGAACAAATGCTTCGTTCATTGATCTGACATTACTAGGTTCAACACCAGCAGCACAAATAGGTGGTTTAACTGAAGGTTCATATCGAGCATTTATGGCTTATGACGGACTGATCGGAGTTGGCCTCGGTGGTACTCTGACTGGTACGATGGATGTTTATAATCCACATATTATTGATAGTTATGAAGCTGTAGCAGTACATGGCAATCTAATTTCAGATCCAAATACGAATGGTGATATTGATATTGCCACTATAAATACGGTTATCAGTGAAGTAAATAGCATCGCAATCGATCCAGCAGGAACGACGATTACTGGAACTTACGGTAGTTTAGTGATCTATCCAAATGGTGACTATACTTACACGCCAAATGCAAATATGACTGGTCTTGGTCAAGTTGATCAATTCACCTATACACTTTTTGATCCAATAACGGGTGATACTTCGGATGCAACATTCTATGTACATCTTGATAGTAATACGATTGATATGACTTGGAATGCAGCAGATCCATCTCAACCTGCAGTTATTAATGATCCATTACCTTTAGATGCATTCAGTAATGTTGATGTGGCTTCCATTGATTATCAGTATCCAGTAACAGTTGAAAATCTCAATAATGCAATTAGTTATAGTTGGTTATTGGGTGTTGGTGGATTAGTGATTGGTAGCTCAAGTGGTTCGGCAAACTTTACAGTTGATCCAGGTAATCTGACTGACGCTGTAATTTCTGTGAACTTTGGTTCTCTTGGAACACTACTTGATGGTCTTCACGTGGTTCTGACTCGAACTAACCCAGATGGTTCTACCACTGTAGTTGCAGATAGCTCTAACAATGGTTTACTTGATTTATTAGGTATCTTTGGGTCAACAGTTCAGTTCGAAGCTAAAAACTTAGCTGCTGGCACATACACCTTGTTCATGGAAAGTAATACTTTACTGACTGCACTAGGTAGTGTGACCGCAGACATTACCTTAAATCATGGTGATATTACCCAAGCTCCAGTTATTACTGGTGCAGCGATAACAGGTAATGTGATGTCAGATGATAATTCTGCGCTATACGGTATGAACTATGATCATGATTTCATTACATCAACCACAACAGTGACTCATGTCGCTTCTTCTGAGGTTGGTAATAGTAATAGCTTGAATGTGACTGTGGGTGTTCCAACGGTGATTGTCGGCAACTATGGTACATTGACCATTAATTCTGATGGTAGCTATAGCTATCAACCAGATGTGAATCCTGCAAACATTGGTAAGGTTGATAGTTTCACTTATACCTTGTCTGATCCTACAAATGGGTTGGCTGATAGCACTGCATCATTACACATCCAAATTGGTTCTAATGATGTGAGCTTCACATGGGATCCAATTGATCCATCGCTAGATGCGGTTATTCCTGCGCCACAAGCAAATCCTGATACAGCAGCTTCATTAGTGGATGTGCAAAATGTGGTCAATAATAACTTCTTTAATGCGAGTGGGAACACACTCGGTATTATTGCGACTACGCAAACTTATACCAGTGGTGCCTTTACTTTAACCAATAGTATGGATCCATCTGGCATCTTAAGTGTCAATGCCTTAGGCCTAGGTAATGCCAATGTAACGTTAGCCTTACAAAGACAAACAGGTCCTACAACATGGGTAAATGTAACCACTGATGTTCATACTGGTGTTGTTCTAGCATTAGGTGAAATTGCATCGATAGACCTATCAAGTTTGAATTTGATCGCAGGTAACTATCGTGTACAAACAACAATCCAAACCCCATTAATTGGTGGTGCTGTGATGTTGATTGGTACAAATGCTGATGTGAATATTACTTATGTTGATCAATTTACCAATACAAGTCCTACAGCCGATTGGATACATGGAAACATCTTAGAAGGAGATACTCTTGGTGGTGTTGCTGATGTTACAGTCGGTACTCAGTTATATGTATTAAATCCTGTTTCTGGGTTATATGAGTTAGCTGCTGGTCAAAGTATTGATACGGGCGAAGGCACATTGTACATGTACAGTGATGGTTCATATTATTATCAACGTGACATGGTGGTTTCATCTGCAACTGATGTAATCGATTATAAACTGGTGTCTTTTGATGGAACTGAAGTTCAATCAACATTGACCATTTCTTTAGGACAACACTTCAATCTCAGCTCATCAAACGATATCGTTACGAGTACATCTGGTAATGATGTATTGGAAAGCGCGACGGGTGGTGCAGATACATTAATCTTTAATGTGTTGAATAATGCTGACAATGCTGGTGGTAATGGTCATGACACTTGGAATGGCTTCCATGAGGGTAATACAGCAACAGATCCAAATGCCGATATTATCGATATTTCTAACCTTCTAGTTGGATATACAGGAAACGGAAGTGCTGCTTCGTTAGCAGGTTTTGTGAGTGTAAGTTCAGATGGCACTACAACAACTATTAGTATTGATCGAGATGGTGCAGGCGGCGCTGCCCACAGTAGCGTGACATTGCTTACCATTGATGTCGATACAACATTGAATGATTTGATTGCGAATAATCAACTTCATGTTCTTTAAACACTAATTCCTAAAAAAGAGAACCCTAGGGTTCTCTTTTTTGATTTTGTTAAAAGCATAAAAATATGTGGTATCTTGATTGAAGTAATTAAAAATTCTAACAATACATACTATGACGATTGTGACGGCTTTAGAGCTTGAAAAGCTCAAATACGAATTGACTGGATACATCAAACAAGTTCAAAAATATATAAACTTAGATAAAACGGTAGTTTTCTATTCATATGGAGAAAAGACAGAACGCTGTCAGGTCTGGAACTCATCCTTTTCAACATTTCCGATTCTTGAAAAAGAACTTTTTGAATTTCTCGATCAGCAGTTCACAAGTAATAATAAATTAGCTGAATTATTAAAGTTTGATATTGCATGCAATATTCAACAAGAAAAATGGTATGAGATTGAGCAAACATTAAAGAATCAATTTCATAATAATCATTATCGTAAGGGCATCAGTTTTGATGAGAATTTTAAGATTAGTTTTTTAGAACAAGAGCTATATGGCAAAGCCATTATCCGAGGATTAAGTTACGACACGCCCAATTTTTTTGATCAAAATAATCTCAATATTGCCATTATAAGAAAATATCAAGATAACAATGTTGCGCTAAAAATCAATGAAATTCAGGATATATGGACATTTGATACCCATGCCGTGTTTTACGAAAATGGACAATTGATACCATTACAAACATGTTTTACTGAAAATGGGGTTCGTTATTTAACCGAATCTAAGCGACAACATTTAACTAAAATGATTAAAGGAAATGCTGAGTTTTTGTCTCACCAAATCCAAACGAATGGACGATATATTTACGGTTTTTTTCCAGCCTATGACCGAGAAATTCGTAGCTACAACACAGTCCGACATTGTACGACGACTTATGCTTTGATTGAGACCTTGGCATTAGATTTACAACCAAACGTGGTGAGTAAAATTCAGTCTGCAATTGATTATGCATTGACAAATTTTTATGTCGAAAAAGATGATGATCTCGCTTACATGTTAGATAGCGCTGATTTGAATCAACTTGATGAAATTAAATTAGGTGCAAATGCAGCAGCAATTTTAATGCTGACCAAATATCAAAGTATGGTTGGGGATCAGTCTTATTTAAAATATGCAAAGGCTTTGGCGAATGGCATATTATCTATGATCGATAAACAAGGGGAAACAACTCATGTGCTGAGTTTTCCAAGTTATGAAATCAAAGAAAAATTTCGCATCATTTATTATGATGGTGAAGCTGCGCTCGCACTTTTACGGTTGTATCAGCTTGATAGTGCTCCGCGACTATTAGAAACTGTTCAATTGATGTTTGAACAATTTATTGAAAAAAAATATGAGCGTTATCACGATCATTGGTTAAGTTACTGTACCAATGAACTCACTAAAATTTGTCCAGAAGAAAAATATTTTCAATTTGGTATCAATAATTATTTAAGGCATATGATTTTTATTCGTAATCGTAAAACTGCATATGCAACTTTATTAGAAATGATGATGGCTGCTTATCAAATGGTATGTCGGGTGCGAAATTTAGAATTACATGAGTTATTTGCAAAATCGCAATTTGAAGATTTAAAAAAATTAATCGAGTTTCGCACTGAGTTTCAGCGTACTGGTTTTTTCTATCCTGAAGTGGCAATGTACATGGCATGCCCAGATAAAATCTTAAATGCCTTTTATGTTCGGCATGATCGTTTTCGGGTTCGCATTGATGATCAAGAGCATAACCTTTCAGGCTATGTTGCTTATGTTCAGCATTATCAAGATTGAATAATTGAGGCTAAATTATGGATGTACCTCAAGAAATAAAAATAATCAGTCAAATAAGACAAGAAAATTTTAAGCATGCTATTTGGCACACTCAAATTGAAGGAAGTTGTACACACTGGGTATTATTACTTTTGATATTTGAAAAAATCCAAAAAAATGAACTCAAATTGACTAATAAAATTCCAATCCCACAACGGTTTCAATTATATCCGCTTGATGTGACTCAAGTTGAAGATTCATATGAATTAGGATTTTTACTACAATATTTAGCTTTTACCCAGAGCTACGAACTCAGTTTGCTAATTGCTAAATATATCTTTGGTGATGAAGGGCAAGCACAGAAAACAATTATTTCAAAAGCCAAGTCATTTGGGATAGACATATCTTCTGACACTTATATTACGAATACGATTCAAAATTTATATGTCGTAGCCCGAGCTATTTTTAGTATGCCGATTGATTTGATTCGAGAAGTATTCATTAAAAAACTGAGTATTGGCAGTCAAAAAATTAGACCAATTAGCTCTTTATTTACCTGTCATCAGTTAGATGCTGTTTTATGTATAACTAGCAAATATAAAAAATATTATTTCACTTATTGTAATAAAAATCAGAATATTGGCATCTTTCAATTACTGGATGATATCCATCGTATTGATCATTTAGTACCTTATTATCATTATTTTAATTCAGGTCTATTGCCTGCAAAGCAAATCTCTTTGAAAAATCATTATATCAATATCATTGGTGATACTTATTTCGGGGAATACTATACAAAACGAAGGAAAGCAAAAGGAATTGATGATGCTTTACAACGTTATGGTTATCAACATTCTTTTGAAAGGATAAAACAATTTTTTTCTGAAGATGACCTCAATATTGCCAATTTTGAAGCTGTCTTTAACCTAGATGAATATTCACCTTTACATGGAAAAAAAGATTTTATCTTGGGTGCAGACTCACAGCAAACACTGACTGAATTTAAGCGTATTCATATCAATGCGCTGTGTCTTGGGAACAATCACTTAAAAGATTACGGCACAGCAAGTTTAGTTCATAGCTTGGCGGTGTTAGATCAAAGTGAGATAAATTGGATTGGGGCAGGGAATAATCAGCAGCAAGCTCATCAATATTTTCAGATAAGAACTCAACAGCAAAATGTTGCTATTTTTAATGGGTATTGGCATAGAGAGAGTGCTTATCAAGATTATGATTTTTATGCACTTGGTGATCGTGCAGGTGTGGCTTGTTTAAATGCGATTTTATTTGAGCAGATCATGCAATATAGGCAGTTCCATCCAACGCATAAAATTATTGTCATTTGTCATTGGGGGCAAGATTTCCAAACAACACGAGTTGAACAAGAAAAATTGGCAGATATTTTGACTAAAATAGGCGTTGATTTGGTGATTGGACATGGTGCCCATACGATTCAACCAATTCAAAAAATTAATCATAAACCTGTTATTTTGGGGATTGGAAACGGGGTATTTAATAGTAACGGGGAATTTGAAAAATATCAGGCTTTAGCCTATGGCCTCATTGTCAAGATTAATCTAATCGAAAATCTAATAAAGCTTTATCCTATATTTACCAATAACCTAGAAACTTTTTGGCAGCCTTGTGCAGTGACTGATATTCAGTTTAAACAGGCAAAAGAAAATTTGACCACACGGCTGATTCAAAAGGACTTTTTCGAAGGGAAAGACCATCTAGGGCACTATATCGAGATGAACTTCTAAGGATATTTATAATAATTATCTAAAATGATGCTGAGTTGTTCTGCGGTGAAACCTAAATTACGTAAACCTCCACTTCCGAGTTTACAATCGTAACTGGTCATAATATTGGTAGGTGTTGTTTTTGTTGCATCTGGCGCGCAAACATGCCCCAAACCAAAAGCATGGCCCATCTCATGTATAGATGCTGCTTGAGTTTGATAATTTAAACGTTCCCAATCAATCAATATAAATGGACGACCTTGATTTCTAAATCCCCAACTGGTGATGTCACTGTATTTAAGTTTCTCAGTATAGGAATCATAAATAATAAATAGAACCTCTTTACTTTTTCTGTGAGGGAAACAAGTGTCTATAGCATTCGGGAGATTTTCAGTGATTAGCGGTGAAGCTTGATTTAATTGATTTGTGAGATCGCATTTCTTCTTTGTAAAGTCTTGGTATGAGAGGTAGTGATTAATTTTAAATTTAAATATTTTTTGATTTTTTTCATCTACAAAGTAATGATTTAAAATTTCTAGTTCTTTATACATTTGCAGTTGAGTGTCTAATAATTTAGCTTGTGGTCGATTGATGGTAAAAATAAAACTAACGTATACGATTGGTAGATGATCTTTTGAGTCTATCGGGTATCGATAAGGCGTAATTTGAATATGAGATGATTGTTTAGTTGAACATGAGAAATTGATGCTTAGACAAAATATGATGAAGAAAACTGTTTTTAGCTGCATTTTTATTCTCTAAATACATAAGTTATTTTATTTCTTGTTTAAGCTTTTAACTGTCGCTTTAATCATAGTATCAGATTTTTATAGGTTATTTTATGCAAGATACTAATGAACTACATTGACAAATATTAGAGGTTATCGCTTTGATTCCATATGGAAAAGTAGCGACCTATGGTCAAATTGCAAAATTAGCAGGTTTGCCTAAGCATGCACGTTTAGTCGGTTATGTTTTGAAGCATTTAGATAAGAGCAGTGAAATCCCTTGGTATCGAGTGATAAATTCACAAGGAAAGATCAGTGTGACTCGCATCAATCAGCAAGGTGAGAATGTGCAACAAAGCTTGTTGGAGCAAGAAGGTATTTACTTGCCTAATGGTAAAGTCAGTTTAAAAGAATTTAGTTGGATGCCTTAATATAAAAATAAACAGACTGGTTTGTATAAATATCATTGCTGTTGTTTTTATTTTATTTTACAATAATTGTACATAAAGAATACATATGTATAATTGGTACTTAAATGAAAAAATTAGCTGTTATGTGTGGGATTGCTGTTATCAGTTTATCTGGATGCGCAAGTATCATGTCTGGAAGAACTCAAACAATGACATTTGAGAGCACACCTGAACTTAGTAATATTACGATTTTAAATAAAGCTGGTAAAAAAGTTCATGTAGGACAAGCACCTGCGACTGTAAGCTTAAAAAGAAGTTCAGGCTTCTTTGTTCCTGAAAAATACACTGTAGTGTTTGAAAAAGAAGGTTATGAAACCAAAACTATTAATATTTCTGCACACGTAAATGGTTGGTATGTTGGAAATCTATTATTTGGTGGGGTATTAGGTTTATTAATTATCGATCCTGCAACAGGTGCAATGTATAGCTTAAGTACTAAAGATACCAATGTTGTACTGAATGATCTTAAGAAAGAAAATATTCAAGCAAATACACAGTCATTGACAATCGTTTCTACGACTGAGTTACCAAAAGAAGTTTTACAAAAAGCAAAACCTATTGAATTAAAAACTCAATAATCAAAATAACCCGTCTGAAACTTAAGGTTTCAGGCGGGTTACGATATTATATTAAACTAAAAATTAGAAGATTTAACGTACAACCAAAACAGGGATATGGCTTTCACCTAATACTTTTTGAGCTACGCTGCCTAAGATAAATTTTTTGAAACCAGTTCGACCATGTGATCCCATAATAATCAGATCAGCACCTAAGTTCTGTGCAGCACTGATAATCTCCCCATTTACAGAGAAGCCTTCCAACACTTGAGTTGCGACTGTCAGTCCTAAAGCTTCAAATTTCTTTTCCGCTTTGGTTAAATTTTCTTGTACATAGCTACGAACACGTTCAATCAATTCATTACTTTGACCGAGTCTAAGATATGCATCTGCCAAATATGGATCTAAAGTCATCACTTCAACCACAGTGATTTCACTATTTAGGGCTTTTGCAAGTTGAGCCGCTTGTTGAATGACATTATCGGAGATTTCAGAGTCATCAATTGCAACCAAGATTTTTTGATAGGCCATGTTTATTACTCCTTATTATTGCACTTTGAGTTGTTTCTAAATTTTTGTTTAAAATAAGATCTATGTTTCATATTAAACTTATTAGTAGCATAATAAAACCTAGTAATTTTATAAGAATAATTAGATGTTAAAGCAGTTTTTAATTATTCAATCCATTGAAAAAAATAATCTTTTTTTAAAAATATTAAAGTGAATATTAGATTTGGAAAGATTATAGACTTTGGTCTAAATATGAACATAAATCTACGAGTTGATCCGTCTGCAATTGTTCACGCATTTTTAAAATCTGCTTTTCTTCTAGGTTATAGAGTTTAAGTGAAAGCAATTTTTCTATATCTGCTGAGGAAAAGCGGTATTTAATGATTTTAGCTGGAACACCAGCAACAATTGCATAAGGTGGCACATCTTGGGTAACCACAGCACCAGTGGCAATCACAGCACCTTCACCCAATTTCACGCCCTGCATAATCATGGCACGACTACCAATCCAGCAACCATCGGCAATGAAAGTATCACCAGCAGGCAGGAAACTACGGGTATCAAAAGGGAAGGTCGAAATCCAGTCAGGACGGTGTAATTGATTGCCACCCATCATGATCACGCATTCAGCACCAAAGCAGACAAAATTGCCAATATGCAGTTGATCAATTGGTTTTTCAGGTGTAGCAGGTTTGTCATGTAGATAACGTACCACACAACGTTCAAAGCCCTGATCCCAATAAGCAGAATAATAAGAATAATTACCTTTGATATGGATATTTGGATTTTTTACTGTTTTGGAAATAAATTCGAATTCACACCAATGTTTAACAGGGGAGTTGATCAATGAATCCATAACTAAGACAAAATACTAAAAGAAATCGGCGCTATTATAGCTTTTATATCAGGAGAGAGCGTTAGTTGAAGAAGAATTTCCAAAACCAAATCAACAAACATTGAATTTGATTCGGAAATACAAAGTCTAGAATAGCATACAGCGTACTGCATTGGTCATAAGAATGATATGGAAAGCTCATACGATTACAACAGCAATCCATAGGATTATTCTAGTAATCTCATACATAATGCTACTGATCAGTCGATCTTGCATTCCTTTATTTCATTTTTATTGTATTTAGAAATAGGATGCTCTTGAAACAAAAGAACCATTCAATCTGTTAGAGATTAATTTTAGATATAATTGAGTAAATTTTGCATATTTAATTTAATCGACGCTATTGGTAATAAAATTATGGGTTTAAAGGAAAAGAATAAAAAAATATTGAACTGAATTCATTTATAAATACATAATATCTGAATTATAACAAAAGGATAAATATTAATGATTGAACCAATAAATGAAAGTTCAATTTTAAAAATTATTGGTGAAAAACTTTTATATATACATGATTTAATTGATTTAGCATTTGAAATTAAAAGAAAATTGAGAAGTAGGAAGTTAGATTTCTCTGTATTAATTCAGCCATATAGTTGTTCTGAATGGGAAAATCTGACAATGATGATTCCATATCTTCCGCGAGAAATCGTAGAAGAAAACTTAGATCAGTTATTAGAAGGTTTTATGGATTTAAATTGGCCTGGATCTAGAATTTTGTATGGATACTTAGCTGAGATAGATATTCATAAGCTAAAAAATTCTTTTGATCGAGTCATTGATAAGGCAATAGAAAAGGATGATACCGAATGGGTATATTTTCTTTGCGTCTTCATGAATGATGAAAAAGTTGGCATGAAAGATTCTTTTATTCCAGAGATTGAAAAGAGTCGTTCATTTCTAAAATCTCACGATATCGATTATGATTGAAACTCTTAGAAGTAAAAACGAATTCTAAGTTTTTTAAAAGCTAATAAAAGAAAAATAAATGAGAAGAAAAACCCCTCAAATAGAGGGGTTAGTGACTTGGAATTAAATATATTCCACGCTCACGATTTCGTATTCAACCTCACCTTGCGGTGTCTGAATTTTTGCTTCGTCGCCTTCGCTTTTACCTAAAAGGCCACGGGCAATCGGTGAGTTCACTGAGATTTTATTTATTTTAAAATCTGCTTCATCATCACCTACGATTTTATAAGTTTTACGCTCTTCAGTGTCTAGGTTTTCGATGGTTACTGTAACACCAAACACAACACGACCGTTTTGTTCAAGTGTTTTGACATCAATCTCTTGAGCTGCACCCAGTTTGCCTTCGATATCCTGAATACGACCTTCACAAAAACCTTGCTGTTCACGTGCAGCGTGATATTCAGCATTTTCCTTTAAATCACCGTGCTCACGAGCTTCCGCGATCGCTTGGATAATACGTGGGCGATCCACTGTTTTTAGCTGTTGTAATTCTTTCTCTAAGGCAACCTTGCCTTCAGGAGTCATAGGATAACGTTGCATTTCAGTCCCTCTAAATTGGTTGGGAAAATACAGGATTAAAAAAAGAAAAAGCCCGCCACCGATAAGGTGACGGGACTTTATCGGTAGAGAATTAACCTACAGTTTGTAAATCTTGCAAGCGGTATACATCCATTGGCAATTTCACAGCAAATGCTTGGCAAACAGCCTCAGCACCATTAATGGTCGTAGTGTAATATACTTTACCTTGTAGGGCAGCACGACGAATCATGGCAGAGTCATATTGAGCTTGTTTGCCTTCAGTTGTGTTGACAATAAGATGAATCTCACCATTTTTCAAGCGGTCTACAATATGTGGACGACCTTCAGTGACTTTATTGACAGCTTCACATTCTAAACCAGCTTCTTGTAGTACTTGATACGTACCGTTAGTCGCAACCAGTTTAAAACCATAAGCAATTAATTGTTTTGCAATGTTTGCGATGTATTTCTTATCTGATTCACGTACAGATAAGAATGCATGTTTCACTTCGCCTTCTGTTGGCAAGCCTGGTAAACGTTCGTTTGAACCAAGTACTGCTTTATAGAATGCTTCACCGAAAGTTTGACCGACACCCATCACTTCACCTGTAGATTTCATCTCAGGCCCAAGCATTGGATCAACACCTTGGAATTTAGCAAATGGGAATACAGCTTCTTTTACTGCAAAGTGAGTCGGGATGATCTCTTTGGTGAATCCTTGAGATTCTAAAGATTGACCAGCCATACAACGTGCAGCGACTTTTGCTAAAGATTCACCAATACATTTAGAAACGAAAGGAACAGTACGTGATGCACGTGGGTTCACTTCGAGTACATAAATGTTGTTGCCTTTCACTGCAAACTGAACGTTCATCAAGCCGATTACGCCAAGTTCTTTTGCCATCGCAACCGTTTGGCGACGCATTTCATCCTGAACTTCTTGTGAAAGCGAGTAAGGAGGGATTGAACATGCTGAGTCACCTGAGTGAATCCCTGCTTGTTCGATGTGCTGCATGATACCGCCAATCACAACGTCTTTACCGTCAGATACGCAGTCTACGTCCACTTCAGTTGCATCATCTAGGAAACGGTCAAGTAGAACAGGGGCTTCATTTGAAGCTTGAACTGCTTCACGAAGGTAGCGTTTTAGCTCATCTTCGTTATAAACGATTTCCATTGCACGACCACCCAATACATAAGATGGGCGAACAACCAGTGGATAACCCACTTTCGCTGCTTCTGAAATACCTTCTTCAGCAGATTTAACGATGCTGTTGTTTGGTTGACGAAGCTGTAGACGTTGAATCATTTGTTGAAAACGTTCACGGTCTTCTGCACGGTCAATTGCATCAGGAGATGTACCAATGATTGGTGTACCTGCTTCTTCTAAAGCACGCGCCAATTTTAATGGTGTTTGACCACCGTACTGTACGATCACGCCTTTAGGCTTTTCGGTACGTACGATTTCAAGTACATCTTCAAGTGTTACAGGTTCGAAGTATAAACGATCTGAAGTGTCATAGTCAGTTGAAACCGTTTCAGGGTTACAGTTCACCATGATGGTTTCATAACCGTCATCACGCATTGCAAGCGCAGCGTGTACACAGCAGTAATCAAACTCGATCCCTTGACCAATACGGTTCGGACCACCACCAATCACCATGATTTTGTCACGGTTAGATGGATTCGCTTCACATTCTTCATCGTAAGTTGAGTACATGTAAGCTGTGCCAGATTCAAATTCGGCAGCACAAGTATCAACACGCTTGTAAACTGGATAGACACCCAAGTTCCAACGTTGTTTACGGAATTGTTTTTGTGAGATACCCATCAAGTCAGCAATACGAAGGTCAGATAAACCTTTGCGTTTGAATGAACGAATATTATCAGCGTTTAAATCACCAAAACCTAAAGTTTTTACTTGAGCTTCAGTTTTGACGATGTCTTCGATTTGGATCAAGAACCAACGGTCGATCTTAGTTGCTTCGAATACGTCATCTAATGAGAAACCATGACGGAATGCGTCAGCTACATACCAAATACGCTCAGGGCCTGGAACTTTAAGTTCTTTTAAGATGATATCTTTGGCATTAGCCGTACCAACTTCGATTTTTTCATCAAAGCCACTAACACCCACTTCAAGACCACGAAGCGCTTTTTGAACAGATTCTTGGAAGTTACGACCAATCGCCATGACTTCGCCCACAGATTTCATCTGAGTTGTCAATACAGGCTCAGCTTGTGGGAATTTTTCGAAGTTGAAGCGAGGAATCTTGGTTACAACATAGTCAATTGCTGGTTCGAAGCTTGCAGGAGTGATACCACCAGTGATGTCATTTTTCAATTCATCAAGGGTATAACCAACCGCAAGTTTTGCCGCGATTTTCGCAATCGGGAAACCTGTTGCTTTAGATGCAAGCGCAGATGAACGAGAAACACGAGGGTTCATCTCGATCACAACCATACGACCGTCTTTCGGGTTAATACCGAATTGAACGTTTGAACCACCTGTTTCAACACCAATTTCACGAAGAACAGCAACCGATGCATTACGCATGATTTGATATTCTTTGTCTGTCAATGTTTGCGCAGGGGCAACAGTGATTGAGTCACCTGTGTGTACGCCCATTGGGTCAAAGTTTTCAATCGCACATACGATGATACAGTTGTCGTTTTTGTCACGAACAACTTCCATTTCGTATTCTTTCCAACCAATTAAAGATTCGTCGATCAATAATTGTTTAGTTGGAGAAAGATCGAAACCACGTTCGCAGATTTCAATAAATTCTTCTTTATTGTATGCGATACCGCCACCAGAACCACCCATGGTAAATGATGGACGAATGATCACTGGGAAGCCAAAACGTGACTGAATTTCCAGTGCATGTTCCATACTTTCAGCAACATCGGCACGAGGACACTCTAAGCCGATTTTACGCATGGCGATGTCAAACAGTTTACGATCTTCTGCTTTTTCAATCGCTTCTTTTGATGCACCAATCAACTCAACATTGTATTTCTCTAAAACACCGTTGGCATCTAATGCAAGCGCACAGTTCAATGCAGTTTGGCCACCCATGGTAGGAAGGACTGCATCCGGGCGTTCTTTTTCAATGATTTGAGCAACAGTCTGCCAAGTGATTGGCTCGATATAAGTTGCATCCGCCATTGAAGGGTCAGTCATAATGGTTGCTGGGTTAGAGTTCACCAAAATAACACGGTAACCTTCTTCACGAAGTGCTTTACATGCTTGCGCACCTGAGTAGTCAAACTCACATGCTTGACCGATCACAATTGGACCTGCACCAATAATTAAGATGCTTTTAATATCCGTACGTTTAGGCATTATTCGCTCCTTAATTACTTCTTAGATGCTTCAATAAGTTCGATGAAATGATCGAACAATGGAGCACAGTCATGTGGACCAGGGCTTGCTTCAGGGTGACCTTGGAAGCTGAATGCTGGTTTGTCAGTGCGATGAATACCTTGGTTTGTACCATCAAACAGAGAGCGATGTGTCACTTTTAAGTTTGCAGGTAAAGTACTCTCATCGACAGCAAAGCCGTGGTTTTGAGAAGTAATCATCACTGTACCATTCTCAAGATTTTGTACAGGATGGTTCGCACCGTGATGACCATGATTCATTTTCATGGTTTTCGCGCCAGAAGCGAGTGCTAAAATTTGGTGACCTAAACAAATACCAAATACAGGTAAAGTTGTGGTTTCAACAATCGTTTTTACTGCTTCAATTGCATAGTCACATGCTGCTGGATCACCAGGACCATTTGACAAGAACACGCCATCTGGATTTAAAGCGAGCACTTTCTCAGCAGGAGTTTGTGCAGGAACAACTGTTAATTTACAACCGCGGTCTGCGAGCATACGTAAGATGTTGGTTTTGACACCATAATCATATGCAACGACATGAAATTTAAATTCAGGTTGAGTAAAGCCTTGACCTAAAGTCCAAGAACCTTCAGTCCATTCAAAGCCTTCAGGATCACAGCATTCTTTTGCAAGGTCTAAACCATTTAAACCACCGAAGGCACGTGCTTTCGCAATTGCTTCTTCTTCAGTGATATTTTCGCCAGCAAGGATGCAACCGTTTTGCGCACCTTTGTCACGTAAAATACGTGTCAATTTACGCGTGTCAATATCCGCGATTGCAACAACATTATGTTGTTCTAGATATTCACTTAAAGATTGTTCTGAACGGAAATTACTATGTAATAAAGGAAGATCACGAATAATTAAACCGTTCGCCCATACTTTATGGATGCGACCTGATTCAACGTCTTCGCTATTACAGCCTGTATTTCCAATATGAGGATAAGTCAGCGTCACAAGTTGTTGCGCATAACTTGGGTCAGTCAAAATTTCTTGGTAGCCAGTCATGGCTGTATTAAAAACGACTTCACCAGTCGTACTTCCCGATGCACCGATAGACGTTCCTTTAAAGATCGTTCCATCTGCGAGGGCTAAAATGGCGGGGGTGCTCAAACCAAAGCTCCTGAACTAAAACCACAAAAATAGGGCTGTAAAAAAGCGAGAAGACATAAAAAAAGGCAGGCTGTCTTTAAAAACATGCCCCTCCTTCCAGTCTGCTCGCTTGTAACTTAACAGCGCATTATACGCATGAGTAGTTCAAAAGTCTATCTGTTTTATTGGCTAAAGCGAGTAATTGTAGTTTTTCTTTTATAAGTTGGACTGTTGTTATGTCTATTGCCAAATCAATCATTCTTCTATCTATATCATGAGATATTATGCAAATTGTCTAACAATTTTTTCATAGTCTAAAAGTAAAGCGTTTTATCTTATATTTAGCCAAAAAATCAACAAACAATATAGAGGGGAAACACAATGGCTGATAATCAAACTACACCAGCAACTGAAGAAGTTAAAGAAGTTGTGGTTGAAAAAACAGCGAAAGCAAAAGAAGTTGTTGCAGAGAAAACTGCTGAAGTCAAAGAAGCTGTTGCTGAAAAGACGGCAGAAGTGAAAGAGGTAGTTGCTGAGAAAACTGCAAAAGCGAAAGAAGTTGTAGCTGAAAAAACAGCGAAGGCGAAAGAAGTGATTGCTGAGACTCAGGAACAAGCGAAAGAAGTGATTGCTGAGACTCAAGAGCAAGTGAAAGAAGTATTAGCTGAAACTCAAGAAAAAATTGAGGCTGAAGCGAAAGAACTCAACCAAAATATCCAAAATCAGCTTGCACAAATTAAGCAAGATATCTTGCAGCGTATTGATGTTATTAAAACTCAATTGAATTCATCACAAGGCAATTTAGTTGAATTAACGAATGCATTAAAAACTGAGTTAAATGCTTTAATTGAAGATTTAACGAAGGTCAGCAAAGAGTTGAAAGATGATATAAGTCAAATTTCAGTGAAGCATAAAGATACTTTGGTCGGTAGTTTTAAGCGCACTAAAGAGCAAGCAGTAGAAGCTTGGAATAAAGTTCGTGCTAGCTAACAAGTATTTAAATAAAAAAAGCGAGATCATTCTCGCTTTTTTTATTTTTTAGAATTGATGTAACCAATCGCGTTTATTATGAAAGTCGGCTTGTGGGCTACTATGTTGCATTGCAAAATAGTAATTACCTTGAGTGGTATTAAAAACCGCACTTAAACCTAAATATAAGTCAGACCATTTCAATTTATTCTGTTGCATAAATGTATATAAATCTAGACTGACATTTAAACCATAATGTGTGCGTTGTAAATGATTTAACTCAATGTCATATGCAGCAACGGGCGGCATATCCTCAGGGAAACGATATTCTTCAAATTGATAGGTTTGCCAAGCTTGAGAAGGGGAAAGATTGATTTCACGATAAAAATCTTGATCTTTCACACCAATAAAAATCTCAAAACAAGTCTGTTCCCATAAAAAGTCTTGGCGAGGATGAGCCTTGACTTGATCTGGGTAAATCAGAAACTGATTGGGATCACGAACCCAAAAACCAACATTTAATGTCGCTGGTGTTTGTTGCTCAATTGCTCCAACGACAGTAATAGCATTAAAGCGATCGAAAGCAGAAAGTTCATAACTTGCCATTTTGATTACTTGTTACTTAAATGAGCAAAACGAACTAAATTAGAAAGATGCTGGTTTTGTTTTGCTGCTTTTTTATAAAGCAAAACAATTTTACCAATTTTTTGTACAGATTCAGCACCTGTTGCTTCAACCAGTGCATCAATTACTGCTGCACGTGCATCACGATCTTCACCTGCAATTTTCACTTTAATGAGTTCATGATCATTTAGTGCGCGATGAGTTTCTTCAATGACGTTTTCTGTAAGACCTTGGCCACCAATCATTACAACTGGATTAAGTGCGTGGCCAATTTGACGTAAACGCTTACGTTCATGGATAGATAAAGCCGCCATTAAAAATACCTGATTGGGAAAACGACCTAGTATAACTTGCATCCCGGTTCTAAGATAGATTTAGCAGACAGGCACTTGAAACAAATATGTGAAAATTAGGCAAATAGCCAATCATGACAATCAGAAAAAATCTGTAAAAGTTCGTGTGAATGAACTACATCCGTACTGTAATGGGAGTAATTTTCACGTACAATGACCAATCAGAAGTTTTTTGAAATTTAGTGAGTTATGGCGACACGCATTACCAATCAAAAATTGTCTAAAAGCAGTCGTGCATGGATGAGAGAACACTTAGATGACCCTTTTGTAAAGAAAGCACAGAAGGAAGGTTATCGCGCACGTGCAGCATATAAATTACTTGAAATCCAAGAAAAATATAAAATGATCAAGCCAGGTATGACCGTTGTCGATCTTGGTGCAGCACCAGGCAGTTGGTCACAAATTGCAGGTAAATTAGTCGGCGCAAATGGTTTAGTGATTGCTTCAGATATTCTCGCAATGGACGCTCTTCCAGATGTGACATTTTTGCAAGGCGACTTCCGAGAAGAAGAAGTTTTCGAAAAATTGTTAAATATTTTAAATGGACGTCAAGTAGACGTTGTAATTTCAGATATGGCCCCCAATACATCAGGTAATAGGGCTGTCGATCAACCACGCCAGATTTACTTATGTGAGTTGGCATTGGATTTTGCTCAAAAAGTTTTAGGCCCAAATGGACAGTTTATTGTTAAGGTGTTCCAAGGCTCAGGATTTGATGAGTTTAGAAAACAAGTTGTCGATAGTTTTGATGTATTAAAAACAGCCAAACCTGCGGCATCTCGTGCTCGATCAAAAGAAGTTTTTTTGATTGGCCAAGGTCGTAAAAAGGCATTGCAATAAAAGTGTACTTGCCAAGTTGTTAAAAATTGTGCATTTTGTACCTTTTAAGTTTTTTGCAACGCAAATTCATTGCTGTTTTTGTGAAGGTCAGCCAAGATTAGGTATGATCAAATTAGATTGATATGGGAATAAAGCCTTGAGCGATTACTTCAAGAATGCCGTATTGTGGCTCATCATACTCGGTGTTCTGATTTTGATTTTTAGCAACGTCAGTGACCGCAATAAGCCTGCAGCGATGAAATATTCTGATTTCGTTGCAGCGGTGAATGCTGGGCAAATTAAACAAGTCACAATTGACGGTTTAAACATTAGTGGTGAAAAAACCAATGGTTCTTCTTTTGAAACGGTTCGTCCACAAGTAGAAGACACTGAATTGCTTCCAAGCTTGAATAAACAGAATGTAGTCGTTGAAGGTACTGCGCCACAACGTCAAGGCATTTTGATGCAACTTCTCATTGCAAGCTTCCCTGTATTACTGATCATCTTATTATTCATGTTCTTTATGCGTAATATGGGTGGGGGCGCTGGTGGCAAAAACAGCCCAATGAGTTTTGGTAAGTCAAAAGCGAAAATGTTATCTGAAGATCAGATTAAGATTACGTTTACTGATGTTGCAGGCTGTGATGAAGCAAAACAAGAAGTGGTTGAAATCGTTGACTTCTTGAAAGATCCTTCTAAGTTCAAACGTCTTGGTGCAACCATTCCTCGTGGTGTATTGATGGTTGGTCCTCCAGGTACTGGTAAAACATTATTGGCCAAAGCAATCGCCGGTGAAGCTAAAGTTCCATTCTTTAGTATCTCTGGTTCTGACTTCGTTGAAATGTTTGTTGGTGTCGGCGCTTCACGTGTCCGTGACATGTTTGAACAAGCGAAACGTCATGCTCCATGTATCATTTTCATCGATGAGATTGATGCTGTTGGTCGCCATCGTGGTTCTGGTACAGGAGGTGGTCATGATGAGCGTGAACAAACCCTGAACCAAATGCTTGTTGAGATGGATGGTTTTGAAGGTAATGAGGGTGTGATCGTCATTGCAGCAACTAACCGTGTTGATGTGCTAGATAAAGCATTACTTCGTCCAGGCCGTTTTGACCGCCAAGTGATGGTTGGTTTACCTGACATCCGTGGTCGTGAGCAAATCTTAAATGTTCATTTGAAGAAACTTCCATCTGTTACAGGTGTGGATGTTAAAGTTCTAGCACGTGGTACTCCAGGATTCTCAGGTGCTCAACTTGCGAACTTAGTCAACGAAGCTGCGTTGTTTGCTGCTCGCCGTAATAAAAACACGGTCGATATGCATGACTTTGAAGATGCAAAAGACAAGATTTACATGGGTCCAGAACGTAGATCGATGGTTATTCGTGAAGAAGAACGTCGTGCGACTGCTTACCATGAAGCTGGACATGCAATTGTTGCTGAAATTTTACCGGGTACAGATCCAGTGCATAAAGTAACAATCATGCCACGTGGTTGGGCATTGGGTGTCACTTGGCAGTTGCCTGAACAAGATCAAACCAGCCATTACAAAGATAAGATGTTGAATGAGCTTTCAATTTTATTCGGTGGTCGTATTGCCGAAGAAGTTTTCATTAATCAAATGTCGACAGGTGCATCAAACGACTTTGAACGTGCGACTAAAATGGCGCGTGCAATGGTGACTAAATATGGTATGTCTGATGCCCTTGGTGTAATGGTTTACGAAGATGAAAACCAAAATGGTTTCTTCGGTAATGTGGGGAGCCGTACAATTTCAGAAGCAACTCAGCAAAAAGTTGATGAAGAAGTACGTCGTATCTTGGATGAACAATATAAAGTTGCTCGTGATATCTTGGAAAATAATAAGGATATCGCACATGCAATGGTGAAAGCGTTGATGGAATGGGAAACCATTGATCGCGACCAAATCCGTGACATTATGGAAGGTCGTGAACCACAACCACCTAAAGTTTATATTGCTGAAAATCCCGTGGCTGCATTTGAACCACCAAAAGATGGTCCATCTACACCACCACCATTACCAGCAATGGGCTAATCATTGAATTCAAAAAAGAGCCGCTCAAGAGCGGCTCTTTTTTATGGCCAAATAAAAAGAGTGAATTAAAATGTCTAGAGTTGAAAGATTATCAGCATTATTTTTGAAGGTTGAAAATTTAGCTTATAGATATTTAGATAGAATGTTTCAGAAAAATACTTTGAATGATTTAGATATATTATGTGATTTTGATTTACTTCAATTTCAGACAGCATCTATTTTACAAGAAGTAGACAAGAATTATTATCAATCTGTATTTATTTGCAAACTTGATATTTTTCAGGAAAAAAATAAAAAACTGGGTTATTACAAACTCATTCTTGATATGGATTATCAATTTTTGGATGAATTTTTTGTCATTTTTGAAAATTTATAATGAAAATTGAGCAGATAAAAAAGATTGAAAATAAAGGAACACCTAGATCAACTGATCATTGCTAAAATATACGTTATTAGAAATGGAGAAGCTTGATGCAGTTGATGCCATTACCACCGTGCCAGTTACAATGCGGTCATTTTACACTGGATTTATCTCAGCCACAGATTATGGGTATTCTTAATGTAACACCTGACTCATTTAGTGATGGCGGACAGCACCATCGAAAAGATCAGGCGCTTCAACATGCCTTACAAATGATTGAAGATGGGGCAAAGATTATTGATATTGGTGGGGAATCTACACGTCCAAATGCATCGCCTGTAGCGCTAGAAGAAGAACTTCGTCGAGTGATTCCTGTGGTTGAAGTATTATCCAATTATGATGTAATCATTTCGATTGATACTAGTCAGCCAGAAGTGATGCGTGCTGCGGTACAAGCAGGTGCGCATATCTGGAACGACGTTCGTGCATTAACACGTCCACAGGCCTTGGAAACCGCTGCTGAGTTGAATATTCCTGTGGTGCTGATGCATATGCGTGGAGAACCTACCAATATGAATCAGCTCGATCAATATCAAGATGTAACTGAAGATGTGATTCAAGAACTACAACAACGTTTAGATCAAGCTATTGCGATTGGTGTTAAACCCGAAAATATCATTATTGACCCAGGTTTTGGCTTTGCTAAAAATGCGCAGCAAAATTTTCAATTGCTGAATGAGTTTTGGAAACTCAATCGAATGGGATATCCAATTTTATCAGGTCTATCGCGTAAGCGTTTTATTGGAGAAGCTCTAAATGGTGTACCTGCGCAGGAACGCGCCGTTGGGAGTGTAATAGGGCATTTGTTGAGTATTCAGCAGGGGGCTAGTATTGTACGAGCGCATGATGTTAAAGCCACAAGCGATGCGATTAAAGTCTGGAATATGATGCAAAATCATTAAGCTGGTATACCTCAATAGGGCCCTATGGCTCTATTGACTTGCTGAATCAGATTAAATATAACAAATGTATAATTAAATTGAGTGATATTAAAAAATGGAAAATAAAACAATCACATATAAAAGTTTATGGGTGTTTGCTCTTATTCTGAGTCTCGGTTTTATTGCTTCTGCTGCTGTGATGGGCTATGCGCTTAAACAGTTTAATGGCACCAAAAATTCAATTACAGTCAAAGGTTTAGCTGAGAAACCGATTCAAGCAGATTCAGCACGTTGGGAAATCAACTTACAAACCAACCACACTTCAGCGACGATCCCAGAAGCTTATCAATTACTCGATCAACACATGAAGGAACTACAAAGTTTTTTTGTTGAACACGGATTCAAAGCCGAAAATATGCAATTCGGAAATAAAAGTTCTCAGCCCTATTATGAAGAAGTGAATATGGGGGAAGGGCGGATCAATCGTGAGTTTAAAGGCTATATGGCATTACAATCTTTAGTGATCAATAGTCGTGATATTAAGAAGATTGAACAAGCGGCTAAAGATGCTTATATCTTGGATGAAAAGGGCATCGCTATTGAACAGAAACCTGAATATCTCGTTTCGAATTTAGAAGAAATCAAAATGTCCTTGATTGCCAATGCAACCAAGAATGCGCATAGCCGTGCCAATGAGTTTGCTAAAGTTGGTAATGTTCAAGTGGGGATGATGCGTTCAGCTAGTCAAGGTGCATTCTATATTCTGCCAGAAAGTGGTTCGGATGATGATAGTGATTATGGGGGTGCTTATGATAAAGCGACTATTAATAAAATTGCCCGTGTGGTCGTCACTATTAATTATGCAATTGAGTAGAAACTTAATTTAGATCGAAAATAAATAATTTTTAGATAGATACATTCGAACACGATGTATCTATCTTTTTTTTCATACAATTCTGCATATATCGACTTTATTTGAAAAGACAAAATAGAATTGGGGAATTGAATAATGCATCAATCAACAAAAATACTTACATTGAGTTTGCTTAGTTGTATGATTATGGCGTGTAGTAATCCAGTCAAACAACAAGCACATGTTGTCGTTGAGACCGGAATGCCCGTACCTGCACCACTATCGTCTATGAATAGCACGCAGAAAATGATCGCACCAGCATCATACATTGCGGCGATGCCAGCAATGGAAAGATCGCGTTTAGAACAAGATACGGAAAAATACCAAAAGAATGATGTTAATCCCGTTCATCGAGTCGCAGATCAAGCTATTTCAACCTTTAGTATTGATGTAGATGCAGGTAGTTATACCAATACACGCCGTTTTTTGAATGATGGACGTTTACCACCTGTTGACGCCGTTCGTGCAGAGGAGATGATTAATTATTTTGATTATCAGTATCCGCAGCCAAATAATGTACATCCATTTTCAGTCAGTACTGAAACTGTCGACTCGCCGTGGAAAGAAAATGCCAAGCTGATCAAAATTGGGATTCAAGCTAAAGATTTAAGCACCAAACAATTGCCACCTGCCAATTTGGTATTCTTGGTTGATGTTTCAGGCAGTATGGATGCTGCAGATAAACTTCCATTAGTTAAACAAACTTTGCGGTTACTCACGGAGCAACTTCGAGCTCAGGATAAAGTCACCATCATTACTTATGCGAGCGGCGAAAAATTGGTATTAGAACCGACAGCCGGTAATGAAAAAGATAAGATTCTAGCAGTGATTAATACATTACAAGCAAGTGGTGCAACGGCAGGAGAACAAGCGATTCAACTGGCTTATAAGCAAGCAGAAAAAGCCTTTGTGAAAAATGGTATTAACCGCATTTTACTGGCGACAGATGGTGATTTTAATGTTGGTATTACTGACTTTAGTACTTTAAAAGGCATGGTCGCTGAGAAACGCAAAAGTGGTATTTCTCTAACAACATTAGGTTTTGGTACTGGAAACTACAATGAACAGCTCATGGAACAATTGGCGGATGCAGGTGATGGAAATTACAGCTATATCGATAATAAAAATGAAGCAAAAAAAGTCGTAGAACGGCAGCTTTCATCGACACTTGCAACGGTTGCTCAGGATGTCAAAATTCAGGTTGAATTTAACCCTGCGACGGTGAAGGAATATCGTTTGGTGGGGTATGAAAATCGGATGCTAAAACAGGAAGATTTTAATAATGATAAAGTAGATGCAGGAGATATTGGAGCAGGGCATAACGTAACAGCAATTTATGAAATCGTTCCAGTTGGACAACAAGGCTGGCTCAATGATTCACGTTATCAGGCATCGACAAAAACAGATACAACAAAAAAATCTGAATATGCGTTTGTAAATTTGCGCTATAAATTGCCAAATCAAGAGAAGAGTATTCTTTTAAACCAAGCTGTAAAAGCTGAAAGTAAGTCCCTTGCTCAGGCCAATAGCGATACTCGTTTTGCCATTGCAGTGGCTTCCTATGCCCAGCAGCTAAAAGGTGGGCAATACAATGCTGCTATGGGGTGGGATCAAATTATTCAGTTAGCCCAGCAATCTGCAAAACCAGATCCTTACCAAATGCGTGAGGAATTTATAGAGCTTGCCAAGATCGCAAAAAGTTTAAGCACTAAAAAAGACTAAATTATCTTTTTAAAAAAGCGGTCGGAAAGATCGCTTTTTTTATGTCTAAATATCGTGATTTGTATGAGATTATGTTATAAGCATGGCGTTTTATTGGCATATTATTTTATTTATGTTCGAAGATCTCCTTCTCCCCATGTTTGATGATGAATATTATCCTGATATTCTCGTTGCCGAAGTTAAACAACAGATTAAATACTTTTCCAAAAAGGTGAGTCGTTCAGGTTTAACTGAAGCAGAAATATATCATTTTGCTCATCATACAATGATCGCAATTAATGAGATGAAACCCCAGTTTGAAGACCTAGATTCAAGTTTAGATGATACGGCTGCGGATTACATTGCTGAAGCTATGATGATGATTGTGCAAGAAGCTGGTTATTTTGAGATTGAAATGGAACAATTGATTGCAAATCGAGAGTGGTAAAATTCACTCTCGACGTTTAGAAATTATAATTATTCCTTATTTGAAATATCACTCCAAAATTTAGGTAAAGTAATTTGACCTGAAATCCATACTTCAATTTTAGGTTGTTTAATTTTTTGATAATAAATACTTTCGGTCTGAATCAGTAAGCCTAAAGTATCGCCTTTGTTTAAACGCCCATTAATACTAGGTAATTCAATAGCTTGATTTTCTTTCGATGCTGAATTTTTATTAGAAATAACTTGGTCAAAAGTATGTTTTTTGCTTGGATTTAATGCTGTTGTTTGATCGTTTAAAATAGCATATTTACCTATTTTTCCAGATTTAATGGCCATAGAAATAAATAGTGTTGGTTCTACTTTATTGTTTGGCGTTTCGATCTTTAAAGTAAGTTGTGGTGTACCTGTGATATGTGCCAATTCAGTTATCGTATGGATCGGAACAAACACAGCTTGCGAATTCTGAGGTTCGATCCAAGTTTTATTTAACGTGTATTGTGTTTTTGCATCCAAATCTTTGAACTTATAGACTGGGCTTTTGTCGACACATAATTCTGGTAAATCAATTGTTGCGGTTTGGTCTTTGAGTTTTTGATCAAACCATCCCATGATCGTGTCTTGTAATTTATATTTTTTTTGATTTCCACAGGTGACAGATTTACCAATATACCAAAAAGGAGTATCACCCAATGGAGAATGCTGTGCAAATGGTTGTAAATGTCCACCTTGTACACCGATTAAATGCACTTCATGCTGCGCTTTGTGAATACATTGAGCTGCCTTTACACCTTGGTTAAAAGGAAATAGAACATCTCTAAATCCTTGAATGATGAGCGCATCTGCTTGAGGGGCTTGTGCAGTTTCACAAAACCAACTTGCTTGATGTGTCTTTAGAAAATCATAAGTTGATTGTTTCAACTGACCTTGTTGGGTATCTTGATACGCTTGTTTAAGTTGCAGATCAAATTTGTTCCAATTCCACCAATCGCCAATCAAATTCAAGAAACTTAGCCAGTCACCTTTAGGGACACCATTAGGCACAAGACTTTCGACGATGTCATACCAAGTTGTGATAGGTACAATTGCTTGTAAGCGAGGATCTAAAGCGGAAGCAATATATTGCACACCTCCTGCATAAGATTCGCCAATCATGCCCGTACGAACCCCATTTGTGTTTTGTGCGAGTTGCGGCAAATTTTTTTCAGCCCAGTTCATGATGCTGATGACATCTTGAGCTTCTTTTTCAGGATCGGTTAAGCGAATTTTACCCTGACTATTTCCATGACCACGTTGATCATAGCTGATTACCCAATAGCCATTTTTCCACGCTGTTTTGGCTACTTGACCCGTCGGAAGTAAAAAACCATATAAGCTTAATTCTGGTCTTTTCATTCGAGATAAACCAAAACCATGTGTATGTAGCAGCAAAGGGCCTGTTTGTCCTACTTTTAAATGAGGTTGATACACTGTAAAGGCAATGATTGTTCCATCTGCTGCGATTGTTTTTGCTTGAAAATAACGTTGTTTTAATTCTGTTGGTTGCGATTGAATTTTTTGAGGTCGAATTGTCGCATTGACACAACCTTGTAATAGCAAAAAAATGCCAAAGCAAAGCCATAAAATATTTGAACGCATAGATTCTTTCATCCTTGAGCAAATCTGTGGGAAATTCTAATTGGATGGTGTGTAGTTTACTGTGTGAAACGGATTGAGACTATAAAGGATAGGTCATTTTATTGACCTATCAGTTTTATACTATTTAATTCGATGTGGACTTGAGCGATAAGCATATAAGAACAATCCCGCACATAAAAAGATTAACCCTAAAATCAAATGTGAGCTAAGCGGCTCATGATTGAAAAATATCCCCCAAAAACTTGCTAATACAGGCGTCATAATCGTAATCAGCATCACTGTCGTTGGGTTAAGTTTTTGAATAAGATTAAAGTAAAAAATCATAGCTAATACTGATGAAAAAACGGCGCTGTAAAGTAAAGCAAGACACACCTGTAAACTTGGTAACTGCACTGGCATTTGAGTCATAAAGAATGGTAGTAAACATAAATAGCCGAACCATGAAAAAATTGTTGACCCTGTCGTTTGAATAATAGGATGGATCGAAGCACCAATTTTAGCAACGAGAAACATCGAAACTACATAAAGTAGCACAGCAATAATTTCATACAGCACACCAACGAGGTCCATATTAATTTGCTTAGAGCCAACACCGAGTGTGAGTGATAGCCCCAAAATGGCAAGCAATAATCCATACCATTGACGTTGAAAAAAATGCTCACGTTTCAAAATAAAAACTGCAATCAGGCCTGACCATAAAGGTGCTGTTCCATAAATAATCGAGATCATTCCAGATGAAACCTTAGTTGCCCCCATATAACAGAATGCCATTGATCCAAATAAACCAATCGCGCCAGCGGCATAACTCATCATGGCTTTAAAGTTTAGAATGAGTCTAAGTCGAAAATAAAAAAGACAAATTAGGGCAAGAGGAATGGCGAGAGTGAATCGAATGAATAAGCCCCACGCCCAATGAATTTCATGTACTGTCCAGACAGCCGCCAATGGAGTAAAAGACCAAATCAGCACAACTGCAATAAATTGACCGACTGTAGCTAGGCGAGGGGAGTTGGGTGCTACAGTCGGTTGAATCTGTGTCGTTTGTATAAAGTTCTTTTGTTGAAACTGTGTCATGAAAATGCTCCTGTTTAGTTTGATAGCAATACTGTATTTGAGTGATTAAAAAATGAAGGCAATAAAAAAGGTCGCGATTGAGGCGACCTTTTTTCAAATGATGAGATGTTTAAATGATCATCGGATGAAGCTGTGCAAAGTCCCCTCGCATAAAAATGCAGACGCGTCGCCACATTGCATTGGCGGGAATACAATGTGAGATATCAATAAGACGCATTTTGGAAACTGTGTTGAGAAGCATATTAAAAAATTAAAAAAACTTTTCATTTTTATAGCATAAGGCTTGAGCGAAAAGTAGTCGTTATCTGAAAAATAATTTCAATCTAAAATGATGTTAGAATTTTTTTGTTGCTTAAATAAAGAATCTTTTGATAATGATGTGATTCAGTTTTTCAAAGTTGTTTACTCTTGTCTTCTTTAGAAATTATTGCCGTTATTATTAGTGTGCTCGGTGTTGCGCTTACGATAAAACGGAATATGTGGTGTTGGTGGTTTAATTTTTTGGCATTTATTTTATATGCTTACCTTTTTTTCACCTTTAAATTATACGGTGAGACGATTTTACAATTCTTATTTATGCTGATTAATTTCTATGGTTTTTATTATTGGCTGAAAGGTAAACGCCAAGACCATGAGATTCGGATCGAACCAATTGCTGTCAAAACAGTACTGATGCAAATGTGTTTGGCAACAATAGGTGGATTATTGTTTGGTTTAACGCTTAAACATTTTACCGATGCTGCTGTACCGTTATTAGATGCCCAACTTGCTGCTTTTAGTTTATTGGCAACCTATTGGACGAGTCGTAAACATATTGCAACTTGGGTACTTTGGGTATTTGTCGATATTGTCTATGTAGGTATGTTTATTTATAAAGAATTATTTTTAACCGCAGGATTGTATGCCGCTTTTGTGTTGTTGGCTGCATATGGTTGGTGGCAATGGGAACAAGTCAAACACAAGCAACTCACTCTTTCTTAAAAATAAGAGCAGTAGAACTGCCCTTATTCACTACTTTGACTTATTTAGTTGCTTGATAACTTTGCACTGCCTGACGACCTAATGCAGGATCATCAGTAAATACACCATCTACGCCAGCCTTGAAGTAAAGTTGCATTTCCTTGATTGAACCAGACTCACAACGCTCAGCTGCTTTGGACGTATCCTTACTACATTTTAAGTTGTCTGGTAGAAAGTTGTTTTCTGGACGGAAGGTATAAGGATGTACTTTTAAATTGACTTTATGAGCATCTGCAATAAAAGAGGTGGTCTGTGTCATTGCGGCATCTTTAAAGACATAGACTTTCCAAGGACCTACACCATTGGCGTAGGTCGAAACATCTTTGAGACCTTGTGCCGTTGCCAGATCTGCATAGGTTTTAGGATTGTTTTGTGCAACATAATCTGCTGGTCTTGCTTCAGGCGAATCATAGAGCTGAATTAATTGTGCATGCTTAACACTCTTGTGTAAATCGAGTTGGTTTTTTAAATATTTTAAATTGCCAACTTCAAAAGATTGTAAATAAATAGGCGCAATATCGCGGCTATATTGGTATTTGGATAAGGTTTTTAACAAAGTATCTTCCATTGCCAAATTCTGTTTTTGGAAATAGGTCGGGTGTTTGGTTTCTGGATAAAGACCAATAATTTTGCCCGTTTTTTGATAATGCTTTGCAGCTAAATCAATGATTTCATCAAGTGTCGGGATTTCAAATTGATCATTATATTGTGTATTGGCAGCGCGATACTGGGGAATACGCTCACGTGCTTTGAGCTGTTTTAGCTCGGCCAAAGTAAAATCTTCAGTAAATCAACCTGTTAAACTCACGTCATCAATGATTTTAGTTCTTTTACGGTCTGCAAATTGAGGAAGCGTTGCAACATTGGTTGTGCCGCTGATCTCATTTTCATGGCGAGCAACCAATATGCCGTCTTTGCTTGATACCAAATCTGGTTCAATAAAATCAGCACCATCATCAATGGCTTTTTGATAGGATGCAAGTGTATGTTCTGGCCGAAGTGCGCTTGCGCCACGATGTCCAATCACTTGCGGTAATTGAAGTTCAGGTTGCGCCGTGCTGTGTTGATCTTTGTTGTCATCATGGCAAGCTGTCAGACCGATCAAGCTGACACAGACTAATGCTTTTTTGAACATAATTTAACTCATTAGTTTTTCTTAAAGCATTGATCTTGTCGTTTTAATTTATCAAATGGATGACAATCAGATGATAATTTTATGAAAATAATGAAATTTTTTAACTGAATGTTTGAAATTCAATATCTCATTTCAGGCTTTGATAAAGCGGGGTATGGAGGGAGATTATGACTTCTGTTTCCAATAAGGCCAATTTACTTCAGGCGTAAAACGATAATCACGATCTAACCAATAAGATTGTGGTGAAGCAGTTTTATTTTTAAGACCCATGATACGCATTAAGTTGTTATCAAGTTCTGCTGTATTGAGTATTTTGTCTTTATTGACACCCGTGACTTGCATATTGTCATGCCATATAATCACAGGAACTTGGTATCCAGCTTTTGTATTCGGGCTGTGACCCGCATAGTCAATCTCATGACCAACTTCATTTCCGTGATCTGAAACGACCATAAAAGATCTAAAATCAGAATTATTATCAGCCTTTAGATCATCTAAAAATCTGGCAAGCAACGAGTCTTCATATAACACTGCATTATCATAATCATTACGTAGTGAACGAACCCAAGGATCAATATTACGATTCTTGAGGTCGAGTTCGACAGCATCATTACTGTCTCCAGTAAATTTATTAAACGCTAATGGGTAACGTTCTTGGTAATTTGGATGTGCACCAATCAAATGAAGAATAATCAGTTTTTTAGGATCTGGATCTGCAAGAGCTTGTTGATAAACGGGAATAAGTTTTTCGTCTAATGAATTACTACTTCTTCCTGATCGTGTATTTTTATAAACAGCCGTATCTGCATAAGAACCAAATAATGAAGATAAATAACTATCATCTTGATTGCTTAACCAATAAATTTTATAGCCTGCTGCTCGAGCGTAAGCTAAAACGCTTTCTGAAGAATATTGATCATGCGCAGATGCAGGACTTTCAGTCAATAAAACACGTAGCGCATTAATCGTTGAAGGTGACGGTGAAAATGCATTACAAAAGATTTTTAACTCATCAAGTTTTTTTGCTAATTCTGGAGTCGTCTCGCGTTGATAACCACAAACACCTAAATTTAAACTTGTTAAACTCTCTGAGAGAATTAACACATGTGTTTGTTTCTCATCCTTTTTTTTTGTTAGAGTTAAATTTTGCTTTGCACTGATGTCCCATTGTCTGTGTACATTTTGATGTTGTTTAATTCTATTTTTAAAATCCTGAAGTTTTGTTTGATAGTCTGACCAAAAAATGATGGGATGAACTTTACGTGATGGCTTCATTAAATAACTTGTTATTGTTAATAGAACAAGTAAAACGATACAACTACGATAAATTCGACTCTGCCACATCTGATCAAGATGGTGAGCTTTAATCAGTTTGAAAGTAGAAATGCTGTAAATAATTAGCAAGCAAAGTAGGCTAAAAATCACACTTAAGATTGTGCTTAAGTGTAGTTGTATGAATTCCCACGTTTCTTGCTGACTGGTATTGGCTATGGCTTCAATAATAAAATAGGCTTCATTATCACTATTAAATAAAAACCACGTACTCGAACGTAGGAGTACATCAAGCCAAGTCGCAAACCACCATAAAACAGTAAGTCCATACCAATATTTTTTTTGTGTTTTAATGGCAAGCCAAATTAAACCTACACCTGGCAAAGAAAGGAATCCCAGTCTTAAACCATCAGATAAATTACCAGCAATACTAAGTAATCCCCCAGTAATTAATGCGGGCAATAGAATTAGGAGCAGAATATTAAAATGTTTAAAACTGGCCTTCATATATGCCTAGAAAAATAAGGGAGCAACAGGGAGCGTGCTACTATCGGTTTAAGTGAGTGGAGTGTCAATCTAAAATTAAGAAGTATTTGATTGGATAGTAAATTAAATTTTTGACCTCATTTGTTTTCGATGAGATATGCTGATGATCAATAAAAAATCCATTATTTCTCCGTAATTTTCGCTTTTTGCAATGATATGTTAATAAGGATGGTGTTTCCTTGAAAGCTCGGTAATGATCGTAGATTGAAAGTGCCTCTATTTTCCTATCTTTTTGAAAAAATTGACTGTTTCCACAATGGAATGAGCAGCCATGCTATCTAAATTTTTTATTGAGCGTCCAATTTTCGCAAGTGTGCTTGCCATTATTGTTATGGCATTAGGAATACTCGCAATTCTGAATTTGCCAGTTGAACGTTATCCTGATATTGCCCCACCGAAAATTACAGTATCGACCAACTATAGTGGCGCTGATGCTAAAACAGTTGAACAAAGTGTAACTCAAGTTTTAGAGCAGCAAATCCAAGGTCTCGACCATTTACTGTACTTTAGTTCAACCAGCGATGCAGCTGGTCGTAGCCGTATTACGATTAGTTTTGAAAATGGCACAAATCCCGATACAGCACAGGTTCAAGTACAAAATAAAATTAGTGGCGTGATACGCCGTCTCCCAGATGCGGTACAACGGCAGGGAGTTAATGTCACTAAGTCCTTGGGTGATACCTTTATGGTGATTGGACTGTATGACAGTACAGGGCAAGCAAATAATATTGCGTTGTCTGATTATCTATCTACACATGTCCTTGATAATTTAAATCGGATTGATGGCGTCGGTGAAACAGATGTTTTTGGATCGCAGTATGCAATGCGAATTTGGCTAGATCCAAATAAATTGACTCAATATAATTTAATTCCAAATGATGTCGTTACCGCGATTACCACTCAAAATACACAGGTTGCAGCAGGTGCGATCGGAGATTTGCCTGTTGTTCAAGGTCAATACTTGAATGCAAAAGTAACAGCAGGTTCTCGCTTAAAGACGATTCAAGATTTTGAACAAATTATTGTAAAATCAGATGTATCTGGAAGTTTTGTTCAATTAAAAGATATTGCTCGGATTGAATTAGGGGCAGAAAATTATCAATCATTTAATACGATCAATGGTTATCCAGCTGCAGGTCTTGGCATTTCTTTATCTTCGGGTGCCAATGCGATTCAAACATCTAAGTTTATTCATCAAACTTTAGATGAACTCTCTAGCAAGCTTCCAACAGGGTATAAGATCGTTTATCCAAGAGATAATACTCCCTTTGTGCAAGAATCTATTAAAGAGGTGATTAAAACACTTGTCGAAGCAATTGGTTTAGTTATTTTAGTCATGTTTCTTTTTCTTCAAAGTTGGCGTGCGACGCTTATTCCAAGTATTACTGTACCGATCGTGATTTTAGGGACTTTTGCTGTACTTGAATTACTTGGATTTAGTATTAATACCTTAACTCTCTTTGCATTGGTGCTTGCTATTGGTTTGTTGGTTGATGATGCAATTGTTGTGGTGGAAAATGTTGAACGGCTTATGCATGAGCAGCATTTGTCACCCAAACAAGCAGCCGTTGAATCTATGCAAGAAATTAGCGGTGCATTGATTGGAATTACCATGGTGTTAACAGCCGTTTTTATTCCAATGTCTTTTTTTGCGGGTTCAATTGGGGTTATCTATCGTCAGTTTTCAATCACTTTAGTTGCTGCGATGGTCTTATCTTTAGTAGTCGCCTTGGTGCTTACACCTGCTTTATGTGCTTTGATTTTAAAGCCAAACCATCAACCCAAGTCATGGGCGATTCGGTTCAATAACAGGATAGACACACTTAAAAATAAGTATTTATCTCTAGTGCAAACCATGCTTCGTTATAAAATCTCTGTATCTGTGATTTTTATTGCATTAATTGCCGTATTTGCTTTGTTCTATAGCAGTCTGCAAAGTAGTTTTTTACCAAAAGAAGACCAAGGGATATTAAGTGTTCAATTTAAATTAGTGGATAGTGCACCACTTTCAAAAAGTCAGGAGGTCGGTGAGGCAATTCGTCATTATTTTCTTCAGAATGAAAAAGCAAATGTCAATTTAGTGCTTATTCGCTACGGACGAAATAATTCTGGAACGGGGCAAAATCTTGGACAAGGCTTTGTTTCATTAAATCATTGGGACAACCGTACTGGGAAGAAAAACTCTGCTGAAGCTATTCGCAAGAGAGCACTTAAATATTTTAGCCAATTTCCCGATGCACAGATTAATGTGACGTTGCCTGCTTCTGTAAATGGATTAGGCGCAACAGATGGAATGGATTTATGGATTCAGGATATCAATGGGCAAGGTGAACAATTCCTCGATCAAAGTGTTAAACAGCTGCAACAGTTGGGACAAAAATATTCAAGTTTTGAAAACTTAGATAAACAATCCACTGATAGTAAAGCTACTTTGAATGTGAAGATTGACCATAAGCAAGCGATGGCAAATGGTTTAAATCTAAATGAAATTAATAGTACTTTGTCGACCGCATGGGGTGGGACATATGTGAATGACTTTATTGACCGTGGTCGAATTAAACAAGTTATTTTACAAGGTGATGCACCATTCCGTTCTAAGCCTGAAGACTTATATAGCTGGTCAGTACGCAATAATCAAAATCAAATGGTTCCTTTTAGTTCATTTTCAACGACATCATGGGGAGGGACACCAAGCATTGTACAACGCTATATGGGATACAGTGCTTTGCAATTACAAGCTAACGTTGTCAGTGGTCAATCTTCAGGCCAAGCCATGAAAGATATTGAACAGTTGGTGGGTCAACAAGAAGGCTTAGGTTTACTATGGACTGGGCTTTCTTATCAAGAGCAGCAATCGACTAATCAAGCAATTTGGCTATATTTAATTTCTATTGCATTTATTTTTCTATGTTTAGCCGCGTTGTATGAAAGTCTGCGTATTCCTATGGCTGTGATGACCGCAATTCCTTTAGGGATTGGCGGTAGTATTATTTTTGCCCATATTTTTGGTTTACCAAATGATGTTTACTTTCAGATCGCTTTACTTACAACAATTGGCTTATCCTGTAAAAATGCAATTTTGATTGTTGAATTTGCAGCGATGGCACAAACACAAGGAAAAAATGCCATTCAAGCAGCACTACAAGGTGCAGGGCTGCGTTTGCGTCCTATTCTAATGACTTCTTTTGCATTTGGCGCGGGAGTTATTCCACTGGTTTTTGCATTTGGAGCAGGGGCTGTAAGCCGTCAAGAAATTGGTATCAGTGTTTTAGGTGGTGTGATATTCGGGACAGTATTGGTACTGATATTTATTCCATTTATGTTTGTACTTGTTGCTAATATCTTTAAACCTAAAGAAGAAATTGAAATTTTTAAATAAAAATAATGAAAGCCAAGCAATAGAAATGAATTATTCATGGATTAATTTAAAACACGAATTGTTCATTTTTGTTGTGTAAGTTGAGAATATAAAAAAATATTTGTAGTATGGCTCTGCCGTATAAACGGTTTAACTAGGTTTAATGCCCTAAATGGACACGCAGAGTTGTAGTTTAATCCAAATTACACATTTTTATATTCATCAAAATCTGAATGAAGCTTCTTATTCGACAGTAAAATAATTTGCTGCGTTTGACCCTTCATTGCAGATGATTTGTAGTGAAGAGGCAGAAATGAGCTACAATAACTTTTTATATTTATTAAGCGACGCACTCAAAAATAATCATATTGATCTTGCACTTGCATCAGTTAAAACTTTTCAAGCCATCGATATTGCAGATGTATTGACACAGCTTTCTGCTGAACAAAGTCAATTGCTGCTCACACATTTACCTGATCGTGCCTATGTCTTTTCCTATCTTCCTCCCAGTGAACAAGTCAAACTCGCCCAAGCCATGCCCAGAAATATTTTGGCTGAAATTATTGGCGAAATGTCCTCGGATAAACGTGCGGACGTGTTCAAATGCTTGGATCAAGAACAACAAAATGCGTTGTTGCCTGCTTTGGCGCAAGCAGAACGCGAAGATATACGTCAACTATCTTCCTATTTAGAGGGAACGGCAGGCTCAATCATGAGCTCGGAATATGCGACTTTAAAGCCGAATATGCTGGTCAATGATGCGATCAAAATGTTACGCCTAGAAGCACCTGATACCGAAATGATCTATTTCGCTTATGTACTGAATGAAGCGCGTAAGATTTTGGGCGTATTGTCTTTAAAGCAGTTAATTTTGGCACCTGAAGATCAAAATATTAATGAGTTGATGGAGACCAATGTCTTAACCGCTTATGTGGATACCGACCAAGATGAGGTCGCAAAAACCATTGCTCGTTATGACTTACTTGCATTGCCGATTATTGATCATCATCAGATGATGGTCGGGATCGTGACCTACGATGATGCGATGGATGTAGCCAGTGAAGAAGCAACCGAAGACTTCTTAAAAGTCGGTGCGGTCAATGCATCTTCTAAACTCAGTATCAAGTCTGCCCCCATTTTGCAACTTTACCAGAAACGAGTGTTTTGGTTAGTATTTCTCGTGTTTGGTAGCTTGTTATCAGGGATTGGTATTGCTCATTATGAAGATGTGATTGCGAAAAATCTTGTCTTAGTATTCTTTTTACCACTATTGGTGGGAAGTGGAGGCAATGCTGGTTCTCAGTCTTCAACACTTATGGTACGTGCTTTAGCGACAGGTGATGTGCAATTTAAAGACTGGTTCCATCTGCTCGGACGGGAAAGCTTGGTCGCTTTATGCTTAGGGGGAACTATGGCGGTTGCCGTGTCATTGCTGGGTTATTTCCGTGGCGATGAGATGGTAGCTTTAGTTTTGGCGCTGAGTATGATGGGAATTGTACTCATGGGGTGTCTAATTGGTATGAGCTTACCATTTATTTTAAATAAGGCTGGACTTGACCCTGCCAGTGCTTCGGCACCCTTGGTCACTTCAATTTGTGATGCAACTGGAGTGTTGGTGTATCTATTTATCGCCTCAATGATTTTATTCTGATTGGTAATAATAATTGTACCGACAAAACGGAAAATCTGCTTTATTCTCAAGCATAAACATGGTTTTTAGGTTGAGTGAATGATTGCTCCAACAGAACAAAAAAAATTAACTCAGCAGCAAGCGATTGCTGTTGAACGTGATTTAGCAAAATTTGCCAATACCATGGACAGTTTGGTTCGGATTCCTTTTACCAAACAGGGAGTCGGGGCAGATGCTGCATTGAGTACCATTCCCTTTGCGGGCGATATAGCAGGTTTTGTTTTAACACTATATGCTTTTAAAAAAGCCAGAGAAGTGGGCGTACCACAGCATAAATTGAAGGGTGTGGTTAAACTGGCAATTATGGATATGTTGGTGGGTTTTGTACCGATTGTCGGTACCTTATTTGACGTATTTATTCGTCCAAGTCGTAAGACACTGGAAATTGTACATGACCATATCCGTGAGGAATATCAAGTGCACAGTGATATTCATGTGGTGCATCCATTCTTGCATGAATCCCTAGAACAAAAGCAGAAAACTTCAGCTTTCTGGCGTAATCCGATTGTGAGTTGGATTTGGTTACGTATCCCAGATTTATTGGGTATTGCCGTACTAATTTTATTGGTTGTTGCAGTTTGGGCAGGTTTTAGTTATCTGTGGCAGTTTTATCAATCTTTTCAAACACACTAGATTTTAAGCAAAAATAAAGCCTCCATAACGGAGGCTTTATCATTTATCTGATACTGATTATTGAACATTTAATTGCTGTAAAGCGGCAACACGTTGTTCAATGGTTGGGTGAGTTTGGAATAAAGCCGCTAAGCTAAAGCCTTGTTCCTTACCTTCCGCAATTGCAAATGCTTTCATTTCTTTTGGCATTTGATCTGGCATTTCTGATTCTGCTTGTAAACGAAGTAGAGCAGAAATCATTGCTTGTTTGCCTGCTAAACGTGCACCAGCTTCGTCTGCGCGATATTCACGTTGACGAGAGAACCACATTACAATCGCAGAGGCCAAAATACCAAATACGATGTCGAGTACAATCGTAATAGCAAAATAAGCAAGACCAGGTGCTTCACCATCTTCACGACCGAACACATTACGGTCAATAAAGTCACCTGCAATACGTGCAAAGAACATCACGAAGGCGTTCACTACACCTTGAATTAATGCAAGGGTTACCATGTCGCCGTTGGCAACGTGACCGATTTCGTGCGCAAGTACAGCACGAAGTTCATCTTTGTTCATACGCTCAAGTAAGCCTGTCGAGACAGAGACTAAAGCATCATTTTTATTCCAACCTGTCGCAAATGCATTGGATTGGTAAGAAGGGAAAATACCAACTTCAGGCATTTTAATACCTGCACGTTGAGAAAGTTGTGCCACTTCTTGTAGTAACCAAGCTTCTGCTTGACTACGAGGAGCATTTGGGTCAATTAATTCAGTTCCAGTGGTTTTTTTCGCCATCCACTTCGACATGAATAAGGAAATTAAAGAACCCACCATACCAAAGACAAAACAGACGACTAAAAGGTTGCCTAGATTCAAGCCACCCGCGCCATGGTAACTACCGACACCGAAGAGTGACAAGATAATGCCAGCTACAACCAGTACCGCGAGGTTGGTCAGCAAGAACAAACCAATCCGCATCATTGAGAAAATCCTCTTATAAATAAAAACTGATCTGATTTATAAATTATAAATCATAACGCTAATATGCAGGGCGAACCCTAAAAATTCAAGCAAAAAATGAGCGTAGATACATTAAGCTAATAAAACAATAGAAGTGTTTTAAGAAGGGGGAAACGACTAATTTATTTGAAAAAAACAAATAAAATCATGATGTGAGAATAAGTGATGTCTTTGTTTAATCACTTACTCGGATTCGTGCAGATGCAGTTGCATTGGCTGTGGTATATGTGCCTGGTGCATCTGTAAAAGTACCATCGGCCAATGTGATAATTTGACGGCTATATTGTTTAGGTGCGGACACTGCTTCTGAATTTGAAGATGTATAATTTGCCGATTGAGCAATCACTTGAGTATTTGCATTATTAGAACTCGAAGTTGAACTTAGACCTGATGAATAGAGATTTTGAAAACGACTTGTGACACGACGGACATAATCTTGTGTTTCACGAAATGGCGGTATTCCACCATATTTATCAATATTGCCTTCACCAGCGTTATAAGCAGCAATAGCAAGTTGCGTATTGCCATTAAAACGTTTTAACAACCAACTTAGATATCTAGCACCACCAAAAATATTTTGTTGAGGGTCGTAAGCATTACTTACGTTAAAACGCCGTGCAGTTGCAGGCATCAGTTGCATTAATCCTTGAGCACCTACAGGCGAGCGAGCATTAATATTAAAACCTGACTCAGTATGCATAACGGCTTTAATAAGACCTTCTGAGACGCCATGCTGTTGCGCTGCTTGACGGATCATCTGATCAAAAGCATTTTTATTACGACTATAACTTGGTAGAACAGAGGCTTCACTTGACCCCCAGTTACTATAGCTGTGAATATTGCTATCAGGATAATAGGTCGCTTTAATCACTTTTAGGTGATTGTATTCAGCTTTCTTTTTATTGGTAAGTAAAGTTGTACCATTATCATCTTTAAATTGATAAATGGTTTGACCAGCATAACTAGATACTGTCGTATTTAAAAAACCGATTGTCCCCAAAAAAAGGACGAAAATATATTTTGTTTTGTCCATCATTATAATATTCACAAAAGATGAGCATGAGTTCTTCACAGCAGTGTAACAAAAAAAAGCATAAAAAAAACTTTAGCTACAATTTTTTTATTTCCACTGTCTTACAAAAAGCAAGTCGATTTGTGCGAATGTTCAGCAAAAAAAATTAAATTATTTTTTTTAAAATCTAAGTCTTGACATATTTAAAGCATTGTTTTTATTAAATAAAAATCATTGGTTAAAAAATGATCAATTTGATTGTAAGCCTTGTTCTCACATAAAAATACTTTGTCAATAGCGAAGAAATCCACAATTTTATCCACAGCTTTTGTGGAAAACTGTGGAAAAGTTTGAAATATAAGCAATCCAGACCGTTTTGACATAATTTGGTCAGAATTTTACCAGTATGAAACTGAAATATGACGATTGCACGAAATTGAAAAATTCTTTAGGTGCGCATCTTTTCGGAATCGGATAAAATCTTGCGGTATTTTTGTTTATGAGTAAATCACGTCTATGTACGCGCCAGTGGAGTCCAACCAAGGATTTAATTTTAAGCCTGAGCTTCCGACGAGTTCGGCATATTATCGCCTGTTGAAAAAGCTTCGTCGTCAAGTAGGGCATGCAATTCGTGATTACAACATGATCGAAGATGGCGACAAAGTCATGGTCTGTGTGTCTGGTGGTAAAGACAGTTACACGTTGCTTGATATTTTATTGCAGTTTAAACGTATCGCGCCGATTAACTTTGATGTTGTGGCTGTGAATCTTGATCAAAAACAACCAGGGTTCCCTGAAGATGTTTTACCACGTTATATGGAAGAAAATAACATTCCATATTACATTCTTGAAAAAGACACTTATACGATTACTAAACGCCTAACGCCTGAAGGTAAAACCTACTGTGCGGTATGTTCACGCCTACGCCGTGGTTCGTTATATGGCTTCGCACAAGAAATCGGTGCAACCAAAGTTGCATTAGGTCATCATCGCGATGACATTATGGCGACTTTCTTTTTAAATTTATTCCATGGCGGTAGCTTAAAGGCAATGCCACCAAAACTTCTTTCTTCAGATAAAAAGAATATCTTGATTCGTCCTTTGGCTTATGTCGAAGAAAAAGACATTATTAAATATGCTGATCTACGAAAGTTCCCAATCATTCCATGTAACTTATGTGGTTCACAAGAAAACTTACAACGTGCAATTATTAATGACATGCTACGTGAATGGGATAAACAACATCCAAAACGTTTACATAGCATCTTTGGTGCCTTACAGAATGTATCGCCTTCACAATTGGCTGACCGTGAATTGTTTGATTTCGAAGCCTTAGATGGGCAACGCGAATTTGATATGAAAGACCCTGAAGAGATGAAAAATCGTCTTGATGTGGTGAACTTGAGTTTTGCTGCTGAATAAAATGTAAAACTTTTTGAAAAGACACTTATTTAAGTGTCTTTTTTTTTATAAAAAAGAGCTAAAAAGTGAATTCTTCGTACAAAAAGCCATAGCCTAAAATAAAAATTACGTGCTATAACAGGGCACAAGCAAATTGCTTCATTTAATGTTATCTGGATAGATGACACAAGAAATTGAACAAATATATTTGAGGAATAATCATGGCTGCATTTTTAACTGATGATTGGTTTGCAACTGTTGAAAAACTTACTGCTGAAGCGGGTGATTTAAATTTACCACCAGCACTTGCGAATTTAGCGATTAACTTAGTTGTAACAGATGCAGCTGGTAATACCGAATTGGCTTTAGATGCTGGTAAAATCCAAAAAGGTTTGTCTGCAAATGCTAAAACAACTTTAAACATGGATGCTGAAACATTACGTAAAGTATTCTTAGAGTTTGATATGGCTGCTGCGATGCAAGCATTTATGACTGGTAAGATCAAAGTACAAGGCGATATGTCTCAACTTATGGCTTTACAAACAGCCAAGCCAAGCCAAGAACAAAAAGATTTATTCAAGAAAGTACTTGAGCAAACTGCTTAAGTCTTTTTGTCATAAAAAAGCTTACCGAGAGGTAAGCTTTTTTATTTTCAACTTAGACATCAATACGACTGTTGGTCTTTAAATGTTCTAAGTAAGTTCGAATACGTGTCACGTATTGAACTGCTTGTTTATATCGACCATTTCGCGCTTGGTTACGCTGTAAATAATCATATAAATTTACCCATTGATTTGGGTTTTTCCCTTGGTTTTTGATTCGGTTTTGAATCTGATTGACTGCACCTGGTCCCATGTTATAGGCGACCAAAGCATACCAATTACGGTCTGGATAAGGTACATTCGAAAATTGATCTAGCATCAGATCAAAATATTTCGCACCACCTTGAATACTTTGTATTGGATCAGATCGGTTGCTCACACCCATTGCTTGAGCGGTGCTATTGGTCAACATCATCAAACCACGCACGCCAGTGGGAGAGACTGAAGTGGGTTTCAGATAAGATTCTTGATAGCCAATAGCAGCGAGCAAATGCCAATCTAAATTATACTTAGAGGCACTTTGTTTAAAGCTTGCTTTATAAATTGGCAAACGCTGATTCAGGTCTTTTTGAATCGTAGACCATGCTTCAGGTTTAACCACATTGCGATTATAAAAGGAAGCAAGTTGTTGGGTTGTACCAAGCTGTTTGCTTTGACAAACAAATCCACTGGCAGTGAGCGTTAACGGATCATCAGCTTGCTTAAGTACCCAATTGAGTTGAGGATTTAATCCATTTTTACTTAAAGTAGCTTGATCACCACAACTTGCAGAAAAAGAGACAAGTTGTTTACTTTCAATGGCTGCTAAATTTGCAGTTGTCATAGCAAGATTAGCTTTACCTTGAGCAATCCACTTTAACGCAGTTGCATTATCAGGAACCGTTTTAAAATCGAGTTTGACATTTAAACTCTGGGCATAATTTCGTGCTAAATCATAGCCAAAACCATGCAAAAATTGCCCGTCTTTAAATACAGTTGTTGGGTTTTCAACAGCAACTACCGTTAATGTATTGGTTGTTACAACTGTATTGTATTGATGTGATTTTTCTGCGTTCAAACTATTAAATGGAAGGATTGCAATTCCTAATACCATCGTTTGAAATGAAAGTTTAGAAGATAAAGAGTTAAGGCTAGGCCTCGACCCAGAACTTGAATTACTGTGCATGTTGTCTCCGCTACAGGTAATTTATGCCCAAAAAGTTCAGCAAAACAAAGCTTTAACTTTTAAAAGTTGATAAATTCAATAAGGGTGGGCAAGTCATGACGCCATTCAAAATGACATAGGATTAATGGGAGAAATGATGTTCGTGTTACACATCATTCACAAAGTGTACAAAAATTAAACAAAACCAACTTAGGGGCGCATATTAAGCGCCGAAAAAAGGATTGTCAAATTTTGATCAATAAAAAAATGAGAAATACCCCACAAATGCATGATTTGAAAAAGAATAAAATTTATACACTGTTGTCATGCTAAAATAAGGAATACAATGCAAAAACTTGTAAATAGAATGTTGTTTTAACGTATTTGAACCCATGAAATCGAACTTAATTACGCGAACTGGACATGATTTATTGGTTGCTGAGTTGAAAAGACTATGGCATGACGAACGCCCAGAAATTACTAAAAAAGTAAATTGGGCTGCAAGTTTAGGAGATCGTTCAGAAAATGCAGATTTGTTTAAATAACCCTATATTTCATACTAAAATATTAATTGTTAATAAAAAACAAAAACTTATAAATAGTATGTATACTATTTAGTTGTACTATTATACTTCAGTTACAATTCAATAATGGATCTAGAGTTTAACTAGTTGAAAAATAGAATACTTTAAGAAATTATTGATAAAATTTTCCACAATGACTAAACAAAATATCTTAATACACGTTATAGATGATGAATCAAAAACTTATGATTTACTTATTAAGGATTATTGGGCATTAAGTTGGGAAACACATGATTTTGAATATTCATTAAAAAATCTTGTAAAAAAACATGGATTCAATAATATTTCTAACTTAGAAGCTATCATTGCTAAATTTAGTTTTGTTACATCTACTATTGAAAATTCAAATTGTCTTAGTTGTAATCAAAAAATTAAGGCTAGATCACGTATGGAGTTAAAAAAGCTTTTTCAAGATGAATTAAGTTGCCAAAATTGTTTAAGTAAAGATATAAATAACCAAGCTGAAGTAATTATAGAAAAAATTGAATCAGTTATAAAAGATGACTATTCATTTTTATTTATGAAAAATTCATTTAATTTAACTTATTTAGAAAAAATTTATTTGTATCTAATTGCTCTTAAATGCCAAGTAAATCAGTATGGTAAATTGGATAAAGAAATTTGGAAAGATATGTTTATTACTGAAAGAGCTAATCAGAACTTCTTAATTAAGTCATTGTATAAAAAAAGAGTCATTTTTAATAGTAAAAAAACAGATGAAATTATTGGGGTATTTAATGATACAAATAAATTTTTTTATAAAAACTCACATTTAATACGTGCTGAACTAGCCAGTAGATATAAAAAATACAAGTATATTTTTTTTGATGGGAACACCTTTTTAAATTTAGATCTAATTAGTGGAAGTTTTAACCAAATGTTGGAAGAATTAAGTATAGAATTAGACTATTATGAACTGGATTATTTAGATGTTAAAGAAATTAGAGAGTTTGTTATCGAGCAAAAGAAAATTGATGCATATGAGTTAATTTTAAATATACAAAAATATAAACCCATCCCAATTGAAAAATCTATTGAATTGGATCACGTAATTATTGAGTTAGTTGAAAAGTATAATCTCTTAGTTGTAAATAGTATGTTAAGTTATCATGCGGATAAAGTTGCTTCAAATTTGTATAGCTTAGAGCATGGAGAAAGAAAAGATAGATATTATTCTGTGAATAAGATGTTTATCGCGAGGATCACATCTTACTTAGAACATTGTAAGTTAAATAATAAAGTTCCATCTCATACACGAAATATTGGATTTAATTGGAGTTATACTTGCTTAGAGTACTTTGTTTGTAAAAGTATAATAAATGATGGACTCTCTTGGACTACTTTTAGTGGTGATGAGTTAATACATAAGTGGTTAAATAGTGATAAAGTAACGATAAAACCTGATTTTTAATTTTTAGCAGTAAAAAATCTAATCAACATTTAAAGGCTAGTTTTTGATAAAATAAAGTCAATTTTTATCTTACATTCAGTGATGTCATGCCTTTACTTGATTGGGTCAATCGAAACCAAGCTGAAGAAACAGCAACCCAAGTTCCATATCACCTTTTAAAATTCGAAAAATCATATGGTGATGTCGAACAAGCAAAAGAAAACCTGATTATTCAAGGTGATAATTTACAGGCATTGAAAGCCTTGTTACCACTTTATGGTGGTCGGGTGAAATGTATTTTTATTGATCCACCATACAATACACAAACCGCTTTTGAGCATTATGACGATAAGTTAGAGCATGCCCAATGGCTTTCGATGATGTATCCACGCTTACAACTATTAAAAGAGCTTTTGACTGAAGATGGTTCGATTTGGATTACACTTGATGATAATGAAGCTCATTATTTAAAAGTTTTATGTGATGAGATTTTTGGTCGTAAAAATTTTGTAGCAAATATAGTTTGGCAGAAAAGATATTCTAGAGAAAATCGCGAAGCAATCGGTGACGCACATGATCATTTGCTTGTCTATGCAAAAAATATAATGAGCTTTAAGCAAGTTCGAAATCTCGTTCCAATGAATGAAACACAAGCAAAAGTATATAAAAATCCAAATAATGATCCAAAAGGTAGATGGCGTGGTATTCCAATGACGGCTCAAGCTGGTCATGCTACACCTGAACAATTTTATGAAGTTGTAAGTCCATCTGGAAAGACATTTACACCTCCTGAAGGGCGTTGTTGGGGGGTTTCAAGAGCTACATTCGATAGATTATTAGAAGAGGGACGAATATATTTTGGTAAAAATAGTGATTCTCAGCCAAATATTATTCGTTATTTATCTGAGGTTAAGGGTGTAGTTCCATGGACTTGGTGGAATCATGATGACCATGGTCATACTGATGAAGCAAAAAAAGAGAGCCAATTTTTATTTGGAAAGGATGAAACTTTTTCTAGCCCTAAACCAGAACGATTGATGGAAAAAGTTATTCATATTGCATCAAATCAAGGTGATATTGTTCTTGACTCTTTCCTTGGTTCGGCAACAACTGTAGCTGTAGCCCACAAGATGGGAAGACATTATATCGGTATCGAAATGGGTGAGCATGCAAAAACCCATGTGATCCCACGTCTTGAAAAAGTCATTGACGGTGAACAAGGTGGTATTTCCAAAGCTGTTAATTGGCAAGGTGGTGGTGGTTTTAGCTTCTATACTTTAGGTAGCCCTGTTTTCGATGATAACGGTTTCTTAAATGCCGATGTGAAGTTTAAAGACCTTGCTAGTTATGTATGGTGGTTAGAAACAAAATTTGCATTAAACCAAACTGAAAATTTTGATAATCCATTCTTAGGTATTCATGAAGGTACAGCCTACTATTTGCTGTATAACGGTATTTTAGGTGATCGACGACCAAATGGTGGAAATGTCCTTACGTCATCTGTATTGAATCATTTGAATGAATGTCATGCCCATGATGGTAAACGAATCGTGATTGGCGAAGCCTCCCGTTTAAGTCCTGCTCGATTGGAAGCATTGAATATCGAGTTTAAACAAATTCCATATTCACTCTATGGCAATAAGGCTAAGTAAGGATTATTCATGTCACTTCAATTAAAAAATTATCAACATCAGTCTTTACAAGCTTTAGAGCAATTTTTTACCTTAGCTGCATCATTTGGGGCAGAAAGAGCTTTTAAGCGGTGTGTTGGTGAGCATATTGCTTATAGCGACCGATTAGATGGTATTCCAAGTGTTTGTTTGCGTGTGCCAACTGGTGGCGGTAAAACCTTGCTTGCAGCGCATAGTATCCCTATTGCAGCACAGAACTATGTGAATACAGATAGCCCAATTGTGTTATGGCTTGTGCCAACAGACATGATCCGTCAGCAAACTTTGGCTGCACTCTCGAATGTGCAACATCCGTATCGCCAAGCCTTGCAAAGTCATTATGGCGACCGATTAAAAGTTTGTGATATTGAAAGCCTGCAAACACTAAACAAACATGATGTGGGTCAATCGTGCATTGTGATTGTGACTACGATTCAAATTTTTAACATTGATAAAGAAAAAACTTTCCAGCGCAATGCCTATGCGTTTGATGAATCATTAAGTGAACATTTTACCAAACTGAACCCTGCAAAAATTGAAAATATGGATAGGGTCACAGCAGACACATTGCAATACCAAAAGTTTTTGACTGAAAAAGACATTGGTCGTGTAAAACATTCACTGGTCAATTTTTTTCATTTGCATCGACCGATTATTATTGTGGATGAGGCACATAAAAACAGAGGCGGCAAAACCTTTTTTCCAACGCTACAACGCTTGAATCCAAGTTGTTTAGTAGAGCTGACAGCAACCCCAAAAGACAATAATGTACTGTATTCCGTTTCCGCAGCGGAATTAAAAGCAGCTGAAATGATTAAATTGCCTGTGGTACTGACAGAGCACCCGCATAGTTGGCAAGATTGTGTTCGAGATGCACTGATCCAGCGTGAAAAATTGGAGTTGCTTGCACAGAAAGAACATGAGTACATTCGACCGATTTTGCTCATACAGGCACAAGATAAAAATGGTGAAGCCAATGTTGAAGTGGTAAAGCAACATTTGCTAAATGACTATGAAAATATCTCCGAAGATTGGATCGCAATTTCGACAGGTCAGACCAAAGAATTGGATGATCAGAATTTGTTTAGTCCTGATTGTAAAATCAAGATTGTGATAACCGTTGAAGCGTTAAAAGAGGGTTGGGATTGTTCATTTGCCTATGTTTTGGCGAGTCTACAAAACATTAATTCGGCAACAGATGTTGAACAATTGCTGGGTCGTGTATTGCGGATGCCTTATGCTAAATTACGCCAAAATGACGAACTCAACAAAGCCTATGCCCATGTGATTTCTAGTTCTATTGCACAAGCCACAGCCACCCTAAAAGACCGTATGGTTGCAAATATGGGCTTTAACAAATGGGAAGCTGACACCGCAATTGTAGCAAATCCACAGCAGCAATTTGATTTAGAACAAACGGGTGGGGAAATAACAAAGCCCAAAACACCTGAAGTGCTGATTTCTGTGCCATTTGCATTGAAACAAGACGATTTACCCAATGACGTGAAAGCAGCAGTTCAAGCGAGAGAAACCAGTCAAGGTACGGCTTTAATTATCAATAAAGGTACGTCAGACGAAGAATTTGATCGAATTGAACAAGCCATTATTGAGCAAGCTACGCCTAAACAAAAAACGCATGTGCAAGAAGTATTTAAAGATGCTCGTGCTGAACGACAAGCCTATCAAGCACCTGAAAACTGGGATGCGACATTTGCCTTAATTCCACAGCTCGGTTTATTTGTTGATGGTGTGTGGCAAGTTGCAGATAAAGAAACGATTGAAGATTCTGTTGAATGGGACTTGCTGGATTATCCTGTTCAATTGGACGGTTTTAATATCAAAGAAACTGTAAATAGCTTTGAGATTGACCTTAATCTTCAAGATCAACAATTAAGTTACGAACATCTAAACAGTCAGCAAATCCAATTTGCAGATATGCCAACACCAATTACTGAAAATGATTTGCTCAATTGGCTTGATCGTAAAACAAGACGACAGGGTGTTACGCAAATTCAATTGCGAGCTTATTTGACTAAGCTGATCAGCTATTTATTGAATGTGCGTAATTTTACTTTGACTCAATTGCATCGTGCACAGTTCCAGTTGGCTTTAGCTGTGTCCAATGAATTAGATCGTTTATTTGAGCTTGCACGTAAAAAAGCATTCCAAGGTGATTTATTCAGTCAGTTACAAGTCAGCCATGACTCTAAACTTGAAAATAATTTTGAGTTTAAACGAGGTGTTTATCCAGTCCGAATGCCTTATCGTGGAAGCTATAAATTTAAAAAGCATTTTTATGTTGCAATCGATGATTTAAGAGAAAAGACCGATTCAGGCAAGATTTCAGAAGAATTTCAATGCGCCCAGCTATTAGATCTACACCCTAAAGTTAAATATTGGGTGCGTAATATTCCTAAACAGCCACATACTTCATTTTGGTTACCAACAGAGAAAGATTATTTTTATCCTGACTTCGTTGCCGAATTAGTGGATGGTTCGATTTTTGTTTTGGAATACAAAGGTGGGCATTTAGATACGGCTGATGATGCTCGTGTGAAAAATGCTATTGGTAAGCAATGGGCTAAAGACAGCAATGGTAACCGTCTCTTCTTGATGGCGAAAAAGCAAGATGAATTTGGACGTAGTTTGGACGAGCAGATTAATACAGTTTTGCTTTGAAATTAAAAAATTATTTTTAATTGACTAAGAGAAAATAATTTATTCACTCTTAGTCAAGATAATCTAAATTATTTGTGCCATTCAGCTTTTATTTTAGATAAATCTATATCTTTCCATTTATTTTTCCATAGTTCCCAATACGGGATATCATTTGATGATGGAGCAATAGAGCATGGTTCGATCTGAACAATAGATGGAAGAATTATAGATTCACCAACTAAGAGAGCCTCACCTTGTTTAAATGAAGTCATTTTATCAATTAATGAACCTAAAGAGTCTGGTAATAGTTTTCTGACATAGGCTTGATCGACAGGATTAGTAAGTCTCATCGCTATGAAGTTATTGCATTGTGCAAAAATAGTTTCAGAAATTTCAGAAGGTCGCTGACTCGCTAACAGCAGAGTGACACCATATTTTCGTCCTTCTTTGGCGATTCTTTCAATTGACATTTTTGAAGATCTATATTTTGATAAATCACTATTAGGCACATATTTATGTGCCTCCTCATATACTAGTAGAATAGGTGCATCATTATTAATTTTTTCATCAGGATTATCTAAGCAACGTAATTTTTTGTATATATAACCATATTCAAAGACTAATCTTGATATTAGAGATACTGTTATACTCAATACTTCAAAAGGAACACCACTAAGGTCAATAACAGTGATATTTGATTCTTTATTTGGGGTGAAACCTAAAAGAGATTGTAAGGTTTCTTCAAATGTAATATTTTTAGATTTATCCCCAAGGAAAAAATCTAGTCTTTTATCATTAATTTTATTTTCGAGTCGATTAATAAAATTTGTTAATTTGCCATACAGACTACCTTGATTAAGTTTAGGTTGTCCTTTTTTCTCACCTGAAGCATAAGTATCGCCAGTATCAATTTGTTCAGTATTTTTAAATTTAGCAAAATTTAAAACCTCATTAATATCAAATGGTATTGGAGAATCAAGATGAATTCTTTGTTTATCTTGCTCTTCACCAGTAAACTTTTGTTTTCTATCTAATATTATAGATTCTTTGAAAATATTACGTTGATTATGATCATTAGCTTCTGTATCTAGGAAAAATTCTTCTAATTCTTCACTATTTAACATCCAATATGGAAGAGTTAAATTCGAAATATCAATGTAACTTGCATTAGGAAAAGCCATTTTATATTCAGAATGAATATCAAAGACGATAACGTGAGAATTATTTAAATGAAAATTCTCATTTTTCTCAGAGGTCGCCTTTTGGATAATTTTTGCTAGAGTATGAGATTTTCCTGAACCAGTTGAACCAACTATAGCAATATGTTTATTAAAAAACTTGTTCCCATTAATTGGTACAGCGACCTCTGTATTTGAAGAAAGATTTGAAAAAGTAAAGCTTTCTGCTGAATTAACTGTATCCTCATATATCTTTTTTATGTCTTCTATAGTTGCTGGAACTACTTCTTTTGGAGGAATAGCTAATGAATCACCTCCACGTTCAAATTTTCCATTTCTAAGCACCCCTAAAGGAAATGCTTCAATGATATAGTTTTGTACACCTTCGCCTACAGAAATTTGAAAATTTTCAATTACAGCTATTAAAACTGCATTTTCATTATCTGCAATTTTTAAATATGAACCAACTTTTAATGACTCTTCAGCAATTTTAAAATTCTCTAAATCTTCGACAACGATTTTTACTTTATCGGGGAATACAGCTATGACTTGAGCATTTATTTTTTCATCTGGATTCGAAACAATCATATGATTTCCTTAATATCTGTAATATGTTCAATTTGAATGTTGTGTATTCCAATTGAAGGGTTTGAGCATTCAAAGTAAGGAGACGTGATAAAAAATTGATAAACTTTCTTAGTTTTAGTAGGAATAGAATTAAGGGTCAGTTCCAAATTTGTCAACATATTTAATATTTTAATCTTAATTTGATTTTGGTAAGTTGCTGCTTGTACAATTGAAGTTGGATTAAATTCAGCTCCTTGGAAATCATGACCATCAATAAATTTATATCTTTCTCTGAATAACTCTGTTTTAATCTCGATTAATTCAGAATAATCTATTCCATGAATTAAGATGTAAGGACAAAAAGAAATTGTTCCATATTTTGAAATTTTTGACCACTTTTTAGAAATGATAAAAATTAATTCTTTGAGTTCATTTCGAAAATAAGTACTTTGATCTATTTCTATTAAAAAGAATCTTTCAAATGGTTCAATATTCAAGAATGTAAAGTATTCTTGTTTAAGGTTTTTAAAATGTGATTTCTTTCCCTTTATTTTTATAAACCATTCATTAAAAAGAATATTGGAATTATTTACTTTTTCTAAGAATGTTTTTTTAGTAATCATCCTATCTTTCTTAATTGAATTAATTGATAAATCTTTAATAATTCGCAAGGAATTATTGTAATAAAATGATTCTGCTGAATATCTTGTTGAATTAAAGTGTGTGCACAGTGAATCTATTAATTGATTGTATTGTATTGTATATTCTGGGGAGTTAATATTAATATTTAAGCATGATAAAAAATCTTCAAGCTCAGTATCTGATAATCCAAGTTCAATATGATGTTCATGTTTAACTTTTTCTACAGTATAAGTTAAAAAATGTTTTTTTAGGAAATCTATGTCTAACTCATTAGGCAACTTCTCATGACCAGATTTATAATGTCCATTGATTTGATAATTTATTTTTTGTTTTTCTCCTTTAGTTACTTTTTTATAATGATTAAGCATGTGCTTTACAGCATCTTTAATCACTGAATGATTGTATTCTGTCTTAGCATAATATTTACACTGTATAGCTGAGACCTCAGTAGCTGTTTTTATATCTATATCCTCAAGACATTCTATAGCCACGCTATCCTCAGGTGATTCAAGACTCAATAATTTAAGAATGGATTGATCAAATTGATAAAAATAACCCTTTAGTGTGTCAACAGCACTTCTATCTGAATCAGACATAGCAAATTATTTAAATGTTATAAGTATGTTTTTTTATACTAGATTTATTTTGAAAAAACAAACTATTAAGTGACTTTTTTATAAACAATGTTTGTAATATACCAAATTTTCTTACCAGTAGGTGTTTGTACTTGGACTTCATCATCTACAGACTTACCTAAGCAAGCTTTAGCCATAGGTGATTGGAGGGAAATATAGTCTTTATTACCATAAATCTCCTCGTCACCCACTATGCGAAATTTAATGGTTTCACCGTCGTCATTCTCTAATTCAACCCAAGCACCAAAATACGCTTTTCCATCTTGTTCAGGGCTATATTCAACTTTATGTGCCACCTCAAAAAGCTTGGTTAAGTATCTAATTCTACGATCAATTTCACGTAACTTTCTTTTATTATAGATGTAATCAGCGTTTTCCGATCGATCGCCTAGACTGGCTGCCCAAGACACAATTTTAGTAATTTCAGGACGTTCTTTACGAACTAAATCATTTAACTCATCTTGTAAACGTTGATAACCTTCAACCGTTAATAATTTACGATTCAAGACAAATACTCCAAAGCCTTGCGTAAGGCATCCAATGTTGACACTTTAAAAACAGGCTTATTTGACTCATCTACAAGCTCACCATAATGTGTAGGCTTTAAATTCCATTTTTTTTGGAAATCTGTAGACAATAAATATTGTAATGCCCGTACTTCTTGATCAGAAAGCTTAAAAGATTCATCGGGTATCATATTCTTATGATCATAAATATCAATCCTTTGTTTAGGTGGAATGATTTCACGGATCATTTGTTGAGCTTCCTTTAACTCAGATGCCATAATACGGACAAGCAACTGATGTTTGGGGTTTTGAATTTCTTCAATCCACGCATTGTCTGTTGGAGATGGTTTTGTTAATTTAGTCGTCTGGGATGAATCTGCAAAACATTGAATCAGTGCTCTATATTTTTCACCTGTCTTATTTCTGATGCTTTGCGCTTTAGGAACACCTCTGTTAAATCCTAAATTAGCAATCGTACTTACAGAAAAATCCTGAATTCCACGTTCCTGTTGCTCCATACATACTTCATAGATTGCATCGAGTGACTGTTGGATTTTAAGTGATGATCCATGTTTTAACTTATGTAATAACTCTTCAGGATTCACGACTTACCTCAATTAAATTTGGTGAATTATGTAGAATGAGTTCAATCTCTGATTTTGAAATTTGTTCAGTTTCAGAAAGTTCTATTAGTTTAAGCTTTCCATCTATAACACTTTGCACTTTATCCCAAGATTTGAGACGACTCATCAATAACTTGAAAATTTGATTGCCTGCTGAAAGTTGCTGTTCTTTAGATAACATGAATAAAGCGGGCATAATTTCATTAAACATTGCCATTTTATCAATGAGCTGAGTTCTTGGATAAATAGCTTGATCTGCATTACAAGATTTATAAATGGCTGCATTTTCACAGACTTCTTGTAATTGTTGATAATGGCTCACTTCTTCCATTTCTAATATCAATTCAGCATTAGGGGCTGTAATTAAGGAAAGTTTTTCATCGCTCTCTATAAGGGGATTGTTGTTGATGAGCTTGTGGCATTTCGTAATATGACTATAAGCCGATTGGATATCGCATAAAAGCATATCCAATTTTTTAGCGGCTGTTTCATATTCAGATTCGAAATTTCGAAGTTCAGTCTCAAGCTTGGATCTGTTTGCTGTGCCTTCAAATTTTTCTTTCTTCAAATTGGCTATATATTCTTCTTTTTCAATATTATCAATATCTTGATTAATCTGATTGATTTTAATTTGTAGTTTCGAACATATTTCAGATTGATCATTGGATTGGAGTAAGATCTCATTTGTAATTGCCAATAAACCACCAATAAAGGCAGGCCCAGTTATAAAATGTCTACAACGGATACAATTCTGAGTTCCTAAATAACCTTGGGGTGTAGGGGTATAGAATGAACTACTTTTTATTAACTCACCACCATCCTCACATCTTGAAGCTGCAAAAGGGCAAATACCGTAATCTCTAAAAATAAAATTTCCTGCAGGAACCTCATTAGATAAAGCTTGCAGTAACTCCAAATTATTACCAATTAATTGGTTTTTAACACTTTCAATTTTATTTTGCTCAATTGTCCTTTGAATTGATTCAACTTCAGATTTTAAGGCTATTTTTTCACCTTCTTCTAATCGAGTTCTAATATCATGATTGGAAACTTTGCAATAATAAATCGACATGATCACGGAGCTATGGCCAACGATCTTCATCACGATTTCAATAGGCATACCCATTTCAAGAACATAGGCTGTAATGAGGCTAACACGCATGCTATGAGGTGTATATTTAGACTTATATGCACCTAAAATTGCTCTATTTCCTTCAAGTGTAGCTAAGCAAAGATTTGAGGGCTGTATATTATAAAGAGCAGCCGCTAATCTTGGGGTTAAAGCATTTCCGACATTTGCTGGTTCAAAATCATTAAAGCGCCTAAAAAGAAAACAATTCAATCCTTTGGCTTTTCTTTGTACCTCATTTAAATTTGTTCTTTGGCAATTAATCCAAGCACTGGGGTATGAGATAGAATTATATTTTTGTTGCCATTTCCTTAGCCTAATAAGCCAATATGCTAAGTCTTCGGGTATCCACGGAATTGTGTAGCCTTGCCCATTGTTATTTGTTTTATTTGTAGTGGTAAACATACCTGTTTGACCATCAGGCATTCTTTTGATGAACGATTGTTCTTTGGTTAATCGTGAAAGTGGGGAATTATTTTTTAGCCAAATGATTTTGTTTTGTTGATCTAAATCTGCAATATACTCATCGGCTTCACCAGAATCATTATAGGCGATTTGTCGTCCTCTTAAGGGAACTTTGGTGAGTGTATAAGTATGAATCCAGTCAGTTGGGCACCATAAATATGCTTGATTATCAATTACACGGTATACACAATCTAAATCATGTAAATCTAATTGATCAAAGCTTACTTTTACCCAATCTGCATCGAATTTATGAAGGTGCTCTAAATCTTGAAAGTTTTTTGCATTGGTTGGAATAATCCATTCTTGAGCTTTTTTAACAAAATGGTATTGTAAGCATGGCTTTGTTGTTTCAGAGCGGATTGAGCTAGATGATATATTTTGTTGATTGAGTAAAAGGCTGAACGGATTTCTAGCATTATCGACTCGTACTATTTCGCCTGTTTCTTCATCTTCAATCGTTAAATCATTGTCAATAATGTAATCTAAGAATTCATTGACATAAACAACGAGTTTCCTCCTCATAGGTTCAGATTCTATATTTTCAAGAATATCTCGAAAGGGTTTTACATCGAATTTTTCCTGTATAAGAAAAGCATGTGGTGTTTTGCTTTTATCAAATTGTTCAATATAAAGACGAACGAAACGACAAAGCTGAGTTTCTTTAGTACCTCCACCACGAGCTTTAGTCATAAATTCTTTAATTTTTATTGCCCAAGTGACATAGTCAGAAGAAATAAAATCTGGCTTAAATGGTTCTGTTTTACCTAAAAATTTATACCAGTTTTCCCATTCATTTGGATATGCAGTTTGTGGATCAAGTGGAAGACTTAGATCATTTAATTTTAAAATAAAAGCTTTGTACTCTTTCGCATTTTTAAGATTTTTGTTTTCAATCAAATTTTTTAGTTCGACATATGAAATAAAATCAGCTATTTCAAAAAAATCTTTATAGCTAATCCATTCGTCATAAATTCTTTCGGGATGAGCAGGTAGCCCATATTCTCTATATTTCTGTTTATAGAGTACTGAGTTTGTAATACCTTCATTTTTACAAAATTGTTTTAAAGAATCTAAGCTAGGAAAAGTCGAAAACTCTTTATTAAATCGTTTACTTTCAATTCGTCTGATTGCTTGAGGTTTAATCATTTAATCGCTCTCAACTTTTCTTGGACTTCTTCAATTGTTGGTTTGATATAAACAAGACATGATGTTGGGCTTTTATGATGCATAGCTTTTTGAATTTCGACTTGATTTAAACCAGCCTGACGCGCACGAAATCCATATGCATGACGATGACCATGCTCAGTCGTACCAAGAGATTTTTTGCAAATTAGCCCGATACGCTCTACTGCACGTTTATGCAGGCGTTGAAAGTTTTTTATAGTTTCAGGCTGACCTAAATTATTTGTAAATGCAAAAGGATGTGGATTACTTTTCAGCGGCTCTACACGCTGATATTTGAGATAGTTTGCCCAAATTAATAAGAAATCTTTAGCTTTTTCAGGAGGGTTAAATACAACCTCAAAGTAACCTTGTTTAGATGTAAGTAATGGGGACTTCCATCCTGCATATAAACGTTCGGTAAATGGATAGTTATTTCTAGGCTTCAATGATGTTTTGGATAAAAGAAATTCACGTCTATTTTTGAAATGAGGGTCTGGAGCTAGACCTAATTCAGGATGATAAACACGAACAAGAGCTTCTTGAGGACGGTTTGGGTTTAATGTGATATCTGAAGTGTAAATATGAAAAATTTCACTTTTCCTAAGCCCACCGTAATTCATCAACATCGTAATCGCTTGCGATTTATAGTCATATTTACCATTTTTTTCGAACCCTAAGTAAATCAATCTTTCAATTTGATCTTCAGGGAAACGAACTGCATATTCAAAATCAATCAGGTCTTCATTGAACGATCCAACCAAACGAACTTGCTGCTGTGATAAATCTCTTTTAGTTAAATGATTTAGAAAGACATTTGCTTGTTTATGATAATAAGCGCACCAATTTAGACGCTCTTCATAACTTGTGGCTTTGCGAAATGGATTTATACGAATTGTTGAATGTTCATCCTGTGAAGTCAGAAAATCAGTGTAATGGGTAATATGAAATAATAGATTATTGGTATCTCTGACTGTGCGTGGTCGCCAATAAAGATTAAGAGAATCTGTACGGGTTGTTGGGTCAATTGTGCCTGTGATTAATGCCTCGGTGAAAGCTTTCAGTAATTTAGTAGCATTCTCAATTTGTGGAACTGAATTTATATACTTCAATAAAAGTTTAAGTGCATAACAAGATCTTTCTTTCCATGATTCACTTTTTGAATTAAACCAAGCCAAATAGCGCAAATGAGAAATGATGATTCCTTTCTCAGTCAAGAGGCAAGGCAAGACTAAGGTGGTTTGAGTAGAACAATCTTTGTAATTTACATAAATTTTCTTAACGTAAGCCATATACTATTTAGTATGAAGTATGAGGTTTTCTCAATTTAAACTTATCATTATTTGATCTATTGTCAATACAGAATACTAGAAATAGTATGTTTTAAGGTGGGGTTATAATATCAATACAATAAACAAATACTCAGAAAAATAGATCGTCGTGTCCGATATTTAGGAAAACGTTTAGAAGAATTAAAAATTGTCGATTATATGCCTGAACAAGAGGGCAAAGTTTATTTTGGAGCTTGGGTAGAGATTGAAAATGATGACGGGGAGCAAAAAAAATTAAGGGTTGTTGGGATAGATGAAATTTATGATCATCATCCCCAGCATATTTCGATTGAGTCTCCAATGGCACGTGCATTATTGAGCAAAGAGGTGGATGATGAGGTGGAAGTCATTACTCCATTAGGAAAAAAAGTGTGGTATATCAACTCAATTTGCTATGAAAAATCTAAAAATGTTTAAATTTTTACTGTTTTGATTTTATTTTGAGCATTTGATTGATTGTTTTGAATAAAAGATTTGCTAATTCTAATTTTTATTTATATGATAGCCGCCATTGGAAGCGTGGCAGAGCGGTTTAATGCACCGGTCTTGAAAACCGACGAGGGTGTGAGTCCTCCGTGAGTTCGAATCTCACCGCTTCCGCCAAATATCTAAATAAGCCCTTGTTATTACAAGGGCTTATTTTTTATCTAATTTATTCACTTAAAAAACTACAAAAAATAAATCATATATTTTTAATGAAGCTCATTTTATATCTTATAAAACTTATATTTTTTATCAGTCTTATAATCAATATAGATTGGAGAGCATTCCCTTTAGTTCTATAAATTCAGTTTGATTTAAGCTAATTCAGTTAACTTAAAAATACGGTAAAGCCGTACAAGCATAGTTACACCTTTCGCCACATTTCCAGATGTGGCTTTTTTTATATTTAGTTATTTTTAACATAAATGACGCTAAAAAAATTTTAAATCAGTAGTTATAAGATTTGATTGTAAACCTGATTAAATTTTGTAAGATCTCTGTTGATAAAACAACATTAGATAAAAATGGTTGGTGAAAAAGAAACAATTTTTTATCTATAAAAACTTAAGTAATTGAAAAATAAAAATAAGATTTCTTGGCATAAAAACTGCTCAATACAAGTGATATGAAATTGGAAATATCCTAAGGAATACCTATGTCACTTGTTATCGATAAAAAAGAAAATTCTAAAGAATTTGTAAAAAGTCCATTATCTGAAATCTGGGTCACTCGATGTCCAGTACCAACAGCAACAGGTATCTCACTAAAACGTGGGACACTGATCGAAAAGTTTGAACAGCATGGTATTGATGTTGCTGTTTTACAAGATGCCCGTAAAGGTCTATCTGTTCATCATTTTGATCATCAACTACCCGCATTATTCCGTGAAGGTGGAAATGTTCCAGCATTAGCTGCTCGTTCTGAAGGTGCTCCAAGTCGACTCATTGGTTTGACATGGATTGATGAATGGCAAGTGATCATTGTTCGCCCTGATTCTGAAATCAGCAAACCGGAGCATTTAAAAAATGTAAAAGTTGCTTTACCTGAATATGCAGACAAACGGGCAGGTAGCATTTTTAGAGCGATGTCTTTACAGGGTATTCGAGGTGCTTTGCAACTCGCAAATTTAACCTTCCGTGATGTGGATTTTATTGAAGTCCCTGAACGAGCAGAATCGAATACACAACAACGTGATGCCAGTACCTATTGGTCTGGATTAGATGCATTAATCACAGGTGAAGTTGATGCTGTTTATGTTAAAGGAGCATCGGCTGTCGAAGCTGCGACAAAACGCGGTTTAAAAGTTGGGATTGATTTGGATCAATTTGAGGATGTGACCTCTCGTGTAAACAATGGTACGCCTCGTCCAATTACTGTACATGAAGACTTATTGAAAGATCACTTTGAGGTTGTGGTTGATTTTCTGGAAGAGCTGTTTGATACCGCAGATTGGGCTCAAGATCATTTAGATGAAGTGCTGGTTATTCTTGAAGATGAAACGATTGCAGGTGCAGAGAGTGTCGCGACAGCCTACCGTAATAATTTTCATAAGTCTTTACATCCATCATTAAGTGAAGAGCGTTTAGAGCTGTTAAGACAACAAAAAGATTTCCTTTGGTTACACGGTTTTCTCGAGCGTGATGTCGATATTAATACTTGGGTTGATCACCGTCCTTTGCTCGAAGTTTTAAAGCGCCGCCAAAATAAACAATTTTAATAGGATATTTATCATGACAACACTTATTCAAACCCCACTGTCTCCTGAACTCAATGATTTTATCGAATCGAATCGTGAAAAAGCTGAATTTGCTTTTGAAGTGTTCCGTGAAACAAGAACAATCACGGCAAATGGAACGGTTAATTTTGTTGAACGTGGACCTGATAATACCTTAGTCACTTTTAACTATGCAGGACCGTGGTCTAAAGATCAAAAAAGCAAAGTACTTGTGGAGACAATTGATGGTGAAGTTTTATTGGGTAGAAAAAATGCAGGTGGGCGTTATAACAAACTTTTTCGCGAGCATGCAGATGTCACCACAATATCTCATGTACACGCGCCGAATTTAGGGGCTTGGGCGCAAACCCATCGTACCTTACCGATTCGTTATGTGCCTGTTCAGCGCTTTCATTTATTTAAAGAACTACCGATTTATATTGATCGCCGTCAGGCAGAAGTAGATTTCATTTTAGATCAACTCAAAGTTGATATCGAACATCGAGCAATTTTAGAAGCTAACGGTGGTGCAACTGTATGGGGACGTCAGGGATTACAAGAAACAGCTGAATTTATCTTATTGCTTGAGGAAGGTGCACAGATTCAGCTACTTGCTGAATTAGCTGGGGGAAGCCGTGAATACGGACAGGGTGTTTTACACCAGCAGTGGCGAATGAGTGGTTTAACCGATAAAGCGAAGTCGCTTGGATTACTTCCACTTCATTAGAAATCTGATTCAAATATAAATATAGAGAATACTATGGCTGTAAAACTTTTATGGTATCTCACTTCTCCAGATGGGCCATATCCTTGGTTGGAATCTGGGCGGTGGGATACCGATTATGAACACTTGCAACAGATTGCGATTACTGCGGATCGACTTGGCTTTTATGGTTCACTTATGGGTACCAGTGAATATGAAACACTTGCTGTTGCTGCGAGTTTAATTCCATTTACTGAACGTTTAAAGTTTCTGGTTGCCCAACATCCTGGAGAAGTCCAGCCAGCAGTTTTGGCAAAATATGCGCAAACTTTTGATGCATTTTCTAAAGGGCGTTTGTTGTTTAATGTCGTCAATGGAAATGATAAAGGGTTGGCAGCTTTAGGTATTCACTATACTCATGATGATCGTTATGACTTTAGTAAAGAATACTGGACAGCATTTCAACAAAACTATTTAGGTGATAGGACTGGATTTGAGGGGGAATTTATTCAAATTGCTCCACGTCTAGAAGGTGGATCTCCTATGTCCAAATGGCGTGGTCCAACTCAAAAGCAGGGTGTACCTTTATGGGGAGCAGGAACTTCTACGAAAGGCGTTCAGCATTCTGTTGAATTACTCGATGTGTATTTAAGTTTTGCGAATACGCCTCCGCTGCTTGGAGAAAAGTTCAGCAAAGTTGCCGTTGAGGCGGCAAAAATTGGACGTACTTTAGAATTTGGTACTCGATTACAAATTATTGTTCGGGAAACAGAAGAAGAGGCTTGGCAGTATGCTCAGTCGTTACTCGACAAGATTGATATAGATTATGCAATTGAAGCGGTTAAACGGCAGCTTCCTTCTGATGAAACTTTTGAGAGTTATCAAAGCTCAAATCCGATCGTTCAAAGAAATCTCACTTTGTTACGACAAGGGGTATTACCTCACGCAAAAGATTTTGAAATTTATCCTAATGTTTGGACGGGGCCATCTTTATTTGGTTTTGATATTTTAAACCCAGCAGCAGGTACTGCCTTGGTTGGTAGTGCTGAAAATATTGCTGAGCGAATTAAAGAATACGAGAGCTATGGCGTATCAGCCTTTATCTTATCTGGTTTTCCTTTAATTGGAGAAGCCTATCGTGTAGCTGATTTATTGTTCCCTTTATTAGAGCTAGATCATGGTTTTGAGTTACCTAAGCTCAATAAAAATTCATCCATTGATTCTCTCTTGAATCAAGAAATTGCAGTTTAAGGGAGAAAAAATGAACAAAATTACACGTCGAGAATTGATTAAACAAACTGGATTAGGTGTTGGAGCTGTTGCTGCAATTAGCCTTATAGGATGTTCTAAAACTGATTCTTCAAGTTCTGACAATGCTCCTGCAAGCACAGCTCAAAATGATGTACCGAAAAAAGGCGGTGTGATCAAAATTGGAGTAATCAATGGCAATCAAGCAGGTAATTTAGACGCACATAAACCTATTGGTATGTCCAGTGCATTTAGAGGGTGGCCTTTATATGCCAAATTATGGGAATGGGGCAGAGATATCCAACCTAAACTTGCACTTGCTGAATTTGCGGAACCAAATAATGATGGAACGAAATGGACCATTCGCCTAAAAAAAGGTCTCGAATTTCATCACGGTAAAACGATTACTGCTGATGATGTTATTTTCTCCTTACGCCGTTTGACGGATCCTAAACTCGCGTCTCCGTTTGCTGCCTATCTTTATTCATTGCAACGAGATGGAGTTAAGAAGGTCGATGAATACACCGTTGAGATCCCTTTTGCTCAAGGAAAAGGCTTAGTTGCTTTACCTGAGGCATGGATGAGTTGGGGAGGGATTGTTCCTACAGATTATGACCCAGTTAAAAATGTGGTCGGGGCTGGGCCCTTTAAGCTTGACAGTTTTACGCCAGGTCAACGTTCACGCTTTGTTCGTTTTGAAAACTATTGGAAAGAAAATAAGCCTTATGCTGATGCAATAGAAATCATTGATTTTAAAGATCAGACAGGACGTCTTGCTGCTTTGCAATCTGGTCAAATTGACATTGCTTCAGGGGTAAGTGCCGAGCATATTTCTTTAATTCAAGCCAATAAACGATTGAATCTCGTTTCATCTGAAACAGATGCTTGGCAATCTTTTGATATGAATACCTCAAAAGCACCTTTCAATGATCCTCGAGTACGTCAAGCTTTTAGATTGATTGCCAATAGAGATGATTTGGTTAAACGGGCTTTAGCTGGTCAAGGACGAGTTGCAAATGATCTCTATTCCTTTAGTGATCCTGTGTATGACCACAGTATTCTACAGCGTAAGCAAGATTTAAATAAAGCTAAGGCATTGTTGAAAGAAGCCGGTTTTAGCAATAGCTTGGCGGTTGATTTGTATACAGGGCCAGATAGCAATGCCGCATTGGTTTTTGCTCAGCATGCGGCTCAGGCTGGTGTTATCGTTAATGTTAAACAGGTTGAAGCTGCCACCTTTGCGGATGCTGTAAAACAGGATTGGGCATTTAGTACTGGTTCAAACGTTTCACGACCTTTTTTATTAACCGTCTTGCAAATTGATGGGCCGGGTGCGGCAAATAATAAAACCCGATTTAACAATCAACGTTTTACTGAATTGGTTCATACAGCATTACAACAGCCTGATTTGGAAAAACGCAAAGTTCTCATTCATGAAGCACAGCATATTCAACATGAGCAAGGTGGTTTGGTCATTTGGGGTTTTAATAATGTACTCGATGCACATTCTGGCCAAATTGGTGGCGTAACACCCGATCGCACAGGCTTTGCTGCGTGGCGTACAGATGAATTTTGGCGTAGGGGATGACCGCTATGACAACGCAATCCAGCAATATAGAGACAGCCATTTCACATCAAACAATGACGAGATCATTTGAAATACCAGCATGGTTACCTTGGTTTTTCACACGGTTGTTGTCAGGTGTATTGGTTGTATTTGTGATTAGTCTCATTGTATTTATTGCCACACAAGCACTCCCATCTGATCCGGCTCGCGTCATTTTGGGCCCAGAAGCACCAGAAGTGACGGTTCAAATACTTCGTGAACAATTGGGCCTGAACGATCCAATATTGATTCAATACTGGCATTGGTTGAGTCAATTATTGCAAGGTAATTTCGGCCGTTCGATTGATTCAAATGTACCTGTTGTGCAGATTGTTCAGAATTATTTTGGTAACACCGTTGCATTAACGATCTTAGTTATTGTCATTACTGTACCAATTTCTGTGGTACTGGGTGTATGGCTGTCACTCCGTCGCGATAGCAAACTAGATCGTATTATTGTTTCTAGCTCTATTCTATTCAAGGCTGTTCCAGGATTTGTGATTGCAATCTGGTTAATGATGTTTTTCTCAACCTCAATCCTGCACATATTGCCAGCTGCATCTTTGTTGATTCCAGAGCAGTCAGCTTTTAGCCAAATAGAGTTCTTAGTTTTACCGATTTTAACCTTGGCCTTATCGCTTATTCCATATCTGATGCGGTTGGTGCGGGGTTCCATGATTGATGCACTTGAGTCGGACTATGTGACCTCTGCACGATTACGTGGTATTCCTGAGCGACGGATCATATGGAAACATGTTTTACCAAATGCATTGGTGCCAGTGGTGCAGGGAACAGCATTAACGATACGGGTTCTGCTGAGTGGAGCTCTCATTATTGAAGTGGTTTTCAGTTATCCTGGTATTGGTAATGCACTCAATGCAGCAATTGAATTAAGAGATATCCCGACCATTCAAGCAATTGTTTTATTGCTGACCATTTGTGTGGTAGCCGTTAATTTAATTGCCGATTTAATAACGACCTTACTCACACCAAAAATACGAACAGCCAAAAGACATAAAGCACGTTCGCCAGGCCGTCGTCAGGCATTACGTTTATGGAAGTCGGGTCGACCAATTACGGTAAAACCTGTTGACCGCCGCAATGCGTTAAAGAACATTCAGCAAGGAGGTGGGAAATGAGCTCACTTCATTGGTATCAAAGAAATTTTTTTCAAACATTAATTCGTGAAAGACAAGTACGTTTTGGATTTGTAGTCACGACGTTAGTGTTGATTTTTGCACTGGTTGGACCGCTATTGGTTCCATTTGAGCCCACTGCTTTGATCGGCATGACATATGGTCCGCCTGAAGGAAAATCGTTTCTTGGATATGATTATATTGGTCATGATGTGTGGTCGCGTGTCCTTGCTGGTGGGGCTTCTATTATCTGGATGACACTGGCTGCCAGTTTGGTTGCATTAATTATTGGCTCTAGTTTAGGCATACTCGCTGCTTTTGCTCGAAATAAGATTGATCAGTTTGTGACTTGGCTGACTGATGTTTTTATGGCCTTTCCGGACCTTATATTGGTCTTGCTTATCGTTTCAATGTTAGGTCGGGAACCTTGGCTCATCGTTTTAACGGTTTCAATTGCTTTTATTCCTGGCGTAGTGCGTCTTGCGCGAAGCGTTGCACTGAATCTGGTGGAACAAGAATATATCGAAGCAGCCAGAATTCTCGGGTACTCAAAAACCTATATTTTATTTCGTGAAATTTTACCCAACATGTTGACGCCTTTACTCATCCATCTTGGTGTGATGCTGACATGGGCTGTGGGTATGTTATCTGGTTTGGCTTTTCTTGGTTATGGTGTGGCACCTCCAGCAGCAGATTGGGGACTCATGATTAATGAAAATCGCGCTGGTTTATTGGTACAGCCATGGGCGGTATTTGCTCCTGTCATCTTAATTGCTTTGTTTGCGCTCGGAACGAATGTATTGGCTGAGGGCGTTGGACGTGCAGCAGCTCGGATTGAGGAAAAATAAGCATGGCATATCTATTTAAAAATACCGTATTGACTGTAAAAGATCTAACCGTGGCATTGGTCAACACCGGCAATCACATCGTTTCTGATATTTCATTTAGCCTACGAGAAGGAGAAGTTCTAGGGCTAGTTGGAGAAAGTGGCTCAGGTAAAACGACATTATCAAGTGCCTTATTGGGCTATGCACGCTATGGAGCCAAGATTATTCAAGGCTCAATTGAGCTAGAGAATCAAGATATTCTCAGTTTAGATGATCATGCTTTACGTCAGGTTCGTGGTTATAAAATCAGTCATGTCGCTCAAGATCCTGGAACAGCACTCAACCCAGCATTAAGTATTGGTCAACATTTATTTGAACTATTAGACGTCCATCAAACACAGCTATCTAGTAAGGAAAAATACCAAAAGGTTGCCAAAATTTTAAATGAAGTGGGATTGCCGCATGATGATCTATTTTTAAAGCGCTATCCTCATCAGCTTTCGGGTGGGCAACAACAACGAATTTTATTGGCCTTGGCATTCTTGCTACAGCCACGTTTGATCGTTTTGGATGAGCCAACCACCGCGTTAGATGTGACGACACAGACATTGGTGTTGAATATCATTCGTAAATTATGTCGGGAATATAACGTTGCTGCTATCTATGTATCGCATGACTTAACGGTGGTAAAAGATATTGCAGATCGGGTGATTGTTCTGTATTCGGGTCGAATTGCAGAAGATGCGGCATTAACCCAACTATTTGAAACGCCTAAGCACCCTTATACGCAAGGTTTACTGAACGCCATTCCCGATGTGGCCATTCGTAAATATTTATCTCCAATTGAAGGACATGCTCCTTCGCCCAATGAGCGTCCAGTGGGATGTGCTTTTGCGGCACGTTGTACTTTCGCCACAGATATATGTCGTCAAAAACAACCTGAATTAACTCAATTAAAAGATGAGTTTGATCCGCATTTTGTTGCTTGTCACCATTCGGACCACGTCGGTGTGATTCATTTTAAAGAGATTGATCATCAAGTGATTGAAAGAGAAACAGACCGGGAAGCTTTATTAAAAGTTGAACATATTAATGCATGGTATGGGCAACAACAGGCACTTTTTGATATTTCATTTCAACTCAAAAAAGGCGAATGTTTAGCATTGGTGGGTGAATCGGGTTCAGGAAAAACCACTTTATCGCGTGTCATTGCTGGCCTGAATGAAAATGCAGATGGACAAATTACATTAGCAGATGATGTCTTGTCGTTGCATGGGCAACAGCGTCATTTGCAGCAGCGGCATAAACTGCAATATATCTTTCAAAACCCTTATAAGGCTTTGAATCCAGCGCATACGATTGGTCAGACATTAATTAAAGTTGTACAGCATTTCTTTGGAGCATCTCGACAAGAAGCCATAGAAAAAGTCACGCAGGTACTTAAACAAGTCTCTCTGCCTATACAGGTTCAAGAACTCTATCCAAGAGATTTATCGGGTGGGGAGCGACAACGAGTGGCTATCGCGCGAGCTTTGCTGTGCCAACCTGATGTTTTGATTTGTGATGAGATTACATCTGCTTTGGATGTTTCAGTTCAGGCTTCCATCTTAAAACTGCTACAAGACCTCCAACAGCAAGGTGTGACCTTACTATTTGTGACCCATAACCTAGGGGTTGTTCGTGCAATCGCAGATCGAGTCGCCGTATTAAAAAATGGACATATTGTTGAATATGGCGAAACAGATCAAGTGCTGAGTCATCCTCAACATACATATACCAAAACTTTGCTTACCCATGCGCCAAGCTTGTTTAAAAACAATGTACTTGAAGTTTGCGCATAAAAAAGAACAGATTTTCCGGAGTTAACAATGAACGACATTAACCAACGTAATTTTTTAGAATTAGGTAGTATCAGGCATATTCAAAGTGAGCAAGAAGCACTTGATATTGCAAAAGAGGTGGCGGATCAACTGAATCAATTTGCTCGTGATCCCAGTTATAACAAGACCGTACCTTATGAACAAGCTCGCTTAATTTCAGAATCTGGTTTAACTGCGATTATTGTACCCAAGCAATTTGGGGGCTTAGGCGCCAGTATTTCAACCTTGGTCAATGTGGTGAAAATTATTTCATCCGCTGATGGTGGTGTCGGGCAGTTATTACAGATTCACTTCACCATGTTCCGAGGCGTTTTAACGGGCTATGATGATGAAATTCGTGATCAGTTACTGGGTGATATCTTAAGCGGAAAGCGTTTGGGTAATGCTCTTGCAGAAGTGGGTGGTAAAGATAAATTTCAGCATAAGACGCGTGTAGAGCGAAATTCAGAAGGGCAATTAATTTTAAATGGCAGTAAATTCTATTCTACTGGCTCTTTACTTGCAGAATGGATTTCTTTATTTGCCGGTAGTGATGATGGACCAGTCTCGATTTTAATTCATCGAGATACACAGGGAGTGGAGTTGCTTGATGACTGGGATGCGATGGGACAAAATAATAGCGTCAGTGGCACTGTTAATTTTAAAGATGTGGTTGTTGATGAACGTTATGTTGCCAAGCGAAATACGGGTGGTTTAGGCACGGTTTTACGTACGGGACTGACTTGGCCTCAGATTTTACACGCTGCAATGGACACAGGAATTGCCAAGGGGGCATTACAAGGCGGGATCGATTATTTACAACATCATGCTCGACCTTGGGTAGAAAGTGGGGTCGATTCGCCTACGCATGAACCTCATATCATCAAACAGATTGGTGAATTTGCTGTTTTGGTTCGTTCAGCTGAGGTACTATTGGATCGTTCGGCACAAATTTTTGAACAGCATTTGGCAAATGTAGAAGATGAAGACTTACAAACTGAATTGATTTTATCGGTTGCTGCCACCCGTAGTCAGTCTGATCATGCATCTTTAAAAATTTCGAGTGAAATTTTTGGATTACTTGGGGCAAGTTCAACTTTATCGAAATGGAACCTAGACCGTTTCTGGCGTAATGCACGAACTCACACCACGCATGATCCAATTCGCTGGAGGCTGTATCATGTTGGAAATTATTATTTAAATAATATTCCACCAGGAGAATACAACTCCGTACTTCTAAAGAAACAGGCGGAAAATGTGACTAAATTTAGCCCATCCCATTCATAATAATGCCAATAAAAAAGACTGCGCTGAGGCAGTCTTTTTTTATTGGAGTAGATTTAACTACTTCGCTTATTTCTTGAAAGTTGATGTAAGACTGATACCAACAAATCAATTTCTTCAGTGGTGTTATAAAATGCCAAAGAAGGGCGCACAGTTTGTTCCACACCAAAACGACGTAAGATAGGCTGAGCACAATGATGCCCTGAACGTACTGCAATGCCATGTTGATTGAGTGCTTTGCCCACTTGTTCAGTGGAATAACCTTCAAGGGTAAAGGACATCACACTGGCCTTGTTTCGGGCTGTACCAATGGGTCTTAACCCCGTGACACTGCTTAACGCATGCTGGCCATATTCCAGTAAGTCATGTTCATAACGTGCAATATTATGAATACCAAGGCGCTCAACATATTCTAAAGCAGCACCTAAACCTACCGCATCAGCAATATTACCTGTTCCTGCTTCAAACTTATTTGGGGCCGGTTGGTAAATGACTTGTTCAAAGGTCACATCCTGAATCATATTGCCGCCACCTTCCCAAACGGGCATGGTCTCCAGAATTTCAGGTTTGGCATAAACTGCACCAATGCCTGTCGGTCCAAATACTTTATGCCCAGAAAATACAAAGAAATCGGCATCAATCGCTTGGACATCAGTTGGCATATGCGAAACAGATTGAGCACCATCGACCAAGACACGGACACCTTTGGCATGGGCAATCTTGATCACTTCTGCCACAGGTGTGACCGTACCAAGGGCATTGGACACTTGGGTAATCGAAATCAGTTTGGTGCGCTCATTAATCAGTTTTGGCAGTTCTTCCAAAATGATTTGCCCCGTATCATCCACAGGAATGACACGCAGTTTGGCACCGACTTTTTTGGTCAACTGGAACCATGGTACGATATTGGCGTGATGTTCAAGATGCGAAACAATAATCTCATCACCCTCACCAATATTCTGTTCACCCCATGTCTTGGCAATCAGGTTGATGCCTTCGGTGGTGCCACGAACAAAAATAATTTCTTTTGATGATTTTGCCCCAATAAAACGTGCCACTACATTACGGGCGTGTTCATAAGCATCAGTTGCTCGTGCTGCCAGTTCATGTGCAGCCCGATGAATGTTGGAATTTTCGTGCTGATAAAAATAGGCAATACGATCAATCACGCTTTGTGGTTTCTGTGTCGTTGCTGCATTGTCAAACCAGACCAAAGGACGACCATTGACGCGTTCTTGCAGAATGGGGAAGTCACGACGGATCGCTTGAATATCTAAGGGCTGAGCGGCATTGGCAACAAAGTGTGGCTGTGAAGGTTGATAATTGCCGTAACCCGCATTGTGTTGCGGCAGATCCAAGAAATAAAAGCCTGAAGAGGCGTTATTTTTTGCTTGAGTTGAAGCTTGAGAATCTTGCTGCAACAAACTTTTTAACGCATCACCATGAGGCAATTGAAATGATTGTGCTGTGGCAAAATTGGCAGCATCAAATTCAGAACTTGACGAACTCGGTGTTGTAAAATCATTTAAAAAATAAAAGGGTGACGCATCGTTTGTTGAAGGACGAGATGGTTCAACTAAAGGTACATTCGGCGCACTATGAACCGCTTGTGGAAAATTAGGTTCAATGGGTGGACGTGGTAAATTGGCACCCCCCACGACTGGCGCAGAGGCGATCGCACGACGTTCAGGATAGTCAGGATAGTTCGGAATATGCTCAGGATATTCAGGATTCAAACTTTTTTCATAAGCAATATTCGGCGCACGACCACTGAGCGCAGCGAAAGGTTCAGCGGGTTGTGGTTGATGAGGTGGCGTACCCACATTAGGCAAGTCCAAATTCAAACCAGAGGAATGACCACTACCAGAATTTGGCAAGGCAGCAAAAAATTCAGAGGCAAGTCGTGAAAGTGTTGCTTCATCTGGGAAGTTGGACGGTGGGCTAACACCGACCACTTCAGAACCCGTTGGACTACCTTGAAAATTACTTGTAGTTAACTGGGTAGTCATGATACTTGTCCACCTCCACATCTTCGAGCACAGCCAACGCATCCTCAGTCAATACCGCTAATGAGCAGTACAGTGAGATCAGATAAGAGGCAATGGCATTACGATTGATACCCATGAAGCGTACAGAAAGCCCCGGAGATTGCTCACCTGCTAGACCAGGTTGAAATAATCCCACCACACCTTGGCGTTTTTCACCAACACGTAACAACAAGATTTTGGTTTTACCATCTTCCACTGGAATCTTATTCGATGGAATCAGTGGTACACCACGCCATGTGATGAACTGCGAACCAAATAAACTGACCGTTGGTGGTGGAACACCACGACGAGTACACTCACGGCCGAATGCAGCAATTGCATCTGGATGTGCCAAAAAGAAGCCTGGTTCTTTCCAAACTTTACGGAGTAAATCATCAAAGTCATCGGGTGTCGGTGGACCATTTAAGGTAGAGATACGCTGTTCATCTGCCACGCTTGCCAATAAACCATATTCAGGGTTATTGATCAGCTCGCTTTCTTGACGCTCTTTAATGGTTTCAATGGTTAAACGTAATTGTTCTTTAATCTGATCATGTGGGCTGCTGTAGAGATCAGCAACACGAGTATGAATATCCAAAACGGTCGAAACACCATTTAAGAAATATTCACGTGCTTGCGGATCATAATCCACAAAAGTCTGTGGGAGCGTGGCTTCATCACGTTGTGTACAGGCAACTTGAATATCATCTGTATTGTTTACACGGTTAACACGATAAATACCTGCTTCGACAGGCAACCATTGCAACAAATGAGTGAGCCAACGAGGGGTAATAGTTGAAAGTTGTGGAACTGTTTTGGTGGCATTTGCCAATTGCCTTGCAGCATGGTCTCCGAGAGCCAATTGGACTTTGTCTGTTGTATGTGCCATTTGTGAATTTTTCCTTCAAGTTGGCGGTTGTTGGTATTTCAACAGACTAAAAGTAAGTGAATGATTTTAAAAATATTAAGAAGTGAATTGATCATGAAGGATTGTTATATATCATTTTTATATATTTAAATTATTTATAAATTAGATAATTGGTTGCTACAGCAAAAAACCTACTAGGTCAGCCTAGTAGGGAGATGAATGACAAGTGATCTTAAGAGGATAGTTTTAAAGCGAGTTCATTGTTTTGTTGGAAGACTTGACTGTTTGCAGGGATAGAGTGAGTGAGCCAAACATTGCCCCCTACCACTGAATTTTTTCCAATGGTAATGCGACCAAGAATCGTTGCACCTGCATAAATAACGACCTCATCTTCTACAATTGGGTGGCGCGCATAATCTTTTTTCAAGCCACCATTTTCCGTGATTTCAAAACGTTTTGCTCCTAAGGTCACAGCTTGGTAAATGCGGACACGTTCACCGATGATACAGGTTTCACCAATGACGACGCCTGTGCCGTGATCAATAAAAAAGCCGGGACCAATTTGTGCGCCAGGATGGATATCAATGCCTGTAGCTGAATGAGCAAGTTCAGAAATGATTCTAGATAGTAAAGGGACATGAGCATATAACTGATGCGCAATTCTATGATACATAATCGCAAAAATGCCCGGATAGCAGAGTAAAATTTCATCCACGCTGTGAGCAGCAGGATCACCATCATAGGCTGCACAAACATCTGCATCTAATGCACGACGAATATTGGGAAGTGCATTTGCAAGTGCTTGAACAATTTCACGGGCAGGATCGAATATTTTTTCGTTTGCTGTATCTGCATCTGAGTTTAAGTCTATAAGTTTGGCTTGGCGTTTATTTTGATAATTCAACGTAAGCTGTACTTGCTGGTATAAATCACTGAGCGCTCGATCCAAAGTATAGGCAATGTAATAATCTTCTGCTTCTTGACGCAGTTCTGCTGGTCCTAAGCGCATTGGAAATAAGATACCGCATAGGTCATCTAAAATCGTTTTTAAAGCATTTTTAGATGGCAATTCACGACCTCCTATTTCTTTTAGGCGGTGCTGTTGTTCTCGCCATTCATGCCGAGCTTGTTGTAAACCTTGGATGACAGGTTTGAGATTCCAATGTGTCACAAATATTCCTTCATCTTGAAATACGGAGGGGTAAATAAGAACATCAATCTTGCAACCAAGGCAGTTGATGAAGTCTCCAGCCATTTGTTGAATTACGTTGCTTATGCGTATTCAAATCACCTTCAAAGCCCTCAAGTACATTATAAACTTGAGCAAAACCTGCACTAAATGCAGCTGTTGCTGCTAAAGCTGAGCGCTTACCACTGCGACAGAGTAATAAGATAATTTTGTCTTTACCAACTTTACTATCTAATTCTTTTAAAAAACGAGGGTTACGATTAAAAGCTGTGCCTGTCGCCCATGCAATATGAATACTCTCAGGAACATAACCTACAAATTTGCGTTCTTCGTTGGTACGTACATCGACCAAAATTGCATGACCTTGTTCAACTAAAAGCCAAGCGTCAGTCGGTTTTAAACTACCCGTAAAATCTAATTCATGTTCCGTAGCATATTGTTGAGCTTCAGATAAGATGTTTTCAAATGAGGCAGAGCCTACGTTAACTTGGGCATTCATATTCTTTATTCCTATTTCATACTATTTGGAATTCATAAGAGTGATGCTACGCTTGTTTGTTTTTACAGGAAAATAAGGAATATCTATTTATATATCTAGTTTTGATAAATAGCAGAAAAATAAGCATTTATAGGAATATAAAAAAATGCAGCAATAGAAGTATAAATGACGAGAGACTTATGAAATGAGACTGTGTTGGAAATTGTCTATCAAATTGGAAAACGAATTTATTTTCCATTGAAATGAATGTCGTATTTGGAGAAAAACATTTAATTTGCAATATCGCTGAAAGTCTTTCATCAAACAGAACTTTTGATCTCTAAGTTCTGTTTGATTATCAGCAAAGAGTAAACTAAAGATTAAAGCAATGATTGATAACTTTCAGGAGCTAACCATTGTTTGACATCGATTTGCTCAGGAATAAACTTCCAGCGATATAAAAAGTCACTTAAATCTTGTAAGGCAAGTACAGAGGTCTCATCAAAATTGGTTTTCAATTTAAGATGTGCATCAGCGCCATAAGCCGCATATACCCATTGTTCACTACTGTTACATTCTTTTGCTAAATAACGATGAGTTTCATCTGCATGAATATGTGCCCATTGTTCAGCTTCCAGTACTGCATCTACAATTGATTGCGCTTGTTGAGGATAGTGTGAGAGGAAATCTTCATCCACAGTCAGTGTACGAGGCGTACCGTTATTTGAACGTAGGATAGGATCAGGGTGTGAGCCAATATCAATAATCGTATGTAAAGCGAAATCATGTGCAATTTGTGCTGCATGAGCACCTTTTAAGAAAATCGCATCAACATCACCTTTAATTAAAGCGACAATCTCAGCACTTGCATTGAGTTTGTTGCGGTCTCCGTAGAAACTAGAATCATTTTCTTCTGGTTGCTGTTGTTGTGCCGCTATAATATCTGCTCGTAAGCAATCAACTAATTCTAAATCGCTTACGCTTAAGTTGACCGTTTTTAATGAGTTTTCTAAACCACGAATTGCCTGAGCGCGTGAAAAATCAATAATGGCATCTTGATTAAGAGGTAAGCCAAAACGTTTACCTTTTAAATCCGCAACAGTTTTAATGTTGGAATCATAACGTGTGAGTAGCAATTGAACTTCATCCGCCCAAGATAAGCCAATCACTTTGGTTTTTTGACCAGAAGCATATGCCCAGATTGCAGGAATACTACCGCCATGCCGAACTGAATTGGCAAGTGTATGGTTGAAATGAGAGTTTCGAACATCTTTGGAATTAGATTCTCGAATGGATTTAATTTCAATTTGTTGTTCATGAAATTTTTCTTTTAGCCAACCCTTTTGAATTGCAATACCTAAACCTGTAGGCACAGGGCAGCGTGTATACCAAAGTGTGTTTAATGGTTGAGTTTGAAGTGTTGTCATTATGACATCCTTTTGTGGTTTTCATGCTTTAAAGCAAAATTGATGCCATTAATTAAATTATTGATATTTATTAATTATTCTTAATATCTTTTTTTGTGATGTTGATATATCAAATTTTGTTGCGATAACAGCAGATCATTAGCGACGTTGCTTTAAATTCAACACTTGTATAATTAGATGTTTATAAAAAATAATATAAAACAATAGATTAAAAAAAATTTTTAATGAAAAAGGTTGGCATAAATCTCGCAATAACTCGAAATCTTAAGTTTTTATTATGTTTTATGTTTAAAAATTATCCTTTATTGCGAAGTTTAGCGTTATACCGCTTCATGCCATTTCGTTTTGTACTGACAGCAACTTTATTTGTTATTGCAAATATTGGTTTAGCACTTCAACAATATTCGATTGGTCATGCGATTGATACGCTTAAACACAGCCAACCGAATATCTTATTTCAATACACATTAACAAATCCTTTAAACCCTTGGTTTTGGTTTATCTTGTTGGTAAGTATTGCACTGCTACGGGCTGTAATTCAGTATTTGGCCGGCCTGAGTGCTTTGACTATTGGGCAGCAATTACTCAGCATTCTAAGAGAGAGAATTTTTAGCCAAGTACAGCATTTAGATGTGTCTTGGCATTGGAAACATGGTTTAGGGGAGGTGCTATCCAGAACGACACGAGATTCAGATAAATTAAAAGAAGCACTCATTAATTTTTGGCGACAAGTCTTTGAGTCTAGTCTTGTTGTGGCGGTAACGATTGGATTATTGTGTTGGTATGATCCGTGGCTTGGCATAATACCGTTATGTTTTATTTTCTTGGGTCTTTGGATACTTTTTAGACTGACCAATCAATTGGTTGCATTGGATCATCAAGTTGCACATGCTTATGAAAAAGTCAGTGATACTTTAGCTGAAAGTGTGAATGGCGTTCGTGTTATTAAAGCATTTCAATTAGAAGATAAACTGTTAGGTCATTTTAACAATGTGGTTGATGATTTTATTCATCATTCTATTCAGACGATTAGTACCAGTGCAAAACGTTTACCTATTCCACAAATCATTATCGCATGTTCATATTTGTGGGTGATTGGTTTTGGGGCTTATTTAATTGGTCAAAATCAATTACAAGTGGGGCAATTTGTCGCAGCAGTACTAATGGCAAATTTACTGGTTTTTCGTATCGAAAGTATTGGGCAAGTCTTACATATTTTTGCGGATGCACGTTCTTCAGCAAGCAGAATTTGGCAAATGCTGGATCAGGAATCAGCAATTCGAGATCAAACAAATCCGTTAACGTTGCAATATGATAATGGCCTCAATATTCGATTGGATAATGTCAGTTTTCAAGATAAAACAACGCAGAAGTACATTTTAAAACAATGCCAAATTGAGTTTCGGGCAGGTGAAATCGTAACGATTGTTGGAAAAACGGGTGCTGGTAAAAGTACCTTGATGAATTTACTGAATCGTTTTATTGATCCAACGGAAGGAAAAGTGATGATTGGGTCTGAGCAACAAGGTTGGCAGAATGTTCGAGATTTAAGCTTATGTGAGTTGCGTAACTTTGTACAAATCATTCCTCAAGAGAATTTCTTTTTCTCGGGAACATTGGCAGATAATCTACGAATTGCCAAACGAGATGCAACAGAACAACAGATGCAGGAAGCTTTACATTTGGCTTCAGCATCTGAATTATTACAGCGGCTAGATGATGGATTGGAAACTGTTATTGGAGATAAAGGCGTAACTTTGTCAGGCGGGCAAAAACAGCGAATTGCGCTAGCACGTTCTATTTTAAAAAATTCGCTAATATTAGCCTTAGATGATTCAACCAGTGCATTGGATTCAATGACAGAAAAACAAGTATTACAGCGATTATCCGATCTCTCTGAGCATGAAAATCAGATTAAGAAAACTATTATTATTAATTCTAATAAACAAACCACCATCGCATTGTCTGATCGAATTATTGTACTTGATCAGGGGCAAATTGTTGCTCAAGGTACACATCTTGAGTTGGTAGAAAGTTGTGCATTTTATCGAGAGTTAATGGGATTTAAGTTACAACAACAGGAGATTAATGCATGAATACCAGTGTTAAAAATTTCCACCCTTTCGCAAAATCAGCTGATCTACAAATCGAAGAAAATTTAGCAAAGACCTCAATTCATCGGGGAATGTTGAATAGACTGATTCCGTTAATTTATCCAATCCGTTATTTGATTTTGGCCTTAATTGTGGTCGAAATTTTACAAGTGTTGAGCATTTTTGTTAGACCGTGGGCTGTAAAATACATTTTAGATCATGGTTTTCAGAAAGTTGCTGGGAACATGGTATTACACCAATCCATTATATTGACAGCACTTTGTATTTTAGCTGTGAGTTGGATTTGTCGCTTTGCTTTGGCAGGCGTATCAAAATATCTTTCAGGACGCGCGGCTTTACGTGTCATTAATGATTTGCGACGTCGTTTATTTCAGCATATTCAAAGTTTGAATATCGGCTATTTTGACCGAACTAAAGCTGGAAGGATTATCTCAAGAGCAGATCGTGATGTTGAAACCTTAGAACCTGTGTTGATACAAGGACCACCTGAGTTGCTTTCAGCAATTTTGAGATGTGGACTCGCTTCAGTATTACTTTGGCATATCTATCCACCATTTTTTTGGTGCCTATTTGCGACTTTACCCATTTTATTTTTGATGACAGCCATTTTTAAGAAATCATCACAAAAGCATTGGGGGAAGGTTGCAGAGGAACGTAGTCGATTTACAGCTCATTTAGTTGAAACCGTCAACGGTGCGAAAATCATTCAGCAATTAAATTATACCGATACCAATCAATCTCGTTATCAAGATTTACTAAAAGACTTTAATGATTCTATTATTTATGGCAGTAAACGAACCAGTTGGTTTGCACCGTTTACAGGATTGCTTTCGACTATTGCAACTGCGGGTTTTATTGTGATTGGTAGTTATGCTTATAGTGACGGCATAATCAGTATTGGACAGTTTGCTGAAAGTATTTTTTATGTTTTTTTATTTTTAGCGCCTTTGCAAGAGCTTACTGATTTATTTGAACGTTATGCCAATGGTGCAGCTTGTGCGCAACGTATTTTCTTACTTTTAGATACCCAATCTGCTATTCAAGAGCAATCAAATGCAGTGAAACTTGAGCAGCTTAATGGACATATTCGATTTCAAGCAGTCGATTTTGCATATACACATAAACCTGTTTTGCAGAACTTTAATTTGGATATTGAAGCAGGAACTGTTGTAGCGATAGTCGGGCCAACAGGACATGGAAAAAGTACCATGGCACAGTTGCTAACACGGTTTTATGAACCGCAACAAGGAAGCATCTTTTTAGATCGTTATCCATTACAGGACATTCATCTCAACAGTTTAAGAAAACACGTCAGTATTGTTTTGCAAGATAATGTTTTATTTAGCGGAACAATTTTAGACAACTTACGTTTGGTTCGGCCGAATATCTCAGACCAAGAACTTTGCCAAGCAATTGAGGATTTAGGAGCAGATGAGATTTTGCAACAACTTCCACAAGGATATTTTACTGAAGTAGGAACACTCGGAAAAAATCTTAGTCATGGTCAAAGACAATTGGTGTGTTTAGTACGTGCGTATCTTGTTAATCCCAAAGTTCTAATTTTGGACGAAGCGACTTCAGCGATTGATATCTATACTGAACAGAAAATCCAATATGCACTACGGCGCTTATGTCAGAATAGAACGTGTATTGTGATTGCTCATCGGCTGAGTACTATTCAAGAAGCAGATAAAATCGTTGTGATTGAGAATGGTACTGTCGTTGAACAGGGTTCGCATCAACAATTGATGCAAACAGAAACAGCGTATTTTCATTTATATCAGTCTTATTTACAGAATCAACTGCTTTAAATTGATCAGATCTCTTAAATTGTAGTTTTATAAACATTTTTTTGAATCATTGTTTAAATTTAAACAATGATTTTTTTATTTTTAATTATAAGTATTTGTTATTATTTATTAAATTTATTGGCATTGGCTTTGCTATATCGGTCTAGATCGTTAAGGAAGCTTATATGCGTACATATTTTTCTCAATTCATTCTTCACTCCTCACTTTTTACACTGAGTACACTCACTGCCTCTATTGCGATGGCAAATGATCAGAAACATTTGTCTGAGAAAGAGGATGTCATCACATTACAATCTGTCGTGGTCACGGGTTCAAGACGAGCAATTAGTAGCTCTCTTGATGCACCTGCACCCGTGGATATTTTAACTGCCAAAGAGTTACAAGAGACTGGTGCAACTGATCTTGCAGCAGCATTAACACGGTTGTCTCCTTCTGTGAGTTTACCGACTTCTCCAGCAGGAGGGTTTGGTGCATCAGTTCCACCAAGTATTGCGCTCAGAGGATTATCTGCGGATCAAACTTTAATTTTGGTTAATGGGAAACGCCGACATACAGCAGCGTATTTCACCCGCCAAGCATATGCTGGTGGAAGAGGAGCAGCAGTAACTGATTTAAGTTTAATTCCAGTGAGTGCAATTGAACGCATAGAAATTTTGCGGGATGGTGCTGCGGCACAATATGGATCGGATGCAATCGCTGGTGTCGTTAATATTATCTTGAAATCACGTGATCATGGGGGTGGGGTAAGTTATCAAACTGGTGGCTATACTCAAGGAGATGGTGAACAGCATAAAGTTAATCTTTGGAAAGGTTTTGCGCTCCCTAATGATGGTGCGTTGACGGTTGCATTAGATTTAGGCAAACGTGAAGCTGCAAGTAACACGGCACCTGATACGCGAACTTTTTATGATGGTTCAACCAAAGCTCAATATACAGAACAAAATACACCTTATAGAACATGGAAATTTGGTTCACCCGAACAAAAAGATCAAGTCAATGTGATTGCCAATCTAGATTTACCTTTGACAGATGACCTTGCACTTTATGGTTTTAGTAGCTATGGACACCGTAAAACGATAGGTGAAAACTTTTATGAGCCACCAACGACCAAAACAGTACTGAATCAATCCAGCTATTTTAAAGAACGTTATCCAGATGGACGCTCGCCATTAAGCTTAGTCACTGTAGATGATTTTACCACCACAGTTGGAGTGAAAAAAGGGGAGTTGAAGTCAGGTAAATATGATCTTTATGCAACTTATGGGCAAAATAAAGTCAGCACAGAACAAGGCAACGGCATTAACCCAAGTTATGGTTCAAACTCACCTTCAAACTATGATTTAGGCGAAAATATTTTTTCGCAATTAAATACAGGTCTAGATTATAGCCGTGATATTGCAATTGATGGGTTAGCAAGTCCACTGACGTTGTCTACAGGGGTTTTATATCGTTGGGAGCAATATAAGCAAAATGCGGGTGATCCGATTGCCTATACCCGTGGCCCATATTTCAATCCAAGCACAACTTTGGGTGTTGGTGTTCCTGGGATATATGCTGGAATTACAGACCAAGATGAAAGAAAAATTAGTCGTGATGTTTATGGTGTCTATCTAGATTTAGAAGCAGACATTTTTAAAAATTTGAATGTGGGCGCAGCTGTTCGAAGTGAAAAATATTCAGACTTTGGGTCGACCACAAACGGAAAATTATTTGCTAAATATGATGTATCACCTCAGTTTGCGGTACGTGGTTCAGTCAATACAGGCTATAGAGCGCCGTCATTGGCACAGCAGGGCTATTCTGCTTATAGCGTACAAACAGTGCAGACCCCTTCAGGTTGGCAAGATGTTCAACAACGAACTTTAGTTGCAGGAAGTGAGGCCGCTTTACTTATTGGCGGAAGCTCACTTAAACCAGAGAAATCCACAAATTACTCTTTAGGTTTTGTTTGGAAGCCACTTGTTAATACCTCGGCAACTTTAGACCTTTATCAAATCGATATTAAAAATCGTATTTTGCTTTCAGACAATATTACTGGAAGTGTAATTACCAATGCTTTTGCCAATACACCGTATTCGAATATTGCCAACGTGGCGTTCTTTAATAATTTATTAGACACACGTACCAGAGGTTTAGAGCTCGCGTTTAAGCATGATTTAAACCTTGAACAATATGGCAAGTTAAATCTGAATCTAGGTCTGGCCTATAACAAAAATGAAATCACTGAAACCAGAGATTCTATCACCGCAAAAGGTGAGCGAATTCCCGTTTCAAGCATTGCAGGACGAAATACACAAAGCCTGATTGAGTCTACTGCACCGAAAACAAAGCTGACCCTTGGCGCACTTTGGTCAAACCAAGCGTGGAGCGTCAATACCGCAATCCGTCGCTATGATAAATGGACGACCTTAAATAATACCAACACTACATTAGACCAGACTTTTGATCCGCAGTGGATTGCAGATTTGGATATCGGCTACAAAGCGGATGCATTTGTGAAAGGCCTCAAGTTCAATTTAGGGGCAATCAATTTATTGAATAGCCATCCTGACAAAGCCAAAGATTCTTCGGTCGGCAACATTGTCAAATATAGTTTTAATGCGCCTGAAGGAGCATTTGGAACGTATTTATATGGCCGCGTAAGTTACGAATTTTAAATTAAAAATGATTAAACAAATTTTAAGGTAAATGACAATGCAACCTACTTTTTTATCAACGTTATGCAAATTTTCTTTCATCACAACGATGTTAACTTCGAGCTGTTTGGCGACTGCTCAACAAGCGCCAGCACCTGAAGATCAATATGGAGATGGCCGAGTTTCTGAGTTTTATACATGGAAATCAGCTATTCCAGTACAGGCAGGAAAATTATTAAAAACAGAGTCTATTCATAACCCGTATATTCGCTTGGCAAATGACAGTCAGGCTATTCGAATTCTTTATAGTTCGACCAGTGGCAAAGATAGCAAAACACCTATCGTGGTTTCAGGAAGTATTCATTTACCAAAAGGAACGCCACCGAAAGAAGGTTGGCCAGTGGTGTTATGGGCACATGGTACTGTAGGCTTGGCCGATGCTTGTGCACCGTCTTGGAGTGGCCGATCATACCGAGATGTACAATATTTAAATCGTTGGCTGAAAGAAGGATTTGCAGTCGTTGCCACAGATTATGAAGGCCTGGGTGTTGCAGGACCGCATTTGTTAATCAATAACCCCATGCTGGCCTATAGTATTTTAGATAGTGGTAGAGCTGCTCTAAAAGCCAAGTTACCACTTGCAAATAAGTTTGTGATTGTTGGCCAATCTCAAGGAGGCGCTGGCGCTGTTTCGGCTTCTTCCTATTCGGCCACGTATGCACCGGACTTAAATATTAAAGGTTCAATTGGTACGGGCGTGATTTATCAAGATCCTGAAGCGACGCCTGAAAAGAATCAACTAAAGTTAAATCCTTATGAAGTCAGTCCGTCGCTTGCTTATGGCATCTATAGTTTTTTAGTGACGCAAAGTTTATATCCAGAAATAAAAACAGAAGATATTTTTACACCTGAAGCAGTGCCTTTAGTGGAGCAAGCAAGAAATGCCTGCTTAACAAGCTTTATGGGGGATATTCAAACTGCGGGTCTTTCGCCAGCACAAGCGTATAAACCTAATCCACCTGCAAACTATAAAAAGCTGCAACAGAAACAATCGAATGATTATGGTTATTATCCGACATTAAAAATCAGTCACCCACTATTTATCGGAACAGGGGCAAACGACCGCACCCCTGATGCCCGATCTCAAATGAAGCTGGTGGCCGATGCATGTAAAGCGGGTACCGTAGTCGAAGGCCATTTGTATCATGGCTTAGGGCATAGCGAGACCGTTAATGCTTCATTACAAGATTCGATTCCATTTGCTAAAAAGGTGATTGCAGAAGAGAAAATTCAGGCTATTTGTAAGCCTGACCTACAATAAAAGATGAAATAAAGATTTTCTCACTGAAGAAAATCTTTATTTTAAAAAGCCGCTCTTCAAAGATATTGCAGAGTGGCTTTATAATTTAAATGTTTAAGCGATGCGCTTTAATCTTTTTGCAGCCTCTTCACGTACAGCAGGGATGATATAGCGGCCATAATCGACCGTATCATAGATCGGATCGTAGCCTCGATTTAAAAAGGTGGTAACGCCTAAATCTACATAATCGAGTAATGCCGCAATAATGGTGTCTGGTGTACCAACTAGGGCAGTGGTATCACCATAAGCACCTACAGCAGTTGCTGTGGGCATCCATAAGGCACGATCATGTCGATCACCTTGTTGGGCTGCTGCTAATAAACGCTGTGAACCGATGCCTTTGATTTTGTGCCCTGACAATGTACCGTTATTTTGAAAAGTTGGATTGTTCTGAATATCGGCAAGAATCTGTTCTGCACGCTGCCAAGCAAGTTCTTCGGTTGGGCCAATAATAAGGCGTACGGATAAGCTAACAGATGGCTGCGGTTTATTGGCTTGTTCTGCTGCCAGCTTTAATTTTGTGATTTGATCTTTTACACCAGCCAGTGGTTCTCCCCAAAGTGAATACAGGTCTGCATGGCGGACTGCAATATCATAAGCAATATCAGATGAGCCACCGAATGAAATCGGGATTGTTCCATTGACTGGCTTTAACGGGCAAAAAGCATTTTCTAGCTTAAAGTACTTACCTTCATAACTAATCGGTTGATCGCTTTTCCAGAGTTTCTGAATAATATCTAAATATTCACCCGTCCGTTCATAGCGCTGAACTTTATCAACAATATAATCACCTTCTTGAGGCTCCGCTGTAATTCCCGTAATTGCATGTAATCGGATTCTTCCACCACCTGTAGTATGGTCAAGTGTAGCAAAAGAACGTGCAGCCAGATTTGGTGTTACAAGCGCGGGACGATGGGCAATCATAAACCCGAGTTGCTCAGTATGCTGTGCGAGATAAGCTGCGATTTGTGTACTATCTGGGCTGCTTGGTCCGCTAGCAATTAAGACTTTATCAAAACCAGCATATTCATGTGCCCGTGCATGATAACGTAGATAGTCGAGGTCTATTTTATGACCAATTCGTGTTCCTTTAGTTTCTGACCATTGATTTGGAAAAACCATACCAACAAATTCGATACTCATTTTACTCAACCTACTTTGTATATTTAATATAAAATAGCAAAATAAATGCCAATTGCTGAGGCTTTATAAATGAGGAGTTTTAAAATTTTATTATTTAAAAGGTGTTTGTATTTGATCAATATTAAAGCATAATGTTTTAAAAACAACATATCATAAAAATAGAAATATATTTAATTTTAATTTATAAATAAATTCAAAACTTAAGATGAAATGTGAATTTTGGATTAAATATCTTAATTTGTTATTTATTAAAAAAAGAACTGAAATGTAAGATGGTGTTTTAAAAATGCTTATATCATAAGCTTTAGGGGTAATTATGAAATCTTTTTTAGATAATGATTATAAAGTAATTACTTTGCCTGATAATGGTGTTCCTGTAAAACCCATAAGAGCAAAAGCAATTATTTTTTCTGATCAAAACTCCCGTAAGTTATTAAACCAAGTTGAAACAATTGCGCCAAGTTCTGCAAGTGTCATCATTCAAGGTGAATCTGGTACTGGTAAAGAATTGATTGCACGCGAAATTCATTTGAAAAGTGATCGAAGAAACAAGCCATTCCTCGCTGTGAACTGTGGTGCTTTGGTGGAAACACTGGCAGAGTCTGAGTTATTCGGCTATGAGGCCGGAGCATTCACTGGGGCAAATAAAACTCGGGCAGGAATTTTTGAAACCGCAGATGGTGGTACTTTATTTTTAGATGAAGTTGGTGAGTTACCACTATCTTTACAAGTCAAGCTATTACGTGTACTGCAAGAAAAAGAAGTGGTTCGTGTCGGTGGGCGAAAACCGATTCCAATTAATGTCCGTATTTTATCTGGTACACATGTCGATTTACGTAAAGCTGTTGCAGAAAATAAGTTCCGTTTAGACTTGTATTATCGTTTGAATGTTGTGGTTCTAAATATTTTACCCTTGCGTGAACGTAAAGGAGATATTTTACCTTTGGTTGATTTCTTCTTAAATTCGTACTCACAGAAATTGATTACAACAAAGCCTAATATTAGTGACCGAGCAAGGAATGCACTATTAAATTATGGCTGGCCGGGTAATATCCGTGAGCTAGAAAACAATATTCACTATGCACTGCTTATCAGTGGCGGGAAAACAATTGATATTGAACATTTAAGATTTTCGGAAGAAGGCAGCTCAACTGCATTACCAGATAATGATCTAATCCAAGAGTTTGAAAATGTTCTAAAGCGCCTATTTCAAGAGTATGATGGAGAAGCATGGCATATTATTGAAGATAAGATTGTGAATACAGCATTTTCAAGTTGCTGGAATAATCAGGTGAAGACTGCAAAAATGTTGGGTCTTTCGCGCAATGTTTTGCGTAACCTTTTGTCTCGGTATAATTTATTACCCAATAAGAATGAAAATGAAATCGCATAAAAAAAGACAGAATATTTGGTTTTAAGAACATCCATTTTTGACCTATGGATGTTCTTTTTTTATGGTTGTTAATTTAGTGATCCATAAGCCCAATTCAAATAGCAGCCACATGGGGACAGCAAGGGCAAGCATACTGAACACATCTGGAGGGGTAATGAACATTGCAATAAAAAAGAAGAACACAATGATGTGTTTGCGATGTTCTTCTAATTGTTGAATAGATAGAATTCCAATAAAAATAAGAATATAAGTTAATACTGGGATCTGAAATGCCAGACCAAAAGCAAGAAAAAGCTTTAAACAGAAATCCAGATAGCTATTGATATCTGTCATCGGTAATACATTTTCAGGAGAAGCCAATACAAAGAATTTTAAGGCTAAGGGTAAGATCAGGCTATAAGCAAACAAGAGACCGAGATAAAATAAAAACATACTGGAAACGGCTAGAGCGACACCAAATCTTTTCTCGTTTTGGTAGAGTGCAGGTGCAACAAATTGCCAAAACTGATACAGGATAAAGGGAATACTCACTAGAGTTGCCAGATAAATGTTGAGTTTGAACGGAGCTAAAAATGTACCCATCACATCCGTTGCAATCATGGTTGAGTTAACAGGTAATAATGAGATTAAAGGTCGAGCAAGAACATGATAGTTTTGTTGGGCAAGCGGGAGAAGCACTAAAAAAATGGTAACAACCGCACCAATGCTATAGATCAAACGCTTTCTTAACTCTTTCAGGTGTTCGCTATATTTCATTTCAGTGAGGTTTTCACTGACGAGATGTTCAGTCATGCGGCTTGATCCTCATTGAATTTATTTACTATTTTAAAATGAGTTAAAAATGGCGTCCTTAACTTGTCATGTGATTGGATATAGACATAATCCGTGGTGTACGTTGCTTTGGTTCTTTGTTCCAAAGAAACAGTGGATTGTACATTTTCAATTTCTTGTTGCATGAGAGCGAGTTGTTGTTTGAGCTGTTCTTCATTTTGTTTTATTTTTTGCAGCTCTTCTTGCATGATTCTTTTGAGTTCAATCAATTCCAGTTCATTTTCTAGATCATTCTGGATTTTATTGAGGTGGTTTTTAATTGCTCTATATTTGAATAGTACCGTTCTTAATGTTTGAGGAAGCTTTTCAGGCCCTAAAATGATGAGGGCAATAATGCCAAAAGCAAATAGTTCCCCAAAACTGATATTAAACATGGCAATATATCACTTATAACTTGGTCTGCTTCTCGCTATTTGATTCTAACGAATTAATATCTTTGTATTGTTGATTCTGTATTAATTTTGGATCGTCAGGATTAACAGAGTCTTTAAAGTCTTTAATCGCACCACCCAAATCTTTTCCTAGATTTTTTAGCTTTGAAGTGCCAAATAATAAAATAACGATAACGGCAAATAATAGAATATGCCAAATAGATAAACCCATAGTGAAACTCCTAAATAATATATAATAAAGACTATTAATATCACGACATCGTCTGTTTTCTAAATCATATTAATATCGATCAATATTCGATTTAATTAGACCTCTTTTATTATGATTTACACCCTCTTTGTATTTCTCCCATCGGGAGAAACAAAAGGAATTTATGAAAGAAGTCTATTATGCTGTGTGATCCAGTAGATGAAGTGCTTGATTACGGAAATTGAATAAGCTTTCACTGTCTTTATGTCTTGGATGAGTCAAGGGAATTGGGATAATTTCCTTGATTTTCCCTGGTCGGGCTGACATCACAATTACACGCTCTCCAAGATAGACAGCTTCTTCAATATCGTGCGTCACAAGAATCATGGTGATTTTTTCATGTTGCCAGATACGTTGCAGTTCAGCCTGTAAATGACTCCGAGTCATGGCATCCAATGCACCAAACGGTTCATCTAGAAGTAAAATATCGGGTTTGTTGACTAGCCCACGTGCTATTGCTACCCGCTGTGCCATGCCACCAGACAGTTCATGAGGATAGGCATTCTCGAATCCAGTGAGCCCAACAATTTCGATATGCGCTTTCACCCGAGCATTTTTTTCTGAACGGCTTAACTCTGTTTCTTCCAGTGCCAAATGGATGTTTTCGGAAACGGTCAGCCAAGGCAGCAAACGATGTTCTTGAAAAATTAAACCTCGTTTTAAATCTGTCCCTTGGATTGGAATTTGATTGAGTAAAATTTCACCTTGATAGTCTGGGTCTAGTCCTGCAATTAGACGCAGTAGAGTCGATTTTCCACAACCACTGCTGCCGACAATGGAGATAAATTCGCCTTGCTCAATGTCGAGATGAATACCATCTAAAACCGTTAATTTGTTCTGATCACGTTGAAATGATTTATTGAGTTTCTTAATCGAGAGTAAAGGAAAAGACATGTTGAAATCCTGATATGTATTTTTAAATTAAAGGCTAAGCCCGCCATTGCAGCAGACGTTTTGAAATAAGATGGATACAGGCAGTCATTAAAATACCGCTGATCGTGACCGTAATTGCGCATACCAGTAGAATGTCCATTTCGGCATTAATTTCAGCTTTCATCATGAGATTGCCTAAGCCTGCGCCTGCATTGAATAACAACTCACTTGCCGTAGTTGTAATCCAAGTAAAGGGTACGGCTAAGTTTAGCCCCGTTAAGATATGTGGCAGGGCTTGTGGTAAACGGATTCTTTTAAACTCGTGCCAAAATGAAAACCGATACATGCGGGCGACTTCACTGTATTTTTCATCGTAGTGACTGAGTCCTTGAAAGGTATTAATGACCAAAGGGAAAAAAGATGCCAATGCAATAATAAAGATCTTGGCTTCTTCGCCATTGCCAAACCATAAAGCAATTAATGGAGTCAAACCGAGCAGAGGAATTTGTCGAATACTGTTAAACAGCGGAGAAACGAGTGCATTTAAAATTTTTGAATAGGCGAGTAAGGCACCTAAAATTAGTCCAGCTGTTGAACCCAATAAAAAGCCCAAGCCCGCTTTTCTCAGACTACCCCATGTATTCAGCCATAATTCACCAGTTCCTAACAGCTGAAGAAAAGCAAAATAAATATGCTGTAAAGGGACAAAGGCATAGGCATGACTAGAACCTAGTCCTGAGTTGTATTGCCATAAAGCGAGCAATATCAATGGAAGTACGAGACCTTGTAATAGAACCACAGGCTGTTGTAATGCACCTTTCAAACTAAGTGATAGTGACATTATTTCCCCCTTGAACTGAGTGCAGGTGATATAAAGCGCTGTTCAACCAAACGTAAAAGTTTATCGAGGCTAAAACCAATCACACCTGTAATAAATACCCCGACCATCACTACATCTAAACGAAGCATTTGTCGTCCAAGCTCCATCATCTGACCAATGCCAGTACCTGCTGCAAGTAATTCAACGGCGACTAAAATCAACCATGCTCGGCCTAAAGCGATTCGCAGTCCGCTGATTAATGGCGGTAATGTTGAGGGGATGACGATGTACCTAAGCCATGCTCGCGGTTTAAGTTTGTAGATTTGACCGAGTTCAATATATTGCTTTGGAATATTTTTCACTGCATCTGCTGTTGCCAAAGCAATCGGGAAAAAGCAGGCTTTGATAATGAGTAAAATTTTAAACAGTTCACCAATCCCAAAAACGAGAATAAAAATAGGAATAAGAACAAAGATCGGAATCTGGTAAAGCAGATTAAATAAGATATAAGTGTAATTACGGAATGTGGTGATTGAACCATAGGCAATTCCAAAAGCAATGGCACTGAGTGCTGCAATAGAAAATCCAAAAAATAATCGAGCAAGACTATCCTTTAAGTGCAGTTGTAGTTCACCACTTTGCAATAAACTAATAAATGTATTCCAGACCGTTGCGGGTGGCACCAGAATTTGAGTTGGAAAAATTTGTAAAGAGCAAATAAATTGCCAAGTAAGTAAAGCCAATATAGGGGAAATCAGCGAGAGCAGCCCATACAACTGCTCAGCAGAAATCCTCCTCCATAACGGCGATCTATCTACAACGATATTCTTTTCAAGAGGAGGATTCACGAGCGTTTTCATCGCTTAGTCTCCCTGTTTCTTCTGCTGATCGTTTGCATGTAAATTTTGGATTGCTTGCTCGGCAAATTTTGGATTTAGCAGTTCATCTGCCTTGACTGACGTTTGAATCAACTGGTTTTTCACAGCATGATCAATGACTTTGGCATAGTGTTGTTTAAGGAAATCAACTTTGTATTCAGGTGACCAATCCTGTTGCCATGTACTTGCACTATTCTGACTTTCACGTTGAATCACAGTTAAAGGTTGACCAAACTTGGTTTGACTCTGCTGAAATTCATCTTGGTGTTGGGATATCCAGTTCATTGCTCTAACAGTTGCATCAGCAAGTAACTGGGTGGTCTCTGGGTATTGTTCAATATAGTTTTTACGTCCCCATAATTCCGCACGCATTTTCCAGTCAGCAGGCAAGGATTGAGATGACCATATAATTTTACCGAGATGGCGGTCTTGTAACGTCAGCGCATCACTTAATGTAAAAAATGCATCCACACTTTTGGCAGATAAAGCTGCTGCACCTGCTTGAGGATTGAGGTTAATAATCTGAAAGTCTTTGAGGTTTAAACCTTTGCTTTGTATGAGTTGACCAAAATTGATTTCCCAAGGACGGCCACGATGTAAAGCAATTTTTTTACCTTTTAAGTCCTCAATACTTTTTACCTGTGAATCAGGTGGCACAATCAGATAGACATTATTACCAATCCCCCCAGGCACAACAATTTGTGTTCTGACCCCAGTTGCATTCAGTACGACAGCTGGTAGGTTGCCATAAAAAGCAAAATCAATTTTATTGTTCAGGAAACTTTCATTCACTAAAGTCGCTACAGCAGCAGTTGTTACTGGCTCCCATTTCAACTCAATATGTTGTTGCTTTAAGGCCTTGAGAAAAATAGGGTCTTGAGAGATGAGTTGTGGTACGCCAATAAAGTCCAGACTACCTGATGTTCCATTTGCTACGACAGCAATACGCAACTGCTGCTGAGATGGTTTACTCTCAGATGCTTGTTCGTTTTGTTTTGCATCGCAAGCGACTAGTCCTAAGAGACTAAAACTTAAAAATAAGCTAGGAAGAATACGCATATCGTCATAAGAATTAAAAAATATAGAGGAATAGAGCAAGAACTAAGCCAAAATAATTAATATATAAAAATCAATTATTTATTATTTTTTATGCTGATTATTGTTGTTGAGTCAGTCATGTATGCTGTGAAACAGACATTTAAATGTATAGAAGTGTTGAAATTTCAACACTGTGTTTTGGTGTATTTTTACAAAGTTTAAATAAAACAATGATATATGTTAAAAAAATATCGAATAAAAAGCGGCATGATTTCTGCTCATGACATAGCTAACGAACACGATGTCGTGAAATGTTTAATTATTGAGAACTATTATGTCAGTTGAGTTTTTATGGAGAATTCCTGTTCATGGGGATGGTCGTCGAGCACATCAGTTACATACCCGTGGTGAATGGAATCAGTTAAATCCAGCAATTCAATCTCCACAACGCGTGGCACCGCAACATGAAGATCAGTTGTTTGCCTATTATGATTATGTACAACAAGTGGCAAAAGCGGCTGATATTGTTGGTTTTCATGGCGCTTTGATTCCCGCTTTTCCTCATACTGAAGAGCCTTGGGTATTGGCTTCAGCATTGGCAAGGGAAACCAAACGACTTCGACTGTTGATTGCGATTCAGCCGTGGTTTATTCATCCAGCCTATGCCAGTCAAATGGCTGCCAGTTTACAGCGTTTAAGTCAGGGGAGAGTAGAGTGGAATGTCATTTCAGGTGGAGGCGGTGCACAGCAACGTGCTTACGGTGATTTTATTGAACATGACCAGCGCTATGCACGGACCAACGAGTTTTTGGAGTTTGTAAAAGGTTATTCACATCATGCTCCATTTGACTATGATGGCAAGTTTTTTCATGTTGAGCAGGGTGGGTTGAGATACCCAATGAATCAATATGATGTACCTCGGTTATGGTTGGCTGGTGCGAGTGATGCCGCCTTACAAGTCGCAGGACGTCATGCTGATATTCACTTAACTTGGGGTGAACCTGTTGAGCAACAGAAAAAAGTCATTGAACAGGCGCGAGCATTTTTTAAACAAAACTCGCCTGATCGTAACGTTAAATTTGGTATGCGTATTGATATTTTAGCGCGACCAACCCAAGAGCAAGCTTTTCAGGAGCTTAAACAGATGTATGAAACCATTGCTGTTGATGGTCATGCCTTTGAACGAAAAGATACTGAGTCGGTTGGTGCAAAACGTCAGCAGGCTTTGGCGCAGGGCAATCGTTTCGAAGACTTATTTGTAAGTCCGAACGTTTGGGCGGGTATGTCTAATGTACGTGGCGGACCAAACTGTATTTTAGTGGGTAGCTATGAACAGGTTGCAGAGCGTTTGCAAGAATATATTGATATTGGTGTTGGTCATTTCATTTTAGCCAGTAACCCTCATTTGGAAGAAGCCTATCGGGTAGCAGAAGAGGTCTTACCGCTGGTTGGATATAAATTAAAATAATAAATTTAGATCCCTTTGATATATCAAAGGGATCTTGTTGTTTGAACAGCATAACACTGTCTGAAAACCAACATATTGAATATCGATTAATTGAGAAGTTCTGATTAAAGATATAAAAATCAAATACTTGTTCTTTTGGCATGACTTGTGCAATTTTTTATTCAATATTTTATTTTTCTTTTAAAACCCCATGAGTGAACTACTATTTAACTCGCATAAACGGGCGTTGCTATTTGAACAATATGCACCTGAAGCTTGTTCAAACAACATAGCAGATCCGTTTACACGGCATTCCTTGGCGCTTAGGCAACCTTCTCCACCACGCTTGAATAAAGTGTTGATTGCGATTATTGCAGTTGCTTCTGCGCATTTAGGAATTTGGTATATCGCAAAACACTTGCCTACACCTACTTTGGATATTCATAAGCCAGAACCCGTGGTGATTGAAATTGTAAAACCTGAAGAACCACCCAAAGTGATTGAACCTAAAATTCCTCCTGTAACAGAGAAACCTAAAATTCCACCGGTTGTGGAAAAGCCAAAACCAATAGTTAAACAGGTTGAACAACCCAAACCTGTACAGAAAGCGGTAGAGCAACCTAAAGCAATTACTCAGCCTACGCCACAAAAAGTTGAAGAGGCTGTTGTGACCAAAGAGGTGACTCCTGCACCTGTTCAGAAAGTGGTTGAACCTGTGAAGTCGGTCGATGACAACTTACCTGTGACGGAAGCGAAAGGATATGCAGGTTATCTGAGTAACCCTGCACCCGAATATCCAGAACAGGCACTCGAACGTGGTTGGGAGGGTTCTGTGATTTTAAGGGTCAAAGTATTAGCAAATGGTAGCCCTGATACGGTCAGTGTCAAGCAAAGTAGTGGCAAAAAACTTTTAGATAGCGCTGCTGTAAGAACAGTAAAGCAATGGAAATTTTCACCCGCTTTAAAAGGTAAAACCCCTGTAGAAGGTTGGGTCGATGTTCCAATTCATTATCAATTACCGAAATAAATTTAATTTTATAGATTAAGAGGATATTCACATGACTGACATTAATTCATTGATCCATGACGGCACTATCTGGTTATTGGTTGCTTTCTCTATTGTGACTTGGGCACTGGTTGTAATTAAAATCGTTCAGACCCAAAGAGCATCAAAACAAGATAAACGTTTCGTAGAGGCGTTTTGGAAAGCAAAAAATTTATCTGACGCCGTGACTAAATCTGAATCGGGTCAAGGACCAGCAGCACGTGTTGCAAATGCGGGGTTTAAAACACTGATAGAAGCAGATGAAAAAACACACCATGACTTGCAAAACAGTTGGAGCCGTCAGGACCTATTGGAACGTCACTTACGTAAACAGATTCTAACTGAACGTCGTCAATTGGAGAAAGGTTCAGCGCTATTGGCATCTATTGGTAACAATGCACCCTTTATTGGTTTGTTTGGCACAGTATTCGGAATCATTCATGCATTACAGGCGATTGCCCATTCTGGTAATGCAAGTATGGATGTCGTTGCTGGACCGATTGGTGAAGCATTGATTGCAACAGGAATTGGTATCGCTGTTGCTGTACCTGCAGTGCTTGCCTATAACTACTTTGTACGTAAAGTTAAAGCGATTGGTGCAGACTTAGATGATTTTGCAACAGATTTTGTCAGTTTAAATCAAAAGGCTGGTTTTCAATTGCCGACTGCTAAAACCAAAAATACAGCAGAGAGTACGATTCTGAATGATGCTTCAACAAAAGAAGTGAAAGAGAAAGGAGTATTTGCATAATGGCAATTTCTACCTCTCAAGACGATGATGTGGTGAGTGAAATCAACATTACACCGCTGGTGGATGTGATGTTGGTTTTGCTGATTGTCTTTATCGTCACAGCACCTTTGCTGACCAATACGGTGAAAGTCAATTTACCTAAGGCCGCACCGACTCAATCCACTGATCAGAATAAAGCTGTCGTGATTAGTGTTAATCCACAGGGTGAGATATTTTTGGATAAGGACAAAGTGTCACTTGCAAGTTTTGAACAAGAAATTCAGTCACGCAAGAATAGCAACCCGAAGCTGGCTTTGAACCTGAATGCAGATGAAACTGTTCCGTATGGAACTGTGGCAAAATTATTGGCAAGTATTGAACGAGTTGGTGTAGATAAATTATCGGTGATCACTGTTCCTCAATAATCCCAGCCACATCTTAAATAGCTGCTTCGGCAGCTTTTTTAATTTATTCTGCCAGCAGAATAAAAATCCCCTCATAAAGAGGGGAAGCAAAGTTAAAGGGATGTACTTAAGCCTTCCATAATTTCTCAAAACGCCACGTTGGAAAAATAGTATGTTCTGGGGCTAAGCCTCCAATATTTTTTGTGGCTGCATCAATGGTATGGCTAAATCCCCAGATCAGCATTCCACCACGTTCATGTTGAATTTTCTGTGCTTGGGTCAAATACACTTTTCGCTTTGCTAAATCTGGTTCGGCAAGCGCCTTATAAAACAACTCACTATATTCAGGATCTTTAAAATTGATTTTATTGGTTGTTGAAATCGGTGCATCATTGACAACAGCAGTAGATAAATAGGGTGTACCGACATTGGTTGCGTTACTCGACAATTGCCATTTATTGCGGTCTGCTCCATTAAATGTAGCGGCATCGACTTGTTTGACTCGTATAGTCACATTGGCATGTTTTGCTTGTTCTGCAAAGATCAGTGCAGGTTGGGCGCTGCCAGCAGGCGCAACAAGTTCAACATTTAAACCATCTTTAAAACCAGCTTGTGCTAATAATTTTTTTGCTTCCTCGATATTTTGCTGACGTTGGGGTAGGTTAAGAAAAGCAGGGTCCTGTGGTGAGTAGAGATCATTGGCAATACGCCCCTGACCATTTAACCCACGTTGTACAAGTTCCTCACGATTGGCAATTAAACGAAATGCCTGACGGACTTTAGGATCATTAAAAGGGGCCTGTTGCGTATTAAAGTCAAAACCATTATGGGTATTGGTTTCAGAACGAATGGTTTGAATATGTTTCGCTTGCTCCAGAATTTTAATGTATTCAGGTGAAATGGCATTGGCGATATCAATTTGTCCTGCTAATAAAGCATTTAAACGTGAGACTTGATCTTTAAAATCAATCACTTCAAAACTGTCTGCATAAGGTTTATCCGCTTTAAAATAGTTTTCAAAACGGGTGAAGACAGAACGTTGACCAGGGATAAACTGTTTGACTTTATAAGGCCCAGCGCCGACTGGATTGTGGATTGGATCAAAGTCGGTAGGTACGATTCCACCAAAATTCACCCAAGTTTCAGGTAGTGCAACGAAACCAGCAATTGAATTGATAAAAGGAATACGAACGGTATATTCATCTAATTTTTGAATGCGATCCCGATCAATCCATTGCACCAGACTTCGAAACGGTGACGCAAGCTTTGGGTCAGTTAAACGCTTGACTGAGAAAATCACATCATCAGCAGTCATTGTTTTACCGTGATGGAATTCTAGACCTTTACGTAGACGAATGGTCCATTCACTCGCATTATGATTTGGTTCAGAAAATTCAGCCAAAGCAAGACGTGGCAGCATATTTTCATCCCATTCCCATAGCTTGTTATATATGGCAAAACCTCGGGTAATTCCTGCGCTTGAAGTAGACAGATGTGGATCTAAACTGCCTGACTGTTGTCCACCAATTAGACCCAATCGAATCGTTCCACCATGTTTGGGAGAGCGTGAAGATGGGCTCTGTGCTTCAGTACCCTTTTGTGGTGATTGATCGCAGCCAGACAAGCTCCCTATTAAAGAAACACCACCTACTGCGGTAAGACTTTGTGCTAAAAACTTTCGACGTGACAATAGAATTGATCGACTTGTCATTATAAATACTCATATTGGATAGTCATCTTTATGGACTTGCAGAATAAATGCCAATAATTTATTTATATTTATCAGCGCCTTATTTGATTGTGGTTTTTGTTTACTGTCTTTATTTCAACAAATCTGTTGAAAAAATAAACATTTATAAAGCTGATATCTAAATATATAAAAATTAAAAACTATTAAATCAATATCTTGGGTGTCGTTTTGAGGATTTTTAATGATTGGCATAGGCCTTGCGTAACGTACTGTAAATTTACTTTACTGAGTATGATATGAAGCAGCCTTATCAATTAAAACCTTTAGTGATTGCCTTAGCTTTTTCGGGGGCATCTTTACCCATACATGTTTTTGCCGAAGAAACCCAAAATACATCGGCAAATACTGAAAGTGATGTGATTACTTTGGCAGATGTCGTGGTGACTGGTGCAAATAAAAAACAAACTGTTGTTCCCAAACGTAAAGTGACTTCAATCTATGGAACGGATAGCTCTGTATTAGACACACCTCGTGTAGTGTCCCAAGTATCGGAACAACAATTTCGTGAAGATGTGATTCGTAGTGCGGATGATCTTGTTAAATATGCGCCGAGTATTACCCGAGGCGGTGGACAAAATGCCAATTTTGCACCACAGATACGGGGGCAAAATTCAGAAGTCTTTCAAGATAGTCAACGAATTTATAGTACCCGTCATCCGACCAATTTAAATGCCTATGAAGCAGCAGATATTGTTGCGGGGCCGACGGGAGTGATTTTTGCGCCTACTTCGGGTTCAGGTGGATATATTAATTATCTCACTAAAAAACCTAACTTTAATAAAGCAGAAACAACGATTTCTGGCTCAGTTGGTTCAATCTATGCAGGAAAAGGTACAGAACCTAATTTTTCTGTCAGTATTGATCATACAGCCCCGATTTCTAAAGAACTTGCATTTCGTGTCAGTGCAACAGCCCAAAAAACTGATGATTATTATGACAATGTGAAAAATAATTTTAATGCATTCTATGGCGCCTTAGCTTGGCGTCCAGATGATAGTCTACGTGTCGACTGGAATATAAGTTATGACGATTATTATGATTTTAATGTGACACATGGTTGGAATAGGGCAACACAACAATCTGTTGATAACCGTCAGTATTACAAAGGTAGAGCTACGCCAATTATTCAAAATGGTTCAGCTTTCTGGTCACCTGTATTTGAATCTGGAGCTGCGAATTCCAAAGTGATTGGTTGGCAGAATCGACAAAAGAATGATAAAAACCAATATATTGCTGTAGGCCCAGTTCAAACAACACCTTTACCTAATGCAACAGCAAATCAGGCTGGAACGATTCGAGGTTGGGTCTATGATCCATCTATACCTGGCAATGGCTTGGTCAAACTAGACGATAATATTTCTGGTCGAAGTGAAGATAAAAATAGTGCCAAACGATTCAGCACCCAATTAAAATTAGTTAAAGATTTGAATACGCATTGGTCTGTTTCTAATAGTACGCTTTATCAAAATAATAAGGATTTAGGTGATTCAGTTGGGAGTTTCTTTACTGATCTGGAACATGAGTTATTTGATAATCGCTTAGAATTCCTCGCTGATTATGAATTCGAGTTGTTTGGCCTGAAAGTGAATAATAAAAGCAGTACAGGAGGCGCATTTCGCCGTGAGGAATTTACTTCTTTAGCGGCAAATAATAGTTTTAATATTAATCCTTATGATCTGACCAATGATCCTTCTCAAAAAAATCCAGGGGATTTACTTGGGTTGATCAATAATAACAGTTCAACAGGAGGTTGGATTGGACAGGCTGGTGTTCCTCAATATTCTCAATACTTTGGTTATTTAAATTTGCCAAGGATGTATCCAGTCGGCCATGGCTTATATGCTGAAAAAGGTGGTTTCCCTCCCAATGGTGGTGGTGCTGTTTATACAGGAACGGGGTCTTGGGATACGTGGAGTGTGTTTACTCAGCAGAACTTTACTTTTAATGATGTGTTTGGCATTAATCTTGGGGTTAATCACAGTTCAATCAAAGCCAAACTGGAAAACCCGTTGGTCTTAGTGCCGACAGATGTCCGTTCAGATCGCAATACATATAGTTTGCTCAGTTATCAAGCCAGTACATTTATCAAGCCAACAGAAAAAAGTACCCTGTATTTTACCTATGATAAGAGCACTGCGCTTAACACAGGTGTTTTCGGCCCATTTCTAATTTGGGGGGCAGGCAATCAACTGAATCCTTTAGCTTTTGACAGTCAAAGTGAATTAAAAGAATTGGGATTTAAATATGAACCGATCATCGATCAACTATTTCTCACATTAAGCGGATTTGAGCAGAAGCGAGATTTATCGCCTGATACAAATGGCAATATGGCACGCTTTGAAGTGAAAGGGATTGAATCTTCACTACGTTGGCAGCTACAAAAAAATATTGCGATAGGTGGAAACTTAACCTATTTGAATGCTGAATATACCTCAATTATTCCAGCAGGATTTTCTCCCTTTGGCTTCCACGCAGATAATGCGACTGTCTGGGGGGACAGTAATGGGTTAAACCAGCGTAAAGCAGGGCGTTATGATGCGGCGGGCATTCCGAAATACTCTGCCAGTGCTTATGTGGATTATCAACATCAGTCAGGTTTTGGTGTAAATCTCTCAGGGTGGTGGACAAGTGACTGGTATACCAATTTAAGCCAGACGGTTAAAGTTCCAAATAACTATAATTTAGATTTGGGATTATACTATCGACAACCACAATGGACTGTGGGTTTAAATATTCTGAATTTAACCAATGAACGTAATTTTGTGAATGGTTTAGCTGGCGCAAATAGTGAATTCTTACAACCAATGCGTCCACTCACGGTGCAGGGACAATTTAGTTATAAATTTTAAATACATGAAATATTTTTAATTCTAAATAGCCATACAGTTGTATGGCTATTTTTTCTTTCATTTTTTTCAAAAACAAACAATGTTGGAATAACAACAACAACATAGGGGAAAATGTTTATCTATCAGCAAAATCTAATCATAAGTTTTACTTTTATTTTTTTAAGATATTGAAATTTATAAAATAAATTAAGTGGCATGGAAGTTGCCAATATAAGAATAGATTTATTTAAATGGAGTCACCATGTTTAAGGTCACAAAAATTAGGCAGAGTATTTTAACTGCTATGTGGGGAGTAACTGCAAGTGTTTCGACACTGGCTTTGGCAAATGAAGAGATCGATACAGGCATTACAGCTGAGCAACAAGCACAGGTAGTTAATGCAAAGGATGTCAAAAAATTAAGTGATGTGATTGTAACTGCGCAATATCGAGCACAAAATATTCAAAAAGTTCCAACTGCGATTACGGCTGTTTCTGGTAAAGATTTGGCTGCCAAGGGCTCAACTTTTATTGGTGATGTTTTAACGTATACACCGAATGCAGCAGCGGAAAATCCAGATGGTGATAGCCGACCACGTTGGTATATCCGCGGTTTGGGTACAGGGGATGTTGCTGCATCGACTGTGTTCCCTGTTGGAATTTATGCAGATGGTGTTTATTTGAATGCACCCGTTGCAGGTGCAGGAGACTTATTCGATCTAGAGCGGATCGAGGTTTTACGTGGGCCACAGGGGACGCTCTACGGTAAAAATACTACAGCAGGTGCGGTTAATTATATTTCTAAAAGACCAACTTTCTCAGAAAAACCAAATGGCTATGCAACGATAGGTGTAGGTGATCATAACCTACGTACTTTCGAGGGGGCTGCCAATGGCAAAGTCTCAGACAATATTGCAGTGCGGGGAGCTTTTTACTCTGAAGATCGTGATGGTTATGCAAAGAATTTGGCTAACGGCGAAGATTATGGTGATGTTGATAAGAAATCTTTCCGTTTCCAGATTTTAGGTAAAGTGAATGACCAATGGAATGCATTAGTTAATTTACATAGTCAAACCTATAATGGTTTAGGAAACAATGGTTCCTTAAGTATAGGCAAATATTGGGGCATTTATGAAAGGCCAGAGGGACGTAATACCAATTTAGATTTAGATGAAAGTAATAAAATTCAACATGATGGTGCTTCATTTACTTTAAATGGAGATTTGGGTGGAGGCCATAGCTTTACCTCAATCACGGCTTTTGACAAGACCACACAAAAGTCGATTTCAGATGGTGATTACACCCCTTATGACGTTGCGCGAAGTTATAGCGATAATGAATGGCGTCAATATAGCCAAGAGTTTCGAATTTCATCCGATGCGAACAAACGTTTAAGTTGGATTGCAGGATTACATTATTTTAACGAAGACTTAGATTCTACAGGTGTGAGTGCACGTGTAAACAAAACGTTGCCAAATGGTGCTGCGGCACAAACGGCATCAACCCCTGCATTTAGAGACATTACTTATAATCAAGCCACACAAAGTTTTGCCGTATTTGGAAATAGTACTTATAAATTTACAGATAAATTTAAGGTGACTGGTGGATTACGCTGGACCAGTGAAGAAAAAGATATTGATCTCGACCTGACTCAGATTACAACAGGCGACTACACCAAAGGCAGTTGGTGGAAAAAAGATGGGTATAGCAGTGCCATCTATAACCCAACTCCAAATGCGAACGGTTCAACAAGCCGTAAGAAAACATGGAATGAGTTGACCTATGACATTACACCAGAATATGAAATTACACCTGATTTAAATACTTATTTCAGATTTGCACGTGGTTTCCGTTCTGGTGGTTTTAATACGGGTTTATCGCGTAGTTTAACTGAACTTGCTGACGTTAGCCCTGAATATTTAAACAGTTACGAGCTCGGTTTGAAATCTAGCTTACTGGGTGGGGATTTAGTCGCAAATGCCAATATTTTCTATTATGACTATAAAGATATCCAGACCAATTTATTAGTTGCAACAGAGGGGCAAGGGGGCGGTGTTACTTCAGTTTTAGCCAATGGGCCAAAAGCAGAAGTGAAAGGTGCAGAGTTAGAGCTGGATTATTTAGCCACTGAAAATCTACGGTTACGTTTTGCAGGGGCTTATTTAGATAGCGAATATACTGACTTCGTTGACAAGAACCCGGTAACAAATGTGGTCAATGCTGACAATACTGGGAACAGTTTAGTCCGTTCACCCAAATATACCATCGGGGTTGGTGGTGAATATACCTTCAATTTAAATGATGGCGCTCGTATCGTTGTTGGTACTGACGCAAGTTATCGTGACCGTGAATATTTCTTGGTGAATCGTCAAGACTATTCGGTTGATCCAATCCTAAGCCAAAAATCTTATACTTTGTGGAATGCCAATATTGGTTATCACAGCGCAAATAATAAATATCAGGTCAATACCTATGTTAAGAATTTGCTGAATGAAGAATATCAGGTACATGGTCGTCCAAATGGCCCAACAGGACAATATGTTTTAACCTACGGAAACCCACGCCAAGTTGGTGTTTCTCTCACAGCCAAATTCTAACTGTTATAAGGAGAACATCATGGGAATTGAATTTTTTACTCGTTTACCTTTGCATGGTGAAGCTGAATTTTTAGCAGGCGATCCTCGTAATCGTGGTGATTGGGCGCGCGTATCTGGCGTGGAAAATACGGGAGCAACATCCAACTATCAAGTGGGTGATGACTTTACTTATATTGACTATTTAGCACAGGTGGCACGCGCAGCAGAAATCAATGGTTTCGCAGGTGCTTTGATGGTCAATGCACCAACAGGAGAGGAACCTTGGACTGTTTGTTCGCTATTAGCCAGAGAAACCAAGCGACTGAATTTTGTGACGGCATTCCAGCCTTATCACTTTAGTCCATACAATGCGGTACAAAGTGCTGCAACCTACCAACGTGCAACAGGCAATCGCTTGGTGTGGAATATTATTAATGGTGGATCCGAGGTGATTCAACGTCAGGTTGGAGATGCCACGCCTCATGATGACCGTTATATCCGCGCAACTGAGTTTCTCGATGTTGTAAAAGGTTATTGGTATAACGAATCATTCCATTACCAAGGCAAATATTATTCTGCTGAGGGCGGCGGATTAAAGTATCCACTCAATAAAGCTGAGTTACCGATCATTTGTACAGCTGGCTCTTCTGAAGCCGCACGTGAGTTTGGCGCTAAGCACGCAGATTATTATTTAATGCGTGCTGAAAAACCAAGTGAGATTGCCGCGTTGATTGCGGATGTACGTCAACGTGCTGCGAAGTATGGTCGAGACAACATCAAGTTTGGTCTATCCATTGATACAATCGCTCGCCGTACAGAACAAGAAGCTTTATCTGAGGCGCAACGCTATTTAGATGAAGCAGCAGAGAAGCAACGTTTACATGCTTCAGCTGCCCATGCAGGACTCAGATCAGCGCGAGTACTCAGTTTTGAAAAAGAATATGCGGATAAAGATGGCAGCAAAAATGTGAATGATTTCTTCATTCATCCCAATGTTTGGTCTGGCTTTGGCTACATTGGTATCCCTCCAGGTGTTGCTTTGGTGGGTAGCTACCAACAGATTGTTGAACGTATTAAGGAATATAACAGTATTGGAATCGACTTGTTCTTCCTAGCCGGTTACCCACATTTAGAAGAAGCTTATCGTTTGGGTGAACACGTTCTACCGCATTTTAAAAACCAACGTCAGGTATTACAACGTATACCCGAAGAATCAAAGTATCGTATTGCTTAGAATCGCTCTCAATCCTATTCAACCAAGACTTTAAATAGAAGTCTTGGTTTGTTCCATATAAGTCAAAGTATTAATTTTTCTAAAGGTCAAGTAATGTCATATTCAAATGATAAACCACTCAACATTGTCGCGGTTTCAGGTGGTCTTAACAGTCCATCAAAAACTGAAAGTTTGATTCAAACGATTTTGGATGAATTAGCACAGGCAATAGAAATAAATGTGAAGTTTGTAAAACTTAGTGAAATTGGTCCTTTATTGGGTGGTGCAATTTATCGGAGTCAGTTACCCAAAGAAGTACAAGATGATTTGGCTGCTATTGAAGCCGCTGATGCCTTAATCGTTGGTACACCAGTTTATCGTGCTTCTTTTACGGGGCTGTTTAAACACTTATTTGATTTTGTCGAGCAGACCGCTTTAGTGGATGTTCCAGTATTACTTGCTGCATCTGGTGGGAGTGATCGCCACGCTTTGGTACTTGAGCATCAACTTCGTCCTTTATTCAGCTTTTTCCAAGCACAGACTTTACCTATAGGTGTGTATGCAACAGATCGAGACTTTACTCCTGAATATACAGTCAAAAGTGAAGCATTGAATGACCGTATCTTACTTGCTGTGGCTCGAGCTTTACCTATTTTACAATGGGCACCAGCTAAAGGATTGCGTGAGCAAAAGGTTAAGGCTAAATCAGAAAAGGCCAATCAAGACTTAAGTATCAATAAACAAATTGAACAAGACTCAATTCTTCCATCTGTTGAAGTTCCTGATCTTGACGTAGCTGAGGCAAGACTACATCCTAAAAAGACCGCTGTCGTATAAAATGAATTCTATAAATTTGTAGATCAATCACTTATGTTTTTAAGGGAGATCTAACGTCTCCCTTGTTTAGATCATTTCTTTATACTACTTCATCTTAAGAAATCACAAATTTTTCATCTATAACATCTTAATATCATCCAAATATTTAAATTCTGATAACAGATGATTGATAGTCATCTATTGCATGAATTTTTGAGTTTAATTCTAAAAAGTAAGGATGATTTTGTGATTCAGACAGCTCAATATCTCGATGGCGATATATCCAGAATTATTGAAATGGCTTGGGAAGACAGAACCCCATTTGAAGCGATCTCTCGTGAATATGGTTTGAATGAATCAGCTGTAATCCGACTTATGCGGCTTCATTTACAAACCAATAGCTTTAAGCTTTGGCGGAAGAGAGTAAGTGGACGGAAGACAAAACATTTGCAGTTGCGTTCGCCTGAAGTTTCTCGTGGTTACTGCTCACGTCAATATAAACATCATTGAATAAGTTCAGTGACAAATTAGAAGCTTTCATTCATAACCAATTCTACAGCATAGATTTTATTTATATAGATCACTTGCATATCACTAAGGTAAAGTAATGTCTAATTTATCAATTGCTTATATTTTTCAAAAACAGCAGCTTTTAGTGGATCAAGATTTCCAACTTCCTCAAGTCCAAAGATTGCATAACGATCTGGCGTTATCAAGTGATCATAACGTGATTGCTCGAGATTTATGTGAAAATGAAACCATTCCTGAAGGATTCGATTTTGTACCGATTCGTCAATTAGTACAGTTTTGGAATAAGACGCAATTTGAGCAAGCAAGTCGAGCCGTACAACTACTTGAATGGCGACGTAATCATCAGTTTTGTGGTCGATGCGGAACTAAAACTACCCAGAGCATTGAGCAGTTTGCGATGGTTTGCTCAAGTTGTGGCTATACACAATATCCAAAAGTGAATCCATGTGTCATTACGATTATTACACGTGGTGATGATGAAATTCTACTCGCAAAAAATGCACGAAATAAAACGCAAATGTATAGTTTGATCGCGGGTTTTGTTGAGGTAGGGGAAACATTAGAAGATGCCGTTCGACGTGAGACACTTGAGGAAGTAGGCCTACACATTAAAAATATAAAATATTTGGCAAGTCAGCCTTGGCCATTTCCAAGCAATTTGATGGTTGCATTTAAAGCAGATTATCACGCGGGTGAAATTGAATTACAGCAAGATGAGATTAGTGATGCTCAATTTTTTAAATTTGATCAACTTCCAGAAATCCCATTTAAAGGCAGCATTGCCTATGCCATGATTATGCATATCATTCATGGTACAGCAGTCGCCGATGATACGAGTGAATGGTTGTAATATTTACTGATTCACTTATTAGCATTATTTGGGCGGATTGAGCCAATTTTATAATTCATATATCCAAGTATTTTATATTGAATTTTCGCATAAAATACTTTTGGATTATACATGAAAATAATTAGAGTTGTATTTACTCATGAATTTATAATGAATGAAATTGAGAATGATTACTTTTATTTAGTGTTAGATGATATTTATTTTTAGTTTTTGATATTTAAACTATTTTTTTTAAAATTAATTTAAATTTAAGATCCCTTTTATAATGTAATAGAATGTTTTTATATATTTTTGAAATATGAATTTTAATGTCGGGGTGGTATGAAAAATAAATATCCTTTTCCTGTAATGACAGTGCATTGGTTAACGTTTCTTCTTGTCGTACTTGCTTATATCACTGGTGGAGATCCAACAGTGCATCTAAAAAGTGGGGAACTGCATGTTTTTGCTGGAGTCTCTGTATTTCTGTTATTTTTTATCAGAATTATAATGATTTCTATTTATAAAAAAGATCTCCCACACAATAAGCCTATGAGTAAATATCAGAAAATTTTATTTTTAATGGTGAAACATACACTTTATTCATTGTTATTTTTAATTCCTGTATTGGGTTGGTTTACTTTATCTGGATTAACCGAAAGTTATCAGTTGTTTGGAGTGAATTTACCTTTAATAAGTAATTCATGGGACGTAGAAATAATTGGTGAAACTCATGAATTTCTTGGAAATTTTTTCATGGTACTTATAGGTTTACATGCATTAGCTGCCTTAATTCATCATTATGTATTTAAAGATAATGTTTTGAAAAGTATGCTTTATTTTAAAAAATGAACCAAGAGCTTAAAAGATTATGATTGAATCAAATATTGATCTTGGGTCGAGAGCAAAAGCTGCTTCCAAATCAACGTGGATAAGTGTTGTTGTTAATATCTTTTTGTCGATTGGACAGATATTGATTGGTATTTTTTCAAAATCACAAGGTCTAGTTGCAGATGGAATTCATACTTTAAGTGATTTAGTTGCGGATTTTATTGTATTGATAGCGAACCGTCATAGCCAAAAAGCACCTGACGATGCACATCCATATGGTTATCTTCGTTTTGAAAATGCAGCATCTTTTATACTTGGTCTGATCTTATTCATTGTTGGTATCGGCATGTTATGGACAGCTACGCATAAGATCCTTCATCCCGAACAAATTCTTAAAGTACATAGTGTGGCGCTTTGGGTAGCGATAACAGCCTTGATCTGTAAAGAACTTTTGTTCCGTTATATGCTCGCTATTGCCAAAAAAGTAAAATCAAGTTTATTGATTGCAAATGCTTGGCATGCACGTTCAGATGCAGCATCTTCTTTTGTTGTTGCCTTAGGGATTTTAGGTAATCTCGCAGGATATCCAATTCTTGATCCAATCGCAGCCTTAATTGTCGGGTTAATGATTGCCAAAATGGGGTTTGAGTTTAGCTGGACGGGTTTACATGATTTGATGGACAAGTCGGCGAACGAAGATGAAATAGCCGCGATCAAAGCAACTTTGTTGAAGAAAGACGGGATACTAGGTCTGCATCAACTGAGAACACGTAAAATGGGTGACATGATTATTGTCGATGTTCATTTGGAAGTCAGTGGCGAACAAAGTGTCAAAGAAGGGCACAGAATTGCAGTAGAGGCGAGAAATGAAGTCCTTAAAAATCATAATGTCATTGATGTTGTCACTCATATTGATCCAATATAGTGAGGCATTCAAAATGCAAAGGCATCTAGAATAAATTATATTCAAGATGCCTCGATTTGGATGATTTATTTAAGATGTGCAATCAGTTTATCAGCTTCTATTTCCCCTTGAACGCGTAAACTTTTTAATTCATTGCTATTATTGTCGATAAAAATGAGTGCAGGTGGGCCATACAAATGCATGGCTTGTAGCCATTCTTTTTGTACTTGACTGCTTTCGCTCATATCAAAACGAATTCTTTTATATTTCGAAAATGCTTCAATCACACGGCTATCGCGAAACGTTGAACGTTCCATAACTTGGCAAGCAGCACACCAATCAGCAGATACATCGATTACAACAGTCTGTTTATTTTGTTTGGCTTGATCTAATAAGGCTTGTAAAGCTTGCGGTTGACTCACTGTTTCAAAGACTACATTCGCTGGTTTAGTGGTATCGGGTGATACTGCCGTATGGCTTAAAGCAGCAAGTGGGTGTATAGGATCATCTTGGCCTGTTGCAGCACCGATCCATAAAAATAGCGCCAATACGCTAAGCCCAAGACCAAATGCTTTGACTAAGCGATCTTTATGGTTTTTTGCTTGTTCAAAAGCACCTAACCAAACCCCATAGCCTCCAAGTAAGGCACCCCACATCCATAGCGTTACACTTCCTGTCCAAACGCGAGATAGTAACCAAATTGCGACAGCGATTAATCCAACACCAAAAATACTCTTGATTTGCTCCATCCAGCTTCCAGAGCGTGGTAATAATTTAGCACTTGTGGTGCCTAGGATAATTAATGGAATTCCCATACCTAGTCCTAAACTAAATAATGCCATTCCACCAAGTAAAGCATCACCAGTGGCACTGATATAGACCAATACACCCGCTAAAGGCGCAGAAACACAGGGTGAAACAACAAGTGCTGAAAGTGCACCCATCAGTGCAACCGAACCAATGCGCCCACCTTTTTGTTGTTGAGAAAATCGATCTAATTTGTTTTGAACAAAATGTGGCAATTGTAGGGTGTATACACCAAACATACCAAAAGCCAAAACAATAAACAAAATAGCAAAGCTGATAAGTACCGCTGGTGATTGTAGCCATAGTTGAAGATTTGCTTTCGCACCGAAATACCCCATGAGTGTTCCCATGATGGCATAACACACCGCCATACCCAGTACATAAGCAAGGGACAGTTTAAAACCTCTCCATCCTGTTAATCGCTCACTTTTTTCACCTGCAATCAAACCTGAAAGAATCGGCATCATGGGAAATACACAAGGTGTAAATGCCAGACCTGCACCTAAGACTAAAAGTGTTAATAAAATAAGTGGCACACTCGCATGATTTAAAAATGCAGCAAGACTAGAGGCGTTATTCAGATCGAAATTTTCATCTTTATTTTTTACAGGACTTATGGTTTCTAGTGTGGTGTTGGGCTTTTTAATACTAGTTGCAGAAACCAATTTTAATCCTTTGGGATGAATGGTGAGTACTTCATCTACAGGTGGAAAGCATAAGCCACTATCAGCACAACCTTGGTAACGCAATTTGATTTGGACTGTTTCTGGTTGGCCACTACCTAAATGCGTAATACCAACTTTCATTGTTGCAGCATCATGAAATACAGCCACACGTCCAAAATTAGGATCTTGTTTCCATACCATATGACCAGCAAGTTCGCTTGTATCTATCGTCACATCTTTTGGTGTGAAGACTTCTACATGAATTCGATCTCGATACAAACTGTAATTGGGTGCAATCGTCCATTTCAAATTTAGTGCAGCTTGATTTTGATCTGGTTGTACTTTTAATGAAAATGCTTGTTCTACAGGCAAAAAGCTATCTTGAGTTGTATCCACAACTTTCGAGAAATCAGGTGTAGCTGCATTCACGATTTGCAGTGATAAAAAACCTAAAATTAAAACAATAAAAATATGCAGTGTAGATCTATAAACATCTTGAATCGGATTGAAGAACGGTCTCATCCAGACATCCCCTAATTTCATTTATACGGACGTACATTTTTTGCTGGATGAAGCGTACTGAAGTTAATCACAACTTGCCTTAACACTTGCTTAAGCGATTGCTGGATTGTCTTAAGCAAGTGTTAATGTTTGACCGATTGCATTTCATTAGTCTATGAGCTGAGGAAAATGTGGAGTCAGTCGATGGCTTGGGAAAAACAAACGTTAGCAAAAATAAAATGGCGAATTGCAGTTTTAGCATTACTGAGTTGTGGTGGTGCTCTGAGCGTCAGCACAATTCAGGCAGCAGAACCATCAGCAGTTTCTGCGAACAATAAAATGTTGCCAGCGAGCGATATTAATTGGTCGAAATATGCAGGGAAAGTGGTTGTGATTGACTTCTGGGCCAGTTGGTGTGGCCCTTGTCGAGAATCTTTTCCGTGGATGAAACAAATGCAAGCCAAGTACGGAAAAGATGGATTGGTCTTCGTAGGAATCAATGTAGACAAAGATCCTGCATTAGCGCTCAAGTTTATTCAGCAATATCAGCCTAATTTTGAAATTAGATCAGACCAACAAGGAAAGTTAGCCAGCCAATTTAAGGTACCAGGAATGCCTTCCACATTCATTCTTGGGCGCGATGGTCAGCCAGCAGCAAAACATCAAGGTTTCTTCAAGGCCAAAGAAGCCGAGTATGAGGCTGAGATTGTGCGTTTACTCTCCAATAAAAATACTTAGAGCAGAGGTGAAATTTGAAACTTAGTTTAAAGATATTAAGCAGTCTAGGCATCTTATTGCCGAGTCTGTTGTTATCAGCATGTAGTCATATGCCAACGAAGATGCAAACTTTAGGGGTTAAGCCTTGGGAGCGTGATATTTTGGCTCGCCCAGCGATGCAATTAGATGCTGCACCATTAGATGCAGCTTATGATGAACATATTTATTTTAGTAAAGAAGCAGCCAGTGGCGGTCGTGGTTTTGGTGGTGGAGGTTGCGGATGCAATTAACAAAAAAATCAGCACGCCACATTGCGCTTGCTTTGACTCAGGCTTCAACAGTTTTATTAAGTAGTCACGTTGCACATGCTGAAACGACTGCAACTTCTAACAAAGAAAGCACAACTTCACCTTTTAGTTTATCTAAAATCGTAGAGCCGGGTTGGAAAGTTGATACTGCGGTGTTGATGTATAAAGAGGCGGATAGTCGTGTTCAAGCGATCGAACCGAGTGTTCGTTTTGAAAAAGACTTTGGCGACCAACATATCTTATCTGGAAAAGTGGTTGTTGATTCACTCACAGGTGCTTCACCGAACGGTGCGACATCAGCCAATGTGCCACAAACTTTTACAGGCCCATCAGGTAATGCTGCGAAACCAACGCCAGCAAACCAATTACCCTTAGATGATGAATTTCACGATACCCGTGTTGCAGCATCCGCAAATTGGCAACAACCGATTGCACCAGATATGAAGCTGAATGTGGGTGGAAATGTCTCAAATGAATACGATTTTAGATCAATCGGAGCAAATGCGAGCATTGCGAAAGACTTTAATGACAAAAATACCACTGTGTCATTGGGTGGCGCATTTGAGTATGACAGTATTGATGCGGTTGGTGGTGCACCTGTACCTCTAACTCCACAATTGGATGGACAGAAACAACAAGGTACAAAGAGCAAGAATGTTTCTGATGTTTTACTTGGTTTAACGCAAGTAATTGATCGTCACTCATTGGTACAACTCAACTATTCATTATCGATGAGTAATGGGTACCAAAACGACCCATATAAAATTTTGACGCTAGTCGATGCTAATGGCAATTTAATTGCTGATCAGGACTTTGCGGCAGGCAATAATTTCTACTTATTTGAAAATCGTCCAGAGAAAAGAACACGTCATAGCTTCTTTGGTGAATATAAATATGGGTTTGATCGTGGTGATGTTGCCGATGTCTCATATCGTTTTACCACAGATGACTGGGGCGTTAAATCACACACATTTGATGCAAAATATCGTTATGCGGTTAACGAGAAATATTTTGTAGAACCTCATGTTCGTTACTATACCCAAACAACTGCTGATTTCTATCATAGCTACTTAAAAGTGGGGGATGGTATCGAATTAGATGCTCAAGGTGAACCTGTTCCGACCGTACAGTATGCATCAGCGGATAGCCGCTTGGGTGCGTTTGATGCAACGACCTACGGCGTTAAGTTTGGGATGAATCTTGCGAATGACCGTGAGCTGAGTTTCCGTGTCGAACAATATGATCAGAAAGCCAAAGACCTAAAACCGATTGGTGGAAATTTAGCAGGACAAATTTTGCAACCAGATTTATCGGCAACCTTTGTTCAACTTGGTTATAGTTTTAAATGGTAATAATTTAATCTAAGCTGTTAAAACCTATTACTTTCGAGTGGTAGGTTTCATAATTTATACTGATTTAAACTAAGCCTGAGTATGATGTCTCATAGATTAGAATTAATACAAGAAAATGACGCGCTTCATCAAATTCGCTTTACTGCGATGGCAAGCCCTTGCCAAATTTTATTAGATCATACTGATTGGACGAGCGCAGCACATATTGCACAAGCTGTTTATGCAGAATGTTTACGCATTGAACAGAAATATAGCCGTTATCGTAATGATAGTTTTTTAGCTGCTTTGCATCGCAATACCGATTGTTGGTTTGATGTGGATGACGAAACAGCAAAATTATTTGATTTTTCTGAAATTTTATATCAATTGTCCGAAAAAAAATTTGATATTACCTCTGGTGTACTTGGAAAAATTTGGCATTTTGATGGTTCAGAGCAAGTTCCAACTATTGAGCAAATCAATCAGCTTTTGCCTCATATTGGTTGGGACAAAGTAAAATGGAAGCAATCTCAGAAAAAAATTTATTTACCTCAAGGAATGTCACTCGATTTTGGTGGAATTGGTAAAGAATACGCAGTGGATCGTTGTGCCGAAATCATTGAGCAATTAAGTCAGCAAGCTTATTTAGTCAATTTTGGTGGGGATCTCAGAGCGAGAGGGCCAAGAAAATCAGGTTTGGCATGGCGAATCGGTTTAGAAACACCTGAGCAAAACAATCAAGCTCAAGCCTATTTTGATTTAAATACAGGGGCTATGGCGACCAGTGGTGATAGCAAAAAGTATTTGTTCAAAGATGGTGTTCGTTATAGCCATATTTTAAATCCATTAACAGGGGCCTCTGTAAAAGATGCACCGCGTTCAATTACCGTTTATGCTCAAACGTGTATTCAAGCTGGCATGTTAGCGACCTTGGCAATGTTAGAAGGCGCAGGTGCAAAACAGTTCTTAGCAGAACAATCAGAGGGGCAAGCATGGATTATCGACTAAGTGGACAACGTATTTTTTTAGTTGAAGATGATCTTATGCTAGGTGAGTCTTTGTCCGAAATCTTGCAAGCTCAAGGTGCAGAGGTAAATTGGCATAAGAATGCTGAACGGGTTATGAGCTGCTTGCAAACTTCAAGCTATGACTTGATGATTTTGGATATTGGTTTACCTAAAATTTCTGGTTTTGAGTTACTTGCCCAATTACGGGAAATGCAACAAGACTTGCCTGTTCTGATTTTATCGGCACGAGACATGATTCAAGACCGAGTTTTTGGTCTCGATCTTGGTGCAGATGATTATGTTTTAAAACCTTTTGACTTATCTGAATTACTGGCAAGAGTTCGTGTTTTAATTAGACGACGTTGTGGCCGTGCGCAGACCAAAATTAAAATTGGTGAGGTTTGTTTAGATCCAAGCTCACATCAAGTTTTTTATTTAAATCAGAAAATTAGCTTATCGCGTCAAGAATATCGCTTGCTGAAGTTGCTGATGGAGCATATCGGACAGGTGATCACCCGTGATCGTTTGGAAACGGCATTATTAGATAAAGATGAATTAGAAAGTAATGCTCTAGAGGTACATATCCATCATTTACGTAAAAAGCTATTTCCTGAGTTTATTCGAACCATTCGCGGTGTTGGATATTTAGTTCAAGTAGAACTGTAATGCAGAAAATATTATCGATAAAACAACAAGTTGTTAGAACAAGTTTATATGCGCTTATTCTCGCATTAGTGTTGAGTAGTATTTTAGGCTATCTTGCGACAAAACATGAAGTAAATGAGTTGTTTGACGCAACTCTAATTGATAATACCAGAATTATTAAGGGTTTAATTGATTCAGAACAGGCACATCAAAATTGGATAGATTTGCAAAAAAGCCTTGATGAAACATTACTTGAACATATCAGTTCAGGTGATCAACGCTTCAATGGTCATGCCTATGAAAAGAAGATTGCAATTCAGGTCTGGAGTAAAGAGGGCGATTTAGTCCTTCGTTCGGCCAGTGCCCCAAATCATGCTTTAGCACCATTAAAAGAAGGATTAACACAATTTCAAGGTGGGGAATATGATTGGATGGTTTATACCGTTTGGCTGCCTAACAAAAAGAGCTGGCTTGCTGTTGCAGAGCGATTAGATATTCGAAAGGAGCTATCAACCAATATCGAAGCTAGTCTATTACTCAGTTTGATTTTTGCACTTTTTTTAGCCTTATGTTTATTAAAACTTCAACTTAAAAAAGCATTTGCACCGTTAGTAGAATTAGGTGAGAAAATTTCTCAACGCGATTTTAATGATTTAAGTGCGTTGCATTTACCTCATTCGCCCGACGAATTGAAACCTGTGATAACGGAGTTAAATGATCTATTTCATCGAGTAGATTCTTCATTAGAAAGAGAAAAACGTTTTTTAGCTGATGCAGCGCACGAACTAAGAACGCCACTTACTGTGATTAAATTACAAGTTGAACAAGCACTTATTCAACCTGATGCAAGAGAAACGATTTTACAGCGTTTATCTGAAAGTGTAGAGCGTAATCAGCAAGTGGTCGAACAAATGCTTTTGTTGGCCCGTTTAGAAGCGGGGCAAATGTCTGTACATACCACAACTGTTATTTTTTCAGCTTTAATTCGAGAGGCAATTGCTCAACTCATGCCATTGGCATTTAAGAGAAATATTGAATTTCACTTAGATGTTGAAGAGGTGACTATCAATGGAGACTCGGCGCTTTTACTCTCGTTGCTACGTAATTTATTTGATAATGCTCTAAGGCACTCGCCAAATAATGCTGTCATTTCAGTAAAGTTATTTAAGCAAGCTCAAATGATAATTTTTGAAGTGGTTGATGCTGGAACGGGGATTGATCCAAAGTTTTTAGGTGAGGTTACCAATCGGTTTACCCAAGTTGGTGGAAGTGATGTGGGAGCTTCAGGATTAGGATTGGCAATAGTATCTAAAATTGCTCAATTACATGGTATGCGCTTAGTTTTAAATAATCATGAAACAGGCGGCCTGATCGTGCACTTACAATGGTAGAAAACAGAAATAAACCTGATTTTTACGATGATGTAATAATTTTTATTTCAATAAATTCATTGTTTCAAATGTATCGTTGAATAAGAAAAAGAAGAGAGGCGATCTCTCTTCTTTGATCAATCTAGACTTTCAACAATACTAATCATGACTTCGGCACAATTTTCACGAGCAAGCCTTGCTTTAGTATATTCTTCAGAATCATAACAAGCTTGTGCAGTTGCCAAATCAGAGAATTCAATAATCACATGGCGTTGAAACTGCATACCTTCCATACAGATTGATTTTCCCCCTCTAGCAAGGAATTTAGCACCATATTTTTCAAATGCTAAGGGAGCTAACGCCATATATTCTTTGTACTGTTCCATATCGTGAATGGTGACATGTGCAATCCAGTAAGCAGACATTTCCTTATCCTTTTATTTCTAAATTAAAAAAACCATTTTAGTTACAGATTGAGGCACTAAGCATTCAAAATATTTTTTGCAACCGCAGCAGCTTCAGCAATATGTTCAGCCACGGCTTGTTTTGCTTTTTCAGGATCTTGGTGCAGATAAATTGCTTCGCACATATTTTTAATACGTTGATAGCCAGAAATTTCTCGCTTCGTCGATTTCATGGTCATTGCACGAAGACGACTAATTCGACCATTCAAACGTTGTACTACTTCCCAAGCAATATGATGTTTTGCAGTTGTAAAAATAGTTTCGTAAAGTTTTGAAGAGGTAGAAATAATTAAATTAATGTCATCTGCTGCAAAGGCTTGCTCAAGTTCAATCAATAATACTTTCAGCGTTTCTGTTGTTTGAGCAGTTAGGTTTTGGGTGCAATCCGCAACGGCACTTTGTTCGAGTAATAGTCGAATTTCATAAATTTGTGATGCAATTTCCCAATCCAATAATGAAACAATTGGGCCTTTGTTTGGCAGAATTTCAACTAAACCTTCTGCTTCTAAATAACGAATGACTTCACGTACAACAGAGCGACTTACTCCTAATTCTTCGCACAAGCTTCTTTCGACTAATCTTTTTCCAGAAGGGAAATAGCCTGTAATGATCGCGTTACGTACTTTATTCAAACAAAGCTCACGTAAAGTCACAGGTGGATTTTCAATTTTAAGATTCATAGATGATTAATCTTTCCTGATTTTAATAAGTCAAAATTTTGTTACATGTTTCTAGCTGAAAATTAGCATACCAAACTCTTGCTTTTTTTTCATTATGTATTATGGTATACCATAATACGAATGCAAAAATAAATTCACTCGCAAGGAAATGCCATGAATCTAATCCGTAAAACAGTTCTTCATGTTGAAACGACTTATGTCGATGGCGATAAAGAAGCAACAAAACCGTTAAAAATGGTGGCTGCTGCTGCTGTGATCAAAAACCCATGGGCTGGTCAGGGTTATGTCGAAAACCTAACACCTGAGATTCGCCGTATTGCTCCGATTCTAAGTGAGCATTTAACTCAACTGATTCTTGATGAAGTTGGTTCAGGTGAAGCAGTAGAAGCATTTGGTAAAAGTGCGGTCGTAGGTTTGAATGGTGAGCTAGAGCATGCATCAGCCCTCATTCATACCTTACATTTTGGAAATACATATCGTAATGCGGTCGGGGCTAAGTCTTATCTCGCTTTTAATAACACGCGTGGTCCAGCGAATGCTTCGATTCTTGTTCCAATGATGGATAAAAATGATGAAGGTCGCCGTTCTCATTATTTGACTCTTCAATTTGCAATTCCAGATGCACCTGCTGCCGATGAAATTGTGATTGTAATTGGTGCAGCGACAGGTGGACGTCCACATCATCGTATTGGCGATCGTTATCAAGATTTGGAAGAGTTAGGTCATGATCTCAAAAACCCTGCAGCTGTCAAATAATCGGATTGCTCATTATTTTGAGCAAGGAGAAGGAGAGCCTTTGGTTCTCATCCATGGTGTAGGTATGCAAGCAGCCGCTTGGTATCCACAAATTGAATATTTCTCGAAACATTATCGAGTGATTTCGGTGGATATGCCGGGTCATGGAAAAAGTACAAAACTTGCGGATGGTGCACCTTTAAAAGCATTTGTTGATTGGGCGATCGAATTTATTACAGCATTGAATTTAGGTGCAGTGAATTTGGCGGGTCATTCGATGGGTTCATTGATTACGACAGGAGTAAGCGCAACTCGTCCTGATTTAGTCAAACGAATGGCGGTGTTGAACGGTGTATACAAGCGGACAAGCCAAGCTCGTGATGCTGTTGTGAATCGTGCAGAAGAGTTAAAAACAGGTCATATTGACGTTGAAACACCACTACAACGCTGGTTTGGTAACAGTGAGTCAGAACAAATTGCTGCTGGAAAAGTCAAGTCTTGGTTGGAAAATGTGGACTTGTCTGGATATACCACAGCGTATGCGGCATTTGCACATGGCGATCAAATTTATGCAGATGACTGGAGCAAAATTCAGTGTCCAGCACTGGTTTTAACTGGAACTGATGATCCAAATTCAACAGCAGAAATGGCAATACAAATGGCAAGCCAAGCGAGAAATGGCACCGCTATTGTGATTGAAAATGAGCGTCATATGGTGAATTTGACTGCACCAGACCAAGTAAATATTGCAATGCAGGCGTGGTTAGAAACCCAAGTCTAAATTGCCACACATTGATGAAGGAATATGACAATGAGTGAAATGGATAGTGTTAATAAAATACGCGAACTACGTGATGCCTTTGGCTCATTTATGACTGGCGTAACCGTCGTAACCACCTGTAAAGATGATGGAACACCATTAGGCTTTACTGCGAACTCTTTTGCTTCGGTGTCTTTGGACCCAGCTTTGCTGCTGGTCAGCATTGCCAAGACATCAAGCAATTATAATAACTTTGCCAATGCTTCACATTTTGCAATTAATATTTTGGCAGAAGAGCAAAAAGATGTTTCGAATACTTTTGCTCGCCCAAGTGACGATCGATTTGCAAATTTAGCATGGACAAAGAGCGCATCTCATAACCCTGTCATTGATCAAGTCAGTGCTTGGTTTGATTGCACGACGTATCAAGTTGTAGATGCAGGTGATCATGCGATTTTAATTGGTAAAGTTGAAGATTTTGGTTCAGCAGGCTTTGCTGGTTTAGGGTATTACCGTGGAGCTTATTTCACACCTGCCAAATCATCTACTGATGTGATTTCAAGTATGAAAGTCATGATGATGGCATTGATTGGACATGAAAATCAGATCTTGCTTGAACAGACACAGGATCAAAAGTGGACATTACCACATTTGATGGTTGAAAAAGATGGTGCAGAAAAAGCACTGGAAAAAATCTTTGCAGCTTATCAGCCAGAAGCCTCACCAAGCTTTATCTATTCTGTCTATGATGATGTGACCACCCAGCAGCAATATATTGCATTTTTATGTAATACCCCGATCGCACATGCGACCAAAGGTCAATTTGTTGATTTAAATGATTTAGAACAACTGACTTTTGTAGATAGCGCTTTAGAAAGTATGTTGATGCGTTATCGTAAAGAAAACCACCTCAAAACCTATGGTGTTTATTACGGTAATCAAATTAGCGGTACGGTTCGTCAAATTGTTAAAGAGGAAGTTTAACTATGCGTTTTTCATTATTTGTACACATGGAACGTGTTTCTGATCAACAAACGCAGAAGCAGCTCTATGATGAAATGATTGAACTTTGCCAAATTGCCGATCAAGGCGGTATGCATGCGATTTGGACAGGTGAACATCATGCGATGAATTTCACGATTGCACCTAATCCATTCATTAACTTAGTTGATATTGCGAATAAAACCAAAAATGTACGTTTAGGCACGGGCACAGTGGTTGCGCCATTTTGGCATCCAATTAAATTGGCAGGTGAAGCTGCTATGACGGATATCATTACCAATGGTCGTTTAGATATTGGCATTGCACGTGGTGCTTACTCGTTTGAATATGAGCGTATGGTGCCTGGTATGGATGCATGGAGTGCGGGTCAGCGTTTACGTGAAATGATCCCAGCGATTAAAAACCTGTGGAAAGGTGATTATGAGCATAATGGTGAGTTTTGGCAGTTCCCAAAAACGACTTCTGCGCCTCAACCGTTACAACAACCGTATCCACCGATTTGGGTAGCGGCACGTGATCCAAATAGCCACGAATTTGCAGTGCAAAACGGCTGCAATGTACAAGTCACACCATTACATTTTGGTGATGATGAAGTTGAAAAGCTCATGGGACATTTCAATACCGCCTGTGAAAAGTTTGCTGATATTCCTCGTCCTGAAATTATGTTATTGCGTCATACCTATGTCGCTGATAGTGAAGAAGATGCTCAATTAGCAGCAGATGAAATCAATACATTCTATAACTATTTTGGCGCATGGTTTAAAAATGAGCGTGAAATTACGCAAGGTCTAATCGCGCCATTGAGTGATGAAGAAATTGCAGCTCATCCATTTTATACGCCAGAAGCTATGCGTAAAAATAATGTAATTGGTCAGGCGCAAGAAGTGATTGATCGCTTAAAAGCTTATGAAGCAATGGGTTATAACGAATATTCATTCTGGATCGATACAGGAATGAGCTTTGAGCGTAAAAAAGCATCGTTACAACGTATGATTAATGAAGTGATGCCTGCATTTGCATAGGAGAGAAGACATGACTTCTCAATTCCAGTTGTATATCAATGGTCAATTTGAGGATGGTGCTGCACAATTTGACAGCATCAATCCAGCGACAGAGCAAGTTTGGGCGAAAATGCCTGAAGCACGTACAGATGAAGTCAATCGTGCAGTTGCCGCGGCATCTCAGGCTCTGCAAGATGCTGCTTGGGCAGGTTTAACCGCCTCACAGCGTGGAAAGTTGTTATATAAACTTGCTGATTTAATCGAAAAAGCTGCACCGCAATTGGCTCAATATGAAACCAGTGATACAGGTAAGATTATTCGTGAGACGTCGAGCCAAATTGCTTATGTAGCTGAATATTATCGTTACTATGCAGGGATTGCAGACAAGCTCGAAGGTAGCTATTTACCGATTGATAAACCAGATATGCAAGCATGGACCATCCGTGAACCAGTAGGTGTGATTGCTGCAATTGTTCCGTGGAATAGCCAATTATTTTTGTCTGCAGTTAAAGTTGGTCCAGCATTGGCGGCAGGTTGCAGTATTGTTTTGAAAGCCTCTGAAGAGGGACCAGCACCTTTACTTGCTTTTGCGCGTTTGGTACACGAAGCAGGATTTCCAGCAGGTGTGGTGAATGTTATTACAGGTTTTGGCCCTGAATGTGGTGCAGTTTTAAGTAGTCATCCAGATGTTGCTCATGTGGCATTTACTGGTGGTCCAGAAACAGCACGCCATATCGTGCGCAACTCTGCTGAGAACCTTGCCAAAGTCTCATTAGAGTTAGGTGGAAAATCTCCTTTTATTGTATTTGCAGATGCTGATTTACAGAGCGCAGTAAATGCACAAGTCGCAGCGATTTTTGCAGCAACAGGGCAAAGCTGTGTTGCTGGTTCACGGTTGCTGGTTGAAGACAGTATCAAAGATGAATTTGTTCAACGTTTGGTTGAGCGTGTGCAAAGTATCAAGATTGGTTTGCCTGATGATATGGCAACTGAATATGGCCCTCTGTGCACCTTGCGCCAACGTGAAAAAATTGAGCAAGTCGTTGCTCGCTCGATTCAGCAAGGGGCGAAATTATTGGCAGGTGGGAAAACGCTTGAAAGAGCAGGTTATTACTATCCACCCACAATTTTAGACTGTAGTGATGTACCACAAGCCGATTGCGTCATGACCGAGTTATTTGGTCCTGTCTTGTCTGTAGTGAGTTTTAACACTGAAGCAGACGCGATTCAAAAAGCCAACAGTACGCCTTATGGACTCGCAGCGGGTGTGTTTACCAACAATTTAAGCCGTGCGCATCGTATGACCAAAGCAATTCGTTCAGGGATTGTTTGGCTGAATACCTATCGCGCTGTTTCTCCACTTGCACCTTTTGGTGGTCATGGTCTATCAGGACATGGTCGTGAAGCTGGCTCAGATGCGGTGTTGGACTATACCACCACTAAAACTGTGTGGTTACGTACCTCAGATCAACCGATTGATGACCCTTTTGTGATGCGTTAATACATCACAACAGTTATTAGGATTTAAATTTCAAGGATGAAAAGATGACGCAGTTGAATTTCAAAATCACATAAATCTGATCAAGGCATACGTAAGATAATATTGGTTGAGCTTCAAGAGCCTCAACAAGGTTTCCTTTATCTTTTTTTGCCATTTCTTTAACCAAAGTTGATGTGATTCGTCTGTAAAACAAGAGAAATAAAGGTCAGGTCATCTGGATATGGCGCTGATCAGGCAGGTTGTGAAACCTAAGTTTACTCTCACAAATATTTGATATTGAGGAAAATGAAGTCCTCAAAGAGAGATTAAGGATATGAGCCAAAATGAAAATAGTGCTTTCGCCATTGAAAGCAATTCAATTGATTATGTTGATCCATCTCAACGTCACGGAAAAGTACGTGATCTATTCACGCTCTGGTTTTGTACCAATATTGCACCCTTAGCTGTGATTACTGGTGCAATGTCGATGCTAACGTTTAACCTCAGTTTGATAAGTGCGCTAGTGGCGATTTGTTGTGGCCATTTCTTTGGTGCAGCAATTTTAGCTTTAACTTCTGCTCAAGGACCCCAAGTCGGCATTCCCCAGATGATTCAAAGCCGAGCACAGTTTGGGCGTTATGGTGCATTATTAGTCGTATTATTTACAACACTGATTTATCTCGGTTTCTTTATTTCCAACATTATCTTGTCAGGTAAAACCTTACATACCGTCGTTCCCGCAATCCCTGTTCCAACTGCGACGGTGATTGGTGCAATTGCAGCAACGACCATTGGGGTAGTGGGTTATCATCTAATCCATAATTTTAATAAAATTGGGACATGGTTAATGGGCGGCTCATTGCTGATCGGCTTATTGATGATGTTGCCACAAATTAATGCTGAAGTACTTGCCAAAGGCTCATTTAACCTAAAAGGTTGGTTTGCCATGTTTGGTCTATGTGCAGTTTGGCAAATTAGTTTTTCACCTTATACCTCAGACTATTCACGTTATTTACCCAAGTCGATTGGGATTTTTAAACCATTTATCTTCACTTACTTGGGCGCTTCGCTTGGAACGATCTTTGCGATGGCATTTGGTACAGTGGCGGTGAGTATTGGTTCTGGTACCGATGCGATGGAAGCGGTGAAATCGGGTACAGGTATTTTCGGTTCGATTCTGATGATTTTATTCCTTTGTAATATCATCGGTCACAATGCCATGAATTTATATGGTGCGGTTTTATCGTGTATTACTTCGATCCAAACCTTTGCAGGTCAATGGATGCCAAGTAAGAATGTCCGTATTATTTTGTCGATTATGGTTTTAATCCTCGCTACGTTTACAGCACTTTGGGCATCAAGCAACTTTATTAGCTTCTTCCTGAACGTCATTTTTGCCTTACTATTTATTTTAGTGCCTTGGGTATCGATTAACCTATTGGATTTCTATGTGATCAATAAGAAATCTTATGATATTCAGTCGATCTTCGCACAAGATGGTGGCATCTACGGCAAATTTAATGGCAAAGCTTTAACTGCATATTTCATTGGAATCGTGGTTCAAATCCCTTTTCTTACCAATGCATTTTTTACAGGCCCATTCGCAAACGTCATTCAGGATGTGGATATTTCTTGGGTAATCGGATTGGTAGTGAGTTTTGTTGTGTACTACGTCTTTAATCTCGAAAAGATTAAATGCAGTAGCCCATCACTCAATGTAAAAGCGCAACATTAAACATGCTTAGAATGGAATCGATGACATGAAAAAAAGTTATTTACAACTCACATTGGCAACTGCATTAACCAGTATGGTTACACCAAGTTATGCAGGAATTAGTTTTGGCGACAGTAATGCCGACTCAGGCAAGTTAACGGTTTCTGGTTATGTACGTGCCAATTATCAAGACAAAGATTACGGTGAACCTGCTTCAGAACATAAGATCCGTTTTGATGCTGCACAACTAAAACTTGATTATGAACGCGGCAAACTATTTGGACATGCTGAATATCGCTGTTATCAATACGATACGCTGTGTGATTTTTCAACCTTGATCGATGCGTATGCAGGTTATCATTTAAATGAAACTGATCAGGTTGTGGCAGGAATGCAAGCTATTCCATTTGGACCAGGACGTTTCTGGGGCAATAGTTTGTACGGTAGTATCAATACTACAGCAGGTTTAGAAGATGTTCATAATTTAGGTTTGAACTATCATTTTGAATTGCCGAGTGCGACTAAATTTGATGTCGGTTATTTTGCGGCAGATGCGGGTCACTATGAAGGTACCACCAAGGACTCTGGTCGCTATAGTGCGAACTATGTAAGTTCTGATGACATTACGAAAAGTGATATCGAAGAGAAAAACATGTGGGTTGGACGTATTACCCAAGATATTAATCTGGGTGTAAAAGGTTTAACTACTCAAGTCGGTGCTTCATATTGGACTTCAGAGATTGACAATAAAACCACATCTCAAACGGGTCGACGTAATGCGTGGGCATTATTTAGCAAAATCAATTATGGCAATCTAGGTCTGACCTTAACGGGTGGTAAAAATGATGTCAGTAATAAAGACGTTGTTGATGCAACTTCATCTTTGATGGGTTCATATGACAGCGAATATTATGTTGCAAACAAAGCGACTTACTATACAGCTGATCTTGGCTACACTTTTAAAGATGTTAAGCAAATTGGCAATATCACGCCGTATTTTATGCACAGTCGGTACAATAAGGATTTGGCTGGTTCTCAAGATTCAACCCGTAATATCCTTGGTGTTTCAATCGACCATAAACAGATTTCTTTGGTCGCAGAATACATTATGAGTCAAAATGATCCCTTCATTGGTGGTACTGAAAAATCACTGGCAGTTGGAGATGATGGTAAATGGAATAAGTTACTCAACTTAACGCTATTCTATTACTTCTAAAATCAGCTATAACATTCGGGCAACCGAAAATTTTTTTCAAGATTTATTTGGTATGCCATAATACAGGTTTATTTAATACCAGAACATTGATACTGTTTTGTAAAATGTTCTGTGTATTAATGCCGAAGTCTAAATAGGATAATCAGTATGCAACTTAATCAATTGCCATTATTTCATCAACAAGCTTTTGTTGCTGGACAATGGTGTGATGCCGATAATCAACAAACTTCTGATATTTATAACCCTGCAACACAAGAAGTGATTGGTACTGTACCGAATATGGGCAAGGCAGAAGCCGAACGCGCAATTCAAGCAGCAGTTGCAGGTTGGGCTGTATGGAAAAATAAAACAGCCAAAGATCGCTCAACGATTTTAAAAAAATGGTTCGATTTGATGGTTGAAAATGCAGATCAACTTGCATTTATTTTGACTAGCGAACAAGGAAAACCTTTAGCAGAAGCGAGAGGTGAAATTTTATATGCTGCTAGCTTTGTTGAATGGTTTGCTGAAGAAGCAAAGCGTGTTTATGGTGATATTGTTCCAAGTCCTTATCCAGATGCACGGATTATCGTGAGCAAGCAACCGATTGGGGTTGTTGCAGCAATCACGCCGTGGAATTTCCCTGCGGCAATGATTACTCGTAAAGTTGCACCGGCTTTGGCTGCGGGTTGTCCTTGTATCGTTAAACCTGCGCCAGAAACCCCATTTACGGCATTGGCTTTGGTCGATTTAGCGATTCAAGCAGGCGTACCTGCTGAGATTTTTAGTGTCATTACAGGTGATGCGGTCACGATTGGGGATGCAATCTTTGAAAGTGATGATGTGCGGAAATTTACCTTCACAGGTTCAACACCCGTTGGAAAATTACTGTATCAACGTTCAGCGCAAACTCTGAAAAAAGTTTCATTAGAATTGGGCGGTAATGCACCTTTTATTGTCTTTGATGATGCAGATTTGGATGCTGCAATCGAAGGGGCATTAATTGCTAAATATCGCAATGCAGGACAAACCTGTGTTTGTGTGAATCGTTTTCTTGTTCAAGAAGGAATTTACGAAAAATTCATTCACGCATTAAGTGAAAAAGTTAATGCTTTTGCAATCGGCAATGGTTTGGATGTTGGGAGTGAAATTGGTCCATTAATTAATGCGAATGCAGTGAAAAAGGTTGAAGCTCACGTCGCTGATGCCTTAGCTAAAGCAGGTCGTTTGGTTGCTGGTGGTAAACGTCATAGTGCAGGTGAGTTATTCTATGAACCTACCATTATTGCTGATGTCACCGCTGAGATGGAGGTGGCGACTCAAGAAACATTTGGTCCATTGGCTGCTGTATTCAAGTTTGAAACTGAACAACAAGCCATTGAAATGGCAAATGCGACGGAATTTGGCTTAGCGGCTTATTGTTATACCAAAGATTTAGGGCGCGCTTGGCGGATGAGTGAGCAGCTTGAATACGGTATGGTTGGAATTAATAAGGGCTTAATTTCCAATGAAGTCGCACCATTTGGTGGAATCAAACAGTCGGGCTTAGGTCGTGAAGGTTCAAAATACGGGATCGAAGATTATCTTGAAATCAAATACACCTTATTTGGGGGATTGAATGCATGAGTAATGAAAAATTTGAAAAAGGCTTAGCCATTCGTAAACAAGTGTTGGGTGAAGCTTATGTCAATAATTCGATCAACAATGCTGATGATTTTAACTTACCTTTACAAGAGTTAGTCACAGAGTATTGCTGGGGTGCAGTTTGGGGGCGAGAGGAACTGAGCAAACCTGAGCGAAGCTTAATCAATCTTGCCATGATTTCTGCGCTTAATCGTCCACATGAGTTGAAGCTTCATGTCAAAGGTGCTTTGCGTAATGGTGTACCTAAAGAAAAAATTCGTGAGGTGCTGCTACAAGTCGCAATTTATTGTGGTGTACCGGCAGCCGTAGATAGTTTCCGAATTGCCAAAGAAGCGATTCAGGAATATGAACAAGAAAATAACTAATTAAACGATTGAGCAAACATTACACAGCATGTTGGTGATGTTTGCTCAAGTGATTACATTTTGGCTCTTCGCTCTTAAAGTGATATACCAATTGTTACGATTGTTACGGTCAGAATGGATATAATTTAAACAGAGTATTTATTTCCTAAATAACCAATCACCTTTTATATACTGAGATATATGCAGCTTTAGGTGTCTATTGGTGTAAATTATGCACTTCGTTTAAGGTGATTTTAATTCCATCTTGAGCAAAGAAAATTTGATATTTGATAGATCATCGAAAGAGTAAGGTATGCCCGCAAATCCTAGTAAAACCCAAAAACCTTTATATATTCCCTATGCTGGGAACGCTCTTTTAGAACTTCCACTCTTGAATAAAGGTTCAGCTTTTTCGACTGAAGAGCGTGAGCAGTTTAACTTGCATGGACTGATACCTAACAATATCGAAAACATCGAAGAACAAACGCAACGCTCTTATCAGCAGTACTTGTCATTTGACAATAACTTGAATAAGCATATTTATTTAAGAAATATTCAAGACACAAATGAAACACTTTTTTATAATTTATTGAGTCAGCATTTAGATGAAATGCTACCCATCATTTATACACCAACCGTCGGCGAAGCTTGCCAGCGTTTTTCTGATATTTATCGTCGTCATCGTGGGATTTTCATCTCATATGCTGAACGTCAATACATCGATCAAATTATTCATAATGTGAATAAGAAAAATGTCAAAGTGATTGTTATTACCGATGGTGAGCGCATCCTTGGTTTAGGTGATCAGGGTATTGGCGGTATGGGAATTCCAATTGGAAAATTATCTCTATATACCGCATGTGGAGGTATTAGTCCTGCCTATACGTTACCAATTACAATAGATGTTGGTACCAATAATCAAGAATTACTCAATGATCCAATTTACATGGGATTGAAGCAACCTCGAATCAGAGGGGAGCAATATTACCAATTTGTCGAACAGATTATTTCTGCTGTGCGTGAACGTTGGCCGAATGTGTTGATACAGTTTGAAGATTTTGCCCAAATTAATGCAATGCCATTATTGACTCAATATCGAGATAAAATTTGCTGCTTTAATGATGACATTCAAGGAACTGCAGCAGTTACAGTTGCTAGTTTAATTGCTGCATCTAGAGCACTTGGTAAACAACTTAGAGATCAAACAATTACTTTTGTTGGTGCTGGTTCAGCAGGATGTGGTATTGCTGAGCATATCGTTAGACAAATGATGGATGAAGGTTTGAGCGATCATGAAGCCCGTTCACGTATTTTCATGGTTGATCGCTTCGGTTTAATGACCGATCAACAGCCCAATTTACTCGACTTTCAACAAAAACTCGCAACACCTGTGAATGCAATTTCAGAATGGGAATATGCAGGACAAGAGATTGCGCTACTTGATGTCGTAAAAAATGCTAAACCAAGTATTCTGATTGGTGTATCAGGGCAAGCAGGTTTATTTAGTGAAGAAGTGATTAAAACTTTGGCTAAATATTATAAGCATCCGATTGTTTTGCCATTATCTAACCCGACTTCTCAAGTAGAAGCTCAGCCAAAAGATATTATTGAATGGACGCAAGGTGCTGCAATCGTTGCGACAGGTAGTCCTTTTGCACCAGTATATTTCCAAGGTAAAACTTATACGATTGCTCAGTGTAATAATTCGTATATTTTCCCAGGAATAGGCTTGGGTGTGATTGCGTGTGGTGCAAATCATATTAGTGATGCAATGTTGATGGCTGCAAGCACAGCATTGGCAGATTGTTCACCGCGTTTAAAAAATCCAGCTGCAGATCTATTGCCAAATATTAATGACATTCATCAAGTCTCCAAATTCATTGCTTTTAAAGTTGCAAAAGCTGCTATGGCAGATGGATTAGCAGTACCCATGAGCAATGATGTGCTGAAAAATGTGATTGAAGATAATTTTTGGACACCTGAATATCGAAATTATCGCCGAGTTACTTTTTGATTGAGCCAGATCTAGTCTGATTGCTGAAACGTAAATGTAATTTTGTAATCTAAAACAAAACCTGACTGCTCTTGAATGATCTTTCAGGTTTTTAGCTTATTATTACTCTCATAAAACTATCTGTTATATTTTTTTTATAAAATCTGTATCTACCTTTATTATCTGTATTCATTCAAAGTATAACGAAGTTGATACGAATGGGCTAAATATGAGTTTTTTAAAAAAGAAAAATAATGCGAGTTTCGTATTTTTTATTATCACACTCTATGCTTTTATCGGTTTTGGTTTAGGCTACATCATTTGGGAATATTTTCTTTAAAATCAGCTTCAAGCTTGATTTATAGCACTGTTTAGCTATTCATTTAATATAGTAAATTTAAGCTTACGAGTCTGTTTCGCTACGATGATCAACATCTACTAGATGCTGCTTGAGTTATATTCATCCAGCCATTCAAAACAATGAATAATATTCATAGCTCTTCATTAGAATAAATCATTTTATTCATAGATTTTTGTTCTGTACTCTAAAAATAAGCCGTATTTTAAAAATTAAATAAATGATGATTTGGGACGATGATCATCACATCTTCATCTTTTGAAATAATAAAGAGTATCGGAATGAAAAAACTCGATTTCGCAATTATAGATCCGCATATCCATCAATGGGATCCATACCATACTCCACATTCTGCTGCCTTGTTGGTTAAAGCTTTGGGGAATTATCCCCGTGTGATGGATAAAGTTGTGCGATTCGTTAAACCGAAGCCACTTTTAGACACACTAGGATTAACTGAATATGCATTGAGTCCTTATCTCCCTCAAAATTATCATGAAGATATGGGACATCATGCGATTGAAAGCGTAGTACATGTCGAAGCAAATTGGCATCATCATAAAGGCTTTGGTGTTGTCGAAGAAACCAAATGGATTCAACAATTAAATTTTAAAGACCAAAATTTAAAGCTAGGTGCAATTATTGCCACTGCTGACCCGCGAGATCGAAAATTTAAACAGATTTTAAACGCGCATCAAGATGCCAGTCCTTTATTTAGAGGTATTCGTAAAATGGCTTCTTGGCATGAGGATTCTGGTATTTATCGTTGGTGTGATCAAGCACATTTATATCAGTCTAAAAAATTCCTTAAAGGCTTTGAACAACTTGCCAAAATGGATTTATCTTTTGATGCATGGACTTATTCAACACAAATTTCAGAAATTACAAAATTAGCGAAACAATTTCCTCAAACAGCTATAGTCATTGATCATTTGGCAACACCCGCAGGACTTTTTGGCCCTATTGGCAAAAAAACTGGCCAAACACCGTCACAACGTGCCGCCATTTTCCAGCAATGGCGGCATGATTTGGCAGTTTTGGCTGAGCAGAAAAATGTCTATGCCAAGATTTCAGGGCTGATGATGCCCGTGTTGGGACACCGATTTTATCAACAATACCGTACTGCAACCGTCTATGAAATGGTGAATTTATTAACACCATTGATTCAACATGCAATACAGGTATTTGGCCCAGATCGAATCATTTTTGCTTCAAATTTTCCTATGGATAAAGCAAATACAACGCTAAGCGATTTGATCCAAGCTTATATTGAAATGATTACACCTTATGGTAATCAAGCGATGTATTCCATTTTTAGACAAAACGCTGCCAATTTTTATCAATTAAATTAGAGTCATCATATGAAAAGTTTTAATCAAAAAGTTGCTGCAATTACAGGTGCAGGTTCTGGAATCGGTCAACAACTTGCAATTTTATTAGCACAGCAAGGCGCTGATTTAGCTTTGAGCGATGTGAATGATCAAGGTTTAGCTGAAACATTGTCTTTAGTAAAACAATATCCTGTGAAAGTCACTTTAACCAAACTGGATGTTTCTCATCAGCAAGCTGTACGTGAATGGGCGGAGAATAGTTTCAAAGATCACGGCAAAATCAATTTGATTTTTAACAATGCCGGCGTTGCATTAGCAAGCACCGTAGAAGGTATGAGCTATGAAGAAATGGAATGGATTTTTAATATTAATTTTTGGGGTGTTGTCTATGGCACAAAAGAGTTTTTGCCTTATTTAAAGCAAAGTGGTGAAGGGCATATCATTAATATTTCTAGTTTATTTGGACTCACTGCTCAACCTTCTCAAAGTGCTTATAATGCAACAAAGTTTGCAGTGCGTGGTTTTACCGAATCATTACGTCAAGAATTAAATATGCAAAATAATGGTGTCAGTGCGACTTGTGTGCATCCGGGTGGTATACGAACCAATATCGCTAATAGTGCTCGTATGAGTGACAGTATCCGTTCTTTGGGTATGAATCCAGCAAAGGCTAGTCGATCATTTAATAAAGTCCTGAAAACTCCACCTGAGGAAGCTGCAAAAATCATTTTAGAGGCGGTTAAACATGACAAAGCTCGAATATTGATTGGGAATGATGCGAAGATTTTAGATTTGATTCAGCGGATTACACCAACTCATTATTCTCAAGCATTAGATTTTTTAACCAAAAAAACTTTGAAAAAAAGTTAAAATATTCTTTAATCTAAGGATGCTCATTTAATTTGTGTGAGCATCCTAGTTAATTCATTTCAAGGTGAATTATCATCTATCATTATGTTTTATATGTAGAAAGTAAAATGCTGGTTTCACTATTATAAATACCTGAAATATTTCGAATTCGTTCGAGTGCCTTGTCAAAATTTTCTAAACTGTCGGACTGTAATTCAACCAAAATATCCCATTTCCCGTTTGTAGTATGCAGGCGTTCAACGGCTGATTCTAAGCGTAATTCACGAATAACCGCTTGCGCTTTGGTTCCTTCCACCATGATATTCATCCAAGCACGGATAATATTTTTCTCTACATTTGGGCGGAAGCGTACAGTATATCCCGTGATGATGCCCGTCGATTCCATATATTCAATTCGCTTTTGTACCGTTGCTCTTGATACACGTGTTTTTGCAGCCAGATCTGTAATTGAGATCCGGGCATTATCTTTGAGTAAACCTAAGATAATATGATCAATATTGTTCATTTTGATACTTACTATTAGCAAATTGATAAAAATTAATTCATTTTAATCATTATAAAGAATTTTGTGAATCAATTTGATTCTTAATAATAATCAATATACGAAGCCCCAAACATTTTTTTCGAATGAATCAAGAGATCTATGTTGACACGGAACGATGGGGTGAGCGGAAACCTTTGCAGTAAGGGAATCTGTAGATAACAGGGACAATTGATTAATTAAGGAAAAGATGATGTCTTTATCATATGCGGCTCAAAATGGTAGTGCTTGGCAAACCTTTCTCACTCAAGTAGATCGTGTAGCACCTTATTTGGATGCCGACCTCAGCAACTTTGTCAACACACTGAAAACTCCAAAACGTACGCTAATTGTTGATGTGCCAATCGTGATGGATGATGGCACAATTCGTCATTTTGAAGGCTATCGTGTACAGCACAATCTCTCTCGTGGTCCTGGTAAAGGTGGTATTCGTTATCACCAAGATGTTGAATTGAATGAAGTCATGGCGTTATCAGCATGGATGACCATTAAAACTGCGGTGCTTAATCTCCCATTTGGCGGCGCAAAAGGTGGTATTCGTGTTAACCCTAAAGAACTTTCAACACGTGAATTAGAGCGTTTAACTCGTCGTTTTACTAGTGAAATTAGCCCAATTATCGGTCCACAAATTGATATTCCTGCACCTGATGTTGGTACTAATGCCAATATCATGGGCTGGATGATGGATACTTATTCAAGTATTAAAGGTCATACGGTTACGGGTGTTGTGACTGGAAAACCTGTGCATTTAGGTGGTTCATTAGGTCGTGTTCGTGCAACAGGTCGTGGCGTATTTGTTACAGGTATGCAAGTTGCAGAGCGTATCAAATTACCTATCGAAGGTAGCAAAGTTGCGGTTCAAGGCTTTGGTAATGTAGGTAATGAAGCTGCTTATTTGTTTAATCATGCAGGTGCAAAAATTGTTGCTGTGCAAGATCACACAGGCACAATTTTTAATGCTGAAGGTTTTAACGTAAAAGCATTACAAAAGCATGTTGCTGAACAGGGTGGCGTGAAAGGTTTTGCTGAAGCCACTGTGATCTCGGATGAAGAGTTCTGGGATGTCGATATGGATATTCTGATTCCAGCAGCATTAGAAGGTCAGATTACGGTTGAACGTGCACAAAAACTCAAAGCGAAAATTGTGCTTGAAGGTGCAAACGGACCAACTTATCCAGAAGCAGATGATGTATTCGTTAGTCGTAACATTACTGTAGTTCCTGACGTAATTTGTAACGCAGGTGGTGTAACCGTCAGTTATTTTGAATGGGTTCAAGATATGGCGAGTTATTTCTGGAGCGAAGACGAAATTAATGAACGTCTCGACAAGCTGATGATTCAGGCTATGAGTGATGTGTGGAATACCGCAGCGCAAAAGGAATGTAGCTTGCGTACAGCAGCTTATATTTTAGCATGTGAACGTATCCTCAAAGCTCGTAAAGAGCGCGGTATTTTCCCGGGATAAACCATCCATAAAGTTAAAGCAAACGGCTCATTGAATATTCAATGAGCCTGCATATCAAAAACAGGAAGTGAGTAAATAAAATGAGCGAAGTCGCAATTACACGTAGCAATTTTAATGATTGGATGGTGCCTGTTTTTGCTCCAGCAAATTTCATTTTGGTTCGTGGCGAAGGTTCTCGTATTTGGGATCAAAACGATAAAGAATATATTGATTTTGCAGGTGGTATTGCGGTTAATGCTTTAGGTCATGCCCATCCAGTTGCGGTAAATGCTTTAACAGAACAAGCTCAAAAACTTTGGCATATTGGTAATGGTTATACCAACGAGCCAGTATTACGCCTTGCAAAACAATTGGTTGAAAGTACATTCGCTGACAAAGTCTTTTTCTGTAACTCTGGTGCAGAAGCGAACGAAGCAGCATTAAAATTGGCACGTAAAGTTGGTTTACTCAGTGGTAATCCAAATAAAAATCATATTGTTGCATTTAAAAATGCATTCCACGGTCGAACTTTGTTTACCGTAACAGCAGGTGGACAACCTAAATATTCTCAAGATTTTGCACCTTTACCTGGTGGAATCGAGCATACGGCATTTAATGATTTAGATGCTGCTAAAGCTATTATTACTGAAAATACCTGTGCGGTGATCGTAGAACCGATCCAAGGTGAAGGTGGTGTGTTACCCGCTGACATCGAATTTTTGAAAGGCTTACGTGCGTTGTGCGATGAAAAAGGCGCTGTGCTGATTTTTGATGAAGTACAAACAGGTGTTGGTCGTACAGGTTCACTTTATGCCTATATGAATACAGGCGTAACCCCAGATATTTTAACGACGGCAAAAGCCTTAGGTGGTGGTTTCCCAATTGGTGCAATGATTACTACAGATCATTATGCCAACATGTATGCGGTGGGTGATCACGGTACGACTTATGGTGGTAACCCATTGGCTTGTGCAGTGGCAGGTGCGGTGTTTGAATTCATCAATACACCAGAAGTTTTAGATGGCGTTAAAGAACGTCATCAATATTTCATCGATGCTTTGAATAAAATCAATGCTGAATACGGTTTATTCAAAGAAATCCGCGGTCAAGGTCTATTAATTGGTTGCGTTCTGAAAGATGAATATGCAGGCAAAGCAAAAAATATCGTGACCTTAGCGGGTGAAGAAGGCTTGTTGGCGTTGGTTGCAGGTACTGATGTCGTACGTTTCACTCCTTCACTAATTATTCCAATGGAAGATATTGACGAAGGTTTAAATCGTTTTGCTCGTGCCTTAGCACGCCTCTAAATCTTGTTGTGAGCATCTAACCATGATGATTGTTAGACATGCAGCGCATCGGGACTTAGATGATATTTATCGTTTAGCGCAAAGAGCAGGAGAGTCGGGCATTGGCTTGACCTCCTTACCAGAAAACAAAGAAATCTTAGCTGAACGTATTACACGTACGACTCACACTTTAGCGGGCTTAACCGAAAAGTGTGAGGCAAGTTATTTGTTTGTTTTAGAAGATACCAGTATTCACAAAATTGTGGGTGTGAGTGCGATTGAAGTTGCAGTTGGTTTAAAAGAACCATTTTACAACTTCCGTGTAGCAAAACAGGTGCATGCCTCTAAAGCCTTAAATGTGTATAAGACTTTAGATACTCTTTTTTTAAGTAATGATCATACTGGTTGCAGTGAACTCTGCACTTTGTTCCTTGATCCTGAATACCGCAAAAACCAAAACGGTAAGTTTTTATCAAAAGTACGTTTTCTGTTTATTGCTGCCTTCCGTTCTTTCTTTGAAGAAAGATTGATTGCTGAGATGCGTGGTTTTTCAGATCAAAATGGACATTCGCCATTTTGGGATTCGCTCGGTTATCTATTTTTCAATATGGATTTTGCAGCTGCGGATTATTTAAGTGGTGTAGGACAAAAAGCGTTTATCGCAGAACTCATGCCGAGATTTCCAGTCTACGTTGATTTGCTGACCTCAGAGGCGCGTGCTGTGATTGCTGAAGTACATCCACACACATTGGCTGCGGCAAAAGTGCTGATGTCAGAAGGGCTTAAATATCAGGGTTATGTGGATATTTTTGATGCAGGACCAACACTGGAAGCCAATATCCCTGAACTACGTGCAGTCAAAGAGAGTCGTTTGCTCAACGTTAAAATCACTGAGCAAGTTGAAACGACAGAAACACATTTTTTGGTTGCGAACGACCAATACCAAGATTATTGCGTGTTGTTGATCAATAACAAAATCACTGAAAGTGACACTTTGCAGATGACAGCAGCACAAGCACAAGCACTGAATATTGCTGAACACGATCAAGTACGCGTTTTAGCATTAGAAAAAATGGAGAAGAACTAATGTCACAAGGTGCATTATTAATTGATGGTGCTTGGATCCAAGGACAAGGAACCGCATTCAGTAAAACCAACCCTGTTAACAATCAGCAAATTTGGGCAGGTCATGAAGCCAGCCAAGCTGATGTTGAGCAGGCATGTCTCGCTGCTCGTCAGGCATTTCCTGCTTGGGCACGTATGCCATTAGAAGATCGTATCGCAATTATTGAACGTTTTGCGAGTCTACTTGAGCAGAATAAAAATGAATTGGCTCAAGTCATTAGTCAAGAAACCAGTAAACCACTTTGGGAAACATTGACCGAAGTGCAATCGATGGTTGGTAAAGTCGCGATTTCAATTCGTGCTTATGATCAACGTACGGGTTTCAGTGAAACTAGAATGCCAGATGGTATTGCTTCACTACGTCATCGTCCACATGGTGTTTTGGCTGTATTTGGTCCATATAACTTCCCAGGTCATTTGCCAAATGGTCATATTGTTCCTGCATTGATTGCAGGCAATACCGTAGTGTTTAAACCAAGTGAACTTACCCCTTGGACTGCGGAAGAAACGGCAAAGTTATGGCAGCAAGCAGGTTTGCCGAATGGCGTATTGAATATCGTACAAGGTGGGCGTAGTACAGGTGAGGCACTTGCTGCGGCTGAACAAATTGACGGTTTGTTGTTCACAGGCAGTGCCAATACAGGCTATCACTTGCATAAGCAAATGGCGGGCGCGCCTGAAAAAATCCTTGCTTTGGAAATGGGTGGCAATAATGCCCTCATCATTGACGAAGCAACTGATATTGATGCTGTGGTGAATTTAGCCATTCAATCGGCTTTTGTTTCGGCAGGACAACGTTGTACTTGTGCACGCCGAATCATTGTTAAGCAGGGTGCAAATGGTGATGCCTTCATTCAACGTTTTGTGGAAGTAGCGAAGAATCTAGTTGTTGGTGAGTGGAATGCTGAACCACAACCATTTATGGGTGGTGTGATTTCTTCTCATGCTGCTGAACAAATGTTAATAGCACAAACTAAACTGATCGCTTTAGGCGCAAAACCATTATTAGAAATGACACGTCCACAAGCAGACAGTTCATTGTTGACCGCAGGTATTTTAGATTTAACACAGGTCGATGGTATTCCTGATGATGAATACTTCGGTCCATTGACGACGATTTATCGCTACAACACTTTTGATGAAGCATTAAGCATCGCCAATAACACTCGATTTGGTTTGGCGGTTGGTTTGGTTTCACCTGATCGAGATTTATTTGATCGTGTGTTGGTTGAAGCACGTGCGGGTATTGTGAATTGGAATAAACCATTGACTGGTGCTTCAAGTGCAGCACCGTTTGGTGGAGTAGGCGCTTCTGGTAATCACCGAGCGAGTGCCTTTTATGCAGCAGATTATAGTGCTTGGCCAATGGCATCATTGGAAAGTGATAACGTGACGCTTCCTGCAAAATTATCACCGGGCATTGTGCTCTAAGACGGATCGCATCGGGACACATGGAGAATAAAATGTCTGGTTATGAAATCAATTTTGATGGTTTAGTTGGTCCGACGCATCATTATGCGGGCTTATCATTTGGTAATGTGGCTTCAACTAAAAACCGTAATAACGCATCAAATCCTAAGCTTGCGGCAAAACAAGGCTTGAAGAAAATGAAAGCCCTTGCAGACTTAGGACTCAAACAAGGCGTGTTTGCACCACAAGAGCGTCCGCATGTACCAACACTGCGTCGTTTAGGCTTTACGGGTAGTGATATTGATGTGATTGCTCAAGCCATGCGTACGGCACCTGCGTTGTTATCATCATTGAGTTCAGCGTCATCGATGTGGACCGCGAACTCGTGTACGGTATCACCATCGGCTGACAGTGCTGACGGGCGGATGCATTTTACTGCTGCAAACCTAAATAATAAGTTCCATCGATCAATTGAGCATCATACAACGACTCGTATTCTTCAAGCGATGTTCAAGAATGATGTATATTTCGCGCATCATGAAGCATTACCAGAAGCTGCATTATTTGGTGATGAAGGTGCAGCTAATCATAATCGTCTAGGCGGTGCTTATGATCAGGCTGGCGTGCAAGTTTTTGTTTATGGTCAACAACAACTTGGTGGTACGGTTGCACCGCAAAAATTCCCTGCACGTCAAACACGTGAGGCGAGTGAAGCGATTGCGCGTTTACATCGGTTAGATGCAAAGCGTACTGTATTTATTCAGCAAAATCCTGACGTGATTGATCAAGGCGTATTTCATAATGATGTGATCGCCGTCAGTAACCAACAGGTGTTGTTCCATCACCAACATGCATTTTTAAATCAATCTGCTGCCTTAGATGAAATTCGTCACAAGATGGCCGAAATTGAGCAAGATTTTATCTCGATTGAAGTCCCTGAAAGTCGAGTGAAGGTTGAAGATGCAGTTTCAACTTATTTATTCAACAGTCAAATTTTAACCCGTGCTGATGGTGGCATGAGCATTGTTGTACCAGAAGAATCTCGTCAGAACTCAGCCGTTTGGAGTTACTTGAATGACATGATTCAAATGGGAACACCAATTGACGACATTAAAGTATTTGATCTGCGTGAAAGTATGCGGAATGGCGGCGGACCTGCATGTTTAAGACTACGTGTTGCTGTAAACGAAGCTGAGCTGAATGCAGTCAACCCAAACTTGTTTATGAATGATGCTTTGTTCAAAACACTCAATCAGTGGGTGGATCAGCATTACCGTGATGAATTAACACAGGATGATTTGGCTGATCCAAGTCTATTGATTGAGAGTCGTACTGCGCTAGATGAACTCACTAAGATTTTAAATTTAGGCTCGGTTTATCACTTCCAAAGATAAAACAGCAAAGAACGGCTTTTAAGGATGAAAGTACATGGTTGATCTACTCGCGTTGACTTTAGCGCAACAGGCACCTGAGCAAATGAAGGGTGAAACAGTTGAGTTTACATGGCAATGGCTAGGTGAAGGGTTACTACAATGTACACCTAAAACAGCGTATAGAAAAACCATGGTGCTTTCTGCTGGAATTCATGGCAATGAAACAGCACCGATTGAATTATTGTCTCACATCATTAATGACCTATTTGCTCAGCATTTAAAATTAGCGGTGCGTGTACTCTTTGTTTTAGGTAATCCTAAGGCAATTCGACAAGGTGTTCGTTATCTTGAAAATGATATGAACCGAATGTTTTGTGGTGCATATCAGCAGTTAGCACGAGATGATGAAACGCATCGAGCAGCACAATTAGAACAGTGTACTTCGGAGTTTTTTGAGCAAAGTCAGTCTGAAGCACAGCGCTATCATTATGATCTGCACACTGCAATTCGTGCATCATTACTGCCTGTATTTGCATTATTTCCCTATCAAACACAGCCCTATGATGACTTCCTGATTCAAAGCTTAAATGCTGCGGATCTCGATGCTTTGGTCTATCACAATGCGGTTGGAAAAACCTTTACTCATTTTACTGCTGAACGTTTTCAGGCGGCGAGTAGTACCTTGGAGTTAGGCAAAGCTAAGCCTTTTGGTCAAAATGATTTATCTGAATTTGCGAGTACAGACCAAATGTTGCGTGCAGTTCTTGCAGAACAGATATTGCCTGTTCGAGCAAAGCACACGATTCGCCAATTTAAGGTCATCGATTCAATATTAAAACAGAGTGATGATTTTCAACTGCAACTCAATGCCGATGCACCGAATTTCTCTACTTTTCAGAAAGGTGAAGTGATCGCAACTCAGCAAGTGAGCAATTATGTTGCAAATGATCAGCAAGTCTGGATCTTATTTCCGAACCCCAATGTAAAAACAGGACTACGGGCAGGATTGATTTTAAAGGAAATTAAATAGGATACATCGAACGGTTATATGAGATGTAAACAAGGAATGAACTGAAACGGAGTTTGAATATGGATGTTCAGTAGAAAACAAAAGATCGGAAAAAATATCCATTGGATATTCATTTTTATGAAGTGGAAAGCAAGGACAGGTTGTCATAAAAAGATAGTTGGAGTGATCGTGTATGAGTAACAATAATGAAAAGTCATTTCTATCCGGGGAATGCCTGAGTGAGCAATATGTGCCCCAGCAAGACACATCCAGCCAATCAAGTATGTCACTATCAGGAGAAGTGGGTAAGCCCTTGAAACGTGCTATGACGAAACGTCATTTGGTGATGATTTCATTGGGCGGTGCAATTGGCACGGGGCTATTTTTAGGCTCAGGTGATGTCATTTCTCAGGCAGGCCCCATTGGTGCAATTCTCTCTTATTTTTTAGGCGGTGTGATTGCCTACATGGTGATGCTGTGTTTAGGCGAACTAGCAGTACAGATGCCTGTTTCAGGTTCATTTGGTGAATATGCCAGAACCTATATTGGACCAGGTACAGGCTATATGATCACTTGGTTGTATTGGTTAACTTGGACAGCAACATTAGGTACGGAGTTCACAGCTGCAGCTTTACTCATGCAAGAGTGGTTTCCTTCCATATCCATGTGGACATGGACTTTATTGTTTGCGGCACTGGTCTTTACGCTGAATGTGAGTTCCACTCGGTTATTTGCTGAGTCGGAATTTTGGCTGTCTTTGGTTAAAGTGCTTACCATTATTTGTTTTATTGCATTGGGTTTAGCTGCGATTTTCGGTTTCATTCCTTACCATGGACATGAATCAGCACCGCTGTTTAGTAAATTGACCGAACATGGTTGGTTTCCAAATGGTATTTACCCAATTTTTGCGACCATGTTGATTGTGAATTTTGCATTCTCTGGTACAGAATTGATTGGGGTTGCCGCTGGCGAAGCTGAAGAACCTGCGAAAACAGTACCGAAAGCAATCAATGCTGCGATTTGGCGGTTGTTGATTTTCTTTGTGGGTACGATCGTGGTGATTTGTGCACTTTTACCTTATGAAATGGCTGGACTTAACGCGAGTGGCGTAAGTAATAGTCCGTTTGTAACTGTATTTAATTACATCGGTATTCCATATGCGGAAGATATTATTCGTTTCGTGATTATTACTGCACTATTATCGGCTGCCAACTCTGGCTTATTTGCTGCTTCTCGAATGATGTGGTCATTGTCAACGCAGAATCAACTCCCTAAAGTTTTTGCAAAATTGACACGTTCAGGTACGCCAATTATTGCCATTATTGTCACCATGTTTGGTGCAATTCCTGGTTTATTATCTGAACAATTTGCGCCTGAAACCATTTTCAAAAATTTATTGGGTGTTGCCGCTTTTACTATGGTTGTGGTTTGGATCTCAATTTGTGTGAGCCAATTTAATTTCCGTAGACAATGGATCAAGTCTGGAAAAACGGTAAAAGATCTTAAATTTGCTGCGCCGTTGTTTCCGTTGACACCAATTTTAGGTGGGGCATTCTGTGTCATTACCTGTATTAGTATGGTAGCAGATCCGTCAATGCAAGTTGGTTTTGTCTGCTGTGTTCTATTTATTATCGCATGCTATGCAAGCTACAATATCTTTTATAAAAACAAAGCTTAACTGTATAACTTAATTTTTCATAAAAGACGAATCTATACTCAGAATCTTTGAGTTGCGATTCGTCTTTTTTACTTTAGGAAATGATCATTTGGCTGTTTATATAATTTTAAAAAAACTTCAAATAGAGATGGTAAAAAAAGAGCAAGTACCGTAGCACTTGCTCTTTTTATTTGATTTGGGATATTTACTTATAGGGCAATATCGCTCTTCGTGTTTTAGAAGAAACCAGCAGGTTTAGTTGAATAACTCACCAATAAATTCTTGGTTTGTTGATAGTGATCTAACATCATTCTGTGGTTTTCACGACCAACGCCTGATTTTTTATAACCACCAAAAGCAGCATGAGCAGGATAGATGTGGTAACAGTTTGTCCAAACACGTCCAGCTTCAACTGCTCGACCAGCGCGGTATGAAGTATGTGCAGAACGAGCCCAAACGCCAGCACCTAAACCATAGATGGTGTCATTTGCGATTTTGATGGCTTCATCAAAATCTTTGAAAGTTGTTACAGATAGAACTGGTCCAAAAATTTCTTCTTGGAAGATCTGCATGGCATTGTGTCCTTTGAAGACAGTTGGCTCGATATAGAAACCTTCACCTACTTCTTGTCTAGCACCACCACCTGTAAGAAGTTCAGCACCTTCTTCTCGACCCGTGTTAATGCAACGTAGGATTTTTTCCTGTTGTTCTAGTGAAGCTTGAGCACCAACCATTGTTTCAGTATCAAGTGGGTGACCTACTTTAATACGTTTCACACGCTCAATGGCTTTTTCTAAGAACTTATCCGCAATACTTTCTTGAACTAATGCGCGAGATGGACAAGTACAAACTTCGCCTTGATTGAGTGCGAACATTGCAAAGCCTTCAAGTGCTTTATCAAGAAAATCATCTTCTTGATCCATAACATCTTCAAAGAAAATATTTGGAGATTTTCCACCGAGTTCTAAAGTGACTGGAATAATATTCTCAGTTGCATATTGCATGATCAACTGTCCAACTTGGGTTGAACCTGTAAATGCAATTTTGGCAATACGAGGACTAGTGGCAAGTGGACGACCTACTTCGGCACCATAGCCATTCACAACGTTTAATACACCAGCAGGTAAAATATCTTGGATTAACTCTAAAACGAGTAGAATGCCTACAGGTGTTTGTTCTGCTGGTTTTAATACGATGCAGTTACCTGCTGCTAATGCAGGAGCAAGTTTCCATGCAGCCATGAGAATTGGGAAGTTCCATGGAATAATTTGTCCAACGACACCTAAAGGTTCGTGGAAATGGTAAGCAATCGTATCTTCATCGATTTCTGAAATGCCACCTTCTTGTGCACGGATACAACCAGCAAAATAGCGGAAGTGGTCAATTGCCAATGGAATATCGGCAGCAAGTGTTTCTCGAACAGGCTTACCATTATCCCAAGTTTCTGCAACGGCAAGATATTCTAGATTTTGTTCTAGTCTATCAGCGATTTTAAGTAAAATATTTGAACGTACTGTCGGAGAGCTTTTATTCCACTCAGCTTTGGCTTTGTGTGCTGCATCTAATGCGAGTTCGATATCTTCAGCTGACGAACGCGGTATTTTTGTAAATACTTTGCCATCGACAGGTGAGACATTATCGAAGTATTCTCCTTTAATAGGTGCTACCCATTGACCGCCAATAAAGTTCTCGTATTGAGCTTTGAATTGAACCTTTGAATCAGGTTGATTAGGATCGACATAACGCATATATATATTCCTTTGCTTATAATTGATCTGTTAAGCATCTACAGCTTTGGTATAAGGTACTTTTGTACGCTATTTGATTAGGATATAGCTGGGAAGGTTGGAGAAAGGTTGGAAACCGTGGTCATTAGTAAGGGATACACAAATGTTTACAAAACGAGACCTATTACAACAACGAACATCAATTGATCAACTGAAACGACACAATAGTTTGTCGCCGCAAAGTGCTGAAATGTTAGGACAAAGTATTGCCAGTTCTTGGCAACGCTCAGCATCTTCTGCTATTCCAAAAGAGCGCTTGGCTGCACCTTTATTGGCACAACATAAGAAAGCAAAAACGACTTTAGATTTAGCCTTAGAAGCGTGCTCAAATGATCTCAGTCATATTGCCGCCCAGTCATCCATGGTCATCGCCGTTGGAGATGTTGGGAGTACAATTATTTGGACCGCATCGAGCACGCAGATGCAAAGCGCGGCTGAAAAGGTACATTTTATTGCAGGCGGTCAGTGGGCAGAAGAAGAGGTCGGCACGAATGCCTTAGCTCTGTCTTTAAAGACTCAACAATCTAGTTGCGTGTTTTCAAATGAGCATTATATGGAGTCAGTACATGACTGGGTTTGTTATGCAGCGCCAGTGATTGATCCCTACTCCAAACAAGTGTTAGGTGTCGTGGATTTATCTACAACTTGGAAAAATCACAATACGCTCGGTGTATTAGCTGCTGAACGTTGTGCATCTATTATTCAAACTGCTCTGATTGAACAGCAACGTCAGCGTTTATATATCCGTGCTTTTGCTTCACCGCAAGTGATGTTTAATAATAAATCTTTGGTTTTAACGCCGCGTCAAATTGAAATTTTGGCAATTTTAGCGCTCTGTCCGAATGGTTTAAATTTAGAAAATTTACATCAAGCGCTTTATGGTGAGCGTAAAGTCAGTGTTGGAACGTTAAAGGCTGAGATGTCACAGTTACGTGATATTTTGGGCGGAATGCTAGGCTCAAGACCTTATCGCTTACTGGCAAATGTAGAAGCTGATTTTTTGTATGTGGAACAAGCACTTGATTCAGGTTATATCGCCTCAGCATTACAATTGTATAAGGGTATCTTCTTATCAAAAACAGAAAGTCCTTTCCTATGCTCATGGCGAGATTGTCTTGAATCACGTCTCAGCGATATGATTTTTAAAACCAAAGAAATCGATGTATTACTGAAACATGTTGCTCATTTTCCTGAAGCAATTGATGCCGTTGAAAGATTAATTGAATTGTTACCTTTAGATCATCCTGCTCATCAATCGCTGAGCAAATTCAGAGATATGTCATAACTACAGCGGATCTAAAAAATAAAATTTTGTTTTATTATTCAATAACAATGGATGATATCTTTTGGGATGTCATTTAGCTCGCAATACAAAAATTTGTCTAAAGACATGTCATCTAATCAAATCGTAAAACAATATGGTTGACTTAATTTAGTTCATAACTTTTAAACAATATAGCAGCGTTTGACCTTATCAAAGACACGGTTAATTTAGAAAAAATGGTTCACAAGATCGTTGAAATTTGATTAGATTTTGGATATTGAGAAGCTGAATGAAATAAAAAAAGGGAATACCTTTTGAGGGGTATTCCTAAAATTAAGTAAGCTAACGGTCGGAGAGATTCAGCTTACTTCTCGGGAAAAGCGTGGATTACAATGCTGCTTTAAAAATTTCAACAACTTGGGCATGAGTTGCTTTGCGAGGGTTAGTCAGCATACAGGCATCTTTTTGAGCATTTTCAGCCATGATTGCAAGATCTTCTGTTTTTACGCCAAGTTCAGTTAAACCTGATGGAATATCGATAGAAGATGACAGTTCACGAATTGCATCAATTGCGGCGTAAGCAGCTTCAGTTTCTGTAAGCCCTTCAGTATTTACACCCATAAGTTCAGCAATTTTTGCATAACGATCTTGGCAAGAAATTAGATTGAACTCACATACATGAGGGAGCAATACCGCATTACATACACCATGTGGGAGATTATAGAATCCGCCTAATTGATGAGCCATGGCATGGACATAACCTAGAGATGCATTGTTGAATGCCATACCTGCGAGGTATTGTGCATAGCTCATTGCATCACGTGCTTCAATATTTTCACCATTTGCAACCGCAGGGCGTAACCATTGGCTAATCATGGTAATGGCTTTTTCTGCACAGGCATCGGTGATTGGGTTTGCTGCAGTCGATACATAAGCTTCAACAGCATGTGTAAGTGCATCCATTCCCGTTGCAGCGGTTAAACCTGCTGGCTTTGCAACCATGAGTTTAGGGTCATCGATTGCAATCAATGGTGTGCAGCGCCAGTCAACAATTGCCATTTTTACGTGGGTATCGGTATTGGTAATGATACAGAAGCGTGTCATTTCTGATGCAGTACCCGCAGTGGTATTAATCGCAATGAGTGGGGTCATTGGTACTGTACTTTTATCAATACCTTCATAGTCACGGATATGACCACCGCCGGCCGTGACGAGTCCAATCCCTTTTGCACAATCGTGTGATGAGCCACCACCTAAAGAGACAATAAAGTCACAGTCATTGTCATTGTAGGCTTGTACGCCATTATGTACATTGATGTCAGTTGGATTTGGTTCTGCACCGGGGAAGATGTGGCTTTCAACGCCTGCATCTTTTAAATATTGTGCAATGGTGTCTGCAACGCCAAATTTGAATAAGCCTTGGTCAGTTACAATCAGCGCTTTTTTTGCACCGAGATTTTGTGCCTTTGTGCCAATTTCTTTTGCACAGCCTGGCCCGAAGAGAGATACACAAGGGATGTAAAAACCGTTAGTTTGATCTGCAATATTTTTAAAAGCCATGGAGCGATTCCTTCTTCCATATTCCATTGTTTGTTATTCAGTGATCTCATCACTGTAAGCTCAGTATGCAAGGCTTAAAAATTTTTCCTACCTACCAAAAACCTACCAAGAAATGTCTTAGATTGTTTAAATGAAATAATATGAATTTTCATTTGAGCGCAATCGATGAATATTAGACAGTTAAATATCTGTATTTTTACTGAATATTGATGTTGTTAAATAATTGTTTTTAAATGTAATAAAGAGTAAATCTCACATTTTATTCACGGTTTTATCTTTATAAATTGTTTAGTTAATTTTGATAAAATCAAGAGGATAAAATGAAAGCTAAAACTTTATTTGGCATGACAATATTGTCTGCTGCAATGACTGCTGTTGTAATACCAATGCAAGCAAATGCTGAAAAACCCTCTGCTGTCGATAAAATTGATGTGAACCAATATGCTGGAAAATGGTACGAGATCGCTCATTTACCAATGTACTTTCAACGACACTGTCTAAGTGATACGACTGCTGTGTATACGCTTAATCCTGATAAAACCATCGGGGTCTTAAATAGCTGTAGAACTAAAACAGGGCAAATGGATAGTTCACAAGGTGTGGCTTATCCTGCTAATAGTGGGAATAGTAAATTGAAAGTTAGTTTTTTACCTAAAGGCTTACGTTGGCTGCCATTTACGAAAGGCGATTATTGGGTTTTACGAGTAGATCCTGAATATAAAGTTGCATTGGTAGGCGGGCCATCGACGAAATATTTATGGCTTCTTTCTAAGACACCAACAATTGATGACGCTACCTATAACTCATACCTTGAAACAGCTAAACAACAAGGTTACGACTTATCTAAGCTCATCAAAACTCCTCATCGGACACCATAAGCTTTTGACATTTAATCAGGTATCTCAGTTGGATGCCTGATTTTTACTATTAGTTTTAGCTTGTGACTTACATTTTTTAGAGCAATATTGAACTTCATTCCAACATCGTTCCCATTTTTTACGCCAAGAAAATGTAAGGTGGCAATTTAGACAAACTTTCTCGGGTAAATGTATTTTTTATGCATTTTTAGAGTTCTTCGATCTGATTTTGAAGATGGGAGGCACGTTTTAAAATACGATTTTGTTCAGATAATTCTAGTTTATCCCACTGTTTATACATCATTGTCATTCGCGGATTTGAACTAAAAAAGACTCGATTTCGATGTAGAAAGTCCCAATATAAACTGTTGAATGGGCAACTATCATGGTCAGTTTTGGTTTTTACATTGTAATGGCAGTGTTGACAGTAATTAGACATTTTATGAATGTAATTACCTGATGCTGCATAAGGTTTACTTGCAACAAGACCAGCATCTGCAAATAAAACCATTCCATGAGTATTCGGAAGTTGTACCCATTCAAATGCATCAGCATAGACACTTAAATACCATTCATTGACTTGCTTGGGTGAAATGCCATTCAGTAATGTGAAATTACCAATCACCATCAAGCGTTGAATATGGTGAGCATAAGCATTTTCCAAAGAGTTTCTTAAACATTCATGCATACATTGCATTTTTGTTTCAGCAGTCCAAAAATAGCTGGGCAAGTCTCTTTCAGCATTTAATTTATTGAGATCACGATAATTCGGCATGCACAGCCAATAAATGCCTCGAATAAATTCACGCCAACCTAGTATTTGTCGAATAAAACCCTCCGCAGCGTTCAACGGAATTTGGTTATTGTAATAAGCTAATTCAGCAGCATCACAAACTTCTTTGGGCGACAGTAATCCACAGTTTAGGTAGGGAGAAAGGAGGCTATGGAACATATAATCTTGTTGGTTGACCATAGCATCTTGATATTGACCAAAATGGACTAATTGATGTTGGATAAAATGATTAAGGGCTTGAAGAGCCTGCTGGCGTGTAGTTGCCCAGTTGAAATGATCAATTTGACCAATATGATCTTGAAACTCTGCTTTAACTAAAGCGATCACATCTAAATCAATCTGGTCATGAGTAAAATCCAAAGTAGGAGGGATAGAGGGATTTCCATTCCACCTTTGACGATTATCACTATCAAAATTCCATTTTCCTCCAATTGGTTTATCCGCCTGCATCAAATAGCCTGTTTGTTGTCTTAACTTTCGGTAGAAAAACTCCATCCGTAGGACTTTGGTAGTTGAACTCCATTGTTTAAAAGCTTGAATCGAAGAGAAGAAACGATCGTCTATAAGGATTTGTATGGGAATGTTGAGTTCTTTTTCCCAACTATTTTCGATTTGATATTGTAAGCGGTATTCTCCACATTCGGTTATAACTAAAACTTTTGCATCTTGTTTAGCTAGTTGATATTTAATAAATTGAAGAAAATTGTTTGTTGTTTTTGAACGGTCAAAAACTTGATAACGAACAGTCCATCCTTGTTGTTTAAGATGTTTGGCAAAATGCCGCATTGCACTAAAAATGAGTGCAATTTTCTGAGGATGATGTTTTACGGAGGTGGTTTCTTCAACCAGTTCTGCCATTAAAATCACATCTTCATGTTTATCAAGTGTTTTTAATGTGGCGATCTCTTCCGAGAGTTGATCACCTAAAATTAAACCGTAGCGCATAAGCTTTCACGCTTAAAAATTTAAATATAGTTTTTCTGTTGTAAAGTTCTTGTGAATACTGCAATTCTTTTTAATCGTATTGGATTGAGAGCTTTTAAATTAAGCAGTATGGGCATTTAAATAAACAGCTAAAACTTGAATATAGACTATGAAATATTTTCAGTAAAATAAACAGGTGACATCAAACGAGCATCTAATTTTTGACCGCAACAATTACAGCTCAGCGTTGGTTGAATGACATTGCCACAACTTTTGTGTAAGTAGCGAAGTTCTGGGAACTGTTTATCTTCATTCTGCCATAAATTCCCCCAAACACTCATCGAGACAATGATGGGATAAAGTGCTAACCCTTTTTCTGTCAGTTTGTATTCATAGCGTTTGGGAGCTTCGTGATAAAGCACTTTTTCAAAAATCTTGTTTTCAACCAAGCGGTTAATACGCTCGGTAAGCAAGTGGCGCGTGATACCCAACTGTTTTTGGAAGTCATCAAAACGTCGTGTTGCCATAAATGCATTACGAATAATTAACAAGGTCCAACGATCACCAAAAATGGATAATGTCCTTGCAATTGGACAGTTCATTTCGCCGAGTTCATGCCATTTCATTGCTTACACCATCGGTTTGTCTTTAGAGGAAGCAAGCTGTCATTTTAGGACAACTTTAGCCACCATCATATCTACTTTATTGACAAGCTATTTTAGCATAGTTATTTTGTTTGCATAAGTTCCTTTTTAGAACTTACTATTTTAAGATGAATTCTTGAGGTGAGTTATGTCTATGTCAGTGTTGAAAGAAAAATCAAAGCAAAAAACACCTGCATCATTCCCAGTACGTCGTATGGATTATAAGTTTCAGGATATGCCGAAGTATTGGTGTAATAATGAGCCAGCGTTTACCCATTATTTCACGGGCTTGTCTACACTGTTTCCAGAAGGGGAGTCTTATTTTGTGCGATCAGTTCGTGCCTTACGAGATCGAATCAAAAATAATGAACAGTTAGATCGTGATATTGGAGCATTCATTGGTCAGGAAGCCATGCATTCCAAAGAACATCATGCATTTCATCGTAGTGCACAGCAGTATGGTTTAGATCCTGAATCATTAGAAAAAACCACAGGGATTATCCTGAAAGCGATTGAACGAACCTTTCCCAAAAAATGGAATTTATTGGTTACGGTGGGCTTAGAACATTATACCGCTGTACTTGTGGTAGAAATGATGAAAGATGTCAATGAACTCATGACTGATGAAACCATTCGTAATTTATGGTTATGGCATAGCGTTGAGGAAACTGAGCATAAAGCAGTTGCCTATGATATGTATGAATATTTATATGGCAAAGGATTGGGTGCTTATATCCCGCGCGTTGCGATTTTCACTTTTAGTTTAGCCATGATTACCGTTATGTCGACAGTATATCAAGTGGTACTTTTGAAACGTGATCAACAACTATTAAATCTAAAATCATGGCGTAAATTTGCACAACATGGCAGAGAGAAATATAAAGTTTTTATCCCTAAATTTTTAGATTATTACCGCTTTAATTTTCATCCAAATGACAGTGATGAGTCTGAAATCGTCGCAAAAACCAAAGTAAAAATTGGATTATCCCAAGTCGAAAATCATTTACCTGCTTAAGTTTGAGGAATAACCCATGCAATCACAAGCATCAAAAGCAAGTTGGGCGATGATTCCTCGACAAGTGAAATTTGAATGGAATGATTCGCCCTTACATTGGATTCCACAAGATCCATTAGCCAGTCATGGTGTTAATCATTTTAGTTTTACCTTGGTTCGTGGTGAGTATTTTTTCTGTCGCATGTTTAATAAAGCTTTGCCGTTGATTGAAGATGAAAAATTAAGAGAAGATACCAAGATCTTTATTCGACAAGAAGCCATTCATTCTCAAGCACATAAAAGCTCAATTGACGCATATTTATTTCGTTATGGCGTTGATGTAGAGCAGCAATATAAACGTGTCGTCAATCTATTTGATCATGTATTAGCGGATAAACCTTTAGGGTTTAACTTACCGAAATCATGGCAAAGACCTTGGCTGAATGCACGTGTCGGGCTTGTTGCTGCTGCCGAACATTTTACTTCTGCAATTGGTCAATATGTTTTGACGCGTTCCGATTGGGAAGCTCGTGGGAGTGATCCTGTGGTCAGTGATTTATTCACTTGGCATAGCGCCGAAGAAGTTGAACATCGCACGGTAGCTTATGATGTTTATCAGCATATTTCGGGGAGTTATTTATTGCGTATTGCGGTTATGGCAGTGACAGCACCTATTTTTACTTACCTGATGGCGGCGGGTACAGTACAACTTGCACAAGATGATCCATTGATTCCGAAGCAGCAAAAAAGCTTATGGCGACCTGCGTTTTGGAAAGCTTGGCATCGTTCGGATTTAAATGGTTATATGCCTGGCCCTGTGTGGTTTTTGACCACTAGTTTACGGTTCTTTAAACCCAATTATCACCCGTTTTACGAAGCTTCGACAGAGCTTGCACAAAACTATTTGGCTCAATCTGCGGGTGTACTTGCTCATCAGCAAAAAGCCGAGATCTTTATGCAGGTGCAGTCATGAATCATTTTGAAAAAACCAAGCGTTATGTGCATTCAGGCAATATCTGTTTAGCAGCCTATCATTGGGGGCATTTAGATGCGGATCGAGAAACAATCGTATTGGTACATGGTTATCCAGATGCTGCCGATGTCTGGCAATTGGTTGCCGAACGTTTAGCGGCTGATTTCAATGTGGTTGCTTATGATGTAAGAGGCACAGGGTTGTCTGATATTCCTGAAACTACGCAAGGCTATGCTTTTGATTATCTAGTACAAGACTTATCTCAAGTTATTCAAGCAATGAGCCCAGATCAAGCCATTCATTTAGTTGGTCATGATTGGGGGGCTTTGCAAGCTTGGGAAGCCGTATTAGGGGATCGTTTAAAGCCTCAAATTGCCTCTTATACCGCATTAGCACCGAGTGCGGATCATGTGGGTTGGTGGTTTCAGCGTCAATTGGCTCAACGAAATTTTCAAGGCTATTTTAATGTCGCTAAGCGCATAACCGCATCTGGTTATATGGCAATGTTTCAGATCCCAATATTGCCAGAACTGACGTGGCATTTAGGTTTAGATAAGTTGTGGTCAACGCTTGTGGGTTATTTAGAAAATACCACAGTCGAAGCAAGCCCAACACAACTGAGAAATGCAAAGAGCGGTTTGGGGCTATATCGTCAGAATTTAGTAAAACCACTTTTGAATCCTTTACGTCGTCGCACCAGCATTCCTGTACAAATGTTATTGATGAATCAAGATCCGTTTGTGCCCTTGTCATTGAGCCGAGGTATGGAAGAGTGGGTTGAGGATATTCGCTATGCCGAAGTGAGTGCAGGGCATTGGGGGATTTTGAGTCACCCGCAACCAATTGCAGAAAAAATTCAGCAATTTGTGCAATCCATTTCACAGCGTAGATCAAAGCAAATTGCTTAAACATTTTATTTCACAACAGCATAAAGAGATTAAATAGATGAAAACTCCAAATCAAATGACGGGTTTAGAAATCATGCAAGCATTTCAACAAGGTTTAGTACCACCACCAGGAATTGCTAAAACAATGGGTATGGAAGGTGTTGCTGAAGTTGAATATGGGCGGATTGTATTTATTGCGACTGCGGATGAAAGACATACCAATCCTTTAGGGGGCGTACATGGCGGTTTTGCTGCGACAGTATTGGACTCTGTTACAGGTTGTGCAACGCATACCGTTCTAGCAGCAGGTGAGGGCTATGGTACGACAGATTTAGCCATCAAAATGTGCCGTCCAATGCCATTTAATAAAAAACTTATTGCTGAAGGAAAAGTGATTAACGTTGGACGTAATTTGGTGATTTCCGAAGGCTATCTGCGTGATGAGGACGGAAAGCTGTATGCTCACGCCACAGCAACCAATATGATTATTCGTCAAAAATAATCAACCAAAAAGAAGGTATAAAAACCTTCTTTTTTCACTTTAGCAATTCAATTATTGAAAGAGAAATAAACATTTTTGATGAATTGAGAATAAAAATGATCTCTAAACAAATTCAATCTGAAATCCCAGTTACGGTAACAGGACGAATGTTGCCGAATAGTCGTAAAGTTAAACATGGCATTAAAGATCATGCCATCGGTTTATTGACTCAGGCAGCAAGTCGTATCATGGGGGTTGCTCGTCCGAATCAAGATATTCCGTATCCCAGTCCAGATTTTTATCAAGCCATTAATAATCCTTTTCCATTTAAAGGCACTCATTTTGGCATCATGATTGCTGATTTACCTGCACCACATTATTTTCTAAGTTTTGCTTCAATTCTTGGCATGCTTGGGTTAAAAGTGGTAGACGCTGATGCTTTCGTTGATCCTAAAGATGGACCATTAAATACAGCAGTTTTGGTTCATGGTACTGCTTTGGCAAATGAAAATGCTTTTTCGAGTTATTCGATTCAGCATGATATGCAATTTGATCCTCAAAATAATTTAATCAGATTTGGTGAGAATGCGGAAATATCAGGGCAGTATCCTCATTTTCGATTAGTGAGTCGTAGAGAAGATTTCACTGTTGATTTAAAACTCACAGCCACCGGTGCAAACTCTTGGTTTGCCCACAGTGCGATTTATCAGCACATGAGCCTATTGATGAATTATGAGGGCGAAATTAGCTATCGAGATCAGACGCAAAAAGTATCAGGTTTAGCCACATGGGAACATTGGAAAGCACCTTCATTAGCATATCCATTGAATAGAACCATTCCAAAATGGTTGAAGATTCCTGCGGATTTCTTTACTTATCAAGTTTTGACGATTGATGCAACAACACAATTATTGTTGGGCTATGTGACTATCTTAGACCATTCAATTGCAGCATTTGCGATGTTAAGACAAGCAGATGGAACAGCTATTCATTTAGATGTAGATGTACATTTTGAAGTATTGAGTTTACAAGTTGAAGCTGCGCTGGGACAAGATGGCAGTTTAATGAGTTTGCCTAAAACATTTAAGTGGCAAGTCATAGATAAAGATAAAACCTTACTTTTTGATATCAATGCTACTGTCGATACGCCAATGCTTTTTGGTTTAGCGACTGGCTATGTGGGAGGGTATCACTGGTACGGTAGTAGATCAGGAGTCACTACGCAGGGTCGTGGTTATATTGAATATATTGATCAGCGTGACTAATCTGATCGTGATAAAGACATTAACTTACAGGAAACAAAAATAATGGTTACTTTACATCAGTGGGAAATTTCACCTTTTTGTCAAAAAGTAGCAAGAATGCTGAGATTCAAAGGGATTGAATTTGAAACCATCAACTATAACGGTGTCTTGGGCGCTAAAGTTCCAATGTTGAGTAAGGTTGGGAAAGTACCTGTATTGGATATTGATGGTCAACGCATTCAAGACAGTACTCGAATTGCGCGTTACCTAGATGAGCGATACCCTGATTTACCTCGTTTGTATCCAGTAGATCCTTTGCAAAAAGCCTATGTTGAATTATGGGAAGATTGGGCTGATGAGTTGCTATATTTTTATGAAATTCATTTCCGAGTGAGTGATGCTGACGCGCTTAATCATGCTGTGGCAATTAGTGCTGAAGGTCGTCCAAAGCATGAAGTCATTTTGATGAAACCGTTACTAAAATCAGCGCTGAGTTTGCAACTAAAAATGCAAGGGACAGGGCGTATGGCAAAAGCAGATATTGAGGCTGAGTTTATTCGACATTTAGAACGCATCGAATTGGTTTTAAGCAACACAGGTTGGCTCGTTGGGGATGTGCAAACACTAGCTGATATTGCAGTTGGCTCACAACTTTTAGAAATCATGCGGACGAGTAAAGTATGGGGTGCAAAAATTAAGAGCTATCCTCACATTGCGAAATGGATTGTTCAATTATGAGTGTGCCAAGTAACAGCTTAACACTAACTGATCCTATACCATGTGCAGTGGTGATTGGTGTAGGTGCTCAGCAGGGCATTGGTGCAGCCGTCGCACGACGTTTTGCTGATGCAGGTTTAAAAGTCTATGTGGTTGGACGTACGTTGCAGAAGGTTGAAAATGTTGCTGCTGAAATTCGATTACAAGGTGGAACAGCGATTGCAAAATCTTTGGATGCTGAAGATGCTGCACAAATTCAGATTTTATTTGATTCGATTACGCATTCAGGGGAAGAGATAGCTGCAGTGATTCATAATGTTGGCGGTAATGTTCCTTCAATTTTTCTAAAAACGTCGCTCCAGTTTTTTACGAAAATGTGGCGTTCTACTTTTTTATCTGCCTATTGGGTATCGCAAAGTAGCTTAAAGATTTTTGAGCAGCAACAAAAGGGCACTTTGATCTTCACTGGAGCAAGTGCCTCAATGCGAGGAAAACCATTTTTCGCAGCATTTACTATGGGGAAGTCTGCATTAAGATCATATGCTTTAAATCTCGCACAATACTATAAGTCGCAAAACATTCATGTGGCGCATGTGGTGGTTGATGGCATGGTCGATGGTGATCGTGTTAATAAAGCTTTGTTTGGTTTAGGACGTTTGGCTCGGTTGACGCGTGGAACGGGTGGTTTAAATATTGAAGCAATTGCTGAAAATTATTGGATGCTGTATCAACAAAGTAGTGATTTATGGACACATGAATTGGACCTACGTCCATATCAGGAGCGGTTCTAAATGAAGAAAATATTCACACGATTGTTTCAATCACATTTCAAGCAACAGTCTTGTATTGTTCTCTTCGGCGATGATATTCAAGCCTTGAGCCAAATTTTTATCGAACAGCATAAGCATAAAGCAATACATGTTTATCAGGTCTTACATGATGCCAATCAAAAATCGGTAAAGATTGAATCTCAAAATTCTGAATGGACGTTTGTCTCTTTGAACTTAATCAATCAGGCGGCTTTAAAAGATTTGATGCAGCATATTCGACGGCAAGCACATCAGATTGAACTATGTATCTTTCAGCCTAGCTTTCGTCCATATCCTCAAAAAGAAACTGACTTAACTCAACAGATTGAACAGCAGTGGCAAAATACGGGATTGAGTGCAGTCAGTGTTTCACAAATTATAATCAAGCAGATGCTTCGTCAGCAAGGTGACACATTGATTTTTCTTGGAGGGCAACCGACGATGGCAGCGCATATCGATCTTCTAAGTCAAAGCATGTTTGCAGGTGTTCGAGCATTATCACAATCGTTGGCGAGAGAGTTTCATCCGAAAGGCATTCATATTGCGTACTGTACGCTGCCTGATTGGGATAGCCAAAATAGGTCATTGATGACATCGGTTCAAAATGTTTGTTGGCATATTCATCAACAACCTGAATCGACTTGGAGTCAGGAACTTAGTATTAATATTTAGCCCATGTTGCATTTGATGATAAATGAAAAGCAGCCAGTTTCTATGTGAGCTGCATTAATCATCCAATTTTTTTGGCATAGCTATTGCTTGATGCTGGTTGAAAATATCTATGCCCAGAATCTAGGAATAGATACAAAGTATTTTTCGTCTGATTCGTTCTTGAAACATATTTAACGATATTTCTTGTATTTTTGGAGTGAAATCTTTTGCTTATCGCTATGTTTTTGAGAATATATCGTTAAGTATGAAGTATATTTTATCGTTCTGATTTCAATAAAATTAGAATCTTTAAAATGCGACCTTTGCAAAAGGGGAAAAGGTTTCATAATTTGGATTGCACTAAATTGAGTTGTTTTTAATTTTTGCACCAAACTGGGAAGAACTCACATTAGGTGAAATCGAATTTCATCATGCTGTGAGATTTTATTTTGACTCATAACATCATCAAAAATAGCAAAGTACTAATCTCTGTTATTTTTAGCATATTTTTATCTTTCGATATGTTTTTTAAAATATATCGATTTATGAGGGAAAAGTGGCATGTCGATCAATATGAAAGCGATCCGTGTTTTATGTACTATCTTTGGTTGTAGCGTATTTTCTAGTAGCAATGTTTTTGCGAATGAGTCTGTAACGGTCTATGCCGCAGCAAGTTTGACCAATGCGGTGAATGAATTAGATACAATCTACGAACAAAAAAATAAAGTTGAAGTAAAGACTTCTTATGCGGGTTCTTCAACGCTGGCTAAGCAGATTGAAGCAGGTGCGCCAGCTGATGTATTTATTTCGGCAGATGTGCAATGGATGGATTATTTACAGAATAAACAATTGTTATCAGCAAGTGATCGTGTGAATTTACTGGGTAATCGTCTAGTGGTGATTACTCCGAAAAACCACCCAATTAAATTGAAAATAGATAAAAGTTTTGACCCTACCAAAGTTGTTCAAGGTAAACTCTGTACTGGCGATACCAAAAGTGTGCCCGTGGGGAAATATGCAAAGCAAGCACTTACATCATTAGGATGGTGGGATAAACTTGAACCACGTTTGGTGGAAACAGAAGATGTACGAGCTGCTTTGAATTTTGTAGCGCGTGGTGAATGTCAGGTGGGTATTGTGTATGCGACCGATGCTGCAATTAGTAAAGATGTGGTAGTCGCAGGTATATTCCCTGAGTATACGCATCCACCGATTATTTATCCGATGGGTCTCGTCAAGAAGAATGCTGAGTCGATGAAATTCTATAAATTTTTACAAAGTAGTCAGGCAAAGACAGTATTTAAAAAATATGGTTTTAGTGTACTCAAGTAACTGAATCATGATACTGACTCCTGAAGAACTCGATGTACTCAAGCTGTCATGTAAAGTGGCAGCAACCTGTCTTATCTTTAGTTTGATTCCTGCTATTTTGATTGCTTGGGTTTTGGCTCGAAAAGAGTTCTGGGGAAAATCACTGTTTGAAACTGTGGTGTTTTTACCTTTGGTTTTACCTCCTGTCGTACCTGGTTATTTGCTATTGCAGTTGTTTGGCAATCGAGGACTTTTGGGGCAATACCTTGCACCCTTGGGTTTAGAGTTTGCTTTTAATTGGAAAGGGGCTGTGTTGGCTTCTGCAGTGATGGGCTTTCCTTTATTGGTGCAATCAATTCGACTCGCGATTGAACTGGTCGACCAGCGTTTAGAAATGGCTGCAAAAACTTTAGGTGCATCTTCCTTCGGGGCATTTATGCAGGTGACATTACCTCTTGCCAGTAGTGGTATTTTGGTGGGGAGCATTTTATGTTTTTGCCGAAGTTTGGGTGAGTTTGGTGCAACCATTACTTTTGTTGGCAATATTGCCAGTGAAACACGTACCTTACCTTTAGCAATGTATAGTCTGATGCAGCAGCCTGATACTGAAGCCGCAGTATGGCGATTGATTATCTTGTCTTTGTCTGTGGCGTTTTTTGCATTATGGTTTGCGCAATGGTTCAATCGTTATCAAAAAAATAAGCGTGGGCATTAACGATGATTGATTGTCATATCCAACTCAAACAAGGGCAATTTGATCTTGATCAACGCTTTCAGTCTGATCAGTCCGTGATTGGTTTATTTGGGGCTTCTGGTTCAGGCAAAACTACGATCTTACATAGCATTGCAGGCTTAGTTACGCCGCAAGCAGGTTGGATCAAAATCAAAAATCAAACATGGTTTGATCAGGCACAGAAAATTAATCTGAGTACACAACAACGGCGTATTGGTCTTGTCTTTCAGGACGCGCAGTTATTTCCACATAAAAACGTCAAGCAGAATCTATTGTTTGGATTTAAGCATATTCAACCGCAGCAACGTCAGTTTGAACTGGACTATATTATTGAGTTACTCAAGTTAGAACATCTGATTGAGCGAATGCCCATCAAGCTATCTGGCGGGGAAAAACAGCGTGTCGCATTGGGACGAGCATTGCTGTATTCACCACAATTGTTGTTATTAGATGAGCCACTTTCTGCATTGGATGCAGCACATAAAGCAGAGATCATTCCTTTTTTTCAAAGGGTCAAACAGGAATTAGGCATTCCAATGTTATATGTCAGCCATGATAAATCTGAGATTGAGCAGCTCACTCATGAAATTTGGTATCTATAAATAGCGCTGTAATAAAGCCAGAAATTTCTGTACTTCCTCCTCATTGACCTGATCAACATCTTTTAATACATGCTCTTTCAAGTGCAATTCCATCAATTGATTCATTAAACCATTGACTGCACCTTTGACCGCAGCAACTTGCTGTAATACCTCTATACATGAACTTTCAGGATTTAATAAAGACTTTTCTACCGCCGTCATTTGTCCTTGAATCCGTTTCACGCGATTTAAAATTTTCTTGTCATGGTGTAGATGAGACATACTTTTTTTCCAAAAAAATATATACTAGGGGGGAGTATATTTAAAAGCTAAAATAAATGCAGCATACTAACCTAGAACGCCGTCATTCTCATCAGTTTGATCAAGGAAATCCTTTAGCACAAAAAAGAATTCTCATCGCCACAATCTTGACCGCCATTATGATGGTGTTTGAAATCTTAGGGGGATGGTTGTTTAACTCAATGGCATTGCTCGCTGATGGTTGGCATATGAGCTCGCATATGTTGGCTTTAGGTCTAGCTTATTTTGCTTATCGAATGGCACGTCGCTATGCCGATGACCCACGCTTTAGTTTTGGGACATGGAAAATAGAAATACTCGCAGGTTATAGCAGTGCGATTTTGCTGATGGTGGTTGCCTTATTGATGGGGATTCAGTCCATCGAACGATTATTTCATCCTGTCACGATTCATTTCAATGAGGCCATTCCAATTGCAGTCATTGGGCTGATCGTCAACCTGATCTGCGCATGGTTGTTACATGAGGATGGGCATGAACACCATCACCATCATTCACATGAGCATCATCATGACGACCATCATCACCCACATGATCACCATCATCATGATTTAAATCAAAAAGCCGCATTTCTACATGTGGTTGCGGATGCAGTGACTTCCGTTCTCGCGATTATTGCCTTATTTGCTGCGAAATATTTTAGCTGGAATTTTTTAGATGCCTTGCTTGGAATTATTGGCGCATTATTGGTTGCCAAATGGTCTTGGGGACTTATACAAGAAACAGGAAAAACCTTAATTGATGCTGAAATGGGGCATCCTGTGGTGCAAGAAATTAAAGAGGTGATTGCCGAATTTCCACAAGTTGAGATTACAGATTTACATGTTTGGAAGGTCGGAAGAGGCAAATTTTCTTGTATTCTTGGATTAGAAACAGCGATGTCTGACCTTAATCCTGATCAAGTCAAAGCTGCATTGGCAATTCATGAGGAAATTGTGCATGCGTCAGTGGAAATTCATCATATTGAATAGATTGGAATAACTAGAGTTGATTCGTGAATCAACTCTAGTGCGAATTTTTATACAAATAGGTACAGAACTAAACCACAAAGTGCAGAAGCGAAAATCACATAAAGCACATTGATTTGGAATTTAAACAGCGCAATCATTGCAGCAATTGTGATGATTGCCGCTTCATAATTAAAAGCGTGATCGAAACCCTGTGGCCACAACACATGATAACTAAAGAAAAGTGCCAGATTGAGAATAACCCCCACGACAGCAGCAGTAATTGCCGTAAGTGGTGCAGTAAATTTAAGTTCATTATGGGTGGATTCAATAATCGGAGCACCTGCGAGAATGAATACAAAGGAAAATAAAAAAGTAAACCATGTGACAATGACAGCGCCTAGTGTACCTGCCAAGAACAGATGATCTGCACCTAACAAGGCATGATTAAAGCCCCCCACAAATCCAACGAATGCAACCACCATAATCAGTGGGCCTGGGGTACTTTCACCCAATGCCAGTCCATCAATCATTTGGGTTGGACTGAGCCATGCATAGTGATTCACCGCACCTTGATAAACATAAGGTAATACAGCATAAGCCCCACCAAAAGTCAGTAATGCAGCTTTGGTAAAGAACCATGCCATTTGGGTATAAGCATGTTGCCATCCTAAGCTTAGGGTTAAACTGATCATTGGGATGCACCATAACAATGCTGCGATAACGAGGATTTTAGTCAGTTGAGTCCAACGGAAAATAGCATGAGCAGGAGGAGGCGTATCATCATCAATTAGGGCAGCACCATAATGTTTTTGATTACTTTGATGAGCACTTTGAGTTGCAAATAAGTGCGGTTGCTTTTTACTCAGTAAATAGCCCAGTATCGCGGCACTCAATACAATCAATGGAAAGGGAATATTGAAGAAAAAGATCGCGATAAAAGCAGCAGCGGCAATCAAATATAAGAAATTATTTTTGAGTGAGCGACTGCCAATACGATAGGTTGCATGAAACACAATCGCCGTGACCGCAGGTTTGATGCCGTAAAATAATCCAGCAATAATCGGCACATCACCAAACTGAACATAAATCCATGACAGGGCAATTAGAATAAATAAAGAAGGAAGAACAAACAGAATGCCTGCAACTAAGCCACCTGCGGTTCGATGCATCAACCAACCAATATAAATGGCGAGTTGTTGTGCTTCAGGGCCAGGTAAAAGCATGCAATAGTTGAGTGCATGTAAGAATCTTTTTTCAGAAATCCAACGTTTCTGTTCGACCAATTCTTGGTGCATCACTGCAATTTGACCTGCTGGCCCACCAAAACTAATAAAGCCTAATTTCAGCCAAAATAAAAAAGCTTGCCAAAAAGAGATGCTTACTATGGGGTGGTCTGGTGGGGTGATTTGTTGTTGTTGCATGACTATTCTCGAAAAAAATTGGCATATAAGCCATCAAAAACGTAATTGGATAATTCTAATAATTGCTGATCATCTTGGATTTTACTTCTTAATCCCTGAATCACTTTTTCAATTCCAATGGCTTCAGGTGGTTCAACACCACCAACATCAAGAAAATGCACAATCTCTGCAATTTTCTTTAATGCAGGTTTTTGATGTAGTGAGAAGCTATGCAACAGCACTTCAAAGGTAACTAAATGCTCAATATGGCTAAACGTAGCACCATCAAAGTCAAAGCCTAAAGCAGATGATGGGCAGTCTGTTGGCGCTTCTAACCAGAGGAATGTTGCATGAGGGTCAATAAAGTTTTGAATCAGCCAAGCCGAGGCTAAGCGGTCAATCCAAGGTCGTTTTCGAGTCGCCCATACTCTGTTTTGAAAATTTTCTTGCAGCAGTGTTTGGATATTGCCTTGGTTCATCTGAGGTTCATTGATTTCGCCTAGACGTAGAATAATTTGTTCAAGGCTATTTATTTCATTGCTGGTCTGTGTTTTGGCTTCTGTTGGGAAAAAGTCAATTTCAATAAGTGATTCAAGGTTTTTGCGTAATTTACGAATCTGTTTTAGGGATTCTTTTTTATTGATTTCATTTAGATTTTCTCTTAACCCAATCAATTGCTGATAAAGCAAATCATATTCATCTTTGCGACTAAACATTTCAGCCAAACTGAGCTGTTCTGTCGAAGTCGTTTGAAAAATATAGGCTGTACCATGCTCTGAAATGAGGTCATTCGCGATTGGTGTAAATTTTTCTGAATGCTCAGCAGGTAAGAGGTAAACACCGTCTCTGAGTGTTGCTGCGCCACTTGCTTTAATTGACCGCCATACTCGCATACGGGCAGTGGTGCTTTGAGTGGGGAGTGATGAAATGAGTAATGATATATTCATGTAATATATTCAACAAATTTGTTATATATATTACATATAAAATTAATTTTATAAATCTAAAAATTGCATATATTCATGTGTTTTATATCGAAGTGATTTGAAAAATAGATGACAGAAGTCCAATTATTTTGATTTCTATATCTTAAAAAAACATAAATAACGCATTTTTTCTTATTTTTAATCATAAAGCTAAATACATACCATAAGCCTATATTGTTGAAAGATCATCTAATTATGGGCATCAAGAACTCTAAGTCGTTAATTGTTACAGCGATCGTCCTTGTGGCGATTGTTGCTTTTATTGTCTATCAAAATCAAAAAGATGCTACGCCTGTTCAGTCTAAAAATAACAAGGCTGTGGTAATTGCCTATCAGACTGGTGTGGATCCAACCAAGGTTGCACAAGCCAATGGTGATTATGAACGTGATAGTAATCAAGCAATTCAATGGCGTAAATTTGATGCAGGTTCAGATGTGGTCAATGCATTGGCTTCGGGTGATGTGGTGATTGGGAATATTGGTTCTAGTCCTCTGGCTGCAGCTGCAAGTCGTGATTTACCAATTGAAGTCTTTCTGGTGACGGCTAAATTAGGTGGTTCAGAGGCATTGGTGGTGAGTAACAAATCAGGCATCAAAAACCCTCAAGATTTGATTGGCAAAACCATTGCTGTACCCTTCGTTTCTACCACACATTACAGCTTATTGTCAGCTTTAAAGCATTGGAATATTGCAGATAATCAAGTCAAGATTATTAACTTACGTCCACCTGAAATCACAGCAGCTTGGGAACGTGGTGATATCGATGCAACTTATGTTTGGGAACCTGCTTTAAGTAAAGTCAAAGCCAGTGGTCATGTATTAACAGACTCAAAACAGGTCGGCGAGTGGGGTGCACCAACCTATGATTTATGGGTAGTCCGTAAAGATTTCGCTGAGAAAAATCCAGAGTTTTTAAAGGCCTTTGTGCAAACCAGCTTGAAACAAGTTGAGGCGTACCAGAAAGATCCAAAAGCATTTGAGCAGAATGCTGACCATATCCAGAAAATCGCGCAACTGACGGGTTCTGATGTAAAAGATATTCCATTGTTGCTTTCAGGAAATATTTATTTGGATCGTCAGCAGCAACAAGCGACTTTATCAGGTGAGTTTGCCAAAAATATTTTCGACACCGCAACTTTCTTAAAGAGCCAAGGCAAGGTCGATCAAGTGAAGCCTGATTATCAAGATAATGTGACCACCAATTTCTTACAGCCATAGGAGATCGAAATGAGCGTATTAGCTGCGGAGCATCTTCATTTAACTTTTCCAAAGCAGACCGTACCTGTCTTGCAAGATATCAATCTGAAGATTGAAGAAGGTACGTTGACTGTGATTTTGGGCGAGTCGGGTTGTGGGAAAACAACATTGCTGAATATTTTGGCGGGTTTTCAAAAGCCAAGTTCAGGTCAGATTACACTGGACCATGAAGTGGTGACTGCACCTGATGCGCGCCGTGCGGTGGTGTTTCAGGATCATGCTTTACTACCTTGGTTAAATGTCTCTGAAAATATTGGTTTTGCTTTACAGCTTAAGGGTTTAAAAGCGCAAGAGATTCAGCAGCAAGTCGATGCAATCTTAAAAATCGTGGGCTTAAGCCATGTCGCTCAAGCCAATATTTGGGAATTGTCGGGTGGTATGAAGCAACGGGTGGGGATTGCACGTGCATTGGTGAGTCATGCTGCGTTTATTTTGTTGGATGAACCTTTTGCTGCGCTTGATGCCTTTACCCGTGAAACCATGCAGCAGTTGGTGCTGGATTTGTGGATTGAACAAAATAAGTCTTTCTTCTTGATCACGCATGATATTGAAGAAGCTTTGCTGCTGAGCAATCAATTGGTATTGATGACTGCTCGTCCTGGCAAAATTGTCGAAACCTTAAAATTAGATTTCGCGGAACGTTATAAGCAAGGTGAATCGATTCGTGCGATTAAATCGGATCCTAAATTTATTCAATTACGTGAGCAATTATTTGAACGCCTACGTGTGCAGAAACAAGCAGGGCATGAGGTGGCTGTATGACAGGGCAAGCAAAGAATACAGCCTATGAGGTGAGTAAGGTCGAGGAACTACAATCGACAAACCAAGCACAGTCGGTTTCGTTTTTTAGTCCAATTGGTGCTTTTTTTACACGCCATCGTAGTTTAGCGCTGAGCCTTTCCAGTGTCTTGAGCGTATTGGTGATCTGGTATTTGATCACGGCATTAAAAATTGTCCCGAGTCTATTTTTGCCGAGCCCACAAGCGGTATGGCAAAAGTTTCTTGAAATCAGTCAACAAGGCTTTATGAAAGCGACTTTGTGGCAGCATTTGGCCGCGAGTATTTCTCGTGTTTTGTTGGCTTTAGTGGCTGCGATTGCGATTGGTGTACCTTTAGGTTTATGGATGGGTTTGAACAAATGGGTGCGCGCGGTGCTTGATCCATTGGTTGAGTTATTACGCCCGATTCCACCTTTGGCCTATTTGCCATTATTGGTGATCTGGTTCGGGATTGGTGAAACCACCAAAGTGCTTTTGATTTTCTTTTCGATCCTTGCACCTGTGATTATCAGCAGTACGCATGGTGTACTCAGCCATCAGCTCAATCGTGAACGTGCTGCTTTATCTTTAGGGGCAAGCCAATCACAAGTGTTTTGGCATGTGATTCTGCCGACCGCCTTACCGCATATTTTAACGGGTATTCGTATTGGTTTGGGTGTGGGCTGGTCGACTCTAGTGGCTTCGGAATTAGTCGCAGCAGATCGCGGTATTGGTTTTATGGTGCAGTCTGCGGCACAGTTCCTGATTACTGATACAGTGGTTCTCGGCATTATTGTGATTGCGATCGTCGCGGTTAGTTTTGAATTGTTTTTGCGTTGGTTACAGAAGCAATTATCTCCTTGGTATGGCCAACAGTTATAAGTGTGAGTAGTAGAAAATGACCTTAAATATTGAAGTTATTAAACCAACAATCGGTGCAATTATTCACGATGTTGACTTAAACACGGCTGATGAAAATACTACGCAACAAATTCAACAAGCTTTGCTGGATCATCATGTGATCTTCTTCCGCAATCAGCAGCTTGCACCTCAGGCACAAGCGGAGTTGGCGCGTGGTTTTGGTTCTTTGCATATTCATCCGATCTATCCATCAGTTGCGAATGTACCCGAAATCATTGTATTGGATAGTTGGAAACAGGATTTACGTGACAATGAACTTTGGCATACCGATGTGACCTTTAGCCAAAAACCACCATTGGGCTGTGTCTTACAAGCGATTAAGATTCCGCCTGTAGGTGGCGATACGCTGTGGTCGAGTGGAGCAGCTGCATTTGCTGCGCTAGATCAAGATTTACAGACGAAGTTAAAAGGCTTAACTGCAACGCATGATATTCGCCAGTCTTTCCCGATTGAGCGTTTTGCACATAATGATGTTGAGCGTCAAAAGCTGGAAGACACATTTAAGCGTAATCCACCTGTTGTTCATCCTGTGGTAAGAACACATCCTGTAACGGGTCAGCCAATTTTGTTTGTGAGCGAAGGGTTCACCACGCGTATTAATGAGTTGGATGAGACGGAAAGTGCTGAGTTGTTGCAGTATTTATTTGCGCATGCCACCAATGAGCAGTTCCATTTGCGTTGGCAGTGGCAAGCGGGTGATGTGGCAATTTGGGATAATCGTTGCACACAGCACAAGGCTTTATTTGATTATGGGGATGCGCATCGAATTATGCATCGTGCCACGATTAATGGTGATGTGCCATTTTATCAAGCAGCAAGTTAATATTTAGTTTTAGATAAAAAGCTTGGGTAAAATCCTGAGCTTTTTTATTTTATAGTTTGATCCCTTCGGTTTTATTTTATAATTTGATCGCTTCGGTGGAATCTTACAGAGATCTCATCCTAATTTAGGATTTGCCTTCGGCTGGAGTTACTTTTTTGAAAAAGTAACCAAAAACTTTGTCATCCACAAAACCTGTTTACTTCCAACATCTCTTTAAATTAATCGCAGAAATAGCATTTGATTAATCTCACGCAGGTTGTGGATGACGTGTAGCACCAGTGATTCCAGAGAGAAGTTCTTTATACAAGGCTAGATAGCACCAATTAATTAATCCAGAATTTTCAAAGTATATTTAATTAAGATGAGCCTCTTGTTTATAAATCGAAGGCGCTTGTCCCGTCCAACGTTTAAAGGCACGTCGGAATTCACGTAATTCACTAAAACCCAATTGCAGGCTGATCTCACTCATGGACAGGTTTTGTTCAAGGAGTTGCTTTGCTTTACGTTCCAGTACATTTTGCCGAATTTGTTGAAAACTCAGACCTTCCAATAATAATTGCCGTCTTAGATGGCGTTCACTAATACGTAAATGCTCAGCAGCTTGCTGCATCTCGAAACGTTCAGGTAATTGCTGTTCAATTAAATGGTCGAGTAAATGCACATAACCCACCTGATTGAGCTGATCAATTTCTTTTAGGGCCTGTTCACAGATTTGGATGGCAGTTGCATAGTTGGCTGGGCTGTAATTCTTTAAGCCACGTTGCAACATACTTGTATTAAAGCAGATGATATTTTTAGAACTGTTAAATTGAATCGGGCAGCCAAAGATAGTTTTATATTGTTCTTGGTATTGGTTGGGGAAATAGCTGAGCTCAAGACTGATCACATCATCATGATCACCCAGCATCGCATTTAAACAGGTGATGATGCTGCTAAATAATTCATCATAGAAAAAAGCTTTGAGTTCATTGCAGGGAGAGGTTTCAGTGACTTCTAATTCACAGAGATCAGCGTGGATGGAAAAGTTGATATTTAAGACACTGCCTGAAATACGATGATAACGCAGCGCAATGTCTAAGGCATCTGCAACAGTCTTGCAGGATTGCATGGCGAAACCGAGAATCCCCATTGAAATTAAACCTTCGCTATTGCCAAGCTTTAAACCAAGGTTAGGTTGTTGATAGGCAGTCATGGCTTGACCAACCACATCACAGAGTTGGCTAAAACGGACCACAGCTTGGGTTTGCTGTATTTGTACAATGTCTAAACCTGAATTCTGAAACCATACAGCATAATCCCACTGTTGCTGCTCTGCATAATGAATCAGGCTGGCCAAAATCGTTGGTGGAATAAATTGCTGTTGTTCATTTTTACAGTTGCTGCGTATAGGCATAAGTCCGTTTTGCCCCCCAAAGAAAAGTGTCTTTAACCCTGTTGGGTATCGCATAATTTTGATTAACTTTCAACATGCTTTAAGACAGTTAAAAAAAGAATTGAACAGGATGTCGTAATGTATCAGGTGGGTTGGGACAAACAGCAAATCAAAATTACACCGAAGGGCTATGCTATGTTTGGTTATGGGCAATGGTCACATCGGGCTTATCAACAACGAACAGCTTTATTTGCACGTAGCGTGAGTATTGTCGATCAACAATATAACCGATTAGTCATCTGTTGTTTGGACGTAGGTTGTATCACCCATGCCATACGCAGCCAAACGGTAGCGCGACTCACGCAAATCCTAGGCTCACAATTTGATGAAAATCAATTGGTCATCATGGCAACCCATACCCACTCTGGGCCTGGTGGTTGTGGTTATGAAGCTTTGTATAATATGCCAACCCCTGGTTTTGTGCCTGAACATTTAAAGGCGATTGTTGAGGCGATTGTACTAAGTATTCAAAATGCGATTGAGTCTGAACAAGACACCGAGATTTTTCTAGGGACACAGCATTTTCCAGAACAGACGCCTGTGGCGTGGAATCGTTCGATCAAAGCCTATAATCATAATCCAGAAGTTCAGCCACGTACCGAAGCTGAAACGCATTTAGCTTTGAATCGTGAAATGCAACTGATTGGTTTCTATCGTGAACAAAAACTACAGTCCTTTATTTCCTTATTTGGGGTACATGCAACCTGTTTGGGAAATTCTTTAAACGCCTATGATGGCGATAATAAAGGCTATGCAGCCGCATTCTCTGAGCAGGCTTTAATTGAGCAAGGGATTCAAAATCCAGTCACGATTTTTGCTCAAGCAACCGCAGGGGACGTATCGCCGCATTTTCATGGCAAAGATCAGCTCAAGATTCGTAATAAGATTAAAGGCGAGCAGGAATATCAGTACGCGCAACAAAACGGGCGATATCAAAGTGAACTGGCTTTGACGGCTTTACAGTCAAATATTCCTAAAAATTTACATAAAGTCGAAGGCAAGATCGATGCTGTTCTGTCCTATGTAGACCTGAGCAATATTGAAATTCCAGATCAATTCGCAGCGGGTCAAAAGCATGCAAAGACCAGTCAGCCCTGTCATGGCACCGCATTTTTTGCAGGTACACCTGTTGATGGTCTAGGTGCACCCAAACCCTTAATTATGGGGATGCAATTTTTAGCGGATCAATTTCGTAAACAAAAAATGAAGAATCCAAAAGCAGCAGACTTTGAGGTGTATCAGCAGCTTTATGCCTCTCAAGGGCCGAAACGGATTTTACTGGAAGCGGGCACCAAAAAGATTCTAGGTCAACCGATTGGTTTTCTGCCAAGTATTCTTGATCCGCTGATTGCAGAAATGAACCGACAAGTGAAAGCAGGGGCGATTCAACACAGTCCTTTAGTCCCAAGTGTGGTTCCCTTACAGATTGTACGATTAGGATCTTTGGCATTGATATGTTGTCCGGGAGAATTTACCACTATTGCAGGGCAGCGGGTGGTTGATACAGTTAAACAGATGCTTGCCGCACAGGCTTCGATTGAAAGAGTTTGGTTAGCATCGTACTGCAATGATTACATGGGTTATGTCACCACCTATGAAGAATACCAAGTGCAGGCGTATGAAGGTGGGCATACCTTATTTGGTCAATGGACATTGGCAGCCTGTCAGAGCAAGTTCCAAGGCTTAGCAGAACAATTATTATTAGAAAAAACTAGACGTCATTACGATGAAATGACACGACCACCGCATATTCCTGTGCAGGAACTCGCAAAACGCACTAATCATGGCAATTTAAAAACTGCCGTTAGCCAAGGAGAGGCAGTATGAGTGATCTAAAACAAGGGATTTGGTCAAATTGGTCTGGCTTTCAAAAAGCCAAGCCGCAACAGATTTTGCAACCTGCCAATATTCAAGAACTACAGTCGATTGTTCAGGCGCAGAAAAAAATACGGGTAGTCGGTGCTGGGCATTCCTTTACGCCGTTGGTGTGTACCGATGCAACCTTATTGTCTTTGGATCATATTGCAGGAATTGCATCGACGGATTTTGATCGATGTCAGAGCAGCATTTATGCGGGTACGCGTTTATATGACCTAGATCAACATTTACAGCAGCAATTCATCAATCAGGCTTTAATGAATCAAGGCGATATTGATCAGCAAAGCTTAGCGGGTGCTGTCTCTACAGGCACACATGGCACAGGTGCAAATTTGCATTGTATTTCGGCCTATGTTGAAGCATTTGAGTTATTGACGGCTTCGGGTGAAATCCTAAAATGTAGTCGCACTGAACATCCTGAAATCTTTGCCGCAGGACGGGTTTCTTTAGGTAGCTTGGGTATCTTGACCCAGATCACCATGCAGAATCGCCCTCGTTACAAGCTCAAAGAACATATTCAGCTTTGTCCAGTCGAGGACATGATGCAACACATTCAGCAATGGAAACATCAGCATCGACATATTGAGTGCTTTGTGTTTTCCCATGAAAAGCAGTTGATGCTGAAAACCTTGGATGAGACCGATGAAGCGGTTTTGCCTCGTAAGGAAAATTTTCCATCGGATGATACTTTACTGACTTTATGCTCAGAGTTGACCAAAAACTTTCCTTCGTTGAATCCTTATTTACAGAAGCTACTCGGCATTTTTGTTAAACCCACGACTTATATCGATTGGTCGAGCAAGATATTTCCAACACCGCGTAATACCAAGTTTAATGAAATGGAGTATCAGATTCCTGTTGATCGCGGAATAGAGTGTTTGGATGAAGTGTTGCATGCCTTAAGAACGTATAAAGTGGCCACTTTTTTTCCGCTCGAATTTCGCTTTGTCAAAGGGGATGATATTTGGCTCAGCCCATTTTACCAGCAGGATTCGATTTCGATCTCGGTGCATCAATACCATAAACAAGATCCGCGTTTGATTTTTGATGTGGTTGAACCGATCTTGCAGAAATATCAGGGTCGTCCGCATTGGGGTAAAATGCATCAAATGAACAAGACCCAGCTTCGTGCTTTATATCCAAAATGGGATGATTTTATGGCTTTGCGTCAGCGGCTTGACCCAGAAGCCAAGTTTTTAAATCCCTATTTGGAAAGGTTGTTTTTAGGTTAAATCGAATTTTTATGAGTTGAAAGTACTTAACGGAATCATATCGAATTGCCATCCAATTAAGGGTGAAGCTTTCAGCTAGATTTACTTTGGTTTCGTCCTGAGAAGCATTTCAAGCTTCGCAAGATGTATTTAAACTCTTGCGTTTTGCCAAAGCTTTAGTCGCTTTGGCTTGCTCAGGTTGTAGATGACATTCCCTCGTATAAGATGGTTTTTAGGATCACGATTAAATAAAAAAGGTATAGCCATGTTGGATCATTATTTTAAACAACTCAATCTCGATCTAAAAAAACAGGGGATTGCGACTCCGCAACTCATTATTGATGGAGCGGCTTTAAAACAAAATATCCAGCATGTTCAGATTCGTCTTGCTCATGCCAAACATTTACAAGCGCGCTTGGTGGTGAAGTCATTAGCGAGCCTAGACTTACTCAAATTGTTATCTGAGCAGATCAATACTCAACGTTTTATGGTATTCCATCAACCACATATTATTTCAATCTTAGAAAATTTTGCTGAAGCCGATATCTTGTTGGGTAAGCCGATGCCTGCTCAAGCAGTCCATCAATTTTTTGATCAGCATGCGGAATGGTCAAATGCCAATATTCAGTGGCTGATTGATAGCAAGCAACGCTTACAACAATATATCGAGATTGCCAAGACCTATTCGCTCTGTCTAAAGGTGAACATTGAAATTGATGTGGGTTTACACCGTGGAGGCGTGCAATCGGCAGCACAAATGGTCGAAATATTAAAGTTGATTCAACAGTATCCGCAGTATTTAAAGTTTTCTGGTTTGATGGGCTATGATGCACATGTCACTAAAATCCCAGCCATCATTAAAAAGCCTGAATTGGCTTATCAAAGCTCACAGCAGACCTATGCCGATTACCAAAAGCTAATTAAGCAGCAGTTCCCAACGTTGTGGAGGGATGAGCTTTGTTTTAATGGTGGCGGCAGTCCAACCTTTAGTTTTCATACCACTGAAAGTGTCTGCAATGACTTGTCTTTTGGTTCAATGCTATTAAAACCAAGTGATTTTGACAGTGATTTTTTAAGGGCATTACAACCAGCATTCTGGATTGCTGCACCTGTATTAAAAATATTGCCATTTACTCAGCTTCCTTCAATGTCTTTATTGGATAAATTGCCACATAGATGTAAGGCGCTGTTTATTTATGGTGGCTATTGGTTGGCTAATTATGTCTATCCTGCTCAAGCGCATACGCATGTGTTGTATGGGCGTAGCAGTAATCAGGAGTTGGTCAATGTGCCTAAGGATTGTGATATTCAGGTCGATGATTTTGTATTTTTAAGACCCACACAAAGTGAAGCGATTATCCCTCAGTTCTCTGAGCTAAAGCTGTATCGCAACCATGCTTTTGAGACATGGCAAACGTTTAGTGAATAACGGTATTGCGATTACCAATATTCGAGCTAAAAGCTTGCCGTGTATTTTGAGCCTTAAAATAAATCACTCAAATGGCAGCTTTTTGCTTCAGTCAGATTGTCAATGGAATCGACCAAGAGGATGTTAATATCTTTTTCGTTTTTATATGCTGCAATTACTTCTGCATAAATCGGCTGTTTGAGTGTCGTGGCTTTTGAGAGAAAACTTGATACCGCCTTATCATTCGACCAGTCTGCATCTTTCAACACATATTCATTCTGCGCAATATCGCATCGCGTTAAAATGGCTTTGTTATCCTGTATGGTTAAGGTGCCCATAAAAATATCCATATTTTCTTTGGGATCAGTCGGATTGGCAAAAGTAGTAAAAGGAAAAACGAAGCTAGATATAAATATGGAAAAGACAAGAGAGATTTTTTTCATTGGATTTTTCCCAGAGATTGCACTCATTATCATAATAATGTTGTTGAGATTCTAAGCTAATCCTTTCATTGAAAGCCAGAACATAGCCAAGTAGGAGCAAGACCAGAAGCAGATCTGTTCCTATTTGGCTTGATGAGACGTCGTGATTAAAAGTGATAGCCTATTTTCAAACCATAAGCGATTGCACTGTTATCTTTAAAATCGGCCTGTTCAGCAATAGGTTTAATCCCTGGTACAGGAATGTAATAGGTGCCATCTTCAGCAACTGCATCACCTAACCAGAAGTACTTAACTCCAGCGGCAATAAAGTAGTTTGGGGCAGGATTAAACTGAGCCCCTAGACCAATACCCCAAGATCCTTTGGTTGGATTCAATGTGGATGCAGGGTCGCCTGTACCAGAGTCCCAACTGACTTCAGTCGATGCACTCCATTTTTCAGTAAACTGATGTCCAAGTCCGACATTGACCGTCCACTGATCTTTCTGATAACTGTCTAAATCAAAACCACCTGTATATGCACCATTACTGACTACGCCAGTGAGATATTCAGTAACTGCGCCAAATTGAGTAGGACGAATATGAAAATCTTTCCAGTTGACCCAACGTAGATTGGTATAGAGCAGGGTGTCTTTATACACACCTGTTTGAAAATCAATATTCACCGATTGTGGTGTTGAAATTCTGGTTTTACTTGGTGTCGTCGCTTCCAATGGTTGACCGAACTGGGTCTCAGTCACTTGCATGTCGTGGTCGATTTTGGAGCGATAGGTTAGCGCTGCCTTTAAGGCAATATCAGGAATTTGATAACTCAAACCAACCAACCAACCGACCGCATGATTCTTTTTAAATTCGGCATCATAGCCATTAAAGGCGACACTGTAGGAATTACCACGCAGTGTCACATCACCTTTGACCGATTGATAGACAGCTCCGCCATAGACTTGAAAATTGCTAAAAGGATTGACACCTAGAATCATGCTAATGCTTTCAGTATCAACATTGACCGATGTACCTTGCTGGGTAAATTCATTGTCCGAAAAGGTATTGTTGGACTGCATCGGATACGTAATATCAGCACCAAAAGGTTGATCATAGAGCAGACCAAAACTGATTCGATCCGTCAGTTGCAGCTTGAGTGCGGCACTATAATATTGAAAGCTATTGCCCATATTGCCTGAATTAAGATTCTGCTGATCATTGACCAGTTCTGGACGATTACGAATTTTTCCTGAAATGTCAGCATCAACAGCTGTGGCATTGACCTCGACATAATTGCCATTTTCCAGAAAAGGGAGAATGGATTGTCCTGATTGATCCAGTGCTGCTGCGTGGTTAAATGTACTCATGCACATTCCACACAGAGCAATCACCAGTGGATTGAGTTTCATATTGATCATCCTTGTAAAACCGTGTCTTATTTTTAAACATGCTGTTTTTATTGACGGTCATCTTCTCGCTTTCATTGGAAAGTGAATGCAATGCCTTAGTTTGAGTGAAACATCTTTTAAATATATGGAATAGGGTTGGAGATCATCAATATGGGGGGCAAGGCGGTCATATCTATAAATTTTAGGCAATAAAAAACCTTATACTGATGCATAAGGTTTTTTCAATTCAAGCAAATCGTTATTGTTTCACAATCAGCACAGGAATATGGGATTCAGTTAAAACAGCACGCGCTACACTACCCAGTAGTAAGCGTTTTACGCCTGTACGACCATGTGAACCCATAATAATCAAATCCGCACCGACTTCATCGGCGACAAAAATAATTCCCTCACTTGCTGCACCATGCTGAATTTTGGTTTGAACCTCAATTCCATCGCGAATGAAAGATTGAGAAATATCTTGTAGTTGGGTTTTAGCATGCGCTTCAGCCTGCATAAAATGATCGGTAATGGCTGGTGCAACTTGATAAAAATCAACACCGACATATGGATCAACAGCCACCACGCTGAGTACAGTTACTTTTGCCCCTGATAATTTTGCTAAAGACAGTGTATGTTCAACTGCTGCATAAGAAATTGGAGAATCATCAACAGCGACTAAAATATTTTGATAAGACATATTTACTCCTTATAGTTTATCGTTGTAAAAGATAAAAGTATAAGCAGTTGATAACACATTGAACCCACTCTAGCAAATGGGACGATCATCTAAAACCTATGATAACGCTGAAAATAATCTAGAAATATAGGAAATCCCTCAGCAAAATATGGGTCTAAGAGAATCTCTGTATTTTTGTAATTTTTCTTCATATTTATAGGCATAGGAACATCCGTGTTACTCAGTTTAGAAGCATTCAAACAACAAAAATTTGATCAAATCGCAGCAAAAATTATGGCAGATCCAGAGAGCTATCTCGCATTTGACTCAGTTTCAGATTTTTATAAAGCTGAATGGTTAGATGAGTTTCCACAAGGGACGACATGGTCTGCTACAGGATTAGATGATGGCGCTGAGCAGTTTTATGCAGTCATCGAATATGGTAATCACTATCTCTATATCAGCCGAACGGAACGAGTAACGGTAAAATTAGGTATAAGACATCATTACAATAAAAATTATTAATCCGATTAGTCACGAATATTTACGTGTTCACATTTTGTGATTCAAATGAGAATGATATACTTTGCCGCGATGATAAAACCCTAATTAAAACTAAACGGAAATTTAAAAATGGCACATCAATTTACGGTAAATGAAACAATTCACGGTGTTTCAATTGAAGATTTTTCAAGACTGGTTGCTGATACTTCATTGCATGAAGCAGTATGTAAGCGTATTCCGGGTGAGAACTTAGAAATTATTGAGTCTGCTGTAAAAGGTGATATTTATACCTTACGTCGTGAATATAATCTTGATGTAAATATCCCAGATGTGGCTAAAAAATTATTAAAAAATGCATTTCGTTTAAAACGTTCTGATATTACTGATTTAAAAAATTTAACCTCAACGGTAGAGCTAGGCGCAAATTTACCTTTAGAAGCCAAAGCTGAACGTAAAGTGACTGGGAATAGTGAAAAAGTAGAAATTGCATTGACGTGGAATGTAAAAGTCAAAGTGCCTTTGATTGGCGGCATGTTAGAAAGACATGCTGAAGGCGAAATTCGTAAATTTAGCCAACTTGAAATTGAGATTGTAGAAGAAGAATTAAAGAAAAATCTATAATTCTGAATAGATTGAAAACTCTCCGTAAGGGGAGTTTTTTTATTTCAGAAACGAAGAAAATAGGGCAATATTGAGATAACCACACCGATGACACTTAATAAAGCCGTACTTTCGATAAAATAAGGATAAATCATCAGAACTAAACCGCAAACTAAAGGCACGGTCATTTTTTGCTTTTTGCCGTACATAAAATAGCCTAAGCCAATCGAGCCAAAGATGACACCTAGAAAAAGCTGAGTTGCATTCATTGTGTTTAGCCATACGTTATTTTTATCGCGCATATATTAAGGCAGTATTCTTAAATGAAAATTATGGCAGCTCAACCTAATATCAAATAGTATGTAATTCACTATCTGGTCAAAAATAATAAGGTCATCTAATGAGTGTGATTTTACCTGTAGCACAACGGGGTGAGGGTGTTTTAGAACTTCAAGCTGCTCCTGTCGCAGCAAGTGAATTTAATAGTGAATGGTTAATGCAATTAGCTTCAGCAATGCACCGTACCATGCTTGATCGCAATGGTGTCGGAATTGCAGCGCCACAAGTTTATATTTCCAAACGTGTGATCATCGTTGCTTCGCGATCAAATCCACGTTATCCCGATGCACCTGAAATGGATGCCGTGGTGATGGTCAATCCTGAAATATTAGAGTTTTCTCAAAGTACCTGTTTGGGTGAAGAAGGTTGTTTGAGTGTGCCAGATGAGCGTGGGCAGGTTGAACGTGCTCAGGCAATTAAATTGCGTTATTACACTTTACAAGGTGAAGTGATTGAAACAATTTATGAAGGATTTCCTGCACGTATTGTTCAGCATGAAGTCGATCATTTAAATGGGATACTGTTTGTAGAGCGCATGAGTTAGGTTTATTGGTTAGAGATTAAAAATATATGGTGAGCTTTGACAATTGCTTGAGACATTAAAAATATTACAAAAGCTATAATTTGAATATTATCAGTACTCTGTATTATAGAATTTAATTTATATGAACACTTTAAATCTTTAAAGGCAGACAACCATGAAAACGCCTCTTCCTGATTATTTGGCACACGTAATTGATGCCTGTGATACTGATAATAGTGGTCGTCTAGCCGATTATATTCCTGAGTTAGCCAATGCCAATCCCAATCGGTTGGCTTTGGCGTTGTCTACCGTAGATGGTGAAATCTATTCGGTGGGCGATGATGAGATCGAGTTTACGATTCAATCGATGTCTAAACCTTTTACTTATGCGTACGTGCTACAAAAGCTTGGAATAGATGTGGTATTAGACAAAGTGGGTGTTGAACCATCTGGAGAAGCATTCAATGAGATTTCACTTGGGAATGATCGCCGTCCTAAAAACCCAATGATTAACTCAGGTGCAATCACCACACATTCATTAATTCCAATCAAAGAAGGGCTACAAGGCGCAGAAATTCTACGTGAGTTTATGAGCGAACTGGCTGGACGTGAACTACGTTTTGATGATGCTGTCTATCAGTCCGAGGTAAAAACTGCCTATCGTAATCTTTCGATAGGGTATATGTTGCGAACCGTCGGGATTTTGGAGAGCGATCCTGTTGATATTGTGAATGGCTATATTCGTCAGTGTTCGATTTTGGTCACTGTGAAAGATCTCGTTCGTATGGGAAGTGTTCTTGCCAATGGTGGGGTTGATCCTAAAACAGGTAAACGATTATTGAATCGTGCCGTGGTACGCCAAGTCCTTAGTGTGATGATGAGTTGCGGTATGTATGATGCTGCTGGTGATTGGCTGACGACGGTTGGAATTCCTGCTAAAAGTGGTGTAGCAGGTGGAATCTTGGGTGTATTGCCGGGGCAGGTCAGTATTGCGGCTTTTTCACCAAAGTTAGACGAGCATGGCAATAGTGTTCGTGGTATCGATATTTTAGAACGGTTATCACGTGACATGGGCTTACATTTGATGGAAGGCACATCTTCGGCACAAACCATTGTACAAAGCCATTATCTGACAGGGAAAAATGCGTCATTAAGTGTGTATGTGCTGCGTGGTGTATTGAAATTTACTGAAGCTGAAATGTTGTTACGGACTTTGCAGTGTGAGCCAGTAAATAAGAATACAATCGTGATTGATTTGAGTCAGATTTCACTGATTCATGATGTAGGTAAACGGATGTTTTTAGAGGGGATTGATCGTTTAATTGATGATGGTCATACCTTGCTTTTGGTTGACCCCGAACAGCGTTTGGATCATGCACGAACCCATAAAGATCGAATATTGCATGTTTATCAAAATCTAGAGGATTTAATTGAAAAGCACAAAGAATTATAAAAGGAGAAGTTATTTATCTATTTTATTGGTTCGAAATTGCTGTGGTGTTTTACCTAAATGTCGTTTAAACATTGCACTAAATGCACTTGAATTGGTATAGCCAAGTGCTTCAGAAATCTGTGAGATTGACTCACCATTGGAAATCTTACTGAGTGCATGAGCGATATGCATCTGTTGAATCCATGCGCGATAAGACAGTCCAGTTTCTTTTTGAAACATACGCATTAAGGTTCTTGAACTTGTCCCAATCTCATCTGCCCAATGAGTCAAATCTTTGCAATGCTTAGGTGAATGTAACAGTGCTTGACAGATTTTTAATAGACGTCTGTCTTTGGGCCAAGGGATTTGAATGGGAATTAGATTGGCACTATGAATTTCTTCAAAAATTAGAATTTGTAAAGCTTCTGAAATATCCTGAGATGAAATAAGGTTTGGCGCATTTACTTGTGTAATTTGATTAAGTCGAATCAACAATTCATGCAACAAATTACTGACGCGAATAATAAAACAATTTTGTCCCATTAATGCCGCAGCATTCACTTCAACGAGTGCAGTATTGAGCTTAACATGACTCAGTGAAATGACACTGTGTTCAATATTTGCTGGAATCCATAACGCGCACATCGGCGGAACCAACCAGACATTATTGGGTGTGAAAACCTGAATATTTCCCGTTGAAGCATATAAAAATTGTGCTCTAGTATGGGTATGTGTGGGTGTAATCTCACGATAAGTATGTTCAGAGGACAATCCAATGACCAATTCAGATTGATCAGACTGAATAAGAGATTCGTGCATAATCTAAGTTAAAATTTGTCACTTATACGATAATTATTGGAAGATAACCTTATAAGCGACAAATTACAATAAACGTCTTATCTAAAGATATTGGAGTTTTTCGGATATGACGTCTTCAATACAGTTGAATGATGGTATTGCAAATACTGCTACAAATGAGCAACCTCAAGGTATGATCATGAAGATCGTTGGTGCTGTGGCTTTTGCACACTTACTTAATGATTTAATTCAAGCAGTTTTACCAGCTATTTATCCCATGCTTAAAGCAAACTTTGCACTCAGTTTTGCGCAAGTCGGACTGATTTCCTTTGTGTATCAGATTACGGGTTCGCTGCTTCAGCCTTGGATTGGACTGTATACTGATAAACATCCAAAACCATATCTTTTACCATTAGGAATGATGGTCACATTATGCGGTATTTTACTACTCGCATTTTCTCCAAGTTTTACCGTATTGTTGCTCGCATCTGCATTGATTGGTGTAGGTTCTGCTACCTTTCATCCTGAAGCTTCGCGTGTGGCGAGAATGGCATCGGGTGGACGTTTTGGTACAGCTCAATCGACCTTTCAGGTTGGCGGTAATACAGGCACTGCAATTGGACCTTTGTTGGCTGCTTTAATTATTGTACCTTTTGGACAACATGCGGTTGCATGGTTAGTGGTATTTTCACTATTAGCGATTTGGGTTTTGTTTGGAGTAAGTCGCTGGACGATTAGCCATGCAAAAAACTCATTTGCTGCCAAGGTCAATCAAACACAAACCAAGTTGCATGGTCGCCAATTAATTATTGCTCTAACTACGATTAGTGTATTGATGTTCGCTAAATTTACTTATATCGCGAGTATTAGTAACTATTTTACTTTTTATTTGATTCATAAGTTTCAGATTAGTCTTCAAACGGCTCAATTACATTTGTTTGTATTTTTGGCAGCGGTTGCTTTAGGTACTTTTGCAGGTGGTCCGATTGGCGATCGAATTGGGCGTAAAGCGGTAATTTGGGTGTCTTTTGTAGGGATGGCGCCTTTTGCTTTGATGATGCCGTATGCCAACTTGTTTTGGACAACAGTTTTATCCGTGATAACAGGTTTAGTGTTGTCGTCTGCTTTTGCTGCAATGGTAGTTTATGCTCAGGAAGCTGTTCCGGGGCGTGTGGGTATGATCTCAGGTTTAATGTTTGGCTTGATGTTTGGTGTTAGTGGTATTGCAGCAGCAGGGCTTGGTCATTTGGCTGATGTAAATGGAATCGAATGGGTATTTGGTTTATGTTCACTTTTACCTTTGCTTGGCTTTGCAACTATATTTTTGCCAAATACAAAGGCTAAATAGTTCGTTTATTTTTAAATATCTCAGTTCTAAAGAATTGAGATATTTTTTTATTTGAGATATTTTGAATGAGCTCAACTAAAAGTGAGTTAAACTTTGTAAATTAAAATAATTTTTAAAGAAATTAATAACTCTAAAGCTGATAAATTGATGAAACCTTATAACAAAAATTTAAAACAACCATCCCGTGATTTACGGAGCAATATGACTAATGCTGAGCAACTACTATGGCAAAGAATCAGACGTAAACAGATTTTAGGATTACAGTTTTATAGACATAAGCCAATGCTAAATTTTATTGTAGATTTTTATTGTTTCAAAGCAAATTTAATTATTGAATGTGATGGTGGTCAGCACTATACCGAACAAGGGATGGAAGCTGGTCAGAATCGAGATCAAACTTTGGCGCAGTTGGGGTTGAACGTGCTGAGGTTTGATAATGGGCAGGTAATAAATCAGTTGGATTATGTGATTGAGAAGATTTATCAGTTTGTAGAAAAGCGTATCTCTAATCTCTTTCTGAAAAAGATTAGAGATACGGTTAAGCCTTTGATCTTAAGCGGCATTAATATTTGTTGCTACTGAAAGATAATATGTATCATGATTCATTTTTAGAGAATTGAAAAAAATACGTAAGGCATTTCTCTGAAAAATTTCTTTAGAGAAATTTTTTATATCTGTTAATTCTTTCAAAATATTTGCTGTGAGGTGATAAGAAATACTTTCAAAAATTTTTCCGTAACAATCTAGATAAAAATTAAAAGATTTTTGAATTTTTACATATTTAAAGGGCCGTTTGATGCTGTTGCTTTGTGCAATAGATTTAATTTTCTTAATAAGAAAATTCATATCAATTTCACCATTTTTAATTATAGCTTCACCTGAGACATTTGTTAAAAATCTAATTCCATGCTTTCTGAAAATTAGTTCTAATCTAATCAGTTTTGAACCAATTTTTTCCAAATTTTTAAAACTATTTTCTATATTGGTTTTAGATTTAAAAGGAATATCATAAAAAATATAGTCATTAATTATCTCAGTAATGTTTTCTTGAGTGAAAACATCATTTTCCCAACTGTAACCTTTAGTGTAAATAATAGACGGATGTGAAATATATTTATCTAAATAGTGGTCCAAATCTTTATCTTTGAATATTAATGTATTAGTAACTTTACCTTCTATAATTCGTTGTGTTAATTCATCACCGCTAGTTTTAGAGCCAATAGCTTTGAAATAAATTTTTCTAGTACATCCATGGATATTAAGTATTTCTTTCCAAAAGTCTATATCTATCGATTGGGATGAGAATTCTCCTTGGTCTATTTGTATTATTGAATAACTTTTTTTACCGCCTTCAGTGTAAGCCACTAAATCAGATTTAGAAAATTTAGGTAAATTATTCAGTCCACTACTTGTTCTTAAAAATGGCTTTCGATTCATGAGCGAACCTCATTTTCAGTGATGATTTGCTCCATATCAATAATATTTTCTCCAAAACAACTCACTATATCTGGTGAATGAGTGGCAAAAATAATTTGTGCATTGGGATTGAGTTGTTTTAAATGTTGAACCAAATGTTCTTGCCAAAAAACATGTAGCGATAATTCAGGTTCGTCTGCAAAATAAATAAAACGTTTACCTTCTTGTAAAAATGCTTCACCCAAAATAATTAATAACTGTTTTTCTCCTGAGGATAGTTGCTTTAAAGACAAATTTTTCCCAGATTGCGTTTCAATTTCTAACTCATTTCTTTTATTAATATAGAAATTTTTTCTCTGCATCATTGAATTCAAAATATTTAAAAATTTGTGCTTAGGTTCTTCTATGATTTTCTTTTTAGTAAGATGTTCATTCCATTTTTCTACAATGAAGTCAATTCGATCAGTGCCAAATAGAACTGAAAATTCAGTTAGGTTGATAGCATTATTACCAATTAATCTAGATTTTGCTTTATCAAATGCTGTGAAATGATTATTAATTTTAGCTTTTAGATCACTGCTTTCTATATCTAAATTAAATTGTTTAAAAATACTTTCAAGCGCCTCTTTTTCTTTTTTTGAATCTAATTTTAAGAAGGTATCAACAAGGCTATCTTGTTTTTCTCTTTTGTATAGTAACGATAAGAAAACTTGCTTCTGAAATTGGTCAATTTCTGTTGTTATTCTTTGATTATAGAATGAAAATAATCTAACTAAATCGTTCGAAAGTTCATCTAATTTAAGATCAATACTAGATTCATAACGTTCTTTTATTTCTCTAAAATCTGTTGTAGTACGATGAATTGATAACCAACTTAGGTTAAATAGTTTTGACATTTGTGATTTGACTAGATGTTTACTTATACGTCTTCCTTCTCGTCTAAAATGCATAGGATATCTGTAAAACTCTTGAAGTTCATCAATAAGAAAGTCTATGTAACTATCTTTTGCACTTTGTCGAAAGTAATATCTTAAGCTATCCATATTCTTAGTGATTTTTAAAGATGCTACTTTTGTCGAACCATCTTTTTTCAAATTAATTATAATTTCAGAAAAATCAGAGTTAATTAAATTTTCGAAATCTCCTTCAAGTGCAGACACAATTAAATTGACAAGAGTTGTTTTGCCAGAACCATTGATACCTATTAAAAAGTTACTATGTTCTTTGAATTTTAGATTTATTGATCTTGTACCCCAAAAACCTACAATATTCACATTTTTTAAAAAATACATTTCATTACCTTAAATAATAGTTTTATTTAATAGAGCGTTGAATAATCTTAATATTTTATTTGAAGAAAATAAATCCCCTCAATAGAGGAGATTTTTTATATTTGATGCGAATGGATTATTACCCCTTTGAAAAAGGGGATTTAGGGGGATTTAGGGGGATTTAGGGGGATTCTGGGATAGACAGATTAACCAATCGAATCATCCAAATTCGGTGCTAACCAACGTTTCGCTTCATCCAGTGTCCAGCCTTTACGCTTTGCATAATCCTCAAGCTGATCTTGAGAAATCTTACCTACGTTAAAGTATTCACTTTCAGGGTGCGAATAATAGAAACCACTGACAGAAGAAGGTGGCATCATCGCAAAGTGTTCAGTCAACTTAGTACCAATTTTCGCTTCCGAACCTAACCAATCAAATAACACCGCTTTTTCAGAATGCTCTGGGCAAGCAGGATAACCAGGTGCAGGACGAATACCGACATACTTCTCTTTGATCAATTCTTCATTGCCCAAAGTTTCATCGGCTTTATAGCCCCAGAATTCTTTACGGATACGCTCATGTAAATGCTCGGCAAAGGCTTCGGCAAAACGATCCGCCAAGGACTGAACCAAGATTGCTGAGTAATCATCGCCTTTGGCTTTATATTCATTTGCCAATTCTTCAGCACCAAAGATCGATACCGTGAAACCACCGAGATAATCAGTATTGTCTTTAGAGGTGCTAATAAAGTCTGCTAAAGATAAATTTGGTTTGCCTGTGACTTTGTCTGACTGCTGACGAATATGCTCAAAAGTATGCGTAACTTTTTGACCTGCCTCATCAAACACGCTGACTGTATCCGCACCTGTACGTTGTGCAGGGTATAAACCAAATACAGCACGTGCATCAAAACGATTATTTTCGATAATGTCTTTTAGCATCGCTTGCGCTTGGTTATATAAATCAGTGGCTGCTTCACCGACCACTTCATCTGTCAGGATTTTCGGGAATTTACCTGCCAAGCTCCAAGAGATAAAGAATGGTGTCCAGTCAAAGTACTCAACCAATGTCGCCAATGGATAATTGGTAATGACTTGCGTACCTAAACGATTTGGAATCGGTGGCACATAGTTGTCATCCACCTTGAAACCATTTTCAATCGATTCGGCATAGCTGAGTTTAGCCGCTTTCGGTTGCTTGTTGGCTAAACGTTCACGAATCTTGGCATATTCAGCACGATGTTCTGCAATAAAATTGCCACGCATTTCTTTTGATAGCAGGGTAGTTGCTACACCCACTGCACGCGAAGCATCAGCCACATAAATCACGGCATCATTTTGATATTGAGGATCAATCTTCACCGCAGTATGTGCTTTCGATGTGGTTGCACCACCAATTAACAATGGGATGTTAAAGCCTTTACGTTGCATTTCTTTCGCAACAAACACCATTTCATCCAAAGACGGGGTGATCAAACCAGACAAACCGATGATGTCACATTTCTCATCAATCGCAGTTTGCAAGATTTTTTCCGCAGGTACCATCACACCAAGATCAACGATGTCATACCCATTACAACCCAAGACCACGCCCACGATATTTTTACCAATATCGTGTACGTCACCTTTTACAGTTGCCATCAACACTTTACCTTTAGACTGGCTTCCTGTTTTTTCAGCTTCGATGTACGGGTTCAGCCATGCCACGGCTTGTTTCATGACGCGTGCAGATTTCACGACTTGCGGCAGGAACATTTTACCTGAACCAAACAGGTCACCAACCACGTTCATACCATCCATCAAAGCGCCTTCAATTACATCTAAAGGACGTTTGGCTTTCAGGCGTGCTTCTTCAGTATCTTCATCAATATAAGTGGTAATACCTTTAACTAAGGCATATTCAAGACGTTTTTCAACCGATTCATTGCGCCATTCAAGGTTTTCAGCTTCGCGTTGTGCGCCACTATGACCACGGAACTTCTCTGCCACTTCAAGCAGTTTCTCTGTGGCGTTTTGACCAGACTCACCTTGGTTCTGATTCAGAACAACATCTTCAACGGCTTCTTTCAGTTCTTTTGGAATATCATCATAAATCGCCATTTGACCTGCGTTCACGATACCCATCGTCATGCCTTGTTTGATGGCATGGTAAAGGAATACCGAATGAATTGCTTCACGCACAGGCTCATTACCACGGAAGGAGAAGGAAACGTTTGAGACACCGCCTGAAATCATGGCGTGAGGCAAGTTCTGCTTAATCCAACCTGTGGCTTCAATAAAATCAACGCCATAGTTGTTGTGTTCTTCAATCCCTGTTGCCACGGCAAACACGTTCGGGTCAAAAATAATATCTTCAGCAGGGAAGCCGACATCATTGACCAAAACATCATAAGAGCGTTTACAGATTTCACGCTTCCGTGCAGCGGTATCGGCCTGACCTGTTTCATCAAAGGCCATCACAATAATTGCAGCACCGTACTGACGGCATAGGCGTGCTTTTTCGACAAACTCGTCATAACCTTCTTTCAAGGAAATAGAGTTAACAACAGGTTTACCTTGTACACATTTCAAGCCTGCTTCAATGATTTCCCATTTCGATGAGTCAATCATGATCGGCACACGTGAGATATCAGGTTCAGAAGCGACAAGATTGAGGAAATGCACCATCGCATTTTGCGAATCCAGCATCCCTTCATCCATGTTGATGTCGATGATCTGTGCGCCGGCTTCAACTTGTTGCTGAGCTACTTCTAAAGCTTCGGCAAACTTTTCTTCACGGATGAGGCGTAGGAATTTTTTTGAACCCGTCACGTTGGTACGTTCACCGACATTGACGAATAGTGAATCATCATAAATGTTAAATGGCTCTAAACCACTTAAACGGCAGGCTGGTTTGGTTTCAGGAATTTGACGTGGCTTGATATCTTTAACTGCATTATAAATCGCACGGATATGATCTGGTGTGGTACCACAGCAACCACCCGTGATATTGATGAGACCACTTTCAGCAAATTCTTTGATGAATGCTGCGGTTTGTTCAGGTGTTTCATCATATTCACCAAAGGCATTTGGTAAACCTGCATTTGGATGCGCAGAGACAAAAGTATCAGCAACATCAGCAATGGTTTTTACGTGTGGACGCATCGCGTCTGCACCGAGCGCACAGTTAAAACCAATTGAGAGTAAATCGCCATGACGAACCGAGTTCCAGAACGCCTCTGCGGTTTGACCTGTTAAGGTACGACCAGATGCATCGGTAATGGTGCCTGAAATCATTAACGGCAGTTCATGACCAATTTGCTTAAATACTTCTTTTACCGCAAAAATCGCTGCTTTGCAGTTTAAGGTATCAAAGACAGTTTCGATCAAGAGAATGTCTGCACCACCTTCGATTAATGCATGAGTTGCCTCAATATAGTTTTCTTTGAGCTCATCAAAGGTAATATTACGGAATGCAGGATCATTTACATTGGGTGAGATTGAACAGGTACGAGAAGTTGGACCAAGTACACCTGCTACAAAACGCGGTTTATCTGGAGTTGAATATTTGTCACATGCCGCACGCGCTAAACGTGCTGCTTCACGGTTGATCTCTGGTACGAGGTCTTCCATGTGATAGTCCGACATTGAAACACGCGTGCCGTTAAAGCTGTTGGTTTCAATAATATCTGCACCTGCATCCAAATAAGCTTCATGGATGCCTTGAATAATATGTGGTTGTGTTAGCACCAATAAATCATTGTTGCCTTTTAGGTCTGAAGCCCAATCTGCAAAACGTTCACCACGATAATCTTGTTCTTCTAATTTATGGCGTTGAATCATCGTCCCCATTGCACCATCAATAATCAGGATACGTTGGGCAAGAAGTGATTGTAGGGTGGTAAGCGTGGACATTCAGAAACCCCAGTCGATGATGAAGATAAAAAAGCAGGGGCATTGTAACAGAAGCGAACAAAAAGCGCGTATTTTCAGCATCAGGATGATGTGATTCATCCAGTCAGTTTGAAAATGTCATAAAAGCTTCATGAAATTGCAATAATTTCGGTAAATAATGCCTAAAAAGACAACGTATATTTCGAAATATGACAAATAAGTTTCATATTTTGTTGTGTTTGTTGCAAAATCAGACAAACAGATTTGATTGAATTTATTTTTAATTAAGATATTGTTTTTATTATACAATAATAAAAATAATCTTGGTTTAAATCAAAAAAAACATAAAAAAATGTAAGAAAAATATGAAAATTTGGCTTCATATGACAGTCCTTTGTCATATAATTGTCATAATTTAATTAAACAATACAGAGGATTTTATTATCCTCTTACCGTCTACATGAATTCTAATCTTCCTCCTGTTTCGGATTCACCGCTTGCCAGTTCTACGGCAAAATCGACGAATGTACATGTTCCTACACCGAAATTTTTTATGCCGGTGTTTTTAACAATTATTATTGCAACACTTATTTATATTGGTTTTCAGGTGAGTGCTGACTTAGCGCATGTACCACCTTTGAGTTTATATTCAGTTATTCTTCTATCTACGGCACTTTTCATTGCTTTAGGCTTTGAATTTGTTAATGGCTTCCACGATACAGCTAATGCGGTTGCCACCGTGATTTATACCAATGCATTACCTGCACCTGTTGCAGTGATGTGGGCTGGTTTCTGTAACTTCCTTGGGGTTATGGTAGCGAGTGGTGCTGTTGCTTACGGTATTATTGCTTTACTTCCTGTTGAACTGATTATGAATGTCGGCAGTGGAGCTGGTTTTGCAATGGTATTTGCTTTGTTAATCGCAGCCATTCTTTGGAACTTAGGGACTTGGTTCCTTGGGATCCCAGCATCAAGTTCACATACTTTAATCGGCTCGATTTTAGGTGTGGGGATCATGAACCATTTCTTAAATGCTTCAACTGGTGCAACCAGCGGCATTGATATGGATCAAGTCATTAAAGTGGGTAAGGCGTTATTATTCTCACCTTTAATCGGTTTTGCTTTCGCAGCAATTGTATTCTTGTTGGTAAAAACAATTTTTAAACGCCAATTAGAACTTTTTCAACCACCAGAAGGTAATAAGCCACCTCCACCTCTTATCCGTGCAATTTTGATTTTTACATGTACGGGCGTGAGCTTTGCGCATGGTTCTAACGATGGTCAAAAGGGCATGGGTTTAATCATGTTGATCTTGATCGGTTTAGTGCCATTAGCATATTCACTAAACAAAAGCTTAGATGCAAATCATCTTCAATCATTTGAAAAGCTTTCAAGTCAAACAGCTGCTGTATTGAATGTAAATCAAAATGAATTATCTGATGAGAAAGCGCGTGCTGTACTCACTAAATATATTCAAACCAAAGAGCAAACACCTGAAGTTGTTCCAGCGCTTGCAAGTATGACGGAACATTTAGGAACACGCGTTGCAAATTATGGTGATCTTAAAGCTGTTCCTGAGGCCGCTGTAAGCGAAATCCGTAATGATATGTATTTAAGTACCACAACTTTTAAACGTTTAGACAAAGCAGAAGCTTTACCGAAGATGGATAAAGACCAAGCTAAAACCGTTAAAGAGTATCGTAGTAATCTTGATTCATTCCTACAATACATTCCAAATTGGGTTAAAGTTGCGGTCGCACTTGCACTCGGTTTGGGTACCATGGTGGGTTGGAAGCGCATTGTTGTGACTGTCGGCGAGCGTATTGGTAAGAACCATATGACTTATGGTCAAGGGATGTCTGCTGAACTTGTTGCAATGAGTACCATTGCTGCTGCTGATGGTTTGGGTATGCCTGTATCGACTACACATGTTTTAAACAGTGCTGTTGCAGGTACCATGGTTGCGAATAGATCAGGTTTGAACTTCGCAACAGTGAAGACAATACTTTCTGCATGGATCTTTACTTTACCAGCGACGATTTGTTTATCTGGTGGTTTATACTGGTTATTCTTACAGTTTGTATCATGATTTGATTTGCTTTAAAGCCAAATCATTTTAAAAAGCTTTGCCTCGGCAAAGCTTTTTTTATGGCTCATAAGATAGCGATAGATACGGACACAAACCAAGAATATTAGGTTCTAACTCAAATAGATCTGTTCTAATTTGAATGCCTGAATGCCTGAATGCCTGAATGCCTGAATGCCTGAATGCCTGAATGCCTGAATGCCTGAATGCCTGAATGCCTGAATGCCTGAATGCCTGAATGCCTGAATAAGCTAAGAAGATCTATGTGAACCTATTACAAAAATAGTTTTATTCCCCAAACGAGGAATATTTTTATTCTTGATTATCCGCTAAGATAACTGAGATATAGAGTTTACTTAACTGCCTGTTTAAATCTATTAAAAAATATAGGCAATCGAAATTAGGGTTTACACTCCGCCATTCTCCAAAATAGAGAGTGGCTTTTTTTATTTCTATCTCTGAACATCGACAAAAAAAGAGCTGTCGAAACAGCTCTTTGGATGTATTACGTGAGGTTTAATTCAATTAAGCTTGTTGAATACCGGCAACAACCCAATCTTGTTGTGAGCCAGCAGGCTTAACAAAATGCCAAATTTCGGTGAAAGGTTGTGGCAAGCTGTTTAAATCTTCGCTTACTGTTCCTGTAAAACGGACGCTAACAACGTATTGACCATTTTCAGTCGCACTATCTGCAACCATTGCGTTTAGATTACTAAATTCTGCAACATCTTGGTCTTGGTTGGCCATAATGTCACTGTACATAGATGAATAAAGTTCAGGTGTTAAATAACGACGAATTTCTTCAATATTACTAGCACTATTCACTGATTGAATATGATTAAAACGCTGACGAGCTACACGTAAGAACGCAGCAGGTTCAGTACCATCAGGTAATTGATTGCCACTACTCATTGATGCTCCGCCAAATGGTGCTTGAGGAGCAGCCGTACCGCCACCGACAGATTGACCAAAAATATTGGTATTGTCAGTTGCAGGCGCTGTATTTTGGCGACCAAAATTATTTTGACCGTTATTATTTGGCGCATAAGGATTGTTTGCAGCTACTTTTTGTTTACCGCTGAACTTACGGAAAATAAAGAAAGCACCGCCTGCGATCAGTAATAACCAGATCCAAGTTGGGATTCCATCTTTTTTCTCTTGCTCTTGGGCTTGTTGTGCAGCTTGAGCATTCGCTGTTTGCTGATCAGTGGCAGTTGGGTTATGTGGTTTATCATCAGCTAAGGCATTAGCTGCAACTGCACCTACCGCCGCACCAGCTACACCAGCTGCAACCATTGAACCAACACCGGGACCTGATTTTTGAGGTGCAGTTTGTTGTGGAGCAGGCGTAACTTGACGTGGTTGCTGATAAGATGGGTTAGATTGTTGGTATGACTGACTAGATGAACTAGATCTGCTCATACCGTGGCTTTTTCCACCACCTGCACGTTTTGCTTCTGCAAGTGGTGCAGCAACCAATGTTGCCATTAAAAGAGCTGCCATCAAGCCACGCTGGTGTACTTGCATCGAAAATTCCTATTTAAATCCTATTTGTAAATGTATTTATGCAGGTATTTATCTGTAATTTCAACTATAAAAATATGTTTTTTTATGTCAACTCGTCACTCAATTGCATTGCTTCGGTGAGAGCCTCATGTAAGCGTGCAACGGCAATGATTTGAACGCCATCGATAGATTTTTGCGGTGCATTAGCTCTTGGTAAAATGACATATTTAAAGCCATGCTTGGTCGCTTCTTTTAATCTTTCTTGACCATTCGGTACAGGACGAATCTCACCAGACAGTCCAACCTCACCAAAAACTGCCAATTGTTGTGGCAGAGCTTTACCTCTTAAACTTGATGCACAAGCCAATAAAACCGCAAGATCAGAGCCGGTTTCAGTAATCTTTAAACCACCCACTACATTGACATAAACATCTTGTCCTGATGTTTGCACACCACCATGACGATGCATCACTGCAAGTAACATATTCAAACGGTTTTGCTCTAAGCCAAGTGCTACTCGACGTGGTTGCCCGTGTGCATCATCGACTAAAGCTTGTACTTCGACGAGGAGAGGGCGCGTTCCTTCACGGCTGATCATTACAATTGAACCAGGAATCGCTTCATCATAACGACTGAGAAAAATTGCTGATGGATTGGCAACTTCTCGAAGTCCTTTGTCGGTCATGGCAAAGACACCCAGTTCATTCACTGCACCAAAACGGTTCTTTACAGCACGTATCATGCGATAACGTGAGTCAGATTGCCCCTCAAAGTAAAGTACACAATCCACCATATGCTCTAAGACACGTGGACCTGCAAGCGAACCTTCTTTGGTCACGTGACCGACAATAAATAAGGCTGTACCACTATTTTTAGCAAAACGAGTAAGTAAAGCAGCAGACTCACGGATTTGTGAAACTCCACCTGGAGCCGATTGTAATGTTTCAGTATAAAGTGTTTGAATTGAGTCAAGAATGGCCACAGCAGGACGCTCTTGTGCGAGAACCTCACAAATACGTTCCACGCAAGTTTCAGCCATAACTCTGAGTTGATCTGTGGGCAGATCCAAACGTTGAGCACGTAAGGCAACTTGTGAAAGTGATTCTTCGCCTGTGACATAAAGAGCTGAACTTTTCTTACTAGCCATATGCGTGGCGGTTTGCAATAAAATTGTTGATTTACCGATACCTGGATCACCTCCAATCAATACAACAGAACCTGTAACTAGGCCACCACCCAGTACACGATCAAATTCACTGATGCCAGTTTGTAGTCGAGTTTCATTTGAGACAGAGATTTGATTCAGCGTTGTAATATTGGCTACTTGCCCTGCATAGCCACCTACTTTAGGTCGCGCGCGGTGTGAAATACTAGGCTCTAATCGTACTTCCGTTAAGCTATTCCATTCGCCACATTCTGAACATTGACCAGCCCATTTAGGATGGTCTGCACCGCATTGTTCACAACGATAAACTGTTTTAACTTTGCTCATATTTACTCGTAAAAGATACGTGATAGATCAATTAATTTTTTAAAAAATTTGGTTTATGGAAATCTGAAATACAAATTTTATCTATAACAGTCGCCAAACTCGATTTTGGCACGTAAACTGCTAATTACAAGGAATTGTACATCGAGGTTTATAAAAGAGGAAAAGATGATTAAAAATGCAACTAAAAAGTTCTGAAATTTTAAAAAAGTGATGAAAAGCCGAAAAAACTTTTTCTATTGTTAGATTTTTAGGCTAATTTTGTGACATAAAACTCGAGAGTTGAATATAACAATGTCAAATGATTTTCTTGGTTCACCAAATGAAAACGGTGAGCTACACCGTAGCCTTTCCAATCGACATTTACAGTTGATTGCGATTGGTGGAGCAATCGGAACGGGATTGTTCATGGGTTCGGGTAAAACGATTAGTTTAGCTGGACCATCTATTTTATTCATTTATGGCTTGATCGGTATCATGGTGTTTTTCGTGATGCGTGCTTTAGGTGAATTACTCTTATCGAATTTAAAGTATAAATCTTTTATTGATTTATCCACTGATTTAATCGGTCCTTGGGCGGGTTATTTTGTTGGATGGACGTATTGGCTATGTTGGGTCACGATTGGTATCGCAGATCTATCAGCCATTATTTACTATCTTGAATTTTTCAATGGGGGAGAGTCATTTACTCCATTAGGCGGATTGTTGATTAGTACTGTTGCGATTCTATTTGTACTTGGGTTGAACCTTGTCACTGTAAAATTATTCGGTGAAATGGAATTCTGGTTTGCAATGGTTAAAATCACAGCAATTATTGTCTTAATTGCGGTTGGTTTATGGATGATCTTTACGGGGTTCACTAATGCTGCGGGTACAACGGCGAGTATTAGCAACTTGTGGACACATGGTGGTATGTTCCCTAAAGGGTTAGATGGCTTCCTCGCAGGCTTCCAAATTGCAATTTTCGCCTTTGTCGGTGTAGAGCTGGTCGGTACAACTGCCGCTGAAACACAAGATCCAAAACGTAACTTACCGAAAGCGATTAACTCAATTCCAATTCGTATCATTATTTTCTATGTATTGGCATTGTTTGTGGTGATGTGTGTAACACCTTGGGATCAAATTAACCCTAAAGTCAGTCCATTCGTAAACATCTTCTCACAAGCAGGTATTGCTTCTGCGGCGATTATTATGAATTTGGTGGTGTTATCTTCAGTGATGTCATCAATGAATAGTGGTGTATTTTCGACCAGTCGTATGCTATTTGGTTTATCAACGGATAAACAAGCACCAAAATTATTTGGAAAACTTTCTAAATCGGCAGTTCCTGCAAAAGCATTAATCTTTTCTTCGATCTGTATTTTTATCGGTGCTTTCGTTCAATTCGTTTATAAAGTGAAGACAGGAACCAATGATGAAGTTACTGCGTTTACCTTAGCGACCACTCTATCGACTATCTTGTTTATCTGTGTCTGGATTGTGATTATGTGGAGTTACATTAACTACCGCAAAAACCGTCCTGAGTTACATGCACAATCAACTTTTAAACTTCCTGGTGGCGTGTTTACTTGTTGGGTAGTGATTATTTTCTTCCTTGCAACGATTTATTTCCTTGCTTTGGACGAAACCACTTTAGAGTCACTTAAAGTCAGCCCAATCTGGTTTGTTATTTTGGCAATTGGTTATTTCTTAAATAAAAAGAAGTAAGCCGTTAAAGAAGTAATGAACAGGAACGTCGGCATCTAAGTCGGCGTTTTTTTATGGATATTGTTTTATTCCTTCAAGTTTAGACTTTAGCCAATCTGATGATCACGTTATACTGCTCCGAATTGTAAAAGTTAGGTGCTCAGATGCGTCAAGTCATTTGTTCGATCGGTTTATTATTCAGTAGTGTGGTACTTACTGCATGTGGTCAGTCAGGGGCATTGCAATTACCTTCTGATATCAATCATGACAAACGTGCAAAATACCTGCTTTATAAAAATGAAACCTCTCAGGCTAAAACGTCATCTGATGATGTGAAAGCTGAAAACCAAGCAGCAACCTCTTCAACAGTATCACAGACAACCTCACCTTAAGTTTGTAAATAAGGACATCTTCATGAGTTTCACTCGCATTAATGGAGTATTGCATGCTGAGCAATCTTCATTAGATCAGCTCGCACAGCAATTTGGCACGCCTTTATATGTTTACTCAAAATCTACATTTGAGAAGCATTATTTAGATATGCATCGTGCTTTTGATTTTATTGATCATCAAATCTGTTTTGCAGTGAAGTCAAACTCGAATATAGCTGTTCTGAATGTATTAGCAAAACTTGGTGCAGGTTTTGATATTGTGACGGGTGGGGAACTAGCACGTGTTCTCGCAGCAGGCGGTGAACCTTCAAAAATTGTATTTTCTGGTTTAGGTAAATCCGAAGCTGATATTGAAAAAGCTTTGACCGTAGGTATTGCATGTTTCAATGTTGAATCTCATGCTGAACTTGATCGGATTCAAAAAGTAGCAGCGAAATTAGACAAGAAAGCGCCGATTTCATTACGTGTAAACCCAGATGTGGATGCGAAAACTCATCCCTATATCTCAACAGGTCTGAAAGAAAACAAGTTTGGTATTCCAAGTGATACGGTCAATGAGACTTATCAATATGCGGCTTCATTACCAAATCTTGAGATTGTCGGTATTGACTGCCACATCGGTTCACAATTGACAGAAACCAAACCTTTCGTTGATGCTTTGGATCGTGTCATTGTCATGATTGAGCAGTTGAAACGCTTGGGTATCAACCTCAAACATATTGATATTGGTGGCGGTCTAGGCGTTTGTTATAAAGATGAAACTCCGCCAAGTGTTGAAGAGTATGCTAATTCAATGCGACCAGCTTTAGAAAAGCTTGGTCTCAAAGTGTATATGGAACCAGGGCGTAGTATTTCTGCCAATGCAGGTGCATTACTCACCAAGGTGGATTTACTCAAGCCGACTAATCATCGTAACTTTGCCATCATTGATGCAGCGATGAATGACTTAATTCGCCCAGCTTTATATGAAGCGTGGATGGATATTCAGTCAGTCAATCCAAATCCTGATGTTGAAGTTAAAACTTGGGATTTGGTTGGTGCAATCTGTGAAACAGGTGATTTCTTGGGTAAAGAGCGTGATTTAGCACTTCAAGAAAATGATGTCCTTGCTGTATTAGGTGCAGGTGCCTACGGTTTTGTAATGAGCTCGAACTACAACACGCGTGGTCGTGCTGCCGAAGTTATGGTCAGTGGTGATCAAGCTTATTTAATTCGTGAACGTGAAACCATAGAATCACTTTGGGAAAAAGAACGTTTATTGCCTGAGGAGTAAATTGAGATGTATTTAGAATTTACCAAAATGCATGGTTTGGGCAATGATTTTATGGTCGTTGACCTGATCACGCAACGAGCTTATTTAGATACTTTAACCATTCAACGTTTAGCCGATCGTCATTTTGGTGTGGGTTTTGATCAACTTCTGATTGTTGAACCGCCTGATTTTCCTGATGTTGATTTTAAATATCGAATTTTTAATGCTGATGGTTCTGAAGTCGAGCAGTGTGGTAATGGTGTACGTTGTTTCGCTCGCTTTGTACATGAACGTCAACTGACGACCAAAACTAAAATTCGTGTACAAACTAAAGCGGGTATTGTTGAGCCTGAGTTGGGTGCCAATGGGTGGGTTCGTGTCAATATGGGACCACCAAAATTTCTTCCAGAAGAAATTCCATTTCTTACCCAAGAACATGAAGATATTGAAGGCTTATACGCACTAGAACTTGTAGACAATCAAAGTATCAATATTGATGTTGTGAACATGGGTAATCCTCATGCTGTGACTATTGTACCTGATGTATTAACTGCTGATGTTGAGCGTATTGGCCCACAAGTAGAATCACATACACGTTTCCCTTCACGGGTGAATGCTGGATTTATGCAGATCATTGATGAAAAGCATATTCGTTTACGTGTGTTTGAACGTGGTGTTGGCGAGACGTTAGCCTGTGGTACAGGGGCTTGTGCAGCAGCGGTCAGTGGTATGCGCCGTGGTTTACTTGCCAATGAAGTTGAAGTTCAGCTTGCAGGTGGTAAGTTGCATATCGCTTGGCGTGAAGGTGATGTGGTGTGGATGACAGGTCCAACCACGCATGTCTACGATGCACGATTGGATTTACGTTATTTTCAAGGGTAAATTAGATTGATCTTAGGGTAAAAAGTCTCAAGTTGGGCTTTTTACCCTTTATTTTTACAATAAGAAAATGAGAGAAAAATGCAAAATAAGCTTCGTGGTGCAATTTATGGTTTATTGATTGGTGATGCAGTTGGTGTGCCTTACGAATTTCACTTACCTGAGCAACTACCTCATATTATCGATATTGATATGATTCCGCCTAAAGATTTTAGTCGAACTTATCCTGATGTTCCAATTGGCACATGGTCAGACGATGGTGCTCAAGCTTTGTGTTTATTGACATCTTTACTTCATTGTCAAAAGTTAGATGCTGTTGATTTAATGAATCGTATTGCGAATTGGTATCAGTTTGGTTATATGACCCCCGATTATCAAATATTTGATGTAGGTGTGCAGACAGCAACCGCTATTCGAAAATATTTACAAGGTACGCCAGTCATGCAAGTCGCAAATGATGATGAACATGCCAATGGTAACGGTGCTTTGATGAGAGTTTTACCTTTAGCATTGTGGCATCAAGGCTCAGACGAAGCATTAATTTTAGCTGCATATTTACAATCACATATTACGCATGCGCATTTACGCTCGAAAGTATGTTGTGCCTTGTATTGTTTATGGGCGAGATATATTTTAAAAGGAATGGTGATTAATGCCGCATGGTCACATGCTGTAACTATCCTACGACAATATTGTGAAAAACGACCTGATGACTTGGAACAATTAGAATTTTTTATCCGTCCTGATGATTTAGAACGAGGAATGGGAAGTGGTTATGTTGTAGATTGCTTAAAATCAGCTTATTTAGCGCTACAAGAGCCAGATTATCAAGCAGTGATTAAAAAAGCGATTTCTTTTGGGCGGGACACTGACACAACAGCATGTGTGGCAGGTGGATTAGCAGGACTTGCTTTTGGATATGATAATATTCCTCATGTATGGATAGAGCAGCTGAGAGCTAAAGAAATAGTTGAGCCTTTACTCATACAATTGATAGAAGGCTTATGAAATGAATTTAGTTTTTCTTGCAGGCGCGTCTGGAAATACTCAATTTTGGAATCCTTTGGTTGCCAAACTTCCAGAAGCCTACACCAAACAAATAATTCATTATCCAGGCTTTCATGGTGTGACCGCAGATCCAGAGATTAACAATTTTGATGATCTGAGCAATTATGTCGTTGCACAGATTGAGAAACCTTCTATTCTCATCGCTCAATCCATGGGCGGAATTTTTGCGATTGCTGCGGCCTTACAGAAAACTGATTTGGTTAAAGGTCTCGTATTGATTGCAACTTCAGGTGGAATCAATTTAGATCGATTTCAGGTACAAGATTGGCGTCAGCTTTATCGACAAGAATATTTGGCATCCCCTGATTGGTTTGTAACGACAAAGGTCGATTATGAGGAATTTTTATCTACGATAGAGGTAGAAACACTACTCATTTGGGGCGATCAAGATTCAGTTAGCCCAATCGAAGTTGGGCAGTATTTAAATCAGATATTTAAAAAATCAAAACTTTATATTGTCGAGGGTGGTGATCATGGACTGGCAAAGCAGGATGCAGATGAAGTGGCGATACAAATAAATGCCTATTTAAAAATGATTTAGACCATGATTGAAACTGATATTGAGCGTGCTGTGTTACAGCACGCTTTTTACGTACTATCTTTTACTTAAAGCTAGTTTTAGTGCAAACAAGATAAAAATACTTCCTGTGATGCGATCCATGTATCGAATAAATTTAGGTTGCTTTAAATAAGCGGAAATGGACTGCATCGCAGCAATTAGAAAAATTGACCAAATCAATCCGATTACTACATGTATCATCACAAGACTCATGGTCCAAATTACTGGAGATGCAGACTGTGGAATAAACTGTGGCAAAAAGGAAATATAGAAAATACCGACTTTGGGGTTGAGTAAATTTCCCCAAAAACCTTTCATAAACCAATTTTGCGTTGTCACTGCTGAATTATTTAAACTCGCAAGTTGGCTACGAGGTTTTAAAAGGAGATTGAGTCCTAACCATGTTAGGTAAATTGCCCCTATCCATTTCAAAGCATTAAAAGCAAGATCCGAAGTCATCAACAATGCACCTAAGCCACAGGCCACGATCACTCCCCACACAATACAACCTAGATTAATTCCTAAAGCTGCTTGAAATGCTTTCGTTTTACCTTCAAGTGTTGCGGTACGGATGATGAGTGTTGTATCCAGACCAGGAGTAATCGTAAGAATGGAGATTGCAATGAGATAGGGGATAAGCAACATTGACATGGTGATGGCGCTACAAAAAACTTGAAATATATTGTATTACACAGCTATATATACTTCGAGATTTGTTTAAAGATAAATCAGAAGAAAATTTGTTAAAATACAAGTTGGTCGATATTCCAAGATGGAGAGAAATTTGGAAACTCCTACAAAACTTCTTTCCATGTGGTTAAAAGAACGCATCATTCAAAATCAATCGGAACATACGATTGCAGCATATCAACGTGATTTAACCGATTTTTTAAAGTTTTGTGAATATAAAAAGCTACGATTAGAAGATGTCGAAGCATCTGATTTAAGGGAATATTTGGCTGCAAGAGTTGAGCAAGATCAACTGAGTTCGAGTAGTCTGCAACGCCATTTAACATCAATTCGTCAGTTTATGAAATGGGCTGAGCAAGGTCAGTATCTACAACAAAATCCATCTGAAGACTTTCGGTTAAAGCGCCAGCCGCGTCCTTTGCCAGGGATGATTGATATTGAAACAGTGAATCAGATTCTAGATCAGGCAGCGCCAGAGAAGCCGATCGAACAACAATTATGGCTACGTGATAAAGCGATGCTTGAACTTCTTTATTCCAGTGGATTGCGCTTAGCCGAATTACAAGGATTAAAGATTAAGGATATTGATTTTAATCGACAATTGTTGCGTATAACGGGTAAAGGCAATAAAACGAGAGTTGTGCCATTTGGAAGCAAGGCAAAACAAGGTTTGATTGAATGGCTTAAAGTTTACCGAATTTGGCAAGGAAATTTTACTGCCGAATCAGCAGTTTTCATCTCACAACGAGGAAATACATTACAACCTCGACAAATTGAAAATCGCGTTAAATTGCAAGCACAAAGAGCAGGTGTTAATGTCGATGTACATCCGCATTTATTACGCCATTGTTTTGCCAGCCATATGCTTTCAGCAAGCGGTGATTTACGCTCAGTTCAGGAGATGTTAGGACACAGTAATTTATCAACGACCCAAATTTATACCCATGTTGATTTTGATCAATTAGCAAAAGTCTATGATCAAGCCCATCCGCGAGCACAAAAAAATGAGTGAACGACAAGAAACAGCTTTATCGTTGGATAATGAAGTATCTATTCAGTGTGCGAATTATATTGAGAAGATTTTATTTCAATATCAAACAATAATAGGTGCAGACTATCAAGGTTATTTGAATCATTGTAAGCGTGTGGCTTTTTGCTGTTTAATCCTAGCTCAAGATGATTGCCAACAAACCCGTGATAAAATTGCGATTGCTGCTGCTTTTCATGATATTGGTATTTGGACAGCAAAAACGATTGATTACATTCAACCCTCTGTGCAGCAGATGAGGCAATATCTTGAAATCAATCAATTATCTGATTGGCAAAATGAACTGACTTTAATGATTACGGAGCATCACAAGCTAACAGCTACCGAATGTGATGAATATCCCTTGGTTGAACATTTTAGAAAGGCTGATTATGCCGATTTTTCATTAGGATTATTACGTTCAAATATTCCCTTTCAAACTTTTAAATATTTAACGCAACAATATCCGAATTGCAGTTTTCATAAGAGTTTAATTTTTCTTGGATTTAAACGCTTTTTGCATAAGCCATGGAGTCCATTACCAATGTTTAAATGGTAATTGCGGTATTCTTTTTTGAGTAAAATTAGATCATAAAAGATACATGATGTTGCAAAGTTGAATGTTTAATAACCGACTGTTTTTTTTATTTGTAGTTGCAATTTATTGAACAGACATTCTTACTTTATTGCCAAGTTTTTGCAAAATGTAAATTGGATTAAGATTTATCAGAAATGATCGGTTACAGATCTTTTGTACGTGTTTTTATATAGCCATTTTAGGTGGTTGAATTATATAAAATATTAGCTAAATCAAAGTCTAATATATGTGCTGAAAGTATAACAATATTTATATGCTGAATAACCTGCCAAAATTAGTGAACTGAGCATTTCATCTTTTTTACAGTCATAGCGAAAATTGTGACTTGACCGAAATGCCAAATACATTGCAAGATAGGGCACCTAAAAAGTTTCGATCGAAGAGTTAGAATGCTCTTCACTACATTTACTTGCTTAGAACAGCCGAGGATTACATGAAGGCTCTTGTCGCTGTAAAACGTGTGGTTGATGCCAACGTTAAAGTTCGTGTTAAGCCGGACAATACTGGGGTTGACCTTACTAACGTTAAGATGTCAATTAACCCATTCTGTGAAATCGCAGTGGAAGAAGCGGTTCGCTTAAAAGAAAAAGGAACGATTTCAGAAATCGTTGTTGTTTCAGTGGGTTCTAAAGACGCGCAAGAACAAATTCGTTCTGCAATGGCTTTAGGCGCTGACCGTGGTATCTTAGTTGAAACTGCTGATGAAATTGGCGCTTTAGAAGTTGCTAAAATTTTAAAAGGCGTTGTTGATGCTGAAAAACCAGAACTAATTCTTCTTGGTAAACAAGCAATTGATGATGACTCTAACCAAGTAGGTCAAATGCTTGGTGCTTTACTTGGTGCTGGTCAAGGTACTTTTGCATCTGAAGTTAAAGTTGACGGCGGTAAAGTACAAGTTACTCGTGAAGTTGATGGCGGTTTACAAACTGTTGAGCTTGGTCTTCCAGCAATCATCACAACTGACTTACGTTTGAATGAGCCACGTTATGCTGCTCTTCCAAACATCATGAAAGCGCGTAAAAAACCGCTTGATACTAAGTCTCCTGCTGACTATGGCGTTGCAACTGGTACTAAACTTAAAACAGTTAAAGTTGAAGCACCTGCTGAACGTAAAGCTGGCGTACAAGTTAAGTCTGTAGACGAACTTGTTGAAAAATTGAAAAATGAAGCGAAAGTGATCTAATACAGAAGGATAAAATCATGAGTATTTTAGTTATCGCTGATCACAACAACCAGTCACTTAACGGTGCAACTTTAAACGTTGTTGCGGCAGCTCAAAAAATCGGTGGTGATATTACTGTATTAGTAGCTGGTTCTGGCGCTCAAGCAGTTGCTGATGCTGCTGCTAAAGTTGCTGGTGTGAGCAAAGTATTACTTGCTGACAATGCTGCTTATGCGAACCAATTAGCTGAAAACGTTGCTGGCTTAGTTGCTGACATCGCAAAAGGCGGTTACAAATACGTATTAGCTGCATCTACAACAACGGGTAAGAACATTCTTCCACGTGTTGCTGCACTTCTTGACGTAAGCATGATTACAGACATCATCGCTGTTGAATCTGCTAATACTTTCAAGCGTCCTATCTATGCAGGTAACGCAATCGCAACTGTTCAATCTGACGAAGCAATTATCGTTGGTACAGTTCGTGGTACAGCATTTGATGCTGTAGCTGCTGAAGGCGGTTCTGCTGCAGTTGAAGCTGTTGCTGAAGCGAAAGATGCTGGTATTTCTAAGTTTGTAAGCGAAGAAATCGTGAAACTTGATCGTCCAGAATTAACTGCTGCGCGTATCGTTGTTTCTGGTGGTCGTGGTGTAGGTTCTGGTGAAAACTATCACAAAGTACTTGACCCATTAGCTGATAAGCTTGGTGCTGCTCAAGGTGCTTCACGTGCTGCTGTAGATGCTGGTTTCGTACCAAATGACTTCCAAGTTGGTCAAACTGGTAAAATCGTTGCGCCAGATCTTTACTTGGCAATCGGTATCTCTGGTGCGATTCAGCACTTAGCAGGTATGAAAGATTCTAAAGTTATTGTTGCAATCAACAAAGACGAAGAAGCGCCAATCAACAGCGTTGCTGACTACTGGTTAGTTGGTGATTTGAACACTGTTGTACCAGAATTGGTATCTAAACTTTAATTCTCTGAATTAAGTTTGAAAACCCTTGCGATGCAAGGGTTTTTTTATGGTTAAGAGATTAGAAGAAATCATTATTTGTTGTAAAAACAGCAACGATTAGACCTAAGCAATCAGAAAGTAAAAGAAATTTTCTTCAATTAAAAAATAATTTTGCAAAATATAGGGAGATGCAAAATGAAAATAAACTCGTTATCTCAATGGGTTTTGGGGGTATTTTGGGCAGTGTTAGCGAGTACAACTGTTTATGCAGCTGATTCGATCGAAGGGTATTGGAAAAGTATTGATGACCGTACGGGTGAACCTTTATCTATCATCGAATTTAAAAAGAAAATTGATGGAACTTATTCTGGAACAATTGTTCATCGTTACCCCAACGTTAGCGGTGTGATCTTAACGCATTGTGTGAAATGTGCTTCACCAAATACGAATAAGCCTATTCTAGGGATGGAGATTGTTTCTGGTGTGACCAAAGATCCCAAAAACCCAAACAAATATAATAATGCGACTTTGTTAGAGGTTTTGAGCGGTCGTACTTATCAGGGTAAGGGGGAAGTGACCAATAATGGCCGTTTGCTCAGAGTGCGAGCATTTAAAGGAGTTTCGCTATTTGGGAGGAGCTCTGTATGGGTGCGTACTGCTGCACCTATGGATGTCGAGGTTAAATCACCTTAATTCTTACAGTTCTCAAACGCTCCGAAAGGGGCGTTTTTATGTTAAAAATAAGGAAAATAAATAAGAGCATGGTTAGATGAATTATACTTTTAAGACTTATTTTCAGATGCTAGCTCTTTATAATCAGTGGGCAAACCAAAAGTTATTTTCTACACTCATCAGCTTAACAGAGGAGCAATTAAATCAAGACTGTAAAGCTTATTTTAAATCTCTTATGCAAACGGCAAATCATGTGTTGGTAGGAGATATACTTTGGTTTGAACGTATCAAAGGCGTTGTTGCATCAACATATACTTTGGATGAGATTCTTTATAATCAACTTGCCCAATTAGAGAATGCTCGAATTGAACATGATCAAAGTCTGATTAATTTTATTCATGAACATGATGAAGTTTCATTCCATCAAATGATTACTTATGTCCGTCGAGGTCAAGTTTATACTGAGCCTTTGATTGAAATATTGGCACACCTATTTAACCATCAAACGCATCATCGAGGTCAAATGCACAGCATGATCTTTGAGCTAACAGCAAAGTCCTTGGAGCTAGACTTAATTTTCTTTCAAAGAGAATATGCCTATTTATATCGCTGATTTAAAAAAACTGGATTAAATACTTTGTTAAAAATGCTGTTATTTTGATTAAAAAATAACCTTTTATTCTATTCACTAAAAAATGGAAAACTAGATTTTTAACTTATTAATTCTAATAAACTTTTTATTGTAAAAAAATGCTATTTTCAGATTAGCAAACTCCCTGTTGATAAGTGCTTTATGCTATAATTTTTCGCTATATTTTTTAATTTTAGTTCAAGTTTCTGAGCTAAATTTTTGCAAGATTGAATACATAAAAACAAGTAGAGCCATCTACTTGTAAACAAGGAGTATGCATGAGCGTATCGGAAATTAGACCGATTGCCATTGAGGACGAACTCAAGCATTCATATCTAGATTACGCAATGAGCGTAATTGTATCTCGTGCATTACCAGATGTGAGAGACGGTCTTAAACCTGTTCACCGTCGTGTGTTGTTTGCAATGCATGAATTGGGCAATGATTATAACAAAGCATACAAAAAGTCTGCTCGTGTTGTCGGGGACGTGATCGGTAAATATCACCCTCATGGTGACAGCGCAGTATATGAAACAATCGTTCGTATGGCGCAAAATTTTAGCTTGCGTTATATGTTGGTTGACGGTCAAGGTAACTTCGGTTCTGTCGATGGGGATAGCGCAGCAGCAATGCGTTATACCGAAGTTCGTATGCAAAAGTTGACCCATGAAATCTTAGCAGACTTAGAAAAAGATACTGTTGATTGGGAAGATAACTACGACGGTTCTGAGCGCATTCCTCAAGTGATGCCGACACGTATTCCAAATCTTTTGATTAATGGTACGACTGGTATTGCAGTCGGTATGGCGACCAATATGGCGCCGCATAACATGACAGAAGTCGTGAATGCATGTTTAGCCTACGCCAATAACCCGAATATTTCGATTGAAGGTTTGATGGAACACATTACGGGTCCAGATTTCCCTACAGGCGGTATTATTTACGGTAAATCAGGTATTGTTGATGCCTATCGAACTGGTAAAGGCCGTTTGCATATTCGTGGTAAATATCACTTCGAAGAAGATCAAAAAACGGGTCGTACGACGATTGTCTTTACTGAGATTCCTTACCAAGTTAACAAAGCAAAAACCATTGAGCGTATTGCCGAGTTAGTCAAAGAAAAGAAACTTGAAGGTATTTCTGAACTGCGTGATGAGTCTGATAAAGACGGTATGCGTATCGCGATCGACTTGAAGCGTGGTGAAAATGCAGAAGTTGCAGTGAATAATTTATTCCTGCATACCCAACTTCAAAACTCGTTCAGCATCAACATGGTTTGCTTAGACAATGGTCAGCCTAAGTTGATGAACCTGAAAGATATTATTGCGGCATTTATTCGTCATCGCCAAGAAGTCGTGACTCGTCGTACCATGTTCGAATTGCGTAAAGCACGTGAGCGTGGGCATATCTTAGAGGGTTTAACGGTTGCCTTGGCAAATATTGATGCCATTATTGAAACCATTAAAACTTCTGCAAACCCCGCTGAAGCGCGTGAGCGTTTACAAGCAGGTGAGTGGGCAGGTGGCGGTGTGGTTGCATTGCTTGAAAAAGCAGGTGCGATTTCTGTTCGTCCAGATGAGATTGAAGGTGAAGATCCTGCTCGTCCATTTGGTCTGGCTGGTGATATTTATCGCTTGTCACCTACGCAAGTGGCGGCAATTTTAGAATTACGTTTGCATCGTTTAACGGGTCTCGAACAAGACAAGTTACATGCAGAATATTCTGAGATCTTAGGCCAAATCGCTGAATTAACAGCAATTCTCAATGATTTTAATTTATTGATGAATGTGATCCGTGAAGAGCTTGCTTTAATCTTGCAACAATATGGTGATGGGCGTCGTACTGAAATTGTTGAATCAGGCGTTGATTTCTGCCGTGAAGATTTGATCCCAGAAGAACAAGTGGTATTGACTGTTTCTCAAACAGGTTATGCGAAAACTCAACCACTTTCTGACTATCAAGCGCAACGTCGTGGTGGTCGTGGTAAGTCTGCAACTTCGATGAAAGATGATGATATTATTCAACATTTAATTGTGGCATCAAACCATGCAACAGTTCTATGTTTTACCAATGTTGGTAAAGTATATCGTTTAAGAGTGTTTGAGGTTCCGCAAGCTTCACGTGGTGCAAAAGGTCGTCCAATTATTAATTTGCTTCCATTGGATGCAAATGAAACCGTGACTGCAATCTTACCGTTGACTGAATTCCCTGAAAATCACTATGTATTCATGGCAACAGCATCAGGTACGGTTAAACGTGTTGAATTAGCACAATTTAGCAATGTTCGTTCTAATGGTTTACGTGCGATTGAATTGAACGAAGAAGATACTTTAATCGGTGTTGCAATTACCGATGGTAATCAGCAGATCATGTTGTTCTCGAACGAAGGGAAGGCAATTCGTTTTGCTGAAACAGATGTTCGCGCGATGGGACGTACTGCCAAAGGCGTGCGTGGTATGCGTGTGAGTTTTGCAAGCAATATGATTGAATCTGAAGATGCTGAAGTCGAAAATGATGATAGTGATGACAATGATGATTCATCAGATTCGAATGTTGTCAGTCGTATTGTTTCGCTCGTGGTTGTACCTGAAACAGGTGAAGTGTTGTGTGCTTGTGCAAACGGTTATGGTAAGCGTACACCTGTAGATGACTTCCCAACCAAGAAACGTGGTGGTAAAGGTGTGATTGCAATCAAGACCAGCGAACGTAATGGTGAGCTTGTCGGTGCTGTATCTATTGATGAAAGCAAAGAACTGATGTTGATTTCTGATGGTGGTACATTAGTGCGTACGCGTGCTGCTGAGGTTGCAACCACAGGTCGTAATGCACAAGGTGTTCGTTTAATTCGCTTAAGCGATGCTGAAACCTTAGTCGGTGTTGTTTCGATTGAAGCTGTAGAAGATGACGAAGAGTTAGACGTTACAGAAGAAACGGAAAATACAGAGGTTGAGGCTGTAACTTCTGAAGAAGCGACAGTAGAACCAAAAGATGATACGCCAGAAGCGTAAATATCCTATTCATAAAAAAGGAAGCTCATCAGCTTCCTTTTTTATTTAGGGATGTTGATGAATGAAAAAAATATCATAATTACGATAATGTAAAACCTTTACATTTGGGTCTTCTGGAGTGTATCCATTAGGATTGCTGAAAAGAAGTAATGGCTGTTTTTGATCCAAAGCTTTTTGTAGCTGCTGTTTATTCCATAGATATTGTTGACGTTCAGGTTCAAATAACAGCCCATCTTTTAGTTCAAGTGAAGAGTTATCTGTTTTGACTTTATCCCAATCATTGACAATATAAGCTGGTTTTTTTAGATCCAGTAAAAAAGGAATGTCATAGAAATAATTGTAATAAAAAACTACATCTGAATTGTGATTGATGAGTTTGGAAAAATCGACTTGGTCAGCATTATTTTTTGTATCTAAAACAGTTATTGCTACTGAAATAGAAGTACAAAATACGATTAAACTTAAAAAAATTCCCGTTAAATAATCTATTTTTTTCTGTTTAAATAACAGCACTAAGCTGAATGGAGTTATACATAAAATTGTGCCAATCACATAAATTTGTATGGCATGATTTATATAAAAATCATGATTATTTTTGATAATGTGTGGTGTTAAAATAATTCCAAGGCCGAGTATGAAAATAAAAACAGCAGTGCCCCAAATTTGAAGTTTGCTTTTATCAATCTTATCTAATATTGGACTTATGGTAACAGCAAGTAATATTGCTAAAGGAGCTACAACTGGCAAGATATATCCTGCTAGCTTTGAAGGTGGAATTGAGAAAAAAATACTGACAGAAATAAACCACCATAAAAGCAGCGATAGTAAAGAAGAAGGTAAAGATTGTTTAAAGAGTTGTTTTGGAAAACTAAAGTGGCTGATTAGAAACCAAGGTAAAAAACTGACAAGAAGAATTAAATAGTAGAAAAACCAAGGCTGTTTATTATTAAACTCATTGGAATTAAATCGGCTAAACTGTTGATCAATAAAGAAGTAATGTAAAAATTGAGGGTGTTTTAACTGAACTAAATAGATCCACGGTACGGTTAATGCAAGAAACAGAAGAATGCCGAAGGGATTAAGTAGAGCGGGAATTTTAGCCCATTGGCGCGTGTAGAGTAACCAAGGAAGGAGTACGAGCCCCGGTATTAGTACACCAATTAGACCTTTACTTAAAAATCCTGCCGCAGCTGCAAAATAACCTAAAAATAGAATAGTTTTTTTACCTGAAAGCGTAAAGTCAACGAAGCTAAGGATACACACCGTCATCCATGAAGCAACTAATAGATCATGATTGATATATTGGCTGCTGCCATAAAATAACAAGCTTGTTGCTAATATAATCATCGTTAACTGAGCAATTTTTTCAGAAACATGTTTCTTCAGAAAAATAAAAAGACTGAATAACATCATACAACCTGCCAAGGTTGGAACGAGTCTTAACACCCAAATATGCACACCAAATATTTCCATTAAGCTTGTAGAAAGCCAATGTAATAAGGGGGGCTTATGCATAAATGGTAATCCATTAATGCGTGGAATTAACCAATCTCCAGATTCGAGCATATAGCGACTAATATCACCATATCGTCCTTCATCTGGTATAGATAGGGGACGAATACATGAGCTAATGAATAGCCAAAGAGGTAAAAAAATAAGTAAAAACTTAGATGATCGCAGCCATTGTTGCATGTATTTCATCCCTATTATTGAAATGCAAAATAACGATTGAGTAAAAAAGTAAAAATTGAAGTGATGCAAATACTAGCAATCACGAGTAAGGAAACCTGAAAGTGAAGATAGTGGTGGCTGATGAGCAAAATAAATTCATTAAAAAGAAAACCTAGCGTGGCTACTGCAATGAATTTCTTTAATGTTTGCCTGTGCTGAAGATAAGTTACTCTGAAAGTAAAAATACGATGGCCAAAGTAGCTAATCCAGAAAGCGGTTAAAAAGGCGAAAAAGTTGGCGTATTTTAATGAGATTTGATATTGGGGTTGGATGAGCAGCGTGACTACAACATAATGTATAAGTGCTGCGAGTAAACCCACCATACCAAAACGAAAGAATTGTAGGATATGCACTTGCATTAGAAGGAAGCTACATTATTTTATTTTTCTTGTAGTGCAGGCTTTGGTTGAATATGTGAATATTCTGCTGAAACAATATATTTAGGTCGATTTTTTACTTCTGCATAAATTCGACCAATATATTCACCTAAAATGCCAATGCAAAGGAGTTGAATGCCACCTAAAAGTGTCATACCAGCAGCAAGTGTGGCCCAACCTGGTACTCGAATACCTTCAATTAACGTTTCGATAATAATCCATACCCCATAACTCATCGCAAATATTGCAAGTAATGCGCCGAGATAGATACATAGCCGCAATGGAAGGTCGGAAAACCCAGTTAACCCAGACATTGCTAGTTGAAATAAGGCTTTAAAATTAAAACTAGATTGACCGTGTTGACGTTGTTGTTCTGTGAAATGAATTCCAATACTTTTAAAGCCTACCCATGCATATAGGCCTTTCATATAACGGTTTTTTTCAGAAAGCTTTTTAACTGCATCGACTACTTTTACATCAAGAAGTCTAAAATCTCCTGCATTTTCAGGAATATCGACAGAAGAACTTAAGTTCAGTATATGGTAATAGCAACGGGTGAAGACTTTTTTAAGCCATGATTCCGTACTTCGATCTCGAATTCCATAGACCATGTCATAGCCATTTTTCCAAAGTTGAATCATGCTTGGAATTGCATCTAGTGGATGTTGAAAATCAGCATCGATTAGGAGGGCTGCATCTCCAGTTACATAATCTAATCCAGCACTTAGAGCTGCTTCTTTACCAAAATTGCGAGAAAGTTTTAGTATGCGTAGCGGATAGTCATTCAGCATTTGTTCTAAAACAGCAACAGTTTGATCCTGACTACCATCATCAATTACGATGATTTCATAGCGTAAGTTTTGTTGTTCCAATTGTTGTGCTAAAGCAGGAATAAATTTTTTTAGATTTTCTGCTTCGTTATACGCAGGGACGACACAAGATAAAAATGGATTGTTTATCATTTTAATGCATCCATTGGGCCGAGTGAAATTTGATAAAGTCGACAGTCATCACGAAATTGTGATGAATTCAGATATTGAAATTCTCTTACACGCGCTGCTGCAATAGGGTCTTTGTGGTCAATAGCATCCATAGCTGGGTGACACATAATTAATAAATGATCTTTTGCTCGCATTAACCATTGTTGGTTTAATCGAGCGTAATCAAAATCTTCAAAATCATAAATGCCTGCAAAATTTTTATTTTGATAGATATTTTTCTGCTTACATATCGCTGCCAAAGTTGGCGCACCGAGCATTGAAAGTAAACGGGTTTTGGCTGAATAATGAGGAATGAATACAGGGTACTCTAAGTTTCTAATCCAACCTTGAAAATGATGTTGCTTGAGAAAATCGATTAATACCTCTCGAATAATAGGAAACTGATGTATGTGTTGATGACCATCAACAAAATCAGGTTGTCTCTTCATTTCTGAAATAAATAGATTCCATTGTTGTTCAATGCTTTGTTGAATGATTTTCGGATCTAAACGATGAAACCATGCTTTTAGCATCAATTGAGGTAGGCTGAAGATAGGTATTTGTCGATCGAATAAATGAGTAAAATTTAGATGTAGACCAACATCAATATGATTCGATAATGGCTTAAGTTGTTGGGCTGAGATTGGCCAGTAGGCAGACTGAGTCATACATGAGGTTGCATGTAAAACTCCTTTTTGCACGAGCAATAGAATCGCTTCTGAAATTTCAGGGTTCATTGCAAAATCGTCAGCGCAATAGCACACTTTAGCCATATCCATGCCTTCATTTAGGTCAATTAAAAAATAAGATAGAGATTTACTCTTACCTTTTAATTAATTTCGATTAAAGCAATATGCCTAGATATCCTTAATAACAACTTAAACCATGAAACGCTATTTCTTAACCAATCTGAAGTAAGAAATAGCTAATAAAATTGCGCCTAATGTTGCTAAGAAAATTAGTTTGGGTACGACAATAGCAATAGGTACACCCATTTGATTTAATTGCACAAACATTTGCACGCCGTGTGTAGAAGGAAGTAACCATGCCAACCATTGCATCCATTCTGGCATAGCGGAATGTGCCCAAGCTGTACCTGTTAACAAAAATAGAGGCACAGAGGTTACAACAATCAAATGTCCAACACGTTCGGGCATATCGACCAGAGAACCAACTAGCATTGCTAAACCAATAATACAACTCACATAAATCGGAACAGCGAATAGCATTCCCCAGAAATTACCCCCATGCGGATATTCATATAGCCAAAATGTAAAGCCAAATAAATAGAGACAACCTAAACATCCGATGGTTAATATTGCGGCAAAAATCGCAAGAAATTCTGATCGGTTGGCAACCCAACCTTTTTCTCTATAGCTCGCAATCAACATTGAGAGCCCGAGTAATATGGTTTGATGAATGATAAGACTGGACACAGCAGGAAAAATATAGCTGCCATAGCCAGATAATGTATTAAACAAAGGAATTTGATGAATTGAGATCTCAGGATGAAATGAGGAAGTTTTTCCAAATTTTTCTAAATATTCTTGCAGGGTATATTCAATTGAACCTGCAAGCCCTATTCCAACCTCTTTCGTTCGAATGAAATAGGCTGTACTTAGGTAAAGACCAATTCCACCTATTTCACCGCGTTTCAAACTATTGGTAAGATTTTCGGGTAAAAGTAAAATGCCTTCAGCTTTCTGATTTTTTACGAGCTTCTCAGCCTCTAGGAAATTATCGGTAACTGTTGTGATTCGAATATGTGGACTATTAGCAGCTTGACTAATAATTTTTGAAGTTAAAATACTTTGTTCTTGGTCAACAATCACAATTGGGATATCTGCTGCCGACTGAGCTTTATAAGCAGTAGGGTAGAAAAAACTATACATGATTACAGCTGCAATCAATGTGGTAAATACAGAACTATTTGCAACAATATTTTTAAACGTTTGGATGTAATAGAAGCAAAATGATTTCATTGATTTTGCTCCTGAATATTTTTCTTCAATAAACGAATACTTAAACCTAGATAAAGAGCAGAGAAAATAACTAAAATGCCAAAAGGAATGAGAGATACGGAAATATCACTACCAATCACCCATTGCTCTGTTTGTAGTTTTGCATAAGGCGTATACGGAATAATCATTGACCAAAATTGAGTAAATGCTGGTGCATTATTCAGGGGGAGGGTAATTCCCGAGAAACTAGGTGATGATCCACCGTAAAGTGCAATAAAACCAAAGGTTTTAGGTAGATCTTTGGTCGCTAATACAACGGTACTGCTGATGACAGCATAAGAAAAATAAAGTAAAAATTGTGCAAGCAAAATTAGGCTGAGCGAGCCTGCAATAAAGTAGCCACGAATATGTGCTAGCCAAAACATCCAGCACCATGTCCACGCACAAAAAATAAAGACATAGGTCAGGATTTTACCCAACAGGCAAGAAATAATGTGTTTTGAGTCAACCCATTCATTCAGGGTTTTCCTTTTAAACTCCTGTCCTATCGCAAAAGCCACACAACAGCAAAGCAGTAAATGTAAAACTGCGGGTACCATGAATGGCTCAAGGAACAGTTCATAGCTCATATTAGGATTATATAGTGTAGAAATTTTGATATGAGGTGTTGGAACATCCAAGTAGGGGATTACATTTGATAAGTAACTCTCTCCCATATAATCTGCCATACCGTTTAATGTACTCATCAGCATTGCAGAAGAAATGGTATTCCCAATACTAAAAAAAGATTGATTGTAGGCAATACTAATTTGTGCATCTTGTGCTTGTACTAATCTTTGTTCTGCACCATCGGGGATTAAAACGAATCCCCATGCTTCAGTTTTATTAATAAGCTGTTCGGCTTCATATTGGCTAGTGGTGATGGTTTTTACTTGTAAAGTATGATTGATACTCAGTGCATGAATGACTTTACGGCTCATTTCACTTTGATCTTGATCAATCACAACGATAGGTAAATGCTCAGCTTTACCCGATGCAAACATATTGCCAAAAAGAAGAATCACCAACAAAGGGGCAATGATCGCCATAAAAAAATCAGCTTTATGGCGTTTTAAATAGCGCAACTCCCGAAGCATTACTGCAAACATCGGTTATTTTGCCTCTGCAATATTAAATAAAACACTCATACCGACTTTTAGGTCTGGAATGGTTTGCTCTGGTACTAAATGAAATTTGAAGCTACGAATATCATAACCGCCAGTTTGTCTTGTTGTCTTAATCGTTGCAAAATCACCTTCGGCATCAATTTTTTTCACTTTGAAATTTGCTTTACGGTTGAGTGCAGGAATAAAACCTTCCAGAGTTTTAGTTTTATAAATTGAGCTATACATGTCTTCACGGACATTCAAACTTACCCACAAATCATGGTCTTCAAGAATGCTTACTACAGGGATGCCTGTCGCGACTAACTCAGTTGGTTTACCGTAAGTTTTAGAAACAGTACCATCAGTCGGTGAATATAGTTTGGTCTCTTCGTTTAAAGCATTGGCTTCTTTTACCGCAGCTTGAGCCATAGCCACTTGTGCATCAGCAGTTGATTTTTGTTGCTCCGTACTGCCTCGTTTTGCGCGTGCGTATTGTTGATAAGCGGCTTCTGCAGTTTCACGTGCCGAAGTTTGGGCGGCTAACATTTCATCACGGCGTTGACGAGAAATGACACCTTGTTGAAATAGATTTTCACCACGTTTATAAGTGGTTGCTGCCAAATCAGCTTGGGTTTTCATTGCTTGCCAGTTGGCGTATAAGGTTTCAATATTCTCTTGTTGAGCACCACGATACACAGTCGAATGAAATGCTGTAGCACTTTGTAAAGCTGCTTGTGCTTGCTCTTTCTTTGCTTCTAACTCGGGACTAACAAAACGAACCAAAGCCTGTCCTTTTTTGACGGGTTGTCCATCAGTGATGTAAAATTCTTCAATACGGCTTGGAACTTTAGTGCTGATATGTACTGTTTCTGCTTCAACGCGACCTTGTAATTCAATGGTCTGAGGTTGATAAGCTTTCCATAGACCATATGCAATTAAACCGAATAATAAAATAAGGATAATTAACCCAATAAGTTTGAATTTTCCATTTTTAGATGATTTATTCGGTGGAATTTTTTTATTCAAAGGTGCTGTTTCAGCTTCTACTTTTTCTGTATGTTCAATTAGAGAAACTGGTTCAGATGCTGTTTCTTTTGTTTGAGCATCTATTGTTTGGTTGACTTGATCTGTATCACGTTCTGAATTGGATGATGATGGATTCTGGCTCATAAATTTCTCCAATTAGCGGATATAGTCAGTACGTGGTTGATTGACGTAAAGCTTAAATTCATCAATAGAACCATAGCTTTGTAATAAGGTAGCTAAAGATAAAATATATTTATACGAGTTGAGTGCCATTTCAGTTTTTAAAGCACTTAAAGCATTTTGTGCATCAATCACTTGTGTTGCAGTACCCATACCTTCTTTAAATGAAAGTTGTTGGATTCTTAAATTTTCTTGAGCTGCTTTGGTATTCTGGGTAAGTAGTTGATGGCTATTTTGCGAAGAATTTAATTCACTATAAGATTTGTATAAAACATTTTCGACTTCTTGTTTTGTCCGTTCAGTCATAAGCTCTGCTGCATATTTTTTGAGCTCTGCGGCACGGATATTTTTATTATTGTCTATACCTGAGAATAAATTGTATTTTGCCATCACACCAACAATCCAATTTTCTTTGCTATCTAAGCCATATTCTCCAAAAGCAAAAACACTTGGTTTTTTAGAGGCTTGTTGAACTTTCACATTTTCATTGGCTAATTCAGTATCTATTTGTAGTTTTTTAATCAAACTTGAGTTCTGATCATAATTTGCAAGCAATTTATCCAAAGAATGATTCTGAGTTAAATTCACAAAAAGTGGGGTGCTTAGACTGACACTTTCTTTGGTTTGTAATAGATTCTGTAAACTAAATTCGCTCGCTTTTAAATTAGACTGTGCATTTTGGTAGGTACGTTCAGCATTATTGCGTGCAACTTCAAATTGCATACGCTGTCCCTTGTTAATAAAACCTTGTTTTTCAAGTTTTAGCGCATTGTTATAATGTTCTTGCATGGCATTCAAATTAAACAGCGCTGACTTGGCTAATTGTTGTTGTAATTGCACATTGAAATAAGCCTGAATCATTTCAAAACGTTGTGTATCTTGCTGTTGTTTTTCACTAATATTTGAGCGTTTTGCTTGAATTGTGGCGATTTGTTTAGCGCTATTAATTTTTCCACCAGTATATAGCGGCATAACCATTGAAACTGAAGTACGAACATCATGATCTTCAACAGTGACATCTAAGTTATTTGGAACTTTATTTAAACCATCGCTAACAACTTGATCAAAACCTTGGCTGACCTGATCGATGACTTCTGGAGGTAATACATTTTGCCATTGAGATAATTTTCCATCAAAACTATTTGTTAATGAGTTTTCTAAACGACGTTTACTTGATTCAAGAGGCACGCTCGTTTCACTATGAAATGCATAGGCTCGAGCATTTAAATCAATTCTTGGTAAGCCTAAATTTTTAACAGCTTCCATTTCTAATTGTGATGCTTGCTGTAAGGCTTGTTGCGCTTGAGAACTATAAGCATTTTGCACGACATATTGTTCAGCTTGGCTATAACTGAAGGTCTGAGCAAATGATGGTAATGAAAATAGGGTACAACTAATCAGGCTCATACATAGGCTGAGCTGTTTTGGAAACCGTTTGACCTGAAGGTTCGGTCGATCATGTCGTTTCAACATAAGAGCATGTCGCAATTTAATAATATCCTCAGATAGTCTAAATTCTTTTTATAAAATTGAAATATTATGTTTTTAATTAAATAGTTATATCACTTCAATTGGTGTATTGAATTTGTAAAAAATAGAGTTTTTAATCTATAAAGAAGAATGGGATTTAAACTGTGATCAGTGAATAAAATGCATCAAAATAATCAAAAGCAGATTAAAAAATTTATATGTTTTTTGCACGAAAATTTAAATATTTACTCGATAAGCTGCTGCAACCTTCGCTAATCTATGATTAAATCCCCATTTCAATTTGTTTCACTTTGACAAGGGAAAACTCATGCGTGCTTATAATTTCTGCGCTGGTCCTGCTGCATTACCTACTGCCGTTTTAGAGAAAGCTCAACAAGAAATGTTGGATTGGCAAGGTAAAGGTTTGTCGATCATGGAAATGAGTCATCGTAGTAGTGACTATGTTGCTGTCGCTGAAAAAGCTGAAGCGGATTTGCGTAAGCTCATGAACATTCCTGAGAACTATAAAGTATTGTTCTTACAAGGTGGAGCATCGCTTCAATTTTCAGCAATTCCTTTAAACTTGCTCGGCAAGAATGCGAAAGCTGATTATATTCATACTGGTATTTGGTCTGAAAAAGCGTTGAAAGAAGCAAAACGTTATGGGGACATCAATGTAATTGAAGCGGGTACGCTCATTGATGGGAAACACGCCATTACTGAGCAAAGTACTTGGAATCTTTCAAATGATGCGGCTTATGTGCATTATGCGGATAATGAAACGATTGGTGGTCTACAATTTGCAGGTGTACCAGACGTTAATACGCCGTTGGTATGTGACTTTTCTTCAAGCATTTTGTCTGCGCCATTAGATGTAAGTAAATTCGGTTTAATTTATGCTGGGGCACAAAAGAATATTGGTCCAGCAGGTTTAACGATCGTTATTGTGCGTGATGATTTATTAGATCAAGCAAAACCTGAAATTCCAAGCATTTTGAAATATTCAGATCAGGCAAAAAATGATTCAATGGTAAATACGCCTGCAACTTATGCTTGGTATTTGTCTGGTTTAGTATTTGAATGGTTACTTGAACAAGGCGGCGTAGACGCAATGTATAAAGTAAACCAAGAAAAAGCAAAATTGCTTTATGGATATATTGATTCTAGTGATTTTTATAATAATCCAATCGCAATTCCAAATCGTTCAATCATGAATGTACCATTTACACTTGCAGATGAAGCACTTGAAAAAACTTTCTTGAAAGAAGCTGAGCAAAGCCATTTGCTTAACTTAGCAGGTCATCGCTCTGTGGGTGGTATGCGTGCAAGTATTTACAATGCTGTGCCTTTAGACGGTGTACAAGCATTGGTTAATTTCATGGACGAGTTTGCAAAACGTCACGGTTAAGCAATTTATCATCCATAAAATAAAAGCCCTCATTAACGAGGGCTTTTTTATTAATACAATTTAAATCTAAAAATTAAAATAAGCCAATTTGATGAAAAATGAGTGCTGCTAAAAACATACCAAGTAAAAAAAAGCAAAAAGCACCAATATCAAGTTTAAGACCTTGATCACTCGAATGAATCAAACTGGTGGTTGTCTGTTCTGGTATAATTTTCATTAGAACGCCTAGAAATGCTATTTATGTGATTTTTTGTCACTTTATACCAGTTTTAGCATAAATATTCGCCTGAATCCATAGGTTGCCGCGAATATATTCGCCAATGTTAAAGTTTTTATACAAATCATTTTTTGTTGCAATTCGAATTAAAATTGCAGGTAAATCATCTTCTAAAACTAAAGTCACATCATACAACGTATATTCATCTTGCATAAATTGCATGGTTGTTTTGCCAACGATATTACCTTGGAACCAAGCTTCATCTTCTTGACCTAATGTTTCACCATACAAATATGCCACCATTTTAGAAAAATCAACGGTTACAGGTTCGTGATCTTCAGGTGTTTGTGGTTGCCAGTCGTTAATCAGCTCTTGTAAGTTTTCTGGTGCAACACCATTATGTTCAGCCAAAATAGCATTTAAAGCACGGTGATGTTTAATCGATGCAGGGTCATCAACAATGATTTTCTCATTTTCAGCAACTGATTCTAATTCATATGCCCAAGCATTAAATTGAACTTGATAAGTTTGATTTTGATCATATTGGCAGTTATTAACACTAAATAAATTATCAAATGCATAAATAACCGTATTTTTATTTAAACTCAGACGTAATACTGCTTGAGTTGCAGAATCACAAGTAATAATACGTTCAATTTGTGCATCATATTTATATGGGCTTTCAAAACTTGGGAATGCTGTTTTTAATGCGCGTGGTTTTTGATTTTCAACCGCAATAATTTGATTGATTGAAATAGACTGACCCTTTGGCCCTTGAATCAACCAAAATGATTGATCCATGTCTTGTTCATCTTCACATAAGCCCATAGGCATCACTGGAGCATCAAGTGCCAATCCTAACCATTTGGGAACATCTGTTTCAGGTGTATCAGTCAATAGGTTCCAATGCTCAACATGATTACCGAAATTTTGATCTTGAATTTTAATAGTTTCAGGACTGTTTTGATTTTTCATAAAGCGTGATGCTAAAAAGATTGAACTTATTCTATTAAATCGAGGGTAACATCCATTTTTCAAGTCTGGATATGTAATTCATTAAAAATTAATTCAAATTTCTGTTTTTGATCTCAAATCTAATCAATGAAATGGATAACAGCAATTAGTCGAATGATGCTAACTCTACTTTTACCGTAATCTGCTACACTATATTTTTATTTTTATGAGCTTGTGCCAACGTGCTGCCATTTAAATTATGGGTAGATGCGGATGCTTTACCTAAAATTTTACGTGAAGTGATTTTACGTGCGTCTGATCGTTATCAGTTAGAAGTTACCTTTGTCGCCAATCAGAATGTTGGGATTACGCCATCTCTACGGATTAATTCGATTCAGGTGATGAGTGGGGCAGATCAAGCAGACAAAGAAATCATTGAGCGTATGCATGAAAATGATATTGTGATAACACAAGATATTCCGCTTGCAGCACAAGTAATTGAAAAAGGCGGCATTGCAATTCATCCTCGGGGTGAAATTTATACGGTTGCAAATGTTAAAGCACGTTTGCATTTACGTGATTTTATGGATACTTTGCGTGGAGCTGGTGTCCAAACAGGTGGTCCACCACCTATTTCTGAACGTGATAAACGTGAATTCTCAAGCTCTTTAGATCAAACTATTTTCAAACAAAAACGCAAAACCGCTTCTTGAGCTAAATATGCCTTCACGAATCAACTTAGTACTGACGTATGGATTATTAGTATTCATTTGGGCAACCACGCCATTGGCAATTGTTTGGAGTGTTGCTGATTTACATCCTATGTGGGCTTTGGTATTGCGCTTTTTTATTGCCTTACCTTTGGCTGTTAGCGTGCTATTGCTATTAAAGGTTAAATTCCCGATTCATAAAATTGCGTTATCAAGTTATGTAGCTGGTTCATTAAGCTTAATCGGTTCGCAAATATTTACCTACGCAGCAACACCTTATTTAAGTTCTGGGTTGATTGCATTGATGTTTGGCTTAGCTCCGATCATGGCTGGGCTGATTGGAAGATTTGGTTTTCAACAAAAGTTAGCGAGTTTACAGTGGTTGGGGATGGTAACCTCAATTATTGGATTAGCGATGATTTGTCTGAGTGGAAGTCAAAAGCATGTGCAGCCGATAGGTATTGTTTTAATGCTGATGAGTGTTTTTGCATATTCACTTTCTATTTTTCTGGTGAAAAAAATCAATGCGAATGTGCAACCGATGGCTCAAGCAACCGGTTCAATTCTAGTTTCAACAATCTTAGCCATATTATTACTACCTTGGATTTGGCAACATGCACCAACGCACTTTCCTTCGCCGAAATCATTGTTAGCGTTGACTTATACTGTTGTAATGGCTTCATTAATTGCGATGTTTTGTTATTTCAAGTTGGTACAAAATTTGAAAGCCACCACTTTGTCACTGACGACGGTGATGACCCCAATGTTGGCAATACTCATAGGCGCTTACCTCAATCATGAACAGTTGTCTGCACAGGTTTTTGTTGGGGCAAGCATCATTCTATTAGGTTTGTGTCTTTACTTTTATAAAGATTTTAATACCTATCGCCGTTTGAAAATATGAAAACGACGTTTTCATATTTAATTTGGGTTGCTCTCAGTTTGTTGTGAATCTTGAATACTTTCCGCTAATTTGGCACGATCTTGTGGATTAAGGGTAATGAAATAAGCACCAATACGGAATTTACCTTGTTCATCTGCTGAGCTGTAAGCAACTTGAGCAGTTGCTGCGATATGAAAGTAGTTTTCAGGATGACTCAACGTAATATGAATATAGGTTCCTTCATTAAGATCTTGTGAGCTGAAGAAGCTCAAGCCATTCTCGGAAAAGTTAACTTGTTCAGGTACTGGTAGTAGGGATTGCACGATATTGTCGTAAAAAGAACCAGTAATCAGATTCAATTTTTGATTGAAAAGGGATAATATGCGAGCAATTTGTTGATCTTTTTCATTTAATTGTTCTAATTCGTAGCGAAATGCATGATCAAATTGATCTAATTCAGCAAGTAGTAGAAAATAGCGTGGCAATACAAAGTGAGAATCATAAGGATCATTCAGCGCAACGTCGTCAGGAATGACTTGATAGTTGATTCTTAACACAGCATCAATACGAGACATCACTCGACGTTCAGAGTTGTCCTCAACAAGCTGATGTTGTGAATTTTCCATAATAAATCACCTCGGACTAGATGGTATGTTTAAGCCAATTTCGCTGTATATAGGGTTGAGATACACTCGTGCTCGGCGAAGTAATCATTTTATTTCTTTTATTGCCTTGGTTTCCATGATTGGTTTAACCCTTGGCGTTGCTGTCCTTATTACAGTACTGTCTGTTATGAACGGGTTTGATCGTGAATTAAAAAATCGTGTTCTAGGGATGGTTCCACAAGCAACAGTTTCTTCTACTCAAATTTTAACAGATTGGCCTGAGCTTGTAAAAAGAGTTGAGCATCATCCGCATGTTACTGGCGTTGCACCTTTTACCCAATTACAAGGGATGTTGACAGCGCAGGGGCAGGTTGCTGGGATTATGGTGACAGGAATTGAACCTGAATATGAGAAGAAGGTTTCAATTATCCAAAACCATATGGTCTCAGGTGATTTAAATGCTTTGAAGAAAGGCGAGTTTGGTATTGTTCTAGGCAAGGACATGACCGATGCACTTGGTCTTGGTTTAAATGACAATGTCACCTTAGTTCTGCCTGAAGCAACACCATCACCAGCAGGTGTTGTGCCACGCTTTAAACGTTTTAAAGTCGTTGGGATTTTTAGTGTAGGTGCAGAAGTTGATTCGATGGTGGGTTATATCGCCTTAAATGATGCATCAACATTATTGCGTTTACCTGATGGTGCACAAGGTGTACGGTTAAAGTTAGATGATATTTTTGCCGCACCATCGGTTGCAGATGATATCGTGAAACAGTTACCAAGTAATTTCTATGCATCGAATTGGACGTATACGCACGGTAATCTTTTCAATGCGATTCAGATGGAAAAAACCTTAGTGGGTTTACTTCTTGTTCTGATTATTGTGGTTGCTGCATTTAATATCGTTTCATCTTTAGTAATGGTCGTAACAGATAAAAAATCTGATATTGCGATTCTGCGAACTCTAGGTGCTTCACCGTCCATGATCACTAAAATTTTTATGGTACAAGGCACAGTGATTGGTGTCATTGGAACGATTGCAGGAACAGTGTTAGGTGTAACTTTAGCATTGACCATAAGTGATATTATTTCTTGGTTCAATACTGCTCTAGGTTTGAACTTGTTTGATGCCTATTTTGTTCACTATCTGCCTTCATATCTCAGATGGCAAGATGTTACGGTGATTGTTACTGTTTCATTATTGATGAGTTTTTTGGCGACAATTTATCCTGCATTACGTGCAGCCAAAGTTCAACCTGCTGAGGCATTACGTTATGAGTAAGATCGTCTTAGAAGCCAAAGATATTTATAAACATTTTGATGATGGTAAAAGCAAAGTTGAAGTGATTAAAGGTTTATCTCTTCAAGTAAAAGCAGGCGAGTTTGTTTCCATTGTCGGTTCTAGTGGTTCAGGTAAAAGTACGTTATTACATGCGCTTGGTGGCCTAGAGCAACCTTCGCAAGGTCAAGTTTTTTTACAAGGACAGCGTTTTGATAATTTAGGCGAAGCAGAGCGTGGTTATAAGCGTAATCAATATCTAGGTTTCGTTTATCAATTTCACCATTTGTTACCTGAGTTTTCTGCTTTAGAAAATGTAGCCATGCCATTGATGCTACGTAGTGAAAGTAATTATAAGGATGTTAAAAGACAAGCAGAATACCTACTTGATCGTGTCGGTTTATCGCATCGTTTAGATCATAAACCAGGTGAATTATCGGGTGGTGAGCGTCAACGTGTGGCTTTGGCGCGTGCATTAGTGACGAAACCTGCAGTTGTATTAGCAGATGAACCAACTGGTAATTTAGATCGGAAAACAGCATTAAGTATTTTTGAATTGCTGACTGATCTCAAAAAAGAGCTGAATATGGCGATGTTAATTGTGACTCATGATGAGCAATTGGCTCAATCAGCAGATTCGATTTTGCATATGCAAGATGGTTTATGGATTGATCCAAAATAATTTATTTTGTTTAATGTCTTGTTAAAGCCCTGAAAACGGGCTTTAATTTTGCGCTCAGAAAAAACAAAAACTTAATTAAAAAATTACATGTTAAAAATTATTTTATTGGGCTGGATTGCTGGTATTGCAGTCATGGGATTTCATCTTGATTTTATTGAGCTGACATGGTGGATTTGGTTGGCTATTGCAATCCTGATCTTTAGCTTTGGCATATACAAGAAAGAATCCTATTTTTATCGACCTTTTTATAAAGCACTTATTTTACTCAGTGCAAGCTGGGGATTGTTTACAATAGGATATCATTTTGCAGATTCCGCATTAGAACAAAGACTGCAATTAAAAGAGTTTCAATCACAATCCTATGAAGCAATTGTTTATATTAAAAGCATAGATGAATTGAGTGATGATGGTCATAAACAAATCGCTGAAGTACTTAATCGACATAAGCAACCTGTTAACTGGTTACTTTATTTAAAACAAGACAAATATCAGTTAAATCAGAAGCAAAGCTTAGAGTTGGGGCATTATTATCGAGTTCATGGTCAAATTAAACCAGCGCATAGTTATGCTGTTGTGGGTGCATTTGATCAGGAAAAATGGTTTTTGCAGCAAAATATAATGTCTGCATTTTCAGTGCAGTCTATTCAACCTTTAAGCTTTGATGAAATTTATCGTTTGGGTTATCAAGGGCATTTAAAGCAACAGCAAAGCATTTCTGCTAAATTTTTGTTAAGCGTTGAGATGAAACGCTTAGAATTTCGGCAGATGTTACAAGCATCTAACCTTCAGCACAAAGGTTTACTTTTAGCCTTGCTGACAGGTGACGAAAGCCTGTTATCCAACACAGTGAAACAACAATTTCAACAGCTTGGAATCTCACATTTGTTAGCGATTTCTGGTCCACATGTGTTGATCTTCGCATTCATGTTGTCTTGGTTGATACAACGGCTCATACAGCGTTACTACCCACATCTATACTTATGGCAGCCTAAACAAATTTTATTATTATTGCCATTTTTACTCAGTGTTTTGGTGTATGTGGCATTTGTTGGTTTTGAGATTCCAGCAATCAGAACTTTATTGACTGCTTTGCTTGCAAGTATTTTTCTCTTCTTTCGTCAATCGATTCACCTATTTAGCTTATTGATCTATAGTGCCAGTGTATTATTGCTTTTTGATCCTTTTAGTATTCTATCCGCTGGTTTTTGGCTGTCATATGGTGCGTGTTTTATTCTACTTAGAGTTTATCAAACCATTGCGCAATTACCGCAAGATCAGCCTATTACGTGGACTCAAAAAATATTTTTAGCTGCTAAAGCTTTGGTTGAATCGCAATCTAAGATCTTTATCGCCTTATTACCATTAGTCTTGATTTTCTTTCAGCAAGTTTCTTGGATTGCACCTGTAAGTAACTTAATTGCAATTCCTTTACTTGGCGGTGTCGTTGTGCCATTAGATATTCTGGCTGCATGTATTTGGCTCATCATTCCTGCACTAGGGCAGTTTTTATTTCAAATTAATGATTTTGTATTATCTATATTGATGTCAATTTTAGACATCTTGCAAAATATTTCACCGCATTTATATGGGGTAAGTTATACACCCTTAATGATGGTATCTTTAATCCTTGGTATGCTTATTTTATTTATGCCGAGGGGGACGATTCCTAAAGCTTGGGCATTGATTTGTTTTTTACCTATATGTATAGGTGTAAAGACTCAACCTACGGTTTTAAATATTTTAGATGTTGGACAAGGGCAAGCTGTATTTTTACAACATCCCGAACAAATCTTCATGATTGATACAGGGGGCTCTTACAATGAAAATAAATTTAGTTTAGGAGAGCGGGTTGTTATTCCATTTATACGGCAACAAGGTGTACGCCACATCGACCATGTAATCTTATCTCATCTTGATCAAGACCATAGCGGTGCTTTTCCTATTATTCAAAAAAACTTTGAAATATCTCAAGTACAGTCAAATGAATATGACCAAAAAATGCAGTTCAAAAATAATTTCTCATTTTGTCAACAAAGTCAGCATTGGTCCTATCAAAATCTAAAAGTTGAAATTCTATCCCCTAAAGCAGATGAGCTTATTCATGCAAAGGATCAGCAAAATGAGTATTCCTGTGTGGTGTATTTGCAGTTTCTAAATGCCCAGCCTTATCAAAACTTCTTAATCATGGGAGATGCAGGTTGGGAGGCTGAATATAAATTAATGCAACAATATCCCGATTTAAAAGTAGATGTTTTGATCTTGGGACATCACGGGAGTAAACATAGTTCTGCTTATGATTTTTTAGCGACTTTAAAACCTAAGCTTGCGATTGCCTCGGCAGGGTTTGATAATCGTTATGGTCATCCCAGTCAAGAGTTGAAAAATCGTCTACAGGCGCTACACATTCCATTATTAACTACGGTTCAAGCAGGAACAATTCGTTTTATTTTTGAAAATGGTCATGTTGAGCTCATACAGCAAAGACAACAAATTAAATGGTTGGAAAGAAAATAGCTTAAATATTGTAATATTTTCATATCACAATATTTATAGGATTAAAGCTGAGTATTTTCTTGCTGACGAACTTCAGCAACTTTTGCTAAAGCTTCGTTGACATCAATATCATAAATTTTGTGTAAGCTAGGGTTCGCACTGAATCGTTTATAACTCCAGTGATAATGCACTGGAAGACGTTGGATTAAATTTTCCAAAGTTTGATGAATAATAAGCGTACCATCTTCGGCATTGCCTTCATAAATTTGAGGATTGATACGCTCGATATGCATGTCAAATCCTCCTTGCTCATTCCTCAAAGCATAAAGAAATAAAGTTCGTGCCTTTGTTTTTTGAATTAACTTTGCGCTTAAACTACTTGATGCCAATGGAATACCAAAATACTTAATCATTTCACCACCGTGATCAGGGGTGTGATCAGGTAAAATAACAGTTGTACCACCTTGTTTTAATGCTTTAAAAATCTGACGAACTCCACTTTCATCAGTAGGCACTAAATTCGCTTGATTACGGCTACGTGCATCACGAACAAAACGATCAGCATCAGGATTTTTCACTGGCTTATAAAGGATGGTCATTTGAGTATGTTTGGATAGCCATGCGTTCATCACTTCCCAAGTGCCCAAATGAGGCATAATCAGGACAAGCCCTTTTTTCTCTGCGAGGGCTTCGTGAAAATAATGCTCATTATGAATCTTGTGAATGCGCTGAATATTTTTCTCATTTGAAGCTCCCCAAATGCTCACAAATTCAAAATAAGAGGTTAATTCATTTTTAATTGCCTGTTTTTTTAATTGATTTATTTCTTGTCGAGATGCTTCAGGGAATGCGATCTGTAAATTCAATTGTATAATTTTTGAGAGTTTAGAAAGCTGGAAGCTATTGAGCAATAACGCAACAAAGCGTGCGATAAAACGACCTAATTTAAGTGGTTGATGACTCAGAAATTGTATGAGACGGTAATTACTATTTGTTGATTTGGGGTGTGCCATATATCAAACATTAAAAAAATTACAAGAGGAGAGTATAACGTATAAAATAATTATAAGTTAAAACAAGTTATTTAAACAGTTTTCTATAAATCAGCGTATATAATAAATTCACTTTACAATATATTGGATTGGAATCTTATGTCCGATTGGCCACCAAAACCACAAAATGAACCTACAAATAGCAATAATGTGACAGGCAAAGAATGGCAGATTTTAGAAAAAGCTGTTTTGGCTTCTGTCGAAGAACAACGCCGTAGTCGACGTTGGAGCATTTTTTTTAAATGCTTAGGTTTTGCGTATTTATTAATCGTATTGATCGCAATGAGCAAAGGCTGCTCAACTTCTGTAGAAAAATCAAATACGAATGTTAGCTCTGATCATTTAGCTGTGATTGATATTGTTGGAACTATTGATTCTTCTAGTGGTCAATCTACTGTCAATAGTGAAGACACCAATAAAGCATTAAATCGTGCATTTGAAGCCACTGGCAGTAAAGCGATTGCATTGAATATTAATTCTCCTGGTGGCTCACCAGTGCAATCTGATGAGATTTGGCAAGAGATTCGTTACCTTAAAAAACAACATCCAGATAAAAAAGTCTATGCTGTGATTGGTGATATGGGTGCATCGGGTGCTTACTATATTGCTTCTGCGGCAGATGAGATCATTGTGAACCCATCAAGTTTGGTTGGTTCAATCGGTGTGATTATGCCAAACTATGGTTTGAGTGGTTTAGCGCAAAAACTTGGTGTTGAAGACCGTACTTTAACTTCTGGTAATAATAAAGACATTCTAAGTATGACTAAGCCAATTAATCCAGCTCAACAAGCACATGTGCAAGCTGTTTTAGATAATGTTCATACACATTTTATTAATGCAGTCAAAGAAGGTCGTGGAAAGCGTTTGAAGTCAAATGATCCTGCTGTATTTTCTGGTCTATTCTGGACGGGTGAACAGGCAATCGCATTAGGTGTTGCAGATCGTAGTGGTAGTATTACAACATTAATGCGCGATCTTAAAGTAGATCAGAAAGTAGATTATACCGTTCAACGCAATCCTTTAGAGTCAATTTTAGGACGTATGGGTACAAAGATTGGTGAAGGAATCAGTAGTTCACTTTCTGCACAATTACAAACCCAACAAAATGCAAAAATACAATAATCATTAAGATTAGGCTGTGATCATTCACAGCCTTTTTTATTTTTAAACGTAACTGGGCAGTTCTCCCTTTTAAATTGCAAAGCATTTGCAGCGCGAGATAATCGACCAATCAATATATAAATTGAAAGAAACGCTTATGAAACCTTTGATTCATTTTGCACATGCTAATGGTGTTCCATCTAAAGTTTATCAGAAGCTATTTGAGCAGTTAAAAGATCAATATGACATTATCTATGTTGCAGAAATTGGCACTGATAAACGTTATCCAATTACGCATGGGTGGAGGCATTTAGTTGATCAAATCATTGATAGTATCGTGCAACAATCACAAGGTCGAAAAGTAATTGGCTTGGGACACTCGTTAGGTTCTGTATTAACACTAATGGCATCTTATCGTCGTCCTGAGTTGTTTTCTCAAGTGATTATGCTGGATCCACCATTTATTATAGGTAAAGCATCATTTGCTTTTCATCTTGCTAAAGTGTTTAAACCTAAATTGGTCGATAAAATTACGCCAGCAGGTCTATCAGTACGTCGTCGTGATCATTGGGAATCTCGAGAACAAGCAGCAGAACTTTTGGGCTCTAGAGGATTTTATCAACACTTTGATGCAGATTGCTTCCAAGCTTATATTCAGCATGCTTTGAGCAATGATCCATTGAGGGGTGGAGTGACTTTAACCATTCCGAAAGTGGATGAGGTTGCAATGTTTAGAACGACACCATCGATGTGGTGGTTACCTATGCCAAAACCTAGAGTACCTGTTCATTTAGTTGTTGGTCGTGATAGTGTATTCTTAAAAGAAAAACTTCCTCAAGTTGCTAAACGGAAATTGGGTATTCCTTTTTCAGTTGTTAATGGTGGACATATGTTCCCATTAGAGCATCCGACTGAAACTGTGGAAAAAATTAGAAGTTTGATTAATTTTTAAATGAAGCATGTCGATAAGAAAGTATGTATTTTCTATTTCTATTAAATACATACTTTGGGCTTTATATGTTTTGATCTAAAAATCCTTGTGTTTGATTTAGATCATCTAAAGTTAAGTCACTATTTTGTATATATTGAAGGATTAATAATGCTAAAAATTTGAAAATTTTGATATTAGATCCAATATCACTATGAGCCGAAAAACAAAAGTTTATTTTATATAAATCATTAAATTTCATCTGGTTGGATATTTCTAATATAAATTTTTGTAATTCTGTAGTGTATTCAATTGGCAAACCATATTTTGCTTCATCAAGTTCATTCAGGAAATCAGATTGAAAAATACGATTTTCTAAATCATGCTTTGTTAAATTTAGGATAATTTCACTATTCTTTAAATTTATATCAACTTCTGCACCCAATAAACCATAGAGAAATCTTCCGCCACGAGGTTGAAACAATTCAAGGACAATTGTGTATTTATAATACGAAGACGGCGGTGGTATATCTGTGAAAGGTACAATCGGAGAGCTTTGAGTCCAAAGTTTTATGTGTAGATGATTTTTCAGTACAAATTCAGATGCGCTCATTTGGGGTTAAAATCTAATTATTTAAAAATTAAGAATTATATTTTTCAAAAAACACATCCGAAGATGTGTTTTATTTTTAGAATTGAGCAAATTGAATTGGTCGTTCTAAAGGTTTTTTATTGAAATATGCTTGACCGTTTGTCCACGTGAGTTGACCATTACATAACCATTCTGCAACCTGAGGGTAGATGAAGTGTTCAAGCTCATGCACACGTTGTGCTAGGCTTTCTACATTATCATGTAAACTCACATGAATGGCGGATTGCGCTATACTTTGTCCTGCATCTAGCTCAGCAGTGACAAAATGAACGGTACAACCATGCAAGCGATCTCCAGTATTTAATACACGTTGATGTGTATTAATTCCTTTATAAAAAGGCAGCAGAGAAGGGTGGATATTTAACATTTTACCTTGCCATTGACTGACAAAGTTTGGCGTTAAAATACGCATAAAACCTGCAAGGATAACTAAGTCAATTTCCCAAGCAAGCAATTGCTGATGCATAGCATCGTCAAAGCTTTCTCGATTTGGATAATCTTTATGTGAAATAACAGCGGTTGCAATATTGGCTTTCTCAGCACGCTGCAATGCATAGGCATCAGCTTTATTTGAGAGGACACCAATGATTTGCCCTGACAGATTTGCATCTATCAGGGCCTGTAAGTTGCTACCGTTGCCTGAGACAAGGACAGCAATTCTCATTATGCAAAGATCACGCGAATTTTTTCGTCTGCGCCTTCAACTGATTCAGCATTTTCTTGGATATAACCAATTTTCCATGCTTTTTCGCCTTGAGTATTTAATACATCAATGGCTTTATCAGCTTCGCTTGCATCAACAGCGATTACCATACCAACGCCACAGTTAAATGTACGATACATTTCAAAGCGTTCTACATTACCTTCGCGTTGTAATAGTTGGAATAATTCTGACCATTCCCAGCTTGATTCATCAATTACAGCTTGTGCGCCATTTGGAAGAACACGCGGTAAGTTACCTGGTAAACCACCACCAGTAATGTGTGCCATTGCATGAACATCAACTTGTTTGCAAAGTTCAAGTACTGGTTTTACATAAATACGTGTTGGTTCCATTGCAACATCTGCAAGTGGGCGACCATCAACGATTTGAGTTAAATCAACATTCTTAACATCTAAAATTTTACGTAGCAATGAGTAACCATTAGAGTGAGCACCACTTGATGCAACACCGATCAGTACATCACCAGATTTTACTTTAGTGCCATCAATAATTTTACTATGCTCAACTACACCAACAGCGAAACCAGCAAGATCGTAATCTTCGCCTTCATACATACCTGGCATTTCAGCAGTTTCACCACCAACAAGTGCACAGCCAGCAAGTTCACAACCTTTTCCAATACCCGTTACTACATTTGCTGCAACATCAACATTCAAATGACCTGTTGCATAGTAGTCTAGGAAAAATAATGGTTCAGCACCACAAACGAGTAAATCGTTTACACACATTGCCACAAGGTCTTGACCAATTGTGTCATGGCGATTTAGGTTTAACGCTAAACGTAATTTTGTACCTACGCCGTCTGTGCCAGAAACCAATACAGGTTCTTCATAGCCTTTTGGAATTTTGCATAGTGCGCCAAAACCACCAAGACCGCCCATTACTTCAGGACGAGTAGTGCGTTTTGCGACTGATTTGATACGATCGACCAGTGCGTCGCCCGCTTCAATGTCGACGCCCGCATCTTTATAGCTTAAACCAGTATTTGGGGTAGAAGTTGAGTTGCTCATAGTGAAGTCTCCGCATTGGCGGCAGATTATAACCTGAATATACGAAACTCTTATGTTATTTATGCTCGAAAATGCTATCTTTAATTAAATTTTTTTCCCATTTATAACGATTACACGAAAAAAGGCTAGATTTTATGCAAGATCAGGTACTACGTCGTATCTTTATCCTCGCAGGACTCGCATTACTACTTTGGGTGTTGTATCTATTAAAACCAGTTGTATTACCATTTGTTGGCGCTTTTTTTATTGCCTATCTCTTTAGCCCCCTTGTAGATGTCCTTGTAAAAATTAAATTACCTCGTTGGTTGGCGATCAGTCTCGTCTTTGTTGGGATTGGCGTAACCTTAACAGTTGTTTTATGGTTCCTTGTCCCATTGGTTTGGAAGCAATTAATCTATGCGCGAGATAGTATTCCAGCAGGTATACATTGGGTAAATGCGACATTTCTACCTTGGGTATCCCATACTTTTAATGTTGTCCCAATGGAGTTGGATACAGAACAGATTTCTAAAGCAATTATGGAATACATTCAAACGAATTATAGTGCAGATAGTATTCAAGTCATGGCTTTACGTTTAGCACAATCTGGTTTGAATTTTATTCAATTAGGTGGCGTATTTATTTTGATTCCTATCATTTCATTCTATTTCTTACTTGATTGGGAAAGAATGTTGCAAAGTATGCGTCGTTTAATACCTCGTCCATATGAAGAATCAACTTTAGTCATTGTTCGTGAATGTCATAGTGTCCTTGGAGCGTTTGTTAAAGGTCAGTTTCTCGTAATGCTGCTATTAGGAATAGTGTATGCCGTTGGCTTGCAAATCATTGGTTTAGAAGTTGGTTTAATTATTGGAATGATTGCTGGTTTGGCCAGTATTATCCCATATCTAGGCTTTGGTGTTGGTATTATCGCGGCTGTGATTGCTTCATTATTCCAGTTTGGTCTTGATTGGATGCAGTTACTTTTAGTGGGTATTGTATTTATGATTGGGCAAATGGTCGAAGGATATATTTTGCAGCCTTTCTTACTCGGTGACAAAATTGGTCTATCTCCTGTTGCCGTTGTATTTGCGGTACTAGCTGGTGCTCAACTGGGTGGTTTTTTAGGGATGCTGATTGCCTTGCCTGTAGCGGCTGTTATCGTCGTGCTACTTAAACACGCAAGAGATAATTACGAAAAAAGCCGGTTTTACGGATCTCCAATAGAGGTCAGTATTCCACATGGTGAAATTCAACGTATAAATGTTGATGCTGGTGATGTAGAACTTGATATTGAGATTAAAAACTCTCAAGATAGCGAAACTTCACATTCAAATGATCTAAAGTAATTGAGGAACAAATTAACGATATGCGTCAACTACAACTAGATATAGAACCACAGCTCGATGCGCGAATTAGCGATTTCTCGGGGCCAGGGTGGGGTCATGTAGTTGATGCGATACGACAGTTACATACTGGACTGGTAAATCGCTTTTATGTTTATGGTGGTGCTGGTACTGGTAAAAGTCATTTACTCTCTGCAATTTGTGATTCATATTTAGAATTAGGTCGTCGAGCAATAAAAGTCTCATTATTAGAATTATTAGATGCACCAATTGAAGCGATTACTTCATTAGAGTTTTATGATTTAGTGGCATTAGATGATATTGATGCAATTAGTGGCGTACCTCATTGGCAAAAAGCAGTTTTTCATTTAATGAATAATCATGAGGGCCAACTAGTCTTTTCATCGCGTGTAGCACCGATAGAATTAAAATTAGAATTACCTGACTTACAGTCGAGGCTGACTCAAGCGGTCAGTGTCAAAGTACCAAATGGAAGCTCATATACAGATCGACAGGCTTTATTACACTCTGTTATGACGAGACGTGGTATTCATTTTGACCAACAAATTATTGATTATTTGTTGAGTAATGGGCCACATCAAGCTTCCATTTTATTACAGACACTTGCCCAACTTGAAAAGATGTTGAAAGGTGAGAAAACAAAGCTCTCAAATACAACGATTAAGCAAATTTTTGCTCTGATTGATGAATATCACTAATAGCATAAAATTTCTTGAGTAATTTTGACAGCTATGACAAAGTACGCACAAAGGAATGTGGTTGCAAATTTGTAGTTTGCAATACTAAGAAAAATGAAAATAGAAGGAGAACGGTATGCTCAAACGGACGCTTGCCTGCGCTTTATTTGCGATTACTGGACATGTATATTCTGCGGATATTCAAGTTACAACATTAGTTGATGAAGACAAAGATGATACCGTTTGTTCATTACGTGAAGCTGTTGAATTTTTAAATTTGAGAACTCAAAAAGAGTTTGAAAATGGTTATCATGGTTGTGGTAATAAAGATGCTTCATCGATTATTATTCTAGAACGTGATAAAGAATATACTCTAAATAAGGCAATACAAATTAAAGCAGCGATGACTATTAATACTGCTTCCAGTACTGATTTTAATGATAATAAAAAAGGTTTAAATAATGCTACTATTAAAATGTTGGGTTCGGAAAGTATTTTTATTATAGATGATAATAATGTAGAAAATGAACTTTTATCAGTGGGCTTAAAAGAACTAAATCTTAAAGGGTCATCGCAGAAAGTAGTTGAAGGTGGCCTGATTCTAAATCGTGAAATATTAACAATTCAATATTCAAAATTAATGAATGGTAATGCGACTTTTGGAGGAGCAATTTATAATAAAGGATTACTTTCAGACAAAAAAATGGCTGGTATTGTTAGTATAAGTAATAGCCTTTTTGAGGGAAATAAAGCTGATCAAGGTGCAGTTATTTATAGTGAAATCCCACGCTATTATATTGCTCAATCTGTTATTCGAAATAATGAAGTTAAATCAATGGGTTCAATATTATATGTGCAAAGTGCATATAATGATGCAGCAGTTGCAAATGCACTTTCTCTAGGTGCTTTTGGGATCAGAAACTCAACGATTTATAATAATAAAGTTGGATATGTTGCAAACATACGTAGTGGGATGATATTAAATAATATTACCATGATTTATAATGATGCAGGATTGTATTTACAGGCACCTAAATGGACATCAACTACCACAACAGGTGGTACGACAACCTCTAAATTAGAAGATGGTGCATTTATTTCAAATAGTATTATTGCTAAGAATAATACAAATTGTCTTTCTGACGCTACTGATGCAACAGTTATTCAAAGTAACTTGACTGAGTCAGCATGTGACCGTAATGCACCAGCTGAACGTCCTAATTTTTTGTTAAATACAAATCTGCTTGCTGGGGATCAACTAGAAGGTGATTGTGATCTACCACAAGATAAAGGGTTACTTTGTCCTTATTCTACTCCGAAAGATCAAATGTTAGGTTTCTTTCAGCCACGGTTGCTCACATCATATAATTCATTGTCTGAATCATTAATTATTAACAAGGGACGAATTTTTAGTGATGGGGCAACTAAAGGTTTAATCAGTTGCGAAACTTCAGATCAAAGAGGTAAAAGTCGAAGCATATATAGTGAATTATGTGATCTTGGAGCAATTGAGTTAGTCGTAAACCGTAGTGATGTACAAATTGCTGGTCAAGATATTTTATATGGACAAACAGCAAAATTTAGTATTGCAAATAGTTTGTTGGATGGTGAATTGGTTACACCTGAAACTTGTAAAGTTATTTTCAAGAGTGAAACCGATAAAAATGGGCATCCTTGGCAGTCAGGTTGTCTTGAAGTTGAACAAACTGAAACTAGATCTAAAGGAACACTGACACTTGATTCAAAAGGTAATGTGATTTACCTGCCAAATGGTAATTGGCATGGTGCAGATAAGTTTAATATACGTGTAATGACTACGATTACTCGTTTCAATGATCCATCAAATTATTATATTGATATTCCAACAACGATTGTGCAAGATCCGCCAAATAATTTTCAGAGCCGAACTGTAAATGTTGGTAGTATGAATTTGGGATGGATTCTAATGATGTTAGGTTTGATCGGGTTCAGACGTTTTAAATCATAATCAAGGATGATACATGTAATGAAAAATTATAAAAAAACGCTATTGGCTATTATGGTTATTTCTGCTATGCCTTTATTAGCTGCAACAAATAGTGAAACAGGTCCGATCAAAGTAACTACATTTGTAGATGAAGAAAAAGATGATGCTTTTTGCTCATTAAGAGAAGCATTTTCTGTTGCAAAAACACGTATATCTGCTCACGGTTGTGTTGTAAATGATATTTATTCTAATATTCAGGATATTCAATTAGAATCAGGAGTTTATACATTAAAAAGTGAACTTATTCCTGATTCAGAAGTAAGAATTTGGGGTGCGACGCCTGCTGATTGGGAAAATAAAAATATATTGATTAATGATGTTGTTAATCAATATCCTGCTCAGATTGATCTGAAAACAACAATTAAAGCTGAAAATTCTCGTATTTTTAATACAACATTAAAGAAACAACCTTTAACCATAAGTAATTTGATACTTTCTGGTGGGGTTGCACCAGATCAGGAAAATGGTGGGGCGATCTATGCTGGAGCTAACTTAGTTTTGCAGAGTAGCAAGATAATAAATTCCAAAGCAAAAACTGGAGCAGGGGGGGCAATTTATTTAGCTGGAATGTCAGGTTCTGTACAAATCTCTAAAAGCTTGTTTGAAGGTAATGATGCTTTATATGGCAGTATTATTGCTATGAGTTGTATGAATGATGTGGGCTATTTGAAACGAGAGATTGGTTTTACTTCAAATAGTTTAGTCAAGAATGGATCTGAAACTTCATCAAGTATGATGGAGTTCTGTGGCTTGCCTGCAGTGACGTTGGAGGCAAATACAATTGCTAAAAATACAGCTAATTCGACTTATGGCAACTTAATAAAATTTTCTGGTGATACAAAAGCTAGTACGGAAACTCAAAACAATCCAAGTATACTCAGCAATGACAGCACCTTAACTTTAAAAAGTAATACGATCGTTGAAAATAATGCAAATACAATTTTACTCTATGATAAATTAGGTAAGAAAAACTTATATTCAAATGTTCTTAATTATAATACTGGAGCATATTCGTGTCGTTATTTGTTGGGTGATGTCTCCAAGCAAGAGAAAGTAGGTGTAAATTTTCTTTATAATGCATTTGCCAAGACTGGATTATCTAAATGTGACTTACCTGATGAATCTTTCAAGGATAATACTAGTAATATTGATTTGACAGATGTTCCTATAAATAAGGTATTAAGTGGGCTTATTGAAGAACCTTCTGAATACACTGCTTTTCTACCGTTGTATTATCCTAAGATTATTGATAAGTCAGGAGTAGATAAAGATCTTAAAGGCTTAGTTGATACTGGTGCTGATAGTACGACCTTTTGCAGTGAAAAGGAGCAAAGGGGTTTGTCTCGTTTTACTAATACAACACTATTTTTCCAACCAGATTTAAAAAATAAATGTGATATTGGTTCTGTCGAATTAATGAAATTAAAGGCAGCTGATATTGAGTCAGTTACTAATCAACCTCTATCGACATTAATAAATGGTTTTAAAGATCAATATGATTATTTCGAAAATTTAGTTAAAAATCCAAATGATCCACAATATCTTACATATTATAAATATCGATTTGATCAATATAAGAAACTAATCGACTATTTTAATATTAAAGAAAATATTAAATATCGTGGAATTTATATTGATTTAAGAGATAGAGGTATTCCTTTACCTCATGAGTCTATATTATCTGATGGTACTCATCGGTTAGACTTTTTCAATCCAGAGTTATATTCGATAAAAATAGATACATTAGGAATCGGTCAACTCAATGATTCAGAAAACCGGGTCATAAATGATGAGAATCTAGTATGTGCTTGGGTGCCAGAAATACAGCAAATAGCTATTTATAGAAAAGATGATACAATTACACAAGCTAGTGATAAAGCTTTGTGTAAATACACAATAACATATATTAAAGACCCTTCGATACAAACAATAGGATTAATTAAAGCCTCATTTATGAATCAGGCGCCTGAAGTAAAAGATACATCTGTAACATTAAACTATCAAAAAAAGGAAAAAGTAAAAGTAAATTTACTGGATTTTGCAAGTGATGCTGGTGATACTAGTATTGGTGGAAAAGGGCCCGAGACTCAACCACTTAAACCAAATTTTTGGGTAAATGAATTAGGTGAGGAATTACCTATACGTCTATCGAATGTACCAACCAATAATATTATTGTAACAGCTGATCGACAAGGTAAATGTCCTGAACCAGATGAAAAAGAAACGTGCTATGGTGGAAATGTTTATATTCAAGAGGCGAATACATTTAATCCATTTAACTATTCATTTAACTATCAGGTATATGATAACGATGAAACTCCAAAGATTTCAAATGTGGGAACTGTAAATGTGATTAGTACTGCAACTACCTCAGATGATACTCGACCTGCGAAAAGTGGTGGAGGTAGTGAGGGTATTTTCTCAGTATTAGGTTTGTTGGGTTTACTAGCTTATCGTCGTTATAAAAAGTAATATTGAATAAAAAGAGCGCTTTTAAAGCGCTCTTTTTTATATGTTCAAGTTATAAATTAAATGTCTACAACAAAAGAGTAACATTTAAAAGTAATTAGTGTTCAGAATATTTACTTAAGTATTCTTCACGGATGTTCACTTTCTCTTCAGCACTGGCATTTTGCATACGTTTACGCAAAGTATTACGTTCTTGAGTTCCTAGTTTTTGCCAAACATCACGCATTTTTTGTTTTTCATCTTCTGGAAGCTGTGTAAACCATTCCATTCTTTGTTGAAGCTGAGATCCCTGATCGGTTGGGATTTCTTTTAAACTTTGATAACGTTTAATAAGAACACGTTGTTCTTCTCGAGATAAATCATCCCAAGCTTCTTCTGTAGTTGGTTTATTTGATTTTGAGAACACCCAAAAACGCTCAGAACCAGCAAAACTTGTTTGAAGTAAGCTGAGTGTGCACACAACAATTGCTATTTTCTTAGCTGCCATGTGGAACTTTATCCTCGCCAAGTACCATCAACATTTCCATATCTTCAACCATTTGTGGTGAAAGTTTTGGATTTACGACGACCTGACTTTGTGGCTTATCGGTCAGTTGTAGAGAGCTTGGTAATACAACGATACCAGTAAGGGCTGCTGCTAAAGCAAAGCCTCCCATTTTCCAGAGACTGTAATAAGAGGTTGGTTTCTTTTGAACAGTGTCTAGAACATGGTTCATCACTAACATTTTTTTGTGATGTTGCTCTTTTGCTAGTTGGTCGAGTTTGGAAGTCACTGATTTAGTGAACTCATCTTTATTCATTTGATGACCCTCCCGTATGTGGATTTAAATGCTCTAAAGCAATTCTAAGTCCTTGGATTGCACGATGATAATGTGTTTTAACACTACCTTCACTGCAGTTCATAATTTGAGCTGTGGTTGTCGTATCAAAGCCTTCCCATGCTCTTAACATAAATGCTTGTTGCTGGCGTACTGGTAATTGGTTAATTGCTGCTTGGATTTCATCCATTGTGACTTCTTGATTAAGAAATTCAAATGGATTGGGGGTAGATTCATCTACGATATCAACAATTTCATCATCATCGTCTAAGCTAATTTTTTTGAATAATGAGAAAGGAGTCGCTCGACGCGCTTCTTTGCGCCTCCAATCCTGCAATTTGTTATTTAAAATGGTGTAAAACAATGGATACCATTCTTCAATACTTTTATCTGAATATGATTTATGCAATGAAATAAAGGCTTCTTGTACCAAATCCATTGCAATGCCTTGTTGTCCCTGAGTTGCACTTTCCATCATCACAAGTGCACGACCTGTAACGTCTTGCATAAAAAAACGCAGACGTTGTTCAACAGTACTACAATCAGTACCATTTTCAGTTCGAGCCTGTTTCGGTGCTAAATCCATAGAGATGGAAAATCCTGTCATGGATACCCACCATTATTTCAATTCATTAATCATATAACGTTGAAAATGGTGGATGCGTTGACAACTTAAGCAATTATTTTATGAGTGTAATGGATTTTTTCATTAAAAAAATCGTATTTAAAATAATTTAACGTTTTTATTGACGTTGGCGAACCATTTCAAAAAAGCAAATTGATCCAGCGATGGCAACATTTAAAGATTCTTGCCCACCTGGTTGAGGAATAGTAACAGCCTGAGCATGTTCTAGGGCATAGTCACTTGCACCTTGTCCTTCATTACCTAAAATCCAAACACATGCTTGCTTTAAATCTTTGCTATACAAGCTGGTTGAACGATGTGAACTCGTTACAAACACAGGAATTTGAAACTTGGGAAGAATGTCGGTTAACTGAAAATTCTCAAAACAATGTACGCTAAAATGGGCGCCCATTCCTGCGCGTAATACACGTGGGGACCAAAGAGAGGCTGAACCTTGCGTACAAATTACTTGTTTAATATTCGCGGCAGCAGCTGAACGGAGTAAGGTACCGACGTTTCCAGGATCTTGGACATTTTCGAGAATTAGTGTATCTGCTTTGAAGTCAATCGTTAACGACGTTTTTGGAAGATCAATAATTGCTAAACAAGGTAGGGTTGTACCTAAAGTACTTAAATCTTTATACAGTACTTCACTAATGACAAAAATATGTCCTTGGTGTAATTCAATCACCTCTTGTAATTCAGGATGATCGAGAGCTTGTTCAGTCGTAAATAATGAAAAGATTTTTTTATGTTGTTGTAGCCATGCTAAACACAGATGAGTACCTTCTAGAACAGTTTGCTGATGTTTCTTTCGAGCACTATTAAGTTCGATCAGCCCACGCAAATGTTTGATTTTTGCATTGTCTTTTGATTCTAGAAAAATAACAGCCATAATATAAAGATCCAAAAGGGCATTATAAGATGATAATAATGCCCTGAACATAAAAGTAATTAGTGGTAGCTTGTTACGCGTTCCACTTCATTTTTAGAGCCAATTATAACAGGAACACGTTGGTGTAATTCTGTTGGTTGAATCTCCATAATGCGAACACGTCCTGTTGTAGAAGCACCGCCAGCTTGTTCGATTAACATACTCATTGGATTTGCTTCATACATCAAACGCAAACGACCTGCTTTTTTAGGATCTTTGAGATCATAAGGGTAGAGGAAGATGCCGCCACGACATAATATGCGGTGAATATCACCCACCATACATGCAACCCAACGCATATTGAAATCTTTTTCACGGACTGATGTTTTACCCGCTAAAAGCTCGTCAATATAGCGTTTCACTGGATTTTCCCAATGACGTTGATTTGATGAGTTGATAGCGAATTCTTGTGTATCTACTGAAACTTGTACTTGATCCGTAGTAAGTAGGAAGGTTTGAGTGGTTGGATCGAAAGTAAAGAATACAACACCTGCACCTACGGTAAGCGCTAACATGGTCGAAGGACCATAAAGCACATAACCAGCCGCCACTTGCTCAGTACCCGCTTGCATAAAATCGGCAGATTGAGTGACTGCATTTTTAGCGGGAAGAATAGAGAAAATTGTGCCAACACACATGTTGATGTCGATATTGCTTGAACCATCGAGTGGATCGAATAACACTAAATATTTGCCATTTTCTTGGGCAGGCGTGAAGTCATCCAATTCTTCAGAAGCTAATCCACCTACTTGCGGATGTGCTTTTAATGCATCAATAAGATAGTCATTAGAAATGACATCTAATTTCTTTTGAGTTTCACCTTGTACATTTTCGTTGCCAGCACTGCCTAAAATACCAGCTAAAGCACCTTTTTGTAGTGCTTGGTCAATTGTTTGGCATGTTGCCGCGATTGTTTCAATGACTTGCGCCAATTCTGGTGTCAAATTCCCTTTTTGTTGTTCTAAATATTGGGATAATGTAAGGTTTGACATATTGAATTGCTCCGATTTAGCCGCATCAAAAATTGATAAAAAAGAATGTCGCTATTCTAGATGAGATCGCTCGAAAATAAAAATTATCTTACTTTATTTATGTTGCTTTTGTGATTACAAGCGTTCTATTACATGCTATGTTGATTGCATACTAGACAGGAAGTTTGGAGAGGAACGATGTCAACCAAAAATTTTGAAGCTACCCCCACGCCAAGTGAATCAATTAGCCTAGATACGATTTCGAAAGAAAGTGTGAAAGATGCTTGGAAAGAGTATGAAGCAAAGCCTGAGTATAAAGAATTTAATAAGCACGATATGATTGAGTCGATGCAACCTCAGTTGAAGCAAGAGTCTTCATCTTAATCAAAAATAAAAAATGCTCACATTGTGAGCATTTTTTATTGCAAATCCAAACATTATTTTAATAATGGTGGCACTGCTTCATAATTAATTTCTACGCGACGATTTTCTTTCCACGCTGCTTCGTCATGACCCAGGTTTACAGGGGCTTCTTTACCGTAGCTCACGGCTTCTAACTGCTGTGGGTTGACACCATTGGTAATCAAGAAACTTTCGACAGCTTTTGCACGACGCTCACCTAAAGCCATATTGTATTCACGCGTACCACGTTCATCCGTGTGACCTGTCAATGCCACCCGAGAATTAGCATTTGCGACAAGGAACTGTGCATGTGCTTGAAGTGTTTGATAGTCATCATTTGATAAATCACTGCTGTCATAATCAAAGTGAACTACGCGCTTCGCTAAAAAAGCTTTGTTTGCAGCAGTGACACCCTTAGATGATGCACCAGCTAAGTTTTGCGCATTTAATGCAGCATCTTCACTTAATCCTTCTGTGCTTACTGTAGTTGAACTGTTTGGCGCAGTATTACCTGCTGTGATTTCAGCAGCAGGTTTACGACTCGCACAACCTGTGAAAGCAATCGTCGCAGCTAAAAGTGGAAGTGTTAGGTATTTAATATTCATGTGATTCTCCAATCAATCAAATTTATTTTGGTGCCCAAGCTGGTTCACGAACTTCACCTTGTTCGCTTGGTAAATTCATACGGAAACGACCATCTGTAGACATAATAGAGAGTAAGCCGCGGTTACCTTCACGTGTTGCATAAACAACCATCTGCCCATTCGGAGAGAAACTTGGTGACTCATCCAGACTGGTTGGTGTCAATATATTAGTGATCCCTGTATTAATATCTTGTAATGCGACTTTGTAATTACTGCCACTTGGTCGATGAACTAAAGCAATTTTTTTACCATCGGCGCTTAAAGTGCCGCGTGCATTAAATGCACCTTTGAAGGTAAGGCGTTTAACTGAACTATCATCAAAACTGTAGCGATAAATTTGTGGGGAACCACCACGATCTGAGGTGAAAATAAATGATTTTCCATCAGGTGCATAACGTGCTTCGGTATCAATCGCTGAGTCATTTGTCATACGCTGTAATTGGCGCGTATTTAAATTCATCTGATAAATTTCAGGATTACCATGCATAGATGCTGTGAACAACATTGATTGCCCATCAGGCGAGAAGCTTGGTGCACCATTTAAGCCTTTGAAGCTCGCCAAAACCTCACGTTGACCCGTTGCTAAATCCTGAATGTAAATTGCAGGACGTTTAGTTTCGAAAGAGACATAAGCAATTTTTTTAGCGTCAGGTGTCCATGTTGGGGAAAGGATTGGATCTCGTGACGACAGTACCGTTTTAGGCTGTTCGCCATCAGTATCGGCGATTTGTAATGTATAACGTTGAGCAGGAGTTTCTGGATTACGTAATACATAAGCGATACGACCGCTGAAATCACCAGCAATACCAGTCAGAGCTTGGTATATCGCATCACTGATCATATGCCCAGCTTGACGAACGCGATTACTTGGTACGGTTAGAACTTCGTTTAATAAATATTGTTGCTTTTGTACGTCATAAAGTTGGTAATGAATTTCAAATGTATTCGCATCAATGTTTTTAATTTGACCAACCACAACATAGGGCACACCGGCATTTTGCCAGTCACCAGCTTGGATTTGGTTAATGCTTGCAGTTGCAGGTAGGTTTTGCGACGCACTTGTGAATCGACCTGAACGATTTAAGTCATTCTCAATAATTGGGTAAAGCGAGTTGTCATTTATAAAAGGGATAATTGCAATTTTAGGCGCTTGTTCAGGTGCTTTTGCAATTTCAAGGTGTAATTGTGCAAAAGTTGCTGTTGGAACAATTGCGCTAATTGCAGTAAAAACTGCGAAGGAGATGAGGTGCTTACGGGTCTTGTCCATAGTTACAATTACTTGTGTTCGTATTTTTGTGGCTGTTGATTATTTAACATAGTTACATGCTTTGTGCTATTAAAAGCATGTAACATTAACTATTTATTACTATTTCGCTGTAAAGTTTGAAGTTACATTTTTTGCATCTCTACGAGCATCTGGATCTTCAGGCATTGGATATGGAGCTGCATTTTGAATGGCAGCTTTAATACTTGCATCTAATTCATCATCCCCACTAGAGCGTGTGATTACAATAGATTGGACTTGTCCAGAGTCTGATAGCAAAAATCTAACACCTACAGTTTTACCACGAGAATCTAAAGGTACTTTCCATGCAGAGGAAACTTTATTCGTAAAATCTCGTTTAGCTGTTGAAGCGATTTTTTTCACATCGGCTTTTTTCTGAGCGGCTTCTTGCTCTGCCTTTTTAGCAGCAGCGGCTTTTGCATCTGCTTCGGCTCTTTCGGTATCTGCTTTATCTTTTGCAGCTTTATCAGCAGCGGCTTTATCTTTTGCAGCTTTATCAGCAGCGGCTTTATCTTTTGCAGCTTTATCGGCAGCGGCTTTGTCTTTTGCAGCTTTATCAGCAGCGGCTTTGTCTTTTGATACTTTGTCAGCAGCGGCTTTGTCTTTAGCTGCTTTATCAGCAGCGGCTTTGTCTTTTGATGCTTTGTCAGCAGCGGCTTTGTCTTTAGCTGCTTTATCAGTAGCAGCTTTGTCTTTTGCCGTTTTATCAGCAGCAGCTTTGTCTTTTACCGCTTTATCAGCAGCGGCTTTGTCTTTTACCGCTTTATCAGCAGCGGCTTTGTCTTTAGCTGCTTTATCAGCAGCGGCTTTGTCTTTTGATGCTTTGTCAGCAGCGGCTTTATCTTTAGCTGCTTTATCAGCGGCAGCCTTATCTTTAGCTGCTTTATCAGCAGCGGCTTTGTCTTTTGCAGCTTTATCAGCAGCAGTCTGTTCTATTTGACGTTTTGCTGCTTCATCTGCACGTTGTTTTTCGGCAATTTTGCGTTGTTCTTCTGCTTGTTTTGCTTGAGCAGCTTCTTTTGCTTTCTGTTTTTGTTCTGCTAATTGAGCTTGTTTTTGCTGCTCAGCTTTTTGTTTAGCATCAGCGAGTTGTTGTGCAGAAGGTGTAACAGGTGGGATTGGAAGGTTTTCAGGTTGAGTATTATCAACGATTGGACTGAGTATTTCTTCTGCTTGATTTTCAGCAGTCGTTTCCTGTTCTACTGGTTTAGCCATCGGTGGTGGCAAATCTTCTGGTTTAACTAAAATTGTAGTCAGTTTTTTAGGTTGCTCAGGCGGTTTACTTAGACCTAAGAAAAGCAAGCCAACAATCGCAATTGCATGTACCCCAAGGGTAAAACCTAGCGCAATTGCATTTTGTTTAAAAGGTGGCTCTTGAAATTTTTTCATAACTTATTTTAATGGCTCTGTCAGTAAACCAACTTGAGTTAAACCTGCTTCTTGTAAACTAGCCATGAGTGATACAACCTCACCATAGGGGCGAGATTTATCACCATTCACTAATACGGTGAGTTGTTTATTTTCTTGTTCCGCTTGCTTTTGAGCATCACTCAAAATAGCTTCAAGCTGCTCAAGTGAAAGAGGTTCACTATCTTTATGATCTTGGTATTGCAAATAAATATTGCCATCTTTGCCAATCGTTACCATTGCAGGCATATCTTTCGATTCGATAGGATTATTATTGGCTTGGGGCAGATCAACTTTGATACCGCTGGTAATCATAGGTGCAGTGACCATGAAAATGACTAAAAGTACCAACATGACGTCAATATAGGGTACAACGTTCATATCACTTTTCAGTGGTTTTTTGATGCGTTCAAAACGCCCAGATCGTTGAATCGCCATTATGCATCTTCCTGTGTCGATCCAATCGCTTGACGCTGTAAAAGAGCGACCATTTCTTCTGCGAATAATGCACGATCTGAATAAATTGATTCACCTTTCGCTGTGAAGTGGTTAAAAGCAAGCACAGCAGGAATTGCTGCAAATAAACCGATTGCCGTTGCAATAAGTGCTTCAGCAATACCCGGTGCTACGGTTGCCAAAGTAACTTGATCAACGGCAGCAAGACCAATAAAGGCATTCATAATGCCCCAAACCGTACCGAATAAGCCGATATAAGGCGCAACAGAACCAATACTTGCAAGCGCTCCTAAACCTTGTTCTAAACCGCCTTGATCACGACTTAGACCGACACGCAGAATACGTTCAGTACCTTCAATGGTTTGATTGGTATCTGCTTTGCGTTTTTGTAGTTTAAAAAACTCACCTAAGCCTTGATAAAAAATATCTTCTAGGCCACTACGTTTGGAGTTTAACTGAGCGTTATTGTAGAGTGTGTTTAATTCGGCACCTGACCAGAACATTTTTTGAAAATGCTCATCATCTTGAGCTGCTTTTTTAAAACCCATATGTAATTTGGCAATTAAATACCAGCTGAAAATTGACGCTAGTAATAAGATCAACATGACCAATTGCACGACTGGGCTGGCTTGTAAAATCAGGTCAGAAATATGTAGAGAAGATTCTAAATTAGTTGCCATAAGTCACTGTGCCGAAAAGTTTATTTTTAGTCCTGTGCTAATTCTTTTTGAATTAGATCACGTATTTCCTCAGGAAGTCTACGTGGCATTAACTCTTTGTTTAAACATGCCAACGTAACCTCACCTGAAGCCAGCAAGATTTCACCACGATAAATATTTTGTTGCAACACAAAAGATGCTGCTTTACACGAAATAACACGTGCTGTAACGGTAATTAAGTCATCCATTAATATTGGACGTACATATTTCACCTGAATTTGATGTACAACGAAGTTGTAGTCTTGTTGATGCCAGTAATGATCGACGCCCGCTGCACGTAGCCATTCAGTACGTGTACGTTCCATAAAACGAATGTGATTGGCATGGTAAACGATACCGCCTGCATCTGTATCTTCGATATATACACGAATATTAAATTCAAAATGATTAGCCATATCTTTAACCTATTTTTGCATACTGCTGAGCAATTGAGGGAATGATATTGCGTCAATCAAAAGATGGGAATAGTAATAAATAACATATTGCTGTTCTTTGTTTAGATAAAAAGCCCTAAGGGTAGGGCTTAATAAAAAAAGAAAATCATTTAAATTTAATTGAGCTCATTCCAATCGATTATTTTAGGATAGCCACTAACTGTTATACCATTTGCATATGCACTAATTAAAGCTTGATAATTGCTGGTATTCGAAAGCTTAATTGAATTTTTTACATTGTTGGTATCTTCAATTACAATGTCAGCATAATTAGGATAGAAAGCAATCTTATCATTATTGCTCTGAAAGCTAAGTTCACTTTTGAAGTTTACAGAGAAGACTTTATCCTCAGGGTTACCTTCGACATTTCCTTGTCCTATGATTGTAAGATTATTTGCGTTTAGTTGATAGTTATTAACAGTTAATTGTTGTGTTTCTTTTATCTCATTATCAAATGCACTTAATGCCATTTTCTTAATTTGATATTGAGCATTATTATCACTGTATTTGCTGAGAATATTGCCATTATACGTAATGCTGTCATTATTGGGCGAGATGATTTTGAAATTTTTCAGTGTAGTCTCATAGCGTTTTGAATCTTCATAAAGCGTTTCCTTGCTATTTACTAATCCAGAGATGGTTATAACTCTTAGACGAATTATACCGCTGTTGTCATCCTTAACATAATCCAGAAATTTACACTTATTAAATGTAATGCTTCTATCGCTATTTTTTGTATATGATCCGTCCGAACATTTAAAGTTGCTGCCAGCATAAATATTGTAATAGAGGCTTTCAGCAAATTCAGTACCTATTAAAAAAATGTTATTTTTCTCTTGAGATAAATTTATTATTGGTTCGTAAATAGATTCGATTGTTTCTGCTCTAGTGTAGTCTACTTTTTCTTTGGTTTGTAAAGAGTTTTCATTGTTGTTACTATCACTCCCACCACCGCAAGCTGTTAATAATACAGTGCTACCACAAAATAATGTTATTAATAATGTATTTTTCATTTCTACCCTTGATAAAATAATGAAGTAATTAGAATAATCTGTATATTATTTTAATTACTTCATTATAAGAAGTGTTTTATTAAAAATATTTTTAAATTATTCAGGCGGTGCCATACCAAACTGTAAATAAGCCATATTTGTTGCAATACGACCACGTGCAGTACGCATGACATAACCTTGTTGGATTAAATAAGGTTCGATTACATCTTCAAGTGTTCCGCTATCTTCAGCCATCGCGGCTGCTAAAGCTTCAACACCTGTTGGACGACCTTCAAAACGCTCAAGTAACATACTGATATAACGACGGTCTAAAGTATCTAAACCATCTTTATCTACATTTAGCATATCTAAAGCACGTTGTGCCATCTCTTGTGTCACTTCACCCGTGCCTTTCACTTGTGCATAATCTCGAACACGACGTAATAAACGATTGGCAATACGTGGCGTACCACGTGCACGTCTAGCGATTTCAGTTGAACCTTCCTTAGTAATCGGAACATCCATAAGATTTGCCGAACGAGTGACAATATGGGTTAAATCCTCTACAGAATAGAATTCTAAACGCTGAACAATCCCAAAGCGGTCACGTAAAGGTGAGGTGAGTAGCCCCGCACGCGTTGTTGCTGCGACTAATGTAAATGGTGGCAGATCTAATTTAATTGAACGAGCAGCAGGACCTTCACCAATCATGATATCCAGTTGATAGTCTTCCATTGCTGGATAAAGAATCTCTTCAATGACAGGAGACAGACGATGGATTTCGTCAATAAAAAGGACATCTCCTTCTTCCAAATTGGTTAGCATCGCCGCTAAATCTCCAGCTCGTTCCAATACAGGACCAGAGGTGGATTTTAAATTGCCGCCCATTTCGCGTGCGATAATATTTGCCAATGTGGTTTTACCTAAACCCGGTGGACCAAAAATCAAGGTATGGTCGAGTGCTTCACCACGACCTCGTGCAGCACCAATAAAGATTTCCATTTGCTCACGTACCACAGGCTGACCAATATAGTCTTCAAGTGAGGTTGGGCGAATCGCACGATCAAAATGATCTTCTGGTTTTTCAGAACCACTGATTAAACGGTCTTGCATAATGAGTTCGGTCTATCTTTATTTATTCAATGATTTAAGTGCAGCTCGGATAATATCACTGGCTTCGGTAAAATCAGCTTTAACAGCTTGAATCAATTTTTGTGCTTCAAGTGGTTTGTAGCCCAGTGATTGTAAAGCGGCTTCAGCTTCGGCAACAGCAGAATTTCCAGTGAACTGTATTTGAGCGGACGCTGTATTATTTGAAACGGTAGTGCTTGAAAATGCTTTAAAACGATCACGTAGTTCAATCATTAAACGTTCAGCTGTTTTAGTACCAACTCCTGGGACTTTGACTAGTGTTTTTACATCACCATGTTCAACAGTATGGATGAGCATGTCCACGCTCAAGGTCGAAAGAATACCGAGCGCCATTTTAGGGCCGACACCATTGACCTTGAGTAAAGTACGGAAAATGATTTTCTCTTGCGCATCACTAAAACCATATAGTTGCTGTGCATCTTCTCGAACCACCAAATGTGTCCATAAAGTGACTTTCTGTCCTTTTTGTAATTGGCAAAATGTCGAAAGTGGTGTGTCAATTTCATAGCCCACACCATTTACATTAAGCAATACGGTTGGGGCTTCTAAGGCAAACACCTCGCCAATTAAACATCCGATCATCGCGTCTTTCACTTATTTGTTAATGGTTAAATAGTAGTTGCCATTTGTTCTAAACGCAAAATGGCTTTTAGGGTTTCTTTACGATTTCGTGTGGATTTTATCCAAGCAGGTAAACGTGAGAAGTAACTGCGATTGTAGTTGGGGAACTTGCGTTCTCTTAAATTTGCAGATATATACGCTTTTAAGCAATTTAACTGTTCGATGTTATATACAAAAATAAGTCCATGCCGTGTTTCGGTTGCCAAATATAAACGATAAGCAAAATATGGGTCGAGACTGACTTCATAGCTATGTTCTCGCCAAATTTGAAAGGGTTGAGGATAAATCTGTCGTTGTATAAGACAAAAATTGCATGTGAGCTTAATGGCTGACGGGATAAAACAAATTTTGGGATAATATTGATGACATATGAATTTGCCTTGTCTACATGTACATTTTTCATCAATATGCAGATAAGCACCTGCAAAATAGCCTAAGTTATTTTCTTGCTGAGCTTGCTGATCAAAACTTTTACAACAAAATTGACAGCTAAAAACAGCTTTCTTTTCCAATGAATCAGTTTGTTTCTGTTGAAAGATAATTGCATGTTTATGGCAAAAAGGGCATTCGACAAAAATGGGAGATTCTGTAAAGGAATATGGAGAAATTCCTTGATCAACAAATCTATCCATCAGAAAAAACCTACTTTATTTCCCTGTAACTCTTGCGCCAAGCTATAGGCTTGGTGATCTGAGAACTTACTAATAATATCTAGAACTTGCATAATATTATTATAGTGGTTGTTTTGTAGATTTACGCCTGAATGTTGCAAAATTGACATCAAACGTTGCTCTTTAAAGCTTAAGGTCTTATGTGGCATGGTTAATGGGATAAATGCATCCAAAATCGTTTGTAGGCTTTGATGCGCAATAATTTCTAAACCAGATTTTTGAGGATGTTCAAAAATTCGATCTCTAGCAAGATTCTTCGCTGTTTGAATACCTGTTTCAATATCGGGTGAGCAATATTGCAACAGACTGCCTTTAAGCTGACCCGTTAAAATTTCATAATGATGTTTAGCAAAAGCAGTAGTGACTTCATCGACAAGACGTTTCATTACACGCCCACGCAAAGCTGCGATTTTTTGTTGCCATGTGGTATGGGGTAAATGCAACTCTTCAGGACGACCAAAGTCGGCGATCAAATTTAGAAAAATGGGCTCAACTTCTTCATAACTGAGCATATTGAGGATGATGCCATCTTCTAAGTCAATTAAGGCATAACACATATCATCCGCAGCTTCTAATAAATAAGTGAGCGGATGACGGCAATAATGATATTCACCGAGTTGAATTAAGCCGAGCTGTTCAGCTAACTGTTTTAAAATTTCCTTTTCAGATTGATAACAACCAAACTTTGCTCTTTTATGTGAGGGAGTATCACCTTGTTCCTCAATGGTTTTTGACAGCCAAGGATATTTTAAATAAGCGCCGAGTGTGGCACAGGTCAAACGCATACCACCATCATCAGGATGATAATCAATACGGCTGAGTAGACGCAGTCCTTGAGCATTGCCTTCAAATTGACGTACATCAGCTTCTTCTTCAGGTGTGAGTTTGGTCAAAAAATCTCGATGTGATGCATCATCAAACCATTCACGAATCGCATATTCACCTGCATGGCCAAATGGGGGATTCCCAATATCATGCGCCAGACAGGCGGCTTGGATAATCGCACCGACATCTGCTGGGGAAATCCACATTGGTAATTCATCTTTGATTTTTTCTGCGGCTAACATGCCCAATGAGCGACCAATACAAGAGACCTCAAGTGAATGGGTTAAGCGCGTATGAATGCCATCATGTTGAGTCAGTGGGTGAACCTGAGTTTTTCTATTTAGCTGACGAAAACTTTGGGAAAATATAATTCTGTCATAATCTTTGTGGAAAGGGCTTCGAGCCAATTCTGTACTACTTTTTTTACTGCCTAAACGAATTGCAGAAAGCAATTCCAACCAACGCATTTGTTCCATTCATCATTATTCACTATGAGTTCAAGATCATCATGCCAAAAAAAAGATTAAAGCACTAGAGCAGGGCGACATGGTTTGGCGTTTAAAATTTTTGCGTCTGCGTTAGGATTGTTGTGTGCATACCTTGAAGTGAAAATAGTAAATTTTGTTAAAAGGTTAGCTAGTTTGGCATTCCATCGTACAGCGGTGGAACGAGGCAAATATATGGTAGATAAGTAAATGACGGTATTAAGTGTGGGTGATAATGAAGAAGTAATACACTTTTTTATGGGAGTTAGCTCTCATTTTGAATCGGTTTTTAAAAACTCTCAATTGGATGTTAATTCTTTAATTAATAGTTATTATTCTAAATTTACAAATGAGTGTTTTGTAGGGATTTATGGCCTGGTGCCTGAGAATCAAGAACTTTGGGAGCATTGGGGATATTTTGAAGTTGCACTTAGAGTTTATTATTATGAGGTTTTAAATCATACTCCAGATAAATTGGCTTATATTAAATGGTTGAATAATTTTATAGAAGAATATAGAACAAGACAGATTTAATTATGGCTGTTTGCCTCGTTCCATCGTTGTACGGTAAAGCGTTAAATTGGTTTGTTTATGATTTTAACTAAAATTTATTTAACTCACTCATAACTCAGTTTGTCTCACTTTGATAGTTATTCGGTGAAACGAAGCAACAAGATTATTATAGCCTATCTGTTTCAGTGATTGAGGAGGAGTTAAAAGCTGCGTCCAAAATGTGGGTAAGGTGGCATTCGGAAAGCAATGATCAGAAAAATAGAGATGGCTATTTTTGTTTGTCAGGAGCGTGAGGCAACATAGTTTTCAGCTGACGAAATTAAGGCGAGAGGGTTTATTGATTTTGGCACCCGCATGGAAGAGGTCGAGTTGGAGCCCTATGGGATAAGTTGAAGGGTGAAATTTTCTCTACATATCAAAGTAAATGAATTGTTACGAATAAAGTAAAATTGAGAAAGCTACAATAAATTAAGTGAGTTGAGATAGAAAACACTGATTTTTAAGATGGATATGTCTAGCTGAAAGAAGGCTTTCACAGTAGAATATGCGCTCTCTCATAAGTCACATTGTGGTAGGTTCGTTAGACCCGCCCGTGGAGCCAAAGTCAACATGTTTATCGTGGCCGGTGCATCAGCACATTCTTCTTTTAAGAAAGCTCAACTCTTAAACCGTTTAGCGTCAATGAGTTCTGTTCAATCTTTTGACAGCCAGTGGGTTTATTTGTTTGATCAAGCGCTCAACGAGCAGCAACATCAATCGGCATTACAACTTTTAAACGATGGTCAATCTTTCGAACTTCGCCAAGCTGCAAGTGATGAAATCCAGATTTTAGTGACACCACGTATCGGCACCATCTCGCCGTGGTCATCTAAAGCAACCGATATTTTCCAAAACTGTAATACCCCAATTCACCGTTTAGAACGTGGTCTACTGTTTACACTGAAAGGTGTGAAAGAGATTTCGAATGAAGTGAAATTGGCTTTACATGACCGTATGACAGAGAGTGTTTTTGCTCATATTGATGATGCAAAAGCTTTATTCTCAGAAACCGCACCGAAGCCATTGAACTCAATTGATATCTTGGGTCAAGGAAAAGAAGCGTTAGTTAAAGCCAACAATGAGTTTGGCTTTGCTTTATCTGAGCAAGAAATTGATTACTTAACCGAAGCATTTACTAAGCTTGGCCGTAATCCAAACGACATCGAATTGATGATGTTTGCACAAGCAAATTCTGAACACTGTCGTCATAAAATCTTTGGTTCAGAATGGACAATTGATGGTGAAAAACAACCATTATCATTGTTCCAAATGATTAAAAATACTTATAAAGAATCTCCGACAGATGTGTTATCAGCATATAAAGATAACGCGTCTGTGATTGTGGGTTATGACACCATGCGTTTTTATCCGAAAGCGGATGAAAATGGTCACTTTGTTTATAAATATAAGAGCCAAGCTGCTCATATTTTAATGAAGGTTGAAACACACAACCATCCAACTGCAATTGCTCCATTTGCAGGTGCTGCAACAGGTTCGGGCGGTGAAATCCGTGATGAAGGTGCAACGGGTCGTGGTGGTAAACCTAAAGCAGGTTTAACAGGCTTTACCGTTTCAAACTTGAATATTCCTGGTTTTGAACAACCTTGGGAAGATAACTACGGTAAACCTTCACGTATGGCATCGCCATTACAAATTATGATCGAAGGTCCATTGGGTGGTGCTGCGTTTAACAATGAATTCGGTCGCCCAGCTTTAAATGGTTATTTCCGTACTTTCGAACAGAATGTAAATGGTGACGTGAAAGGCTTCCATAAGCCAATCATGATTGCTGGTGGTTACGGTAACATTCGTCCTGACCATGTTGAAAAAGATGCGATCCAACCGGGTGACTTGCTTATTGTATTGGGCGGTCCTGCAATGTTGATCGGTCTTGGCGGTGGTGCAGCGTCTTCTGTAGACAGCGGTACCATGGGTGAGAGCTTAGACTTTGCTTCGGTGCAACGTGAAAACCCAGAAATGGAACGCCGTTGCCAGGAAGTCATTGATACCTGCTGGCGTTTAGAAGACTTTAACCCAATCGTGTCTGTACATGATGTGGGTGCGGGTGGTGTATCCAATGCCATGCCTGAACTTGTGAATGATCATGAGTTAGGTGCGGTATTGAATCTTCGTAAGATTCCGTCATTAGAACCGGGTATGAGCCCGATGGAAATCTGGTCAAATGAAGCGCAAGAACGTTATGTGCTTGCAATTCGTCCAGAGTCTTTAGAACAGTTTGAAGAAATTTGTGCACGTGAGCGTTGTCCGTTTGCGGTATTAGGTGAAGCAACTGAAGCGCGTCACTTAACCGTTGAAGATCCGTTGTTTGAGAACAAGCCTGTCGATATTCCAATGCAGGTGATCTTGGGTGGCACGCCACGTATGCAACGTTCGTATGAAACGATTGAGCGTAAGGGTAATGACTTTGATGCTGCAAAAGTTGATTTAAAAGATGCAATTTTCCGCGTATTGAAGAATCCAACAGTGGCGTCTAAATCATTCTTGATTACCATTGGTGACCGTTCGATTACCGGTATGGTTGCACGTGATCAGATGGTGGGTCGCTGGCAAGTACCTGTTGCAGATGCAGCAGTAACTACCACAAGTTTGCAAGGCTTTACAGGTGAAGCAATGGCCATGGGTGAACGTCCACCTGTTGCATTGTTAAATCCTGCTGCATCGGCTCGTTTAGCGGTTGCTGAAGCGATTACTAACATTGCTTGCGCCAACATTGAACAAATCAGCGATATCAAACTTTCTGCAAACTGGATGGCTGCGGCTGGTCAAAAAGGTGAAGACCAAGCCTTGTTTGAAGGCGTAAAAGCGATTGGTATGGAAATGTGCCCTGCATTAGGCATTGCAATTCCAGTTGGTAAAGATTCACTTTCTATGCGTACTACTTGGAATGATGGTGAAGACAAAGCAGTTACATCTCCAATGACAGGCGTGATCACTGCATTTGCACCTGTTTTAGATGTACGTAAGACATTAACACCTGAACTTAAGAACTTAGAAGACTCAGTACTTGTACGTATTGATTTGTCTAAAGGTCAATTCCGTTTAGGCGGTTCGATCCTTGCGCAGGTGTATAAAGCGATTGGTTCTGTTACACCTGATGTGGATAGTTTTGATGACTTCAAAGCATTCTTTACATTGATTCAAGACTGGAACAATCGTGGTGTGATCAAAGCTTACCATGACATCGGTGATGGTGGTTTATTAGCGACTGTTGCTGAAATGATGTTCGCATCGCGTTTAGGTGTTGCTCTAGAAAATCAATCAACTGAAAGTTTATTTGCTGAAGAAATTGGTGCTGTACTGCAAATTACAGCGGCTGATTGGGCACAGTTAGAAGTTGAAGTTGCAGCGTCAAGCCTGAAAGATACAATTGCAATTGTGGGCCGTGTCAATACAACTGATCAATTGGCTGTGAATGGTTTAACTTTAGAACGTGCTGAATTACAACAAGCATGGGCAGAAGTTTCATATCAAATCCAACGTTTACGTGACAACGTTGAAACTGCTGATCAAGAATTTGCCTTAATTGCAGATAAAAACCACAAAGGTTTAATTGCTCAAGCAACTTATGATTTAAATGAGCCAGTTGAAGCTCCGTTTATCAATACACGTCGTCCAAACATGGCAATCTTGCGTGAGCAAGGTGTGAACGGTCATGTTGAAATGGCAGCTGCTTTTGACAAAGTGGGCTTTAATACCATCGACGTACACATGAGTGACTTACTTGCAGGTCGTGTCAGCTTAAGTGACTTCGAAGGTTTAGTGGCTTGTGGCGGCTTCTCATACGGTGACGTGATGGGTGCTGGTGGTGGCTGGGCGAAATCAGTATTGTTCAACCCGAAATTACGTGATCAGTTTGAGCAGTTCTTCCATCGTGAGAGCACTTTCAGCTTAGGGGTATGTAACGGCTGTCAAATGATGTCACAACTTGCACCATTGATTCCAGGTGCAGAGCATTGGGGTCGTTTTCATCGGAATACCTCAGAAGTATTTGAGGCACGTGCAGTTAACGTTCGCGTAGAAAAATCTGTTTCTGTATTGCTTGAAGATATGCAAGGTTCGATTTTACCAATCGCGGTTGCACATGGTGAAGGTCGTTTGGTTGCAACTGAACAGCAAATTGCTGCTTTAAATGCAGAGAATCAAGTGATCTTGCGTTATGTGGATAGCTTGGGGAACCCAACTCAGCACTATCCGTTGAACCCGAATGGTTCACCTGAGGCGATTACAGGTCAAACTTCTAGAGATGGTCGTGCAACAGTGATGATGCCGCATCCAGAGCGTAACTTCCGTGCCTTACAACATTCATGGAAGCCTGAAGATTGGGCTGAAGATGGTGCTTGGTTACGTATGTTCCGTAATGCACGCAAATTTATTGGTTAATCTAATTTAGTGTGTCAAAAAAACCACCTTGAATGAATTTAAGGTGGTTTTTTTAATTAAAAAAATATAAAAAGGAAAATCAAAATGACATTGTATTATTTAACAGGCGAAGAAATTAAACGTGGGGATATTGTTCTTTATTTAAGTAAAAATGATGAACGTTATGCGTTTGAATCTCCAGTAATGAAAGTGTGGGATGTTGTAAAAACTAATGCAGGAAAAGTCATTGGTGTGGCATTAATGCATCCTAATACAGATAATCCTGTAATTTATCCTAGAGTTATTCATACAAATATAGATCGACAAAAAGAACAAGCTGAGCAGCCTATCAAATTTGGTGATTTAGAGGGAGCATACACTACAACAGAAACGTTAGTTTTGCGTTCTGATGTTTTTCGTTTACTTAGTTTTTTATTGAAAGATGAACAACTTAAAGAAACGAATGAAAAAAATCATGCTTTTATTGAGCAAAAAATTGCCAAACTTATTCAGGATAGCAATGGGCTTGCTTTGTTTTATCAGGCGAAATGTATTGCTTATCCACAACAAGATTTTGATACCTATTTACAGTCTCTTGTACAAGCAGCGAAATCTGAATTTACCCCAGCTATTTGCGAATTTGGTTTAGAATTTTTCATTGGTCGTATTATTGAAAAAGATCACCAACGTAGCTTGGGTTTTTATAAGGAAGCTTCTGAGTTAGGGGATTGCATTGCAAGCTATGAATTGGCAAATCGCTATGCAAATGGAACAGGTACCACACAGGATTTAGCCAAAAGTGTAGAGATCTTAGAGTTGGCAGCGAAACAAGGTAGTTGGCGAGCAAAACTGGCCTTAGGTTCATATTATCGCTTTGGTTGGTTATCGAGTTTTTTAGCACCTCATCATCAAGGTTATCGAGAAATTAACAAAGAAGTCATCAGTCCTGAAAAAGCGTTTTTTCATTACGCTCATATTGTTAATCAAGCACCAAAAACAGAACTCACCGCATTGATGAATGCTCAATATCATTTAGGGTGGATGTATCAAGACGGCATAGGTGTTGCACAGGATTATAAACAAGCTGTTCGTTGGTATCAGGAATCGTCAAATCTTGGAAATGTTATTGCGACTAATAATCTTGCTGATAAATATGAGTATGGTTTAGGTGTAGAACAAGATTTGGATATCGCTTTTGAATTGTATGCAATAGCAGCCGAAGGCAATGTGGTTGCTGCTCATTTATCTTTAGGTCGGATGTATTTACAAGGACGTGGTATTGAAAAAAATCTAGATTTAGCTCAAAAACATTTGAAAGAAGTGTTGAGTGCAGGTATTGATCAAATTGAAAACATGCAACAAGAAGCATGGCAATTATTAGAGAGTTTTTCCGAAGATACGATTTTAAAACAAGCTCAAAAAATATTAGCCCAGCCACAAAATTATACTAATGAGGAAATTAGAAAAACTGCAAATGATATATACAAACCTTATATTAAAGATGGAGCGAAATTCCGCACACAGCTTTATGTGGAAATGGCGAAAAGAGGGGATGATGCAGCTCAATCACAAGTTGGAGATTGGTATTTAAAAGGTTGGGGCACGGAAATTAATTATGAGCAAGCCTATTATTGGGTGAGCAAAGCGATGGGACAAGACAATTGGTACGCCTATTATCAGATGGGTTACTTTTATGAAAATGGTATTATTGTTGAGCAGAATTTAGAATATGCTCAAGAGCTATATAAAGCATCTTTAAAGGATACCCAACTTTTTCCTAAAACAATCAATGGTAAGCCAAATCCTGAATATGAAAAATTTTATCGCCTTTCTAATAAAGAGGCTCTCGCAGGTTTAGAGCGAATTCAAAAGTTAATACGTGAGCAAACACCCAAGTGGATGTTCTGGAAAAGATAATAGACATTTTACTATGAAATAATGATGTTTGATGATGCTGTGATACACCTAAATTTATTGGTTAATTAAGCATCAATTGTTGAAAATGCCACTTTTTTAGTGGCATTTTTTTTGACAAGTTATAGATTTTATAGAGAAATAAACTATACAAATCAATTAAATTTAAGTTATTGATAATAAATATTTTTTATTGATAAATTGTTTTAATGAGATTTGGATGTGATATTCTTGCTCTATCCGTGAGGGGGAATAAAACAATGAAAAAAATACTGATTTTATCTATTCTATTAACAGGGTGTTCAACAGCTTATCAGCCTCATGCTTTGTTAGGGCAACAGGGTTTTGCCGAAACTCAATTATCCCAAAATCATTTCAGAGTGACATTTAAAGGAAACGAAAAAACATCGCAAGAACGTGCAAGTGATTTTGCATTGTTGAGAGCTTCTGAGCTAATGATTGCGGGAGGATGTACGAATTTTAAAGTGTTAAATTCTGCGAATGAAAATATAGGAAGTCTCGCATTTCCTCAGTCACATAAAGTGAATGCGTTTTCAAGTTCAATAGAAAATCGTATCCTTGGAAATAGTGATGGTTCATCTAAGCTATATTCTCCCAAATCCATAATCGAAGTTGGATGTGCTACAGAAGATACTAGTGCAGAAAGTAAAATATATGCTTCAGCTTCTGTTAATGAATCAATTAAGCATAAGTATCAAATTGGAATAAAATAAATAGATCTAAATTATTCATAATTACTTTTAGAAAGTGCTTTGTTTTTTAAAGATTAAATAAAGTGTATTTGAAGATCGTAGGATAGATCTTTGTGTCATTTGATATGAATGAATTGAATAAGCCACCGAAAGGTGGTTTATTTGCTTGGATGATCCAAAAATCACTTTATGAAGTTGAACGAGAATAACAATGAAATCAAAAATCCATTTTCACGAGTTCGCCTTATTAATGGCATTGTTGATGTCAATTGTTTCTTTTTCGATTGATGCGGTGTTACCTGCTTTGGGTGAAATTGGAAAAATTTTTACACTGCAAAATAGCAATCAGGCACAGTGGGTCATTATTGGTATTTTTTCAGGTATGACGATTGGGCAATTGATTGCAGGCCCATTGTCCGATGCGATTGGACGCAAACGGATTTTATTTACGGGAATCGTGATCTACTTTTTAGGAAGTTTGTTATGTTATTCCACACAAAGTTTTGAATGGTTTTTGGTCGGGCGTTTTATTCAAGGGATTGGTGTTTCGGGACCTTATGTGGCTTCGATCTCGATTGTGCGAGACAAATATAGCGGTGCGCAAATGGCACGTATCATGTCTTTGATCATGATGGTATTTATGGTCGCACCTGCAGTTGCACCGAGTTTAGGGCAATTGATTATTCATTTCTTTGGTTGGCGTGATATTTTTGTTTTATATATGGTTTATGCCATTGTTGTTGGAGCATGGGTGGCTTTGCGTTTGGAAGAAACGCTCGTTCCTGAAAATCGTTTACCGATGCGTGTTCAAGCATTCAAAGATGGTTTTAAGGAGGTTGTTAGTAATAAAACTACAATGAGCTATCTATTGTGTGCTGGTTTTTGTTTTGGTGGGTTTATTGGTTATTTAGGAACTTCACAGCAAATATTTATGCAGCAATTTGGTAAAACAGGACAGGAGTTTAGTGCTTATTTTGCTGTGTTGGCAGGTGTGATGGGCATCGCTTCCTTTACCAATTCTAAAATTGTGATGAAGTTTGGTATGCGTCCAATCTGTATTTATGGTTTTTTAGGGTTAAGTTTAATTTCGTTAATGTTCTTGATCATTCAGCTTGTGGGTGTGCCAGTTTCGTTTTGGATGTTTATGCTATATGCATGCATTCTATTTTTATTGTTTGGAACGTTATTTGGCAATTTAAATGCGATTGCAATGGAACCCATGGGTCATGTCGCAGGAATGGCTTCGGCGATCATTGGAGCATCATCATCTGTACTGTCTTTGATTCTCGCTTCGATAATTGGACAACTTTATGATGGTACATTGATTCCAATGACCTGCGGTTTTGTCATCTTATGTGGTTTGGCTTTTGCAATGACGATATATGAGAAGCAATATTTAAAAATTACAGAAAGTGTAGGTAGCTAAATTTATAGAAGGGAGACTAGTTACTCCTTAAGTTGAATTTTTAAGTTCTCTTAGAGAAGGGATAAAAATGAAAAAAGTTGTTCCTGTAATTTTGAGGCAGCAAAAGCAAGTCTTAGAAATATTGGCTTTTCGGCATCCACTTGCTGGAACTCAATTGGTTAAAGGAACGATAGAACAAGATGAAAAACATGATATAGCTGCGATTCGTGAATTATTCGAAGAATCGGGATTAATTGTTGAACTGAATTCTAAGTGTATTGGAAATTTTATACTCAAATGTAATCAGCAAGATTGGCATTTCTATTTATGTGAAACACAAGCTGAATTGCCAGAGACTTGGATATATCATTGTCAGGATGGTGGAGGTTTGGATTTTACGTTTTTTTGGTATCCATTAAAGCAAAAACCGAATGCAGATTGGCACGAGACTTTTCAAGAGGCATTGTCATTCCTGAGAAAGATTTTAATTTAATGGTATTACAGTCCATCTTCTCTTGGTGAAAGCCAATCTCTATATTTATCCCTTAAAGCTTGCCTTTTTACATCATTAAAAATAATAAAATCAATACCACCATCATAAGGTGCAACTATGATGTTATGCTCAAATGAAATCATAAAAGCTCGTACTTCATCATCAGCGATCTTTTTCAACAAGTCATTGTGTTGATTCGATTGCCAAGTTGTTTTTATAGAATATGGTCTAAAGAAATAATCCTCACCTTCTTCATAAAAATCTTCAGGGTTTACTTGTTTTAGATTAATGGCTTTTTCTGCATGAAATAGGTAAGGAGGAAGCACAAATACAGGTTCATAATCTTCATCATTAGAGGACTGACTAAAATAGTGACCTGAAATTATAAAGATAGAGGTATTTTCCCCAAAACAATCTGTAATAATTTCATTATGTCGATTTGATAACAATTCATATTCGGCAGCCGTATCCGCATACCTTTTTGATTCAGGCAGGCTATGGATTCTAAACCAAGATTGAGTAAAGTAGTGCTTAAGTAGGTGAGAAATTGGAATTTTATTAGGGAAATGGCTGTCCCATTGTGATTGAAAAGAGTTTTGCATTCTAGTTTTGATTTTTCAAAAAGACTATTTTACTCAAAATAATTTAAAAAGACTAAACCCATTTCGTGGGTAAAGCCTTTTAAATAAAACGATGTAAAGTTATAGCTTGTGATTATTTTCATCTTTCAGCAGCATCGGATGTTTATACATCACATCGGTACGCAGTACATATTTCTGACCTGAAAGCACAGGCGCTCCCTCATGTAATAGCTGATGCTCAAATACTAATATTTGCCCAAGTTTGGGTTGAATACTCGCGATTTGAGTTTCCTTACAGGGTTTCAGCATGCCACTATCACGGTAAAACACTGTTTCTCCACCCGTAAAATCTTCACTTAGGTAGATCAATAAAGTCAGTTGACTACTATGCCAATCATTCACTTCATAAATCCCATCCCAATGTGGTCTAAATGTTTCGCCATTTTCATAACGATAAAAACGAAAACGTTCATTTAAGCCACTTAATGTCCAACCATTCAATTGCTCAGGCAAGAGATGTTTGAGTTTGGAAAATAGTGTTTCGGCAAGCTGAATATCATCATAAATGACTCGTTTATTATTTCTGACATTTGTAAGAACTTGACGAGCTGAGTTTACGAATATATCTGCTGTTTCATAATGATATTGATGACTAAGTTCGATGAATGAGAGACATTCTTGATTTGAAAACACATCATCTACAGTAAAAATTAAAGGTGAGTTCTGATGTGTTTGTCGTTTTTCTTGTTGTAGAAAAAGAGTTTGAGTGGAAGTTATCCCATTTTGATGACCTATCATGTTGAGTTGGAAAGTGGTTATCTTAGCACCATGATGATTTTTATTTCTATGGTTTTAAGTGGTGTATTTTTTGCTTTATTAAATCTGTAGAAAACTAAAAATTTGGAGCACCCTATGGTGAAAAGTGAAAATTATCTAAGAACACTACATACAAAAGAGAAAGGTTGGTTTTGGTTTGGTTTAACTGTAGCGATCCAAATAGTATTGATTTCTGTGGGCTATATAGTGATGAATATTTCACTTTGATTTTTAGGCTTTTTTAGCGCTATGATTTCTGATCTGATCATCTAGTGTTTGAGTCATTTCAATAATGCTAAAACTTATTTATTACGTTCCAGATTCTCATCTAGAGTCAACCAAACTTGCTATTTTTGAAGCAGGAGCAGGTGGTATTGGTAATTATGAACATTGTGCTTGGCAAGTGAAAGGAATAGGTCAATTTAAGCCAGTTAAAGGTGCAAATCCATTTTTAGGACAATTAGACGAACTAGAGCAACTTGAAGAGTGGCGTGTAGAAACCATTGTGCCTGAAGATAAAGCTAGTATTGTGGCAAAGGCATTAAAGGCAAGCCATCCTTATGAAGAGCCTGCCTTTGAGTTTATTCAAATATTAGATATTGAATAATTATACTTTTTGAATAAATAAATCACGATCAAAACGATACTGCGGGAAGAACACACCATCTGTAGCACGTTCACCTGCACCAATCACCATGACAGGATACTGTTGATCATTTAATTTTAAAATTTTACGAACTAAAGGCTCATCAAAGCCTTCCATCATACAACTGTCAAAACTATAGGCACGTAAAGCCAATACCAAATTTTCACATGCTAAAGCAGTGGTTTTGGTTGCCCAAAGTTGAGTATCAGCAGGGTTAAAAGCGGTTACAGGTAATTGTTTATCTAAAGTACGCACCACTTTAAATGCAACTTTTTTAAAGTTACCTAATGCATTAAAGTAACCAGTTTTATAGTTATATGGAATAAAACGATAATATTTTTGTACCATTGCTGGAGCTTCGGGAAATGGAAATTCGCTAATATTTCGTTTTGCCATTTCATCAATACGATCTGTACGTGCTACACATACAATTAATTCAGCAGCGGTTTTAGCCGCAAGTTGCCCTAGGCAAGCTTTAACCACTTGCTTTTTCTTGCTAGGATTTTGCACCACATAAAAAGTCCAAGGTTGTAAGTTTGATGAGTTGGGCGCAAGTAATGCCAAATCTAAACAATCATCTAGAACTTCAGCTGGAATTTTTTTATCAGTAAATTTGCGAACAGAACGGCGACTTTCAACGACTTTTTTGAAGTTTGCCACATCAATATCTTGAGGGGCTGGTTCGTAGTAGCGTTTCTTTTCAGTTGTTGTTTGATTTGACATGAGATCAATCTTTCTCTAAGTGTTTATATCCATATTGGGACGACAAATAAAAAAACCACTGAGTTTTTTAAACTAAGTGGTTTTTCATCATTTCTCAGTTTAGTTAGTTAAATTGAGAAAAATCTGGTTTACGCTTTTGCATGAATGCTTGTACCGCTTCCATCATTTCAGGTGAGCGTACACGTTGCATAAAGATCTCAGCTTCATGATCTACACACTCGATGATTTCAGCTAAATCTTGTTTCATCAATGCTTTACTTTGTTTTAATGATGCTAATGGTAACGCCGCTAGATGTTGAGCTGTTTGTTGTGCTGTTGCATAAACATCTTCAACTACATCATTTACAAGATTTGCTTTCACAGCTGTTACAGCATCAAATTTCTTCGCTGTGAATAATAATTCAGCCGCTTTTTGATAACCTGCTTGCTTCACCAATAAACGACTCGCAGCACCTTCTGGAGAAAGACCTAGGCTTACGAATGGAATTTGGAATAGGGCAGTATTGTCTGCAAATACGATATCAGCATGTAATAAGATTGTTACACCGATCCCGATTGCTACGCCTTTCACTCCAATAATCAGTGGTTTAGAAAAACGAGCCGCAGCTTTTAATAACACAAATGGAGGTTGATCACCCGCTTTGCCTTCATATGGCTTTTGCATAAAGCCCATGAAGTCTTTCATGTCATTACCCGCAGTAAAATCTTGTTCTGCACCACGGAAAATAACAACACGTACATCTTTATTTGTATCAGCTTCATCTAATGCTTTTGCAATCCATAGATAAAGTTCGCCGTAAAGTGCATTCTTTGCTTCTGAACGGTTAATGGCTAAGGTGAGTACGCCATCTTCTAAATTTGCTTGCAAATGTTGATGAGGTTGTTGAATACAGCTAAGTGTCATCGTACTATCCTTGCTTTAATCCAGATTGATTTTTTAAGTGCTCTCATTATGTCGCATATTTGCGTTACATGGTGCAACTGATGAGTTCACAAAAAGTGAAATTATGCCTATGTACACATTTGACTATCTTGTTTTTATTGGACGCTTTCAGCCTTTTCATTTGGCACATCTACAAACGATTGAAATTGCGTTGCAGCAAAGTGAGAACGTGATATTGGCATTAGGTTCAGCACAATCAGAACGGAATATCAAAAATCCATTTTTAGCCCATGAACGTGAGCAAATGATTCTGTCTAACTTTTCAGAAGATGATCAGAAACGAATTTATTTCGTGCATGTGGTTGATGTATATAACGATGAAAAATGGGTCAAACAAGTCAAAACATTGGTCAATCAAGTGGTTCAGCCAAATGCAAAAGTAGGTTTGATTGGTCATTTCAAAGATGAATCTTCGTATTATTTAGCTTTATTTCCAGAATGGGAAATGGTTGAGTTGGATAGTTTAAAGGATTCAATTTCAGCCACACCTATGAGAGAAGCCTATTATCGAGGTGAGATTCAAACTGAATTTTTCCCTGAAGGCACGATTGAATTTCTGACTGAATTTAAAAATACAAAAGTCTATGCGGAATTGCAGCGTAAATATCTTGCGGGTGATAAAAGTAATTTTGATGAATGTTTTTAAGATTTTAGTTCTTTAAGCAGAAAATCGATGAAAACACGAATATGGAAAGATTCGTGTTTTTTTAATGGATAAAGTAAAGAAAATGGGCGTGAAGTGCCTGAAAATTCACTAAGCACCTCAATCAAATCTCCATTTTTAAGCTCTTTTTCTACAATGAAACGATAGGTTTGTAATAAACCAGCGCTATGTTTTGCCAGTGTTACCGTACCTAAAATATCATCTAAGCAACGAATATTTCCTGCACTTTGATATTCAATTATTTGTTGATTCGAGTTAAATAGCCAAGGAACATTTTTCCCCGTGCTAGGGAGAACAAATTGAATGCATTGATGATGCTGTAAATCTTCAAGGCTTTGCGGTGTTCCGAATTGTTTTAAATACTCTTGGGATGCCACTACAATTAGTTCAGCTTGTTCAAGTTGTCGTGCAATTAAATTTGAATCAGCAAATTGTCGTCCACGAATCGCCAAATCGTAGCCTTCTGCTATAAAGTCCACATTTTTATTGGTCAATTGCACATCAATATTAATGGCTGGATATTGCTGTGAAAATTTTGCCAATAACGGGAGGATTCGATAATGTCCATAAGGTGTTGGAACACTGATACGAATTAAACCAGAGGGTTGCTGTGTTTGATTTTTGAGTAATTGTTCCGCTTCTAAAATTTGATTCAGTGCTTGCTTACATTCATCAAAATAGATTTTCCCTTGCGTAGTTAAACGGACTTGTCGTGTCGTTCTTACAAACAATAGGGTCTCTAAATGCTTCTCTAATCGAGCAATGGAGCGACTGACCGCTGCTGGACTTACACCCGCATGCAATGCTGCTTTGGAAAAGCTTTCATATTCTGCTACTAAGCAAAACAATTCGACGCTACTAAACATCATCCGTTTTAGAGGGTGATTCATTCATTACACCATGTAAAAAATGATTTGAGTTGTAAGCTATTTAAGCACATATAAGTAAACAATAAGATGATTCTCATACCTTGTATGGAGTTATTTTTATGAAATTGTTCTATTCACCAAATGCCTGTTCTTTAGCTCCACATATCGTTTTAAGAGAGCTTGGACTTCCATTTGATTTAATCAAAGTCGATTTGCAGCAGCATTTAACTGAACTGGGTGAGGACTTTTATCGGCTTAATAAGAAGGGACAAGTACCTGTATTACAACTTGAAGATGGTTCTTTTTTAACGGAAGGTGCTGTGATTAGTCAGTTTCTTGTTGATCAATTCGAACATAAGGATTTGTTAGCTGAAATAAACACAGTAGAGCGTTATCAAACACTTTCTTGGATGAATTTTATTGCTTCTGAGATTCATAAAGCATATTCACCATTTTTCCATGAGTCTTATGGTGAAGAATCTAAAACTGTCTTTAGTACGATTTTAAATAAACACTATGCGTGGGTTGATCAACAGTTAGATGGGCAAAACTATTTAACGGGAAGTAATTTTACCATTGCTGATATTTATCTATTTGTGGTGACACGTTGGGCTGACTTTATTGGTCTTGATCTTGGACATTTTATTCATTTAACAGCTTTTATGCAGCGAATTGCTCGTCGTCAAACGGTTCAAGACGCAATAGCAGCCGAAGCATCTTAGTATTCTTGCCATCTATAAAATTATAAAAGGAGATCTGCATGCCTTATATTTTAATTCAAATTACTAAAGAAAATGTCACTACTGCACAGAAACAACAGTTGATTCAAGAGGCTACAGATTTAGTGGTTCGGGTACTTCATAAAGACCCAGCTACAACATTTGTGGTCATTGATGAAATTGAAACTGATAATTGGGGCGTTGCAGGTGAATCTGTTTCGACCATACGTAATAGACAAAGATAAGGGATATAAAAATGCAAAATAATTCGATAACTGAGATTCAACAGCAACTCGAAAAGTACTTTGATGGTCTGTACTTTTGTGATGTGGATAAATTGCAGGACGTATTTCATTCCGATGCAACTTATATCAACGCAACGGATGAGCCTATGCTTAAGTTAGATATGGATACTTATTTCTCTATTGTGGAAAAGCGTATTTCACCCGCATCTCAAAACCAATTAAGACAAGATAAGGTTATTGCGACCAATTTGATTCATAAAGACTTGGCGATGGTACATGTTGAATGTGTGATTGAACCTAAATATTTTTATGATGCACTGACATTGGTACAAAAGCAGGGTGAGTGGAAAATTATTTCTAAAGTCTTTCATTATCAACTTTTAGCGGACTAATTAAGCATCTTCCCAAAAGATAATTCGATTGGAAAAGGGATCAGTTACACTTAGTTCTAAAGTTTCCCAATCTGTTTTTTCAACTTGAGGTTTAGCGAACTTATAATCCTTAACCTCAAGTTCATTTTTTAACAAACTCAGATTTTCCCAGTAAATACGAATTGCGCTATGCGGACTCGCATCACCAAAATGTTCAGATAAATGAAGAATACAATCATCTTTGGAAATTTGTAGATAAACAGGGAAGTTATCCCCAAATGTGTGTTGCCAGTCGATTTGAAAGCCTAAGTAGTCAAGATAAAATGATTGTGCGAGTTCAATATCAAAGATACGAAAAATAGGGATGATTGAACCATTTTGCATGTTTATTCCTTATTAACGAACACCAAACTGTTGAGTCCAGTAACTCTTTTGTTTGGCGGTATGATCTAATGTACAAGCCACTGCGTAATCTGTAAATTTTGGGTGCATTAAATTACTACAATGCACAGGGCTGGAAAGCCATACTGCCATGACTTCATTTAAGCTTTTTTGTCCTCGTGCGACATTCTCACCACCACCACGACCTTTAAAGCCATATTGTTTTAAACGTGCTTTTAAATCTAATCCTGTTGTGCTGATATGCCCGAGAAAGGCATGATTTGCCATATCTTCAGCGTGAGCAAAAGCACTGTGATATAGGTGTTGATTCCATTTTAATGGCGCAGCAGCGGGGTAATGTTGTTGACCACATTGGCGCGAATGTTGTCGAATCTCATTAATCGCATTCATGATCATCTGTTGATAAGCAGGATTTTGTATATCTTGGCAACGAATTTCTGTTGTTGCAATTTGAATCTGTGATACAGAGACTGAGTTTTCTTCAGTCGTTGCGGTTTGTGGCGCATTAGCATTACATGCAGAGAGTATAAAAAATAAAGGAAACAAATAAACTGGGCTGCGATAATTCATTGTAAACATCTTTAATTATTTTAATCTTTTTATCATACGCTAAGGTATTAGCAGCGGGCAATTTACCCATAACAAAAAAGCGAGTACACAACTCGCTTTTTTGTTACTCAACATTATGAAGTGCCTTGCAATGCTTTTAGATCTTCCAATACTTGTTCAGCATGACCAGCAGCTTTAACTTTACGATAGCTTTTTACTAATTTTTTGTTGTGAAAAATAAAAGTTGAACGCTCAATGCCCATGACTTGTTTGCCATACATATTTTTTTCTTTGATGACATCAAAATGTTTGCATAACACTTCTTCTTTATCACTAATTAAATCAATTGTGAGCGCTTGTTTTTCAGTAAAGTTTTGATGAGCTTTAACTGAATCTCTTGATACTCCAATAATTTGACAATTTAAGGCATCAAACTGATCTTTTAAGCAAGAAAATCCAACAGCTTGAGTCGTACAACCAGGGGTTGAATCTTTAGGATAGAAATAAATGACAAGCCATTCGCTGCCTAACTCAGCAAGATTGACTTCACCTTGTGTAGTTGGAAAAGTATGATTCGGTAATTCAATATTCTCGGACATTTTTATTCCTTCCATAAAGCTAAGCATGATCTAGTTCAAGTGGTAAAAAAGCATATTCTTCATGATAAACAATATCTCTTTGTCTTACAGGAATTGCTTTGTTAAAAATTGGCCCATCTATAACAGTAGTATGAAATTCACCACCTTCTCCACATGGGTCTATCCCGCGATTTTCTAATTCTTGAATATAGTCGAGAGTGAGAATTTTACCCAGATCTTCTGTTTTCATGCCTAGTTTAAGATTAACTGTCACGACGATACTGCGAAATCCTAAGCGAATAAACTCCTCAACTACTTCACGGTGAGGACGTAACCAAAGGGGCATACCCAATTTAAGCCCAACATGTTGAGTTACACGATCATGCCAACAACCATGTTGTGGCATATCTAAATCACCTGTGACTAGCACTTCAGCACCTTGCAGTTTGGCTTGTTGCAAAAGCTCAATAAATTTACTTTCGTAATCAGCCCAACTTGAAGAAGTCGTAAATACAGGTAAACCAATCGCATCTGCTTGTGCTTGAATAATATCGCGTGGCATCGCGTGTGAACGAGAGCGTTGACCTTGTTCTTCTAGCATTACAATTAGTCCAATTACGCTGCCAGATTGCATAGCATGGTATAAAGCGAGGGAGAGCTGTCTTTGCCACCGCTAAAAGAGACAATCGAGTGCTTTTGATTGGCATTAGTTTTCCATTGGTCTTGCATAATATAATTCAATCGATTCAAAATAAAAGAAATTTTAGCAGAACTCATAAAAAAGCCTGCATCAATGCAGGCTTTTGGGCCTAGCTCAAAGTTAAGACTTTGGTGCTTGTTGTTGAGCTGCTTTCATTGCTTCTTCAGTTAACTTTTCAAGCTTAGACACGAGTGGTGCACCTAAGCAAGCTTGTAATTCTTTATTTTGTTGCTGTACAAATGCTAAAGAACTTGGGCTTTTCTTCGCATTGATCGCGCTTTGAATTTCCCATTTTTGAGCTTCAGTTACTTTCCCTTGAGCATCAATTTGGCAACCACAAAATTTACTCACTTCCGCAGCTGATAACTTGCCACCTTTAGTGGTTTGTTCCTTACAGACGTTAATCAATGCAGATTTTACATTAGTACTTTTATATGCTGCTTGTAATGGATTATCAGCTGCGTGAGTTGCCATTGCAAATAAAGCAGTCGCTGACATCATTGTAGAAAGAATAAGATTTGATTTTAAAAACTTCATATATTGTACCTAATGATTGCCCTATATCATCTATTCGGTATAGCGTGTAGGGTCCGCAATACCTGCTTCAATAAAACCTTGTTGGCGTAAACGGCAACTGTCGCATTTGCCACACGCACGTCCTTGAGCATCTGCCTGATAGCAGGATACTGTTTGGCTATAGTCTACGCCATGTTCGATACCTAAGCGTATAATATTCGCTTTGGATAAATGTAACAAAGGTGTTTCAATTTTAAGGGGTTTTCCTTCCACGCCTGCCTTTGTTGCCAAACGCGCAAGATTGGCAAAAGCGTCAATAAATTCTGGGCGACAATCTGGATATCCTGAATAATCAACAGCATTGACACCAATCACAATGGCTTGAGCGTCAAAAACTTCTGCTGCTGCAAGGGCATATGAAAGGAAAATGGTGTTACGTGCTGGAACATAAGTTACAGGAATACCTTCTTGTAATTGTTCAGGTACATCAATGTTATGATCTGTAAGCGCAGAGCCGCCTAAATTGCCTAAATCAATATTAATCACACGATGTTCTACACCTGCACGTTGTGCAAGTGCTTTGGCTGCATCAAGTTCGGTCGTTGAGCGTTGCCCATACATAAAGCTTAATGCAATACAATCATAATTTGCTTGTGCCCAAGCAAGACACGTTGTTGAGTCTAAGCCGCCAGACAATAATACGATGGCACGAGAACGCATATTATTTTCCATGATTCAACCTAAAAATAAATTTGATAAAAGCCGATCTATTTTGCAGAACGGATATGTTTAGTATTTTAACGACCAGATTCATCATTCCATAACAGTTTATGCAACTGTAATTGAAAGCGAACAGGGAGATGGTCATCTAAAATCCACTGTGCTAAATCGCGAGCCAAAGCAGGCAATCCGACAGCACCTTTTTCGATAGCAAAGGCTGGTGAGAACCATACCGTACTTACTTTATCTTGCAACTGAAATTGTTCAAGTTGCTGTTTTGACCACTCATAGTCAGCACGATTACAAATCACAAATTTAATCTGGTCATGTGGGGTGAGATGGTCAAGATTACTATATAAATTACGATGGTCTTCTTTTGACGTTGGTGTTTTTAAATCCAGCACTTTGGAAACACGAGGGTCAACTTTCGATACATCTAAAGCACCACTGGTTTCAAGGGAAACTTCAAATCCAAGATCACAAAGACGTTGTAATAAAATCAGACAGTTTGGTTGTGCAAGCGGTTCACCACCTGTCACACAGATATAAGGTGTTTTATGTTGGCTTGCTGTTTCGATAATTTGTTCAAGGGATAAACGTTCACCACCTTCAAACGAATAAGTCGTATCACAATAACTACAACGTAAAGGACAACCCGTTAAACGAATAAAAACGGTCGGTAAACCAAAAGTATTCGCTTCGCCTTGCAAAGAATAGAAGATCTCGGTAATACGTAAACCAGCCGCAGGATCAGACACAGGAATTGCAGAAGAGCGTAAGGAAGCCATAAATAGTTACCACAAACAGTTGCTACATAAGCAGCAAGTACATAAAAAACAAAATCTCTACGACCATAGCTGATCGTAGAGACGAGGAGCGATGAAACTCCGAGAAACGTTATAAATTAGTCTGCACGTAATAAATCGTTCAAGCTAGTTTTTGCACGTGTTTTCGCATCTACTTTTTTCACAATAATTGCAGCATAAAGGCTGTACGTACCACATTTCGATGGAAGGCTGCCTGCAACAACAACTGAACCTGCTGGTACGCGACCATAGTGAATCTCACCTGTTTCACGATCAAAGATTTTAGTTGATTGACCAATGAATACACCCATTGAAATTACTGAACCTTCTTCAACAATCACGCCTTCAACGATTTCTGAACGAGCACCGATGAAGCAGTTGTCTTCAATAATCGTTGGATTTGCTTGTAATGGTTCGAGTACACCACCGATACCAACACCACCAGATAAATGAACGTTTTTACCGATTTGAGCACACGAACCCACAGTTGCCCATGTATCAACCATGGTACCTTCATCTACATAAGCACCAATATTGACATACGATGGCATCAATACGACATTTTTCGCTTGGAAGCTACCACGACGAGCAACAGCAGGTGGTACAACACGGACACCAGCAGCTTTAAATTGTTCTTCGGTCCAACCTGAATATTTTGTTGCAACCTTGTCATAAAACTGTAGATCACATGCTTCGATTGGTTGGTTGTCATTCAGTTTAAATGAAAGTAAAACAGCTTTTTTTAGCCATTGGTGAACAACCCACTCACCATCGATTTTTTCAGCGACACGAAGTGTACCATTGTCTAAACCCGTTAATGCTTCTTCAACAGCTTGACGAATTTCAGTAGGGCAATCTGCTGCACTATAGTTTGCACGGTCTTCAAAGGCTTGCTCGATGATTGTAGAAAGCTGAGACATGATCTTCATTCTTCCAAAAATAAATTTCCGAGATTTTACACTAATTTGACACAAGAATCTTTGAAAAAAGTCGTTACAATAAATTGTTTTAAATATAAGCAATAAGATTGTAATAAACTCGGAGTGTATTGTTTTTTATCCATAATTTATGAATACACAATTACTCTGAATTTGTATCAAAAAATAACAAAAAGTAATCAGTTTCTGTATAAAAAAATAGCGTTCACTCTATTAAGATGTGATTACACAAACAATTATATGTAAAAGAGTATTTTTTGAGGAGACATCAATGAAAGCTTTGCGTGTTGTGTTAGCAGCGAGTGTTTTAACAGCAATTGCAGGTTCTACATTTGCAGCTGATGAGCAAGTTGTGAAGGAATCAGTTTATGCATTTCCTTCTTATTTAAATCCAGTTTCAGTTCGTGCTGAGGTCGGTACTACAGGTTACGGTGGTGCAATTTCTTATCGTGTTAATCCATATGTAGGTTTAAGCCTTGGTTACAATGGTGGTGATATTTCATGGTCTGACAATTTGAAAATTGACGGTACCAAATATGATATGGATATGGATAACAACAACACATATCTTAATGCAGAGATTTATCCATGGGGTGCTAGTCAAAATGCATTCGCACGTTCACTTTATGTAGCTGCTGGTGTTGCTTACTTGGATAATGAATATGGTTTGACTAAAAATGTTGGTAGCAATAGTTTAGTAAAAGTGAATGGTGAACGATTCACTACAACTTCAACTCAAAGTGCCAAAATTGATGGTACGATGAACTACGATAATAATATCTCACCATATTTAGGCTTTGGTTTAAATGCACCAGTATATAAAAATATTGGTTTATTTGGTGAGGTAGGTGCTTATTACACTGGCAATCCAACAGTTAGTTTAAAAACATCTGGTGATGATCAAATCATTGGTAGCAATGGTAATACATTAGAAAGTGCTGTTGAAAAAGAGCAACGTAATATTGAAAAGAAAAGTAAGTATGAGTGGATGCCAGTGGCTAAAGTGGGTGTGAGCTTTAAGTTCTAAGCCATCAACTCTACATAAAAAAACGAGCTTTAAGCTCGTTTTTTTATGCTCAGATTTAAGGTCAAAATAAATCGCTAATAGTAGTAAAGCCATTCATTTTGTTTGATTTATTCTTCTGGATAAGCCACTTTTTTAAGTTCTTTTATGTTTGTTTTTGGAGAACATAAAGAAATAAATTCATAACCATAGCCACGTAAAAGATGCCCTTTACGCACAGCAATCCATGTTGTATTCACTCCAAAAACATCAGTTTTTAATTGTTCTAAGCGATAATCTTTGTCTGTGTCATAAGCGACATCATTGACAATACCAACTCCCATATTGAGTTCTACATAAGTTTTAATCACATCGGCATCTAAGGCGGACATCACGATGTCAGCATGTAGATGAGCATCTTCAAATGCTTTATCGATTTTAGAACGCCCAGTAAAGCCACCGTGATATGTGATTAATGGATATTCGGCTAATACATCTAAACTAATTTTATCTAACTTAGTCAAAGGGTGGTCTTTAGGTGTAATGATACTATGATGCCATTCATAATAAGGTACGCTTGCTAAGTTCTCTTCCGTCGTCAAAGATTCAGTTGCGATACCAATATCTGCTTCACCTTGTAGTAGCATTTCTGCGATTTCAACAGGACTCGCTTGTTGTAAAACCAAATGTACTTTTGGAAATAATTTTTTAAATTGATTCACAATCGGTGGAAGAACATACCGTGCTTGGGTATGTGTTGTTGCAATTGTTAAAGTGCCTTCATCAACTTTATTAAAGTCATCAGCAAGACGTTTAATATTATCAGCATCGACTAACATCCGTTCCACGATGCTTAATAACGATTGACCTGGTTCAGTCAAACCGAGCAAGCGTTTACCTTTACGCACAAAGAGTTGTACACCTAACTCATCTTCTAAATCTTTAATGTGCTTACTGACACCAGATTGGGAGGTATAAAGTGCCGCAGAAGCTTCAGTTAAATTAAAGTTTTGGCGAACAGTTTCTCGAATAATTCTGAGTTGTTGAAAGTTCATAATAATTTTTCCACATAAAAGATGAGGAACGATCAAATTTATTTAACCGCCCTCAAGATATTATTCTAAGCAACTTGAGTCGTTTGGTCTGCAAATAAATGAAGTTGAGCAGCACTAATCCAGACTGTTTGATTCGGTCTAAATTGATGTAAATTTGCTTCCTCTACACTAAGTAAAATCTCAATGGTACGTCCACTGCGATCTTGTAATTCCGCAATCACTTTGCCTGCAATCCAGACCTCACGTATAAACGTTGCTTCAATCGTATTCGGTTGGGGACGGGTATGAATATGTAATTCATTTGGTCGTGCAAATGCAATCACTTTTCCTTGCGGTGCTTCTAATGAGGTTGGTAGTTGGATTCGATCATCACCAATGCGGATGATACCGCTAGTATGTTCGCCTTCAAAACGATTTGCTTGACCTAAGAAATCAAAAACAAACGGTGTTGCTGGTTTTTCATAAACTTCACGAGGTGAACCGATTTGTTCAACATCACCTTTGTTCATGACGATGATTTGATCCGCAACTTCTAAGGCTTCTTCTTGGTCATGGGTAACAAAGATCGAGGTAATGTGTAATTCATCATGAAGTGTACGTAACCAACGGCGTAATTCTTTACGAACTTTGGCATCTAATGCGCCAAAAGGTTCATCCAGTAATAAAACACGCGGCTCAACTGCTAAGGCGCGTGCTAAGGCAATACGTTGACGTTGCCCACCTGAAAGCTGAGCAGGGTAACGATCGGCTAAGAAACCCAGTTGAACCAAGTCTAATAAGCGCGTGACACGTTTTTTAATTTCGGCTTCGGATGGACGTGTTGCACGTGGGCGAACACGTAAACCAAAAGCGATATTTTCAAATACAGTCATGTGGCGGAACAGTGCGTAGTGTTGGAATACAAAACCGACTTGACGTTCACGAACATGGATATTGGTCGCGTCTTCACCTTCAAGCAAAACCTGACCATTATCTGCTGACTCTAAACCTGCAATGATGCGCAATAGTGTAGTTTTGCCACAGCCTGAAGGGCCAAGTAAAGCAACCAATTCACCTTCAGGAAAGTCTAAAGAGATATTTTTGAGTGCATGGAATGCACCGAAGTTTTTTTCAATATTTTTAACTTGAATACTCATGTGTTCATTCCTTAGTGATTAGGTTGACGTTCATTTGCTTGGTCTTGGCGTATTTCTAACCAAGTTTTTAAAATCAAAGTGATAATCGCTAAAAATGCCAGTAACGAAGACACAGCAAATGCAGCACTAAAGGTATATTCGTTATAAAGAATTTCAACGTGTAACGGCAGGGTGTTGGTTTCTCCGCGGATGTGTCCTGAAACCACAGACACTGCACCAAACTCACCCATTGCACGGGCATTACACAGAATCACACCGTAAATCAAACCCCATTTAATATTTGGCAATGTCACTTTCCAAAAGGTTTGCCAACCTGAAGCACCAAGGACGATCGCTGCTTCTTCTTCTTCCGTTCCCTGTGCTTCCATTAACGGAATTAGCTCACGAGCAACGAATGGAACAGTAATAAAAATAGTGGCTAAAACAATTGCAGGTACGGCATAGAGAATTTTAATGTCGTGATCCATTAACCAACCGCCAACCCAACCTTGTGAACCAAAAATCAGAACCAACATTAAACCTGCAATGACTGGAGAAACTGAGAAAGGCATGTCAATAATGGTGGTTAAGATGGCTTTGCCACGGAATTGGAATTTAGCCACAGCCCATGCTGCCGCAACGCCAAACACCACATTAATTGGTACAGCAATCGCCGCTGTCAGTAAGGTTAGTTTGACTGCCGATAAGGTATCTGAGTCTGTTAGAGCATTGATGTAGACTGAAAGACCTTGTTTAAATGCTTCAACAAAAACCAAAATCAGTGGCAGAATCAAACAGCTTAAGAAAAAAATCAGTGCAACACTAATCAGTGTATAACGTACCCAAGTGGGTTCACGGGTTGAATCACGAGACTGCAACTTGACAGCTAAAGCATTGCTATTGGTATTTAAACTCATTGTGCAGTTCTCCCTGTACGGCGGCTTGCCCATGCTTGTACTAAATTAATTAAAAATAAGATGGCAAATGAGAGAACAAGCATCACAACAGCAATGGTGGTTGCACCTGCATAATCATATTCTTCTAAACGAGAGATGATCATGAGGGGGGCGATTTCAGTCTTATAGGGTTGGTTCCCTGCAATAAAAATAACTGAACCATATTCACCGACACCACGAGCAAATGCCAAAGCAAAGCCTGTTAATAGTGCAGGAAATAGGATGGGTAAAATGATTTTAGTAATGGTTTGCCAACGATTTGCACCGAGCGCAGAAGCAGCTTCTTCTAGTTCAGTTTCAATATCGCTCAAAACAGGTTGTACGGTACGAACCACGAATGGTAAACCAATAAAGATTAAGGCAAGGGTAATCCCAATTGGTGTATAGGCAACTTGAATTCCTAATGGTTCAAGATATTGTCCAATCCAACCTGTAGGTGCATATAAAGAGGTCAGTGCAATACCTGCAACGGCGGTGGGTAATGCAAAAGGGAGGTCGACTAAAGCATCGACAATTCTTTTCCCTGGAAAATTATAACGAACCAAGCACCAAGCCAGCAGTATGCCAAAAATTACATTAACTAAAGCGGCAATTAATGCAGCACTAAAGCTCAGTTGTAGTGACTTTAAAATTCGTTCTGAAGTTAAAATTTCCCATAAGCCGTCCCATCCAATCCCTAACGATTTGATAAATACAGCAGATAACGGAATAAGCACAATAAAAGATACATAAGCGAGGGTAAAGCCTAAAGAGAGACCAAACCCAGGCAGCACTCGGGAACGCTGCGACATGATATTTCCTCAAAGAGAAATGTTTGCTAAAGCAAGCAAATAAATAATGCTAAAACCAAAAAATACTGAGAGCGGAATCTAGGCAAATTTCAAATTAAAATTTGCCTGACTCATTCGAGTCACAGGTTGCAGTTTTTTTTCAGGCAACATGTAATTGAGGATGTCAGGAAAAGGGCCAAACCCAGATGCCACATTGATATGACCTACTTGCCCTAAATTAATAGGTGTGAGTTTCCACGCTTGTGCGAGCTGTAGCGCATCGACATAACCTAGCCAAGGATCATTTTCACTAATCAACAAGGTGGTTGGCACATCAATATTAAGCTGATGGAAATATTGTTTATAGTCAGTCAAGCTGTGACGAGCAAAGCCAGCTTCACCAAAACGTGCAGGGTTTGCAGGTGCAACTAAAATTAACTGTTTCACCTTTGCTCTGAGTTCTGGATGTTCTGCAAGTGCAGCAACACTGGTTAAACAGCCAAAGCTATGGGCAACAATTTGTATTGGTGCTTTAACTGCTGTAACAGTTTTGACAAATTGATCAACCCATTCACTTAATACTGGTCGATCCCAATGTTTTTGTTGAACGCGAGAGCTAGACACGAGTTGTTGTTGTAACCAAGACTGCCAATGTTGTGTTTCGCTACCACCAACACCAGGAACAATTACGGTATGAATCATGTCTATTCTCCTTAGAATCCCTCCAAATCTCCCTTTACGAAAGGGAGGAAGTCCCCCTTAGAAAAAGGGGGATTTAGGGGAGATTATTTACCTGTGCTATTGATCTTGACGATTTGGTCAAAGATGCCGCCATTGTCAAAGTGAGTTTTTTGTACTTTAGTCCAACCACCAAATTCCTTATCAATCGTGACAAGTTTGAGTGGTTTAAATGTCGTGCTGTATTTCTTTAAAACGGCTGCGTTACGAGGACGGTAGAAATTACGTGCTGCAATTTCTTGACCAGCAGGAGAATATAGATAGTTCAAATAACCGCGAGCGATTTGTAAATTACCTTTTTTCTCCGCATTCTTTTCTACAACTGCAACTGGAGGTTCAGCCAGAATTGAAAGTGAAGGTGTAACGATCTCAAATTTACCCGGTTGTTCACGTACGGCTAAAAAGGCTTCATTTTCCCAAGCTAGTAACACATCACCGATACCACGTTCAGCAAAGGTTGTGGTTGCGCCACGCGCACCTGAATCAAGTACTTTGGTTTGTTTATAAATTTGACGAACAAATTCTTGCGCTTTGGCATCGTTACCACCTTTTTGGTGTTTTGCCCACGCCCAAGCACCTAAATAGTTCCAACGTGCGCCACCTGATGTTTTCGGGTTTGGCGTAATAATTTCTACACCTGGTTTAACTAAATCACCCCAGTCTTTGATTTGTTTTGGGTTGCCTTTACGCACAAGGAAAACAATGGTTGAAGTATATGGAGTTGCATTTTGTGGAAGTTTCTTCTGCCAATCTGCTGGAAGTAATTTTGCATTTTCTGCAATTTCATCAATGTCCGCAGCAAGTGCCAGTGTTACGACATCGGCATTTAAGCCATCAATCACAGCACGTGCTTGTTTACCTGAACCACCATGAGATTGTTTAAACTCAATCTCCTGACCTGTACGTTGTTTCCAGAAAGCACCGAACTGTTTATTGAAATCTGTATACAGCTCGCGAGTTGGATCATAAGACACATTTAAAAATTCTTGTGCTGCAAATGAAGACACTGAGAGTAATGCGGCAATAACACCGACTTTAACTTGAGATAAACGCATGAAAAACCCCTTAAAGTGGTCTGTATCAACAAACCGTCAATCATTGTTTGGAATATGGATGCAGCATAACGTCAGTTTTTTTGCAAAAAAAATAATTAAAATCGAATTTGATATGAGTAAAAAAGAAATATAAAAAAGAGATAAGTTATGCTGATTTTTTGATAATAGATTGGCTTATCGTTATAAAATCATCGTGTTAAAAGCATTTTGTTTTGAATGTTTATTTTAATAATACTATTCGACTAATTTTCATCTACTTGAAAAGAGTGCTTTCTAGTTAAATCCATTGAAATGATGATGAATCTCGTTGAACCTCTGTGATCTGGCTTTTCTGAAACTTGAGTTTCGGGGTATCATGAAGGTGGACTTTAGACTGAACTTTCGATCATGCAATGTTATAAAAATGGACAATTGATTGATTCGATCCCATTGTTAGATCGGGCTTTTCACTATGGAGATGGTTGCTTTACCACTGCACGAATTTTTCAAGATCGTTTTGAACTCAAACAACTTCACTTTGCACGTCTAACATTAGCCTGCCAACGTTTAAGCCTTGATGCTGATTTATCTTTGATCGACACTGCACTGGCTCAGCTACAACAACAGCACTTTACTCTAAACGGCACGTTAAAAATTGTGATCAGTCGAGGCGAAGGGGATCGGGGATATAGTCTACCTTTACATGCTGCCGATATTTATGTCTGGTATTACCCGAGATCGATACACGGTTTTCAACCTGAATGGATTGAAAGTGGGATGTTAAACCATGCTTTAGGTTTAAACATGCCACATTTAGTCGGTTTGAAAACATTGAATCGCCTAGAACAAGTTGTATTGAAGCAGGAAGCCGATCAGCAAGGTTGGCTTGAAGCATTGGTGAGTGATGTACAGGGTTATATTGTTGAAGGGGTGAGCAGTAATTGTTTTATTCGTATAAATGACCGATGGATTACGCCCGAACTTCGTTATAATGGTGTCCACGGCGTCATGCGTGCCAAAATTTTGGCTCGAATGCAGCAATATAATGTTGAATGTGAACAAGGCTGTGTAGAAATTATTGATATTGGGCGTATTCAGAGTCTATTTTTCTGCAACGCTTTACATCCGATGAAAGCGGTTATTCGATTTAATGGTCGGGCTTTTGAGCAGCAACCCTACCTTGATTTATTTGAAACATTGAAACTTAGCCAGATTGATTAATATGCCGAAGCAGCCAACCTCAACGAAAAGTAAGAAAAAGCCAACAGCTAAACCAAGGTCTAGATTTTCTGTGAAAGCCTTATTGATTGTGATGAGCGTTTTTGTATTGCTGATCCTCAGTATTTTATGGGCAAGTTTATTTAAGAATTATCCAGTTGAAGGGAAAAAGCAGGTTTTGGTCATCTCTTCGGGGGATACTTATTCAAAATTTATTGATCATTTGTCTAAAGAAAATAAGATTAATTTTCCTATTATCTTAAAGCTTTATCAAAAGTTTATGATTCATGATAGCTTGAAAGCTGGCGTGTATGAAGTTAATAAAGGCATGAGTGTTCGTCAAGTGCTTGATATGTTGTCTGATGCTGAAAATGCACAGATGAATCGCATTTTGGTGATTGAAGGGACAACCTTTAAACAATTGCTACAGAATTTAAAGAAAGATCCGAATGTTAGCAAGACTATTTTAGATCTACCACAAGACCAATTATTAAAAGCTTTAGATATTCCTTATTCACACCCTGAGGGTTTATTTGCACCAGATACTTATTTCTTTGCCAAGGGTGAAACAGATAAAAAAATCTTAACGGATTTATATCGTCGCCAAATGAAATCATTAGATGAAGCTTGGGCAAAAAAAGTACCGAACTTACCCTATAACGATAAATATCAAGCTTTAATCATGGCTTCGATTATTGAAAAAGAAACCAGTTTAGATAGTGAACTAGAACAAGTTTCAGGTGTGTTTGTACGTCGTTTAAAAATCGGTATGCGCTTACAAACTGATCCAACTGTAATTTATGGTATGGGGGATAATTATAAGGGGAATATCACTCGTAATGATTTACGGACAGCAACGCCTTATAATACATACACGATCAATGGTTTGCCGCCAACTCCGATTGCATTGCCAAGTAAAAAAGCGATTGAAGCAGCAATGCATCCAGATGAGGCTAAAAATATTTACTTTGTTGCTACAGGTAATGGTGGGCATAAATTTACAGCTTCTTTAGAAGATCATAATCGTGCAGTTCAAGAATATTTAACTGCATTACGTGCAAAGCAAAAGTAGGATGAATGATGTTTATTAGTTTTGAAGGTACGGAAGGTGTAGGTAAGACGACACTCATCCGTAAAATTCATCAGTACTTTGAACAGCAAGGTAAAGAAGTCGTTTTGACGCGTGAACCGGGTGGAACACCGTTAGCTGAACAGATTCGCTCTTTATTATTGGCGGTGAATCATGAAGAGCAAATGAGTCATGATACTGAGTTGTTACTGATTTATGCAGCACGTGCGCAACATTTACAACAAGTCATTATCCCAGCTTTAAATGCAGGTAAGATCGTTTTAAGTGATCGTTTTACTGATGCAAGTTTTGCATATCAATGTTCTGGACGTGGTTTAAGTCAGGAAAAGTTGCAATTATTAAATCAAACTTTTGTGGCGAAAATGCCGAATATTACCTTTTGGTTGGATGCGCCGATTGAGTTGGGCATGACGCGTGCGAGAGAGCGTGGGGCATTGGATCGTTTTGAGCAAGAGAAGTTGAGTTTCTTTACTAAAGTGCGTGCGGGTTATGAGACCTTGTGGCAAGCAGAGCCTGAACGGATGAAGCGTTTGGATGCGACTCAGAATGCGGATTTGGTGTTTGAAGAGGCTTTGCGCTATCTTTAACATAGGCATTCTTGAATTGATAAAAAATGAAGCGATATCTACAACAAGATTTGAATCAGGGTCTTAATTTATTTATTGCTGTAATAACAAATATACTGATCCTGTATATTTGTTATCCATATTTTACAAGGCATATTGTCCATACAGCACCAAATACCTTTTTTATCATATTAAATTCTATCTCTATTTATTTAGCATTTAAAACTTCAACGTATAAACTTTTTATTCCAGTCAAAATAATATTTATTATGATGTTTGCTTTTTCTATTGCCGCTTTAAGCGTTTGGGTGTTAAGAATAAATGAATACCCATATTTTTTTGAAGTTAGGGAATTATTTTTTATATTACTTTTACCATTAGGTGGTTTTATCTGGATGAAGTTATATGTTGTAATTCCTATTATTACAGTGATCTATATTGCGATCATCTTTTATTTAAAAGGAAAAATAGTCTGAATCTATCATTAATTCAGACTATATGAACAATTATGGTTCATTCACCAACGGCTGTTCCACTTTAAAATTTGGTGGTGTTAAAACCGTCTTACGAATCTCATTCGAGAGCTCTGGATAATCCAGCGTGTAATGTAAACCACGTGATTCCTTACGCTCCATTGCACAACGTACAATCATTTCCGAAACCAGAACTAGGTTACGTAATTCAATCAAGTTTTTACTGACACGGTAGCCTTGATAATATTCGTTGATTTCACGTTTTAACATTTCAATACGATGTAAAGCACGTTGCAAACGTTTAGTGGTGCGAACAATACCCACATAGTTCCACATGGTTGAACGTAATTCATCCCAGTTTTGTAAGATGACAACATCTTCATCTGCATCAGTCACTTGAGATTCATCCCAAGAAGGTACATCTGGAAATTCAAAACTAACATTATGTTTGCTTTGAATATCTTCCGCTGCACTCATGCCATAAACGAAACATTCAAGCAGTGAGTTACTTGCCATACGGTTAGCACCATGTAAGCCAGTATATGAAGTTTCGCCAATTGCATATAAACCATCTAAGTCAGTTTGGCTATGTTCATCTACAACCACGCCACCACAGGTATAGTGCGCTGCTGGAACAACAGGAATCATATCTTTAGTGATATCAATCCCAAGTTCGAGTAAGCGTGCGTAAAGCGTAGGGAAGTGCTCAGTGATAAATTCAGGAGATTTATGCGTAATGTCTAACCAAACATGACGAATACCTAGACGTTTGATTTCATAGTCGATTGCACGCGCAACAATATCACGTGGCGCAAGTTCAGCACGTTCGTCAAGACGTAACATAAAACGTTCACCATCGGGCAAACGTAGATACGCACCCTCACCACGCATGGCTTCGGTAATGAGAAAAGAACGCGCTTTCGGGTGATACAAACACGTTGGATGGAATTGGTTGAATTCCATATTGGCAACACGACAACCAGCTCGATAAGCCATCGCGATACCATCACCGGTTGCAATGTCAGGGTTAGAAGTATAGAGATAAGCTTTCATTGCACCACCACAGGCCAAAGCTGTGAAAGGGGCTAAGAATGTATGAACTTGTTCTGTTTTTTCATTTAATGCATATAAACCAATTGCACGATTATTTTTGTCTTGATGACCAAGCTTATGTAATGTGATGAGGTCAATCGCAATATAATTTTCAAAAATTGTAATATTTTTTCGTTCTTTAGCACGTTCAACGAGAGTAGTTGAAATTGCCTTACCTGTTGCATCAGCAGAATGAATGATACGGCGTTGTGAATGACCACCTTCACGGGTGAGGTGTAATTGCTCATCATCATCTAAAGTGAATTGAACACCTTGCTTTAATAAGAAATCAACAGAAGGCTTGCCGCCTTCGACTGTATGTTTAACGGCATCTAATTCACAAAGATGTCCGCCTGCAATCATAGTGTCATTAATATGTTGTTGAATTGAATCAGTCTCGTCTAAGACCGCAGCAACACCACCTTGAGCATAAAAAGTACTTGCTTCTGTGAGCTCTGCTTTTGCTAAAATGGCAATGTTGTAATGACTCGGTAAAGAGAGTGCAAGACTTAAACCTGCACCGCCACTGCCCACAATTATCACGTCAAAATGGTGAATTGTTTTTAAATCAGGCATGTCGATCTGCTTCAGTTTTAAACGTTCGCTAATGACAACGCTTTTTAACAAAAAAGGCAAGTGCCAATCTGCCTAGAATTGAACGATTTTTTAGCGAATGTAAACAATTTTTACTGATATGAATTGTCAATCACCTTAAAGTCTAACAATGATAAGTATTTAATACATCATTTTAATCTAATATTAAGCTGCCCACGATAAAAAGTTAATAAGCTTATAAATCATGGATACTTTCTCCATAATTTATTCACATTTCAACATGCTATATTGTTGTATGCATTGAAAATATCAACATATTTTTACGAAAATTACAGTTGGGTTATGATACAAACATAATCTTAATATTCTATAGATCATTAGTACGTAGGTTCTCACTTCATGAAAAGTCGCTATTTACAACAAGGAATGTATGCTGCGGTATTTACGGTTGCTGCAGTACAGGTTAATGCTGCTTCACCAGTAGATTTTTCAAACCTCGTTGAGCAGGTGAGTCCTGCAGTTGTCAGTGTCAATGTTGTAAAAAAAATGACTCAGGAAGAGTTGTTACAGCAGCAAGTGCCTGAAATTTTAAGACGTTTTTTTGGTAATCAAGTCATTATCCCTCAGCAACAAGGGCCACAAGAAAAAACTGCATACGGTAGTGCGTTTTTTATTAGTAAAGATGGTTATCTCGTTACAAACCACCATGTGATTGAAAATGCGTCTCGTATCAGTATTACTTTAAACGATCGACGTGAACTTGATGCAACTTTGGTTGGTAGTGATGAGCGCACTGATGTTGCTGTGCTTAAAGTAAATGGTGCAAATTTCCCAGAATTAAAAATTGGTAATGTAAACCAGTTAAAAGTTGGTGAGCCTGTTTTAGCAATTGGTTCACCTTTTGGCTTTGACTATTCTGCTTCAGCAGGGATTGTGAGTGCTAAATCTCGAAATATGAGTGGTGAAACGTCAGTTCCATTCATTCAAACAGATGCTGCATTAAACCCTGGTAACTCTGGTGGTCCGTTATTTAACCAACGTGGAGAGGTAGTTGGTGTTAACTCGCGTATCTTTAGTGGTACTGGCGGTTATATGGGCTTGTCATTCTCTATTCCTATTGATGTCGCGATGGATGTAGTCCAACAGCTTAAAACCAATGGTAAAGTGACTCGTTCATACCTTGGCGTGATGTTGCAAGATATTGATCGTAACCTTGCAGAAGCATACAAATTACCAAAACCAGAAGGTTCATTGATTAATCAGGTTACACCGAAGTCACCAGCTGAAAAAGCAGGTTTAAAGTCTGGGGATGTAATTTTAAAAATTAATGGTTCTTCTATTTCCCGCACTAGCGATTTGTTAAATGTATTAAATCGCGTAGCGCCTAATCAGACTGTTCAATTAGAAATACTACGTGACGATAAAGTCCGTACTATTTCAGCAACTTTAGGTACTGCACCAGACGATACGCCAGCCGCTGAGGATAAAAACAATCCAACCAGTGGTCTAGGAATGAGCATCCGTAATTTGACGCCTGAAGAGCAAGCAAAATTGGATGTTCGCGGTGGAATATTGGTGCAGGATGTTAAACGCGGTAGCTTGGCATCATTATCAAACATTGTTGCAGGTGATGTTATCCTTCAAGTGAATGGTACACCTATTTTAAATAGTCAAATGTTTGTAAAAACAATGGCGGCTCTACCAAAAAATAGTGTTGCTCGAGTAGCTATTATTCGCCAAGGCCAGCGTGCAATTTTAGGTTTACGTTTACCTTAAGCTATTGTTAGTTTTTTAAAACCACCCTGAAAATAGGGTGGTTTTTATTTTGTAATGTATAAGTGTTTAGATTAGTGTATGCGACTGAGCTTGGATTGACGAAATAAGTAGGTTTATGAGTACTATTTTTGATTTGAGAATAACTGTACAACCTGAACATATTGATGTTTTAGGTCATGTCAATAACGTCATGTATATTCAATGGATGCAAGATGTCGCAGCAGCGCATATTGAAAGATTAGGTTTAGGTCTAGCTCAATATTTAGAACTCAAACATGCAATGGTGGCGGTAGAGCATCATGTTCAGTATCGGAAAGCAACACTTCAAGGTGAAGAAGTCATCTTGCGGACATGGTTAGATGATATTAATGCGCTCTATTCCTTTCGTCAGTACGCATTTTACCGTCCAAAGGATCAAAGTATTTTATTCGTAGGGAATACCAAATGGGCGTGTATTGAAATTACAACAGGCCGTCCAAAGCGTATGTCACCGAGTTTTACTCATGCCTACCAACCGATTGGATCAGGTTTAAATCCGATGGATTTTTCAACTTTATATGAGTAAATCGAAGGACTGAAATCGCCATCTAGAGGCTTTGATGGGGTAATTATTTTGAATACTTTGAAATGCTGTTCTGCTATAATCCCCAACAATTTTGTTAAACCGCTTTGGCTCATGACTTGTTATAAGTTTAGAGCATTCTATTTTGTTAAGGTAACCCATGGCGCAAGCTAAAAAATCCGTAGATATCAAAAATATACGTAATTTCTCGATTATTGCTCACATTGACCATGGTAAATCAACCTTGGCGGATCGATTCATTCAAATGTGTGGTGGTTTACAAGATCGCGAGATGCAAGCTCAAGTATTAGACTCTATGGAGCTTGAACGTGAGCGTGGGATTACCATTAAAGCTGCATCGGTAACGTTGTATTACACGCATCCAAATGGTCAAGAGTATCAATTGAACTTTATTGATACGCCAGGGCACGTCGACTTTTCTTATGAAGTATCACGTTCTTTGGCCGCATGTGAAGGTGCCCTTTTAGTCGTCGATGCTGCGCAAGGTGTTGAAGCACAATCTGTAGCAAACTGTTATACGGCGATCGAGCAGGGGCTAGAAGTTCTACCAATCTTGAATAAGATTGATTTGCCACAAGCAGAACCTGAGCGTGTGATCCACGAAATTGAAGAAATTATCGGAATTGAAGCGACAGATGCGCCAACCTGTTCAGCAAAAACGGGTTTGGGGGTTGAAGGTGTTTTAGAGCGCCTAGTTGATGTGATTCCAGCGCCAGAAGGTGATCGCGATGCACCTTTACAAGCATTAATTATCGACTCATGGTTCGATAACTATTTAGGAGTTGTTTCTCTCGTTCGAATCAAACAAGGTCGTGTTCGCAAGGGCGACAAAATGTTGGTGAAATCAACGGGGCAAACTCATCCAGTTACATCTGTTGGCGTATTCAATCCTAAACACACTGAAACAGATATTCTCGAAGCGGGCGAAGTTGGCTTCGTGATCGCTGGTATTAAAGATATTTTTGGTGCGCCTGTGGGCGATACAATTACTTTGTCTAACACACCAGATGTCGCTATTTTACCAGGTTTTAAGAAGGTTAAACCGCAGGTGTATGCAGGCCTTTTCCCAATCGACGCCAGTGACTTTGAACCATTCCGTGAAGCGCTACAAAAATTACAAATTAATGACTCAGCGCTGTTCTTTGAACCAGAAAGTTCAGATGCTTTAGGCTTTGGTTTCCGTTGTGGCTTCCTAGGCATGCTTCATATGGAAATTGTACAAGAGCGTTTAGAGCGTGAATACGATCTTGATCTGATCAGTTCTGCGCCGACAGTAATTTATGAAGCATTGACTAAAAAAGGCGATATTATTTATATCGACAGCCCATCAAAAATGCCTGATGGTTCAACAGTTGAAGATTTGCGTGAGCCGATTGCAGAATGTCATATTCTTGTGCCACAAGAATATTTAGGTAATGTCATGACTTTGTGTATCGAACGTCGTGGCGTTCAAAAAGATATGAAATTCTTGGGTAATCAAGTTTCAATCACTTTTGAAATTCCTATGGCAGAAGTAGTGATGGATTTCTTTGATAAGTTGAAATCTTGTTCACGTGGTTTTGCATCTTTAGATTACAATTTCGTGCGTTTTGAGAGTTCATCTTTAGTTAAGGTTGACGTGTTAATTAATAGTGAAAAGGTCGATGCCTTAGCTATGATTTGTCACCGTCAAGATGCGCGTCATCGTGGTATTGCGTTGGTTGAGAAGATGAAAGATTTGATTCCACGCCAAATGTATGATGTTGCAATTCAAGCTGCAATTGGTGCACAAATCATTGCACGCTCTACCGTAAAAGCCATGCGTAAGAATGTATTGGCAAAATGTTATGGTGGTGACGTTTCACGTAAGAAGAAACTTCTTGCGAAACAAAAAGAAGGTAAGAAACGTATGAAGCAAGTAGGAAGTGTTGAAATTCCTCAAGAAGCGTTCTTAGCTGTATTGAAAGTGGATAGATAAAAAGAGAGAGGCTAGGTAAATAAATTTACCTAGCTGCAAAACGAGCAGCTAGACTGCGGGAGAGGGCGTGTGGATTTTGATTTTAATTTGATTCTGGTACCAGTTACACTGATTTTTTTTCTGGTGTGGCTACTCGATAAATTTGTACTAAAACAACGTGCAAATAAAGGGCGTGATCAGGAAAATTTTGTTATAACGTGGGCATATGATTTTTGGCCCGTGTTAGCAGTAGTCTTAATCCTTCGTTCTTTCTTATATGAACCATTTAATATTCCATCTGATTCTATGGTGCCTACCTTAGAAACAGGTGATTTTATTTTAGTAAATAAATTTGATTATGGTGTGCGCTTACCGATTGTAAATGCAAAAGTAATTGATGTAGGTGAGCCAAAACGTGGTGAAGTCATCGTATTTCGTTATCCACCACAACCAACCATTAGCTATATTAAGCGTGTGGTGGGTTTGCCAGGCGACCATATTCAGTTTAAAGCTGGACAATTAATTATTAACGGAAAGCAAATTGCTAAAGTCGCAACTGAATTTAAACGTGATAAAGATCAATTAGAAACTCCCACAGTTTATTACTTTAAAGAAACATTAGGTGAACACCAGCATTTAATTCGTTATTTAGATGGTCGTAATCCTTTAGCAGAACAATTTCAATTTGCAAAGTTACGTGGAGCTGATGCTCTAGTTCCATTTGTTGCCAAAGAGAATAATGTTTTTATTCAAAGTAATGGACAGGATTGGGAAGTAACTGTGCCAAAAGGACAGTATTTTGCAATGGGTGATAATCGAGATCAAAGTGCAGACAGTCGTTTTTGGGGATTTGTCCCTGAAGCGAATTTAACAGGTCGCGCTTTTTATGTTTGGATGCATAAAGAACCTGGTTTTAACCTGCCAAGTTTCAATCGCAATGGTAAGATTAACTAATAAAAATACATAGGAAGTATGCAGATGCGTAAATCTCAACAAGGGGCATCTTATATCGCAATATTGTTTGGAGTGATTTTATTTGCGATGGCTGTGAAAGCAGCAGTCGCAATTTGGCCAGCTTATTGGGATGATAAAATTATTGATACGCAGATTCAGGAATTATTAAAAGAGAGCCCTGATAATGTGACTCCAGCAAAATTTACCGCTCAAATGGAGCAAAGAATGGAAATGAACAATGTGAGAGACTTACGTTTTCCAAATATTGCTCAAGTGACTTATAAGGACGATTTAGTTGTAAAGAAAAAGTATGAAGTGCGTAAACCCTTTGTATTGAATATTAGTTTAGTTATGAATTTTGAGAAGACTTTTGACCAAAAATCTGCAAAACAAGCTCAATGATACACGGCTACAAGGCCGAATAGGTCACCAGTTTAAACAGTTTGAATTGTTAAAACTGGCTTTGACCCATCGTTCGGTCAGCCATAAACATAATTATGAACGCCTAGAATTTCTAGGCGATGCATTATTAGGAATGATCGTTGCAAATTATTTGTACAATACCTATCCGTTGGAAAATGAAGGTCGTTTAACGCGAATGCGTGCGACTTTAGTTCGACAGGAAGCATTAGGAAAAATCGCAAATGATTTGCAACTCAGTCGGTCATTAATTTTAAGCACAGGCGAGTTAAAATCAGGTGGACACCACAGAGAGTCAATTCTGGCGGATACCGTTGAAGCAATCATTGGTGCTATTTATTTAGACAGTAATGATCTCAACTTGCTAGAACGCATTGTGCTAAAATGGTATGAACCATATCTTGATCATATCGAACCGACAGATCAACTCAAAGACCCTAAATCACGTTTGCAAGAGTATTTACAAGCACGTAAAAAACCTCTCCCAGTTTACGAGGTTGTAGATATTCAGGGTGATGCCCCGAATCAACATTTCAAAGTGGAATGTGATGTAGCGGGATTGCCAAAAATTATAGGCGAGGGCTCAAGTCGTCGTTTTGCCGAACAAACGGCAGCGGCAGAGATTTTAAAATTATTGGAGCAATAACCTGATGTCTCATTCAGAAGAAAATAAGCCGGAAGCAACTGAACAGCAAGATAGCAATAATCTAGTTGATCAATTTTTTAGTTCTCAAGGAGCGACCATTCCTTCAGATTTTAAAAGCGGTTTTGTTGCCATCGTTGGTCGCCCAAACGTGGGCAAGTCAACTTTGATGAATCATATCTTGGGTCAAAAACTATCGATTACCTCACGTAAGCCGCAAACCACACGCCATAAGATCGTGGGGATTGATTCACGTGAGAAATCACAGGCTGTATTCGTAGATACGCCTGGGATGCATAAGAAAGAAGTGCGTGCCATCAATAAGATGATGAACCGCGCTGCACATTCGGCATTGCGTGATGTGAACTTGGTTTTATTTGTGGTTGATGCACAAAAGTGGACTCAAAACGATGAATTGGTTTTGGAAAAGCTTAAAAATGCAGAGATGCCTGTGATCCTCGTGATCAATAAGCTAGATACATTTGAAAATAAAAATGAAGCTTTACCGCTGATTCGAGAGCGTGCGAAGCTGATGAATTTTGCTGAAATTGTTCCAGTTTCGGCATTGCGTGGTGCAAATCTAGATCATTTGCGTGACACGATTGAAAAATATTTGCCATATCAGCCACCTTTGTATTCATTGGATCAGATTACCGATCGTTCTGAGCGTTTCCTTGCGAGTGAAATCATTCGTGAGAAAATTATGCGTCAGTTGGGTGAAGAGCTTCCATATGATTTAACGGTTCAAATTGAATCATTTAAAACCGAAGAAGCAACCGTAAATGAAAAAACAGGTCGTTTAAAGCCGCCATGTACGTATATTGATGCGACCATTTTTGTAGAACGCCAAGGTCAAAAAGCCATTGTGATTGGCGATAAAGGTGCGAAGCTAAAAAGCATCGGCATGGATGCACGTACAGACATGGAAAAAATGTTTGAGCAAAAAATTATGCTAACGCTTTGGGTGAAAGTCAAAGGTGGTTGGTCTGATGATGAGCGTGCACTAAAAAGCTTGGGTTATAGCGATATTTAATCGCATTTAAGATAGTGGAAACAGGTATGAAAGCAACAATTCGTATACTCGCGATCGTGACATGTGTATTCATGTTGCAAGGCTGTATTCACAAGCTTGTGACTGTACCTGTTAAAGTTGCTTATAAGACCACCAAAGGTGTTGTTAAAGGAACTGCTGCGGTTGTTGGCGCAGTGATTCCCGATGGCGATGATGAAGAAAAGGATGAGAAAAAGAAGGACTAGTCTCGTACTATGATGCGCAATGAAGTCCTACATGGTTATTTGATTCATCATCGTAAATATCGTGAAAAAAGCCATATTGTGCATTTATTTACACAAGAATATGGTCGGGTGGATGGGATTCTAAGACAGACCCCACCGCCGCAATATCAGCCTATTCTTCTGCAAGCCACAGGCAAATCTGAACTAAAAAACTTCACAAAACTGGAAATTCTGAATCAACCTGTATTCTTTCATGGTGATGCATTTTTTGCTGGTTTTTATTTAAATGAAATTCTATTGCGACTATGTCCCTTAGAAGAGATGATGCCGCAAACATTTGAACAATATCAGTTAATTTTAGTGCTGTTACAGCAATTGGCCACACACGAACAAGCTGCTGTATTTCTTCGGCAGATTTTGCGTCAATTTGAGCATGTATTATTGGTGGAACTTGGCTATGCCATTGATTTCTCAACAGATGCGAGTCAACAAGACATTCAGGTTAACCAGCATTATCAATTTCAGCTCAATGATGGCTTTCTGCCAGTTTCACAAGCCTCGCGTTCAACACTTGATGGTGTGTTGATTGCTTCAATGCAAAGTTATGAAGATGGGCAGGATTTTTCTCACGAACAATTGCAATTATTGGGTAAACTATACCGTCAAATGATTAGCTCCTTGTTGGGTGATCGACCGCTGAAAAGCCGTCAACTTTGGATTCAAAGTACACAAACTTGATATTCCTGATGTATTTAAAATAATGATTCAGGGCTAAACCGATAGGATATTTTTTATGGCTGCAATCTTAGGTGTAAACATTGATCATGTTGCGACATTAAGACAAGCACGTGGTACAGCTTACCCTGATCCAGTTCAGGCTGCTTTGGTGTGCGAACAAGCTGGTGCTGAAGGGATTACTTTACATTTGCGTGAAGATCGCCGCCATATACAAGATGATGATGTACGTCGTATGCGTCCATTATTAAAAACACGTATGAATTTGGAATTGGCGGTAACTGATGAAATGGTTGCATTTGCCAAAGAGATTCAACCTCAGCATATTTGCTTTGTACCTGAGCGTCGTCAAGAAGTGACCACCGAAGGTGGATTGGATGTGATTGGGCATTTTGAAAAAGTGAAGGCGGCAACTGAAGCACTGAAAGCGATTGGCAGTGATGTGTCTTTGTTTATCGATGCAGATTTTGCACAGATTGATGCAGCTGTGGCATGTGGTGCACCAACGATTGAAATCCATACGGGCGCTTATGCTGATGCCGAAACAGATGAGCAGCAACAAGCTGAATTAGCTCGTATTATCAAAGGTGCTGAGTATGCAGCGGCAAAAGGCTTGGTTGTGAATGCTGGACATGGTTTAAATTTGGATAATGTGGCAGCGATTGCAGCAATTCCACAAATTCATGAACTCAACATTGGTCATTCGATTATTGCTGACAGTGTATTTGTGGGTTTGTCTCAAGCAGTAACAGATATGAAAGCAGCGATTCAGGCTGCTGCGAGATAAGTTGATGAGTAGTGTAAATTATGATGAGTTGATGCAACCTGTCATCGCATTTTTAGGTTGTGTGACTCCTCAAGCATGGTTAGATGAGGCCATTAATAATCTTGATGTATTAATGCAAGATCATGCCAACTGTGAGAAAAAAGCGGCAAGTACGGCCATGAATTTGATGTTCCGCTATAGCTTTTTTACAGATCTGCAAGTGAAATTGGCGCAATTGGTGCGTGAAGAAATGCTGCATTATGAGCAGGTTTTGGAATTCATGAACAAACGTGGCCAAGAGTGGAAGGGTTTGAGTGCAGGGCGCTATGCAGGTGGATTACGTAAAGAAATCCGTACCTATGAGCCTGAAGCTTTAATTGATGTCATGATTATCGGTGCATTTGTCGAAGCACGTTCGTGTGAACGTTTTTATGCTCTGGCACCTGTTGTGGACGATGAGCTGGGGCGTTACTACCGCTACTTACTTAAGTCTGAATCTCGTCATTTTGAGGACTATTTGGCTTTAGCTTTAGATGTTGCAAAAACGGCGAAACTTAAAGATCCAGAAGAGACGATCCAGCAACGGATTGAGCATATTCGTGAAGTGGAAAAAAATCTAATTTTAAGTCCCGATGAGACGTTCCGCTTCCATAGCGGTGTGCCAACGCGGGTCGCCGCCTAAGCTGATTTAAAAGACAAAAAGCTTCTGTCGATCAGGAGCTTTCTTATTGGTCATTTTTGTTATTAAGTAATAAAAAAGCCCCGATTATTGATCGGGGCTTTTTTAGAATCTTGGCTCTTCCACCTGGGCTCGAACCAGGGACCTGCGGATTAACAGTCCGTCGCTCTACCGACTGAGCTATGGAAGAATAGTAGATTGGCTCTCCAACCTGGGCTCGAACCAGGGACCTGCGGATTAACAGTCCGTCGCTCTACCGACTGAGCTATTGGAGAATCTGATGCGCATTTTAGGGATGAATTTCAGATGCGTCAATAAGAATAATAAATAAAATGAATCGTTTGCTTGATAAATATGCTTTTTAATTTTTAATTATAAAAAAACTGCCCGAAGTGGGCAGTTTTTATTCAAGAAATAAAAATTATTTCTCAACACCTGCTGCTTGACCAGCAAGTTTTGCATTTGCATAGTCCCAGTTCACTAGGCTTTCTAAGAAAGTTGCGATGTATTTTGGACGTAAGTTACGGAAGTCGATGTAGTAAGCATGTTCCCAAACGTCGATTGTTAATACTGCAATTTGACCGTGAGCAAGTGGAGTATCTGCATTTGCGGTTTTAGTAATTGATAATTTACCATTTACTTCGTCAGCAACTAACCAAGCCCAACCTGAACCGAATTGAGTCGTTGCAGCAGCAGTAAATTCTTCTGCAAATTTTTCATAGCTGCCAAAAGCTTCTTCGATTTTAGCTGCGATTGCGCCAGTTGGTTTACCACCACCGTTTGGCTTCATGCTGTTCCAGTAGAATGTGTGGTTCCATACTTGTGCAGCATTGTTAAAGATACCTGCTTTAGAAGCGTCACCAGCAGATGCTTTGATGATTTCTTCTAAAGTTTTACCTTCAAGGTCAGTGCCTTTGATTAGGTTGTTTAAGTTAACAACATAAGTATTGTGATGTTTATCGTGATGGTATTCTAAAGTTTCGCGAGTAATGTGCGGAGCTAAATCATCATAGCCATATGGAAGTGCAGGTAAAGTAATGGTTGTCATGTTCCAATCCTTGCAATTGCTGGGTTTTACGTTAAGTGGCTCTATTGTAAATGATTCCAAAGATAATAGGGCAGTCTTTTAAAGAACGATATACAATAAAGGTTCAATTAAAAACGATAAATAAAATCGGATTCGTCAATTCTATTAAATCGGATTATTTAGTTCGAAATAGATAGTTTCTACAGCGAACTGATTTGTAATTGCTTGAGCAAGACGTTGTACGCCATATCGTTCAGTTGCATGATGACCACAGGCAAAATAATGAACCCCTAATTCTTTGGCTTCATAAAAAGTACGCTCACTCACTTCGCCAGAAATATAAGCATCACAATCTTTTTCTGCTGCTTTATTGATAAAATCTTGAGCGCCGCCTGTGCAAAATCCTACTTTTTGGATTTGAGCTTTCTCGCTCGGCAAATGAATCACATTAAAATCAAAAATAGCCTGTAAATTTGTTTTAAATTGCTCTGGGCTTAATGGATTTTCCAAATAGCCTATATTCCCAATCGGATGCTTTTCGAATGGATCTAAAGCTTCTAGATTTTTTAAACCGATTAAATCTGCAATTGCGGCATTATTGCCAAGTGCGGGATGTGAGTCTAAAGGCAAATGGTAAGCGATCAAAGAGATATTGTTCTGAATTAATTTTTTGATTCGATTACCACGCATACCTGTAATAGGATAGGCTTCACCTTTCCAAAAGTAACCATGATGGACAAGTAAGGCATCTGCTTGTTGCGCAATAGCTGCATTAATTGCATCTTCTGAGGCTGTAACAGCACAGACTATTTTATTTACCTCAGGCGTGCCTTCAATTTGTAAGCCATTGGGTGCGTAATCTTTAAACTCACTAACTTTTAAAGTTTGATTACACCATTGCACAATATCATGCAAATTTGCCATGCGATTCCTCAACTGAATGATATTTATAGATTCAGCTTAATAAAAGCATATTTTTAAATGTAACTAAAGCTAGACAAAACTTTTTTAACTTTTACATTGCTTTAAACCAATTTACTTTACAATAACTGAAAGTTGTTGTTCTTCTTCAATAAATAAACTTGTCCATAACATAATTTTGCTTAGAGGATAATAATCGTGCGCCGTGCATTTACATGGTTACCTTGGGTTTTACTTGTCATTGTTATATTCAGTTTTCTAGCATGGCAGAAATCACATCAGCCTAAACCAACAGTTGCTGCTGATGGGGTCAAAATGCCTGCTGAAAAAGTGGAACCCCTTATTGATACAACTCGAACGGGTGGGGTGGTTTCCTATAGTGCTGCCGTAAAAGTTGCTGCACCAGCGGTCGTAAATATTTTTACCACACAGAAAGTAAAACAGATGAATCATCCTTTATTGAATGATCCTGTATTTCGTGAGTTTTTTGGTAATCAAATTCCTCAACAGCCTCAAAATGAAAATAGTTTAGGTTCAGGTGTTATTGTTCGTGCAGATGGTTATATTCTGACGAATAATCATGTGATTGCTCAGGCAGAGCATATTGTGGTGGCATTGCATGATGGTCGTCGTGCTGAGGCGAAAGTCATTGGTACAGATCCTGATACTGATTTAGCTGTGATTAAAATTGAGTTAGACAAGCTTCCTGTTCTACCGTTTAAGCTCAGTGGTAATGAAGTTGGTGATGTTGTTCTTGCAATCGGTAATCCATTCGGCGTGGGGCAAACAGTTACCCAAGGGATTATTTCGGCGACAGGTCGTTCAGATTTAGGTATCAATACCTATGAAGACTTTATTCAAACTGATGCGGCGATTAATCCCGGTAATTCAGGTGGTGCATTAATTGATGTTGCGGGGAATTTAATCGGCGTAAACACTGCGATTTTCTCTCAATCAGGCGGTTCATTAGGGATTGGTTTTGCAATTCCAGCGAAAATTTGTCAGCAAGTATTAAATTCAATTTTGAAAGATGGTCGTGTTGTTCGTGGTTGGTTAGGTATTAGCTTAATTCCTAATACGATGGATGAGGACGTATTGGCTGCGAAACCTGTTGGAGTCGTTGTTGCTGATGTCTTACGTGATGGTCCTGCAGATGTGGCAGGTGTAAAACGCGGCGATAAAATTATTCAAGTCAATAATGAGCAAATTACTTCAGCTTCACATTTGATCAACTATGTTGCATTGCAAGCACCACAAAGTGTGATTGATGTGGTGATTGAAAGAAATGGTAAGCAACAGAGCATGCAAGTAAAAGTTGGAGAGAGAAAAACCCAACAAAATGCGCAGTCGCAATATATCCCATTGCCTAAGCGTCAAGACTAATATGATCTTATGATTTAATTTGAATATGAAAGGCTACTTAGGTAGCCTTTTTATTTATGAAAAGAAAAAAGCTTGCTGATAAAGGTCGATCAGCAAGCTTTTTGCAAATTTTGGAGTTTTTTATTTTTTATTACACCATCGAAATTTGATAATTTGATGACAGTTTTTTTATAGTTAGATTACAACGACTCAATATCAGTATTTATAATCTACTTGCAACCATAACTTTTGAGTATCTACAGAAAACTCTTCCGCTTGATAATCTGAGAATTTTGCTAGAGCAGACAGGCCTTTAATAGGCAAAGCATGAGAATAAGAAACAGAGAATTCTTGACCATAATCCATATTTTTTTCATCACTACGATATTGATGTAGTTCAGTGCCTAATTTACCTTTACCAAATACATTAAAATTTGATGAAATGTAAAGGTCAGTTAAACCATTCACAGGCGTTGTCAAGAATAAGTCAGCCCATCCGTTAAACTTATGTTTAGTCGCCAATGGTGTTTGAAATGCAATTTTTCCATCATCACTACCAAGCACTTCATAGCCAAGTGCGATTTCACCCAGTGCCGAGCCTTTATCCGTGATGCTGTAACCTAATTCTAATGCATAATAATTTGCATCATAATTTATAGGTTGGTCAGCATATTCACTTTGTTTGGCATATTCAGCAACGTATCTAAAATTGTTTTTCTTACCTGTTAAGCGTAAGCCATAGGTTTGATTTGACCAAGCACTTAAATCCTCTAAATCCATCAAATACCCATATAATGTTGCGTTCAACAATGGGTTGTAATTCATTTTAGCTTGAATTAAATGAATTTGACTGTTTTGTTTGCCATCTTGAGCTGCTACAAATTTAGGTTTTGCATCTTCACTGCCAAAAATAGTATTGACTTGATCAATATAGGCATAATAGAAACCAAACTCTTTGCAAGGTTTAATATTTAAACTAATCGCATCAAAGGTTTGATCATTTTGACGCCAAGCTACGGAGCCTACAAAGCGCTGATTATCTAAATTAATAGCTTGACGACCAATACTTAAATCAAACTTTGGACTATAAGCATATTTTAAATAAGCTTGATTCAATTGTAAGTTTTGAGGATCAGGTACTGTACTGTAGTTTGTTTCAGCATTACGTGTACTATTGAAATCATCATTAATTTCGACAGTGCCTTCTCCTTGTACAAATGCGCTTAAGCCATGCCAAGAGCCAGTTTCCAGTGAAGGGCGTAGTCTCAAAGTCCAAGCATCAGCATTTTTTAGTTGGTTATCTTGGTCAACCAATTCGTAACGCAGGCGACTATCGAGAGAAAATTTAGTTTGGCTTAAAAAGTTATCTGCGGCAAATGTCGTAGTTGTTAAAACACTGAGCATAGCAAAGCTAAGAAGATTCAATTTCATATTGAGACCCCTGAGAGATTATAATTTCTGGATTTAATTTAGATATTGTGCAGGGGAAAGGTAAGTTTCCCCGCACTAAGTGAAGGATGATTAAGAGGTGACAGAGTTGCGTTCAAGCACAGCTTGGTCAAACAGTTGCTGTTCTTTTGTTTTATGTTCTACAGAGAAGCGGATGAGGATGACACCGAAGGCAGCCACAGTTACAAGACCACCTAAAATCATGAGGCAAGTTTGAACATCTAGTAAGCCTTTGAGTAAGAAGCCTGCTGCAACCGCACCAACATTACCACCAGCACCAATAATGCCCGCCACACCACCAAGTGCATTACGGTCAATGAAAGGAACTAAAGCATAAGTTGCTCCGCAAGACATATGTGTGAAGAGCGCGAAGACAGTCATACTGATAATAGCAAGAGCTACAGTATTCATTTGTGAGAAGAGAATGAGGAACAAGCCTTCACATAAGATAAGAATAAATAATACTTTTGTACGACCATCTAAACCTTTTGAAATCGCAACTTTATCTGAAACAATTCCACCTAAAGCACGAGCGAATAAGGCAAGTAGACCAAAGATACCTGCTGTTAAGCCTGCTTCTTTTAAGCCCATATTAAAGTGGTCGACATAATACATCGCAGCAATATTATGAATGAAAATCTCAATACCAAAACATGCTGCGTAAGAAACAAATAGAATCCAAACACGATAGTTACGAGCAGCTTGCATCAAGATAGCAACCCCACCTTTTTTACCGCTACCAACTTCTACACCATTAGCACGTAATTCTTTGAAATCTCCTTGTGGACAGTCTTGTGTAAGTTTCCAATAAAGTACACCAACAATTACCATCATAATGCCTGGTACAAGTAAAGCGATTCTCCAACCCATTGCTTGTTCTACACCAAACATCACAATTGCACCGAGAATTAATGGCATGATTGCTTGTGTTGCACCTCCACCCGCATTTCCCCAACCTGCAGAAGCCGCATTGGCTGTACCGACGACATTCGGTGCAAACATAACACTGGTATGATATTGGGTGATGACGAAGCTCGCACCAATTGCACCAATCAAGAGACGGAAAAACAAGAACGATTCATAAGTATTTGCTGCTGCAACACCGAAAACAGGAATACTTCCAACAATGAGAAGAGCAGTATAGGTTTTGCGTGGTCCATATTTGTCACAGAGTGGACCAACAATGAGTCGGATCAGAATTGTGATTGCAACCGCAGCGATATTGATGTTTGCGATTTGGTCTTTGGTTAGATTAAATTCACCTTTGATGACTGGCATTAATGGTGCACAAGCAAACCAAGCGAAGAAACATACAAAGAATGCGAGCCAAGTCATATGAAAAGCACGCATGGCAGGCGTTGAAAAGCTAAATAATTTTATTTCAGTTGCTTTTTTAGCATTTAGATTCATTTTTGAAGACATAACCTTCCCCTGAACTGAACGAAATATATTTTTGCTATGCAATATTTCTGCATACACAAACCGAACAGAACGGACTTCATTGGCCGTCAGCAAATTTTTTATGAATCGTCGTTGATTCATGATGCTTGTTACTAAGCAAGGGGTGTGCCAAAAAACAAATTTGATCAAAATTTAAAATTAACTCTATAATTATAAATATATAATTATATTGGAAATATTATTTCTATTGATGGATGTTATTTATCAATGAATCTCATATGCTTTATTGATATTTATGTTTCTTCGTTATTTCGAAAATGATTGCAATTGGTGCATATTTTTTATGCATGATGATTTAAAAGGTGGCGATAAATAAAAAAACAGCCGAAGCTGTTTTTTCTCGATCTTGGTTTAGAAGCGGTAGCCAACGCCTAAATAAGTAATGAGTGGGTCTATATCAATTTTGGTATTTGCTTGGATCAACTCTTTACCTGTATTGCGGTCAGTCACATAGATTTTTGCTTCATTATTCATTTTTGAATAAGAAACTGATCCAACGGCAAACCAATTCGGATTGAAATCATAAGTTGCGCCTACTGTGACAATCGGAGCAAAAGTATCAGTCGCTTCCAATTTGACAATAGGATCTGCTGATGATGTCTTACCATCTAAGGCAGCTCCCGCTTTGCCGTCATGGATATTTTGGATCATGTGACCAGCTTTTACTAAATCAGATTCTATGCCCGAGTTCATTTTAAGATCATTAAAATAAGCATACATCACACCTGCTCCAACGTAAGGTCGGAATTTATTCACGCCTGATTTACCAAACTGGTAATGGAGTTCCACCGCAGGTAGCCAAGCACGTGCAGTTGCTGCTTTGCCTCCTTGGGTCAGATCTGTGATATGAAGATCCTGTTTTAAGTCAATATCACCTAAAATAGTACTTGCTGACCCACTTAATGGCGCGTATATGTCGCCTTTTCCTTTAATATCAACTTTTGGAGGAATTCCTGCCTTAATCTCTAGAGATAAATTATCAGTAAAGTGATAATTCGCCATAATACCGACGGTATCTACATTGTCCGCTTCTAAACCTGTACCTTGGCTTTGCCAGTTGGATAATCCTTTAATGGTAGCTGTACCTGTTGCAAGTCCAGATACAGTATCGGTTGGCCATAAATTAATGGCGCCGTAAACGATAGGGTTGGAATCTTTGACTGCTGCATCTAGTACGGCTTGTTTAGACACATCACCTACTTTAGATTGTGTTCCCTCAGCTACAGTCGTATTGATATTAATAGGATTTGCAGAACCTTGTGGCATGGCATGTAACCAACCAGCTGAAAGAGAGAAACGTTTGAAACCATCTCCATCTTTTAAACTAAAATAAGGTGACTCCGCAAAACTAATAGTGGGTAGGGTTGCAGCAATTCCTACTGCAATGCATAGCATGCGTTTTTTCATAGTGAGGACTCCATGTCCGATTTATAAGAAACTTTTTATTCTGATAAAAATAACGTTTTTTACTAAATGGTTTGTTTAGTTAGAATTTATAATTGTTATGCTTATGAAGACTTTTGTTTGATTTAGATGAATTAATGAAGAAATTATGGATATTAAAAAAAGCTACCGAAGTAGCTTTTCTTTAACGAAATAAATTACATAAAACGAGATAAATCTTCTTCAGGACGAGCAGTAAGTACTTCGATGCCTGTTTCTGTTACCAAAATGGTATGTTCATACTGAGCTGAAAGTTTGTGGTCTTTAGTAACCACAGTCCATTTGTCACCTAAAAGTTTTGTTTGCCAAACCCCTGCATTGACCATTGGTTCAATCGTAAACGTCATGCCTGCTTCTAAGCGCATACCCGTACCTTTCTGACCATAGTGTAAAACTTGTGGTTCATCATGGAAGACATTGCCAATACCATGACCACAATATTCACGTACAACGCTAAAACGTTCAGACTCAACATATTGTTGGATTGCATGCCCAATATCGCCAAGATATGAGCCGTGTTTAACCGTGGCCATACCACGATACATGGCTTCTTGTGCAACTTGGCAGAGACGATTCGCAAGAATAGAAGTCTCTCCACCGACGATATACATCATGTTGGTATCGCCGTGATAACCATCTTTAATGACTGTTACATCAATATTGAGAATATCACCATTTTTTAAAACTTTACTTTCAGAGGGGATACCATGACAAACGACATGGTTAACCGAAGTACAAATTGAATGTTGAAATGCTGGACGACCAGGTGCAGCACCATAGCCAACACATGCTGGAATTGCTTGTTGTACATTTTCAATGTGATTACGACAAATTGTATCAAGTTCTAGGGTATTTACGCCTGCTTTAATATACGGCTTAATCATGTCTAAAATTTCAGCCGCCAGTTTTCCTGCAACACGCATCTTTTCAATTTCTTCGGGCGTTTTGATTAATCGACGAGGAGCTGTATAAGTCGTGTTCATGATCTCTAAAAACTTTTGGTAATTTGCAAGCGTCTATGGTATAAATAGCCGCCTATTTTATCAAATGCTTTTCGTGACAATTTTGCTTATAAAAGTTGTGCGAAAAACTGATGAATAGTTATCAAAAATCCGCACATATATCGACACATTACTCTGGGTGCCTAGCAATAGGTGGAGAATGCGGATATATGGAGGCCTAACCCAAACTTTAAGGTAAAGAAAATGGCAGATTACAACGTAAGCATGCGCGACCTTCTTCAAGCAGGCGCACACTTTGGTCACCAAACTCGTTTTTGGAACCCAAAAATGCGTCAATATATTTTCGGCGCGCGTAACAAAATTCACATCATCAACCTTGAACACACTGTTCCTGCGTTAAATGATGCTTTGAACTTTGTTAACAATCTTGCAAGCAAAAAGAACAAAGTATTGTTCGTTGGTACTAAACGTGCTGCTTCTAACATCATCCGTGAACAAGCTCAACGTGCTGGTCAACCTTATGTAGATCACCGTTGGTTAGGTGGTATGTTGACGAACTGGAAAACACTTCGCCAATCTATCAACCGTTTAAAAGATCTTCAAACTCAATCTCAAGATGGTACTTTTGCTAAGCTTACTAAACGTGAAGCTTTAGAGCGTACTCGTGAGATGGAAAAACTTGAACGTGCTTTAGGCGGCGTTAAAAACATGGGTGGTTTACCTGACGCATTATTTGTAATCGACGTTGATCACGAAGCGATTGCAATCAAAGAAGCGAAAAACTTAGGTATTCCTGTAATCGGTATCGTTGATACAAACTCTAACCCAGATAACGTTGATTATGTTATTCCTGGTAATGACGATGCGATCCGTGCAGTAACTTTATATGCATCAGCTATGGCAAATGCAATTCTTGCTGGTAAAGAATATGCTCAATCACAAGCGAATGCACAAGCTAAAGGCGATGACGCTGCAAAAGACGCTTCTGAGGCTTAATGCGGTTTGACGCAAGCTTGTCATTTTTGCGACATGTAATGGTGGCAAATTAAGCGTCGAGATTGCAAACGGTCCAGAGTTTCTTTGGGCCGTTTTTGTTGAACAGATTTATTTTCTACCGATTTTAGGAGATCAACATGACTGCAATTACTGCAAGCATGGTAAAAGAATTACGTGACCGTACTGGTCTTGCAATGATGGAATGCAAAAAAGCATTAACAGAAGCAGGCGGTGACATTGAACTTGCGATTGATAACCTTCGTAAATCAGGTCAAGCAAAAGCTGCTAAAAAAGCAGGTAACATTGCTGCTGATGGTGCGATCACTATCATCCAAAACGGTAATAAAGCAATTCTTGTTGAAGTTAACTGTCAAACTGACTTCGTTGCTAAAGACGAAAACTTCAAAAACTTCTCTGATAAAGTTGCTGCTGCTGCACTTGCTGCAAATGAAACTGATGCTGCAAAAATTGCTGAACTTAAGCTTGAAGATGGCGCAACTGTAGAAGAAGCTCGTGTTGCACTTGTTCAAAAAATTGGTGAAAACATTCAAGTTCGTCGTGCTCAAATCGTTGAAGGCGAAAACTTGGCTGTTTATAAGCACGGTTTAAAAATCGGTGTTGTTGTTTCTTACACAGGTGATGCTGACACTGGTAAAGGTATTGCAATGCACGTTGCTGCGTTCAACCCAGTTGCAGTAAATGCTGAATCTGTTTCTGCTGACTTGATCGCTAAAGAGAAAGAAATTGCTGAAGCGAAAGCATTAGAATCAGGTAAGCCTGCAAACATCGTTGAGAAAATGGTAACTGGTTCAGTTGAGAAATACTTGAACGAAGTTGCACTTGATCGTCAAATGTATGTTATCGATAACGACAAAAAAGTTGCTGACGTATTAAAAGCAACTGGTACAGTTGTAGCTCAATTCGTTCGCTTCGAAGTAGGTGAAGGTATTGAGAAGAAAGCTGAAATGAGCTTTGCTGACGAAGTTGCTGCTGCTCAAGCTGCTGCTGCTCAATAATTTTTATTGAATCAGTAAAAGTTAAAAAACCCAGTCATAATGACTGGGTTTTTATTTATGTTAATTTTTAAAAATTATTCGTCATGTGTTTCTTTAAGTTTTGCCAATGCTTCAATTCGATACTGAATGAGCATTTCACCAATTTCTGCACCTTGAACATGTTCTGGTAAATCCTGTGCTCTAATATTCCGAACAATCTCCATGGCATCCAAAATATACTGTGCTTGTGGGTAAGGGCGATCTTCTAAACCTAATCGACCTTTAGCATCGCATTCACAAGCCTGCACAAAAGCAATGACTTTTTCTGGTTTTCGTAAAACATCTAAGCGCTGTAGTAAACGCCATACAGTACCAGGTTTCAAATTCTTGATTTGATGGCATTTAAGATGTTCTTTGCAAACAATTAAAGCTAAATTTTTCAGATGTGTGGGAACTTTCAAGCGTTCACATACGTTTGTAACGGGTTCTAATCCACGTTCCTCATGCATGATATGTCGTGGTAATTCCTCAGTTGGGGTAAGTGCTTTCCCTAAATCATGTACCAAGACAGCAAAACGTACATCTAGTCCATAGTTGGCCTGACAAGCTTGTTTTAGTGCCATTAAGGTGTGTACACCACAATCTATTTCAGGGTGGTACTCTGGGCGTTGAGGAATACCAAATAATGCATCTATCTCAGGAAACAGTACTTTTAGCGCATCACAATCTCTTAATGTTTGAAAATAAATATTGGCATGATCTTCCATCAATGCACGAGAAGTCTCTTTCCATACACGTTCAGGTGTTAAAGCATTCAGTTCCCCTGAATTGGCAATCCTTTTCATTAATTGCAAAGTTTCTTCTGCAATTTCAAATCCATAACTAGCATAGCGAGCAGCGAAGCGAGCAACACGTAGCACACGTAAGGGATCTTCTGTAAATGCATCTGAAACATGGCGTAGGATTTTCTGATCAAGATCTTTTTGACCACCATATGGATCATAAACTTGTCCAGTTTCATCCATTGCCATTGCATTAATTGTTAAGTCACGGCGAATTAAATCTTCTTCTAATTTAACAGTGGTATCAGTAAAAAATTGGAATCCGTGATAGCCAATGCCTGATTTTCTTTCAGTACGTGCTAGTGCATATTCTTCTTTTGTTTTTGGATGAAGAAATACAGGAAAATCCTTTCCAACGGGTTGGTAGCCTTCAGATAATAATTGTTCAGGTGTTGCTCCAACCACAACATAATCTTTTTCGTGATAGGGGTGACCGAGTAAATGATCTCGAACAGCACCGCCTACTAAATAAACTTGCATAAAAAACCTCTATTCTTCACACAATCATGCTACAGAATAGAGGTTTTCTCAAGCATTAAGCATAGCTTTTAATGTTAAAAGCTATGCTTAAACTGTATCAGTTTTGGCTTTGCTGAATTTCAGCAACAGTTAAAGCTGTCATATTCACTAGACGGCGGGTAGTTGCTGTCGGTGTTAAAATATGAACTGGCTTTGCTGCGCCTAACAAGATTGGACCAATCGTTACATTATTACCAGATGTTGCTTTTAACAAGTTGAATGAAATATTTGCAGAATCTAAATTCGGCATGATCAACAAGTTTGCTGAACCTTTAAAGCGAGAATTTGGGAATGCAAAATGACGAATATTATCATCTAATGCAGCATCACCATGCATTTCACCTTCAACTTCAAGTTCTGGGGCTTGTTCAGAAAGTAAACGATAAACTTCACGCATTTTCTGAGCACTTGGGTCAACTTGATCGCTTCCAAAACTTGAGTGAGACAGTAAAGCGACACGAGGGGTCATACCAAAACGACGCACTTCTTCGGCTGCTAAAATAGTCATCTCTGCAAGTTGTTCAGCAGTTGGATTGGTATTTACATAGGTATCGGCAATAAACAAGTTGCGATCTTCAAGCATTAATGCATTGAGTGTAAAGAATGTACTACGACCTTCTTTTAAACCGATCACGTTTTTAACGAAATCTAAATGGATATCGTAGCTCGCATAAGTACCACATAGCATACCATCAGCTTTGCCAAACTTAACTAGCAATGCAGCGATTAAGGTTGAACGACGACGTGCTTCACGTTGCGCATATTCAACAGTTACGCCTTTACGTTGCATTGTATTGTAGTAGTCTTTCCAGAAATCATCATATAAAGGATTTTTTTCTTGATCGACGATTTCAATATTAACACCGTGCTGTAAGCGTAAACCGAGTTTTCTGATATTATCTTCAATAACGGCTGTACGACCAACAAGAATTGGTTTAGCTAGACCTTCATCTACAACAATTTGAACCGCACGTAATACGCGTTGATCTTCACCTTCGGCATATGCAATACGCTTAGGATCAGTTTTCGCTTGTGAGAAAATTGGTTTCATTAAGAATGCTGAGTTATATACAAACTCAGAAAGTCTTTGACGATATACAGAGAAATCTTCAATTGGACGGGTCGCAACACCAGAATCCATTGCAGCTTTAGCAACCGCAGGTGCGATTTCTAAAATCAAGCGTTGGTCTAGAGGGCGAGGAATCAAGTAATCACGACCGAATGATGCAGATTTTTCACCGTAAGTCGCAGCATCTGCTTCAACATGTGCCATACGTGCAATCGCATGTACACAAGCAATTTTCATATCTTCGTTGATCGTTGTAGCACCGACATCGAGCGCACCACGGAAAATATATGGGAAACAAAGCGCATTGTTCACTTGGTTTGGATAGTCTGAACGACCAGTTGCCATAATCACGTCTGGGCGAACTTCATGCGCATGTTCAGGTAAGATTTCTGGATCTGGGTTTGCAAGTGCAAAAATAATTGGGTTTTCAGCCATTTCTTTAACCATTTCTTTGGTTAAAATTCCTGCTGCAGAAAGACCCAAGAACATATCTGCGCCAGCCATGACTTCATGTAATTGAGTCGCTGAAATATCTTGAACATAACGTTTTTTCGATTCATCAAGTCCTTCACGTGAAGTTGTTAGAAGACCACGAGAATCAGCTACAATAATATTCGATTTATTTACGCCTAATGCACAAAGCAAATCTAAACATGATAATGCAGCAGCACCAGCGCCTGATGCAACGATTTTAATTTCATCAATTTTTTTATTAACGAGTTGTAAAGCATTCAATAACGCTGAACCTACGATAATACTTGTACCATGTTGGTCATCATGGAACACAGGAATTTTCATGCGTTCACGAAGTTTCTTCTCTATATAGAAACATTCTGGTGCTTTGATATCTTCTAGATTGATACCACCAAAAGTTGGTTCTAATGAAGCAACAATATCAACGATTTTGTCTGGATCATTTTCCGCAATTTCAATATCAAATACATCAACACCAGCAAACTTCTTGAATAGAACGCCTTTACCTTCCATAACAGGCTTAGAAGCAAGAGGACCAATGTTTCCTAAACCAAGCACTGCTGTACCATTACTCACGACGGCAACCAAATTTCCACGTGCTGTATATTTTGCAGCAGCAGAAGGGTCACGTTCAATTTCTAGACATGGAGCAGCAACACCAGGAGAATACGCAAGCGCTAAGTCTCGTTGGTTTACGAGTTGCTTGCTCGGTGTCACGCTGATTTTTCCAGGTGTAGGAAATTCATGGTAATACAAAGCGGCTTCTTTTAAAGATTGATCGTCCATCTGAGTCTCGATTGTTCCGATAATAATCAGGCATATACATGGCTGATGATTATATTAAGATAAGTGCACAAGAATATAGCACTAGTTCATGTTTTCGCCCAGTCAAAAAAGCTTATTTTCACTGAACGTATAGGCTTATTGACAATTTATATTGGGCGTAAATTAAACTGCCAAAAAGCTCAAAATATGGTTTTAAATGGAATATCTTGCAATTGCTAGATGCATATGTTGCTGTAAGTATTCAGTCGCATGTACGGCAGTTAAGGGTTTGGCAAATAAGTAACCCTGTAATATGTCACAGTTTTGTCGTTTCAAATATTCACATTGCTGTTCTGTTTCAACGCCTTCAGCGACAACTTTTAAGCCAATTGTTTTACCCATCGCGATCATGGCATTAACAATCGCATCTTGTTTTGCGTTACCAATTTTCGAAATAAATGCACGATCAATCTTTAAAATATCAATTGGATATTCAGTTAAATAAGCCAGAGAAGAATAGCCTGTACCAAAGTCATCCAGTGCAATTGAAATATTACGTTCTTTCAATGCGCACAAAATTGTTTTTACACTTTCAGTATTTTCTAAAAATGCTGATTCGGTAATTTCTAACTCTAAATTTTCACCTGTAATAGAGTATTGATCGAGTACAGCATCAATATCATGCAATAACTGACCACGCAAAATTTGTTGAGCAACAATGTTTACAGCAATATGGATGTTAGTAAAACCTAGTTTTTGCCATTCTTGTAACTGTTTCGCTGCCTCATACAAGACAAATCGTCCAATATCAGAAATTAGACTGGTACTTTCTGCTAAAGGAATGAAAATATCAGGCATGATTAGACCTTTCGTTGGATGTTTCCAACGAATGAGTGCTTCAAATCCATTAATTTGACAATTCTGAGCAGTGATTTTTGGCTGATAATAAACAACGAGTTCATTGTTTTGAATCGCCTTTCTCAAATCAAGCTCTAAATCAGTATGCTTAACGACGAAGTTGGTTCGCTCACTAGAATAATAACGGATTGTATTTCCACCTAAGCGTTTGGCTTCTGTTAATGCTTGCTCGGCATGGGTATTTAAGTTATCGACTTGACGCCCGTGTTCAGGGTAAATCGCAACTCCAATCGAAATACTGACCACATACTCTTGATTAGCGATATAAAACGGTTTGCTAAAAGCTTCAACAATGTTACTGCATAACTGATTAATTGGCGGATGTAACGGTGACATTTCATAAATAATTGCAAAATCGTCTGCACTTAAATGTGAGACTAAAAGTGCATCAATATTACTGATACGTAAACGTTGTGCCACTTGCTTCAAAAGTTCATTACCCGCTTGATTGCTAAGTAACTCATTCAAGGCACGGAAACGGTCAATATTAAGTCGGATAACTGCTAAATTCTGTATCGAAGCTTCATTGACCAAATATTGATGCAGTTGCTGGTGATAATAGAAGCGATTAGGCAGATCGGTCAGGGTATCGTAATTGGTTAAATATGATAAACGTTGCTCTTGATGTTTACGTTCAGTTTGGTCAGAGACAATCCCGATATAATTAATTACTCGATCTGATTCATCTTTTACAGCATTGATATGAATCCAAAGGAAACATGATTTTTCAGAAAGATAAGTTTCCTGAAACTCACCTTCGTACTCATGTTCTTCGTGCAAAGTATCAAGGATAGACAGATGAAAATTATGATGATGCTGTTTATTTTGTTTTGTAATCTCAAAAAGTTGTTTTTCTAATATGAACTGTTTATCTAAACCCGTTAATTGTTCATATTTAGGATTAACTTCAAGATAGTGGAAGCTATCATCTAGAATGAAGATACCTTCTGAAGCTTGTTCGAATACACTCGCTGCTAATTTTAACCGTTCTTGGTCTTTCTTTTCTTGGTTAATATCACGATGAATACCGACCATGCGTAGGGGAGTCTCATCTTTTGGATTTCTTAAAATGACTTGACCAACATCATGAATCCAAACCCATTCACCACTCGGTCGTTTAATGCGGAAAGTTTCTTCGTAACGTTTAGTTTGGCCGCATAGATGTTTGTAAAGTGTATTTTTAACACGTTCAACATCATCAGGATGTACGATTTTATGCAGCAACGAATAGTGATTCTCAGAATCACGCGTAACTTCTTTACGATGAGAATTGGTAATCCCAACAGTATTATTTTCTAAATTCCATTCCCAAGGTCGAATACCCGCAGTTTCATGTGCAAAAGCTAAATTTTGACGATGTTCCTGCAAACTATTATTGATTTCTGTTAAATCAAAAGTACGCTCGCGAACTTTTTGCTCTAATAAATGATTGTTAAATTGTAGTTGAGCTTCAATATCTTTCGATTTATTCACTTCACGTTGTAATTGTTGGCAAAGTTCTTCGGTCCATTGATTGTGTTGTTCAGCTACATCGACCAATTGTTTATTTTTTTCTAAAACTTGGTATAAGCGTTGGTGAATTTTAAAAGTTGCTTGTGCACATAAAAGTGTCGCAAAGAAAGATGAATAATAAGCAAGATAAAAAAGCGTATGTTCTTGGTCGCGATGTAAAATTTGAGAAAAAACTAATGGGGTAATACTTGGAATAAAAAATAAAAAGAAATATTTAACATGTTGAGTAAGAAAGGTAAGGGCAATAATATGTGAGGAGGTGAGTAGTAGTGCTGTTAAAGTTAAAATATGGGAACCAGATAAATTTGGTACATCTTTGATCAAAAAATAATTGATGATAATCGTACTGATACCCAGTAATAATCCTGTGAAAAAGCAAATAATTTGAAAGGCGATATTTGTCTTGTGTGCAAACCTAACAGATGAATAATGTTTTATCGAAAAATGACAAATACAATAAAAGCAAAATAAAATGCTAAGGCAAATACTAATCCAAGTCGTAAAAATATTTGCACTAAAAGAATAAAAAAATCCAAATAAAACATAATCTAAGAGAGAAATGCAAAACACACTCAATATAAATAGACGTACATGATTCGTATAATTAATTTGATCCGTATAAACAAATTGTGGCAAATTTTTTTCATGAACCCCGAGCATACAAAGAATAGTCCTTTTCATTATTTATCTATGCGTACAATCATTATTTTTGTAAGCAGGATATAGTTTTATTTTAAATTACCGTTAAACCAGATGGAAAGCAATGCAAATACTTTATTTGGTTGAAAAGTGATAATTTAAAATTGATAAAGCTACAACTGGAGCGGTTTCAGTCCTTAAAACACGATCTCCAATACACCAGTTTTGAAAATGATTTTGGTTAGCAGCATCAATTTCTGCTTCACTTAAACCACCTTCTGGACCAATCAGTAGGGCTAAATTAGGCTGGCTATTTAGTACTACATTTTCTTGGTCTTTGTTTGGCGCTAACACAAAACGTGATTGTGGTAGCTGTGCCGATTTTACCCAATCGGTTAAACTAATTGGTGCTAGAACATTTGGAACTTTGTTCATTCCACATTGTTCACACGCAGCAATAGCAATTGACTGCCAATGATCTAATTTCTTTTGATCACGTTCATATCTTAACCGCATTTCACAACGTTCACTAGTCAATAATTGAATAGTTGTGACACCAAGTTCAGTGGCTTTTTGAATCGCATAATCCATACGATCGCCTTTGCTCATGACTTGGCCTAAAATTACTTTAACAGGTGCTGTTCGATCTATAGAGTTAAATTGATCAATAGAAACAAAAGCATTTTTCTTATTAATTTCAGTAAGGGTTACGATATATTCACCACCTTTTCCATTGAAAAAGATGGCTTGATCTTGCTCTTTTGCACGAAGCACTCGTACCCAGTGATGAAACACCGATTCTGTTAATTCAATCGTATTGCCAGTATTTAATTCTGTTTCGATATAAAAACGGTTCATGCTGGGTAAGGCTCGTACAATTTAGTTTAAACCAAGATCAACAACGAGTTGTCGAGTTGGCTCTGTTTGGTTCATTGAGTAAAAGTGTAAGGTCGGTGCTCCGCCAGCAATTAAACGTTCGCAAAGTTTAACAATCACTTCATGACCGAATGCTTTAATACTTTCGCTATCATCACCATAAGCAGCAAGTTGTTTGCGAATCCAACGTGGAATTTCTGCACCAGTTCCATCCGCAAAGCGAATTAAATTGCTTGCATTGGTAATTGGCATGATGCCTGGTGCAACGGGAATATCCACACCAGCTTTGGCAATACGTTCGATGAAATAGAAATAAGCATCTGGATTGAAGAAAAATTGGGTAATACCTGCGTTCGCGCCTGCATTCACTTTTTCAACAAAACGTTGAATGTCACCATCAAATGTATCGGCTTGAGGATGCATTTCTGGATAAGCAGCCACTTCAATATGGAAGTGATCGCCTGAATGTTCACGGATAAAGCGAACAAGATCTTGAGCGTAAGGTAATTCGCCAAGGCCAACTTGACCTGAAGGTAAATCACCACGCAATGCTACGATGCGGTCAATCCCTTGTGATTTATATAAATCTAACAGCTCAGCAATACGAGCTTTATCATCACCAATACAAGAAAGGTGAGGGGCGACGGGCGTACCTTTGCCATTAAAATCATTAATGGCTGCTAAAGTACGTTCACGAGTAGAACCACCAGCACCATAAGTAATTGAGAAAAACTCTGGGTTTAATAGTTGTAGTTCTTGGTGAACGATACGTAACTTTTCAGCGCCAGCATCAGTTTTTGGCGGGAAAAATTCAAAAGAAATAGGAACACGTTTCGTCATTTCAAATCCTTTTTTAATCGCTTAGACATTATTTTAGAAAAAAGGGCAGTCCGTAAACGTCTGCCCTGATTTTCTTAGTATTTATAAGCGTCAGATTTGAATGGACCTTCCACAGGAACGCCGAGGTAATCTGCTTGTACTTGCGTTAACTGGGTTAATACACCACCAAAGCCAAGAACCATTGCAGCAGCAACTTCTTCATCTAATTTCTTAGGAATCAGTTCTACACGGATTTTCTCAGCTTTTTGATCTTCAGGAAGATCAGCAAATTTCTCAGCGAACAAGTGCATTTGCCCCAATACCTGATTAGCAAAAGAACCATCCATAATACGTGATGGGTGACCTGTTGCATTACCAAGATTCACTAAACGCCCTTCAGAAAGAAGGATTAAGTAATCATTTTCATTTTCTGAACGATACACTTGGTGAACTTGAGGCTTAACTTCAACCCATTTGTAACCACGGAGGTAAGCTGTGTCGATTTCAGTATCAAAGTGACCAATGTTACACACTACCGCACCTGCTTTTAATGAATCAAGCATTGCTGAATCACAAACGTGGTAGTTACCCGTTGTAGTTACGATAAGGTCAGTGCTTTGAAGAAGGTCGAGGTTGATGTCTTCTTTCTTGCCTGTTTGAACGCCATTTTTGTATGGAGATACAACTTCGTAACCATCCATACATGCTTGCATTGCACAGATTGGATCTACTTCAGTTACACGTACAATCATACCTTCTTGACGAAGTGATTGTGCAGAACCTTTACCTACGTCACCGTAACCGATTACAAGTGCACGACGACCAGATAACAACATATCTGTGCCACGTTTGATCGCATCATTTAGAGAATGGCGGCAACCATATTTGTTGTCGTTTTTAGATTTCGTTACGGAATCATTTACGTTGATTGCAGGAACTTTTAAAGTACCATCACGTAACATTTCATACAGACGTTGAACACCTGTTGTTGTTTCTTCAGTTACACCGTGGATTTTTGCAATCACTTCAGGGTATTTTTCGTGAACAAGTAGTGTTAAATCACCACCATCATCAAGAATCATGTTGGCATCCCAAGGTGTGCCATTTACATTGATTTGTTGTTCAAGACACCACATGTATTCTTCTTCAGTTTCGCCTTTCCAAGCAAACACAGGAATACCCGCAGCAGCGATAGCAGCAGCAGCGTGATCTTGAGTAGAGAAGATGTTACATGATGTCCAACGAACTTCGGCGCCAAGTTCTACGAGTGTTTCGATTAAAACTGCAGTTTGGATTGTCATATGAATACAACCCAAAATTTTTGCGCCAGCAAGTGGTTTAGTTGCTGAATAACGCTTACGTAAACCAATCAAAGCTGGCATTTCTGCTTCAGCAAGTTTGATTTCTTTACGGCCGTAGTCAGCAAGAGAAATATCAGCGACTTTATAATCTGTAAATGAAGCAGTAACCGCGTTCATCAGGATCTCCTAGAAAAAATAGTATGGATCATTCTGTTCGCGGATGCCGTTGTTGGTTAAAGCGAGCGTATAACCGATCGTCGAGCCTGGCAAATTGATTTTTAGTGCTAATCAATCGTCGCAGCATCCCTCGACTGGGCATTATAATACTTGGAAATGATTTTAGTTCCAATGCTATTTTGTTTGAGATGGCTATAAAATGAAGAATTAGATTGGGATAAGTGATTAAATTTTTTGAATGAACGATCAAGGATTCCAAATCCCTTTGAAATCCTTATGAATGCACAAAAGAATTGCATTAAGCTTTTAAATGATCTTCAAATTCTTCGCCAAGCTGCATGGCTAGGGCATTTCCAGATAAGTCACACGTGACCAAACCGTATTCTTTTTTAAAACTAAAGGTAAAACCTTTATTGTCGGCTAAACTTTTTACTGAATATCCTAATTTTTCTAACCAAATACGAAAAGCCAATAAATTTTTTGCTTTCACAACTCTGTTTTTCATTCCAGAACTCCTTTTAACTTGTATTTATTAATAAGGGTGACCTAAAAAATTTTAAAGGGGGATTGCATATATTTATTTTTCTTCATGTAACTAATGTAAAATTAGATTAATTGAAACTGAAATTAAACTTAAATTTTATCTGATAAAATTATTTAAATAATTGATTTTATTTATTTATATTGTTTTTTCTTGAATTGGATATTGATCCAGAATAAATGTAAAAAATGATTTCACTTTCTACTTTTTAAAAACTAAATTTTAGCCTTTAAAAAGTAGAACTTTAAAATTAGAACTGATCTTTAAGCGCTCTGATCCGTGCGAAATCTTCGGCACTTTCTGTACGCAAGAAAGGATTTGTTTCAAGTTCTAATTCAATTGTACTTGGCAGAGTAATTTGTTCTGCATCTCTCAATGCTTTGACTTCCTTTATGCGTTCTTGTAGTGCAACGTTATGAGGTTCAATTGTTAATGCAAACTCAGCATTTGCAAGCGTATATTCATGTGTACAATAAACTTTGGTTTGTATTGGCAACGCTGCTAAGCGATTTAATGAGTGGTACATTTGTTCAGCAGAACCCTCAAATAAGCGTCCACAACCCATTGCAAATAATGTGTCACCACAGAAAAGCGTGTCTATTTCTTCAATAAAATAAACAATATGACCTAGTGTATGCCCTGGTGTTGCAATAATTTCAACTTTTAAATCATTAAAGTGAAAATGGTCGTTATGTTGAAGTGGATTCGATATAAACGAAATTTTACTGAGTTCATCACGTGGACCGAAAACTGGTAAATTTTGGTCAGCCAATAGACCTTGTACACCATCAGTATGATCTCGATGCCAATGTGTTAACCAGATTTGTTTCAACTCAAGTTGATGTTGTTCGCAAAAATCGATAACAAGTGCTGCTTCTGTTGGATCAATTGCTACAACTTCTTGCGTATGAGTATCTTCTAATAACCAAATATAGTTTTTTAAGGCATTTTTTACGTCAATTGCATGAATTTTATAATGCATGGCCGAATCCTAAATCTCTGATTTATGTGGTTATTGATGAATAGAGTATTTGAATAATCAAATCATAATTAGTTTAAGTGTAAATGTATAAGAGTGCAAAAGCTTGCGTAAGAATTGATACAGAATGCTGACTTTTTAGGGCATATTATGACAGCTTCAATCATGAAGCATTTTTCAAGTTGACAAGTTATAATTTTTCTATAAATATGATATAAAATTTTGATAAATTAATGGTTTATATTCATCTTTGGTGGTGTGAAAAATACTTAATTAAAGCTAACATAGTTTAAAAATTAGATTTAACAATATTTAACGAAGTAAAACATTTAAAGATGAAATGAAAAATAAATCATAAGAATAAAGTGAGAGCATTATGACTGATTTGGTAGATCATGAGATTGTCGTTATCTTCAAAAAACATTTATATCCTTTGTCTTCCAAACTTACAGAAATGTTGAATGAGCATTTTAGCCATCAAACAGAGCGTCGTGGTTGTGGTTATACTCAAGCCACTCGTGTGATTGCTGAATTTGTTTCACAACCTCGTGATATGTTGGGATTTCAAGACTTTCGTATTTTTGAAGACTACGAGGTTAAAGGATTGAAAAACATTTTAAATCAAAGTTCTTCATATGGTTTAGTGTTAGAAACTTGGCGTAATTTGGATATTAATATTGATGTGCAACAATATTTAGAACGTTCTAATTCACAAGATACATTTACTCAAAATTTGCAACAAGAAGTTGATTTTCAAGCGAAGCTTAGAAAAATCCATCAATATGCAGAGCTTGAAGAAAGCATTTTAATTTGCCAATTACTTTCAGATATTATTCTTCCACAAACAATTGATCAAATTGAAATGATTGAGTGTCATTCTCTAGAGGAAAAGCCCAAAGTTGGCTCATGTCCGATGGCAGAAAAATTTTTCTTGCGAATTGCACATCATCGTTTATTGAGACAAGGTGAAATTAATATTTTTGTGGATGATAATGGTTTACCCATTATGATGGAGAAACTGAATATGGGGGATAATCACTCCTGTATCAGTCTCGTGCCATTGATGATGAATGGGGTGCGCTTACCTGCAGGAAGTCTTTTCTCTGCAAGTTATGAAGTCGATGCGCTGGAAAAGAAGCCTAATAAACAATATAAAGGATATGTGATCCCAATTTCTCAAATGAATGGTTTTTGGTTTTTACGATTAACGACACTGGCTGTTTCGCCAAAAAACCGTGCACGTGCGTTTGGGTATCATTTTAAACAACAGGTAGATAATGGATTATTTAGACCTGATACGACGGAACTAAGTCAACTGATTGAGATTGCAAAAGATCAAATTTATGTAGGGCATCCATGCTAAAAGCTTGTTACGCACCACGCTATTTTGCAAGAACACATACCAACAGTATGGAAAAACTGACAGCCGTCGCTGATGTGCTGCGAACTCATCAAATGGTTGATTTAATTGATCCAGGTTTAATTGATACTGAGATATTAAAAAAACTACATAACCCAGAATATGTGGAAGCCTTTTTATCGGGAGAATCTGCATTTGCTACTATTCAGGGTTTTAAACCTTGGAATGAGCAATTAAGGGATGCCATTCTGTCGGTGCAAGCGGGGCAGCTTTTAGGAGCTGAGATCGCATTGAAAGAAGGGATTGCTGCAAATATTGCACAAGGTTTTCATCATGCGAGTTATGAGTCAGGTGCCGCATATTGTACTTTTAATGGCTTGGCATTGGTTGCAAAACAAAATCCTGAGAAGCGGATTTTTATTTTAGATTGTGATCAACATGGAGGCGATGGCACAGCAATATTTACCAATCGGATGACCAATTTGATTAATTTTAGTATTTTTGGAGTTCGTTTTGGTTGTAAGGCTGGTGAACGTAGTTTGACTCGCTATATTCATCCTAAACAGGGTAATTTTGATTTGTATCGCGAAGCAATTTTTGAAGCGTTTCAATATGCTTCACATTGGGAAGCAGATCTAATTATCTATCAAGCGGGGATGGACTGCCACCAACTAGATAAATATGGCTCCAAATGGTTTACCACTGAGTTGTTATATGAGCGAGATCGCTTAGTTTTTGAAATGGCAAAAAAAATGAAAATTCCATTACTGTTTGTATTGGCGGGTGGGTATCAAGAACTGGATGATTTAGTCCCTTTACATGTCAATACATTTAAAGCTGCAAATGAAATTTACTTTCCTTGAAATAGTAGAAAGATACAAAAAAAGCCCTCAAAATGAGAGCTTCGTCTTATGCTGTGATTAGCGTAATTTTGCTAACCAATCACCAAATGATTGAACGAGTTGAACTAAAATTAGTAGTACAATCACGGTTAAAATAACAACACTAGTATCAAAGCGTTGATAACCATAGGAAATAGCTAAATCACCGATACCTCCTGCACCAACTGCGCCAGCCATTGCAGTTGCACCAATTAAGGAAATCGTCCCTGTGGTCAGATTCAAAATTAATGAGCTACGTGCTTCGGGGATAATAAATTTAAAAATGATCTGCCAAGGCGAGGCACCCATAGCTTGAGCTGATTCAATAATACCCTCATTCACTTCAAGTAATGAAGTTTCAATCAATCGCCCTAAATACGGACCTACGTAAATGGTGAGTGGAACAATCGCAGCCCAAGTACCAATCGAAGTTCCAACTAATAATTTAGTTAATGGAATGACTGCAATAAGTAAGATGATAAATGGTAAAGAACGTAGTGCATTTACAATTGGGTTGAGAAAATAATAGATTGCTCGGTTTTGTAAGATACCACCTGTGCGAGTGACAACTAAAGTTACGCCTTGAATCAATCCCCAAATACAACCAAAAAGCAATGAGAAGAACACCATTTGAAAGGTTTCTTGTAATGCCGTGACGAACTGATCAATTGAAAGGGAACTGTGCCAAAACGGCGCGGAAGCTTCAGTAAGCCATTGTACGATTAAATCTCTCATTGGCTCACTCCTGATTGTTCAACTTTCACGCCTTGTTGCTCAAGAAACTTAATGGCATCTTGAATAGTCGTTGAATCACCCAAAAGTTGAATAAACATCTGTCCAATCACAGTACCATTGATTTCAGTCATGTTGGCAAAAAGAATATTTAGGCTCAAATCAAATTGCTTAATCACAGCTTGAATTACTGTTTCTTGAGCAGACGTCCCCAAGAATTGCAGACTATAAATACTATTGTGATGCTTATGTTCAAGGTTATTGAGAATATTAATTGGTAACTGTTGTTGCAAAACTGTTTGAATGAAGGTCTTTGTAGTCGAATGCTGAGGTTGGCTAAAAATATTGAGGGTGGGGCCTGTTTCAATCACATGGCCTGCTTCCATGACTGCAACATAGTCACAGACTGACTCAATTACATCCATTTCATGGGTGACCATTACAATGGTAATCTTTTGTTCTTTATTAATCTTTTTTAATAACGATAAAACGGATTGTGTGGTCTGAGGGTCCAGTGCAGAGGTTGCTTCATCACATAGTAAAATTTTAGGATGATTTGCAAGCGCGCGGGCAATACCTACACGTTGTTTTTGTCCACCTGAAAGTTCATCAGGGTAGGCATCTTTCTTATGCTTGAGATCGATGAAATCTAATAGCTCTGCTAAGCGCTTTTCACGATCAGCTTTGTTATGCCCCAATAATTTGAGTGGCATTTCAATATTTTCAGATACTGTTTTAGTTTGCAGTAAATTGAAATGTTGAAAGATCATGCCGATATTTGCACGTTCTTGACGAAGCGTACGCGCATCCATTGCAGTAAAGTCTTTCTGATTGATAATCACTTGTCCCTGAGTCGGGCGTTCAAGCAAATTAATCAAACGGATCAACGTACTTTTACCTGCACCACTATAACCAATAATGCCGAAGATGCTGCCTTCTGGGATCTCTAAATTAATTTGATCCAGTGCGTTGATCGTTTGACCTTTCAATTGATAGTGTTTCGAAATGTTTTTAAATTGGATCATGTTCGTCAGTACTAAGCAAAAAAGAAAAAACAGGCAAATATCTTTGCCTGTTTCATTGAAAATATTATATTACGATTTTGCTTCAGTGAGATAGCTTGTCGGTTTGTTTACATCAACTTTTGTACCTGCAAAATGTTCTTGCACATATTTTTTCACAGCTTCTGTATGATAAAGCGCACCAACTTTTTGTAGTACTGCATCGTCTTTACGAGATTCAGCAGTTGCTAAAACATTGACATTTAATTTAGTACTTTGATCAATTGGTTCGTAATAGATTGCATCTTTAAGAACGTTCAAACCACCTTCTAAAGCCAAGGTATTACCTAATAAAATCGCATCAACTTCGTCTTTTACACGTACAGCTGTCGCCATTTGAATTGGCTTGATTACGATTTTTTTACTATTTTCGATAATGTCCGCAGGTGTGCCTTTCACAGGATCGAAATCAGCTTTTAATTTGATTAAACCTGCGCTTTGTAAAAGTAACAATGCACGTGATTCGTTTGCACCGTCATTTGGGATTGCAATGGTTGCACCTTGAGCAAATTCTTCAACTTTTTTGACTTTACTTGAATAAATGCCCATCGGTTCTAAATAAGTCGTTGAAACAGGTGCAATCTTATCTTTATTTGCCGCATTAAAAGCAACAAGGTAAGCGTAAGATTGGAAGGCATTAATATCAACTTCTTTATTAGCAACAGCTGTATTCATTGCAACATAGTCCGTGAAGTTTTTGACTTCAAGTTTAATACCTGCGGCTTTGGTTTCAGGTAAAGTTGCAATATAACGCCAAATATCAGCATCTGAGCCAGTAGATGCCATAACAACAGTTTGTAATCCACCAGCATTCGCTTTTTGCTCAGTAGATGCGGTATCAGGCTGTTTACTGCATGCTGCAAGTAATAACACCGATACACTTAAAAAAAGGCTAATCAGCTTTTTCATGTATAAATCCTAGTCGGAACAATGCCGAGAAAATCTTCCTTCCTCTAGCATCAGGAATCGCAATGGTTTTGTATGTTGTAAATTGGCATCATCATTCAAAATTATTATAGATTTTGAATCTAAGACGTTTTACAACATCGAAAAATAGATGATTGTTCATGTTCTACTCTAATGCTACTAGACTAAGAAGAAGAGCCAATCAAATTATTCTTACGCTAAATCTTGAAGTAGATGAAATGTCACAATTTAAAATTAATATTCTAAATATATGATAATGATCAAAAAGAATCTTAACTATAGTTAACAATTCATCTATTAATTTACCAATCATACCAATAATTTAGATCTTGTTATAGTAGTTGTGCTCGATACTTCAAAGTCTAATGGTATGATTATTTAAGAAAAATTATGTTCTAAGTAAATATAAATGAATGATAGTTTTATGAATTTTTCTGAATACAGATTGCAAATAGTTTACTTTAAATTGAATATATATTTTTCTGAATTTGTTATTTATATAATGAATATAGATGCTTGATTTATGCACTATTTGTGAATAAAAAAGCCTTCCGAAGAAGGCTTCCTTTCATCGTGATAAGGCTTATTCAGCTTGTTCACGTGCAATCGCACGGTAACCAATATCACTACGATACTGCATACCTGTAAATGTCACTTGACCACACACTTCTAAAGCATTGATCTGCGCTTCAAGTACTGTATCACCTAATGCTGTTACACAAAGAACGCGACCACCAGCTGTGATGATATGGCCATCTTCTGTCGTTGCCGTACCTGCATGGAAGATCTTGGTATCTTCAGGAGATTGTCCGATACCAGAAATCACATCACCTTTACGTACAGTATCAGGGTATCCTCCAGCTGCAAGTACAATACCGATTGATTTACGTTCATCCCACTCAGCTTCGCTTGGTAAATTACCCGCAATACCTGCTTCAACCAAATCTACTAAAGATGATTTTAAGCGCATCATAATCGGTTGTGTTTCTGGATCACCGAAACGACAGTTAAATTCAATAACGCGTGGTTGACCTTGTTCATCAATCATTAAACCAGCATATAAGAAACCTGTGTAAACATGACCATCAGCTGCCATACCATCAACTGTAGGGCGCATGACTTCATTCATTACACGTTCAAATACTTCTGATGTAACAACTGGAGCAGGAGAGTAAGCACCCATACCACCAGTATTTGGGCCTTGGTCACCTTCAAAAATACGTTTATGGTCTTGTGAAGTTGCCATAGGTAAAATGTTGTTGCCATCAATCATACAAATGAAACTTGCTTCTTCACCTGCAAGAAATTGTTCAATTACAACACGTGAACCAGCGTCGCCAAACTTGTTGCCTGCAAGCATATCGTCTATCGCAGCAAAAGCTTCTTCGTTGGTCATTGCAACGATTACACCTTTACCTGCCGCTAAGCCATCCGCTTTGATCACGATTGGTGCGCCATGTTTTTCGATATAAGCTTTTGCAGCATCTACTTCAGTAAATACATCATAAAATGCTGTTGGGATATTATGACGTTTTAAGAAATGTTTAGCGAATGCTTTAGAACCTTCAAGCTGTGCAGCGTACTGAGTCGGTCCCCAGATTTTTAAACCTGCTTCACGTGCTGCATCAACCACACCATTGACTAAAGGTGCTTCAGGACCAACAATCACCAATGCCACATCATTTTCTTTGGCAAATTCGATAATGGCAGGATTATTTAAAATATCGATGTCAACGTTTTGACACTTATCTTCGGTTGCTGTGCCTGCATTACCCGGCGCAACAAAAACTTGTGTTACTTTTGAATCTTGTGCGATTTTCCATGCAAGTGCATGTTCACGGCCACCGCTACCCAAAACTAAAATATTCATTATTAAGTTATTTCCTTTTTCCGTATTTAAGAATATACCTGTTCAGAATAAAAAAGTCCCCCTAGGATGCGATTTAGGTGTCGCAAGAAAGAGGGACTTAGGGGTATTAATGACGGAAGTGACGCATACCCGTGAACACCATTGCAATACCAGCTTCATCAGCGGCTGCAATTGTTTCTTCATCACGCATAGAACCACCTGGTTGGATAATACATTTAATGCCAGCTTTAGCCGCATTATCAATACCATCACGGAATGGGAAGAATGCATCAGATGCCATGACCGCACCTTCAACGACTAAGCCAGCATGTTCAGCTTTGATTGCAGCAATACGAGCAGAGTTTACTCGGCTCATTTGACCTGCGCCTACACCAATCGTTTGACGATTTTTAGCATAAACAATCGCATTTGATTTCACATATTTTGCTACTTTCCAAGCAAAGATAAGATCATCAATTTCTTGTTCGGTTGGTGCGCGTTTAGTTACTACTTTTAGATCATCTTTGGTGATCATACCTAAGTCTTGATCTTGAACTAACAAACCACCATTCACGCGTTTATAGTCAAGTTGAGCGGTACGTGCATCGATTGCAGGAAGTTCACCACAGACTAACACGCGTACATTCTTTTTCGCGCCAGTGACCTCAAGTACGCCTTCAGCAATACTTGGTGCAATAATCACTTCAACAAATTGGCGATCCACAATGGCTTGTGCAGTTGCAACATCTAATTCACGGTTGAATGCAATGATGCCACCAAACGCAGATTCAGGATCAGTTGCATAAGCAAGATCATAAGCCGCTTGGATACCATCTAATGAAACTGCAACACCACATGGGTTTGCATGTTTAACGATGACACAAGCAGGTTTTGCAAATGATTTAACACACTCAAGTGCTGCATCTGTATCTGCAATATTGTTATAAGACAATTCTTTGCCTTGTAATTGTTTCGCAGTTGAAACTGATGCTTCTTTCGCATTTGCTTCAACATAGAATGCTGCATTTTGATGAGGGTTCTCACCATAACGCAAATCTTGAGCTTTATTAAGTTGGGTGTTAAACGTGCGAGGGAATAAATCTGCTTCACCCTCAGCTTTGCCAACACGAGCACCAAGATAAGATGCAATCATGCCATCATATTGTGCTGTGTGCTCAAACGCTTTTACCGCTAAGTCGAAACGAGTCTCGTAAGAAAGTGCACCATTATCTTTTAATTCAGCAACGACTAAATCATAGTCAGAAGCATTTACAATAATACCCACAGAAGCATGGTTCTTCGCTGCTGCACGCACCATTGTTGGACCACCAATGTCGATGTTCTCAATCGCATCAGCGAGTGAGCAGTTTGGTTTAGCAACTGTTGCAGCAAATGGATAAAGGTTTACTACGACAAGATCAATTGCATCGATATTGTGTTCTTGCATCACAGCTTCGTCTAGACCGCGACGCGCCAAGATACCACCATGAATTTTTGGATGTAGTGTCTTAACACGACCATCCATCATTTCAGGAAAACCTGTATGTTCAGAAACTTCTACTACAGCGATATTGTTGTCTTTAAGCAACTTATATGTACCACCCGTAGATAAGATTTCTACCCCTAATCCAGCAAGGTTTTGAGCAAATTCAACGATTCCAGTTTTGTCGGAAACAGAGATTAAAGCACGTTTGATAGTCATGATTCTAGTCAACAGTTTGAAGTCTACAGATTAAAACAAAGGCAAAAAAAAATGCCCACGAGAACGTGAGCATTTTATCAATTATTCACTCATTAAACCGTGAGCTTTTAACTTTTTACGTAAAGTTCCGCGGTTAAGGCCTAAAATCTCAGCAGCGCGCGTTTGATTGCCACGAGTGTATTCTAAGACCACAGATAAAAGAGGTTTCTCCATTTCTGCTAAAACCATGTCATAAACTTGAGATGGTTGCTCACCTTGCAATTGTGCAAAATAATGACGAACTGCGCGATCTACATGGATGCGAAGAGCGACATCAGATTGAGCCGTAAAAATAGGAGATTTGCTATTCATGCGTGTTAATCCGAAAAATCAAAATACCACTTGGATAAAGTGATATGTAAATGTGGTCTAAATTACTGAGTCCTGTTTTAGATCCTAAAACAGTGACTCTAAAACAAAGGGACTATTAGCTTGCCACAAATCCTCGATTTGTGTAAAAAATAAGCGTAACAATAGTTAAATATTTGTTACAGCCTACTTTCAAAAACAAAAAAACCAACAATGCGCTTATGTGTTAGAAGCACAGTTCGTTTAACGATTTTATTGTCTATAAATAACGAGGAGTAAGTGGGTTAAGCATTCGTGGCGCGTATCATACCACTGTCTGCGAAAAAGTGAGCAAATTAACTGCACTTTTTTTTATTTTTTTGTCATTTTTTTATGCTTTTAAGGTTGTACAATTTCTAAACTATAATCATCGAAGCTATTTTTACTCTTTGGCACTGTAAATTCGAATCTAAAAGGGCTATTCGTTGGGATTCTTTGGATGCTTTTTAAACTATCCACTAAATAATCCTGTGGCTTTAGAGTGATATCGGTGATGACTTCTCCATTTTCTTTTAGAATCACTTTAATAGAGGGGATCACAAGACTATCTTTGTGACGGTTTACTAATACACCCGTGAAGCTTGTTTCATCTTTTCCTACACGTTTAATTTTTATTTTTTCAAAACTAAGAAATTTATATTGTTCATTCTTTATTTTGCACGTTACTACACTGCAAGCATAGTTAAAGATGCGATTCAATGCTGGACTATCATGCATGAGTTTTGGATTGAACCATAAAATCTGAAAAGCAAAAACTAGAATTAATGCAATATTGCCTAATCCCCACAATGTGTAATAAAGCCAGCCATGTTGTTTATGATTTTGTTCATGGTCGATTAATAAGTTATCTTCTGATAAGTTCAAATTAGGCAATGCCGTAACAGGTTCAGTATTAAAGTAATTTAAATTATTTAAATAAGTCAATAAATCAATATTTGAGTTCTCAATTTTCTGATCAAAAATACTCAAAATTTGCATTTGCTTCTCAGCAAAAGAACTATCGGGTTGAATCGAAGAAAATAATGAACGATTTGGTGGTGTTAGGGCTGTGTCAGCCGTTTCAGAATCGATTAGATTCGTTAATGCATTAAAATTAATGATACATTTTGGGCAACAAACCATGCCCTGTGCAACGCTAAGTTGTGAAAGGGTTACTTTATACACGGTTGAGCATTTAGGGCAGCGGGTTTGTTTTTCACTCATAAGGAACAAATTTCTCAAATTGTTGTTTTACGTTTTCCTGAGATGCGACACCAGTTCTCTTCACGTTTTTCGATCTGTAATATATCAAAAAATTCAGAGTAAACACTAGAAACATCAGCAACTTGCTCTTCGATTACACCAGCAAGTGCGAATTCACCCTCATTTTTCAATAAAGTTGAGAATTCAGGCGCAAGTGCCATTAGCGGTGCCGCTAAAATATTCGCGACAAGTATGTCCGCTTGTTGTTGTTTGAATTCTTGCTCAAACTCTTCAGGTAATCCTACATAAAGACGCTCAAGTACACCATTTAATTCTGCATTTTGTTTTGTAGCCAATACTGCTTGAGGATCGATATCAGTGGCATAAACTTTTTTAGCACCAAGCAGTAAAGCTGCAACGCCTAAAATGCCTGAACCACAGCCGTAGTCAATGACGATTGTATCTTTTACGTCGGTTTTACCCAACCACTGTAGGCACAAGAAAGTGCTTGCATGGTTACCTGTACCAAAAGCAAGACCTGGATCAAGTTTAATATTTGTTGCATCAGCTTCAGGTGGTTCTAACCACTCAGGTACGATCCAGTATTTCTCGCCAATTTGGATTGGTTCGTAATAGTCCATCCATGCGCGTTCCCATACTTGATTTTCTAAATATTCATGACGCATCGGAACGTTAGGAAGTTGCGCCTTGAGGAAAGCTTCTAAGGTATCCACATCGATAGGATCATCTTCTTCTTGTTGATAAATTCCAGTAACAATAACTTTATTCCATAGTGGCGTTTCACCCGGTAATGGTTCAAGAAGTGCCTGATCTTCAGCATCATCCAAAGTCACACTCACAGCACCTAAAGAGAGAAGCAGTGTTTCAGTAAGCTCAACTTGATCTTGATCAACGGTAATATGAATTTGTAGCCAGTTCACAGGAAAACCTAAGTAAATGTATTTGGGGTTATTGTAATAGATTCAGTTTGCCTAAAGGGATTATAAAATAGGCAGATTACAATTTTAAGATCTTTTTTTTTTGAATTTAGTGTGTTGATCACATCAAATACGATAAAAGAATGCGCTTACGTCACATTCTTTTATCATTTTAAATATTTATAACTTTCCTATTTGCACAAATCTATGGTGTTTGTACTGAACTTACTGGACGAGGTGCGGACTGAGTTTCTGAAATTTTGCTTTGAGTTTCAGGTGTCGCGTTGTTAGCAGGTATCGGTGGCTGGAATGCTAGTTTTCCAGCTTCATTCGGTTCACATGTGCCGTTATAAACAACACCTTTATAAGCAAAAGAAACCATATCACCTTGTTTTTTGCTTTTACAAACTTGTTGATACTTTTGAGTTTGAGCATCAACAGTCGATTTAGCATTTACTTGTGCAGTTACAGCTAAACATAGGCTACAAAGAAACGATGAAATTAAAAGCTTTTTGTTCATATCATTTTCCTAAAGTATTTTATGCATTAACTAGAATAAGAAATTCATTCAATAAAACAGTGGTGATCAGGTTAATGATTGTGTGGCGCTTTGTTAACCATAGAAGAAAAATGCAACAGAAGGTTTCTTTTTGTGTGTTTTGTATACAGCTCATTGATTTCTAGTGAATAAGAATATTGACAGTTTTTGTCAACTTAATATGAAAAATCCTGTATAATACTCTGTCATTTTTTGAATACACATTTACCACTATGCACTATCCTAAAGTTTACGACGTTATCGTAATTGGTGGCGGTCACGCTGGTACGGAAGCAGCGCTTGCTGCTGCTCGTATGGGAAGACAAACATTATTGTTGACGCATAATATTGAAACTTTGGGGCAGATGAGCTGTAACCCTGCAATCGGTGGTATTGGTAAATCACACCTTGTCCGCGAGATCGATGCACTAGGTGGTGCAATGGCACTTGCTGCGGATAAAGGTGGTATTCAGTTCCGTATTCTAAATTCTCGTAAAGGTGCGGCTGTACGTGCAACACGTGCACAGGCTGACCGTGTTCGTTATAAAGCTGCAATTCGTGATACTTTAGAAAATCAAGCGAATCTGGATATTTTTCAACAAGCTGCGGATGATTTGATTGTTGAAGGCGATACCGTTAAGGGTGTTGTGACTCAAATGGGCATCCGTTTTGATGCTAAAACTGTGGTATTGACGACAGGTACTTTCTTGGGTGGTGTGATCCACGTTGGTCTACAAAACTCAAGTGGTGGTCGTGCGGGCGATCCACCGTCAATTGCATTAGCTCATCGTTTGCGTGAACTTAAATTGCCAGTAGGTCGTTTAAAAACAGGTACGCCGCCACGTATTGATGCGCGTACTGTTGATTTCTCTGTTATGACGCCACAGCCAGGTGATTTCCCATCGCCTGTAATGTCATTTATGGGTGATGCATCTATGCATCCTGAACAGGTGAATTGCTATATTACCCATACAAGCGAAAAAACCCATGAAATTATTCGTGGTGGTCTAGATCGTTCACCTATGTATACGGGTGTAATTGAAGGTGTAGGTCCGCGCTATTGCCCATCAATTGAAGATAAAATTCACCGTTTTGCTGATAAAGATTCACATCAAGTGTTCTTGGAACCAGAAGGCTTGGATACACATGAACTTTATCCAAACGGAATTTCGACTTCTTTGCCGTTTGACGTACAGTTCAATTTAGTTCGTTCGATCCGTGGTATGGAAAATGCGCATATCTTACGTCCGGGCTATGCGATCGAATATGATTATTTCAATCCACAAGCATTGAAATTTACACTTGAAACCAAAGCGATTCAAAATCTGTACTTTGCTGGTCAAATCAACGGTACCACAGGTTATGAAGAAGCGGGTGCACAGGGCTTGCTTGCTGGTTTGAATGCTGCACGCCGTGCGTGGGAACAAGAAGAGTGGACACCAAAACGTGATCAAGCTTACATGGGCGTATTGGTTGATGATCTGATCACGCTGGGTACTAAAGAGCCGTACCGTATGTTTACCTCGCGTGCGGAATATCGTTTGATGTTGCGTGAAGACAATGCCGATCAACGTTTAACGTCTATTGGCCGTGAGCTTGGTTTAGTGGATGATGAACGTTGGGCTGCATATAGCGAAAAAATGGAAGCTGTTGAGCGCGAAACTTCTCGTTTACAGCATTTGTGGGCTGCGCCAAACAATCCAATGGGTAAAAAATTCGTTGAAATGACGGGTGCTGATCTTAGTAAAGAATGTAGTGCGATTGATTTGTTGAAACGTCCAAATATCAATTTCAGTCAAATTGCAGAATTAACGGGTTCTGAAGTTTCAGAGCAAGTGGGTGAGCAAATCGAAATTGCGGTGAAATACGAAGGCTATATTAATCGTCAGCATGAAGATGTTGCACAATTGAAACGTCTAGAAGAAACCCGAATTCCTGCTGATTTTGAATATGATGGGATTTCAGGTTTGTCACGTGAAATCACCTTGAAGTTAAAAACAGTTCGTCCAGAAACTTTGGCACAAGCTAGTCGTATCCCAGGTGTGACTCCCGCAGCAGTACAATTATTGATGATCACTATTCGCAAAAATAATATGGCGAAGAAATCAGCATAATTCTTGTATAAAGTTACGTGTTAAAAATACCCTCTTATTATAAGAGGGTATTTTTTTAATTTTTATGATTTTGTTCTTAACCATTTATCTATGGGAAATTGAATGAAGAATTGGCTCATTTTATTTATCGCAATTGTTGCTGAAGTTGTTGCTACTTCTGCTTTAAAAAGTAGTGAAGGGTTTACTAAGCCGATTGCATCTATAGTTGTGATTCTTGGTTATATGATTGCATTCTATTGCTTATCTTTAACCTTAAAAATAATCCCTGTCGGTATTGCTTATGCAGTTTGGTCGGGTGTAGGAATTGTTTTAATTACCACCGTGGCATGGTTTGTATTTGATCAGAAGTTAGATGTTTGGGGAATTATTGGGATTGTACTGATTATGAGTGGTGTATTGATTTTAAACTTATTGTCGAAAACGAATTCTCATTAATCAAATAAGAAACCGAGCTGATATTTGCTCGGTTTCTAACTCAAATTTTATAAATCAAAATTAACGTCCAGCAAAATCAAATACACCATTTAAAGTAATTGACTGGTTGATTGTGTCAAATTGATTTTCTTCATAAAATAAATTTGTATTTTTAAATGTGATACTTGTATTTTTATCATCGTAAGATATTCCTTTACATGATTTCTTGGCATCGCATGTAAAAGTATATCTAAAAACTGTAAGCACATTAGAGTTAGGAGCGGCTCTCAAATCGTATTCATGAAAGCTAACTTTTTCAATTTGTTTATTCTTTATCTCAACATCGATAAAATCATTACCAAATTTCTGTAAGTTATGATTAGCGACATCAAAATATTGTGCAGGAACTTGAAAATCTGAATATCCAAAATCTTCTTTTTTGATAGGGCTAATTTGTAGCTTTGTATGGGGTTTATTTACCTTCACGAAACCATTTAATTCGCGGTATGTAGAAGGACAAGTATCTAACAATGGTAGGTTTGGAGTTAAAAGAGCATCATTTGTATGCTTATATCTTGTCTGATCAAATGTTAAAGTAATATCATTTGAGTTTTCAGTAACCGTAATAGATGATGGTGATGCATAAATATCGCTTATCTTCGATATGCATGCACCAGATAAACCGCTTAATGTTTCTGTTCTAAGTATAGTAGAGGGTGGGAACTTATCATTTAATGTTGTAATGAACTGGTCCAATTTTAAACCAGTATCAAAATTATTTTCTGTATAAGTGTCGAAAGAAATTTGTTTCAAAATAGGATCGTATATAACTGCTAATGGCATATTTTTTTGTTGATTTATTAAGAGATTTGACACGCTTGTTTTTCTAATATCTTCGAATGTTTGAGGCAAATTAGATAATGAACCTGCTAGCTTTCCATTTAAAGTGATGAAACTTTTGATTGTATTGGTTGAATCAGTTAGGTTTGAAGTGGATAGTTTTGCATTATGAAACGTAAGCTCGCTATAACCTGTTTTATCATCAAAGTTAATTTGAATGTTTTTGCAAGCATCATAAAAAAATTCACTACAAGCATACTGCATAGACCCTACTTGTAATTCACCTATTTTAGTTGGACTACTTTTAATTGAAGCGCCTAATATTTCTTTGAGTATCGGATCGTATTTGACATACAAAGTTTTACTTACATCATTTTTATCTAAATTATAACTAAAAATAATTGAAGATTTTGATTTTTCAAAATGATGCGTAACTGAATAAGCATTTATATTATCATCTTGATTGCTCGTTCTTCCTGCAATCTGAATGACTGGGTCTGAATCTTTTTGTAAAGTTAAATCACTTTTAAACTCAGTTGTGAAGGTTGCAGGGCTAGTCGAATTATTTTCTTTAGATTGATGATTATCACTACCACAAGCAGATAGTATTAATGATGTAGTTAAGACAGCGACACTCGATTTAATATTTAACATTGTTAGTTTTCTACTAGGATTATTTTGTAGCAGAATAATATCGATTTATTATTGTGTTTAAAAGCTCCCAGATTAATAATTTTTAAAGCCTAATCGTAGTGATTAGGCTTGTTTATCCTCAATAAAATAAAATTTACAAAGCGATTTCAATCCCTTGTTTTAAATTCTGCTGATCTAGTTGAGTATTAGCATCAATTTTTGCATAGGCTTTAGGTAATACACGGCGAGCAACACGATTCACTTTTTTTTCTAACCATAATGGCATTTTGATGGCTAGAGGGTTTGTTTCCGTATGCGATACATCAGTTAAAACACGCGTTCCCATAATATAATCGAACCAAGGTTTAGTGACGCACCAATTCGCATTTTGGTTGCTGGTCATGTGATGATCATAATGCCATGGAATTCGTTTTTTTGCATATTCTGGATCTAAGTGTGATTTGGCATGAACTTTCCAATAATTCCAAATGCCGTAATACAAACCAGCAGTAAAGAAGGGGGCAACAGGCAGAAAAATAGTTGATGCTGCTGCTAGACCGATAAGTGCCGATTTCTCATTATACATTTCAGCATTTTTAAACATGGATTCTGCATAACCTTCGTCATGAAAGTTATTCAAACGAGCACGCTTATGGTGAGCAATATGAGTAAAAAAAGGACTATTTCTATTTTTACTTGGAAATTCATGTAACCAAACTTTATGAAAATACCATTCCATACCATTTGCAACAAAGATACCTACAGGGAAACCAATCATGTTGAATATACCGAATAAAACATGCATCGAATTTTAGAAAAAGAAAAAGGAAATGTTTTGACCGCTCTGACAGTTTTAATCTGCCTATTAGATCAAATTATTTTTGTTTTCTTTGGCGATAAGCTGTTGGTGTTTCCCCAGTCCAACGTTTAAATGCTCTAGAAAAGGCTGATGGTTCAGAAAATCCTGTTAAGTAAACAATTTGATCAATATTCTCTTGTGTCTGAGACAATAAGCGTCTTGCTAGACGTTCACGATAACCCGCAATCACTTTTTCGTAGCTAGTATTAAGTAAATGTAAATCAGCTCTTAAGCTGCGAGCGCTACGATTTAAATGTTTAGCAACGATATTCTGGTCAAATTCCCCTGATTCTAATAGACCACTTGCCAGAATTTTTTCTATTTGTTCTATGAGTTTGTGTTTATTGAGGAGTTCAAGTTGAGATTTTGCATGGTGTTCATGGATTTTTAATAATTCAGGTTCGTAGGCAGGGGAAGATTGTCCTAATAAGTCATTATTAAATTCAATATAACCTTCGATTTGTCCAAGTTTGACAGGACAACCCCATGTTTTAAAATATTCTTCTTGTGTTGTACCATCAAGATATGGCAAACCAATTTCAATCGGTAAAAAAGTATTTTCACTCATATATTTAAAAAAATTGAGTAAAATTCCAATCGCACATTCTAAATAATGTCGAATTGGATGGTTAAGACCAGAAATAATTGCAGTCGTTTCATTTTTGAATAAAAGCTTAAATGACATTGCGTCTGTCAATAATGCTTGATATCGAATGGTTCGTTTCAAACCATCCCCAAAGGTTGGGCTACTTAAAAAAAGATATTCAATTACTTGTCCGCGAAATGCAGGCACATTCGAACCTACATGCAAACCAATATCTGAATCTTGACTAATTTCTGCTGCTGCTTGCCAAAAACGCGATTGAGTTGAGTTATCGCGGCGAACGAATTTGTCTGGAGGTTGATCTGGTAAATGCACACTAGCAAAAATGGCTGCGGCATCTAAATTCATCTTCTGCATGGTTTGATAAACCATCCATAAAAAAATACCTGCATCACTGGTTTTCTTTGAAGTCATAAAACAAAGTAACTGAACGTTTTAAAACAATATACTATTTTTATTTTAGAAGTGGATGCTATTTTATTATAAAAGAAAAGGGCACTTACACTAAGTGAAGTGCCAGAATAATATATTATTCAGTTACTTCAACTGTAACACTATACGTGTATGTTTGAGTAACAGGTTGTTTGGTATTGTCACTATTCGCTTCTGGATAACTCGCTGCAATTAAATAAATACCAGCTTCATTAAATTTAATTTCAAGCTCACCTTTAGCGTTAGTTTTCACGTGCGGTTGTTCACGTTTAGCATTTGGTTGATAGCTGCTCGCACCTTTAAATACATCAACTTCTAAATTTGGTACAGGTTTTCCATCTATTAAAACTTGAGCTTTTAATGACTCACCAGCGTACAGTTCATTGGGATGAGTTAAAAACTTAAACTCAAAACCTTTATTTTCAATTTGTGGAATTGGGCTAGGTTTACCCTTGGTCACAAAGCTTTCAGCAAGATAATAGTTTGTTGTTTGAAGTGTTTTTGCACTAGCTGGGATTTGATCCTCTGTCACAAAACGTGGTGGTTGGCTTGCTTGCTGAGGTGCTTTTTGTTCAGCATTTGCTTGAGGTTGCATAGGTGCAGCATTTGCAGGTCGTGATGGACGAACACGTAACCAACGCCCATCAATTTGAGCATATTTAGTTGGATTACCAGTCGCTTCTTTTGTGCGAATGCGATAGGTACCATCATTGGTTAAATTGAATTCAGCGATATTAAATTTTTTAAGTTCAGCTGCTGCATTGAAAGATTCAGTTTTACCTTCAGGCGTTGTGACTTGATAGCTGGTTTTAAAATTTCTACTTGGGACAAAGAATTTTTCTACTGTAATACCACTTTGAAAGCTCACACTGTCAGATTTGCTATCGAAGACTTCAGGCAGTAAAAATGGGCTGGCAGTATGAGCAAAACTCAAGGTTGGTAACAGCGCGAGTAATCCAGTCGTAATCAAATGACGCATGAAAAATTCCTTAAAAGAGAAATATACAAAAATGCAAAAGATTTGCCACAATCTACTTGATAACGAGTATCAATTGCAATATCATTTCGATAAATTTTTAATCGTCATGTTCAAAAACTAAGTTGATGATTAAAAAGTTATTCCTCTCTTTTAACTTAATTTTTAATTCAGCTTAATATTATTGATTTTATTGAAAAATTTGATCAAATTATATCATAGTCTAAGTTAAGTGTTGAGACAGAAAGAGAAGAGCATTACTTTAATTGAGCGACCAGTAGATTTTAAGTAAATCTTGGAAAATGGAATCCCCGTATGTCATCAACTCAACAAATTTTTCGTCCAATACAGATAATTTTTCGTTTATCTCCGTTGATGGCTGCGTTAACTGTTTTGATGTCCCCATTTACGGTGACTCAAGCAGATGAACTAAGTATAAATATAAAAGATGCACATCAATTATCCGCGCCAATCCAATTACCAAGTTATCGTTTTCATCAAGATCATGTATTAGGCACATCTTTAGATGTTGTTGTCACTACATCCCAGCAACAAGATGCAGAAAAAGCTTTACAAGCAATTCAAACAGAAATTGCGAGGCTTGATCAGATTCTTTCTGTTTGGCGTGATGATAGTGAAATTAGCCAATTAAATCGTGAGCAGCAAATTTCGGCTTCATCTGAGCTTTATGATGTTGTCGCAGCTTGTGAACAGTGGCGCAGTGCAACGTGTGGCGGTTTTGATGCACGTTTGGGGCAATTGATTCAATTATGGGAAAATAGCAATCAAGTCCAACGTTTGGATGACAACACTCAAGAATCTTTATTACGACAGTTACAAACGCAAAGTATTGAACTGAATCCTGTAACCAAGCAGATTAAAACAACATCGGCTATTAAAATCGCACCTGATGCTTACGCTAAAGGTTATGTAATTGATCGGGCTTTATTAGCAGCTAAACAAGCAGTGCCACATTTACAAGGTATTCTGATCGATATTGGCGGCGATATGCGTGTTTGGGGGCAATCACCTCAACAAGCGGGTTGGAAAGTTGGTGTACAAGATCCGAATGAACGTTTTGATAATGTTGCACCAACTCAAGTACTCAACCTTAAAGATCAAGCTATAGCTTTTAGTGGTCAAGGCTATCGTGGGTTCACAAATCAATCGCATTTGTTAAATCCACATACAGGACATCCGATTCAGAACGTTGAACAATGTGTTGTGGTTGGACAATGTGCAGCCGATTCAGATGCTTTAGCAACAGCATTAACCGCAATGCCTGCGCATGAAGGGATGCAACTGATTGAACAACTCGTCGGTTATGAAGCTCAACTTGTTGCAACTGATGGTACACGTTATCAAAGTTCAGGCTGGTCATCATTATTAGATGCCAATCAACCTAAAACAATGCGTCATGTAGCTGCAACTGGTACAGCAACAGCTTGGCCAAAAGGCTACCAAGCTCAGTTAGAAGTGAATATTCCAAAGATTGCAGTAGACAACTACCGTGCACCTTATGTGTCAGTTTGGGTTACAGACAGTGATAAAAAGATTGTGCGTACACTGGCTGTCTGGGGTAAAGATGAGAAGTGGATTAACTCTAACTATGTTTGGTGGCGTCGATATGGTCGTCAAATGCCAAACTTAGATGCTGTTGCAAAACCTTCACGTCAACCAGGACAGTATAAGTTGGCTTGGGATGGTAAAGACGAAGCGGGTAAAATAGTGAATGCAGGTAAATATATCATTCATATTGAAACCTCACGTGAGCATGGTGATCATTCTTATCAAACCATTGAGTTGAATGTCACACCAAAATCAGCGACACAAACGCTTCCTGCTCAAGCAGAAATTGGTACAGTTAAACTGAATTTCCAACGTGGTGCTTAATTTTTAGTATCACTCCATCTATGAGGCTAGTCCCTTGTATCAACGCCGTGATTTTTACCGCCATGCACGTTATGTGCATGGTTGGCTTTCTGCCTTTGCCTTTATCGTTTTGATCTTCTTTGCTGCCACAGGTCTATTTCTCAATAATCCTGATTGGTTTAAATCAAAGAATGAAGAGCAAACGACCACATTCACTTTGCCACCAACACTAGTTAAGTCTCTGCAAAAACAAGAGAATCCAAGTCAAAGTATTGTTGAATATGTTCGTACAAAACAGCCTTTGATTGGCCGCTATAAAAGTAGCGAAGTGATGGATGGTGAAGTCATGATTCGTCTCGAAAGCCCAGCAGGTTCAACAGACTTATGGGTGTTGCTCGACAATGGTGATGTTGAGATAACGCAGAAACCAGCCACTACGGTTTCATTATTGAATGATCTGCATCGTGGGAAAAATGTTGGAACAGCTTGGCATTGGTTAATTGATATTAGTGCGATCATCATTATTTTATTATCGTTGGCAGGTTATATTCTGTTCCTGACCATTAAAACCCGTTTAGTGATACATCTGCTTTTAACGGCATGTAGTTTATCGGCAATTATTTTGCTCATTTGGTCTGCCATTTAAGGGTGAAAGGATGACTCAAGCTGTACTGACGATTATTGTGATATTGGCAATATTATTGAGTCTACATCTCTTTATCATCGTTTGGTTGTTATGGCAACAACGTCATGTGAAGCAAAAAGCCAAGCAAGATCATCCTGCTTATTTGGTGGTGTATGCAAGTCAATCGGGTCATGCTGAATCTTGGGCAAATCACACCGCCGAACAATTGCGTTTAATTGATCATCACACTGCAATTCGAAATATTCAAGAACTGAGTATTGCTGATTTAATGCAACATCAACGTATTTTATGGGTGGTGAGTACCTATGGCGAAGGGGATGCACCTGATGCTGCCCAGCCATTTGTGCATAAAATATTGTCCCAATCTTTAGATTTATCGCATTTATCATTTGCAGTGCTTGGATTGGGTGATCAACGTTACTCGAATTTTTGTCAGTTTGGGAAAACACTAGAACAATGGTTATTGAAGCAGCAAGCTCAAGCTCTATTTCCGACGGTCTGTGTTGATCAACTTAATAGTCGTGATTTAGAACAATGGTTGCTTGGCTTGGAGCAGTTAACCACCATTCAATTTTCTGCGCTATCCATTGAAAAAGAGCGTATAGAATTAAAGTTTGCTCATCGCCAATGCCTGAATAAAGGCAGTATTGGGGAAGCAATTTATAAAATCCAATTGATTTCTGAACAAGATTTAGTTTGGTCATCAGGCGATATTTTAGAAATTCAATGTGAAAATAATACGACTGATATTCAGAATTTTTTAGTAGCGCAACAGCAAGAAGATGCAGTGGATTTCATTCCTCAACTGCGCTGCTTAAATTTAAGAAAATTACCTCCTCGTGCATCACTTTCATTTGCTGAATGGATTACACAATTTGAATCCTTAGCTCAGCGTGAGTATTCGATTGCAAGCTTACCTGAAAACGGTTTAATCGAATTGGTGGTGAGACAGCAACAGACTGTATCAGGTTTAGGACTAGGCTCAGGTTGGTTGACGGTGGGGTTGGAGCAAGACCAATTGCTGCAAGCCAATATACGTCATAATCCAAGTTTCCACTTAGTTCATGATGAACGACCACTGATTTTAATTGGCAATGGTACGGGAATCGCAGGTCTAGTTGCACATTTACGCCAACGTGAGCATTGGGGATATAAAAATAATTGGCTAATTTTTGGTGAAAGACAGCAGCAGTTTGATCATTTATATCAAACAGAAATTCGCTATTGGCAGCAGCATGGTTTTCTGGAGCATGTGGATTATGCTTTTTCACGTGATCAAGCTGAAAAAGTCTATGTTCAAGATTGTCTAAGAAAACAATCAGTTAAATTACAAGCATGGATTGCACAAGGCGCAGCGATATATGTCTGTGGTAGTTTACAAGGCATGGCGAGCGGAGTGGATCAAGTTCTAAAAGAGATTCTAGGACATGAACAGGTAGAACTGCTTAAGCAGCAACAGCGTTATCAACGTGATGTGTATTAAATCTTTGGATTAATCAGATTGGGCTAAGACCAGTGCTTTAATCTTGTCAGCTTTTTCAAAATGATCAAGTTGATGTTCAATGATCCACCAATGGGCAGCTTCCATTAAGCATTCAGGATCATCATTTTTATTGGCAAAGAAAGCATAAAAAGAAAGTCCGACGTTACTGCCTTTTTTTGCAATTTTTTCATCGCAGACCTGTAGGATTTTGGCTTTGAGTTCGGCTCTCATATTATCCTTTATTCATTAAAGAAAATAATATGCAGATCATAGCATTCCCAATATCGAAAATTCTCATAGTTAGATTTTTAATATCTATTTTGAAATCTAAAAAACCAGCTATTTTCATAGCTGGCTTTTGTTAATCATGAATCAACTTAGTCTAGGCAGAAAAGTTAGAACTTTTTCTCAACAGAGAATTGGAAACTCGCCATACCTTGATTTGTTCTTGCTTGATATAAACTACCGTCAGATTGATTGGTCAGTCGTTCTTTATAATCTGTACTGAGTAGATTGTTGAGATTTAAACTTGCTGCCCAGCCACCAGTGAAACGTTTGGTTGCACTGAGGTCTAATCCAAAACGTTGATTGGTTGTTCGATCATAAGGCTGACCATCTAAGCCACGCGTAAACTCAGGCGTATAACTTAGATTCATACTGGTAGAAAGCTGCCAAGGCTTAAAGTTATAAGATAAACCTGCACTTGCATTGTATGGGGCAACATCGCGGACTAAACGCTCATTGTGTTGTTCATCTTCAACTTTTGCACGAATCGTTGATATTTGCCCATTCAGCATAAATGAATGACCTGCATCCGTTTGTTTCAGCGCATAACGTCCAGACAATTCAACACCATAGGTCGTTGCTTGATTTTGGTTTTGTGGACGTTCAACATAACGTGAACCTTCAAGCGCAATCACCCTTTCGATGTAATCTTTAATTTCGCGATGATATGCAGTTAAACTCATACCACCATTCGCTGAGTCATATGCCAGAGTTGACTCTACAGCACTTGTTTTCTCTGGTTTTAAGTCAGGATTACCGCCGCGATCAGGATTATTCAATGAACCAGCATCGCTATCTGTAGAAACAGTTACGTTTGGGATTAGACGATCAGTTTTTGGGCTGTTAAATGCTTGGCTCAGGTTGGTTTGAATCGACCATTGTTCGGTTAGATCAAAACGATAAGCAAGTACAGGGCTAAGATGTTGGTCCTGATAATCAACTAGACCAGAGCGATTTAACCATTCTTGGCGCGCGCCCAACGTAATCGTTTGTCGATCTGTGAAACGCCAGCTTCCCTCAGCATATAAAGCATAACGTTGCTCATCTAAACTATTGCTCACATTACTGTCTAAATTACTACTCCGTGTATCAACACCAAATTTGATTTGACGAGTCGGATCTAATTTACGCATCCCATCATAAGCGAGACCATATTCATGAATGGTTTCATCTGTATAAATGTTATTTTGAGGTGAGCGGGTGAGTTGAGTTTCGGTTTGACGTTCAACTGATAGTCGAATCTTATCGCTTAAGTCTTTGTCTTTTCGTTCATAACGTGTATTTAAACGAATGCTATCATTCTTATCATCTTGCGTTTGATTGGCTGAATAACCATCCATTTTGATGTTGCGATAGAATAATTCGGCAATCAATTTTTGTTGATCATCGAGATCGTATTGCAAGCGAGGTGAAAACATTTGCATGCTTCGATTGACCGTGCGCGATTGTTCACGTGTACCCGCTGATGTTTCTGTTTTGGTTAGGGATGTGTTATCAACCCACATTTGATTTGCAGAAACACTATATGACCATTGATTTTCACGACCATCAGCTTGTAGGCTGATTTTTTGTTCGCTCTTTGATTGTTTCTCAGAATCCTCATACTTACCATAACCTACTTTTATCGAGCCACTGATACGACTATCGAGAGGTTCTTTCAAAATAATATTGATAACAGCTGATGACGCAACAGACGCTTGAGCAACACTTGGCTGCTTTACGACTTCAATTCGTTCAATCATTTCAGGGGTAATCGTGTCAATAATAGACATCCCGCCACGTGGTCCACCTTGCACAGGTTCACCATTGATAAGGAATGTCGGACCAGCTCCGCCACGGAAACGCATTCCAGAAGCGCCACCACCACCGCGTGGACCTTGTCCTGGTGTCGGAAGTTGAAATCCAGCAGCTCTACGCAATGCATCCATGACGGATTGATCGCCGTACTGTAGCATTTCATCACGGGTGATTATGGTTTTAGGTACAGCACTTATATCATCATCTTTTGGTTTTTGTGGCTCTGCTGATGCTTTAAACGATAGGGTAGGTAAAACCTGCGTTGCCGCTTCTGTAGGTGTTGTTATGTTGCTATCAGCGGCGAAAACTGAAGTGCTGATACTCAGTAATGCCGAGCTAAGTACACTCAATTTCCCAGAATAGAGTGGATATTTCATTCAAGTACCCCAAAAAAGATCAAATTATTTTGTGTGTAGCCTAATGTAAAATTGTGTAGAAAAATGGAATTTAGCTTAAATAAGCCTCAGATTTAAAAAATATTTTTTAATCAGTTATGCTCTATTAAAGAGCATTATTTTATAAAAATTGACTGCTAAATAAGCTGAGATAAAGAATTTATGTAAAATATGGTGAAAATAAGAATTATTTTCATTAATATTGTATTGTTTTTTATATTTTAAGTTTTTCTTAATATTTGTCTGATTTTTTGTTTGGAATTCTTATGACATCTCGATATGTTACGCTCTCTCACAAGCCTATTTTTAGATTTAGTGCATTAAGCTTAATGCTCTTACAAGCGCAGTACCTATTTGCCAACGAGAACAATACTCAGACTGCGGTTATGCCAACGATTAAAATTGAAGCAATGAGCGAGCTTGATCCAATTAAAAGCTATATTGATTATGAACAAGCCAGTGTGACTCGGAATGGGCTAAAGAAAAAAGATATTCCTCAAACGATTGATACGATTGATGTTCAGAAATATAAAATCTATGGTGCAAATGATTTAAGTGTGATGTTACAGGGAACACCTGGGGTATCAACGAACTATGACATGCGTGGAGATGGCATCAACTTGCGCGGATTTAATGCGGATACAGGCGATATTTATCGTGATGGTGTGCGTGAAAGTGGTCAAGTTCGCCGTAGTACTGCAAATATTGAGCGTATTGAAATATTGAAGGGTCCAGCATCTGTTCTTTACGGACGTAGTTCAGGCGGTGGGGTGATCAATATGGTGAGTAAATTTGCCAACTTTGATTCCAAAAGTTCAGTTGGTCTTTATACAGGCTCTTATGACAATTACGGTACGACAGCTGATTTAAACCAAGTGCTTACAGATAATCTAGCTGTACGTTTGACTGGTGAATATGGAGAGTCAAATAGTTTTCGTTCTGGGATCGAAAATAAAATTGAAATGCTCTCGCCAAGCTTTACTTATAAAAATGATGATGGTCTAACGTGGACGATGCAATATACCTACGACAAACTACATCGTGTGCCTGATCGTGGTCCATCATTTTCTGCACTACCACAGGGAACTTCAATCAAAACAGGTTTTGCGCAAGAGGGTGACTACGTAAATGATGTTTTACAAGTTGCTCGTTCTGATTTGAATTATGAGTTTGCGCCAAAATGGAATTTTCACTGGGCTGTGAGCTACCGAGAGGCTCAACAAAACTTTGATCATTTCTATTTGGGAGGGCTTTGCACTACTGAAAATACAGTGATTTCAAATGCGGGTTCATGTAAAGGACATGTCGGTGAAATTTCGCAGATTTATTATTGGCAGCAAACCAATAACAAAACCACCAGTAACACTTTTGATATACGTGGAGAATTTGATACAGGACGGTTAAAACATAATGTATTGATTGGTGCTGATTGGACATATGAGCAGCGAGAACCACTTTTAGCGAATCAGAATAAAAATGGCTCAGCTATATATGGCTATGTTAATCCAATTACAGGAGAACGTAGTAGTTCTCGAGGTACAGGTGATTTAACAATTAGAACTCACAACTATAACCAAAATGAAGCTTATGGTTTATTTGTTCAAGACCTCATTAGTTTTAATGATTATTTTAAAGTGATGTTAGGTGGTCGCTATGATTATTTTCGATCTGAAACAACCAATCGTCTGAAGGCTAGTGATGCTCTAGACTATCATCGTAGTATCGATGGCGAAAGCTTCAGTCCGAATGTTGGTTTTATTTGGCAACCGATAGAGAGCCAAAGTTTTTATGCTTCCTATAGCAAAAGCTTCGCACCTTTTGGTGGGCGTGTCAGTGTTAATGTGGTCTCAGGAGATAGCAAGTTAAATGCTTTTGATGCGAAACCACAATATAACGAACAATACGAAATTGGGGTAAAAAGTGATTGGCTTGATGATCGTTTAAATACTCAGCTTTCTATTTATGATATCCGTAAAAATAATATTCGTTACCAGCCTGATTCAGTAAACAAACCAGAAGAATGGGTTGTGGGAGGACAGCATCAGTCTAAAGGGGTAGAGTTTAGCTTTATTGGACGTGCTTTAGATAACTTGTTTGTACGGGGAGGCTATAGCTATATGGATACAGAGATTTCTAAAGACAATAAAGCTGCCAATGTTGGTAAAGTACTCAATAATACTCCACGCCATACTGGAAACTTATTTATACGCTATTTACCAGTCGAGAAGATCTATGGTGAAATTGGCGCAACTTACGTTGGTGATGCGAAGATATATTCAAATGGCAATTTAGATAATACGCCTATCGATTTTCAAGGATTCACGCGTTTAGATGCTGCAATTGGCTATAGTGCTGATCCATGGAATGTCACGATTGCTGTAAATAACCTAACCAATAAAGACTATTGGCGCTCAGAGTCAATGCCTGGAACGCCACGTAATGTTCTAGTTCGATTGAATTATCAGTTTTAAACTTGTTTAAATCGCATATGAGTAAAAGCATCTTTAGTTAAACTAAAGATGCTTTTTTATTTGATTTTTTGATAATAATCCATCTTTAATTTTACCAAATGTTATAAAAAATGCTTAAATTTCAAGCTATCTTATTGAATTATATAAAATGCAATTGCATTAAGAATATAAATAATTTAAGATTTATTTGGATGAAAAATGTACAAAATTAATTCATAAATAATCATATAATTGTGACTTATTTTTAATTTGTGATTATTTAATGTTAACTAGTTCTCGTTTTTGTTTATTTTTGTTAATATTCAAGAAAAGCATACAATAGAGATAATAATAATGAAGATATTCCTTCCATTGCTTGTTGTTTGTTCGATTGTCGTTTTGGGTTACGCTGCATATGTAGATGCCCAAGATAAAAGACGCCAAGAGCTCATGAAAATTGTAAATGATGCGGAACATAGTTTGCATGTGATCCAGAATAATCCTAATTATACCAAGCATACACATTTGTCATCGTATAAGAACAATCAATAGTCATTGATATTAAACAATAATTATTGCAATTCAGTGTATGTGTCTTTGTTGGATGTATGATCACTAGGCTTTTTTTGATTTGAAGCCATCAAGTTTTGCTTAGAATCTGTTAAAATATTTACCATTAAATAAAAAGCTGCATCTCGTTATGCAGCTTTTTACATTTTGATAGCGGGTCACATTTATACATCTTGTTGGTGTCACAAGCATTCGGCTGGCATATAGATTGCTTTGTCGTTGTGTATGCCATTTCGCAAATTCAAAAAAGATTGAAATGCAAGAGTATAGATTTCAAGTCCTAAGATCTCAGATTTTAACAGGTGCTATGTTATGACAACGCCTAATGCTTCGGTTGGTGTTTTAGAACGCTTATTTAAATTAAGTGAGAACAAAACCAACTTCAGAACAGAAGTTCTAGCGGGTGTAACTACATTTTTGACAATGTGTTACATCATTATTGTAAACCCACTTATTCTTTCCGAAACTGGAATGGATCATGGTGCCGTGTTTGTTGCAACCTGTTTAGCTGCTGCTATTGGTTGCTTGGTAATGGGGATTGTTGCTAATTATCCAATCGCACTTGCACCGGGGATGGGCTTAAATGCGTATTTTACCTATTCGGTCTGTTTAGGCATGGGTGTACCTTGGCAGACGGCGCTTGCGGCTGTTTTTGTTTCAGGTTTAATCTTTTTGGCAATCAGCTTTTTTAAAATTCGTGAAGCGATTGTCAATGCCATTCCTATGTCGCTTAAATTTGCGATTGGCGGGGGTATTGGTTTATTTCTTGCTCTCATTGCGCTTAAAAATGCAGGTATCATTGTAGATAACTCAGCCACTTTAGTGGGTTTAGGAAATATCAAACAACCAACAGTTTTATTGGCTTTATTTGGCTTTTTAATGATTGTCGTTTTACACCAGTTTAAAATTCGTGGTGCGATCATCATTAGTATTCTTGCTGTGACTGGAATAGCGACAGCTTTAGGTTTAAATGAATTTAAAGGAGTTGTTGGACAAATTCCATCGATTGCACCCACCTTTATGCAAATGGATTTTGAAGGTCTATTTACTGCAAGTATGATTGGAGTGATTTTTGTCTTCTTTATTGTCGATTTATTTGATAGTACAGGGACTTTAGTTGGTGTATCACACCGTGCAGGTTTACTACAAGATGGTAAGTTACCTCGTTTGAAGAAAGCACTATTCGCTGATTCAACAGCAATTGTTGCTGGAGCAGCATTAGGTACTTCTTCAACTACGCCTTATATTGAATCTGCATCGGGTGTTGCTGCGGGTGGTCGTACGGGTTTGACTGCCGTTGTCGTTGCATTCTTATTTATTGGCTGCTTATTCTTGGCACCGTTAGCTCAATCTGTTCCAAGTTTTGCAACAGCTCCTGCATTATTATTTATCGGTGTGTTGATGATTCAAGGAATCACACATATTGATTGGGATGATATTACAGAAGCAGTGCCTGCATTTTTAACGATTGTATTTATGCCATTTACGTATTCAATTGCAGATGGTATTGCAATGGGCTTTATTAGTTATGCATTAGTAAAATTATTTACAGGCAAAGCAAAAACAGTTCCTTACATGGTTTGGATTATTGCTGCACTGTGGGTATTTAAATTTATTGCATTTGGTGGTTAAGCCATTTAAAAGTTATTGATAAAACCTTTAGAGGGTGTACCGAACAGGCAACACCCTTTTTTATTTAGACGTGGAGTTAATATGAATCAAGTCGAGCTGATTCGTGCTTTACCCAAAGCCGAATTGCATGTGCATATTGAAGGGACTTTTGAACCAGAACTAATGTTTGCAATTGCACAGCGTAATCAGATTCAGATTCCTTATCAATCAGTTGAGGAAGTAAAGCAAGCCTATAACTTCCATAATCTTCAATCATTTCTTGATATCTATTATGCTGGTGCGAACGTGCTGGTGCATGAACAAGATTTTTATGATCTGGCTTGGGCATATTTCGAGAAATGTGCTGAAGATCGTGTAGTGCATACAGAGATGTTCTTCGACCCACAAACACATACTGAGCGTGGGGTTGAATTTGCAACGGTACTGGCAGGTTTAAAGCGTGCTTGTAAAGATGCTCAAGGAAAATTAGGGATTAGTTCTCAATTAATCATGTGCTTTTTGCGTCATTTAAGTGAAGAAAAAGCATTTGAAACACTTGAGCAAGCCTTGCCATTTAAAGATGACATTATTGCAATTGGTTTAGATTCAAGCGAAGTAGGGCATCCTCCTTCGAAATTTGAACGTGTTTTTGCCAAAGCACGTGAAGCTGGTTTCTTGATTGTGGCGCATGCAGGTGAAGAAGGCCCACCAGAATATATCTGGGAAGCTTTGGATTTACTCAAAGTAAACCGTATTGATCATGGTGTTCGCTCAGAAGAAGATGAGCAGCTAATGGTGCGTTTAATCGCAGAAAAAATGCCATTAACAGTTTGCCCTTTAAGTAATTTAAAGCTTTGTGTTGTCAATGACATGGGTGAGCATAACATCCGCCGTTTATTACAAAAGGGTGTGCATGTTACTGTAAACTCGGATGATCCTTCATATTTCGGTGGTTATATGAATGATAACTTTGTAGCAATTCAGCAGGCTTTAGATTTATCGAATGATGAGCTTAAGCAACTTGCAATTAACTCTTTTGAGGCATCCTTTATTTCTGATGATGAAAAACAGAAATGGATTGCAGAAGTGAAAAAGATTTAAATGTAAAAAAACCGCGTTAAGCGGTTTTTTTTATGTGTCAGGATTTATTTAGATTGGCGCAACATACTCAATAAAACATTATCTTTATCAATGATGTGATGTTTTATTGCTGCTAAAGCATGACCAACAATAAGTAACCCTGCAAACCAAGAAAGATAAATGTGTAATGGTTTCACTATTTCAAGCAGGTCAGGATTGTCTTGAACTAGGCGAGGAATTTCAAATAAATATAAAACAGGGGCTGGATGTCCAGCACTCCAACTAAATAAACAACCGGTAATTGGTAGCGCAAGTAGCATGAGATACAGTAAGAAATGGCCGATATGAGCCAAAGTCTTCATCATAGGTGACATGGTGTTTGGTAGCTTAGGGACTGGATGGGTATAACGCCAAAAAATTCGAATCACAACCAGAAAGATAATGGTGGTCGCTATATTTTTATGTAGTGTAATAACATTGCCTTTAAAGCTTCCATCAACGTCATAGCTGAGAAAATTACCGCTATAAAAGCCGATCAGCCAAGCAGTGATAAAAATAACCGCCATCAGCCAATGTAAAATTTGCGCTGTGCGAGTGTAATATTGTGCTGAGGTTGACATCGCAACATCCTAGCGGTGAGTATGAGTTTTACGATTTTAAATAGCTCATTTTTCTTCATATACAGCGTATATGTAACAGAGCGTTTTACGTGTAGAACAGTAAGTAAAATGCAACTTGATTGTTATATTATGTAAAGAATCTACACAGTCATTTCTTTCAAGTGATCCTTTAGGCACAATACGCGTGCTAAAATTTTGGATACAGGTTTGAGTTCGTGAAAAAATTATTCTTTATCGTGCCTATGTTATTTGCTTTAAATGGGTGTGTTGCGCCAAATACTAATAATTCCACTGCAACAACATCTCAGCAGCTAGGTATGGCTGCATTAAAAATTGCCGTGAATGCAAAATGCATTAATGAGATCAATACATTACCAGCATGGAAAACAGCGACACGTTTAATGACATCTGAGCAACGTGAAAACATTCAAACGAATGTATGTGGATGTGTTAGTGAAAAAGCACCAAATAGTGTAACCACTGTTGAATTGGCCACAGCTGCGATTGATCCTACAGCGCGTGCAACGATTGTGAATCAAGTTGTTTCGGAAACAGTGAATGCATGTGTTGCAGAAGTGTTGAAGAAATAATTCTCATGAAATACGCTGAGCAGAGCTAAGTTTGACTTGGTTCTGCTTTTTTAAATGAAACTGATATAGTCTTGTAATTGGAGATCGTGTTAATAAATTTATATGATTAAATTATAAAAATACTTACATTTAGAATAGGTTTTATATGAATAAGAACAAATTTTCTATTATTTTATCTTTCTTTACCTTATTGGCATGTGTTGACGCACAAAGTGCTGAACCAACTAAATTGAAAATGGGTACGTCAGCAATACAATTTGCAGCACAAACCAAATGTACTTATGATATCGATGATTTCGCCGCTTGGAAAGTTGCAAGTAAATTAATGACTAAGAGCCAAAAACAACAGAAGAAAAAGCAAATTTGTAAATGTGTTGGTAAAAATGCACCTACTGTATTATCTCCATCAGAGCTTGCTTTAGCGGCAGTTGATTCAAAAGCTAGAACAGCATTAACAGGTGTTGCTGTAGCAAAAACGATGAACGCTTGCGTATCAGAAGTGATAAAATAGAACAGTTTAAATAAGTTGTAATTAGCTGCTTTGAAGCAGCTAATCTTTGTGAGTAATATCATGTTTGTTGCTGGTGTAGATGAGGCAGGGCGTGGGCCTTTGGTCGGTTCAGTTGTTGCTGCTGCGGTAATTTTAGATCCCAATAATCCGATTGAGGGTTTAAATGATTCTAAAAAATTAACTGAAAAGAAACGTGAAAAACTTTTCTTAGAAATTCAAGAGAAGGCCTTAGCTTGGTCAATTGCAGAAGCTTCTCACGCAGAAATTGACGAAATTAATATTTTACAGGCAACTTTTTTAGCTATGCGTCGTGCTGTAGATGCTTTAAATATGCAGCCTGAAAAAGTGATTGTTGATGGCAACCAAATTCCGAAAGGAATTGAAATATCGTGTGAAGCGATTGTTGGTGGGGATGCAAGTCATGCGGAGATTAGTGCAGCAAGTATCTTGGCTAAAGTAACACGTGACCGTCAAATGCATGAACTAGATCAGCAGTATCCTAATTATGGTTTTGCAAAACATAAAGGCTATCCAACCAAAGCACATTTTGAAGCAATCGCAGCGTATGGCGTGATTGATCAGCATCGTCGTAGTTATGCGCCAGTAAAAAAAGCACTGGGTTTATAAATATATAATTGAGTCTCCATAAACAATTAAAGCGACTAATGATTAGTCGCTTTAATTGTTAGAGAAGAATTCTGTACATTAACGATTGAAGTTATTATGTCGAGTGAAATCGTTATTATCTTCTTCAAAAGAAAGTTGATAATCTTGATCAAGATGTTGTAAATGCTCATGCATAGCACGTTCATGTTGGATACGTTGGTAAATTTCCTCACGATGCACGGAAACTTCTTTTGGAGCATTTACACCAATACGCACCTGATTACCTTTTACGCCAAGCACAGTAACACTGACTTGATCCCCAATCATTAATGTTTCTCCGACACGACGGGTCAGAATCAGCATGTTTATCTCCTTGCTAAACGCTTAAACTTGCGACAGGGAATTCATTGTTTGAAAGCACAGCCTTAATATACAGAAAATTCTAACAGAAATATGTAAAAAACAGCTTTTTTTCGTAAGTTCTGTCGAATTCTTCTGAAAAACCTCATAACTTAATATAACAGAGCCACTGTAATAAAAACTATAGTGGCTCTGTATTTTTTACTATTTACTTGAAAGTAAATATGTTTATTCTACTATTAATTAAGCACGTGCACTACTTTCGCCATGTTCACGGTCTAAACCAAAAGCAGTATGTAGGCAACGTACAGCAAGCTCTAAGTAGTTTTCTTCAATGATGACAGAAATCTTAATTTCTGAAGTAGAAATCATGAGAATATTAATGCTTTCATCTGCAAGAGCTGTAAACATTTTGCTTGCTACACCAGCATGTGAGCGCATACCTACACCAACAATAGACACTTTTACGATGTCATCGCGAGTGACAACTTCACAGCCTTCAATGCTGCTTGCTGTTTGATCCAAGATTGCTTTAGCTTTAGCAAGATCATTGCGATTTACAGTAAAGGTAAAATCAGTAGTACCATCTTCTTCAACATTTTGGATAATCATATCCACTTCAATGTTGGCATCGCTAATCGGTGATAAGATTTTAGAGGCAATGCCTGGTTCATCTGGAACACCCAAAATCGTTAATTTTGCTTCGTCACGGTTAAATGCAATGCCTGCAATAATTGGTTGTTCCATGTCGTCTTCTGCCTCAGTCGTGATTAGTGTGCCTACGTTTTGTTTGAAATCTTCATCAAATGCGCCGTCATTGTCATTATCAAAGCTTGATAATACACGTAATGGAACCTGATATTTGCCTGCGAATTCAACCGAACGAATTTGTAAAACTTTTGAACCTAAAGATGCCATTTCAAGCATTTCTTCAAAAGAGATACGGTCAACTTTTTTCGCTTTAGGTGCTACACGAGGGTCAGTGGTATAAACACCATCCACATCAGTGTAAATTTGGCATTCGTCTGCTTTTAATGCAGCTGCAAGTGCTACACCAGAGGTATCTGAACCACCACGACCTAATGTTGTAATATTTCCTTCAGCATCAAAGCCTTGGAAACCTGCGACAACAATCACACGACCAGCGTCTAAATCAGCTGTCATGACATCGGTATCAATAGATTCGATACGCGCTTTGGTAAACGCGCTGTCAGTTTTAATACCAACTTGACGTCCAGTGTATGATTTAGCTTCTACACCAATTGAATTCAGTGCCATAGCTAACATGGAAATCGTTACTTGTTCACCCGTAGACACCATTTGATCAAGTTCACGTGGGTTAGGGGTGCTAGTAATGGCTTTAGCAAGCGCAAGTAAGCGGTTGGTTTCACCACTCATTGCCGATACAACCACGACCACTTTGTGACCATGATCATGCCAACGCTTGACACGATGAGCAACATTTAAAATGCGCTCAGGAGTACCCATAGAGGTACCGCCATATTTTTGAACGATTAAAGCCATAGTTGTTCCATATAAGCCATGACCCTGAGAGGCATCAGGGTCAGTTACACAAAAGTGAAGTTTTTATTATTGCTCAAGCCAAGCAGGTAATGCTGCGATTACTTGATCAAACTTCTCGTTAAGTGGCGCGCCACCTTGTGCTAAGTCAGGTTTACCACCACCTTTGCCACCAAGCTCTTGAGCTAAATGTTTGATGATGTCACCTGCTTTTAGAGTTGCAGCATATTGTTTAGCGACGGAGGCGATTAAACTCACTTTATCACCATCAACACCAGCTAAAATAATGACTGCATCTTCCAATTTTGATTTTACGCTGTCATGAAGATTGCGTAATGATTTGGCATCTAAACCTTTTACTGATGTGATAAGCGTTTGACGACAAGCAATTTCTTTGACTTGATCTAATAAATCAGCTGCTTGGAAGCTGGCTAATTTTTGATTCAATTGTTCAATTTGCTTTTGCAGACTTGATGCTGTTTCAACAATTGATTCAACTTTTTCTACAGTTTGATCTTTTTGCGCTTTCAATAAAGCATTGATCGTCTGGATATCAGCTTCAGCTTTTTGAACAACTTCAAGTGCTTTTATACCTGTTACAGCTTCAATACGGCGAACACCAGCTGCTACACCACCTTCAGAAGTGATTTTGAATAAACCAATATCACCAGTGCGCTTAACATGAATACCACCACAAAGCTCGATAGAGAAGTTTTTCTCTTCAATCACAGAACCCATAGACAGTACGCGAACTTCTTCACCATACTTTTCACCGAACAGCATCATTGCGCCTTTGGCTTTCGCTGATTCAATATCAAGTAATTCAGTGCTTACTGCTGTATTGGCAATCACTTCAGCATTAACTAAACGCTCAATCTGTTGCAATTGTTCAAATGAAACAGGTTGGTCATTGGCAAAGTCAAAACGTAAAATATCACTCGCAACCAAAGAACCTTTCTGTTGAACATGTTCACCCAAAATTTGACGTAAAGCTGCGTGTAGAATGTGAGTTGCAGAGTGGTTGCGTGCTGTTGCTGCACGAATATCTGCTTTAACCGTCGCTTCAACATTTTGAGTTGCTTTGAGGCTACCCATAGTGACGATACCTTGGTGTACAAAAGCACCACCAGATTTTTTAGTATCTTGTACTTCAAAGATACCGGTATCGTTTTTGAAAATACCTGTATCGCCAATCTGACCACCGCTTTCTGCATAGAAAGGGGTTTGGTTCAATACGATCAGTGCTTCGTCACCTTCGTTGATTTCATCAACTTGAACGCCATCTTTATAGATCGCAACAATTTGACCTTGACCTTGAGTTGCATCATAACCATCAAATTGAGTTTCGCCTTCAACTTTAACAATGCTGTTATAGTCAACTGCAAATTTACCTGCATCACGTGCGCGTTGACGTTGTGCAGCCATTTCAACTTCAAAACCAGCTTCATCAATCGTAAGATCACGCTCACGTGCAATATCAGCGGTTAAATCTGTTGGGAAACCATATGTATCATAAAGTTTAAATACAGTTTCACCAGCAATCACATTGCCTTTTAGCTGAGCCAATTCACCTTCAAGTAATTTCAGGCCTTGTTCAAGTGTTTTAGCAAATTGCTCTTCTTCTTTCAGCAGTTGCGCTTCAATGCGTGCCTGCTGTGCTGCAAGTTCAGGATATGCTTCACCCATGACTTCAATCAAAGGTTGCAACATCTTGTAGAAGAATGAACCAGTCGCACCCAGTTTGTTGCCGTGACGCACTGCACGACGAATGATACGACGCAACACATAACCACGACCTTCATTTGAAGGATTAACACCGTCAGCAATCAAGAATGAGCATGAACGTGCATGATCTGCAATGACTTTTAAAGAAGCTGGGTATTCAACTGGTTTATTCTGAGCTTTCGCTTCAGCTTCAATTGCAGTGGTGTCTAAACCAATGATTTCAGCGGCTGCTTTTAATAAGTGCTGGAACAGGTCAATTTCGTAGTTTGAATTTACATGTTGCAGAACCGCAGAAATACGCTCCAAGCCCATACCTGTATCTACAGAAGGTGCTGGAAGAGGGTGCATTATACCATCCGCAGTACGGTTGAACTGCATGAATACATTGTTCCAGATTTCGATGAAACGGTCGCCATCTTCCTCAGGTGAGCCTGGTAAACCACCCCAAATATGATCGCCATGATCATAGAAGATTTCAGAACATGGACCACAAGGACCTGTATCGCCCATTGCCCAGAAGTTATCAGACGCGTATTTGCCACCTTTGTTATCGCCAATACGAATGATACGTTCAGCATCGATTCCGATTTCTTTGTTCCAGATATCAAATGCTTCATCATCGGTATGATAAACCGTGACATATAAACGATCTTTCGGTAAGCCTAACCACTGTTCGCTGGTTAAAAATTCCCAAGCAAATTTCAGTGCATTTTCTTTAAAATAATCACCGAAAGAAAAGTTACCTAACATTTCGAAAAAAGTGTGATGACGTGCGGTATAACCTACATTGTCGAGGTCATTGTGTTTGCCGCCTGCACGTACACATTTTTGAGATGAAACAGCACGAACATAATCACGCTTTTCTAAACCTAAGAAACAATCTTTAAACTGGTTCATACCAGCATTGGTAAACAGTAAAGTTGGGTCGTTGGCAGGAACGAGAGAACTCGAAGCAACACGTGTATGCCCTTGCGATTCGAAGTAACGCAAAAATGCTTCACGGATTTCAGCGGATGTCATAAAACGAGTACTCACAACCAAGACACTCCATAATTTTGAATTTGGCTATATGCAACAGAACACGTTGTTTTTAAGTTCTACAATCGAACCTATTGCATGACATAGATTTTAAAAGTGCTAAATTATAACGGAAAATATGATCCCAACCAACGATTTTACAAGCAATATCATATAAAACTGTGTTTAAGCTAAAAATCTATATTCAATAGCGCTGTTCATGTTTTACCATATAGCATAGAAAAGATGATGTTTTGATGAAAGGGCTCTGCATGCAACGTATCGCTATCAATGGATTTGGTCGAATTGGTCGAAATGTATTACGTGCATGGTTTGAGAGTCCAAAACAATTTCAATTTGATATCGTTGCTATCAACGACATTGCCGATGTGCAGACTTTGGTACATCTGTTTAAATACGATACCACTCATGGACGTTTTGCAGGTCAAGTTGAAATTCAGATTGAAAATGAACAGATATTTTTAAATATTCAGTCCCATCAACGACAATTAAAATTACAGGTATTTAAACAGGCTCAACCTGAATTACTCCTTTGGGCAGATTTAAAAATAGATGTTGTATTGGAATGTACAGGTCTATTCCGTTCACGTGCTGATGCGACTCGGCATGTCGAAGCAGGGGCAAAGCGCGTGATTATTGGGGCTGCACCTTTTGATTCGGTCGATGCAGCAATTGTCTATGGTGTTAATCACAATGATGTGAAAGTAACTGATCAAATTATTTCGAGTGTATCTTGCACTACTCAGGCCTTGGTTCCGTTGGTCAAAATCATTGATGATGCTTTCGGGATTGATACCGCTTTAATGACAGAAATCCATGCAGTCACAGCAGATCAATCGGTATTAGACCATGCACATCGAGATTTACGTCGTGCGCGAGCTTCAGGACAGAATATTATTCCAACCACATCGAGTGCATTAGGGGCATTAAAACAAGTCATGCCAAAAATGGAAGGTCGAATTGCTGGCTATTCAATTCGTGTACCGACCATTAATGTCGCAGCAATTGATTTAACTTTTGTTTCGCATTCACCTATTACAGTACACAAAGTCAATGAGGTTTTGAGTAAAGCAGCTCAATATGATTATGCGCAGATCATGCAAGTGACAGATGAAGATTTGGTTTCAAGTGATTTTAATCATTCACCCTATTCTTTAATCGTCGATTTAACTCAAACCATTGTGGTGGGTCATCAAGCTAAAGTGTTTGCATGGTATGATAATGAATGGGGATATGCGAATCGACTACTTGATTTGTGTGAATCTTTTTGTAATTAAACAGATCATATATTAAAAAGAAAATTTGGGGATGAAATTATGACATTGATGTTGATTTGGGGTTTCTTGATTGTTTTATTGGTGGCTGTTGCTTTTTTATTTTGGTTTCAGTTTAAAACGTCAACTGTACAAAGCCAAGATATTTATGTTGCGCAATTAGAAGAAAAAGTAGCGCATTTAGAGTTGCATCTAAAAAAGAGTTTGGAAATTATGCAGGATCTCGCTAAGAAAATGCATGTACAACAAGAAGTTTTAGATAGGACTGTTGCTAATATTGCTGCATTAGAAAAACAAAATGTTGAGTTGGTGAATGTTTTGGAAATTGTGGTTAAAGGTGGGAAGAATGTGTCATGAATGAGTATTCCTCAAATGGGGAATTGACAATTGTTTTTAATTAAATATTTGTTTTTAAAAATATTTTGATACAAATTTAAAATAAGTAAAGACTCTATATGGAATTGTAAAATTTATGCAAAACAATGATTAATTTTTGTTAGATGGTTAAATATTTTTTAATTATTATTTTGACTGAAAACTAACTTGAAGTGTGTTTTGGCTGTTGCTTATTATAAATCGTGCTTCACAAAGCATTGATCACTAAACACATAAGGATAATTGATAATGAAAAAAATAGTTTTAAAACGTATAGCAATCTGCTCAGCCTTATTTAGTGCGATTGTAATGGTCACAGGTTGTAATGATGATAATAGTTCAAATAACAATAATGGTGGGCAACAGCAAACAACGACTGAAAAATTGACAGGGACTGTTGCAACAGGGGCAGCTTTGGCTGGAGCTAATTTGGAAGTCGTTAATAAAAATGGTGTAAAAAAATCCGTTGTTGTGGGGATGGATGGCAAGTTTAGTATTGATGTTGAAAAAGGTGCACCATATCTATTAAAAGCAACAAAGGGTGATGTGACTTTATATTCTTATGCGGGTGGGGCTGGTAATGTCAATGTCACGCAATTGACGAGCCAAGCGATTTTGGCAATTAATCAAAAACCTGAAAATCGCGATTATAATTCATTAGCAGATATTTATAACCATTGGGCGACATTAGTTAAAGATAGTACAATAGAAGAAATCAATACTGCGATTGAACAATCGGCTAAAGAAGTTGTTGCGAATTTAAAAACAGTGTTTGAAGCAAATGGCTTTAGTGCAACAACGGGTTATCCGAATATTTTTAAAACGGCATTTACTGCAAATTCAACAGGCTTAGATAAAGTTTTAGATCAAGTTAAAATTAATGGTTTAAATAGTGTCTGTACGGGTATTGGTAGCACATATACTTGTAATGTGCAGTATGTCGTTAATGGTCAACCGTTTGAATGGAACTATAGTGTCAATACGACTGGTTTAAATATTGTTGTTGATCTAAGTAATAATCCAAATATCCCTTCAGGAAATTATAATTTAAAAGTGACAACTTCAGTAATGGGGCAAGGTGCATCTGTAACGATAAATAATGTACCAAAACCTACTAATCAATCTGAATTCTGTGGTTCTAATGATGTAACTGCGCAATTACCACAAGGTCAATTCAAGATTAATAGTTGTAGCTTTAATGGATCTGTAGGAAATATCAATGCGACAGTAAATGCGAATGGATATAGCGTTACTTACGATGTTAAATATGAATACAGTGCAGCATAACTAACTCTAAAATCTTTGGTATTTTCATAGGTATCCACACTAGATACCTATGTTTAAAAGACTCAATTTCCTAAAATTCTCAGGTGCATCATATAAATCTTCGTGCTACACTACGCTGAATCGGGCATTCACCCGATTTTTTTATGTGGTTGCTTTTTGTGTGGATGCCTCCACATTGAACAGATTTTAGGTTTGAACATGACCATTTCAGAGACATGGTTGCTCCCTGATGGGGTAGCAGATGTATTGCCCGAACAAGCGCAAGTTGTTGAAGCTTTGCGTAGACAAGCGTTAGATTTTCTTGCAGTTCGCGGTTATCAATTGGTATATACACCATTTATTGAATACATCGAATCGTTATCTTCACTTTCAGAATCAAATCAAGATTTAGATTTGGTTACATTTAAAGTTATTGATCAACTTTCTGGTCGTTTGCTTGGTGTCCGAGCGGATATGACACCGCAAGTTGCACGTATTGATGCGCATGTTCGACCAATTGAAGGTGTAGCTCGTTATTGCTATGCAGGTACAGTCCTTCATACAAAACCGCAAAACTTCAATGCAACACGTGCTCCACTCCAGTTGGGTGCGGAGCTATATGGTCATGACAGCATCGAAGCTGATGTCGAAATGATTGATGTTATGCTTGGTTTATTGAAAAAAACAGATAGTTTACAAGGTGTTCACTTAGACTTAGGTCATGTTGGTTTATTCCGTAGTCTGGTTAAGCGCGCTGGTTTAAATAAAAATACTGAAAATCAGCTGTCTGATTTATATCAGCGTAAGGCTTTACCAGAATTAGAAGAATTTACTCAAGACTTGCCAATGGGTACTGATTTTTATGCTCTAGGTCGTTATGCGAGCGATCTAGAAGCTTTGCAAGCACATTTAAGTCCAGATGTTTTAAATGATGTTGATTTTAAAAATGCGTTTGATGCATTGAGAACAACTTTTGCAGAAATAAGATCTCGCTGGTCTAGCCTTGATATTGGTATAGATGTCATTGAACTGCGTAGTTACCACTATCATACGGGTTTGATGTATGCCATTTATGCGCCTAATCGCGCTGCGCCACTTGCTCAGGGTGGGCGTTATGATGGTATTGGTGAGCACTTTGGTCGTGCTCGTCCAGCAACAGGTTTTAGTTGTGATTTATATGCTTTAGGCGCTACGCAATTTGCTGAAATTGAAACAGTGGTCGCTCCTAAAGGCAATCAACAAGATTTATTGAATGCAATTGCTGATGCACGTACTCAAGGTTTAAGTGTAGTGCAATTGTTAGGTAATGATGATTTAAGCTCTGTACCTTATGCGACGCATCAAATGGTGTCGCAAAATGGGCAATGGGTAATTGAAAAAATTTAATTGCTAAGTTGAAAAAGCTTAGCTTCCAATTTTAACAGCATGATGTAATGAGGCTATTATGGGCAAAAATGTTGTGGTACTGGGTACCCAATGGGGCGACGAGGGTAAAGGTAAGATCGTCGACCTGCTCACAGATCAGGCGGCTGCGGTCGTACGCTATCAAGGTGGACACAATGCAGGTCACACACTTGTCGTCGGTGGTAAGAAGACTGTATTACACCTCATTCCATCAGGTATTTTACGTGAAAACGTATTGTGCTTAATCGGGAATGGTGTTGTTCTTTCTCCTGAAGCATTAATCAAAGAAATGGCAATTTTGGAAGCGGAAGGCGTGCCTGTTAAAGAGCGTTTACGTATTTCACCAAACTGTCCTTTGATTTTGCCCAACCATATTGCACTAGACCAAGCACGTGAGAAAAAACGTGGTAATGCCAAAATTGGTACAACAGGTCGTGGCATTGGTCCAGCTTATGAAGATAAAGTTGCGCGTCGTGCTGTACGTGTAGCTGATTTAATTCGTGGTGGCGCATTACTTGAAGAAAAACTTAAGGAAATGCTAGAGCTTCATAACTTCCAACTTTCTCAATTCTATGGCGTTGATGAAGTTAAATTTGAAGATGTACTTGAGCTTTGTAATCAATGGCGTGAAGTGCTTGCACCATTAGTGATTGACGTGACCAAAGTGTTACATGATTACCGTAAAGAAGGTAAGTCAATTATGTTTGAAGGTGCTCAAGGTTCGTTGCTTGACATCGATCATGGTACTTATCCGTTTGTAACAAGTTCTAATACAACCGCTGGTGGCGTAAGTTCTGGTTCTGGTATGGGTCCATTACATTTAGATTATGTATTAGGTATTACTAAAGCATATACAACGCGCGTAGGTGCGGGTCCATTCCCAACCGAGTTGCATTACGATGCTGCTACAGATACAGGTGATGCGATTGGTCGTCATTTAGGTACTGTGGGTCACGAATTTGGTGCATCTACTGGTCGTCAACGTCGTTGTGGCTGGTTCGATGCTGAAATCCTACGTCGTTCAGTTGAAGTAAACTCATTATCTGGTATTTGCTTGACTAAGCTTGATGTATTGGATGGTTTAGAAGAAATCAAAATCTGTGTAGGTTATGAAGATGTTGATTCAGGCTGTGCAGGTTCTTCTGATGCAATTTCATTTGAAAGCTTAAAACCAATCTATGAAACAATGCCAGGTTGGAGTGAGTCTACAGTAGGCTTAACTCAAATTGATCAACTTCCTGCAAATGCGTTAGCTTATGTAAAACGTCTTGAGCAGTTAATTGAATGCCCAATTGATATTGTTTCTACAGGTCCAGACCGTGCGGAAACAATTGTATTACGTCATCCATTTTCGGCATAAGCTGATGTGACGATTGAAAAGCTCCCGTATGGGAGCTTTTTTATTTTATAGATTTAGTTATTCAAACGACCTAGCAAAAAATCAGCTTTTGATTTCAATCTTTATTATTTCACAACTTAAAAAATCCTCATTATATTAACTATACATTCAAACAAAGAGGGTTTTAATGATGACGAAAAAGAGAATCCGTTACAATGGATATGAATTAGCATGCCAATGTTAATTCACGTCAAAAAGAGCAAAAAGGTACAGACCAATTTTGATCGGGCGGGGAGAGAAATTGGTTTGACTGTGTTTAATATAATAAGAACAAACCTTAAGCTTAAATATAAGACTGATAAAAGATTTAAGAGAACTGAAAGGTTCTCTTTTTTTATTCAGTATTTTCCTCAACCTCTTTCACTGCATTATAAGCAGCAGTAGGTTCAATATTTAGTAGTTTCTTGCCAAAGCTTCTGAGCCACCAAACCAGTTGAGAGGTAAAAGGAACTGTTGCACTAACCTCAACAATATTTTCTTCTAACGGCGTAATCTTTTGGTCTTTACTTAACTGACTTTCATAAAAGCTTTTTGCTGTACTTTCAGTCATCGTTAGTTTGAGCTGAATTTGTTCAGTCGGTTTGCTGTAATCTACACGGAAGCCCAACGCGCCTGATTCGATATAATTATCAATATCAAAATTTACGGGATGTAAAGCACGGCTATCAAGTACAATTGCTGCTTTAAAGCGGTGCAAGGCAAAAGTTTGTACTTCAGTTTTATCATTTCTGGTACAGATTAAATAAATTACTGCACCTTTTTGAACCAAAGCTAAAGGATTTAAAATATAGGATTTATCTTCCCCTGAATTGGTTCGTGCTCTATATACACATTCAATTTGTTTATCTTGTAGCAAGCCTTCATAAATTGCTTGTTGAGCGTGTTTATCAACCATCGGAGGGATTAATGGTTGCGAAGCAGGAACAATACGAACTCGATTGATCCATTGTCTGACATTGTTTTGTGTAGACAAACTACGTTTTGCCAGATCAAACCAAGGTGTCATTTCTTCAAGTAAACTTGGCGGAAGTAAGTGTCTTAAATGCTCTTCTACCATCATAAAAGTTACAGCTTGAGAGCTGGTCATATGTGGCAAGCTTTGGATCGGTGCATCTGAACGCCAACGCCAACCTTGCGGTACAGTCTTATTACTTTCAATGGGAAAGCGTTGAGCAATCTGATTTAAATCCCGCTGAATGGTTCGAAGGCTAATTTCGATTCCTTCACGTTGTAATGTTTCTTGTAATTCACGTGTCCCCATCCATTTCCCTGTAGAAAGACGAGACAATATCTGCCATTGGCGATAAAGGCTATTGGAAGTTTCTTTTTCTTGTACGGATGACATAAGCGTAATACGTAATTTAATGGTCTAAAGCAGACACAATAAAAAAACTAGCACTATTTAGCAAGCCTATGATCTTGAGATTACGTATTTACGACTGAAACAACTGTTGATTTATTGAATGATCTTAATCCTGATGAAAAAATAATCGTTTTATATAAGTGGCATTGAAATTGCTTATTTAAGATATAAATAAATGATGAGACGAGGTTTCTATGTCAGAACAAGAACACAACCTACATGTCAGTGCGGATTATTATACTCAAGAGCAAACGGCAGCGGTATCAGTCCATTCGTCTACATTTATCCCACAGCTTAGTGTCAGCACAAACTTGTTTGAGCAGCTTAAATCTGAGTTTTTTAACGAGATGCTTGATGACAAAAGTTTTAATGCGGAAGCTTCGAAAAAAATTGAACAGTGGTTAAGTGTTCGCAGTCTTGATGAGTTACGAACACTTGGTAGCCAAGCGAAACAACATTTCCTTTATCAGGGGATTACATTCAATGTTTACGGCGATCAAGAGGGTGCTGAGCGAACCATTCCTTATGATTTGATTCCAAGAGTGATTGAAAAAAAACAATGGGAAAAAATTTCATCAGGTTGCGCACAACGTGTGAAAGCACTCAATTCATTTTTAGATGATATTTATCATGGACAAAATATTTTAAAAGAGGGGCTGATTCCTGCTGATCAAGTGATTGCGCATGAAGCATTTCAGCCACATATGTTAAATCATCATCTTAAAGGGAAGGTTTATTCACAAATTAGCGGTATTGATATTATTCGTGATGGTCAGGGTGATTTCTTCGTACTTGAAGATAACTTAAGAACACCGTCTGGCGTATCTTATATGATTGAGAGTCGTAAGATTAGTCAAAAACTAATGCCTGATTTGTGCATCAGTAACAATTTGCAAGGCATAGAACAATATCCAACTTTATTAAGAGCAATTTTAGAAGAGAACGCTTATGTGGATAAGCCACTTATTGTGGTATTAACACCGGGTCGTTTTAACAGTGCTTATTATGAGCATTCATTTTTAGCACGAGAAATGGATGTGCCATTAGTCACGAGTCGAGATTTATTTGTAGAGAACGATCGAGTGTTTGTTAAAACAATCCGTGGTCGTCAGCAAGTTGATGTGATCTATCGCCGTGTCGATGATGATTTCCTTGATCCGTTAACTTTTAGACCTGATAGCACATTAGGAGTCGCAGGACTCATGTCAGCATATTTACAGAAGAATGTTGTGATTGCAAACGCACCAGGTACAGGTGTTGCTGACGATAAATCAATTTATCCTTATGTTGATAAAATGATTAAGTTTTATTTGGGTGAAACAGCAATTTTAAATAATGTTCCGACATATCAATGTCGTGATCAAGAACACTTGGATTATGTACTTAATAATTTAGAAAAATTGGTTGTTAAAGAGGCTCAAGGTTCGGGTGGATACGGGATGTTGATTGGACCACAAGCAGATCAACAACAAATTGAACTATTTAGAGAAAAAATTATTGAAACACCACATTTGTATATTGCACAACCAACTCTGGCACTTTCTGTAGCACCAACATTAACGTCTGAAGGGGTTGCTGAACGACATATCGATTTACGTCCATTCGTTTTGAGTTCGCCTTATCGTACTGAAATTGTGCCAGGAGGTCTGACTCGAGTTGCGATGCAAGCGGGTTCTTTAGTGGTTAATTCTTCTCAAGGCGGTGGTATCAAAGATACATGGGTTGTAGAAACATTACATTCTTGAACGTTTTCCTTAAGAGTTTTAGTCCAAAGTATCTGGTCTAGTGCCGTGCTTTGGGGGATTTGATCATATATAAGGGAGGACATTTATGGTTTTACTTAATTCAAGCGCTCATCATATTTATTGGTTAGGTCGTTATTTATTTAGAATTGGTCATGTTGCTAGCCATTTGCCATTTTGTGATGATGAACAAGCAGCAGATTTTGCTCAAGCGCTTTGTTTACATATCGATGATGCTGAGAATCTGAATAATTTTATGCTAGATCATCAACAACCCTATTCTTTATTGAGCCAGCTTGAGATTGCTCGAGATAATATTCAAGAATTACGTGGTTTACTGACAGCTCATACTTATGCTGAGCTGAATCATATAATTAAAAATGCAGTATCTGATGGTGAAGAGATTCAAGCCGTCGTAGGGAAGTGTTGTGCTCTCTTAAAAACAGAACAAAACGATGTTTTCTTATTCTTTCATGTTGGGCAATGTATTGAGAAAATTGATACGCATTTCCGTTTTCAACATAATATTCAGGATGTTATAGCTTCGATTGATCCGATTATTGGACAGTTATTTGAACTGGGTTGGGATGACTTGCAGCCAAATTGGCAGATTCTAAAAGAGCAACCTTATTTAAATCAGTTTTATGCCTTTACCTATAAGTTAGAAAATCAATTTGAGGCATTCTCATGAAACTCATGGTGAATCATCAAACGCACTATCGTTATACGCAAGTTGCTCGAAATAGTGTGCAATCGATTAAAATGATGCCGCAGAGTTCTATGCACCAAAGCATAGAAAACTGGCATATTAGTGTGCCGGGACAATATTCATGTCAAAGAGACGCATTTAATAATTTATGGATCACTGCAACTCAGAGACATGATTATCGCTACTTGACCATTATGGCGCAAGGTGTCGTTGATTTATATGCAACAGAACTCGGCTATGTAGAAACGGATGTTTCTCCAATGCTTTTTTTGCAGCGTACCATGATGACGTGTTGCGATCTAAGTATGCTTGATTTTGCTCAGGCAGTGGTCAAAGTAAAAGATCGTAAGCATTTAATAATTTTATCTGAGAAAATTTTACAACAAGTTCAGTACCAGCCTGAGACCACCTCAGTGACGACTTCTGCAATTGATGCATTTCATGCAAGACAAGGTGTATGCCAAGATCATGCACATATTTTAATTGCGATGTGCCGTGGATTACATTTACCAGCTCGTTATGTATCTGGCTATATATATGATGAAAATCAACCACACCTAGCCAGTCATGCATGGGCTGAGGTTTTTGTAGAAAATGAGTGGTATTGTTTCGATGTAAGTAACCAGATATTTACCCCAAAAAATCATATTTATGTCGCAGTTGGTCGTGATTATTTAGATGTTGCACCAATTCGAGGTATCCGTGAGCAAGGTGGGGTGGAAAGTATGATATCTACGGTTCAAGTTTTGGCTTGTTGAAGGTAAAGAGAAAAAGAGATGACCTATTGTTGTGCATTAAGATTAGAGCAAGGTTTGGTATTGATTAGTGATACTCGAACTAATGCAGGGGTCGATCATATTTCTGTATTTCGTAAATTACATACTTTTGGTGTTGAAGGTGAGCGTTTTATTGCATTACAAACAGCAGGTAATTTAGCAACAACTCAAGCTGTCATTGGTCATTTACAAAATGCTTTAGCATTACATCAAGAACCAAATTTATATAGCGCAAATACCATGTTTGAAGTTGCTGAATTAATTGGAAAGACTTTGCGTAAGGTGCTTGAGGATGTTACGACTGATACTCAGGAACAGATGAATTATTCCTGTAGTATTTTGGTAGGTGGACAGATACAAGGTGAGGAGATGCAACTTTATAATGTCTATCCTCAAGGCAATTTTATTTGTGCAACCACCGATACGCCATATTTTCAGATTGGTGAAAGTAAATATGGAAAGCCAATTTTAGATCGTGCACTGCACTATACGATGCCATTAGATGATGCGTTACGTTGCAGTTTGATCTCTTTTGATTCAACATTAAGGTCTAATGTTTCTGTCGGATTGCCTTTAGACGCGTTGGTTTATCATAAAGATAGTTTTAAAATTCCTGAAGGGAAACGCATCCGAGAAGATGATCCTTATTTTACTCAAATTAGTAAGCAATGGTCTGAAACCTTACGCCGTGGACTTCAAGAATTGCCAAAGCCTACGACTGATTATGGTTTGTAATCATCTAAGAAAAAATCCAAGCAAAGGCTTGGATTTTTTATCTGTTTTAAATCACTTTTCGAATAGGTCTATTACTTAACCGACATAATAATTCGTAACCAATCGTTCCATTTGCCGCAGCGACATCATCGACGAGTCGATGTTTGCCCCATAGTTCTACTTTAGTACCTAATTCAGCTTTAACCTGAGTAACGTCAATCGCAATCATATCCATACTGACACGGCCAATAACAGGAACAAGTTGTTCATCAATCGCAACGAAATTTGGTTTTAAATAAGCACGTGGGTAACCATCACCATATCCAATCGAAACAATGGCAATATTTGATGGGCATGAAGCCGTAAAGCTAGAACCATATCCTACAAATTCACCTTGTTGAATTTGATTAAGCGCAATGATTTCTGCACTAAAGGTCATTACAGGCTTTAAATCGAGTTCATATACATTTTTGTCAGCAAATGGACTTGCACCATAAAGCATGATACCTGGGCGAACAAAATCGAAATGCAATTCAGGATATTTATAGATCGCAGCGGAGTTACAACATGATGCTAAGATAGGGGCGCATGCTTCTTTGACATGGAGAAATTGCTGCTTTTGTTGTTCATTTAAAGGGTGATCGGCATCTGCATTGGCAAAATGCATGGTGAGGACACAGCGAAAGCCTTCTGACTTTAGACGTTGAATGACATCGATAATTTCAGTCACTTTAAAGCCTAAACGGTTCATTCCGCTATTTAGCTTGACCCAAACTTTTAAACCCAAAGCATTATAAGCTTGCTTATGCTGAATCAACCATTCAACTTGTTGACTTTGATGAATAAGGCATTCGAGTTTGTGCTCAATTACTTGTTGCATTTCGTCTTCTGAAAATATGCCCTCAATCAAAGTGATGGGTTGAGAATATCCCAGTTGCCTGATCTCTAAAGCTTCTTCTAAACAGGCGACACCAAAGGCATCTGTGGCATCCAAGGCGGCTAAACAGTCTTTAACTCCATGTCCATAAGCATTTGCTTTGACCATACTAACAATTTGTGAATGTGGAGCAAGTTGTTTAACGCGGTTTAAATTATATTGTAGTGCATCACTATCAATATAAACTGTTGCTTGGCGCACCCTGATTTCTCCTTTGGGTCGACATGGAAAGTATTTAAGGCAGATCGATAACCGAGGGATTATTCCTCATCATCGTATTGAGCATAGAACTCAGGTGAAAGGTTACTAAAGCGAGTGTATTGACCTTCAAAGGCAAGACGAACTGAACCGATTGGACCATTACGTTGTTTACCGATAATAATTTCGGCTGTACCAGCTTCTTTAGACTCTTTGTTATAGACTTCATCACGATAAATAAACATGATCAAGTCAGCATCTTGCTCGATTGCGCCTGATTCACGTAAGTCTGACATGACAGGGCGTTTATTTGGTCTGTTCTCCAAACTACGGTTAAGCTGAGACAGTGCAATGACAGGACATTGCATTTCTTTGGCCAGTGCTTTTAAGCTTCGTGAAATCTCCGAAATCTCACCCACACGGTTATCGCCCATCCCAGGCACTTTCATTAACTGTAAGTAGTCGACCATGATACAACCAATTTTACCATCATGCATTTTGGCAATACGTCGAGCACGTGCACGCAGTTCGGTTGGTGGTAGAGCAGAGGAATCATCAATATAGAGGTGCATTTCTTGTAATTGAAGAATAGTTCCTGTGACTTTGGTCCATTCATCTGCATCGAGGTTACCTGAACGCAAATGTCCTTGGTGAACTTTACCCATTGCTGAGATCAAACGCATGGCAATCGAGTCAGCTGGCATCTCCATCGAGAATACAAGGGCTGGTAAGCGGTTATATTGCAGTACACTTTCAACTAAGTTCATGGCAAAGGTGGTTTTACCCATCGAAGGGCGGGCTGCAACAATAATCAAATCCCCAGCTTGCATACCTGAGGTTTTATTATCTAACTCTAAGAAACCTGTGGTTAAACCTGTAATGTTGCCATCTAATTTAGAAAGTTCATCGAGTTTAGAAATCACATCAGCAGTGACAGAGCTAATCGATTTTGGCCCTGAATCTTTCTTGTTATTGTTATGCTGTTCGGCCAAAGAGAAAATACTGGTTTCTGCTAAATCTAGGATTTCACTGACAGGGCGACCTTTTGTGTCATAAGCATTTTGTAAAATATCACTACTGACTTTAATCATTGCGCGTAGTGTTGAAAATTCTTTAATTTTATTGGCATAGATTTCAAGATTGTAAAAGCTTGAAGGTGAATCTGCCATCAATTGCATTAAATATTCTTCACCACCAATTGCATCAAGCAGGTTTTGTTTGAGTAACCAATCATTGACCAATACAGCATCATAAGGCGAGTTTTCTTGCGCTAGTTTTTCGATTGCACGATAAATATATTTATGACGTGTCGCATAAAAATCATTTTCTTTAAGTAAATCGCTGACTTGTTCAAATGATTCGGCGACCGTCATTAATGCCGCGAGCACAGCTTGCTCAATTGCGAGATTGTGCGGTGGTGTACGAAATTCTTTTAATTGACCTGAGTCACTCACTTTACTCTCTGTGTTTGGAGAATTTTTCGTAAAATTGGCATTCGCCTGTGACATAACAAGACCTAATAAAAAGATGAAACTGTAACGACTGACTATCTTAATCCAAATGGACGTAGACAGGAGAATTTAATTGGAAGAAAATTGTTTAATTGGTGGAAAAGTAGAGTGTACTAAAAATATAAAATTTTAGGCATAAAAAAAGAGCATGTAAAAACATGCTCTTTTCTTTGCAGAAATTACTCAGATACGATAGTAACGAGAACTTCAGCAACAACATCATGATGCAATTGGATTGCGATGTTGAATTCACCAGTGTGACGAAGCGCACCGTTTGGTAAACGAACTTCTGCACGGTCAACAACAAGACCAGCATTAGTTAAAGCATCAGCGATGTCACGAGTACCGATAGAACCGAAAAGTTTACCTTCGTCACCAGCTTTCGCAGTGATTACAATGTTAACTTCGTTCAATTGTTCAGCACGTGCATTCGCAGCAGCTAATACTTCAGCTTCTTGTCTTTCAAGTTCAGCACGACGTGCTTCAAAAGCAGAAGTGTTTGCTTCAGTAGCAGCAACTGCTTTACCTTGAGGAATCAAGAAGTTACGACCGTAACCAGCTTTCACTGATACTTTGTCGCCTAATTTACCAAGATTCTTAATGCGTTGTAATAAGATAACGTCCACAGCTCACCTCACTTACTTATGGTTGTCAGTGTACGGAATCAAAGACAAATAGCGAGCTTGTTTAATAGCTAACGCTAATTGACGTTGATAACGAGCTTTAGTACCTGTAATACGGCTAGGAACAATCTTGCCGTTTTCAGTGATGTACTGTTTTAAAGTGTCGATATCTTTGTAGTCGATGTACGCAACATTCTCAGCTGTAAAGCGGCAGAACTTGCGACGACGGTAAAAACGTGCCATTGAGGTTCTCCTTATTCAGCTTCTTGAATTGCTTGTTGTGCTTCTTCACGTTGAGCTTTACGCGCACGTTTCTCTTCAGCACTCTTAGCAAGTAAAGATTCTTCAGTAATTGCGTGTTCACGACGGATGATGATGTTACGAATGATTGCATCGTTATAACGGAACAATTCTTCTAATTCATCAAGAGTCGTTTGACCACATTCAACATTCATAAGAATGTAGTGTGCTTTGTGAATCTTGTTGATTGGGTAAGCCAATTGGCGACGGCCCCAATCTTCTAAACGGTGAATTTGACCTTCAGCTTCTTTGATCTGAGAGATATAGCGTTCAACCATACCTACAACTTGATCGCTTTGGTCTGGGTGTACCAATAGTACGATTTCGTAGTGACGCATTGTCAGCTCCTTACGGTTTAAGCAGCCCCTAACTAAAAAGTCAGAAGCAAGGAGTCATAACTAAAAAGTTATGTCGCAAATTGCGAAGCTGGGATTTTAGACACATTTCATTTAAATCGCAAGTAAATTCATGTTTTAGATCGAAGTAAAAAGATGACATAGCCTTTAAAATGAGGGTCATTAAAATCGTTTGAGTTATTTTGATGTAACCCATTTTGTACAAAACCGATTTTATAAGGTAGTTGCATTGCGGAGATACGTTTTAAATATTGTGGGTAATTGGGAATGGTGGTTGTACCTTGATAGGTTTGGATCACAAGTTCACTGATATTATTTCTCAAAATAGTTAAAGTTTTCTGATCCTTAAAATTTGTCCAGTCAAGTAATCCTGTAATGCTAAGTTGATAAGAGGGAGGGAGTCTTTTTCTGAAACTTTCTAGAAAAAGGGCATATTCTTTTAAATCATGGGTTCGACTGTCGAAATCAATTTGAATTCCCTGAACTTGATTCCCTTGATTTCTCCAATGTTCTAAACGTTTGAAAACAGTTTGATAGTTTTGTTCGTTCCAAGCCAGATGATGTGTTCGAAAAACTAACCAAATTTTCTGACGGGGTAATTTTAGGATACAAACACCTTGTGGGATCAATATGGAGCTATGCTTTTGTTTTGAATATCGAATTTCTCCTTGCAAAATATATAGTTCTTTCGCCTTACTTAAGTAAGGCGTAGATTGAATGTTGCCCCAAATCCAAAATGAATCGAAATGATTTGCATCAATTGTTGGCGTTGTAGATTGTGCAGGTTGGCAAGCAAATAAGTTAAAAATAAAAAAAGTGAAAATGATCACTTTCAGCCACTTCAACATCGTCAATTACCAATAATATTTCAGTGATTTTGCCCAACTAGTATTTGGATAATCTGTTTTGATTTGATCAAACCATTGTTTGCGGACAGTTTTGTTTACTTCATTACCACCACAATCATTAATACCACTTGGTGCATAACATTGTATTGCGCGATAAAGGGCGTAAGCTTGTAAATCGCTTTTGCTTGATGATTTGATGAGATCTTGATAAATCTGACCACGAGCAAAAATTTTGCCTGAAAAATTTGATGTTTGTTTTTCATTATAAGAAAGCTGCTGCAACGAATATCCTTGTTCACTACGGAAATATTCTCCTAAGCAAACATTTAATAATGGATCTTTAGGTGTCTGAGCCAATTGATTAACTAAAGTCTCTAAATTTGAGCATTTTAGTTGTGGTGTAATGTTTGCTCCATTCCAAATGAAATTAGAAAAATCTGGTTTATTCTTCAATTGTTCATTGTCACTGTTATAACCTTTATATTGCATGGCATTTTTAGGCATAAAAGCATAGCTTTGTTTAAACAATTCGAATTGTTGATGTACTAAGCTTTTACTTAGAAGGGTGTAGATCGCAGCTTGTTTTTGATCTATGTTGCTTTGTTCAGATTGAATCAATTTTTGCAAACTGTTTGTATCTGCGATTTGGGTAATAAAATTTCTCTGTAGGTTCGGCTGAGTAATTTGAGCTTTTTTTCCTATAAATGCTGAATAGTCCTGTTTTATTGCCAAATGATTGGATAATGCTGTTTCAAATAAACCGCGTTGATAACTATCTTTGGCCTGTGCAAGTTGCTGACGCCAATATTCTTCAGCATTTTGAGGCTGTCCAATTTTTTCTAAAATTTGTCCTCTCAAAAAAGTTTGGCTTAACTGCAAATAACTACTATTTTTAGCATTTGCTTTAGGTAAGTAATTTTGAGCTTCTTGAGCTTTATTTTGAACAAAAAATAAGTGAGCAGCTTGTAAATATTGAAATAATTCAGGTTGAGTTTTAAATAGTTCTTTTTGTGTATTCAGTTGTGTCCAAGAAATTGGACGATAATTATCTGAACTCGATTCACGCATATGCATCAAATCATATACTGCCAAAAAGAAAGGGTCTTTTAGATTGTTAACATTAAAAGCTGAGCTATCGAACACTCGGCGATCAATTTCAGCAGGAAGTTCACTCATCTCCAAATTATAAAATTTTGATGTCGGATTTTTGAGTTGCCAGACAATTTCATTGACTAATAAATCTTGGCGTTTTGAAAGCCAAAAACCACGACGCATAAAACCACGAGCGCTCGCGACATATTGTCCATCTGGATAGGCTTTTAAATAGGCATTAATATTATCCAAGAATTGTTTAAGTAAATTTTGGTTAATATTGTCTAAATAAACATCACCATATTTATCTACGCCAGTCGCATAGGCGGAATTGAGTGATGTTCGAATTAACATATATTGTGATGTTTCTTTTAACCACGTATCTTCAACGGTGGTTAAGACGGTATAAATTTTATTCGCTGCTGAATAATTGCTATTATAAAACAGAATGCTCGCATTTAAATAAGAAGCATATTGACGTGTTGTGATTGACCAATTTGGATTAATCGCAATCAATTCAATTTTGTCACCACACTGATTCATTTTCTTGCGTTCAGAAATCAAAATTTGCTTTTCTAGATTTGGGATCGCTTTATTATTTTGTACTTGTGTATTAAAAGCTTGATTACCTGAATCAAAGCTCGTGCAACGTTCGTCAAAAACGGTGTCATTTCTTTCTAATAGTTTTCTTTGATTTGGCATTTTATTCTGAGTCAGAGATGACAGATTTGCTGCATCAAAAGGTACCATTCCATATACCGCATCCCATAAATTGGGGTCAGCTGTCATCGGCTTAATTGTTGCAAGCCCTAAGTCGCTGAGTAGTAATGTCATATTGGTTTGACTATCATTTGCTGGATATAACACAGGAAGATTGCTACAACCGTTTAAATTTTTGTCATTTATGGCAAGGTTTGGCTCGCAAAATTGCTCTACACCAGCATAGGTGATTGGGCTATAGTAAATTACGAATGAAAGTGAAGAATAGACAATTGATTTGAATATAAATTTGTTTTGTAGTTTCATTTAGGCAATAAAGGGTGAAATGTTTTTATTGCACGAAATGATAACAAGTGAAGCGGGGAATAAAAAGACAGAGAAGTCTCTATCTTTTTAAAAAATAGGGAGGAAGGGTGCAGGGCTTTTAAATGTAAAGCTAAAGCTTAAACTAATCACAGTAATTAAGATTACTGAAAAAAGGAAAAAGCGTTTTGCCCAAAGCTGATCATCTTCAGCTTTAAATCCTAAAATACCAATATAAAACCAGTAAATACAAAGTGCATTACAGATGACCAAAAACATAATATTGGTATATCCATATATATACAAAGCATTCATCGCAACAGTGAATAAAACCACATAGATCAGCGATTCGATTTTAGTTCTATGAATAGAACGTGCAACAGGTAAAATAGGCACGCCTGCGTTTTTGTAATCTTCAAAACGATAAATCGCAATTGCCCATGAATGCGGCATTTGCCATAAGGCATATGCAATAAAAATGAGAAGAGCAGCCAAATCGAAATGATGACTTACAGCCGTATAACCAATAACAGGTGGACTCGCTCCAGAAATACTACCAATCACGGTTTGATGGATCGTGGTACGTTTCGTCCACAAACTATAAAAACCGACATAGACGACAAAACCAATGACTGCGAATAAAAATGCATAGGCATTCACATAGAACCAAAGCATGCTAAAACCAATCACACCTAATACAAGAGCATAAAACATTGCAATAGTAGGAGATATAGTTTTCTTAACAAGAGCACGATTCATTGTGCGTTGCATTTTTTGATCGATGTCTTGATCAATAACATTATTGACTACACAACCAGAAGCAACCACAAAAGTTGTTCCAAGTAATGTAATTAATAATAAGAGGAAGTCTATAGAGCCTTGGGCGGCTAAAAAGAAGCCGCCCAAGGTGGTAATAAAATTACCGAAGAGAATTCCTGGTTTAGTCAGGAATAAATACTTTTTCCACATGACAATCAGTTTAGATCATCATGTTGTAGTGTAGGTAATTCATAATCCACACAGAGCCGACTAAAAGTACAGCAATACATAAGATTGTGTAGATAAATGCAATAAGGTTCCAGCGCTGTTCAGATGATGTATTCATGTGTAAGAAATACACAAGTTGTACGATTACCTGAGCAACAGCTGCGATTGCAATAACAGTAACTAAGATGCCACGGCTAAAACCACCTGCCATCACCATCCCGAATGGGATGATGGTGAGGATAACAGATAGGATAAACCCAACAGTGTATTGCTTAAAGTTACCGTGCGACGCACCTGCAGCATTATGGTCATGACCACTCATTAGAGAACTCCCAGTAAGTAAACGACGCTGAATACACAGATCCAAACGATGTCAAGGAAGTGCCAGAACAAGCTTAAGCAAGCAAGACGACGTGTATTCGGTAAGGTCAAACCATTCTTTTTGATCTGATACATCAATACCAACATCCACACTAAACCAGAAGTTACGTGGATACCGTGTGTACCAACCAAAGTAAAGAACGATGATAAGAATGCACTATGAGTTGGACCGTGACCTTCATGAACAAGGTGATGGAATTCATTGATTTCCATACCGATGAAGGTTGCACCAAAAAGGAATGTAATGAATAACCAAGTGATGACTTGATTTACGTTCTTTTTATAAGATGCAAGTACTGCAAAACCAAAAGTTACAGAAGAGATCAAAAGGGCAAAGGTTTCACCTAATACATAACCCAATGATTCACTGAATAAGTCTTTTGCACTTGGAGTACCAGGTGGGACATGACTGCTCAATACAGCGAACGCGATGAAGAGTGATCCGAAAAGAATCAAGTCACTCATCAAGTATGTCCAGAAACCAAACACGGTTAAGTCGGTATCATCATGTTCGTGATGACCATCGTGACCGTGGTTGTCGTGATGAAGTACTTCAGCCATTTCCTTAGTCCTTCTTCAAGTGTTTTTCAAGTAATGCATAGCGTTCATTTTCAATACGCTCTACTTCAGCAGCAGGAACATAATAATCAACATTCTTAGTGAATGAGCTTACGATCAAGCTAACAACTGCAGCAACGAATGAAACAACGACTAGCCACCAAATATGCCAAATGAGAGCAAAGCCAAGTACAGTAATGAACATTGCAATCACGAAACCAGCAGCACGATCAGTCGGCATGTGGATATCTTCATATTTAGTGTTACGTGCATATGCTACGCCATTTTCTTTGTCAGTCCAGAAACGGTCAACACCGCTAGCTTCTGGTACATGTGCAAAGTTATAGAATGGAGCAGGAGATGACGTAGACCATTCGAGTGTACGACTATCCCAAGGGTCGCCTGTGTAGTCCATGTTGTCTTTACGTTGTAAGAAACCAACGATGATTTGCATTAAGAAACATGCAATACCAATTGCAACAAGAACAGCACCAAATAATGCGATCGCTAAGTATGGATCCCATTCTGGGTTGTCATATGTATTCAAACGACGAGTCATACCCATGAAACCAAGGATATAAAGTGGCATGAATGCAAAATAGAAACCGAAGAACCAGAACCAGAACGCAGCTTTACCCCATGCTTCGTTGAGCTTCCAACCAAACATTTTCGGCCAGTAGAAGATGATGCCGGCAAACATACCAAACACCACACCACCGATAATTACGTTATGGAAGTGAGCGATCAAGAAGAGTGAGTTGTGCACAAGGAAGTCCGCAGGCGGAACAGCCATAAGTACACCAGTTAAACCACCAATACCGAATGTTACTAGGAAGCCAAGCGTCCATAACATTGGAGTAGTAAAGGTGATGCGACCTTTATACATCGTGAATAACCAAGAGAAGATTTTCACACCTGTAGGAATCGCAATAACCATGGTCATGATACCAAAGAACGCATTAACGTTCGCACCAGCACCCATGGTGAAGAAGTGGTGAAGCCATACAACGAACGCAAGTACAGTAATCGCGATAGTTGCATACACCATAGACTTATAACCGAACAACGCTTTACGAGAGAAGGTTGCAACGATTTCTGAGTATAAACCAAACGCTGGTAATACCAAGATATATACTTCAGGGTGACCCCATGTCCAGATCAAGTTCACGTAAAGCATTGGGCTACCGCCAAGCTCATTAGTGAAGAAATGGAAACCGAAATAACGGTCTAAAGTAAGCATTGCAAGCGTACCTGTTAATACAGGGAATGATGCAATGATTAATACAGCCGTACACAGTGAAGTCCATGTAAAAATAGGCATGTCCATTAATTTCATGCCAGGTGCGCGCATTTTAATGATGGTAACAAAGAAGTTAACACCAGATAAAAGCGTACCTAAACCAGAAACTTGGAGTGCCCAGATATAGTAGTCAACACCGACACCAGGAGAATATTGGATGCCAGATAGAGGAGGGTAAGCCATCCAACCAGTCGCAGCAAATTCACCTAATACAAGTGAAACCATCATCAAACCAGCAGCGCCTGCGAATAACCAGAAACTTAAAGAGTTTAATAATGGGAATGCAACGTCACGAGCACCGATTTGTAATGGTACTGAGATGTTCATCATACCAACAACGAGACCCATCGCTACGAAGAAGATCATGATTACACCATGAGCGGTGAAAATCTGGTCGTAGTGGTCAGGATGTAAGTAACCTTCACCACCGCCTTTCGCGAGGAAAAGTTGTAAACGCATCATGATCGCATCGGCGAAACCACGCAAAAGCATGACTACTGATACGATGATATACATGATACCAATTTTCTTATGGTCTACTGATGTAAACCACTCGTTCCATAAGTATCCCCATTTTTTGAAATAGGTAATACCGCCAACAACTGCAATTCCACCAAGTGCCATAAGGACCATGGTGACAAGTACAATTGGCTCCGTCGGGATAGAGTCCCAACCCAGTTTACCAAAAATCATATCCATGTCTTATTCCCCTTGAGCAGCGTGTTCAGCTGCAGCATGAGTTTCTGCTGTTGCATGTCCAGCAGAGTGGTCAGCACCGTGATAGTTACTCATATAGCGGTTGATGATTGTTTCAAACAACTTAGGCTCAACAGAAGAGTAATAAGTCACAGGGTGTGGCTTAGTCGGGAACGGTTTCATTGCTTCAGCTTTAGCAAGTGCTTCTTCATCACCAGCAGCTTTAGCACGATTCACTAAATGCTCGATCTGATGCTTAGAACGATCACCATCTTTAAGCGTTGCTAACTCAGCTTGGTCAAGTGTACCTTTTTGAATTGCTTCAGCATTGATACTTGTACCATTACCAGCTTTAACAGCTTCTACCCATTTTGCAAATTCAGCTTCAGTTACGCTGTGTGCTTTAAAGCGCATTTGAGAGAAACCGTAACCTGAATAGTTTGCTGAGAAGCCACGGAAAACACCTGGTTCATCTGCTAACAAGTGAAGGTGAGTTTGCATACCCGCCATTGCATAGATCTGACCACCTAACTGTGGGATGAAGAACGAGTTCATCGTAAAGTTAGAAGTAATCTTAAAGCTTACAGGCGTTTTTTCTGGGAAGCGTACTTCGTTTACCGTTGCAATGTTTTGCTCAGGATAGATAAAAATCCATTTAAACTGTTCAGCGACAGCTTGAATAGTTAATGGTGCTTTATCTGATTCTAACGGACGGTAAGGGTCGTACTTGTGGGAACCCCACCAAGTTAACCAAGCTAAAATACCAATAATAATGACAGGAACACCCCAAACAACGATCTCAATTGTCGTAGAGTGTGCCCAAGTAGGTTTATAGTCTGCATCTTTATTCGATGCGCGATATTGCCAACCAAACCATAATGCCATAACGATTGATGGAATTACCACCAATAGCATTAGATAGATCGCAGTCATCATCAGGCTACTTTGACCTTGACCAACTGGACCTTTATTGTTTAGAAGTACCATATCACCACCACACCCAGTTAAGAGTGCAGCCATCGTTGATAAAGACAATACAGCTAAAATCGTTTGTCTCATTTTACAACCTCGGTGAAGAGTCCCATTCCCTAATTTAAATTATGGGATAGCGATTAAAGTGTCGCATGATTGATAAGAATTTTTTGTGAAATGCTTAGCAATCATGCGACACCGCTACGTTGTCGGGCATTATGCCTCATATTGAAAAACTAAGCTACATCTAACACAGTCAGAAATACTTGTTTTAAAACCTGATTTATTTTGTAGGAATTGTTGTTGAAATGTATATTTTTTCTATAAATATCAATTTTATAGAGTAAAAAAGAGGAATAAATCCTCTTTTGCTTAGTTAATTAAAAATTATTGCTTTACGACCTTAGTTTTTGCCAATTTATCGTGCAAAGTTTGGCGATTTTTATTAAATGCAAAGAAAGCATAGTCGATAATGGTAATAAATGGCATAAACAATAAATTCAGAATGATAAATAAAGCACTTCTCAACCAAAAAGCTCTAATCGTATTGACTGCCGTATGTGTTTCAGCATCTACGATTTTGATTTTGGTTATTTTTTTACCAATGCTTTGTCCTGACTTCGCAATTAAAAAAGCTTGTAGCATCAGCATGAGAATCAAATAAACAAAAATACTCATCCATGCTTCATTTGGAATAAGCTGCATAAGTTGATGCTGCAACTCAACTGCTTCACTTGAAGCGACTTGGCTTGCTTGTAATTGCTTTTGAATTTTAAATAATTCTGTGTACTGACTTTCGTTAAAGAAAAAAGATGGTATAGCAGCCATTGGAAGCCAAAGTGTTAAGTCAATCACCTTAGCGAGTGCACGAGAATGAAATGAGGCGAGTTCAGATGTTTTTTGTTCAACTTTAATTTTAAAAGTTGACTGCTCAGTTTCATTGTTAATTTGATTGTTAAAAGATGAATAACCTACAGGTTCGTAGACAAGTTTTCCTTGAGTGAGTTCGCCAAGAGTTTTCCATTCACTCATACCTTCGTGCCAAACCAAGTCTGTAAGTAATACTTGTTGGCTAGAAAGCATTTGGTTCAGTTGGTCTAAACTATAAGGTCCAGCTTGTTGATTATTACGAGCCAAGTAAATTTGCATAATTAAAAATTCTCAATGACTAAAGATGAAAAAAGACCCTACGAAAGGGTCTTTTTTAAAAAAGACTAGGCTTTCTTGATTTGTTCTTCAGCAAGGAAGAACCAAGTATCAAGCACTGAGTCAGGGTTAAGTGACACAGATTCAATACCTTGTTCCATGAGCCATTTAGCAAGGTCAGGGTGGTCTGATGGACCTTGACCACAAATACCAACGTATTTTCCTGCTTTACGGCATGCATGAATTGCCATAGAAAGAAGGGCTTTAACCGCTGGATCACGCTCATCAAATAAGTGAGATACGATACCAGAATCACGGTCAAGACCAAGTGTTAATTGTGTTAAGTCATTTGAACCAATCGAGAAACCATCGAAATGTTCAAGGAACTGTTCAGCCAATAAAGCATTGGTTGGAAGCTCACACATCATGATGATTTTTAGACCATTTTCACCACGTTTTAAACCATTTTGAGCAAGCAACTCAATCACACGTTTTGCTTCAGACACTGTACGCACGAATGGGATCATGATTTGAATATTGGTTAAACCCATTTCATCACGGGCTTTCTTCAAAGCACGGCACTCAAGCTCAAAACAGTCACGGAAGTTGTCAGATACGTAACGACTCGCACCTCGGAAGCCCAACATCGGGTTTTCTTCTTCTGGCTCGTATAATTTACCACCAATTAAGTTTGCATATTCATTTGACTTAAAGTCAGACATACGAACGATGACTGGTTTTTCAGCAAATGCAGCTGCAAGTGTTGAAATACCTTCAACTAACTTTTCTACATAGAATTCGATTGGCGAAGAATAACCTGATGTACGTGTCATTACAGCAGCACGCGTTTCGCGTGGTAGGCTGTCAATATTGAGAAGCGCTTTAGGATGTACACCGATCATACGGTTAATGATGAATTCAAGACGTGCAAGACCAATCCCTTCATTTGGAATTTGAGCAAAGTCAAATGCACGGTCTGGATTACCAACATTCATCATGATCTTAAATGGAAGTTTTGGCATTGAGTGAATTGAGTTACGTTGAACCTCAAAATCTAATGCACCTTCATAGATAAAGCCTGTATCACCTTCAGCACATGAAACGGTTACTTCTTGACCATCGGTTAATACTTCTGTTGCATTACCACAACCGACGATTGCTGGTACACCTAACTCACGTGCAATGATTGCAGCGTGACAAGTGCGGCCACCACGATTGGTCACAATCGCTGCAGCACGTTTCATTACTGGCTCCCAATCTGGGTCAGTCATGTCTGATACAAGAACATCACCGTCTTGTACTTTATCCATTTCTTTAATCGAAGTTACGACACGAACTTTGCCCGAACCGATACGTTGACCAATTGAACGACCTTCGCAGATAACTGTGCCGCGTTGCTTTAACAAGTAGCGTTCCATGGTACCGACATTTTGACGGCTTTTTACTGTTTCTGGACGTGCTTGAACGATATAAATTTGACCGTCATCACCATCTTTCGCCCATTCGATATCCATTGGTGAGCCGTAATGTTGCTCAATGATCAATGCTTGTTTTGCAAGTTCATGCAGCTCATGATCATTTAATGCGAATTGTTGACGCTCTGGTTTTTCAACATCAACCACAACAACTGATTTACCCGCAGCACCTTCTTCACCATAAATCATTTTCTGGTGTTTAGAACCAAGGTTGCGACGTAAAACTGAGTGTTTACCAGCATTTAAAAGTGGTTTAGATAAGTAGAATTCGTCAGGGTTTACCGCACCTTGAACGACCATTTCACCTAAACCGTAAGATGCTGTAATAAATACCACATCACGGAAACCTGATTCTGTATCAAGCGTAAACATAACGCCAGCAGCACCAGTTTCAGAGCGAACCATACGTTGTACACCTGCAGATAGGGCAACAACACTATGTTCAAAGCCCTGGTGTACACGGTAAGCAATCGCACGGTCATTATAAAGTGAAGCAAAAACTTCTTTAATCGCGATAAGAACGTTATCAATTCCGCGAATGTTTAAGAAAGTTTCTTGTTGTCCTGCAAAAGAAGCATCAGGTAAATCTTCTGCCGTCGCAGAAGAACGTACAGCAACAGCGATGTCTGGATTACCGTTTGAAAGTGCTGTAAACGCGTCACGAATTTCTTGTTCTAAATTAGCAGTAAGTGGGGTATCAACGATCCATTTACGGATTTTAGCGCCTGTCTCTATAAGTGCGTTTACATCATCAACATTTAGCTGCTCAAGTTCAGCCTGAATTCGAGCATTTAAGCCGCTTTGATCCAAGAACTCACGATAGGCAGCAGCAGTTGTTGCAAAGCCACCAGGTACCGATACACCAGCATTGGATAAATGGCTGATCATTTCACCCAAAGATGAGTTTTTCCCACCTACGAGTTCGACATCGTGTTTCCCTAATTTTTCCAGACCGATTACGCGCGCTTCCAAAGTATTTACTCCACTTTTTTTGCAGTATGAATGACCATCATTGGTATGAAATTATACGAATGTGCTTAGATTTAGTATTTTACTAAGCGACAGTCATGTTAGATGAGTTTACTATAAAGATTATAGAGCACTAAGACAAATGTTTAAGGAGAATTTTGATGCCCGAAAGTAAACAAATTAAACGGAGTGTATTTTTTATTTCGGATGGTACTGCAATTACCGCAGAAACCCTTGGACATTCACTACTTGCGCAATTTCCGAATGTCGATTTTGATATTCATATTATGCCTTATATTACCACTGAAGAAGCTGCAATGAATGTGGTTGTTGACATCAATGGATGCCAATCAAGAGATGGATGTTTACCGCTTGTTTTTGACACATTGGTAGACCCACATGTCCGTGAAATTATTAATACAGCTAAAGCCGTAAATTTGGATGTTTTCGAGGGATTGATTAGTAAACTTGAGCAAGAGTTGGGGACACCACCGACAACTTTAGTTGGACAGACTCATGCTGTAACAGATTCTGAATCTTATAAGGCTCGTATTGATGCAGTACATTTTGCATTAGACAATGATGATGGTGCTCGAACTCGTCATTATGATAAAGCTGACTTGATTTTAGTTGGCGTTTCTCGGTCTGGGAAAACACCAACCTCGATTTATTTATCATTACAGTTTGGAATTCGTGTTGCGAACTATCCTTTAACTGAAGAAGATTTAGACGATAATCGTTTACCTGCTGTGCTACGAGCACATAAAAATAAGCTCTTTGGTTTAATGATTGATGCTGAGCGGTTGGTTGCTATTCGTAGCGAACGAAAAGCGAATAGTCGTTATGCAAGTTTTAGTCAGTGCCAAATGGAATTACGTGCCATTGAGGGTATTTATATTTCTGAAGGTATTAAGTATTTGAACGTCACTGAAATGTCGATTGAAGAAATTTCAACGCGTATTTTACAGTTAACTGGTTTAAAACGTCGTATTGGATAATTGTGCCATTCAAAAAGCGTAGAATTGTCTGCGCTTTTTGAAGAATCCAATCCACAGGAAATAATAATGAAAAAAATTCTATTTTTATTGCCGTTAATTTTAATTTCAGAAACACACGCAGAAACGTTAGCTCAATTTGAGAAAAAATTAATTCAACACTATACGCAAAAAGACTTTTACGAAGTGAATCAAACGATTGAGTCAGAAATAGTTGCAAAAATAGAAAGTGATTCCAGAAGTTTTAATTATACTTTTCCTACATTTCAAGACCAATATAATCTACGTATTCATTATTCACCTGATAAACGTTTAAAGTTTTATACTTTCGATGTGGGAAGTGGAGGTACTATGGAGGAATATTCTTCTTATGTGCAAACTCAAAATGAACGGAAATTTACTTTAACGCCTATAGATACTGGCTTTATCTTAGATGTAAAACAATCTGATTTCGTTAAACAACCTATTTATTTGATTGAAAATTATTATAAAGGGAGTAGTTGTATTGGAGCTTATGCAGTTCATGCGTTTCAACCTATTAAGACAGGGAGAATTCAGCCGATAAAAATTTTTCAGACCAAAACAGCAAAATTTGATCACATCAAAGTTGATTTTGACTGTAAAAATCATGAAGGGCCGAGTGATATACCTGATTATATTCGAATAGATAAGAATTTGAATAATATTGATATTATGTTGTTAGATAAGAATTATAAACCACAAGAAAAATATTTACGTTACAGTAAAAACAATACTACTTATCAATATGTCGGTGTGGTGGAGTAAGCATTATTGTTGTGAATAATGCTTACTTGAAAATGAGAAATTATTTGTTTTTAAGATCCATCAACCAACTAAAGTTTTCTAGGCGTTTTTCAGTATCATAAATATCACATGTAAAAATGAATTCATCAACATCGTATTGACTAGCAATCTTATTTAATCCAGCTTTCACAGTTTCTTTTGAACCAATTTGTGCCATCGCATAAAAATTTTGAATCGCCATCTGTTCTGAAACTGAAGCCAATCCTTCGATTGAATCAATTGGTGGTTTTAACTTTAGGCTATTGCCACGAATCAAATTTAAAATTCTTTGATAAGAACTAGTTGCTAAATATTGTGCTTCTTCATCAGTTGCCGCAACGACTGTTGGTACGCCCATTGAAACATATGGGTTATCAAGATATTCAGATGCTTGAAAATTCTCACGGTAAATTTCGATTGCTTGACCTAACATACGTGGGGCGAAATGTGATGCAAAAGAATAGGGAAGTCCGAGCTTTGCAGCCAATTGTGCGCTGAATAAACTTGAGCCAAGTAACCAAACAGGGACATGGGTATTTTGACCTGGCGTTGCAATTATTTTTTGATTTGGTTGCGGTACTTTAAAATATTGCAAAATTTCCATTACATCCTGAGGAAATTGATCTTCTGTTTCTTGACGCCCACGCCGTAATGCACGCATCGTCATTTGATCAGTTCCTGGTGCTCGGCCTAAGCCAAGTTCAAAACGATTTGGATAAAGTGTTGCTAAAGTCCCGAATTGTTCTGCAACAACTAATGGCGCGTGATTAGGTAACATGATGCCACCAGAACCTAGGCGAATTTTTTGCGTATTTGCTGCGATGAATCCTAGTAAAACTGCAGTTGCGGAACTCGCAATTCCATCCATATTATGATGTTCAGCTAACCAGAAACGTTCATAACCAAGCTTTTCAGCATGTTGAGCAAGTTCCAGTGCATGACGAAGTGAAAATTCAATACTTTTATCGTCTCTGACAGGAGCTAACTCCAAAATTGAAAATTTGATCTCTTGTAGTGACTTCATTTTTGACTCTCAAAATCATATATCGAAATAATACGATATTAGATTGTTTTTGCATATCGAATATTATCGATATTTGTTGCGAATTGGATAAAATAAAAAAAAGCGCCCGAAGGCGCCAAAAGAGAAAGTGTTAGGATTTGATGATTAATCTTTATACCAACCACGGTGATAGCCATTATCATGACGGTAATGATGACGAGATTTATAGTATCCACGATCATCATAAGAACGACGATTGTTATAACGGCGGTCATCGTAAGAACGACGATTTTCGTAGCGACGGTCTTCTTCACGATCTTGACCAACTTTTTGACCTAAAGCTGCTCCACCTGCTGCACCCAAACCAGCGCCAATATAGCCGCCATTCGTTCCACCGACATTACGTCCAACGGTGTAACCACCAACACCGCCTAGTCCACCACCAATCGCGGCTTCAGTGCGATCACGTTTATTGCTTGATGCTGCAGCACCACCAGCACCACCAATTGCGGAACCAATCATGGCACCCGTATTACCGCCAAGTTGTTTACCAACTGCTGTACCAACAATACTACCGAGTGCTGAAGTTGCTGCAACACGTGCTGTATTATCTGCATGTGCAACGGTCATCATTGAAGAGGTTGCCAAGATGACGCTACATAACCACATATTCGATTTCATGGTGAAACTCCTTATCCATTCTTTTGGACAGTATTCTTTTGCTTGAGACAAATGTAACAAGACTTTTAAGTGAAAATATGGAGCGCAATAGGATGATTGAGAGAGTTTGGCGAGAGTTTTGTATATGTTCTATTACAAATGAACAGATTGTGAATAAATTATAAAAAATAAGAATGAGTATGCTGTAACCAACGATACCTAGCTGAATCGAGTACAATAGACTCAGTTTGAGATGAGGATGTAGTTATGCTGTTGGAAAAAATTTTGCAATCGCAAGGCTTTGGTTCAAGAAAGTATTGCCAACAGTTAATTAAAAATGGTTCTGTGCAGATTGAAGGGCAAGTTTGTGAAAACCCTAAACAGAATATAAATACGGATCAGCTTTGCTTTCAAGTATTTGGTGAAGAATACCAATATCGAGAACATCTCTACATTGTTTTAAATAAACCGAAGGGTTATGAATGTTCACATCAGGCAACGCATCATAAAAGTGTATTTAGTTTACTACCTGAAATTTTGATCCATCGGGGTATTCAATGTGTGGGAAGACTAGACCAAGATACTACTGGATTATTGTTATTGACTGATGATGGTCAATATTTACAAGCCTTAACCAATCCCCGTAAGCATGTGCCCAAAGTTTATCATGTAACGACTGCCGATCCGATTTCAGCTGAGCAATTAATGGCTTTAGAACAGGGGGTTGAGCTAAGGAATGAAAAAGGTATTTATGCTGCAACCAATCTTCAACTATTTTCCACGCATCAATTGGCAATGACAATTCATCAAGGTGTTTACCATCAAGTTAAACGTATGCTTGCAGCAGTCGGAAATAAAGTTGAGCTTTTACACCGCCAGCAAATAGGATTACTTGAGCTTCCTGAATTACCAGAAGGTGAATGGATTTATCTTACATCTTCTCAAAAACGATTGAGTCAAAATATTGCCTTAGATGACGAATAACTATTTTAAAAAACAGTGAAAGGTTTTGAATTCATCATCTTGAATAAATCCCATTTGTTCATAAAGACGGCGAGACTCGTAATTATTTTTTTGTGTTTCAAGGCTAATTCTTTGTGCATTTTCATGGCGAGCAAAAAGGATTGCAGTGTCAATTAATTGCTTAGCCGATCCTTGTTTTCGATAAGATGGGGTTACATAAACATCATCTAAAATATAATAGGTTTCGCAAGAAACAGATGAAAAAGCAAGGTACAGTAAAACAAAGCCTGTGAGGACATCATCTTTAACGTGAATGAAAATGACACTATCTTTATTTTCGAAACGATGTTTTAGAAATTGATAGGATTGTTCAACATTGGATGATGTACCATAGAATTGACGGTATTCATCAAACAAGACAGCAAGTTGGTAAAGATCTTCTTTTGTTGCTCGTTTAACAATCATTCCTGTCCATCCTTGCACTTATAATTTTATTTGGACTGTCAGAATAACGAAAAAATTTAAGCTTAAAAAATAAAAACTTGTTTATAAATGCAACATTGTTAAGTTTTGTCACTTTCGCCTAACAGTGCATTCAATTCTTCAAATAGATCTTCATGATCGTCTTCAACATCCAAATCTACAGCAGCTGCAGGATCATTTATTGCTGCATTTTTAGATTTACGGAGCTTGAGTAACTGTTCCATATTAATGTTTTGATTTTCAATCGCAAAAGGAATTGATTTCGTCAACACAACTTGTTTAAAGAAAAGACGAACAGCTTGAGCAGGGGATATACCTAACTGCTTAAAAACAGCAAAAGCTTGTTTCTTTTCCTGTGAATCAAGGCGAACTTGATAAACTTCTGTTTTTCGCATACAGAATACGACCAAATATTTTTAATTATCGTCATGTATTCTAAACCATTGCAATGTAATTTCAATATTTTTGAAGTGAAAAAATAGAAATTTTGTCATTACGTTGTATTTACAGTGTCAATTCAAATTTAGAATTAAAATGCATTTCTTGATTTAAAACGGGATCTATAAAATAAATCTGTTTTGCCAACAACTGGAGCGGTTGTTCAAAGTCATCATCAGCTTTATGTGCGACAACTGGATAAAACGGATCATTTAAAATTGGAATGCCTAAGTAATTAAGGTGCACACGCAATTGATGTTGTTTCCCTGTCTTGGGTTTAAGCTGATATTTTGCGTAATGTTGATTGTGTTCCAGAAGCTCTATCAAAGTTTCAGAATTCTGAGGTTTTTCAGAATTAATTTGCATCGTGTAAAACGGCTGACCTTTTTCTAAATTGAGCTGTAATATTTGCGGGAAATGTAATTCAGCTCGATAAGCTGCAATCGCATGATAGATTTTTTGTACTTTCCTATCAGCGAAAAGTTGTTGGTATATTCCTCGAAGTTCTGGTTTTTTACAGAATAAAACGATGCCCGCTGTTTCGCGATCGAGTCTATGAATCGGGGTCAGATCCTCATATCCAGTTTGCTTTTTTAAACGTACTAATAATGTTTCCTGAACATATTGCCCAGTTGGGGTCATGGTCAGAAAGTGGGGTTTATCAACAACGAGTAAATTTTCATTTTCAAATAAAATCTCATGCTGAAATGGGACAGAAACTTCATGAGCAAGAAAACGATAATAAAAAATATGGCTATTAGGCGTATAGTGGCTTTCTATGTTTAAGATGTCACCATCAGCCGCATAAATTAATTGATCAGCAAAGCGCTGCTGCCATTCACTGGCTTGAATATGCGAGAAGTGTTGGCAAAGATATTCAAAAATGGTGTATGCCGAAATATTTTGAGGTAAAAAGACTTTACTGGCACTAACCCCATTGATCATTGGAGGGATAAAATTTTCAACCATATTCATATTATTTTGAGTGATGCTGAAGAATGAAAATTTGGGACATATCCATGATCAAACATTTTTACAAAAGTTTGAGGTGTTAACACAGTAACTATAAGATTTTGAGGTAATTCAATTTTCTTTTGATAGCCATCAAAAGACCAAATCAAATAACAGTTTTCTTTATAAACTACGATCGCTTCAGAAGCATATTCAAAAAAAGTTCCAATAGGCAGTTCTGAAAGATTTGCTTGGAATGTATGCTGCCTTTTTTCAGCATTGATTCGATCTTGGTGGATACGTTTATCCATTTCTTTTGCTGAAATTGATATACCTGCATTGTTGATATTTAACCAGATTTTTTTAAACTCTTGATAACGTTTTCTTTGGCATTCGCCACAGGGACGATGTCCTGCAGACAAAGCTGTGGCTTCATCTAAAAAAAATAATTCTGAATAAGAGTCACCAAAAACTTCTCTTTTAATATTACCAAATTTCGTTAAACAATGAATCCATGACTGTGTTGCCCATTGTTTAATAATCTGTTTATTCGAGTTATGGAGACGACCGCCACGATTTCCCATCAGCATCGCTTTTTTAGAAGGATGCTGATGCAATTTTCCCCAAGGGTTTACTCTATTTTGTAAGGTCATATTTAAAATCTTGAGCGTTTTAAAAAGAAGCAATTCATTTCGGTGCATTAGGCTTTAATGCAGGGCGATGTTATCATAGCGGGTATCCCAATTTTATTCTATTTGCCATGTCATATTCAGTAAAATTTACTTTAAATCATGAACAAGACACTCAAAAATTTGCGCAAGTGCTCTCACAACAAGTGCATTCAGGCGTTATATATTTGATTGGTGATTTAGGTGCTGGGAAAACTACATTTACGCGTTATTTTATCCAGAATTTTGGACATCAGGGTTCAGTAAAAAGCCCAACTTATACCTTGGTTGAGCCATATACAATTCAAGGCAAAGAAATTTTCCATTTTGACTTATATCGTTTAGATGATCCCTATGAATTAGAACTGATGGGAATTCGTGATTATTTAGAAACCCCAGATGCTTTATTCTTATTTGAATGGCCTTCAAAAGGTGGAAATGAAATTCCAAAAGCTGATGTAGTGATTGATATCCAAAAATCGGATGATGAATTGACTCGGTTTGTTACGCTAACCACTGAATCCGAATCTTTATCTCAAACTTTGCAGGAACAATTGAATGGCGCATGATTCAACTCGTCGTATTCATACCCTTGATGCTGCCTTAGCCAACCAGATTGCTGCGGGTGAGGTGATTGAACGTCCATCATCAGTTGTTAAAGAATTATTAGAAAATGCAATCGATGCTGGCGCAACCGAACTTATTATTCGGGTGGCGCAAGGTGGTTCGACCCTGATTGAAATCATTGATAATGGTCATGGAATTCATCCTGAAGATTTACCATTAGCGGTGATGCGGCATGCGACAAGTAAAATTAAAACATCGGAAGATTTGCATGCAATTGTTAGTTTAGGCTTTCGTGGAGAGGCATTAGCTTCGATTGCTGCGGTATCACGTTTGACGTTGACCAGTAGCCAAGATGAACAAGGCGTGGGTTATCAGGTTGAAGTGAATGGAACAGCGTTTGATCATCAACAAATACAGGCTGTTGCAGCACAAAAAGGTACACATATTCGTGTACAAGATTTATTTTTCAATGTGCCAGCGCGCCGAAAGTTTTTAAAAAAACCAAGTACAGAATTTGGGCATATCGAAGAAATAGTCCGCCGTTTGGCTTTGACTCATTTTGAAATTCGTTTTGTACTCGAACATAACGATAATATTCGTTTAAATTTGCCGATTGCTGATAGTGGTGAATTACGTTATCAGCGTGTCCAGCAGTTATTAGGTCAACAGTTTATTCAAAATGCCTATTGGATCGATGCTGAAAGTATCAATATGCGTTTGTCAGGTTGGTTTGGACATCCTTCCGACGCACGCGCACAGGCTGACATGCAATATGTGTATGTGAATGGTCGTATTGTCAAAGATAAAACCATTTCACACGCTTTACGTATGGCTTATGAAGGAATTTTGCATGGTCATCAACATTCTTCTTATTTATTGTTTTTAGAAGTTGATCCAGAAAATATTGATGTCAATGTGCATCCAACCAAGCATGAAATTCGTTTTCTGAACCAGCGTGAAGTACATGAATTTGTACGGCATTATGCCAAAGCAACCTTGTCTCAATTTCAAACCGCAACTGCTGATTTAGCACAAGCGATGAAAACAGATGAAGCTGAGGCAGAAAATTTTAATTATCAGCCTCAGCCAAAATACCAAGAACAATTCAATTTACATCGAGCAGTAGCTGAGCCTGAGCGACAAGACAATCAGCAGGTTGTTGTTTCGACAGATTTACTCACTGAGTTTAATCAAAGCCGCCCACAGGCAGTACAGTACAATTCAACACCTCAAGAACCACGTTATAATGGTTCTACACAGTTAAATAATGCACTCAAAAGCTATTTAGCGCCTTTACGTGAAGAAACCGAAGATGGAAATGATCAAGGCCCATCACGTGTGGATGAGTTTCCTTTGGGAATTGCAATCGCACAACTGCATGGCATCTATATTTTGGCGCAAAATACTGAAGGCCTGATTATTGTGGATATGCATGCGGCACATGAACGTATCTTGTTGCAGCAGATGAAGTCGGCATGGGATAAACCTGAGTTTTGGATTTCGCAACAACTGCTGATCCCTAAAGTTGTTTCCATTACTCGTATGCAAGCCACACGTATTGAAGATTTACAACCACAATTAGAACGTTTGGGTTTGGAAATTGATCAATACGGCGATGATCAGGTGATTGTGCGTGGTGTGCCTGCCATTTTGCATAAAGCTGACTTTAGTAATTTAATTCCAGAATTACTAAATGATCTTGATCCAAATGATGAAGCTAGGGGGCTATTACAAAAACGTGATGAGCTTCTTGCTGGTATGGCGTGTCATGGAGCTGTAAGAGCACACCGACAACTCAGTCTTTCGGAGATGAATGCTTTATTACGCCAAATGGAACAAACTGAATTTGCCAGTCAATGTAATCATGGGCGTCCAACTTGGCGCGCATTTCCATTGCATCAATTAGATAAATTATTTGCTCGAGGAGAGTAGTTTTACATGTCAAATCAATTGCCCGTCATCAATCTAATGGGGCCTACCGCAAGTGGTAAAACAGCATTGGCATGCGAACTCTATGAACGCGGTAATTTCGAATTGATTTCTGTGGATTCAGCTTTAGTTTATAAAGATATGGATATTGGGACTGCTAAACCCACAAAAGAAGAGCAACAACAATATCCGCATCACTTAATCGATATTATTAGTCCATTGGACGTATATTCAGCAGCACAATTTGTTGAAGATGTCTGTCCACTGATTGATGATATGCACGCACGCGGTAAAACTCCGATTTTGGTGGGGGGAACCATGCTGTACTTTAAGTCTCTGTTAGAAGGACTGGCTGATAATTTACCTAATGCAGATCAAAGTATTCGGGATGCCATTAATTTAAAAGCAGAAGAGGAAGGTTGGCAGGCGGTTTATGATGAATTGGTCGCAGTGGATCCAATTGCTGGGCAGAAATTCAAAGTGTCAGACAAACAACGAATTATTCGGGCATTGGAAGTTTATCGAATTACGGGCGAGCCAATAACAAAATTACAAGCTGAACAACCTAAAAATCAACCATATCGTTACATATTTCATAATTACGCATTGATGCCAGATCGGGTAGAATTACATCAACGCATTGAGCAACGTTTAAGCAAAATGTGGAGTATTGGATTTTTAAATGAAGTAGAGGAATTAATTAGAAAATACGATTTAAATGATAATTTACCATCCATGCGGTCTGTGGGTTATCGTCAAGCTTTAGATTTTTTATTAAAAAGTGACCTAAGTCTCAAAAATAAAGTAGAAATGGAGAACAAAGCATTATTTGCGACACGGCAACTTGCCAAACGTCAATACACTTGGTTACGTTCTTTGCAAGAAATACACGATTTTAAAACTTACGTGACGATAAAGCAGGCGAAAGAAGACTTGCGAAACTTCTTTGGATAAAGCAAAATTCGCAGGCTGTCTTTTTATAATTTTTAGTTGAAAAATAAAGATAGTTTTTTTGCGCTGATTTAAAATTTTTTGGAGTTAAAAATGTCTAAAGGTCAAACTTTACAAGATCCGTTCTTAAATTCTCTCCGTAAAGAACGTATTCCAGTTTCTATTTTCCTCGTGAACGGTATTAAATTACAGGGGCATATTGAATCTTTTGATCAATATGTAGTTTTATTAAAAAACACTGTAAGTCAAATGGTTTATAAACACGCGATTTCTACAGTTGTACCTGCGCGTAACCCACGTCCAGCTGGCGCACAAGGTGCTACTGGTGGTTTCCCTGCACAAGGTTCTACTGGTGGTTTCGGTGGTCAAGGTTCTACTGGCGGCTTTGGTGGTCAAGGTGGCTTTGGCGGTCAAGGTGGTGGCTTCGGTGGTCAAGGTGGCTTCGGTGGTCAAGGTGGTGGCTTCGGTGGTCAAGGTGGCTTCGGTGGTCAAGGTGGCTTCGGCGGTCAAGGTGGCTTCGGCGGTCAAGGTGGCTTTGGTCATCAAGGTGGCTTCGATGGCGAAACTAAATTTGAAGATGGTCAAGAAGACGAAAATAATCGTTAATTGATCTATGATCTTTTAAAAAAGCCAGTCTAATAATAGACTGGCTTTTTTTTATGTTTTTACATAGCTAGAAAAAACTATGGAAATGATTGTTGCAGCTGCATGTTGTAGTGTATTGGTCTCGATTCTTTTAAAATATCTAAAAGCAAAAGGTTTTGATGTTTTTCAAATCATTGCATGGAATTATTTGAGTGCCAGTCTTTTATGCTTTTATTGGTTTAAAACCGATATTAGCCATATTTCTCTCAATAATACGCCTTGGTGGTTAATTCTTGTTTTAGGTCTATTATTACCAAGTATATTTTTATGTTTAGCCAAATCGCTACAATTCGCAGGTATCTTAAAAACTGAAATTGCCCAACGGTTAGCGGTAATACTCTCGTTATTATCAGCTTATTTTGTTTTTGGTGAGCAATTTAGCCAATTAAAATTAATTGGGGTGGTTTTCGGAGTTATTGCAATTTTAGCGATCATTATAGGACAGGCCACAGAGCAGGCAAGTAAAGGCATGAGCTTAAAATCAGCCTTATTTTTGTTTAGTGTTTGGGCGGGTTATTCAGCTATTGATGTATTACTAAAATATAGCAGTAGTTTAGGTTTACAGTTTGCGGTCACGCTAAATTTAACTTTTATTACAGCCTTTATTTTATCTATCACTTATATCGCCATTACCCAACCGAACTGGCAACCTAAAAACATTTTTATGGGATTATGTTTGGGTGTACTGAACTTTGCCAATATTGCTTTGTATGTTAAAGCACATATGATTTTCAAAGAAACCCCAGCCATTGTCTTTGCTGGTATGAATATCTTGGTAGTGGTATTAGGTGTAATCAGTGGCGTGGTGTTATTTAAAGAACGTTTAAAAGCTTATACCTGGATTGGATTAATCAGTGGTATTGTTGCAGTCATGTTATTGGCTAAAGCAATGATGAATTAAAACAATGGGAGTAAATTGAGTCACTCCCATTGGATGAGGGATTATTATAAACGTGTAAAAACAACCTCATCAGATAGTCGTGATTTAGGTAATTTGGCATTAAAGTCATTTTCGCTACGATAGCCGAGTGAAACAATAACAGATGCTTTTAAGCCTTTTTCAGTTAACTCGAATTCTTTATTGATTAACTCTCTGTCAAATCCTTCCATTGGTGTTGCATCAATGCCTTCTAGACCTGCAGCAAAAAGGAGTTGTCCAAGTGCAAGGTAAGTTTGATTTTCCATCCAAGCAGGGAGGTTTTTTAATTCATTACGATAGAATTCAACATAACCTTGGCGAGTATCTCGTTGACCTTGTTTAGCTGTCTCATCTTTAAAACGACCACTGACATCATCTTGCTGTAATAATTGTTCTAAGTATTCAGCAGAAATATCAGTACGCGTGCAAAATACCAAGGTGTTGGAGGAGTTTAGAACTTTAGCCGCGTTATAGATGTAATTGCCTGTTAAAGCTGATGCGATACGTTGTTTGGCCTCATCTGTTTCAGCAATTAAAAAATGCCAAGGTTGAATATTTACTGAAGAAGGGCTGAAGCGTAAAATTTCTAACAATTTCTCAAACTGCGCTTGAGGAATTTTTTTCTCTGCATCATAAGCTTTTGTGGCGTAACGTGTTTTTGCTGTAGCTAAAGTATCCATCCGTCATTAACTCGATTTAGAAATTTAATTTATTCTACTTGATCTAAATTTCACTGAAAGTAGCTAAATGTGATTTCTATATAGATTTAAGTCGTATGTGAGTGAGTTAAAGTGTTTAAAGCTTTGATAAAGTGTAAGGAATTAAAGCTGATAAATGTTTTATAAAATTATTGGATTAAAAGAAGGAAAGGAATGAGTAGAGCTGCAAAAATGATTAATAAAACCACTGTTTAAAGTCTAATTGATAATCTTCTTGCTTATTAAGTTCTAAAATCCAAGCTGAATTTTCTCGCCAATCACCTAAAACAATACGTTGCTTATTCAATACTTGATGAATTTCAGGACGATGGGTATGACCATGAATTAAATAATCGACTTGAGTGATTACATTTTCGACGGCTTGTTCATTCACATCCATGATGTCATAGCTTTTTAGTTGTTTGGTTTCACTACTCTTTTTCCGAAAACCATTTGCAAGTTTTTGCCTGAAACTTAGAGGGGTTCGCTTTATCAGCCCTAATAGAACAGGATTACGAATCACTTTACGAAAACGTTGATAGGCAACATCGTCAGTACAGAGTGCATCGCCATGTTCCAGTCGGAATCTATGCTGCTGAATCTGTAGGCTATAAACGTCTGGCAATAGAATACCGTTAAATTGCTTTAAGAATTTTTGACCTAAGGCGAAATCACGATTGCCTACTTGGAAATATACTTGGTTATTTGCTTCGGTAAATCGTTGTAAGGCACTGACAATTTCATCTAACCATGAGGCGGTGTAATCGTCACCAATCCAAGCATTAAACCAGTCACCTAAAATATAGAGTTGAGTGTTTTTATCTTGATATTGTTTCAATAAAGCCAAAAACCCTCGAACGAGTCGAGGGTGATCAGGTGACAAATGTAGATCTGAAATAAACAGATAAGTCACAAAGAATCCTGTCGGATAAAATTATTCAGAGATAATTTTAGCAGATTCGATCACAACGTTCTCTAAAGGAACATCTGCATGGTAACCACGGTTACCTGTACGTACGCCTTTGATCGCTTCTACAATATCAAGACCTTCAACAACTTTACCAAATACTGCATAACCCCAGCCTTGTGCTGTTTTACCAGTATGGTTTAAGAAAGAGTTGTTTTTAACATTGATAAAGAATTGAGCAGATGCTGAGTGCGGAGCTTGAGTACGCGCCATTGCAATTGTGCCTTCATCGTTGCTTAAGCCGTTATCAGCTTCGTTTTCGATTGAATCACGTGTTGCTTTTTCTTTGAAGTTTTCATCCATGCCACCGCCTTGGATCATGAAACCATCAATCACGCGGTGGAAAATTACGCCGTCATAGAAACCGTCACGTACATATTCTAAGAAATTTGCAACCGTTTTTGGTGCTTTTTCAGCGTTAAGCTCAAGAACAATACGACCTTTGTTGGTGTTTAATTCGACTTGAGGAAAACTCATTACATTAATCTCCTAAACATGGGCAAATTGACCATGGGTTTTTGGTTGAGAGAAGCATAAGCAAACTGTAAACTACAAGGCAAGTAAAAAACGTTAAAATCTTTCATAAATAGTAAAGATTGCGTTTTTATTTCCCATTTTTAACTGTAAGAAGTGATTTACACCCTATGAAGCCAAATGATGTTGTTTCTGAACTGCCAAAGACCCCGACGCCGAATACTCATGCCTCTGTCGATGCCGCGCAGCAAGAACAACAGGCAGGCTTAGATTTTGTTCGTCAAGTCATTACCGACGATCTTAAAGAAGGGCGCACCCAAAAAGTAGTAACACGTTTTCCACCTGAGCCAAATGGTTATCTTCATATTGGTCATGTCAAAGCAATTTGTTTGAACTTTGGTATTGCTGAAGAATTTGATGGTCTATGTAATTTACGTTTTGATGATACAAACCCAGATGCCGAAGAACAAGAATATGTTGATGGTATTGCCAATGATGTGAAATGGTTAGGTTTTAACTGGAATGGTGAGCCTCGCTATGCTTCAGGTTATTTTGATCAACTTTATACATGGGCCGTTCAGTTGATTGAACAAGGTGATGCTTATGTTGATTTGCAAACTCCAGAAGAAATTAAGCTGAATCGTGGTAATTTCGTTGAACCTGGTAAAAATTCACCTTACCGTGATGCAACCGTTGCCGAGAACTTGGCACGTTTTGAGCAAATGCGTAATGGTGAAATTCAGGAAGGCGGTGCTGTTTTGCGTGCCAAAATTGATATGGCCAGCCCGAACGTGCATATGCGTGATCCGATTCTTTATCGTGTATTGCATTCAGAGCATCACCAAACGGGCGATAAATGGAAAATGTATCCAATGTATGACTATGCTCATCCATTGTCAGATGCAATCGAAGGCATTACTCATTCACTCTGTACTTTAGAATTCCAAGATCACCGTCCATTCTATGACTGGATTGTAGAGAAAGTTCACTCAAAAGCTGTACCACGTCAGTACGAGTCTTCACGCTTAAATGTCGATTACACCATTACCTCTAAACGTAAATTACGCAAATTGGTTGAAGGTCATCATGTACAGGGTTGGGATGATCCACGTATGCCAACAGTAGTGGGTATGCGTCGCCGTGGTTTTACTGCAGAAGGCTTGCGCGATTTCTGTAAGCGTGTTGGTGTATCGAAAACAGATGGTATTGTTGATGTGGCAATGCTTGAGTTCTGTATCCGTCAGTCATTGGAAAATGCAGCAGCACGTGGCATGGCTGTACTCAACCCATTAAAAGTAACCTTGACCAATTTGCCTGAAGAATTGGATCTTACCCATGCACGTCATCCGAATGTGGATATGGGTGAACGTATCATTCCTTTAACACGTGAACTTTATATTGATCGTAAAGATTTTGAAGAAGTACCACCGAAAGGCTTTAAGCGTCTGATTCCTGATGGTGAAGTGCGTTTACGCCATGCTTATGTGATCAAATGTGATGAAGTGATTAAAGATGCTCATGGTGAAGTGATTGAACTTAAATGTTCAATTGACCCTGAAACTTTAGGTAAAAACCCTGAAGGTCGTAAGGTAAAAGGTGTGATTCATTGGGTTTCTGCGACAAAAGGTGTACCTGCGGAAGTTCGTATTTACGATCGTCTATTTACAGAAGCTGCACCAGACGCAGACGATGATTTCTTGGCAAATCTAAATCCTGAATCATTAAAAGTCGTTCAAGCGGTAATTGAGCCTGCTTTAGCACAAGCGAAACCTGAAGATCGTTTCCAGTTTGAACGTGAGGGGTACTTTGTTGCGGATCAACATGATCATCAAGCTGAAAAACCAGTGTTTAACCGTATTCTAGATCTAAAAGATAGCTTTAAAGTAGAGAAGAAATAACATTTAGGTGAATTTGAACTCTTTTTAGCTCGAAGAATTTAGTTTAGACATAAGAAAGCCCAATTTAAAATTGGGCTTTTTTTATTATATTATGGATTTATGTGATAGAAATAAATAATCATTGAAATAAGTAAAGCCGTAGACATGAATAAATAAGTATTGATTGAGTGAAAACTTTTTATTAACTTGATCATATTTTTATTCCAACTAAAAGAGTATGAATGAATAATGTTATTTTATTGTTTTTTTAGAAAATAGCTTGCGAGTAGTGTCGTTACTTATTGGTCTTAATGTTTGTTTCTGTAATAAAATTTTAATAAGTGTAATATTCTATTTTTCAAATAACTAATTTAAGTTATGCAAATAGTATGTCTAAATTTATCATAAACATACTATTTTTGAGTCTTGAATTTAATCATTAAGTTTTTCTAAAAAAACTTCAATAATTGCCCTACATTTACTTTCTAATTGTTCAGCATAATCTAAATTAGCTTGTCTTAATTGAGGAATGGACAAACCTGCATGACGTATCTCACAAGTATGACCAATCAACCATTTTTCAAAACTGTGCTGAGTAATTTCAAGATGGAATTGTAAAGCTAGAATATTATTTCCCACAGCGAATGCCTGATTTGGATAAATTTCTGAGCTAGCGAGTAAAGTTGCTTGTGATGGTAAATCGAAAGTATCACCATGCCAGTGTAAGACATGAATATTTTCTAATGCTGATAATGAATTTTGATCAACATTTTTTATTTCTAATGGGCTCCAACCAATTTCTTTTTGATGACCTGCGTAGACTTTTGCACCTAATGCGTGTGCAATCAATTGTGCGCCCAAACAAATACCAATAGTTGGTTTATTCGCATTCAAGCGTTGCTTGAGGCCTTCAATTTCTTCTATAAGAAAAGGGTAGTCTTCAGTTTCATAAACACCAATTGGTCCACCAAGAATAATGGTAAGACCTTCATAATTTAAAGCGGGTTTAAGATCATCTACACCTGCTTCGAAATAACGAACACGGAAACCGAGTTGATAAAAAATATCTTCTAATGAACCTAAATCTTCAAAGGCAAGATGCTGAATTGCATAAACTGTTTTAGGCAAAGAAATTGAAGTATCCATAATCTGTGTAATCACTATAAATAGAGCTTAGTTAAGGCATTTTTTGTTCAAGCCAAGAAAATAAATCCTGATAGACTTTCTCTCGCACAGGTGGTGCAGATAAGACCAAATCATGTAAGCCATTTTTGATTGCTAAGGTTTGTACATCACCTTTCATTTTCTTCGCATTGTGAGTCATATCTTTGACATCTAAAATCACATCACTTTGCTGTGCATCAACACCCCATTTTTTTGGATATTTGGATTGGTGTGAATGCATAATCAAGGTTGGAATATTTAAATTAATACCGCGACGGATTTCTTTTTGTGCTTCATGTATTGCATGTACAAAGCATAAGTCTACAAAAGGCATTGATTTAGGTTTCCACTCTAAATTGAAAGTCCATTCGCCATAAAATGCTTTATGTAGGCTTGGTGTATACCATTGATTTAAGCCACTTGGGAATTTTGCATTTGGTAAACGTTTACCAACTTCACTTAATAAGGGAATACCAACTTTTTTCTCTATTACACTTTTATAGAAATCGTAAAATGGACTGTTGGTCCATAAAGCTTTAATGAGTCGATGGTCTGGATAGTGTGCGGCATAAAGTGTAGTAATTAAACCGCCTGTAGAATGTCCTGCAAGTAAAACTTGGTTATGGTTTTCTTGACCAATAATTTCTAGTGCTTTACTGATCTCAGCATCATATTCACGTAAGTCGAGTAGATAATAAAACTTCTGATGCGGTAATTTTGAGCGACCATATTTTCTGAGATCGAGAGCATAAAAATCATAACCATGCTGGTTAAATTGCTCTGCCATTTCCGTTTGAAAGAAGTAATCACAGAAACCGTGGATATATAGAACCGCTTTCTTGGTGGCTTGAGCTGCTTTCTTACGAACTAATGTTGCAACGACTTTACCATCATAATCATCAGCAAAATTTAAAGTGAGTTGCTGATAATCTTCTCCTAGTATATCTGTTTGATATTTATATGAATTTGAACTGTTCATTTTTATATCTAATCTGAATTAATTAAGAAACACATTAAATGAAAATGTTTGGATGTCAATGTAAAAATGAGATACAAACAGTTCTCAAAATCAGTTTGAGTTTTTACTTTTACAAAAAAATCGTTAAGCTATGTGCTGTTGTTTTTGACTGAAGAAATTATGAAACAAGAGACTGCACTGAAGTTACTTAAAGCTGGGGAAAATGTTTTTTTAACAGGTTCCGCGGGTGCAGGAAAAACCTATACGCTTAATCAATATATTCACTATCTTAAAGCGCGAAAAGTCCCCGTTGCGATTACGGCTTCTACAGGGATCGCGGCTACGCATATGAATGGAATGACCATTCATACATGGGCAGGGATTGGGATTAAAGATCGTTTGAATGATGATGATCTGAAGCGTATGAAAGAGCGTAAATATTTAAAAGAGCATTTAGAAAATGCCCAGGTCTTGATTATTGATGAAATTTCAATGCTGCATGCCAAACAGCTTAATTTAGTCAATCAGGTGCTTAAATACTTTAAAGAAAGTGATGAGGCTTTTGGTGGAATTCAAGTCATTGTTGCAGGTGACTTTTTTCAGTTACCACCAGTAGGTAAGAAGGATGAAAGCAATCGAGATAAATTTTGCTTCATGTCTGAGGCTTGGGTTGAAGCAAAATTCCGAGTTTGTTATTTGACTGAGCAACACCGTCAGGATGATGAAATTTTAAATCAGATATTAAATGCGATTCGAGCACAGAGCATTCAGCAGAATCATATTTTTGCATTACAACAATCACGTCAACATGATATTGGTGAAACCTTTACCCGTTTATACACACATAATATGGATGTGGATAATATCAATTATCAGCATCTGAACGAAATTGAGAATGAAAGTCATCAATTTAATGCTGTTTTAGATGGTAATGAAAAATTAATCGAAACACTGAAGTCCTCGGTACGCGCACCTGAAGAATTGACTCTTAAAAAGCATGCCAAAGTGATGTTTGTCAAAAATAACTTTGATATGGGTTATATCAATGGCAGTTTAGGTGAAGTGATTGGTTTTGAGGAAGATGATAAACAAGGGATCTTACCAAAAGTCAAATTGACAGATGGAACGACATTACTTGTTGAGCCAGAAACATGGTCAATTGAAAATGAAGCAGGTAAGGTGATTGCCAGTTTTCAGCAAATTCCTTTACGTCTGGCGTGGGCGATTACCATTCATAAAAGTCAGGGTATGACTTTAGAAGCAGCAGAAATTAATTTAACGCATACTTTTGAAAAAGGTCAGGGCTATGTAGCTTTGTCTCGATTAAAGTCACTGACTGGACTGAAATTGCTTGGGTTTAATGAACAAGCATTAGAGTTGGATAGTTTAGCAATTAAAGCAGACCGCCGTTTTCAGGAATTATCGACTGAAGCAGAAGTGAATTTTGAAAATATTGATCTAACGCCACAGCATAATGCCTTTATTCGTCATTGTGGCGGTACGCTGAATGCAACTGAAATTGCACGCAACGAGAAGAAGCTTTCGAAAGGCGAAAAACAAAATTATGCAGCAGCGACCTTAGATGAAACGCGGGCTTTATTTGAAGAAGGATATGAAATTGAAGATATTGCCCATGAGCGAGGGCTAACGCCTGCAACGATTATTAACCATCTCGCACGATTGCATAAAGAACAAGGATTAGATATTTCTATTGCTAACCCTGGTGAAGAAGTCGTTGAAGAAGTTCGTAAGATTTATAAACGGTTACACAAACGTAAAAATCCTGAGCATTTTACCGATGATGGTTCCATTAAGTTACGTCCAATTGTGGAAGCTACAAGTCCGCGCATGGCTTATGATCAAGTACGTTTAGCATTACTGTTTATTGAATAAGGGATTTAAATGCCTCATCTGATTGCAAATTATTCAGCAAATTTAGCTGATCTTGATCAGCAAAAACTTCTTAAGCTAGTCAATACAGTATTGGTTGAGACTGGATTATTTAGTGCCCATGATATTAAGTCGCGCATTTTTAAAGATAAGGTGTTTTTGATTGGGTTGGAGGATCATCAAGAAGCTTATGTTCATCTAAAACTTTATATTTTGAGTGGACGAACCCAAGTTCAGAAGCAAGCAGCAGGTGAGGCATTACTCCGATTGTTAGAACAAAAAGGTTATCTAAAAAATGAGGCTGAGTATTCAATTCAATTATGTGTTGAAGTGATTGATATGCCAAAAGAGAATTATTTTAAGGCGACGATTTAATTTGATTTGAAAATCCGCAATTCTGATCAAGTTTACAGGATATGAATCTGGCAAATTAGCTTTCATCAAATGAATTGAGTTAAATGTATGTCGCTATATGATCAGAAGTTGCAACGTGTATGTGAGTACATCCAGCAACATCTAGATGATGAGCTAGATTTGAATACGTTGAGTCAAGTTGCATCACTATCTAAATTTCATTTCCATCGCATTTTTGTAGCGAATACAGGTGTGAATCTGATGAAGTTTATTCAATTATCCCGTCTGAAACGAGCATCATTTCAACTTGCATTTTCTACTGACACCAAAATTATTGATATTGCTTTACAGTCTGGTTTTGATAGCCCTGAAGCATTTAGCCGCGCATTTAAACGTTCATTTGATCAAACCCCAAGTGCTTTTAGAGAACAGCCGCATTGGTCGTCTTGGCATGAAAGGTTTGTTTTTTCTTTACCTCCGAGAGAAATCATGATGAACGTTAATATTGTAGAAAGAGCAGAAGAGAAAATCGCATTTATTTCTCATCATGGCGCACCAGAACGTGTATTTGAAACGGCAGCACAATTTATTCAGTGGCGCAAAGAAACGGGATTATCTCCTATAGCAAAAAGCCGCACCTACGGTATTCCATTTTCTGACCCTGAACAGACTTTAAGTGATGAATTCCATTTTGACATTGCTGGAACAATCACGGCGAATATACCTGAAAATACATACGGTGTAAGCACAGGTACTCTTCCCAAAGGCAACTATGCCGTTATTCGGCATTTGGGCAGTCACGATCATATTAAAAACAGTGTTTACTATTTATATCGGGACTGGTTACCACAATCAGCGCGTGAAGTAGGGGATTTTCCCGTCTTTTTTCACTACCACAACTTTGTTCATGATGTAGATGAATGTGATTTGATCACAGACATTTATTTGTTACTGAAATAGGGTTTAAGCTCTGCGAATAAGCAGAGCTGAATTATAAAATTTCAATGTCTACATATTGTTGAATTAAATTATCATCGAGCATATGAATATAATCTAAAAAAGCGACATTAAAGCTTCCAACTGTTTGAGCATGTTCATATGCCAGTTTGCCTGCAATAGCAAAATGAATATGTGCAGCAAGCGCCGCAATGGTTGAATTTGTTACTGCATGATAAGCGGCGGTTAATGCACCTAGAGCGCATCCTGTTGCAGTAATTTTAGGCTGTAAATGGCAACCACCATTTACTTTGATTACCATATCCAATTGTTTGGAAATGATATAGTCAGATTCACCAGAAATCGCAACACACTCAGTATGCTGTAACAAGCTTTTTGCTTGAGCATAAACATCATGGCTATTTAATGTGCTATCAACACCTTTAGATTGAACTTGACTACCTGCTAAAGTACTTATTTCAGAGGCATTGCCGCGGATAATGGTGGGTTGAAACTTGAGTAATTGATCAACAGTTTCACTACGCCATTTCAGGATTGATCCATAGCCAACAGGATCGAGTACCCATGGTCTTTGTTGCTGTTGTGCTGTTTCAGCAGAAATGAGCATCGCTTGAGTTTGTTCAGTCGTCGGTGTACCAATGTTGATGCTTAAAGCTGCACAAATTTTTGTAAAATCTGCTGCTTCAAATGGGTTGTCGATCATTGCGGGCGATGCACCAGCTGCAAGTAAGATATTTGCGACGTAATTATTGGCGACACTATTGGTAATACATTGTACCAACGGGGCTTGTTGCTGAAGAGCTTGCCAAGCTTCAATCACTTTTTCAATGAGTTGTTGTTTTTGTGACATTCATCACCCCTTAAAAATTTAAAAAAAATAATAGTTTAACGCGTAAAGTAGTGGTCTTGATGCTTACATCGACGACAAATCAATGATACATAGTCTGTAGCATCATAATCGACTACAAGATCATTTGAACCGCAATACATGCAACGTTTTACTGCATAAAAATTTAAACGAGGTTCGATCTTGCGCCAAGATTTCCATACAGGTTGAATAAAAACACTTTCGTCGTAACCTAAAAATTTAAATAATAACACTTCGCTCATTTTACTAAATGGAATGGTGTATGGGCGAGGTAATGTCGTGGTTTCCCAACGTTCAGCCAAAGCACGTTCACGATATTGTTCTAATGTCTTTTTGAGTAAGTTGGTATTAATAAATTTATCGTTTCTTGGCTGCAATGCTTTTTGCTTATAGAGGTACTCTAACGCAGTTTGAATTAAGTAAAAAATTTGACCCACTGCGAGTCCTTCCATCAAGCGATAGCAAAAGGCCTGAAAGGAGCGATTACCTGCAATTTGAATTCCCCAAGTTCTACAATAAAACTGCATGAACTGTACGATTTCTTGATAAAGAATCAAATACAAAGCATCTTTAACTTCATCTGTCGTTTTGAAGGGAATACCTAAACTTAGATTCTCATAAAACCAATGGCGCAATTGTTGGGTTACACTAAATAGACTCGGATCAGAATAACCATCAAGCCGAAGATTAAGATAAAAATGTTCTGTTTCTAGGCTCGAATCTTGTGATTTAAAGATGCCTAATTTGAGTAACTCTTGAACGAGTTGATTTTGAAATAAATAATTGGGGGTGAAATCATGATATTTAATGTTCTTCCAGTGGATTAATTCATCATGCTGTACATCTTCACGAGCATAACTGTCCAACAAACTTAGTAAAAATAATTTATGCATAAAGCTGAGTTGATTTAGGCTATAAATCACTTCATCTTTGACTTTGTATTTACGTTGTTCTTGTAAAATGGTTTGTTGAGTTTGTTTTTTGCGTTGAGCGGTGCATTGTGCACAATGGCAATTCAGTTTGCTGTCACTTTTAAATACACGATGTTGGCAATGACTACATTCATGAAATTGGAATTCTTGCGAGTATTGTTCAGCTTCAATCCAGAACATGGATGCTTGGCACAATGGACAATGGCTACTTTCATCTAGCTGCTTTTGCAGAATCTGTAAATCCATTGACAATAAACCTATATAACCACGAAATGAAAGGATTATACATTGCTCGTGCTCGGAGTGAGAAAAAGATTATTTGCACTGAAAAAGTAGTTTTGTATTGAGATTTAATCCACTGAATTTTATATAAAAGCTAAGCAGGTGGCTTATCCATTTTTTAAAATATGGTAAATTTCTGTCCCAATTAAAAGATGTTTTTAAGTTTGTTTATAGAAGTAGAAAGGGATAAGGATGAATAATCAAATATTGTTGAAATGCTCTATTGCATTAATTGCTTGTTTTACAAGTATTCTCTCATATGCAAGTTCAATTGAAGGCTATTGGCGCAGTATTGATGATCGTACGGGTGAACAACTGACCATCATTGAAATCAGGAAAGCAGCGGATAACACCTATCGCGGAAAAATCGTATATATCTATCCGAATGCACAAGGGGCGATCGTAACACATTGTGTTAACTGTCCACCGCCATATACAGGAAAACCGCGTTTAGGTTTAGAAGTTTTAACTGGTTTGGTTGAAGACCCCAATAAAGCAAATAGTTTTATTAATGGGCGCATCTTAGAGAGCAAAACTGGAAAAGTGTACAAAGGTAAAGCTCGATTAAATGCAGATGGTAAGCATTTAAATATGCGCGGTTATGTTGGAATTTCGGCTTTGGGTAGAAATACGGTTTGGATACGTACAGATAGTGCGAACCCGTAATCATTTCTTTTTTAATATGTGAGTTGCTTAAAATTCATTGTGATTTTAAGCAATTAAATATCCATTCGTCTTGTTGACTGTCTAAGAACATTGGAATAAAAATGTATATCAGATGGATCTATTTTGCATTAGGGAGCAGATTATGCAAAAAAACTCACTCATGAAAGGACTCGTGGGAATTTCATTTGCCCTATTCGCAACTGCTAATTTCGCGGCGACACCTGAAGGTTTTTGGAAAAGTATTGATGACCGTACGGGTGAACAGCTTTCAATCGTAGAAATTAAAAAGAAACCTGATAATACTTATACAGGAACAATTGTATATCGTTACCCAGTACCGGGTGGTGGTACGGTATTGACTAATTGTGTCAAATGTCCTGAGCCTTTCAAAAACAAACCTATTTTAGGACTTCAGATCGCATCAGGTTTGAGAGAAGATCCTAAAAATCCAAACCATTATATTGATGGAAAAGTACTCGAACCTAAAACGGGCAATGTTTATAAAGGCAAAGCTCAGTTAAGTGCTGATGGTAAACGTTTACGCATGCGCGGATATATGGGGATTTCTGCTTTAGGTCGTACCCAAGTTTGGATTAGGACTGACAGTGCCAATCCTTAACCCTGTTGAACAAATAAATTTGGTTCAATATCAGGGTTTATATCTTAATGAATTGATGTCTAATTGTATTTTAGTCATTTTATGAATTCATTTATGTAGATCAGTTTCAATGCTTTGATATTGAATCAGAGAGGTTTTTTTATGCTCTATCCTAAGAGATCGAGCATAAAAAAGATTTTCCTTATTCAAAACGTTGAGGCTTCTATGTATAAAAATTCATTAAAGAAATGCCTAATCGGAATGGCATTGGCTATTACAAGTATTAGTAGTTATGCAAGTTCAATCGAGGGTTACTGGAAAAGTATAGATGATCGTACGGGTGAGCAGCTTTCAATTGTCGAAATTAGAAAAGGCACTGACGGTTATTATCATGGCAAAATTGTCTATCGTTACCCCAACGCACACGGTATTAAGTTAGCCAATTGTGTTAAATGCCCTGAGCCATATACCAATCATCCAATCCTTGGCTTAGAAATCTTATCAAAGCTCAAAGATAATCCTGAAAATCCAGATGCGTATATTGATGGTAGAATAATGGAACCTACAAGTGGCCGAATCTACAAGGGCAAGGCACTTGTAACGAGTGATGGTAAGCGCTTACGGATGCGTGGCTATATGGGTATCTCGGCTTTAGGGCGGACCGTGGTTTGGCTAAGAACGGATCATGCCAATCCTTAAAAATCTTGTAAGTTGAGAGAAATGTTAAGAATCTATTTTGTATTTAAAAAATAATGTTATTGATTACATGAATTATATCAGTTAGATAAGTTGTTTTTTAAGCAAAAGAACGCACCAGTAGAGTGAAAGTTCTAATGAAGTGTGATAAGTTTCAATAATTAAACCTATAAAGATGAATGGGTTAGTTTTTAAAAGACGGGGTTAGTATGCTAAATCAAATATTCATGAAGGGATTCATGGGGCTTTCTATTGCTTTTTTAAGCATGACAACCTATTCCGCTTCAATCGAAGGTTATTGGAAAAGTATTGAAGAACGTACAGGTGAACAGCTTTCAATTGTCGAGATTCGTAAAGGATCAGATGGCCGTTTTCACGGTAAAATAGTTTATCGCTATCCTAACGCTCGTGGTTTTTCATTGACTAACTGCATCAAATGCGCAGCGCCAAATACAAATAAGCCATTGCTTGGTTTAGAAATTTTATCAGGTTTTAGAGAAGATCCAGATAAACCAGATGCCTATATCGATGGTCGAGTATTAGAGGCGAGCAGTGGTAAAGTTTATAAAGGTAAAGCGGTCGTAACGGGGGAAGGTAAACGTTTACGTATGCGCGGTTATATGGGCGTTTCTGCCTTAGGTCGTACAGTCGTCTGGTTACGAACAGATAGTGCGAATCCTTAATTATTAGTGTAATAAAAAAACCTCGAAAATATTTCGAGGTTTTTTTATTAAATATAAAAGTTAAACAGGGCATGGTAAGTTTTCGTCCTCCTGACCGATTTTTTTGGCGTTGATAAGCGCTTGGACTTTTTTACTTGGTAATTTTTCTTTTCCAAGTTCGTCATAGGTATTTACGATATTCGTTACTTCTAAGCTGCTGAGTTCGATTCCTTCTGCTGTTAAAAAAACGGAAATGACATGATGATCCACACCTGCTTTTGCGAGATCATGGATCGCTTTAATATTTTCTAAACGATATAAGTGTGCTTTTAATTCCATCGTCTTAACCCTCGCTTGTTTTATTGTATTACCTACATTGGCATATAAACTTAAGCAATAACCGTGCACAAAATGTAAAGCGCATAAAAAAAATGTAATTCGAACCTTAGAATTTGGTTAATTTTGTAGCGTTTATTTAAAATTAGAAAATACTGTTGTTATTCTGTCTAAATAGAATTCCATTTTAATCAATTAATTTGAAAATTACTGAACTAAACCCCAATAAAAATACTTGAAACTAAGATATGGGCTTAAAGACAGCTTTTGTAAGTTGGCGTATGATCGACTAATCAAGAAGTCTTGATAACAAGACCATCCGACATGATGAACGATAAGGAATACTGATGAATATTGCGGCACAGCCTCCTGTACAAGCAGATCAAACGATTTATTTAAAAGATTATCAAAAGCCATCGTTCTTGGTTGAATCAATCAATTTAAATATTCAAGTTTATGATGATCATACGATTGTTGATTCTACACTGGTGATGAAGCGTCAGACTGCAGGGGAATTGGTTCTGTTAGGTCGTGATCTTGAATTGAAATCGGTTCAATTGAATGGGCAAACCCTTAGCGCTGAACAATATCATTTGGATACTGAACAATTGGTGATCACTGATGCACCAGATCAGGTCATTTTAAAAATCCAAGTCATTATTCATCCTGAATCGAACACTCAGCTTGAAGGGTTATATAAAGCAGGTGATTTATTCGTTACCCAAAATGAACCAGAAGGTTTCCGTAAAATCACCTTCTATCCAGATCGTCCTGATGTATTGGCTGAATTTACCACGCGTGTAGAAGCCGATAAAAAATATCCAGTTTTACTTGCTAATGGTAACTTGTTGGAAACGGGTGAAGCTGGGGAAGGTCGTCATTTTGCAATTTGGCAAGATCCAACCAAAAAGCCAAGCTATTTATTTGCCTGTGTGATTGGTGATTTGGCGGTACTGAAAGATCGTTACACCACGTCGGAAGGTCGTGATGTTGCTTTAGAAATTTATGCAATCGAGAAAGATATTCCGAAATGTCACATCGCAATGGAAGCATTAAAGCATTCGATGCGTTGGGACGAAGAACACTATGGTCGTCCTTACGATCTCGATAATTATATGATTGTCGCGGTCAGTCAGTTCAATATGGGTGCAATGGAAAATAAAGGTTTAAATATCTTTAATACGTCTTGTGTGCTTGCCGATGAGGAATACACCACTGATGCTGCGATTATGCGAGTTCAGTCTGTGATTGCACATGAATATTTCCATAATTGGACAGGCAACCGAATTACCTGCCGTGACTGGTTCCAATTGTGTTTAAAAGAGGGCTTAACCGTTTTCCGTGATCAGTCTTTCTCTGAGGATTTACAATCAGCAGCCGTACAACGAATTGATGATGTGGCAGTATTGAAATCGCATCAATTCCCAGAAGATGCTGGCCCATTATCCCATCCGCCTCGTCCAGATCATTTTGTTGAGATCAACAATTTCTATACCGCGACAGTGTATGAGAAGGGTGCTGAAATCAACCGCATGATGGCCACTTTATTGGGTAAAGAAAAATACCGTCAAGGGACTGATGAATATTTCCTACGCCATGATGGGCAAGCGGTTACGGTTGAAGATTGGGTTGCTGCATTGAGCGCAGGTTCAGGTGTTGATCTATCTAACTTCCTCACTTGGTATAACCAACCTGGTACACCAAAGTTAGAAGCTAAAGGTGAATATGATGCCGCTGCACAGACTTATCGTTTAAGCTTCAAACAAAGCTTGAAAGCACATCCAAAATATCCAAACCTCAAGGCAGTGCCAATTCCTGTGGCTCTCGCATTATTTAATGCCAATACAGGTGAACAATATACCTTGCACAGCACTGATCTGTTTGTGAATGAGGTCAAAGATGGCGTGTATTTATTTGATCAAGATGAAGCAACAATTGAATTTACAGGTGTTTCTGAGCAACCTGTAGCTTCGTTATTACGTAATTTCTCTGCACCTGTCAATTTAGTCTTTGATTATTCCAATGATGATCTTGCCTTCTTGATTCAGCACGAAACCAATGGCTTTAACCAATGGCAAGCGACACAAACCTTATTAGAACGTATTCTTTTAGAAGACCATAAGGTGGATACCTATATTCAGGCAATTAAAAATACCTTGCCAGACTTAGTGAATAAAGATCCGTTATTGGCATCGCGTTTATTTGATGTACCCAGTGAAAACTATTTAGGTAGTCGTATAGATCAAGACTATGAGCCTGAACTGATTCGTGAAAAGCGTGAAGCTGTGCTGGATCGTTTAGCACGTGATTTAGGTTCATTCTGGAAAGAGACTTATTTGGCCTTAGATCCAGACCAGCAAAAAGAGTTTTCTTTGGCGATGGGCGTACGTTCATTAAAGAATATCACTCTGAATATGTTGGCACGCCAAGGCGATGAGTCTGTGTTTGATTTGGCTTATGCGCAATATCAACAAACAGGCAATATGTCTGAGCGTTTAGGCGCATTACGTGTTTTAGTCTGGAATGATGCGCCACAAGCACAGGCTGCACTTGCAGATTTCTATAACCGTTTTAAAGATGAAGCCTTGTCTTTAGATCAATGGTTTAGCATCCAAGCTTCGAATCCATGTGCGACAGCAGAAACGATTGAGTATCTGACTAAGCACGCCGATTATGATTTGGGAACACCGAACCGTATCCGTGCAGTGAGTGGTGGACTTTCTGCAAATCCAGTGAATACGTGGAGCTTTGGTGTCGATCATTTTATTGAGCTCGCCGCTTATTTGGATGAGAAAAACCCAATTTTAGGTTCGCGGTTATTACAAGTGCTGTCACGTTGGTACACCTTGGCTGAACCACAACGTAGTCAGGTGCAACAGGCGCTTAAGGCGTTGCAGCCTAAAGTAAAATCGAAAAATGTAGCAGAAACATTGAACAGTTTACTCAGTATTTAATTTACTGATTAAATGAATGCAAAAAGGATGTCGTCAGACATCCTTTTTTATTTGACAATTAATATTGTCAGAAATAGTATGGAAATCATTCGAATGTAACGGATGACTGCAATGGAAATAAAAACAATCACATTACCGACACGTCAAATCGAAGTTGAAGTGTATGTACCTGCACAAAGCTCTGAAAAAACGCCTGCGATTTTATTGCTACACGAGTTATTTGGTATCCTCGATGTCTATCGAGAAGATGCTCAAGACTTGGCTAATCGGGGCTATTTGGTTTACGTGCCTAATTTATTTAGTGGTGGTGCAGTCAAATATTGTATTCGTGCTATGGTGAGCAAGGCAGGACGTATCAATTCAGCGGACAGTGAAGTTAATCAAGAAATTCATGTATTACTCGATGCATTAAAGGCAGACCCAAGATCGAATGGTCGTTTAGGCATGTTAGGGCAGTGCTTAACAGGGGGCTATGTGATTCAGATGGCCAAGCGCGAAGATATGTTGGCACCCGTGGTTTATCATCATTCTTTGGGAATTGAAGGTGCAGGTGTACCGAAAAAAGAATCTTTAGATGAAGTGCGTATTTTACAAGGGCATTGGTCTACGGTTGATCCATTTTGTCCAGCAACTAAGCGCAATAAACTGATTCAACAATTGGGTGATCGAGTGGAAGCTTATACTTACAATATGCCACATGGTTTCCGCAGTGTTAGTCGTGGACTTCCAGAGGCTAAAGTCGTTTGGCAGCGCACGGTTGATTTTTTTGATCGAGAATTAAAACAAAATACTTGATGAGTGATATGCTGATAAATAGATAATTTATAAGTATTTATATTCTAGAGAAATAGAAGAGAGGGGAACATGTCACATAAGTACGAATATGCTGGTTTTTGGATACGTTTTGCAGCATCAATAATTGATAACATTATTATTTTTGTTGCATTGATTCCTATTGCAATGCTTTTAGGCTGGGAATCAACCTATTCATCTCGCTTAAGTTCAGGAATTGACTGGCTCTGGCAAATTCTGTTTGCAGTATTTTTTGTATTTTGTTGGGTTAAATTTGCAGGTACGCCAGGAAAACGTTTACTACGTTTAAAAGTACTAGATGAAAGGACTGGTGAAAATATTACTGTTGGACAAGGAATTATTCGATATATCGGTTATTTCCCAGCAATATTAGTTCTATTTATTGGTTTGATTTGGGTAGCTTTTGATTCTAAGAAACAAGGCTGGCACGACAAAATGGCAAAAACAGTAGTGGTTAGAGAACTTTAATTTAGAGTGAAATTCTCTCATGTAATGAAAAATTCATACGATAGGGCTTGTGGATCAATTCGCGTGTCCTATAATGCCATTGAGTTTATTCACGGAGATCCTAAATGGGAAGTTGTTCGAGGTTCGGGTTTAATAAAGGATTAAGCCAAAGCGAATACTGAGCAAGCGAGCTATTTAGGTCGGCTATCTTGCAATTAGATAGCTTTGTTAAAAATATTCTAAACCCTTCTATAAAATTTTGCTGTACCCACAAAATTTATTGTATTGACTGCATCCTGTTTAGTTTCTCACCTAAAATGGGGAGAAGCCTATGTTTTTTCACGCTTCCATTCAATGGCTTGCTATTGTTAACGTATTTATTTTGTGTGGATTATTGCTGACTCAAAAGAGTAAGGCGGGTCCACTCATCAACACCGATGATGTCTCTATTACAGCAGCACAGCAGTGTCAGCTAGAAAGCACTTATAGTTATAACAAGGATGGAACTTGGTCTTATCAAGTTGTACCTGCTTGTAATCTCAATCAAAATTTAGAAGTATCTTTGGGCTATCACTCAAGTAAAGATCAGGATCAGATTCATGGCTTTTCGGTTCAAGCGAAAAGCATTTTAAAGCCAATGGAAAATGACTGGGGTGTTGCCAGTAGTTTACAGATATCCCGTGATGATGTTGCTCATCATGGGGATTTAAACTGGTTTTTGAATATTCCTGTCAGTTTTCAACTTTTAGATCAACGTTTAGCATTGGATACCAATCTCGGTTATCAACAGAGCGATGAGCGTCTCGTTCGTTGGGGAATTGCTTCAACCTATACGGTGACTGAGCATGTCGGTGTAACACTTGAAACATATAATCAAGATCGCCAAGCGCAATTTTTCCAGACAGCGTTGCAATATAGTTTGATTCCCAATGTACTTACTTTAGAAGCTTCCTTCGGCGATCGTCTACATCGTTTAAAACAGCATTGGTTTGGACTGGGCTTAAGCTATACGCCATCATCATAATTATCTTAGATTCATTTTATCCATTATTAGAATCACTAATAATAAATAGGTGTCAAATGCAATTAAAATTTCTAGAAAATACAGATTTATCCAATATCATTGATACTTTAATTAGTTTATCTGTTGCATTCATTTTAGGTGCATTGATTGGATTTGAACGTCAATATCGACAGCGTACAGCGGGACTTAGAACAAATGTTTTAGTTGCTGTAGGCGCAGCAATTTTTGTAGATATTGCAATTAATTTGACTGGAGCTGATGGAGCAGTTCGAGTGATTGCTTATGTCGTTTCAGGAATTGGTTTCTTAGGTGCAGGTGTGATTATGCGCCAAGAAGGCAACATTCATGGTTTAAATACGGCTGCGACATTATGGTGTTCTGCTGCTGTCGGTGCCTCAGCAGGTGCTGATTTGATTGTTGAAGCGATACTTGCAACTGCTTGTATCTTAGCGGCAAATACGTTGTTAAGACCTATTGTTCATGCCATAGATCGTCGTCCATTAGATGATGAGGCAGAAGTCTTACATGTCATCTATATTATTTGTGATCGTACTCAGAGTAAGGTAGTCATGGACGAGTTGAATCTAACTTTGAAACATCATAACTATCCTGCCAAAGATATTGATGTAACGCCGTTTGGTGAAAAAGAGGTTGAGATCGAGGCGACACTGATTGCGAGTTCAATTGAGACTGAAGATGCGCAGCATATTATTAATCATCTGAACGCGATGCCACAAATTCGTCAAGCTTTCTGGGATAAAAATGCAATTAACTAAGTTATGTATATCAATACTTTAAATAGCTCTATTGGGAATAACTATCTCGTAATTGATATATAAGTCTTTTATTGTTTCACATACAATAAAATCAGATAAATAAAAATGAGAACAGTATGAGTTCAGAAGCACACTCAATCAGTTTAATTGCCCCTGTCGTTTTATTGGCAGCGGCCGTAATAGCCGTTCCTATTTTTAAACGAATTGGCTTAGGCTCAGTTCTTGGTTATTTGATTGCTGGTTTAGTTATTGGTCCATTTGGATTCGCATTTTTTCATGATTCTGCTTCGATTCTACATATTGCAGAGCTTGGTATTGTCATGTACTTATTTGTGATTGGGTTGGAAATGCAGCCCTCACATTTATGGAGTCTAAGGCGTGAGATTTTTGGCTTAGGAACTTTGCAAATTATTGCTTGTGCTTTGGCATTAACAGGTGTTGGACTTTTATTTGGATTTAGATGGCAAGTTGCATTTATTGGCGCAGCAGGTTTTGTACTGACGTCTACCGCAATTGTGATGCAACTCTTGGGTGATCGCGGTGATATCGCTCAGCCACAAGGGCAAAAGATTGTCGCAATTTTATTATTTGAAGACTTATTGATTGTCCCATTACTGGCAATTGTTGCTTTTATGGCACCGAATCATGTGGTGGAAAGTACCTCAGCACGTTTAGAAAATATAGGTATTGGTTTAATTGCAATTGCAGGTTTAATCGTCGCAGGTTATTGGTTACTCAATCCTTTATTTAGATTACTCGCTGCCGCAAAAGCACGAGAAGTGATGACTGCTGCTGCACTTTTAGTGGTGTTGGGCGCTGCTTTATTGATGCAAGTTAGTGGCTTATCCATGGCAATGGGTGCATTCCTTGCAGGTGTGTTGCTATCAGAATCAACTTTTAGACACCAAATTGAAGCCGATATTGAGCCATTTCGAGGAATTTTATTAGGACTATTTTTCCTTGGTGTTGGAATGTCACTAGATTTATCAATCGTGAAGCAAAATTGGCAATTAATCTTGAGTGGCGTAGTTGCAATGATGTTTGCTAAATCAGTCATGATTTATATTGTTGCTCGTCTGACTAAAAGTCGGCATACGGAAGCTTTGGATCGCGCCTTACTGATGGCTCAAGGTGGTGAGTTTGCATTTGTTCTGTTTTCTGCTGCTGTCTCTGCCCAAGTGATTGATAATACAGTTAAGTCGAATTTAACAGCAATTATTGTACTGTCTATGGTGTTAACTCCAATCTTAGGCATTCTTTTTAAACGATTTACCGAAACCAAAGATACAGTTTCTCTTGATAATGTCGATATTGCTGAAGGTCTAAGCGGCAGTATTCTAATGATTGGTTTTGGTCGTTTTGGTCAGGTAACCAGTCAATTGCTTTTGGCAAGAGGAGTGGATGTCACGATTATTGATAATGACATCGACATGATTCAAAACGCAGAAAAATTTGGTTTTAAAATCTACTATGGCGATGGTTGTCGTCTTGATATTTTACATGCTTCAGGCGCTTCAACGGCAGAAGCAATCGTGATTTGTGTTGACAGTAAACAAACAACCAATCGAATTGTGGAATTGGTCACGCATGAATTTCCGTTAGCCAAAGTCTTGGTTCGTTCTTATGATCGGGAACATTCACTACATTTGGTCAAACAAAAAGTCGATTATCTGATTCGTGAAACCTTTGAATCTGCGATTAAATTCGGTGAAGTCATTTTAGAGCAATTAGGTGTCGATGAAGATGAGGTTCGCATGATCTCAAATGAAATTCGAGAACGTGATAATGAGCGTTTTGAAACAGAAATTGCTGCGGATGATGTCTACGCAGGGGTGGGTTTACAATACTCACATTCCCATCCTCGACCTACAGCACCATTGATTCGACCTAAACAAGCAGGACGAATTCTAAATGGTGAAGAAACCGAAAAGGATGTAGAAGATAGGTAAATCGACTTTGAAATAAAATGGATTTAAATAGGTCTTAGCTAGACTAAGACTTATTTTTTAATTTAAATTTGAATAAAACTAAAACAAAAATACCCAATAAAAGTCCCCAAAATGCAGAACCAATTCCGAAAAACTGAATCCCAGATGCGCTACATAAAAAGGTGAGTAATGCTGCTTCTCGTTCTTCTACGTTTGCAAAAGCCACTGCAATGTTATGGCTAATCGTGGCAAATAGAGCAATACCTGCAAGTGCAACAATAAAAATAGGCGGAAATGACATGAGCAAACTGACTAAGGTTGCAGCGAAAAGCCCCATTAAAATATAAAACAAACCACAGCTTATACCTGCAATATAGCGTTTGCTCGGATCAGGATGCACTTGATCATCTAAGCTGACCGCTGCACTAATCGCGGCTAAATTTATCGAGAAGCAACCAAAAGGGGCGAAAATCGTATGTGCAATACCTGTCCAGCCTACTAGTTGATTGACGTGTGGGTGATAACCATAGCTTTTAATCATGGCAATACCGGGCAAATTTTGCGAAGTCATATTGATGACAAACAACGGTAAGGCTAGACCCAGTAATGCAGACCATGAAAATGAGGGTTGCATCCATACAGGTTGAGTAAAAGACCAAGTGATTGAATGTAATTGAAAATCAATAAATAGAGGGCAAATCATTGCACCTAAAATCACTGTCAGCACAATGCTATAACGAGGCAATAAGCGTTTTGAAACAAGATAAATTGCTAACATGCTTAAGATAAAACCGAGCTGACTTTCTAAGCTGCTAAAGATTTGAATTCCAAATTTTAATAAAATCCCTGCAAGCATCGCACACGTGAGGCTTTGAGGAATATGAGCCAGTAACTTTTGGAAAATGCCTGAAAATCCAACGATTGCGATTGCGACGCCACAAATTAAGAAAGCACCAATTGCTTCATACAAATCATAATGACCAGTCGATGCAATAATTAAAGCAATTCCGGGCGTCGACCATGCAGTAGCAACTGGATATTTATATTTCCAAGATAAGATGAGTCCTGATAATCCAATTGCCAAACCTAATGCCCAAAACCAAGAGCTGATTTGTGCTGTATTTGCACCGAGAGATTGCGCGCCTTGAATGACCAGTACCGCAGAAACACTTATTCCAATCAGGAAGGTAATAAAGCCAGCAAAAACAGCAGGAATCGAAAAATCTTGAATTAGACGTTGCATCAATGCATCTATACTTGATTAAAATTTGTTGAAAAGTATATCGTTAATTCAGCGGAAATCGTAGTTTTAAAATGATGGAATTAATTGATCATATGATCAAAACAGGATTATGCAAGGGTAGACGTTGCTAGTCGTAATCCAAACATAAAGAATAAAATACCCACGCTACAAACACCTCCAGCGGCAAGTTTGTAATTATGTTTGAAAAAGTTTGCTAATTTAACACCTGAGAAAATCAAAGCTGTCAGATAGGTAAAACTGACCAGTTGAACAATAATGGCTAAGACCAGAAAGCTGAGTGCTGGATAAGCATAATTGGGTTGTACAAATTGCACGAAAAAAGACAGGAAAAACAGAATCGCTTTAGGATTAAGTAAACTGATACTGAGGGCGGTACGATAGGGATGAATTTGATCTAAACGTGGTAAATCAGCCATTTCTGTAGGGTGTGGAGGCTTATTCCATGTCTGATACGCACTTTGTAATAGTTTGAAACCTAGATATGCGAGATAACAAGCGCCTGTTAATTTTAAAACGACAAATAAAATCGGGAAGGCTTTTAATAATGACGCTGCACCTAATACCGTACACAGGATTAAAATCGAATCACCTGTAAATACACCACATGCTGCTGCATAGCCCGTGCGAATGCCATAACGTGAAGCGACTGACATTACATATAAAGAGTTTGGGCCAGGCAATAACACAATTAAGATTGTACCAATAATGAAAGTGGTTAAATCTGTTATGCCGAACACAATCTACTCATTAAAAAACCGATTTTCGCTAATATAACAAAAATCGGTTTTTATAGGTGAAAAATAAACTAATTAAGGTCGAATCTCTGCATCAATACCAAAAGATTGACGCAGTAATAAACTCAAATGATCACGTGCTTTGATAAAGCCATCAATACCACCTTGTAGTAATTGGAAAGCCATTAAATCTTGCTCAAGTTCAGCTTTAAAACTTTCTTTGCTTTGAGCTGTACGTTCAATTTTCTCAGCTTGTTGCGCCGAAGTTGAGCTGAGTTGAGCTTCAACAACCTGTTGATCTTGTTCAAGTTGAGCCAATAGATTTGGTGCAATTGTGAGTAAGTCACAACCTGCTAAACCAAGGACTTGTGCTGTGCTACGGAAACTTGCTCCCATGACCTGTGTCGCAATGCCGTGTTGTTTGTAATAGTTATAAATTTTCTTGACTGAAAGAACACCTGGATCGTTTTCGATTGGGTATTGCTCGATGCCTTCCGCTTTTTTATACCAGTCTAAAATTCGACCGACAAAAGGAGAAATAAGGGTTACTTTTGCATCTGCACAAGCTTGGGCCTGATGCAAACCAAACAATAATGTTAAGTTACATGGAATTCCTTCAGCCTCTAAAACTTTAGCTGCTTGAATGCCTTCCCATGTTGATGCGATCTTGATTAAGATACGAGATTGCTCAATACCATAACCTTGGTAAAGTTTAGAAAGTTCACGCGCTTTGGCAATCGTCGCATCAGTATCATAAGAAAGAGAAGCATCGACTTCAGTTGAAACACGTCCATCGATCAATTTTAAAATTTCAACGCCAAACTTCACCGTCAAAATATCAATGGTGCGTTCAATCAGTTCATCACTTTGATAGCCTTCTTGTTTTGCTTGTGTATAAGCATCTTCAATCAGTTGCTTACTTTCAGGTTGTTCAGCCGCTGCTGTAATAAGTGATGGATTGGTTGTTGCATCTAAGGGACGAAATTTTTCAATCGCTTCTAGATCACTACTATCGGCAACAACGGTTGTTAAATTTTTTAATTGGTGTAATGCAGTCTGAGTCATTGATATAGCGTTCTTACTTAAACAAAATTATGGATAACTTCTTTATAGCACAATCTACAGGAAAGCAAAGCATCGCATTCAATACATTTAAACCTGAGTGATTTACTCTATTTTCTAGGTTGCTGACGTAGTAGTCGAATGTGTTCAATCAAAAATCTAGCAGCAACACCTAACTCGCTTTCCCGACTCCAAACTAGATCGACATAGTATTCAAACTTAGGTGTGAAATCATAAAGTTGCAAAACTTTTAGCTTTTTCTTTAATTCAGGGTTTTCATTAAACATTTCTAAGGGCAAAACACCCCAACCTAAATTCCGAAGAATCATCATACACGCAGAGTGATGATTATCTGTGCGCCAATAATTTTTAGAAAATAGTAGTTCTGGCTTGATGCTATGGTCACGGCTAGCGACCACGATTTGGCGTGTCTGCACCATTTGCTCAAATGAAATTTGCTCAAATTGGGCTAGAGCATGACCTTGAGCAATCACTGGAATAAGAGCTTCTCTTTTTAATTCAACAAATTGTTCACGACTATCTAACTGTTCTCGTTCAAACATGAGTGCAAGTTGCGCAGACTGATCCAGTAACATCTGTAAAGCATCTTCCTGAGGAGCAGAAAAAATATTAATGGTCAGATTTGGAAAATGTTGTTCAAGCAACGTGATGTAATCTGTCCAATTGGTATGCAGCAATTCAGAAACCACGACAATGTTTAAGGTTGACTCTAGTCCAGTGCTGAGTGCATGAGCATGCTGTTTCCATTGATTTATCTCAATCAAAAGTTGTTGAGTTTTCTCATATAAAACCATAGCCGCAGGTGTTGGTGTAGGTTCACGTCCAATTCGCTCGAATAAATTGAGATTGAGATCAATTTCTAAATTGGCAATTGACATACTCACTGCCGAAGGAACTTTACCGAGTTTCCGCGCAGCAGCCGAAAATGAACCTGTTTCGATTACGGTCTGGAACATTAGAAGTTGTTCTTGATTAATATTCATCTGTCAAAAAAACTGAAAGAACCTGATTAGATTAATCAAAATTATAAAAATAAAATGACAAGTATCCAAACAAAAGAGTGTTATAAAATGTTGATTTCCAGAAGAAGACTCATTCATGCAATTAGCTATGAAGTGATCTTATTGGTCATCATCGCAATTGCGTTAAGTTTTATTTTTAGTATGCCTTTAGAGGTGACCGGTATTCTAGGTGTAATCATGGCCGTCATTTCAGTGATTTGGAACATGATTTTTAACCATTATTTTGAGAAAGTTGAACATAAATATCAGTGGAAACGAACTATCCCTGTGCGTATCTTGCATGCGATTGGTTTTGAGGGTGGTTTGATGCTTGCGACCATTCCAATTATTGCTTATATGATGAAGATGAGCTTTATTGATGCATTAATTTTAGATTTTGGTCTAACGATGTGTATTTTGGTTTATACCTTTATCTTCCAATGGTGTTATGACATGGTAGAAGAGCGTTTCTTTCCTGATGTGAAGTTGGCTTCTGTAAATTAATAAATATAGATAAAGGCTGAGAAATCAGCCTTTATTATTTTACGATTTGATGCTGAAAAAAGTTTAGAAAATCCTATTTTTCAATAAAAAGTAACTCAATCAGAGTGAATCTCTTTTTATTGAAGGAATATATACCATTTCTTTTGGTAATAATAATTGAGCTTCTTCCATTTTATTCTTTTGTACTAAAGCATAAATCTGATGTGCAAGTGGTGTAAGGTCTGTAATCGAAACAATCCATTGATTGACATAGCGTTGAACCGCTTCTTTACTCAGTCCGATTTGTATCGCCCTATGTTCAAGTGGTTGTAATAATAGATCACGTTCAGGATCCCATTGAATCCGTACAGGTGAATGATCTTTGCGTTGTTGCCATTCTTCTTCGCTTAATGACGGATCACGATGACTGAGGCAGCTATGTGCCAATGCCCATTCAAAACCTTCACGGGTGATGTCTATAGCTAAAATACGATTTTGTCCGTTGTCTTTAAAACCCCAGCCTGCACGATACATCATCCAAAGGAATGATGGTTTGATCCATGTCATTCTTTCCATTTTAAATGGTGGTGAGACAAAAGTTTGATTAAGAAGGGCGGCATTTGCAATAGCATCAGAATAAGCTTGATAAACTCGAATCGTCTGTTCGTTATAAACAGCTCGAATTTGTTGAGTGGGAATGATTATTGACATAGATTTAGATTAAATTTCTCTCTTTTTATTAAAAATAAGATAACTATTCGATTTTTAAATGATCGTAAGTTTCATTTTTATCGCATATAAACGATTTGAATAGGATAGCGAGTTAAATAGCCTAAGTAAATCAAAATTATTGGTGAGCTTAATCATAATTTGAGAAAGGCTTTCTTTGAGTTTTTCCGAAGAAGACTTTTCTCCTAGAAGCTAAATGAATAAGATCAAAATGGATAATTATATATTGTATAAAAAATAGGAAAACGTATGACAAACCTACAAGGAAAAACCATTATATTGACAGGTGGATCAGGTGGAATTGGTGAACAGGCTGCGATTCAGCTAGCTGAATTGGGTGCGAAAATTTGTCTAATTGCTCGTCGTAAAGATGAATTGGAACGAGTACAGCAGGTCATTCAACAGCAAGGCGGTCAAGTATGGATTTATCCTGTAGATATTACTCAGGAAGATCATGCTAAAAACTGTATTGAACAAATACTTAGTGAACATGCAAAAGTTGATGTCCTGATTAATAATGCTGCTCGTTCAATACGTCGTCCAATTATTCAGGCATTAGATCGGCTGCACGATTTTGAGCGTACCATGCAAATCAATTATTTTGCAGCAGTGCGTTTGACATTAGCCTTATTGCCACACTTTCTGGAAAAAGGTGAGGGACATGTTGTCAATATTTCTACTATGTCAACTCAAGTTCCAATTCCATTATTTTCAGCATATTTAGCCAGTAAATCGGCTTTAGAATCCTTTTCACGTTCGCTCAGAATGGAGCTAGGTGATCAAGGAATTGATGTGAGTATTGTTTATTTTCCAATGGTCAGAACCCCCATGTCATCTAAAACAACGATTTATAAACATATGCGGATGCTAGATACGTCCACCGCCGCAGGCTGGATTGTCAAAGCTGTACAGCAAAAATCTTATCGTATTACCAGTACCAGTGGTGCAATTGCCAATGCTTTACTGAATACAGCGCCGACAACAGTGATGAATTTAACTCGACCATTATTTCGTTTGATGGATCGTCGATTAGAGAAAAAATTAAAGGATAAATCCAGTTAGTCTTCTTTCTGGATTCATATCCACATAAAAAACTCCATGTTAAACTAAGCCTATTGTCTTTTCGATTACATGATTTTCTCTATGTTTCAACAAGAAATCTCTCAATTAAACCTACAACAATTCAAAGCAGGCGAAAAACGCTGGATTGGTTCCTTACTTGGATCATCAGCAGCATTATTATTCAAAGAAATTGCCACGCAAAGTTCAAATTTATATGTGATTGTTGCGAGAAATAATCAGCATCTTGCTCAGCTCGAAAGTGAACTTGAATTTTACGGGATAAAACCAACGATTTTTCCTGATTGGGAAATCTTGCCTTACGATCGTTTATCTCCGCATCAAGATATTGTTTCTGAACGTTTGGCGATTTTAGCGAATATGCCACAAAAGGGTATTCTACTGGTTTCTGCAAGTACCTTAGCGCAACGTGTTGCACCGTACTCATGGGTGGTTGGTGAACACTTTGATATTAAAGTTGGACAACGACTCGATTTGGAAGCACAGAAAAAGCAACTGGTGCAGGCGGGTTATCGTTTGGTTGATACTGTTTATGATCATGGGGAATTTGCAGTTCGTGGCAGTATCATGGACATTTATGCATCTGGACAAGATCAACCGATTCGAATTGATTTATTTGATGATGAAATTGAAAGCTTAAAATTTTTTGATCCAGAAACGCAAAGAACCACTGAATCTTTAAAAAACTTCACCGTTTTACCAGCAAAAGAATTTCCTTTAAAAGAGGGACGTTCTACCTTTAGAGATCGTTACGCAGAAAGTTTTCCAACTGCGAATCCTAAGAAAAACCCAATTTATCAAGATGTACTTGAAGGAATTGCAACACCGGGATTAGAGTTCTATTTACCTTTATTCTTTGAGAAAAAGGTGATGGAAGCGCAAAGTATGCTTATGACATACTTACCAAAGAATTGCGTTGTCATTACAAATAACGAAGTTGAAGATGAATTAATCAATTTTTGGAAAGAAGTGGTTCGTCGTTATGAAGATCGCCGTCATAACATCGACCAACCAATTCTTCCGCCTGAAGAACTTTTTTTAATGCCAAATCATGTGTTACAGGCATTAAACCAATTTCCAAGGATTTTAGCTTCAGCAGAAGCATTTGATGAAAAAGTAGGTGTTTTAAATCTTGCAGCAGAACAACCACCAAAGCTTGCAGTTGATCCTAAAAAAGAACAGCCCTTTGAAGCAGTTAAACATTATATTGACCAAGTTAAACATCCTGTTTTATTGGTAGCAGAAAGCGCAGGTCGGCGTGAAACTTTAAAAGATGCATTACGTTCGGTTCTAGGCGAAATCCAAAATGTAGAGAGTTTTGTTCAATTTCAGAAAGACAAGCTACAAGTTGCAATCACAAGCGCGCCATTAGATCGTGGACTGGTGCTCAGCAATCAACTGTCAGTCATTTCTGAAAATCAACTTTATGAACATCGGGTAGTACAAAGACGTCGTAAGCGTCAACAAGAAGTTTCTGAAGAGTTTCTTGTTCGGAGTTTAACTGAACTCAGTATTGGCGCGCCTGTAGTACATATCGATCATGGTGTTGGGCGTTATGCAGGCTTAATTACCTTAGAAATTGATCAACAGGATCATGAGTTTTTACAGCTCGATTATGCGGATGGTGCAAAAGTTTATGTGCCTGTCACCAATTTACACCTGATCAGTCGTTATAGTGGTGGCGATCCAGACTTAGCACCTTTGCATAAATTAGGTACAGATACATGGAGTAAAGCCAAGCGGAAAGCTTTAGAGCAAATCCATGATGTTGCGGCTGAGTTGTTACATATTCAGGCACGCCGTCAATCGAAACCGGGTTTTGCCTTTGAATTGGATCATACTGGATATATGCAATTCTCCAGTGGCTTTGCCTATGAAGAGACTTTAGACCAAGCCAATGCGATTGAAGCAACCCTCCATGATATGCAGTTGGCGAAACCAATGGATCGTTTGGTCTGCGGTGATGTCGGTTTTGGTAAAACTGAAGTGGCGATGCGAGCAGCTTTTGTTGCAGTACAAAACAACAAGCAAGTTGCGGTATTAGTTCCTACTACGCTACTGGCACAGCAGCATTATGAGTCCTTTAAAGATCGTTTTGCTGATACAGCGGTGCGTATTGAAGTGCTGTCTCGTTTTGGTAGTAATAAAACGCATCTGAAAACGATTGAAGATTTAGCTGAAGGCAAAGTTGATATTGTGGTGGGAACGCATAAAATTCTGCAAGAAAACATTCAATTCAAAAACCTTGGATTAATGATTGTTGATGAGGAACATCGTTTTGGTGTTCGTGATAAAGAACGGATTAAAGCTTTACGTGCCGATGTGGATATGCTGACACTAACGGCGACACCGATTCCACGAACTCTGAATATGGCATTCTCTGGGATGCGTGATCTTTCGATTATTGCAACGCCGCCTGCTCGCCGTTTAGCCGTCAAAACTTTTGTTCAAGAACATACGGATGACTCAATTAAAGAAGCGATTTTGCGTGAGTTGTTACGTGGTGGTCAGGTTTATTTATTACATAATGAAGTTGAAACCATTGAAAGAGCAGCAGAAACGATTCGTAATTTAGTTCCAGAGGCACGTGTTGCAGTTGCACATGGACAAATGCGCGAACGTGAACTTGAGCAGGTCATGCAACAGTTCTATCACAAAGAATATAATGTTCTTGTATGTTCAACCATTATCGAAACGGGTATTGATGTACCCAATGCCAATACGATTATCATTGAAAGAGCAGATAAGTTAGGTTTGGCGCAATTGCATCAATTACGTGGTCGTGTTGGGCGTTCGCATCACCAAGCGTATGCTTATTTATTGGTTCCATCGCTAAAACATCTCAAAGGCGATGCAGAAAAGCGTCTTGATGCCATTCAACGTGCTTCAACACTGGGTGCAGGATTCATGCTTGCAACTGAAGATTTGGAGATTCGGGGTGCGGGTGAATTACTCGGTGAGCAGCAAAGTGGTTCGATGCAAGCGATTGGTTATAGCTTGTATATGGAAATGCTAGAGAAAGCGACCAAAGCCATCCAAAAAGGTAAAACGCCAAACTTTGATGCACCTTTGTCATTAACTGCTGAAATTAACCTACACATGCCTGCGCTGATTCCAGATGATTATCTAGGGGATGTTCATCAACGTCTGCTGTTTTACAAGCGTATTAGTAATACTGATACGCAAGAGAAACTTGATAATATTCGGATGGAACTCATTGATCGTTTTGGCATTCCACCTCAGTCAGTCAAACAATTGTTTAGTGTGCATCAATTACGTTTGAAGGCAGAGCAGCTAGGGATTACTAAGATTGATGTCAATAATAATGGTGGATACATTGAATTTTCGCCAGACACACCAGTGCAAGCAATCAGTATCATTCAATTAATGCAAAAGAATCCAACCCACTATCGTATGGAAGGTGGTCAACGCTTAAAGATCACAGTGCAAATGGCTGAGTACGATAAGCGGATTCAGTTTATTGTTGATCTATTGAATAAACTACTCAACGAACTACATAGTTAGTTGAAAAGTAAATTTTTTGCTGCATAATTAAACTACTTTGATTTTCTTTAAGCAAAGAATCTGTTTTTTGTCAGATGTTGATGTAATAAATAAAGAAAATCATTGTTATTTGTAATCAAACAGGTGACTAATAATACTCACATCAAAACTGATGTGATAGTATTGACCATCATCATTATTCTGCATCATTTATAAAGATATGTTTAGTTTGCATCCACAACTTGCTCAAGATACATTTTTTGTAGGCGATTTTCCGCTTTCAACATGTCGTTTAATGAATGATATGCAATTTCCATGGTTGATTCTTGTACCACGTGTACCGGGAATTACCGAGTTATATGAATTAAGCCAAGCTGATCAAGAGCAGTTCTTGCGCGAATCTAGCTGGTTATCTAGTCAATTGTCACGGGTTTTTCGTGCAGACAAAATGAACGTTGCTGCATTAGGTAATGTTGTACCACAACTTCATTTTCATCATGTTGTGCGTTATCAAAATGATGTTGCGTGGCCGAAACCTGTTTGGGGCACGCCTGCGGTACCTTATAGTAATGATGTACTTGCGCATATGCGTCAAACCTTGATGCTTGCATTACGTGGTCAAGGCGATATGCCATTCGATTGGCGTATGGATTGATGGAAATATAAAATAAAAACAATCTTCTATAATAAGGAAGGAGGATAGGGTGCCACTAGATAGGTTAATAGATAAAGAACCTAGACAGTTCGCTTATTTTCATCGTTTGATGGGATATTCGATATTGTCATTGATTTTGGTAATTTATACATTTACCGCACCGAGTGCTAACTATCAGCTTTACATCCTTCCTTTATTACTGATTCATTTCCTAATCTGTCCTAAATTAGACAACTGGCTCCAATACAAATTTGATAAGAATACTGAAAAAAACGTACTTTTTGCTTTTGAAGCGGTCATCGTTGCGATTGTACTTGCAGGGTTACACCTAAGTTTAGTTCCTACTTTTACGATTTTATTTGGACTTCTTTACGTTGGTTTAAATAATAAAATTACACTCCCTGTTGCGTGTTTAATCGGACTGATCGGTGTTCTCACTTTTTACTTTTGTACTTTTGCAATTTTTGGTGCTGAAGAATATTTCGAACCTACAAATCCAGAACTGACTGTTGTTAGTTTATTTGGTTTAATGATGTTTATTGTGATTGGTAACTATTATCAACATAGAAGAATCAATATTTTAGGGCAACAGCGTCAGCATTATCATAACCAAATGACACGCTACATTGCTTTTGCTAACCAATTGAGTCGATATGCGCCATTACAATTATGGCAGTCGATCATGCGTGGGGAAGCTGAAGCTAAAATTGAATACAAACGTAAGAAATTAACCATTTTCTTCTCCGATATTCAAGGGTTTACTGAACTTTCAGAAAGCCTTATTCCTGATGATTTAGCTTTTTTACTTAATGATTATTTAAGTCATATGACTGAAATAGCAAAACAGTATGAAGCAACCGTTGATAAGTTTATGGGCGATGCGATTCTCATCTTCTTCGGTGATCCAAATTCTCAGGGTGTTGAACAAGATGCGAAGTCTTGTGTAGAAATGGCGATCGCAATGCGTCAGCAAATGAAATTGTTGCGTGAGCGTTGGAAGAAAATGGGCTATCCAGCATTGCACATTCGAATGGGTATTAGTACGGGTTATTGTCACGTAGGCAACTACGGGGCTTCGCATCGTATGGCTTACACCATTGTTGGTCGTGATGTTAATTTAGCAGCACGTTTGCAGTCTGCTGCTGAAGTTGATGAAATCTTAATTGCGGATGACACTCACCAACTGATTAAAGGTGAGTTTTTGTGTGTACCGAAAGTGCCAATTTATTTAAAAGGGATTCAAGGACCTGTTAAAACTTGGCAGGTAATGGAAAAATTCACAGGTAAGAAATCCGATACACAAAAATGGTTTGATTTCGATTATAAAGGCTTCCATCTGGTCTTGAACTTAGAGGAAGTGCAGAATTATGAATATCCAGAATTAGTTGAAATTTTGGAGAATATGGTTCAGCGTATCAAAACACAACAAAAAATTACCAATGCTCAGGGTATTCCAAAACTGACTTTGGATGATGAAGTAAGATAAAAACATTCAATAATTAATTATAGAGTTGAAATAATGTCTGCATTCGTTTCACAGTATCCAGTGGCTATTGATGAGAGTATGGTGGGTGAGTATCCTGCTTTGGTAAAGTCAGGTGCAGGTTATTTTTATGATGATGTTCTTGAATATCGAGTTTGGTGTCATCCAGAACGTGGTGCGCTAGATGAATATGAGGGGCAAGATTATTATTGTGCATTTTCCAGTTATGAAGATGCTCAACAGTTTTCCGAACAAACTGCGGGAGCGGAACATCCTTTGGTTTTGATACGTCAAAGCTGCTGGATTAATGAACCTCAAACAGGCGTATTTACTGCTGACCGTGGAGAACGTCTAACTGAATGGCAAGTAATCTGGTTGAATAATGCAAAACGTCAAGATGGTGATATTGAAAATTTCTTTGCGGAACGGGGAATTGCATTTACAGGCTATCAGGAAGTGATGGATGCGACTCCTTTCACCAGAGATTTTAATCCGCAAGCATACAAAGCATTCCCACAATATTTAGGGGTTATTGCGTGTTCTTGTGTCATTGATGGAAAATTGCCAATACGCTGGGTATCTCATGCAGGCGGAGATTGGCAAATGTATTGTCATGTGGATGCACATGATTTTTCTGAAAATAGTTTGGATTTTGAGCAAAATATTCAATTGACCAATATGGCACAATTACTCAAATATAATCCAGATTTGCAAATATTATATGATCTACCTATAGATAAAGGTGCTTATAGAGATCATGTGGAGTCTATTTGGCAATATTTTGATGATTATGATGTTGATCAATAAATTTAAATTAAAAAAACTCCTCTAATAAAGAGGAGTTCTTTTATGGATAAAGCTTAGTGATTTTCCGAAGCATGATTAATCGTATATTTCGGAATTTCAATTTCTAAATCTTCATCAACGATCTCAACTTGACATGACAGGCGAGAGTCAGGTTCTAAGCCCCATGCACGATCAAGTAGATCCGCTTCAACATCGTTCATTTCTTCAAGGCTATCGAATCCTTTACGAACAATCACGTGGCAAGTCGTACATGCCGCAGACATGTCGCAAGCATGTTCAATTTTAATGCCTTGTTTCAATAAGCTTTGGCATAAATTGGCGTTTTGTTCGACTTCAAATTCTGCACCTTCAGGGCAAATGAGTGCATGAGGAAGAACTTTAATACGTGGCATATTGATCACCTATACCTTTAGTTTGAGTTTGACCAATCTTCAAGTTTTGTACCTTTTAAGGCATGGTCAATATGTCGATTCATACGAAGTGCTGCAAAGGCATCGCTGTGAATTTTAAGTTGTTGAACGGCATGTTCAATCGCTGCAAGCTCATCGGTTTTAAGACGAGCTTTTAACGCTTCAGCAGCAAGAATTAGATCTCGTGCTTGTTGCTGAGAGAGTAAATCGGTATCTGCTTTTAACGCTTGTTCTAAAGCTTCCAACTCACGTTGTGCTTCCACTTTTGTTTCTTGCAGATGGCGCAATTGTTTGTCTTCTTCCGCATGTTGGAAACCTTCAACCAAGAGGCGTTCAGTATCCGCTGCAGATAGACCATAAGATGGTTTGATATCAATTTGCGCTTGAACACCAGAAGTAGTTTCTTTCGCAGATACTGTCAGTAAGCCATCCGCATCAACTTGGAAGGTCACTTCAATCCGTGCTTGACCAGCAGTCATTGGTGGGATGCCATGTAAAACAAAACGACCCAATGAGCGACAATGCTCGACTAAATCACGTTCACCTTGTACCACATGAATCAACATCGCTGTTTGACCATCTTGATAAGTGGTGAATTCTTGACGGCGAGCTACAGGGATTGCGGTGTTTCGTGAAATCAAACGTTCAACCAATCCACCCATGGTTTCTAGACCAAGAGAAAGTGGCGTGACATCAAGTAATAATGAGCCATCTTGACTGTTGCCTATGAGCTGGTTGGCGGTAATAGATGCGCCAATTGCAACGACTTCATCAGGATTGATAGTACAGAGTGGTTCACGTTCAAATAATTCGTGTACAGCTTTTTGTACGGCATACGAACGTGTTGAACCACCTACTAAAACCACATGTTCGATTTCATCGAGTTCAAGTTTCGCATCACGCAGTACACGTTTACATACACTCATGGTTTTATCGAGTGCAACTTGAATAATCGATTCAAAAGTTGGGCGATCTAAAGTGAGGCGATCATCCAGTAGTTTTAATTCAGCAGCTTCATGATTTGTTAAGTATTCTTTGGCTTGGCGCGCTGCAACAACAAAAACAGCATATTCTTCATCGCTTAGAGTTTCGATATTAAGCTGTTTTTTTGCCCATTTCACGATTAGGCGGTCAAGGTCATCACCACCAAGTGCGGTATGTCCACCTGTTGCGAGAACTTCAAAGACACCTTGTGAGAAACGTAAAATTGAAACGTCAAATGTACCGCCACCTAGGTCGTAAATCACGTAGTTACGATCGGTACTCAAGTTGGTATCTTGGTCTAATCCATAGGCAACAGCTGCCGCAGTGGGTTCATTCAGCAAACGTAAAACATTTAAACCTGCAAGTTGAGCAGCATCACGTGTCGCTTGGCGTTGTGCTTCATCAAAATATGCTGGAACAGTGATCACTGCACCGTTGATAGGGTTGTTGAGGCTTGCTTCGGCACGGTCTTTTAACTGTTTTAAAATGTCAGCAGAAATTTCGACAGGCGTTTTGCGACCAGCAGCAGTTTCAAATGCTGGCATCTCATTTTCTGCACCAACAAGTGTATACGGATGCTGGAATTTGATATCTGCTTGTGAGCGACCCATAAAACGTTTTACTGAAACAACAGTATTTTTGGGGTCAGTCATCATAAACGGCTTGGCTTCATAACCAAACGTCGTTGAATCTTTTGCGTAATGAACAATCGATGGTAGTAGTACACGATCTTTATCATCTTGCAGAACTTTCGGTTTTCCCGATAGCACTGTCGCCACTAAAGAGTGGGTTGTCCCTAAGTCAATACCGATCGCAATACGATGTTGATGCGGAGCAGTAGATTGACCTGGTTCAGCAATTTGCAAAAGTGCCATGCGTGAGGTATCCCTTGAAAATATTCGGTAACAGCGGATTAAAAATCATCATCGAGATCGAAGCTGTCTTCTTCGTCCAACATACGATCTTCAGCTTTATCAATATCATTCATTACACGTTGAAAAAAACGTAGTTTACGAACGGTATCACGAGCCTCAGCCCAGTCTTCTTCAGCAAAATCGATTTTAAATTCACGAACTAACCCGTCAATCCATTGCTGAACTTCAACTTTTAAGGTACTAAGTTGCTCGGTAGAGGTGGCCTCATCAAGCTGTTCACGCATTTCGAGTGCAGATTGTAAAAATTCAAAATCGCTAATGGATTGATCCAAGTGATGATCTTGTTTTTTTAAGCCAAGTAAATACGCCGCACGACTATCAACTTGTGAGAGCACTTTATACGCTTGATTGATTTCACTCGACTTGATCAATGCTTGATCTTTGTCAGTGGCTTTATCGGGATGATATTGCTGTTGCAAACTTAAAAATTGTTTTTTTAAAGCTGCTAAATCTATATCGAGTGCTTCTGGTAATTGGAACAACTCAAAATGATTCATGGGAGATGAATTCCGCTATTAATAAATACGTTAAAACAGTGCGGAACACACTGTTTTGACGAAAAGAAAGAGGGTGTTGCTAGTTAGACGGTAAATGATTCACCGCAACCACATTCACCTTTTTGGTTAGGGTTGTTAAATTCAAAGCCTTCATTCAAACCATTTTTCACATAATCCATCTCTAAACCATTGAGATAAACGAGGCTTTTAGGGTCAACAAAAACTTTAACACCGAGTTGTTCAAACACTTGATCATGTGTATCGATATCATCGACAAACTCAAGTACATAAGCCAACCCAGAACAACCCGAAGTTTTCACACCAATACGAATGCCTTCACCCTTACCGCGGTTTTGCAGGTAATTGCTGATGTGAGTCGCAGCATTTTCAGTTAAATGGATCATGAAAACTCCAATATTATTTCGGTCATCAATTAAGCTTTCGCTTTCTTACCACGATAGTCTTCAATCGCAGCTTTGATTGCATCTTCAGCCAATACAGAGCAGTGTACTTTTACTGGTGGAAGCGCAAGCTCAGTCGCAATATCAATATTTTTGATTGCTTGAGCTTCATCAAGCGTTTTACCTTTTAACCATTCAGTTACAAGAGAGCTTGATGCGATTGCAGAACCACAGCCGTAAGTTTTGAAGCGAGCTTCTTCAATTACGCCATTGTCATCGACTTGAATTTGTAAACGCATCACGTCGCCACATGCAGGTGCGCCGACCATACCTGTACCTACGTTTTCTGCATTTTTGTCTAATACACCAACATTACGAGGGTTTTCGTAATGATCAATTACCTTTTCGCTATAAGCCATGTCGCTTCTCCAAACCTCGGGGTCAGCCTAATATTAATATGAGGGTTAAAACACTGTTTTCAATGAAGAGTTCAATTCAAACTACAATGAATTAGTGTTCAGCCCATTCAACTGTTGAAAGGTCGATACCTTCTTTATACATATCCCAAAGCGGAGAAAGTTCACGTAATTTCTCAACAGCAGCTTTGGTAATTGTTAACACATGATCAATATCAGCTTCAGTTGTATATTTACCAAAACTGAAACGAATTGAACTATGTGCTAATTCATCAGATAAACCTAAAGCACGTAATACATATGAAGGCTCTAGTGTTGCAGAAGTACATGCTGAACCACTTGACACTGCAAGATCTTTTAACGCCATCATTAATGATTCACCTTCAACGAAGTTAAAGCTGACATTAAGATAGTTTGCAACGTTCTCAGTCGGATGACCATTCAAGAACACTTGCTCAAGGTCTTGGAAGCCATTCCATAGTTTGTCACGTAGGTGGCGAAGACGCTCTTGTTCTGCTTGCATAGTTTTACCAGCAATTTCAAAAGCTTCACCCATACCTACAATTTGATGAGTTGCTAAAGTACCAGAACGCATACCGCGCTCATGACCACCACCATGCATTTGTGCTTTTAAGCGAACACGTGGGCTACGGCGGACAAATAGAGCACCAATTCCTTTAGGGCCATAAATTTTATGACCAGAGAAGCTCATTAAATCAATTTTCATAGTTGAAAGATCGATTTCAACTTTACCAGCGGCTTGTGCAGCATCAACGTGTAAGAATGTTTTATTCGAACGTGTTAACTCGCCAATAGCTGCTACGTCAGTAATCGTACCGATTTCATTGTTCACCATCATCAGTGAAACAAGAATGGTATCTGGACGTAAAGCTGCTTTCACCATTTCAGGCGTAATTAAACCTGTACGTGGTTCAGGTTCTAAATAAGTAATTTCAAAACCTTGTTCTTCTAGCTCGCGGCAAGTATCTAACACAGCTTTGTGTTCGATTTTACTAGTAATGATGTGCTTGCCTTTTGAACCGTAAAACTGAGCAATACCTTTTAGTGCTAAGTTGTCAGATTCAGTCGCACCAGAAGTCCAAACGATCTCACGTGGATCTGCTTTAACTAGGTTTGCAACTTGTTCACGTGCATATTCAGCTTTTTCTTCAGCTTGCCAACCATAGGCATGTGAGCGTGATGCAGGATTACCAAAAGTCCCTTCGAAGGTTAAACATTCCATCATACGTTCTGCAACTTCAGGAAGTACTGGTGTTGTTGCTGCATAATCAAGATAAATTGGACGTTTCATGTCAAATACCTGTAACCGATAGGAGGGCTGAATCTAAACTTGCTGAGTTTTGGCGAAGTGCAACAGTTTGAACATTGTCGCGTGCGATCAGGTCTGCAAGAGAGATTTTTGCGAGATAATCGGCAATATGGTGGGAGAGTTCTTGCCATAAGTCATGTGTTAAGCACATTGCACCATTTTGACAATTGCCTTTATGGTCGCAACGTGTTGCATCGACGGTTTCATTTACAGCTTCGATAATTTCTAGCACGGTAATTTCAGTTGCATTTCGTGCAAGATGATATCCACCATTAGCACCACGAACACTCGAAACTAACCCATGTCGTTTAAGTTTTGCGAATAACTGTTCTAAATAGGCGACTGATATGGATTGACGTGCTGCTATTTCGGCAAGCGTGATCGTTTGTTCAGTTGGCTGCAAAGCTAAATCAAGTAGAGCAGTCACTGCGTAACGACCGCGAGTTGTAAGACGCATGATTCGGTACACATGGTTAGACTAGATGTCTAAATTTTATGAATTCCGACTAAAATAGTCAAGTTTTTTAATTGCCAAAATGCGTGTGAAAAGTGAAATATGTTGGAATTATTGTATCCACATATTATAAACGAAAAAGCCTATTAAAATAAAGCTGAATACAGCAAATGAAATATTAATCCAACGTTGGCGTTTTTGCAGGCGATGAATGCGGTTTTGATATTGTTTAACTTCAACCAATAATGAGTTGATCTCAGAGCGTTGCTGATCGATTTTATCAAGCAATGGCGCAATTCGTTGCTGAGACGCGATAGCTTCTGCATCACTATCAAATGCATTGAACCATTGTTTCCAATTTGCGAATATACTCGTGAGTGTGAGGTGAGGGATTAAATCCATCACATCTTCTTGAAGTCTTGCATCACCTAAAATACGCATATTGTAGATACTGCGCTGATTATTAAATACGAAAATTTTAATCAAATCGATGAGTGTGCTATTTATTTCTAGATCAACTTTTCGATCTAGTGCTTTCATATCAAATAAAATTCCTTTTTCGGTAAATTGGACATAAAAGTCAAAAAAAGGAATATAACTGTTGATTCGAATGGTAACTTTTTCATCGATAAGTTTTTTCGCTTGCAAGCGTAAAGTTGCATCATGCGTGAGAATGAATGAAAAAAAAGTTTCTAAAACAATGATGACAATGTTTAGCAACAAATGGGGGTGTTTATGTCTTTGTTGCGTATCACTCATAGGTCTCTTTATCCTTGCCAATCACACTATAAATTTCATAAAGCACGTAAATCTGAGTATCCATACTCAATTGTTAAAAATAATTTACATGACTTTATTGCTTTGTAGAACAGTTTTTTAAAACGATCAAGTCTTAACTTTGATATTATAAAAACATTTTTATGGTTAAATACGACATACTGTTTGTAAAGTGCTTGGGAGTAATGGTTAATGGACAACTCAAATGTAGAACACCCAACTGATGAGGCAGAGGTAAAAACTAAGCTAAAATCAAAGAGTTCTAAAAAATCTGCCCTTGATTTCAAAAAGTATACGCAACAGATTTGGCTGGCTGGATTAGGTGCTTTTTCACGCGCCGAAGAAGAGGGAAATAAATTATTTGACTCTTTAGTCAAGGTGGGTGAAGAGCTAGAATCCAAGACCGTCGATTTTGCTGATAACACTGTTGGAAAAGTGACTGAAAAAGCCAAAGAATCAGTGACGGATACTAAAGATAAAGTTGAAAAAATTTTAGACACAGGTGTGAATCATTCGTTGAATCGTATTGGTCTAGTGACTCCAAAAGATCTCCAGCATATCGAGCAACTTTTAGTTCAGCTACATATTAAAGTAGATGCATTGATTGAAGAAAATAATCAATTAAAGAGTAAATTGAATAAAAAGTAAAAAAATATAGGCACTCGTCTGTTTATGTGGTTTTTGAGTATTTATTTTTGCTAAAAAGCCTTTCTAGTATTGCGTTCTCCCCTAAAGCATTGCTATAAAGGCGGCATGGCCTTTTAAACTATAGCCTTGGATCTTAACAAACGATATTAAGAGGATATTTTTTATCATGAATAAATCAGAATTAATTGATGCGATTGCTGAAAAAGGGGGAGTATCTAAATCGGATGCTGGTAAGGCACTCGATGCAACAATTGCGTCAATCACTGAAGCACTTAAAAGCGGTGATACGGTTACTTTAGTTGGTTTTGGTACATTTAGCGTTAAAGAACGTGCTGCACGTACTGGTCGTAATCCTAAAACAGGTGAAGAGCTTCAAATTAAAGCAAGCAAAGTACCTAGTTTTAAACCAGGTAAGGGTTTAAAAGATTCAGTTGCGTAATCTTTTTAAATCAGAAAACGCACCATTTTGGGTGCGTTTTTTATTTATTGAATGAAATACTTTATTCAGCATTCATTCGCTTTGGTTTTTCAGTTAAAATTGCCCCGAAATAAAATATTGGAATACTTATGGAATCATTTCGTACAGTCATTAAGGGTTGGCTTGGCAAAGTCCTATTAGTTTTGTTTTTGACCCCTTTAGCGCTTGTAGGTATTGAAGGATATTTTAGCGGCAGTAATAAAGCAGACGTTGCGAAATCTGTTAACGGACAAGATATTTCTAATAAAGACTTGGAAAGTGCGACTAAAAATTATAAAGATCAATATTTATCAATGGTAAAGGGTGATGAGTCTCTTTTAAATCAGCCAGTTATTCAGCAAAAAGCTTTAGATGCGCTGATTGCACGCTCTTTATTGCAACAGCAGGCGGAAAAGCTGGGTATTTCTTTAAGCGATACTCAGCTGGAGCAAATGTTGGCACAACAGCCAAGTTTCCAAGAAAATGGAAAGTTTTCTCAAAAGTTGTATGAAAATTATTTACGTTCAGTCGGAATGACTAACCAAGCTCTAATTGCTAGCTTGCGTCAAGATCATGCACTAAAAATGATTTCATCGACTTTGTTAGATTATGCGTTGGTGAGTAAATCTGATTTACATCAGCTTGCGAGTTTGCAAACAGAACAGCGTACTTTGCATTTAGCAAGTATTAAGTTGGATGATTATAAAAAAGGTTTGACTGCGTCAACTCAAGAAATAACAGAGTACTACAACAAGCATAAAAATGAATTTAAGCAAGTTGCAAGTGTTGATGTTGATTATGTGGTTTTAAGCCCAGCGTTATTGCCTCAAACTAATTTAAATATCACTGAGGCTGATTTACAACAGGCTTATAAGGCTTTTGTTGAAAAGCAGCAGAAAGATGCAAAACGTGAAGTTAAGCATATTTTAATTACAACTGATGCACGTGATGCTGCAGCAGCTCAAAAAATTGCGAATGATGTTTATGCCAAGATTCAAGGTGGAATGTCATTTGCTCAAGCGGCTGCACAATTCTCAGAAGACCCGACTTCAAAAGCACAGGGTGGTTTAGTTGATGCTTATGCGCCAGGTATTTTCTCAGCCGACTTTGATAATGCGGTTAATGCCTTAAAGAATGGTGAAGTTTCTAAGCCTGTTAAAACACAATATGGCTACCATATTATTGAAGCAAATGCACCAGTTGCAAATATTCCTTCTTTTGAGAGTGAGAAAGCTCGCTTAACAGCTGAAGTGCAGAAGGCAAAAACTGCAAATTTATTTAGCGATACTGTAAATAGCTTAAATGAAATGGTTGTGGGTAATGACTCTTTAGAAGCAGTTGCTCAAGAGGTAAAGGGTGCTCGTGTTGAATCTTTAAATGGGGTGACCTTAACCACTCAAAATCCTTATTTGAGCGATTTAAATGTTAAAGCAAAACTGTTTAATGATGATGTGAAAAACGGTGACCGTAATGCATCTTCTAATATTCAGTTAGCGAATGGTGATACGATTTGGATTAAAGTCCGTAATTACCATGCAGCGGGCGTTAAACCATTAGATCAAGCGACTGCTGAAGTAAAAGCAAAAGTCATTGAAGCAAAGGCATATAAAGCTGCTCAAGCAAAAATTGCAAAAATTTTAGCTGATTTTAAAGCATTACCTGCTGCACAAGTTGTTGCAAAATCACAAGTCACTTTTGAAGATGCAGGTACATTTGCGCGTTCTCAAGGTTTAAAACGTGCAATTGAGCGTGCTGCTTTCAGTATTCCAGCGCCAACTAAAGAAGGTATGTGGTCTGCTACGACAGCAAAATTACCTAATGAGTTGGTTATCGTTGCAGTTTCAAACGTGAATACTAATGCTGCAAATGAGTTGCCGCCGGAGCAAATTACTGAGTTAACTAAGTTGTATCAGCAGTTCCGTGGTCAGCAGTTACTAGAAGACTATACTGATTATTTAAAATCACAGGCGAAGATCAAATAAGTTTGATCTAAGCTTTGAAATTTAAAAAGCCAGTTCTTATGAACTGGCTTTTTTATGCATTATAAGCATTATTTTTTCTGAATAAATTTAGCTTCTTCGGATTGTGGATATTGGTTAAGCAACTTTGTTTTATACTGGTTGGCAAGAGCAGTATTTTTATCGACTTCTTTTGCAATGCTATAAAGTTGATAAACCGCTCGAGAAGCTTTTGCTGAATTAGGATAGCGTGTTACTACGATATTATAGTTTTGTTTGGCTGCTTTATAGTCAACAGGTTCAACAGCTAAATAAAACTCAGCCAGCCAAAAGTAAGCATTTCCAACATAAATTCCATTTGGGTGGTTCTTAATGAAATTTTGCATTGGTTGAATGGCTTTTTTTGCCCCGCCTTGTTTGTAGGCATCTAGTGCAACCGTATATGCTGCTTTTTCTAGCTCAATTTGGTTGTTGGTATTGCTCGTGGTAGCGGTATTTGACTTCGGTTGTACGGCAGGTGTTTGAGGCACTGAATCCTGTTTTACAGGACTAGGAGCTGTTGATGTGGGTGCAGGTGTTGGAGCTGAGTTTGTTTCTGTTTTTACTGTATCAGTTGTCGTACTATTTTCTGGTTCTGTATTTTCTTCTGGTGGGTCAATTTTTTGAGAGAGTAATTCTAAGCGTTGATCTAAATCTGTATAGCGATTGGCCAACTCTTTTTTCAGTTGCTCAATTGAATTGTCATGCTCTTCTAATTGGCCTCGTAATTTTCGAACTTCTTCTTCTAGTTTTTGGTTCTTTTGAATGAGATCCCAATTTAGGTTTGAGCCAGTATTAGAGATATTTGTATTATCTGCAATCGTCTGGCTGAGTGCACGAGATTCAATGGGAACATTTGCATATAAATGTGCGCTAGCGAGTAAGGCAGTAAAAAGTACGGAATACTTTTTTAGCATAAAAATTCATCCATAAAGTTAAAAAGCCGTGAGCGAACAAGTCCTCATGTTTACTTGTAGCACACTAGATCTATGTTTTTGATTTAGTCATTAAAGCAGCAACTCATTTAAATGCAATAAGCATTTACAATCTTCAAGCATTTTTCGAATAAAGAAATTATCTGTTGTTTAATGTTTATACACTTTTAAATTAAATAGATAATATAGAGATAGATTTTGCTGATGAAATAAGCAATTGAATCAAAAAGTCACTTAAAAACAGATACAAGTCTTGCAACTCAGGCAAAAATCTCTATACTTTGTCAGGCAATGGTAGCCCTGCTGGTAGCTTCGCAATTGTACTCTATGAACCCCGCCAGGACCGGAAGGTAGCAACGGTAATAGATCTATGATGTGCCGAAGTAATGCTAGTAGGGCTGCCACCATTTATTCTTCATCGCTCGTTCGAGCAATTGCTTTCATAATTATTCCCATATCAAATCCTCGGTATTGTAAGAATCTAATTTGTCTTGCTTTTAGTTTTGGATCTGTCTCTACATCTATCCCAAATTTCTTTATTTTGAGTTGATAAGCTTGATCTAGCCAATCTACTTCTGAAAGTTCTTCAGTAATAAGTTCTGTATCGAGTTGTTTTGCTTTTAAAGCCTGTTTAATTCTTTGTAATCCTTTACCTTTTTTAAGTTGACTGGCTAGTGTGAGTTCTGCAACACGTTGGTCGCTTTGGTAATTTTGTTGTGCTAACTCATCAACTAGATTTGCGACCTCTTCTGGATTGATCGCATATTGATTTAATTTTGCTTCGAGATCTGCTTTGGAATAATCTCGACGTGTAAGAAGGGCAAATGCATAAGAGCGTAATCTTGCACCTGTCAATGTTTTGGGTTTCTCTATTTTTTCAGAATTAAACAAGTTTTATATCCTCATGAAAGAAAAACGCCCCGAAGGGCGTTTCAGCTTAGCTTTCTAAAAAATCTGGTTCTTCTTCATCTTCAGTTTGAGCTGCTTCTTTGTTGTTTTTAGTAAGAAGTTGTTCACGAATGACCTTTTCGATTTCTTGAGCCATTGCTGGATTTTCCTCAAAATGTCGAATCACGTTATTTTTACCTTGACCAATTTTATTGCCTTGATAAGAATACCAAGCACCCGCTTTTTGTACGATGTCTTGTTGAACAGCAAGATCAACCAATTCGCCTAACTGATTAGTGCCTTTGCCATACATGATTTGGAACACAGCTTCTTTGAACGGAGGCGCCATTTTGTTTTTTACAACTTTAACACGCGTTTCGTTACCTGTGATCTCGTCACCTTCTTTCACTTGACCAATACGACGGATGTCTAAGCGTACAGAAGCGTAGAACTTAAGTGCACCATACAGTTCGAGCGTTTCGCATTACCTGTAATTTTACGTAGAGCCTGACTCATTAAGCGTGCTTGTAAGCCCATGTGTGAGTCACCCATTTCGCCTTCAATTTCGGCTTTAGGGGTCAATGCTGCTACAGAATCGACAACGATTAAATCGATTGCACCAGAACGCACCAACATATCGGCGATTTCGAGTGCTTGCTCACCGTGGTCAGGTTGTGAAACCAAAAGGTTATCAATATCTACACCAAGCTTACGTGCATATTCTGGATCTAATGCATGTTCTGCATCGATAAAGGCACAGGTACCGCCATTTTTTTGACATTGAGCAATCGCTTGTAATGTCATGGTCGTTTTACCTGAAGATTCAGGACCATAAATTTCGATAATACGACCTTTAGGTAATCCGCCAATCCCTAATGCGATATCGAGAGTTAAAGAACCTGTAGAAACCGCTTCAACAGCTTGTACAGTATTATCACCTAAGCGCATCACGGTATTTTTACCAAACTGCTTTTCAATTTGGCTTAAGGCTGCTTGTAACGCCTTGCTTTTATTATCATCCATCTCAAAACCTCAAAACTTTATTTCTTAACGACTAACCCAAGTGGATGTATTGAATCTCAACTTGTTGGGACTTGAGTATAGTGGCAGATTCTAGTTGTATATTCCACATCTGATCTGTGCTAATACGACACAAGATGACGCATCCAAATTAGAAAATTTTATTCATCATGATATGACCATGATTGTACATTTTCTTGTTTAAAACGATTGATATCACGACGATCTTTTTTGCTTGGTCGGTGATCAGGTCGGGCTAGATTATGCAATTTTCGCTGTGATGCATGCAACTCTCTACGCTCAATACTTTCAGGTGTTTCTTCATAAAGAAGTTGAGCCATTGGGGCGCCACCTCGAACAGCCGATAGTGCTTTCACAACAACGGTCTTTTTCTCAAAACCTTGCTGGATGGTGAGTTCCATTCCAATACGGACGTCTCTAGAAACTTTAACGCGGTCATTGTTGTGATGGACTTTACCACCTTCAATTGCGGCTTTGGCAATAGAGCGTGTTTTAAAAAAACGTGCAGCCCAAAGCCATTTATCAATGCGCATGGCATCCATGTTGTCTGATTCATGCTGTTTTGGCATCTGTTACCTGTAAGTTGGTGTCAAGATAATCAAAGAGATTGGTTAAATGATCGAGTGATGGGTACGCTACTTCCGTGGCGAGTCGAGCTGGTTTAGCACTAGATGGTTGTAAAATGCTAAACAATTGGTTAATACCAAAACGCTCAGCGCCTTGGAGTACCGCAACCGTATCATCAATAAATATTGCTTGAGCTGGATCAAATGGATGTATTTGTTGTAACTTTTGCCAAAAAGCGACTTCTTCTTTGGCATGCCCAAGCTCTTCGCTACTGATCATGACTTCAAAGTAAGGGCTAAGTTCGACATTTTCAAGCTTCAGTTGCAAGCCTGCTCGATCGGCATTGGTCAGTAACCAACAGCGATAGCCTTGAGCTTTGAGTTGTTCTAATAATTCATGACAACCTTTACGTGCGCGAATTTTTTCACGGTGTTCATATTGTAGTTGTAAAACATCTACGCCAACTTTAGCAGTCCAATACGCCGAAGAATACCAAGATAGTGTATGCTTATGTTGTTGGTAAAATTGGAATAGTGTTTGTTTGCTTTGCTCTAAACTGCATTGATGTGTTTGGGCATGACGTTCAGGTAAACAATGATTCCAAATGAAATCATCGAAGGCTAAATCGAGTAATGTGCCATCCATGTCGAACATGGCGATAGGCTGCTGCTGTAAATCTGAATATGACATAAGGCTGATCTATGTTTATTAAAACGCTTGCCCCACAAGATCAATTTATTCTGAAACTTGTGCCAATCATGGCGCAGGCAAGTCAAATATTATTGGAAGAATATCAAAATTATTGTGCGGGTGGTGAGTTTAATATTCAGGAAAAAAGTGATGATTCGCCTGTGACTCAGGCAGATTTAAAAGTAAATCGTTTTTTATTAAAGCAGTTAGCAGAATTTACACCGGAGTTACCAGTGTTGTCAGAGGAGAGTGATTATTCTGCTCGATCTGCTTGGTCGCGTTGCTGGATGCTCGATCCTTTAGATGGTACGAAAGAGTTTATTCATGAGCGTGATGAATTTACGATTAATTTAAGCTTGATCGAGGGTAATGAAACGACTTTTGCAATTATCGCCGTACCCTGTGAACAGGTCATGTATATTGGTTATCAGTCACACTTACCTTATAAGTATAGTTTTAGCCGTCAAGAATGGTTTCAATACAAGATCGAAGAACATGATTTGGCAGCACCACTTCAAATTGGTTTAAGCCATAGCAGTAAAAACCCCAAATATAAAAACTTTATCGAACCAATTTTGCGAGATCGTGCTGTAGAAAGACGTGAGGCAGGGAGTGCCTATAAGTTCTGCATGATGTTAGAGGGTGAAATTGATATTTACCCAAGATTTCATCCAACTTCAGAGTGGGATACGAGTTCAGGACAAGCTTTACTTGAAAGTATCGGTGGTGGATTGATGACTCTGGATGGAAAACCATTTCAATATAATCAGCGTGAGACTGTTTTGAATGGTGGTTTTATCGCATTTAGAGATCAATATTGCAAAAAAATTGCTTACGAGGCGTTGGCGCATTCAGGCATTTTAGATTGAGTCTTCTAGCGTGCGTGGTATAGTGAGCTAAATTTAAGCTTGTATGTGAATATGGCCCTGCATTTATTGCCTAAAAGTATGTTTGAAGCAATTGATTTACTGCCAGATGCTTCAACTCCTGTCACGTTGTTTACTCGTCACTCTTTACGTGAGTTGGTGAATGGGCAGGGATTGGCTGGTTATGACTTGCAATTAACGGAGCAAGGTCGAGATTTGGCTTATGCATGGGGTCAATATCTTATTAAAAATACGGATCGAGCAATTCAGCATTGTATCTCTAGTCCGATTCAGCGTTGTGTTGATACGGCTGCATTAATGATTCAAGGTGCAGATGGGATTCATGAGGCAATAAATACGCATACGATCGAAATTGTTGAGCAGCGATTGTTAGTAGAACCCGGAAGCTTTGTGCTGGATATTCAGCAAGCAGCCCCTTACTTTCGTAAACAAGGCGCATTAGGGTTTATTAATAGTTTTGTGAACAATGCTTTGCCTGGTATGAAACATCCAATTACAGGCGTTTTTGATGTTTTGGAGCTGTTATATCATACCCATCCGACGCAACATCAGGGTTTAAGCTTGGCCGTTAGCCACGACACCATTATTGCTGCGATTGTTGCAGTGATTTCAGGTCAAACACAGATTGATAAGTCGGATTGGCCTGAGATGATGGAGGGCTTATTTGTGTGGTTTGAGGGTGAGGATTTTAGCAATAGTAAGCTAAAATGGATTTGGCGTGGTCAAAAGCATGAACTGGTCATTAAAGACTTTCAGAATAAATAAGATTTTTGAAAAGTATGATTGAATTGTGCAATTTAAAATTAAAAAATACTAACGTTGCATTACTAAATTGAAGACAATAAAAAAGCCCGAAAATCGGGCTTTTTTACATGCATCAAATTAGTTAGCCAAAGCTTTAATTTGAGCGTTTAAGCGGCTCTTGTGACGAGCAGCTTTATTTTTGTGGATGATGCCTTTATCAGCCATACGGTCGATTACAGGTACAGCTGTTTTATAAGCTTCTGAAGCAACAGCATAGTCACCAGCAGCGATCGCATTTACAGTACGTTTGATGTAAGTACGAACCATAGAACGCAAGCTTGCGTTGTGTTTACGTGCTTTAACGTTTTGACGAGCACGTTTTTTAGCTTGAGCAGAGTTTGCCACTCGTGCACTCCTTGAAAATAAGTTGGTCTGGGCGGGCTGAAGTTAAAACCAAAAATATTGGCAACATTCACCAGCCCGTAAACAAGTGCCATATTTTGAGGAAACTAAGCCCCGAAGTCAAGCCTTGTGATACTTTTAAGTACATTTAACAGGTGATAATCTTGCAAGAAAACGTTACATTAGGCTTAGTTATGAGTCGGAATAAATAAAAATGAGAATAGGTGACAAAAAGGCAATTGTTATTGGTGCTACCGGGCTAGTGGGTGAAGCGCTAGTGGCTGAATTGGAACAGTCAAATGATTTTAGTTCTGTGACTGTTGTAGTAAGGAAAAATTCAGATAAATTAAAATCTTATAGTAAAGTGACCCAACTTGTTCTAGAAGATTTTTTGCTTTTGAATGATGAAGATGTAAGTACTTATACTCATGCATTTAGTTGCTTAGGTAGCACGATTAAACAAGCTGGATCGAAACAAGCATTTTACGCAATTGACTATGAAATTAACGCTCATTTTGCTGATTTAATCCAAGATAAAAATATTCATTTATTGGTGGTCAGTGCCTTAGGAGCGAATGCTAATTCACCAGTTTTCTATAATAAAGTTAAAGGCGAGTTAGAAAACTACTTAAAAAGCTTGTCGATGTATAAGCTCTCAATTTTTCAACCGTCACTCTTAATTGGTAAGCGTAGTGAAGTACGAGTTTTAGAAGATGTGGCGCAAACGCTATTTAAATTGGTCGAAAAAACTTGGACCAAGCCGTTTAAATATAAGCCTGTAACCGCAGAACAATTGGCGCATACTATGCTAAATGCAGCTCAAACTCAGACAGCTGCATTCAAGCTGTACGATAATTTGATGATACAACAAACCCAATAATGGAGATTTTTCAGTGACTACGATTCCTTTTGTAACTTGCGACTTGTTAGATGATAATCCTGAGAAAGATTTACAGGTCGTAACACCATCTTTAGACGGGAAGTTTTTTAAGAGTTATGGTGCACGCAAGAGCTTTGGTGGGCAGGTTGTAACAGTTAAGTGTTTTGAAGATAACTCACGTGTAAAAGAGCTTTTAGCAACAGATGGTGCAGGAAAAGTCTTGGTTGTTGATGGTGGTGCTTCGATGCGCTGTGCTTTGATGGGCGATTTGATTGCTGAATCAGCTGTGAAGAATCATTGGAATGGTGTTGTGATTTACGGTTGTGTGCGTGATGTTGATGCAATTGCCGAACTTGATTTAGGTGTGCATGCATTGGCTGCAATTCCACAAAAAAGTAATCGTAAGGGCATAGGTGAAGTTGATATTACATTGTATTTTGGTGGTGTGACGATCAATTCTGGCGATTATATCTATGCCGATAATAATGGCATCGTAATCGCGAAAGAAAAACTAGTTGACTGCTAAAGGATAGCAATATGCTCAAAATGGTGAATCATCAATTTAAGGTTTTACAATCTGTTGTTGCAACTTTAATTGAAGGCGGAAGAGGTGTGATGGGAACACCCCAACCGAATCAGCCTTCAAAACCGTTAAAACTTTATGAGTTTGAAGGTTCACCCTTTTGTCGCCGTGTCCGTGAAGTGATTACCATGCTGAACCTAGATGTGGAAATTTATCCATGTCCGAAAGGTGGTCAAAAATATCGCCAAATCGTCAAGGAAAAAGGTGGTAAGAAACAGTTTCCTTTTTTGATTGATGAAAACACGGGTGATCAGTTATACGAGTCACAACAGATTATCCACCATCTATTCAAGCACTACGGTAAAACAGGGCAAACGCCGAAAAAATTCAGCCACTATCCAAAGCTTCCTTATGTTTCTGCTTTAGCCTCACTTGCAAATGCAGCACGTGGTGTATGGATTAACAAGAAAATTGTTAATCGAGCAGCACCAGAACAATTACTTGAATTGTGGAGTTTTGAAGGAAGTCCCTATACACGATTGGTTCGTGAAGTTCTGACTGAGTTGGAAATTCCGTATATTTTGCATAATGTTGCGAAAGAACGTTGGCAAGATATTGGACCAGCAATTTTGCGTTTAAAACCTGGTCAATATATTCCATTACCGAATGGGAAGCGCGAAAAGGTTGTTGAAGTGATGGGGCGAGATATTCAAGTTCCATATTTGGTTGATCCGAACACAGGCGTGAAAATGTTTGAGTCAGCTAAAATTGTTGAGTATCTCAAGAAGCAGTACGGATAATAGAATAAATTGTAAAAAGCATCTTTTAGAAGATGCTTTTTTTATATATTGAGTCTAGCAGTTGCTTCAATGATTGGTTTAGCGGTTTAATAGGCTCGAAATAGCCACATGATCATTCCCAAAATGTTAAGCCAACTGACTAACTTATTCAAAAGTTCAAAGGAAACACCTGAACAGTTATTCCTTAAAGAAAATGACTTGGTTTTTGATAGTCGTGGTGCAATTTATAAAGGCATCGTTTTGAATGAGTTAGGATTTCGTCTGGAATATTTCTCAAATCGAAAATTAGATCGATTTGATGATCTAGAGAAGCTGTTTAGGATTGCACCGCAAATTAATGAAAAGATTGATTTGGAATTGCACTTACAGCGATTTGTTGAGCGCTTAGGAAATACAGAAGAAAATTTGAGAGAGTTGAAACAGGTGATTAAAGTTTTAAATGATTATTATGTAAGGTTTCAAAGAGCGAAAAAATAAAAATTAAGAGAATAAATCATTAATTAAAATATATAAAACCTAAGGAGATATTTTATCTGATGAAATTAACGTATTTGGTGAATAATTCTACTCTAAAAATTATATGGTTGTTGGCTATATTTTTTTATTCAATTTTAGCCTCTTATTGTGTAATGCATTATGATGGTTTCTATGGATTAAGGGTTCTATCCATAGGATCTATTGCTATGATGTTGCTTCTAGTCTTACTTTTTGTGAGTTTGCATTATGATTTCGGAACTAAGCCTCAAGTAGATTGGAGTAACTACAGGAAAGATAAAATGAAATTATTTCTAATAGCATTTCTTTTAGTACCAATAATGGTTTTTGACTTATCAGAAAAACTTTCTATTTTATTTTTTTATAATATTGATAAAAGTTATAAGAGTGCAGAAATATATAATGTTCAAATAAAGGGTTTTTTTAATTCTGGACGTGGAGGACGACAAGATACTTGGGCTTATGCTGCAGAAGTTAATGATAAATATAAAGATTTTGTATTAATTTGTAATCTTGTTGATGTAAATGAGTGTAGTTTTGGTCGTTTTAAAGGAGAATATGCACAAATAAAAATATCAAAAGAGAGCCTGTATCCTCTAAAAAACTATAGTTTGGTTTATGGTTTTAAAAGTAAGAATATTAATATTGAAAGTGATGAGTTAATAAGGTTGTACAAAGAAAATAAGAAATATATTTTCTATTTTTTATTTATATCCCATCGATTATTTTTACATTAATAGTTTCTAGGGTTTTTAATAGAAAGCATATTTATAACTATTAAAAAGATAGATAGCCAAAGATTGATTATTGTAGCGGTTTATATCTTCCTGTCTCAATATAATAAAAAGGGACTAAATCCAAAGATATAGCCCCTTATTGATCAGGTTAGCGATTATTTTTCAATAATAGCCGTTACACCTTGACCACCAGCAGCACAGATCGAAACTAAGATACGACCTGAACCTTTTTGGTTTAAGATTTTCGCAGCAGTCGCGATGATACGACCACCAGTTGCAGCGAATGGGTGACCCGCCGCTAAAGAAGAACCTTTAACGTTTAATTTGCTACGATCAATTGAACCTAAAGGTGCATCTAAGCCTAAACGCTCTTTACAGAATTTCTCATCTTCCCAAGCTTTCAAAGTAGAAAGTACTTGTGATGCAAACGCTTCGTGGATTTCGTAGTAGTCGAAATCTTGAAGTTTAAGACCAGCACGCTCAAGCATACGTGGAACTGCATAAGCAGGAGCCATCAATAAGCCTTCTTTTTTACCAACAAAATCAACTGCAGCAGTTTCAGAGAATGTTAAGTAAGCAAGAACTTCATGACCATTTGCTTTAGCCCACTCTTCAGAAGCTAAAAGTACGCATGAAGCACCGTCAGTAAGTGGAGTAGAGTTACCCGCTGTCATTGTTGCAGCTTCGCCTTTACCAAATACTGGTTTTAATTTTGCTAATTTCTCAGCAGTTGAGTCAGCACGTAAGTTGTTGTCACGGCTTAAACCTAAGAACGGCGTGATTAAGTCATCGAAGAAACCTTCTTCGTATGCTTTTGCCATTTTTTGGTGAGAAGAGGCAGCTAAAACGTCTTGATCTTCACGAGCAATACCCCATTCAAGGGCAGTGATTGCTTGGTGATCACCCATAGATAAACCAGTACGTGGTTCACCGTTTTTAGGTGCATCCATAAGATCTTTAACGTTGATTTTAGATAAAGCTTTTAAACGATCTTTACCTGTTTTAGCGATGTTGAGCTCAAGCAAAGCTTTACGTAAACCATCACCGAAAGCGATCGGAGCGTCAGATGTAGTATCAACACCACCAGCGATACCTACTTCGATTTGGCCTAAAGCAATTTTGTTTGCAACTTGGAATGCAGCTTGTAAACCAGTACCACAAGCTTGTTGAAGATCGCAAGCTGGAGTTTCAGGAGCAAGTTGAGTATTTAACACACACTCACGTGTCATGTTGAAGTCGCGGCTGTGTTTTAATACTGCACCAGCAACCACTTCACCTAAACGTTGACCTTGTAGGTTGAAACGCTCAACCAAACCGTTTAATGCAGCTGTAAACATGTCGATGTTAGAAGCTGTAAAATAAGCGCCGTTAGAACGTGCGAAAGGAATACGGTTACCGCCAATAATGGCAACACGGCGAACAGTGTTTTGGCTCATGATTTTATCCTGTTGAACAGAAGGTTTGGTTGTTTTAGCTGGTGCTACTTTTGTAGATGTAGAAGAAGCAGTGCTTTTTGTACTACGACTGGTAGAACGAGGACGAGTCGTTTTAGTTGTCGTACTTGCTGCTTTAGGAGTTGCGTCAGCACTTTTACTTGGAGTAGAAGTTGCTTTTGATGTATTTGACACAGTCTCTTGAGCAGAATTCTCGACTGCTGGATTTTCTTGAGTTGTTTTGCTCATAAGGCTTTTCCAAGCATAATTGCGATATTCTTGCTATAACCATAGCATATTTCCAATACTGCTGTATTGACTAGAATGACGCTTTAGACCACATTCAGGTCAAGACATCCAGACATGAAGTCAAGTATGATTTATTGTGAGTCAATCAAACATTGGTTTCATGTTATTTTGCTGACATGGTTTAGATGTTTGTAAAAAATTCATTTGTATGAGAGATAATAATCATGACCGATCAATACCAAGCATTTACACAATCACCTTTGGGTAAATTTGTTGTAAAAAATTTAGGTTTACCATCACCAGTTAGCTTAGATCGTTTTGAAAGTGCCCAACCTGTTGTAAATGGTGCCGTATTGCTTGGCGCAGCACCTTCAAGCACTATTTCTGCTTCTATTGCACAAGTTCTTAGCAATATCCATGCAGATAGCTACGTAGGCAATAATGTTGAATTACAACAAACTGCTGCAAAAGTAGGTTTAAACCTTCGTCCTTTAAATGCAGATGATAAAGAATCTAAGTTTAAAGCAGTCGTATTTGATGCATCAGGTATTCAAGATTCTGAACAGTTAAAAGCGTTGTATAACTTCTTTAATCCAATCGCACGTCAAATCTCAAGTTCTGGTCGTGTAATTGTAATTGGTACAACACCTGAAACAGCTAAAACCGTAAAACAAGCGATTGCTCAACGTGCGCTTGAAGGTTTTGTGAAGTCTGTTGGTAAAGAATTCAAAAAGGGTATCACTGCTCAAGTGGTTTATGTAGATCAAGGTGCTGAAGCAAACTTAGAGTCTACTTTACGTTTCTTAATTTCACCACGTTCTGCTTATGTATCTGGTCAAGTGATCCGTATTTCTAAAGCAGAAACAGTGAAATTAGATTGGGCTAAGCCACTTGCGGGTAAAACTGCACTAGTAACTGGTGCAAGCCGTGGTATTGGTGAGGCAATTGCACAAGTATTGGCACGTGATGGCGCACATGTGATTTGCTTAGATGTTCCGCAACAACAAGCTGATCTTGAGCGTGTTGCGGGTTCAATTGGCGGTTCAGTATTGGCAATCGATATTACTGCTGCTGACGCTGGCGAAAAAATCAAAACTGCTGCTGCTAAACAAGGCGGTTTGGATGTCATCGTACACAATGCTGGTATTACTCGTGACAAAACTTTGGCAAACATGAAGCCAGAGCTTTGGGATCTAGTCATCAACATTAACTTGTCTGCAATTGAACGTGTTAACGATTACTTACTTTCTAATGATGGTTTAAATGCAAATGGTCGTATCGTTTGTGTATCATCAATCAGTGGTATCGCGGGTAACTTGGGTCAAACCAACTATGCAGTGTCTAAAGCAGGCGTAATTGGTTTGGTTAAATTTACTGCACCAACATTGAAGAATGGTATTACGATCAACGCGGTTGCACCAGGCTTTATTGAAACTCAAATGACTGCTGCGATTCCATTTGCGATTCGTGAAGCAGGTCGCCGTATGAACTCAATGAACCAAGGTGGTTTACCTGTAGATGTTGCTGAAGCAATTGCTTGGTATGCTTCTACTGGTTCAACAGGTGTGACAGGCAACGTTGTTCGCGTATGCGGTCAAAGCTTGTTGGGCGCTTAAGCGTTAAAAGTTTTGAAGAGGGGTGCTTGTGCATCCCTTTTTTATAAAAATATAGAAAGGTTCATTATGAATACACGCCATTTTAGTCAATTACCAAAGCCTTACTTAGCTTATCCAAAAGTTATTCAAGGTTTAATTTTTAAAAAGCCAAAAGGCGAAAAAGTATTACCACAAGTTGAATATGTGGTAGATACGCTTAACATTGATGCAAAACATTTAGAAAGCTATAACGAAATTTGTGGTTTTAAAAATGATGGTTTTGTACCAGCAATTTATCTAGCAGTACTCTCGCAAAGTCTGCAAATGCACATGATGACAAGTGAAGCATTTCCATTTGCGATTTTAGGATTGGTACATATTCGTAACCAAATCAAGCAAACACGTAAAATCGCTGTAAATGAGCAAATTACGTTGTCATGTAAATTTGGCGAACTTCAGCCACATGATAAAGGCTTACAATTCGATTTCATTACAACTGCCAAAGTGGGCGGTGAAGTGGTGATGGAAAGTTTAACGACTTATTTATCACGTCAAAAAACTGAGAAAAAAGCTTCTGAAAAATCGAAAGAATCTAAAGAACCTGCATATCAGCCAAAAGCAGAATGGAATATTTCTGAGAATACTGGTCGCCGCTACGCATTGATTTCAGGTGATTTTAACTTGATTCATATTCATGCAGTCACAGCTAAAGCATTTGGTTTTAAACAAGCGATTGCACATGGCATGTGGAGTAAGGCAAAAGCTTTGGCGAGTATTGAGTTACCCGCTGCTTATGAAGCAGATGTTTGGTTTAAATTGCCGATGTATTTACCATCAACTGTTGAGTTTTTAACAGCTGCTGAATCAAAACAAACTGACTTCTTGATTCGTAACGTTAAATCTAAAAAGCCGCATGTTGCGGGAACAGTGAAAGCACTTTAATACTGAATAGTATTGTTGAGTCAGCCCTTTTGTTCGCAAGAGGGTTATTCTAAAAAATATAAATATCATAAGGATGTGTGCATTGATTAAAGAGATTTTATTTGCCGATACGCATAATTATCATGGCAAGGTTGATCATCGTTTTATTGACCTAGCAACCCAATTCAGTCGTTTGCAAGATGCGAGAAGTCATCAGGGTGGCGCTGCATTGGTGATATATTTCCAAGGTCAGAAAGTTGTTGATATTTTTACTGGTAAAAAATCTCAAGAACAAGATTGGCAATCTGATACTTTGGCAATGTGTTATTCGACAGGTAAAGGAATTTTAGCAACGCTTGCACATATTTTAGTAAGTGAAGGCTTACTGGATTATGATCAGCCTATTGCACATTATTGGCCTGAGTTTTCCCAAAATGGTAAAGCCAATATAACATTGCGTCATGTTTTATCGCATCAAAGTGGTTTATTCGATATTCGCAATACGATTGAGACAGCAACAGAAATGTTGGATTGGTCGCATATGTTAGAGGTAATGGCAGCTGCTACTCCTCGTTTTGCAGCAGGACAAAGCTTTGCTTATCAACCGCTGACCTATGGTTGGCTCGTAGGTGGGGTCATTGAAAAAGCAGCGAAACAGCCTTTAAGTTGGTTAATGCAGCGTTATCTGGTGCAACCGCTTGAATTGGATGGTGCATATTTTGGTACACCAAACTCTGAATTACAGCGAGTTGCTCGGTTACTTGAAAAACCTAAAAAACCATCTGCACCAAAGCCACAAGTTAAAAAAACTGATCAACCTCGCAAAGCCTCATTATCAGAAAAGTTCTTAGAACTTTCAGGACAAAGCCCTCAAGATTTCCAAGATGCCATGATTCCAAAAGGCATGCGTAATTTTAGCTTCTATAGTGATGCTGGTTTACAAGCTGTTATTCCAGCGGCAAATGGAGTCTTTACCGCAGATAGTTTGGCAAAAGTCTATGCGATGCTTGCCAATCAAGGACAGTGGAATGGTCAACAATTGATTCGTCCAGAAGTATTTAAGCAGTTAAGCACCGTACAATCTAAAGCACGTGATCGAGTGATGCCAATTCCAATGCATTGGCGTTTAGGCTATCACCGTATTTTAACAATGGGTAAGCGTGCGCCACATGGTTTTGGACATGTTGGTTTTAATGGTTCAGGGGCATGGTGTGATCCAGACCGTGAACTCAGTTTTGCTTATACGCATAATTTTAATATTACCTCTGCAACAGGGGATTATCGTTTGTGGGGTTTGAGCCAAGAAACGCTACGCTGTGCAGATGCGATTTTAAATGGACGGAAAGGTTGGTTTTAATTTGATCTTGTGTAATGAGGCTGCATATAGTAAATAACAGCCTCACATTTATTTTCAAAGTTATCAACTCTCTTCAAAATGCAATAATTGTTTAAAAAAAGTGGTTTTAGGATTTGTACTAAATCTAGGTATTATTTATCTAAATTTTTTTTAAATAGCTCTGCCTGAATAATTGCATCAGTATGTCTTTTAAAATCGACCTCATTTAAACCATTCAAACCCAGTTTATAAATGCCTTCTAGCCCACAGACAAAAGCAATCAATCGCCAAGCAATATCATGACTATTCGTGTCAAATTCGAATTCCCCTTGAGCTTGACCTTCATCAATCATACGAATAATAGAACGATGCCAATCTTGCATGGCAATATTGTAGGCAAGTTTGATTTCTTGATCCTGATCAATGAGCACTTCAGCTTCATTCCACAGTCGTAAATAGGGTTGAATTTGTTCAATATTTTCACATCCAAGTAGAAGCGAGAGGCGGTGTAAATAATTTGTGGTATGAACTTGGTTTTCAATCTCATCAAGTTGCTGCATGAGCTTAATAAATGCTTCTGCTTTGAGGTGTGAGTTAGAAGCAAAATGATGGTGGACTTGTCCTGTTGATGTTTGTGCTTCGGTGGCAATACGGCGAACGGTCATCGCAGAGAAGCCTTCGTTCAAGGCAACCTGCATGGCTGCTTGTAGAATCATTTCACGACGTTGTTCTTTATTTAAATAAGCCATACTTTCAGCGCCTTAGGCGATAGTCACAAACACAAACAAAATAACGCATATCTTTAAATTGGACAAGTGTTCAATTTTGGTTATAATAACATCGACTTGAACATTTGTCCAATTTAGAGAAATTTATGTCTAGCAAGTGGTTAATTCTTGCAATCGTTGTATTGATCTATCTCCCTGTATCAATTGATGCAACTGTCCTCCATGTCGCAACACCGACTTTAAGCGAGTCCCTTTCATTATCGGCAAATGAGTTGCTGTGGATTATTGATATTTATTCTTTAGTCATGGCAGGTCTTATTTTGCCGATGGGGGCATTGGGAGATCGTATTGGCTTTAAAAAGCTCATGGTGATTGGTGGGATTTTGTTTGGCCTAGCATCATTGGCGGCCGCATTTTCTTCTACTGCATATGCACTGATTAGTTCACGTGCTTTATTGGCGGTTGGTGCAGCCATGATTTTGCCTGCGACTTTATCTGCAGTTCGTAATACTTTTCTTGATGAAAAACAACGTAATTTTGCTCTAGGCATTTGGGCTACAGTTGGCGGCGGCGGTGCTGCATTTGGTCCATTATTGGGTGGTTTTCTATTGGAGCATTTTCATTGGGGCTCAGTCTTCTTGATTAATGTTCCGATTATGCTTGCTGTCATTATTTTTACTATATTTGTCATTCCGAAACAGGCAGGGCAACCGAAGCAGAATCTTAACTTGTTACAGGCTATTGTGTTGGTGGTAGCTATCCTAAGTATGATCTATGCGATTAAAACAGTGATGCATGGTTTTAGTATCTGGTCGGTTTTGATCTTTGCAGTGGGTTTTAGTTTATTGATTGGCTTTATTCGTACACAGCTCACATCAACCTCTCCAATGATTGATATTCAATTATTCAAACATCCTGTGATTGCGACAGGTGTAGTGATGGCGATTGTATCTATGATGGCACTGGTCGGTTTTGAATTGCTGATTTCACAGGAATTACAATTTGTTTATCAGCTTTCACCATTGGCAGCTGGGGCATTTATTTTACCCTTTATGATTGCGATTAGTTTAGGTGGTCCGATTGCTAGTATGCTGGTCAATCATTTCGGTCTGCGCTCAGTTGCATCGCTTGGTATGTTGATGAGTGCTTTAAGTTTATGGGGCTTGGCAAATACTGACTTTATGCAGGCGCAGATGCAAGTATGGGGCTGGATGGTTGTGTTGGGCCTCAGTGTTGAAATTGCTTTACTGGCTTCAACCTCTGCAATTATGTCTTCTGTGCCGTCAAGTAAGGCGACCGCAGCAGGGGCAATTGAGGGAATGGCGTATGAGTTGGGAGCAGGTTTAGGAATTGCCTTTTTCGGTTTGATGTTGTCATGGTTTTATGCCAACTCGATTGTGGTTCCAGTCGATGTGCCACATAACATTATCGAACAGGTGAGTAGTTCGATTGGTGAGGCAGTTCAAGCCGCTAAGCAATTACAGCCAACAATTGCTGAACATTTGATTGAAGCTGCAAAACAGGCCTTTAGTCAATCGCATCGTTCCGTACTGAATTTGGCTGCGCTCTTGTTCTTGATCTTGTCAATTTTTATTTGGTTTGCTTTGCCGAAGAGAGTTTCTTCAGTTGAAGAATAGGTGGTTTACCCTTATCCAAATTGGGTTTGGGTAAGGGTGTGGCTAAAATAAGCAGTTATTATTAAAATTTGATAGCGTTAAAGCAAAATCGAATATTAATAATTTGTTATGTAGTAATAAAGGTTCATAAATGTAGTTTTCAGTGCTAATAATGAAATGCTATACTAATTTTTCATATATTTTGCAATAACTTATAAAATGAAAAAGATTGCGCTATTTCTTACATTAATCGCTCTGATGGGATCAACTTCAACACAGGCTTATGAAGTAGAACCAACGAAAAAAGATATGAAGGAATTTTATGCTTTACTAAAAATTATTTACAGTGATATGCCTGCATTAATGAATGGATTTGAAGTTTTAATAGATAATGATTTTGATCTGAATAAAATTAAAGATAAAAAAACCGTTTGTGATGCGGTACAGGCAGCGGAAAGGATTACTTATATAGCTAATCAATCTAAAGTTCATCCATATTTTCAGAAATCAATCGACCAGTTAAGAGAAACAATGCCTGAAGATAATGCAAAGTTTATTAAACAAGGTCTTCAAAGCACTGGTTATAAGTGTTTATAGTGAAAAAAGGGGATTGGAGCTGTATCTAACTTAATTGACCTGAAAAAATACCTTGTCTCAATAAGCTTAGATAAGGTTTTCTAAGGAACTTTAAGCTCGAAAGCACGTAAGATCTTGCATAATTGAATCATGGGTAGACCCATCAATGTAGTTTGATCATCACCAACCATTTTCTCAAATAAGCTAATCCCTAAGCTTTCACACTTAAAACTGCCTGCGCAATGTAACGGTTGATCAATCTCGATATAATGTTCAATCTCAGTCAGTGTCAATTGGCGAAATTTCACTTGGTAATGCTCAACCAGTGTTCTTTTAAATCCTGATTGCAAGTGCTGAACACTGAGAGCGGTGCTAAAAAACACGATTTTTCCTGAGTTTTCTTGTAATTGTTGAATAGCATTTTCAACACTTAAAGGCTTACCGATAAAATCATATGGCGCGTGTTCACGCCAAGCGACTTGATCAGAACCAATGACAATCGCATTTGGATTTTGTTCAGCAATGACACGTGCCTTCTCATAAGCCAGACGTTTAGCCAAATCATCGGCATGTAATTCACCCATTGCAGATTCATCAATATCAGGTGAAATACAACGATAGTCCAATCGTAAACGATCCATCAAGTCTTTACGGGTTTGGCTGCTCGATGCCAAAATCAATTCAAACTGATTCATTAGACCGCATATTCCACGAGAATATTCAGTGGCACATAATGCAAAACCGCGTTATGGCATGCATTCAACTTAATCGGTGGGGCATGACCTGCTTCGTATGCTTCAACCCAACGTGTGACGCAAATACACCAAAAATCACCTGGTTTTAATCCAGGGAAACCCACTTCTGGTAAAGGCGTAATTAAATCATTCCCAACTTTTTGTGAGAAATTTAAGAAATCTGAAGTCATTTGCGCACACATGGTGTGCTGACCTAAGTCCGTGATCGCCGTATGGCAAAAACCATTACGAAAATAGCCCGTGATCGGGTCAAAGCAACAACTAGATAAAGGTTCGCCAAGAACATTTAAACGATTAATTTTTGGATCAGGATGAATAGACATAAGAATACAAAGATTTAATGACGATGATTATGATAATCAAAAGTGAAATTTTAGACAGCTTTTCTGCAAAAAAACTCACCTTTATTTCAGAGAATCATTTAAAATTGTGCCGTTTTTAAAATCAACTAGAGAGCCATCCATGAATTTTCAGCGCATGACTGACCTTGATTTAGCAGGTAAACGTGTTCTTATTCGTGAAGACTTAAACGTTCCTGTAAAAAATGGGGAAATTACCAGCGATGCACGTTTACGTGCTGCATTACCAACAATCAAAGCTGCGTTAGATAAAGGCGCTGCGGTAATGGTATTTTCTCATCTTGGTCGTCCTGTAGAGGGTGAGCCAAAGCCAGAGCAATCACTTGCACCAGTTGCAGCTTATTTAAGCACTGCTTTGGGTCAGGATGTTAAATTATTTACTGATTATTTAGATGGCGTTGAGGTTGAAGCGGGTCAAGTGGTATTACTTGAAAATGTACGTTTCAATCATGGCGAAAAGAAAAACAAAGAAGAGCTTGCACAAAAATATGCAGCACTTTGTGATGTATTCGTTATGGATGCATTTGGTACTGCTCATCGTGCAGAAGCGTCAACAGAAGGCGTAGCACGTTTTGCAAAAGTTGCTGCTGCTGGTCCGTTATTAGCCGCTGAATTAGATGCGCTAGGTCGAGCAATGCAAACACCTGAAAAACCAATGGTAGCAATTGTTGCAGGTTCTAAAGTATCAACAAAACTTGATGTATTAAATTCACTTTCTACTATTTGTGATCAATTGATTGTGGGTGGTGGTATTGCTAATACATTCCTTGCTGCTGCTGGTTTCAATGTTGGTAAATCTCTCTATGAAGCTGATTTAATTGACACTGCAAAACAAATTGCTGCAAAAGTAAGTGTTCCATTACCAACTGATGTCGTTGTTGCTGATGCAACTCAAATCGACTTCAGTGACTTCTTGGGTTCTTTAGCAAATGCTCAAGCAGTTGTTAAGAAAGTAGAAGATGTTGCAGATACTGACATGATTTTAGATGTTGGTCCTGAAACTGCACAAGCTTTTGCAGAAATCTTAAAAACATCAAAAACGATTCTTTGGAATGGTCCAGTAGGCGTATTTGAAGTTGATCAATTTGGTGAAGGAACCAAGACGCTTTCATTGGCAATTGCTGAATCTGCTGGTTTTTCAATTGCAGGTGGTGGTGATACATTAGCAGCTATTGATAAATATGAAGTAGCTGATCAAATCGGTTATATCTCAACGGGTGGTGGTGCATTCTTAGAATTTGTAGAAGGCAAAACATTACCTGCGGTGGCTGTTTTACTTGAGCGTGCTTAAGTAAGGTTTAGCTTCCGTTATATAACAATTGATTTAAAAAAGAGTCGATATCAATCGGCTCTTTTTATTGTGTCATTAAAATGTCATATATTTGCAATATGATTGTCATCAACTTAACCAAGTAACTGTGGAAAGCCGTGATGAAAATGAAATTAACCCTTGCCGCTTTAATTATTGCTCCAATCATGTTGACTGCATGTGGAAAGAAAGAAGAAGCAAAAAATGTTGAACAGCAAGAACAAGTAGCTTCAGAAGTATCAGCACCGACTACTCCAGAGCAACAAGCTGCGATCAACGCAATTGATAAGCCAGAATTACAAGATAAGAAAAATGCTGAAGCAGTAAGCCCAGCTTCAGAAGAGGCTGCGAGCGAAGCTCACTAAGCTGAATGTAATAAAAAAGCCGATATTAATATCGGCTTTTTTATATTTATGAATTGGCTTTGCAATAGAAAGTAAGCGTTGTTTGATAGTCATCATCTTTGGCTAATGAAGCATTTTTACCTGTAATCGTTCCAAGTACACCCGCAGCAGCTTCAACCAATTTGCCTGTTTGTTCATCGACTACACCTTTTAAAACGCCTTGATATGCAGTTTTCTCATCAACCACTACTGGTGATGTATTTCGGGTACAAGTTTTTTGAGCGGCACTAATGGCATTATTTTTAGCGATCAAATTGGTTTTACCAATTCCCGTCACTTCATATTGATTATTTTCTTTTTGGATCGCTAAGGTGTTGGTTGGTGTAGATGCACATGCGGTGAGCCCGAGTACCAAGCCACCTAATAAACTCATGATTAACGTTTTTTTCATTGCTTGTTCTCAAGTAGTTACCTAATTGGATTATTTGAACATATTATTTTTAATTGCTTTTGCAGGTTATGTACAGTTTGTAGTGACGCTCTGTTAAATTTCTCAAATTGATGATTAAGCAAGGATTAAACGTGGTGGAAATTGGCTAGATTATGCTAATCTAAACAAATCCTTGTGTTAGTTAGATTCATGTCAATGACGGACTCAAATATAGAGACAATTCATCAAAATATTCATCAACGTCAATCTATTGGTCAGCTTGTTGAACCAGCGCCAAATTTACAACAACTCGAAAAAGCAGTACAAGCTGCATTGACTGCACCTGATCATCATCGTTTAAAACCAACACGTTTTGTGATTGTAACACCTGAGCAACGAGCGGCTTTTGGTGAGTTTTTAGCAAATGCTTTAGCTGATATGGGCGAAAATGACCCTGCACAATTAGAAAGAGTGAAGCATCATCCATTTCGCGCGCCTTTACTTGTTTTAGCCTTAACTACGATCCAAGATCACCCAAAGGTTCCGCACTTCGAACAAATTTTAAGTACGGGTGCCGCTGTTCAAAACTTCTTACTCTCATTACAAGCACAAGGTTTTGCGAGTATGTGGCGTTCTGGTGCAGTTGTAGAATCCAATTGGCTTAAGCAACAATTTGGCTTAAAAGAGCAAGATTTGATTTCGGGTATTATTTATATTGGAACAGCTGCTAAAACGATTGCACCTCGTGCAGAAATAGAGAGTCAAGATTTTTTAAAAGTATGGCAACAAGTTTAATCTTATTGATGAATGATTAAAGAAAGAAATTGGTTTCAGGAAAAAAAATGACAGAGTTAAAATTTAGTGATTTAGTTGAGCCTGTGGCAGTAGATCAAAAAACAGCATTAAGAATTACTGTATTAGGTGGTGGAAGTTTTGGTACAGCAATGGCAAATTTAGCTGTACGCAATGGTTGCGATACCATGATTTGGATTCGAGATGCGGCTGTAGCAGAAGAAATTAATCAAACACATATTAATAAACGTTATTTACCTGATTATCCATTAGAGCCAGCTTTGCGCGCTGTTGCTGATTTAGAATTAGCAGTAAGAGATCGAGATATTATTTTGGTCGCAATTCCGAGTCACTCATTTCGTGATGTTTTAAAACAAATTGCGCCGTTTATTACAGCCCAAGCAGTAGTTTCATTAACCAAAGGAATTGAAGCAAAAACCTTTAGTTTCATGAGTGAGATTATTCGTGCAGAATTACCAGAAGTTCCTTACGGCGTTTTATCAGGTCCAAATCTAGCAAAAGAAATTATGGCAGGTATGCCATCAGGAACAGTGATTGCAAGTGAATCGGAATTGGTACGTTATGCGGTACAACATGCTTTGCATAGTGCGTTATTCCGTGTGTTTGGTAGCGATGACGTACACGGTGTAGAACTGGGTGGAGCATTAAAAAATATTTATGCAGTTGCGATGGGTATGGGTGCTGCTTATAACATCGGTGAAAATACCAAAAGCATGATTTTAACCCGTGCTTTGGCGGAAATGAGTCGTTTTGCAGTCAAGCAGGGTGCAAATCCTTTAACTTTTTTAGGGCTTTCTGGTGTAGGTGATTTATTTGCAACTTGTAATAGTCCATTAAGTCGTAACTATCAAATTGGTTTTGCACTCGGTTCGGGTAAAACACTTGATCAAGCAACTAAAGAGTTAGGTCAAACAGCTGAAGGGATTAATACCATTGTCCAAGTACGTGCTAAAGCACAAGAACTGGATGTTTACATGCCGATTACCAATGCTTTATATGAAGTTATTTTTGAAAATGCGCCACCAATGACGATCGCTTTATCATTGATGAAAAATGGTCATCGTAGTGATGTAGAATTTGTTTTACCACATCATGAAGTTTAATCAGAAAACTGTCATCAATCATTGTTAATATATAGGTATAAATAATAAGGTCGTTTTATGCAGTTAACTTTAGTACGTCACGGTGAAGCATCTCCAGCAATTAACGGTAATGATACGCAACGCCCATTAACAGTGCGTGGACATCAACAAGCAGAGCAAACAGGACATTTTTTAAAAGATGTCATTCAGCCTGAAATTTTTATTGTTAGTCCGCTATTACGTGCCCAAGAAACTTTGGCACACATCAAGGCTCATTTTCACGGTATTCCTGTTTTAATTTGCGATAAAATTAAACCTGATGATGATGCTAAAGATGCAATTGAATGGTTATCTAAATTACCCTATGAATCCATTGCTGTGGTCTGTCATATGAATGTAGTTGCACATATCGCAGAGCAATTGACCCATGAGAATTTTAATCCGTTTGCATTAGCAGAAGCACGTATTTATGATCAAGCTGTGATTGCCAATGGTTTATCAACACAAAAGAATCGTTTTATACCAACACTATAATTTATATATCCGCGATAGGATAAGGGTACTGAACACCGATGCTGTATATATGGATGCCCGAAACCAATGGAACATGGTATTGGTCGGCAGGGGAAAATTGGTTACAGGCAAATAGTCTTGAGCAGTTGATTCAGGACTTACAAGCGCATAATGGAAAAGAGGCGATGGTCTATTTTCCAAGTCGTAATGCGCAAATCTTGCAGCAACCTATGACAAAAATGCACTACAAGCAGTTAGGGCAAGAAGGGCTTAAATACTTATTAGAAGAATATGTGACTTTGCCAATCGATCAAATGAAGGTGGTTCATCATTTTCAAAATGATCAGCTTAATGTGATGGGCGTGGCTCATTCCACAGTTGAGACATGGCAACACGCACTTAGTCTTTTGCCAATTCAAATTGCAGCGTTTTTACCTGATTTTCTAATATTGCCAACACCAGAAGAAAACCAAGTTGTGATTGCAAACCTGTATGATCACTTATTGGTAAGAGAATCGGAATGGTCTGGTAATTCAGTGGATGACTTGGGATTATTCCTCGAGTTTCAAACACCTGAAACGAACTATAAGCTGGCAAATCTTAATTCAACTGAATTAGCAACTGTTATGGCTGCTTCAAGCCAAGATCAATACACTGAATTTAGTTACCAATTTCAGCCCTTGGCAAAGGCAAAACAGCATCCATTTAATGTTTTGCCAAAATCCAAGAATGCAGAAGTTCAGTGGTCAGGTTATTGGAAAGCTTCAGCATTGGTTTTGGTTGCCGTTATTTTTGTTCAATTAGGTTATGATGCTTTGCGTTGGTCTAAACTAAAAAAAGTGGCTGATCAGACATCGGCTCAGGCGATAGATCAATATAAATTCTGGTTTGGTGAAAATAGTCGCGTTACTGAGCAAAACATTAAAAGTCAGTTTGAAAGTCAATTACGTATGAGTCAGCTAGGTGATACACAAGCACTTTCGTTGTTGAGTAGAGTAGGACCGATTTTAATGCAGAAACAGATCATTGCTCAGCAAGTCAATTATGATGCTTCGACTTTAGCAATGTCATTAAAAGCTAAATCCGCAGATGACTTACAAGGATTAACTCAACAATTAAACCAACAAGGTTTCCAAGCTGAATTGGGTAACGTTCAAGCAGATTCGATTGGTGCGATTGGGGTGGTAAAAGTAAAATAATGAAAGCATTAACAGGTCTACAAAATAGTTTCGATCAAAAAATTGAAACCTTAAATCAATATTTACAGAGCTTATCTGTACGTGAACGCGTGATGGTAATTTTCACAACAGTTTTTTTAGTTGTTGTGATTATTGGTTTTGCATTATGGAAAATGCATGCTTTGGCCGAGCAACAGCAAAAACGTTTAAATGAATTAAAAGATTTAACGGTTTGGATGCAAAGTAATGCAGCAACAATGAAACCTGCAAATGATCTGGAGCTATCAGCAGCAGATAAAATTCAACGTACGGCACAACAACAAGGCTTATCAGTTTCTTCACAGCAAAATGGTGAGCAAATTCAAATTGTCGCTGAACATCAAAATTATGCTGTTCTTGCAAACTTTTTAATGCAACTCTCTCAAATGGGGTTAAGCATCCAAAAAATGGACATGGTTTCAAATAACAATCAAATCAAGTTAACTGCGACCGTGCAATAAATATAAAGGAGCTTGTAGCTCCTTTATATTTATAGATTCATCATGATTAACTCTGAATAACTCTAATGATGGTTTGACCACGCTTGGACTGAACATCCATGACAGAATGAATTTTCTCAAGACGAATTTTCATGCTACGTAAACCAATATTGACATTTGCACTATTCACTTCATCGACATTAAAGCCGATCCCATCATCTTCAATCTCTAAAATAATTTGTTTAAGGTCAGAAAAATACAAACGAACAATGACTTTCTTGGCGTAGCTATGTTTGATGACATTGGTAAGTGCTTCTTCTGTAATCCGCAATAATGTCAAACATTCCAATGCACTAGGTTGTGAATGCCAAACTTCTGCAAAATCCCAAACAGATTGAATACTTAACTCATTGAAAATTTGACTAAATCTATGTCTAACAGGCGCTCCCCATAAAATAGGTGTTTTCGGAACTTCACCTGAGACACTTGATCCACTGTCGATGACTTCTCTGAGATCATCACGTAGCAGTTTCAGAATAGATAAGAACTGTTGGTTATCAAAATTTTCTTTACTTTGGCTAATCACACCAATAGAACGAACTAAAGAACTGCCTAAAATATCATGTAAATCATGAGAAAATTGTAGTCGCTCCTGACGTCTCATTCTTTCTAATTCTGTTTGATGAATGTTTAAAATATCTTTGACATTACTGATAATTAATAATGTTGAAAAAATCAGCAGCCCAAATAAAAAGCACAATTGTATTTGAAACCAATCATGATCTGTGTGCACTGTTTGAAAAATAATTTTCTGATCGATGAGAGGGACTATAAAAATTAAACCTGATGATAGAAAAATAATTTTGATCACTTTGTCTATCATACTATAGCTATTTACAGCGAAGATTTTTGGAAATTTTAAGCCAACAATGCACGCCGAAAAAAGGAAAGAAATAAGCAAAGTAAGTTCTAATTTTGAATTTAGATAAGCGAAATAAAATAATATAGGAATAAAAATACTAACCAGAATAAAACTGAATTTGAAAGAAAAAGATTGATTGAACTTATATAAAACTGCTTGAGCAAATGAGAAAAATACACCTAAATAAATTAAGCTGAAAAAGAAATACCAATGAGGTGTTTTTTGAACAGGGGCTAAATGCAGAATTAATAAACTAGATCCTGTCATCATTAGGAAAATTGATAACCAAGAAATAGAAGGAGGTAAATATTTTTTTAAAGTTGTGGTTAGTAAAATAGCACCAAATGCTATGATGAAAATAGGAATAAATAGGTTAAATGAATTTTGAATAATCGACATTTATTTATAATTTCTTTCCCAATTTTCAGAATAAACCCAATGAATATGCAATTTTTATTGCTTTAGAACGACTATCTACCGCAAGCTTACTATATATATTGCGTAAATGAGCTTCTACGGTATAACGCGATAATCCTAATTCATTTGCTATATCTTGATTGTTAAATCCTTGAGTAACGTAATCTAGAATTTCTAATTCTCTTGCAGATAAATTTTCTGGTGAGTTTTTAATCTTTTGTGGCTTTTTGACCATATTTGTTAAAATAATCTGAGCAAGAAAAGGGTCGATTGGTATGCCGCCTTTTAAGATTTGCTTAATAGACATGAGGACTTCAAAATCATCTCGCTCTTTTAATAAATAACCAGTTGCACCTGCTTGAATCGCTTTAAAAATAGCCTCTCTTGTACTCCATGCAGATATAACTAAAATTGGAACAGTGGGATTCTTTTGGCGTAAAGTTCTGATTAGTTTAGTGCCATTACCATCGGGTAGGCCCAAATCGACTAGAGCAAAAGCAATTTTTTTTGCTTTTACTGAGGCTATTGATTGGTCCAGTGTATTAGAAAAGATTAAATCTTCATTATTGTAATTAAGATCTATTAATAGTTTTTTTAATCTATTTTGAATAATGCTGTCATCTTCGACAATCAATACCGGTTTAGGTAAGTCGAATGAAAATAGAGGGCTGTCAAAATGTGCTTCTTTTTCTATCGTTTGTTCGATCATCATAATTATCAAGTAGTGAAGCTTTTTTAATTATAAACATGCTTTCTATATTTTCTATATTTTTTTAATAATAATTCATTTATTTATTTTAAATTAATACTTGTTTTAATTTTTAATAATAATAAACGATAACTTATTAATTATCATTATTATTAATCTATATTTTTTAATATCTGATTTTTATACTATAATTCACCTAAAAATTACTTTAATTTTAACTTTTAAAAATATTCTGTAACTTATGCTTTACGTTGTATTCCTCAAATAATTATCTCAGTACAATGAATCTAGTTTGAATTAACATATCTAGATTCATTGTGATAAAAATACAATTATTGTCGTGAAGGATAAATGCCTTCCAAGCTAATGATGTAATACAAGCCTAAATATGGGTTTGTTATATTAATTGGTTGTCCAGAACCTGTATTAGAAGTGGTTTGCAAAGGTATGGTCACTTGAGCACTACCTTGTATTGCTTTCATGTTGACTGGTTGGGCTACATTTTGAGCGAAAGTATCAAGTGTTCCACCTGTGGTTGTATCATTCGCATTTGCCCAGATAGCATCTGTTGGACTTGATGTATTACCACCAGCAGAACTTGCTTGAGGAGTAAACGTTACTGCTGCAGAGACAGTTTGAGCTGCAATCACATGGTTATGAGGTGGTAAGTTATTCGCTAATATGGTCGTACTATTATTACCAGCCGCCTGACCAAGCTGTGCATTAGTATTTACGCCTAGCGCAAATCGATTTACTAAATTCGGTAATGCAAATGTTCTCACACCATCACCACCATAGGTTGTACCTAATAAACTGAATAATGCTTGGTATTGTGCGATCGAAAGTAATTGTCCATTACAAATAGCCCAGCCGCGAGGGACAAAGTTGTACGGAACAAGAATAATTTCACCAACAAATGGATCTGCGCTCATATAATTTTTTCCTTTTAGTTTTCAGAAGTGTTGTTAGTCATTGTTGTGTAAGTCATTAAAATTGATCTTGAGTTAGGCGCATACCCCCAAAACATCGTATTTTTCTTGGATTGCTTTGAATTTTCGATTTATCGATTTGCGATAACTATAAATAGTTTCAATTGTTAGATTGAGCTGTACGGCAATATCTGAACTACATAGATCTTGGGTCAATAGCTGAACGATGCTGCGTTCTCTAGAGGTAAGATTGTTTAGGAATTCTGAATAATAGGGGCAAAATTGAATTAAGCAGGCGCGGTGATGGATTTTTAATTTCTGGTAAATATTTTCTTGATGGGTTGTGACAGTACGTTCACTGATGTGTAGTTTGATGGATATTTCTTTAACGCGATAATTGTATACCAACATTTAAAAAAATTTGACGTTCGCGCTTGCTTAGTCTTTCTAAGATACTCATGTTTAATCCTTGTTTTTAATGATAAAAAATATTTAATTTTTTCTTGTTTTGTTTTCACGTTATTAAATGTGAGTTGAAGATGATTTACATCATTGAAATTTGTTATTCCAAACAGTTTTTTTTATCGATATTTTTTTATTTTTCTACCAAATTTCAATGATTCTTTATTACTAAAAATACTCTCTAATTTATGTGTTTATATTCACAAAAAGAAGGGAATAGTATGAATCTTATCTTTAAAAAAATTTGGAATAAATCTCTAGGGTGCTGTGTCGTTGTATCAGAAAATACCAAAAATTCAGGTAAGGGGAGTCAGGTCACTGGAAGCGTGCAACAACCATCAAAAATAGCCAGTAACATCCAGTTATTTAAGTTAAAACCATTGGTTGTGGCTACAGGTCTATCTTTAATCAGTTTGGTTTCACAACAAGTGTTTGCTGAGCAAGTGATTACATGTGGCGCACAAGGCTCTAACAATAATCCGAGTATTGCGACTGCTGCATTGAATAATACGATTATTTCACAACAATACTGGGGAACACTTTATTGTTTAAATCAACCTTCAGGTACATTGGTTTCCGATAATAAACTGTTGAATGATGATTTAAATGTAACAATTAGCACTGATACTTTAAAAGTTGGAGCAGGCGGAATTACCTCTAAGGGAGCATTAGGGAATGATCCTGGAAATGGTTCAATTTCCTTCAATAATAATAAGATCACCAACCTATCAAACGGTATATCTACAAATGATGCAGTTAATTTTGGCCAACTAAATTCGTTGGCCAATGTTTTTGGTGGTGGTGCAGGTTTTAGCGGAGGCGTATTTACTGGCCCAACTTATGTCATACAAGGGTCAAATTATACAAATATAGGAAGTGCTTTTACTGCTGTAAATACTAAATTAACGAGTTTACAAAGCCAAATTGATGGTTTACCAACAGGCGGTGGAGCTGATGGTAAAAGTGCTTATGAACTTGCAGTTGTAGGTGGATATGTTGGTACACAAACGCAGTGGCTAGCCTCTTTAAAAGGTGACAAAGGCGACAAGGGCGATAAAGGTGATGTCGGTGCTACAGGCGCGACTGGTGCAACAGGAGCTACGGGTGCTCAAGGCGACAAGGGCGATAAAGGTGATATCGGCGCTACGGGTGCGACTGGTGCAACAGGAGCTACGGGTGCTCAAGGTGACAAGGGCGATAAAGGTGATATCGGTGCTACGGGTGCAACTGGAGCTACGGGTGCTCAAGGTGACAAGGGCGATAAAGGTGATGTAGGTGCTACGGGTGCAACTGGAGCCACAGGCGCTCAAGGTGACAAGGGCGATAAAGGTGACGTAGGTGCTACGGGCGCAACTGGTGCAACAGGAGCCACAGGCGCTCAAGGTGACAAGGGCGATAAAGGTGATGTAGGTGCTACGGGCGCGACTGGTGCAACAGGAGCTACCGGTGCTCAAGGTGACAAGGGCGATAAAGGTGATATCGGTGCTACAGGTGCAACTGGAGCAAAAGGCGACAAAGGTGATATCGGTGCAACTGGAGCCACAGGCGCTCAAGGTGACAAGGGCGATAAAGGTGATGTAGGTGCTACGGGTGCAACTGGAGCCACAGGCGCTCAAGGTGACAAGGGCGA
>NZ_BMDV01000002.1:462820-463068 GCF_014636095.1 Acinetobacter modestus
ATCGGTGCAACAGGAGCTACAGGCGCTCAAGGTGACAAGGGCGATAAAGGTGATATCGGTGCTACGGGTGCAACAGGAGCTACGGGTGCTCAAGGTGACAAGGGCGATAAAGGTGATGTAGGTGCTACGGGTGCAACTGGAGCCACAGGCGCTCAAGGTGACAAGGGCGATAAAGGTGATATCGGTGCTACAGGTGCAACTGGAGCAAAAGGCGACAAAGGTGATATCGGTGCAACAGGAGCCACAGG
>NZ_BMDV01000002.1:463078-631723 GCF_014636095.1 Acinetobacter modestus
CGCTACGGGTGCAACAGGAGCCACAGGCGCTCAAGGTGACAAGGGCGATAAAGGTGACGTAGGTGCTACGGGTGCAACAGGAGCTACAGGCGCTCAAGGTGACAAGGGCGATAAAGGTGATATCGGTGCTACAGGTGCAACTGGAGCAAAAGGCGACAAAGGTGATATCGGCGCGACTGGTGCAACAGGCGCTCAAGGTGACAAGGGCGATAAAGGTGATATCGGCGCAACTGGTGCAACAGGAGCTACAGGCTCTCAAGGTGACAAGGGCGATAAAGGTGATGTCGGTGCTACGGGCGCAACTGGAGCTAAGGGTGACAAAGGTGATATCGGCGCAACTGGAGCTAAGGGTGACAAAGGTGATATCGGCGCAACTGGTGCAACTGGTGCAACAGGAGCTACAGGCGCTCAAGGTGACAAGGGCGATAAAGGTGACGTAGGTGCTACGGGCGCAACTGGAGCTAAGGGCGACAAAGGTGATATCGGTGCAACTGGAGCTACAGGTGCTCAAGGATCTAAAGGAGATACAGGAGCAAATGGTAAGAGTGCATTTGAAATAGCCGTTGACAATGGCTATACAGGTACGGAACAAGAGTGGCTTGCATCTCAAGGTGGTGGTGGTAACAATCCTTACCTTGATGCTAATCCAAATGTAACGAGTTTTGGTGCTAAAGCCACAGGCTCTGGAGCTACGGCTCTTGGAGATGGTGCTGTTGCCGATGGTGAAAATAATACGGTTGTGGGTTCTGGAGCTTCAGCAAAAGGAAAATCAAATACTGTAGTCGGTAAAGGCAATAAAGTTGAAGGTGAGCGTTCAGGTGCCTTTGGTGATCCAAACGTCATTCAAGCAAATGGAAGTTATGCTGTTGGTAATGATAATACGATCACTGGTGATAACAGTTTTGTTGTTGGCAATAACGTAAATACTGCTGCCAAAAATGCTGTTGTTTTGGGTAATGATTCAGCGTCTGACAGAGATAATACTGTTTCAGTTGGTGCTGCTGGTAAAGAACGTCAGATTATTCATGTTGCAGCTGGTGTACAAGATACTGATGCTGTAAATGTTAAGCAGATGAAAGATGCCAATACCAAAACTTTAACTGATGCTAAAACTTATGCAGATGCAGGTGATCAGGCAACATTAACAAGTGCAAAAGGATATACAGATAGTCGTGAAGTGGTAATGCGTCAAGAATATAAAACTGCTGATGCAAAAGTGCTTTCTGATTCGAAAGCTTATACTGATACCAAAGTTATGGATCTAGAAAATAACTTTAGAGATGTATCAAGCCGTGTGGATCAAACGAATCAAGATGTTCGTAAAAACCGAGAAATTGCCGCGCAAGGTATTGCTGGTATTACTGCGATGACAAATATTCCAATGCCAGCTGAACAAGGTGCTTCTACTGTCGGTATGGGTATGGGGTATTATGATAGTCAGTCTGCTATCGCTGTGGGAGCAAGTCATTACTTCGATAATGGCGTTGCAATCAAAGGAGCATTCTCAACAGGCTTTAATAATGGTAATACAACTGCTGTAGGTGCTGGTGTGTCTTATTCTTGGAAATAAGTAACATTTCTACAATTTAGTGAAAGGAACTAAGCTTTAAATGAGCTTAGTTCCTTTTTTTATTGAACTGCGAAATGTTAATTTGAATCAATTGCAAATAAACTGACTAAGATTAAAAATCTGAATAAAACCAGAAAATTGTTTAATCAAGAAGCACTAAAGCAAAGACTCTACAAAATAAGCATATGTCAAGCATGGTGTTTTGTTGAGCCTATGCCTATAATACGGCTACTTGAAAAATCAGTAGACTGTGATTGGTATGTTATATTCATTGGCTCGCCCTTTGTTGTTTACTTTAGCACCAGAGCGTGCACATGAACTCACACTTTCTATGCTCGATACAGCGCATAAATTTGGATTGATGCATCAGAAAACTGCACATAAACCGGTGAGCTGTATGGGTATCGAGTTTCCAAACCCTGTTGGTCTTGCTGCTGGTTTAGATAAAAATGGTGCACACATTGATGCTCTAGCTGCTTTAGGTTTCGGTTTTATTGAAATTGGTACCATTACACCACGTCCACAAGCAGGTAATCCTCAACCACGTTTATTTCGTATTCCAGAAGCGAAAGCAATCATCAATCGCATGGGATTCAATAATGACGGTGTTGATCAACTGATTGAAAATGTTAAAGCTGCTAAGTTTAAAGGCGTTTTAGGAATTAACATTGGTAAAAATGCAGATACTGCCGTTGAAGATGCGGTTTCTGATTATTTGATTTGTTTAGAAAAAGTTTATAATTACGCATCATATATTACAGTTAATATTTCCTCACCGAATACAAAGAATTTACGTAGTTTACAAAGTGGCGATGCACTTACAGAGCTATTACAAACTTTGAAACAACGTCAACTAGAACTTGCTAAAGAAAATAATCATTATGTTCCTTTAGTACTCAAAGTAGCGCCAGATTTAACGCCTGAAGATATTACATTTATCGCTAAACAATTATTGAAATTTAAGATTGATGGCTTGATTGTTACCAATACGACATTAGGGCGAGAAGGTGTTGAAAATTTGCCGAATGGTAATGAAGCTGGTGGTTTGTCGGGCGCACCTGTTTTTGAGAAAAGCACCGAATGTTTACGTCAGTTCGCCGATGTTTTAGATGGAAAAATTCCTTTAATTGGTGTCGGGGGAATTGTTTCAGGTGAGCAGGCCGTAGCAAAACAAGAGGCGGGTGCGAGTCTCGTTCAAGTATACAGTGGCCTTATTTATACAGGTCCAACACTAGTAAAAGATTGTGTTAACGCGATGACTGTGTGACATGAACACACTTGATATCATCATCCTGATCATCTTGCTCATTGGAGGGTTGAACGGTTTGCGTCAAGGATTTATTAAAGCCTTTGCGAACTTGATCGGGTGGATATTCGCATTGGTCATTGGGGCTAAATACGCCGTCATTTGGGCACCTGCGATGAGCAGTCTAAGCCAAGACCCAGTTGTGCAAAAAATTGCTGCTTTTGCTTTTATTGTATTAGCCATCGTGATTTGCACATGGGTTATTACCGCATTCCTGAATGGGCTCTTGAAAAGTTTAAAATTGGGCCCATTAAATCGTCTAGCAGGCGGTGCATTTGGTTCACTAAAAGGTTTATTAATTGTCTTGATTGCGATGCAGGGTGTCGGTCCTTGGGTGAATAGTTCATCGCATTGGAAACAATCAAAATTTGTACAGATCTTGTTGCCATACGCGCCATTAGCGACCGAAATATCAAAAGATGCTGCAAATGAAGCGATACATCAAATGACATCTGAAGGTGCGTTATTACATCGCCCTTCGACTGAAATGGAGGAGTCAGAACGCGCTTCAGTAGATCAACGTTCTGATCATTCAACGAAAAATCCTTTTTATTAATTGGGGTTAAACCCCGTTCCTAGCTTGTCGCGAGGTTGCTATGTGTGGAGTTGTTGGGATTGCTGGTAAATCGCCAGTAAACCAAATGTTATTTGATGCCTTGACGATGTTACAACATCGAGGACAAGATGCAGCAGGGATTGTAACTTGCCATCAAGGGCGTTTATTCCTCCGCAAAGATAATGGTATGGTGCGTGATGTATTCCATACCCGTCACATGCGTGCTTTGCTTGGTAACTATGGGATAGGACATGTTCGTTATCCAACAGCAGGTTCATCAAGTAGTGCTGAAGCACAGCCGTTTTATGTAAACTCTCCATATGGTATTACCCTTGCACACAATGGTAACTTGACCAACGCCGCAGAAATTCATGATGATCTGTTTAAAACAGATTTACGTCACATGAATACTGATTCTGATTCTGAAGTTTTACTCAACGTGTTTGCACATGAGTTACAGAAGATCGGTACACTTAATCCAACGCCAGAAAATATCTTCCATACCGTATCTCGTGTTCATGAGCGTTGTAAAGGTGCTTATGGGGTTGTTGCGATGATCACAGGTCATGGGCTTGTTGGTTTCCGTGATCCAAACGGGATTCGTCCTTTAGTTTATGGTTCTCGTGAAACTGAGCAAGGCATTGAATATATCATTGCCTCTGAATCCGTTGCGATTACAGCGCTAGGTTTTAAAGTTGAGCGTGATATTGCACCAGGTGAGGCAGTTTTCATTAATTCAAATGGCGAATTGTTTACTAAACAATGTGCAGTAAATCCAGAATATCGTCCATGTATTTTTGAATATGTGTACTTTGCTCGTCCAGATGCAACAATTGATGGTATCTCAGTTTATAAAGCTCGTTTAAAAATGGGTGAAAAACTGGCTTATAAAATTTTGAAGGAATGGGGTGAAGAGCACGATATTGATGTGGTCATTCCAATTCCAGATACCAGTCGTACTTCAGCATTAGAATTGGCTAATATTTTGGGCGTGAAATTCCGTGAAGGTTTTATGAAAAACCGTTACATCGGACGTACCTTCATTATGCCAGGTCAACAGCAGCGCAAAAAATCAGTTCGTCAAAAGCTAAACCCAGTTGAGCTTGAATTTAAAGATAAAAATGTACTGTTAGTGGATGACTCGATTGTACGTGGTACAACGTGCAATGAAATTATTCAAATGGCACGTGATTCTGGCGCGAAGAAAGTATTCTTTGCTTCGGCTGCACCTATGGTGAAATATCCAAACGTGTATGGTATCGATATGCCAGCAAAATCTGAATTAATTGCTTCAGATCGTACAGTTGAAGAAATTCGTGAGATTATTGGTGCAGATCGTTTAGTTTTCCAAGATTTGGAAGATTTAAAGAACGCAGTGCGTACCAGCAAAGTACCTGATTTAAGAGAATTTGATTGTTCTGTATTTGACGGGATCTATGTGGCTGGTGGGATTGATAATGACTATCTGATAAATCTCGAGCAGAAACGTAATGATTCAGCAAAAAAGAAAGCAGATGGTTATATTGATGTAAATATCGATGCTTCTTCTGTTGATTTAACAGGTATTAAAGAAGAGTAATCATTTAAATCTATAGAAAAGCGGGAAATTCCCGCTTTTTTATTTTATGATACTTAAGGTTTCGAAGCCTCTAAGATCAACAATGTAATCAGGAAAATTTACATTGAAAGAAATGAGCCATTATTTAATTGAAAATAAAAATATTGCATGGTCGGTAAGTTTTTGCTTGCTCGCTATGTTATTGACGGTTTTTATTCTCAATTTGATTTTGGGTTTAGTTGTTCACTTCTTTGACTATACTCAACTCATTTGGTGGCATGTTCTTAGCCCATATTTTATATTTCTTTTATTCTTTGTTTTGGTTTGGTCGGTTGGTGCTGAACTTTATGTCTTACGTGAAGGCGGCCATTCACTTGCAAAACAACTTAAAGCAAGACGCCTTGTTTTTGACGAAAGTACGCCCGAAGAAAGCACAGCATTAAAAGTCGTAGAGCAAGTTGCTCAAAGTTTTGCGATTGATACCCCCGCTGTTTATGTGCTCCCAGATGAAGTTGGTGTGAATGCGTTAACCGCAGGCTTCAGATCTCAAGACATCGTAATTATTTTAACTTGGGGTGCTTTACAAAATTTAGATGAACTAGAGCTATATGGTTTATTAAGTTATGAATTCAACCAGATTTTATCAGGTGAAGCAGTTGAAAATACTAAATTAAAAATCTTATACAGTGGTTTAACCACCTTTAGTCAATGGGGAAGTAAATTAGCTCAAGCAGGCTACAATCCTTATGCCACGTCTTATCGAAACAAATTCGAAACTATTTTTGTTGCAATTGGTGGAGTGATTTGGCTAATTGGGAGTTTAGGAATTTTAATTACGCGTTTAATTAAATATTTGACCTTAAGTGGGCGAACCTTTCGTAATGACCTGAAAACTATGCGTTTGATGAATAATAATGCCAATATTCAAACCTTGTTACGTATCTATGTCCACCATTCAGGTTCGCAAATTCATAGTGCGTATTCAGAGTCGATTTCACATATGTGTTTCGCAAATTCTCTTAGTCCACAAAGTTGGATGAATATTCATCCAAGTATCAAAGATCGAATTTATGAACTAAATCCTACTTTGTTACAGGATTTGCAATTAGAAAATTTAAAAAAGCTACGCAATCGTCCTTTATTCAGTCTGTTTCGTTCTTTGGAAGAGGAAATGACAGATATGACCTTACCTTGGAGCTCGCCACAGCCTTTACCTTTATTGCGTTTATCGCCGATCAGTTTTGCTTTGAATGATGCAATTAAGCCTTTAAACTCTGAAATGCGGAAGAATAAAAAGCGCCCAGAATTAATACAAAGAGCGATGCAAACGGCGACCGGTTCAAGGGAAGTGATGGTTGCGATTTTGATGATTCGTCAATATCGTGAGTTTATTCCTCAAGAAGCTGCGGTAAGTCATGCAATCGTAGATTCTTTATTGAATTTAGATGGTCGTATTCATGTTCAAATCTTCCATGATGCCTGTAAAAATATTGGACATATGCCGACAAGTATTGCTCGTCAATTTTTGACTAAATTGGCTTGTATTATTCAAGAAGATGGTGAAGTGGGTTTGCTTGATGCTTTATTGTTGGAGCGAGTAAAGCGTGAACTTAATCTTATGCCTGCACATTTACCAACATCATTTGAAGATGTGAAAGCACAAATTGTGCATTTAATTGATGCTTTATTACATGTACAGCAAATTAATAGTCCAAATCAGCTTGAGGTGCGTGAGCGAATTCTTCAACAGATTTTAGCACCCGAAGAAATGCAGATTTACGCAGATATTTCTGATGAACCACTTGATTTAGCAGAAATTTTAAATGATGTCTCAGGCTTATTATTACGTGATCGTCTCAATATTTTAGCGATTGCAGAGCGATGTTTATGGAGCGATCGTATCATCACGCAAGATGAATTAGATGTTTTAGAGTTGCTTTATTGGCGTTTAGGATTCGATACACGTGAAGTTGTTGAACAAATGCAAAAGAAAAATAGTTTGATGATTATTTAATAATAAACTCGTATTAGAGCTAGAAAGATCAAGGTTAAAACGTTACGTGACAATCACATAAAATGATTTAATTTCAAGGTAAGCTTGCCCTTTATTTTAATCTTGAATTACGCATTTTTTGAGTAAGTTATGCAACATATTGAAATTTTAAAGGCTTTATTTTTAGGGTTTATTGAGGGCTTGACCGAATTTTTACCGATTTCAAGTACGGGTCATTTGATTTTATTTGGTCACATGATCGACTTCCATTCTGACGATGGGCGTGTATTTGAAGTTGTCATTCAGCTCGGTGCAATTTTGGCTGTTTGTTGGTTATACCGACAAAAGATTTTTGAGTTGGTTAAAGGTTTTTTTAGTGGCGATTCAGAAGCGCGTCATTTTGCTTTTAGCGTTTTGATTGCTTTCTTTCCTGCTGTCGTGATTGGTATTTTCGCAGTCGATTTTATTAAAAGTGTCTTATTTAGTCCACTTGTGGTCGCAATCGCATTGATTGTTGGTGGTCTGATTATTTTCTGGGTTGAGTCCAAAAATTTTGATCATAAAACAACTGAAGCGACAAAAATTACTTATAAGCAAGCTTTTTTAGTCGGTTGTGCACAATGCGTTGCAATGATTCCAGGGACTTCTCGTTCTGGTGCTACCATTGTGGGAGGAATGTTCTCAGGCTTGTCTCGTAAAGCGGCAACAGAATTTTCTTTCTTTCTTGCGATGCCAACGATGTTGGGGGCTGCAACTTTTGATCTTATTCGTAATGCGGATGTATTGACACAAGATAATATGTTGAATATTGGAGTTGGTTTTGTTGCTGCTTTTATTTCGGCATTATTGGTGGTGAGCGCATTAGTTAAATTTGTTGAACGCCACACTTTACGCGTATTTGCTTGGTATCGGATTGTACTGGGTATTATTTTATTATTTGTTTTTCTATAAAAATAAAATCTCCCTTTTAGAAAAATTACTAAAAGGGAGAGATTCTAAGTTAAAATTCTTATTCTTTATTTCTTTTTTCATGTTTAGAACTGGTTCGATTGTAAGATGACAATAGCTAAAATGAATGCCCGAGATTTAATCATTGATTTACTTTTAGGGCTGCAAGGTCGTGAGATCTCGATTAAACAAATTATTATCGCAGCGAAGCTTTTTGAGATTAGCGAAAATAGTATTCGTGTCGCAGTAACCCGATTATCTAGTGATGGGGTGATTGAGGCAATTGAGCGAGGTATATATCAATTTACGGCTAAATCACACGAATGGGCGGATGTGATGTTGAACCGTAAAAACGGAATTAAACAAACAAAACAATGGGATCACCAATACTTAGCTGTCTTTACGGGTGAATTAGGGCGAGTCGATCGTACAGCTTTAAACCGCCGAGAACGCGCATTAAAGCACTTCGGTTTTAAAGAGTTAGAACAAGGCATTTATATTCGCCCTGATAATTTAGCCATTTCTTTTAAAGAGGTATTTTTGGCATTACAAGCTTCTGGCTTAGAAAAAAGCGCCAAAATTTGCCAAATTAATCATTTCGACACCACAACATTAAATAAAATTCCGAAGCTTTGGCCCACTCAAACGCTTAACCAAAACTATAAAAAATATAGTCAAATGATTCAAAAGTGGTTGGAGACAGTTGAGCAATTAAGCTTAGATATTGCTGCTAAAGAATCGCTACTGCTTGGTCGGCAGACCATTTCTTTGCTGATGAATGATCCATTATTACCTGAGGATTTTGTTGATGTTCATTTACGTGATCAATTTGCATTAAGTGTTCAGCAATTGGATCAGACTGGACTGGAATTGTGGCAACGATTCTATGAAATCAGTTTAGTATAAATATTACTGAAAAATTAATTTTAATGTATTGACAGAAATATTACTTAATCTAAAATAAAAATTATATTTATGTATCTATAGAAATAGAAAAATTGTAGGGTAGGGATATGAATACACGGACATCAATAAGTGATTTGTTCACAAGAGAAGAAATCACAGAATTGACAACAAAGTCAGATTTACACGGTAGTTGGGCTGTTTTATCAACTTGGGCAGTCATTGGTGGAACCTTTGCTGCGGTTGCCAGTACATGGGAGTATTTACCTGTTTGGGGCAAATTACTGATGTGTATAGCTGCATTGGTAATATTAGCGGGTCGTCAACTTGCGCTTGCAATCATTATGCATGACGCTTCACACCAAAGCTTATTTAAAACCAAATGGCTGAATGATATTGCCACTGATTGGCTCTGTGCTCGTCCAATCTGGAATGATCTAAAGAAATATCGTGCTCATCATTTACGCCATCACAGTAAAACTTCTACCGTAGAGGATCCTGATTTGTCTTTGGTTGAGGGTTTCCCAACTTCGAAGAAATCGTTAATGCGTAAGTTTTTCCGTGATGTTTCTGGAATAACTGGATTAAAATTCGCGCTTGGACGAGTGCTTATGGATGTTGAGAAAATGGAGTGGACGGTATCAAACGACCGTCGTTGGATTTCTCAAGAGGGACGCCATTGGGTCGACTATCCAAAAGCATTTCTAAAAAATAGTGGTGGTGCAATAGCAACAAATGCTGCTTTGTTTTCAATATTATGGGCAGCTGGTCATCCTAAACTATATGCACTTTGGATCTTAACATATTTAACACCATTTCCATTATTTTTACGTGTTCGTTCGATGGCAGAACATGCAGGTATGCCAACCAGTAATAGTGCATTAACGAATACACGGTCTACAAAAGCAGGTTATATTGCTCGTGCTTTAGTTGCGCCCATCCATGTCAATTTCCATAAAGAACATCACTTAATGGCAACAGTTCCATATTTTAAGTTACCTAAAATGCACCAGATGTTATTAGAGCGTGGACATGTTCCTGAGCCTCCTAGTTATTGGCAAGTCTTAAATGAACTTTCAGATCAAGCTGATTAAATGTTTGTTTATAGTTTTAGGCATAATTTAAAAATAATCTAAGTCATTTGGGATGTATTGTTATGGCGCTTAGTAAGCATGAAATTACTCATTTTTTGGCACAGGAATTTCCTCAAGCACTCGAAAAAACAACTATCGAAGAGATTAGTCCTAAAGGCGCACAGTTACTTTATAAAATCGATCAGAACGATTTACGCCCAGGTCAAACCGTATCAGGTCCAACCTTGATGTTGGTGGCTGATTTCGCTCTATATGTTGCGATTATGGGACATTTAGGTCTAATTACTATGGCTGTTACAACCAACATGACCATTAATTTTTTCCGTAAACCTAATGGAAATCAAGATATTAAAGCTGAGTGTAAATTAATCAAAGTTGGTAAAACATTAGTTACAGGTGAAGTGTGGTTATATTCTTTGGATGATGAAGAACCAGTTGCGCATGTGATTGGAACATATGCGCTTCCACCGCGAATAGCTCAGTAATTATTTGGCTAATTAGAATTGTTTAAAACGATCTTGTTTAGAGAGTAATTGACTGGAAATTCCTAAAAAAATAAACCTTGTCATAGGATAATGATCATTGATCGGGTGTGATAAAGAAATCAATCTTATCGAGCAAGAATAAATGATAATTAAAAAAAGTTTAATTGGGTTAGCATTATTTGGATGTGCTATATCAACTCAAGCTAAACAGACCGTTTGTGTTTTTGATCCAGTCGGCAAATCGGGGGATGCATTTGCATTAGCAAAGGATTATGCACTTGAAGCTAAAAAGTGGGGTGCAGATATTGATTTACGCGCTTATGTTGATGAGCGAGTCGCAGCAGAAGATTTGAAAGTTGGACAATGTGATGGTGCGATTATTAGTGGTTTGCGTGGTCGCCAATTCAATAAATATGTAGGATCATTGGATGCAATTGGTGCATTAACAGACTTAAAAACAGCAATACTTGCCTATCAATTGCTATCTAAGCCACAAGCAGCAAAAAGTATGCTTAATGGTCCTTATGAAATTGCTGGTTTAGGAACGATTGGTCCTGCTTACCTCTTTGTAGCTGATCGTAGTATTAATACTTTAGCCAAAGCTGCTGGAAAGAAGGTTGGAGTATTTGCATATGATGAAGCTCAACCTAAACTTGTTGCTCAAGTTGGTGCTCAAGCGGTTTCTGTTGATGTCACCAATGCTGGTGCAAAATTTAATAACCATCAAATTGATATTGTCCCAGCACCGATCGTTGCTTATAAACCCTTTGAACTCTATAAAGGTTTGGGGGATAAAGGTGGAATCGTAAAATTTCCATTAACACAAATTTCAGCAAATTTTATTATTCGAAAGGATAAGTTTCCTGAAGGATTTGGGCAAAAGTCTCGTGAATGGGTAGCGGGTCAACTTGGTCGTACATTTAATATAATCGCAAAATATGAAAAAGAAATTCCTGAAAAATATTGGATGAACATCCCCCCAGAAGAACAGCTTAATTATATGAAAATGATGCGCGAAGCTCGTATTTCTTTAACCAAAGCGGGTATTTATGATCCAAAAATGATGAACTTTCTGAAAAAAGTGCGTTGTAAGCAAAACCCAAATAGTTTTGAATGCGCCCTTAATGATGAATAAAGCATAGTTTACAATTCTGAAAACCTCTTTATTCATTGTAATTAAGAGGTTTTTTATTGATTCCAAAATTTTAAATTTTAAAAAACATAACAACATTTAAGTATGCGAAAGAGTAAGAACATGCTAAAACTAACTATGTTCAAATTTATTTGTTCTTACTATACTCGGCTAATATGACGCAATCGTTCGACTTCATACCCTTATCGCAAATTGAATCAAATCAAGAACATATTTTAGCGATTAAACGTAATGATTTACTTCCTCTACTAAATGATCCACATCGTTTGAATCATTATGCAGACCATTTAGTTCAAGCTCAAAGTGTATTACTGAATGGTGTTGACCCTAGATTGAATCAGCAATTGAGTGAAGTGATTACCCAGATTATTCAGCAACTTTCAATTTCCAAAAAACATTTAGGTGGCCGTCGTTTTAACGCGTTGCAAAAATGGTTAGGTATAGATGTTGAATACGATGCTGGTCAAGTAAAGTTTGTCAAAGATCTTGAGCGTTTAATCAATGAAGCAAATCATTTAAGCCAGCGATTACAGATCGAAATCCAAAAATCGCAATCACGATTACAGCAAGCTTTAGGTTTAAGAGAACAGATGGCTGCTTATATCCGCGCCGCTGATGAGTTTTTAATAGAATATCCTCAATTTACTCAACAGCAAAAGCTTGACCATTTTGTTGAACGGCTCTCGAAAAAAATAAATACCTTACAAACCTTACAAACGAGTAATGATATTGCGATGAAACAAATGCAGTTATCACAAGAGTTATCTTTTGGCTTGCTAGATCGATTTAAAGAAGCACAACAGGTTTTGATTCCTGCATGGCAATATCACGTTAAACAAAGTACAGCATCGACTTCAACAAATACACTTGATCAGCTTGATAAAAGTCGAGAAGATTTAATTAAAAATTTGAAAAAATCATTACAGAAATAAGAGGGAAAAAAGATGTCAGATTCAGAACTTAGCAAATTATCTCATGAGCTTGAAATGAAGCCTGAGCAACGTTTTGAGCAGTTGAACTTAAAAGATTTAGGATTGCAACGACAAGATCTTGCAGAAGTAATGGATGCACATAAAGAACTGGCAGATATTAGCACGACAGTGGTGGCTGAATATGGCAAAAATATTGCCAGTAAAACTTCGACTTATACTGATGAGCTGTTAAATCTGGTTCAGAATAAAGATTTGGATACGACTGGACAAAAACTTAATGAGGTAGTGCAAGTCGCACAGCAATTGAATACTTCAAGTATTTTGAATAAATCAAAAAGCTCTGGGTTTTTTGGCAGTTTACTGAGTAAATTTAAAAGTGCTAAACAAAATTTTGATCAGCATTTTAATACCACTAAAGAGCAGATTGATGTATTGGTTAAAGAAATTGAAAGTTCTCAATCAGGGTTGAAAGCTCGGGTTGGAACGTTAGATAAAATGTTCGATGCAGTACAGGATGAATATAAACAGCTTGGTGTTTATATTGCTGCAGGGCAATTAAAACAGCAGGATATTCAGCAACAGATCTCAATGCTCACATCACAAGAGCAGGATCAACAAACGACACAACAGATCTATGATCTTAATCATTTAGCGAATAATCTTGAGAAAAGAGTCAGTGATTTGCAGGTTTTACAACAGTCTGCGATGCAAACCTTACCGATGATTCGGATTATCCAGTCGAATAATTTAATGTTGGTAGATAAGTTCTATGCCATTAAGAACATTACGCTACCAGCATGGAAAAATCAGATTAGTCTGGCGATTTCATTACAAGAGCAAAAGAATAGTGTTCAGCTTGCCAAGGCTATTGATGACACAACGAATGAATTATTACGTCGCAATGCTGAATTATTACATCAAAATTCAGTCGATACTGCGAAAGCGAATCAACGTTCAGTGATTGATGTGGAAACACTTGAACATGTACAAAATACCCTCATTAAAACTGTAAATGATGTGATTCAGATTCAGAAAGAAGGGATGCAAAAGCGTGCGGAAGCGACAACACGTTTACGTGCTTTGCAAGAGAATTTAAATCATTTAGTGCTTGAGCATAGCCAGCCACCCAAATCTTGATATTGTTAATTTTTGAAGGAAAAATCATTGTCACCCATAAACGATTTTAGTGTACAACCGATTGACCAACGTTTAGATGCATTAAAAAAACGTCAACGTCATTTAATGATCTGGTTTATTTTAGCCTGTACATTGGTCGTTATTACAGTTGCATCGTTATTTTTGCAAAAAGAATTTATCTATCGGTTTTTTGATCTTTCCACGCATGTTCAGGCATTAGATTTGCCTTATCATGTTCAAGAATTGGTGCCATTTAAACAACCAGTTGATTATTTTTTTAATTTATTATCATGGTTTGGTTGGTTGTTTCTAAAAATTTTGGTTTCGTTTATTGGGGCATTTTTACTGCTCAGTTGGATGAAGAAATTTAAGTTTTTTCAGCCACGTTTCCAAGCATGGACACAACGAGTTTTAGCTTGGATTATTGCCTTTATTTTGCTTTGGTCTGGTCTAAGCTACATTCAATACGATTGGAAAGATGAAACCAAACAGGCGTATCAACAATGGATGAGCTATCAAAATAATATTGTTGAAAGTCAAATTGCTCAAGATTTACAGCAGGCCAACATTTCATCGACGGAAAAAGCCTATGTGTTGGCACAAGTGGCTTTACTACATCAGCCTGTCGATCGTAAAACTGCCAATGTCTATGTGAATCAATTGATTGTCGCTGAGAAGAATAACCCGATTCAGTTTAAACAATATGATTTTAAGCCTGAACAGTTATGGGTCATGCAGCAGCAACTATATGGTAAAAGTATCACCTCAATTACGCAGCCCTTAGATCTGCGTGCACAACAAGCCGAACGTATTTCTCAGATTGTGAATGTAATTTTATGGGGCTTGATTGTGTTGGTTGTTGCTTTAAGCAGCATTTTATATGTACTTGCTAAACAATTGAAAAATCGCCGTTTCCGCATTAATCAAAAGCTTGATGTCTCTTAAATCTTAATTCGGTTTATCCGATTAATTTTATAAAAACATACTGTTTTACCTATTTATATATTTTGCGTACTATAGCTTTATTGAATGAATTTAGCTGATTTGAACTGCTTAGAATTTGGAGAAATACATGTTAGATCAAAATATTAAAACGCAATTAAAAGCTTACTTAGAACGTTTAGAAAGTCCAATCGAGTTAGTTGCGGCTCTAGATGAATCAGACAAAGCCGCAAAAATCAAAGAACTCGTGACTGAAATTGCGGAACTATCTGACCAAGTTACGGCGCGTTTTGACGGTTCAAACGCTCGCCGTCCTAGTTTCGGTGTAGCTAAAGCAGGTGAACAACCACGTGTGTTCTTTGCTGGCTTACCGATGGGACATGAGTTTACTTCTTTGATCTTGGCATTATTACAAGTATCAGGTTACGCACCTAAAGTCTCTGATGAAGTCTTGAACCAGATCAAAGGCTTAAACTTGAAATCAAACTTTGATGTGTTTGTTTCATTGAGTTGCCATAACTGTCCAGATGTGGTTCAAGCACTCAACTTGATTGCAATCTATAACCAGAATGCAACTGCAACCATGATTGATGGTGGTTTTTTCCAAGAAGAAGTTGAAGAACGCAAAATCTTAGCTGTACCGATGGTGTTTCAAGACAATGAACATATTGGACAAGGTCGTATGACTTTGGAAGAAATCGTGGCGAAGCTAGACACTAATTCTGCTGAGAAAGATGCCGCAGCACTTAATGCCAAAGATGCTTTTGATGTATTGGTGATTGGTGGTGGTCCTGCGGGTGGTACAGCAGCGATCTACGCAGCGCGTAAAGGTATCAAAACAGGTATCGTCGCTGAACGTTTTGGTGGTCAGGTCATGGATACGATGGACATTGAAAACTTCACCACAGTACAAAAAACTGTAGGTCCGAAGTTCGCTCAAGATATGGAAGCACACGTACGTGAGTACGGTGTGGACATCATGAATTTGCAACGTGTCAGCAAGATCACAGGTGCAGATCAAACGACCAATGGTCTGGTTGAGGTTGAATTGGAAAATGGAGCTAAGCTTGAATCGAAAACCATTATTCTTTCAACAGGTGCACGTTGGAGAGAAATGAATGTACCGGGTGAAGCAGAATACCGTACACGTGGTGTGGCGTACTGCCCCCACTGTGATGGCCCATTATTCAAAGGCAAACGTGTTGCGGTGATTGGTGGTGGTAACTCTGGTGTAGAAGCAGCGATTGACCTTGCAGGAATTGTTGAGCATGTGACTTTAGTTGAGTTTGATACCAAACTTCGCGCAGATCAAGTGTTGCAAGACAAGTTAAACAGCTTGCCAAATACCACTGTAATCTTAAATGCACTCAGTACTGAAGTTGTGGGAGATGGTTCACAAGTGACGGCATTGAAATACAAAGATCGTGCGACTGATGTTGAACATACAGTTGAACTCGCAGGAATCTTTGTTCAGATTGGTTTATTACCAAACACGGATTTCTTGAAGAACAGTGCGGTTGAACTCAGCAATCGTGGTGAGATTGTGATCAATGATCGTAATGAAACCAATGTCAAAGGTGTATTTGCTGCGGGTGACTGTACCACCGTACCGTACAAGCAAATCATTATTGCGACAGGTGAAGGTGCCAAAGCTTCTCTATCCGCTTTTGATTATATGATTCGTTCTGGCGTGTAAATGATTTAATCTAAAAAAGCCCCAATGATTTGGGGCTTTTTTATTGTCTTTAGTTCTTCTGCTTATATAAACCATGATCGACAAGGTGTTCACGTAAGATACGACGTAACTCCAATACCGCTTCTGGTGTTTCTTGAATCGAGTGACCACCCGTAAAAATTTTCTCAGAAACTGCTCCATCTAAATGTGCGCTCTTATATGGAACGATGCCATCTGTAATTACATTCGGATCATCACTTTTAGTAATATTGCCCATAATAGAATGGAAAACTAAGCCTTTTTCAGGTGGGATACTAGCTGTCAGTTCCATAAATTTAGATTTTTTACTTAAATCGCTTGGTCCATTTTGAATGACATCATTAGTCAGTGTTTTGACAAAATCTTTTAAATCAACATCATCACTGGTCAGTGTATCTGCAAGGGTTGTTAAGAAAGTTGCAGGAAGTTTAATAATTTTTCTTGCTGCTAGAGTAAACCATCGGTCTGCATAATCTGTACCTCGGTGTGGTGCTGCGAGAAAAATAGCTCGATCAAAATTTTCAATTGGTTTCATTTTGAGTCTTTCACCAATGACAGGGTGTTTTCTTAGACGTGTTTGTTGGCGATTATTCATCAATTCTAAAGCTTGTTTAGAAATATCTGCATCACTCACTAAAAGCCGACTAATAATTCCACCCATACTATGCCCAATTAAAACTGCATCTTGAGCCGCTGCATCTTTGGGACTAAGCGAACCAAATGCTTGTTTTAATAAAGCATAAATTTGAAAACGGCTTTCCAAAATTGGCATATTGGTAGAGTAAAAAATTTGCCAAACTTGATAATGTTCTCTTAATATTGCATCACCCATAATGTCATTAGTTACCGCAATCCATGCTTCAGGGCTACTTGCTAGACCATGAACTAATACAATGATTTTCTTATTTGGGTTATAGGGTTCCAGCATATAGAGATGTGGCATTGCCAAATGCTGATCGCGGTCAATTAAGGTCAAATATGCAGCCGCACCTAAATTGTTTTCTGCTAGCCATAAACCATAGGGTGCAGAAAAATTTGCTGCTAATGAATATGGTTTACCTGCAATCTCTACTTTCTCAACGCTATAAGGATCATAAACCTTAATTTCAAAATTCGGATTTGTTAAAACATCTTCTATCGTTGCATTCGATTTTTTAGGTTGAGCAATAATTGTGGCTGCTAAATAGCGTGCTTTATGAATATTCGGATTTATCCCTTTAGGATAATCATGAGTTAAAGGATTAAGAATATATTTATTTTCTTGTGATGATGAGTCGGTCGATGGAAAAACTGCAACAAAATCAGAACCGAAACCATCACGGCGGTTAATCGCTCTTAATCCAGAAAAATTCATGTTGTAACTAGAAATAAATTTTTCCAGTTTCATATTTTGTAGGCGTTGATATGCTTGAATATCAATTGTATAAGTACTTTTCCCAATTTTAATTGTTGGGGTAAGATTGGTCGATGGATTCCTTAAACTATGACCATTCACCAATTGAGTAAGTGCCTGATTGTAGAAATCTCGAATTTGTACTTGGCGGTTATCAAAAAGTCGTTCTTGTGGCTGACGTGATGTTTTGAATAAATAAGCATAACTATAACGAATACTTTTATCCAAAGCTTCAAGCTTCTGATCTAAACAACTTTCATAATTTTGCTGAATTAGCTTTTGTTCATCAGCAGGTTTGTATTTAGACAATTTACTGATTTTACATTCTGATGAGTCCGACAGTGACATGGCTTTAGCAAGATATAGTTCACTGGCTGTCGACAATAATTGTTCGTCTTGAATCTGAGGAATTTTGTGTAGATCTGCAATGCATTCATTCGGGGATTGCATACAAATTTTTGCTTCTTTACCTGACATCGATAAGACGTTCAGGCTCGCTTCACTTAACTTTTTCTGAGTTAGTATGCTATTACGTTCATTGGCTATGGTGACATCAACCGCTTGTTGCTTGAGGCTAACGACCTGACAGCCATTTAAAGCAATAGTTGATAACAGCGTGAAGGCAAATAGATATTTGTTTGAATTAGATGCTTGCATTATCAAGGAGCAAATTTAGCCGGAAGATTCTAGCTATAATACGAAAAAAAGATGTTTTTTCAATCAACTTAAAAAAATAGACTGTTCTGAACAGTCTATTTTTACAAAATCACAAATCTTTAATTTAGGACTTGCCAAACATTCCAACGTTTCCCAGATTCAACTTCTTTGATGAGTTGATCTGCAACTTCGGCTTCATCAGGATAATTAATTTTATAATTTTTGAGTGTTTGAATGGCATTTTTCTTTTGCTCTAACCAGAGATAGTTATTTGCAGCAGAAAGATAAGCTTCTTGTACACCGCCTTTAATCGCTTTATCTAGATATGGAATCGCTTCACGTTGACCACCACCTTCAGATAGACCAAAGCCAAACCAGAAATTAGTTTCAGGGTCATTTGGGCTAATCGCAAGAATACGCTGTGCGTAGTTGAGTGATTTGGTTGTATAAGCTGTACCTAAGTCCATATTACGTGCCATCACACTTGCTTTAAATGCACGAGTAAGTACATCCAGAGAAGCATTTGGCTTTTCTGCTAAAGCATCAAGTTTCTGTGTAATTTCACGAAGTTTTGCCTCATAACCTTTGCGTTCTTGGCGTTCCGTAAAACGTGGTGGGTAGTGACGCGCTTTACCTTCAACCAATTGAAGAAAATCATCAATTTCAGTGACATCTACTTCATTATCACCAGCAAGTACCGCATATTTCATATTACGTTGCTTTTGATCAGTCGTAGGGATAATTAATTTATTCACCTCAAGGGTGGTTGATTTTGATGGGTCACCTTGAAGTGAAACAACCATTTTTGTTACAGGTTGAGCCGATGCATCTTTAATTGCAACTTCAAAGCTTGGCGGGGCATCATATTTAACTGGATTTAAAGCATAAAATGGGGGAGTTGGATCAGGTTCTTTGAATACAAAAGGTTCAGCAGCTTTTTCTTTTTTTATTGGCGTAGTACCACAAGCTGTTAAAAAAGAAGTTGAAAGTACAAGAAGTGCCAAAGGCTTAAAATTCATGCTTTATATCCATTAATTTTAGTTAAATGAGAAGTAGATCGTTGGTTTTACCAGTTTAGGAGAAGCAAAACCAACTTGCAATGAGAAGCTTGTTACATTTTTTATAAATTGGATTAGATCGAAGAAGTTTTGTTCTGAGCTTCACACTCACGTCTAACTTCTTCAATAATTTTAAGTTCTTCTTTACTTAATGGCTGATTTTTTGAAGTTTGTGGTTTAAAAGTCGGATCTAATTCTGAGAGTCGCTGACATAAGATATTCATACGCTTTTCATTTTTTTGCATACGATCCAATAAAACTCGAATCCCTTCTAAGATTGGATCAGATTGGTCTTGCGTGGTTGCATAGGGTTGGAAACCAATACTTTCAGCATAATCACGACGACTTACTTCATCTGGTTCAATCTGATTCTTGTCTTTAAATATATAGCGTGCAGGGTTGCCAACAGCCGTTACACCCTCAGGAACCTCTTTGGTGATGACTGCATTTGAGCCAACTTTAGCACCTTTATGTACGGTAAATGGTCCTAGAATCTTTGCTCCAGCCCCAACAACGACCCCATCCTCGAGTGTCGGGTGACGTTTTCCTTTATTCCATGTTGTGCCACCTAGAGTCACGCCATGATAAAGCGTGACATCATCACCAATTTCAGCTGTTTCACCAATGACAACACCCATGCCATGATCGATAAAAAAGCGTTTACCAATTTTTGCGCCAGGATGGATTTCAACTCCTGTTGCAAAGCGGCTAAATGATGAGAGTAAACGTGCTGTACCTTTGTACTCTTTTTTCCAAAGCTCATGTGCCATACGATGCATGATCAAAGCATGAATACCTGGATAGGTAGTTAGAACTTCGAGTGTATTTCGAGCAGCAGGATCACGTGCAAATACAGCCTCGATATCTTCTTTAAGCTGTTTAATCATTGGCATGATCCTCCGAATTGGTTTGTTTCCATGAGCCTTTGGCTAAAGCCTGCACGCGGCTGAAAATTCCGCGCAATAAATGATATTCCATACGATCTAATTGTATCCTTCCGAATAATCGACGCAAGCGTAATGGAAGTAAACGAGGATTATTTGGATCTAAAAATTCGATTTCAGTCAGCATTTTTTCTAGATGAGGATAGAATTCTTCCATTTGTTTTTGTGTTACTAATGGCTCATCCCATTCCATGCTCTGTTGTTGTTTAAGTTGCATGTGATCATCTGGAACAACAGTCGTTTGTTGCGTATTTTGTTCGAGTGCAGCCATTCTCAACTCATAACAGATGACTTGAATCGCTTGTGCGACATTTAAAACACCATACTCAGGATTAACTGGGATGGTTAAGTGATAATTGGCTAAAGCAAGTTCTTCATTGGTGAGACCACGGTCTTCACGACCAAAAACAATAGCGATATTTTGTTGTTGAGTTGCGGCTTGTAATGCTTCTTTTGCTGCAGGACGTACGTCCAGTAACGGCCATGGAATGGTACGGCTACGTGCGCTAGTTCCAAACACGAGATGACAGTCTTGAATAGCTTGCTCTAAAGTATCAACGATCTCAATTTTTTCAACTAAATCCTGTGCACCCGCGGCTAAAGCATCAATATCAGGGTGTGGATAGGTTTTAGGCGCAACTAAAACGAGTTGAGATAAACCCATAGTTTTCATTGCGCGTAAGGCACTACCAATATTGGCTGGTAGGGTAGTATTGACCATAACAATGCGCACATGATCCAAGTGTTTGGACACGTTATTTGAGTCAAACAGATTCATATATCATCCAAAATTAAGAGTATTGAGAGATTTCAGCTTGATACAGATCAAGCGCTTCATCCATAGACATGTTTTCGGGTGGTGGTGCAACTGTCGTTACTTTAGGTGCTTCTGCTACCTTTGCAGCTTTTGACTTCACTTGATATTCAATAAAAATCGCGTCCTTACCAAAATAATCACGTAGCTTGCCTAGCAATTCATCTAAAGGTGCGACTTTCCATTGCGGACCTAGATGCAACTCTGCTGTCGCAAAGCTTTGTTCAAGTTGGATTTGTAAAGCAATATGCTGACACATATCGACATTGCAATAAGGTAATAAAATTGCCTGTAGATCTTTGGCTAAAGATTTGGTCATTAAATCTTGAGGAAGACGAATTTGAATACTTTGGGCACGCTTTTGGCGGATTTCATTTAAATTAAACGCTTTACTTAAACGTGCCATTGGGCGGTCAAAGTCTTCACGTTCGTAGATTTCGCCTTCGATAACAATTACTTGTTCTAGACGAACGATTTCTTTATAACGTTGAAAACGTTCATGATTGCAGCTGATTTCAACACGAGCAGTGCCATCATCTAGTGTAATCATGATACGGTTCGGGAAGTTGGCAATATCAACGACTAAACCAGCAAAGACGGTCGTGACACCACGACGAGTAGGTGTTAGTTCATTTAATTTTGCTGGAATAAACGATTTTAATTCTGGACGATAGACATCAATCGGATGACCAGTGAGATACAATCCAAGCGTATCTTTTTCACCTTTGAGACGAACTTCGTCTGACCACGGTTTCACAGGTTTAGCAGGTTTGCGTTGAACCTCTTCCACTTCACCAAATAAATCCATGATACCCGTTTCGCGGTTACTTCGTGCTTGTTCAGCCGCTTGAACAGCTTCAGGTAATTGAGCCATTAAGCTTGAGCGTTCAATACCTAAACAATCCAACGCACCCGCACGAATTAAGGCTTCTAAGGTACGCTTATTGATCTTTTTCAGGTCGATTCGATGACAGAAATCGAATAAATCCTTGTATGGACCTTCATTAATACGTGAGTCGATGACTGATTGCATCGCTTGTTCGCCGACACCTTTAATTGCACCGAGACCATAAACAATAGTTTTCTCATCACTGGCATGGAAATGATACAAAGACATATTTACGGAAGGCGGTAGCACTTCTAATTTATTATTACGGCAGTCATCAATTAAGAATACGATACTGTCAGTATTCTGCATTTCTGATGATAAAACCGCTGCCATAAATTCTGATGGATAATGTGCTTTTAGCCATGCAGTGTGATAGGCAACAAGGGCATAGGCTGCGGCATGTGATTTGTTAAATCCATAACCTGCGAACTTTTCCATATAGTCGAAGATATGGTTTGCTGTTGCTTCATCAATCTCTTTTTTTGCAGCACCTTCAATAAAGATTTGGCGCTGTTTAACCATTTCTTCAGGTTTCTTTTTACCCATGGCACGGCGAAGTAAATCTGCACCACCAAGCGTATAGCCTGCGCAGAACTGTGCTGCCTGCATCACCTGTTCTTGGTAAACCATAATCCCATAGGTAGGTTCCAATACACCTTCAAGCAATGGATGTAAATATTCGAACTCACCACCATGCATACGATGGATAAAGTCTGGAATTAGATCCATTGGACCAGGACGGTATAAAGAAACGAAGGCAATAATTTCTTCAAATTTACTCGGTCTTGCTTCCTTGAGCATTTTTTTCATGCCAACGGATTCAAACTGGAACACCGCAGTTGTATTTGCGTCCGCAAAGACTAAATAAGCGTCCTTGTCATCTAATGGAACATTTGCAATTTCGAGAGGAATTTCAGATTTGATTCTTTTATTAATATTTTGAACTGCATCTTCAATAACTGTGAGGTTACGCAAACCTAAGAAGTCAAATTTAACCAGACCTGCAGCTTCAACATCATCTTTATCGTATTGAGCAACACGACTTGTTCCATCTGCTTCACACAGTACCGCTGAATAATCGGTAATTTTTCCAGGTGCAATGACTACACCACCTGCGTGTTTCCCGGTATTTCGTGTAATGCCTTCGAGCTTAAGTGCCATTTCCCAAATTTCAGCAGCATCATCATTATCAGGATTTGATGGGTTGGTCACGATGTCTTTGAGCTGTGGTTCCATATCAATCGCAGTGACTAGATCAACGCCAAGCGGCTTGGTTGGAATCATTTTGGAAATACGGTCAGCCAGACCGTAAGATTTGCCTAGAACTCGTGCAACATCTCGGATTGCACCTTTTGCAGCCATCGTACCAAAAGTCGCAATCTGTGAAACGGCTTCACGACCGTAGTTTTGTGCGACATATTCGATCACTCGGTCACGACCTGCAATACAGAAATCGACGTCAAAATCGGGCATTGAGACACGTTCAGGGTTTAAGAAACGTTCGAAAAGCAAATCATAACGTAATGGATCAAGATCGGTAATTTTTAAACTGTAGGCAACTAATGAACCAGCACCAGAACCACGACCAGGACCTACTGGCACACCATTATTTTTGGCCCATTGAATAAAGTCCATGACAATCAGGAAGTAACCCGGGAAACCCATTTTTAAAATAATATCAACTTCGTACTTGATACGATCATCATAAGGTTTACGAATTTCAGCCCAATCTTTATCACGTTCAGCAATAGGGTAAAGGTGATTTAAGCGTTCCTCTAAACCTGTACGAGATAAATGTTCGAAATAGGTGTCGATGGTATAACCATCTGGGATCGGGAAATCAGGTAAGAAATAAGTACCGAGCTGTAAGGCAACATTACAACGTTTGGCAATCTGATAAGTATTTTCAATTGCACTTGGGATGTCTGAAAATAGTTCAGACATTTGCTCACCAGTTTTAAAATACTGTTCAGAACTATAATTTTTAGGACGTTTATCGTCGCCAAGTACATAACCATCGGCAATACACACACGTGCTTCATGTGCTTCAAAATCATCTTGTTCAACAAAGTGAACATCATTATGTGCAACGACACCAATTTGATATTTAGCAGCGAGTTTAACGGCTTGTTGAATAAAATCTTCTTCACCAACACGTTCAGTACGTGTTAATGCTAAATAAACACGATTACCAAACTTTTCAATCCATGCTTCTAATAAAGGTTCTGCTTTTTGTGGATTGGATGAACAAAGCATTTTGCCAACATCACTATGCTGTCCAAGCAATACAATTAAATCTTCTGATTGTTCAAGTATCCATTCTTTTTGTACGCATGGGATACTAAGTTGTTGTCCTTCAATAAAGCCCCGAGATACGATTTCGGTTAGATTTCGCCAACCTTTACTGCTCATAGCTAATAAGGTTGCGCGATGCTCTGCGTCATTCAGTCGAATTACACTGCCTAAAACAGGTTTAATGCCTTTTTTTAAACAAGCTTCATAAAATTTCACCGCAGCGTGCAAGTTGGATAAGTCTGTTAATGCAAGCGCAGGCATGTCATCTTTAACGGCAGCTTTGACCAAATCAGGTATGCGAACAATCGATTCCGTAATCGAAAATTCTGTATGGATACCGAGATGAACAAACCGCATAGAAGGACTATCCTTTTTCAAAGCAATGCATAGTTTAGCATGCAAACCGAAAATGGCATGCTTAATATTTTGGCAAACTGTCTATTTGTGTTGTGCTTTTTATAAATTAATAAAAATTAACTTTTGATTTATATGGAAATATAAATATACATTTACTTAAGTTGTTTAACCGCTAGAATGTATCTGCATAAAAATGTACCAAAGCAGGTTCAAGAATGAAATTAAAGAATATCGTATTTTCAATATTATTAAGTATGAGCGCAATTTCTTTAGCTCAAGCTGAGGATGTATCTTTTAGTCAAGAACTCGTTCAACAAGCAAAAAGTGGTGATGCGATTGCCCAAAATAATCTTGGAGATGCTTATTATTATGGAAATGATGTCGATCAAGATTTTGGTAAAGCATTAGAGTGGTTCAAAAAGGCGGCTGCAAAGGGAAATGCTGATGCAATTTTTTCCGTAGGGTATATGTATGATTATGGCGAAGGGACTGAAGAAGATAATCCCACAGCGTTAAAGTGGTATACACAGGCGGCACAAAAAGGGCAATTATACGCGCAGTATTATTTAGGTTTTTTATACCTCTATGGTGATGATGGCGTTAGTATTAATACTAAAAAGGGGTTGGAATGGATGACAAAATCTGCTGATGCGGGATTGGATCTTGCACAAGCTGAATTAGGTCATTTATATAGTGATGGGAATGATGAAGTCGCTCAGGACCTTAAAAAAGCATTACATTACTATCAGTTAGCTGTAAAGCAAGATGAATCTTCAGCAATTAACAATCTTGGTATTTTCTATTTGGAAGGCAAAGCAGGCTTAAAGCAAGATTATAAAGAAGCTTTACGTCTGTTTACGTTAGCCTCTAAAGCCGAAAATGGCTTAGGTTCGTCTAATATTGCTTATGTTTATGAAGAAGGTAAGGGTGTTGAAAAAAATTATAAAAAAGCTGCAGAATATTATGCGCTTGCGGTAGAGCAGGGTGAAAATGAAGCATTGTTGGATTTGGCGCGTTTATATGAAAATGGCGGTTTTGGCTTAGCTAAGAATTTAAAGAAGTCGAAAGAGTATGAAGCGCAGTGGGATGAGTTGCAAACTGAGAAAAATTAATTTTTAAAATGTTATAAAAGCAAAGAAGTATAGGTGACTCTTTGCTTTTATATTTATCTAGAAATGAAAAAATTGATAAATTATTCAGTCTATTAAGACACTTGAGTAGAATAAATTTTCATATATACCAGAAAAGCATTTCGAGCATATAATTTGGAGCAGCAAGGAGATGCAGCTAGAGAGGTTTATTATGGGAAAATTCAAAATATTATTCTAGGGAGGTGAACAGAAAATGAAATATATTAGAATTTCCTTATTTTTGTAGCTGCTATTCTAATTAGTTCATGTAGTTATGTTGGTGAAATAAATGTTTATGGAAATTTAAACCAAGGGGTGTTTTTTAAAGTTATTCCAAGGAATGAAAGTTTTTTAAGTTTATTTAAAATCTATCAGATTGATGTAACTACTGAGAAAAGAAATAATTTGGGCTTGGTGGAAAATGTATGGAGCATAACAAGTGATGGACAAAAGATAGATGAATTTAAATATGGATTTCTACCAAAAGGTTTTTCAGAAAATAGAAAAGCACACAACTTAAACGTTGATACTATATATACTGTGTCAATAGATGGTTCAATGACACTAGGCCCATTTTCTGCTATATCTTGTTTTTATATAGATGAAAATAAAATTGCTAGAATAATAAGTTGCTAGATTTTTTATTTTTCACCTATATTAATATTGGATTTTAAGCTAAATGGAGGAGAGGAGTTTAAATGTTAATTTTTATAGAAATTTTACTTCTATGTTTGGTAAGTTCTTTTTGTTATGGAATAGACTTTAAAAAAGATTTTTTAGCTACTTCATATCCTTTATCAGCAACTCAGAATATTGACGATACTATAATTCCTATAAATACGATAAAAATGAAGAAAGTTATAAAAAAAATATCAACTTTAAGATCTGGAGACAGTAGCTCTACAGTTGTTAAAAAATAGGTTATCAACCTGATACATATTTTATAGCACCAAATAAGAGTCTTAAATCTTCATCTCATCACTTAATTATGAGTTATATTTTTTCTCGCCAACCCAATAAGATGAACAAGCTGGTTGTCGATGAATTATCGATGATGCTTATCTTTTCTAAAGATGATAAACTTATTTCTGTAATAGATAATTCTATATTAGATCATCCAAAAGAAATTCCTATTCAATGATAAATTTTAATAATATTATTTATTAATTAAATATAAGAGATGAATGAAGTTAATGGTTAAAGCGGATTAAAATTATAGATAGAATTGTGATATTTAATTAAATAAAATTTTACAAGGATAGTTAAGTGAATATTAAATTTATTAAAATAGGGTTGGTACTATTTAGTATAGTATGCATTATTGCTTCATGTTATTTGAATAAATTTTCAGAATCAGCCAAAAGAGAGTCTGAGCAACGAAATTTACTAGGAGTTAAATATTTCTCCAAGGCTAAGATAAAAGGAAAGGTAAAAGAAATAAATTTTATAGAGGATAGAGAAATATATGCATATGATATTATGGTTATAGGTGATGTTGATAATATGTTGAAGATCAATCCAACATATTTGTTTGTATATTATGATAAGGGTGATAATATGAAAATGTTAACTATTTATCTAAGTTCGAGTCTTAATATTAAAGTTGGTCAAACTATCTGTAAAGATGAAAATAGTTTATATTTTTATCCTTGTTAAATTTTAAGTAAACTAGCTAAATAGTGGTTAATATAGTAAATTCTAATTAAATTACTCTAAGCCATTAACTTGATTATGTCTCTTAAAAAAGGAAGCGATTTGCTTCCTTTTTTATTACTAATTTTGCTTAACGCATCTTTGCCAAGAAACGGCTTAAACGATTAATTGCTTCACGTAGCTCATTTTCAGCAGGTAAGAACACTACACGGAAATGATCTGGTGTTGGCCAATTAAAACCTGTGCCTTGAACCAATAAAACTTTTTCAGCTTTTAATAGATCTAACATCAGTTTTTCATCATCTTCAACTGGATAAATCTCAGGATCAAGTTTTGGGAAACAGTACATTGCTCCGTCAGGCTTAACACAACTTACACCAGGAATCTCATTTAACATTTCCCATGCAATATTACGCTGTTCATACAGACGACCGCCTGGACGAATTAAATCATTGATAGACTGATAACCACCGAGTGCAGTTTGAATTGCATATTGTGCTTGATGATTTGCACACAAACGCATTGAAGCAAGCATGTCTAAACCTTCAATATAGTCTGCAGCACGTGATTTATCACCTGTGATCGCCATCCAACCTGCACGATAACCAGCAATACGATAGGCTTTTGATAAACCATTAAATGAAATGCAAAGTTGATCGCCAGCTAAAGCTGCAACTGCAACATGCTCAATGCCGTCATAAACAATTTTGTCGTAGATTTCATCTGCAAACAAAATTAAGTCATGCTTTTTAGCTAAAGCAACAATTTGCTCCAATACATGACGAGGGTAAACAGAACCTGTTGGATTGTTTGGATTGATAATAACAATACCACGCGTATTTGCTGTGATTTTGCTTTCCATATCCGCAAGATCTGGATACCAATAGTTTTCTTCATCACATTTATAATGAACAGCTTTACCGCCAGACAGATTGACTGCTGCCGTCCATAATGGATAGTCAGGCATAGGAACGAGCATTTCATCGCCGTCGTTCAATAAACCTTGCATTGCCATCACAATCAGTTCCGACACGCCATTTCCAACATACACATCATTAACGTGCATATCAAAAACGCCTTTTTGCTGATAATACTGGCAAATGGCTTTACGCGCAGGGAAAATCCCTTTGGAGTCTGTATAACCAATCGCATTCGGTAGGTTTAATGCAACATCATTAATAATTTCTTGTGGAGCTTCAAAACCAAAAGGTGCAGGGTTGCCGATATTGAGCTTAATGATTTTGTGTCCTTGCTCCTCCATTTCATTGGCGGCGCGTAATACTGGTCCACGAATGTCGTAGCAAACATGCTCAAGTTTCGATGATTTCTTAATTTCACGACTTGATTGAGCAGAGTGGGGTGTAACAGTATTTTTAGACATATCTGGATTCACTTTTGCATATCGGTATAAATAACTTTTAAAGGTTTCGACACTTACCAAATCTAGATCATGTTGATCTCTAAGTAATTCAACAATTTTTTCATAGGTAAAACCTGATTGTTGATATTGTTTGATTGTTGGTAAGAGTTTTTGAAAAACCACACTTTTTTTCTGAGACATTTTTTGTCCTATACAACCGTGCCAAACAAGAATAACACTATCTTTGCTTACGAGAAAGATAGTTTTGTTAAAATTTGCTTACCTTTAAATTTTAAATTGCTATCTTTTTGCTATTAAAAATTAATGCTTAAATTTCACTAAATTGTACGTTATGAGACTAGAGTTTTTGTTATGAATGGCGTAAATATAAAACCTGATCATCGAGATATTTTTAACATCAGAATAAAAGGTGTAGGTTATGGGAAAAGTCAATAAAACAGACCGGGAATGGCAAAGAGAACTATCACCAGAAGAATATCGCATTACTCGTCAGAAAGGCACAGAACCAGCATTTACAGGACAATATTGGAATAACAAACAGCATGGTATTTATGTCTGCCGATGTTGTGGTGCAGAACTCTTTTCATCTGAAACGAAATACGATAGCGGTTGCGGATGGCCAAGTTTTTATAGACCAATTGATGGCATTGCAATAGAAGAACATGAAGATTTATCGCATGGTATGGTCAGAACGGAAATTGTCTGCCATGATTGCGATGCACATTTGGGTCATGTGTTTGAGGATGGCCCACAGCCGACAGGACTGCGTTATTGCGTGAATTCGGCATCATTACAACTTAAAACAGAAGAAAAGAATGACGAGGAAACCTATCCATGAGTAACATTTATCAGTTTGAAGCTGAATTGTTAGAGGGAGAAACAAAAGCGCTCGCTGATTATAAAGGCAAGGTCATGCTGATTGTAAATACTGCAAGTAAGTGTGGTTTTACACCACAATTTGCAGGACTTGAAAAGTTGCATGAAAAATATAAAGCCCAAGGCTTAGAAGTATTAGGATTTCCTTGTAACCAATTTGGTGGTCAGGATCCCGGCACGAATAAAGAAATTGGCGCATTCTGTCAAAGAAATTATGGTGTAAGTTTTCCAATGTTTGCAAAGGTCGATGTAAAAGGTCCTGAAGCACATGTTATTTTTCGATTTCTAACGCGTGAAGCGAAAGGCATCTTAGGTAGTCGCAATATCAAATGGAACTTTACCAAGTTTCTTGTTGGGCGTAATGGCGAAGTTTTAGGGCGTTATGCTCCGACGACTAAACCAGATGCCTTAGAAGCAGATATTGAAAAAGCATTAGCAAAAAAATAATATTGAGCAACAAAAAAGACGGTCATTTGACCGTCTTTTTTGTTGAATATTGCTTAAGCCTGTTCAATTGATGTGGGCTTTGTTTTTCTAAAGCTGTGTAGTTTACGATTGATATCATCAATGAACGTATAGACTACAGGAATAACCAATAACGATAAGAAGGTACTGGTAATTAACCCGCCAATAACAGAAATTGCCATTGGTGCACGGAAACTCGGATCTGTTCCGATACCCAACGCAATCGGTAACATACCTGCACCCATCGCTAGAGTTGTCATGATAATTGGGCGTGCTCGCTTATGACAGGCATCCAACAACGCATTCAACCGAGAATAATCTTTTTCCTTTCTCGCGATAATTGCGTAATCGACCAATAGAATCGAGTTTTTACTTGCAATTCCCATTAACATAATCAAACCGATCAAACTTGGCATCGAGAAGCTACTTTTTGCTAAAAGTAATAGTACGAATGCTCCACCGAGTGATAGAGGTAGAGCGACCAGAATAGTGATCGGTTGTAGGAAGTCTTTAAATAAAAGAACAAGAACAACGTAGATACACAATACACCTGTCAACATTGCTAAACCAAAGCTTGAGAATAACTCTTGCATGACTTCAGCATCACCAATATTGGTGCGTTTAACCGTTGGCGGTAGATTTTTCATGGTTGGGAGTTGGTCAACTTTAGCAGCAATATCACCTAATGGTTGATTATTCAGTTCGATATTAAAATTGATATTACGCAAACGATTGAAGCGATCAATTTGCGATGGTCCACTTTCAATATTGACATCTGCAATCGTCCCTAACATAACAGGACCGTGACTGCCTTTGATCATTAAGCGTTTCATTAACTCTTGATCTTGGCGAGCAGCCAAAGGCAGTTTAATCACAACAGGAACCTGACGTTGAGATAAGTTTAATTTAGCCAAGTTTTGATCAAAATCGCCAGCCGTGGCGATACGCAAAGTTTCAGCAATATCGTAGGTGGTCACACCTAAATCTGCAGCTTTCGCAAAATCAGGACGAATTACCAGTTCAGGGCGAATTAAAGCCGCGCTTGAAGTAATACTCCCAATATTTGGAATAGTACGTAATTCTCGTTCAAGCTTACGTGCTGTAGACATTAAAGCTTCAGGATCATCACCTGAAAGAGCAAGTTGGTACTGGCTATTATTTCCAGCTAAACCAACTTGTATTCGAGCACCCGGCAATGGAGCTAAACGCTGACGAATCTGATTTTCAATCTCTTGTAAACTTGCACTACGATCAGAACGTCCAGTAATCTGAATGGTTAATGTTGCTTTTCTTGGTTCGCTGGAAGCGCCACCTGAAAAAGGATCTGTTCCTGCTGCACCACCACCAATTGTTGTGTATATACTTTTGATTTCAGGATGATCTTTAATCAGATTGCGTGCGTATTCTGCTGTTTTTAAGGTATCAACAAATTGCGAACCGGGTGCAAGCTCTAAACGAACTTGAGTCTGTCCTGTATCTGGTGGTGGAACGAAACCCGTAGGTAGTAAAGGAATTAGCATCACTGAGCCAACAAAAAAGGCAATTGCTCCAAATAAAGTGACCCAACGATGATTTAAACACCATGTGACTAAACGCATATAGCCACGCATGACACGTCCATCGTTGGCGCGATCTTTAGCTAATTTTGTTGTACCATGATCTAGTTTTGATTGCTTATCTAAAGTTTCATCTTGCTTTTCAACTTGACCAATCCATGGTTTTAAAATGTAAGCAGACATCATTGGTGTAAGCAGGCGTGCAACTAATAGAGAAGCAAAAATTGCCAATGCAGCCGTCCAACCGAATTGAACAAAGAACTTACCTGCAATTCCACTCATAAACGCTGTTGGTAAAAATACTGCAATTAACGTGAAGGTGGTTGCAATGACCGCTAGACCAATTTCATCCGCTGCTTCCATTGCTGCTTCATACGGGGTTTTTCCCATTCGCAAATGCCGAATAATATTTTCAATTTCTACAATCGCATCATCAACTAGGATACCAACCACTAATGACATGGCGAGTAAGGTCACTGTATTTAGGGTAAATCCGAAGTAATACATCCCAATCAGGGCGGGTAATATAGACAGTGGTAGGGCAGTTGCAGCGATAATTGTTGCACGCCAATCACGTAAAAATAGCCAAACCACCAAGATTGCTAAAATTGCCCCTTCATAAAGAAGCGACATCGAACCTTTATAGTTATCGGCAACTGGTTTAACAAAGTTAAAAGCTTCTGTAATTTTAATATCAGGATGTGAGGCTTTCAGTTTTTCTAGTGCTTGAGCTACACCTTTTTCAACATCGACTTCACTGGCACCTTTGCTACGAGTAATTTCAAAACCAATGACAGGTTTACCATTCAATAGCGCAGCAGAGCGTCGTTCTGCAATTCCATCACGAATAGATGCAACTTGATCAAGGCGAATATGGCGACCATCACTGAGCGCAAGATCCATTGCACCAATCTCTGCAGCCGTTTTGACGGTTGCAATAGTACGAATTGATTGTTCGCTGCCCCCAATTTTGGTTTGACCGCCTGAGGCATCTTGCTGAATCAAGCGTAATTGACGAGTAATATCGGTAGCAGTTGCATTTAATGCCAGTAATTTTTCAGGGTCGAGTTCAACTTCAACTTGACGAGTCACACCACCTACACGGGCAACGGCACCCACACCTTTCACTTGTAACATGGCACGTGCAATATCATAGTCAACGAACCATGACAGTGCTTCTTCATCCATTTTCGGTGATTGAATGGTGTAGGTGAGAATTGGCGAGCCTGATAAATTGATTTTACTAACAATCGGATCTCTCAAATCAGCAGGTAAATCGGATCTCACCTGTGATACAGCATTACGAACATCATCAACCGCTTCTTGTAGCGGTTTTTCGAGTTGAAATTCTGCTGTAACCGTAACAACACCATCTTGAATATTGGTGTATTGATTTCTTAAACCTTGCAAAGTCGCAATGGAGTTTTCAATCTTACGTGCAACTTCGGTCTCAAGTTGAGGGGGGGCTGCGCCGGGTAATGCCGCAGTTACTGTGACCATCGGAAGTTCAATGTCCGGGAATTGTTGTATTTTCATCCAGTGAAAACATAACAATCCTGCCAAACCGAGCATGATAAATAATAAAATGCCCGGAATTGGATTGCGGATTGACCAAGCAGAGAAATTCATTTTATTTCTCCTGTGTATTCACAAGTTGTTTGGTCAGTGGGGTATCAGGTATGTCTTTGGCAACAGTAACTAAATCTCCATCAGTTAAGAAACCTGTTCCAGAGGAAACCAATTTTACTTGTGTTGGTAAATCCATGATTTCTACACGATCACCTAGACGGCGACCTATAGTGACTTTTTGTTGTGTTACACGATTATTTTGATCAACAATAAAAACATAAGAAAAACCATCCCGCAGCAATAATGCTGTTTGTGGAATGGTTAATGCTGGTTTCTCACCTAAATCAAATTCACCTTTCACAAACATTCCCATACGAACAGCTTGAGTCGTTGGAATATCGACATAAACCAGACCATAACGAGTTTGTGGGTCAATCACAGGTGCTATCATTCGAACCTTGCCTGTAACCGTCGCTTGGGCAGGATCAGGAGAAATGATTCGTGCAGTCATCCCTTGTTTAAGTTTATATAAATCAGAAGAAGTGACTTCGGCACGCCATTCGAGTCGATGGTCACGAATCAAACGGAATAATTCTTGCCCTGTTTGTGCTAAAGATCCAACCGTGGCAGTTCGTGCTGAAATAACACCATTATCAGGTGAAACCACTTGAGTTTGAGCTAAGCGTAATTGATTACTTTCAATTTGAGCTTTAGCTGCATCAAGACGAGCTTGTGCAGTCGCTTGTGAGGTTTGATATTGCGTGGATTCTTGAGCAGAAATTGCACCCGTATTTTTAAGCTGTTGAATACGTTTGTTATTGGTAATCGCATCAGCTAAAACAGCTTGTGCTTCAGCATAACTTGCCTGAGCTGCTGCGAGGTCAGCACGTATTGTTTCACTGTTGATTTCAGCTAAAACTTGACCGCGTTTCACCTCATCACCAACATTCACATTGACACGAGTAAGCCGTTGACCTGATAGCTCGCTCCCAATGACAACTTCCTGCCACGCTGCAATGTTTCCATTTGCGGTAAAGCTTTGTTTCCAATTTTGCTGTTCAGGTTGAACAACCGTCACCGTCAGGGCTGCTTTTTGTTCTGCTGAATTTGCCCCTTTGCGCTTTTCCATATTTGCTGAGTTTTTGGCTTTATTTGTTTGCCAAAACATGATTGCAATAATTAAAAAAACAACAATGATCGCTAAAATAAACCAAATTTTTTTCTTAGTTTTCTGGGGAGTTTGAGAAGCCATCTTTCCATAATCGCCAAATATTGATGACCTAAGTATAGACGAAGATTTCAACAGATGGTCAATAGTAAACTGACAGATGAAAAAATTAATAAAGGGTGAGTTTCAACACAATATAATAGGATACGGCTTATAAAGTGATCACTCGCTATAATTTCAGATTGCTATAAAGGAAGTAAGCGATTAGTCACCACGCTTTTCATTACAATCGTGGAGGTAAGGCGCTGTACATTCGGTAAAGCAGACAGACTGTCGTCATAAAGTTTTTGAAAACTTGCCAGATCTTTGGTCACTACATGCAACAAATAATCAGGATTGCCAAACAGTCGCTGTGCTTGAATCACATTGGCAATTTCACTGACCTTTTCTTCAAAGCTAGACAAAGCCCGCTTATCACCATCTTTTAAAGTCACAAAAATAATTGCCGCAAAATTAAAGCCAATTTGAGAGGCTTCAAGGTCGGCATGATAGCCTTTAATGACCCCAGATTCTTCTAAAGCTTTCACTCGGCGATGGCAAGGGGATAGACTTAACCCTATTCTTTCAGCCAATTCGGTGATAGATAATCGCCCATTTGCTTGTAGTTCAGCAATAATTTTCTTATCAATGCGATCCATTTGGAATAATCTACCTTTTAGTTTTAAAAACAAGCAAACATTTGGAATAACATTTTAAGCATTAAAGCCTATTCTCTCAAATCTATTTTCACCAAATGGTGAAAAATAATAATGATGACGAGTAGGTGTCTGATATGGATCTAAGTGTAATTTTTGCTTTTTGGTGTGTTTCAATTTTATTTGTTTTAACACCAGGTGCAGATTGGGCTTATGCGATTCTAGCTGGCATAAAGGGGCAGTTTGTTATGACTGCGGTGATGGGCTTAGTGTTGGGACACTTCATGGCTATTTTATGTGTTGCAGCTGGAGTTGGCACTTTGCTTAACCATTATCCTATTCTTTTAAGTACCATGACGATTGCAGGTGCTTGTTACTTATTTTGGATGGGTATAAGTCTATTGATTCGCCCCGCGGTGATTTCAAATGAGACTAAACAAAATCAGTCACTTGAATCTGCTCAATCATGGCTAATTAAGGGCGTGGGGATTAGTGGATTAAACCCTAAAGTGCTGTTGTTGTTCTTTGCTTTATTACCCCCATTTATCCATCCCAAAGTCGCACTTTCCCCAACAGCACAAATTATTGTGTTAGGAATGATTCATTTGCTAAGTTGTGCTGTAGTTTATATTTTGGTTGGAATCGCAGCGAAGAAATTATTAAGTACACGACCTCAGGCTGTAAAAATAGTCAGTCGTATTTCGGGGAGCTTAATGATTTTGATTGCCACCATATTGATGATTGGACAGCTTTCATGAGCTACTGAAGAATCTATACTTTGGCATAGATTCTTCAGCTATTTCATGGATTAAAGAATTGCTTTTAGTCGTTTTACCACTTCTTCACACTGTGCTAAATCTGCGACTAGTGCCATCCTAACGTGTCCTTCGCCCGGATTACCTTGTTCGGTATCACGAGATAAATAGCGACCTGGTAACACCTTAATATGGGCTTTTTCCATCAATATTTTCGCAAAATTTTCATCATTATCAACTTTTAACCAATAATAAAAACCTGCATCAGGTTTTTGTAAAGGTAGTAAATGTCCTAACTCTGTTTGGAATAAATCAAATTTAGCACGGTATTGTTGACGATTTTCTTCTACATGTGCTTCATCATTCCATGCCGCAATCGAAGCCAATTGATGTTGAACAGGCATCGCAGCGCCGTGATAGGTACGATATTGCAAATAAGGTTTTAATAATGCTGCATCACCCGCAACAAATCCAGAACGCATTCCTGGGAGGTTTGAACGTTTAGAAAGGGAATGGAACACGATACAATTTTTATAATCATCACGTCCTATTTCAGCACAAACTTCTAAAAGCCCAATCGGTGCTTCATCAAACCATAACTCTGAATAACATTCATCAGAAGCAATCACAAAACCATATTGATCAGAAAGTGCAATCAACTTTTTGAATTGCTCTTTTGAAAGTACAGTACCTGTTGGATTACCCGGTGTGCAAACGAATAATAATGCTGTGTTTTCCCATACTTCTGCAGGAACGGCATCAAAGTCGCCTAAATAACCATTTTCCTCGGTGCAGTTGATAAAGTAAGGCTTTGCACCTGCCAATAATGCAGCACCTTCATAAATTTGATAGAACGGATTTGGCATCACGATATACGGTGCATCTTCGCGTTTAATTAAGGCTTGCACAAAAGAAAAGATACCTTCACGTGTACCAGAAACAGGCAAAATATGTTCTTCTGCACTAATATGATTCAGTTTGAAACGATTACTAAGCCATTGTGCAATACTTTGGCGCAGTTCGGGTTGCCCTTTACTATTAGGATAAGTCGACAAATGTGCAAAATTATCAATAATAGCTTGTTTAACGAACTCTGGTGCAGGATGTTTTGGTTCACCAATTGATAATGGAATCAATGGTAAATTGGCAGGTTGCACATCTTTAAAAAGTTGATTTAACTTTTCAAAAGGATAGGGATGCAATAAAGACAAGCTGGAGTTCATTTAAACAATTACCCAAAATAAGCGTTATAAGTCCCCAAAGATATGACATAATCATCATACCCAAGGGGGATTCAGGGGATTTTAAGATGGATTACAAATTTGATTCGATGCTTCATCTAAAGCTGCTTTAAGCGTTTCCGCAAAAGCTTTCACCTCTTCATGGGTGAGTAATATACCGTTTTTCTTGGTCACAAAGAAAATATCTTCTGCTCTTTCACCCAGTGTTGCAATTCTAGCAGAGTGAATATCCAATCCTTGTAGCATAAACAATGCGCCAATCCGAGCTAAGAGACCCGGTTGATCGAGCGTTGAGATTTCAACCATATGTTGCTGTAAAGTAGGGTTGAGTACGATATCCACGGTGTTTTGCACATCGAAATGGCGTAAATGGCGTGGAATACGGCGTTGCATAATCCCTGGATATTGATCTGAATGACTGAGCGCATCTACAAGCGCAGCTTTGACTTTGCGTTCACGCTCTGGATCAGTCAGTAATGTACCAAAACGATCAAGAACTAAATACGTATCTAAACTAAATGATGTAGTTGCAGTAATAATTCTTGCATCTTGAACGTCAAGATTCATGCGATCTAAGACAGCAACCGTTGTTGCAAATAAGTTCGGTTGATCACGGGTGTAAATAAAGATTTGAACGGCGTCATCCGCAGCATTTCGATGTGCGCGTAATAAAACCAAAGGCTCTGGGTTATCGCCATGCTGTAAAATCGCTTGAGTATGCCATGCAATTTCATTGGCTGATTCTTTAACGAAGTATTCATCACCGAGTTCTTGCCAAACTTTTTCGACTTCGGCGAGAGAAAAGTCATTGACCAATAATTCACTGGCAGCAAATTTGGTGTCTTCAATTAACATTTGATAGTCAACAGGACGACCTAAGCCTGAACGAATGACATCTCGCGCATAGGTATATAACTGGCGCATAAGGGAAGCACGCCACGTATTCCAAAGTTTAGGATTCGTGGCATTAATATCAGCGACCGTTAAAGTGTATAGATAGTCCAAATGTTCCATATCACCGACTTTTTCGGCAAACTCTTTAACTTCATCTGGATCAGAAATATCTTTTTTCTGTGCAGTAAGGGACATGAGTAGATGATTGTTAATCAACCATGCTACAAGTTTACATTCACGTTCAGTAAAACCATGCGTGCGACAGAACTCGATGGCATCTAATGCCCCTAATTCACTATGATCACCGCCACGACCTTTCGCAATATCATGGAAAATTGCTGCCATATAGACAATATCGTGACGTGCAATACGTTGGAATACTGAACTCACCACAGGGAATTCTTTAGCAAATTCAGGTTCTTTAAAGCGACTTAAGTTTCTGAGCAATAATAAGGTGTGCGCATCTACAGTGTAGATATGGAACAGATCGTACTGCATTAATCCTGTAATCTGTCCAAACGAAGGAATGTAGTTCCCTAGTACGCCATAACGTTTCATCGCCACCATCGTGTCATATAAGTGCGGCGAGCGAATAATTGACATGAATAATGCTTGATGTTCTGGATTGTCCCTGAAACGTTGATCAATTCGTTTTGCTGCGAGCACAAGAAGACGCAAGGTACGAGCACGAATACCTGTAATTTCTGGTCGATTGGCTAACAGATAGAATAGTTCTAAAATTGCACTCGGCTCTTCAGAAAATACCTTGTGATGCTGAACAGCGAGTTTGCCGTCTACAATTTTAAATCGGTCATTAATGTCGATAATTTGGCGTTCATAATCAGACAGGCGAGGGGTAATGACTGATTCATTGAAATAAGCAAGTAACATCTCATTCAGCGTTGAAACTTGTTGCGCTGTTCGATAATAACGCTTCATGAATTGTTCAACTGCAAAGTTCACAGGTTGACCTTCTTCGCGAACATAACCAAATTTTGCTGCTATATCCCTTTGATATTCAAATAATAAACGGTTTTCATCTCGTTTAGCGATACGATGCAAATGGGTTCTAATCTCCCATAAGAAACTTTCAGCTTCTTCCAGTACACCTAATTCAAATTCAGTAATAAAGCCTAAGTGAACTAAATCATAAATACGATTGACACGGAAGTGACGTTTGGCAATCCAACCAATTTGATTAATATCACGAATACCGCCAGGTGCATTTTTGATATCTGGCTCTAAATTACTTTCAGTATTATTGTGTTGAGCATAGCGCTTGGTCTGTTCCGCCATTTTGGCATCATAGAACGTTTTATCTGTCCATGTTTGGGCGACAATACGACGTGGCCATTTAGCCAGTTGTTCATTGCCTGTAATTAAACGTGCCTCGATTAAAGTTGAAGCAACAGTTAAATCATTTGCTGCTTGTTCAACACAGTTTTGAATCGTACGAACGCTAATTCCAGGTTTAAAATTACCAACATCCCATAAGGATGAAATAAAAGTTGAGATCAGTTTTTCTTGTTCTTCGCTGATTTCATCTTCAGATAAAATCATGATGTCAGTATCCGAATATGGCAGCATTTCGCGACGACCATATCCTCCGACCGCAAATAAACCTAATTCAGTTTTATTTAATTCAGCATGATTCCATAAAAAGACTAAGGCCTCATCAATTGAGTTGGAACGAGCCTTAATCACTTCACGAATAGCTTGCCCATTTTCATAACTCTCTTGTAATTGCTTTTCTACATCTGTTCGCCATTGATTAATGGCTTTAATATCATGATGATTGGTGACATAGTTCAGCAAAGGAGATGTATTGATCATGAAAATGGGTCTACTCAATTTAAGTTAAGAGTTTGTGTGTACGCTCACTTGGTCAGCAGCTTGTTGCGCTAATTCACGTGCTTGGTCTGTTGTTTCAGCGCGTGCTGTTGCAACTCCCATACGGCGACGCTTAAAACCTTCAGGTTTACCAAATAAACGTAAGTCAGTATTCGGATTGGCTAAAGCAAGATTCAAGCCATCAAAGCTGAGGTTATTTGCATCTACACCTGCATAAATTACGGCACTTGCCGCAGTACTATGGCGAGCTGTATTAACAGGTAAACCTAAAATAGCACGCGCATGCAATTCAAATTCGCTTTGGTATTGAGAAGCTAAAGTTACGAGACCCGTATCATGTGGGCGAGGGGAAACTTCGCTGAACCAAACTTTATCGCCTTTGATAAATAGCTCTACACCAAAGATACCACAGCCACCTAATGCAGTTGTTGCTTTGTGTGCGATACGTTTAGCTTCTTGTAAGGCAGCAGCAGTCATTGGTTGAGGTTGCCAGCTTTCGACATAGTCACCCGCATCTTGACGGTGTCCAATCGGATCACAGAAGTGGGTTTCGATTTCGCCAGTCTTAGGATTTTTTGCACGAACTGTTAATAAGGTGATTTCAAAATCAAAATCAATTTGTGATTCGATAATCACTGTACCTTGATTAACACGACCGCCTTGCATCGCATATTCCCAAGCGGCATCAACTTCATCAAAGCTTTTAACGCGAGACTGACCTTTACCTGATGAGGACATCACTGGCTTTACAAAGTTCGGATAACCGATGTCATCACATGCCGCGCGGAAACTTTCTAAAGTACTGGCAAAGCGATAAGCAGATGTTGGTAGACCGAGTTCTTCAGCAGCTAAACGACGAATTCCTTCGCGGTTCATTGTGAGATTGACTGCTTTAGCTGAAGGAATAACCGTTGCTGTTTGGCTTTGTTCAATTTCTACGAGCACTTCAGTTGCAATCGCTTCAATTTCAGGAACAATCAAATTGGGTTGAATTTTTTCAATTAATTGTTTTAATTCGGTTGGATCAGCCATATTCAATGTATAAGAAAAATGTGCAACTTGCATGGCTGGTGCATGATCATAACGATCTGCGGCATGAACTTCGACACCTAAGCGTTGTAAAGAAATCACAACCTCTTTACCTAGCTCCCCAGAACCTAACAGTAAAACCTTAAATGCAGAAGATTGAAGTGGAGTTCCAAGAGTGACGCTCATGCGTGTAATCCTATCCTGAGTAATTTGTGGTTAAGCATAGCAGAACTTTTTGATGAATTAAGCTTGCCTGATACAAAAAAACAAGGTTTTGTTAGACAAAAAATATGACTTATCATCGTGTTGATCTGTTTAGACATTGACTTGATAGTTAAGTCGTAAGTCATCTGCATTTTGACCACGGATTCCCCAATTTGATTTTGGGGTTTCAAAAATTGTAATTTCAATATCTTGTGGGGAAATACCACATTGCTGCTGAATATTAGAAAAAATTGATTGAATGAATTGTTTTTTTGCCGAAATTGTTCGCCCTTCAAACATTGAAATTTCAATAATCAAATATTGTTCACTGCGATCATTTGGATATATAAAATCTTCTGGGGCTAAAGCAATAAAGCGCTGAAACTTTTTTTCTACAGGATAATCGAGGCTTGTGACCAGTGCTTGGTGAATAGCATCTGACAATTGACTTCTAAACTGTTGAATCGTTTGATGTAGTGCATAAATTTTGATTTGAGACATAAATAAGTTATTCCAAAATTAAGATTAGAAATTTTGATTCACATGATATTTTTATTTCACCACTTTAAATGATATTGGCATTAAATCAATTCTTTAGAACGTAGATTGTTCTATGGGATAAATAAGTAACAACGATTGAGTATTGTTGCTGAATTGACTAGCATAATGCGCAAATGTTCCATTGGCGATTTGATATGTTTAATACAAAAACTCATGTAGCGACAATAATGTTGTTTAGCAGCCTTTTATTGACTGCATGTGATCATTCAAGCAATCAGCCAGAAAAAAAAGTGGAAATTAAAGCAGCACCTAAACTTAATAATGATGCAACAAGTTACGCACAAGCTGCTTGGAAGCTGATTAATGAAATTGATCCAATTGTCTACAATAAACAATCTACTGAGATCGAAGATAAGGTCAGAAAACCATTACGACAACTCAGTACCGATTGGCGAATTAATGTCAAAATGACTGATTCTGTGACTGAAGGAAAATATGCGCTATGCCGTAAAGCATTGACCAGTCTGGATACTTGGGCAAGAGATGTTAAAGATAATGTGAGTTCGTCAACGCAAAAGCAAGCGGACTACGAACGAGACAAGGCACAGTGTAAAGATGCAATTGATAATCCAGCTTTAGGCAATACCTCACCTAAATAAAAAAGCGAGATGATAAATCTCGCTTCAGCTGGTTAAAGCTATCATGAGTTTCAGGTTATGACGTTTTTCCTGTTTTTGCGGCTTCCTGCTTGATTTGTGTGGTTGATGTCGTTGCTGCTTTTTTAGTATCCGATGACATTTTCATGGTGTCATGTTTCATTGTATCTTTTGCTTTCGTGGTTTCTTTTTTGGTTTTTACGACATTTGCTGCTACGCACTTGCCACCTTTATGATTTGGTCCTGTGCCACCCTGTAATTGAGTTCCTTTCGGGCAGGCAAATGCACTTGCGCTTAATACGGTGAATAAGCCTGCTGTTAGAATTGTTGCGACTTTTTTCATAATTGTCATCTGAATCAGGTAAGCGATAGTGCTTAGGATTAATTTAGACGAGTTTTTAACAACAAAGCAGAATGATTTTGTGAATAATTTAAATGGAAGCGTAGTGTTTTATAGCGAGAGTTTATCTTTTAATTTATGTTTAAGATTAAGTGGATATTGCATAATAGATGATCTAATTTTCTAAATAAGATCATACTATCGCCGTAACACTTTATTGCTTTAGATAACCGACAGCAGCGACTTTCTTTAACTTTTCAATATCAATCACCTCAATTTTTTTAAAACCAAGTTGTATGATTCCTTGTTTTTCAAATAGATTTAATTCTTGATTAACGGTTTGTCTTGAGATTGTTAGCATATTAGCAAGTTGATCTTGTGAAATTTGAATATTGAAATCCTGGATACAAGAGCGATTGCCATAGCCTTCAAGAATAAATAATAAACGTTGTGCAAGACGCTGGCTGATACTTTGAGTCTGAATTGCAATTTGTTCTAAAAAGACATAACGGAGTTTTTGACTGGTAAGCAAAGCAAAGTAATACCAGTAATAGGGATTTTGGAGTAGAAATGCTTTAAGTGGTTGTGCTGGAATTTGTAAAACGACACTTTTCTTTAATGCAATAGCATCATGAGAGCGTGGTTGCTGGTCAATAAGAGAAATTTCTCCAAACCACATGATGGGTTCAGCAATTGCAGCAATCGCTTCATTCCCATTCACATCGATGTATCCCAAACTAATCGATCCTTCAAGTACACCATAAACACCATCAAAAAGGTCTTGAGCATGAAATACGGCAGCATTTTTTTCTATGCTATATTTTTTTCCATGCTCGATGATGAAGTTTTGAAATGGTAAATCTAGGTGACTGAACCAAGCATTTTGATGTAAATGTTTAATATAAATTGCATCTAACACAACATTTCCTTTGTTAAAAATAAATCCATTTGTCAGCTATATGACAATTTCACATACTCATTTCTTATAGATTAACAGCATAAACTAAATATATGAGGAATGAGCAATGACAAATTTGGAACGACAACTCAGTCAGTATGCTGCTTACCATTTAGATCGAAATAATATTATGACTCATTTTGTAGGCATTCCTTTAATCGTTTTCTCTATCTTATGTTTAACTTCACGAGCAGGTATTGAAATCTCTGGTTTCTCTATAACCTTAGCTATGATACTGATTCTTTTAAGTAGTATTTATTATCTTACACTTGATAAGTTGTTTGGTGCATTGATGCTGATCTTATTGGTATTGGCTTATCCTCTAGCTTTAAAAGTTGCGGCTTTATCCATGTGGAGTTGGTTAGGTGCAAGTGTTGGTATTTTTGTTGTAGGCTGGGTTTTTCAGTTTGTAGGACATTATTTTGAAAAGAAAAAACCAGCATTTGTTGATGATCTGATTGGTTTGGCAATTGGCCCATTGTTCGTTTTAGCTGAGTTCGTATTTTTACTAGGTTTCCGTAAACCATTACATCAACGTATTTTGAAAGAAGCTGAAAGCAAACGTGCCGCGATGGATATGAAAGTCCAAACTGCATCTTAAGCCCAGATAATTTTAAAAGAGCCGAGATCATTAGATTTCGGTTTTTTTATTGCAATAAATAGATCATTTAAAATATGCGATCAGCTTGTTATGCTTAATGGTCTTTAACCCAAGATTTATATTTAAAAGCTAATGACAGGACTTTACGAATATTGGTCATTACCGCACAAGTTAAACATTAAATGTCCATCATGTCAGCGCAAAGCGAGTTTTGAATTTGCTCGATTTGCTAAGATTCAGCTCAAAAAAGACATCGATTATTTTCAGCAACATCCAGATTTTGAATATCAGCGTTTTCAGGATAGTTGTGGTGGTTATTGGAATGCTGCTTTTTACTACCCCAATTTATCGGTTGATCTTCAGCAGATTCGCGATTTACCTGAGACCTATGATGTACAAAAATGGTCTGTGCCTTATTCTTCAATGAATAAAGGCGGAGTGGTGTGTGAATCTTGTGATTGTCGTCAAAAACATGAACTGAATTGGCCGAATGATGCCTATTATGTGGTGATGTATAGACAACAAGCGCTATGGGCATTTCATCGTGAAGCGGCGATAGATCTCTATGATTATTTAAAAGAAGATTTACGTGATCATAAAAAATATCGCCATTCCTTCTTTTTGTTGCATATCCCGACGATTTTTAAACAGAAGAAGGCAAGAGAGCATGTGACCAAACAATTACAGAAATTAATAAAAAATCAGTAAGATGGGATGATCGATTTTTTATGTCATTTTAGGCGTAGATTGCAACAAATTCCTTGATGATTTGAACAATCAGTTGAGGTTTTTCTCGATGAGGAACATGCCCACACGCTTCAATCAAATGTAATTCTGCATCCGCATCTTTAGCTAATCGTTCAGGTTGCGCTAAGCTGCCATATTCATCATTGTGGCCATGAATGACGAGCAATTTTGTTTGTAAGGCTTTGAGGTCATTGTCCAAAGTCCAATTGCGAAATGCAGGTGAAAGCCATGTTTCAGTCCAAGCATCCAAAACCCATTGTGCTTTTTCTGCATGATATTTTTTCAGTTTTTGCAATTGTTCAGGCTGTTGGAACATCTGTTTTGCAGCAGAAACGGCATCTAAGGTCTTTTGTTCAATATATGCCTGAGCTGCTTCCGTAATCACTGCAACGCATTTGAATGGATATTGTGATGCAAAGCTGACCGCCATGCCACCACCAACACTATGACCTAGCGCAATCACTTGTGAAATTCCAAGCTGATCTAAAAGTTCAGCAGCAACAAGAGCTTCTTGTTGGATAAAATCGGTAGAGAGTTGAACGTCGCTTGCGTCAGATTGACCAAAGCCGCGACGGTCATAGGCAATAATCATGCGATGGGTTTCGGTGCAAAGTTGTTGAGGAAAGTCGCGCCATAACTGCACGCAGCCTAAAGAGTCATGGAACAATAAAATCGGAATTTGTTTGCTTAGCTCGGTTTGTTGTGGCTGCCATATTTTTACAAAGAGATTGCCCTGTCGGGTTGAGATGATTTTTTTAACTGTTTCACAGTGTTGCATGACAACATAATCCAAATGTATAAATTGAATATCAGAATAGTTAAAAACCATTGTGTGATATAGATATAATCATGACGACTAATAGTCTGATCGTGCCATATCAAAGTGAAAAGAGTTGCAATTGTTGCTTATGACGGATGTTGGGCAATGAGCCTTATGATGATTAAAGATTTTTTTCATGTCGTTGCTTTGTTGGAAGCGCGACAGGGTCAGGTTGCAACCTACCAAGTTGAAATTCTAAGTATCGACGGATTAGCGAAGCAGAGTGCAAGTGGAACACAGATCGATGTAGATGGGCATATCATGCTAGATCGCATTTATGATTTGGTGATTATTCCTAGTTTTGAGGGCAAGCAGTTAGCAACATTAACATTACAAAGCCATGATTTAGTGTTGTGGATTAGAAGTTTAATACAACACGAGATTGCTATTTTAGCGGTTACAACGGGTGTTTATTTTATTGCAGCAACTAAACTTGCTGATCACATACTGTTAGCAACACATTGGGCTTTTATTCGTGAGCTGAATGCTTTATTTCCAAGCTGTTCATTTACTAAAAATCGAAATTATCTACACGCAGGATCGATCTATAGTACAGGGACATTAATGGGTACATTTGATGCTTTACTTGGCATTATTGCACAGCATAAAGGGGATTATTTTGCACAATTGTGTGCAAGCCATTTATTGATGACCTCACCGCAATTACTAAATCCTGTATTACCGATGTATCGTAATCATTGTGATGAAGCCGTATTGCAAGTACAAGATTGGCTAGATGAACATTGTGCTGCGGAAAACAGGATTGCCGATTTAGCTCAGCAATTTAACTTTAGTGAACGAAATTTAAAACGGCGTTTTCAATTGGCGACGCAGATCTCACCCAATCAATATTTGCAACAGGTGAGAGTTGATAAAGCCAAGAAGTTATTATTAACCACAGATATGAATATTCAGCAAATTGCTTATGAAGTGGGCTATGAAAATGTAAGTTTTTTTATTCGAATATTTAAAAAAGTCACAGCTTGTACACCGACGCAATGGGTCAAATAAATGATTGAATTGTGGTTTGTGATTTGCCTAAAGATTTTGATTGATACATGAGCTGATCTGCAGTCTTGGTTGCATCTTCAAGGTTTTCTGGTAATTCAGATAAAATGGCTAAACCCATACTAAAGTCGACGCCATATTTTTGATTTAAGCCACTTTCTGCAAATAATGTTCGCAAGTGATGATCACAAAGATATGCTTGAGTTTCATCAATATCTAATAAAATAATTGCAAATTCATCACCACCTAAACGGGCAACAATGTCTGAAGAACGACATGATTTTTTTAGAACTTGTGAAAATTGCAATAAAACTTCGTCACCACGATGATGTCCATGAGTATCATTCACTGCTTTAAAACCGTCGAGATCAATAATTCCAACGGCAAACAGCGACTGTTTACGAAAGTTTAATTTACGCAAAATACGATATTCAATATCGAGAGCACGGCTATTATCGAGAGAGGTGAGCTGATCTTTCATTGCTAAATTTTTCATTTCTTGCCAGTTTCTTCTAACATTTATGAGCAAGAAAGCAACGATTGAGAACAAACCTAGACGAACGATCGTATTCCAAAAGGGAATGATAGGGTTTGAATACAGATGACCTGCATTAATATCAGCAAATAACCATGTAATTGCTGATAGTAAAATTGTAACTACGGTAACTTTAGCATGGTCGTACCATGCTGCAATTGATACAGGCAGTAGGTAAAACACAGAGAACGAATATTCATAACCTGTTACCAAGTCAATTATCCCAAGCACGGTGGTAATAAGTATAATTAATAACCGTCGTATTGCTGGATTATGAGCGAATAATCGTTCTAAGGTTCTTTCCATAGCGCCTTAATGCGAATAATTATACGTTAAAGCGGAAGTGTAATACGTCACCGTCTTGAACGACGTAAGTTTTACCTTCTAGACGCCATTTACCTGCTTCTTTGGCACCGCTTTCTCCGTTGTATTGAATGAAGTCATCATAAGCAACACATTCAGCACGGATAAAGCCTTTTTCGAAATCGGTATGAATCACACCAGCTGCTTGTGGCGCAGTCGCACCGACTTTAACCGTCCAAGCACGAACTTCTTGTACGCCCGCAGTGAAGTAAGTCTGTAAGCCAAGTAAGCTATAACCTGCACGAATTACCACGTTTAAGCCAGGTTCTTCCATACCCATCGCTTCCAAGAATTCAGCGCGGTCTTCATCTTCTAATAATGAAATTTCAGCTTCGATTTGGTTACAAAGTGGTACAACAATCGCATTTTCTTCAGCAGCAAGTTTTTTTACTGCGTCAAGATGTGGATTATTTTCAAAACCATCTTCTGCAACGTTAGCAATATACATAGTTGGTTTAAGTGTCATTAAACCAAAACCGCGTACCGCTTTACGTTCGTCATCAGAAAGGTCAGCGGCACGTGCTGGTTTGCCTTCATCTAATAATGGTTGAATTTTCTCTAAAGCTGCTTTAGTTGCAATGGCATCTTTGTCACCACCTTTTGCTGCTTTAGTTAAGCGTAATAATGCTTTTGCAACAGTATCAAGATCAGCAAGAGCAAGTTCAGTGTTAATAGTTGCGATGTCATCTAATGGATCAATTTTACCATTTACGTGAATCACGTTTTCATCTTCAAAACAACGTACTACGTGTGCAATTGCATCAGTTTCACGGATGTTGGCAAGGAATTGGTTACCCAAACCTTCACCTTTTGATGCACCCGCAACTAGACCTGCGATATCAACGAACTCCATTGTAGTCGGAATTACACGTTGCGGTTTAACAATTGCTGTAAGTTTATCTAGGCGTGGATCTGGAACAGGAACAATCCCTGTATTCGGTTCAATGGTACAGAACGGAAAGTTTTCAGCCGCAATCGCTGCCTTTGTTAATGCATTAAATAATGTAGATTTACCTACGTTTGGCAGACCAACAATACCGCAATTAAAACCCATGAAACCACTCACAAATGTGTTATTTAAAAATTGCTGCTGATTTTACATGAAAGCCATGACAAAGTCAGGTCATGGCGCGTGCGGATTTTTATTTCGGACTTAAACTTTGCGTTTATCCAGTTGTTTGGCAATATTATCGCCTGTGACTTGTACCAACATCACCAAAACAATCAGCACTAAAATTACCGCCAGCATGACTTGCATATCAAAACGTTGATAGCCGTAACGGTAAGCAATATCGCCCAAACCACCTGCACCAATTGCACCTGCAATGGCAGAGGAACTGATCATGGTCACAATGGTCACGGTAAAACCTGCGACAATACCTGGCAAGGCTTCAGGGAGTAACACATGCCAAAGAATCTGTTTACGATTACAGCCTATGGCTTGCGCTGCTTCAATCAACCCTTGATCGACTTCACGTAGGCTGACTTCGGCAATACGGGCGAAGAACGGAATCGCGGCGATGGTCAACGGTACAATCGCAGCCAAGACGCCGTAACTGGTACCGACGATCCATCGGGTAAATGGAATCAGAGCCACCATTAAAATCAGGAAGGGTACAGAACGGGTAATATTAATCACCCAGCCTAATGATTGATTGATTTTCTTGGATGGGTAAATCCCAAAATCTGCGGTACTGACCAGAATCAAGGCAATCGGCAGACCAATCAAAAAGGCGAGAATCGCAGAGACACCAACCATGATTAAAGTATCGGTCGTACCAGTGAGTAACAGATCAATGAGTTGATTGTACATAACCGATCACCTCAAGTTGTGTTATTGCAGGATGTTTTTCAGATTGTGAGTGGTTTAGATCAAAGTCGAGATTGCGAATCCCGATGATTAATGAGCCTATGGTACGCTGCTGAATGCTATCAATTTGACTGTAATACACCTGAACTGGACTATTAAAGCCATCCAATAGTCCATGTAAATCGGGCACCGATTTCGATTCACTGATATATTTCAATTTTAAAATCTGATGGGTGCTCTGAGGCAGAATGGTTTGGCTCAACTCAAAAGGTAAATTCACTTGTCCAAAATTGAGTAATTCCTGAGTGATCTGTTGTTGCGGATCGGAAAATACCGACCAGACTTGCCCAGACTCGATAATCTCACCATGATCAATCACGATCACCTGATCACAAATTTCTTGAATGACTTGCATCTCATGGGTGATCAAGACAATGGTTAAACCGAGGTCCTGATTGATTTGTTTTAATAGCGACAGAATATTGGCGGTACTTTCAGGATCCAGTGCGGAAGTTGCTTCATCACAGAGCAGGATTTCAGGCTGAGAAATCAAGGCACGTGCGATTCCTACACGTTGTTTCTGCCCACCAGAAAGTTGAGCCGGGTAATCATTTCGCTTTGCTTCTAATCCCACCAGCGTCAGTACATCACTGACCCGCTGCTCAATTTCAGTCTTGTCATAACCAGCAATACGTAGCGGTAGCGCCACATTTTCCCATACGGTTTTTGCAGACATCAGATTAAAATGCTGAAAAATCATGCCAATTTTTTGCCGAGTTTTAATCAACTCGACATGGCTGAGTTCAGCAATATTTTGCTGATGAATCAAAATACTGCCTGTATCAATCGACTCCAGACCATTTAATGTACGCAGCAGGGAGGATTTACCTGCACCACTTTTTCCGATAATCCCGACAATCTGTGCTTTAGGAATATCCACATTAATGTCTTTTAATGCATGTAAGCGTTGGCCCTGTACCTCATAAAACTTATTTAAACCACGGATTTTCAGATGCGGGACTGAAAAATCGACTTGTGCACCAAAACTCACCATCATCGTTCTCCTTATTTCCAGCCTGGGAACCACAACGTTGGACCAAAATCACTATCCAAGGCTGCTTTGACTTTCGGTGAGTTTTGATAAATTTCGACAAACTTCTGTAGTTTGCTGTCTTTATCCTGATAGTCATCACGCACCACAAATAAAATCGCATAACGTTTATTGGTATTGTCATCAAACAATAAAGCACTTTCAGGATCAGCTGTTTTGGCTAAACGTAGATAATGTGGATAGCCAAACGCCAGATCAACATCATCAATGGCACGAGCAGTTTGTGGGCCTTCAACTTCGGTAAATTTCAGGTTCTTCGGATTTGCCGTAATGTCTTTCAATGAAGAAAGGTGATTATTGCTGTCTTTAAGTTCAATCAGCTTGGCTTGTTGCAGTAACAATAAAGCACGACCTTGATTGACAGGATCATTCGGAATGGCAACCGTTGCACCATTTGGTAGTTCTTCAAAGCTTTTATATTTTTTTGAATACAGTCCGACATGCGATGCTGCACCTGCCGCAAATGATTTTAATTTAAAGCCAGTTTCTTTAATGGCATTGTCCAAGAAGGGCTGATGCTGGAAAAAGTTGGCATCAATATCACCATGATTTAGCGTAATGTTCGGCGTATTCCAATCGGAAAACTCCACCAATTTGACATTTAACCCCTGTTGTTTGGCTTCATCCGCAGCGACTTGTAACGGATGTGCAAAAGACGGACTAATCCCAATCACCAGTTCACTGCTGTTATTGTGTCTTTGTTTATTCCAAATGAATAACGCGATAATTGCGATAACAACGACAAGGCCAATACCTAACCATTTTTTTGAGGCAGTTTGAGCCATTTATTTCTCCAATTCTATTCTTAAACGTGTAAGTGCTAAGCACTAATTTCTTCAATTCTTTTTAGATCATCTGTGTTGTTATGCGTTCTACATCGGAACTGATCGGCAGGATGGCTTGCGGCTAAATGATCGCCTTGAGCAAACAGTTTGTTACGCAGTGAACCTGTTGCATATTCAGTTTTATAACGTCCACGTTGTTGTAACTCCGGAATCACCAATCGAATAAAATCATGATGTGATTCAGGGGCAACGGTACGGGTCAGGTTAAAACCATCAATGCCTGTCTGATCAAGCAGCTCAATCAGATATTCAGCAACTTCAGTACCACTGCCGACGATGAGAGGATAACGTCCACCGAGAACATGTTGGGCTTTCAGGTCATTTTTACTGATACGCTGTTCTTTAAATTTTTCATTGACAGAAGCAATGCTGTTGCTCTTTTGATAGGGAATCGCTTCATCGTCAGCAAACTTGGCAAGGTCAATACCGACTGAACTGGCATAATGGGCTAAACCTGCTTCAGGGCTGGCATACTGGCGATATTCAGCCAGCTTTTGCTGGGCAAGTTCATGTGTTTCAGCCACAATAACGGTAATCCCGACAAAGATCTTAATGCCATGTGCATCACGACCTTGTTGTGTAGCCTGTTGCCGTATTTTATTGACTTGCTGACGAATCTTTTCAGGTTGATCATCGCCAATAAAAATACATTCTGCATGACGTGTGGCGAACTGTAATCCCTTCGGCGAAGCACCTGCCTGAAATAAAGTTGGAGTGCGTTGTACCGACGGCGCCACCTGAAATACACCTTGGCTTTGGTAATACTGGCCTTGATGATTGATTGAGTGGACTTTGTTTGGATCAGTAAAAATACGCTGTTGCTTATCTTTCTTTAAGGCATCATTTTCCCAAGAACCTTCCCAATATTGATAGCAAAGCTGTAGAAACTCCTCGGCCTGATCATAACGCGCATCATGATCTTTTAAGCCTTTTTGTCCAATCAGGCGTTCGGCACTATCCAGATAACCTGTGACAATATTCCAACCGAGACGACCTCGGGTTAAATGATCAAGACTGGCAAAACGGCGTGCAAATTGGTAGGGCTGTTCATAGCTTAGATTGACGGTCACGCCAAAGCTTAAATTCTGTGTTACCAAGGCCATGGCCGAAATCAAGGTAGAAGGATCATGACTTGGTAACTGGATCGACTCTTTTAAGGTCAGATCGATACCATTTTGATAGACATCATAAACGCCCGTAATATCAGCTAAAAATAAACCATCAAACAAGCCTTGTTCTAAGGTTTGTGCCAATTCAGTCCAATAATTCAGCTCATTAAAGCGATGTGATTGATCACGCGGATGGGTCCATAAACCGTGATTGATATGACCAACACAGTTCATATCAAAAGCATTCAGTAAAATTTTCTTCGGGAGATTTTGACTCATCACAGCGTCCCTCGGCGTGGTGGTAAGATACCGTTCAGGACATAATTGCCAATAAAGTAATATTTCCAGCGTGCGGCATCGTGCAAAGTATGTACTCGTGCATTACGCCAATGACGATCGAGACCATCTGCACGTTGACTGCCACGGCTGCCAGCCAATTCAATGAGTTTTGATGATGCTTTTAATGCAGTTTCCGTACTATGCGCACGAACTTTGGCGACATCAATTGAGGCTTTGGCTAAGTTCTCTGCATTGAGTTCCTGTTTAGCGATATCAACTGATTGAGCTGCTTGTTTGAGTAGTAGCTCACTGGCTTTAACATCAGTTGCCACGCGCCCCAATTCAGACAGAGTTAATGGATCTTGAGTTGCTGATTCAATATTGGCATCAATCCAAGGGCGAGCCACACGCACGCGTTGTAGTGTTTCCTCAAATGCGGCACGGGCAATCCCAACTTCAATCGCAGCATGCATGATTTGTGCAAATGGTCCGACCAAAGACAACTGCTTGAATGCAGTATCAAAAGGAATGACATCCTCTTTGGCAACAAAGACCTGATTAAACTTAACTGTACCGCTGCCCGTGGTGCGTTGCCCAAAACCAGACCAGTCATCAATCAGTTCTAAGCCTTGGCTGTCGAGTTGTACAAAAGCCAGAAACTCATTGCCCGTTTCATCAACCACTAAAGTAGGAATACGATGTGCAAACAAGCTACCCGTGCAATAAAACTTTTCTCCTTGAATCAGATAGCCTTTCTCATTTGGAATCAATGTTGTTTGCTTATGGGCTGAAGTACGCGTTTTAAATTCAGCCAGTGCATTACCAAAGCGTGCACCATGTAAAACCTCTTGATAAAGACGTTTTTTTTGCGCTTCCGTACCAGTATTGCGTAATACTTCCAATGCATAGAAGTGATTTTGTGGAATTTGCCCAATCGAACCATCCGCACCGCTAAACAGCGCAATGACTTTGGCAACGGTGAGGCTGGAAACCTCTGCACCGCCATACTGTTTAGGTACGGTAATCGCCCATAAACCAGACTGGCTATAGCTTTCGATTTCAGTAAACGGTAGGTTTCGATTGGCATCACGTTCAACCGCTGCTTGCTTAAACTGCTGACTCAGTTGCGTGGCAATGTCCAATGCTTCGGCATCGCTTTGGATAATATGGGCTGCTTTAATATGGGTTTTGGCAAAACCTTGTAATTCTTGGTATGAGGTCATGATTTACTCCTTAAATCCAAGCATGGCGGGCAGGGTGCGTACCATTGAGGTAATAGTTACCGATGGCATGGAATTTCCAACGCACAGGATCATGTAAGGTATGTACACGGGCATTGCGCCAGTGTTGATCAAGATTATGTTGGCTCAGGCTGGCACGGCTGCCACCAAGTTCGAGTAGCTTCTCTGAGATATGCAGGGCAGCATCATTGGCATAAATTTTTGCTTCTGCTACTAAAATAGAAGCGCGCGCGGCTTGCTCGGCAGAAATCTCAGCGATTTGATCAAGTTCATCCAGATATTCGGCAGCATCATCCAGCAATAAAATGGCAGCATCGAGCAGGATATTGAGTTTGCCAACTTCTTGTAGGGTGTAATGCTCTTCACTGGCTTTTTCTACACCTGCATCAATAATGGGACGTGCTTTACGAATGCTGGATAAGCTGTCATCAAAGGCTGCTTCGGCAATACCGACATCAATGGCGACTTGTAAGAGCTGAGAATACGCACCGCGCACATTGGGAGTATCGGCAATAATGCGCTCATCAAAAAATAGTGCAGGATCAACTTCAACATTGTTTAATTTAACTGTGCCACTGGCTGTAGTACGTTGCCCAAAGCCATTCCAGTCATTAATCACTTCCACGCCTTCGGCATGACGATCAACGATTACCAATACGGTATAACCTTCAGGATGTAGTGCGCGGATCGCTAACCAATCTGCAAAGCTGGTCCCAGTCGAGTAAAACTTTTCTCCATTTAAAAAGTATTGCCCATTTTCTAACCTTAACGTGGTTTGAATGGCTTTGGTATCCTTAGAATTTTTTTCAGGTCCACCATTGGCGATACGTTTGCCTGCTAAAATTTCAGTATAGATAAACTGCTTTTGCGCATCTGAACCTGTGATATTAATAAAATTTAAAAGGCCGAATTGATTTTGTGGAATTTGTCCGACATTGGCATCGGCTTTAGTTAAAATACGAAATACATGGGCCAAGGTCTTATTGGAGACAAAAGTACCGCCATATTGTTTTGGAATACGAATACCGCCTAAGCCTTTTTGACTGAACTGATGGATTTGTTCGATTGGCAAAATACGATTTTGGTCTCGTTTATTTCGTTCTTCTAATGCAAAGTCAGCAACTTGATAGGCAGCATTAATGGCCTGCTGATCATTTGAAATCAGTTGTATTTGAGTTCTAATGGCTGATGGTTTACTGGACATGTGAGTACCTCGAATAGCTAAGAAATACTTTATAAAAATTTTACTTTTCCATTAAATTAGTAGTTATGCCTTGTATATCACAATAATTTCTAAGCATTTTTTATGAGAAAAATAACAAAAAAAATCATATCTAATCTAAATATAAAACAATAGTTTATGTAGATTGAAAGTTTATTGATGAGTATAAAAAGCTCTTTTCTATGAAAGAAAGGAATATTCTCACCACGAATATTGATAAAGAAACTTTGCCAAAATTAAAAATGATCGAGCAAAAAGGACATTGTATTGATTAGCTTTTACTTCTAAAGTAGAGCAAACCTTAGGTTTGATCGAGTAGAAAAATAAATTTGGAGAATTTATGCGGGTTTTATACCAATTTCCTTTGTCTCATTATTGTGAAAAAGCTCGCTGGTTGTTAGATCATAAGGAATTGGACTATGTGGCACATAATTTAATTCCCGGTTTTCACCGCGCATTTACCTATCTCAAATCTGGGCAATATCTATTGCCGATGTTGAAAGATGATAAACGCTGGGTTGCTGATTCAACACAAATCGCTTTATATCTTGATAGTACTTATCCTGAACATGCATTATTGAGACGTGATGAACAGTTACGCGAGCAAGCTTTAGAAATTGATAAATTATCGGGTGAGCTGGGTGTGCATGTCCGACGTTGGTCATTGGCGCAAGCGTTATCTGTTGGCGATCATCCACTCGAAATTATGATGGGTGAGCAAGGTTATTTACGCCAGTTTGAAAAAATTTCTAAACCAATTTTAAAGAGTTTGGTTTCTTCAAACTATAAGTTAAATCCTGAGAAAGTCGCAAAATCTAAATTGAGAATGACCGAGTTGATTACTGACCTCAATCAGCGCCTGATTGATAATCAAGGGCGTTATTTGGTTGGCGATCGTCTAGGTTTAGCTGATATAGCAGTTTGTTCAATTCTTGCGCCTTTACTCGTGATTAAAGGTACGCCGTGGGAATTGGAAAATGATGATATTGAACAATTCACGGGTGAATTAAAGGAATATCATGACTACCTATTAGATTTACCGCTTGGACAATATGTACAGCGTATTTATGCGACTGAACGTAATGCACGGGTTGATTGGCGCGGTTTATAAGATTTGTTGATGGACAAAGCCCTGATTGAAAGTAATCGGGGCTTTTTTATGAGAAAGAAAAGAGCAAAATAGTCAATAAAGTAAAAAATTATCGGTGAATAAAATTAATTATTAAAAGAAAATTCGTTTTAAGCAGAAAATATTAGAAATTATTGCCAAATTTACTTTAAAAAAACTGAAAAGAGGGAAATAATTATAAAAAGGCTTTGCTATCTTATGTTTCAGGGTGTGATAGGGATCGAAACGAGTTGTTCATTATTGGGAGATGAGTTGAACAGTTGCTCAAAAGGTCTTGTTTCGGCTTTGAGACAAAGATAAACCAAAAGTTTATCGGAATCATGTTTGCGTTATCCATGCAGCATCGTCAAAAGTTAAACGAATGTTTTCCCTTGACCCTTAAAAATTACTGAGTGAGCAGTTCCGATAGAAGCATAAATTCAGAGTGAGAACTGTAGAATGGAATTGGATCGTTTTGATAAACAAATTCTTGAAATTTTGACCCATGAAGATGTCAATCTAAATGAGCTTTCAGAGCGTATTAATCTTTCAGTGAGTTCGGTGCATCGCCGCATTAAAAACCTGATTGAATCCCAAGTAATGGGACAGCTCAAACGAGAAATTAATTTTAATAAGCTCGGCTTTAGCTTACATATTCTTTTACAGGTTTCTTTGAGTAAACATGACAGTGAAACCTTTGATAAATTCCTGCAAGAAATTGAAGATATTCCAGAAGTCACCAATGCCTTTTTAGTGACAGGGCAGAGCGCCGATTTTATTTTGGAATTGGTGGCTCGTAATATGGATGACTATAGCGAAATTCTATTACGCCGTATTGGTAAAATTGACAGCGTAGTTGCACTACATTCTAGTTTCGTGATCAAAGAATACAATGTATTTAACTGCTATAAACTGTTAAATAAGTTATAAAAAATGCATCTAAAAAGATGCATTTTTTACTGATCTGAATGAATTAAGCATCAAGTTGCGTTAATACATCTTCAGAGAATTCAACATTGGTATAAACGTTTTGAACATCATCAAGATCTTCAAGCATATCAATCATTTTCATGATTTGTTTGGCTTGATCAATATCATTGATTTCAGCTTTAGTCGATGGGCTCATCACAACTTCAGCATTGTCAGATTTTAATCCTGCCGCGGTAAGTGCATCTTGAACATCACCAAAGCTTTCTGGGCTAGTAATGACTAAGATGCTATCTTCATCAATTTCGATGTCATCAGCACCTGCCTCTAAAGCAACTTCCATGATTTTGTCTTCTAAAGAAACATCTTCAAAAGAAATTTCGCCACGTTTTGTGAACAGGTAAGCCACCGAACCGTTGGTTCCCAAGTTACCATTGGTTTTAGAGAAACAGTGGCGAACATCTGGAACAGTACGGTTTAAGTTGTCTGTCATGGTTTCAACGATAACCGCAACACCACCAACGCCATAACCTTCATAGGTTACTTCTTTTAAATCATCATTATCATCACCGCCAGCGCCACGTTGAATTGCACGATTAATCGTGTCGCGTGTCATATTCACTGAAAGTGCTTTTTCAACAACAGCACGTAAACGAGGGTTACTCGCCGCATCTGGGCCGCCCAATCTAGAAGCGGTTACGATTTCACGGATATATTTGGTAAAAACTTTACCGCGACTTGCATCTTGTTTAGCTTTACGATGCTTAATATTGGCCCATTTAGAATGACCCGCCATGGAAGTAACTCCAAAAAATTAAAACTCAAAAAAGTGCGTGAATATTAGCATAGCGATAGTTTTCTTGAAAACTGCCATAGCGCATATTCAAAATTTAAAATTTTGATTAAGCATCAAAAAATGATCAGATGGTTCAGACGATTTAGTTAATTTTTACATCAATATTATATTCGGCATATAGTTCTTTGATTTTTTCTAAATCTTGTTGCAGATCAGTAGGGTGAATTTTACCTAAAATGCCACCTTGTTTGGTTCGAGCATTTGCATACATCAAGATGATGGGTACATTGGCTGCTTTTGCAATATGCCAAAAACCAGTGCGAATGGGTTTTCGTGCTTCACCATCTTTTGCTCGTGTCGCTTCAGGGGCTATAACCAAATTAAAATTATCATTTTGATTAAATAGATCAACCATTTGAGTCACTATATCTTTATTGGCTTTGCGATCAACAGGAATACCACCAAGTTTTTCTAAAATAGGCTTGAGAGGACCTTTGAATAGTTCTTTTTTTATCAGTGTATGTATTTTTAATTCTAAAATTTCAAATAAAGCCAGAGAAAGGATGGTATCTAGGTTTGATGTATGCTCGAATCCAATAATAACTTGTTTTTTTTCTAGAAGTTTTGGATTAACATTGTATTGCCAACCTGTTGCTTTAAAAATAGATTTTCCTAAAAATTTTTTCATGGTTATCATCATAGGCTTTGAGTCGCAGCAGTGTAATACGACTTTTCAGAAAAATACATATCCGAAAATACCAGATCAAAATAAATTTAGATGTCTTATTAATGATCAAAATAGTGCTATATGATCTTTACTCAAGCCGTAAAGATCATATAGAATCAGCGAAGTTTATGATTTTTAACATTATTTTCAGTAAATTGATAAAATCATCTGCTTGTAATTTAAGTTAAATTTGACTAAGATCAAGCAGCATTAATTAATCATACACAAAATATGATTTAAGTTTAGGGCCTATAGTTCAGTTGGTTAGAGCAGCGGACTCATAATTAAAAAATCTAATAAAATTTATAGCAACACCTCACCACTTTTTGCAACAAAATCCACTCTTAAATCACTGTTTTAATTGCACTATTATCCTTATTTACTACTTTTCGCAACATTTAACAATCTATCGCAATCTTTCTAAAGTCTACTCTGAGTCTACTTTTCGGGTCTACTCACGGTCTACTCGAAAAGTCTATTCATGATATAAATTTAAAGGGGTATAAAACCCCTTTACGCCGTATGTTTAAGCTTATTCTTATTAATGTAATCAATCACATCTGCTTTCAAGTAATAGATGATCTTTCGTCCATTGGGTTTGAAAAAGGGGATACCACCACCATTGGTCCTTTTGTTCTGCAACCAAGATAAAGATAGACCTAGCACAATCGCAACCGTCTCAGGTGGAAATTGAGCTGAATCATTAGCTGCCCAAAAGCGGTTCGATTCGGCTGTTTTTTCTTCTGGTGACATACGATCTAATTTAGTTAAGCGTGACATTTAACTTCTCCAAATCGATTCTTTAAACTTGGCATTGGCCACCAGATCTGTCACTTCCGACTCATTCACGTTGTCATAAATATGAGTCATGTTGCCCCCGAACACTGTCAGTGTTCGGGTAATAGTTGAGTATTTGAATTTCATGATGTATGGCCCCCATCATTCGCAGCACTTTCAAGTTGCAAGCGGCGAGTGGAAATTAAGCGCATCATGTCTGGTTGAATGATCGGATCTAAAGTCGATACATCAATTTCCAATGAATCCAGTGTCGTTAGATCAGTTGCGTTTTGGATCTGAACTGAAATTGATGGATTCTCTTTAGCTTGTGGATTTTGGAAATGTTGTAAGCGTCTACTAATCGCACGTAGCAATGGTTCGCGCTGTTCTTCTGTCCATTTCATTGTTTGACTTACAAGAGAATTTGCTTCATCAGCGTTATTAGTGGTTTCTAAATCTTTGAGTAGTTTTTGGAGTTGCTCATTCCATGCTGCAGTCTCTTTTTTCACTTGATCAGAGTAATGGCCACTTTCATTTTTTTGCTGTGTCTCTACATCAACCTTTTGAGCTTGTGCCACAGCTGCAGCAGCTATATTGTCAAATGAAACATTAGATTGATCTTTTTCAAATAAAGCACTTTTTAAATTGATACGTGTTGCCAGTTTGGCGCTTTCTACTTCTGTTAAATCGCCGTTCGAATTGATGCGGGTGCGAATAGCCTTCAATTCTTCTGATGAAACAGCAGCATTTATCTCATCAACAAATGCATCACATAAAACTGAAAGCTCTGGATCTGGTGAATCGACTTGGCATTGATTAAGCAATTCATCTGCAGCATTTTCAGCAGTAGCTTTTTCAAGTGCTAACTGATCCAGCTTTTCATTTTTTGCTTTATTAATCGCATCAAGTTGATCTTGATTAAATCCGTTCTTCTCTAAACCAAAGCACGTTGTATTTACTTCTTCAGCCGTTACACAAGTAGTAATAGCATCAATGATTAAATCCTTGTTGTGTTCAATTTGGTTCTTTGCCAAGACGAACAATAGATAATTCACTGTTAAGCTCATGACCAAGTGCTTTAGAAATAGCCTTTAATTGAAGCTTGGCATTTTCATCATCACGTTGAACAAAGCCAGCATTAATTGATTCAATAAGTGCATTGGTTTTGAAGTTCATGACATAGATAGAAGGAGAGTATGTACATATTACAAAAACTTCTTGGCCATCTTGATATTCATCAATGCTAAGTGGCTTAGTGAAAGTAATACCAGCCAATTCAATTGTTTCAATCTTTATGCAAAACTCATAGTGAGGTTGATAAAAAACCGTAGCTGGCACTTGGTCAAGCGTCATGAACTCCTTATCACCGGGTAAAGTTCCATTACCTGCATATCTACAAAGAACATTTTTACCTAGTTGGATTGCTGCAAAAGCTTCTTGTGCGTTTAAGATATTGTTCATGCTGACCATCCTTCCATGTCTGACTTTGCTTGGCAGGCATTTAAAATATTTTGTTCGAATTTAGTCCCTCTGAAATATTCAGCAGGTCTATTTAATGCTTTGATGTTTGGCGCTTTCTGAATATCTTGCAGGGCAAGGTTGTATTCACTCTCTAAGCGTGAATCAGATTCCGTTTGTAGTTGTTTCTCATTTGCCTGATGAGCTTGTTTAAAGCGAGCTTTTTTATTAATTCATCTTTAAGAATGCTGGATATCAAAACTTTTTAGTTTCTTAAAAATCAGATTAATCGTGAAATAAATGTGATAATTATCAAAAAAATACGAAATAAAGTGATTGATTTAAGAGCTCAAGTTAAGTATTTTTTTATTAGGTTAGGTGGGTTTCTCCAACGCCTAACTAGGCTAACGACTGACACTCGGAAAGACGAGATGAAGCAAAACGCTCACAGCAATGTGAGCGTTTCTAATGCCATGAAAATGTGACATGTAGGCAATATCAGGGCTCCTCAATTCAATAATTCAATTAAGTTGATATCTAATACCAACATGAAAAGATCACGTAAGACACCTGAATATTTACCTTCAAACTGGACAACTGAACAAGACTGCTTTTTGATTGAAAATAGCGAATTGCCAATTGAAGAGTTAAAGAAACACCTTTCCTTTGATGAGGATACGATTCAAAGTCGAAAAGAGATACTTGGACTCAGTAGAAGACAGAGACAAATGCGTAAATTTTTAAACACTTAATAATCGCTTTAATATCTAATTTTTGCGAAACAGATTACAGTGCATGAAGCCTTGTTGATATACTTAATATTAGCGAGTCTTTCTTTAGTAATACTTAATATCTACATTCTCTTTTTTAGATGTAAGTGTATGTTTTTAAACTCCATTTAAAAATTATTTGATGATCGTTATGGCTAAGGCAAGTAAATCTTTGATAAAACCATACTTAAGAGAAAATGATCACCCATTTGTTACTTTATCCACATTTGTCAATTATGTTAGAAATAATAAAAATTGGTCTGATGAGAAGATTCGATCAATTGTGAAAGAAGCTAAGTCTAAGGATAGGCATCATTTTTATGAAACTTTAATGTCTAATATGGACAAAGATTAGTCTATTAGAAATTTGCATCTGAATAGATAAAAGCTACCCTAGTGGTGGTTTTTATTTATAAGTATTTGAAAAAATTAACTTATGAACTTGAGGTGAATATGAATTATTTACTATTCACAAAAATGTTTATGTTCGAAAAGATATAAGCTCTATAAAGAAAGTTTTATTTCGAAGGGTAGTTAATCGTTTTAGATGTGTTACTAAGGTTGAATGAGAAGGTTTTTAAAGACTCTCATATCTAATGAATGCACTTATAAAATTTTGATTGTATTAGAATTTTAATATTGTAATGTTAATATTACTCATAAAATAGATCATTGGATTTAAGTTGAATGGAAAAAGTCTTTCTAAAATCATTACTTATTTTAACTTTTATAAGCATTATTTCTGGTTGTGTTGACTACAAATTAGTAAAAAAAAGAGCATTACATAATCAAGAGGTTGAATATGTACCAGCACAAGGTAGTAACTGGTTTGCTTCTAAAGATATTGAAGAACGAAGCGGAAAGATTACATTTAATATGGCAACGCTAAGTAATTATTTAAATACTAAAAATGAACCATTTTCTAGTACTTCTAATCTAGTATTTCTTTATACTCAAGCGCCTAATGATAATAGTGTTCTGTTATCTGTGACAAGAGGACTTGCTGAATGTCCTGAAACTGATTGTGAAGTCACATTTAAATTCGATGAAGAAAAGCCTATAAAAGTTAAAATGTTTGTATTAGATGATTTTGACGGACATTCATTTAAAATTAGAAATGCCAAAGATAGAGATACAATTGTTGAGCTCGTTAAGAAAAGCAAACAATTAAAAGTTGATATACCTTTAATGAATAACGGTGTCAAAACAGCACAATTTGATGTTTCTAATTTTAATTATGTTTTTGAGAGATTCTTAAAGGAAAATAATTCCTAAAATTCATTATAGAATTAAATGTTTTCGCGATTTTTTTATCGGTGAAATAGTTTCACTTTCCTACGTACCGCCTTCGGGTGGTTTTTTATTGAGTTCTAAAAAGTAAAGACCCACTTTGAGGTAGGTCTTTGGGATGGCGTCCTTCGTTCTTTCGGCTACCCACAGGCTGGTTACTGGTTCTGGTAACAGGAGTAATAAATTACTGACCCAACGGCAGGAACCCTGTGAAGTAATAATACAACCATCGGGAAGTCCTTGCTCCTGCAATACAATTTTAAACGATATTCAATTTAGCCAGCAAGAACTATTGAGGGTGAGTATGGACACTTCAAAATATTTCGAACTCACTAAGAAGCGCGAACATAAAACCAAGCCAAGAAATACGCCGTTGCCGAAAGCCAAACAAAACTATTCAGAAGCTTTTGAAACATTAAAAGAAGAATTACAGGATCTAGCAATCGGCTTTGAAAGTAAATTCCAACCGATTCACACTAAACATTGGCGTTTTGATTTCCATATCGTGAAATTGCGTTTACTTATTGAGATTGAGGGCGGTCCTTGGTCTGGTGGGCGTAGTGGAAAATTATCAAATAAGGCTTGGAGTTTAGATCGATATGATCAGGTTGAGGATCTAGGCTTTAAGATTGAACGGTTACATCCTGATTCTATTTTATTTGGTTATGCAATCGATTGGATTAAAGGTCTTTTAGAGAGAATTGAACATGAACCAGATCCGACCATTTCCACCAACTGACCTGATTGACCAAGCCGATGAAGAAGAAGCTTTGCGCTTGGCACCTGCACCAGATTTAAAGGAATGGGTAGTTGCTAACTATCTCACAGTTGATGCTGAGCTATACAACCCAGATCATGACTACATCGCTGAGCTGTTACACGACAATGAAGAGTTTTTGGCGTTTGCTTGGGCATCACAGGCTTATAATTTCAAAAAGAAAATGGTGCTAGGTCAGTGTGAAAAAGTCATGTTTAACGTTGGTGGATGGCGTAAGGCAAGACAAGAGCAACAAATGCGAGATTGGTTTGGATTTGTGCCCATTTATCTAATCACTATCGATGCAAGCTTTTGCGAACAAACATCTGATCGTGAGTTTTGCGCTTTGATCGAGCATGAGCTTTATCACATCGGTGTTGAGCGTGACAGTGAGGGCGAGATCATCTATAGCGATAATACTGGACTACCTAAGCATTTCTTAGCTGGTCACGATGTTGAGGAATTTATAGGCGTGGTCAAACGACATGGCGCAAGCGAGAACGTTAAGCGACTTGTCGAAGTAGCGAAGCAAGCGCCGTTTGTATCAGATTTAGCTATCACAAAGTGTTGTGGAACATGTGTTATTAGTTGAGCCAATCGGCTCTTTTTTTTGGCTATCTTGTTATACGTAGTCATACAAAGAGGTGTTTATGGCAGCCTTAAAAGAGCCTGTAAAAATATTTATAGTTCAAGCTCTTGCATGCCGCGATACACCTCAAGAAGTTGCTGAGTTGGTAAAACAAGAGTTTGGGATTATAACGGATCGAATGCAGTGTGCATCATACGATCCAACTAAAGCAGCAGGTCGAAACCTAAGTAAGAAATTCAGAGATCTTTTTGAGGAAACTAGAAAGAAATTTGACGAGGGTTTGATCGATATACCGATCGCTAATAAGCATTACCGTATGAAGCAATACGATAAATTGCTGAACAAGACTAAAAATACAGTCACAGCGTTAAAGATTATGGAGCAGGCAGCAAAAGATAGCGGTGGCTTATTTACCAACCGTAAAGAGATAACGGGTGCAAACGGCGGTCCTGTAGAAACTGTTCAATCACAGACAACGGTTGAAGATTATCTTAAGGCAAGGGAAAAGGCGTTAGATGAGTATTGAGGATGATCATAAGTTAGCAATACAGATCGAAGCACAACAAGATCTCTATTTCTTCTCACGATATATGTTCAAAGAACGCCGTAAGTATAAATGGCGGCATAACTGGCATCACAGGGTAGTTTGTGATGCATTAATGAAAGTATTTAACGGCGAAATTAAACGCCTGATAATTAATATCCCGCCTAGATACTCAAAAACAGAACTTGCTGTGATTAATTTTATGGCTTGGTGTTTTGGGAAAGTGCCAGATAGTGAATTTATTCATATCAGCTACTCAGCAACATTGGCTGCCAATAATGCATTTCAGACTCGTAACTTAGTTCAAGAACAATCTTTTAAATCAGTTTTTCCTGATTTTGAGTTACGTGATGACAGCAAGGCTAAGGATGACTGGCGAACCAAAGCAGGTGGTGTTTGTTATGCCCAAGGTACTGGCGGAACGATTACAGGTTTCGGTGTAGGTAAGATTCGTGAAAGTTTCGGTGGTGCAATTATTATTGATGACCCACACAAAGCCAGTGAAGCCAAGTCTAAAACCATACGTGAGGGTGTTATTGAATAGTTTCAAAATACACTTGAATCACGCACCAACTCCCCAGAAACCCCAATTATTGTCATCATGCAAAGATTACATGAAGAAGATCTGGCAGGTTGGCTATTAGACGGCGGCAATGGTGAGGAATGGGAACATATCTGTTTATCAGCTATTCAAACCTGACACCAATTGCCGCAATTAAATTGATAGCGGATGCAGCAGGTGGTTTTATTTACAGTGAGCCGAACAGCAATACATTGACGATTAAGCCGCGTTATAAAAAGACATGGTGGGATTCAATCGCGATTGATGATTACGATCGTATTATTCCTGAATCAGTCGTAACGGATATCTCTACGGATTACATAATGTACCCCGACTATAACGGGGTTTTCCTTACCAATGACCGCAATGGGAATACTGGGCAAGTGAAACGGGTTGGAACGGCTGGCGATGTAAAGCTTGAACCGATCAACGACCCACTTTTTACGTCTGTTAGTGCGATGTATGAAAAAGGGCGAGAAGTTCTGGCCAAAGCTGGCATGGTTCAAACACATAGCTTATTGATGCCAATCACTCAGGAAATTGGGCAGTGTTTACCGGTAGAATTAACAGTCTTTAATGGTGACTGGTGGGGTATTACAGATGGTGTAAGTGGATCATTTAGTTATGAAAAAGTCACTCAAACCACATCTATAGAGAGGGTGAATTGTGAGTAATGTATTATCGAGACTTTTAGATTTATTGCCGAAAACGCCTGAATTTATAGCCACTGTGCAAAATGCTGATCATCCCAATTACAAGGTTTTAGTCGTTGATGGGACAGGGCTTGTACTGTGTACCAGTTCAACAGTTTTTAGTGTGGGAGACCGAGTGTATATCAGTGGCAATGAAATAAAACGAAGTGCGCCCACTGGTGTTGTATATCAAATCGAAGTGTAACTTTAAAACAAAAGAATCCGCCGTTTAGGCGGTTTTTTATTATCTGGAGAAACAGAAATGCATGAACAACTTTCAATTAAAGCTTTGCCTTGGTTCATTAAAATTTTAGCTGCAGTGGTTGGGGCGATATTTGCACTCACTTTATCCGGGAACATCGACAAAGAGGGGCGAATTAAAATCAATGTTAGTGTGATTATGAAATTCGTTTTTAGTGTAGCTATTAGTTTATATGGAGGTTCAGCTTTCATTGAATACTATGAATTAGCAGCGCATTACTCGCATATGGCACAAGGTTTTGTCATGTTGATGTTCGCAGTTTTCGGAATGCTATGTATCGGTATCCTGTATCAAGCTGTACAGCTTATGAAAGGTAAGTCACCTGCTGAAATCATAGTCGAAGTAAAAGAGACGTTTAGCTCAATTTTTAAATAAATAATTCAATTTTAACCATGCTGCCTTCGGGTGGCTTTTAATTTTCCATCCATCTGATTTTAAAAACCTATATCATTCAATAGATATAATGCACCAAATAATAAATCAGAGAACTCAAATGATTTTACAGGGGCCTTTTGTTGTTATCTTTGGAATGGTATTAAGTAATGAATAAAATCTATTTTATTTTGATTCTTCTCTTGATGACTGCTGTTGTATGGAAATCTAATCATGACAGATTGAAAAGAGAACAAGAAAGTGAGCAACAATTTCAACAGCACATGAAAAAAATGGCTCAAATGGAATTGGAGTATCAACGAAGATTGGAACGACAAGAAGCTGAGAAAGCAAAGAAAGCGCAACAGCGTATGAAAGAGAATCAAAAAGCTAGACTTGAGTCCGAAAGACTTGAACATGAAATGAGGATGAAAGAATATTCTAAATCGGAATATCCGAATTCATATGAGGAAGAAGAGATGCATAGATATATTTCTGAATAAAAAATTAATCCGTGCTATAAATATCCTTAACAAAATTCATTTTATTACCAATAAGTTAAAAGTTAAACACATGAAAAAAATATTATTAATTTGCCTAGCAACAATGATTGTAGGGTGTCAGCAATCTAAATTTGGAGAATTAGTAGCAACAAATCAGCTGAAAGAAGCGAACAAGAAAATTAGAACGTTTTTAAGTATTCTTGATGATCCTAATGCGGATAAAAATGATCAGGAAAACGTTCTATGTTTGATGTATCCCAAAATTTATAAGTATGAATATTTACCATCTATATTAAGACTGACAAAGTTAAAGATTATAGATGCTAAACCAAAAGATCAGCTATTAGATGATTTGCGTAAAACCACTGAAACTTACAGCAAAAAACTCAATATCACTTGTGACTAAAGAATTCAACCGACCTGAATATACTAATCCTATGATTCATATGTGAAAGGTGGATTAAAGTATTTTATACAGTGGTGAGTTTAAACCATGTTCGAGTTTTTAATGACTTTTTTTAAATCATTTGTTAAATTGCGTAAACAAAATAACAAATGGTTTTAAATATGAAGAAATTAGCAATAGTTTTATCTGGGGTTTTATTCTCGACATTCGTTTATGCAGATAAACCTTTAAATGTTCAATCTGGATATTCAATGCCTGCTTTAGAAAGTGGACAATCTGCAAACGAGAGGGCTATACCATTAGCTGAAAAAAAATCATATTCTGAATGGTCGAACAAGCGAACAAATAATACCACTTCATCTTTATATGCTCATTACACTCAACAAAATGGGAAGTTTAGTAATGATATTGATGTAGATCTAAAAGGTGGAACGATTGGATTTTCTACAACCCCATATTCAAGTGGTTGGTGGGTAGAATTTGAATACCTAAAGAATACTGAATATTCAGCAGATTATTATGAAGCTACGTTTGGTGGTCATTATAATATTATCAATTCAAATGGTTTTTATACATTAGCAACTACTGGTATGGGGGTAGGTGTTGGATCTGCTGATGGATTTGACGATACAGCTTACTTAACATTGCCAATTGGGTTGGAGGCTGGTTATAGCTTCGCACCAAACCTTTCTGTATTTGGCGGCGTTGGTTATAAGTGGAACTGGGAAATTAAAGATAATCGAACTCGTTGCAATGATGGAACTACAAGTAATAGCTCAGGTTCTGGAACTTGCTCATGGCATGGTGGTGTAGATACAAGCTATGACTACACAATTGGAGACTTTGATGGGTTAACTTACAAAGCTGGTATCCGATACAATTTCTAAAATAGCCATTTTCAACTATGAGGTAATGTATTTCATAGCTTGAAAAAATTATCCAAACGCTGATTTATCTAATGCCGCCCTAGGGCGGTTTTTTATGTCTAGAGGAAAGTGAATGCAAAATTATTTTAAATATGTAATAGATTGGTTAGATGCATATAATCTGACAGTAGTCGCTGTAATTCTATCCGCTATTGTAGCGATCGTAAGATCATTACCTATACAGCTTTCAATTTTTGTGGGTGGTATTGTGGGCTTCAAAGGCACACTTTGGATAGATCGAATGATTAGTAAAAAAGTAGGTGATGACTTATGAAAGCGATCATTGATTATTTACGTAAAATCAGTGGTGGAAAACTGACTCAAAAACAAGTCGATGCCACAGATAAATTAATAAATGTTGCTACAGCCTATGATGTTGACGATATGCTTGGAATAGCAATTGATTCTGACATGAGTGTAAGTTCAGTCGGTATTCAACTTATCACCAGTTTTGAAGATCTAAAATTGGAAGCTTATGATGATGGTGTAGGCGTCTGGACGATTGGTTATGGGACAACGACTTATCCAAATGGTGTTGCTGTAAAGAGGGGTGAAAGTTGTACCTTAGAACAAGCAAAGTCCTTTTTTCAACATGATTTGAGGCGCTTTCAAACTGCTGTAAATGGGGCTGTGACTGTTCCACTCTCACAAAATCAATTCGATGCTTTGGTTTCTTTGGCTTATAACATCGGGACGAATGCTTTTAAGACTTCGACCTTAGTGAAGTATCTGAATGCTTTAGATTTCAAAGCTGCAGCAGATGAGTTCCTAAAGTGGAACAGAGGTGGGGGAAAGGTGATGAAAGGTTTGGTTCGTCGTCGTGAGACTGAGAGAGCATTATTTTTAAAGAAATAGAAAAAGCCCTTTTTGAAGTGCTCAATTCAACAATGAATAAATACTACATTTTCTTATTTCAAATAAAAGCCAAGCATCACAGCAAACATTCCAGGAAGCATACATAAAAAGCCCATCGCTTTAACTTCTTGGGTGTTTCTTATATGTTTGTGAAATATATGTGGACCAAATATCATTCCCAAGAAAGTTAAGATGAATCCAATAATTATCAAAAATGCTGACATCATTTTTACTCTTTACATTGAAATAAAACCGCTCATTATCATCATTGATAGTGAGCGCTTTTGTTTTGATTATAGATCAATGTCGCTAATCAGAGTAAAAATCACCTTCCGCATATTCATACATTATTCTTGGAGGCACGGCAGGATCTGGCTTCATATTCTTCATATATTCAACTGATTCTCTTGTCTCGTTTGAATTTATAAAGTCAGCTAATTCATTTAAATCTTTTCTAATTTCAGCCTCAGAAACTGGTTTGGCGTTATATTGCTGTCTTGATGGTTGAAATTTACGTTGTGTTTCTATTGCACGTTGTTGGCGCTCACGTTCGCGCTGAGCCTGAATTTCTCTTTCTCTCTGATTCTGTAGACGCTGTTGGTCTACAAAACGCTGAGAAATTCTATGCCCCTCACTGGCTGCGTCATATGCAAAAGTTGTTACTGGGGTTATAAGTAGGCTGGAGAGCACAATTTTACTTAAAAGTTTTTTAATCATTTATTCATCACTTTTATAACAACTGATAATACTAAATTATTATAAATAATAAAAAAATTAATAGAAGTTCATTTTAATTATTAATAGTCAATAAAGACTTTTTTCTCCCTTAGGGCGGGTTTTAAATCTACGATGAAACCACATATATTGTGTAAGGTGCATTTTTATCTGATTTTCTATTGTCAAATTGACTCGTGTTGCATCTTTCACCTCATCAGTGCTTGGAAAGTTTGTCAAAGCGGGTTCTAGTTTTATATGGTATTGAGGATTACGAATGTCTCCCTCACGATAAAAAAACAATGGAATTGCTGCTGCTTTAGTAATTTTAATTAATCGTCTATGTGCTGTTACTGTAGCAGCCTGTATACCAAAGAAAGGAGCCATTACACCTTGTTTAAGTCCGAAGTCTTGGTCGGGGCTATACCAGATAGCATGCCCATGCTTTAAATTCGCTATTAGACCTTTCATATCATCTTTAGAAATCTGATTTTGATAAATTGTAGCTCTGCATCGACTAATAAGCATATCTAAGAGAGGATTGTTTTGAGGACGATAGACAACATCTAAATCAAAAAAACGACCACATACAAAACCACCGGCATCTAGTAAAGTTGTATGTGTCCCTAGTAGTAGAACACCATTTTCTTTAGCATTTTTAAGATGCTCTAAACCTTGAATGTGCATCCTATTTTGGAACCAGTGAGGACTGTACCAGGCATTTAATGCTTCAAATAACCCCAACATCATATTAAAAAAAACTTGTTTCGCGTCAGCTAGTATTTGTTGTTCACTTTTATTGGGAAAACATAGCTCTAGATTTCTGATAGTTGTTTTGCGTCTAGACTTGAGGGCTTTCCAAGCCAGTTTTGAGAGGATTTTTGCAAGCCGCCATTGAATGGCCCAAGGAAGAATTGCAAACATCATTAAAAGAATTAAAAATATCCAGATCCCCCAATATTTGGGTAATAAAAATGACCAGTGAAACTCTCCTGTCTTCAATTGCTGTTTATATGTCATAGGGGCTTTTTTAAGGAAATTTGTTCAGCCTAGCATAATGGAAGTAAGTTAAACAACATGCTTGCTACTAGTGTTTAATGAACATTTCCTCGGCTGTGTAGTTTCATGACTTATGCAACTTTATGTTGAACCAGAATCTTGATTGGCCTCATTTAATAGCATTAGAAAACGCTAAGCACTATGAAGATGTTATTTATAAAATTGAGTAAATATATTTGAATGCTCTCAAATTGGATAAAAATAACTCCAAATCGACCGTATTTAAGATTTAATCAATATTAAGCTTGCTTATTTATATTAAAGAGCCTATAAAGCTAACTCGTCGGTCCGGGATGGAGCAGTCTGGTAGCTCGTCGGGCTCATAACCCGAAGGTCGTTGGTTCAAATCCAGCTCCCGCTACCAACCGACAATATTAATTTTGCTCAGTGATATATTTAAAGTTGCTATTCTGGAAAGAACAAATAGCAATTAATTTAGCTTAGATAATCCTAAATAAAGCTATAAATTATTAAATTCTAGAATTCCAGTTATTTTCTCTTATCTGTCTAGCTTATAGTAAATCAAATCAATCATTTGAGCTCTTAAATGAGTAACTTGGTGCTAAAAATTATTAATGAATGGCATATAGTCAAAGCCAGCAACGGCAAAGAAATTTGTGTACAAATTATCCCTCTTAAACGCCAGAAAAATACTTTGAAAGGATTTAAATGGGTAGAAGTCGGAAAAAAAGATACTTTTAGATTCTGGTCAAGAGATTGATTTTAATTTAGATGGTAATAGCTTCTATACTGAAGTTAATCAGCTTTATCGATTAACATAAATAATTAACACATTTGTAGTCTCTTTTTTTATAAAAGATTAATTAGATAAAATCACAGTAAAACTTAGGTTTTATCTTTCAATAAATTATTAAAGGTTTTAAATATGTCAAATACAACTACTGGTACAGTTAAGTGGTTCAATGAATCTAAAGGTTTTGGTTTTATTCAAGCTGATTCAGGTGAAGATCTATTCGCTCATTTTAGTGATATTCAAAGCAGTGGATTTAAAGTTCTTAATGAAGGTCAACGAGTTTCTTTTGTTTCTGGTCAAGGAAAGAAAGGGCTTCAAGCTACTTATATCCAAGCTATATAATATTGAAAAACAGGAAAGCTCACATTATGTGAGCTTTTTTTTGTTGATAGACTCATTCTATCAAATTCATTCTTTTCATTAGCTTCAAATCGTACTCACAACTACATAATTATTCTTCAAAGCCAATGACCAGCCAGATTCCTTATATAACGGCTCGCTATATTTGATTGTGTACTCGATATAGAAGTAGATCCAGTTTTTCATTTTGCACCACTATACATTTCATTCGTATTTCTATTTTTACCTAAAACAATTTCTTCTATATCATTCATGGCAGCTCTTAACTTCTTATCACTAATTTTAACATAACCAGCAGTGACATCATTTTGATCTTCATTCTTGTGGTTCAGAAGCTTTTTAATTGTATATTTACCATAGTCCAGACTCTCTGCAATCGATCCATACGTTCTCCTTAGGTCATGGAACGTAAATTGGATACCACAACTTTTATTGATCTTAGCTCTAACTTTAGAAATATTAGTAATGTGGCCAGATTCAGATTTTGCAGAAGGGAAAACCCATTCTGACGTAATTTGCTTTCTACGCTTTTTCATCAACTTCCAAAGATAATCACCCATAGGAAGCGTATGTGGTTCATTATTCTTTGGATCTATTGAAGTGATATAACCATATTTTAAATCTACAGCAGACCATGCCAACGACTCACACTCTTCACGTCTAAAGCCAGTTAGGATTAATGTGATGAGAAAGTCTTTGTTGGTCTCAAGTTGCTGTCCACGATCTTCAAAATTTAATACAGCATTGATCCAGTCAGGCAGCTTGTCCTCATTGATATATGAACTTCGTCTACGAATCTTATTCCAAGACTTTTTAGCTGTTAAAGTTTTAACTGGGTTGAGTGGGGGAATGATAGGTTGTTCATCATCATCCAAATAGTGTTTGATCGAAAAGTTATAAATAGCTCGAAATACACGCATACACATATTCGCTTGAGCTTTACTGTTAACTGATAGGTCTTTGTGTTTTTCTTGAACCATTGTTCTAGTAATGTCTTTAAGCTTAGTATCCTTCCAGTCTTTTAAGTAGCCATTAACCACATCACTGTAATCTTCCAACGTACGCGGTTTTAATGTGCGTTCCTCGATATATACCTGATATGCCTCATTTAAAGTCGGCTGAGACTTTTCAATATCAAAAATTGATTTAGCATCTGCAATTTTCTTCTTTTTCTTATCTATTGGTTTTATACCCATCGTCATATCTAAAAGAGCTTCTTGAGCCAATACTCTTGCTTGAGACAGAGTGATTTGGCCATGAATACCTAGAGTAGACCGAGTAGACCTGCCATTAACCTTTTTTTCAACGATATAAGTTTTATATGAAGTATTTACACGCACAGCAAAGCCAATTAACTCACTATCACGATAAATCGCAGGAATTAATTCGAGTTGATCAATAAATGACTTAGTAAGCTTTACTCTGTTTGCAGACATAAGCTAGAATCCGCTTGTTTCACAACATTTAGCATCATATTACAATATTCTTTACGGTCTACTATAGGTCTACTCAAGAAAAAACTTGTAATTAAAAATGATTTTCGCTAATATTGGATTCAAGCTGAATTGTAGAGAATACAAGCAGTTATAAAGTATAGGGCCTATAGCTCAGTTGGTTAGAGCAGCGGACTCATAATTCAAAAGTTACAAAAAATACCTCGCAACAATAGACAATAACAAACAATAATTCGCAATAAATTTCCTTTCTAAGTCATTAATTTAAATCACTATATTTTAAAAATTGCGCTAATTCGCAATAATATACACTAATTCGCAATAATCTAAATGCCTACAAATTGCCTACAAGTTTTTTTGTAGACTGCCTACAAAACGCCTACAAAAATGCCTACACGCCTACAAAGAAAAAAGCCGCTAAATGTAAGCGGCTGATGATGTACTTTCATGGAACTGTTTGGAGAAATAATCTATGGCATCTTGCTTCTTATAAAGGATGGTACGTCCTTCTTTGCTGAATGGGATTCCTCCACCAGCGCAACGTTTTAGCTGAAACCAGGATAAAGATTTTTTGTACACAATAGCCAAAACTTCAGGGGTGAAAGTTGCATCTTTTGGAGCAGCCCAATACTTAATTGCCTCTGCTGCTTTTTCTTCCGAAGTCATTTGATCTAATTTGGTTAGTCGAGCCATCTTATTCCTCCTTTACTGTAGCTGCTATATTAGAGGGGTAGTAACACAATGGATTTCCACAGTTCCTAATAGCATTATTTAGCGATTCAAATGCTGCTGCGATTTCGTCTGGCACATTTATTCCATCTGGTAAATGCTCATCATAGAAATCTTCTGGATCTATTTCATAAGCCATTTGTGGTACACAAATAACAAGCATTAATTCTTGTGCTGATTCACCAGTTTCCTGCAAAACGTCAAAAACAGATTTTTTATCAAAAAACCATTGGTCCAATGTCATGGAATATAATGGTTCATCTTTCCATTGTTGCGTAGGGAATGATGCGTATTTTTCCTTGTTTTCATAAGGAATACATTCTTCGCAATAACTTTGTTTACGATACAAATGTCCGCGTTTGCATAAACTATGAGTAGAACCATCGTATCTTGCAATTCGCTCATCAAGATAAATATGTCCTGTTTTTGATTGCCAAGCAGTCACATTAATTGGCCACGCTGCTTCGCTTGAGTCAGGAAGAATTACTTTCTCATCTAAAGCTTCTCTTTCTTTTTCAATATTAAGCATTGCCATTCTCCAAAAATGTAGTGTGAATCCACCATTTTGGATTTGATTTTAAATACTCAGCATGTTCAGCTTCAGTGCCTTCCCATTCTTCAAGTGTTACTGCATCAGCAATAGATTGGCCAACAGTAGGGAATTGCTTTAAAGCTTCTTGTTTTAGTCTGTGGACTAATTGCTTTCCAATTTTCTGAGAAGGGACAGGGTGTAAAATTGGCGCTGAATCAGGTTCTTCAGGAATATTTACACTCCAAAGCTTTGCCTTGATTAATGATTTATTTTCATTAAAGAACTTAGTAATTTGTTCTACGGTAGTTGCTACGATTGATTTATCACCAAGATAACATTCAACACAATCATTAACTGCTTGTATGTATTTAATTGCTAATTCGGCATCGTCATAACGTTTTAATGGTTTAGAAAACCATTCTTCTGTAATTTCTAATTGATCTGCATGAGCGTCTTTAGAACCATTCCAAACGGTTGGATAAATCCAACTTGCTCCATCACTAAATGGTGAATAGTCATCTGAAAATCTTGGATTAAAGATAAAGTATTTTCTCAGACGTTGTGCAGCTTTAAATGCTAATTCTGCGGTTGCAGCTGGTAACAGTGATACTTCATCTTCATGACTATCTGAGATAGCTACACAAAATAGTTCTGCATCAGGATTGTTATTTCTAGGCATCAAAATAGCATTTACATTTTCAAAATCACTAAATGTAAAATTAATATTCGCTGCTTTGGCTAATCCTGTTGGTTTCAAATTATGGCGACAAATACTGCCTAGTAAGCCTGAAATTTCCTCAAGTTTTTTAATGTAATCCCCACCAAAACGAACAAAGCCTTTGTATTCGACATCGTTTGTAGGTAAAACTTTCTGCCAATCAATGTATGATTCGCTTAAAAATATTTTGAATCCTTCATAAGCATTATGATGATTTGGAATTTCAATTAAACCTGTTTTGGTTTCCGTATCATATGAAATCTGACAATTAATCAAACCAGAATAACATTCAGTTTTATTTACAAAGCTTTGGGCATAAGATTTAGGAATAATGAAAGAAATATCATTTTCAACATTATCCAATTTTGCATAAAACAGTATGCTTCCATCAGTTGCGACAATATGTCCATTATTGATTGCAATTGAATCTAAATTTCTGAAATCCCATTCATCTTCATCTTTTGATGCAATTAAAGCAGCACGAAGCAATGCAAGGGGAACTAGTATTTTATTTTCCATTAGAAATTACCCCCTAAAGCAAGCACTTCTGCTTTGATATGAGCAAGTGCAGCTTCAGCCGTTAAATGCAAACGTCGATGATCAACCAACATTTTTGTAATTTCATTTCCTGAAAAGGTTGTTTCTTGTGGGGTCCGTGTATCAGGATCACTTAAGGTTGCAATAAAACAGACTGTGCCTTTCGGTGGGTATTGGCGAATTGGGGTAGGAAATTCATATTCTTTGCCATCTATTCCAATTATTTTTAAAGTTTTAGGGACAACTCTAAACTTTACAACTAGATTGTTTTGGTTTGGTTCGCCAAGTAAACAGCCTACTCGAAAACCTGTTTGAAGATTGAAACTATCCCATTCTTCCTCATCTTCTGAAAAATCAACTTCAAACCCATTTTTTAATGACTGAGCTGCTGCAATACCATCTACATACTGATAATTAAAATTATTTATAATTAATTTTTTCACAGGTTTAGGTAACTCAACACCTTCACGTAACCAATGAATATTTACTGTCTCTGAGTTAAATTGATATTCTGTTTCTATCCAGACGTTATTTCTTTCCTGAACAAGCCAAATGCCGTTTACAAGTTTATAGAACCATTCCATAAAATATAGATGTGCATCTTCCGGTATTTGAATCCATTTTTCAGAACCAAGCTTGTCACCCTTAATTTCATTTTCTGAGAGTTGAATATATTGGAAACCTCGCAATGGATCTAAATACTCATTTTTAGAGATAGATATTTGATCTTTAGTTTTGACAATTGGTTTTAAATCAACATGATCTAATGGCGATTTATCCCAACGTGGTAATTGCTGAGCATTGCCAAGAGCAAATACATAACCTTCACGGGTACTGGTCACGAACCATTTCCAACCATCTTGATCTGTATGGTTTGCATCATTGACATCGTTACGACTGAGGATAACCATTTCTTTTAATTGCTGAAGATCAACCCATGAGTAACCATCTGAATTAATCGCATTTTCGCAAGAGAAAACTCGACCATTGTCTTGGACAAAAAGAAATTCATCACTTTCGGTTATTGAAGTCGCTGAAGTAACGTAGAAACCTAATTGAGCAAAACATTTCAATACATCGGCTTTATTTTGAGTTCTCAAATCAACTTTAAGGCTGTGAAACTGAAATTCACCGGGCAATTTATTTTCAGAGATGTTTAATATTTCCATATTAATTAACCTCCTTCAAAATGCCATGTGCATGTAATTTTTTACGCAGCGTACCTCGATTTAAACCTAAGCGCATTGCTACACGAGTTTGGTTTCCTCTCTCTTGAAGTAGCAACTCCTCGATCAAAGGCTTTTCAAATACCTGCAAGACCTCAGCAAAAAGATTGTCAGGCTTTGATTCAATAACTGAGCGAACAATCGTTTTGACTTGTTGTTCGGTGTAAATAGGCAAATTAACTTTTGTATTCATTTACTTTTCCAATATTTAAGAGATAGCTTTAGAGAAGGGCACCAAAATTTAGGCTTGGCCCCATCGCTCATGAGTTTTTTTGTTCTTACATGCTGCAACGATGGCTTTTTCGAAAGTAGTGCCTTTAAAACGGTTATATGCAGCATCTAAAACGGAAGTATCAGTAGCTTTGTTAATTGCTGAAATTGCATCATTAAAAAGCTGGTTTTCAGTGCGCTTAGGCTTGGATTCACTAACATTTTGTTGAACGTCTTTAGTTTCTTTAACGCCTGTGGCCTGTTGCTGGTGAGCTTGCTGATTTGAATTTACAGTCTGAGAATTACTGTAATAATGGTCAAAAGCTCTTTGCTGATAACCTGGTGCATTCCAGTATCCAGCATGAATATCGCCAGCAAACCCCAGGAGACTTAAAGCTTTAACAGTTGCATTGGTTTTTGACTTCTTAATCGCGTCTTCGTCATAAATCAGTCCGGTGCTTGCTTTATATAAAGCCTTTGAACCAGCAGTTTGATCAAAACAGCATTTTTGACCATCTTTCATGTACCAAAGTGTGATTACTATCCAGTGATGTATAGTCACATCATCAATTTTTTGGAATCCATGATCTTTAACATCTACGCCCCAACCGTGACCTATAGGTCCGAAGGTCTCAGTAGCTCTTTGAATTAACCAATAAGCTTTTGGTGAAGTTCCTTGATACGGTTTACCTTCAATCTTTTTTGTTTGTGTCGGATCAGTAATACAAACTGAATGCCATAAATCCATGTTTTGGTTGTTACCATTTCCCATGATCGCAACCTCCTAACCTAAAATCTTGCGTTGTTTAGGATCACTTTTGAAAAAACCTTTTTCATCAAGATATTTAGTACGACGTACTAACTCTTTTGCTTGTCTAGCTTTATATAGATGAGGTGTGACTTTTTCGGACGGTGTAATAGCAATTAATTGACCATTTCGTTCAATATAAAAATCAAAACCGTTTAACTTAGTTCCCCAAGTTAAGTATTTGCTTAAACCAATAGGCAATTTAGAATCAGGATTGCGCTTAAGTACATACACAGAGTAATTCTCGAATCCCACGCGATAACGTTCATTACCATCACCATCGTTATTTAAGTATTCGCAGAAATATTTTGAAGATTTTTCCTTATGCTTTTGAGTCTCATAAGTTTTCATTGAAAAGCGAAACTTAAGACAACCGCTAAAAATATCTGCAATTGAAATTGGGCAATTCTTTTCTATGAAGGTCCAGTCTTTTGTATCAACTTCTGCATATTCAATACCGATGCCTTTGCTTAAAGATTCAAGCATTTGAGCAGGGCTAATCGTTTGATTGAAAGCTTCGAATGGATCTTGATTTAGGTGTTTGGCTGCTGTAGACATTAGCGAACCTCCACCAATTTATTAGATTCAATAAAGTTTTTAATTGCTTCGTTGATCTGTTTATGGTCTTGGTAAATTGTGAAGTCATCCACGTATTCGCCAGTAGCACTATTTTTAATTTTGCCGATACCCAAACGTGTAATAGTTACATCAGGATATTGGCTTTCAGTTACACCATAATCCCTTAATTTTGCTTCAAACTTGAATTCCACCGGGACTAGATAACCATCAAGATTAACTGTTCCGACACCAGTATCTTTTGACGTAATTGAAATATAGATTACGCCCAAGCTAGAAGGGCGTGTATCAGGAATAAATGTTTCATCAGCTTTAGAGCTTACAGGTTGAGAAAATGCGATTGTGATTCCAACAATCACTATTAACGCGATAACTGCCGAAATAAACATTACATTTGGGAAACTAAATGTAATATTGTTTTGAGATAGCTTTTGTTCCATAATGCTCTCGTTCCGTAATTTCTTTGCTAATCGCAAAGAAGATTGACCTTAAGAATGCCCCGTCCTCTACCAAAATTTCTGGGCTTTCTTTTGTTTAAAATTTAAAGGTTATGCTTTAAATGTTCCGATACGAACTGGGTTGTCAGGTAATAATTCAATTACTTTTTCTTTGAAATCCTGAATGATTTCATTTTTCAATAATTCTTCACGAACAATTTGAATCGCAAAAACTGGATCTTGATCACCAGCATTTACGATTAGACGTAAACGGATTACTTTTGGGGTTAAACCAATGTAAGCGGGGTCTGTAACTTTGAAATATGCTGGCAGGGAATTTTCAGTAGCATTAATCTCAACTTGTTCAAGTTTAGAACGTGATTCACTAGTGTTATTAACTACTGAGTCAGATTTAACGCTACTACCAATTGTCATATTTCGAACAGCATGAATTGCTGCGCCACTTGCAATTTGCTCATCATTTGCAGAGTAAGCAATAATTACATCTGCCCAATCTTCAAGTAAAACAGCGAAAGATTTTTGATTTAACTTTTTGTCTTTTAACTCATTAAGCTTTTTCCAAAGAACTGTTGGTTCAAGTTCTAAGGTAGCCGTATAGTCGCAATGACCTTGCGGTAGTTTAGCTTCATCAAAATTCAACACAGAAACAGCGGTGATATTTTTATGATCGACAAAAATAGGTGCAGCGTGTGGAATAATAATTTCATCATCATGCTTATGAGGATTGCTATCCAAAACAAAACTTTTAAAATCAACAAATGAAGGTGTTTTGAAAGAACCGCGAGCACGATTTCGACCAGCTTGATATTCTTCAGTATCATGGATATTGAAGTTTTGGTGCAAAGCAATTAACGAACCACGGTCAAATTGTTTGAACGGAGAGCATAATTCAACTACAGAAGCAACTTCGGTTTTTTCTAGTGACATGAGATTTAAAATCCTAGTAAGTACAGGGGGAGCTATGGTGAAGTATTAAACTTCGTCTTTAAAAAGGGATTCGGTGTGCTTGGCGAAAAGGGAAACGTCACCACCTAAATTGACGTGCATAGGTGTTTTTTCGTTGTGTTCTTCAACACGTTTGCCTTTTGCAAGGGGTTCATTAAATGAGAGTTTGCTTTCTACTTGGACTTGAGAGTCTGCAAGTTTGCTAACTTTAAGTTTGATATTGATTTCACCGACTTTGCCAGTTGAAACAACACTATTTGCGACTTCTGTAATGGCTACGCCAAATTGTTTTGAAAATACACCAGCGCCAATATCTTCGATAAATTGCTGTGCATCGGTTGGTTTGTTTGACATTTTTCACCACCTAAATTTTAGGTTTTTGTTGTTGGTGAAATGATCTTATTACAAGTAATTCTTGTATTCAATATTTATTTAAAGAAATTCTTGTATTTTTATATTTGAACAAAAAAAAGCCTGCATTATGCAGGCTTTCTATTTGCAAAAAATTACATAAGTAATAACTGACTTAAATCTTGATTGGTTTTAGAGCTTATAGAACCAACCACGGTACCAGTCAAATAACAAGTTTCATCAAGAGGCATATACCTTGGTACCCACTCAGTATTTAGAGCTTTCAAAAGGAAAGAACCATTATCATTTTCGATTAGTCTTTTGAAGGTAGAACCATTTGAACACCAAGCGATAACATCATCACCAATCTCAGGCTTAAGATCAGGATTTACAAAGATAATATCTTTTGGTTTGTACTCATCCTTCATGCTTTCACCTTTAACTTCAAGGGCATAGCCATTAGGTCCGACATTAAACATACAAAGAATCTTTGGATATTTATCTAATATTTCGAGGTGGCGATCATTCCAATTACCAGCTGCAACCCAATCAATCAGAGGAACATATCGCGCTCGGTTTATTGGTTTTAATTCATCTTCTTCACCAAACAGATATGCTTTTGTACACCCTAAAGTATTTGTTAAAGCTTCAAGATTTTTTCCGCGAGGTGAAGTTTGACCAGCTTCCCATTGCTGCACTGCTTGAGGTGTAATTTCAAGTAAATGCGCTAATTCTGTCTGGTCTAAACCTTTAGCTTCACGCTTTTTCGCGATTCGCTTACCCATTTCAAGCTTGTTCATCTCAATGCACACAAGAAAATCTTGTACTAAATATAAAGCAATTCTTTAAAAAAGTCATTGCAAGTAATTCTTGTATTCTTTAAAGTAATACTTGTAATTAGCAAGTAGGGCTTATATTGTAATGAATAACAATCAAACCAATGTTGAAGTAAATAACGAAAACTTAGTCAAGAACGCGATCCAAAAAGCAGGAGGCGTTAGTGCTGTCGCTCGTTTAATTACTAAAAAAAATGGAAAGAATTATTCATATCAATCTGTTCAATCTTGGATTTCTCAAGACCGTATCCCTCCTAAATATATTCCCGTTATTTCAGAAGTTACAGGAATTGCTAAGAGCAAATTAGATCCAATTGTATTTCAAGAATAGAAAAACAAAAAAACACTTTTGGGATTGAGTTACTAGAAAAGGGAGAGGTTGAAAAACTATGAATCAAATTGTTTTAAATCAAGCGTCAGCTAATCAGTTTTCAAGTATTGAACTATTAAAAATCATTAACCAGGTTCGTAATCAATTTGGTGAGTCTCAAATTCGACTTAATGATTTTCATCCTCGTGTTTTTGATGAATTAGAAGGTGAGCACTACGAAACCTTCGTTGTGAATAATCATAATAATACGGTCACAGTTGCAGCATTTCTTAATCATGATCAGTGCATCTTAGTTGCAATGCGTGAGTCTAAGGGTGTTCGCAGAAAGGTTTTAGAAATTCTAAAACAGCAACAAGCACAAATTCCTCAAACATATGCTGAAGCTTTGCAACTAGCAGCTAATCAAGCACGTCAATTAGAACTTGCAGCGCCTAAAGTTGAGTATTACGACAAGATCGTTGAGCGTTCAACACTGCTTAATGCTTCACAGGTCGCTCAGAAAATAAAAATTTCAGCAGTAAAACTAAACAAGCTTTTAGACATTTTTGATGTTTATCACAAAGGCGTTAAACGTGCGCGTTTATTCCAACAGTGGTTTATCGATAAAGGTTTTGGAGAAGTGAAACAAACAGAGCTTGGCTTTTCACAGCCAATGTTCACAACAAAAGGAGAAGCTTGGGTAATCGAAAAATTAACCAGTGAAGGTTTGGTTTAACCGCCTCTTGCGCCAACAAGAAGCGGTCAAAAAATTTTATTCATTTAACTTCGAGGAAAAAATGAACTCAATAACTTTAACAGAACATAGCTGTGCAAACAAATGTACGGAATTTAAAAAAACTGGTGAACAATGTAGCCATTGTTTAGTTAAGCAACAAGAAACGGATTCTGGAAAAGGGCAAGATACCCAAGATATTTTAAATCGTGTGGGAGGCATAAAAGCAGCTCTTAAAATTCTTAACGGCAATCCTGATGCATTTGACTGGTACTCATTAGAAAAAAATTACTACTACGGTACTCGATCTAATGAAAATCTAATTTCTTTAGATCAACTTCAACAAGCTTGTAATCAATACTTTGTCACGGTTTTTGGTGGCATCAAAGCAATTCAATACATTGTTGAAAATGCTCCAGTAGGTGCGACTCATTTTGATCGTTATTTTGAAAAGATTGATTTTCGAACTAAAGAAATCTTTATCTGGGTAGATGGGGCATGGTCACAACAAGAATTAAGAATCATGGGATTCAACAAAGCTATTGCAGATAGTGTTGCTCTTAATGATTTAAGAAATACTTTAGAGACTATGCAATCGCCAGTGATTCCTACTTTTGCAGATAGTAATTTGACATATGAGCAAATTACACAAAGCACAGTTGAACGTATTCAGTATTTTAATTTGCAAAAAGAAGTAGCTCTGGAAGATGGAAATCATTCAGAAGCTGATTCATTTGATAATCAAGCCGACGGTGCATATCTATTGTGGTTTCATTTAACAAAGTCATGTCAAAGCAAATTTGATCTTGATCGCCTACAAAAATTGGTAGGTGCTCGATAATGAAATCAAACAAAAATAATCGGCCACACCTCCAATGTGTATTCAATTTCCATAAGTCGGCAATTTCACTTTTGTTAGAAATGCAGCAAGAAGCAATTCAGGCATCTTCTCCAGACGATCAAGTTTGGCGTGAGGACTGGAAAGCACGTTTGGCTTTTGAGCATCAATTAAAAGATGACGTTTGTGAGCAAATTGAATCATCGTTATTTGCTTCGAACTTAATCAATTTTAATGGTGAAAGCGTTTTTGTTGTAGTTGCTGATGAAGCACGGGCAGGTGCTGCATGAAAAAAACACCTAAGTTTCAAATCAATGATTTAATTTTGAAAAAGAAATCTAATCATGTTTTTCAGGTCGTTAAGGTTTTCAATATAGGAAAAAGAACGAGTAAGTATCGGTTACTCAACCTCTCTACATCGTCTGAAACAGCACATCTTGAATCACAGATCGAACGTAAAGCAACGATTAAAGAGGCTGAGGCGAATAAGCGTTTGCCTGAAGAAAAAATCCAGCCTATTGAGAAGATAGTTCTGTCAAGTATTGGCCCATACAAAGATCATTGGGCAATTGTCTATATTGAACTTAATTCTACCTATAGCCTTGGCGGTGGACGAATTACATTAGTTTGTGATGATTTCGCTGGAAGTAGTTTTTTTGGTCATGTAGGTCAAGCCTCTTTTAAAAAGTTCATTGCACAATGTGATGAATATTATTTGATAAAAAAACTTTTCCCTAAATTGATGGAAACCGTTCCTGTTCAAAGTGGTGAGGAATTTTTTGAATGGTTTGCAACAAGCTATCTTGATGATCTTAAAGATGCACGTAAGTCTGGTGAAATTACTAAAAAGAAATTGCGTTCCGCTTATGAAGATATTTCAGATAAACAGTTTAATGGAGCTGCACACCTCTACGATTTGCTTGATAGCGATTCATTAGAGTTATTAAGTAATTTACTTGGGGATGATTGGTGGTGGGATAAAAATCCTAGCTTACCCAATAGCCACTATGTATTTCTATTAGATATTCTGAAAGATGTCATTGCCGAATTTAAAAAATTAGATGAGGTGATGGTGTGAAAGAGCGTCCGATTTTATTTAATACCCCAATGGTTCAAGCGATTTTATCTGGTCAAAAGACTCAGACACGTCGAATTGTAAATAAAGCACCTACAACTGAAATAAATCATCGGTTAATTGCCCTAGATAACGGTTGGAGTTGGCAAGTTGATCAACAAGGTATAGTTCCTACTATGCATCGTGAAATCGATAATCCAATGGTTTGTCCGTTTGGTCAGATCGGTGATCGGCTTTGGGTTCGTGAGACTTTCCGCTTATATGATTCAGATGAATGTCCACATGCTGATTTTCCATGTGGATGTCCAAAAAATGGCACACCTTTATATAAAGCTTCTCATGATTGTGGTAATGGTGAAAAGTGGAAACCATCAATCCACATGCCACGTAAAGCAGCTCGATTATTTTTAGAAATAACAAATATACGTATTGAGCGCCTGAATGATATTACTTCAGAGGATGCCAAAGCAGAAGGATTTGACTATTCAACACACCCATCAGCAATTCAAATGGGCTATGCAATTGGTGCAAAAACTAATTTCCGTGTTACATGGGAACAAATCTACGGACAAAATGAGTGGAATAAAAATCCTTGGGTATGGGTTCTCGAATTTAAGGTTATCCAAGGCGGTGCAGTATGATAATCCCATCTGCACTAGATGAAATTCAAAAAGGTGCGTTATTCGTAATTAACCATTCTGGTGGAAAAGATAGTCAAGCGATGATGATAAAGCTGCTTGAAGTACTCCCTAGAAATAATGTTGTTGTAGTTCATGCATCATTGGGAGATATGGAATGGCATGGTGCTTTGGAATTGGCACAAGAACAGGCTTTGTTAGCAAATGTACCTTTCATTGTTGCCCGTGCAAAGAAATCTTTATTAGATATGGTGATGCACCGTTTCAATGTACGTCCAAATGTTCCTTCTTTTCCGTCATCTGCAAATCGGCAATGTACTAGTGACCTAAAGCGTGGACCAATCACCCGTGAAGTGCGTAGATATGCAAAAGAAAATGGATATACCAGGATTGTGAATTGCATGGGTTTACGTGCTCAAGAATCAAGTGGCCGTGCAAAAAAGCCTGTTTGGAAGGAACACTTTGAACATGGACGTGCTGGGCGGTCTTGGTTCGACTGGTTGCCTATTCATTCACTTACCACAGATGAAGTTTTTCAAACAATAAGTAATGCAAATCAAAAGCCACATTTTGCATATCAATTAGGTAATGAAAGACTGAGCTGTGTGTACTGCATTATGGCAAGCCCAAATGACCTAATCCTTGGAGCAAAGAAACGGCCTGAACTATTTGCGCTTTATTGTTTCTTCGAAAAAATCACAGGTTATTCAATGCATATGAGCATGAAAACCTTGCCAACAATTACAGGGATTGAACCAGATTACTCACTACTTTCTGAGAATTTAGATTTGGTGAGCCAAATTTCAATAATCAAATTTAACAGACAGCGTATTCCTATGGTTGAGGAGATTGCAGCATGACTCAGCCATTCAATTTATATCAAGGTGATTGTTTACAGGTTTTGAAAGAACTTTCTGATAACTCAATAGACAGCATTGTTACTGATCCGCCTTATGGACTTAAGTTCATGGGTAAAAAATGGGATTGTGAAGTACCAAGCATTGAAATTTGGCAAGAATGTATTCGCGTTCTTAAACCAGGTGGGCACTTACTAGCATTTGCTGGTACTCGTACACAGCATCGTATGGCTTGCAATATTGAAGATGCAGGTTTTGAGATAAGAGACATGATCGCTTGGATCTATGGTTCAGGCTTTCCAAAATCTCATAATCTCGACGGTGAATGGCAAGGTTGGGGTACTGCATTAAAACCAGCGCTCGAGCCAATTACATTTGCTCGAAAACCATTGATTGCCACGGTTATACAAAATGTGCAACTTCATGGAACAGGCGCAATAAATATCGATGAGTGCCGTATTCCGTTAAATGGCGGATATAAATCTAAGGCAAATGGTCGTCCATCTCAGACTGGACAACCAGATAATTATATTTCTTCATGCGCAAATCAGCCAGATACAGTAGGTCGTTGGCCTACTAATCTAATCCACGATGGTAGTAAAGAAGTATTGGCAAATTTCCCAAATACCTCTAGTGGAAGTAATAACAAAATAAAAGCTTCAAGTAAGGACCAAAACGGTAATACCAGTAGTTCATTTGGAAAAGAGAGCCGTCCTTATGGCACTGAAACAATTTCTTATGGTGACTCAGGTTCAGCAGCAAGATTTTTCTATTGTGCTAAAGCAAATCGCACAGATCGAAATGAAGGTACTGAAAGCTCAAATAAGCCAATGCTGCAGATGAATTCAACAATGCGAGATTGTGAAAATGTTGATTGGTCTAAGCGAAATGGAAATTTTCATCCAACTGTAAAACCAACTGAATTAATGCGCTATTTGTGCAGATTAGTTACGCCTAAAGGTGGTGTAGTGCTTGATCCGTTTATGGGGTCGGGTAGTACAGGTAAAGCAGCCATATTAGAAGGCTTTAGCTTTGTGGGTATTGAGCGTGAAGCAGAGTATTTCGCAATTGCTAATGCTAGATGTCAGTTTGTCAAAGAAGGCGTTAGTTCAAAAATGCCAGATCAGCAAGATTTATTTATGGAGGCGCTCTAATGCATTACTACGAAAAGAAAATTGGTGATTACCATCGTAAAGCAGGTCGCCTTAACATTTTACAACACGGTGTTTATAACTTGCTTATGGATGCTTGTTATGACCGTGAAGCATTTCCAACTGAGACACAGGCAATTGACTGGGTATGGGCTGAAACTGATGAAGAAATTGCAGCAGTTAAGTTTGTGTTGAAAAAATTCTTCGTTATGAATGAGGAAGGCATTTATATTCAAAACCATATCCAAGAAGATTTGATTGCATATAAAGCATTTAAAACAAAACAGTCAGACAACGGTAAGCAAGGTGGTCGTCCAAAAGGTTCTAAAAACAAACCGAAAACAGGTGATGATTCTAGTGAATCTCAACAGGGAGAACAACCAACTGAACAAACCCAAGAAAACCCAACGGAAAGCGAAATAAACCCACCGCTAACCCAAAAAAACCCAGATGAAAGCCAACAAAAGCCTAAACCAATAACCATTAACCAAGAACCACTAACCAATAACCAAGATAGTAATAGTAATGGTAATAACGCGAGCGAGGAAAAAGTTGGTTTTGTCCCGATTCAGTTTGCAACCTACCAGGCACATGACAAAGAATTTTATTCGTTACTTGAACTTGCAAGCGAGCATTCGCAATTTCAAATGGACTTCATTGATCTAGCTGTACCAAGACATGAATCAATTTCATCAACTGATTTTCAAACCTTGCTACAAGATTATTGTGATTTCTTTGCAGCGAAAAACGATAAAAACACGCCAAGCATCTGGTTTGTGAAATGGCTTACTTGGATTCAAAACAATATTCAAGACGTGATTAAACGCCGTCAAAAACAAACCAAAGCAAATCAACCTGTAAATACTAATCAACCAGCTAGGGGCTATTTTGAGCGCATTCTTGATGAAGAACAAAGCGCAAACGTCATTGTGGACGTAACTCCACAAAAAAAGCTGATAGCTAGTGTGGAGTACGGACATGCATAAAATTACGATTCAGGATATCCGCATCCTAATTTCAGATTTACGTGTAATTCACGCTGCGCAATTCAACAAGAATTTTCCAACAACGGGGGATAACGCCGTACCAATGGAGTTTGTTGAATCTAAAGCGATGGAATGCCTTTGTGATGTCAATGTAGATCAGTTTGAACGCGCACGGAACAGATTACTTAAATCGGGTGGAAAGTTTATGCCGTCTTTCTCTGATTTCCGTGATTGGTGCATTGGTGAGACGTGGATGTCAGCAGATGAAGCATGGGCGCGTGCATGTCGTTTTACAGCTGACAAAAGTGTGCAAATCACTCAAATAACAAAAGTTGCATTGGATGAGGTTTTGCCAATGATCTTCGATGGATATATGAAACCTGCACGCGAGCAATTTATTAATACATACAATGCATTTGTGGCAAAGGCACAACAAGTGGGACGCACCCAAGAAATGTATGTACCGCCAAAGCAATTGGAACACAAGAAAAAAAGCCATGCACCAGTGTCTAATGATGAAGCTGTACAGCGCCTTAACGCATTGAAGCAGAAGCTAAATATTAAGAATCGTACAGTTCTACAACCGCAAAAACTTGAGCAAAAAGAGAACTTGGCAAGTCCAGCAGTACAAGAACCATGGCCTGATCCATTTGATCAACCAGACGAGTATTTAGAAGCATGTGAGCGTGACGGGCTGAATGTCCCTAAAACCCTTATTAAGCATATTAATGGTGGTACAGCATGAATCAGACCGCAACACAAGCAAATGAGCCAACAGCAGAAAATACGAAATTTAAGAAAGGTGCAAGAGTTCACGTAGATTTTGTAAGTGATTCAAGCACTGAGTTTTCAGGCAAGCATATTAAAGGTGATGCGATTGTAGATCGTCATGAAGATGGTTATGTCTATGGACAATTGGAACAAGGCACCCCATTTATGTGCCCTGAAAAATTTGTACAGCTCACTCCACAAGAGCATATCAAACAAATTCGCGCAGAATTTGAAGCATGGTTAAAAGAACAAAAGCAATATTCGATTTTAATTAATCAACATGGAGCAGACTTATTTAATTTTGATTCTATCCATGGCTATGAAAAGTTAGCAGTTGCAGTAGCTTTTGAACTTTGGAAAAAATTCCATCTTTGCTGTGAAACGAATAAGGTTTTACTTAAAAAACTCCATATTGCTACGACTGCTTTGGCTAATAAAGGCGGTGAACATCATGGGTAAAAGTCGTGTTTTATGGGATCAATGGGCGAAAAAGGGTAAGGCTGATTTTTTTGCAATGAATCCACTCGTTGAAACAAAAACGAATCGACATGCACGCGCACGTAGAGCACTAGATAAGAAAGTGATTTTACCTTGCGCCGTGACAACACAAGAACTAAATGGAGATCAGTTACACCAAGGCAGTACAGGCGGATTGGTCATTACAGGCAAGGATTTTGTCACAGTGAAACTGCCATATGGCATCAGTGCTAATGACATTTGGCGTGCAACTATTGATGAAAGTACAGGTAAACAACGCAATAGCTTATCAATGGGTGCAAAGAAATTTAAACGCCGTGTAGTTGAAATCTATGCACCAATCTTTAAAGCAATGAAGTGGAAAGCCATTTCACAACAATGTGAGATTCGATTAGTTATACAGCCACCACGAAAAAATCGTAGTTACAGTGCGAGCACATATCCGCGCTTTGATATTGATAACTATCCAAAACTGCTAATCGATTCGCTTAAAGGTACAGAGTTACTTTTTAAAGATGACAACATTTTTGTGAAAGAAAAAATTGAATTTGCAGAACCTACTGAAGATGGTTGTGTATGGCTTTCATGTGTATTTATCAACGAAACAAATTGGCTTGATAAGAAAGTGAACTTCGACTGGCTTGCTGGGAGAGTTGCATAATGGCTAAAAGAACTGATTTAGAAAAACGAGTCTTGATCGGTCGTAAACTTGCACTTGCAAGAGAACGCCGTGGGATGCTTCAACACGAAGTTGCTATTGAATTGTTTGGTGTTGAGCAAAAGAACCGAATTAGTGAAATGGAGAACGGTAAGACATTACCAGATGCTGAGTTACTGCAAGTCATGTGCAGTATGTATCGGGTCTCTGTCGATTGGGTATTAGGTTTTACGATTAATCCTGAATTAAACGAAACTGAATCTGTCGCAGGTGTTCTGTTCAATAGTGTTGGCGATATTTTGGCAGATAACCTAAATGCGATTACAGCACAGATTTCTTTGTTATGTGCAAGACATATCAGCTCGTTTCCCAAGGCGCTACAGGTACAGCTATTAGAGCAATCAAAAATAGTCGCAAAACAATTTTTGCAACTTGATCGCGTTCAACAAGAGAAATTACAACCTGTAATGATGGATTTAATCCAAACAATTCAGGAATGTGATAAAGAGCGTGCAGTTCAATTCAATCATATTGCCAAAGGTTTGGAAGATATTTCAGATCGTGATGAGGGTGAAATTCAAGAGAAAATACTTCAAGACTTAAAGAGTCAACGTAAAACACGTTTCACTCAAACAACTTTACTTACTGATGAGAAAGATGAAGCTCAGTTCGATTTCTTTTCAGGTGATGCACTGAGTAATTAACTATGGCAGTGCAATCATATTCACAAGAAATATGGGATCGACTCAAATTAGTTTATGAGTCATCCCCTAAGATCACATGGCAAAAACTAGTTGATCAAGTCGGTGAGGAGTTAGGCTGTGAAATGCCTTCTCCTTCAGTTGTGCGCCGTAAAGCAATCGCTGAAAAATGGAAAAAGTGCGCGAAAAATCTAGTCAAAAAGAATGCTAAACAGATCAATGATGAGATTAAAAATTTGACTAGTAAAATGACTAGTCAGAAAGAAGCCCAAGATTATGAAAATAAAGAGGAAAATGGTAGTCAAAAATCCGTCAAAAATCCGTCAAAAGTAAGTGTGTATGATGATGAATTTGCAAGAAATGCCCAACGTAGCAAAGTTGCAGATACAAATAAGCTCACAGCGACAAGAATCATTCGTGAAAATCGACTTCGTTCTGTGAAGTTAGCAAGCTTAATTGATTCATCATTAGATAGTTTGGTGAGTGTAAGAAAAGACTTTCAGGAATTGGATTTAAAAACTGCAACTGAAGATGACATAGGAATGATTAAGTTCAAGATGGCAGTTACGTCTCAATTTATCGAACAAAACTTAAAACAAAGTATCAGTATTGCGAATGTAGCGAAAATAGATGCCATGTTTTGGGGATTAACGGAAGAGGACCTGAAAGACCAATCGGAAATACAGGCGAAACGCTCTGCTGTTGTGGCTGGAGCTGAAGAACGAATGAGACTTGCAAAAGAGAAAATGGCCACTGATAAAAAAGCAGCCTTTGCACGTAAGTTAGCAATGATTGAGGCAGGGGATCCAGAACCTGATCAAGATGAAGAACAAGAGGCAATTGCATGATCAAAACAAATTTAACTCATAGAGAATTGTGTGAAGTCGGCGCTGCGTTGTTGAGAAAACCTGAATCTGCTAATGGACATGGTTGCCATTTTTCAATCGTTGAGCCGTCGTGCTATGGAGAGAATCCCGATGTATTCGGTGTTCGCCACGGTAATGGATACGATGTCGGTACAATTCTATTAGAAGCTAAAACAAGCCGTTCTGATTTCTTGGCTGATAAGAAAAAACCACATCGTATTGAACCAGCAACGGGTGTTGGTAAATGGCGTTATTTCATTTGCCCGACAGACCTAATTCAACCTGAAGAATTACCAGAGCGATGGGGATTGATCTACGTTTCTAATGGTAAACGCTGCAAATACATTAAAGGCGCAATGGCTGTACCTAAAGAGAAGTATGACAATGAATGGAATCAAAATTCTCAATATTGGCGCAATGGTAAAGCATTAGAACAAAGCTTTATTGATTTTGCATTTAATGATCGAAACGTACAGAACGAGTTCAATTTATTGACGATGGCTTTAGCTCGATTAAGAGATCCTGAAAAGATCCTTTACATGCAAAGAAATTTCACTCGGTTAGAAATGGAATGCCAAAGACAAGCGCATGAAATTCAGAAGCTACAACAAGATGCAAATCTCAATAATTGCTTACAGAACATAGAAAAAATTAAGGTGCAAAGTTTATGAAAACCAACGAAAAAAATGAATACAAAGTAGGTGATTTTGTTTTACCTGTTTCACTTAAATATACAAATCAGGTTTGTGAACTAACTGAAGATTTGGGTTATGACTTTAAATATAAAACTAAGTCTGGTGGGTGGGGCTTTATTGTTAAATCCTATTTACCTACTAGATGGAGACATGCTACAGGTGATGAAATTACAAGTGGAATAGCATCTCAAATCCAGATAGTGAAAAGTTTTATTGCTGAATATGGTCTATTAAAGGCTATGGAAGTATTAAAGAATGCACCCGAAGGTTCAACACATCATGATTTAGTTACAGCAGAGAATATAGACTTATATTTTAATTCTAAAGATCACCTAGAGTGGTGTGATTTAGAGCTTAAGTGGTGTTTACCTAGATTTCATCATACGAATGAAATGATTATGGGAATGATAGATATTGCCGAGCTAAAACGTCTTTTTGAAAATATAGATTTAGTAAATAAAGTAGGTGGACCAAAATCTGCTAAAGCCCAAGTAAAACAAGCCAAAGAATATGGATATTCAACATTTTCTATTCCAATTGAATTGAATGGATCAATTGTTATGGGATGTTTAAATATTGATAAGTTAGAACAAGCTCTTTCTGACCACGATCAACTATTCGGAAATATCGAAACGTTGGGAGGTGAGCATGTTTAAGGACGGGGATTTTCTTGTCTATAAAGACCAAAATAAATACAAAAACTGCCTGTTCAAAATTATTGATGATGTGGATGCAGTTGCAATAGCTGTGGAAGATGGGAAGGAGTGCTTTGTTTACTTTGCCGATATGCGATTAGCAACAGAAGATGAAATCGCAGCAGGTCATAGAATAGACCATATCGGTGAGCCTAACGGATTGGGAACAGACTCAGACATAGTCAACCACAATACAAGGTTATAGGGGATTAATCATGTGTCCATTATGCGGTAGATCAAAAGGTGGTTTAGTTTGCGGTTATTGTGGCTGGGTTCCAGAAGATAAGAAATTTGAGTTTGAACAGGTGAGTAGATGAAAGTTCAATTAAATGAGAAGTCTAAAGCCGAATTTATTGAGCATATTGCCAAAGATTCAATAACTTGTTGGTTTGATGGTGATGAGTTTGTTATGCCAAGTGGTCAAGGTCGTACCGCAAGAGGGATTGTTTTAGGTAAGTTGATAGCTTGGCAGCACCAACAGTCAAAAGTTGATGATATTCAGAAACGCTTTGATGCGATCAAACAACTTATCAATGAGTATCACCAACATAGTTATAGAGAGTCAGATGATTTCGTATTTTATTTAGAGCAAGCACTTACAGGCACAAACCATATCGGTGAGCCTAACGGAATGGATGAGAAATAAAATGTTAGAAAAATTTATTCAATATTGTCATTCAAAACATGAAGGTTTGAGTGATTACTACATCACTCAGATATATAACAACATGCAAGAATTGTTATATGTTCAGTTTTTAGAAGTAGAATTGCAGACTCAATTAAAACTAAATGAAAGCTTGGAGCAAAAGCTGAGTCAAGATAGTCAAATACTTCACAACATTATTGATATGGAAACCAGAAAAACTCAGAAATTGCAGAATCGAATCAATCATGTAATGAGTTTATTTGGTTGCCAGCAGGTAGTTAATCCAAACGATATTATTGAAGCTTTAACAGGTGATATAGACCAATCACTTTGCGATGATGAGGTTTGCCATGAATCAGTTTGAAATAGGAGAAAAAATTTTATATTTAGGTATTTATGGCAATGAGTTTAATTTAGTTGATGAGGTCATTGGTATTGAGGACGATGAATATCTTAATAGAAAGAAATACATGATCAAAAATACTGAGTCTGGTGAAGTTATAAGTCAGTATGGTACCAACTACAGGAAAGCGACTAAAGAAGAAGTCGCCGTAGGGCATAGGTTAGAATCAAACAACGGTCAAGCAATAAGGGTTTGTAATTTAAATAACTATTCTCGAAAGTCTTTCACTATGGATAGACAAATCAAGCAATCAAAAAATGAATCTTTGTTAGAGTATTTAAACAGATGTGAGGAACAAGTAAAGCGTTGGCCAAAGTGGAAAATCGAGAGCATTCGAGATGCTTTTGGTCTCAACACAATTAAAGGAAAACAAGCTGGAACCATATAAAATGTTAGAGCTAGGTATGGCGCAAAATCACTCTATGTAAAAATAGGGTGATTTTTTTATGTCTAATTCAGCAAGTGGCTTACAGTATGATGAACTTGGGTTTCTTATTGGCCTGAAGCAAACAGGAAAAGACGTATCCAAAATTGATAAAAACGTGGAAGTAATCCGCGATATTTTAATTGGTTTGCACAAAGATATTGAGAACCAATATTCGCGACAAGAGAACCAACCAAAACCAAAATTAAGCGCGTTAGAACAAGCACTCATTGATGCCCAGATTAAACCAGCTGATTTTTCTGATCTAATCCGCGAACAGGCAAATCCTTTAGTTCAATCTTCACTAGCTTTAGATCGAGTTGCTAAGTCTATTGAGGACTTAATAGCTGAATCAACTAAAACCGAAGATAGCAAACCACAGCCTAAAGCAAAGCCTAAACGCCGTGCGATTGAAATCAATAGCACTGAGGACGTTATAAGAGAATTTGGCAATACTGGTGAACGTCGACGTGATGCTAATGGGCGTTTCATAGGAGCTAATTCAGAACAATCAACATTGGGTAAAGTTGCTCAAACGATTGGTACAGCGATTAAAGGTGTAATGCCTTCGAATCCCCAAGGTGTTGACCCTACACTTGACGCAATTAATGAAGTTGCGACTGTACTATCACCAGTAAAGCGAGCTGCTGGATTTATGCTACGTCCGCTTACTGGTTGGATGAAGTCACGCAAACGCAATGAACCCTTGCCTAAAGAACAAAGTGACCATAACCGTAAACAAGTAAAGTTACTTCAGCGAATTGCTGATAATTTGCAATCTAGGGGCGGTCTACTAGGTGGATTAGGAAAGCTACTTGGTGCTGGTGGAGGTTTACTGGGGGGCCTTTTGGGTGGTCTACTTGGCAAGGGTAAAGGTTTAGGTAAAGGTCTAGCTAAAATCCTCAAATTTGGTAAAGGTTTACCTGTAATTGGTGCATTACTCACTGCTATGTCATTTAGTGATTGGGGTACTAAATCAACTAAAGAAAAGGGCGGTACTGTAGGTTCGGCTGTCGGTGGAGTTGCTGGTGGTGCGATAGGAAGTATCTTTGGTCCCGTTGGAACAATTGCAGGGGCTGCAATAGGTTCATGGGTGGGTGAGAAGCTAGGTGGTATCGTTGCGCCGTATGTAAAAGAATGGACGGATTCTTTGATTGACGCTGATATACCGTCAATGATTTCAAATCTTGTAAAAGTTGCTTTGAAACTTACACCTGCTGGAATGGCTAAGTCACTGTATGACTGGGGTAAAGAAAAATGGAATGAAAAATTTAATGGACAACCTAATCCAACTTACCTGTTAAGAAGCCAGTATGGTGGGAAAGGTGAAAATGGTGGGGAACCAGTTAAGTTTGGAGCTGCTGCAAATAATACAAATAGCTCAGCTATTACGAAGATTGTGACTCCTAGAAGTGGTAGGTCAAATATAGTTGAATTAGCTGATGGTTCGGTGGTTAAGCGCACTGGTAATAGGAACTGGAGAAATAATAATCCTGGCAATATTGAATATGGCGAATTAGCAAAAAAATATGGAGCAATAGGTTCTGATGGTAGATTCGCAATTTTTCCAGATTATGATTCTGGTCGAAATGCAAAAGAGCATTTAATCTTTGAGAGTAACAGGGCAAAAAGTTTGTCTACTAGATTAGATTATGGGCAAGGCTTAGGATATAAAGATAAAACTTTAAAGCAAACAATAGCTTCATATGCGCCCATTGAAGATAATAACGATACATTAAAATATCAACGGAATATATTGGCCGCGGTTGATGGACAAAATAAGAAAATGTCAGAATACTCTGCTGCGGATAGAAAAAAAATTATGGATGCAATGGAAAAAGAAGAAGGTTTTTCGATTGGGAAAACTCAGATAATCCAAAACGCAAAAGTAACACCTCAAAATAGTGTAATTTCAACCAAAAAGTCATCGCCATTAGCACATTCAGAGATTTCGAAAAATGCAGAATCAATCGTACAAAAGGCAAAAGACAATGTACCAGTATTGAATATGCAATCTTCAATTAAACCTCTAGCTGCACGCACAAACACTTGGGAAGCTAGTTATAGACCTCCAAAAGTTGATACAAATGTGCTTCCAGCAAAAGAATTTTTAACATCACCTACACCACAGGAGGTTATTGTTACCAATCAAAATAGTGGTAATATCAATCAAAATGTGAGCAATAGAATGTTAGCTCATGCGATTACAGGTGGACTTGGGATGGGGGATAAATGGAACGGTTAATTTTAATAACTTTATCACTACTTTTTTATAGTACGGCTCAAGCCCAATATTTCAGCTTAAGTGGTGTGATTAAAGAACAAATTGCACCACCTGAGCTAACTATTGACGAAAAACCACATAAATATTTGGGATTAGTTTTGGATAAACCAATCCCTATGAACGTATACAGTGAGGATACTGATGAAAAAAAACTATTTAAAAATGTGACAATAGTTCAAGTCGGATGGAAAGGAGATCTAATAAAGTTTAAAGGTAAGAAAGTAAATCTTTTATCACAAAACTGTATTAATTCACAAAGTGCACATATCTATACTGATGTTATGTGCGAAATTGAAAAAATTAATGTGATTAAATAAAATAATATTTGACTTAAATTACATGGCTTTCTATGTAGTTTAAGTCAGCAATTGAATCTGTGAATCAAGATTTATAAATTGATTAAAAAAATCTTCATCTATTACTAAAGTCGCTTTTGTCTGTTGTACTTTTACACCTAATTTCGTTTCAATCATTCTTGCAACTATGTCCTCTCCATCAATCAAAATAATATTTTGATTTTTAAGATTTCTAGAGTATTTAATAGCTGCATTAGAAAACTTAGAAGTGGTCATAAATATTCCATTATTTGCATTATTACCTACCATTGCACCAACAAATGATTGAACGTCTGGACTTCCGATTGAAGTTTGATCATAACGTTTACACTGAATAAAGTGTTGTTCAAAACCTCCTATAGCTCTTCTTATTTTTACAATACCATCGACACCACCATCACCTACTTTACCATTATGAGTAATCATATCTTTAATTTCATCAAATTCAGTTTTAGCGATACTAGCAATAAGATGCAAAGAGAATAATTCAAATTGAAATGGTGTGAGAGATTTTAATTTTACTAATAGTTCTTCATTTAATGTTTTTTTCGATTCTTCCAGTAAATTAACCAACTTCCTAATTTCTATCGCAATGCTAATTTTATCAATTGGGCTCAAATCACCTGAGTTAAACTGAGAGATTTTCGAAAATCTATCATAATTAGTTAAATTAAATGTAAGTCGATTATGAAGTTCACTAATAAAATCATTCAGTAAAGGATCACCTGATTTTCCATATAGTACAGTATTCAAGCTTTCTTCAAGCTCTAAATATTGTCCAATTTGGATTTCACGGCTATGAAAATTGAATTGATTGCAAGAATAATAAGAACTAAAAAAAACTATGAAATTATGATAATTTTTTAAAGCTTTTAGTCGTTGAAACGTTATCTCTTCTTGCAGTAAAAAGTTGATTTCTTCTATATTAGGTACGCGTCCACCACTTTCAGTAAAAGTAAATAGTTTTAAATACAGCATCCATTGATAACAAATTTCGTGAACAGCAGTAGGAATGTTATATATTTTTTTGCTAAATTTTGGCGGTTTTCCTTTTTTAATTTCAACTTTACTAAAGGAACCAAGTTTCTCGACAATCTCTTCTAAAAAATAATATTCATTGTTATTGATGCTCAGAGTCTTTTTTAAAGCAATTGAGAACAATTCTGAGAAACTAGGTAAAGTCACGCTTCTATCCAAATTTTATATTAAAAAATTGATTATAATTCGATCTATGAAGTAGTACCATATTGATGTCTTATTTATCAGCCTATTTTTTCTTATAAGAAAGATATCTTGTTTATAGAATTTGAATGTTTAGCAATTCGATGAAAAGCAAAGCCTCTAAAAAGTAATGATATAAAATGAAACACTAAGTTGTTGGAACTTCTAAATTAACAGTTTTTGATATTAAGTGAGAATAGCTCTATATTTTATAGGGCTATTCTTATATGGGTACTTTAAACTTAACGGCAGTCACACCTGATACGCCGTATATCAAAAAAATCAAATCAGCTTTGGAAAAGGCAACAGGTCAAAGCATTCCACTGGTTGAAATTAAAAAGGTTCAGCGTAAAGGTGGTGTAAGCGTTGTACCTATCTTTTTCGTCTTTGCTGGTGGACAAGAGCTAACACTATTTGCTCGTGCAAGTGCAGATGTCTTCAAATCTGAATTGAACGGAAAAGAGATCGTTTTACCAGGTGATTTCAGTGACGATTACCAACAGACTTTTGATAACGCCGTTTCTGGAATGGCTAAGTTGATTCGTGAATCACAAGCCAAAGTTGAGCAACTAAACCAAAAAGAAAAGGTCAAATTGCCACCACGAAAAAATCGTAGTATCCAGCAGCAAATCAGTGATAAGCGCGAAGAAGAAACACAACTTGATCAAGAGTTATCTAATCTGACAGCACAGCGTGATCAATTACTTGAGCAATTGAAGCAGGCAAAAGCACAAAAGGAGGGTGGTGAAGCCACTCAGGGAAAGCAGATAGCTGAGGGAAAATCCTCAGCTTTTGATTCAGTCGATTGGGATGAAGAACAGCACCCTAGAGATGAAAATGGGAAATTTAGTGTAAGATCAAGCCATTCTAAATCTTTGGATGCTTCTGTGACTGAAAAGCATTTTAAACAGCCAAGTGAAACCTTTAGCATTTATGACGCTGGTGTGCCATTAATGGAGCCTGATACTTCAACACCACTGAAAAAAGCAATTATTGATGTGGAAAATGGGATTAGAAATAATGAATTAGAAACAGGCGCTGCTTTCAATTCAGATGGTGTGATTTTGTTTAAAAGACAAGGATTGCCTGATCAGGTTACTTTAACTGATCATGAGTTAAGTTTATTGAATAATGCAGTTTTTAGTCACAATCACCCTAAAGGCATGCCTTTTTCTATTGCTGATATTCGTATGGCGATTACATATAACATCAAGGAAATACGCGCGGTAACACCATATTTGAGATATTCCATGTATCCTAAGAATCAATGGTGTAGTAAAGCTGCATTAATTGCTACAATTAATGATGTGAGTTTAGATGCTAATAAATTTGTAAATGAACAAGTACGGCTAGGCGAAATCAATCCTCAATTTGCAGAAGCAGAATATTTGCACTATATTTGGGTTAAGGTGGCTGATCGCCTAAACTTGAATTATGGGAGAGAGCGATCATGATGACTCATGAACAAATTGAAAAACTCTATGAACAACGCAATCAGGAGTTAAAAAAACAGGGTTTTGCTGCTGAGTTTGATGGGCCTGTATCAGAAGCAATTCAAGAAGATTTACTTTCAGATTTTCGCAAGGACTTAGCCAAAACACTTGCAAGTATGCTAAGTGAGGGTGTTAGTTTGGGAAAGCCTGTCCAACGGTAAAAGTTCTAACCAAGTCAGAGATCGAATCATTGCGTCAAAACAAACGTGAAGCTCATGCAATTATGATGCAACTTAACTAACAAAAAATTAAACTAATTCTTTCAAAAAAAGGCTACTTCGGTAGTCTTTTTTATTGGAACAAGAATAAAAATTAGTAGCTCTGAAGCAATAACCTAAACATAAAGCTTTGGAGTCAGCCATGTATCTTAATTATCAATCTGTGATTGTCGATATTTTCATTATTACTTCATTCATTTTGCACGTATTTCTAGCATTTGGCAGCATTAAAACAATGTCTGGACCTTTATCAGCTTTGTTAAATAAGGGTGTTACGGATGTAATTTTTAAGAAAGTAAAACGATTGATTTTTGGTTTGTCATTTCTCTGTTTTTGTCTTTCTTGTCTTGTTACTTGGCGAAGCTATGAATTGCTTTTATTCCTGAATGTGAATGGCTATGGACTTTATATTCTTTTAAGCACTTTTTTACTCTATAGCTTTGCAATTTTAGCAGCATTCACTTTCTGTAAATTGTTGTTGATGACAGCACAAAGGTCAGGCTTATGATCGATTACAACAAAATCTTAGCAATGATTGCGCATTGGTTAGAGTCAGAGATCAATGGATATATTGGTTCAGATTATGGCCCAGACTTTAATAGCTTATTTTTAGCACCACTCAGCGCACCAGTCGCCAATACCTTTATTCAAAAAATGAAAAACGATATTCCAATCCTAAAACAGTTAAGCGCAGATCAATTTCAGATGTGGGCACAAGACGAAGGTTTTGAGACCAAAATTATCTATTTAAGAATTGGTCAACAGATCGTAATTAATTTAAATGAAGTGCGCGAGAAGCAATTAGCGCGAAATGGAGAAACCTTCGATGTTGACGCAAGCTGATTTTGAAGCACGATTGATTGCCAATATAGATGATTTTGAAATACTGGAACGGTATAACGCACAAGATCCAATCGTCCTAAAGTTCTTACGCTCTTTAGGTGCATATCTAGCATTATTCGGTCAAGAATTTGAAATCTCAGAACTTGAACCATTTGTAAAAACTCGTGATCGTTCAGTTATAGCGGATGCGACGAATAAGGGTATTCTACCTATTGGGATGCCAACACAGCATATTTTGGAGGTTATCAATCGATCAGCGAATAGTATTACACTCAGCCAAGGACGATTAATTGAGGACAATAGTGGTGGGCGGTATTGGAGATTATTACAACCAGTCACAGTTCAAGCTGGGTCTACTGGGGAAGTAACAGTAGAACAAAGTGAATACAGAGAAGTGCAATACACCGTCGCAAATTCAGAGACTTTTCATCGTGTCGAACTAAAGTTGCAAGATGATCTGGCATTAGCTGGATTGACTGTTCGTGATAATACAAATCAGAACTATATTCAAAAAAAACGTTGGATGAATGTAGCACCTTTGGAATATGCATTTAATCTTACAACGGACAGCCTACGCCGTATATTTATTGAGTTTGGGGATGATGACAGAGCAGGTCGAACAGCTGCAGCAAACCAGACGTTTACTTTTGGTATTCTTGAGACCTATGGTGACGTTGACGTTTCAAGGCTAAAAGATGCCTCCTTAGCTGAGGTTTTAACTTTAGATGAAACTAAAGTATCAGTACGTTTTAAACAAGGAGCTGTAGTTCGGCAAGGTGCAGACCCACTTAATATTTCACAGTTAAAAGTGCTTTCGACATATCCTGCACTCTATGATGAAAATGCAGTTTTCTTAGGTAATTTTGATTACTTAGTACGGCAAAAGTATATGGCCCGATGCCACTATATCGCCGTATGGAATGAGAACGAACAGAATCGATATTACGGTGTTACTTACCAAGATATTAACCATTTACATATCGCCATAGTTGCAAAGAATAATTTAGAGCAAGCAAGCTTAGAGCAAGAAATCATTCAATATATTGGTCAACTTGATAGTCTTTATAAAGAGAGAGTACGTGTTCATATCGTGGAAGAAAAACCATTTATTATCACTCTTAATGGCCGTTTAGCTTCTGTACATGACTTAGATGGAGTGAAAAGCCAGATTAAAGGGTTATTGATTGAACGCTATGGTCGGACGCAATTAAGATCAAATCGTTGGTTAATGAATGGCTTTAATACACAAGAAATTTCTACACAACTCAGAAAAAATATTGTCGCCTTTCAAGATAACATTAGTGATTTCTCTGTAAATGTTCCAAAGATTTTGAATAAACCACATGAATGGGTCTTTGTTACTAATGAGAGTATTACACTTAATATTGAGCGAACAGCAGAGACAGGTGAAGCATGGTTCCTGTAAGTTTTACTCGACCAATTGATGAGCAGCCAAACAACCACACAGGCTTAGAAACAGCAATGTCAAAGGCTTTTAAACAGGTCTTTGCAGACGTTTATCAGCAAAGATTACAGGATGTTTTGGACTATGGAGCGCCACATTTAGGCAGTCGAACGGTTGTAGATCGTTTTACAAAAAAGGACGGATTAGTAGTTTTGCGCCGTCCAATTACTTCAGATACGTTAATGCAAGTGATTTATGCGAATTGGTCAAGTTTGGCAAGTGAGCGTGGATTAGGGTTCCTTGAATTTGTATTGAGAATGATCTGGACAGATAGATGGCAAATAAAAAGAATGTGGCATCCAATTAATTTAATTAATAGCTACCCGTTGTATTTAACTGATGAAGAAAAACCTGATCATTTTCTAACTAGCCGTATTCAAATATCAATTGATGATTCAATAGAGCTTTCTGAAATTATTGAATTGTCACCAATTTTAAGAAGATTAGTACCAGCTAATATTGTAGTAAAAGTGATTGCAACAGGATTAGAAACAGACCTAGAAAGTCATACGGACCTAAGCATAGCTGTAATTGGCAAAAGCTATTTGATTTATGATGAAAGTGATGGGATAACACAAAATTAATTGTCCATTAATAATTGGAACTCAAGAAAATGAAGTTCACCTAACAATGTTTTTATGTATTTGTTTGATGAAACAACATAAACCATTGTTAGGATTTATACATGACTCAAGACAATAATGAAGAAATTGCACTAACAACCGATGTGGGTAGTGATGGTGATCTTCTTGTGGAGCAATTCTTAGGGTTCGCAGATAAAGATATTGGCGACGAAGAATTTGAAAAATTAATGGCTGGTCAAACGGTAGAAGGCGTAACAGCCTATAAACCAGCAACCTATTACAGAATTTCAGCCGATCCTAGCTCTACTGACTATAACGAACCTTTTGATATTCATCTCCATTTCCAAGATGGTCCAACATTTGTTGATGGTATTAATGGCGCGACTAATGAATCGTTATTAAAGATCCTGATTCATCGCACCCAATACCTAGACAGTAAATTCCCATCAGACCAGAACAAACAAGCTATTGCTGCTATGCAATCGGCTTTGGATGCATTTGATGCACGCACAGCAGAACGTCAAGCGCGTGGTGTTGAAGGGCAACCAGTCGAATAACCGTTTGAACTCAGCCCTTTGCAAATTTGCTTAGGGCTTTTTTTTCTTACTGAGGATATTGAAATGCGTATGAGCAGAATAATGATAGCTAGTGCTATTGGAATGATGGCAAGTAGGATTGGTTCGGCAGTTGAAGCGACTCCTTTATTAGGAGGTTCTGTTTCTCCATTCATGTTTGAGACTAAAGCAGTCGGCAGCAAACCAAACAAAGTTAGTCAAAAGAAACGCCGTATGAATGCACGCCGTAAGGGGCATAAATAAAGGGGTATAAGGATGAGTTGGATAGTTTCATTTTTATTAGGTCTTGTATTTATAGCAACTTGTAGCATTTGGATCGTTGCCATTATTGCTTCATATCAAGTTCAAAATTATTTGGACATTGAAGAAATAGTAATTGATGAGGAAATAACCAAAGAGTTTAAACCTTTACTGGCAGAAGCACTTAAAAATATGGAGCCTGTGAAGATCCATCCTTTTACTGAACTGCCGAAGGTTAAAGCTTCTAATGAACTTCCTATTATTAAAGTTAGGTAATAGAGGTAATTTTAAATGAATCAATATCAATCTAAACAAATTACTGTACAAGCTATTAGCGTATTGAACGCACTTGAGTTGTCTAAAAATGATTGGAGTAAATTACCTGGATGGTTTAAAAAACACTTCCAGCAAGGAAATATTCTAATAGGTGCTAAAGAGATATTGGTCAGTGCTAAAGGATTTAATCATTGGGCAAGAGTGGAACACGTAATTTTGAATCATTGCAATAACTCATTGGAAGTTATTAAACAATCTGATTTTGATGAGAAATTTGATCTTTTAGGTGGTGAAGATAATGCTAACTAGAATTTACTGTAGTAAACACCAAACCTCGCAATATGTAGATTTAGCGGAAATTGATTCAATCGAAGTTTCAGACTCAGATTATGGCCGTGGTGGTTATACATATGGAAAAAGTGAATATTCCAGTGTAATGATTGGACTCAAAAGTGGTCATTCTTTAAATATGACAATTAAAACCGCAGATATTGAAAAGCTTTTAGTGTTGGAACACAACAAAATTTAGCCTTAACCAGACTGCAAAAATGGCCCTAATACATAATCTATTGGGGCTTTTTCATGTCTGAAACGGGTCGAAAAACGAAAAGGATTACATACAATCTTCATGAACGTGGTCGCAGTCATTTGGGGAAGGACCGCAGCAATGTTGATATGAATGAAATGATCAGACAGATCAATAGTCCACAAGTACAAGAAATGGTTAAAACAGGGACTTTGTACGGCTATAACGGTCATGAAATTCGCAAACGTTATGGGATGAATCCGCCTGATTCAGTCATTATTGATGGCAAGGTGGTTTATTTAGAACGCTCATTTAGAACAATCGAAGCTCATGCAGATAAAAACGGCAATGTTACTCATGTTACTGAGTTCTTAGATAACGAATCGGGTGAATATGCGCGGAAACAATATCTTGCGCGTGTAGGTGGATTTAGTTCGGCACAAAACTATAAGCGAGCTGGCTTAGGTTTAATCCCCGTGGGGTTTTATGGCTTTGATTATGTGACACAGCCGAACTACACAACCAATGTTGGTGATGGTCAATTATTTGATGGCTTAGCCATTCCAGTTGAACAGGATGGATTAATTGCAGCGTTTGATAGCACCACGGACGTTAATTTACTTTCGCCGTCAGAGGCAATGATTGCTCATTTACTAGAACAGCAAATTGTACGTGACTTTGACAATATCCACGCTCAACTACAGCTTTTACAAATGAATGGTCAAGCACTAGACCAAATTGAGGAATTAGCTGATCAAATAGCACGTAAAGAGAAACGACAAGCGATTCAAGATCAACGGGAACAAGATTTATGTTCTGGCTTAGTTGGTGAAGTACGATCATTTGATTCTGTTTGCGCTGAAGCTGAAGAACGTCTTACAGCAAGTGATTTAGCACGTATGCGAATCAGCGGTGAAACACCTAAAAACAACAAAGCAAGACCACGCATTTTTAAGAGTATGTTTGGATTTGGAGGGTAATCACTTATGTCATTACCTAAAGACTCACTCAAATGTATTCAAGATGCTTGGTATAAGCTTTTAGTCGATTTTCGGGCATGGTATATGCCTGAAACCATTCAGACAGAAGAATGGAAAAAGCGAGATATTCGAACAGCAATCAAGAGTTGCCCGTCTCGAATGATGGATGACTCAGAAGCAATGCTTGCAGAATATCGCAAAAGCCAAAATGCAGAAGTTGTAGCTGGAGCAACGGCATTCATGCCTATTATGTTGACTGCTACAGCGATGTTAGATCAACCGCCTGATACGATGCAGCTTTTACCAATGCCTTATTTTGTGCCTGTAGTGATCGGCGATAAGCAAGTAAAAATCCGACTCATCGCCAAAACAGTTAGAGCACAACTAGCTTTCTACGCAACCAATGCACACGATGCGCGTTCTGTATGCGATCAATTTTGCACTTATGTACAAGATGAAGATAAACGCCGTTTCCAAGTGCCTTTTGATATGGGCATGAATCATATTGAAAAAAGCACATTTACCATAGTTGAGAATCAATTGTTTCCTTCGCCTGTGCCTAGCGAAGCAATTAACCTGTCTATCTTCACGATTGATGCTCAATTAGTAGGCTATGCACCACAAATTATAGGACTTGGTGGTCCTAACGATAATACGACGGACAACGGCTACAATCCGGACGGTTCAGTAGTTGATAAGCCAATTCAGGATCTAGTTGTCATTCAGGCTGATCAATTCTCAAGTGATGGCCATGCACGTGTTTTAGCAGATCGTGAAACTGGCGATATTACAGTGGAGCGTATCGATGACTGAAATTATTAAGATTGATGCGCGTGTAACTGGATTCTCTAATGATGAAATACGATTGATTAGTCTTTGTTTTGCAGATTCTGGTCAAATACTTGTCCAAAAAACAGATATTTTCACGGCTTTACCTTTACGTCCAGATCAACAAGCAGACACGATCGTAGTGACGGATTCACCGAATTTAATCCAAAATTGGCAATTAAAATTTGACGCACAGCAGCATTTAGAAGAAGTGATCAAGGTCTATCAGGCAAGCTTTAGAGCTGGTTTGGTTGAGTTTGAGAAGTCATTAGAACGTTATAACCCAATGAATATTTTACAGGTGCGTAAGATTGATAAAAACGGACCACAGCAAGAGTTTGATAGTAGCTCACTAGATAACGGACATATTGCTGCACTGATTTCGATATGGGCAAGTCATAAAATCGCTATTTCTCATGCAGTCACATCAAAAGAGGAAGTTAAAGAAGAATACATCGATAGAACCATGTTGCCTTTTAGTATTTAACAAGGCACTCATACCTTGTTAAATTGAAGCGTTTCTTAAGCTAGCTTTTTTTGTTCGATAATAGCATCTGGTCTTAATTCATCACACTTAACATCACCTAACGAGTCAAACTTGAAAGTTTTCTTAATGGTAACGATCCCAACATTTGTATCATTAGCATTGATATAGACTGGTGTACCATGTCGTGCAGTAGGCGTACTATCATCATCTTTAGTTGTTAAAAATGGTACATAACAGGCTGCTTTAAAGTTATTTGGGTTTTTAACGATAACATTCCAATATCTATAACCATCATTCCAGCTATTCATTCTCTCTATATCGATCAGTTTAACAACACTACCAGGTGCACCTCGGACTTCTGCTTGAGCAGCTGGACTAAAGAAAATTAAAGTAGATAACGCACCTAAAATTAATTGTTTAAAAAATCCCATAATGTGTCTCCTAAAACTAACTCCAAATAAATATTATATGAGTTGAAGATAAAAATAATACTCCTCATATGAGGTTGTTTTAAATTTGACAAATAATTGGAACAATTCAAAATAACAATAAATTTAGAAACTTAGAATGAAAAATAAAATCCAATTTCATCTAGTTTAATGGCCTTAAAACCGCTTAAAGACATCCCAGAATGGTGGGAACTCTGCGCACGTTATCGTTATGACATTTATGCCTTTGCAGTAGAGGCATTAGGTGTTACACCGACATGGCAGCAAGAGTTACTTTTCGAATCAATCCAGTTTGATGGTAGTCGAACATCTGTAGCTTCAGGTCATGGTTGCTTTGGTAAAGGCACAAAAATACGTTTAGCCAATGGAAAGTGGAAACGTGTTGAAGAAATAACAATAAATGATGCGGTTATGGGCACGGATGGCTTCTCACCACGGGAGGTCATTAAAGTTGTTCAGGGATACCAAGAGCTTTACCAGTTTGAATATGCCAATGGTTCAAAGCATATCTATAACAAATCTCACATTCTTTGTTTAGTTTCTCTTGAAACAAAAAACGGTTGGAAAGCTGGCGATACCATTGAAGTCCTGGTATCGAAATACCTTGAATGGCCTGAAGAAACCAAGCGCCAATTTGCTGCATATGAACTAAAACATAGAAAATTCCAGCCTGTAAAAATTAACAATGTCACAGCCTTGGGAGAGGGTGATTATTACGGCTTTGTCCTTGATGGTGATGCAACTTTTCTAACCGCGGATGGCATGGTTCACCATAACACGGGTAAAACTGCATCGGCTGGTATCGTTGCTTTATGGCATCTATTGTTCTTTGATGAATCCATTACGATGTTCACTGCTCCTCAAATCGGGCAGTTAAAAAAACAAGTCTGGAAAGAAATCAGTATAAACCTGTCACGTCTTAAGGCTGGCCCACTTGGTTGGCTTGCAGATTATGTCGGTTATCAGTCTGAATTGGTCTATATCAAAGGCTATAAAGAAAAGTGGTATGTCTTTGCCAAAACAGCACCTAAGCATCAGCCAACTAACTTGGCAGGGAACCATGCTGATAATTACTTGCTTTGGGGTGATGAGGCAAGTGGTATTCCTGATGAGGTTATGGATGTTGTCCTTGGCGCATTGACGCATGAGGATAACAGAGCTGTTTTAACTTCACAGCCGACACGTAACGCAGGTTTATTCTATGAAACGCATCATAAATTAAGCCATAGAGCTGGTGGAATATGGATTGCTTTAACGTTCAATGGTGAAGAATCACCACTTGTAAGTAAGCAATCATTAGGAGAACAACGACAAAAATACGGGAGCCGTGACGATCCACAATACCAAATCCGTGTTTTAGGACAATTCCCAGACCGTGCCGATGAATTCCTGATCACAAAACGACAAGCCGAAGAAATGTATGTCGGTGCATCGATTTTTGAGGAACACATTTTTGGATACGTGATTACGGTCGACGTGGGCGGTGGTGTTGGTCGAGATGATTCTGTTATTGCAGTGTCTAAAGTTTGGGGTGAGGCTCAATGGGGAGATAGAGCACGCCGTGTTGAGGTTGTAGATGTTCCACTCTGTAAGAACAAGGATGACATCACAGAGCTATTTGCCAAAATCAATGAATGTATTTTGAAATATCCGAACGCAACCTTGGTTGTTGATGATAATGGCGCTGGTAAAGGTTTAGGGCAACTGCTTAAGAAGCATGGTATTTGGTACATGCCTGTTTATTGGGGCGGTGCTTGCTTCAATAATGACAATCGAAAAGAGTATGTGAACAAACGTGCATTGGCTTATGTTTGTCTGAAACGCGCGATTGAAACTGGTCGTTTCAAAGTCAAAACTAAGAAATTCTTAGTGAAGGTTCAAGAGCAGATTATCAAGATACCTTACACTTTTGATGAGCACAGTCGTTACAAGATTCTAAGTAAAGATGAAATGAAACGGAAAGGGATTAAATCGCCCGATCTTGGTGATGTTTTTGCATTCTTATTCTTAGAAAATGTGTTCTATACAGAAGCCTTTGAGAATGTCGTCATTGCAGATGATAGTCCTGAAGCACAGGAACGTGCAGAGCGTAAATCTAGGTTTGACAAGTTGAAAGAGGCAGCGAAGAACATTGATTGATTGGAACTGAATACCTAAGAAGCAATTCTAAAATACCAAAATAGCTATAGTGATAAATAGGTGATCTATGGCTATTCAGTTTTATTTAACTAATGCAGGGAAAAACGCAGTTCTCAATGCTGCTAGTATAGGTTTAAATGTTTCATTGAGGCATATCGCTATTGGTTCAGGTAAATATGATCCTTCAAATCCTATGTCATTAACCAATACGGCACTTGTATCTGAAATTGAGCGCTATCCTTTAAATGGAGGAAGTGTAGAGCCTAATTCTCAAACTTTAAGATTTATTGCAAATATTGAACCATCTCAAACAGCAGATGGTTATGAAATAGGGCTAATTACTGATCAGGGTGTTTTATTTGCTATTGCAGCTACAACTTTCAATACTCCATTAATTCGATTAGTTGCGAATATTGTTTCAATAATTTCGCTTGGAATGTTACTAACGAATATTGATATTTCAAATTTAAAGATAAGTATTGATCCATCTACGCCGATCATGGTCGCCTTAATGAATCAGCACTTAGAACATAATAATCCACATCCTCAATATGCTCTTATTTCAGCATTAAAGAATGCATTAGACCGTATAGAAGTATTAGAAAATAGAATTGTAGAAGATATTAAAATTGGGGATATTTACGTAACAACGAACAATTTTGCTAATAGTGATGAAGTTGCAGCGCACAAAAAGTATGGAAAATGGGGACGAATTGCTGAAGGTAAGACCTTAGTCGGTTTGTCAACTAACCTAAGTGATCCTAGTTGGACAAGAATTGTTGGTACAGAATATGGTGAATATACACACAAGCTAACAATTGATGAAATGCCAAAGCATGAGCATGAGTTCCCATCACAACAACAAGATAACTACGATAACTCAGCGGTAACTAATACGAGCGATAATGGGAATAGATTTAAAACGAGTTCCGCTGGTGGAGATCAACCTCACAATAACGTTCAACCTTCTAAGGTTGTAGGTATGTGGCTACGAATAGCCTGAACTCATTTAATTACGTGTATTACAGGTAATCTACAATGATTAATGAATATCGAAATGCGATCAGAGACCTAATCAATAAGAACATTCAGCAGGGAAAGCTGAATAGTCTTATTGTCTGGGATGTCAAATCAGATGAAGCACAAGATCCAACATTATTGAGCTTCAGGATTTATGGTTCACGTAATCACACAGATGTGATTCAGGTCGCTTGTGGTGTGTCTGGAATTTGGGAAAAGTTACCTGAAAAACGAATTGCAGTACCTTTAATCTCTGACGTAATGCGCTTACGCCGTGAATACCAGATGTAGGTGTCAGCATGTCGAATAATGAAGTATTTCAAGATGCATACAATCAAATGCAAGAAGCACTTAAAAACGGCAAATTGCGTCGATATGCTAATAATCAGTTTAGTCGCAATGAATCGCAACGAAATAAGGAGTTTAATCGCGATTTTAAACGACCAGCTCCAAAGTTTCTAACCACTAATGATATTGATGATGTTAAGAACTATGATGCAGGACAAATCCTAAGACTGACCCTTGGTAATCAAGGTGGCATCATTGAGTTGGATACTCAGGATTTACGTGCATTTAAGCAGAATATTGAATTTATTGAATCCCTATATAAAAAGAAGGGTAAAAAAGGTGTTGTTAGTAAAGGAATCACAGCCAAGCAAATTATTGATGCTAGTCATCCTGATGATGTAGATCGTGCAAATAAACAGATTTATATAGCTGCGCCATTAAGTCAAAAAAATGGTGTAGTTCATTTTTTAACAAATGCTGGTCCACAAAGCAAAGTTCAAAATCATCATGTGCATGTTGAATTTCTTGCGTTTCAAAATTTAAAAAACACAATAGGATATACAGCACAAAATGCCAAAAACTTACTTAATTTTGGTCGATTAAAATTTGAATGTGATTGTGAGCGACATGATTTTTTTGGATATCGCTATATTGCAACGATTGGTGGTTATGGCTATGGTCGACCAGAACATGGCTATCCCAAAATCCGTAACGAGCTTTTAGTTGGCGTTGCATGTAAGCATGTATTGCGTGTAATGGACTATATTCGCTCACCAATGGGTATTGCTTATATATCAAAACAAATAGAAAAGGCGCGAATTAAGAAAACAACAAAACAAGATGAAGAACGTCAATATTCAACCGATGTACAGATTCAAGATCAGCTTGATCAACAAGGTAGCCCTCGAACAATCAAAGCAGATCATGCTGCTGCTGAGCGGCGAATGATGCGTAAATCACAAGAGATGGCAAAAAAACATTGGGCTAAGGATTTAAAAGAACTCAAAAAACTCACTGATAAATTATCTGATGTTACTGATATGCAATCCAAGCAGTTACAAGCAAGGCAGCAAGCTTTAGGAAAAGGGTTATCTGAACAAGAACTTGTAGCAGTAGAGGCATACATTACAAACATGATGGCTCAACGAGGTAAAAACTAATGCTAAATAGTGCAGTCAATCGAGTAGCAAATGGCCGTCATTTAGCTGCAAGACGTGTTGTCATGAATACGCTAGGGAGTATTCCAAGCCAAGTATGGCGTAAGCGAATTGTGTATAGCAATCCAGCAGATGCTGGTCTACCTGTAGATCCGCTTTCATTCGAAGCGAATGCCTTATCAATCCAAGATGAACCCAATTATGAATATGATCATTTAGGTTTTGCCTATGTTCTTGCAGACAAGTTTAACGGGGGGATGATTCATAAAAATAACAGTATGAATAACCCAAGTGATTTGACCTTAATTGTTCAAATTGCTGCTTACAATGCTGATTTAGATACTTTGACAGAGCAGATTAATGAGATACCAGATACGCAATTTCAAGAGGGTGATTTGCTGGCTTTGATGATCTATGAAGGATTCATTGTATGGTTTGAAATCGTTGGAATTACTGGGCAAACCTTGATGTCAGACTTTGGTAAAAAGTATGTTTTAAACCGCCGTGATGAGTTAGGTATTGATCCGATTCAGAGCGAAGTAGAGTTAAGGGTGGCCATCAAAGTGTTAAGAGATCTAATAGAGTTCAGACGAGGCGAAGTTTTTAACACAGGAATTAGCTTTACTGACAAAGAAAATAATCAAAGTCTTGAACTTACTGATGATATGCAGATCACAGCTCAAGTGAAATCAAATGCTGGTCAACTGATTGCTACGTTGGATGTTCAAAAAGATAGTGATCAAATCGGGCGTGTTTGGGTGGAATCAATAGCAGATAGTAGCCAATGGCCGTTAGATTATGCCCAGTTAGAAGTCACAATTAAGCAAAATGATGTCGTCATAGGCGAACATATATTGCCTTTCAAAGTGGTGTAACCATGAAAACAGCAGCTCATATTAATTTATCTGGTGATCGTCCGAATCGTTGGGGGGCAGTGAAAGGCAATTTATCTGATCAGACAGATTTAAAGGAAGCCTTACAAGGCAAAACAGGTCAAGAAGAAACAACTGCATTAGCTGAAAACTTAAATCAAGTACAAGCTTTGGCTCAAACGAACGAGCTAAAAATTGGTACAAAAGCAGATCAAATTGATTTAGAAACGACACAAGTTCAAATTGAAAATAATCGTTTAGCTATACTCACGAAAGCTGATATTCAAGCTTTAGCGTTACTGACTCAATTAGTTGATACAAAAGCAGATCAAGCATATGTTAATCAGCAGATTGCTGATCTAGTTGGGTCAGCTCCAGAAGCTTTAAACACAGTTTACGAGCTTGCAGCTGCTATACAAAATAATCAAAGCATAATTGATACACTCAATCTATCAGTAGCGAATCGCATTCGATTTGATATTGCGACGCAAGCGCTAACTGAACTTCAAAAGCAAAATGCGCGTACAAATATTGGTGCAGAAAAGCTTGGGACAGCTCAGGAACTGGTTAGTCAAATCACAGCACAAAGCTTAGGCGCAGCTACAGCTGCCCAAGGTTCAAAAGCTGATAGTGCTTTACAGAGTGCAGATGTCGCAACAGTCGCATTAACAGGGCTATTTTCCAGCTTAGCAAGTCAAAACAAAATCTTTGATGTGATATTCAATACTTACGCCTTAGGTTCGAATGCTGAAATATCTGCTTCGGATACGCTTGGGCAAATGCTTGGAAAAATCCAAGCACAAATTAAGAATATAGGGAATGGAAGCAGTGGTTTTAATTGGGTCAATGCGGATCAAATATCTGGACTCACTTTGACGGCACCGGTTCAGCACAGATCATTAAAATTTGCAAAAAAAGATGGGATGCTTTGGATTTGTGGCTGCTTATATGTTTCAGGTACAACGCAGCCATCAACTAAGTTTTTCAATATTTCAAATGCTGGCTATATGGTTGAACAACACTTGACTAATATTTTTGGAGCTGAGTCACAAGTTGCAGTATGCAACGCTAATATTTATTGGAGTAATCCAGGTAATGCTCCTACTAACACAAATTCATTGGCAATGTTCTATGTGTTAAATACTGACTTATATTTAAAGCTGCCCGTTACATTTAATTCATTTGGTGGATGGATTGCATTTAATCCAACCCCAATTGGGCGTTTAGTTAATCCTTAATAGTGTTTCGGAACTGATAAGAATAAAATTAGATTTTTCTTTGAAAATATCCATATCAAATCGTTTGAAGTAATAAAGACAATGACCTATTTAGTTTTCAATGAAACAGGGAAAAGTACAGGTGATAAGGAAATGGTTGGACAATGTACGTCAGCCATTTTTAATTACCAGGTGCTTGGTGCTGGTGCAGTGGTTGATTTTTTCGGTAGTAATCATCCTAGTCCAAGTATTGATAATGAGGAACACTGGTCCCCAATAGTAACAATTACCGCAGGTGTTCCAGATACGGAACCTTTTCGGCAACATGCGTGGGATAAATTGCGATTTGTCGTCATGGCTGGTACCGATGTAGAAATTTATGTTTCTAGTGGTGTGTCTGGATAATCAACAAATTACTACTTATATGAGTCCATCAATCATGATGGACTTTTTTTATTTTTATCATTTCTTAATTTGCTATTGGAACTCCATAAATTCGACATTTTTCAACATGCGAAATTAGGTTATCAATTTTCAAAAACCTATTTCAAAGGTGAAAAAAATGTCAGTTTTATCTGATCCTCAAAGTGCACTTTATCAAGCGCAATTAGCAGCTACTACACAATGCCAAAACTATTTTTATAAAAATGGTGAAGCTGGTTTTGACAGTGTGAATCATATGGCTGAGACTCGACCAACTGCATTAAATGAAATTTTAAATATTGTTGGCTTTGATAGTGCAGCAGATGTTGATAATGCGATTAAAGTTGGACTCTCACAATATCAATATTGTCATGGTGGTGATTTACCACATGCATCCGTGTTGGCCACTGCTTTAGATGCTGGTTTATGCATGGCAAAAAAAGTAAGCGGTTTTACTGGTACACATAAACAAAATCTTGAACAATTAGAATCAGGATTCGATGATGTAAGTAATACACATCATGAGTCTGTCAGTATTGTGCCAGCTATGACCGTTGCAACGATTGCAACGTTAATTGCCTTTGCTTCTCCCATTATTGCCTATATTCCGAATAGCAATGGTTCGAATGAAGTGCCGATTGTTGCAGCGCGATTTACTACTGATCGTGCTTTTGGTGCGATGGCAAAAGGTGAGTATTTGGATGGTGTAAATGCATCTAAACCATACTCTGAAGGTCGTTTCCGTTTTGTGTTGGATAATGGTGGTGCAGGTACAACCTATTCAACAACTGCACGTACAAAATATGCGAATTATGCAGATAAAACACCAGACGTAAATGCACCATTATTACCTTTTATCGGTGGCAGTATCTCGATTCGCATCAACGGGAAAGAAGTTGCGCACACACGTAACCGCAGTAAGTCGAAATTGGCTGGTCAAATTTCTGCAATTACTGAGAAATCAGCAAAAATCGCAGGTGCTGAATATAGCGTGACTGCAAGTACAATTAACTTGGATGACAGCACAATCTCAGTAACCTTCAACCAAGCATTGCCGAATGGTGTAAAAGCGGAAGTGTTCTTGGTCGCTGATTATGAAGCGAAAGACGTAAATAATAAGTTTAAGCTTGATCCTGTTGGTATCAGTATTTCGCCTGAATATGAAACGATGGTGAGTTCACCAATTGTCACTCAAATCCATGCATCAAAATTATTAGTGAATCAGATCACTAATGAGTTGAATATCGGCTTTGTTGGAACCGCATTGTCATTAATGCAAGGCAAAATTTATCTTGAGCAAACAGTGCGACTACTTGGCGAAGGCAAAGAACGTGCACAATACAATGATCGTGAATTTACGTTCGATGCAAGCCGTGGTGTTGCTGGTAATTTAGCTGCTGCATATAACACTTCGGGGGACTTGTTTGGCGAGCTAATGAAGTATATTGAAGCTGCAAAAATTGGGATTGTACAAGATTCAGGTGGTGCAACCGTAGGCTTTGATTTGTACGTCGGTGATAGTGCAAAAGTGTTCTTTGCTCAATTATCGGCTGACAAAATGCCAGTCAAAACAGGTGCCACGGCTGGTCATGGTCAAATCGTGCGAATTGGTACTTTAGCTGATGGTACCAACGTTTATCATTTGCCAACCTCTGCTGGTGTTCTGGTTGAATCTGATCAAACTTTTGAGATGGAGTTAGTTGGTCGTGGCAGTGAACCTGTACGCAATCCGCTTGTCGGCTTCATTGAAATGCCATTAACCGTGAGTGAGGCAACGCCTGATCCGCGTGAAAGCTTACTTGCTTTGATCGGTTCTCAAGCTGCTGAATTAAATCCACTCGACCGTTATGCAGATCAGTTTGCATTACTCAAAGCAATCAATATGCCACGATTAAAAAGTTAATCGTATATGACAAAGGCGCTTAAGTGCGCCTTTGTCATTTCTATCTAATTTATAACAAAATGGTGAAATACGATGGCTGATGTAAATGAAGTAAAACCAAAACAACGTAGTCAAAAACCAAAAGCAGTTGAACCAGTTCAACAGGTTGCTAATCAAAATACATCTAATGGAGAAAATACTCCAAAAGACACTGATATTGATGTGAAAGACAATGCAGCTAAAACGGAAGACGCAAATTCTAATAGTGAAGCTGCAAAAGCAGAAACATCATCTTCACAGGCTGAAATTCAGCAAGTAGAGCAAAAAAAAGAAGCTGGTGAAAGTTCAGACGCAAATGCTTCCGAATTAAATCAAGATCCTAATAAAGATGCTACGCCGTCTACTGAATCTGATCCAAAGCCTAACAACGAAAATATTGTTGTAGAAAAAGCAGCCACTCCAGAATTAACTGAACCTAAAGGATTGGTTATCGAAGTTAAAAACAGTGGTGTCAAATCGGTTTATGAACCGCTTACAAAGACATCAATTAATGCAGGTCAGACGGTTCAAATTGCCTGTGCAAATTTAATGGTAAAGCAGGGTGTGCTTAATAACATTAAGCAATTTAAAGACCTTGGCAAAAACTTAGAGGTTTTAAGCAATGACTGAGTTCAATGGAACAAATCCGCTTCTTGATGCGTTAGGTGATCAGCCTACAATTCGAGATGTCACAATCAACAACAATACCAGCTTCAAAATCGTTGAGCCGTTGACTGGTTTACAGATTCAAACTGAGACTATTGTTCGGGTGCATGGTGAAGTTGCATTTCAGCAAATTCAAAACAATATTGTCCAGCTCAATGAACTTAAACAAGAAGAAGCAGTCACGAGCACAGACGTTATTGTGAATGAGGAAACTGCTCAATAGACATTGACCAACTGCGCGATTTCAAATGGTGTGCTGAGCTATACGGGAGGCTTAGCACTTGAAGAAGGGAATACGTCTGCTGAACTGTTACCTTCTCTATTTGCAACAAAGCCTTTTAATGCTGGTGAGGAATTACAATTTACTGTAAATCCAAATACGACAAAGAAATTACTGATTGCATTTGATTTAGGTCCGAAAATCGGTGAGTTTAGTGATGGATCTGCTGTTGTAAAAGAGCGCCCTGATATTCAGAGAATTCAGTTGTTTAGTGGCCGATCTGCACCACAAGGCAATATTGATACAACAGCTTTAACAAGTAGTTATATTGTTGGAATGAAATTGCTCACTGATAAGCAGGCATTGCTCACAATCAAAGATGCTAGTACAGAACAAGAATTGGCTAGTTTAATTGTTGAAGCACCAAATTTCTGGGCTGGACATTTTACCCGAATTTGGATTTATGCAGAACTTGAAAACATTGAATCTGTATTTAGTTTACCTTTTGCGGTTCCGAATTCGAATTCTGGAAAATAACATTCTGCGAAATTGAAAACTCTGCTTATGCAGAGTTTTTTATTGGAACATTCAAAAATCTGAATTTTGGCAAAGCGCAAAATAACTAAAACGTTTAGCCAAAGGCAAACAAAGTGAACACAACAAAGATATTAGGTGAGGCTGTTGGCATACAAAGCCAAGGCACAGTAGATAAGACCGAAACACAAACTAAAGAAGGGCTAACCTCAGCCTTAATTGTTGGTCGATTTAAGCGTGGTCGAGTAGATAAGCCAATGACCATCCATCAAGGTAATATTCGCGGTCAATTGGGCTATGAGCCAACAAATATTGATTATCAAGCTGTACAGGATTGCTTAGATACTGGTGTGCCAAGTATCCAAGTTTTACGTGTCGGGCCAACTTTAGATATGCCAGGTTAATGGAGCCATTATGACAAATTTAAAATTAACCAGTAATGGAGCTTTGATACTGGGTGGCAATGGCGCTGCGGTATTAAGCTTGTTTTTTGATACCTATAGTTATCTAAAAGATACAGATATTGAAGTCGCATTTTTTAGTAAAGTCACTACGCCGACTTCACTATTAGACATCACCATGCGTTTGCGAATCATCGATTCAACCACTGGTGATGAAGTGATTAAAATTCAGGGTGTCGTTGATGGGGATCCTGAAAATCCAGCAACGATTATTGCGGTTGCAGACGCTACTGAACAATTTGAACAATTTGAATTGCATATCAATGATGCTTTAAGTGCAATTTTATTGAGTAGTGCATTCAATCCAGTGAATAGTTTAGGACGTAAGACTGAGATTCTATCGTTACCAGATGAAGAACCAGACACTTTTAACGCTGATCAAACTTATACACTGATTACCAATTTAGTGGATAAGCCAGCTTATTTAGCATTGCCAACTGTCATTGAAATAGATGTATACGTGGCCTTATTACGTGTGGCTGAAAAATTAAATATTCCACTCGATGTTGAGGTTGACTCAACTATGACAGCGGAACAAGTCGCTCTATTTGCTGAAAGTTTAGATGCCCAAACACATCAAGTTCAATTGATTTGGTCGCCGAATATATGCCGTCCACGAGATGCCATTTCATTACGGGGACGTAAAATTCCAGCTCGGTACATTGGTCAATACATTGGTGACAAGCTGCTGCGTAATGCTCGAACGAATGCTCAAGGTTTTGCACCTATTCATTATGCCGTCGCTTGGAAAGACTATCCTTTTAAGAAAAAGGCTTTAGAGCTTCGTCCAGATGTTGTCCTCGATGAACCAACTTTGGAAATGCTTGCTCAAGCAAAAGTGAATGTCGTTCGTCCAATTAAGTTTGAGCGTGTCTTGTATGTCTTAAGTGATGTGCTTACTCAGCGTCAAAGTAAAAATAGTGCATTGCGCTTGGTGAATGCTGCTGAAATTGCTATGCGCACCAAAAATGATGTTGTCGACATTCTAAAGAATCATATGTTGAAACCAACTGAAGATTATTTAGATAAAGCGAGTAAGGAAATAGACAAATATTTGTCTGACGCTGCGACTTCGGGCTGGTTAAAACCTGCTGAAGATTTGGATGGAAAACCTTTCGCATTCAGCTTAATTCCTGACAAAGATTATCCATTTGAACGAGTTCGTTTGTATTTGGCACGCCGTCCAGAAGGCGCGACCCGTGCTGTGATCTTTGATGAAGATGTATTAGTTAAATAAATAGGTGATAACAATGTTTGGCGCAAAAAATCCGTTTAATTTAAAACCACAAGAAAATGTATTACGCGACTTTGATTCTGCTGCAGCTGGAATTACAAGTAGCGTGAATACATTGACTAGTTCAATTCGTGAAGAACTTTCATTTATTGAGCACGTTCGAGAAATGGCTTTGAATATCGTATCTGATCTAGTTGATGCGGTTATTGACAATACTTTAGATGACAATGAATTGCCGACTGACCGTCTTGATTTTCTTATTCTGGATGCCTTAGATGGTGCAGATGATGAAAATGGTACGTTGGAAAATGCATTAGTTGCTTCCATTGATGATGCACTTTCAAGTTTTGGTGTAGATGACTCAGTGATTGCTGAAATCTTTAGCGATAATATTGAAGCTGCTGATGCTGCAATTGAAGCTGCTGCAAGCACAGTAATTGCCAATATGCCTGATGAGGGTGATCCATTAGATGAATTAGTACGTGAGTTTATCTATGGTGAACCAGACGAAGAAGATGGTTTTGACTCGGCTAGTGGTAAGAAAAAGCTTTCTCGTGGTCAGATGACGACGAAAAGTGTAGGTGGCCGTAAAGTGCGTTATAAAGCGATTGCAGCAATCCGTAATGGTGTTAAAAAGATCGTGAATAAGCGATTACCAGGTCAACGTATCCGTCTTTCAAGTGACCAAAAAGCTGGACTAAAGAAAGCGAGTTTAAAAGCGCGTTCAGCGAATTCATTGCGAAAACGTATGAAGTCGTTGCTTAAAGGTAAAAAGATTGGTCTATATAAATAATCAATAGAATATAGATTAAAAAAAGGCTGCGAATATGCAGCCTTTTTTTATTTGGAACAATGAGGAATTAGTCTTGGTTCAAGTGATCAGAATACTTATATCCAATAAGATTTGAGAATAACGATGCGTCAAGTCAATCCAATGCTTTTAAATCAAATGAAGGCAGATTCGATAGCAATTCAGCAATTAGGTTCGCCGATTTTGTCATGCCAAGGCATGTTGGTCCCACAAGGTTTAGAAGATTACCGTTTTTTAATTAAAAGCTGTCCACGTCCAATTATTAGTAATGAAGATCCAGCGGAAGTCCAATATCCGGGTGGCTATACGGGGATTGTGGCTGGACCTCCTAAAACACATTACACAGGTAATTTACAATTACTGGTTACTGAAGCAGGGCACGATCAACTTTTTGCTGAATACATTGTGGCAAATAAAGGCATGATCAATTGTGATTATTATGATGGTCATGTCGCAAATTTTACCCGTGCATACTATCTGGAAAACTGTGCAATTCGATTTGAAATGGCCGAATTCGATACGGATAGTCGATCTCAAGTAATGACCGTTTCATGTCCGATTGATTTCAATTTCTTTGGTGGCTTCGCAAAAATTGGGAGTAATGGCACAGTATTACCTGGTCAGCGTGGAGTCGCTGGTATCGAAGGTCTAATTAACCGTGTTCAGAATGTCGTAAACGCTGCACAGTCAGCAACAAACTTAGCTCGTTCAGCGACTGGTGTAGCACGACAAATTGGTTCTTTATTTGGGTAACTGCTATGCAATTGTTACCTGATGATGGCTCTCTATGTCCAAAGGTGATTGCTGGTTCTATCGAAGTACTAGCAACGACCTTTTATCAAAAATTACAGATGAAAGGTTATTCACTTCTTATTGAAGATGTCACGAATGCTTTGGTAGAAGAAACAATGCGTTATGCAGGTTGGGCAAAGCTGACCTGTCAACGTGGTTCAACCAGTATTATCACGGTTGACAAGAACATTGTTCTTGAAGGTTTTGAGTGGGTCATTATTGAACCATGTCTAAGTGCAAACTGTGACTTGATTCAAGCGCAACTTGTCGAAGCTTCAAGAAGTATGGGCGGTGACGGCTTTGGCATGTCAGTGAGTGAAGCTGAACAAGCATATAATCAAGCAAAAGAGTTAATGCCTAAAAATGCTTTTGTGGAACCTCCATTTAGTTTTAAAACTTTAGGGGGCAATTGATGCGAATTGCGATATTGGCAACCAATAAAATCATTTCTGCGTCTGAATTGATGATTGCAACACTAAGAACTGATCTTGTTCCTGTGCCTGTCAGTATCGAGTTTGCAGTCAAGTATACAAAGGAACTCAATGATCAATTGGTGGATGGGGCTGAAATCATAGTGAATGATATTCCATATCCATTTGAGATCGTTTACTCACATCCTGTTAAGTCTCAGACGATTAAAGATAATTCTCGAATTGGCGCGATTTCATGTATCGCCGTGTTCAAAGGCTGCAAAAAGATATTAGAGCAGACAAAAAAGGCTGTGATTTTGGAGCAGACTTCTTTTAATGCTGCATATCGTGCATGTGGTGCCTCTAATATTCGCTTGGGTGATGATATACCTTTACCTGAATTTATTTGTCTCAACGGTACCTTGATTTCAGAGCGTATAGCACTTTATTTACAACAAGAAGCTGCGGTGATTTGTTTCAAAGAAACAAAGATTTGTATTTTAAAACTCGATGCGCTTTTTAAACAAGTAGCCGTTCTGAAATTAGATCCTAGTGAAATCCAATGGTTTAACAGCGATCAAATTGAGAAGTTTCAAAAGTCCTCTTATGTCTCAGTTGATCAAGATGGTTCAACTGTTATTGGGGACGATACGACGACAAAAGGACAATCAGTTGTTCAAAAAGCTGGTCTTGATGCACGACAGTTAAAGAATCTTGAAAAGGTACTAATTCCGCGTGGCGTGGTTCATCGTTCGTTAAGTCTTGAAGTAAACGCTGGCGATATAGTCGAAGTAGAACATAAGAAATATGTGATTTTGACAGCAGCTCATGAAGTAGAAACAGGTGCTATTGGTGGCAATGTCGGTTCAACAACAAAGCTTTGGTTAGCAAGTTTATAGGTGACGATGATGAACGGTTTTAAAAAAGCAAGAATCCTCAGTTACGATGCGCAAAACCGAACTGCAAAGATTCATATACCCGGTCTTACCGATGGCGCAAGTACGGGCTTAACAGCAACTTTTGCTTATCCCGTTGGTGATAGTGATAAAGATACTGAGCGCGAAATTTTAGAGGGAGAGGATGTTTATATCTTCTTTGAAAATAATGAGCAATCGCGTCCTGTCATCGCATTCTATAGCAGTCATAGCAAAGGTGCGGTGGTCGATACACGCCGTATACGACAAGAGAATATCGAGCTTTTAGCGCGTAGCAAGGCAACCATTGAAGCGCCTTCAATTCATTTGAGAGGTGAAACGAAGATTACAGGCAACGAACAAGTCACTGGAAACGTCATCGTTGGTTCTGGTGCAACAGGCGTATTTTCAAATGTATTTGGGAAAACGCTAACCATAGCAGATGGCATTGTGATTCAAATTTCATAAAATTTTAAAGGTGATGTATGAGTGAATTAAATGTTCAATATCTTCAATCATTAGAAGATCATATCAATGCTGTGCAGACTTGCGAAGATCTTCAAAAGGCGGTAGATACCGTGATGAATGCTTTAGGTGATCAATTGCAAGCCTTGACCGATGAATTAGAAATAGTTGGGGCGATTCAGGAATTATTAGAAATCCCGAACAACCTTGCAAAAGTTATTACGTGGATCCAAAAATATATTGAATTGGTTTTGTCACCAATGTACCAGCCATATTTAAAATGTGCAGCGCAAATTGCTCAATTAATAGCTAAAATTCAGCAACTGCAAGCCACTATCATGGATAAGATGAATTCAATTACTAATTGTTCTGTGAATATTCCAGCGATTAATTTCCCTGAAATTATTCCCCCTGTAGTGCCGACCGTACCTTAATTTTGTTATTGGAACGACCAAACATTCAAGCCAATTAACTTAGCCAAAATTACGTTAATTCTTAAATTTTGGCTTAATTATGGCTGCTTCAGACATCCTTTCTTTGTTGTTGGGAACAAATGCGAATAGCATCCCTCAGCAAGTGGTTGATGCTAACCAAGAAGTCATGGCGCAAATGTATGATTCCGTTGCGCCTTTTTCGCTTGGGACACATACAACACAGGAAAACAAGAAAAGAACACGTAAAGAAATTCTGACCAAGTGGGAGCAAATGCTAAAGTTCGCTCCCGTAGCAGAGGGCATTGGTATTCATGTCATGGCTGCACTTGGAGGTGATACACATACGGGCCAACAAATATTTATTACGCCTACAGAGCGATTGCGTGGGGAAATAGGCAAAACTGAAAAAGCGCAATTAGAAAAACTACAAAAGCGTATCAAACCAATAGAAACTATCATAAATAAATACATCACGAAGCTATGTTCTGAAGGTATTTCCTTTGGGGATGCATATGCCCGTGTATATGGTAAAAAGGGAGTAGGCGTTACTGACTTACTTAGTAATGAATATACTTATGCGCCACAAATACAGGCATTTGAGCAAGGTAGTAAGACAGTCGCTTACTTTGCACTGAATCCAAAAAACTGGTCCAAAGTCATGACTAAGTTGAATCACACACAGATGGTTCGGATGAAGTTGCCACGGATTCAAAATGTACCGCAATTTGATCCAGTTGAAGCTAGTTTAATTTCTCAAATGCTTGAAGGTGATAATCCAGAAGAATTGCCGATCTTACCTGCACAGGTCGGTGGCTCATTTCTCTATTCAATTGAGAAAACCTATGATGATGTCATCCTTGCCTTAACCACGATGAACAGTCAGCAAGTTGCTGATGCAGTCAATCAAATGTTTTTGACGCTGAACATGGCTGGTATGCCTCCAGCACAACGTGATGCTTATATCCGTGGTCTTGAGGGAATGCTAAAAGATCATGAGAAGTTCGTGAAAAATGCAATGGAAGGCGGTGAGGGCATTTGGAATACCAAATATCACGTTTTACCGACATGGGATGAAAAGCAGATTCTTAATCCTGTGGGGGATATTAAAGGCCAACGTAATTCTCCAGTAAATATCGAAACCTTTATGATCAATGTCCGTCTACTTATGGGCGGTATTGGCCTTGATCCTTCAATGGTGGGCTGGGCTGATATGCTTTCTGGTGGAATTGGAGATGGGGCATCCTTTCATACCTCAAGTCAAATCATGCGCCGTTCCATGTATATTCGCCAATCGGCTGTTCAATTCGCCAATGATATTATGCATATCGATTGGGGTTATTGTTATAACGAGCAATTTGAAGCAGGTGAATTAGATTATCCGTGGCAAATTGAGTTTTCTAGTACCCAGTCAGCAGCTGTGACAGAAGAAAATATCAATAAACAAACGCAGATGAATACATCCTTGCTTAAAATTCAAGTCATTAACTCACTCAAAGAATCCGATTTAAGTGAGGAAACGATGCAATATATTTTAGAAAAAGATGCTGGTTTTAACTATGACGATTCATGTCGAATAGCAGCTGATATTGCGAAATCTCGTCTCAATGGACAGGGTGAACAATAATGACTTTACACTTAAATATTTCTAAAGGTCGAAATACAAGTGGTGTATGGACTGGAATGCCAATCGATGAGGCTTTAAGGCAATACCAGAAAATTTACAGTTGGGGGACGTTATCTTCATTACATTATGGTGTATGGCTTGAACCATTCGATGAGGACGGGAAAATAGCAAAAGAGTCAATTGAACTGATTGACTCATATGATTTAACGCATCAAGAGGCTGGAAATTTCAATGCATTTGAAAAAGGAGAAAAAGGATTTTTAGCTGGTACTAAAATCGAAAGTATTCCATTGATGGATAACACAAAATTGCCTTGGCTTTGTCAGAGTTTGGATTTATCTGTTTTAGATGCTCAAACAGATAGCGTACAAATTGGTGCATTTCAACTCAATCACATCACTGGAAATAGTTCGGGTGAAATATCAATTCCATTCATTGAAACACGTAATGCATCAATTCTGAATAGCGCTTTGGCAATAAAAGCGATCATGTTTCCTGATGGTGAGGATGGGGGGACGCAAGCTTTACCAAATGATTATTTGATGCGTATGACAATTTACATTTACGATAAACATAGTATTTCTACACGAGTGTTTGAGGTCCAGCATTTAGTCGCCTTACAAACAGGAAGTATTCCACTTGATGCCACGAATCGAAATGGAGTCGGTATCGTCACGCTGAATTTTATAAAGATGTTCCCAATGTTGAAATGATTGGAACAGCTCAAGAAGAATCATTTATTTAAGTGCAAAAATTGTCTCAATCAGAAAAATATTGAGGCATTTTTTCAATGCGAAATATCGACATATTTACTTTATTACATGAACCACACACTAGCCGTTTAGTACAGGGTTTTGATTCTGTGAATAGTGGTGCTTGTTCAATTGGAGTAGTCAAAGGGCAATGCCGTCAACTTAATGCGATTTTGACAGAATCGGCAACGGAAGAAGATCAGTGGCGTATTGTAAATTTGAAGGGTTCAATCAATAGCATTGCAGCCTTTGATTCAGTTGCCGTTTTGGGTGCTGTTGATAATGATCATGCCAGTGCATTAGCACAAATGCAGTTTGGGCGTATGTTTGATGCCATTGAAGATGATGTAATTGAAACTAATACCAACGGTCTATTGCGACATTTAGCAACACCGCAATTTCATAAGCATAAGCAACTTATTCATCGAGATCATTTAGTCGCATTGCAAGATATTCCATGTGCTGTATTACCAGGATGGGACGGTATCGAACTAACAACACATGAAGGAAAAACAGCAAATCTACTATTAGACATGCAACTTCATGATGACAATACCGAACTATTATCGAGTTTTGATGGGTTAGCCAATTTGCTTGAATCAATTGGAGTAGAACATCCTGATTTTGATTCAATCATTGTTGAGTATCAATATCTCGATAAGTTAATTGATATGCTGCATACAGCTATGCAGACAGCGTCTAAAGGCGGTGTAAAGGTTCTAAATGTAGATCGTAGTGAAAAGCCATTTCGACACAAAAAAGTGCTGAATGTCGCCGTTTCTTATGATTTTGAAGATGGGCAATCCATTACGATTCTATTCCATAATCCTGATCGTGACGCAAAACGGATTTCGCCACAAGACACTTTATTGTCGTGGAAGATTCTTATGAATAAGCGTGATGTAACAGGCGTGATTCAGCCCAACCAAGGTGAAGGTATTGCATTACCTGTACTTGCTGGACGTGTTGTTAAATTGATTAATCAGAACAGTGCACGGTTTAAACGTACTCAAGCTAAGAAAGCTGAAAGTGCGCAAACTTTAGCTGATACTGAACAACGTATTGCAGACAAGCAAAATCAAAAGACCGCTTTATCTTCAGAAATTCAGGGGCTGCTTGATCAAATTGATGGTTTAAATAAGCAAAATAATGGTCAAGCACCAAATGCTGATACTGATGCAGTGGTAAATACTGAACAATCTGCAAATACAAAAGCTGTGACAAAAGCAGAAGCTCGTCAAATTTATGATGCTTTAGATATTCGACATCGTTGGTTGACGGGTGGTACCACGGAAGAATTCTATAACCAGAATTATCCAACTGGAATTAGCGAAGCGCTTACAGATGCAAAAAATCTACTTGAACGTCCATTTGGAAAAGTTGCATTGGCAAATGGATTAAAAGATTCAATTGAACGAATGATTGCAACTGTAGAAAAGACAATTGAGCGCTGGAATAAAGGCTTAAGTGAGGATTCATCAAAAGCCAAAACCTATCCGCCCATTGAGAATTTAGGCAATGGTTATTACAAAGCATTCAAAAACGATAAAAAGCTTGATGATTGGACAGCCCATATCAATACAAATGGTGAATGGGAAGTTTCAGCAAACAATGCCTCATCTCGAGCATGGAACAATGGCTATGGGGCACCACGTTTCTTTAAAACAATTGAAGAAATGATTGCCAAATACCCAGCATTTGCTGCTTTACCTGCAATGTTACCCACAGATGATAATGCAAACGCTAATAGCAATAATGATGATGCAGACTATCTGAATAAAGTCATTAAGGGTGAGGTTGATTTTTCTAAAGCTAGTGAAGTTGAAAGTCAACTAGAATCAATTGGCAGTCGCTTAACACCTGAAACCAATGATCTATTTGAACAGGCTGTTTCAGCTTATTCAATGTATCAAGTCAATCAAGCTGCTTCAGTCAATTAAGGAATAGCAATACATGAATGCCTTAGAAAAATTAAAGCTCACGAAAGAACTACGTGCTTTACTTGAACAGATCCCGAATCTTAAGGGGATGGAAAAACTTCAAAGTACAAAACGATTGAGAGAATTGATTGAGTTACTTGGCGGACAGGCGAATCAATCAGTCAATAAATTATTTCAGTCTATTATTGATGGTGACGTTAAAGTATCAATTGAATTACTTAAGCAAGTTCGTAGTGAAGCTGAAAAGAATTTGAATGATCCGTTATTGATTGAAGCCGTTAATGTCCTTATTACTCAAGTAAATGAGTTGGTTGGAACATAGCAAGCGAAACCCATTCTGAAGCTCTCAAAATAGTCCTAAATGGGCTATTTTTTTGTGCGTGAAATGAGCAAAGTTAAAAATGTTACTAATGGATCAGAAGCGATAAATGCTATAGATATACTTGCTGATTCCCTACAAAAATACCGTCAAGATAATTTCGACTTTCTATCTGGGGAACCAATAGCTGAGATTAAATCTGGGCTAATCCTGCCAGATGCAGAAGGCAAAATTATTAAAAATGCTATGCAGTGGTTAAGAGACTGGTTTGTTGAGAACAATCACGGGCAAGAATTTCTAAATGAGCAATTAGGAACTGTGATTATTGCACCCAGTGGCATTAAATCTGCAATGAGTCATAAGCCAAAGCAAATTGATATTCAAGGTTTACCAGCTTTACCCCTGATCATTGATAAGGCCAGAGTCTTAAGCCGATCTATGGATGATGATGGTAAGCCACTTGAAAATATTATCGTTGCAGCACCAATTAAAATTGATAATCAAAAGTGCTATATGGTCGTGCGTTTGAGAAGACACACTGAAGATAAAAATGATAAACCAAGATTTTATACTCAGGCAATCATGATTGCTGAAGACAAAAAAAAGGGGAACATCCCTTCAGACCAAGTGGCTGGGCAAAATAATTTGCTTACCCAAAATGGAGGACGCTCCCGTCTTATTAATGTATTGCAAGATGCGTTGCATGTCAATCCAGTAGTTGAGCCAATAAAAATAAAAGTTTATGGCTGGAAGGCTGTAGATATGGCTAAAAATTTGTCCTACGAACAATTAGAGATACTCACTCTGAAAACTCAAAAGGAACATTTAATTCCAGAAAATCAGAGGGTAGATATTAATATTTACGATAAAAAAGGGCGTAAAAAATTAGATGTTTTAAGTTGGGCTGTACATTACAAACTAAAAGAGCCGAAGACTAGCCAGAGTGAAAGTGATAAGCCGTTAGATCATGAAGATATATTGCGGATTAGAGAAAAATTTCAAAAAGATTATGAGCAAGGCGCATTTGATAGTGTAGATGGATTCGATTCAATCGAATTAGATAATCAGGATCTACTAGGTACAATAGACAAGTTGATCGAAGCGGTTGAAAACTATCATTTAGAAAATTCAAAATTCTTAACTAATAAGCCTACCAGCTCAAATCCGTCTGAGCAAATTAAAAACAAAATGGCCACGACCCTTATGACCAGTCCGATCTTTGATAAATCAAAGGGTAGGATTGAAACTGGAGGTCGTGACCATCTATTAAATATACCTTATGATCCTTTGACTATCAATCATGCGTTCCGTGGTCGATCTAACAACGTCAAAACAGCCAAGGGTACTAAGGTATCAACTGTATTTGCAGTGTTAGAAGCTGATCAAGTGATTGCTTCACATACGGCTACAGGCGCTGAAAACCCTAGTTATCCTCAAGAACTACAACCACGAGATCGTAGTCGAGAATCTTCTCAAGCGTGGGTACAAAAAACTTCAAATACGCTTGATCCTGAAAGTCTTGGCCGATCAGGTCGTGCAGATACTGGTGCGCCTATCATTGGTGATGATCTGGTGGTTGAGTCTGGTAATGGACGTACTATGGCAATTCAGCTTGCATATGAGCGCGGAAATGCTGATGAATACAAAGAATGGTTGATTGATGAAGCAGAATATTTTGGCTTTAGTGCGGATCAAATCAACCAATTTAAACAGCCCATCCTTGTGCGTATTCGTACCTCTGAAATTGATCGTATTCAATTTACAGTAGAAGCCAATCAAGATGATAAGTTGTCCTTTAGTGCGACTGAACGAGCAAAAACAGATGCAAGACGATTAGATGAGAACCTATTGTCATTGTTTACACCTGGTGAAGATGGCGACCTAATCACTGCAAGTAATCAGAAGTTTATCCAAGGATTTTTAAGGTCTTTAGGTGAAACGGAAGCAGCTCAATATATCGGGACAGATGGAAAGCCAACACAAGCATTAGTCACACGTATGAAAGCTGCAATATTCAGCAAAGCTTATAATGATGACCGACTTCTTGAAATGATGGCAGACCAAACGAAGCCAGATTTGCAAAATATGCTAAATGCATTAGGTGTAGCAGCTCCAAAATTTATTGAAGCGCAAGCCGTCAGCCGTGGTGACGTGCAGGATGTATCAAGTTCTATTGTTGATGGTATTGAGCAAGCACTTGATAAGCGAGTGACAAATGCAATTATTGATGCAGCGAATACGATCTTGGCAGCAAAGCAAAATGATCAAGATATTGTTGAATTTGTAAAACAACAGGGTTTATTTGGTGATCTTGGCGAAGGCGTGCCAGAGCTTGCAGTATTCTTATCTAAGAATAGTCGCAGCGCCAAAAAGATGAGTTTGCTATTCAAAGCAATGGCAGAGTTTGCAGAAAAAGAAGCGATTGATGGGCAAAACATGGGGCTTTTTGGTGAACCTGAACCTGTCAGCATCAAAGATGCAATCAATTACGCCGTGAAAGTGATTGAGGATAATTATGGTGATAATGCCAATCTGAGCATGTTTGATTCTATTGATTCACTTACGTCAATAGATGAAAAAGCACATGCTGCAGCTACATCACCTCATAATGATTTAGACTTTCCAACAGCAGAACAAAAGCAATCTGGTGAATATCAAAAAGGGCATTTATCGATTGGTGATTTAAAAATTGCTATTGAGAATCCAGCAGGTTCAATCCGTTCAGGAACTGACCCTAACGGGAATGAATGGCAAATCACGATGAAGCATCACTATGGTTTTATTGAAAATACTACTGGTGCCGATGGTGATGAAATTGATGTTTTTGTGAAAAATCATTTGGCCGTTGAACCTAAATGCGCCTATATCATCAAACAGTTAGATATTAACGGACAGTTCGATGAGCAAAAAGTCATTATTGGTGCTGAATCAGAAGAAGAAGCGAAGGAAATTTATTTATCAAATTATGAAAAGGGTTGGCAGGGCTTAGGAGGCATCAAGAAAATATCTATGGCTGATTTGTTGAAGAAGATTCAACATACTTGGTCAGAATTCGATTCTTGGGCTAGAGATGGAAGCTATGATCACATCCCTATAGATCAAGTAATCATTGAAAATGCACCTAAGATAGTTGAAAGTAAAATTGACAAAGAGGACCCGATTGTAGTGCTTGAAACACACGGGAAATATCATCTTGTCATTGGTTTAGATCGAATTATGTTGGCTAAGCAAAGGCATGAAAGATTTATTCCAGCAATCATTTTTGATAGTAAGGATATATCTAAATCAATTATTCAAAGCGCTATTAAGCAAGCTGGTTCGAAAGTTGACCCTGTTGCTTTAGCTGCACTTATTTTAGATGAATTAGAGAAAAGCCTAGTCAATAGTTTTGATGATATATCGAACCCCATTTTAGATATTCTTTATGTAACATAAGTTGATATATTTATTTCTTGAATAGACTGAAGCCTAAATTATAAAAAATTAATTTAGGCTTATTAGAAACAATATTGATTATTTGATAGGTTTTATTTATTTTTAAATAACATAAAGAATTGAGTTAAACATGGAAAGTGAAGTAGATTTTTCAATATGTATCAATTGTGTAAATGATGAAATTTTAGAAGAGATCATTAAAGAAAAAAATGAAATACATAATTGTTCAGAGTGTGAGAAAAGAAATATTGCTATTCGTTGTGAAGACTTAGCTAAATTACTAAAAGAAGTAATTGAAGAAAATTTTACTCTAGGTCCTTATAAACCTTATTTTAATAATGATAGCGATCGTCCTGATTTTGTCCAGAGTGGGTTGAGTCTTCAGGAAGTCATCGATGAGATTATGGGACGTGAAATTTCATTTGGAGAGGAATTGATAGATTTGATAATTGATTCTGAATATTGGCACCCAGATGATTTTGATAACTGCTTTTTCTCTGAAGATGAAAATTATGTGGAAAATCGATATGACAATTTAAATCTTCAGGGGCAATGGTATCAACTGATTAAAGAACTTAAAACACAACGAAGATTTTTTAGTGATAATGCTAGAAACTTATTTCATTTCCTTTTTAAAGATTTAAATAAATTATGTTGTTATAGGCCAGTTAAAAATACAAACAAACAGTATGGCTTTGGTCAAGAAAAAAGAAATGTGATAGAAGTACTCCCAGTCAACACGAAAATTTATAGAGCACGTAGAGCAAATTCACTTAGAGAAAGTGAGCATTATATATTGAATCCAATTCAAGAATTAGCTCCACCACCAATGGAATATGCCCAGCAAGGGCGAATGAATGCAAAAGGCATATCAAATTTCTATGGAGCATTTGATATAGACACTTGTATAGCTGAAATGCGTCCATCAATAGGAAGTTATATTGTAGTAGGCGAGTTTGAAACTACAAGAGAACTGAAAATTCTAAATTTTGAATACTTGGAAAATTCATATGGACATATAAGTTATTTTGCCCCAGATTACCAAGATCAAGCTGCACATCGAAGATTTTTGAAAAAAATACATAAATTAATTAGTTCTCCAATAATAAATGGTCACGAGGATGAATATCTAATAACACAAGTACTAGCTGAATATTTAGCTTATATGCATCCAGAAAACTTTGATGGAATTTCCTTTAAGTCAACACAATCTGAAGTAGGTACTAACATAGTACTTTTTCCCAAAAAACCAATCGCAGTTGAAATTTATTCTTTTGATTCAGATATTGATTTTTTCGGAAAAGATGCTATTTCAATTGAAGATAAACTTGTTGAGACTAAAGATGAATTAAGTAAGTTTAAAATTAGATATGTGTCAGAAAGTGCAAGTTTGCATCAAATTCAAAAAGTCGCTTATACATCAATAAAAAAAGAATTTGATTTTATTCAACGCTCAGGAAAATCAGGTATAGCCTTATTAGAAGAACTGATAGACGAAGGATATTAATTATTTAAATGGAACGTCATAAAAATCATACACTTTACAGCCTTTAACATGAGGACGTTAAAAAATCCCATGTTGAGGGTTGTATGTCCATATTTGAAAATAACTTTGCCTTAAAACCATCAAATGTTCTTAGTTCGCTAGATCAATTAATTCAAACGTTACAAAGCATAGATGAAATAACCGTTTACTTTAAAAGAATCATTTCGGGTGAAATTGAAATTGATTTAGGCGAAGCAAAAAAAATCTTATCCTTGGCAAAAACAGACAAAGATAATCAATATCTTGGTCAAGTTGCAGACTATGTTTTAAATGACTCAGTCCAAAAACTAGACTCTAATTTACAAGCTTATATCGTTAAACAAACGGCCAATGAACCAATTGCTAAACTAAATCAAGCAATTGCTTATTATGCTTGTGAGCAAGAGCTCATCGAATACATCACCAAAAAAGGGAAGTCTTTACTTGTAATTTCTTTAGCTGGTGTACCTGTCAAAACAGCAAAAGAATACGATCCATATGCCTTTATTTATAACCAACACACATTAATCCGTGCCAAGCATATTCTCGAATTACCAGATTCATTACTTACAGATGATCAGCAATTAATTAAAGAGGTTTTCTCTAATGTTACAGATACCGATTCAGATTTGGCACAACTTAGCGAACTTCGTCGCGGATCAGGAAGATCAGCAATTTCTCAGTCTGAATCAAATGGAGATGGAGCAACGCCTTCAACAACAGGAACAGCTTCTGTTGAGCAAGGGCTATACCGAAACGGTAGTATTGGCGTATCAGAAAATAATGATGCAAGTTTACTTGGCGCAGGAAATAGAGGAAATGAACCTTCAAATGGGGGAAGTCCAACCAGTCTTGCAGGGGATGACAGCAGCGGAAGCCGTGCGATTTTTAACTCAGGATCACCTACTAGAGACAAGCGAAATAAATCAATTGTTCAATCTGCTAAGTCAGTTAGAGTTGAGCTAGAAGGTAAAGCAAAATTACAAGCTGAGGCAGAGGGAACACCTACAGAATGGGGATATCCTGAAAATATCAGTGAAGCATTACCCTATCTGTTACCCGAACAATGTGATGATATTGTCAAAGCAGAAAAACGCTTAATCATTGATAATGCTAACGGCATGTTATTTACCAATGGTACTGGTACAGGAAAAACCTTCACTGGTTTGGGAACCGTCAAACGATTCTTAAATTCTGGTGCTCAAAATATTCTAATTATTACTTTAAGCGACAAAATTGCTCGTGACTTTGTGAAGTCGGGGAAGCCTTTAAATATTGATATTCATCAATTATCAAGTATTCAGGATAACGGTAGTAATTCAAATGTTGTGGTCACGACATATGCGAACTTTGGGCAAAATAAATCTTTAGGTAAGAAAGATTGGGACCTTATCATTGTTGATGAAGCACATACATTAATGCAAAGCGCTGACGGTGAAGTAACCACTGCATTAGATAACTTAAGGGCTTTATCTGGGCATCATGCAGGTTTCTACACTTGGGCAAAAATGCGGTTTTCTGAGCGAGATCCTTATGCATTACCTGAGGAAGAACGTACCGATGAGATGATCAAGGATTGGAATGCTTTTATCCATGATTATAAGGTTGAATGGGAAAAGAATTGGACAGAACAATCTGGGAAACGTGCAAAAGTCGTTTTCCTATCTGCAACACCATTTTCCTATATCAAAACAGTGGATTGGGCTGAGGGTTATCTCTTTAATTTTACATCACCAGCATCACAATTTAGTAACGATTCATATGGAGGCTATAACTCAGGCGGTGCGCGTGAGCGATTCTATATGTCTAATTTCGGCTATAGAATGAGATATAACAAATTGACCCGTCCAGATGGGGGAGTTGACCAAGGTGTTTTTGAAAGACAATTTGCTGAAAGCCTGAAATCTACTGGGGCATTGGCTGGACGTGAACTAGAATTAAAATTTGATTATGACCGTAAATTTGTATTGATCAAATCTAACATTGGTCAAAAAATTGATGAAGGTTTGGACTACCTTTGGGATGCTAAAGATGCCAATGGAAATAGTCGATTCTCTGATTTGAGTAGCCTCGTGAATAAGCGATTTGACTATCTTTCGCGCCGACGGTTGCTTGAGGCAATTAAAGCAGAAGAAGGCATTCCATTTTTCAAAAAGAATTTAGCTTTAGGGCGAAAAGTAATTATTTTCCACGATTATAACGATGGTGGAGGTTTTAGACCGTTTGCGTTTACAGATGATCAATTTAAATCGATTGATGGTAAATATAACGAAGATGCAGCTGCACAATATCAAGAGTTTGCTCAAGAACGATCTGATTTAGTCCGCTTAAATTGTAATTATAATTCTCCACTAGTAACACTACGCCGTGCTTTCCCAAATGCATTGTTATTTAATGGCCGTGTTTCTAAGAAAGATCGTCAAAAAAACGTTGATCTATTTAACCAGGATAATAGTGGTTTTGATATTTTGATCGTTCAATCAGATGCAGGTTCTACTGGTATCTCACTGCATGATACAACTGGGACACATCAACGGGTGAATATCAACATTGGCCAACCTATTAAGCCAGCCAAGCTTCGTCAAACTGAAGGGCGTATTTATCGAGTTGGGCAAGCTTCGAATGCGATTCAGCGTTATTTTACTACAGGCACAAACTGGGAACGGACTGCATTTGCTGAAACTATCGCAGGGCGAGCTGAGACAGTAGATAACTTAGCCAAGGGCGAAGATGCTTTAGTGAGTATTAAGCAAGCGCTTATCGAAGCATATGAAGAAGCCGAATATCATGAGCCTTCGCTTATGGATGGCGTAGGTGGGAAAGCTTACGATGAAGAAAATGCACGTATTGCGCGCTTATCTCCTTTCGATAAAGCGATGACTTATTACTATGCAAAAGGTAAGCGTACCGAAAGCCGAAATAATCGTGAGGGTAAAGAGTGGTATGCAACGCCTGAACCGCTAGGTTTAAAAATGCTCGAATGGGCAGGTGTACATAAGGGCGATGATGTACTTGAACCAAGCGCAGGCGATGGGGCTATAGGGCGATTTGCGCCTAATGATGTCAACCTGACCATGATTGAACCAACTGAATCATTGGCAAGTCGTGCAAAAATGGCAAATACAGGTGCGAATGTAATTGTTAGTGGTTTTGAGGTCCACGGTACTAATAACAAGTATCATGCAATTGTGATGAATCCGCCGTTTGGAAATGCTGGATCCTTGGCAATTAAGCATGTTCAGAAAGCGTTCCAACACTTATATGATGGTGGTCGAATCGTGGCACTCATTCCTCGTGGTGCAATGGATGAAAAGCTTTCTAGTTGGATTGCAAACGAAAAAGAAGCCTATCAAGTTGGTGAAATCACATTACCTTTAAGTACATTTAGAAATGCTGGAACCGGTGTTAATACTCGTATTGTGATTATTGAAAGACATACAAGTCCAGAAGATGCACCAACTTATCCAAAAAATATGAATTTCTCACATGCAGAAAGTCCTGAACAACTTTTTGAACTTATTCGTGATGCACAGATTAAACCGCGGAAATTGCGGATTGATGAGCAGCTTGAACGTTACGGGCTATATATGCGAACTGAGCGTAGCAACTATGTTTTTAATGGCGATGGATTAAACGTTGATTACATTAAAAAGATTTTAACAAGCTATTGGTTTGCTGAAGTAAATCAATTTGGTGAAGTCGTAATGGCTTATAACAAGTCAGCTGAGATCATTAAGAAAATTAAAGAGTTCGAAGCCACTTTACAAGCTGCATGATTGGAACTTGTTTATTTTTACTTATTCAAATAGATCAAAAATAGCCTTATTAAGATAGGGCTTTTTTATGGCAAATGACATCAATGGTGTTCAGGCAGCAAATGCTGATAAGACAACTTTACCCGTGGATTATAGTGCTGATCCATTCTGGGGTTATGTGTCTAAACATAAATTTGCTGAGTTTAATCTATGCACGATGGAACGTGATGCAGAAACTAAAGAACCAATTTTCTCGTACGACTTGTCACAGCCGACTATTCGAGCATTCTTGACTGATGGGGATATTAGTTTTGAAAGCCAATGGCAAACGCCGTTTGAGAACTCTAATCCTGAATTAAAAATGCCTATGATGATGGCTGCTCTACAAACTGGGCAAGCTTTGGCTTCAGGTGGCGCTGCTGGTACAGCGATTCGAAACAATTTGGGTGATGCTGCAGCTGATCTGATTAGTAAGGGATTTCAACCATTAGCTGATTTTGCAAAAAGTGTTGAAGGCAAAACCAATCTTAATAAAGTCAATACAACTCAAGTCTTTCTTTCTACAGCTTCAGTTCATCTTAACTTAAGTGTTTTCTTTATTGCTTTAAAAGATGCTCGAGCAGAAGTCGAGAACAAATTGATGTATCTCCAGTCTTGGTCATTACCGACTCATTTATCACAAGGTACCGTTTTGACAGATTTAATTTCAGAGGGCGGAGAAGGTCTGTTTTCCGGGTTAATTCCTCCCTACATCACTGTCACCACACACGGCAAAACTTATATGCCTTTTATTCTCCAAAGTGTATCAGCGCCGATTGTTGCACCCATTGACAAAGAGGGTAATAGACTAAGCCTTACTGTGAATTTAAGCCTGATTAGTCGAGCAGCTTGGGATGCTAAAGATGTTCGTAAACTATATAAAGTCGAATAAAGGATAGTAAATGTTAAATTTTGATCCGATACATATTGGTGGGCAAACCTATCAGTTAAATGAAATTACTTTTAATGAAGCGTTAAAAGTAGCTGCAATTGATCCTAAATTGAATGAAAAACGGATAACGTCATTTTTGTCCCAAGCTTTGCAGAATCCACAATCACCTTTGTTGATGACAGCTCAAGAACGATATTTCTTGATGATTAAATATGTTCAAAATCAGACTAATACATTATTTTCAACAAATACTGATTTTTCGAATTGCTTTAAAGAAAATTCTGATTGGATTCATGAAGTATCAGAAGTCGGGGTAACTGTACGCCAGGTCTGTGGCAGTGAAGCAGAGTATTTAGAAGCACACTGCATGAATGCAGCAGAATGGATTGCCTGTTTATTAGCATTCCAGATTAAGTATGAAAATCATGAGCACTTAGGGCAATTCCCAGACCGTAGTGCTATCGATCAAGTTTATAAGCAGCAATTTTCTCAACGTCTTGGCTATTTAAAAACGCTTCCTCAGAGTGAATTTAATCTGATCTATCTGGATTACTTAAAGCTAAATAGCAAGCTTTTTACTCATTTAGAGTTGAGTGTGAACAACGAAGGTTTCGTAGTACAAAGAGGTGCAGATGACGCGCCTATCCGATTTCGTGCCTCTACCTGTTTTATCGGAATCATCAAAGAGCTGGACAAGTCATTTACTTAGTACAGCTCAGAATCTATCAAACCATTGCAAGATGTCATTATTCGATGCGTTAAGTTTACCTGTAAGTTTTGAAGCAGATTATTATGCTTCAGATGCTTGGGACGAGCGAAAAAAAGAAATAGAAATTGAAGCACAACGACACAATGCATTATTCAAACTTGGCAATGAAGTCATTAAATGTTTCAACAATATGAGTGCTAGAAGATGAACACAACAAAGATACTAGGTGAGGCTGTTGGCATACAAAGCCAAGGCACAGTAGACAAGACCGAAACACAAACTAAAGAAGGGCTAACTTCAGCCTTAATTGTTGGTCAATTTAAGCGTGGACGAGTGGATAAGCCAATGACTATCCATCAAGGTAACATTCGCGGTCAATTGGGCTATGAGCCTACAAATATTGATTATCAAGCTGTACAGGATTGCTTAGACACGGGTGTGCTTAGTGTTCAAGTTTTACGTGTCGGAGGAATGATTGTAGATCCAGAAGTTCCTCATATCATTAGTTGTGAAGGTGCGACTGAGAATATAAGCTTTTTCATAACTGGGAATTGGCAGATTTATATCGACGATGAAATAGAGCCATATTCTGGGAAAATTTCAAATGCATTAAGTCAGCTTTTTTCCGCTGGAAAAATAACAGGTGATTGGGATGGAGTGATGCTTATGCAAAATATTGATAATGTTCCACATAGATTTAAATTTTTCCCGATAGATGAAAACGTAACTCATGTCGCTGCTACAAATAATCCTACATTTATCGAGCATGAGGATGGCAGTCTGACCTTCTGCTTAGCTGCAATAGCATAAAATACATGAATTCTAAGCCACCTTTTTAGGTGGTTTTTTTATTGGAACATCATCTCAATCATAGAATTTCAATCCTTCAAAATAAATCTAATATTTAAGCAAATTACAAAATTTTAGGATGCGAAATGTCTGAATACACTGAGGCTGCAATTGAAACTTCGAGTGCTGTAACGGCAACTGCAGCTAAAACAACAGTATTTGGTGGTGTTGCTACAGCAAGTGCAAAATTCTTTGGACTAGATCCAATTACATTTATTGGTTTAGTTGTTGCTATCGGCGGTCTAATCATCAGTATTTTTAGTTTTTTAATTAATTGGTACTACAAGCGGCAAGAAAATAAACGTGCTGAAGAAATCCATAAATTAGAACGAGACAAACTATTGGGGAAGTTAAATGTCAAACAAGACTAAGTTATGGGTAGGCATCACTGGGGGGATTTTTGCGGTTAGTGTTGTCGGTGTTCAATGGACCCAAGAGCGTGAAGGTACCGTGTTAAAGCCTTATTATGATTCTGGGGGTGTGGTCACTGTCGGGACAGGAACTACGGTTTATCCGAATGGGGAGAAAGTAAAAATAACAGATACACCGATCACTAAAAAACAGGCTACAGAATTTCTTCAGTATCACATGAAAGGTGATGTTGCTGTTCTAAACCAATCTTTAAGAGGTGTGAAGCTTTCACAAGATGAATATGACGTTTACGCAGACTTTGTTTATCAGTACGGGCGTAATACTTGGTCAAATTCATCAATGCTTCGTAATCTAAAACAGGGCAAATATGTTCAGGCCTGTAATTCATTACTTCTCTATAAATACATCACAAAAAACGGCAAGAAAGTAGATTGTTCAATTGCCGCTAATAAATGTTATGGCGTTTGGAGTTGGCAAGTTAAACGAACAAAAAAGTGCTTGGGAGTGAACTAAATGTATCTATTACTTCTAATTTGGAATAACAAACGCTGGGCAATAATCATTATTTTATTGTTTCTGCATTTGGCTCAGTTGGCACACGTAAATTATCTTGCTAACAAAATCAAAAAGACAAACTCACAATGTGAGCAACGTGTAGATGCAGTGAAAGGCAAGCTGATTGATATGTATGTTAAGCAAGCCCAACAATTAAACAAAGTTAGTTTAAATCTTGCAGCTAAAGAGATTGAAATTAATGAACATTTTGAGACAGTACGTTATGAAAAAGAACGCATCAAAACTAATATTGTTTATCGTAATGTGTGTAGCGATGTTGCAGGTCGCAGCTTGCTCAACGATGAAATTAAAAGCGTCAACACCGCCATTACCCGTCAACTTAACAGCGCCATTGCCAAAGCTCAATGAGTTAAAAGGAGATACTGGAGGTGATTGGCTAGATTGGGGTATTGATACAGTTCAGAAATATTCATTATGCGTGCAACGCGTTTCAGCGTTAATAGAAGCAAACGAGCCCTCTAAATGAAGGCTCGTACAATGTGCAAAAATCTGCGCTAAAACTGAAAGATAATGTGTTTTCTGAGCAAATATTTTCACAATTATAAGTTTATTCAGTCACTGCAACAAAACCTTTCAGTTTTCGGCGATATAAAGTCAAATATCGTTCAGCATCATCTTTTGTGTGAAACTCTTTAGCACCTTCTTTCTTTTCTGAAAAAATGTACTTCTGATTGTACATAGCACTGATGTCAGAATAGTCTTGATAATCTTCAAATAAGTCAGTCTCTATGTGCATATATTTATTGCCATTTTTAAGATAATAGGGTCTCATACCAATCACCTTTTCTTTTTCTGTTGGTTCACTATTTCAGGTGCTTCAAGCTGTGCAATATCGTCATAAATTGGATCTTGACTAAAATCACTGTCTAATTCTTGAGTTACTTCCTCAAATGATTCTTGAATTGAGTCATCAAAAGTGTCTTGTGCGAAGTTGTCTTGGGGGAAGTCTTGGTTTTCGATAGGGATAGATTTAGAGGCCATAATAGTTACTCTTGATTAAGTTACAGAATCAAGTTTGATCTTATAGCCATCATTTAATAAATTCAAATTCAAAGGATTGTGGATAAAGTAAAAAGCGACATTTCGTGTCGCTTTTTAAACTTTATGTAAAACATTATTTACTAGATTTTAAGTAATCTTCTTTATCGTTCTCTATTGCTTCAGAGAATTCATGTGATAACTTGTAATCTAAAATAGCTTTTGCTAATGATTGAATTGCTTCAGCATAAGTGTCAGCTTGCAGGTTTATTTTTAACAAAGCACAACCAACTTCCCATTTTTGCTTATCTTCTTTCCATAAAATAAGGAATGAGTGTTGAAGTGTATCGTTTATGAATTGCCCAGTTGATTTCATATATTTACCTTAATCTAGCCTTTAACTGTTCAACTTTTGAAAGCGCTTTAAGGGCATCATCAATTTCTATTGGATTTTCAGAGACGGACTTTTCCAAATAATCATGATGTCGTGTAATTTTCTTAAATTTCCTATTTTTTATGTTTGATATGATTTCATCATCTAGCAATAAATCTTCAATCATATTCATCGCAATTTGAAGATCTTCAAATGACACTTGTACATAACCTTCGGTTACATCATTAGATTCATCTGTAGCATGGTTTACAAGCTTTTTAATAGTGTATGAACCAATGTTTAAGCTGTTTGCAACGCTGGAAAATGTTCGTCTTAAGTCATGGTATGTAAATGTAATACCAGTCAACTCTGCAATTTTTAGCCTAGCTTTACTTCGATTTGCTACATGACCGACACCTTGCCTAGCTTGGAAAACATATTTACCACCACCTGAACGTTCAAAACGTTGTTGCATTATGTAGTGTAGAATTTTTCCCATTGGCAGAGTCAAAGGCTCACCATTTTTAGGATCAATTGATGTGATTGAGCCATATTTCAGATCGACATGAGACCATTCGATTGTCTCTGCTTCTTCTCTACGAAAACCAGTAAGTAAAATAGTTAATAAAAAATCTTGGTTGGTATAAGCATTATGATTCTTATATTGTTGTCCGACCCATTCTGTAGAAACTACAGCATCTAACCAGTCTTTCATTTGATTACTACGAATATAGTTTTTTCTACGCTTAATTTTATTCCACGATTTTTTTGCTTTTAAAGTATTAACTGGATTTGAGACATCAATTATATTTTTATCATTTACATCAAGATAATGCTCAACTGAGAAATTAAAAACAGCCCTAAAGAAACGCATTGCTAAATTTGCACGTGCTTTAGATCGTTTTGACAATTCAGCATGTTTCTCTTGAACCATCTTGCGTGATATATCGATCAGTTTTATGTCACACCATTCTACTAAATAGTCTGTTACGCATTGATTATAGTCATCTAAGGTATTTTGACTAAGCTCTCGTTCTGTTTTGTAGGCGGTGTAGGCATCTAATAGGGTAGGTTGCTGATCTGCTTTCGCATAATCAGCATACATTTCCTTTTTAGCTTCTTGTTTTTCTAGATTCGGGTTAATACCTTGGGCCATCAATCCTAGTAATTTAGTTGCTTGGTCACGTGCCTGTGTAGGTGTGATTTCTCCATGTTTGCCGATAGTGACTCGTACTGAGGATTTGCCGTTACCAATGCGACGCTCAACCACATAAACTTTGGAAATGGTAACTCGCAACGCAAAGCCAATCAGCTCTGAATCCCTATAGATAACCTGCTTATCAGGTGATAAGGGCAAAGAATCAACAAATGTTTTTGTGAGCTTTGTTCTTTCAGAGGTCATAGTGTATGATCACGTGTGTTTGCAATAACTCGCAATAACATACAATATTTTTAACTGCCTACATAGTGCCTACAAAAAAACGTATTGCAATGAAAAATGTTTTTATGTAGAATCAGCATCAAGTTAAAGCATTGTATTAATTGTATTTAACTTTATAGGGCCTATAGCTCAGTTGGTTAGAGCAGCGGACTCATAATCCGTTGGTCGACAGTTCAAGTCTGTCTGGGCCCACCATATATCGAACCTCGTAACTATTTGAGTTATGAGGTTTTTTATTGCCTATTGATTGGGTTTCTCACTACTTTTTATAGACCGTAATGTGGTCTATCGGTTCGATAATCCGATGGTCTATCTGTCTGATTGCCTACACAGTGCCTACATATATTCTATGATTTACCCCCAGATCGTTTTCCAAGCATTTTGTCTTGCCGTGCGATTTAGGCATGTCGATGAGCCATGCTCTTAATGTCATCGCATCGTAAAACGCATGGGAAAACATGATGTGTATGGGGGAATTGTGAGATTGCTTAGATTCCTCGTTTGGGGCAGGAGTTCTAGGGGAAGTTGCTGAATGGCGTGGGGGAGTTTTGCTTGTAGAGAACATATTTGTCAGCTTTGCCATTCAGTCTTGTATTAGTTGATATATGCCTTTAGCCCATCCATCAACTCACTTTGTAAAATGTCAGGACTGACGACATGAATATGTGGCATCCAGTAACGAATCAGTGAAAGAAGTTGTAGAGAACTGACATACTGACTACTAATGAGCAAAGCCCCATTATCCATTTCTTTGACAATTTGTTGATGAGGCAACAAGCTTCGTTGTCTAAAATGATCTGCAACTTCGGCACTAATGGTTAAAATGGCTTCCTGTTTGTCCTGTCCAAACCAGATACTTTCTTCTGCTTCTAATTGAGTCAGTATTTCTTTGCTATGTTGGAAAATGGATTGATCGCTGTGAACAACAACGTCTTTGACAAAGCTGAGACGATAGGCTTTCAACTTCTCATCTTTGACTGCTGCCAAATACCAACAGCTACGATGATTAATCAGTTTGTATGGTTCAAGTAGATGATAGCGACCTTTATAATACAGTGTGACTTTGTGTCGATTTAGAATTGCAGGTTCAAGTTGCTCAAATAGAGCCTTGAACTTTGTGCCATCTTCATTGAATTGCCCTTTACTTTCATACACAGATTTTGCATTTTCATTCAATATTCTGCGTAAGAACTGTCTATCCATATTGGGGAATAAATCAGAAACACCCGAAAGCATAGAGAAATGGCGAATATCATCGTCATTCAACTGCCCTAAATAATTATCGGGGAGTGTATAAAGTCCTTGCTCATTCAGCCCAAGCATCGGTAATGCCACCATTAAACGCTCATTAATATCACGTTGTATAGTGCGTTTACTCACGCCATATTGTTCTGCAAGCTGCTTGCTATCTAGTGCTTTGCCTTCGTTAAGCTGAGACAGCATGTCAGTGATCCGTTGTGCTAGTTTGACGTGTGCATTTTCGTTATCTGTCATTAGTTTTTCCATAAATCATGCTTTCTATATCTATAGTATCTGCATAGATAGACAGGTAGTGTCGCTCTCCATAAAAATTATGTCATATCCCAATGAAAGCTATTATTTGATTCTTTTTTCCATTGTCCTATTTGCAACGACATCACCTGTCTACCCCTCCTGTTAATCTTTAGACATCACAAACAGGAGCGTGAATAATGAATCAATCATGCAATATTATTTATTTAAATCATAAGTTTATTATCTATATGGGGTGTAATAAGCCAAGTTTTGTGTAGATATTATCTTCATGGTGATTCAATAAAGGAGCAAACACCATGATGAAACGTTACTCAAAACCTAACGACCTATATGATGTGATGGTGAAGATTTTCAACGATATGAGAGCGTTACCACTAGACCATGTGCTTTCTAGCATAAGTCAGTAAGGTAGCAATATCATGGAAACTTTACGGCAATGGTTAGTACAACAGCGTAAGCAGAAAAATCTAACTGAACGATAGTTAGCAAGAATCTTGGATAGACCTGTTTCATATGTACAGGATATTGAGCAAGGTCAATATATTTTAGGCATTGTAGAATTTCTAGAATACTGTAAGGCTTTAGATGCTGATTACATGATGGCTATAGAAATCATTCAGAATGAATTACGAAAGTAATCTTAATAAAGGCATTTAGCCTTTTGCTTTCTTAATTTCCTCTTGAATCAAATCCAAGCCAATTTGAGGATTAATCCCAAGCGTATTGCAGTACCAGACATATTCAACAATATCCAAACGTCTCTCGCCTTGTTCGACTTTTTGTATGTACGAATGAGGTTTGTCCATGCGTTCAGCCAAGCCACGCATGGATAAATGATGTAATTTGCGTTCACTCTTGAGCCAATTGATCAGAGTTCGCATCTCGTCAGTGTAGATACTATTTGTCATGTACCTATTTTGAATACATTGATCAAATGTACCCAAAAATGATACATTTCTAGTACCTAAAGTAGATACTTTTTGGTTGCATTTTCTCCATTGTTGATCACGTGATTTGGGGCTGCTAAAAATACTTATCAACGTTATATAGACGTTATTCTGATTGTGAACTAAGGTTAATAAAATGGATTCATCACAAATAAATGATTTTCAACAAGAGCCTATTCGTAAAGTTTCGATTCTTTTAGGAATTGGTATTTTTGTTATGCCTTATATTTTTTCTTGGTTTACGCTAAGGGAAGGCTATAGTAAATTAGCTAAAATTATTAGTTTCACTTGGTTAGCTGTTCTTCTTGCTATGCTATTTATTGCTGCACCTAAATCAGAGAACTCATCTAATTATCAAACTGAGAAAACAGTTAAAAATATAGAACAAAATGAGCAAAAAACTGAAAATTCTGGAGAAGAGCTAGAGACTGAAAACTCTAATACATCAAATGATTATCTTGCAAATCAGGATAGTAAATATACTGATGTTAACTCTATAGGAAATAAGGTTAGTTTTTTTGAAATTTGGAAAGCTGCAAATAGTCCAGATGCTACAGCACAAGATATTTTCTATAATTATTATCCAAATACTGATTTTAAAAATGAATTCGAAAAGAAAGATGCTTTTGAAAGTATTAAATCAGAAATAGAAGATGAAATGGAAAAATATAAAGGTATTGAATATATCTCTATTCCTATTATTGATAGAGTGATTTATCCAAGTGTTCGAGAAAAACAACCTAGCTTTACTGCTTTTGTTTCTCCAGATTGGAGCATTTTCTTAGATTATAATTTTGAAAAACAAGGATTTTTATTATATGGAGGTAAATCACATAGAAAATGCTTTAATGAGGAACAAGTACATGGATTTGAAATTGATTCAGAAAGAGAATGCTTTATACCTATATCAGAAGATATGAAAATTCCGAATCATCATGATGAAAGATTAGCATTATTTATCAAAAATCTAGATGAGAAGAAGCTTATTGCATATACGGGTAGAGTTTATGCAAAATTGGATGAACCTTCTTCATATAAAGAAAATTCAAAAATAGATATTTTAGGAGCAGAAATAGAGTTAAAAATCAGAGAACCTTATCTTGAGTTTGAGTCTCCAGAAAAGATAAATGAATTAAGAGAACTTAAAAAAGAAATTCATTCAATGTTTAATGGAGATGTCATTTATAGATTTAAAATGGGAGATATTTAGAATGAATGAAATATTAATATTGGAATTATCTACTTAAACTGATTGTAAAAAAATTGGACAAACTGTTTGATGATTGTATCCATTAGTGGTACTAAATAATTAAGATTACTAGGCTTTTAAATTGTAAAAGGATGCTATATGAAAAAGTTTCTTTTAATTTCAATGCTATTTCTATGTGCTAATGCAGTCTATGCTGCTCCAAATATATGGAAAATAGGATATGGACAAGGTCTCGCTGAATATTCAATTCAAGATGCCAAAGGTCAGACATTATGGGTCGTCTGTAATGAGGGTGCAGGAGATGAATATGATCATTCTGCACGGTTCGAGACAAAGAGCAAGAGTTATGAAAATACTGACTCTAACTACCCACTCACTTTTCTATTAGATGGCAAAACTGAAGTTGCGCCATCAGGAACAACCAATTGGCGCAATGGTGCAAATGCTTGGTATGAATTTTCTCATGGTATTGCCAAAGCCAAGAAAATAGAGGTATTCGTCAATAATAAAAAGGTGACTACTTTTACTCCAGTTGCTAGCAGCATCAAAAGTGTTGCGAAAAATATCTTATCTTGTAAAGCAAAATGGTAAATCATTTCAATTAAAATCAAAGGATTCAATTACGAAATTTCTAAATCTACTCGCTGTAATTTCTATACTCTCTATGTCTTCTGCATACGCTGCAACATTAAATGTAAAAATGAAGAAAAATACTCAGTGGGGAGAAGAGTCAGCTCAATTAGCAACTGATAAAGGACTCATTTCCATTTATGCCCTAGAGTTAACCAAGAAACAGGCGAATGATCTGAATACGCTGAAAAAAGGTAAGTGTGTTCAAATCAAAGCCAAAGATCAGACTTTAGAAAAATCAGAGGGTGTAATATCCATTATGGAATTTGAGTCTGCAAAAACAGTAAAGTGTAAATAAACCAAATGCTGCATACATAAATTGTAATCGTCCTCATTTGGCATAGATATTATTTTTATGGTGATTCAATCAAGGAGCAAACACCATGAAAAAACATTATCCAGAACTTGAAAAAGTATGTGAGGTTATAGACAACATTCCTCACCCTAAATGTCAAAACTTGGCGAATAGTATCCGTATCTGTAATAGCATTGATGCCAGTCATCAGGAAAAAGCTGCTGCTGTACTGATTGCAGCCTTACAATTTATTTAAATATTGACCTTATTAATAGCCCCCAATGCAGTAACGTGCATTGGGGGTTTTGTATTTATGGAGCATCATCATGCAACCCCAACCTCGTATCCATGACAAAGTAGGTTATTGCCTTGTCGAGACTTTGATCTGTAATAAGCTTTCTGAACGTGCCGAAGGGAAACTGCATTATTAAATTTGGCAGACCTCAAAGCCACTGAAAAGCCATTTCATGCAACGGCATTCAAGCCTCTATTCTCAGGGAAATCAGCGAATAACTAAACCATGAGTTTAGAGGGTTTTTCAATGGAAAAAATAAGAAAAACAGTTTAGACCAACGGTCTATTTGAAGGTCCATCAGTTCAAAAATTGTAAGTTTTCGTGCAATTTTGCACTGAAATTTTATATATTATTTTGCACAAATTCATAAAATAAGCCATGCATATGCATGGCTTCATTCATTTTAATTTCTGAAATAAATAATATTTGGACTGCCCAATGATCCTGTAAGAATTATACCTAAGTTTTGGATCTGTTCCATTGAAGCATAGGCAACTTTATCTACTAGTGTTCCATTGTTAGCGGTATTCACGTTACGCATAGATAACGGTAGCCTAATCCTTCAAGTTGCTCTATCGCCTTAATTTTATGTCTGACTCAGTTACCTTAGTCATCACATTCATCTCAGACTTATGGTTCTTGTTGTATGTTGCTTTCTCAAACATCTTCTTGGACGTTATAACCATACTGCTGAATACCGGCCATCATCTCTCCAGTGTAATTATGGCAAGCTTGTAAATAAGTTTCTGCATCTGACCATAATACACCTGACACACCAGAGGCATTTAACGGAATGACTGTTACTTGCTCTCCAATCTGAACAATTGGCTTGGTCAAAGAGCACTGGAATTGAATTTTATGTGCTTCATGATTCCAATCAATATGTTCAGACTCAAACTCTCGACTTCCTCCTACAACAGTTAGCTCTATATTTGTCTCGGTTGGCGTTTGGTTTAATTGCTTAAATTCCATTACACGTGCAATTGAACATGGGTCATGATAACAAGACTCCAACTGCGAACCTTTCTGAACACCTGAGAAGTCAAATGCTATTGTAGACTCGGGAATTGTTGGGATCTCAGTTTCTGTTGGTATTTCCACAGCAGATTCGATGGGTTGTTGTGCCGCTTGTTGTGGCTTGACCTCATCCATTGGAATGACAAACTTTTTCACTTTCCAACTTAAGCCATCACGTTCCATAATGATTTTTAACTGTTTTTCATTGTTTGGATTTTTGAGTGTGACTTCAAACATGTTCATCGATAAATAACGTGTGCTGTAATCTAACTTTTCTTGTGAAATTGTCTGATTTGATGATTGCTCTGTATATGGCTTTAAGCTGTCCTTGAAGTCTTTCCCTTGGAGCATCAATGTCATACCTTCAGGCGTAACGACAGCATCTACCATTTTATCAACCATGGTTGTTGCGATCATTGTTCCCAATGCTTCCCAACCATTAGTTTCTTTTGATGCCATTTCCTTAACCATGTAAGCATTCATTTGATCTTTGAAGCTCTGACGGACACTGGGATAGTCCATGTATGCAGAGACTTTCTCACTGTCACCTGCTTGTGCTGCATTCTTAATGCTATTGAGGACGAGGTAGGGGGAAGCATAATAGTAGCCCCCAACTAGTACGATAACGACAGCGATTATGGCCCCGATCAATTTCTTATTCATATTCAGCCCTATGAAGGTAAAAAGTGAAGTCAGTAAAAGACTTCACCTAAATGTTATGTAACTTATTCTGTTCGATCAGATCAATGTTTGATTCAATCATCTTTGTCATTTATTAATGCTAAATATTTATGATTAAAATCTTCAGAAATTATCTTCAATATAATAGAAGCTAAATTATCAAAAGATTTTCTAATATGTTCTCAAAAACTATTTTCTTTAACATTTCTATTTAGGTTCTTGTCTCTGAGCAGAATTCATTTCATGTCTGACGATACTTATATTTTCGTATATTACTTTACGTAATCTATTTATCGCACCTAATGGTTTATGTTCAGGTAGAGAATGCCAAGGCGTAAATGAAAGGTTTTCACAAAATTTATTTTGATCGGGTGTATTAAAAACCTGTTGAGGAATATGAATGGTTGCAACTTTATAAAAAGGAGCCTTGTCTTCTTTCCATTCATTCATCGAATTTTCTACAAGCATTTTATTTGATGTTCTCGGTTGTATAAGAAATTCCATACATACATCTTTCTTATTTAAGGTATCTTGTAGAGCTGCCCTCAAAAAGTTAGGATCTGATTGATTAAGCATAGTATCCGCATTTAGGGAGCAAGGTCTTGCCGAATACTTTACTGCTTGACGATCAGCACCTAATCCTAATTGATAGGGAACCATGGACCAATAGCGAGCTTGAACTGGATTCGATATTTTTGAATTACTTGCTCCTAATGCGTTGAGTGTTCCTTTAAAACCTAATGCGAAAGGGATATGCAATTTTTTTAAAGTACTTTTGCTATTTGTATCTTCTATAAAAGATAAATAACGTAAAGGTTCATCTACGAAAAATACAGGGTGGTTGATCATAATAAAATCTTGAGTCAGCGCTTGCTCATCATTTTCCAAGATTTTTTTACCTGGGACGCCTAACAATTTTATTGCCATACCACGCGCGTCTTTTTTATCATCAGCTCTTGTGGCATCACCAGAAGCATTAGAAAAACGAATCCATGCTGAATAGGTTTTATCAGGAACAAAAATTCCTTGGGCTAAGTTTTTGGGTATAGATTTTGATACATGAAACTCTGCACGTACGCAGCCATGCGCTTTGGGATGTGCATCTCTCAATGCATTGCCAGAGGAGTATTGACTTCGAATTGATTGAACAATTTGCTCTGTAATTTGATTCGCTATGATTTCTTCGTCAGGCTGTAATTTTTCACCGAGCTCTCTATCAATGGTTGGATAGGGAAGTTGATGCATATTCGTTATGGTTTTTCTTTGCTGAAGGTTGTTAGAACAACCGCTTATGTTTATCAAAATAGGAGTCATGGCAAATAACAACAAACCGTAACGTATCGATGGCATATAACTTGACATTTACTTGCTCCTTATCCCATCGCAGCTATTGTTTAGTGCGATGGATCGATACACTTTGTGGTAAAAGATGTTGTTATCGGAATTATTGCTATCCTGTATTTTAGTACATCAAAACTTGACTAAGAATACAAGCTGTTCTTAGTTATTGATTTTATATTTAACTTTTATCGAAATGTGGGTTTTTATAGATTATGTTTATGTCTGACTTTTAAAATATGCGCATAAAATCTTCGTTCATAATTGCATAATCAAGTTGTTTTTGCTACGGTTTGGTGTGCTTGCCAAAAAGGGTTGTCGTTCCATCTTTGCTCTTGCTTGTAAAGGAGGTAACGACGATTTTCATAAGTATTGATAATTTTATTAATTTCAGTGGTATAGTTTTTGTGGTTATTTTCATTATGCTGAGTAGCTAAAATAGCTTCTGCGGCTTTCATACCTGTATAAAGGGCATTGAACAGACCCTGTCCAGCAATAGGATCAAATGCAAGTAATGCATCCCCACAAGCAACCCAACCGTTGCCTATTGGCTGTTCCAACCAACTACTACGAACATCATGAGAGAAAATATCTTTACCAAATTCTAAATTGCCCAATAAATCGTATAAACCGACATTCTTAGAAATCAGATGCTCCCATTGTTTATTGTCATGATGAAATTGAGTAGCTGTTTTGGGAGTTGTATGGTATCCAATAACCCACTGATGATCATTGATTTTACCTGTGTATACCCATCCATTTTGGCTGGCAGAAATAATGGTTCTGTTCAGTTTTACATTTTTCTGGGGCGTACAGGTACGGTATAAAGCAACCAATGGAACTCCACGGTAACGTTCAATCCCAAGAAGTTTGATCAATTTTGCACTGCGACCTGTTGCATCGACAATCCATTTGGAATGGATTGTTTTTCCATCTTCAAGTCTGATTTTCCATACATCATTATGTTTTTCTAAGGCTACAACATCTGATGGATAGAATCTTGCTCCGCTTAAGAGCGCTTCTTTTCTGAGTAGTTCATCAAAATTTTTACGATTAATTCTTAATCCAAAGCCATAAGGGTCATGGATATAATCTGTGGTTGATAAGATATTACTTCCCCAAAAAGTCATATTACCGCCAACATGCTCAGAGTAGGTAGTATTGCTAAATTGATTCTCTGTTTTTAATTTTGCGGTTAGAGAAATAAGCCCAAGTTTATTAAGTAGGCGAATTGCTGCACTGGGCAGAGTCTCTCCAAATTTATGTGTTTTGTGTGCAGGTCTATCAATTAGAGTAACTGATAAACCTGCTTGCGCAAGCTGTCTGGCCACAATGGTGCCAGCAGGACCACTACCTGCTATGCACACATCGACATCAAAAATTTCCATCTTAACGTTTTTGTACACGAACTGAACGGAATGCCAATAGCTGTTCTTGATCTGCCCATCCAGCTTTTTCTAATTCGGTCAGAGGTCGAGCTATATTGCGCAATAATGTGGTTGCATTTTCTGCCGCAGTTTTGAGTTGTCCCGCGATTAATGTTTCTACATAGATATATTCAGGAAGATCTGGATCATCTTTGATACCAGGACGTACCTCAACAATACCCAACTCATTAAAATGGGCAATCATGCGCAGCATCACTTCTGCTGTATTTGCATCTTTAATTGCACGAAGCCAATTTAGACGTTGATTAAATGCTGCAATTCGTTCTTCTCTTGGCAAATCTAGGTTCATTACTTTTTGATAATCTTGTTCAGTCAATACATGGTTTGGAACTCGTGCAGCCCAGAAAGTTGGTAAATATGGATCAAAGTCTGGATCATAGCCTGAACGGCAGAATGCAGTATCACCTTGCCATGGAATTGCCATCCATCTTGTTATGCTTCCAGCCGTTTGGGCATATAAGGGTCCATCAACCTGTTGTACTTTAATCGGAGTCATGGTCGAACCATAATAAGGCTCGGGTTCTGAACTTGGGCGTAACCGAATACGGAAAGGGGCACTGTACATACTGGCATGACGCATTGGCCAAGTCATTTCACAACCTGGGTGGAATGTATCTGCCAAACAATAATGTAAAGCGGCTTGATCGAGCATATTTGGTTGTTGTGCTAATGGTACTTGATCAATTGATGTCGGTACTGTAGGTGTTTCAGTTGTCCAATCATTGATAAATTTACCATTTACCCAATGCTGTAAGATTCCTTGTTGTAGGCCGGTCATGGTGAGCATGTTACCTGTACCATTTTCAGGGAAGCTACCAAAAGCATCACCATAAATCCAAGGCCAAATATGTGGCCACGTCACTGGTTCAGCAACTGACGGTTTTAATGGTCTGAAGCTATGAAGAATTGCACGACGTAATTCGCTATATGGGTCTGGATCAGTGGCTTGTTCAGGTTTAAATGACAACTTGGCTAACAAAGACGGATTAGTGAAATCCATTGGACAGCCTTTACCGAAATAAGCTGCAAAGCCTTTGTTTACCCACTGTAAGCCACCTAGACGTTGTAACAGAGGTAAAATGTCTTTAGTAAATGAAGGCATTTCAGGCATACTCATCCAGCCAGCATTAACATAAACATCACACATTAGGTCATACATTGTTCTCCAACTTACAACATCGGGTGCGTAATTGGGTGGAGCTACAACAACCCAAGCGGATTCAACAAGAATACTAATTCCATTAATTGACACCGTTGCTGTTACTGGACCATCTGAAGTGTCATCATACCAGTCATTGGCGTTGTTAAAGCTTGGAGGGTTATCTGGATCATATACAGGTGCATCAGTTGGTGAAGCTGCTTTTCCGTGTCCTCCTAAGAAAATTAAACGACCATTTTCATCAGTTTGAATTTCTCCAAGAGGTACGGTAACGGGTTGATCAGCAGCAGCTTGAAACGTACCTGTATCAAAACGATGTTCAGCACTACCTGATACATTACGACCAAAAATACTGCGTGGTCCTGGATCAATTGCTAATTTTTTACGATCTTTTACTGTTGGATTACGTAATGTAAAAGCATTATCTGGGGCATTCACAGCTTCTGGAATATCAAGCGCATATTGGAATTGATACCATTCGGCTTTGCGATTCGCAACGTGTACAGTCCAAACAATATCTGCATTATCAGGAGTTAATTCGCGTACCACTTCGCCTGCTGCGTTGTAACCATAAATGCGAAAACGGGATGCTTGTCTTTTAATTGCACCTGTAGCATCACGATAAAAATTAGGTTGTTGATTTAAATCGGCTGGTGCATCGACAACTTCAGGTCCGATAAAAAACTCGTTTATGCTATCACCAACCCGTGCAATTCCAATAGCAGGATGAATTGCTGCACGAACAATATCCGTATCAACAGCATTTGCAGGTGATATTAATGGACGAGGTGTGTCTGGTTCACCTTGTGGCACACCATTAACATTACGACGTAATTCTGCAGAGGCTGCATAAACCACACGGCGCGCATCAGCAATAGAACCAACAGGAGCATGCTCTGCTGTCACACGCCAGATATTCATTGCTAGATTTTCGCCGTATTCTGCTTGACCACGTGCGCTGATATCTTGAATAGGAATAACAATATCCGCAACATGGATAGGTGGGCTCAGATCTTCCGGCCAGACTACTGTTGCTTCATCTAAAGGCATTTGTTCTGGAACAGTTCTTAGCTGAATCATGAATCGAAAACGAGCTTCTGAATTTTTTAATCTAGTGTTCAGGTCGGTGGCGAGATATGAGGGATCATTAGGCGAGTGAGTAGGGGGATCTAAATAGAATGTCGGTTCAATTTTATATTTGACATATTGATCCTCTCCAAAACGGAAGGGTAAACCGCTCCAATAAGGTGATGCCAATACACTTGCGACTGGTTTTGCCATTGCATCAAGCAATTCAGACGTCTTTGGATGTGCCTTAAGATATGGATCATAATCCCCATCAACAACGCCAGCCTTGGTGAATTCGCACATATCTTTAGCTGTATCAACAAAGAATGCATCAAAGTTTTGTAAGATGAAGTCGAAGGTATCGGCATGAGGATTACCGAGTAATTTTTCTCCAGCAACATCAAATAATTTAATTCCGATACCCAGTGTGGATTTATAGTCTGTACGAGTTGGTGTGGTATCTGATGAGAATCGAATCCATGTTGGATAACTTTTGCCTAAATTTGCGAATAGACCAACACGCAAATTTTCAGGGAGATCACTACGAACAACGAATTCTGCTGCTGCCACACCATGCGGTTTCAGAAATACAGGACGCATAGCAGGGCATTGACCTTTGGCAATACGTCCAGCTTGTACCATATCTACGAACACCGCTTTTAGAGATTCAATTGGGTCAGTAGAACAGTCTACACAAGGTGCATTCTCAGACGTAATTGATTTTAGATGGTCCATATTTATCCCTTATTATTTTTAAAATTATTTATAAAGTGTATTGCCGATAAGAAATTACAGAAAAGGGTTTATATGGTCAATACATGTCCTATAAAAACAGTTCTGTATTTTATAAATTATTGTTTTTTAATAAATTATTTATTTTTTAACCGTTTTTTTAAATCTGATAAGTTTTATTAAATAAAGAATTGATAATGATAATTGATATTGTTGTTAGCGCTAATAAAATATAGGTTTTAAATCGTGGGACTAAATATTTAAGCTAAAATAGTTTTTGATTATTTAGATAATTTTAATTAATTATTGGTTTGGAGCTGTTTTGTATAAAAATATAATAATGGATTTAAAATCAATATTTATGAAATAAAAAATAAAATGCAAATTGGATCACATTTTATTTTTTATTCCGATATTTATTTTTAGTAATAGTTAGCAGTTATAACTGTACTTTTTTGGTCAGGTAATTGTTCAATACTAATCTCAGTTGTATAGTTTTTCTGTGATTTGTTCTTTAAATTTTGGATTAAACTCACTATTTCTTCATTTTTCTTGCTTGAAATGTTAGTCAATTCACAGTCTTGGTTGGTTTGATTTAAAGAGCATGTATCTTCAACAATACTTCCACTGATTTGAATGGTATTTGCTGAATAAGCCATCGAAGTAAACGCAATTAATGATGAACCCAATAGAATTTTATAAATATTTTTATACATGAATATTTCCTTTATATAATGTATTTATTATTAATTAACATGAAATTTATTATTAAGGCAATATTGAAATTAATTATGATAAAAATATTTATTTAAAATGTGATGTATGTTTAATTTTGCTTAGGTAATGATAATTTTGGCGTGTTTTTAATTGTATATACAGTATCAATATTTTTTTATTTAGTGTGATTTATTTCAAATAAATAAAAACCCCAAGGCAATGACTAGGTTTGGGGTTAGGTAAGTTGGGAATTAAAGTTTTAATCGTACTGAATGGTGACCGTTGCCATCGCCCGTACAGTTCCAGCAGTGACAGTTGTTGCTGTTTGATAGTAACGAGCAGCTAATGGAACATTGTATTGAATGACTTCATTTGATTTAACCGTACCCAGCGCAAGTTTATCGCCACGAGCAATCACCTTATTGATATTTTGGTAATTTGAGATCAGTTGAACTCCAACACCATTCGCTTTCGTTGCAGTCGGTGCGGTATTTGTTAAAACTTGGTTATTACTGCCATCTTGGGTGTAATCGAAGCTTAAACTAACCTGAGTTTTTTCTTCGTAACCTGTTGGGTTGATGCCACCATTACATAAAATATTCAGATCAAATGCTTGTTCACCTTGAGTCGAACCAACCCCTTTAAAACCAGATTTCATTACCGTTGGAAGCTGAACTGTTTTATTGATGTTGCCTTGTAGCTCACATGAAGAAGAAGCAATAGTAATGGCGTTACCATAAACAGTACTGGTTAAAAATGGACGACTGTTTTGTCCAGTCACGTAATAGGTACTATATCTACCCGGAACAAGGGCACCAGATCCAGTTTGTGATGCTGTTTTAACAATCTCAACAACAAAGTAGCCTTGTGCTAAATTATAAAGTGTTCCAGGTGATAGACTGCGCGAGTAGGGGTAGTATCCAGAGAAATTGGTTGCATTTTCGGCTTCACGATATAGTCGAATACCGATTCCTGCAATATTGGTTGAATAAATACTATCGCCTAAAGGACTAATTGGATAATTTTGCGATAAATCTGCGTAAATCCGATCAGCACTTGAAGTACATCTTAGTGTTGAGCCATTTGGATTGATTGGAAACGTTGCTTTACGCAAAATAGTCCCAACAGGATCACTTGGGCGCACAACCACGCGACCTACAGCCATAGAAATATCAACTGTACTGAAGCCTGAGCTGAGTGTACAAAATGCATTGGCCGCCGTATTAAAACCAAAACCTGCCGTAAATAAAGCACCAGTAATTAGAATTTTCTTCATTTACAAATTGCCTCAGTCATGATCATATTTTGTTGATCTTTATCTAGTTGAGAACGAACATCATAGCTAACCTGACATTGCTCAGACGCTTCATCACCCCAGTTAACGTAAAGCGTATCTTGAGGTAATTTTGTTCGAACATAAATTAGGCTTCCTTGTGCAACCATGCCCACAGCTTCTTTGTCTTTGTTATAGACTTGAGCAGCAAAAGGTAAACTTTCTCCATTTGCCTGTTTGCTTTGGATATAGATTGCATAACCAGTTTTTGTTGAAAAATCTACTTTTGCAATTGCACCTGCAAAAGGAGCAATACGTTGGCTAGTTTCCTCTAGTTCAACATTTGTAGACATGTTTTGAGGGTCAAGGGTAATGTCATTTAAACGATATGGCGTAACATAAGGAATAACAGCATAACCTGCTTTATTAATACTTAAACCAACGGTATTACCGACTTTCGCACCTGCAGCGTCTGGTGCATAGACTAGAACCATAGTCTGCCCTTGATCTGGCCCAAATAGGACGCCTTGAGAATGTGCAACAATACTACCGCTTAGACTTAACATTGCTTGTTGATAGTCTTCGGCATAACTATAAGATCCGCCAACTGTTGCAAAATTAGTTCTATAACGACTATTGACGTTAAAGCTAGGATCATTACGATCTTGGTGAGACATACTCGCACCGTAGCTGAAACGATCACCTACCACGCCACTTACACCCACAGTACGATTATTATCTGCAATAGTGGTATTCACGTTCGCAGAGTTTTTCTTGAAGCTTAGTGGGAAGGAGATTGTCGCTAAATATTCAGTATCTTGGTCACTACGATTTGAACCGTATTCTATTTGGCGATTTACAGCTGAAATACCATAGGTAATACCTTGATAATTATTACTATAACCAATTTGGTATTGCTTAGTTGATTCGCTACGATTCCAATAATCAATCCATGAACCAACAACATAGACATTACCCCAACCTTCAGGTAGTCCTTGGTTCAGCGTAATTTGGAACTCACTACGTTGTTTACCAACGGCATAAGTATTTTCGCCTTTTTCTTCAAGGTCACGGATTAGAATTGCATCACGAAGGTTGTAATAGTCTTCTGTAGAGTAGCGATATGCTGCAAGTGTTAAATTCGTATCCGTTGGAGCAATTAATTTACTGTAACTTAAGCGAAAACTCTGGCCAGATTGAGACTCTTGTTTTTTGAAATCTGCTTGTGAGTGAGTTACGTCTAGAGAAATTGCACCTATTGGTGTAGCAAAAGCGGCTCCGACGAGTGCAGACCCATAATCTTCTGCTAATTGGAAACCAGAATATGCTGTTAGGTAGTTATTAACACCGCGCTGATATTTACCTTGCGTTACCCACGGCGTTAAATCTATATCTCGGTCACGAAATTCACCTGCTGTGAGCGAGTAACGGCTTAAACCAGGACGTAGCATTTGAACAACTGAGGCATAAGGCACAGCGAATTTTTGAATTTCACCGTTTGACTCAATAACCGAAACTTCGAGTTCGCCGCCAAATCCAGTCGGATATAAATCATTAATTTCAAAACGGCCAGGAGCTACAGTGGTTTGATAAATCAATTGACCTTGTTGGCGAATCTCAACTTTTGCATTAGTTTTTGCATTACCACGGATCTGAGGTGCATAACCAATCATACTGTTTGGCAGCATCCGATCATCACTAGAAAAATCGACACCACGATACCCAAAAGAATCAAAAATTTCGCCGTTAGTAAAACTATCACCTAAAGTGAGAACGCCACGATAATTTGGAAAAGCACGTTGGGCATAGCTACTGACAGCTTCGTAATTTGAGCCTTTTTTTTCTGATTCTTTGTTATCTTGCCACTGCCATTGACCGTTATGTCTAAACTGCCAACCACCAATATTGGCGCCTGTTGTTAGACCAATAAAAGCATTTGTCGTTTCTTGTTGACCAGAAGATTTGTTAAATGTTTTATAAGCACTTCCGTTATACGACAAAAAGCCAGCATTAATACCTCGATCCCAGACACTCGGATCGACATAACCCTGTGCATTTTTTTGTAATGCAATTTGTGGAATAGAAACATCAATTCGTAGGCGTGAGGTATCAAAATCGTAATAAGCATTTTCTACCCATTCTTCGATTTTATAACACGCATTTGGAGCTGTCGTTTCGGTACGATTGACCAAAACCTCTTGTTTTACACCATATTCAAGTAATGAATTTGCAGTAAAACATGTGTAAGCATTTTGATTTTGTTCAGTAGAGCGGAAAACCATCCGTTTTTTACCAAACCAGTTTCCGTTGATATAAACATCAACGCTATATTCACCTGGTAGGACTGGATTACCATATTTGAAACGTGAAATATCAACTTTTTGAGCATCACCCATTAAGAAAACAGAGTCAAATTCTGCTTCCATTGGTGCTTGTTCTTTTGTTTGTTCTGCTGAGTAAACAGCCATAGGCATCGTAATTGTGATTATCCCAGAAGTAAGGTAATAACAAATACGACGTTTAAGGAACTTAGCAGAAGCTTTCTTATTTGACATAATTCTTTCGCCTATTCAACGATAGGTACTCAATAATTTATCGCTTGGTAAGTAAATATCTTTGTTATTGAAGCTTAATTTGGTGCTCAATACGACCGCCATAATCATTAATACTAATAAAGCTAAGTTTTTCAGTATTTGCAGTTTTTAACTGCACTTTGTCTTCGCTAAAAGGCGATAGCATTAAGCCTTTAGGTAAGAGATCAACTGGCTGAGTACCATTAAGTTGATATACGGCAGTCATCGTAACGTGAAATGGGGTTGGATTTTTGACCGTTAAGGTCTGACCATTTCTAATCCATTGCAGTTTTTCAGCAGCTAAATTAGCGTCTTCTTTAATACCAGCAGGTCGGTAGAAAAATTTAATACGTGAACGGATTGCAAGTTGCAAAAAATTATCTGGAACAGATTCTTTGCTATTTGCTGTTGGTCTTGGTGGAATATCTAATACATTTAACCAATATACCGTTTCTTTTTTCTGATCTAATTGTGTTGCGCTTGGAAGAGCTGCGATACGAAGAGATTGACTCTTAGTTGGATCGACACGAGAGATAGGTGGGGTAATCATAAATGGAACTTTAGATTGGTCTGGTGTACTTTTAGGGTCACCATCATCAATCCATGCTTGAACAAGCGATGGTTTTGAACCATTGTTACTTACTTGCAAAGTCACTTCACGAGCGTCAGACGGATACACAACGCGAGTACCATGTAAGATAATTTCTGCTTGAGCTGTGCTTACAGCAAAAACGGAAGATATCGCTAAACCAAGCAAAATATTGTAACTGTTCAATGTCATTTATACTTACTCTATTACCGCAATATATTTTTATAACAAACTGCGAATTTCTAAATTTTAGAAATTCGCAGAGATTATCAATAAATTATTGATAAATGATTGTGTACTGAACTGAAGTACTTACTTTACCAGCAGTAGAAGCGCCAGTTGCATAGTATTCAGCATAGTAGTTCAAGTCAGCGCTACCATTGTCTATAACGTCAACCCATTGAGAGTTCGCTTGAGCACCATTTGAACCTGTTGCAAGTACAGGAATAAATTGGTTGTTGCTACCTAACAATTGAACTTTAACGTTATTTGCACCACCAACAGCTTGGTTATTTAAACGACCTGTAGAGAAGTCAACAGTTGCACCTGGTTCAAAATAAGTTGCAACTTTACCTTTTGAACATTGGTCAAGTTTGATTTGGAAAGGGGTACGGCCCGCAACATCACCTGTAGCAGCTAATGTTTGTTTAGAAACTGTTGGAAGAGTAACAGTAAAATCTTTGCCCGCAGGAGTGACAATTTTACAAGTTTGGTCAGTAACTAAACCATTAATAGTGATAGTACCATCAGCGGCTTGAGCGTTAGCAATACCTACAACTGAAAGAGTAGCGATCAAAGCAAGTTTTTTCATAATAATTTCTCTAATACATCAGCTTAAAGTTTGAATTAGATTACTTTTTCAGTTAATTATTGCGCTGAATAAGTAATGTGCGAAATATATCATTTAAATTAAAAAATGCAAACTGTGTCACACTTTTGTGTTTTTGCTTGATGCTAAAACTTTAGAAAAAATAACTCATTGTTTATTTTATAGTTCTTTTTTAAAACGATTTTTGTTTTGTGAATTTTAGATAAATTACGTGAAATTTAATGTCTTATTTTGTAAGTAATAATGCACTATTTGTTTATTTTTTATTCAAAATGGCCGTTTTTTTATATTAATTTTTTATTACAGCTTCAAAATAACGAATGAAAAATGAGCACTAGAATTACATTCTTAACAAAAACGCCAAACTTTCTTTAAGAATTTTTTAAGGTTGAATCCTTAGTTTTTTAGTCATGATTAGATGAAAAATACATCGAAAGGAGCTACTCATGAATATGCTTTATACACATAAACCAAACTACTATTTCTTTGCCCATAAGTTTGTTCTCTTCTTGGAAAGTTATCTAAAAGTGCATCCTTTTGAACAGCAAACGAGTTTTAACTTACATACAATTTACGATTTGTTTAGTCATGATCGTGCATCGAGCACTACGAATTTAGAAGGTATTTTAAATATTGCTGATGAATATGTACTTGAAACTGATGAAGGTTCACAGCCATTGATTCGTAGCTATCATTTGCATTTGGATAATCATGTATTAACACTCGAATTTAATCCTAAAGCAGTTGAAAGCTTAAAGGCAGGTCAAATTATTGTGAGTCCTTTAGCAGCTTAATTAATCTATTATCATTTCCTGTTTTATACACTTAGCTATTAATCTCCTTTGGCTAAGTGTCTTTTTTACAAGCTGCATAAAAACCATTGATTGTTTATGATAAATAGATCAAGCAAAGATATTTGAATAGTATGGATAAAGATTTTAAGTCAGAAACTTATAAGGTAGATGAAAGTACGACTGATACCATTCTATGGTTGATGCAGCATCAGGATATTTTTGATTCTTTCCATTTTGATGTACATACTCAAGAGTTGTCAGTCACACATGCAGCAGGTGTGGATATCATTCGCGTAGGAATGTTTTTAAATGCTAAATACGGCATTTTAGTGACATCAATTTAATATGATCGAAAAAAAGCCTTGTCAAATAACAAGGCTTTTTTTGTTTATGCGCTCATAGCATCTACTGAGAGTTCAGCAACAGTTGGTTTCGGTTTTTCTGCTGTTAAACCTAATTTAGCAAATAGGATTTGGTCTTTACCTTCTCCAGCATTAGGCGTAGTCAATAACTTATCACCAGAGAAAAGCGAGTTTGCACCTGCCATGAATGCAAGCGCTTGATCTGAATCACTGAGTGATTCGCGTCCTGCCGATAATCGAATATAACTATGAGGCATAATAATGCGAGCAACAGCAATAGTACGAATCCATTCGGTCACATCTAACTTTTCAACTTCAGCAAGCGGTGTACCTTCGATCGGTACAAGCATATTAATTGGCACTGATTCAGGATGTACAGGCATAGTTGCAAGTTCTTGTAATAAACCAATACGGTCATTACGACTTTCACCTAATCCGACGATACCACCACTACATACTTTCATACCCGCTTGACGTACATGATCTAATGTATCTAAACGATCATCAAAAGTACGCGTACTAATAATATGTGAATAGTATTCACGAGAGGTATCAAGGTTATGGTTGTAATAATCTAAACCAGCATCTTTTAAGCGTTCAGCTTGTGACTGATTGAGCATACCTAAAGTCATACAAGTTTCTAAACCGAGTGCTTTTACTTCACGAACCATTTCTAATACATAGGGCATATCTCGTTCGTGTGGATTACGCCAAGCAGCGCCCATACAGAAACGTGAAGAACCAGAATTTTTTGCTGTTTGAGCTTCACGAATGACTTTATCTACTGCAATACGCTTTTCTGCTTCTAGTTTTGAGTCGTAATGTGCAGATTGAGAACAATACTTACAATCTTCTGGGCATTTACCCGTTTTGATTGAAAGCAGTGTGCTGACTTGAATGGTATTTGGCTGAAAATGCTCACGATGAGCACTTTGTGCTTTGAATACTAAGTCTAGAAAAGGTTGATCATATAAAGCTTGGATTTCATCACGAGTCCAGTCATTACGTAAAGTCATTGTTATATCCATGATGATTGATTACAAACATTGAGATTAATCATACAGAAATCGTGCCAAAGCCAAAGGGCAAAAAACATCATTTTTCTATTCAGGTACGTTTATTTGCTGCAATTGTTGTTGAATTGCCCACTCAATATGTACATTGACAATCTCATCGTGTAGAGCTTTTGCTTCTTGCAATTGGCTCACGATTTCAGCCGAGTATGGAGCATTTCCTAAGCCGATTGCAATATTCCGTTTAAAGGATTGATAGCCTGTGCGCCGAATTGGACTACCTTCTGTTTTTGCAAGAAAAGTCACTTCATCCCATTGCCAGATCTCTAACAAGCTAATGTCATCTAAACTATGTCTTGGGTCAAAGTCTGGAATTGACGCAGTTTTAGCAAAGCCATTCCACGGGCAAATCAGCTGACAATCATCACAACCAAAAATACGATTACCTATACCTGAACGTAACTCTTCAGGAATGATTCCTTTATATTCAATAGTTAAGTAAGCAATACATTTCCTTGCATCCAACATATAAGGCTCAACAATCGCTTGTGTTGGGCAAATGTCGATGCAAGCAGTACAGGAGCCACAATGGGCTGTTGTGGGTTGATCAAAAGGGAGGTCAAGAGAAGTAAATAGCTCACCTAAAACGAAGAAAGAACCTGATTTTTTATGAATGAGTAAGGTATGTTTTCCTGTCCATCCCATGCCTGCACTTTCGGCAAGTGATTTTTCAAAAATAGGTGCTGAATCCGCAAATGGGCGTGATTCGAAATCGCCCACTTTTTCTTTAATACGACTGGCTAAGGTTTTAAGTCGACCACGCATGACTTTATGATAGTCACGTCCACGCGCGTAGCGTGCAATAATGGCTGAATTTGGTTCAAATGGTACATAACGGGGCTTAGGTGATGCCACAAGATAATTCATTCGCACACAAATAATGCTTTTAGTCCCAGGCACAAGCAATGTTGGATCAGCACGTTTTTCTAAATTCTCTTCCAAATAGTGCATATCAGCATGGTAACCCCGTTTTAAATATTCTTTAAAACGTGGCATTTGATCTTGAGCATCAGGTTTGGCAATGACACAATCAGAAAAGCCCAAGTCTAAAGCTTGAGTTTTTATCCATGTTTTAAGTTCTTGAGGATCAAGCTGCTGAAGCTCAATTTTATCAAGTGATTTTCCAGAGGATGTGGTTGAAGCCATAAACCAATAATTAGGGGGATAACATGCAACGTTCAGTTTACCATAGCCAAAGCATTCAAGCATGGGAGCAGCGTTGGTTTGCGCAGCAAAATTCATCTTTAGGACTGATGCAACAAGCAGCTTGGACAATCTCACAACAGTTAATTGAACCATTTAATAAAAATAAAATTCAAAAGATCTCAATTTGGTGTGGACAAGGTAATAACGCAGGTGACGGTTACTATATCGCTGCTTTTCTAAAGCAACATGGATTTCACATCACGGTTTATGCAACTGAACTCAGTCAATCTTTAGATTTAAAACAAGCTGTACAATATGCACTGTTAAATCGAGTTGATATTCAAAGTATTGATTATTTATTGTCAGAAAATGCGAATCACCAAGAAATTCCAACTTTTGATTGTCATATTGATGCTCTGTTTGGCATTGGTCTCAATCGAATGCTGGATCAGAAATGGCAGTCGATCATCCAGTTATTTAACTCACAGATTGGTTTAAAGATTGCTATCGATATTCCGAGTGGACTACATGCGAATACAGGTCAGGCCTTACCCTGTGCAATTCAGGTAGATCAAACCTTTACAATTTTAGGTTATAAGGCAGGGCTGTTTACTGGGCAAGGCAAGGAATATGTGGGAAAACTACATTTAGTTAGCTTGATCCCAATTGATACAGAATTAAAACCACTTGCATATCTATCACCTGAAAAAATTGTATTACCGAAACGCCAAGCTTTTGGACATAAAGGAAGTTATGGGCATGTGCTTGTCGTTGGTGGTCATGCGGATATGGGCGGAGCGGTGATTATGTCTGCTGAAGCAGCATTTCATGCTGGAGCAGGGAAAGTCAGTGTGGTCTGTCATGCCAAACATCATCAAGCTATTCTGGCGCGTTCACCGAATATTATGGTGCGAGATATTAATGCCTTAGATCAAAAATCGATCCAACACCTATTAACTCAAATTGATGCCGTCTGTTTCGGAATGGGCTTAGGGCGAGATGAGTGGGCAGAGCAGATTTATCTAGAGTGGTTCAATTTACTCAATCAAAATTCACATTTAGAAGTGGTATTGGATGCAGATGGGCTTTGGTTTTTAGCAAAGCATCCTCAACAATTAAATACTCATCTCTATGCAACCCCACATTCTGGTGAAGCAGCAACTTTATTGGGTTGTTCAGCAGGTGATATTGAGCAAGATCGTATTGTTGCGATTCATAATTTACAACAAAAATATGCAGGGCAATGGGTGCTTAAAGGTGCAGGTAGCTTGGTCTTAGAAGCTGAATTATTTATCTGTACCCAAGGCAATGCAGGAATGGGTACAGGAGGAATGGGGGATGTGCTTGCAGGTATGATTGCCAGTTTAAAAGCTCAGTTTCATGAGCAAGTGGCATTGCATGAAATCATAAGCTTACATGCGCAAGCAGGAGATTTATTGGCTGAAAATGGTATGAGAGGTTTACAAGCACACGAAATGGGCAAAATGATTTACACAGTGGTAAATCAAGAAAACTAACGCCTTCTACTACTTGAACGACTCCGTCCACGAGCCATACCGCCGAGCGCATTTAACACCGCCATTTTGCTCATACTGCCTGAAGCATGGGCATGACAGATTGCAGCAGCTAATGCATCGGCTGCATCAGCCTGTGGTTGAATGCTTAGGTTCAATAAACGCATTACCATCATTTGTACTTGCTCTTTTTCAGCAGCGCCGTAACCCACCACTGACTGTTTGATTTGACGAGCAGTATATTCCGCGACTTGTAGGTCTAAATTGACCAACGCTGCAATTGCCGCACCACGGGCTTGTCCAAGTTTTAACGCAGAATCAGGGTTCTGCGCCATGAAAACTTGTTCAACGGCAGCCTCAGTAGGCCCGTGAAATTTAACAATACGTTCAACACCTGCAAAAATACGTTTTAATCGTTCAGGCATTGCTTGAGTTTCAGTACGAATAGTTCCCGCATCGATAAAACGTAGTTTATTGCCATCTTTTTCGATAATTCCATAACCTGTTAAGCGTGAACCAGGATCAATACCAATAATTAATGACATGTCGAACTATAAAAATGAAAGATTGTTGATATTGTTACATAGCAGGCTTTTCGATGCATAATATTTTTGTAGGATTTTGAATTATAAGAAAATAGTGTATTTATTAAACAGAGTTAGTTTTATTGAGTGCATATTCCAAAATTCGGTCTCTTTCGAACAGATCAACTAGTAAGACTTATTTTGGTTGGTTTTTAGTCAATTTGTGTTTAATTTGAGCGTTAGGCAGTAAATTATGTGATTTTTCTAAAAAAAAATTGCATTGTGGGGGAGATGGGCGTATAAAGCATCTCATTGATCAAACATGTTGATCAAGATGTTGATGCGGGATGGAGCAGTCTGGTAGCTCGTCGGGCTCATAACCCGAAGGTCGTTGGTTCAAATCCAGCTCCCGCTACCACTTTAAAGTTAATTGAATATTAGCTCTGTGATTATTGAATTGTTGTTATCTGAAAGATTAGACAGCAATTAAGTTAGCTGAAATAACCCTAAAGAAAGCTAAAAATTATTAGATTCTAGAATTGTAGTTTACCTCTCTCCATATATCTAGCGTTATAGTAAATCCAAATCGATCACTTGAGCTCAGAAATGAGTGATTTTGTGTTGAAAATTATTAATGAATGGCGTGTAGCCAAAGCCAGCAATGGCAATGAAATTTGTGTGCAAATTATCCCGATGAAACGTCAACAAAATACGTTGGATGGTTTCAAATGGGTAGAGGTTGGAAAGAAAATCCAGCTAGAGTCGGGTCGAGAAGTCGATTTTAATCTAGATGGGAAAAGCTTCTATACCGATGTTAATCAGCTTTATCGATTAATATAGATAATTTACGCACTTGAAGTATCTATTGGTTAAAGATAGATTGGGTTAAATCAATATTCATAATTTGATTTAATTCATAAATGAACAAAGTTTAAAGGTTTAAAAGTATGTCTGATACAGTTACTGGTACTGTTAAGTGGTTTAACGAAACTAAAGGTTTTGGTTTCATTCAAGCTGATTCTGGTCAAGATGTTTTTGCTCACTTCAGTGAAATCCAAAGCAATGGTTTCAAAGTATTAAACGAAGGCCAACGCGTTTCGTTTGTACTTGGTCAAGGTAAAAAAGGACCACAAGCAACTACAATTAAAGTTATCTAATAAGATTGCTTGAAAAAAAAGCTCACTTTATGTGGGCTTTTTTTATATCTAAAAACTATCTTTTGATTTCTAATCGTACTTTGCATGAGATGCTAAGCTTTATAGAGGTTGATCTTCAAAGCCGAGTTTTGTATAAGAAAGCAATCAGTAAATTTGTATATAAGAAAATCTTAAATGGGAAAGATAAAATATTTTTTATGATCTCTTGTCAGTAAATCTTAAGTTTTATAAGTTGTGTAACTACACTATCAAAGCTAATTTTTTGATTTAGCAAAGAATATTATTTTTACATGATTTGGTTTATTAAAGTTCAACCTCTTTTACTCAAGAGATAAAACTTTCAATACTTTCATTGATCCACTATCTCGTATGACTTAAAATTTGCTATGCTTGCAGTATCTGTCAAATAAAGATAGATTAAGTTAAGTCAGAATGAAAATTTTGATTTAATTTATAAATGAACAAATTTTAAAAGGTTTAAAAGTATGTCTGATACAGTTACTGGTACTGTTAAGTGGTTTAACGAAACTAAAGGTTTTGGTTTCATTCAAGCTGATTCTGGTCAAGATGTTTTT
>NZ_BMDV01000002.1:631733-820794 GCF_014636095.1 Acinetobacter modestus
CGAAATCCAAAGCAAAGGTTTTAAAGTATTACAAGAAGGCCAACGCGTTTCTTTCGTACTTGGTCAAGGTAAGAAAGGACCACAAGCAACTCTCATCACTGTTATCTAATTTTTAGACCAGTAAAAAAAGCTCACATATGTGGGCTTTTTTGATGCTTTTTATGTGCGAGAAAAGCATCAAAATAATTTTTAAATATAATTATTTGATTGAAATAAATGAAATTTTACAATTTTTGAAATGCTGAAAGAGGTTGTTTTTTAAGAGGATTTTTTAGTAAAATAACTAATTTATTCCAATCTTTCATCTAGAGTTAGATAATGTTTGTGCCGAAAAAGTAAAGTGGTGTATATTGAATAATAACTAGAAGAATAACACTGTTGATTCAGAAAATCTTTCATCTCGTAGTTTAGATAAACCTTTCGTGTTATCAGATTTAATCTCAGAGTTTATGATTCCAAGTTACTTGCTACTAAGCATTCCAAATATTTCTAATAGGTTAAGTATATGTCTAACACTGTGACTGGTACAGTTAAATGGTTCAATGAAACTAAAGGTTTTGGCTTTATTCATGCGGATTCTGGGCAAGATGTATTTGCTCATTTTAGTGAAATCCAAAGTAACGGTTTTAAGGTTTTACACGAAGGGCAACGTGTTTCATTCACTATTGCTGATGGTAAAAAAGGACCTCAAGCAACTGGTATTACAGTAATTGCTCAAAACTAAACATCTAATTAAAAAAGCTCACAATAGTGAGCTTTTTTAATTTTCGGATAGAATCTATAAATTTTAATCATCATTATTTCTTGTAATGTACCTATTTTTGTCACAATTTAACCTTTTGGTTAAAAAATTGCCCTAGCATGTTATTAGACTTTTTGCTAATTTTAACTAGTGGATTATTTAGGCAAATTAACAATTGCCGTACATTAAATGAGCGCAAAGTTATGGAAAACTTAGAGCAATTGACTCAAGGGTTTGAGCAAGAAGTTCATGTACATTGTAAACGATCTATAGGTACGTTGTTGTTTAGTTTCGTAGTTTTGATCGCAACGAGCTTCTAGTGAAAAAAGCACCTTAGGGTGCTTTTTTATTAATAACAATTGCTCAGTAAGCTTTAAGTCTCTGTTGAGTGGTTTATATTATTATTTTTTAAATATTTGATAATATTAATGTTCAAAATAATTTAGTTATAAAATTTTAATAATCTTTATATTTTAACATCAATAAAAATGACTATTAAGATTGAGTTTTAAACTATATCTAAATATTCACTCTATGCTAGGCTTAAGAAAAAAGGGTAAGCCTATGGATGACATCGAAATAAAAGATTTCTCAGCTCTGACTGGATATACAAATGCGATTTTAGCAATCGATGAGTGGCTTGAACACAAACCTTATTTCTATGTGATTAAGGATCAGTATTTGATTGATGAGGCTATTCGTGTTGAATATATCATTATTCAATAATTTTGAAATTAGGGGGGCTTATAAATGAAAAAAAATTTAGTTTTGATACTTTTAACGGTTGTTAGTAATACGGTTGTTGCTGGGGAAATATACAAATGTACGATAAAAGGTGCCGTCACTTATCAAGCAAAACCTTGCAGTGGAATAGGAAGTAAGCTAAATATTCCGCAAGCCTATACTCCAAATACATCTAAGGAAAGCATGCAAGAGAAAACGAGTGGTGCGAAAGAATCTGATGCTGCTAAAAAGGCTGGATTGGCGATTGCTCAGGAAGCCTATCAAATGACAAAAAACCGATAGTTTATAGACTTATCTATTATTTATTGTTGATCTGAGATTGGAGTTTTTGTTTCAAATAATAGACATAATATTTTGATTTATTTGTTATCTTTAAATTTTTGCAAGATTTCAAATTATGAAAAAAATTCTATTTTTAGCTTTAGCAATTACTTCATTAACAGCGTGTTCTTCAACACCCAGCAAAGATGTTACTCCACCTAAAATTGGTATGGCAAATCCTGCAAGTCAATACTGCGTTGAACAAGGAGGCCAGCTTGAGATTCGTAATGAGGCAAATGGTCAGGCTGGATATTGTAAATTACCTAATGGGCAAGTGATTGAGGAATGGGCATTTTTCCGTGCAAATCAAAGTAAATGTGTTGCTGATGAAGCACAAAAACTTGTAGGGCAGACTGGTTTAACCGAACAGCAAATTAAGCAAAAAACCAAGTCCGAAGTTGTGCGCAGTGTAGGACCAAATCAGCCAGTAACGATGGATTACCGTGAAAATCGAGTGACGGTAACGATTGATCCGCAATCTAAAAAAATCCTTAGTGCTAATTGTGGTTAATTTATAAAATAAGTCTTTGCTTTCAAATTGGTATTCATCAATTTGAAAGCTTTTCTCATCTAAATGAAAAATAGACCTTGATAAATCTACTTTTGTACCCATCAATTATAGTATTGCAGTAATATTTTCCGTTTTGGCTTTGACCAAAAGTATAATCACTGTATTTATTTTCTAATTTTTGAGATAGACGAAACTTTGACATGAATCTACTTCTTATCGTAGTGTTTGGCGCAATTGCTGAGATATTAGTATGGATCGGCGTGGGCGACCTTGTTGGGAGTATGTGGTACGTATTCTTTTGGTTTGTTATAACTTTTTTCGTGGGTTTGAATCTCGTTCGTTCTAGTACATCTAATATTATGCCGCAATTGCAACAAATGCAGATGACAGGTCAACTTGGAGCTGATCCTGCTGTTACTAAGAAATTAGCAATTGCAATGTCGGGTTTCTTGTTGATGATTCCTGGTTTAATTTCTGATGTATTGGCTGTATTAGTTTTAATTCCTGCAGTTCAAACAGCATTTAGAAATATGTTGATGAAAGCAATGGCAAAGCGTCAACAGGCTATGATGGATCAAATGATGGGTGGAATGGGTGGTAATGCTGCTGGTCAGAATCCATTTGCTGATCTCATGCGTCAAATGCAGGACATGCAGAATCAACAACAAGGTGGTGGTCAATATCGTGACTCAACCATTATTGATGGCGAAGCGAGAGAAGTTAAACCTGATCAAAAGAAGATTGAATTCAAAGATGTTAATTAGTTGTTGATACGCTTAAAAAGCACATCCTAGTTGATGTGCTTTTTTATATTTCATTTTTTATACTTTGCTCTTGTTTAGATTCTGTTTTGTCTGGTGTTTGTTGTTCTTTGCTCTGAGGTTGATAGTGGGTAGGAGGAAGATTTGTTATTTCATTTTCAGATTGTTTATATGAACGACTTCGATTAGCTCGTTCACGAAATCCACCTTTATTGATCAATTGAGCCATATTGATGTCATCTATGATTTGAAAGATATATTTTAACAAATTATGTGAAAGATCAAAATAATACTGAGCGTTAGTTGAATCTAGCTTTGTATATCTTCTTTACAATGTATCCAAGAGAATTGTTAATTTGAATGAATTGCCTTTAAAACTAGATTGAATTCTGATTTTTTTTCTCATAGGATAAAAGTGTGACGAAAGAAATTGTTGTAAAAAGAAAATAAAAAAATAGTAAGTGGAAGGAGGAATGATGTTATATCAATATCATTGCGCATGTTGTGACAAGGTAGTCGCTTCAACAGATAAGGAATGCCCTTATTGTGGTTCTCAGCATATTAGAAGTCCTTATGGTTTATGGATGTTCTGTGTAGCTGCGTGTTTTGTAGTTGTACTTGTAATTAAGATGGTACATGTATATTCATTACATCATGAGGAAGATCAACCAACTCAGACAAGTTCTTTATTTGAAATGTTTAAACAAGATAGTGCTGAATCTAATAAATAATAACAAATAAAAAAGTTCGCAATTTGCGAACTTTTTTATGAGCGATAAACTTATAGTCCCGCAGCATCTTTAAGAACTTCGACTTTATCTGTCTTTTCCCAAGTAAATGCAGAATCTGAACCTTCACGACCAAAGTGACCATAAGCAGCTGTCTGCTTATACATTGGCTGAATTAGGTTCAGCATACGAGTGATACCGTAAGGACGTAAATCAAAGTGCTCACGAACCAATTGAATAATTAATTCGTCTGATACTTTACCTGTATTGAAAGTATTGATTGAAATCGAAGTTGGTTCAGCAACACCAATTGCATAGCTGACTTGGATTTCACATTTATCTGCTAAGCCGGCTGCAACAATATTTTTTGCAACATAACGACCTGCATAGGCTGCAGAACGGTCAACTTTTGATGGATCTTTACCAGAGAAAGCACCGCCACCATGACGTGCCATACCGCCATAAGTATCGACAATAATCTTACGACCAGTCAGGCCACAGTCACCAACTGGACCACCAATCACAAACATACCTGTTGGATTGATATGGAATTTTGTACCCGCATGGAACATTTCAGCAGGAATAATCGGTTTTACGATTTCTTCAATCACAGCTTCTTTTAAGTTAGCTTGACTAATTTCAGGATCGTGCTGAGTTGAAAGTACCACAGCATCTAGACGAACTGGCATACCATTTTCATAAGCAAATGTTACTTGGCTTTTTGCATCCGGGCGTAACCAAGGCAAAGCACCTGAACGGCGTAATTCAGCTTGACGCTCCATCAAACGGTGCGCATAAGAAATTGGTGCAGGCATCAGTACATCAGTTTCACGACTTGCATAACCGAACATTAAGCCTTGGTCGCCAGCACCTTGATCTTCGGGCTTTTGGCGATCAACACCTTGAGCAATCTCTGGAGATTGTTTACCGATCATATTGATCACGGCACAAGTTGATCCGTCGAAACCTAAATCAGAGTGATGGTAGCCAATACCATTTACAGTTTGACGCACAATTGCTTCAAAGTCGACATTTGCTGTCGTTGTAATTTCACCAGCAAGAACAACCGCACCTGTTTTTACTAATGTTTCACAAGCGACACGCGCATACGGGTCTTCTTTTAGGATTGCATCTAAAATAGCATCACTAATTTGGTCAGCCATTTTGTCTGGATGACCTTCGCTTACAGATTCTGAAGTAAAAACAGCATACTCGCGCATGAACGTCCTATCATGGTTATTTTCAAAAAGACAGAGTATGTTACATCGACTTGGCGGATAGGACTAGCATAAGCTGACTAAAATGCATGAATTTATTTCATTTTCATTGTGTTTTTATTGATATGTGTATCAGTAAAACTAATATTAATGCTTTAATTAATAAAGTTTTTCTGAATTATAAATTTTCATATTGGAATGAATGCATTTTAGTGGTTGTTTAGATGGTGAGCATTTATATAAAGAATTGTATTTGAATGATCAAAATATAAGAAATATCGTGTATTGCACTTTACCCCATCTTGTTTTTTTAAGACAATAGTCGCAGTTTTTGAAAGATGATTTCTCATCTTCTCTCATCTTATTTGATTTAATCGGATTCTGACTTATGACAACCCCTTTAAATGAACGTCGTATTGCAAATGCAATTCGTGTCTTGGCTATGGATGCTGTGCAACAAGCAAACTCAGGGCATCCTGGTGCTCCAATGGGGATGGCAGATATCGCTGACGTAGTTTGGCGCGAATTTTTAAATCATAACCCAAGTAACCCTCAATGGGCGAACCGTGACCGTTTCGTATTATCGAATGGTCATGGCTCAATGTTGCAATATGCGTTATTGCATTTGACGGGTTATGAATTATCTATTGAAGATTTAAAACAGTTCCGTCAATTACACTCTAAAACTCCAGGTCATCCAGAATTAGGTTATGCACCTGGTATTGAAACCACAACTGGCCCATTAGGTCAGGGTATTGCCAATGCAGTGGGTTTCGCTTTGGCTGAAAAAACGTTGGCTGCCCAGTTTAATAAAGATGACTTAAATGTTGTTGATCACTTCACTTACTGTTTCCTTGGCGATGGTTGCTTGATGGAAGGTATTTCTCACGAAGTATGTTCACTTGCAGGTACTTTAGGTCTTGGAAAGTTGATCGCATACTACGATGACAATGGTATCTCGATTGATGGTGAAGTGGAAGGTTGGTTCAGTGATGATACTGAACAACGTTTCAAAGCCTATGGTTGGCAAGTGCTTCGCGTAGATGGTCATGATGCTGATGCGATTCGTCAAGCAACTGTTGAAGCGAAAGCTGAAAGCAATAAACCAACGATCATTATATGTAAAACGATTATTGGTTTAGGCTCACCAAATAAACAAGGTAAAGAAGATTGCCACGGTGCGCCATTGGGCAAAGACGAAATTGCTTTAACACGTGAAGCATTAGGCTGGAAAGAAGACGCATTTGTTATTCCTGAAGATGTTTATGCAGCTTGGGATGCAAAAGCAAAAGGTCAAACATCTGAAACAGCTTGGAATGAATTATTTGCTCAATACCAAGCAAAATATCCAACTGAAGCGGCTGAATTGTTACGTCGTATCAATGGTGATTTACCTGCTGAATTTGCAGCACAAGCCGATGCATTTATTGCTGAAACAAATGCAAAAGCTGAAACCATTGCAACTCGTAAAGCAAGCCAAAATACTTTACAGGCATTCGGTCCATTACTCCCTGAATTATTAGGTGGTTCTGCTGACTTGGCTGGCTCTAACTTAACACTTTGGAAAGGTTGCCAAGGCGTACAAGAAAATCCAGCGGGTAACTACGTGTATTACGGTGTTCGTGAATTCGGTATGACTGCAATTGCGAACGGTGTGGCTTTACACGGTGGTTTTGTTCCTTATGTTGCAACATTCTTAATGTTTATGGAATATGCACGTAATGCAGTACGTATGTCAGCATTGATGAAGCAACGTGTGATTCATGTTTATACACATGATTCGATCGGTTTAGGTGAAGATGGCCCTACGCATCAACCAATCGAACAAATTGCATCGTTACGCGGTACGCCAAACTTAAATACTTGGCGTCCATGCGATACAGTTGAAGCTGCAATTTCTTGGAAATCTGCGCTACAACGTAAAGATGGTCCAACCGCATTAATTTTCTCTCGCCAAAACTTGCCATTCCAAGCACGTAATGAAGCTCAAATTCAAAACGCTGCAAAAGGTGGTTATGTACTTGCAGAAGAAAAAGGTGAGTTAAAAGCAATCATTATTGCAACAGGTTCTGAAGTTTCATTGGCAATGGAAGCATACGCACAACTTGATGGTGTGCGTGTCGTGTCTATGCCATGTGCAGAAGAATTTATGAAACAAGATGCTGCATATCGTGAAGCGGTATTACCTGCACAGATTCGTGCGCGTGTAGCGGTTGAAGCGGCTCATGTGGATTACTGGTGGAAGTTTGTTGGTTTAGACGGCAAGGTGATTGGTATGACCACTTATGGCGAGTCTGCGCCTGCAAAAGATTTATTCCAATTCTTCGGTATCACCACTGAAGCAGTTGTTGCTGCGGTTAAAGAATTAACCGCTTAATGATTTAAGTGGCATAAGAAGCGTTCCAATAGGAGCGCTTTTTTACATGTGTAAATTTAGTTTCTCGAATCAATGTTGATATATAATTAAAGTAATTATTAAATATTTAATTTTTTATAGGCTAAATAAAACTATTATGAATGATATACCGCCACATTTATTTTCAATGATTTGTAGAATTGCTGCTAACCGTACTTATTATTTTGAGTTTGATGACTGGCGTTTAAAACTTAGGAATGCTTTATTTGAACAAAGTGCTATGGCTGAACTTGGTATAGCTTTTGACTCAGAAATTCTTTTCACAGAAGACCCAAAACAGAATTTATGTAAATATCAACTATTTAAATATACTGAATCTTTAATTCAGAGTTTGAAAGATTTCGAAAATTTATCCGCTTGGCGATTTTTTGGTCTCGATTGTACTAATGAATATGAAACACAATTTTTGAAAATAGCAAGCTTAGAGATGGTCCAGAATTTTGAAAGACCAGAGTTTTTTCCACAGTATAAGTCTAAAATTATAGAACTGGTTAATATACTTTTAACCAATAAATATGGTTATGAGCTAAGAAGTATTGGTGAAAAATATATTAAGCTAGATCAGGAACTAGAGCTGTTTTACTGTCCAGATGACAAGAATGAAGTGAATTGGTATGACTTAATTTATATGATTATAAGCCCAGAAGCAAAACAGATTATTCCTCGGAAGATGTTGGAGGGATTTGAATGTCAGGAACTGAATTATCAGTTCAAGATTAATTTTTTATAAAATATGGTCTTTAACATAAAGACCATATTTATATCTCTTACCCAATACTTAATTCACTCTGAATCGAAATATTCGATGTTAATAATTTATGAACAGGACAGCTTTCCGCAACTTTTAATAGGCGTTTATGCTGTTCTTCAGTAAATTCACCTTTTAGTATAATCTTGCGTTCAATATTGTTTTGACCTGATTCAGGTTCACTATTTGGGTTTAAAGCCAAATCAACCTGCACATGATCAAGTTTAATTCCTTTATGGTTTGCATACATTTCCAGTGTAATGGTTGTGCATGCACCTAAAGCAGAAAGTACCAGTTGGATTGGATTTGGTGCTGAGTCTTGACCACCTTTGTCTGTTGGTTCATCTGCATACCAGGTATGACCAGAAGAGTCTGTAAGCGTTACACGATAAGGGGTTGTGGTATTTTGGGCCTGAACAGTATGTGTCATATTCTACCTTGTTGTTTATCTTTAAAATCTGAATAAAAGTATGTCAATTGATGATGTCATTGTGGCGACGATATGTATAGTACCGAATAGTCTTATGATATTCGCTTTACATAACAACTGTAACGCTTTTATTGTTGCACTGGTGAAACATATCGTTTTATAAAGAATGGTGAATAAAATTATGTGATCTATAAACTAAACAACATATCAAACAAGGATACGAAAAATGCAGTTTAAAACATTAAGCCTCGGTTTAGCAGTTGCCATCGCAAGTTCAGTCGCTTTGGCTGCACCAGTTGACTATAAAATTGATCCAACCCATACCGCCACCGTGTTTAGCTGGAACCATTTTGGTTTCTCTACACCAAGCGCGAACTTTACTGATATTCAGGGTGTGATTAAAGTTGATAATGCCAAGCCAGCAAATTCATCTGTTGAGGTCACTATTCCAATCGGCAGTGTAAATACCAATGTACCTGCGTTGGATAAGGAGTTCCAGGAGGAAGCGTGGTTTAATGCTGCTAAATATCCAAACATTACTTTTAAAAGTACCAAAGTCGAGACTAAGGACAAAAAGCACTTTAAAATTACAGGTGATTTGACCGTAAAAGGTGTGACTAAACCTGTGGTTTTGGATGCTGTGCTTAATAAACAAGGCGAGCATCCAATGGCGAAAGTACCCGCGATTGGCTTCAATGCAACAACAAGTTTTAACCGCTCTGCATTTGGTATCGGTAACTACGTGCCAAATGTTGGAGATAAGATCACTGTGAATATTACGACTGAAGCAACTGCTGCGAAGTAATATTTAATAAATCAATTATTTATTAAAAAATCTCACGCTATCTATGGCGTGAGTTTTTTAATTTTTTAGTGGTAGATCAGATACGATTTTCTACAACTATTATTTTGTTGCATTAAATGCATCTGAATAGATGACATAGCCATTTGGTATGTAGGTAAAAGCAAGAATTTGAAAATACTCTGCTGGAACACCCTCTAAGATCAATCTAGCATCAGCCTTAAACCCAAATTTGCCATAATAATTAGGATCACCGAGTAATACGCATCCTTTTGCATTCAGTGCCTTGATCCTATTCAAACCTTCTTTCATAAGTTTAGAGCCTATACCTTTTCCTTGATATTCAGGAAGAACGGAAATAGGACCTAAGCCATACCAGTTTGTCGTACCATCGGAAATAGAGACAGGTGAAAATGCAATATGACCAATGACTTTCCCTTGAGTTTCAGCAACTAAAGAGACAGTAAGTTGCTTGGATTCACGAAGCGCATTGACGATAAATTGCTCTGTGTGGCTAGTATGTTCTACATCATTAAAAGCTTTTTTTGTTAAATCAAAAATTGCTTGGATGTCAGTGTTTTGTTCATCACGGATTAAAATATTCATTTTTAATTACCTAAGATTTTTTAAAATTACTGATGAAGAAAAATGACTTTTAAGCTTCATCAGGTGATAGTCGATATTTATTGATTGTCGAGTTGAGGTCGTACGTTTCTAAGCCCATTCAAGTTGATTTGATAGGATTGACCTTCCTGTGATTTGATCAATCTTTTCTTCTTAAGTTTTCGAAAAACATCGAGTGTGCAATCAGATAAGACAAAACCTTCACGGCTATAACATTCTACAGCGATGAGTTGTCCTGATTCATTTTTGAGTTTTACGATTTTTCCGCCTTTTGCTAAGACGTGTAAAGTCCTTTGTTCAGACTTGGATAGGTTCATGTTGGAATCCAAATATAAGTAATCAAAAGCAAAGCTAGGCTTTTAGCCCGAAAATTCGCGTTGATAACCCATTTCAATGTGCGATTGAAATATGGTTATCAGATTACTGCTATCTCCAACATAAAATTCTCAATGTAGATTGGATAAAAAATTTATATGGGAAATATATAATTGATTAAAAGAAAAGTAAATATTTATGTGAAATTTGCTTGATTTTCAATAAGCTGATGACAATAATTGTTTTGATTTTATTGATTAATTTATAATAAAGGCATTGAAACGTATCACTTAAATTTGATTATTAGGATAAGCCAAAGATGGATGATCAAAAGTTTATACAGAAAGCAGTAGATCTAGCATTAGAAAATGCAAAATCAGGTGGTCGTCCTTTTGGGGCAGTGATTGTAAAAGATGGCAAAGTGATTGCTACTGGTGTGAATCAAATTAAACTCACCAACGATCCTACTGCACACGCAGAATTATCAGCATTACGTGAAGCAGGAAAAGCTTTAGCCAGTCCAAATCTTGAAAACTGTGTTGTTTACGCGAGTGGGCAACCTTGTCCAATGTGTCTAGCTGCAATGCGTATGGCGGGAATTAATTGTGTATTTTATGCATTTTCTAATCAAGATGCAGAGCCATTTGGTTTGTCTACTGAACATATTGCTCAAATATTACGAGTACCACCTGAGAGTCAGCAAGAATTTACTTTTGTTCAAGTAAAACCAAATCATAACCATGATTTATATGAAGTATGGCGAAACAAACAGATTGATTAAATCTATGAGCAAATTAGAAAACTAAATACTTTTATTTTTATTGTATTTATCCTTCAATGATAAATATGCAGGAACTGATCTTTTTGCCTGCCGACGTAGCATCATTTTGATATATAACACGAGGGCAAAACAAGCCGTCGCAATCGTTAACATGATGCTATTCATATAACTCATGATCGAGCTAATATAACCAATCGTTGCTAAACGCCGTTGCATACGCTCAACTTGAATACTCGATTCAATTCCAGTGATCGCCCATGTACATAAGTGTTCGCAATTATTGATAATCAAATGGTAATGATTTTCATGCATACGCGAGCGCATACGACGAACGATCGCTTTCGCCTTGTAACGAGGGGAATTATAATTTCTCGTATAAATCGGTTTTCCCCGAGCGAAGCGCTGAATTGAGGTCATCTCAATTGGACGTTTTTTAAAAATATGGGCAAAACCTGAATAATGAATAACTCGTCCACGACCTGCATAAATACCGTGATGACTATAACCAAAGTGTTTAACAATTAGGTGTGCACCGAGAGGGAAATGTCGCTGTGTTTGCTGCATACTCATACGAGACTATTGTATATACAGATGTATTTTAATCAAAAAATATGAATCTATCGAGTGCATTTAAAGACTCATTTATACGATTATGTGTGGAGATTGTATCTATTCTTTTTATGTTGAAATACATTATGGGACAATCAGGTTAGTCGATTTGAACAATATTAAATTATGTTAAAAAAATGGTTTATAGCCTCATTGGTCAGTATTGGTATGTCTCATGTTTATGCGATGCAGCATCAAATAATTAAAGTAGACAATATTTCATATGATGTAATTAAAGTAGACCATTTACAGCAACTCAGACTTTTCCTAAAAGATCCAAAGAATGCTCGTTATTATCAAAAATTTGCTCATATTCAAAAAATGCTTCCAACATGTGAACAGTTAAGTTTTGCTATGAACGCAGGTATGTATCACCCTGATTTTCAACCTGTCGGTTTATATGCTGAAGAGGGTAAAGAAATTGTTGAACTCAATGAAGCGCAAGGATTTGGTAATTTTTTTATGCAACCAAATGGTGTGCTTGCATGGAATGATAAATATGCTGTAATTAAAACAACGACAGATTATAAATCCATGAGATTTAAGCCACGCTTTGCTACGCAGTCTGGACCAATCCTGGTTTATAAAGGCCAAGTAAATAGCCAATTTTTAGCCGATTCAAATTCTCTAAAAATAAGAAATGGAGTAGGTGTTAGAAACAATCAAGTGTACTTTGTGATTTCACAACAACGAGTCAATTTTTATCAGTTTGCGCAATTCTTCAAGCAAAATTTAAAAATTGATAATGCGTTATATTTGGATGGTTCAATTTCAAGTTTATATTCATCTGAAACTAAACGTCATGACAAGACTTTTAATTTAGGTCCAATCGTTGGTGAAATTGCTCAAGATAATTGTAATTAATCAACTTCTCATCTTCTAAGCATTAGAAGATGAGAAGCGCTTATTTTTATTGAATTGGCGTCTTGATAAGTGCAAGAAGCTCTTTGCGGCTATAGCCTCGGGAAATGAGGACTTTCTTTATACCTTTAATCACATCTTCATCTGTCGCTTTGACTAAAGCATCCAGTAGTTGTTCATTTGATTTGCAAGAACAATCATTTTCAACGCAAGAGGTTTGGTTCTTGTGTTCATTATATTGCTGATCTGCATTAAACAATTTTTGCCAAAAACTCATAGAGCCTTCATATACAACCTAACATAGATCGAAATATAATCACTTTAAAATAAAATACAAGTCAGCTTAAGTGATAAAAGCAGCAGTTGAACTTCAGTTTTTTCGATGATTCTTTTTGTTTCTAACGAAATTATGACAGTTGAATGACTTGATCTTTGAAAAACATCATTTTTTCTAGTAAAAACTTTAAATGAAAATAGAGAGTTATGAAAACTCTCTATTTTTAATAGTTACTTTGCAATAATTTGTTTAAATCTTTTCGAGCAATACACCAGATTCCACATGATGAGTAAAAGGGAATTGATCGAACATCGCAAACTTCACAATTCGATGTGTTTGAGCTAAGGTTTTTAAGTTGTCATGTAAGGTATCTGGGTTACATGAGATATAGAGAATACGCTCAAAGCCTTGTAGTAACTTCAAGGTTTCATCATCAATCCCCGCACGTGGTGGGTCAACAAATACCGTGTCAAAGTCATAGCTCTGAATGTCGATTTCAGCTTCCTGTAATCGTCTAAACTCACGTTCGCCTTGATACGCCTGAGTAAACTCTTCGGCAGATAAACGCGCCACCTGAATATTCTCAATCTGGTTTTGCTCAATATTCCATTGCGCTGCGTAGACTGAAGATTTAGCAAGTTCAGTTGCAAGGACACGTTTAAATTTTAAAGAGAGTGGTAAAGTAAAGTTGCCATTACCACAGTACAATTCTAATAGGTCTTTCTCAGAGCTTTCAGCAGCATCACATGCCCACTCCAACATATGTTGGCACACTTGTGCATTGGGTTGTGTAAAGCTACTTTCAATTTGTTTGTATTTAAAAGTACGACCATGAACATTGAGTTGTTCAACTACGTAGTCGTCACCAATAATCACTTTTTGGCCACGGCTACGCCCCATAATTTTAATCTTCAGCTTTTCTGCTAAAGCTTTCGCAGCGATTTCCCAATCTACATCTAAACGGCGATGATAAATTAAAGTCACCAACATTTCTCCGCTCAATGTGGCGAGGAAATCAGCTTCAAAAATACGTTGTGATAAAATAGGAATTGCTTTTAATTCTTCTAATAAACGTGGCATCAAATCATTGATACTGCGATCTGCAATTGGAAACTCATCAACTCGTATAACTTCTTTTTGTTTACCATCTTCAGCACGTTCAAACATGGCATAGAACAAATCATTTTCGGTATGCCAGATACGAAACTCTGCGCGCATACGAAAGTGTTGTTCAAGTGATTGAAACACTTCTAAAGTTGGGGGATTGAACGGAGCGAATTGTGTGGTAATGCGTTCAACTTTCTCTTGAAGTTGCTGTTGATAAGATACGGTCATAAAAAGAAAGCTACAGCTGAAATCTAAAGCCGAATGGTATCAAAAAAATTAAGATCGACCTAGTTTTGTTATATGAAATATAAGAGTGAATCATAAATAAAGAAGTATTTAATTTAAACCAAGCAGGCTTTAATGTATTACTACCTGCTTTGATTCAGTTTTTAATATAAGCCTATAAATAATAACTGGTTTTAGTCATTAATTTTGATATAGCTGTCATGGTAATACGCACAGGTACAGGTAAATCAACACCTCCAGCCTTTAAGGCTGTCTCGCGGTGGTGTAATTCATCTTCATTCATTTGTTCTAAAATTTTACGTGAACGATCATCATGAGATGGAAGTTGTTGAATATGTTCCTGTAGATGTTGGCTGACTTGACGTTCCGTTTCAGCGACAAAACCTAAGCTATATTTGTCACCTGCAATACCTGCTATTGCGCCCATACCATAAGATAAACCATACCAAATTGGATTGAGTACGCTCGTATGACTGTCTAATTCTTTTAAACGCTCTTCACACCAAGCGAGATGATCTTGTTCTTCTATCGCAGCTTGTTGCATTTCTTCTCGAACATGGGGGAGTTTTGCAGTGAGCGCCTGACCGTGATAAAGCGCTTGTGCACAGACTTCGCCACTATGATTGACACGCATTAAACCTGCTACATGGCGAGCATCGCTAACACATAATTGTGAAGGTTCTGAATTTGCTGGATTAGATCGTTGAGCAGCAGTTGCCCCTGGCACTAAGCTACGAAGAGCCTGATCAAAAGAATTAATAAGTTTATCGATACCTGTAAAATGACGCATATATTAATCCTCTAAAGTATTGGGTGCATTTTCCAACAACGGTTTTAAACGCTTTAATAACCAAAATGAGAAAATTGCACTTAAAACTGCAGTAATCGTAAATAATATTTTAATATCAATTTTTAAAATGCTTAAGATTAAAATTGAGAAAACTGCAGAAGAAACCATAAATACAGCATTTAGAATATTATTTGCGGCTACCACACGCGCACGGTGAGAACGTGGTGAGTAAGCTTGCATCATTGCATATAGCGGCACAATATAAAATCCACCACTAATACCTAATAAAGTCACGGCAAGCATGACATGATAGTACACGGCGCCTTGGGTAAAAATATCTTTTAAACTCAGTAAATCGCCAGTTCGCTCAGGAACAAAAGAGAGGCTCGCTGCTAAATACAAAGCAAAGATCGTTAACCCAATCGCACCGTAAGGTACCATTTTAATATTGATCTCTGTACCACCGATACGTCTGCACAGTAAAGAGCCTACACCAATCCCAACAGAGAAAAAGGTGAGAAGTAGACTGACAACGTTTTCAGAAGCATGCAGGTTTTGTTGGGTCAATTGAGGAATTTGAGTTAAATAGGTTGCGCCATAAAACCAATACCAAGAATTACCGAGCAAAACAATAAATATGATCGGAAGGCTTTTAGCATATTTTAAAGTTTGAAAACTTGTACGAAAAAAATTCCAGTCAATTTGTAAATCTGGCGCTGCAACCTTTTGAGGTAAAATAAATCGGCTACATAAATAGCCTAAGCAAGCTATGATTACAACAGTGACACTAATCCACAATAAATTTCCTTCCGATGATGCAATGACTGCACCTCCAAGAATCATTCCTAATAATATTGCGATCGATGTACCTGATTGGAAAAGTGCATTACCAGACATCAATTCTTCTTGTTTTAGAATTTCTGGTAAAATTGCATATTTGATTGGACCAAAACAAGTTGAATGCGTTCCCATCAGAAATAATGCAAAAAGTAGTAACCATAAATTTCCAAGCAAGAACCCTGCGGTTCCAATCAACATAATGATAATTTCTAATATTTTTATAAAGCGAATTAGTTGAGATCTTTCATATTTATCAGCAATTTGCCCAGCAGTTGCAGAAAAGAAAAAGTAAGGCAAGATAAATAATAAGGCAGCTAGATTATTGAGCGTACTGACGGGAGCACTTTGTTGCTGAATCCAACCATAAGTGATCACTAAAAGTAGAGCTTGCTTAAAAACATTGTCATTTAAGGCTCCAAAAAACTGAGTGAAAAACATCGGTGCAAACCGACGTGATGTCATTAAGCGCTCATCTTGTTTCATCGTGTGTTCACTTCATTGTGTTTTATAAAAAAATGTGACGTACTGTAAAAATGCTACAAAATGCATGTATGATACTTTCATATTTGATTGGATGAAAATCAAAGATTTGAAGTATTTTCACCAGTCACAAATGATAAATTAAAAATAAGTTTAGAGTTCTACATGTCATCTAAAGCTAATTTTAAACAGTTAACGTTGGTTCATTCTATGCATTTAATATTTAAAATGCAGAGCTTTCCTAAACTTATTTGTAGTACTTTTTTAATTACTTCTTGTATATCAGCTACTTATGCGCAAGAACAATTAACAGATACATCAAATACATCAAATAATAAAACCGTAGACCAACAGTCTTTGAATCAAGTTAAATCTGATCAAAGTACTGAGGATACATCAACTGTTTTATCAAGCAGTACAAATCAGCCTCTTGCTAATCAAGCCGAACAAGACAGCTTGTTGGCATTGAAACAGCAAGAGCAGTCTAATAATCAGATTAATGAATTAAAACCGATTCAGCTTGATGATAATTTAGAAAATTTGCCAGTTATCCCTGTTGATCAAACAATGGCGAATGAAATTTTTCGTGAGGCTGAGAGTGCAAAAAATGAGGCCCAAGCTTATCGAGAAAGTACGTCAAAAAACCCACCAACAGTTGTTAATGACATTTCACAGCCTGAACTGATAGAAATTACTAAGGCTCCAGTGGATATTAATCGGCTGATGCAAGACATTCAAACCGACAGTAAGATTGTCGTTGAAGCAAATGAAACGGGTAGAACATTACCAGAGTTTCAAACACAAAGTGATCAGCCTAAAGAAAAAGTCGGGTTCTTTCGAAAAATATGGAATCGTTTTCACCCAGATAACTTAATGGGTGCAGAGAAAATCCCACGTATTACTGCTGATGTAACTGGCGCACCTCCTGCGTTGGCTGCAAATATAAAAGCAAAACTATCAAGTTTTACTCAAGAATCTTTTGAAGACTTTAACGTCGCTTTACCTCAGTTAAGAGTGTTGACCAATCAGGCTGCACAAGCTGTAGGCTATTATAATGCTACTTATAAGTTTGAACGGGTAAGTGATAATAAAGTCAAAGTCATTGTCACACCGAATGAACCCGTCCGTATTAAAGAGCAAAATATTGAATTTTCTGGTGCGGGTGAAAACTTGCCTCAATTCCAAGTTTTACGCTTGATCCCTGAACAAGACAAAGGGGACATCTTTAATCATGGTAAATATGAAACGACAAAAACAAGGATAGTGAATGCCGCATCGGATAACGGTTTTTTTGATAGTTATTGGCGTTTGCATGATGTCAAAATTAGCCAGCCAGAAAAAGTAGCTGAAATTAATCTAAAATATGAGACGGGTGAGCGATATAAACTTAAACAAGTTGAGTATCGTATGAGCGATCCAACTAAGCCATTGCCTTTAACTCAAAAAGTTTTAGATAGTTTGGCACCTTGGAAAGAGGGTGATGACTATGCATTTTGGCGTGTAAATGCCTTAGCAAATAACTTAACCAATACACGTTACTTTAATTACACATTGGTAGATACGATTAAACCTGACCCAATTCAGCCTACTTTAGAATTAGCGCCAGATCTTCAAGCTTTAGTCGATCAACAGAAAATTCAACAATCTCAATTGCTAAATAGTCAACAGAAAGCAGAGTTAGCAAGACAAAAAGTAACTTCTGCACAAGAAGTTACGCAAGATGTCGTTGATGAAACGCAATTTTCTGGAGGTCAAGCCCCTCAAGCCTATGCTTTAGCACGCTCTATGCCTTTATCACATGAACATGATGATGACGAAGAGGAACGTCAAAAATTAGAAGAGCAAACGAGAATTGAGAAAAAAATTCCAGTCGTAGTAACGCTTAATGCAGATCGTTTGAATAGTTTAGAAACTGGTATCGGTTATGGTACAGACACGGGTGCTCGTGTGCGTAGTCAATACAGACGAGCGATTGTGAATAAATATGGTCATGCATTTGATGCCAACATTGAGGTGTCACAAATTCGTCAATCTATAGATGGGCGATACAGCATCCCTTATAAACATCCACTCAACGATTACTTTAACCTTGTGGGTGGTTACGAGCGCGAAGAGCGCAACGACATTGGCCCAGATATTAATTTATTGGTTGAGTCTGCTGTTTTAGGTGGTGAACGTGTTATTAAAAATCCTTTGGGTGATTGGCAACATATCATTGGTTTACGTTACCGTTTAGATCGTCTAACTAAAAAAGGTGATATTGATATTAATGAATTACCTGACGCTTTTAAAGTATCAGGAATTGATTCGGAACAAGAATCCTTGTTATTTGGATATGAACTTTCAAAGACCAATAGTAATTCTCGCTTGAATCCAACCAAAGGTTTTAAGCAAACTTACAAGCTTGAATTAGGGACAGAGTCATTATTATCAAATGCAAATATGGCAATTTTGACAGGTGGATGGCGTTTTATTTATTCATTGGGTGAAAATGAAAATCACCAGTTTGTAGGTCGAGCTGACACAAGTTATATTTTCACAGATGATTTTAATAAAGTGCCTTATAACCTCCGTTTCTTTACTGGGGGAGACCAGTCCTTACGCGGTTTCGATTACAAAAGTCTTTCGCCAGAGGAGAACGGTTTTAAAATCGGTGGACAAGCTTTAGGCGTAGGATCTTTAGAGTACAATTATCAGTTTAAAGATGGTTGGCGAGCAGCAATTTTCTCTGATTTTGGTAATGCATATGACAAACAGTTTAGTAATCCAACCGAATACAGTATTGGTGTTGGTATCCGTTGGAGATCACCAATAGGACCAATACGGCTTGATGTGGCATCTGGTATTTCCAATGACAATAACCCGATCCGATTACATTTTTTCATCGGCTCACAGCTTTAATAATTTAAAAACATCCTTTAGAAAAGCTCAAACAATTTTAGGTTGATTATGACGGAAGTAGAACCGCAACTAACGCCACCAGTTGGACCAAGATCAGAACGACGCATCATGAGAAGTGTTGCGTTAATTTTGTCGATCATACTTTTGTTATTGGTTAGCTCTTTAATCGTTATGATTTCTACCGACAAAGGCAGTCGTTTTTTATTAGATCGGGTACTGCAAAGCCAAAAAATGATTCGTTATGAATATGAGGGTGGAAATTTACTCAGAGGAATCATCCTTAAGAATGTTTTAGTACAATTAAAAGCTGTAGATGTTTCTTTGGATCGCGCTGATGTATCTCTTGGTTGGCGCGCAATCTTAAATAAAGAAATACATTTAAGTCATGCTGATGTGCGTAATCTGAAAGTGATCAACAAAAAACCGCCTTCAGGTAAACCATTTGCCTTTGATGCAATCAAACTTCCATTCGTATTACGTGTAGATGAAGCAACTCTTGATCATCTTGAGATTAAAACTCAAACATCGAAAGTTGGTTTTAATGATATTTACTTGAAAGATGCCCTATGGTCTGGAACCAAATTAGAGTTTAAGGACTCTAAAATGGATATGGGATATTTGGCAGTCCAACACGCTACAGGGAAAATGGATTTTAGTGGTAAATATCCAATTAATGCGAAAGCAGATCTCATTATTCCATCGTTAAAAAGTTTAAATATTCATACTATTAAAGTTGTTGCAGCGGGATCTTTAGATACATTAAAAGCAGGTATCGCAACCCAGACCCCAGATTTATTAACGGGTTGGGCTGTTATACACCCAGTACGCGATCATGTACCGATGCAAGGCGAACTGCTTTTTAAAAACTATCATTTACCTTTGTTGCAAGAACAGAAATTATTTGCCAAAGATGGTGTTGCAAGATTTAGCGGTGATATTCAAAAATTGGTTCTAAATCTAGATACTGATTTGAAAGGTGAGCAAATACCCGAAGGTAAATACAATGCTTTAATGGAGACAGATCTAAAGAATCAATTGAATATTCAAGACTTTAATGGTCAATTAATGGGTGGATCTATTGCGCTCAAAGGTTTAGTCAATTGGCATGAGCATGTTTCATGGGATATTAAAGGTCGTTTGGATCATTTAAATCCTAAAGATAAAACTGTTCCGCAAATCGCACAGGATTTTTTACCACCTAATTTAGATGCTAATTTAAGTTCATCCGGATCTTTGGAAAAAGGTTTAGCTTTAAGTGCACAGCTTGCTTTTGATAAATATGAAACTTGGGCTGTTAAACTCAATCAAGCTGCATCGAAAGATCACAAACCGCAGCCGATGCTATTAAATGTTGCATGGAAAAATATAGATCGAGCAGTCCCTTATATTGGTTGGTTGAGTAGCGAAGACGGTCATACCGACATCGCCTTAAAACAAGGTCAACAAGATATCTATGTTTCTACAACTGTGAAACCTCATGAGAAAGCATTATTACCAACAGGTAAATATGATGCCCGTCTTGATATAAAATCAAATCTGCTGAATGTTGAAAACTTTCGTTATCAGGCTGCGAAAGGTAGTTTGTCTGGGCAAGCAAAAGTTAAATTACCTACTGAAAAGCAACAGTTAGCGTGGCAGGCTCAGCTTAAAGCCGAGAATTTCAATCCACAAACAGTCGTTGCTACAGCACCTGTTAATCTATTAAATGGCGATATTAAAGCAACTGGTTTTGCAAAACCGAATCAACAAATCATTCAACTTGATCGTATTGATTTAAAAGGTCAAATTGTTCAGTCAGATCGTATAGAGACCGTTGCATTAAAAGGCAAAAGTACAGCCGCTTTAATGTTTAATGATCAGAAGTCTGGTGGAGGTTTTAAAAGTTTTGCAGTTGATTACAACGGTTCATTAAATGCATTAAATCAAGGCAATGGATTGTTGAAAATCAACGTAGCAGGGACACCAGAATATATAAAAATTAATGAGTTAAAACATGATGGCGTGGCAGGTAAGATTTTTGCTACAGGTGCTGTGAACCTAAAAGATAAACTTGGTTGGGATATCAATGCATCTTTAGTACGCTTCAAACCACAGTATTTTGTTTCAACTCTTAAAGGTGAACTCTCAGGGCATGTTAAAACACAAGGTGTTTGGTCTGAAAAGCTTAAGCGCATCGATATTCGGGATTTAAACGCGGCAGGTTTTCTTAATAATAAACCTGTTCGTGGTCGTGGCAATCTTACTTTATTGTTAGACTCCAATCAGAAAGGCTTTTTACCACAACAGTTTGAAGCCAATAACTTATTTTTTGCCTATGCTCAGAACCAGTTACAAGCCACAGGCAATGCACAAAGTTTAAGAGTGAAACTGAATGCTCCAGCCCTGTATGAGCTTTATCCAGGTTTGCAAGGTCGTGCCTACGGCGTTTTAAACGTTCAATCACAACCACGTTTAAAAGCAACGGCAAATATTGCCGTAGATAATTTTGCATTTAATGAATTGGCGAGTATTCGATCTTTACGTATTCAAGGTGAATTGCCAACTTCTGAAGCAACACCTACATTATTAGTTGCCAAAGTTGATCATTTACGTAGTGGTAATCGTGAAATAGAAAATGCAACGATTAACTTGGGTGGTACGCGCAAAGCACATGTATTAAAAGTTGAAAGTAATAATCGCCAATCTAATTTTTATGTACAGCTTGCAGGTGGTTTCAATCAGAATAATGAATGGTTAGGACAATTACAAAAAGGTCACTTTAAATCACGCCGTATTGATTTAGTACAAAATCAAAGCGCAGCTATCATTTATTCTACAGCCCAATCTGAACTTTATATTGGACAGCATTGTTGGCAAAGTCTGCATAGTCAGGTTTGTTTAGATCAATCGGCACGTATTAGCCAAAATAAAGGAAATTTTTCAGTTGTTACCAAAAATCTAGATTTAAATGATTTTGCGGTATTCATGCCAGAAGGTTTAGCAGTTACTGGTCAACTGAATGGTTATGCTCGAGCTTCGTGGGCTAAAGGTAGTCGCCCAAAACTGGATGCAAGTTTAGTCACTCGTAAAGGTGAAATAGGTCTTGCACCTGATGATCCTCAAGATATTGCTACCACAGTCACCTATGATGAATTGAGCTTAATTGCGAAAAGTGTCAATGATGGCTTGTTATTCCGTGTGGATATGAAAACACCAGACATTGGTACAGGTTACGCTAACGTGATCGTGAATCCATTTCAAAATGGAATGCCAATGCGTGGTGAAGTTGCTTTTGATGATGTACAACTCAAAGTATTCAAGCCATTTATTAAAGATGTACGTTCAATGGCGGGTACATTAGCACTTGCTGGAAAAATTAATGGCACACTGACTCAACCACAATTTACAGGTGAAATGCGCTTAAAAAATGGTGCAATTAGTATGATTTCACTGCCTGTAAATCTAAATAATATCCAGCTTTATTCGTCTATTCGACAAGATTCAGCAAGTATTGATGGTGCGTTCAACAGTGGACAAGGGGTTGGGCGATTAAAAGGTAGCTTCGATTGGAAAGAAGATCCTCATCTCGCGCTTAGTTTGAAAGGCGATAATCTTTTAATTCGACAAGCGCCGATGATTACCGCAATCGTGCAACCAGATTTAAATTTGGATGTTTACCCATTTAAACAACAATTGAGTTTAAGAGGAACGATTGATGTACCACGTGCTCGTATTTCTATGCCAGAGACTACTGCACCAGTTGTAAATATTTCACCAGATGTACGAGTCGTACAGCAAGGACAAGATTTATTTGCAACATTGAAAGCAGCTAAACCATGGGATATTCGTGCGGATATGACACTGACATTGGGTAATCAAGTGATCTTCCAAGGTTTTGAAAGTAATATTCCATTGGTTGGTCGCTTGCACTTATCACAACGTGGTTTAGAAACTGCAATGCGAGCGAATGGTGCTATTGGTGTAAGTCAGAAAGTGAAGATTGAAGCTTATGGTCAAAGCTTAGATTTAAACAGAGCAATCGCACGTTTTAATGGTCCACTTGCGAATCCAACACTTGATATTGATGCGAATAAATCAGTCCAAGGTAGTATGGTTGGTTTACGTGTGACTGGGACAGCAACCGTTCCAAATGTTCAAATTTATAATGATGCAGGTCTATCTGAACAAGAAGCATTGAATGCATTGGTCACAGGTCGTATCAATGAAGGAAGTAGCGGCCTAAGTAATACAGAAGGCTTTAAATCTGATGTAAACAATACTATTGCAGCCGCAGGCATTAGTATGGGCTTAGGAGGAACGCGGGCCTTAACGAATCAGATTGGTCGAACATTTGGTCTCAGTGGTTTAGCACTTGATGCACAGGGTACAGGTGATGACACTCAAGTGAGTTTAACGGGCTATATCACGCCAGACCTGTTTATTCGTTATGGCATAGGCGTGTTTACACCTGTAAATAAATTGACCTTGCGTTATCAAATGAATCGCCGTTTATACTTAGAAGCAAGTCAATCGTTAGAGCGAGCCATTGACGTATTCTATAATTGGCGCTTTTAAAGCTTTTTTAGAAAACCTGTTTTATGAAAATAATGCAGGTTTTTTATGCTAGATATTTTTAAAAATATGTTAAAATAAAAATAAGCTATTGAAAAATATATAGATTAATGACATTTTTTGGAGAGAGTGGATGAAACCTGTCACTTTAAGTCAACTTTTGGCAACTATAGGCTTAATATTGCTCAGCTTTACATTCCAAGCAAATGCAAAAGAGTATTATAAATGGGTCGATTCGAAAGGAGTAACGACTTATTCTGCAACACCACCGCCCACTCAGAAGCAAGATCCTCAACTTGATCCAACTAAAAAAAATATAAATTCAACAGTGACAACTCCCAGTGTGATAAATGTTTCCGTGGCCAATAACAAAGAACAAAAAAATGTTCCAACGGTAACAACACAAACAGCGAAATCAACAGGTACAACTACTGCAACATCAAATGCAACCATTACAGCCGCGAGTGAAGCATTGATCCCTGTGAAGAATTGCAATGGTGTAAGATGTTGGGATGCGAAAGGTAAACCTTATAATTTAGTTGCAGGCACAACGTATCTTTCTTCTACAGGTGGTAAATGTCAGAAAATGGGTAATAGCATGCGATGCAGTAAATGATTTGTATTATTTTATTGCAGCTCATACCAATTTAAACGCTTCTTTTTTGCAAAATGAACAACTTTCAGTATGATGTGTGCATCAAATTAATCGCAGTACGATGATGAAAATTTTTTTTTTGATTGCAATAGGTTTGGTGTTAGTTGGTTGTGCAGATAAAAAACAATTAACTCCAGCAGAACAGTGGCATGGTTATTGTGTCAGTGTGGGCAATGCGGCGCGTTCAATTACTTTGGACCGTCAAAATGGCATTGAACAAAAGCAAGCAAAAGAACATGCAGATAAAATTGAAGATGAAACAACACGTAAATTTATCTTTGAAATTATTGAAACGGTATATGCAATGCCAATCGATCGACTGAAGGCGAACCCTGATGCAGAACGTGAACAGTTGAAACAGAAATTTACTGAACAATGCTTGGCTACACCACATGACCAGCTACCAAAGTATAAATCATTTTAATAGGTTCATTAGAAAGACAACATCAGTTGTCTTTTTTTATGCATGTAATTTGTTGTTTTATTAAGCTTTGATCTAAGACCAAAGCGGTATTCAAAAGAGACGAACATTTCGCTATAAAATAATGGGCATCACGTAGAAATACGGTAGTTGCATTAACTTTTAACGCGAAGTCTAGTAAAATTTTGCTGTCCATATTACTTGTAAAGCTTGTAGCAAGCTGGAACTTACAAGTAATTTTTTAAAAAAGAGGAATAACACTGTGCTAGAAGCTTACCGCCAACACGTTGAAGAACGTGCCGCACTCGGAGTCCCACCGAAGCCGCTTGATGATGCTCAAACTGCTGAACTTGTAACTTTATTAAAAAATCCACCAGCAGGCGAAGAAGCATTTTTAGTAGATTTGCTTGAAAACCGTGTTCCAGCAGGTGTTGACCAAGCTGCGTATGTTAAAGCTGCTTTCTTGGCTGCTCTAGCAAAAGGCGAAGCAACTTCTCCACTTGTAACTAAAGAGCGTGCAGTTTACTTACTAGGTACGATGCTTGGTGGTTATAACGTTGCTCCTTTAGTTGAACTTCTTGACAATGCTGAGCTTGCTGAATTAGCTGCAGAAGCATTAAAGAAAACTCTTCTTGTATTTGATGCATTCCATGATGTAGCAGACAAAGCAAAAGCAGGCAATGCTGCGGCTAAAGCTGTTTTACAATCTTGGGCTGAAGCAGAATGGTTCACGAGTCGTGCTGACGTTCCAGAAGAAATCAAAATCACTGTGTTCAAAGTAACAGGTGAGACGAATACTGATGACTTGTCTCCAGCTCAAGACGCTTGGAGCCGTCCAGATATCCCATTACACGCAAATGCAATGTTGAAAAACGAGCGTGACGGTATCAATCCTGAAAAACCAGGTGAAGTTGGTCCATTAAACCAAATCAAAGAATTGATCGCGAAAGGCAACCAAGTTGCTTACGTTGGTGACGTTGTTGGTACGGGTTCAAGCCGTAAATCTGCAACTAACTCTGTACTTTGGTTCTTCGGTGACGAACTTCCACACATTCCAAACAAAAAAGATGGTGGTGTGTGCTTAGGTTCTAAGATCGCTCCAATTTTCTTCAATACAATGGAAGATGCAGGTGCATTACCTGTAGAAATCGACGTTGCTAACATGAACATGGGTGACGAAGTTGTATTGAAAATTGATCATACTGCTGCAAAAGTTACTGCATTCAAAGACGGTGCACAAATTGCAGAAGCTGAGCTTAAAACGCCTGTACTTTTAGACGAAGTACGTGCTGGTGGTCGTATTAACTTGATCATTGGTCGTGGTTTAACTGCGAAAGCGCGTGAAGAATTAGGTCTCGCACCTTCTACTTTATTCCGTACTCCAGTACAACCTGCTGACACTGGTAAAGGCTTTACACAAGCTCAGAAGATGGTTGGTCGTGCATGTGGTTTAGCTGAAGGTCAAGGTATCCGTCCAGGTACTTACTGTGAACCTAAGATGACAACTGTTGGTTCTCAAGATACAACTGGTCCTATGACTCGTGACGAGTTAAAAGACTTAGCGTGCTTGGGCTTCTCAGCTGACTTAGTGATGCAGTCTTTCTGTCACACTGCTGCGTATCCAAAACCAGTTGACGTCACAACTCACCATACATTACCTGACTTCATTATGAACCGTGGTGGTGTATCTTTACGTCCAGGTGACGGTATTATCCACTCTTGGTTAAACCGTATGTTACTTCCAGATACTGTTGGTACTGGTGGTGACTCACATACACGTTTCCCAATCGGTATTTCATTCCCAGCGGGTTCTGGTCTTGTTGCGTTTGCAGCTGCAACTGGTGTTATGCCACTTGATATGCCTGAATCTGTACTTGTTAAGTTCAAAGGTAAAATGCAGCCTGGTATCACTTTACGTGACCTTGTACATGCGATTCCTTACTATGCGATCAAAGCTGGTGACTTAACTGTAGAGAAGAAAGGTAAGAAAAACATCTTCTCTGGTAACATCCTTGAGATCGATTTATCAGAAATGGAAAATGACTTGACTGTTGAGCAAGCATTTGAACTTTCTGACGCATCTGCTGAGCGTTCTGCTGCTGGCTGTTCAATCACACTTTCTGAAGAGAAAGTTGCTGAATACCTACGTTCTAACATCACCATGTTGAAGTGGATGATCGCAGAAGGTTATGGCGATGCTCGTACAATGGCGCGCCGTGCTGAAAACATGCAGAAGTGGTTAGACAACCCAAGCTTGTTAAAAGCGGATGCTGATGCAGAATACTTAAAAGTTTATGAAATCGATCTTGCTGACATCAAAGAACCAATTCTTTGCTGCCCGAACGATCCAGATGACGCGAAACTTCTTTCTGACGTTCAAGGCGACAAAATTGATGAAGTATTCATCGGTTCTTGTATGACCAACATTGGTCACTTCCGTGCTGCGGGTCAGTTACTTGACAAAGTACCAAGCGGTTCATTGTCTACTCGTTTATGGTTGGCTCCACCAACGCGTATGGACGAGCATCAATTGATGGAAGAAGGTTTGTATAACATTTATGGTCGTGCTGGTGCGCGTACAGAAATGCCGGGCTGTTCATTGTGTATGGGTAACCAAGCACGTGTAGCACCGAACACTACATGTGTATCGACTTCTACTCGTAACTTCCCGAACCGTTTAGGTCAAGGTGCAAACGTTTACTTAGCTTCTGCTGAGCTTGCATCTGTAGCTGCGGTTCTTGGTAAATTACCAAGCCCAGAAGAATATCAACAGTACGCGTCGCAAATCGACAGTGCTGCTGCTGACATCTACAAATACTTAAACTTCGACAAGATGGGCGAATATACTAAAGAAGCTGATCAAGTTGATACTAAGAAAATTCAAGCTGCTCAATTGACTTAATTTGTTGATTTAGCTAAAAATAAGGGCTGAGTAATCAGCCCTTATTTTTTATAAAATGAAAAGTATTTTGACGATAAAAGATAATATTTCTGAACTAGTTAACATTATCCATAAAAAGCAGAAGGTTGAGGATCTAGAAATAGCAATTAAAGATTTACTTTCTTTAATGTTAAAGGATTATCCTTATTTAAAACCGCCAAAATTTTCAATTATTCCGACAAAAACTTTAGCATTTTCTGTTTGGTATGAGGAACCAAATGCAATTACAGAGACATTACTGATTGAGCAAAATGGTTTTACTGCTTATTTATGGAGGTGTGATGACCAAAAATGGTATTTGGATGATTTAGATTCTGAGCCTCATGAAATTGCTTGCAAATTAATAAAAAATATACCCGTACTTCACTCTATACCTGAGAACCCGAAAGAGATTAAGCATTTACTTGAAATTGGATTAATATATTTTAATCCAATTTTATTTCCTTGTTTTTCAAATAAAAAATTAGACGACAGTAGGGAAGTATTAACATGGGACGATCGCTTTTTATTAGTAGGTACTCAACTGAAGAATCTTAAACTTTATAGCCATGAAGAGTGGAAAGCTTTGATCGATAGAGAAAACTACCATTTAAACTGAGGTTCTATTTATGCCACTACTACATGATTTTGTTTTATTGAATAAAAATGAATTTTCTTATGATGATTGCTGCAGGCTAGTCGGTAAGGTTTCTTATGATGTTTCAATTCATGATGATCTTATTATTTATTTTAATGATTTTTTAAAATGGATACCTACATATAATCCAAGTTTAAAAATAAAACATACTGGGTTAAATTATTATGGTGTAACAGTGATTGATGGAGATGGGGCCAAAGAAGCATTTCAATTGTTTTCTAGTCTAGTTAATCTATTAAAGTTATCACCAAAAATTTTAACGTTAACAGGTATATATACTTTTGTTCATGCATATGATGATGTGATTGACCCAAATGAAAATGTTGATCGTATTTTACGAGAAACAGCAGGTTATGAAAAAATCATTATGCAAAAGAGTGACGTGATAGGACAATTTGAAATATTGGCAGAACTTATGCAGAAGATCATTCATTCCAATAATAGTTTGTATGTTCTACATTTGGGTATTTAAATTTAGAGGAACATTTCTATTCGTACAGAATGTTCCTCATATTTAATCACCAATAACCCAACATTTTCCACCAAAGTCCGCCAATCGCCACAAAAATGATGATATTGACGACACTCATGACAAAGCCTGCCTTCCACCATTCACCCAATGTGGTGTAACCTGAGCCAAATACCACAGGCGATGTACCTGTTGCATAATGAGTTAGGGTCATCATGATGCTAGAAGCCGCTGCCATCATTAAGGCAAACAACATCGGTGGGGCACCTAATGCCAGTCCCGCTGTATAAAAGGCTGCAAACATGGCGGTGATATGTGCTGTTGTACTTGCAAACATATAATGTGCATATAGATAGGCGAGCATCAGTAATAAACAGGCAGGCATCCAGCTGAGACCTAAATGACCAATCCCTGTTTCAAGCACACCTGAGAACCATGTGATTAAACCGAGCTTATTTAAATAAGTTGCCATCATCACCAAAGCAGCAAACCACGTAATAGTATCCCATGCGCTTTTTTGCGTCAGGATATCTTCCCAAGTCAGTACACCTGTAATCAACAGCAATCCTAAGCCAATAAAGGCAGTTGTGGTTGGATCAACCACCCAAGCTGAGCCAAAGATCATGGCAGGAATACCCGCCCATAACAGCAGTAAAATCCCAAATACACCGAGCATAATGATTTCATTTTTGCTGACAGGGCCCATTTCTTTTAACTTGGTTTTCGCAAACTGAGCTGCATTGGGTGTTTCTTTGACTTCAGGTGGATACATCCAGTACATAATCAAAGGCATGATGATTAAGGCAATTAAACCGGGTAATAACATCGCCAGTGCCCATGTACTCCAGCTCAAGGAAATCTGACTGTTGGTTGCTTTCGCCACCAGATCAACCACTAATGGGTTAGGGGCAGTTGCGGTAATAAACATCGCAGAAGTAATTGGATTGGCTTGGTAGTTCACTAAAGCTAAATATTTCCCCATACGACCTTCAGTGCCTTTGGCTGGGTCTGAGTCATAACTGGTGGAAATCGCACGTACAATTGGATGAATAATCCCACCACCACGAGCCGTATTACTAGGTGTCACTGGCGCAAGAATCAGTTCAGACAGCACCATGCTATACCCAATACCAATGGTTTTCTTGCCCCAAACCGCGATAAACAAATAGCCTAAGCGTGCACCTAATCCTGTTTTTTGCAAACCTTTGGAAATCATGATCGAAATACCAATCAACCAAATCAGAGGGTTAGCAAAACTACTGAGTGCGTCTTGGATAGCCCCGCTAGGACTATCATTGGTGACACCCGTCACGGCGACTAAGGTAATAGCAATAATCGCAATTGCACCAATTGGCATGGCTTTACCAATAATCGCGGCAATGACACCGACAAACATTGCTAACAAATGCCATGCATTCGGATCGACACCAGAAGGAACTGGAATAATGAACCATATGAGGAGCGAAATGAATAAAGAAATAAGGGTTGGAATAGGCTTGAATCCCACGTGAATTCCCCTTGTTGTCATGGGTTTAATAAAATTTATAGTTGTGTATAAATGAGCATTTAAAAAATTTTCATTAAAGATTGATTATTAAAAGCCAAAGAGAAAAGTTCAAAGGTAATTTTGTGTATAGAGCGTTATTTTGATTGATAAGTAAAATTATTGTCTTTGCTCAAAATCACTTATCAAATCGTTAAGCAACATGTTACATTTTTAGCTTAGTTTACATCATGATCTGTACGGTATGGCTCAACTTTCATGGCAACGGTTGCGACTTTTTATTTATAATAACCTTCATAACGATGACTACAAAAGTACAATAAGTGCTTGTATTAACTATTTATTAATTATTCTCATTATTGGTAATGTTGCTGCTGTTCTCCTTGAATCGATTAATGAAATTTATAAGTTGTACAAACCTTATTTTGACGTATTTGAAAATATCTCAATCCTGATTTTTAGTGGAGAGTATTTATTAAGATTATGGAGTATCGTCGAAAAAAATCCAGACGAGGCTGCATGGAAGCAGCGTATTCGTTGGATGAAAAGTGGCGGGGCAATTATAGATTTAATGGCGATTTTACCTGCATATCTTAATTTCTTTGTTCATATCGATTTACGTTTTTTACGAGTTCTACGTTTATTCCGCTTACTCAAACTGACCCGATATTTTGTTTCATTACAGATATTGTTAAGGGTAATTCAACGAGAAAAAGGTTCTTTCCAAGCCGTTATTTTTATTTTAGTGATTATGATTGTCATGACTGCATCAGCAATCTATGTCGTTGAAAATAAAGCTCAGCCAGAAGCATTTAGTTCGATTCCACAAGCTATGTGGTGGGCGGTAGTCACATTGACGACAGTGGGTTATGGTGATGTGACACCAGTGACCAATTTAGGTCGAATACTTGGTGCATTTATTACTGTTTTAGGTGTTGGTATTGCAGCATTACCCGCGGGTATTTTAGCATCAGGTTTAGCAAATGAATTGAATCAACGTAATCAACGGCTTGAGCAGGAGTTTCGGGAAGTTCTGCAAGCGAAAGGTTTAGATTTATTACACAATCAAGACGAAATAGAACGCATCCGTAAAAAGGTTGGATTACCGAAAGAACAAACCCATGAAATCATTATGCAACTGATGAGAGAAAAATTCTTAGAAGAGCAGGAACAGGAGAAGAAATCTTATCGTTTCTGTCCACATTGTGGTGAGAAGCTTTCGGAGTAAGGTGGCAGAATTATTTTAACAATCAATCAAAAAAAATCTTTTTGGCTGCTATATTGTCTGCAAGTTTGAAAATATTTTTTATCTGAATTTATGAGTTTACTGACTTTTTTATCATTTGTAATTTATTCGATTGTGACCTCCATTACACCGGGGCCAAATAATATTATGTTAGCTGCTTCTGGACTAAACTTTGGCTTTAAAAAGAGTATTCCACATATTTTGGGCATTGGCTTTGGTTTTGGAGTCATGGTCAGTTTAGTTGGTTTCGGTATTGGTGCAACCTTAGGTCAATCTGCTGTGATGTATGAAACACTTAAAATAATAGGCATTGTCTATTTATTATATTTGGCATATAAAATTTATGGTGCGGGTAGCGTACAAGCTGATGAACGTCCAGAAAAACCATTAAATTTTATTGGGGCAGCTCTGTCTCAATGGGTCAATCCTAAAGCATGGATTATGGCGATGGGTGCAATCGCAACTTATAGTACTGTAGATAGCCATCTCGCTGAGTTTATTTTTATTGGTACAGTATTTGGTGTAGTGAGTATCCCATGTGTAGGTATTTGGGCATACATGGGTGAGCGCTTACAAAAGATTGTCAATAATCAGAAAAAAGTTCAACTCTTTAATGGATCTATGGCCTTACTTTTGGTCATTTCAATAATAAAGCCAAGTATAGATTCCGTAAAATTTTTCTTTTTCTAATTCGATGTTTGACCTGACCAAGCGATCTACTGGAATATGTTTTTGCTTTGATGTTAATGTAATTAAAAATAAAATTAATTTGAGAGTTTGATATGAATCAACCAAAGATTCTATGTTTAGCAGCTATTATTTTAATTTTGTTGCTGCTTTTATCTGGCTTACAGCCGTATGATAGAGCGACATGGTTGATGGAAGTTGTTCCTGTCCTCGTTGTTTTACCTATCTTATTTGCAACTTATTCAAGATTTCCATTAACTAATCTCTTGTATAGCCTAATTTTTTTGCATGCAATGGTATTAATCGTCGGTGGGGCATATACCTATGCACGTGTACCTTTAGGTTTTGAGATCGCTCAATGGTTCAGTTTAGATCGAAATCCTTATGACAAGATTGGACATTTTATGCAAGGTTTTGTGCCTGCCATAGCTGCACGGGAAATTTTGATTCGACATCAGATTTTAGCCAAAGGGAAAATGCTTAGTTTTATTGTGATCTGTATTGTGCTAGCCATTAGTGCGACTTATGAGTTGATTGAATGGGCAGCTGCATTAGCACTTGGACAAGGTGCGCAAGAGTTTCTTGGTACACAAGGATATGAGTGGGACACTCAATCTGATATGTTCTTTGCCTTAATAGGAGTGATTGCAGCCTTGTTATTCTTATCTAAATGGCATAACCAACAACTCAATAAATTGATCAGTTCATATCGATAAACTGATCAATCTGCCGTTAAATTACGGCAGATTGATTTTTGTGAGTGTATTTAGCATAAGCCAGAGCAATTAATAAGATTGCTAATCCCCCTAAACTCAGTACAAACCCAGCCCAGATCGGTGCTAACCAACCCATATTATGGCTAAGTACCCATCCTCCAAGAAATGCGCCTAAGGCATTGGCTAAATTAAATGCGGAATGATTTAATGATGCCGCTAATGTTTGTGCATCGCCTGCGATGTCCATTAAATGTGTTTGTAATGCGCCACCTAATCCAATCACAGTGAAACCAATTAGAAATAAGGCTGTAATCGCAGTATAGAGATTAGACATCATAAAACTTGCAAGTACAAAGGCGAGTGCAGAACTCACCAAAATTCCAATCATCGTTTTAAATAGGCTTTTATCTGCCAGCCAGCCAGAAACGAGACCTCCAATCACCATACCAACGCCCCAAATGGCTAGTGCAATCGGGACGATACGAATATCGGCATGTGTATATTCAGTTAAAATTGGAGACACATAACTATAAACAGAGAACATACCGCCAAAACCAACTGCACCCACGGCAAGTGTTAGCCACATATTGATGTTTTTTAGACCTGCCAATTCCGCTTTAATACTGGCCGTCTTTTGAAGTGGAATATTAGGAACGAAAAGGCTGACACCGATTAAAGTAATAAAAGCAATCACGGCAGAAAACTCAAAACCAGATTTCCAACCAAATTGCTGACCAAGCCAAGTTGCAATAGGAACACCAATCACATTGGCAAGGGTGAGTCCCATCATTACTTGTGCAATCGCGGTCGCTCTACGTTGTTTTCCTGCCAATTCGGCTGCAACTAATGCTGCTACACCAAAATAAGCACCATGAGGAAAGCCTGCAATAAAACGAGATATCAGCATAGCTTCAGATGTTGTTGCGAAGGCAGTGGCGGCATTTGCTAAACCATAAAATAACATCAAGCTGAGTAATAGCGTTTTACGCGGTACTTTAGCTCCTAAAATTGCAATAATTGGTGCGCCAACCATAACACCAAGCGCATAGGCGCTAATGAAATAGCCTGCATGTGGAACACTGACATTTAAATCAGTAGCGATTTCTTGAATCAACCCCATAGCAACAAATTCAGTCGTTCCAATACAGAAACTACCAACTGCCAAGGAGAAAATAACGAGAAAAAGAGAGAAATTAGGTTGAGGAGATAAATTTAACAACTGTTTTAATCAGAACATAGAGAGATCTAAATTATAACCATCAAGATACTTTAGATCTTAAGCTTATCGTATTGATTGTGCATATTTGTCAGATTTTGTAGAGCCTTTCAGCTATACATTTAAATAATTGAGTGAATTTGAGAGATCGTATTTTCTATAGTCTTTATCAGTTGTAAAGATTATTTTTTTGTTGGAACAGATATTTTGAGATAAATGGCAAGAAACTTTGCTAAATATGCACATTGTTGAGCAAAGTAACTGATAATTTTTGCTAAATTATTAGCAAAGTCTGCATGTTCAGAAGCAATCTTTTGATGATGAATTTCATCTTTTTGGATATCTAATACTGCATGATGAATCTCAATATCTTTTTCTTTGAAGAAAATTGCAGCTTCATCTAGTTCTTTGTTTACAATATTTTCAATGCTTGCAGTACTGATCCAAATTGCATTTCTACCCAGCAATCCAATCAATAATCCATAAATTATTCCGCCTGCGCACCAGAGTATAGAGGGTAAGACAACAGCATTTTTGTATTGAGCAAAAAAATAGCCGAACAAGTTAAAATGTTCAGTTTCATGTTGATGCATTTCATCTAGCGTTTTAACCATGTCTTTAAAAAATAGCTTAGCAATCAGTCTATGACCGTAGTAAACCCCAGTTGCTCCTTTTTCACACGCATGAATGATTCTTAGTTGGGTTTCAATTTCTTTGTACATGCTCATGGTTTATCTTCATCATTATTATTGTTTTGAAAATATACAGTGCTTGGGTATCTATGAGCAATCAAATAATTGAATTATCTGATAAAAAACGTTTAAGATTCACCACATTTGCATTAAGTCATTGGCTTTTGCTAATTTTTATAAATAAGAACATAAGCTTAAATCGATATAGTCATGATTCTAATTGTGAGTACATTTCATCTCATTAAACAATAATAAAATAAAATTCATAGTGAGACACACTCATGAATAACATGATAGGATGAATTAAATTCAATTGTGGTGATCGTTGTGTTAGAACTTCGTCATTTAAAAACATTAATTGCACTGCGTGAGCATGGTTCATTGGTTGCGGCTGCGACAGATCTATGCCTAACTCCTTCAGCAATTTCTCATCAATTAAAAGAACTTGATCATTGGTATGGTGTAGAAGTTGTTAATCGCCGTAGTCGTCCAGTAAGTTTTTCCAATGTCGGCGAGCGTTTACTTCGACTAGCAGATGATGTGTTACCTCAGGTACAGATAGCACAAACGGATATTACTCGTATTGTGCATGGACAAACGGGGAGAATTATTTTTTCATCCGAATGTCATAGTTGTTTTGACTGGCTGATGCCTTTATTGAATCAATATCGCCAGCAATATCCAGATGTCGATTTAGATTTTGCAGCGGGTTTTGAGTCTAATCCGCATGAATTATTGCAAAATGCTGAGTTCGATTTATTAATCACTGCTGATCCAATTGCACTCAAAGGGATTGAATACTTTCCGATTTTTGAATACGAGTCACGTTTGGTACTATCAACGACACATCCATTGGTGCGTAAAGAAAAAATCCTAGTTGAAGATTTGGCTGAACAAACGTTGATTACTTATCCAGTTGATAAACATCGTTTAGACATCATGGCGCATTTATTCATTCCAGCAAATATTCAACCTAAGCATATTCGAACGACTGATTTAACGCAGATGTTAATTCAGTTGGTTGCCAGTGGGCGTGGTATTGCGGCTTTACCTGACTGGGTCGTTAATGAATATGAACAAAAGGGATGGGTTGTCAGTCGTCGTTTAGACTGTGTGTCGCCTCAAGGATTGAGACGCACATTATATGCAGGCTACCGTACTGAAGATAAGGAGAAGAATTACTTTGAAGGTTTCATCAAACAACTGGAAAAATTTTCTCAGAAACGTACGCTGTATTACACTGTTTAAAAACATTATTTATTTATTTGGGTTTAATAGACAGTTTTGTCTATTAAACCAATAACTTGACTTAAGAGAAATAATTCGCACAATTGAGCCATGCAACTGCGCTTGTTCAAAAAATGCCAAAACAATCCCCCTTATCGAACAAACAATTAATGTCTGTCATCGAAACTCAAACTGCTATTGCAAAATTGGGTGTCGATTTACACGCGGTAATGACGCTAGTTGCGAATCAAATTCAAAAACTGGTGATTTCTGCAACAGGAACAATTGTTGAGTTGGCTGAAGACGATGAAATGGTCTATCGAGCTGTTTCAAATAAAGCTGAGCATCTATTGGGTTTGCGTCTGCCATTGAATAAGAGCCTATCAGGTTTATGTATTTCACAAAAAACAACCTTGTATTGTCGTGATAGTGAAACCGATGCTCGAGTTAATCATGAAGCTTGTCGGCGTGTCGGACTGCGCTCGATGGCAGTTGTACCATTATTTTATGAACAGCAGGTGATTGGTGTAATCAAAATTTATTCTGATCAGATAAATGCTTTTCATGAAAAGGATTTATCTCTTCTAGGATTGATGTCAGATTTGATCGCGGCTGCAATGTACCATGCTACAAAATTCAGCGACCAAGAGTTGTATAAGCTTGCAACACGAGATCACTTAACAGGTCTAGCAAACAGAGCATTATTTTTAGATTCTTTAAGACTGAAATTGCAAGAAGCAAAACAATTTAAAGAGCAGTTGGCCGTTTTGATCGTAGATATGGATGGTTTGAAATTAATCAATGATCAGTTTGGACATCGGTATGGTGATACGGCACTGATTGAAATTGCCAAACGACTTTCACAGAACATTCGCAAAAATGATTTAGTTGCTCGGTTGGGTGGAGATGAGTTTGCGATTATTCTACCTTCTGTAGAAAATTATGATGTAGCTAAACAAATGACTGTGCGTTTGGTTGATGCATGTAGCCAACCGTTTAGTTTTGAAAATATTTATCTAAAAATTGGTGCGAGTATTGGTTTAGCAATATACCCACATGACAGTTTAGAGTTACAACAGTTGATTGATGTTGCTGATTTGAATATGTATGGTGAAAAGAAAAAACGTAAATTGTCGCTATCTTAACGATTGATGATTAATTTGCTGTATTAGTATTAATTAAATTATTGAGAATGAATGTGTTTTTATAGTGAAACGGGCTAAAGACAAAATATCTTGTAGCCCGATCATCTGATGCTTAAGCCAACTTTTTATATGTACCATATTGATAAGCAATTTGTTCATCCCAAAATTGCTGCCATAAGTCACAATATTCTAAGCACATTTGGCGAATCGCACTGTAATCAGATTCAACGCAAGCTTGAGCAAGCACGAACCATAAATCATCTTCATGATCATCATCAGCAGCTTCGGCTGTTTCATCATGCGATACACCGTGAACGTAGTAATATCCACTATCTACATCAAATCCAACAGCATTGGTTGCTTGACGTAAAGCTGGGCTAAATAAAATTACTTCTTCTTCAGCAACGGCTAGAAGAGCTGAAACTGCCTGATAACGGTCAAAAGATTTTTCTAAGTAGTTGCGTACTTGTTGAGCAATAAGGGACGGTTGGTAATCATTACGCTCAGATTGAGTCAACTCAAAGTCATCCAGCACATCTTCAAAGAGAGGATAGTGTGCATACTCTGGATTTCCAGCATAGTAACCATCCTGATCAAAACCTGGACGGAAGCCAAACTCATCTAAGATATTGAGATTAAGTAAGAAGCGAGGATACATTTTAGAGCCAGATAGCAAACGCGGCTCTAATTGCTTCGTTTGGAACTGTGCCATGAGCAATGCATCAGTAAACACCTGAACAATCGCATGACGATATTCTAAATGAATGTGCTTCAATGTTTCTTTATCAATTACACCATCATTTAGCATCTGAATTGCTGGATGAGTTGAAACAGGATGATTTGAAATCTCTGCTCTTAACTCTTTCAGAAAATTCAAATTCTTGTTCCATAATTCTTCAGAAATACTATTTTTCATTCCGTCTATAGCTTTCTGTCTAGGGTCGTTAAAGTTTTCAAATTTTTTTGGCATAGTCTTGTACTCAATGAATTAATATTATTGCTTTTCCAATTATATAGTGTCGATTTGCTTTGGTTGCTTTTGAATAACTATTAGTTCAACCAAATATCTTTTTATTGGATGACCTAAATATAAAATGATTTTTTTGTGAAATCAATTTATTAAACAATCTAAAAAATAATAAGAAAGATTATTAATTAACTTAACTGATGTAAAAAGGTGATATAATTCACCATATATTTTAATTTTTTTTAAATAGAAATTTTTTTTTACAAATAAGCTTGTTAATCATAAGTTTTTTGCTTAATTTATATGAGGGTATATATAAGAAATTCGCTTAATATAAATATACATAGGTGCCAGAAACTTCCAGCATTTAACTATGTCTAAATAATTAATTAAGCTTTTTGATAAAATTTAAAAAGGATAATAAAATGTCAAAAAAAGAAGATATTATTGCAACGGCTCTGAATCTTTTTAACCGCTATAACTACAGCTCAGTAGGGGTAGACCGAATTATCAGTGAGTCTGGCGTTGCCAAGATGACTTTTTATAAGTATTTCCCTTCAAAAGAGAACCTCATAGAGGAGTGCTTGTCTAGGCGTAATAAGAGTATTCAAGAAGCGATTGAAAAAGAACTTAGTATACTTAACGAAGATGATTATTTAGGCAAAATTAAGGCAGTCTATTTTTGGCATGTAGCTTGGTTTAATTCCGATGATTTTCATGGTTGTATGTTTCAAAAAGCATCACTTGAAGTATTACAACAATATCCGTCTATTATTCGACCAATCATTGAATATAGAGAATGGTTAATGCAATTATTAGAAGGTTTTTTTGAAAAAGCTAAAGTTTTTCAGCCTCATGTACTAACTTCAATGTATATTAATATTTTAGATGGTATGACTGCTTATGCTAAAGTAAATAAAGACCATACACAAATAGAAGAGTGTTGGTATTATATTGAAAAATTGATTAATTTAGATGCAGCTTGATTAGTATTTAATATTGCTAAATAGTTTATTTAGAATTTTAAAATATTTATTATAAAAAATAAACCGAGGTTTATAACCTCGGTTTATTTGTAGTAGTTTGTTTCTATTTATTTTTCAACGAATGCACGTTCAATAACATAGTCACCCATTACACCCATACGCGGTGATTCAACTAAACCATGTTGATCAAGTAATGCTGCAACGTCTTTTAGGAATGCAGGGCTACCACAAAGCATTGCACGGTCAGTTTCACGATTGAAACGTGGCAAACCAATTTTTTCAAATAATTGACCAGATTCAATTGCGGTTGTAACGCGACCTTGGGTATGGAAAGGTTCACGTGTCACAGTTGGATAGTAGATTAATTTATCTTTGATACCCAATTCTTCAAAGAACTCATGGTTTGGTAGTTCATTTAAGATTAAATCTTGGTATGCAAGCTCTGATACATAACGCGTACCATGAACCATGATCACTTTTTCAAATTTTTCATATGTTTCGGGATCACGTAATAAAGCCAAGAATGGTGCTAATCCTGTACCTGAAGATAACAGATATAGGTTTTTACCTGGCAATAAATCATCATGTACAAGAGTACCTGTAGGTTTTTTAGAAATAAGGATTTCATCGCCCACTTCTACTTTTTGTAAAATAGATGTTAAAGGACCATCTTGTACTTTAATTGAGAAGAATTCGAGTTCTTCTTCATAATTCGCACTCGCAATCGAATACGCACGCATTAAAGGCTTACCATTCACTTCAAGTCCGATCATGACAAACTGACCATTTTTAAAACGTAAGCTTGTATCGCGCGTGGTTTTAAAACTGAAAAGCGTGTCATTCCAGTGGTGAACATGAGTAATGCGTTCAACGTTAAAAGCAGCCATTAAAGGTCTCGATCACAGTTAAAAGAAACAGATTGCTATTCTAATCTAAAATCATTCTCTATAAACTGAATATATTTAATTGTGTTTATAAGAAAAAGTGATGAGTAATTCTGTGGTCATGCCGATCATCGGTTATATGCATTCTCCTTATCAGGAGAAATTTGGTATTCCACGACAGCCAAATTTGGTGCAGGTAGAGTCCTATATAGAGTTGTCAGAACCTTATAATGATCTTTCGGCATTTGAGGGAATTGAAGACTTCAGTCATTTATGGTTATTGTGGCAATTCCATGATAATAAAAATACTGATAACTCCTTGAATCAAATGTCTAAATTTCGTCCACAAGTGCGTCCGCCTAGATTAGGAGGTAATCAAAAAATTGGAGTATTTGCAACGAGGAGTATGTATCGCCCATCTCCTATAGGTTTGTCGGTCGTTCGCTTTTTACGTGTTGAAAAATATGCCAAGAGTGTTCGAATATATGTGATGGGAAGTGATTTACTCAATAAAACTCCAATTTTGGATATTAAACCTTATATCCATTATTCAGATGCAGTGATGAATGCAGTCAGTGGCTATGCGCAAGAGGAGCCGATTCGAAAGCGTGTTCTATGGAGCGAATTAGCACAATCAATTAAGCACAAGTTAATTCAAGAGAATGATACTCAGTCGAAAATCTTTGACGAGTTAGAACAAGTCCTATCTTTAGATCCACGGCCTGCTTATCATGATGATGCGAGTCGAATTTATAAAATGAAGTTTTCCACGTTCGATGTGAGCTTTAATGTTAATGATGACAAGATCAACATATTAAAGCTTGACGCTATCAATTAGCATCCATATTAGTGCTGTTGCATCCAGAGCATGATAATTAGTACAGTCATATGTATGATTTGGGCTGGAATAAAAGAAAGAGCATATTTATACCCTCCTGTTAGCGCAGCGTTGATACTTTTCGCTAAAGCATGAGCAGCGAGTCCAATCATTAATGCAATCATAAGTGTTGTTGCCTGAACGGTATCAGGCTCTGCTTGGACAACGATTGCAGCAATCGCCGCATGTATTTCAAAAAGAGATGCGATTAATGTACCTAAAATCAGACCTGAACTACCAAGCCAAAGGTTGAGAGCATATACCGCGGCTTGAATTGCTGATAAGGCAAAAGTAATAATGATGGCATTTTTGAAGCTGAACATGCGGCTGCTATCATTGGTTGCGATTGTTTCACCATCGCCAATAGATGTCCGCATCAAATATAAAGCCCAAATAGATAGAACGATGGTTGAAATGATAGTTGGCAAAAATATGATTTTGAACCAAGCCAAGCTAATGCTTGCAACAATAATGAGCATTTGAATAAGCGTAGACACGCAGGACATCAAGGCAGCACCAGCATTTACATGAGGGTTCGCACCATTGTTACGAACTTCCATACCCAGATTTGCGATAGTTGCTGTGCTTGAGACAAAACCAGATGCCAAAGCAGAAAATACGATTGCATTTTTTGATGATAGAAGTCTTTTGGCAAAATGTGCTAATGCTTGTACAAATAGTATGAGGCTTAATAATTTCAAAATTGTATAGGGATTTAATACTGGTCCCCAAAATGCTTGGTTAGGTACTAAGGGCAGTGCAATCAGTATTAAAGCCAGTAGTAGCACGCCATCCCTTAATTCACTTTCATTAATCCACTGGTTTGCGAGCCCGTGAAGTGATTGTTTCGCAAAAAGTAGAATGGTCAGCGTCACTGCAAGCCCAGCAGCTAAATTGATATTCCATATGCAAACAGCACCGATAAAATAGGTCATTATGAGTGCAAGTTCAGTAGTCACACCAGGATCATCGGGTTGACTTTTAAGTGATGCAATACTTATAGCACCAATTAAAATTGCCCCCGTAATTCCTATTTCTAAATTAAATAAAAAGCACAGTGTTCCTAAAAGAGAGCTAATTGCAAAGGTTCTAAAACCAGCAAAGGTTTTGGTCTTATGCTTCGCTTTGCTTTGTTCCCGTTCTAAGCCGATCAATAATCCACAACCGAGCGATACAGCAAAGATCATCATTAACTGACTCAAAGCCGTATTTTGTATTGATAAATCAAGTAAATCAGTCATGTCATATCCTTTCGCTTAGAGGATCATCGTTATTGTTTGGGCAAAATTTAGTTGAATTTATATACTTTAAAATTGCATAAATGCATCGCTTTATCTTAACCCTTTTTGCTTTTATGGCTAAGTCATCTATATGTTTTTTAAAGTGCATTTAATCAATATTGAGTCATGAAATGATCTGGGAGATTTCAATAAATCTCTGTTATATTATAGAAATAGCTTGGGGTATAACAATGACGTTTAATTTTCAAATCGATATTTTTTGGTGCTTAGAACAATTACAAAAAGATGGACGAATCAATGAACGGGATAAATTATTAGTACAAACAACACATCGTCAAAAAGATGAATTGAAGTGGCATCCTTTACAGTGGGTTGCAAAATTTAATCTGAAAGATCAATTAAATCCAGAAACCATTTTAACACTCAATCGTCTATGTCTATGGTTGGCTGAAAAATCGCATGTTCCTTTGTTTGTAATTGATCCTCTAAAGGCGGATGTGACGGCATTAACCAGTGTTATGTCTCAAGAGTTTGCAGCCCGAAATCATATTTTGGCAGTAGAAGTTCACTCTGATCGTATTTTAATCGGTACAGATCAGCCATTTATGATGGAATGGAAAAATAATTTAGAAAGAAGTTTGAGTCCCAAAAAAGTTGAAGCTGTGCTATTAAATCCAGAACAGCTACAACGTTATTTGATTGAATATTATCAAGTTAGTCGAGCGGTGAGTTCTTCTCAAGGCACAAGTGCTTTTGACCGTGACAATAAGGGGGTCGAAGCTTTACTGCAATTAGGCGATACACAAAACCCTGATGCCAATGACCAGCATATTGTGAAACTCGTTGATTGGGTATTGCAATTCGCGTTTGAGCAGGGTGCAAGTGATATTCATTTGGAGCCTCGCAAAGACAAAGGCAAGGTGCGTTTTCGTATCGATGGTGTATTACATACAATTTATAATATGCCTGCCAATACACTTACAGCAGTGATTTCCCGTATTAAAATTTTAGGTCGCATGAATGTTGCGGAAAAACGTAAACCACAAGATGGACGTTTAAAAACGCGAACACCGAAAGGTCAAGAAACCGAGTTACGTCTTTCTACACTTCCTACGGCATTTGGTGAGAAGCTGGTCATGCGTATTTTTGACCCAGAAGTCTTAGTACGTAGTTTTCAACAATTGGGTTTTGAAGGGCATTTATTACAGAGTTGGCAGCAACTAACACAACATAGCCACGGGATTATTTTGGTGACGGGGCCAACAGGTTCAGGTAAAACGACAACCTTATATTCATCTTTAAAGCAATTAGCAACAGAACAAGTGAATGTTTGTACCATTGAAGATCCGATTGAAATGTTGGAACCAAGTTTTAACCAGATGCAGGTGAATCCAAATATCGAACTTGGTTTCGCCGATGGTGTTCGCGCACTGATGCGTCAAGATCCTGACATTATCATGGTTGGAGAGATTCGTGACCATGACACTGCAAATATGGCGATTCAAGCAGCATTAACAGGACATTTGGTTCTTTCGACTTTGCATACTAATGATGCACCTTCAAGTCTGACCCGTTTACATGATTTAGGCGTACAGCCATTTTTAACTGCAGCAACGATTTTAGGTGTTCTAGCTCAACGTTTGGTGCGCCGACTTTGCCCGCTTTGTAAGCAAGAAACGGCAATTAATGAACAAGAGTGGGAGCATCTTACTTTCGATTATATGATGGATATGCCAACGACGATGTATAAAGCAGTTGGATGTGAAGCATGTCGCCATACAGGTTATAAAGGCCGTGTAGGTATTTATGAATTTATGCCAGTAAGTTTAGAGTTAAAGTCTATTATTAGTGCTCATGGCACACTGAATGATCTGAAAGCACAATCCAAGAAAGAGGGTGTTGAGCCACTGCGGATTGCAGGTGCACGCAAAGTCATTGAAGGTGCAACCACGTTAGAAGAAGTATTGCGTGTTGTCCCTTTGAGTTAAGCAAATTATTGATCTTCAGATTCACCTCATCTTCATTTGTTTTAATGACTCTATAGAAATCAAGCAACGAAGATGAGGAATCAAATATGAATATCTTTTCTAAAGTTATGGTGATTGCTGGTTTAGTGGGTACCACAACATTTGCAATTGCAAACAGTGGTGCAGTTAACCAACAGGCTCTCGCTCCAACTCAGGTAATCACAGTAAAACAAGCATTGACGTTAAAAGACGATACCCCAGTGCAATTGAAAGGTTATGTAGTCAAAGCGACTGGAGATGAGAAGTATCAATTTAGTGATCAGACGGGGATGATTACGGTCGATATTGATGATGATCTATGGCAAGGAAAACCTATTTCAGCTAAAACGCCAGTCACTATTATTGGTGAGATTGATATTGACTATAAACCGACTAAGCGTGTTGAAGTCGATGTCGATCAAGTTCAGTTTTAAATCGTAACTACTAATAAAAACCACATGACGCTCATGTGGTTTTTTGTTTATCCTTTAATTAAATTCTAAAAATAGAAAGAGAACAATCATTTATGCGCATTTTACTAGCGGAAGACGATGCTTCACAGGCAGAAAGCATTAAAGACTGGTTAGAAATGGATGGTTATAATGTGGATTGGGTAGAACGTGGCGATCACGCGATTTTGGCAATAGAACAACATCATTATGATTGTCTCTTGTTAGATCGTGGTTTACCTCAAGCCTCTGGCGATGAAATTGTTAAAGTAATTCGCCGTCAAAATGCGCAAACCCCCGTTATTTTTATTACTGCAAGAGATCATATTCAGGATCGAGTCGAAGGTTTAGACTTAGGCGCAAACGATTATTTGGTTAAGCCATTTAACTTAGAAGAATTGTCTGCCCGAGTGCGTGCTCAGTTACGCCAACATCAAGCCCGAGCGGGGCAATATTTGATTTTTTCAGATTTACAGCTTGATCCACAAACAAAAACACTAACCAAAGCCGAACAGCCAATTAATCTAACTGCTAAAGAATTTCAAATTTTGCATAAATTAATGCTAAAACCTAATCATATTGTAACTCGGGAACAACTTGAAGAATCCCTTTATGCGTGGGGGGACGAAATTGAAAGTAATGCAATTGAGGTTTTTATATATCAGATTCGTAAAAAAATTGGTGGGCACTATATCAAAACCATTCGTGGTTTAGGTTATCGAATGGATCAGGAATAAGCTTATGAAAGTCGTGTCTTTGCAAACTAAACTGCTAAAGACCTCGTTAATCAGTTCGATTGTTGCAGGTTGCATGGCATTGCTACTATTTGTAGTGATTTCAATTTATCAAACCATGCAAGTGCAAGATGAAATCATGGATGAGATTTCTGATATGTTGTTGATCTCTGATTTAACTAAAACCTCTGGTCAGCAGATTGATGAGTTAAGTGATCAGTTCGATATTGAATACCGTCTGAGTAATCACCAACAGGTATTAACACAGTCTAAAGATTTTCATCTTGATCAATCGTATTACAAGCTCATCTTTAAAACTGCTGATCATTATGGCTTGATTTGGCAAGATCAAAAGTTATGGCGTAGTTATATTGTCGATGAGCCTAATTCCAATTTAGAGGTTATGGTATTACAAGCATTAGATGAGCGGTTTAATGAGTTACTTCATAGCTTTATGAGCTACTCATTCATTTTAATACTGGTGTGGCTACTGCAATGGATTATTTTACATTTCTTGATTAAACGTCAATTCAAAATTATTCATCAATTATCTACCAAAATATCAGCAAAAAATGCGAATGATCTAAGTCCGATTCAGCCCAGTGTTGTTGAGTTAAAAGAGTTACAACCGATGATAACGCAACTCAATAATTTATTGCGCCGTTTAGATCAATCGTTGCAGGCAGAGCAACGATTTACAGCCGATGCATCGCATGAATTACGTTCTCCTTTGTCCGCTATTCAAATGCGTTTACAACTTTTACAACGCAAATATCCTGAGCATGCTACAGATTTTAGACAAATGCAGCAAGATGTAAATCTAGGCATTCAGACCTTGGAAAACCTACTTTTGTTGGCGCGGTTAGACCCAGAACATGCTGAAAATTTGCCTAAAACATGTATCAATTTACATACAGTTATTGATGAAGTTATTCAAGCTTTAGAGTTATTTGCTAATCAAAAGTCGATTCAGTTACATCTAGAATTTATTGGAAATGAAAATCACACAATTCTTGCCAATCAACAGTTACTCTTTACTTGTATTCGAAATATTGTTGATAATGCAATTCGTTATACGCCAGAAAATGGGCATGTTTACATTACTTTAAAGAAACAATCTTATTTAGAACTAATTGTAGAGAATGAGGGAGAAGGATTGAAAGAGGAGGTTTTTGAGCGCTTGGGTGAACGTTTTTATCGTGCTTTAGGGACTAAAACTCAAGGCTCTGGTCTAGGACTCTCAATTTGCAGAAAAATCATAGAATTACATCATAGTAAAATAGTATTTTCACCATCTGAATATGGTGGACTCAAAGTGAGTATTCAATTAAATACGGTCTAATTTGATCAAACAAAAAAAGCAGTACGCGCTGACATACTGCTATTCCCACGTTTATTATTATGCGGTTGTTATTATATTACTTCGTTAAAATCAGACGATTATTACGAGTTAAACGCAAGCGGTATTCTTCACCCGCATGCATTATGCGTATTTCCCGACCTAAGGCAAAAAGATTATTGGAATGCAACATTGGCAATGATTGAGCTGCATCTGTACTACGTGTAAATAGGTTAAATGGTGCGTTCATTTGTTATGCTCCGTGGTGTGTTTTTTAATGATTTAAATGATAATCATTATCGAATAGACCTGTCAACGTAAATTTCAAGAATTTACAAAATCATTGATTATTGATGTTTTTAGCATGTGAAATTGTTGTTAAATTCATTAAAATTGTTGTGAAAAAAATAGAGATATTAAACTGTTATGGCAAAAGCTATTGTTGACGTTGCGATCGCAATTTTATTGCATAAATCTAAAGTGTTAGTGGGTTGGCGACAAGCAGATCAACATCAAGGTAATAAACATGAATTTCCTGGTGGAAAAGTCGAACTAGGGGAATCACCTGAACAAGCTTGTCGTAGAGAGATTTATGAGGAAGTAGGCATTGGTTTAAAAGAGTGGCATGCATTTGATATTATTTGTCATGAATATGAAGATGTTATTGTTAATTTACATCTTTTTCATGCACACGTACCTGAGGAAATGCTCAATCAAATTCATCAACCTTGGACTTGGTATCAACGCGATCAACTAGCGAGTTTAAACTTTCCGAAGGCAAATGCTGTAATTCTGGAACGCTTAATCTGGTCTCATTTGATTAAGATCAGTGATCAAATTGATGCTTTACCACATCATAACTTTCAAATGTATTGGCGCATTCAAATAGCTGAAGTTGAAAAGATTGAGCAGCAGTTAGAGCTTTTAACTGATGAACAATTACAAAAAATTATAATCAATACTGATATTTATCAAAATATTAACATAGTTCTACAGTCTAGAGTGAAGACAATTCATCTTAAACAATCACAATTAATGGCACTTAAAAAAGGTGAATTGATTGTTGGTAAACGTTTTATTGCAGCTTGTCATGATGCTGTTTCATTACAACATGCACAGCATATAGGTTGTGATGCAGTATTTTTGAGTCCTGTGAAAGCGACTGAAACACATCCAAATGCAAAAGTATTGGGTTGGAATGACTTTGCTGCATTAGCTCAGCAAAGTGATATTCCAGTTTTTGCTTTAGGTGGTGTAGCACCTGAAGATTTAGAACAAGCCCAAAAACATCATGCTTATGGGCTTGCTGGGATTCGTCAATTTAGTTCAATTGATTGATCAAACTTTTTATAACGCTTGAATGGCTTTTTTAGCTTCTTGGGCTTTTACTGGATGATTACGTGCTTCGCTTGCTCGGAGCACAATAAACCAAAGTTGTTTTTTCATCGAGTTACTTTGCGCATAGCTTAAACCACGACGTGCCAAAGCTTCCGCATTCGCATATTGTTTGCGCTGGTCTGCAATCAGGGCCAAATACAAATAAGTTTCGGTCGCTTGGGGAGCAATACGTTGAGCTTGAAGAGCATAACGTTCTGCTTCCGCAAGTTGCTGTTGCTTATAAGCAACTTGGGTTTTTTGCATTAATGTTCTAAATGCTGGTAATTGACTCCCATCATTGAACTTTTGCTGTACTTTTTGCTCAGGTACAATCACTTGTACGTTTTGACGCTTTATTTCTTTCTGCTCATACGGCGTAATTTTTACATTCGACGCGGGCGGAGCAGTTTTCTTTTTCTGCGTGTTTGACGTACTTGGCGGTTCTCCCAATTTAATTACCACTTTTTTATTTGGAGGCGGTGCTGAATTACAACCTGCAAGCAGCAATACACCAATCACAATCGTTATTTTCTTCATCATGTCCAATCATCCTTGTAACTTAGTTTTCACCGCTATAACTACCGCTCGAAATCACACGTGTAGAATTATGATTGGATAAATCGGTGTCCATTTGATTTTCACTTTCTCGAATATAATTGGTATTGCCATCACCGTAATGATCCCCCTGAGTGTCTTCTTCGGATGGCACATTGGTTGGTTCAACCTCATAATGTGATTGCCCGCAGAGAGTTGCACGACGAGGTACAGTTTGTCGAAGTAGGGGAATATACATTGCACCATCACAGCCTTGCGCCGATAAATCACCTGTTGCGCTGTCTATCCATTGCCATTCTACATTGTCAGTTTGACGAAGATTGACGGGTTCTTGACGAAGCTGTTTCATTACATTGGTCCAGACAGGTAATGCGCCTGATGAACCCGTGAGACCAGTAACTTTATTATCGTCCAGACCTAACCAGACGACAGCGACATGATTGCCTGAATAACCAGCGAACCATGAATCGCGTGTATCATTGGTAGTGCCAGATTTACCAGCTAAATTTAAGGTTTCAGGTAAGCTGCCATAAGCTGATCGTCCAGTACCTGAACGCATAACTTGTTGTAAACCGTAGTTCAAAATATAGGCAGCAGCAGGATCAATCGTTTGTTGAACATTTAAGCTATAACGTTCAAGCAAATGTCCTTTTGCATCAACAACAGTACGAATAGAGCGAGGAGGATATTTGAAACCACCTGTTGCAAAATTACCATAAATGCCAAGTACTTCCATTGGGGACATATTTACTGCACCCAAATAGATAGATGGATAAGCTGGGATATTTGAACTAACACCAAATTGTTTTAGCTTATTTGAAAATGCTGATAATCCAAATTCATTTCCTAAACGAACAGCAGATAGGTTATATGAATTTGCCAAGGCTTGTTGCATAGGTACAACACCGTGTTCACCACCACTATAATTTTTTGGTGTCCAACTCTTATCGCCCTCAACTGGAATATTAACGGCACTATCTTCAATCGGACTCGCCCACGTATAACGTCCGGATTCTATCGCATTTAGATAAATAATAGGTTTTAACAACGAACCGACTTGACGTTTAGCATCTAATGTACGGTTAAAGCCTGTAAAATCTTGAGTTGAACCAACAGCAGCAACCAATTCACCATTCTCAGGATGGGCTACAAGCACAGCACCTTGTAAGTTTTTCAAACGTGCTGGATTTGCTTTTGCTAAACGTTCAACAGAGTCTTTAAAAGCATTTTGAACTTGTGTCTGTGCAATCGGGTCAAGCGTTGTGAAAATTTTCAAACCTTGATTGGTAATATCACTTTCTTGATATTCTGTACGTAATTGGCGACGTACAATATCAAGGAAATCTGGGAATTTTGCAGGCCCTAAAGTTGGTTTACTCACAATATTTAAAGGACGTGAGATTTCATCTTGATATTCTGTTTCGGATAAATAGCCCATCACCATCATATTGTTTAATACAACATCACGGCGTTTTTTTGCCGCTTCAGGATTACGCCAAGGGTTATATAAAGTTGGACCCTGTACTAAACCAACCAAAAAGGCTTGTTGGGAAATATTTAATTCACTCAGAGGTAAACCAAAATAGAATTGTGAAGCTAAGCCATAACCGTTAATTGAGTAATTACCATTTTGACCTAAATTTACTTCATTTAAATAGGCTTCTAGAATTTCATCTTTGCTGTAATGCAGTTCAATCAACAACGCCATAAGGGCTTCATTGACTTTACGTTTGAGCGTTTTTTCTGGTGAAAGATAGAAATTTTTAACTAACTGTTGGGTTAATGTCGAGCCGCCTTGACGTCGACCACCTGTTGCATTACTGACTAAGGCACGTGCTGTACCTCGAATAGAAATACCATGATGGTGATAAAAATTTCGGTCTTCTGTTGAAATTAAGGCTTCAATTAGTGTTTTTGGTACTTTATTTAGCTTAATGAGGACACGGTCTTCATTATGTTGTGGATAGATACCACCAATTAATAGAGGTTCTAAACGAGCAATGCCTGTGCTAGAAGGTTTAGTGGAACGAATTTCACCAACTTGACCTTGATTGAAAGCAATCTCAAGCACCTGTTCAGGTTCATTACTATCACCATAGTCAAAACCACGTGTATGAACATACATTTGGTTGCCTTGAATGATGTAACTTCCTGATTTTTCATAGTTCGTGGTATTTTTATAGCCCAGTAATTTTAATTCTTGGACAAAATTATCTTGAGTAATGGGTGCATTCGCATAGATTTCTAATGGACGAGCAAATACCTTGGCTGGAATATCCCAACGCTGACCTTCAAATTTATTGCGAATAATATTATCCAAACGGATCAGATAGATACTAAAGGCAATAAACACACCAATCACTAAAATTGAAAAAATTAGTGCTAGAAAACCAATACCACGTTCACACTTCATAGACTTGCGTTAAAACCGAAACAATGTGGGTAATGATGCGATAGCTTATTGTCATTTTGCAATCATAAAACTGTGAATAAATAGCAACATGCAATAAAAACTTTCAGAAGGTGTTGACATTAATCGTATAAAAAAACAACGAATAGACATTTTTATACTTTTTAATCAATCATCAACGAAAATTTGATTGTTAATGATATGATAGTCAATAGTCGCGGTGGAGCTGAGTTATTCGTGCAAATTTCACATAAATCCTTTCGAAATATTGGTCTAATTGGGCGACCAGATAAGAATTCTGTAGTAGAAACGTTATGTTTAATTCATGATCATTTGATCACTTTAGGCTTAAATCCCGTTTTTGATCAGGAAACAGCCAAACTTGTACCTTATAGTTATGGTCAGACCGTGAGTCGTAATTTATTAGGTGAAGTGGTGGATCTTGTGATCGTTGTGGGTGGCGACGGTTCTTTACTTCATGCGGCACGTGCTTTAGTCAGATACAATACACCGGTTATTGGGATTAACCGTGGTCGACTCGGATTCTTAACTGATATTAAGCCGGCAGAAGCAATTTTTAAACTGGATCAGGTACTACAAGGTCAATTTCAACTAGATCGACGTTTCTTGCTCGAAATGGAAGTCCGTACCAATAACGAAACCATTTATGATGCAATTGCCTTAAATGATGTGGTGTTACACTCAGGTAAGTCGGTTCATATGATTGATTTTGAGCTGAGTATTGACGGGCAATATGTCTATCGTCAGCACAGTGATGGTTTAATTGTATCGACACCAACAGGCTCGACCGCTTATTCGCTTTCAGGCGGTGGGCCAATCTTGCATCCGAGTATGGATGCGATTGCACTTGTACCAATGCACCCACATACTTTGTCATCTCGTCCAATCGTTGTCGGTGGGCAAAGTGAGATTAAGATCACCATCCGTGAAAATCGTGTCTTACCGATGGTGAGTGCTGATGGACAACATAGTGTTGCATTAAATGTAGGTGATACGGTGCATATCCGTAAACATCCGTTTAAACTAAGCTTATTACATCCACCTGGTTATGATTTTTATATGGCTTGCCGTACTAAACTGGGTTGGAATCAAGATTTTGAATCTTTTCAACAGGATGACTCATGAATATTGAACAAATGCTCGCTATTTTAAATCCTGAAATTGTTGAGCGTCTGAAAACTGCTGTTGAAATTGGTAAATGGCCAAATGGTATTGCATTGACCAAAGAGCAACGTGAAATTTGTATGCAAGCCGTGTATGCATGGGAAATGGAAAATTTACCAAAAGAACAGCGTAGCGGTTATATCGACCGTGGTACGAAAGAAGACGGTGAGGAATGTGATGATGATCATCACAAAAATGAGCCTGAATTTAAGCCGATTCGGTTTGTTTAATTAATTTCTACAAGTAGTATTTAAAGCGATGATTTTAATAAAGTCATCGCTTTTTTATTACATTTTTCGTTTGGCGAAAGGGAGGTTAAGTTACCTTTATTGTCTTTTATTAAGATCTTGTAATTACATTTATTCTCTATCTGGACATACTCTGGCCTATCTACGCATCCAGTAAGAAGTAATATACTGAGAATAATATAAGCTTTCATAAACGATCTCAATTTTCTAATTTTTATACTATGGACTTTAATTCTAGCTGTAGAAAAGGTGATTTAAAAATCACCTTATTTATTTTTTCGTTTAAAACCGATTGTCCCAAAGCGCTTTCGCTTTAATCATTGCTTCATCATAACTATTCACAGCACCCATGGTATACAAAGCGATTCCCATCGTTTCGATCACTGCCATTTCGCCGTATTCATGCTTTTGCTCACCGAGCCAAACTTCTTTAAATACTGCTAGATCAAGTTCTTCTTCAATTGGGCTGCGGTCAGGTGTTAATTTTGGTAGCTCGTGTTCATATAGCTCGCCGTTTTTAATCCCACAAATTAAAGTTTTGGCATCAGGGTTGCGCTCGAACTCACCACCTTCACCTTTGATCACAGAACTATTTTGATAGCCTAAACGAAAAGCGGTGTGTTGATGAGAAGTCCGATAAGCAGGGTGGAAAATTGCTTGTAAAGTTGCTTTGGCGTTAAACGGATTAATTAGACGAGCAAGCGTATGAATTGGAGAACGTAAGCCCATCACATTGCGGAGTGAGATTAATTCACTCAGAATTGGTGAAATGGCTTCAAGTGGCAAAAATGCAAAATTATGTTGATCTAGTTGTTTGCGAACATCTTGCTCATTTTCACAAATAGAATAGCCTAAGTATTGTAAAACTTGTTCGGTATAAACACGGTTAATGGTATGACCCGATGCGCCGTGCATCACAATTCTATAGCCATGATGAGCCAGTGTTAATGCTGCCAATAAGAACCACGGATAGTGCTTACGCTTGCCTGCATAAGAGGACCAGTCAAGATCGACATCAAGTGGTTGAAAGTTGAGTTGATCTCGCGTGGCTTGGACAAATCCTGCCAGTTCATCGACAGATTCTTCCTTAACACGTAAAAGCATTAAGAATGCACCCAACTGAACATCCAAGACTTCATCTTTTAAAATCATGCTAAATGCTTGATAGGCTTCTTCATAACTGAGCGAACGAGAACCTGTTTTCCCTTTACCCAAGATACGAACATACTGAGCAAAGGGATGTTCTACAGTTTTATAAATATTTCGTTTTGTATTCATGATCGTATGAGAAATCTTCGCCAACAATAAAAGGAATATGACATAAAAGTGACGTATTTAGCGTAAAAAAATATGAGGAGCTGTCTAATCAATAAACAATTAGCGTTTGCTTTTGCCGAGTGCAAACAAAATTATTGACCGAATCAGTCTAGTGATTTGATGCAAACGGAACATGACATCCAATCTAAAAATCATTAGCATGGCTGCAAATCGAATTTTTAAAAACAATGAAAGCGAAAGGAAATAATGATGTTAGCTTACGATGCAGATTTGGAACTCTTCCGTGATAACTTTAAACGTTTTATGAGCGAGCAAATTGCACCTCATTATGATCAGTGGGAACGCGAAGGCATTATGCCACGTTCAGTTTGGTCTGCATTGGGTGAAAATGGCTTTCTCTGTGTAGATGTACCAGAAGAATATGGTGGTTATGGTGTACCAACCCATTATTCATTAATGTTAGTTGAAGAATCTGCACGTGCGGGTTATTGCGCATTATCAACTGCGATTTCTTGTCATTCTGAAATTGCGGCACCGTATATTCAACATATCGGGACTGAAGAACAAAAGCAATATTGGTTACCAAAAATGGTTTCTGGCGAAGTTGTTGGTGCGATTGGTATGACTGAGCCAGGTGCTGGTTCTGATTTACAGGCAATGCGTACTAGTGCAATTTTGCAAGATGATCATTATGTGTTAAACGGTTCAAAAACCTTTATTTCAAATGGTCAGCATGCTGACGTTGTTGTTCTAGCAGTCAAAACTGATCCACAAGCACGTGCTAAAGGTGTGTCTTTGATGTTAGTTGACACACATTTGGATGGTTTCAAGAAGGGAACTAACCTCGATAAGATTGGTCTACATTCACAAGATACATCTGAATTGTTCTTTGATAATGTCAAAGTACCTAAAGACCAATTATTGGGGAATGCGGGTTCTGGCTTCGCTTATTTAATGCAAGAATTACCTCGTGAACGTACTGCAATTGCTTCAACTGCTTTGGGTGCAATCCGTGGTGCAATTGATTTAGCAACAGCTTATGTAAAAGAACGCCAAGCATTTGGTCAAGCAATTTCTCAATTTCAAAATACACGTTTTGTATTGGCTCAAGCAAAAATTGATGAATTAGCAACAGCAGCTTTCTATAACCAAAACGTTGCTTTGTATAATGAAGGCAAGTTGGATGTAGAAACCGCAGCGGCATTAAAGAGCTTTAGTACCGATATGCAAATGAAAGTAGCCGATAACTTACTTCAATTATTTGGTGGCTATGGCTATATGACAGAATATCCAATTTCACGTTTCTTCGTTGATGCGCGTATCCAACGTATTTATGGTGGTACCAATGAAATTATGAAAGAAATCGTTGCGCGTGGGTTGATTGGTAAGTCTTAAGCGAAAAATCATCTCTATTTAGTAAATGATTTCAGACTGAATCAAGAAATTTGATTCAGTTTTTTGTTTGTAGTGATGTTTTTAAGATCAAGGAGTGACTGGCTCATCAAATAATGCAGAACAACTTTTATGATCTATACAACCTGCCAACATAATCGCCTTGGGTAAACTGGCATAGAGATTAGTTAAATGCTGCTCTGCTGGATGTTGAAACTTCCAAAATAAAAAATTTTCTGAGCGTTGTTTATTAAAATTTTGATAAAAATCATACTGCATTTGTGTTGAGTCTTCATTTGGTTGCGTTTCTTTACGTCGCTCATGTGTCCCAACTGTTGCCATAAGCATTGTATTTTGTACTTTATTGGCTTTGTTATTTAACCAATCTACCTGCCGATTGAGTAACGCATAATTATCAAACCAAAGTGAAGGACTTGCGGCGATATAACGCTGAAAAGTTTCTGGGTGTGTCATAAAGGTATGCAAAACGAATAGCCCACCAAAAGAATGACCAAATAAGCTTTGTTGCAGTGTATTCACTTTAATTTTGGTCTGAATGGCAGGCTTGAGTTCTTTCTCTATAAATTGAATGAATTGGTCTGCGCCACCATAAGTGTACTTGGCTTGTTTTTGAAATTCAGCCGATGCTTTAGGGGTGTAGTCTAAAGCACGTTTTTCTACATCAAAACTGTTTTGCTGCGGGTAGCCGATTGCAACAATAGCGACTGGACTCAAACCTAAACGATTGGCAGCACTACCCATAGATTTAGCAATATTGGCAGCGCTATCAAATGTGGCATTACCATCCAATACATACAGAATTGGAAAACCTTGCTTTGGAGCTTCACCAGCAGAAACAGAGATCTGAATCAAATAATCATGTTTGGTATATTTTGAGGTTATTTCAAAGCTTTGCTGAATATTTGTTTGTGCTTTTAACGGCGGCTTGTTTGTACTGGTACTCGTTGGTTGTGCAAAAGCCAATGGTGTTACCATGAGTAGAGAAAAAGCCAAAATACCAAATTGTTTAATCATAATTTATTCGAGAACATTAAAATTTTATTAGCAATATATAATAAAAATCATTATCAATAAAGTTTGGTAATAAAAAGAGTTAAAACTCAGCGTGTTTAATAGCTTAAAGTGTTGTTATACTAGCTCGGATAATCAATTCACAGATGAATTGTAATCCATTCTTATAGATGATTTTGCTGAGGCTGCATTCCAATGGTAAACGATGGACAAAACACATCGAATTCACTTAATTTAGAACAAATTCGTAACGATATTGATAGTGTTGATCAACAAATCCAAGAGTTACTTAATCGCCGTGCGACGCTTGCAGAAGCGGTAGCCAAAGCGAAGTTTGCATCCGAAGAAAATCCGCTGTTTTATCGTCCAGAACGTGAAGCTCAGGTATTACGTAAAGTCATGGAGCGTAACCAAGGTCCTTTATCTGATGCAACCATGGCACGTTTATTCCGTGAAATTATGTCAGCATGTTTGGCACTTGAAGCACCACAAAGTATTGCATTCCTCGGACCTGAAGGGACTTATACCCATTCAGCTGTGTTAAAGCATTTTGGTAAAGATGCTGTGGTACGTCCATTGCCAACTATTGATGAAGTGTTCCGTGAAGTTGAAGCGGGCAGCGCACATTATGGTGTCGTTCCAGTAGAGAATTCATCAGAAGGGATTGTGAACCATACCCTCGATTGCTTTAAATCATCGACCGTGAATGTGATTGGTGAAGTTGAACTGCGTATCCATCATCAATTCCTTGTATCTGAAAATACCCGTAAAGACAGCATTAAGCAGATTTATGCACATCAGCAAACCTTGGCACAATGCCGTAAATGGTTAGATGCCCATTATCCTGGCGTAGAGCGTGTCGCGTTGAATTCAAATGCAGAAGCGGCTCGCCGTATTCGCAATGAGTGGCATTCGGCAGCGATTGCATCTGATATTGCAGCAAGCATGTACAATCTTGAGATTTTACACAGTAATATCGAAGATAACCCTGAAAATACCACTCGTTTCCTTGTAATTGGTCGTGAAAAGATTCCTCAAAGTGGTAATGATAAAACTTCGTTATTGATCTCTGCGCATGACCGCGCGGGTGCTTTGTTGGAGATTCTTGCGCCATTTGCCAAGTATAAAATTAGCTTGACCAGTATTGAAACGCGTCCAGCCTTACCTGAAAAATGGGCTTACGTGTTCTTTATCGATTTAGAAGGACATATCGGTCAGGAAAATGTTGCGGCGGCATTGGAAGAAATCCGCCCAATGGTGAAAGAGTTACGTGTCCTCGGGTCATATCCAATCGCTGTTCTTTAATTCTCTTAGATCCTATGGATAGATGTATGAAGCATCTATCCATATCAAAGTCGTCTTATTAGGCAAATATGTTTTATGTCTCAACCATTATTTAAGAAAGTTGCATTTATTGGGCTTGGACTGATTGGGTCGAGTCTTGCTCGCGTGATTGTGGCTGAACAACTTGCATCTCAAATTGTGGCTTCAACACGCTCAAAAAAAACATTAGAAGATGCCAAGGCACTCGGTCTTATTCAATACGGTTATGAAACACCTGAAGAAGCTGTTCAGGATGCAGATTTAATTGTTTTAGCTTTGCCTGTTCGTGCAACGCAAAAAGTGCTTGAACAGATTAAGCCTTATCTTGCAGACAATGTCATTATTACCGATGTGGGTAGTACTAAAGGCAATGTCGTTGAAGCTGCAAAAGCAGTATTTGGTGAAAATTTACCAATCGGTTTTGTACCAGGTCATCCGATTGCAGGTGCAGAACATACAGGTGTACATGCGGGTAAAGTTGATTTATTTGTCAACCATAAAGTAATTTTGACACCACTTCCGACCAGTGCCGCTTGGGCGGTTGAAAAACTGATTCAACTTTGGTCTGCGGCAAAAGCAGAAGTGATTTGCATGGATGTCACTAAGCACGATGAAGTGTTGGCACATACCAGTCATTTACCGCATTTGATGGCATTCAATCTGGTCGAACAACTGGCAAATCGTGAAGATAATTTAGATATTTTCCGCTATGCTGCGGGAGGTTTTCGTGACTTCTCGCGTATTGCGGCTAGTGACCCACAGATGTGGCATGACATTTTCTTTGCCAATAAAACGGCAATTCTGAATGCTGTTGATGGCTTTGAACAGCAATTATCAGTTTTAAAGAAATTGATTGCACAGGAAGATTCGCAAGCGTTGATGGGACTGCTCGGGCATGCTCAAGCAGCACGTCAGCACTTTAACCATATGTTGGCCAAAAAACCTTTGATGGAGAAAAACAAGGTGACACAGCAATTTACCATTTTACCGGGAAAGAAAACATTTACAGGTAAATTCACCGTACCGGGTGACAAGTCTGTGTCACATCGCTCAATCATGTTTGGTGCGATTGCTGAAGGCACAACGCATGTGACAGGCTTCTTGGAAGGTGAAGATGCACTTGCAACTTTGCAGGCTTTCCGTGATATGGGCGTGAGCATTGAAGGGCCTAAGAATGGTGAAGTCACGATTCATGGCGTGGGTATGCAAGGCTTAAAAGCACCTGCGAGCGTGTTGTATATGGGTAACTCTGGTACTAGTATGCGTTTGCTATCAGGTATGTTGTCTGCACAAAAATTTGATTCAGTGATGACAGGTGATGCGTCATTGTCGAAACGTCCAATGGAGCGTATTGCTAAGCCACTTCGCGAAATGGGTGCACAAATCCAAACCACAGGTGAGAAAGGTACGCCACCAGTGAGTATCACAGGTAGTCAAGCACTCAAAGGGATTCAATACGATTTGCCAATGGCATCTGCTCAGGTTAAATCAGGTATTTTATTGGCAGGCTTATGGGCAGCTGGTGAAACCTCGGTGACGGAACCTGAACCAACCCGTGACCATACAGAACGTATGTTGCGTGCTTTCGGTTATGATGTGAAAACTGAAGGAAATAAAATCTCGCTTGTGGGTGGTGGTAAATTAGTTGGTACAGATATTCAAGTGCCTTCGGATATTTCATCTGCTGCATTCTTTATGGTGGGTGCTGCCATTACTGAAGGTGCTGATGTGGTCCTTGAAGCGGTTGGGATTAATCCAACTCGTACAGGCGTGATCGAAATTCTCAAGCAAATGGGTGCTGATCTGACTGTTGAGAATGAACGTATTGCAGGTGGTGAACCAATTGCAGATATTCATATCAAAGGTTCAAGAACACTGAAAGGCATTCATATGCCAGAAGACCAAGTGCCATTAGCCATTGATGAATTCCCAGCATTATTCATTGCTGCTGCATGTGCAGAAGGTCAAACGGTTCTGACAGGAGCGGCTGAGCTGCGTGTCAAAGAGTCTGACCGTATTCAAGTCATGGCTGATGGCTTGAAAATCATGGGCATCGACTGTACCCCAACTGAAGATGGTATTATCATCGAAGGTAAAGGTAAATCTGGCGACTGGTCGGCGATCTTTAGTGGTGGTGAAATTGAATCACATCATGACCATCGTATTGCCATGAGCTTTAGTATGGCTGGTTTACGTACCTCAGGTAACATCACGATCCATGGTACAGAAACTGTCGCAACGAGTTTTCCAACTTTTACTGAACTAGCAAACTCAGCAGGTTTAGATTTACAAGTCGTAAATCAGTAAACGAATTGAGAAATGCAGTATTTAGAATAGCTAAATGCTGCATTTTTTATTTGTTTATACATAAAAATAAGTTGTTAGCTGCAAATATAAAACGTATAAATAATGAAAATGATGAGTTTGGCCATGTACATATCTAATTAGGTCTAAATTTATCAATTTAGTAAAATAAGTAAGACAATCGGCTAATCAATTAAAGACAATTGTATATATAATAATTCTTACCGTACGAGTCGGTTTTATGCTGCGATCCAGCTAAAAACATAAAAATAGAGGGAATACCATGAAAACATTGCAATTTATAGCAGATTGCCCTAAACATGGGGTAATTGATCATCCACCAAATGAATGCTATATCACGCAAGAATATGTTGCAGCACTACTCTATAAACAATTAGAACATTATGGTTTTGATACAGAACATATTCGTCATGAGCATGAAAAAATTGAAGTACGCATCGATAATCATCAATTACCTCTGTCAATCTTATGCTCACAACAAGAAACAGAAGGTCACATTCTCTGTGAAATCTCTGCCAATCCACAGCAAGAACAAGCTTGGTTTGAACGAATAGAAACGCAAAGTATTATCCGACAGTTGGCTCAAGCCGTAGAAAATAGCTTAAAAGCAGAGCATAGTTTTTCTCAATTTGTATGGAAAAGCTAAGACGATTTTTCCAATAAAATCTTAAATAAAGTGATTTAAGCATTACCATTTAGGCATATGGTGTATATTTGTTTAAACACTTTATTTGAGAGTATTGGTGCATGATACAGGTTGATTTTTCTAAATTATCTCCACAAGTAGTTTGGAGGCATTTTGAGACCTTATGTACAATTCCTCGACCATCTAAACATGAACAACAGTTAAGACGGCATTTAAAAGATTGGGCAGAACAGCACAATTTAGAAACCTATGTTGATGACATTGGTAACCTAATTATTCGAAAAGCGGCAACTAAGGGTAAAGAACAAGCTGCTGGTGTGATTTTGCAAGGGCACTTAGATATGGTGACTCAGGCAAATCGTGGTACGCAACATGACTTTTTTAAAGATCCAATTCGACCTGTATTAAAAGATGGCTGGCTGATCGCTGAAAATACCACATTAGGTGCGGATAATGGCATTGGGGTTGCACTGGCGCTTGCCGTATTAGAATCCAGTGATATCTCGCACGGGCCGATTGAAGTTCTTCTAACCATTGATGAAGAAGCAGGAATGAGTGGCGCTCGTTTACTTGAGTCAGGCGTGTTAACTGGACAGTGGTTATTTAATATTGATACCGAAGAATGGGGCGAGCTGTATCTTGGCTGCGCAGGCAGTATTGACCTAGAAGTAGGACAGCATCTTGAATATGAAACAGCACCAAGTGATTTAATCTTTGTAGATTTACTGGTATCAGGCTTGAAAGGTGGTCACTCTGGGGTTGATATTCATTTAGGTCGTGGTAATGCCAATGTGATTTTAGCCAATTTCCTCAATGATTATTTGGCACAATCCAATGGTCGACTGGTTGAGTTTGTGGGTGGAACAGCACGCAATGCCATCCCGCGTGAAGCCGTTGCAACCATTGCAATTCAAGTAGAGCAATTACCCGAGTTGGAAAATGCCGTTGCTGTGGCACAAATTGAATGGCAACAAAAGTTACAGGGCATTGATGACCAGTTGCAAATCACCGTGCAGCAAAATGCCAATCAGATACATGAAGTCATTACATTACAGCAGCAGCAAGCTTGGTTAAAAGCATTGGCAACTTGTCCATATGGCATTGCTCAATGGAGTAGTGCTTTAGCTGATGTGGTTGAAACTTCGAATAATCTTGGTGTGGTCAAACTGACTAAAGACGAAGCTAAAACTTTGATTATGGTTCGTTCGATGGTCAATCAAGAGGCAGTAATATTTGCGCAAAACATTCAACAACACTTTGCTAGTTTCCAGATTCAATCCGAATTAACGCTGTTAGTGTCGGGCTGGACACCAAATCCCGATTCGGCTGCATTGAAATGTTTACAACAAGCGTATCAATCTGCATTTAAGATTGAGCCAAACTTGAAAGTGATTCATGCTGGTTTGGAGTGTGGCATTATCGCTGAACATTATCCGAATTTACAGATGGTGTCTTTTGGCCCAGATATTCAGGGTGCACATGCGCCGGGTGAGAGGGTTAAGGTAGATACGGTCGAGAAATGTTGGAAATTATTGGTAACGGCTTTGGAAAGTGTGCGTTAACTCAATCTTGGAATTAGATCAGACCAATGATTATGTCTTGGTCTGATCATTTATTGATAAATATTGTGTTGGTACATGCTTTGTTAGCCAAACACCATTTTCTGCTTGATAAAATGCAAAGCCATCTTCATACATTTGTACCGTATTGATTAAGAAGAGCACTGGCTTACCGTAGCGTTGACCTACATTCAAAGCCGTTTCTTTATTTTCACTTAAATGTACATAATGACGTTGTCCCGCAATTAAGCCTTGTGCCTGAATTGATTCCATAAATCGACTGGCTGTACCATGATATAAATGTTGCGGTGGTTCAATTGCAATCATCTCTCTTTGTACTGTAGGGGTTGAATGACCTTGTACTGCACGAATATTTAAACCATCGTCTGAAATTTGAAAACGCTTCTTGTCACATTGTGCCACAATTGTTTGGATTAATTCATCATCCAAAAATGTATTGTGTTGCTCTGCTGCTTCAATCAGCTCAGCAATCTTTGCCCAACCTTCTTGATCGAGTTGAAGCCCGATTTGCTCAGGTTTATGTCTTAGGATTAAACTTAAGAATTTACTTGTTTGAGTATGTGATTTCATTTCTAATCTTCATTATTTAACGTGTACATTGACTTGAAATTGAGTTTTTTCAAGTTCGATAAACTCAATATTACAATCAATAAATTTTTCAATCATTGCTGCTTGGGTGTGAGTATGTTCACTGATGCATTGAGCCGTAAAACGACCGCCTTGACCCAATGCCAAAGGTAACAAGAGCTGATCTGCTAAATACTCATCAACGGCTGCTTTTGAGTTTAGATAATATTTGATGTCCTCAGCTAAACTGTTTGCAATTTGTTCTGCACTTTTACGCATTTCACCTAAGGCTGTAAACAGTTGGGTGTGATGCTGATGTTCAACTTTGACATAAACGGTATTGCCTTGGCTGATTCCCTTTAAATGAAAGTGCTGCTGAGAATTGAGGGCTAATCTTTTATTTAAAGTCGCTAATTCTCGTTCTGCGATTTGCGCTTCTTCTGAAAGATTCAATACCGCTGCAAAAGCCTCAGTACTTTGTAAAGCGCCACGATCTAATAGATTTAACTTGTTTCGATGTAGCCATGGCTGAATCTTGATTTGAATTTCACCTGCACCAATCGGGAAGAAGCCTGCTTTATTTAACTTAAATTCGGTTTCTATTCCGATCTTTGTGAGTGTAGGCAAAAAGCAATGCTCGATAAAATCTGCTGTTGGGGCAAGCGGGTTGTGAGTACCACCTGAAATGGTGAGTTCACTGGCATCATTTTGCAATAACAAAGCAGGCAATAGGGTTTGCAAAACCAGTGTTGTGCTTCCTGCTGAACCAATCTGGAATTGGTATTTTCCACTTTGCACATGTTGTGGTGCAAAGTACAAGCGCTGGCTATGAAGTTCAGCACCTTCCACATAGGCTTGGCTGATGTGTTGAGATGCCTGTACACAGACCAAATGCTGACGCATTAAGCCTGGTTTTTTACGCCCAGCACGAATGTTGATTAATTCAAATGCCTGACCTGTAATCATCGAAAGGGCAAGAGCTGTTCTTAAAATTTGCCCACCACCTTCACCTTGTGAACCATCAATTTGGATGGTTGCTGGCATATTTGCCAAAGCTTTATTCACTTTTATTTTCCTTATTTTCTAATTTAATGAACATACTGTCAGTACATGGTAATGCGAAGTAACGCGTGACTTTGCTTTTGGCAAAGGTTTGCTAGGTACATGGTGCGGAGCCTAATCAGTAAAGATTGATGCACGGCTCACATGCTGCCATAGCCGCCTGAATTATTTTCAATCCCTCAGATCGGAGTAACGCAGGATCTTGTACTCGCCCAGTATGCCCAAACTGTAATTGTGAATTAAACTCACAAAATCTATTGTCTATTCGACTAAATCAATCTGCCAATTGGCAGCCTGAATTTTAATATTTAAATCACGTAATTTCGCGCTGATATCATCGGCTTGTTTTTGCAAGCTAGAAACAGGGATAACTTTTTGCCATTTAATCTCACGTGAGCTATAACGATCAGGCTCACGATGGGTATTGGCAATCGCATCAACGAGAATCTTATGTTGCTCAGCATAACTATCACGCAAGCTTAATAGAGATAGCAATATTTTTCCATCTTCCAACTTGGCTTGCGCATTGGTCAAATGAATACGACAAATCAATTGATTGCTTTCTTGGGTTAAAGCAAATACTTGTTTGATCAGTTCATTTGGATCTTCACTCGGTTCATCACCATCTTGCACCAAGACATTGGCGTTGATCCGTTGTTTTAATGAAGCGAGCTTTTTTTGTTGATCGCTTCGAAGTAAAAGTGCTTCTGCGAGTTTCATTTTTTTTACCTTTTATTCAATCTGTACAATGACTAATTTTGAAATACTTTCCAATTGCATACCAATTTTTGCAAATTCAATAACTTCATCTAAACTTTCATTCTCATGCCAAGTGGTCATAAAACAAGTATCAATTGGCGGTTCATTGTTATAAAAAGCCACATAAGTCTCGTCTAAAACATCGTCCCAAATGGAACATTCATGTCCTGTAACCATTGCTTGAATACATAGTCTTGAATGGACAATCTGTTCACAAAGCTGATTACGCCATTCAGGTAAAACCGGATTAGTATTCACAACTAAGATGATGTAATAGGATTGTTCAGGTAGAACTAGATCAGTTCTTTCATTCACCCTGATTTTATAGGTTTCAATATCTAAACAATTCTTTTCCATGATTATCCCTTCACACAAACCACTTGTCTTAATGTATAAACCACTTCAACTAAATCCTGTTGGGCTTTCATCACATCTTCAATTGGTTTATAGGCGGATGGAATTTCATCAATCACAGCGGCATCTTTACGGCATTCCACACCTTCAGTCTGAGCAATCTGATCTTCAACCGTAAAGCGTCTCTTGGCTTCCGCACGGCTCATCACACGACCTGCACCATGCGAACATGAACAAAAAGATTCCTGATTTCCAAGCCCACGCACAATAAAGGACTTGGCACCCATAGAACCAGGGATGATTCCATATTGTCCAAGTTTGGCACTTACAGCACCTTTACGTGTCACCATCACTTCTTCGCCGTAATGTTCTTCCTTTTCCACATAGTTGTGGTGGCAGTTTACTGCTTCCAATTTTGCATTAAATGGTTTTGGAATAATGGTCGCTAAAGCTTTAATCGCTGATTGCATCATGATTTCACGGTTTTTCATGGCAAAGCGTTGTGCCCAACCTACAGCAAACCAGTAATCATCAAAATGTTCAGTTCCTTCAACTAAATATGCCAAATCTTTGTTGGGTAAATTAATAAAGTGCTTTTGCATATCTTTACGCGCCAGCTCAATAAAATGATTACCGATGGCATTACCAACACCGCGTGAACCTGAGTGCAACATAATCCAAACATGATCGTGTTCATCCAAGCAGATTTCTACAAAGTGATTTCCTGTTCCTAAAGTTCCCAGTTGCTTGCGATTGTTGGTATTTTTTAGGCGAGGGTGCTTAGCACAAATCAACTCAAAATCTGCAACCAAGTTAGCCCAAGCTTGATCCACCATTTCAGGTGGAGTTTCCCATGAACCTTGATCACGGCGACCACGTGTTTTAGTCATACCATGTGGAATCAAACGTTCAAGCTCAGTTCTTAATCCATGTAAATTATTAGGTAAATCTGATGCGGTTAAGTTGGTACGGGTCGCCATCATTCCACATCCAATATCGACACCGACAGCAGCAGGGATAATCGCACCTTTGGTTGGAATCACGCTTCCAATGGTTGCACCTAAGCCAAAGTGTACGTCTGGCATCACCGCCATCCATTTATAAATAAAGGGCATCTGCGCTGTTTGTAATAATTGTTGTTTTGAGTTGTCATCAACAATTACGCCATTTGTCCACATTTTCACAGGCATACTTTTTTCATTTTGTAGAACTTGGTAAGCACGTTTTTGTTGCTCTTGTTCAATTTGAACTTGTTGCTTGATTTCTTCAACGACTGACATTTTCATTTTCCTTTCAAAGCCTGCCTGCCAAGCGTTTGCAGACAGGTGATATACACAAGATCCCAATGATGTTGTGTATATATACTATTGCAGTGATTGTGCCAACTTGTTGGTAATAGATGAAATTAATTTTAAGATATTGATATTTATTTATATATTTAATTTCAATATTTTTTGAAATGGAATTTTGTAAGAGGTAGAATATAAAAATATATATTTTTATATCCTAAATTATATTTAATAGCCCATCGCATTTTTACCTGTTCGAGCGAATTGTTGCTCTTTTTTAATTTTTAACCACAGAGTATCCTTGGGTGCAATATGAGTTATGAGAGACAGGCTGTGATTTCTATAGCTTAATATCTGTTTCATCTTTTTTCGCTTACGCTTTAATACTGAGGGCTTTTCAAAATAGCCATATCGTTTTTTATACCAACGAGTGGCTTGTAGGTAGTAGTGTTTTTGATTGAGCAAGTATAAGGCTTGATCAATGTCTTGATCGTCTTGAAGATAGACTGTAATGGACATATTTTGCGTTTTAAAGACTGACACCTGTCTTTTATTAAGGGTGAGGATATGTCTTTGTATAAAGACATGTTATAAACATAACAAAAGACAAATAAATTGCCAAGCCTCATGGATATTTTTCGTTATTTACTCACGATTCTTTTATTTATTACTGGTGCATTTTGCCTTATACGTTTTTTAGTAGACGATTTCAATTTTATATTTCTAGCGGTAAGTTTTGTCTGTTTTCTGCTTGCTTATTGGGTAAAACCAAAACGAGAAAACCATGATCGTAGAAATGATACGTGGGACTGGGTGGATGTGATCGATATTACGGTTGAAGTTGTTTATTGGATCGTTACTTTACCATTTCGGTTATTGCGAGGAATATTCGATACTTTATCTCCAGATAGTCTATAATGTGAGGGAATCTAAGTCTTTTAAAAATTATTCAATTTTTTTGTATTTTTCCAACAAATAATACATTTCTTGGAATGCTGCTAGACCAAGTAAATCACCAAACATGTCAATAATATTAAAATTTTGATTATAGCCTTTTTCTTCAAATTTTTTGAAATTTGGAATAACTTGACAAGTGGATAAAAAAGAATATTCGACTAAAATCCTATTCTTAATACTGCTATTACTTTCATTTTCAATAAAACTAATATTGGGGTTTGCTCCTTTTTCTAATAGGAGTTTTGTTTTTTCAAAATCAAAACATTGTGCATGATTGAATAGTTTTACATCTATTTCTCTAAAGCCTTTTTTGAGATAGTAAGACAAAGGTTTGTCAAATATTTCTGCTTTTTCATTTGAATCATTACAATAAAAAAATCACAATATTTATTATATATGATTTTTTTTGGCATGTTTTCTTCTTTAAGTTCTGTGTGCCAGAAATGTAACATTTTTTCTGTTTTTACTTGATTCTTATGGACGATGGGCATGATTTTATTCAACCAATCTGTGCTATTCCATATGGTTTTATTGAGAAGGGTGAGATTGGTTAAGTCAATATTAATTTCATCACCTTCATCTAGTATTATTGTGTTGTGGCGATGTAGGTAAACTTCAGGATATTTATTTTTTAATGCGATTGTTCTTTCTATATCGTTAAAATAAATAGAAAGGAAAAGTTCTTTTATTATTCTATGCTCTATTTGAGATGTATGAAGTTGATTGTTTGTCATAATTTTATTTTCCATAAGGTTTTTCATTCTAAAAATAATTGATATATTTACGAGATTAAAAGTAATCATCACAACAAAAATAATGAGACTTTTCCTAAAAAGGAATAGGGATTTGAACCCCGTGCTTACGCACTCACCATGTAGTCCCATTGGCATTTGTGATGATGCGACATAAACAAAAAAGTTAAAGACTTTAGACCATTGCCTTAATTAGACGACTGTACTTAGATACAGGTGAGAGTGGCTACCCACATTAATGGTAGGAATGTAGTCCTTAATGCATTTTATGCCGTACCACAAAAAACAGACCAACAAAGAGTATTAAGACAATCATTTCAGTGCGTTTTCCTTTCCGCCATTGATCGAAGTCAATCAAGATGGAATCGAACCATCAAGTCATTACTGACGCTGAAGCCCTTTATGTAGTCCTAACAGCATTTGGTCTGTGACCAGTAAACAAAAATGATAAGACCTTTTATACATGGCTCTATCCAATTGAGCTACAAACTGATTTGCATCAATTTGAAGGGACTTGAACCCTCAACAAATGTAGTCCTATTGGCATTTTACTGGCTATGATTATCACAACAAGTAAGTGATTGGATTTTTGAAACTAGGGTCTTAGCCCTATGCAATGTAATCCAATCAGTATTTGTGATAATCATAAATTTGCACAACAAAGGTGATGAAACATCGAGCCAGCTTACGCTGAGCTATCGTGGAAGGATAGTGATGTAGTTCCATCTGTATTTGTGCAGTTTTATTATATGGCAACAAAGTTAAGTTAGAAACAGAGACATTTAAAAGATGTAGTTCCTAAAGCATTTGCCACACTTTACTGACCTGACGAATCAAGTCAGTAATTCGATTTTTTCAATTTCATTAACCCAGTGATCGCTGTGCATTTTACCTTGTGCAAACAGATCTATTAAACGAAAGACTTCATCGCTAAACCCACCAATATTAATGGTATCAGTTCGTTCAGGGACTTGCGCATGTGTATATGGTTGCAAGTCAACACAAACCAATTTAGCTTCTGGGCAGCGTTGTTTTAAAATATCCCATTCATACAACATGCCTGTTTTATGGCGTGTGCGTAATTGGTCAGCCCAAGATTCATTGTCTGAAAAATAAATCATCAAATCGACAGCTGTCTGATCTCGATTAAGTCGCTTTAATGGAATGCTGCAATTCGTTCCACCACCACCAAGTGCAGCAAACTGTTTGGCAACCTCAAAAATAGAGCGTGTTTTGCTGCCAGAGAAAACTTGTTTTAATCGAGCAAATAGGCTCGCTTGATATGATTCATTTTCCGTAATGTTGAGAGAATGCAGTTGCGTATCAAACGGCATAATTTCAATCTCAGGATTGACCTGCTTTAAAGCACATGCAAATAACGATGCTACATCTACACAGCGCAATTTTGAGGTCGCACCTTTGCGATAACCTGTGATTGGACTTGCCATTGAACCAGAAACATCAATCGCAACCACCACACGACCCGTTAAACTAGGCACATTTTCTAAGGCAGCTTGCATTACTTGTTCTAATGCTTGTCGTACAATTTGAGGAACGGCATCATCTAAAGCTGCCCAAGTTGCCATCAATTGATAAGGCAAGACTCGACTTTTACGGATCATGTCCTGATCTTGTAATTTGTTTGCAATGACATTGTCCATGCCTTCAATCTGAAATACGCCGTGTCGGGCAAAAGTATTCAAGTTCATTCTGAGCATTTGCCAGCCACCATTTTTAGCGATCTCTGCCCATTGCTGTGCTGAAAGTGATAAATTGGTCAGCAATTGCATCGGTAAATCAGGTACATCTTGTGTTAAGCCTTGACGGAATTTTTCTAATGCCTGAACTTTGACAGGTAGTTGCTCAAGCTCATATTTTTTACCAAGCACATAAGCAAAGAATGCATCTTGAGCCACATCTTTAGGTTTTGGATGTGTCATTTTTAACACATCCGCCAAAGAAGGTTGATTGCCAATATTGGCTGCAAGCAACTGATTTTCATTGGCATTGATCAACCACTGATTGATCATTTTTTTAGGTAAGCTACCTAAAGATTTGCGTTGTATCGTACCTGAACGCATGATCTGTACAAAGTTACGTAGCTGTTTTCCGTTATCAATGACTAAGGGAAACACTGCTTTGAATAAAGCCTGATCACGTTGTGATAAAATTGCCAACAGTAAAACAGGCATATCTTTCATATGATTGTTTTTACGTGTGTAGACTGCTGTTTTAGCAATAAAAGTTGGCTCTACATTTTGGGTAAATGCTAACACTTGTTCAAGCTGTGCTTGCGCATTTTTGTAAAAAGTATGATTCAACGTACCTGTAGCTGCAAGTTGCGCCAAAGCTTGACGATAATCTAATTGAAAAGCCCACCCGCCAGCTTCATTGCTGATTAATTTGTTCTTATTTGCCTGAGAGGCAAAAATTGTCTGGTTTGCCATGACGCATCCTCCATAAATTTTAAGTTGTTGTTTCTTGGATGTGTTATTGCAGAGAGTGTGCCAATCTTCTTTTTTTTATTTTAATAAATTTTAAATTATTGATAATTATCATAAATAAAATAATAAATATTTTTGCGAGATACAATGAATAGAATTTTTACATGTAAAATATATCTAAATGGATATGAAAGTATTAAAAAAGATATGTGATCTATATGTGGTTTTTATTGAAAGATCACATAGGAGAAAAAATTATGATGATGCAACGATTTTTGAAAGTTGACCTGTTTCATTTAAGCTAAATTGATCAAAATCATGGGCTAAATAGAAATTGCCTTGATAAAATTCACGAAATTCCTCAGTAATCGCTTGTTGTCCAAGACTATCCTGATGGCGAGGGCTAAAATGAGTAAGGATGAGATTGCTTAAATTCTGCTGCTGCGCAAATTTAGCCACCATTTTGGCAGAACTATGCATTGGACCTTGACCTACTTTATCCAAAATTGCTTGGGTATACGTTGATTCATGAATGAGTAGTTGAGCATCTTCACAAGCATGAGCTAATAATTCAGGTTGATCATTATCACCACCAACAATGGCATGTACGCGCTGCATTTGTATTTGAATAAAATCAGTCGCTGTTAAAATTTGCTCATTAAATTGAATATCCTGACCTTGTTGCAAATCACCCCAAGCCTTGCCTTTTGGTACGCCAAGCTGAATTAAAGCCTGTGTATCTAATTTCTTTTGGGTATATTGCGCAATAATACTAAATGCAAAGCTCGGTACACGATGACTTAATGGATGAGCTTGTATGGAAAGTTCATCCGTCAGTTGTTGTATTTGAGTCGCGTCATTGACATCAATAAAATTGAGTGGATAGGGTAAATGTAGGTCAGTCAATTGCGCGGTGACCTCAATCCACTGTTGAATTTCTTTGGGTGCAATAATGGTTAAAGGTGCAGTTCGTGCATTCATGCCTGCACTTGCTAATAAACCGATGAGCCCATAACAATGATCACCATGGACATGGGTAATACAGATTGCGATCAAAGTTTGTAAAGAAAGCTTAGCTTGCTGAATCCGATGTTGAGTGCCTTCACCTGCATCCACCAGAATCCAGTCTTTATTCTTACTGTTACGAACTGCCAAAGCAGAAACGTTGCGTGTCAGTGTGGGCACACCTGAAGATGTGCCTAAAAAAGTAAAATGCAGCATATTGTTGGAATTCTTCACTGAAATGCGTATTGTATATTATAGGTATTTATAAAATATTATAGAAATCATGGCGAATGCAAAAAAAACCATCGTTATCGGCTTTGTGGGTTCTACCTTAGATCAAGGGAAACGTCCTGAACGTTGGCAGCGTTGGCGTCCAACGCTGAGTCTACTCATGCATGAAGATTTCATCGTGGATGAGCTAGTTTTATTGCATGATCGACAACACCGTAACTTGGTCGATTTTATTCGAGAAGATGCAGCCGAGGTTTCTCCTCAAACCACAGTTTCAGGATATAAAATTAGTATCCGTGACCCTTGGGATTTTGCTGAGGTTTATGGCGCACTCTATGATTTTGTAAAAACCTATTCCTTTGATACTGAAAAAAATAATTATCTTCTGCATATTACGACGGGAACGCACGTTGCCCAAATTTGTTGGTATCTTCTAGTCGATGCCAATTATTTGCCTGCCAAGCTGATTCAAAGTGCGCCAAATCAACAGAAAACACCAGAAGGTGAATATCGTATCATTGATCTGGATTTGTCTCGCTATGATGTTCTCAAGCAGCGTTTTGAAGATGAACAACAACAAAACTGGCAACAGCTGAAAGCCAATATTTCAACGTATAACCATGAATTCAATCAACTCATTACCGAGGTTGAGTTGGTGGCAACACGCTCGAGTGCTCCGATTTTGATTATGGGAGCAACAGGGGTTGGAAAATCACACTTAGCTAAACAAATCTTTCTATTAAAAAAGGATAAGTTTCATTTAAGTGGGCGCTTTATTGACGTGAATTGTGCAACGCTACGTGGTGATAGTGCCATGTCCAGTTTGTTTGGTCATATCAAAGGAGCATTTACAGGTGCAGCGGCTTCGCGGACAGGTCTATTAAAAAGTGCCGATCAGGGTATTTTGTTTTTGGATGAAATTGGGGAGCTTGGGCTAGATGAGCAAGCGATGCTGCTCAAGGCGCTTGAGGATAAATCCTTTTTTCCTGTCGGAAGTGACAAAGAGGTTCAGGCAGATTTCCAACTGATTGCAGGGACAAATCGAGATCTAAGAACTGAAGTGCAGGCAGGTCGTTTCCGAGAGGATTTATGGGCGCGATTGAATACATGGACTTTCTTTTTACCCAATCTTAAAGATCGAATTGAAGATATTGCTCCGAATATTGAATTTGAGTTACAACGCTTCGCGGCAAATCAGCAACGCCAATTACGCTTTCAACGTGATGCACTCGATGTGTATTTGAAATTTGCTAAGTCTAAAGAAGCATCATGGCAAGGCAATTTTCGTGATTTAACTGCCAGTGTGACGCGATTAGCGACATTATCCAGTGGTGAGCTGATCCGTTCAGAAACAGTCGAAAAAGAGATTCAGCGTTTAAAGCAGTTGTGGTCGATTCAAACCACACAAAGTGAATTTAAGGAAAAGGATGTACTACTCAAGTATTTAGATCAAGCGCAGTTGAGCGAGATCGATGAGTTTGATCAGATTCAACTGCGTGGGGTGCTGCAAGTCTGTGAAAATGCCAAGTCGATGGCGGATGCTGGACGTCAATTGTTTGCAGCTTCACGCCAACAACGTAATACCACCAATGACAGTGACCGAGTCAAAAAATATTTGGCTCGGTTTGGCTTAAGTTGGAGTGACTTCCAGTAATCATTCTCCTAGACGATCTCTCTTATTTTGAGATGGGTTGGCTAGAAACTCCAAGTTCCAGAGTTTTTCGGCATGCCGACCCAGCCACCAGAAAGATGCTGCTAGCAAAATAAAGAAAATGGCTTTGTGCATGCCATTCCAAAAGAACTCAAAGTACTTGGTATACAGATTAATAAATAAGAAAGTGATACCAAAACCGCGTGAGGTGGCATCATCATGTTTTAAGCCATAAACAATTGCAATGATAGCAATAAATGCAAACAAGACACCCCAATGCAACAGCTCATATTGTTTAACATTATACCAGCTACTTAAATCACCATAGTTGCCAAAGATTGACAGAATCCATAAGGCAATAAATAGATAAAGCAATCCCATGACATAAGTTGAGTGCGCAAAGTCTTTAAAATGCGCATAACGTTTAAAGAAAAGACTTAAGCCAATCAGTGCGCCACCAAAGAATACAAAGCGTAGAGGGAAGTTCATCCCTAGATAATACGCACCCCAACCAGACATATAACCTGTTTCAGTTCCAAACCATGAACCCAATGAGAGTAATGAAAACACCCAAATCAATCTGGATGGGAACCAGAAGGCAAGAGTGGCATAAATGATGGTTGAGAGCAGGAATAACAAAGAGAAATGTCCGCTGCCTGTATCAATCGCTTGTCCGAAATAAGCCACAGATGCTGCTGTAGAGAGCACACCAGCAAAAATAATGGCTTCATTGCTAAATTGATGCAGTGGTTTGGTTTTACGTCGACGATATGCAAAGCCATAAAAGGCCGCAGCAACTGCTGCAAAAATCAGACAAGGAATGATTTTGGAATCAATAAAGATTTTTTCAATCAGTTCCATCAAGAACTGATCTGCGGTAATTGCGGCAATGGCAATCACGGCACAAATTATTGAAATCCAGAATGAATATTTTGCCAGTCTTTCCCAATCAAAAGGTCGAATCGAAAAACTATTTTTTAAATCATTGGCAACATTGGGCGTAATGGTGCCTTGTTGTTGCCATTGTTCAATGGTTTGCTTTAAAAAAAGTCCTTGTTTTTTATTTAATTTCATTAAAGAACTCGAATGTCTGTACATCTATACTGATATAACAGACATTGGATTGAAAAGACGTATAGTTTTCTTAGTAATTTGTTGTTAAGTCTACAGTTTTAAAAAGCGAGTAATGACTTGTCTGAGCTGTTTTAAGTAACCTGTAAAGAAATGATTGGCACCTGGCAAAATCGTGATGGGATGCTTTTGTGGCTTTGCCCACGCAATCATATCTGATAACAAGGTAATGTCATCTTGCTCGCCGTGAACAAATAGAATATCGCCATCAATCGCAGGGGTTTTATAGTGGCGTAAATCGACCACCGAACCAGTTGGTAAGCCACAGAGCACTAATTGTTTTGGACGTAATTTATCATTGAGTTGTGCTTGGCATTTTGCCAGTACATGTGAACCAAAGCTAAAACCACCTGCGTAGAAGGTTAAGCCTGCATGCTTTTCACGGGCATATTCAATCACAGCCATGATGTCATCAGTCTCGCCATAGCCTTGATCATGTGTACCTTCGCTGCCTGCCAGACCGCGGAAACTTGGACGATAAACTACACAGCCCATTTCATTAAAAATCTGAGCCAGTAGTACAGGAACTTTATGATTTGGTGTCCCGCCTTGCAAAGGATGTGGATGGCAGACAACAGCAAAACCTGTGACTTCACCTTGGGGTTGATCGACAAACATTTCAATTTGACCAACAGGACCTTGGATGAATAATTGCTCAGACATAAGATACGCAATGGATAATGGAAGAATCCACTATTTTACCGATAATGAAGAATGAAAACACGAATTGGCATTAAAAATTATCAACTGTTATAGTTTCACCAAGATAAATTTATGTTTGATTGATTATGCTTGCTTTAATTTCTCCTGCCAAAACACTTGATTACACAACAGCACTTCCTACAGACACACATACCCAACCACGTTTATTGGCACAATCACAGCAGTTAATTGATGTATGCCGTAAGCTTTCGGCAACTGAAATCGCGTCGTTAATGACGGTAAGCGAGAAAATTGCTAACTTAAATGTAGAGCGTTTCCGTGACTGGAATGCTGATTTTAATTTTTCCAATGCACGTCAAGCCTTGTTTGCCTTTAAAGGTGATGTGTATACCGGTTTAGATGCTTATCACTTAAAAGATCAAGATATTGATTTTGCCCAGCAGCATTTGCGTATGTTGTCTGGTCTTTATGGCTTACTGCGTCCGTTGGATTTGATGATGCCGTATCGTTTGGAAATGGGCACTAAATTGAAAAATAAGCGTGGTCATAATCTATATGAATTCTGGGGAAGTATTATCACTGATCAAATTAACCAAGATTTAGCTGAAATTGATGCAAAAGTATTGGTAAATTTAGCTTCTGACGAATATTATAAATCTGTGAATGAAAAGAAAATTCAGGCAGAAATTATAAAACCTGTATTCTTGGATCAGAAGAACGGAAAATATAAAGTCATTAGTTTCTATGCGAAAAAAGCGCGTGGTCTGATGGCAAGATATTTGATTGAAAATAAATTAAGCCAAGTAGAACAATTAAAAGCATTTGATAGTGAAGGGTATTACTTTGATGCTGCAAGTTCATCAAATAAAGAATTGGTCTTTAAGAGAGATGAGCAACACGCAGCTTAGATTTGCCTTGGGCAGGGTGGGATGTTAACCAAAGAATATTTATTAAAACACGCAATATCGTCTGATCAAGTCCAAGTTAAAGGACATTTGACTGAACCTCGGAGTTATGGGGTATATGCATTGCCTTTAGATCGAGATGGAAGTAGACGTTTTCGTTTTGGCAATCATCCCGTACGTCAGCAGGAACTGAAACATGAGTTTGGTTCCTGCACTTTGTATCAGCTTTTTCTTGAGCGTAAAGATGCTGAATCATTGGCAAAGTGGCTGAATAAAGAAATCCAATGAGGATGAGCAATGCCACAATATTTAACTTTATTAGAAAAATCATGGTTTGAGCTGCAGCAGCATTATCATTTTTCTGAACCGCAGAAAGTTTTTAATAAGTTGATTGCTGCCTACAGTGAAAAGCAGCGGGCTTATCATACTCTGCAGCATTTGTGTGAATGTTTGGCTTTATTTGACACGATTCGAGCTGATTTAAATGATGCGTATGCAGTTGCATTGGCGCTCTGGTTCCATGATGCAGTTTATGATCCACAAGCTAAAGATAATGAGCTAAAAAGTGCTGAGCTATTTCAACAGTATTTGGCTCAAGATTTATCAGTTGATATTGTCCAAAAAATAAAGCTGTGGATTGTTGCAACGCAAAAGCATGCATCGACAGATGAGTTGGATTTACAGTTTTTACTTGATATTGACTTAGCGATTCTAGCTGCTTCATCAGATCGTTTTGTGGAATATGAACAGCAGATTCAAAAAGAGTATGCGTGGGTTGATCCTGATATTTATTTGATTAAAAGAAAACAAGTTCTAGCGCATTTTTATCAGACAGAACCGCTGTATCAAACGGAATATTTTCAACAGAATTTCGAGCAAAGGGCGAAAGAGAACTTAAAATTTGAGCTTTTTTAGAGAATTAAGAATTTCCATAATTCTCTAATAATCTTACTTTAGTAAAATTCAGATATTAGGACAATAATTTTCATAAAGCGTTGTTAAAACAACCTGTAACTTAGGGTCACTAATTGAATAAAAGATTTGCTTTCCATCCCGACGTGTAGAAACTACATTACTTTTTCTTAACATCATAAGCTGCTGTGACAGGGTAGGTTGTAGGATACGAGTAGCTTCTTCAATTTGAGACACATTTAATTCTTGTTTGGCTAAATGACATAAAATAATTAAGCGATCTGTATTTGCCAAAGACTTAAGTACATTGACAATAGAGCTTGCAGACTCTCTCATCACGTTGATCTCTATATTCTTTTGCATACTTTTCTCACTACATTCAAGCCGAACTTAGTATAAGGTGAGAAAAACATAAAAATGTATTAAAACTTGAAAAATACAATGGTTTTTTGTGAATATCTATATCAGTGAAACTTATATTTATCATTAATAACGCTTAGACTTTAAAATTTGGGAGTCTAGATATTTTTAGCAATGTTAGAAATATTGGTAATTGTTAAAATTTTCTAAACAATAAAATTATGTAATTAATTTAATTAATGAATATGAAAAATTTAAAAATTTTATTTGTACTTGCAGAAAAAGTGTATATAATAAAAACAAGACAGAAAGATCTGTCTGCATAAGAAGGATCGGGATGTGCAATTTGTACGACCGCCAGAGGGTAATATTTTTATTATTCTTTTTACAACTCAGACGCAAGCGTGAGCCACAATAATAACTATAAATCACGCTTTATTTTTTATACTTTCAATTTCATATTATTTGTTTTAACTCAGCTTTCTGAGAATTTTATGATGCCATTTGCTTTTCAAAATTAATTAAATGTTCTACGCGAGTCCAATACTCACTCATTTCAACAGAGTTTTTATTTACATGCGCTTGGATGGTCATTCCATCTAAAATACTTACGATTAATGTAGCCAAGTGTGTCGGGCTTCGAATATCTAAATTAGTCAGTAAGTTTTGGATCAAGGCTGTTAGCCATATTTTATATTGTGTCGCAGGTTCAAGGGTTGAAGGGTAAATTTTAATCACTTCTTCAAGTGCTTTTTGGAACATACAGCCGTTAAAGTCTTCGCTTTGGAACCAAGCATTGTACCATTTGAATATCGATTCAATTTGCTCTAAATAATTTGTTTGATCACATTGAGCTAATGTTTCATTCAGTGAGGTTTGAAGGTTAATATTACGTTGAAGCAAACATTCCTCAATAAGCTTTTCCTTCGATGGAAAATATTTATAGAATGTCATTTTTGCAACGCCTGACTCACTAATAATTCGATCAACCCCAATCGAATTGTAGCTATGCGAGTTAAAAAGTTTTAATGCTGTGTTAATAATATCTTCTTTTTTTGACATACAAGCCTCGAATTCGCTCTCTGCTAATATGAGCTGAGCATTATTTGCATTCCATCATGCAATTTTGGCACGAATTTTACATGGTATTAAAGAAATATCATAGAAAAAAATAACATTATTTATTTAATTGATTCTTAAATTTACAGTTTATTAGTTATTTTTTAGTTAAATATATGAATTAATTAAACTAATTTAAATAAAATACAGTAATTATAAGGTGATTTATAACTCTATAATATGAATTTAAACTAATTCACATTTATTTAAAATTATGATAATTGAATAATAAAAATCAGTTATTAAATTTTTAAGATAAATAACTGACTTTTATATAGTTTATTAAAAATTAGCTTCTTGGTAAAGTTTCAATTAAACGCACAAAATTTTGATAAAGCGTTGATTGTTGAGTAGGTGTATATACAGGGCGTTTAATTGTGCCTTTATTGGTTTGGATCATTAAATCGACATTTTTTGCATTTCTAAGTTCATTAAGAAATAAACTCGGGATAACAAAAGTATTTGATGAGCGTTTAGGAATGAGACGATTGATGTATTTCTGCTGGGTTTTTCCAACAGGCTCATAACTGAATAATTTATTATCAACGCTGAATGTCATACCTGTAATGTCATAATATTCATAAGTACTACTCAATGCCACATCAATTTGTAGGCGATCTTTTTGCTGCTTATCCCATTCCACGACAACATTTGGACAAAGTTCATTTGCCTTGCAACTTAATGAACCTGCTGTTGCGAGTTGACTTATATTTGTAGCATCTGATGTTGGATTTGTTAGGTTACTACAACCACTTATTGCGATACACAGGCTAAGACAACCAAGTACTTTTTTCATATTTAACTTCTCGAGTTTATTTCTATTCAGATGTTAATGATGTAACTCTGGACCAAGAAATTCAAATGGTTTTGCAATTTTAAATTGATCAGTCGCATCGCCAGCAAAAGTATTTTGTTGGTCTTTACCAAGATCTAATTTACGCGTCACACCATCTTTAAAGTTAATTTTCTTTAAGTCCACCCAGAAAACATTAGGAGATACAGCAGATTCAAAAAAGTAGAGTAGTTGTTTGTGATCTGCAACTGTACGCCAACGTGTTGAAGAAATATTGGGCTCTTCCTCTGTATTTAAGCCAAAAGGAACCGATGCATTACGTATAACACTAAAGACAGAGGCAATCGCTTCTTTTGAATTATCATTTTTAGGGATAGCGTTGATATAAAATGATGCTCGCGCAAATCTATCGGATGCTCTATTCGTTCCTGGTAGCATTACAGTGCCACCAATTTGCTTCCAATAGGTATTTAAAGCCAATTGTTGATCGAAGGTAGGAGAGTTGGTCATAACTTGATATTTCCTGTCATGGTGAATGACTTGTTTACCATTAATATATTCAATTATTGCACTATCACCAGTTTTGTCTGAAATTGATAAATGAAGTGTTGCGAGCCTTTGTTCACCAGGAACACTGTCTGTAATTAGTATAAATGGTTCTTTTTCTAAGGCTGTCACTGCTTCCGACACAGTCGCATAGTTATCAAGCACATATTGTGCCCATGCAGAAATACTTAATTGTGGCTTATTTGATTGTTTTGCATTTGGATATTCTGATTCAACTAGCCATAACACATTTGCCATTAGACCAGCTTCATTCATGCCATCCGTACTTGATATATCATAGCCTGAAGCGATAACACTGCCATATTTCGATTTCCATTTAAGTGATTTAGGGCCTGCATTACTATCGCGGTTTACGCCACTCGGCATGATCCATAGGTTGGTTCCAACATCTACTTTCCAATCCATTGATCGTGCTGTAATGATGTGATTGTCATTGCCTAAATATACTGCTCTAGTACAAGCTTGTGCTGTTTGAAGTACGAATGAAGATGCGATCAATGAACAAAATAGTGTTTTTTTAAACATATTGATTCTCCGTTATAGTAAAGAATAATTTAGATATAATTTATGTTTTAAGTTGTTATTAGTGAGTCTATAAAAAATATGATCTCTTTCAAGACTTAAAATGTAATCATTATAAAAAAATAGTTTTAATTTTTTATGTCAAATCATAAAAGTAGAAATAGTCGAAACTACTTCTACTTTAATTAGAGGATGTATCAGGCTTAGTGAGGTGGTAGCAACATAATAACTGCTTGATTCAGTAACAATACGATATCTTCTAAGATATCCGTATGATTAAATTCTTCATCAAATGCTAAGCTTGCGCCATCTGCAATTTGTTTCAGTTGTTCTTGGAAAGATTGAGAAATACAGATATTTTCCCCATTTGCCCAAAAGTCTAATAATTGATCTTGTTGTCTATAGAGCAATCTTGATGCAGGTTCCAGAATAAGTTGATAGCCACTATTGATAACTTCAACCAAATCATCTATCACAATTTCTTCTGGCTCAGGAATACTATTGGGATATTTAGATTCACTCATGTATGCCATGATCGCCGCATCAAATTCTGGTGCTTGAATGAGATAATCAAGTAATTGAGTCTTGAGATAAGAAAACTCAGTATTATTTATCTCTCCAATAGCATTTGTTTTTAAGCGAGTAATATCCGCGAGAGGATTTGTTAAGACTGAGTTTTTTGCGAATTGTTCACTGAGTCGATCTGTCATTTCAGCTAAATTTGGCATACGGAAGCCAAATGAGAAAGTTAAACAATCATCTTCAGCAACGCCATAATGAGCAAGACCAGGTGGTACATATAATAGATCGCCAGGTGCGAGTACCTCATCGAAATCTACATTCATTTGAGAAAGTAGTTTTAATGGTTGGTCTGCAACAAATTCTGTTGATTCATCACACATTTGACCGAGTTGCCAACGGCGATGACCATGCCCTTGTACAAGGAATACATCGTAAAAATCAAAGTGTTTACCAACAGAGCCTCCTTTAGGTGCATAAGAGACCATGATGTCATCGCGGCGCCATTGAGGAATAAATGGAAATTTTTTCCAGAGCTCAGCAATATCAAAAGAATAATGGTCCACCGCTTGAACCAGGATAGTCCAAAGATTCGGTAACTTTTGGAAATCGCCTTTAGTGAGTGGTGATGATTTTACATGCCATTCATTTGGATTTTTATTTTTTTGACGAATCAAGCGAGCACTGACATCTTCTTCTAGCGCTAGTTCTTTGACATCTTCGGGTTCTAATAAACCCATAATTTCAGGCATTGCATTGCGAACTAATAATGGTTTTTTTTGCCAATATTCATTCAGGAATTGTTCTGCGGTAATACCGCCGAGTACCGCTAAGGATTCAGACATGTCAAAGAGACCAGCAACTTAAAAATTATGGTGTATTCTCTATTGAGTTGAATATCGGTGCAAGTCTTGTGATGATTGTAAGTAAATCTATAAGAAATTCAGCTTAAAAGCTCCAGAAAGTATTTAATCTTGATCAATTAGAAATGGACTCGTTCACAGCCTTTCAAAAAAACAGTATGCTTAAGATGCAGAAAGGAGCATACATGTATCAAGTACTGGCAAGAAAATACCGTCCTCGTAATTTCAATGAGTTAGTTGGGCAAAACCATGTTTCTCGTGCTTTAACCAGCGCATTAGAACGTGGGCGTTTGCATCATGCCTACTTGTTTACAGGAACGCGCGGCGTCGGTAAAACCACGATTGCCCGTATTTTAGCCAAATGTTTGAACTGCGAGACAGGAGTCACTTCAACGCCATGTGAAGTCTGTGCAACCTGTAAGGCCGTAAATGAAGGTCGTTTTATTGATTTAATTGAGATCGATGCGGCATCACGGACTAAGGTTGAAGATACTCGAGAGTTACTCGACAATGTACCTTATGCGCCGACGCAGGGTCGCTTCAAAGTTTATCTGATTGATGAAGTGCATATGCTTTCAACGCATTCGTTTAATGCCTTGCTCAAGACACTGGAAGAACCACCTGAGCATGTGAAGTTCCTCTTTGCAACAACAGATCCACAGAAATTGCCGATTACTGTCATCTCACGCTGTTTGCAGTTTACATTGCGTCCTTTGGCTGTTGATGAAATCACAGAGCATTTGACAGCGATTTTAAATAAAGAGCATATCGAAGCCGATCAAGATGCAATTTGGCAAATTGCAGAATCTGCACAAGGATCATTACGTGATGCATTGTCTCTAACAGACCAAGCAATTGCCTATGGCCAAGGTGCAGTCCATCATCAAGATGTTAAAGATATGCTCGGTTTGATTGACCGAACCATTATTTATGATTTGATTTTGGCAATCCATCAAAATCAGCAAGTACGGGTAAGTCAGCTACTTCTACAATTTAGACAGCAAGCTTTAGACGTATCTTTGGTTTTGGATCAATTGGTTTCGACCTTGCATGAATTGGCATTGTTGCAATATTTACCTAATCTTGCATTGAAATATAGTGAAGAGATTAATCAGAAAATTTTGCAACTTTCGAAACTCATTTCTGCTCAAGATTTGCAGTTGTATTATCAAATTGCTTGTAAAGGTCGAGCTGAGTTGCAACTTGCGGTGACGCAAGAGCAAGGCTTTGAAATGACGGTGTTGCGTTTACTAGCGTTTAGACCTTTGACTTTGAATGAAGTTACCGTAACTGCAACACCTGTTACGCAAATTACAGCGCCTGAAGCGTATCAGCCCGTACAGGATTTAAGTACAGAAAATCAGTTTGCAGTTCAGCAAGAAACGGTTAGCGTTGAACCTGAACCTGAACCTGAACCTGAACCTGAACCTGAACCTGAACCTGAACCTGAACCTGAACCTGAACCTGAACCTGAACCTGAACCTGAACCTGAACCTGAACCTGTTGCGCAAAATCCAGATAGCAGCTTAATGGTGTTTGATGCAGAAGATGGGCAGTTGATTGGATTTGACGCGTCAGCATCAGCGGAAATAATTCAAGTGAGTATTACAGATTCGGATGAGGTTTTAATTTTCCCTGTTGAACAGAATCTTGAAACATTTGCTCAACTAGATGATCTGCATCTTGAATATCAACAAGCAGCGACACCTGAACAACTTGTTCCAGTCATTGATGGGCAGCTTGCAGAAACTGTTGTCGAATCACCAGTCATCGCAGTTTCTTCTACTCAAGAAGAGTCAAGTAGCTTAATGCCTCAAGACATTCTAAAGTTGCCTGAGCAGACATTAGAAGGTGAGTGGAATCTGAAAAAATGGGAATACTGGTTTAGAACCAGTCAGCTTTCACCAGCTGTTCAGGAATTAGCCCAACATGGTGTAATGCAAGGACAGATCAACGGCACTTCTATTTTCCAGATTCCTCAAGAATATGAAGGTATGTTGTCGCAATTGCAGCATGGCTTAGAAGATGCATTAAAAGAACAATGGCCACAAACGCTGTTCAGTGTTCAATATGGTGCTGTTAATTCCAATACGCCTTTAGTTATGCAGAATGAGCGTAAAGAAAGAGCTTATCATCGGGCGATCGAATTATTAAGCAAGGAACCAACGATCAAAAGTCTAGTGGAAACTTTTGATGCAGAGTTACATAATATTCAATTGAAATCTTAACGATTCTAAGTAAGAGGCAAAACGGAAACGTTTTTCCTCTATTCATTTATACGGTCAGCAGCAAATATTCGAAGAGTGTAGAGCGCATTGCATCTGGGATTGCTGTGCTTTTTCGGCTTACCCGATCCACAAATACATGGACAAAATGCCCTTGAGCAGCAGCCTCGTACTGACCGTGCTTAAAAATTGCTAGTTCATATCTAAGTGATGAATTTCCAATTTTGCCAATCGCAACACCAACTTCAACGACTTCTGGAAAGGAAAGCTCTTGCAAAAAACTACAGGCAGAGTCAACCACTAAGCCAATAATTTCACTATTGTGAATATCGAAGCCAGTTTTCTGGATCAGTAATGAATTGGCTGCGGTATCAAAATAACTATAATACGTCACGTTGTTGACGTGGCCGTAAATATCGTTATCGGCCCAACGGGTTTGGATTGGAAAAAAGAATTTAAATTGTTCGCGTCGTTTTAAAGTCGGTTTGCTCATTCATAAATCGCCTGATAGATCTGTAATGCGTCTTGCTCGGTCATTTCCCTTGGATTGTTTTGCAACAGTCTGGTTTGTAGCATTGCATCTTTTGCTAACTGAGGTAATTTCGCCTCGGGAATATCTAAATCTTTTAATTTCAATGTTAATCCACTTTGCTCTAAATGATTCTGCATATGATCAATAAATAAATCACATAAACCATCAGTACAACCTGTACTACGTGGATCTAACAGTTGCATGAGTTCTGCATAATATTGCTTAGCTTTCGGGGCATTAAACTTTAGCACTTCAACTAAAACTAAGGCATTGGTATGTCCGTGCGAAAGATGGAAATGTCCGCCCAATGGATAAGCAAGGGCATGGACTGCGGCGACTGGGGCATTAGCAAATGCTTGACCAGCAAGCATTGAACCGACCAACATATTTTGGCGAGCTTCTAGATCAGCACCATTTTTCAATACTTTAGCTAAATTATGATTCAATAATTTCAGTGCATTTTTGGCTAACATATCTGCATAGAAGTTCTTTTTAACATTTGAAGTATAGGCTTCAATTGCATGTACCATCGCGTCAATACCTGTTGCAGCAGTGATGTGAGGGGGCAGACCTTTTGTAAAAGTTGCATCTAAAATGGCCACATCGGCATATAAAATTGGTGCTACCACCCCCATTTTGGTGGTTGCACCCGTTGTGACAATCGAGATTGGTGTGACTTCTGAACCTGTTCCCGCTGTTGTTGGAATAAGAATGAGTGGTAAACGCGGTGCTTTAGCTTGGTTTACCCCATAGATTTCACTCAGTTTTTGCTGTTGTTTAGGGTGTGCGAGCAAGGCAATGATTTTAGCCACGTCCATGGAACTACCACCACCAAAACCAATGATCACATCAATTTGCTCTTGTGTTGCAAAATCAACAGCTTCCAATACAATATGCTCTGGTGGATCTGCTTGGATATCGGAATAAATAAGATACTCGAGACCAATCTGAGTCAGGATTTCTAAAATGGGTTGATGCAATTGATGCTGTATCATTCCTGCATCGGTCACAATTAATGCTTTTTGATAATTTTGTTGAGAAAGCACGTTTTTAAGTTCTTGTATCGAACCTAGCCCCGAGATAATGTTGGGAACAGTTTGAAATTGAAACGGGTTCATACATACATCCTTATTTTTCATCATAAATACATCATTTTTATATCAAGTGAGTATAAGTTTCACTGCCCAAATAAATTAACATAACACGCTGTAAATAAGTGTAGCTTTGAAGCGATTCTGTCATTTTGAAAGTGTTATGGTCATGTCTCTATGCATCATAAAGACAATATGAATCAACGCTTGGTGTTGGAAGAAAGAGCTCATCAGTAGCCTTAAAGAGTAATTCATTCAATGCTTCTGAAGCAATAACCAACCAATCGAAGCAATAGGGTGCATTTATTTCAAGTTGGTGGATTGAAATTTCTTAATAAAGGTCTTTATTTTTTGTAAAGTTATGTTATAAATTTGAGCTTCAAAATAAACCAAGTTTTCAATAACTTAAAATGTTAAAAATATGAAAAAAGTATTATTAATTTTCATTACTGTAGGGGTAGCTGGTTGTCAGCAATCTAGTTTTGGAGAGTTGGTCGCGAGAAACCATTTAAAAGAGGCTAATAATAAGATTGAAGCATTCTTAAGAATTCTCAATAATCATAAAGCTGAAAAGGACGACCAGGAAAATATTCTATGTTTACAATATCCCAAGGTCTATAAGTATGAATACTTGCCAGCTATTCTAAGACTTACAAGGTTAAAAAAATTAAATGACAAGAATAAAGAACAATTATTAGATGATCTTAAGGAGACAATGGATTCATACAGTAAGAAACTTGAAATAGTTTGTGAGTAATATGAATGTGTAAAGTACAAAAAAATTCACCTGATGAGAATGTTAAAATCCAATGATAAATATATAGAACTACTTTGCAGAAATTAGAATTTTATGTGATTATGATCTAAAAACCAATCGATCTTTTGGTAAGTGAATCAAAGGTTGTATTCTAATAATAATCTAAATATTAAATATTTTGCTATAAATAAGAAATTGCATTTAATAATTCACATAATTATTCCAGATCAAGATTGGGTTTTTAATTTAGAAAAAATAAAATATTATTTAAATAAATATAGAAAATAAATTAAGAAATTTTAAATATTAGATGAAAAAATCATATTTTTTTAAGATGCATGGATGATCTGAAGGTAATAAAAATATTTTTATTATCATTGCTTTAAGTTGAATATTTTTAGTCTGACTTACCAAAGGTTGTTAATTTGATTAAGTTGTAAAATTAAGATGAGTATAATTTCTAAGTGAATTTTAATTTTAAACTATCAACTTAAATAAAATCCAAGAGATAATATTAGTATCCCTGGTAACATAGATACAAAGCTTATAATTTTACGTTCTTGAGTGTTTTTGATTAAATTGTGAAATATGTGTGGGCTAAATATCATTCCACTCACTGAAAAGAGAAACCCGATAGTGACTAAAAAAGCTGACATAGTTTTTACTCTTGATGGTGTATTTTTATCAAAATTATGATTCTAATATACAATATTTTTTGATTTAACCAAATAGTTTTTCTCTTTTTTATCTATGACAGCGTATAGCTGAACTGCATCAAATACAGTATTGTTTTAGCCTAATTCATATACTAATATTTTTATTAAAGAACATTTTATCGGATCTAAAGGTGCTCTTTTATCTTTGTTGTTTATTGCACTTTTTCTACCTCTATAAATTTAGATAAAATAGTGTGAATAAACTACAGATTAAGGTTGTTAAAATTCTTAAGAAGACATTTTTTTCAATTTCTTTCCTTGCAGAAAACCACTTTTTTAAAAAGTTTTTATATTTTCAGTTTATCTTTTTTGATCTAAAATGATTCATAATTTTTATGAATCTACTATTTGATCACAGTTTCTTTTAATTAGTTTATAACTGACACATATTCTTAATTCCTAAAGAGTATATCTTGATAAAGAATATTCAATATTGATCGTTACTATTTCCTTTCAAATCAAAGCAATTTTTGACAAAATACCTGATGTCACAATGGTCAATTCACGTATGATCACATTTAAGCAGTTTGCAGGAATTTTGTATGCAATATTTATATTTTTTTAAAAAACAAAATCTTGGAATGTTTTTTTAATGGAAACACCATATAGGGTTCTATGCGTTTGTTTAGGGAATATTTGTCGTTCTCCTACAGCAGAAGCAATTCTCAGACATTATTGTGAGACACATGGTTTAAATGTGGTGGTCGATTCTGCGGGAACCAGTAATTATCATCCAAACAAAGCGCCAGATTTACGTAGTCAAAAACATGCCATACAACGTGGTTATGATTTATCGACATTAAGAGCAAGACAAATTGTTTTAGCAGACTTTGTTGAGTTTGATCTTATTCTTGCGATGGATCATGAAAATTTTGATGATATTCAGGCATTAATATCAAAAGCGGTAAATCAATTCGGTGTTGATCGAATTCGAGCCAAGATCGCATTGATGAGTGAGCATGACCCTCATTTTATGCAACAAGCTGTTCCTGACCCTTACTATGGTGGATCGGATGGATTTGATCGAGTACTTGATCAATGTGAATCTAGCAGCCAAGCATGGGTTAACGTTTTTAAAAAGCAAATGAAAGTAGGGTAATAGGATTTAATTTAATATGCAGGTACAAGCACAAGTTCAGCTTAAAAACTTAAATACATTAAATTTGAATGCTATTGCTTCGCATTATGTTCAAATCAATCATCCTGATGATGTAATTGAGGCATTAAACTTTGCTGAGCAACACAATTTGAATGCTTTGATTTTATCTGGTGGAAGTAATGTGTTATTACCCCAACAGATTCAAGCTTTGGTGTTGCATTTAAATATACAAGGGATAAATGTTCTCGCTGAAGATGAAAATACCATTACAGTTAAAGTGGGTGCTGGGCAAGTATGGCATGACTTTGTGTTGTACAGCACTCAACAACAATGGTTTGGTTTGCAAAACCTCGCATTAATTCCTGGTTTAGTGGGTGCATCACCTGTGCAGAATATTGGTGCCTATGGTGTTGAAGTTGGCGAGTTTATCGATTCTGTTCAAGTCTATGATCGTCAACTTAAAGTTTTTGACTCTATTTCAGGTTCAGACTGTCACTTTGCTTATCGCCATAGTATTTTCAAAGACTATCCAAACCGCTACATCATCGTGAGTGTTACTTTCAAATTATTAAAAAAAGCTGATTTGAAGTTGAGTTATGGTGATCTTAAACAAGCTGTTGGAGAGGAATTCACCGCTGAAAATTTACAAAATCAGGTGATTCATATTCGTCAAAGTAAATTACCTGATCCAAAAGAATTTCCAAATGTTGGAAGCTTTTTTAAAAATCCAATTTTGACTGAAGCTGAATTTGGCAAAATTGCTCAACATTTTCCAAATATTCCCCATTATCCTCAAGCACATAGCAATGTTAAAGTTGCAGCTGGTTGGTTGATTGATCAAACAGGTTGGAAAGGTAAACAACTTGGTTCGGTTGGAATGTTTGATAAACAGGCATTGGTGTTAGTGAATTATGCAGACGCGACATTAGCTGATGTTAAAAATACCTATCAAACTGTACAAAGTGATGTAAAACAGAAGTTTAATATTCAATTAGAACCTGAACCAGTGTTGTATAGTGAGCAAGGCTTAATCCAAGCGCATCATGTATAAGGAATTTTATGGATAAAGTACATTGGATGATTGGCTTAGTACGAATCATAACTATATTTTTCGTGCTATTAGGCTGCTTTGTACTTTTTTTATATTCGCCATTTTATTCGCAATTGGTTGTAAAGGGGTTAAACCGATTTGTGCCTGTTGATGTGAATGAAGTTGCTGCACAAAGTCAGAAACCAGCTGCGTTAAGCGAGCATGAAACTTTGGAGCCGGGGTCTAATTTGTGGATTGCGCGCCAAGCTTATCTCAAGTTAATGGAAAAAACATTTCAGTCTGAAAAACCTGAAGATTTAAGATTAATTCAAGCACGTTATAAATTATTACAACAACTGATTACCGAAGATCAAGAACGCGAAAATGTAGAAGAAAATCAGCAGACGAATATTCCATTAATGGTCGATAAATCAGAACAGGAACAAGAGAGTTCTGCTGTAGCAGCAAGTACGCCAATGGATTTTTTACAGTGGAATACGCCTGATAATCAGGCATTAATGGGAAAATATATTGCTTTTTTAGAAACATATCCTGTTGAATTACCTATTTATCCAGATGAAAAAGACGAGACAAATAAAGATTTAGTTGATCTGAAGAAGAACAAGGATGGAATGAACGAGTCGCAAGGATTGTCTCAGCCATATGCAATTGTTGTTTTAGGTGGTGGTTTGACACTTGGTGCAAATGGTAAAGATATTGTTGTAAATAACTATACACGTCTTCGGTTGGAAAAAACTTTGCAAGTCGAAAAGCAATATCCTCTTCCTATTGTCTTAAGTGGTGTTGAAGCACCTTATATGCAAGCTTGGCTGAAAGAACGCGGTATAGAAGCGAAGCTTCTAGAAAATAGAAGTATGAATACCTGTGAAAACTCCCGATTTAGTTCATTATTACTGCAAAAGAAAGGTGGCGCACCGACAGTCATTCTTATCACAGATGAATATCATATGCCACGAACAAGACGTTTATTTGCACTCAATGGAATTGAAACTGTTCCTGTGATCGCACCGATGCCAACGACATTGACAGACTGGCGACCTAGTGAACAAAACTATGATCACAGTCGTCGTGCTAACTATGAATTGCTAGCAACGATTCGTGATACGCTTTTTGGTTCAAGTGATTGTCGAGAGATACCATAATATGTCCAATATTCCATTTTTAAATCCGACAATACTCAAACAATTGGATTTACCTATCCCCAATAGAGAAACAACGCCTCAGCTTTTAGAGCCGCTTGATTTATCAAAAATAATAGAACCTTCAAAAGCACTACAAGCCTATAGAAAGCTTTATGGTTTAGATTTACTTGAATGCGAACACTGGCAAGGCTATGTTGAAATGCCATTATTTCGTTTACATGTACAAGTATTTCAGCCTCAACGTGAAAAGATTTTAGGTACGGTATGCTTATTACATGGATACTTAGAGCATAGTGGTATTTATCAACCCATCATAAAAGAAATTCTCGATCAAGGATTCAGTATTATTACATACGATTTGCCCGGTCACGGATTAAGTAATGGCTCACCAGCAAGTATTCAGAATTTTGACCATTACCAGCAAGTATTGCATGCAGTTTATGATGTTGTTCGTAGTGCTAAACAACTACCAAAACCATGGTTAGGAATAGGGCAAAGTACTGGTGGTGCAATTTGGATGCATCATTTACTTGAATTTGCTGAGCGTAGAGAAGATCCGATCGTTAATCGAGTGTTGCTCTTATCGCCATTAATTCGACCCGCAAAAACAGCTTGGTGGCATAATTCTGTTGGTTTGGGAATTATTCGTCGTATAAAGAGCCAAGTACCACGACATTTCCGTCGTAATAATCATAACCCTGAATTTTTAAGATTTATTCGCCTAACTGATCCATTACAACCTCGAATGATGGGGATGGATTGGATTTTAGCAATGTCTAAATGGATGTTAGAAATGGAACATCGACCTGCATGTCGTATTCCTGTATGGCTTGCTCAAGGTGCACTCGATCAAACAGTAGATTGGCGTTATAACATTGAATATATTCGTCGTAAATTTAGATTACAAACCTTGTTGATGTTGGAAGAGGGTTCGCATCAATTGATTAATGAGCGTGCAGATATTCGAGCTGCTTTGACTGGATTGATTCCTGCATTTTTACATGCAAAACCAAATCACCACTATTACTAGTGGTGATTTTTTATAACTTAATCATTACTAGAATTAGAATGTATTAGCATCTGCCAATTTCCACATTCTATAGTAGAAATTTTCTTCATCGTTCAGATCATTTTTCAGTAATTCATTTTCTTTAAGAAAAAAATGAATCTGTGCATAATTTTTGATTTCACGATCATTCATACGTTGGGCAAGATGATGGGCTTTAATATCAGATGGATGCTTTAAGCCTGCAGCTGCAATCATTTCTGATAATGCATGTAATGTATTTTTATGAAAATTAAATACACGTTCTGCTTTAGTCGGAACATCTATCGCTTTTTGACGATCTTGATCTTGCGTTGCAACTCCAACAGGGCATTGGTTCGTATGACAACTTTGTGCTTGAATACATCCCACAGCAAACATAAAGCCTCGTGCTGAATTAACCCAATCTGCGCCCAAAGCAAAGGTGCTCGCAATATCAAAAGCACTAATCATTTTTCCACTGGCACCAATTTTGATTTGTTGTCGTAAGCCTGCACCTATTAAAGTGTTATGTACAAAGCGTAAGCCTTCTCTTAAGGGAGTGCCGATATAATCACTAAATTCAATCGGTGCTGCACCTGTACCACCTTCAGAGCCATCAACGACGATAAAGTCAGGGATGATTTTGGTTTCAAGCATCGCTTTGACAATACTCATAAATTGCCAAGGTTGACCAATACACAGTTTAAAACCCACGGGCTTTCCACCAGATAGCTCTCTAAGTTTTTGAATAAAGAACATCATTTCGATAGGTGTGTTAAAACTTGGATGTTTTGCAGGAGAAATACAATCTTGGTCTCTAGAAACACCTCGTATTTCTGCAATTTCCTGCGTAATTTTGTGTTTTGGTAATATTCCACCATGTCCAGGTTTCGCGCCTTGAGAGAGTTTTAGCTCAATCATCTTAATTTTTGGATTTTGTGCTTGTTGTCTAAATTTTTCAGGATCAAATAATCCATCAACAGTTCGACAACCAAAATAGCCACTTGCAATTTGCCATACGATGTCACCACCATTTTCCAGATGATAAGGGCTCAAGCTACCTTCACCCGTATCATGATAGAAATTTCCTAGATGAGCACCTTTGTTGAGTGCACGAATTGCATTCGCACTTAAACTTCCAAAACTCATGGCAGAAATATTCATTATGGATGCACTGTAGGGTTGACTACATTGGCTATTGCCAATCTGTACGCGAAAAGTGCTTGGGTCAGCAGGCGGACATGGAGAAATTGAATGAACGATAAATCGATAGTTTGGTTCATAAACATCAATAATTGAACCAAATGGCTTGTCTGCATTTTCATTTTTTGCGCGTTGATAAACAAGACTACGTTGCATTCTTGAAAAGGGTAATGCATCTTGATCAGACTCTATAAAGTATTGTCTGATCTCAGGTCGAACATCTTCAAAGATAAAACGGAAATGCCCTAAAATGGGATAGTTTCTGAGTATTGCATGCTTTTTTTGCAATAAATCATGTAGACCCAAGAGACTCAGTAAGCTGGTGACAAGCCATAGCGTATTTAATAACGTATCTGAAATAAAATAATAAATGGTGTGTGGTGTATAAATCGTTCTAAACCAAGTAATAGTTAAAGCAGTAAAAATACAAAGAAACCAAACCGAGTGTCTTGAAAAGAAAGTATTAAGTAATTTATGTCTTATTGCTTGAGCAGGGCTAGCCATAGGCAACAATTTCCTATAATTCAGCAGTAGTCAAACCATGCCCTGAACCTATGCAATCTACAAGTAACGAATTGTTAGATTTGATAATTATTTTTAATTGCCTTGTAACACGTCGGGATTTATTTACTCGATTTTTAAGAATGTCAGATTTTGATATGGCGTGCTTGTTTTTTAAATTTTATTCTAGTGAAAATTCACCTAATTTTGGTGAGATTGAAATTTAATTAAATTATACTATTCGTAATTAAATTATGTATTGCATAAATTTAATCTTTCTTGTAGCATGGTTCTATGGATTAAAATCAATACTGAGAATAGGTTTTCTAAAAGATGTATTGGTTGCGATAAGGACAGGAAAGGTTTCAATCAGGATGTTTTTGAGACACTTATAAAAACACTTGTTACCTTTTCTAGTAAGTTAAGCAGATGCTATTGATTGTTATACATAAGCATGTGTTTAGTATTCAAACGGATGAATTTATCTAAATAAGGGAAACTAGATGGACATTTTAGATAACCCATTAGAACTATGTGGTTTTGCTTTTATTGAGTTTGTTTCGAAGGAAAATGGCTTAGATCAAATTTTTGAAACAATCGGTTTTTCTAAAGTTGCAAAACATAAATCTAAAAAAGTTTATTTATGGCGCCAAGGTAATATCAATATTATTTTGAATTATCAGCCTGAATCTTATGCTTCATTCTTTTTCAAAGAACACGGTCCATCTGCATGTGCAATGGGGTTTAGAACCCGCGATGCAGCTAAAGCGTTTAAAAATGCTGTTGAGCTTGGTGCTGAGCCGATGTACACACAAGCTGGACCGATGGAACTCAATATTCCTGCGATTAAAGGAATTGGTGGAATGCCAATTTTCCTTGTTGACCGTGATATTTATTCTAATGACTTCGTCTTCTTTGATGATGTAGATAAAAATCCAAAAGGCGCTGGTTTAAACGAAATTGACCATTTGACTCATAACGTCTACAAAGGACGTATGGATTATTGGGCAAATTTCTACGAGAAGATTTTTAATTTCCAAGAAATCCGTTATTTTGATATTAAAGGCGAATATACTGGTCTGACTTCAAAAGCTTTGACTGCACCTGATGGCATGATTCGTATCCCATTAAATGAGGATTCAGATAAAGGTAATGGTCAAATTGCCGAATTCTTAGCAGATTTTAATGGTGAAGGCATTCAGCATATTGCTTTTATTACTGATGATTTGCTTTCAACATGGGATAAGTTAAAAGGTTTGGGTTTGGAGTTTATGACACCACCACCAGAGACTTATTACGAAATGTTGAAGGATCGTTTACCAGCACATGGTGAACCGACTGAAGAATTACAAAAGCGTGGTATTTTACTAGATGGTAATACCAAAGATGGTCAGAAAAAGTTGCTGTTGCAGATTTTTTCTCAAAATATGCTTGGACCAGTGTTCTTTGAGTTTATTCAACGTAAGGACGATGATGGTTTTGGTGAAGGGAACTTCAAAGCGCTATTTGAATCAATTGAACGTGATCAAATTCGCCGCGGTGTATTAGAAGCAAAATAAAAACTCTAAAAAGATAAAGCCAAGAAATTTATTTCTTGGCTTTTTTATTTGCAAATATCTATCTTGTTTGAATAAATTGATTGATTGCAGCGACTTCGCGTTTAAACAATTCGAGTTTTTCACTGTCTTGATGTACAGGTAAAAACATTTCGCTATCTAAAGCAACAATGCAAAATTCCATCGAGCGGTGAGCATTGAAGATTGGAATACCGACAGCATTGATTCCAACGAGTAAATCTCCTTGGGCAATCGCCATACCATGTTCTAATGTTTTTTCTTTTAAGGCGATGAACTCATTCCAATCGTTCGGCTTGATCGGATAATGATTACGAGTCGCTTTATCCCATTCAGCCTGCATAAGGGGCTTAATAACTGCTTCAGGCAAATATGAGGCAAACACACGACCTGCAGCAGAGTTGACCAAAGGCATAATTGAACCTACTTTGGTCACAATTGAAATCGGGTGGTTTGATTCGATTGACTGAACAACCAAAGGACCTTGAGGTGACCATTTGCTAATCTGGATGCCACAACCGATCTTACTTTGTAATTCATAAATTAAATGCTGAACCAGTTGTAAAACATCAGTATGTTGAATACAGCTGAGACCTAAACGCCAAGCTTGATCTCCTAAAGTATATTGCCCATCATCTAACTGTTTGGCGTAATTCATACGAATTAGGCTAACCAAATAACGATGTACTTTGGCAGGATGCATATCTAGCTTATGAGACAGATCTTTCAAAATAATTGGTTTATTGTGTTCTAAAAGTGCATTGAGTACGGTTAAACCTACCTCAAGAGATTGAACCCCACCAGATAACTTTTCTTCAATCATTCAATAGCCCTTAATCTAGATTCTCTTTAGTGGTGTTCTATGGATCATTTTTACAATATCAACTCAGCACATAATGCCTGAGTAATGGATAAAATAAAAATCATCTTTTTAAATGACTTAAATAGGTGAATTGTATAAGCATATTCTGATGATTTATATTCTTACACTCCGCCTTATCATATTAAAAATAAACTTAAGGATGCGACTTCGATGAAATTTAGGCAATAAAAAATCGGTATTAAAGCTATATTTCTTCAATACCGATAGAAACTTATGCTGCAAGTGTATTTCTGATTTCAATACCAGTTGCTGCTTGTATTTCATCAAAGCTCACTTGCTCTGCTAACTCAACAAGTTCCACGCCATGTTCTGTGATATCCAGTACACCTAAATCACTGATAATACGATTCACAACCTGACTACCTGTTAGAGGCAAAGTACAGTTCTTTAGGATTTTGGGTTGACCATCTTTGGTGGAGTGCTCCATCAAGACGACAACTTTTTGTACTCCAGCAACCAAATCCATTGCACCACCCATGCCTTTAACTTTCTTTCCTGGAATCATCCAGTTGGCAAGATCACCTTGTTCTGATACTTCCATTGCACCTAAGATGGCCAAGTTAACACGTCCGCCACGGATCATCGCAAATGATTCAGAACTTGAAAAGAATGCGCCACCATTTTTTACAGTCACGGTTTGTTTGCCAGCATTGATAAGATCTGCATCGACAAGATCTTCAGTCGGAAATTCATCAATACCCAATAATCCATTTTCAGACTGTAACCAAACATCTATACCAGTAGGAATATAGTTCGCTACTAAGGTTGGTAAGCCAATACCCAAATTTACATAAAAGCCATCTTGTAATTCTTGGGCTGCACGTTGTGCCATTTGTTGTTTAGTCCATGCCATGACTTACTCCTTATACAGCAACTTTTAATGTACGTTGTTCAATACGTTTCTCTGGATGAGCATTCAAAACGACTGCATTCACATATATACCTGCTAAGTGAATATCATCTGGATCGATTTCGCCCAGCTCAACGATTTGCTCGACCTCAACGATGGTATAGCGACCCGCCATTGCACATTCAGGATTAAAATTACGAGCAGTTTTTCTGAAAACTAAATTTCCTGCTTTATCTGCTTTATACGCTTTGATTAAAGCAACATCAGCGGTTAATGAGGATTCAAGTAAATAAGACTTACCTTGAAACTCTCGAACTTCTTTGCCTTCAGCGATGCTTGTTCCGACACCTGTCGCTGTATAGAATGCAGGAATACCTGCACCCCCAGCACGAAGTTTTTCGGCGAGTGTCCCTTGAGGAGTCAGTTCAACTTCTAATTCGCCGTTTAAAAATTGACGTTCGAATTCTTTATTTTCACCGACGTAAGATGAAATCATTTTTTTAATCTGTTTGGTTTGTAGCAGTAAACCAAGCCCATAGTCATCTACGCCAGCGTTATTGCTAATACAGGTAAGTTGTTTAACACCACTTTGTTTTAAAGCTTGGATCAACGCTTCTGGGATACCACATAATCCAAAGCCACCAACAGCAATGGTTTGACCATCTTTGACGATACCTTGTAGTGCTACTTCGGCATTTAGAGAGACTTTGTTGACCATGTCTATGCTCCTAATTCTTCTTGATGCAAGAAATGTGTGTGTTGAGGTGCTCGTTTGGTACGGCTCCATTCATCTAACATTTCAAGTTTCATCTCTTCAGTGATACGAGCAATTTTGGCATCAGCATGACTGTCGTTATAAGTGAGTTCTAGGCGATGTCCATTAGGATCAAAGAAATAAATAGAATGGAAGATACCGTGATTAGTTACACCTAACACTTTTACTCCGTGTTGCTCTAAATGTGCTTTTGCATCTAATAGTGCTTCCTGATTCTCAACTTCGAAAGCAATATGTTGTACCCATTGAGGTGTATTTTCATCACGTCCCATTTCAGGCTGTGTTGGAAGTTCAAAAAAAGCCAATACATTTCCTTGCCCTGCATCCAAGAACAAATGCATATAGGGGTCAAAAGCTTTAGTTGAGGGAACATGGTCTTCAGCAAACGCTAGGATAAAATCCATATTCAGCATTTTTTTATACCATTCCACAGTTTCTTTGGCGTCTTTACAGCGATAGGCAACGTGGTGAATTTTTTTAATTGCAAAACTCATATCAAATTCCTTTTCATTATTCCCAATCTGGTTGTTGTTCTGGTGAGGCATTTAGAAATGCTGGGAGAGTTAGACAATGCAAATAAATACTTTCAATTTTTGGAAAAGCACTTAAATCAATTTTGAAACGTTTTGCGTTATAGACTTGGGGGATTAAACAACAGTCTGCAAACGTTGGTTTAGTTCCAAAACAGAATTGTCCATTTGAGTGCTGCAGTTGCAGCTCTAGACTTTTAAAGCCTTCGATTACCCACTGTGTGTACCAATCATTTTTTTGCTGATCACAAATAGCAAGTTCATTATTGAGATATTTCAATACCCTTAAATTATTTAAAGGGTGAATATCGCAGGCAATTGCTTGGGAAAAAGCACGAACTTTGGCACGCTCAATCAGACTTTTAGGTAATAGGGCTTTGGTTGGATATTGTTCTTCCAAATACTCTAAAATACTCATCGATTGTAAGAAAACGTTATCGTCATCAATGAGCGTGGGCACCAATTGACTAGGATTTAAATTTTTATAGCGATCCATTTGTTGTTCATTTTTAACTAAATGAATGCTTTCCGTTTCGTAACTAAGTTCTTTTAGGTTAAGTGCAATACGGACACGATAGGCAGCAGAGCTACGAAAATAACTATACAGTTTCATACTGTTCAACCTCTTTTTTATCGAAGTTAAATGTATGCGCTGCAAGAATGGTATTTTCGACTTGACCGAATCCGATACGAATACCATCTTTTTCACAATAACCTTTCATGATGACGCGATCTCCATCTTCTAAGAAACCGCGGTTTTCCCCATTAGATAGGGTAATAGGTTTGGTCGTATTCCAAGTTAATTCCAACAAACTTCCATAAGAGTCAATTTTTGAACCAGAAATCGTACCCGAGCCCATGAGATCACCAACTTGGACATTACAGCCCGCAATGGTGTGATGAGTGAGTTGTTGTGCCATCGACCAATACATATATTTAAAGTTCGTTTGGCAAATGACATCCGTTGATTGTGATTGAGGGCTTTGTACCTCAACGCTAAGATGAATGTCATAGCTATTAGCAATATTTTCTTGTAAATAATCCAGTGGTTTGGGATCTTGCTCTGGACCTTTTACTTTAAATGGTTCAAGAGCTTCCATGGTAACAACCCACGGAGAAATGGCGCTTGCAAAGGTTTTTGCATTAAATGGTCCTAAAGGAACATATTCCCATTGTTGAATATCGCGTGCGGACCAATCGTTCAATAGCACCATACCAAAAATATGATCCCATGCATTATCGATAGAAATAGGCTGTCCTAGTTCAGTTGATTTACCAACAACGAACGCAGTTTCTAACTCAAAGTCTAGTTTACGGGTAGCAGAGAAAATAGGGCGGTCAACATTTGGTAGTTTGATCTGACCTGATGGGCGAACGATATTTGTACCACTGACTACGACTGAACTTGCACGACCATTGTAGCCAACTGGAAGTTCACTCCAGTTTGGAAGTAAAGCATTTTTAGGATCTCTAAACATCGTACCAACGTTAGTAGCATGTTCTTTTGATGAGTAGAAATCGGTATAGCCGGGAATATGAATTGGTAAATGTAGAGTAATGCTATCTCTTTTCAATAAAGCTTGAGAAATCAAATCATGATTATCGCGAAGTATTGGATTATCAATTGAAAGTAAACTTTGCAGCATTTTACGCACGTTTTTCCAATTATGTTTACCTGACTCAATAAATTTATTGAGTGTAGGTTGATTAAAACAATTTATATTTCCATCAATATTTAATAAGCCTTCCGACTCTAATAAGGCTAGGTCAAGCACCCATTCACCAATTGCGACACCAATGCGCTTATGACCATTAGGCACTTCACTGAAAATACCATAAGGTAAATTATGTATTGTGAAATCTGAATGGGGATCTATTTCAAGAAAAGATGTTAAAAGTTGCATCATAATTTGCTTTCCTTGTCTCAAATTTTGTCAAAAACTATTTGGGTTGTTTATCTTCCTGAGCCTAATAATATGAAATTTAATAAAATATTTTTATTTCATATCGCTTATTTACTTCGATTAAGCAAGAAAGGTGGTGTCTTATTTATTCTATAATACGCAATTAAATTAATTACGCAATACATAATTTAATTACACAATTCATAATTATTGTTATTTATTGAAATTTCTGCTTATATGCGCAGTTATGAGAAAAGTAACTTAATTATTTTTCAATCAATACTAGGCATTTCTGATTAATTTATGATATACGTAATTTTGAATAATAAAATTACGTGACAAGGATGAGAATAATCATATGTCAAACCAACAGCAAGGAAACCTGAAACACGGTTTAAGCAATCGGCATATCCAACTTATTGCACTAGGTGGTGCAATTGGTACTGGATTGTTTCTCGGTATTTCTCAATCAATCAAGCTTGCAGGACCATCAGTCATCCTGGGGTATGCAATCGCTGGGTTTATCGCTTTTCTAATGATGCGACAGTTAGGTGAAATGGTTGTACAAGAGCCTGTGAGTGGTTCTTTCAGTCACTTTGCTTATAAGTACTGGGGTTCATTCGCTGGCTTTATGTCAGGTTGGAACTATTGGGTACTAAATATTTTAGTTTGTATGGCGGAGTTGAGTGCAATTGGTCTATATATCCAATACTGGTGGCCTGAAATTCCGACATGGGCTTCAGCATTAGCCTTTTTCCTATTAATCAACGGTATCAATTTATTGCATGTAAAATTGTTTGGTGAAATGGAGTTTTGGTTCTCAATCATCAAAATTTTGGCAATTTTAGCAATGATCGCTTTTGGTTCTTATTTACTTGCTACAGGCACTGCGGGCCCGCAAGCTAGTATTAGTAACCTTTGGGCACTAGGTGGTTTCTTTCCGTATGGCATAAAAGGTTTAGTTATGGCTATGGCTGTAATTATCTTCGCATTCGGTGGAATTGAATTATTTGGTATTACGGCTGCGGAAGCGCGTGATCCAGATAAAACTTTACCTAAAGCAGTAAACCAAATTATTTATCGTATTTTAATTTTCTATATTGCGACACTTTTTATCTTATTTGCTTTGTTTCCTTGGAATCAAATGGCAAATGGTGGTAGTCCATTTGTGATGGTGTTTGCATCACTAGACAGCCAAGGTGTTGCGACTATGCTGAACTTTGTAATTTTAACGGCGGCGGTTTCAGTTTATAACGGAACAAGCTATTGTAGCAGCCGTATGCTATTGGGCTTGGCTCAACAAGGTAATGCACCTCAGTTCCTGAAGAAAATTAACAAAAATGGTATTCCTACAAATGCTGTACTGATTTCTGCATTTGTAACAGTATTGTGTGTTTTACTAAATTATGCTTTCCCAGAAAAAGCTTTCGGCTTGTTGATGATGCTTGTTGTTGCAGCGATTGTGATTAACTGGGTTGTTATTTCTTGGACACATCTAAAGTTTCGTAAGACGATGCAAGCACAAGGGGTAACAAGTAAGTTCCCAAGTATCGCTTACCCATTCAGCAATTATCTATGTATTGTTTTTATGCTTGGCATTTTGGTGGTGATGTCTTTAACGCCAGATATGCGTATTGCCGTCATGATGATTCCAGCATGGATTCTTTGTCTCATGTTTGCGTATTTTCTTAAACAGCGAAAGTTAAGAAATGCTCAACCGAGTGTGGCTCTTCATACGGACATATAACGGCTAAAGTGTATCTAAATTAATAAAGGGGCTGAATATTTCAGCCCCTTTATTATTGTTGAATGAAAAATAAAAGTTACTGAGGTGGATATTCATCATAAATAAAAGGACGAATTAAATATCTAAATCCGCTAAAATTTATGTTTATCGCAAGGCAATACATCTTGTTGTGAATGATCGCTGTTGATCCATATAAAAGGCGCGTGAATTGTTTCAATCTTTAAGTATCCAAACCCGATTGGGTGGTTTCTACCTGTTCTACTATTCCATAGTGGGTACATTCATGCCTTATTGGAACCTATATCTACAAGATCAGGGTTTCAATTATCAAGAAATTGGTATTTTGTCTTCAATTGCGATTATTACTCGTTTTTTTGCACCCCTGATTTGGGGCTGGATTGCTGATAAGTCAGGCAAACGAATGTTGCTAGTGCGTATTGCAACATGGATGGAAGCCTGTATCTGGTTTGCGATTTTTGTTATTCCAAATAGCTTTCAATCTGTTGCACTACTCATGCTGATCTTTAGTTTCTTTCAAAATGCAATTTTGGCGCAATTTGAAGGCGTTACTTTATTCTGGTTGGGGGATAAACGCGCAGAGCTTTATGGAAAAGTTAGAAAATGGGGATCTGTTGGTTTCATATTGGGCGTATTTATTATTGGTGCTTTATTAGAAATTATTCAAATTTCCATGCTACCCATTTTACTTCTAGCGGTTTCTTTTTTAGCTTTTTTGTGGTCATTTACCATTAAAGAGCCTGAACATGCGCCTAGCTCGCAAAAAAAACTAGAATCTATAATACCTATTTTAAAACGACCTACTGTGGCCGCATTTTTTGCAATTGAATTTGTCTTATTATTTTCACAAGCGCCATTTTATAGTTTTTATAGTAATTTTTTAAAAGAAATAGGATTTAGCACCACACAAATTGGAACGCTGTGGGCAACAGGCGTAATTGCAGAGATTATGATGTTTGCCATAGCACAAAAAGTTTTCTTTACTCGTTTCTCTTGGCGGACACTAGTTGCAGTATGTTTGATTCTGACAAGTTTACGCTGGTTTTTGGTTAGTATATTAAACACACATTTTTGGGGTCAGTTATTCGCTCAATGTTTACATGCCTTTAGTTTTGGATTATTTCACTTAATTGCAATGAAAGTGATTTTTCAAAATTTTTCAGCTGAGCAACAAGGTCGGGGACAAGCACTTTACAGCACCATGTGGGGGTTAGGGGTCGCATCTGGAAGTCTATTAGCTGGGCATTTTTGGCAAGTATTTTCAGGCGCAACAATTTTCTTATATGCAAGTGGTATCGTACTCATCGGTTTGTTTTTAGTATTTTGGCTGCCGAATCAATTGGAAACGGCAGCTAAAACTTAGATTAGAGTTGAATATTCTGATATTGAGACATCCACGGTTGTGTCTGTTCTAATTGTGCTGCAAGTTGCAATAAACGATCTTCACGTCCAAAAGGTGCAATAAACTGGCTGCCTAAAGGTAAGCCATTTTTGTTCCAATATAATGGGACTGACATGGCAGGTAGACCTGTAACATTTGCTAACTGCGTAAAAGGTACCCAACTTAAATTATCCTGTACCATTTTTTCAACTAATTTACCTTGTGCGAGATAGTGCGCTTTTCCTACTTTTAACAGTCCTTTCAAGATAGGTTTTTGCCAATTAGGTGTAGCAATTTCCCCATTCTTTGGTGCGACTGATGCTGTTGTTGGGGTTAAATAAAGGTCATATTTTTCAAAGAAAATGTTCATTTGAGTGCTATAAAGCCCCCAATTATTAAGTGTATGAATATATTCTGTTGCGGTTGTCTTAGCCCCAAAAGCAGCGAGGGCAATAGAATCTAATTCGAAATCATGATCAGTTGCACCTGCCATTTGTTTAATTTGTGCCTGCATATATGAGAACTGGCTGAACCAAGTCGTTACAAAGTCTTTTCCTAATGCTAAACCATCTATTTTTGGACGATCTTCTACAACAATATGCCCTAAAGACTCCAGTAACTTAGCGGTTTGTTGAACAGCTTGAATCGCGTCTTTAGAAACTTTTGTTCCAATCGGTGATTGAGTATTAAAAGCAACTTTGAGTTTTCTTGGAGCTTGTTGAATGATATCTAAATATTTCTTTTCAGGTGCTTCTATTCTAAAAAGTGAAGTTTGTTCTGGACCTTGAACTGCATCGAGCATGGCAGCACTATCGCGAACTGTTTTGCAGAGAACATGTTGCATGGCAGCACCATGCATTGCTTCACTGTATTGTGGCCCCCAAGGTGTACGACCACGACTCGGTTTTAATCCAAATAAACCACAATAAGAAGCGGGGATACGAATTGATCCACCACCGTCACCTGCGCCTGCAACCGGGACTATTCCACCTGCAACTGCAGAGCCTGATCCACCAGAAGAACCACCACTATTGTGTTTTAAATTCCACGGATTGTGGCAAGCCCCCCAAGCATCGGGTTCAGTAATTCCTTTGATACCAAACTCAGGCGTGTTCGTACGACCAAAAGTGATAATCCCTGTTTGTTCCCAGCGGTTTACGATTTCAGCATTAAAATCAGGCGTATAATTAATTTTTTTTAGCGCTTGGCTACCATAAGAGGTTGGAATACCTTGATATTCTTGGAATAAGTCTTTGACTAGAAATGGAACGCCTGCAAATAATCCAGAGGATTCTTGCTGTGTGCGCTGCTTCGCTTGCTCATACATTGGAATAATAATGGCATTTAGCTTTGGATTGACTTTATCTGTTCGTTCTAATGCAATTTTTAATAATTCTGAAGGATGAACTTGTTTGCTTTTGACCAGTTCTGCTAATCCTAAACCATCATATTGCACATATTCAGAAAATTTCATGGCTTTTATCCTTAAAGCTAAATCTTTATAATGTAAATAAAATAACTGTAAATCTAGAACTAGCATACCTGAAAAAATGTCATAACAATCAAATAAAGTTCAAGCTAAAAATATTGTGTTTATATGGTTATGAATGCATGTTTTTCTCAAAAAATATGCTAATTTAAAGCCTTGCACCGTTTAGATTACGACTTAATTAAATCTATGAAAAATATTTATATTATTGGATTATTATGGGCTTGCTCAACATGGACTATGGCAGACACGGTCGTAAATGAAAAAGCAGTAACAGCACAACAGTTGGCTAAAGCAAATGCGATTCGGGTAATAACTCGTCCTGAAATCATGGGGCTATGGGGAATGGAAATTCCTAATAATAAGAAGTGTGTCGAATACTATAATTTTCGTGGAATGAATGAGGTCGTGATTAAGAGTAACCAAGAGTGGTCTTATGGTTTATATGATTATCAACCTTCAGAAGATCATAAAGAGCGTTTACCTGCATTAGTTTTACAGATTAAGTATGACAATAATCAGATGGATTGCTCAGGTCAAACACTAGACCAAACTGGTGAAGTTTCGCAATATTTTGTGAAGTGGGAAAATGATAACACTATTAATTTTTGCGCCAATGAAAAAGGCGAAAAATGTTTTGCGACATTACGCCGTGTCCTACCTTAGAAAGATTGAATAATAAAAAGCCTCTTAACTTAGAGGCTTTTTTATTTATGCTTTTTCAGCTTTGGGTTCAAGCTGTTTTAGTAGATGCTTCTCTAGATAATGAATATCCATAGCTTGTTCACAGAAGTTTTTGTCCTGCAAAATAAGATCTTTGTGTAATGGAATATTGGTTTTGATTCCAGTCAGAATCATTTCATCTAAAGCTTGACGCATACGAGCTAAAGATGTTTTACGATCTTTACCATGAGCGATGAGTTTTGCAATCATCGAATCATAATACGGCGGAATACTATAGCCTTGATAAATATGAGAATCTAAACGAATACCTGCGCCGCCTGGTGCATAGAAGTTTTCTATTTTACCAGGAGAAGGTAAAAAGGTGGTCGGATCTTCAGCATTGATACGGCATTCAATCGCATGACCTTTTACTTCTACTTCATGCTGTTCAATATTTAAACCTAAACCAGCCGCAATTCGCAGTTGCTGTTCAATAATATCAATGCCAGTAACCATTTCAGTTACAGGATGCTCAACTTGAACACGAGTATTCATTTCGATAAAGAAGAACTCTCCTTCTTCAAATAAAAACTCAAAAGTTCCAGCACCACGGTATTGCATCAACTTACAAGCATTGACACATGCTTCTAAAATATCAGCACGTGCTTGTTCTGGTAGATTTGGAGCAGGTGCTTCTTCTAAAACCTTTTGATGTCGACGTTGTAAAGAACAGTCTCGGTCATATAAATGGATTGCATGACCGTTACCATCACCTAGCACTTGAACTTCTACATGGCGAGGTTTCTGTAAGAAGCGCTCCATGTATACAGTATCATCACCAAACCACATTTCAGCATCACGTTGTGCAGCTTGAACCGATTCAAGCAATGTATCGACACGTTCAACGATACGCATACCACGACCACCGCCGCCTGATGCAGCTTTGACGATCAACGGGAAGCCAATTTCTTTTGCTTCAGCAAGTGCATTGTTAATCGTTACTGCATGGTCACATCCAGGCACGGTAGGTACGCCAGCCTTTTTCATGGCAATAATCGCAGATACCTTGTTACCCATAAGACGAATGTGTTCAGGGCGAGGACCAATAAAAATAAAACCTGAGCTTTCTACAATTTCAGCAAATTCAGCATTTTCAGACAAAAAGCCATATCCAGGATGGATGGCATCCGCACCTGTAATTTCTGCAGCAGTAATAATTGCAGGAATATTTAAATAACTTTCACTTGTGGTACCCGGCCCAATACAGACAGCTTCATCAACGAAGCGTAAATGCATTAAGTCTTTGTCAGCATCAGAATAAATACCAACTGTTTTAATGCCAAGCGTTTTACAAGCTCGCGTAATTCGTAAAGCAATTTCACCGCGATTTGCAATTAATACTTTTTGCAACATTAGAATCCCCAAATTAATTAGGCGCGGTAGCGGAAAAGTGGTTGACCAAATTGGATCACTTCACCATTTTTTACCAAGATTTCTTCAATCACGCCGCTTTTAGTTGCCTCAATTGGGTTCATGATTTTCATTGCTTCGATGATACCAAGTGTTTCACCTGCAGAAACTGTTTGACCTACATTTACGAATGGGCCTTCGCCTGGGCTTGGTGCAGAATAGAACACACCAACCATCGGTGACGTTTCTACAGCGCCACGAGGTGTTTTTGCTGCTGGAGCCACAGGAGCAGAAGCACTAGGTGCTGCTGCCATAGGTGCCGCTGCGTAAACTGGAGTAGGGCGAGTTAATGAGATGGATTGATCACCTTCCTTAACTTCAATCGCTTGTAAGTCAGATTCAATCATCAAATCGATGAGTTTCTTGATTTTACGGATATCCATGAGTGAGCATTCCTGAAATGTATAAATTAGTTAGAAGATTGAATTTTTTCGATTGCAAAATCGAGAGCAAAGGAGTAACCCTTCGCACCTAAGCCACAAATAACACCAATGGCTTTGTCTGATAAATATGAGTGATGACGGAATGATTCACGGGCGTGAACATTTGACAAATGAACCTCAATAAATGGAATCGCAACGCCAAGAAGGGCATCGCGTAGAGCAACTGATGTATGAGTCAAGGCTGCGGGATTAATAATGATAAATTTAACCCCTTCAGTTTGTGCTTGATGAATGCGATCTACAATCGCACCTTCCCAGTTGCTTTGAAATGTATCTAGTGTAAATGATGCTTGATGAGCCTGAGTGGTGAGTTGCTGATTAATATCATCTAATGTGAGATAACCATAAACCTCTGGTTCGCGTTTTCCTAGCAAGTTCAAATTCGGTCCGTGAATTACCAAAATGGTTGAGCTCATTCAGCCTGCTCCAGTTCTAAATCTGCAAATGTTTTTTGCAAGATGTCTGCAAAGTTTGCTTATTATGGCACAAAATTCTGCATTTTTTCTTATAATTTCTTTTAATGGATGAAGAAAGTTGCATACCAAGCATGGTGCATATAATGAAAACTTTGCAAGGAAATGGCAATGTTAAAATATGACAAATTTCAGGCTTATTTATTTTTCACTATTTTAAACTGAATTACCTTATTTCGTTCATGTAATTTGTGTAACTCGAAAGTCATGTAATTCATTGATTTACTTTTTTGAAACTTATATTGAGTTCCAATTAGTTCATGTGTTTATTTCAAGCTATGAATATTTTTTTATTCTAAGTTTATGAAAAATATTTATTTTTATTGTAATTCATTTTTTAAAATTAGTATAAATATACTTCTAAAGAGAGCAGTGGATTAAGCGTAGTGATGCGGATTCATAAAAAATATGCCAGTTTAGATTGATAATAAGCATTAGCTTCAATTTGACATTGAATTTAAGCTTGTGGGTAGGGGTTGATTAAATCGATGAAAGTGGCTTATTGGCAAAAAAGATGAATTGTGAAGTTTTGTATGGCGGCTAATGACATGAAAATGTCCGAAAAAGATAAATTGAATATAGATAGTATAGCTATTACATAAGAGATAGCTCTCGATTGGCAGAATCTCTTATGGGTCTTTTCAAAGCTGTCTTTTTACAAGACAGCTTTTTTTTATAACGAGTTCTCTTATTTTGATGCTGCTAAATAAGTATCTAGTAGTAGAAAACTTTGTGCTTTATTTTCGTAATCTACAGAACCTACAGGCCAATTGTTCCATTTTTGCATTTGCTGAAATAACCATTCAAAATCTGTACTTTTAGGTATAGCGCTACTTTTAACGAAGTTCCGAATTATATCTTGGATCGTATAGTATTTTTCGACATGAATGCTTGGTGAACATTCAAACTGGATGACATCAAAATCAATTAAAAGTTGCCAGACAGGTTCAAAATCTTCTAACACACGTAACTCTTGTTGAGCTTGCAAGATTGCGCGAGTTAAGGCAATTAGTGTATTTGGATGCTGTTGAGCCCACTCTTGCGTTACAGCTAGAACTTTATCTGCAACATTTGGAATGATGTCTTGACTCGAGCTGACAATTTGCCCTAATCCCGCCAGCTCTGCCTGAGTATTCCATGGCTCGCCAACACAAAAACCATCAATTAAATGGTTATTTAGCGCTTCTACCATATATGGAGGTGGTAAGGTTTTGACTTGTATTGAATGTGCAAGTTCAGGATCTGCTAATGCTAGCCATTCTCTTAAGCAATAATGATGGATGGAATGCTGGAAAACATGCCCTAAAGAAACCACATGATTTTTTTTCATGTGTTCTACTAATTTTTTAGCTGATAGCTCTACAGCATCATATTTCTTTATATCTAACTGATAACACAGTTTTTGACTTAAACTTATAAAAGCTCGATTTTCACTGAGAATGAGTGGTGTTTGTAATGGAATACCAATTTGATCAGCACCTATTGCGGCTGCAGGTAACATGGCAGATAAGCAATGTGCAGCATCTAAAAGACCAAAAGCCAGTCGATCACGTAGGCTTGCCCAAGAAGCTTCTTTGGTTAGGGTAACGTTTAGACCTACTGCTTCAAACAAACCACGCTGTTTTGCCCATAATAGCGCAATACAATCGAGCAAAGGGATGTAGCCAAGTTGCAATTCACTTTTTTCTAAACTGCTCATTTATTCATCCTTTAATTGGTTGTTCAAAAGCTGTTGTGCATCGAGCAAGCGACGTGACATTTCACCAATGGTCATACGATGGCTCATGGCATTTTTTCTAAGGAGTTGAAATGCTTTGTCTTCGGTTAATCCGTGTAATTGCATCAGTAGGACTTTAGCTTTCTCAACATCCTTACGATCTGCTAGTTTGGTCTTTGCATCTTTGAGATCACCTTCTAACTTTTTATGTTTTTTATATTGTTGAATCGAAATATCTAAAATGGTGTGTAATCGACTTGGATCAATACCATCAACGATATAAGCGGTAATTCCTGCATCAATCGCCTGTTTAATCATATCTCGGTCAGTATTCTTGGTGAATAATACCGTTGGTAAGTCAAAATTGCTTACGCAACTCTCAATTACATCACGATGAGGGTGATCCATATCAAGCAAAATAACATCTGCTTGAAGATGTTCTAATTTAAAAACATTGAGGTGATCTAAAGTCAAACTAGCAACGACATCAAAGTCATGTTGAATTAAACATGTTTTAATGTATTCAGCTCGAGCCTGATCATCGTCAATAAGTGCGATTTTGAGTTTCGGCATAAATATAAAGTCAAATTATAAGTCAATGCACATTTAGCATAATGCGCTTTAAGTATTTTTTTGAAGCAAAATTAATGCCATGAGGAATGATCTATTCAGTGCAGGCATTACTTTAGCCTCGATTTTGTGCGCTTTATTGTATCGTTGCAGCTAAGGGAAACAAATAAAAAATGGATGTGATCTTTATTAAAAATAATTAATGTTCATTGTTGGTGCATAAAAAGAATTATTTTGAAGCATGTTTAATTGTGCTTTAAAACAGTTCATTGATGTGTTCGGCATTTATTCGATCATTTTAAAGATATTTAAAACGCTATTTATTTTATAAAAAATCATTATTAAACAATAGTTAATATTATATTTTTATTTTTATTTTATTAATTGGCATAACACTTGCTTTGTCTTTATTGAGTCAATGAAGACTTTTTAAAAAATTGTAAGACGGCCAACGATGTCCGATCTGATCGGTTTGTTTACACAGCGATATGTGTCAACAAAGCAGTATACGTTCAGTATAGGAGATGGCAATGTCTTTAGATTTATCGGCGAAAAAAGCCACATCAATTAAGTTATTTAACTTCTCAGCGCCGGCGATGCGAGCATTCCACATGAGTTGGCTTGCTTTCTTTGTTTGCTTCTTTGCTTGGTTTGCCTGCGCACCATTGATGCCTGTCATTGCAGGTGAGTTTCATTTAACCAAAGATCAAATCGCAAATATTAATATTGCCGCAGTTGCCATCACGATTCTGGTTCGACTGATTGTAGGGCCATTGTGCGACAAATACGGTCCACGTAAGACGTATACCACTTTGTTGCTATTAGGAAGTATTCCTGTATTTGGTGTTGCATTAGCAAATAGTTATGAATCGTTCCTTTTCTTTCGATTACTGATTGGCGCAATAGGTGCAAGTTTTGTAATTACTCAATATCACACTAGCATTATGTTTGCTCCTAACGTTGTAGGTACAGCAAATGCGACCTCAGCAGGTTGGGGGAATGCAGGAGGTGGAGCAACGCAAGCCCTTATGCCACTACTTCTATCTGCATTGGTGATGTTTGGTGTAGAGCAAGCAATGGGATGGAGAATTGCACTGATTGTACCTGGTGTGATGATGGTGATTGTTGGACTTCTTTATTGGAAATTCACACAAGATTGTCCGCAAGGTGATTTTAAAGAACTGCGTGCACAAGGTTTTGCTGCGGGTAGTGATAAAAAAGGCGGTATTGCAATTTTAATGCATGCTGCACGTAACTATCGTGTTTGGATTCTATTCTGCTCTTACGCTGCATGTTTTGGTATTGAAATCTTCATGCATAACATCATTGCGATGTACTACGTCGAACATTTCAATTTTGGTTTAAAAGAAGCAGGTATGACGGCAGGTGTTTTTGGATTATTAGCACTGTTCGCTCGTGCCTTTGGCGGTATCGTTTCAGATAAAATTGCAATCAAAAAAGGCTTAGATGGCCGAACAAGAATCCTATTCATCTTGATCTTGGGTGAAGGCTTATTCCTGATGCTGTTCTCTCATATGAACAGTGCAGTATTTGCGATTTTAAGTATGACGATATTCGCTCTCTTTACGCATATGGCGTGTGGTGCAACCTACGCATTGGTTCCTTTTATCGATCGAGAAGCACTTGGTGGTGTTGCAGGAATTATTGGTGCAGGTGGAAATGTAGGTGCAGTTGCAGCGGGATTCTTACTGAAAGGCATGGTTGATATCCAAACTTGTTTAATGGTTCTAGGTGGTTTAGTTGTCATCGCAGCAAGCTCAGTAATGCTCATCCGATTTTCAGTAGAGCATAAAGAAAAAGAACAACGCTTATTTGAACAAGCAATTTTAGAACGCGGCTCAGAACAAAACAGCGCAGCTTAATCTCAGATTAGATTTTAGGAGAAACACAATGAAATTAGTGATGATTGGTCACGGTATGGTGGGTCATAAATTCATCGAAGCCATCTTAGAGAAAGCTGATGATGAATTAGAAATTACGATTCTTGCTGAAGAACCACGCATTGCATATGATCGTGTACATTTAACTGAATATTTTTCAGGAAAATCAGCAAAAGACTTATCACTGGCACGTTTTGATTTCGCAGATGCACATGGTATTGACTTACGCTTGAATACCAAAGCAATTGCAATCGATGCTGTAGAAAAAACAGTGACAACAAGTTTTGGTGATGTGATTAGCTACGACAAATTGGTATTGGCAACAGGTTCATATGCATTTGTTCCACCAATTTCAGGCAATGATCGTGAGAACTGTTTTGTTTATCGAACCATTGAAGATTTAGATGCGATTCGCGCTGCAAGCTTAAATTCAAAGTCGGGTGTGGTGATTGGTGGTGGTTTATTAGGTTTAGAGGCTGCAAAAGCTTTACGTGATTTAAACCTAGAAACGCATGTTGTTGAATTTGCACCACGCTTAATGGCGGTTCAAATTGATGACTTAGGCGGTAAAGTTTTACGTCGTAAAATCGAGAACCTTGGTGTAAAAGTTCATACTCAAAAAGCAACTTCATCTATTGAAGCGGGAGAAAGCGCAACGCATGTGATGAAGTTTGCGGATGGTAGCGAGCTTGAAACAGATATTATTCTATTCTCAGCAGGTATTCGCCCACGTGATGAACTTGCACGCAGTAGCGGGTTGGCACTTGGTGAGCGTGGGGGTATCAAGATTAATGATTATTGCCAAACTTCAAATGAAGATATTTATGCGATTGGTGAGTGTGCACTTTGGGACAATAAGATCTATGGTCTAGTTGCACCGGGCTATGACATGGCACGTATTGCAGCAAAACATATTTTAGTTGAAGAAACACATAGCTTTGCTGGTGCTGATATGAGCACCAAGCTGAAGTTGATGGGTGTGGATGTCGCATCGGTTGGTGACGCACATGGCATGACACCGAATTCGCTTAGCTATTTCTATGCTGATGAAGATGCATTGGTTTATAAAAAAATCGTTGTCGATGCAGATAAAACTAAATTACTGGGTGCTGTACTCGTTGGCGATGCAAAAGAATATAACGATCTTCTGCAAATGATGTTGAATGGTATCGCATTGCCAGAAACACCTGAAAGCTTAATCATGCCAGGATTTGCTGATTCTGGCGCGAAAGCGGGTGGTAGTGGTGTTGATTTACTTCCAGACAGCGCAACGATTTGTTCATGTAACAACGTGTCGAAAGCAGATATTTGCCAAGCGATTTGTGATGGTTCTACTTCATTAGGTGCTTTAAAGAAATGTACCAAAGCAGCAACGGCTTGTGGTGGTTGTGCACCATTAGTCACTCAAGTTTTAAAGTCTGAGTTACAACGTCAAGGTGTAACGGTCAATAACCACGTATGTGAACACTTCCCATACTCACGTCAAGAGATTTATCACTTGGTACGTGTCAATGAAATCAAGACATTTGATGATTTGATCCAACAACATGGTCATGGTCTCGGTTGTGATATCTGTAAACCAATGACGGCGAACATTTTGGCATCGTGCTGGAATGACTTTGTATTGGAACCAACGCACGCTGGTCTACAAGACAGTAATGACTACTACTTAGGAAATATCCAAAAGGATGGTTCATACTCAGTTGTACCGCGTATGGCAGGTGGTGAAGTCACTCCAGATGGTTTGATTGCTGTAGGTCAAATTGCTAAAAAATATAACCTGTATACCAAAATTACAGGTGGTCAACGTGTTGACTTATTTGGTGCTCAACTGCACGAACTACCATTTATTTGGGAAGAGTTAAATGCAGCAGGATTCGAATCAGGTCATGCTTACGGTAAATCATTACGTACAGTGAAATCATGTGTGGGTAGTACTTGGTGCCGCTATGGTGTGGATGATTCTGTTGGTTTAGCGATTGAATTAGAAAATCGCTATAAAGGCTTACGCTCACCGCATAAACTAAAAATGGCTGTGTCAGGTTGTACCCGTGAGTGCGCTGAAGCACAAGGTAAAGATGTCGGTGTAATTGCGACAGAAAAAGGCTGGAACCTGTATGTGTGTGGTAATGGTGGAATGAAGCCGCGTCATGCAGAACTTCTAGCATCTGATCTTGATACCGAAACTTTGATCCGTTATATCGACCGCTTCTTTATGTTCTATATCCAAACTGCTGATCGTTTACAACGTACGAGTGTATGGCGTGACAATATGGAAGGTGGTTTAGATTATCTCAAAGCTGTGATTGTTGATGATTCTCTGGGGCTTGCTGAAGAACTGGAAAATCGTATGGCGCATGTGATTGGAACTTATCAAGATGAATGGCGTACAGCGGTAGAGAATCCTGAAATTCGTAAACGCTTCCAAACTTACATTAATGCAAGCGCTGAAGAGCAAGCTGATCCATATATTCAATTTACCGAAGTCCGTGATCAAATCCGTCCATTAAATGAAGCTGAACGTTCAGTTGATCGTATCCCGATGGTAGAAGCATAAGGAGAATCAAAATGACAAATTTAAAAGACATGAGTATGCTTCCAGAAAATCAATGGGTCGATGTATGTAACCTTGATGACATCACACCAAATACTGGCGCAGGTGCACTTATTGCGGGGCAATCTGTTGCTTTATTTCGCGTAGGGAACGAAAAACGTATTTATGCATTAAGCAATAAAGATCCATTCAGCCAAGCGAATGTTATGGCGCGCGGTATTATTGGTGATTTGCAAGGTGAACGCGTGATTGCATCACCTATTTACAAACAACATTTTAGTTTGGCGACTGGACGCTGCTTAGAAGATAAAGATCAAAAACTATTGGTTTTCCCGACTAAAATTGAAAATGGTCGTGTCTGGGTCGGAGCCGTACCACAAAAAACTTATATTACTAATAATGGAATTTCACAAGAGAAGTTAAAGCTTGTTCTGATTGGTAATGGTTTGGCTGGGATGCGTTGCCTAGAAGATTTGCTTGATATGGCGCCAGATCGTTATGAAGTGACAGTCATTGGTGAAGAACCTTGGGGTAACTATAATCGTATCATGCTGTCACCAGTGCTCTCAGGTGAGAAAACGATCGAAGATATTATGTTGCATCCTCATGCTTGGTATAGCGATAAAGGGATTAAGTTTATTGCTGATGATCCTGCGATAAAAATTGATCGTACTCGCAAGACAGTCCATACAGAAAAAGGTGAAACTGTTGATTATGACCGTTTAATTATTGCCACAGGTTCTAAGCCATTTATTCCACCAGTACAAGGTGTTGACTTGAAAGGTGTGATTAGTTTCCGTGATATTTATGATGTGAATACCATGATTAAATATTGTGAAACTAAAAAAAATGCAGTCGTGATTGGCGGTGGTTTACTTGGTCTAGAAGCAGCGTATGGCTTGAAGCAACGTGGCATGAATGTAACGGTGCTGCATCTAATGGATCGTATCATGGAACGTCAATTGGATGGTCGAGCAAGCCGTATGCTACGTCATAGCATTGAAGAGAAAGGCATCAAGATTATTACTGAAGCCAATACCGAAGCTTTAATTGGTAAAAATGGTCATGTCAGTCAGATCCGTTTAAAAGATGGTACTTTATTAGATGCTGATTTGGTGGTCTTTGCTGTAGGTATTCGTCCAAATATCACTTTGGCGCAAAGCGCTGGATTACGTTGTAATCGCGGCATTTTAGTGAATGACACCATGCAAACCTTTGATCCAAGTATTTATGCTGTTGGTGAATGTATTGAACATCGTAATCAAACCTTTGGATTGGTTGAGCCACTTTGGGGGCAAGCATTTATTTGTGCAACCCATTTGGCTGAACACGGTAGCTTAACGTTCAAGTCTCCAACGGTACCAACTCAGCTTAAAGTTAGTGGTGTCGATGTCTTCTCAGCAGGTAATTTTGAGCCTAAAGAAGATTATGAAGACATCATTCTAAATGATGAAAAACGCCATATTTACAAGCGTATTATTATCCAAAAAGATAAAGTGATTGGTGCTGTTTTATTCGGTGATACCGAAGATGGTATGTGGTATGCCGAGTTAATTGCGGATCAAACACCTGTTTCGACATTTAGAAATAAATTGTTATTTGGTAAAGATTTTGCATTGAAAAAAGCAGGTTAATCTTACTTTGGTTTAGGAGAAATTTCTCCTAAACCAAAAACTCAGTCATTTAACTACTTTATGGTAGTCAACCAAAGATTCACAATAAAAGTTAAGGCGTAGATTATAAATTGGCTATTGATCACGGATCATACAATTTTAAGCAATCGAAACTTTAGTTAGGGCAAAGATGGAATAGGTAAAGGAGCAGTCATGAACAGTATTCAAAATTTAGAACACAGTCGCTCCGATCATGCACAAACACTCATTACAAAAACAACTTGTCCATATTGTGGCGTTGGATGTGGTGTTAATGTTGAAGTTCAACATAAAACACAAGGTTCAAATATTAAAGTTGCAGGAGACACAGAACACCCTGCAAATTTTGGACGACTCTGTATTAAAGGGAGCAATTTAGCAGATACCTTAGGGTTGGAAACCCGTGTTTTAAATCCGATGTTGGGACGCAAAAATCACCGTAATGTGACAACATGGGATGTTGCAATTGACAAAATTGCAACTCAATTTCAGGCATGTATTGAGCAATATGGACCCGAAAGTGTGGCATTTTATGTTTCGGGGCAGTTATTAACTGAAGATTATTATGTGGTTAATAAATTCGTAAAGGGCTATTTAGGCACAGCTAATATTGATACCAATTCACGTCTATGTATGTCTTCAGCAGTTGCTGCGCATAAACGTAGCTTTGGTGAAGATATTGTACCTGCAAGTTATGAAGACTTTGAACATGCTGATATGGTGGTATTGGTTGGTTCAAATACAGCATGGTGTCATCCAGTTTTGTATCAACGGATTATGCAAGCGAAGAGTCAAAATCCTAATTTATTTGTGGTTGTCGTCGATCCACGATTTACGAGCACTTGTGAGCAAGCAGATTTACATTTGCCAATCTTGCCAGGTCAAGATGTGGCCTTGTTTAAAGGATTATTACAATATTTATATCAACATGGTTATGCTGATCATGAGTTTGTTGAATCTTACACAGAGGGGCTTCAAGCACTTTTAGAAGCGAATCGAACTGAACAAGATTTTAAAGCTGTTGCCAAACGCACAGGTATTTCAGAAGAAAAATTACAATTGTTTTTTGATAAATTTGCCACAACTGAAAAAGTAGTAACTCTTTTTTCTATGGGAGTTAATCAATCATCTCAAGGGGTGAATAAAGCCAATAGTATTATCAACTGTCATTTACTGACGGGTAAAATTGGTAAGCTGGGTGCTGCTCCATTTTCAATGACTGGACAACCTAATGCGATGGGTGGTCGTGAGGTTGGTGGGCTTGCCAATATGTTGGCAGCACACTTGGACATTGATAATCCAAAGCATCAAAATTTGGTGCAAAGTTTTTGGAATAGCCCAACCATCGCGACACAAGCTGGACTTAAAGCAGTTGATTTGTTTCAAGCGGTTGAAAGTGGAAAAATTAAAGCAATTTGGATTATGGCAACCAATCCAGTGGTAAGTCTTCCTGATGCCGATCAAGTGAAACGAGCATTGGATAAATGTGAATTTGTTGTCGTCTCAGATATTTGTTCCGATACCGATACCACTGCTTATGCTGATATTTTGCTACCAGCATTAGGTTGGGGTGAAAAAGATGGAACGGTAACTAATTCAGAACGTCGAATTTCACGTCAACGCGCATTTTTAGCTTCACCAAAACAAACCAAAGCAGATTGGTGGGCTGTTGCTGAAGTTGCAAAAAAACTTGGTTTTTCTGGTTTTGATTTTAGCAATGCGTGTGACATCTTTAATGAGCATGCTGCATTGTCTGCGTATCAAAATGCAAGTTTAGCTGAACGTGATCAGGTAGAAAATTTTCGTTATTTTAATTTAAAAGGTTTAACCAATCTAAGTCTTGAAGAATATAACGAGTTAAAACCAACGCAATGGCCTGTGTGGGAAAAAGGTCAGACGACATCGGTTAAGCAACTTTTTGGTCAAGGTGAGTTTAGTTATGCTTCTCGTAAAGCAAAACTTATTCCAACGATCGCAATCGATCCCGTACACTCAGTTTCTGAAGATTATCCGTTAATTCTGAATACGGGGCGTATTCGGGATCAATGGCATACCATGACACGTACAGGTTTATCAGCAAATTTGACCACACATCGTGCTGAACCATTTTGTGAGATTCATCCAAACGATGCGCTTAAATTTGGTATTCGCGATAAAGGGTTGGTCGAGATTCGTTCGGTATGGGGAAGTTGTGTATTACGTGTGACATTGGCTCAAGGTGTTCGTCGTGGACAAATCTTTGCCCCGATTCATTGGACAGAACAAGTCGCCTCAGATGCTCGGATTGGTAAAGTAGTTAACCCTGTTGTGGATGCAATTTCAGGTGAACCTGAGTTTAAGCATACGCCAGTATCGATACAGCCTTTCCATACGACTTGGCAAGGCGTTTTATATGTTAGAGAAGGGTTCGAACATCAAATCAAAGCATCTTTACAGGCCTGTGCTTGGTGGACAAAAATCAAAACTGCAAAAGCAATGCGTTATGAGCTTGCCGATCGACACAGTATTGATCAAACTCAGAAAAACTTAAAAACCTTTTTACCTTTTGTCGATGAAACATATGAATGGTTAAGTATTGAGGATATTTCATCGCAATTAAGTCATAGTATTGTACTCAAAGATGGGATTTTAATCGCAAGCCTTTATATTGCACCTGCTGAGTTATTACCAGATCGTGATTGGGTTGCAAGTTTATTTAAACGTGAACGATTAAGTGCCTTGCACCGTAAAGCATTGTTGGCAGGTATGCCAATGTCTGCTGCTAATAACGATGGTCCATTGGTATGTAGTTGTTTCAAAGTAGGAAAAAACAAGATTATTGAAGCGATCAAAACTCAAAATATCACGCATGAAAAGCAAGTCACGGCATGTTTAAAAGCGGGTGGTAACTGTGGTTCATGTTTACCAGAAATTCGTGGTTTGATTAAGACTTGTCAGTTGGAGGCAGAAGCATGACTATACAAATTCCCGCTACAGATCTAGTGATCTTGGCGGGAGGGCAAGCACGCCGTATGAATGGCATGAATAAATTACTTCAACAATTTGATGATCAAATTCAGCTATCTAAAATTTGTCAGAAATTTAAATCAGAAGTGCGAAGCATTTGGGTAAACAGTCATCGAGATAGTTCGATTTACAAGCAGATTGAACCGAATATCTATTGTTATTCAGATGATCAAACAGGTTTTTTAGGTCCATTAATGGGAATGAAAAGTGCGTGGTCATATTTACAATCGGACTATGCTTTGTTTATTCCGTGCGATGTTACGTATATACCCAATCAAGTTTTAATTAAGTTGCATCGCGCACTACAAAAAAATCCACAAGCGCTAGTGGCTTATGTTGCAATTAATGGAGATGCTTTATATCCATTTTGTTTATTAAAAAAAGAAAGTCTGCCAATTTTACAACAACAAATTAATACCAATAAATTAAGTTTAAGAGATTGTTTTAAGCAATTGCATGCACAAAGTGCTTCATTTAAAAAGCAAAGCCTGTTTTGCCATAGTATTAACTCTTTGGATGAGTTACAGCAGTATAAACAGATGAAAGCTTTTCATCAGATATTTACAGCACACTAGCTTCTTTTAGCTTCCATAAAATATAAAGTTTTAGATAAGAATTCTTGACCTTTGTTTAAACAAGTTCTATTTTAGAACTTGTTTAATTTTACATCGAAATATTTTTAACAGATGTGAACTAATATTCTGTAGCTAAAGGAATATTAGAAAAATAAAAGGAAAGGGGCTTCAGATGTTCACAATTCGTTATCAACAGATTCCGTTGCATTTTTTGTTGGAGCATCAGTCAACTCTGGCTGGTCTCGGACAGATTGGACTTCGTACTTTGAAAAAGACCACACCAAGAGCGCTTGATTGGCAAGTTGTTGCTCCGATTATCGAGGTGATTGATCCTCCAAGTAACGATCTGATCGAGCATTATGTGAAATGGACGGGTTCAAAAATCAACAAATATCGAGACTCAATTCCTCCACATATGGTTTCTCAATGGGGGGTGTCATTTGCGACACGTTTGTTATTACAAACCCATTATCCACTGAGTCAAGTAATTAATCAGGGTGTCAGTCTGAAAATGAATGGCAAGATTCCACGAAATGAGAAATTAATGATTCAGGCAAAAATTGCACAAGTTGATGAACGCAATGGCTTAGCTCGGGTTTCTGTTCAAATCATAACTGGAACGATTTCTCAGCCTGATTTGGTTGAAACCATATTACATATGGCGTTTATTTTACCAACTTTCAAAAAAGTTAAACGCACAGAAACACAAGAGCATAAAAATTGGACGGCGCAAGGAGAATGGTCTGTTCAATCAGATGATGGTTTTAAATTTGCACTTCTTACAGGTGATTTCAACCCGATTCATTGGGTAGGTTTCTTGGCAAAATTTTCAAATTTTGGTCAAAAAGTACTGCATGGTTTTGGGGTGTTTGCAAAAAGTTTTGAGTTACTCCCAGAAGAAGTTAAACAAATTGATGTTCGATTCTTAAAACCAGTAAAGTTACCATCACAGCATAATCAAGTTGAAACATGTACTGAACAGAGCGAAAAGTATGTTCGAGTTGTAGGTTCTGCTGGACAAGTTTGTTTAATGGGTCAATTTAAATAATAAAGACAGGATGATGGAAAATGACAACAACAGTATCTGCATCGAAGCAAGACGTGACAGCGTGTATTTTATGTTCTCGTAATTGTGGTTTAAGCGTTGAAATTGAAGATAATCAGTTTAAAAAAATTAAGGGTGATGATCAGCATCCTTTCTCGCAAGGGTATATTTGTCAAAAGGCAGCTCGCCTGCAACATTATCAAAAACATGCAGATCGATTGACCACACCCTTAAAACGTCAGCCAGATGGCTTATTCCAAGAAATTAGTTGGGATCAGGCTATTCAAGAAATAGCAGATCAACTCGTGCATATTAGAGATACGTTTGGTGGAACTGCTTTTGCCTCTGTGGGTGGCGGTGGACAAGGAAATCATCTTGGTGCGGCTTATGGGCGCCAACTGCTATACGCGATGAAAAGCTTTTATGCATATAACTCTTTAGCCCAAGAAAAGACAGGTGACTTTTGGGTAAATGGTCGTTTGTTTGGCAGTCAGGCTTGTCACACGACAGAAGACGTTGAGCATGCAGATTATGTTTTGTTTATTGGAACAAACCCATTTCAAGCGCATGGTATCCCAAATGCACGCGATACCTTAAAACATATAAAGAAAGATCCAAATCGTACCATGGTCGTTTTTGACCCACGTGTGACAGAAACTGCGAAACAGGCTGATATTCATGTGCAACTCAAGCCTGGAACAGATGCTTATTTAATGTCTGCCATGATTGCAATTATGTTACGTGAAAATCTTTATGATCAAGATTTTATTCAAAAGCATACGCATGGTTTTGAAGAGGTAAAACAGGCATTTCTTGCTATTCCGATAGAGGAATATATTCAAAAAGCAGATGTTTCAGTCGCACAGATTTATCAAATTGTTCGCGATTTTTCTAAAGCTAAACGTGGATGTGTTCGAATTGATTTAGGCATTCAACATACGCTAAATACGACACTGAATGGTTATTTAGAAAAACTCTTATATTTATTGACAGGGCATTTTGGTAAACAAGGCACGAACAATCTACATACTATGTTTATTCCGATTTTGACCAATACTGATGAGCGTAATCCTAAATATCGCCGTACAGTACATCATAAAATGTTTCCAATTTCGGGGTTCTTTCCGCCAAACATTTTGCCCGACGAAATTTTAAAAGCTGGAGAAAAAAGAGTAAGAGCAGTCTTTGTGGATAGTTGTAATCCTTTACTCACGTACCCTGATACCACTGCTTATGAGCAAGCTTTTAAAGCTTTAGACTTATTGGTTGTGGTTGATGTCGCAATGACTGAAACAGCTCGCTTTGCAGACTATATTTTGCCTGCACGTAGTCAGTTCGAAAAATGGGAATTTACAGGCTTTAATTTAGAATTTCCAAAAAATGGATTCCATTTACGTCATCCGTTGTTTACCGCACAAGGTGATTCTTTGCCTGAGGCAGAGATCTATACTCGTTTGCTTGAAGCGATGAAGGTGATACCTCATCAATTTCCTATACTCAGTAAAATTGCAGAAAAAGATTCAGCTAAAACGGCTTATCTCCCTTACTTTGGTGCATTAGCTGCAAGTTTTGCTAAAAATAAAAAGTTGATCCCTTTTGCTGCATCGATTGTATATCGCACCTTAGGTAAAACTTTACCTAAGGATGCGGCTGCAACAGCTCTCTTGTTACCATTATGTATGCAATATGCTTCTCAACATTATCATGCAGTTAAACAAGCAGGCTATGAGGGCAATCGTTTGAATCTTGGTGTTAAACTATTTCAAGCGATTTTGCAACAACGTTCAGGTGTAGTTTTATCACAACATGACTATGCTGATGTATGGAGCTTGATTGCCTATAAAGATAAAAAAATACGTTTAGCTATTCCAGAAATGTTTCTTGAATTAGCCCAACTCAAACAAAAAAATCTTACATTAACAGAGGATTATCCATTTATTTTACTTGCTGGCGAGCGTCGTAGTTACAATGCAAATCAAATTTATCGTGATCCAGCTTGGCGTAAGGTTGATGCAGAAGGTCGATTAAAAATAAATCCAGAAGATGCATCTCAATTTTCCATTGAAACAGGTCAGCGTTTGCGATGTGTCTCTGAGCATGGAGAAATATCTGTTGTCGTTGAAGTTGATGAGGGGATGCGTAAAGGCGTTGTATCATTACCGCATGGTTATGGCTTACGCTATCGTGGTGGTGAACCCATCGGACCCGAGTTAAATCGTTTAACCTCAACTCGACATTGTGATCCATTATCGAAGACACCATATCATAAGTATGTACCCGTAAGATTGGAACATTTAGATGTATCCGTTATTGCGGATTAGCTTTTACAAGAAATGCACCAAATTCTTTCATTTTTAGCGGAAAATGGGAAAAATTGGTGCAATGTTTTTATTAGAAAGGTTTACCTTATTTTAATTGTTGTTTACAAATTACGATGATTGCTTATTTGAGTGAACAATAAGCATTGCAAGCAAATAGATTTCATATTGGAATAAATATTGCTGTATTAAAATTAATTCGCTGTAAACTCGATAGCAAAGATGCACAGAACTTGTGCTGAAGGTAGTAAGAAGTTTCACAATATGAGTGCAAATGATGAAGCATGATATATCTACGAACATTCCGATCTTAGAAGATCAGTATGGTCGTATTAAACGTAAGTTGCGGATTTCCGTGACAGATCGTTGCAATTTCAAATGCACCTATTGTATGCCTGAACATCCAGAATGGATGAAAAAACAAGATTTACTAAGTTTTGAAGCGTTGCTGGTATTTTGCCAATATATGGTGAAGCAAGGGATTGAAAATATTCGCATTACAGGGGGAGAACCTTTAATGCGTCAGGGTGTTGTTCATTTTATTCGTGATTTGCAGAGTTTACGAGTATTGGGCTTAAAACGAATCTCGATCACAACCAATGCACATTATTTGGCTAAATATGCGGAACTCCTAAAACAAGCTGGATTAGATGATCTTAATATCAGCCTAGATAGTTTAGACCCAGATCAATTCAAGCAACTGACTAAAAAAGAACTCACACCCGTATTAAATGGGATAGAGGCAGCTAAAAAAGCGGGGCTTGCTTTCAAAATTAATTGTGTGTTGATGAAAGGTCAAAATGATGATCAGATTCTGCCAATGGTAAAGTGGGCTAAGCAACATAGCATTCCATTACGTTTTATTGAATTTATGCCTCTAGATGGCGATCAGCATTGGACAGATCAGTCAGTTGTGAGTGAAGCTGAAATTTTAGCGCAACTTCAGCCTTTTTATCAGATTCAAGTTTTGCAACAGCAGCATGAGCCTGCACGTCAGTATCAGTTAGACGGGCAATATTGTATTGGTATTATTTCTACGATAACTCATTCATTTTGCGGTGATTGTGATCGAATTCGATTAACAGCACAAGGTGAATTATATAATTGTTTATTTGCACAACAGGGTCTGAATATAAAGCCGTATTTACAAGCTGTGATTAAACAGAAACAACTAGCTCAAGATATCAATTATCAAGAGCTTGATCAGCAAATTAAACCTTATATTTGGCACAAAGCGAAAGGTTATCATGCGATAAAACACCAACAAGTACGCAAAATTAGTATGCATATGTTGGGTGGTTAGTTTGGAAAAAAGTGGTCTGGAGAGAATATGCAAACTATTGACATAAAAATAGAAGCCTTTGGTGCTATTGAACGGTTATTGCCAAAAGAGCTTACATTTGAGTTTGCAGAAAATCAAACGGTTGAAGAAGTGCTAAGTCACATTGTAATGCTTTACCCAGAATCAACAAAAGCGATGGATAAATGTGCGTGTGCGATAGGTGAAGATATTGTGCTACGTCAAACAGCATTAAATACTTCATGTACTTTGGTATTGTTATCACCTGTCGCTGGAGGATGAAATGCGCGAATTTTCAAGAGTTCAAGATCAGGCTTTAAGCTTAGATAGTTTTGATCCTATACAATCATTTCCTGAATGTGGTGGTATTGATATTTTTATTGGAACTGTACGTAATCATCATGAAGGTAAAGCAGTTAAAGCTTTAAAATATACCTCGTATACACCTGTTGCTGAAAAAATGATTCGTGAAATCGAGCAGCAAATCAAAGAGAAGCATCAGGTTTCTTATGTGCGTGTGATGCATCGAATTGGCTATTTGGATGTCAGTGAAACAGCAATCATTGCAATTGCATATGCTGCTCACCGCCGTGAAGCATTTCAAGCCTGTGAAGAAGCCGTTGAACGTGTAAAACATGAAGTACCAATTTGGAAAGAAGAGTTCTTTATGGATGGTACAAGTCAATATGTAGAAGGTTGCTGTATTCGTAAAGATACGGTCGAAACTGATGCTCATGTTCATAAACATGAGCATCACCATCATCACGAACATGAAAATTGTGCGCATGAGCATACACACGAATAAAGCGTTAGGAAGTAAAAATGAAAAATGTTGGGATGAAACCCGAAAGTTATCGTGTTGCAGAGGCACAAGCGATTTTATATGCCCCACCGCATTGCATTCAGCTACTGCGTGATGGAAATACTGAAAAAGGCGATGCCTTAAAAACAGCTCGTATCGCAGGAATCTTGGCGGCAAAACGCACTGATGAACTGATTCCTCTTTGTCATCCTTTACCGATTTATCGTGCTGATGTTGAATATGATTTACAACATGATCACGTTGTGATTCTGACGACTGTAGAAACCATTGGGCCTACAGGGGTTGAGATGGAAGCCTTGACTGCTGCGAGTTTGGCAGGGTTAACCATTTATGACATGTTGAAGCCGCATTGTGAACCTGATGAATTGTGTTTAGACCAATGTAAATTGCTTAAGAAAAAAGGAGGTAAGTCACATTTTAAACGGACTCTACGTCAACCTGTTTCAGCGGCAGTGATCGTACTTTCTGATACGGTGGCAGCAGGACGTAAACCTGATACCGCAGGGAAATCAGTGGTTGAGACCTTAACCGAAGCAGGTTTTGATCCAATTCATTATCAAATTTTGCCAGATGAATCAGATCAATTGAAAGAATTGGTACTAGAATTGACAAAGTCTTATGCATGTATCATGACCGTTGGTGGTACAGGTATTGGTAAACGAGATATTACGGTTGATACACTTGAACCACTTTTAGAACGTAAATTAGATGGTCTGATGGAAGCGGCACGTTCTTTTGGCCAAAAACGCACACCATATGCGGCAATGTCTCGTGGTGTAGCAGGTTTTATTGATCGTTCCTTAGTGGTAACGCTGCCGGGTAGCCGTGGTGGTGCGAGTGAATCAATGGCAGCTATTCTGCCAGCTCTCGTTCATATTTTTGATGTTTGCCGAGATTTACCACATCCGGGAGGATATGAATAATGTCTGGATGTGGTGCTGAAAAGGGTTTAATCAGTATTGATGAGGCACTTGAACTCATTCGAACTCAGCCCAAAATATTGACGACTGAGGTATTGGCTTTAGCCCAAGGTTTGAATCGTTATCTCGCTAAAGCAATCTATTCCGAGGTCAATCTACCTAGCTTTTCTCAAAGTGCGGTAGATGGTTATGCGATTAATAGTTCACTTACACAGCTTCAAGATGTTTGTTTTGATGTAATTGGTGAGATTAAAGCGGGTAGTAAACTCGAATATCAATTGCTTGATGGGCAAGCCATTCGTATTTTTACAGGTGGCAAAATTCCTGAAGGCACCACACATGTTGCTCGACAAGAAATTGTTAAAGTTGAGTCGGAGACAATTCGACTGATTGAACAGCTTAAACCACAGGCTGATATTCGATTTACTGGTGAAGAAGTCAAACAAGGTCAACAGCTTGCGGACGTTGGTCAGAATATCAATATCGGTGCACTTGCTGCTTTAAGTATGGCAGGTGTGCAAACTGTCGAGGTATTTCAACAGCCTAAGGTTGCTGTGGTTATTACTGGTGATGAGGTTGCTGAGCAACCTGAAGATCTACACATTGGTAAAGTTTTTGATGCCAATGGGCCGTTACTGAAGGCTTGGTTCAAAGCTTATGGTATGGATGTCGAGATTCTACATATTGCAGATGCGGCTGAACAAGTCACAGCATGTTTCGATCGATTAAAATCTTTATATGACGTCATTATTACCACGGGTGGTGTCTCTGTGGGTGATTATGACTTCGTTCGTCCATGTGCTTTCCAGACTGGATTTGAACAGATATTTTGGAAAGTTAAACAAAAACCGGGTAAGCCATTATTTTTTGCAAAATATGAAGATCCTGACCATCATTGTTATTTATTAGGTTTACCGGGTAATCCAGCGGCTGTTTATGTGTGTATGCAGATTTATGGCAACGCTTTATTGGATACTTTGCAAAATCAACGTGAGCCTATGCAATGGTTTAGTGGAGTACTCACCCATGGACTGAAATCTGATGCACGTGAGCGATTTTTAAGAATGCATGCTTATTTTGATCAGGGACAGCTCAAGTTACAAAGCCTTGCGAAACAACAATCACATATGTTGAGTAATTTAATGCAGGCCAATTGTTTAGTACGTATTCCTGCAAATATTCAGTTAGATGCTGGACAAGAGCTTTCAGGTGTTTTTATTCATAGCTAAGTTATCGAATGAATTTAGATGAAATGATCTGTTTTTTTGATATTTAACTGAGTACCAATATTGCATCTGATTGATCAGGTGGTTTAGTGTATATTTTATAGTGTTTAGTTTCTAAACATGACGGTTCAAGGCATCGATGAGATGTCTTTAAAGTTCTAAAAAATGATCAGGTGATAATAATGAAATGGGAAGAAATTGGCGATCAGCCATGTTCAGTTGCGAGAACGCTTTCTGTACTCGGTGATCGTTGGACAATGCTAATTTTACGTAATGCTTTCATGGGAATACGTCGTTTTGATGACTTCCAACGTAGTTTGGGACTGACCCGCCACGTACTTTCAGAGCGTCTTAAGCGTTTAGTCGAGCATGGTATTTTAACCAAAGTACCTTATGTAGAACGTCAAGAACGATTTGAATACCAACTTACTGATAAAGGTTTGGATCTTTATCCTCTTATTTTAGCGATGGTGCAGTGGGCTGATAAGTGGATGGATATGGGACTTGGAAAACCGATTGAGTTTACACACAAAGGTTGCGGTAAGAAAATGAATCCAAGGGTGGTTTGCTCAGAATGTGATGAACCGTTGAATGTAAAAGATGTCCGTGTATCAGCTGGTCCAGGATATTTTGCTTTTATTGAACAAAAACAAAAAACTGCATAATTTTATCAATGCTGCCGTTCTTGCTCTTGTTGAATAGCATGAGATAGAACGGCAAAAACCTTCGAGTTGCTGCATTGTGCGACATTAAAACGAATAAAATTCTTAAAATTTTGACTTTGGCTGAATGCATTCCCCGGTGCTAAAATCACACCATTTTCCAAACAAGCTTGTGCAATAGATGAAATATCTAAATGTCTAGGTAGTTCACACCATAAAAATAATCCTGCTTGTGGCTTAAACCAAGGTGTTATATTTAGTTTTTCTAATTGTTTGATGGTTGAATCCATTGCCTTTGCTAAGTTGATTTTCAGTTCTTCTAAATACTTACGATAATTCCCATCCGTTAATGCTGCATACAAAATTTCAGCAGATAATTGATTACCGCCAAAACTTGTTGCAATCTTGATATCTGTTAAATCCTCAATCCATTCTGGTTTAGTGGCAATATAGCCTGTACGGACTGAACCTGATAGGGTCTTAGAAAAACTCCCAATATGAATTACTCGTGATAAACCATCAAGTGCGGCAAGTCGTGGAGCAGTGTGTAATTCTAAATCTGCAAAAATATCATCTTCAATGACAATCAAATTCGACCGTTCTACCAGTTTGAGAACTTGATAGGCTGTTGCTGCATTTAATACAGCACCTGTTGGATTATGAATTCCGGAGTTAGTAATGTATAGCCTTGGATTGAAGTCTTGAATAGCAGTTGCAAATGCGGCTAAGTCAGGTCCATTTTTGGTATAGGGAATACCAATGATTTGAACTTGATGCACTTTTAGCAGGGCATGGAAGTTAAAATAGCAAGGGTCATCTACCAATACCACATCATTTGGTTTTAAAAAATAACGGCATATCAGATCAATCGCTTGCGTACCAGAATCAGTCAATAAAATCTGATTTGCAATCCCTTCAATCCCTTTGCTTTGCATTCTACGCGCTAGCAATTCACGTAAGGCAGGAAGCCCAAGTGGGGTAGAGTAATCCGTCAGAATGTTTGGATTGGTTTTAGAAACTTTACGGATTGCCTTACGAATATGCTCATGTGGCATCCACTCATTGGGTAGCCAGCCACAGCCAGGCTTTAGTACATCTGATTTTGCTTCCAAAGCTTGTCTTGATATCCACAAAGGGTCAATATTTCGATCGATTTTAGGGTGAATTTCAGAAATCGAGAGAGGTACAAGTGGCCCAGCTACAAAGAAGCCAGAACCTGTTTTTGCTTCAATTATACCTTTTGCCACAAGACGTTCGTAACCTTCGACAATGGTTGAAATAGATAAGTTTAATTGTCTCGCTAACGCACGAACGGAAGGTAGTCGAGAACCAGGCATTAATGAACGATTGTTGATTTGTTGATTAATGTGCTGTATGACTAAATCAATTTTTGTTATTTTCATATCATTTATTCGCACTGTGTTGGTAAAAATACCAATACAGTTATTTGAAATTGTACTGTATTGTATGTGGGAATATAACATATTACAGATTAAATTCTCCAAATAGATTTGGAGAAAAGAAATGAAAGTTGCGAATCAGGGTTGGATAAATGGACTGATCGGCGTGATTATTTTTGCAGGTTCTTTGCCAGCAACACGTGTCGCTGTTATGGATTTCAGTCCTACTTTTTTAACTGCTGCTCGGGCTGCAATTGCGGGATTATTAGGTTTATTCTTACTTTTGCTGTTAAAACAACAGTTTCCTGCTAAAAGGGATTGGCTTGCATTATTTTATGTGGCAATCGGCGTGGTGATAGGATTTCCGTTATTTACTGCGCTCGCTTTGCAATATGTGAGTGCTGCACATACGATTGTTTTTGTTGGTTTACTTCCTTTATCGACTGCTATTTTTGGTGTATTACGGGGTGGAGAAAGGCCAAATGTAAATTTTTGGTTATTTGCAGTTTTAGGTGCTTTGATCGTTTTTATTTACATGATCATTCAAAGTGGTACATGGCGATTTGGCTATGGCGATATTTTTATGTTACTTGCGATCTTACTATGTGGCTTCGGTTATGCTGAGGGAGGAAAATTATCAAAACACTTAGGAGGGTGGCAGGTTATTTGTTGGGCGCTGTTAATAACTTTGCCAGTTATGTTGTTGATTTCATATCTCTACATGCCTGCGGACTTCGCGCAGATTTCAAATGCTGCGAAATTGGGGTTAGCTTATGTTTCTCTATTTAGCATGTTGATAGGTTTCTTTTTTTGGTACAAAGGCTTAGCACAAGGAGGTATCGCAACAGTAGGACAATTACAATTATTACAACCCATATTTGGACTAATGATTGCAGCTGTTTTGCTTCACGAGCAAGTAAGTGTTGCGATGTTTGCCGTTACCATCGCTGTGATAGCCTGTGTTGCATGCGCTAAAAAATTTGCATAATTTATAGCAGTTATAAACAATTGGCAGGTTTGGGAACACCAGCTAAACGACTTAGATGACGCGCTACTAAACCTGTGTTAAATCTTTGCTGTAATTCAGCATTATTGATTTCAGCACTAACCGTCTTCATCAAAAATTTAATCAGTGGACGAGTTGCTGGGGAATGCCCAAATTGTTGATAAAATTGACGTACGGCGTGGAGAATTTCGAAATGCCAAGCAGTCAGTTCTAGATCAAGTGATTGAGCAAGTTGCTGGGCAACTTCAGTATTCCAAATTGTATAATCGACCAAATGACCGTCTTGATCTAACTCTAATTGCATGAAATAACCTAATTAACTAAAGATAATTTATTTTAAAGAAATACAGCGTTTGAATTGCAGAACTAAATCAGCAAATTCAGCGAATTCTATAATTTTGACCTCAGATTTGATTTCATCTCTAAGTAAGCTTTGCTCATTACTTAAGCAATAAAGATTTGGATAAAGATCTAAAATCTTTTTAGTTAGCAGTAAAAGCCCATCTCCCATGACTACAATCGTATCATTCACATGTGCCATTTGAGCTAACTCAATCCAGATTTTATCTGTGTTGTAGTAAGGGGATTGAATCAAAAATAAAGTTGAATTTTCCATGTTTCTGAGCTCTACCAATACAAAATATGATCGAAAGATTGAATAAATTCAGGCTGAATCTCAACAAACTCGATTTCTTGATCACTATCTTGCGCAATCGCCAAGTGTTGATTTTTAGTTTCAACTAAAATCGGGGTTAGATCATAGAACTCAAAACTGTCCACCATATTGGCAGCAATTTTAAAAGCTTGTTTGAATTGATCGAACTCTAATTTATTGTTCAATAAGCTTAGTGCAGCATCTTTTAATAATACTTTGACAGAAATACCAAAGGTTGCTAAAACCATAGTTGCAGACACGCTTTCGTTGATCTGCAAACTAGTTAAATTGGATTGCGTTAGGATGACGAGTACAGATTTCACACAATTTACCTTTTAAAAGCAACACTCTATTAATGAACTTAAACTAAAATTGAATTAAACGAGAACAGCTTTGCACAGCATCAGCTAGCTCTCCAAGCCCAACTAGCTCAAAACCTTGTGCTAAGTTGTGTTGTTGAAGTGAATGACGTTGGGCATTGCTTGCATCAGTGATTCCCCGAGCAAGGGCAGCACTGACACAGACAGGGAGTCGAATGCCAAGCTTTTGCCATTCTTGTTTTAGATTGCGTTGATCATCAGGAAACCACTGTAAATCATTCGCAACCTGAACACCATCTTGGTAAAAGAAGACACGAAAATCTTCGGACTTATTTCCTAATGCTTGAGCTAAACCAAAAGCATGCCAAGCCATAATTGAAGTAGGTGCAGAAGTTATTAACAGTAGTGTACTCATTGAACATTCACTATGGTCATGTAAGCAAAATGATGGACAGATTAAAAAAGAAGGTAAGTATACAATGATTTTGGTGACAGGTGGTTTAGGCTTTATCGGTTCACATATTGCTTTGAGTTTATTAGCACGTGGGCAAGAAATTGTTATTGTTGATAATTTAGCCAATTCGACTTTACAAACCTTGGAGCGCTTAGAATACATCTCAGGAATGTATATTCCATTTGTTAAAGTAGATGTGAGAAATACGCCTGCCTTAAATAAAGTATTTGAACAATATTCAATTCATACTGTTATTCATACAGCCAGTTTTAAATCGCTTGAAGAATCTGTTCTAAAGCCTCTGGAATACTACAATGATAATGTCAGCAGCATTATGAGCTTATTGAGAGCAATGCAGCGGATGGGGGTTAGAGAGTTAATCAATATTTCTAGTTTGGCCGTATATGGGCAATCTAATCCAAGTGTAGTTGAAGAGACTGAGTTTAATTATCGCTACCCAAATCCATACATTCGATCTCAGCAAATGGTTGAAGATATTATTGCGGATACTTATAAAGTCGATCATGAATGGAAAATTATCAATCTCAGATTATCTAATATTGTTGGTGCTTTTGAACATGGCGTTTTAGGGGAATACGTAACTCAACTCCCTAAAAATATTGTGCCTTTAGCTTTACAAGTTGCAGCGATGCAGCGAGATTGTATCGAATTGCAAAATCAAGCACGGACAGAAGATGGAACGGTTGAAAGAAGCTTTTTACATGTTTTGGATGCTTGTGATGCAGTTTTGATCGCATTAAATTGGTTAAAAACACAAACAAGTTGTTTGGAAGCATTCAATATTGCACATCATCAACTCACATCTATACAAAATTTGATTGATGAAGTTGCAAGAGTCACTCAGACCGAAATTCAAGTGCAACCTGCTGTATATCAAAACCAAGAGTTAGCGCAATTGGGTGCAAATATTGATAAAGCAAAAAAAATATTAAATTGGGTTCCTAAACGTTCTCTATCACAAATGATTGAAGACGAATGGCGTTTTTATCGCAATACCTTAACAGGTAATTAAGATAATGATTCTTATTTACAATTTTAATGGCTTTGTTTAGGATAATTAAGACTTATCAAATATACATCAATATGAACTGAGTCTTCGCTAGCCAAAAGCATCAGTTTGCTTCAGCCCGTGAACATTTTAACCAAATAAAGCAGAGGTTGTTTATGCAAATGCGAATTGAACATGACACTATGGGCGAAGTTGAAGTTCCAAATGACGCCTTATGGGGTGCACAAACGCAACGAAGTTTACAGAACTTTAAAATCGGTCAAGAACGTTTACCGCGTGCCATGATTCGTGCCATGGGTTTGGTGAAAAAAGCGGCTGCAATAACCAATGCTGAGTTAAAACAATTACCTGAAGATTTAAGTCAATATATCGTTGATGCTGCTGAAGAAGTGATTGCTGGTCAATGGGACTCACAATTTCCGCTTGTAGTTTGGCAAACAGGTTCTGGTACGCAAAGTAATATGAACTGTAATGAAGTGATTGCAAACATTGCCAATCAAAAATTAGGACAAGTACTAGGTGCACAAAAACCAGTACATCCAAATGATCATGTCAATCGTGCGCAATCAACCAATGATTCTTTCCCAACTGCAATCCATGTGGCTGCAAGTATTCAAATCAATGAATTACTCATTCCTGCAGTGGAAAAACTAAAAGCGACTTTAGATCTTAAATCCAAAGAATTTGATGATATTGTCAAAATTGGTCGTACCCATTTGCAAGATGCGACTCCTTTAACCTTGGGACAAGAGTTCAGTGGTTATGTTTCCCAACTAGAGCATGGTCTAAAACGTTTACAGCAAGCACTTGCAGGTCTTTATGAGTTGCCTTTAGGAGGAACGGCGGTAGGTACTGGCTTAAATGCACATCCAGATTATGCAGTGAAAGCAGCTGAGCAACTGGCTGAACTGACAGGTTTACCATTTGTGACTGCACCGAATAAGTTCGAAGCCTTGGCAGGACGTGATGCGGCTGTATTTGCTTCAGGTGCATTAAAAACATTGGCAGCAAGCTTAAATAAAATTGCTAACGATATTCGCTGGTTGGCGAGTGGTCCTCGCTGCGGATTTGGTGAAATTCGTATTCCAGAAAATGAACCTGGTTCAAGTATCATGCCAGGTAAAGTCAATCCTACACAAAGTGAAGCGATGACCATGGTTGTTGCTCAGGTTCTAGGTAATGACACTACCATTAATGTGGCGGGTGCTTCTGGTAACTTTGAGCTGAATGTATTTATGCCAGTGATTGCTTATAACTTATTGCAATCAATTCAGTTATTAGGAGATGCTTGTAATAGCTTTAATGATCATTGTGCGGTAGGTATTGAACCAAATCGTGAGAAAATTGATTATTTCTTGCATAACTCTTTAATGTTAGTCACAGCACTCAACCCTGTGATTGGCTACGAAAATTCTGCCAAAGTTGCCAAAACAGCTTATAAGGAAAATAAAACCTTAAAGCAAGTTGCAGTTGAACTTGGCTTAGTGACTGCTGAGCAATTTGATGAAGTAGTTAGACCTGAAAATATGGTTTCTCCGAATAGTAAGTAAATCGTATTGGTAGTTTAAAAAATCCTTCTTTAACCTAGGGGGATTTTTTATGAGTAGTTTTTATAAATCGATCTGCGTACAATATGCTTTTGATTTACCTGATTGTTGCTTCATTATGCTCAATATTTATTTGACAGATACCAAAACCAATATCCAATTTTCTGATCTTCCAAATGAAAATCCTGTTAAGTTTCTGTTGAATTTAAAGAAAATTTTTCCGAGCACCGCCGACTTATTGTTACCAGTATTACCAGAAGACAATAATTTGGAAAATGTCACATGGGAAGCAACATCTAAAGATTTCGAAGTATTTAAGAAATTATTGGAAGGTTGGGGAATCATTGAATTACGTTTAAGTGCCATTACCGCTTATAAAGATAAAAATTTTGCCAACGAGTTAGTTAAAAAAGCGCAAGTTAAACGTAAGCAGATTTCTCAGAAACAAACACAGCTTTCCTTGATTGCATTGGATTATGTTTTGATGCATGAGATTCATGCACTGATTGATGCTGAATTAGTGATGATTGGTGAAAAATTCTATTTACCAACATTACGAGAACTATGGAAAGGACAGTTCTCAGATCAAATTTTGCAGTGCAAATTTTAGTATAAAAAAGCAGACTTCAAGTCTGCTTTTTTATACTTCGATTTATTTTAAATTGCATAAATCTTAATCTACAAACAATTACAAGAATTTAGTGTCTGTATTTTTAAGCGGCATATATATTGCTTATATGGATATAAATATTATTGCGGGAGAGAAGTTCTTCAATGAACTCGCCGAAGGAGCAACGACCCCGGAAACTCTCAGGCAGAAGGACTGTAATAATAGAAATACAATCTGGAGAGCAGTGCTCAACTTGTAGAAACATACGATAATTTTTCTTCTACGATTAACACTCACCGAAGGGGAAGGCTTAATGATTAATTGGTAATCATCTGCCAAAACTCTCAGGTACCATGACAGATGGGGCTAAGCATTATGAAATGTTATGCATTTCAAGGAGTTTGCTATGCCACATGTTGTTGTTATTGGTGCGGGGATTACGGGTGTAACGTCTGCTTATGAATTAATTAAATTGGGTTATGAAGTCACAGTGATTGATCGTCATTTATTTCCAGCAATGGAAACTTCATTTGCCAATGGTGGGCAGTTGTCTGCTTGTAACGCTGAGGTCTGGAATCAGAAGGCAACAGTGTTGAAAGGGATTAAATGGATGAGTAAGAAAGATGCACCTTTATTGCTCAATCCGTCTTTTAGTGTGCATAAGTATCGCTGGCTAGTCGAGTTTTTGACTCACATTAAGGACTATAAGGTAAATACAATTGAAACAGTTCGTTTAGCGTTGTTAGCAAGACAACGATTATTTGAAATTGCAGAAAAAGAAAATATTGCTTTTGATTTAGAAAAGCGTGGTATTTTGCACATGTACCATACTAAACAAGACTTCGATATTGCCAAAAAAGTGAATGATGTTTTAGTCGAGGGTAAACTTGAGCGTTATGCAATAACACCTGAAGAAATGAAATCTATTGAGCCAAATTTAACTGGTGATTATTATGGTGGATATTACACTGCTGCGGATGCAACAGGGGATATTCATAAGTATTCTGTTGGTCTTGCCGAACAAACAAAAAAATATGGTGTCAAATATCGCTTTGGTTTAGATGTGATTGATATCAAGTTTTTGCAGGATAGAGTTGTAGTAGATTGCAAAAATAGTTCAGAGAATATGCACCCTGATAATACTCAACTGACTCAAATTGAAGCTGATATTATTTTAGTGTGCGGTGGTGTGGGAAGTTATCAGCTTGCAGATTTATTGGGTGATACAGTCAATGTCTATCCCGTAAAAGGATATTCAATTACAGTTCAGCTTAAAGATGAGCGAAGTGTAAAGAATGCGCCTTGGGTTAGCTTGCTAGATGAAAGTGCAAAGATTGTAACCTCAAGATTAGGCGTGGATCGTTTCCGTGTAGCTGGTACAGCTGAGTTTAATGGTTACAATCGGGATATTCGAGCAGATCGAATACAACCTTTGATTAATTGGGTTAACCAAAATTTTGATATTTCAACTGAGCACGTTGTACCATGGGCAGGCTTACGTCCGATGATGCCAAATATGTTGCCTGTGGTGAAACAGGGGAAACATGCGCGAGTATTTTACAATACTGGACATGGACATTTAGGCTGGACTTTATCTGCCGCAACAGCGGTATTGATTAGCGAGGAAATTGCACAAAAATTCCCAAGCTAAATATAAAAAGCCGATGTGAAAACATCGGCTTTTTATCATATTTTAGATAGTTTTGAAATTAATGCTTTATTCAGTTTAGTAGAGCATTGGCTTTACAGTGATTTGCTTAGGTTTTAAATAAAGATTATAGATGAGAAAATAAAATTATGATGGAAGTTGATATTAATGCTCTCATTGAGCCACAAAAGTCTGCAGCAGGTTTTACTTTGGGGCAAACATTATCAGAATTCTATAATGGGCTAAATTTGACTGATGTAAAAAAATGGTTAATAACGGATGGAATCCCACTGCATGATTCTATTCACAAGAATGATAAATGGTTATGTGTGCCTACTAGAGAAATTAGTGAAGGGCGGATTGAGGGGGAGATTTGGTTCTATTCAAAAGGAGTGGTTGAGTTGCATTTTAATCATTTAGGATTTTTATTTAATATATCTATATTTAATGGTTATAAGGGGAAACTAATAAATTGTATCTATATAGGTATGCCTTTTTTAGAGTTGAAGAATTTATGTAATCCTATTTTTAATGAGCATGAAAATATCTACATTGTTGAAGATAATGATATCTTTTCTGGTATCGGTTTTTGTATTGATGAATCAGCAGATATACCTTATCTAAGTGGTATTTTTGTATTTCAAGTAGTGTAGATATACATATTAGGTAAGATTCTCCTTAATGGTTACCAGTTGTTCCTAATGATGGTTAGGAATTTTTGGATGGTTTTGGTCATCTAGACGCTACTAAGTTTAATCATACAAACGATATATTCCTGTAAAACGTTCACAATCTTTTTGCTCACTTTTTATAATTAATAAAGCTTTTTGAAAGTCAAATTGGTACTGGCACTTTTTTTCATTATCAATAATTAGATTCTTTTGCTCGGGAGTCGTGTAGGCAAGTAAAGATAAAGTTTGAGTCTCTACACGATTATTGGGATTACGATAAGCAATTCCTTCGATTTTTAACTTATCTTTATCCAGTTGATGAATCTGGATGTGAACAGGTTGTTTGGCTAAATCACCATGTTCAAATTTTAAATAGTGTTGTGTAAGCGTCTGATTCATTGAAGTATAAAAGTTTAAATCATCTAAACGAACATCAAATTGTTGCTGATAACAATTTTTAGATTTGCACTGTTGGATTTGATTAAGCCAAAGCTTTTGTGTGTCATGTAGTAGTTGAATTGGAGCATCAGTCACAAGATAAGCGGTTAAAAACTTATTATTCAGCTTAGTTCGTTGGTCTTGATACTGCTTAGAACAAATTTTTTTTTGCTCAGCATTCTGTGTTGTACAATTAATTGACGCGGCAAATACAAATGATGAGCAAAAACAACTCAATGTGATGATATAACCAGATTTCTTTAATTGATTTATTAAGGTGTTCAACAGCATAATCACTTATATGTTCAGCCTAATTTGCTCACTGTACTATAGCGAAATAGAAAGCCTGAATACAAGATTTGTTCAGTATATTGTAAAAGGAAAATCATATGGTTGCTCAAATTCGTATTGGACAAGGGATTGATGTACATGCTTTTGAAGAAGGCAATTTCGTTACTTTAGCTGGGATTAAAATTTCGCATACGCATGGTTTAAAAGCGCATTCAGATGGTGATGTGGTCTTGCATGCATTGAGTGATGCTTTACTTGGCGCATTAGCATTGGGAGATATTGGGCAACATTTCCCAGATACTGATCCTGAGTATAAAGGAGCTGATAGCCGCATTTTATTGAAACACGTATATCAATTAATTTTAGATCGTGGTTATCATTTAAATAATGCTGATATCACAGTTGCGTGTGAACGTCCAAAGCTCGCAAAACATAATTTAGAAATGCGCCAAAGTATTGCTGATGTACTTGAAGTCGATATCACTCAAATTAGTATCAAAGCAACGACGACGGAACAACTAGGATTTACAGGTCGCCAAGAAGGCATTTTAGCAACAGCAACTGTCTTAATTTCACATCAAGCAAGATGATCTACATCCATTAATGATTGTTCAAGTTCAAGTGTTGCTTTACGACCTTGCAGTTGTAAAGTAATACTATGAATTAAACCTGTCCAAGTCTCATTCGGTTCCCAAATTTCATGAAGTAATGCTTGAGCTGTGGGCATATCCATATCCATATAAAATTGACGATATAAATACATCAAACTACTTACACGCATGTTTTTGGCGCAATGCAGCCAAACAATTTCATTTTGAACAAGATGAGCAATTAAATCTAAAACGAATAAGCATTGTTCTGCACAAGGAAGATCCCAATCAATAGGAATATGAATGTAGTTTAAGCCTAAATCCAAACAGATTTGGTCTTGTTTAGCTAAATGATTTTCTGATTTGCTCGTCGCAAGATTGATTACTGTACTACAGCCATATTCTTTAATTTGCAGTAATTGTTCAGCGCTTGGCTGAGCAGAACTAAATAGATGCTCGTGCACCAAAGAAAAACTAGGAATTTCAGAAAGTGCTTGTTCGAGTGAAGTCATAATGTTCGCTTTGTAGTTATCAAAGTTTCAACCAAGAGGAGAAACTTCTTCTAATAAAAGATTTTTCTACTATAAGTGTTTTTATTTAAGTGTTCAATTTAGATCGCAAAAATAAAAACAGCATCATGATGATGCTGTTTTCTTTAGCTATTTAGTCTTTCTTCAAATTCTCATTTAATAAGAATTCCATTAATGCCTTTTGAGCATGTAAGCGATTCTCTGCTTCATCCCAAACAACAGCATTTTTATGATCCAGCATGTGCTCAGAAATTTCTTCGCCACGGTGTGCGGGTAAGCAATGCATAAATAAACAATCTGGATGAGCCAGATCCATTAATTTTTCATTCACTTGGAAATCAGCAAATGCTTTTTCACGAAGCTTTTGTTCTTCTTCTTGCCCCATGCTTGCCCATACATCAGTTACGATCAGGTCAGCATTAACCGCAGCATCCTCAGCTTTATTGAACACTTCGACACAATCGGCAAATTCAGTCAAAAACTCAGGTTTTGGTTCATAACCTTCAGGTGCAGCAATTTTGAGTTTAAAACCCATCATATGTGCTGCTTCAATGTATGAATTACACATATTATTGCCATCGCCAATCCAAGCAACCGTTTTACCTTTGATGCTTCCACGGTGTTCTTGAAAGGTTTGTAAGTCAGCAAGTAATTGACATGGATGGTGGTCATCCGTTAATCCATTAATGACAGGAACTTTCGAATAAGAAGCAAAACGTTCAACAATATCATGGCCAAAAGTACGAATCATTACGATATCAAGCATGCTTGAAATGACACGTGCTGAATCCTCAATTGGCTCACCACGACCTAATTGAGTATCTCGTGGAGAAAGGAAAATCGCATTACCACCAAATTGGCAAATACCAGCTTCAAAAGAAATACGTGTACGTGTACTCGATTTCTCAAAAATCATTCCTAAGACTTTACCTACAAATGGTTGAAAAACCGTATTTGCATGTTGCATGCGTTTCAATTCTTGAGCACGGTCTAAAATGCGTTGCAACTCTAAAGTTGAAAGGTCTCGTAAAGTCAGGAAATGCCGAAGCGCCATAGTTACTCCCACAATAATTATTGAATAAAAACAATAATTAATTGTTATTTAATGGGTGGTGATAAAAAAGGAATTGACTACTATACTACACCACCTAAAAAATGCAAAAGAATTAGACTTTTTGATGAGCTTTTAAGAATAAATCAACTGAATAGTTAATATAATCAGTTATTTCAGCGTCATTTGCTGATACTTCTAAACCCATTAAAAGTCGCCATTCAACATCACGTAGAATTCCGAAATACATCATGGCGGAGAAATGAGGGTTAGAGCAGTATATTTCATTGAGGTCGTGTGCCTGACCTAAAGCAAATGCAATCGTATTCTGTATATTTAAAGCACATTGGTCATAAAAATAGTGCGCTAATTGTATATCTTTTTGAGTTTGCTCTGTGAACATGCGCATAAAGGCAATATTTTCAGGTTGAATAATATGTTGATAAAAGCGTTGTAATGTTTGCACAAGGTATGTTCTTAAATTATTTTGTTCTGAAGTGTATGGAAAACAAACACCTTTAAAAAACACTTCACGACGATAATCACAGATCGCAGTAAAAAGACCTTCTTTGTTGCCAAAGTATTTATAAATAGAAGCTTTTGAGCCACCTGCATGATTGACAATATCATCCAAGGAAACCGCATCATAACCTTTTTCAAGAAATAAATCGGTTGCACATAGTAATAATGCAAGGCGACGTTCTTGACCACGACGAGTTTGAGGTTGTTCGCAACTTGGGTAACAAATATCAGTCATTATATTCAATGAGCGTTGAGGGAATATTTTATTATAGCAAAAACCATATGTCTTGTATGGCTATGACATTGGATCATGTATCTAAACATCTCAATGTAAAAAAGCGAGTAATGTGATCATTACTCGCTTTTATGGGCTATTTATGATTTATGCTGAACGAACTTCATCATCTTCATCATCGTCTGTTGAATCCATGCCAAGCTCTTTAAGTTTGCGAGTAAGCGTGTTACGGCCCCAACCTAAAAGCTCTGCTGCATGGCGTTTGCGACCACGTGTTTGTTGTAAGGCTGCATTAATCAAGGTGCGCTCAAACATTGGCGTAGCGATATCTAAAATTTTCATTTCGCCATTTTTTAACTTTTGAATTGCCCATTGAGCTAGTAACTCATCCCAATGATGTACAGCAATTCTTTCAACTAAAGCTGGGCTTGTAGTTGATGCATCATTCGTCGATTTCTGTATAGCAACTTGTTTTAGCTCAGCAGGTAGATCTTCTGGATAGACTTCACGTCCAGTAATCATCACTGTTAACCAACGACAAGTATTTTCTAATTGGCGAACGTTACCTGGCCAAGGGAGTTGCTGCATATAGTCAGTTGTTTCTGTACGTAGGATTTTAGGACTAACACCTAATTCTTTACCTGCACGCGCCAAGAAATGTTGCGCAAGCATAGGAATGTCTTCACTACGATGAGCGAGTTTCGGAATATGAATGCGAATAACATTAAGGCGATGGTACAAGTCCTCACGGAAACGACCTTCATTCACCAACTTCTCTAAGTCTTGGTGAGTTGCGGCTACAATTCGGACATCAACTTTAACTGGAATATGTCCACCAACACGGTAGAACTCGCCATCAGCAAGGACGCGAAGCAAGCGTGTTTGTGTTTCAAAAGGCATATCACCAATTTCATCAAGAAATAATGTACCGCCGTTGGCTTGTTCAAAGCGACCTTGATGTTGAGTATTTGCACCTGTAAACGCGCCTTTCTCATGCCCAAATAACTCAGTTTCGATTAAGTCTTTTGGAATAGCGGCCATGTTAAGTGCAATAAATGGTTTGGCGCGACGAGGTGAGTGCTTGTGTAATGCATGTGCGACAAGTTCTTTACCAGTACCTGATTCACCATTTATAAGAACCGTGATATGGGATTGAGATAGACGTCCAATGGCACGAAACACTTCCTGCATTGCAGGCGATTCACCAATAATTTCGGTTGATTGTAGAGGCGTCGTCGCTTTGGTTGCTTCTTGTTGTTGCAATTTATTGATATGTAAAATAGCACGATTAACTAATGCTAAAGCTTCATCGATATCAAATGGTTTTGGTAAATACTCAAATGCACCAGTTTGGTAACTTGAGACAGCAGATTCTAAATCAGAATGTGCTGTCATGATGATGACAGGTAGATCTGGATGCGTGTTTTTAACTTTAGACAAGAAAGTTAAGCCATCAATTCCAGGCATACGAATATCTGTCAAAATGACATCGGGTGCAGCATCATGCAAACGTTCGAGCGCTGTTTGTGCCTCTTCAAAGTTGGTGACGTCAAAACCTTCTTCTTTAAAAGTTTTTTCGAGTACCCAACGCATGGCACGATCATCATCAATTACCCAAATTTTATTTCGTGACACGGTCTGACTCCCAAGGTAAATATAAGCTAAATATGGTTTTTCCTGGAACGGATTGACACTCGATCATTCCGTTGTGTTGATGCATAATGTTTTGCGCGATACTGAGGCCAAGTCCTGTACCTTTTGCTCGTCCAGTAACAAGAGGGTAAAATACAGACTCTAATATGCTTTCTGGAACACCTGGTCCATTGTCTTCAATATCAATTCTTATCGATGAGCGATTCAGAACACCGTTAATTGTGACTAAGCGTTGAATGCGCGTTCTTAAAATCAGCTCTGGTTCTGAATCAACAAAAAAATCTTTATTTTCAGTCATTGCTTGCACAGCATTTACGCTGATATTGAGCATAACTTGAATCAGTTGATCACGGTCAGCCATTACATCAGGTAAAGACAGATCGTAATCACGGGTAATCTTAATTTTTTTCTTCGTTTGGTTCACAATAAGTGAACGAACGCGCTCTAAAGGTTCATGCACATTAACTAGCTCATAGCTTGGTAATTGACGTGAACCAAGCATGGTATCTGCTAGATTGGTTAAGCGATCGACTTCACTAATAATAATGTCGGTAAACTCACGATAGCTTTCATCATTTAAGCTGCGAGCAAGTAATTGTGTTGCACCACGAATGCCCGCTAAAGGATTTTTAATTTCATGTGCCACGCCACGGACCAATTGGCGCGCGACTTGATGCTGTTGTACTAAATTTTCTTCTTTAGAAATTTTCAACATTCGATCAATTGGATTGAGTTCGATTAATAAAAGTGGGTGATAACTTTTACCTGCATTTAATTGCGAGACCGTATAATCCACATGGATTGGTTTAAAGTTCACATTAATTACAGCTTCGCGGCGTGTGTAATGTTGTCCGCTTTCTAATGTATTTAATAAAGCTTCATGTGTATTGAATGAATCGTCATGTGCATGAAGTAGATTGAGCACAGGCTGACCAGATGCGCGAAGTAAACTAACATCGAATAATGCTTCACAAGCCGAATTTAAATAAAAAATATTAAGGTTACTATCGACCAATAATATGGCAGTGGTCAGATTATCTACGAGTAGTCGATAGTCGATAGTGTTATGTTGATCCATTTGTGAATCGTCCTGTTTTAAAATGGCGCAATAAATATCAATGTAGATGAATAGCCATTAACTTCTGAAATGTATTTAATGCAAAATGCAAGCCAACTTCGTATTAGCTAATTTTCAATAACTTAATTCATAAATAATGACTTTATGCTGTATTTTTCACATAGATTGAGTTATTTCAATATTTTATCATGCTTTAAAATGGTGCGTTGTTGGGGTTTGTTTAAAATTTTGGTTGTATTTTGGTGCATTACACAAAGAGATGGCTTTGTAGCTATGCGGCAGCAAAGAAAAGTCATACAATACGCCGATTCAAGTGGAGCGCAGATTCATGAAGACCCCCAAAGTCGGTTTTGTATCTTTAGGTTGTCCTAAGGCATTGGTAGATTCTGAACGAATTTTAACTCAGTTAAAGACTGAAGGTTATCAAGTTGCATCAGATTACGACGGTGCAGATTTGGTTGTTGTTAACACCTGTGGTTTTATTGAATCTGCAGTGCAAGAGTCTTTAGATGCCATTGGCGAAGCCATGAGCGAAAACGGTCGTGTGATCGTTACAGGTTGCTTAGGTAAAGATGAAGATAAAATTCGTCAAATGCACCCAAATGTGCTTAAAGTTACAGGGGCGGCAGCTTATCAAGATGTAATGGAAGCTGTACATGAATATGTACCAGCGCCTCCAAAACATAACCCATTTATTGATCTAGTTCCAGAACAAGGTGTGCGTCTAACACCAAAACATTATGCTTATTTAAAAATATCAGAAGGTTGTAACCATCGTTGTACTTTCTGCATTATCCCAAGTATGCGTGGTGATTTAGTTTCTCGTCCTGTGGGTAGTGTGTTAGATGAAGCAGCAGCACTCAAACGTGCTGGTGTAAAAGAAGTATTGGTTATTTCCCAAGATACTTCTGCTTATGGTGTCGATACCAAATACAAGTTGGACTTTTGGAATGGTCAACCTGTAAAAACTAAGTTCTATGATATGTGTGAAGCACTTGGTCAGCTTGGTATTTGGGTGCGTTTACATTATGTCTATCCTTACCCACATGTAGATGCAGTCATTGACCTAATGGCACAAGGAAAAATCCTGCCATATTTAGATATTCCTTTTCAGCATGCCAGTCCGCGCATTTTAAAATTGATGAAGCGACCAGCCCATAGCGAAAATACATTAGAGCGTCTGAAATTGTGGCGTGAAAAATGCCCTGAATTGGTGATTCGCTCAACTTTTGTTGTGGGTTTCCCTGGTGAAACTGAAGAAGATTTCCAAATTCTATTAGAATGGTTAAAAGAAGCTCAATTAGATCGCGTGGGCTGTTTTACTTATTCGCCAGTAGAGGGCGCGACTGCTAATGATCTTCCTGATCATGTACCAGAAGAGATCAAGCAAGATCGTTATGAGCGTTTCATGGAAGTTCAGCAAGCAATTTCTGCTGAAAAACTACAAAAACGTATTGGTCAGACGATGACAGTATTGGTTGATAGCTTGGAAGAAGAGTTTCCAGTTGCTGTTGCGCGTTCATATGCAGATGCACCAGAAATCGATGGCAACGTATTTGTTGAAGATATTGATAAAAATGTGATTAAAGCGGGTGATTTACTCGAAGTCGAAATCACGGATGCAGATGAATATGATTTATTTGCTAAGTTGATTCAGATTAAATCAGCTTGATATTGAATTAAATTGAAGAAATTTTGAGATTGGTCGGTTTGGAGTAAAGGTATGTCAGCTTCTAAAAATCCACGTTATGCACGAATCTTGCTAAAGCTTTCTGGTGAAGCTTTAGCAGGCAATAAAGATATGGGTATCGATGCCCAAGTATTAGATCAGATGTCACTTTCAATTGCACACTTGGTTGGTTTGGGTGTACAGGTTGGTATTGTTGTTGGTGGTGGTAACTTATACCGTGGTAGTCAGTTACAAAAAGATGGTCTTGTAGGTCGCGTAACAGGTGACCAAATGGGGATGTTGGCAACTGTAATGAATGGTTTGGCAATGCGTGATGCATTAGTGCGCCGTAATATCAAAACACGTTTAATGTCTGCACTTCCAATTGGCACGGTTGTTGAGTCTTACTCAAGTCGTGATGCAATTCGCCACCTAAGCCAAGGCGAAGTTTGTGTATTTGTTGCGGGTACAGGTAATCCATTCTTTACAACTGATACTGCTGCTTGCTTACGTGGTATTGAAATTGAAGCAAACCTCATCTTAAAAGCAACTAAAGTTGATGGTGTTTATAATAAAGATCCTAGTAAATATGATGATGCGGTTAAATATGACAATTTAACTTTCGATCAAGTGCTTGATGAAAAGCTTGGCGTGATGGATCTTACAGCAATTTGCTTATGTCGTGATCATAATGTCCCATTACAAGTATTCGATATGAATAAATCGGGTGCTTTACTTTCTGTTGTTATGGGTGAAAAAGAGGGTACTCACGTTACGAATTAATGTACGTGAGCCATAAAGCGCTTTATACTAATGTCTAAATATTTTGTAATACCTAATGAATAAGTAAGGAAGATCATATGATTAACGATCTCAAAAAAGATAGCGAACTGCGTATGAATAAAACACTTGACTCTTTGGAGCAAGGTTTTGCAAAAGTTCGTACTGGACGTGCGCACCCATCTATTTTAAATGGTGTGATGGTTCCTTACTATGGTTCTGATGTTCCATTAAACCAAGTTGCAAACGTAGGACTTGAGGACTCACGTACACTCTTAGTACAACCATTTGAGCGTTCAATGGTTTCAGCGATCGATAAAGCAATTCGTGAAGCTGGTTTAGGATTGAACCCTATTACAGCAGACGCAATTCGTGTGCCAATGGCTGCATTGACTGAAGAAACACGTCGCGATATGCAAAAAGTTGCACGTACTGAAGCTGAGAATGCAAAAGTTGCAATTCGAAACATTCGTCGTGATGTATTAGGTGATATCAAAGCATTGTTGAAAGAAAAAGAAATTTCTGAAGATGATGATCGCCGTGCATCAGAGGATATTCAGAAAATTACGGATAAATTCGTTGCTGAAGTAGAAAAGCGTTTGGCTGCGAAAGAAGCTGAATTAATGAAGGTCTAATTTTATGACCTTGCAAGAAGATCAACTTCTTCCTCAGCATGTTGCCATCATTATGGATGGCAACAATCGCTTTGCCAAAAAGATGCAAATGCAAAAAGGTGATGGGCATCGTGAAGGCAAAAATGTCTTGGATCCGATTGTCGAGCATTGTAAAAGTGTCGGCGTAAAAGCATTAACGGTTTTTGCATTTTCAAGTGAAAACTGGAATCGACCACAGTATGAAGTCGATTTACTCATGAAGTTGTTAGAAGATACGATTCATGAGCAGCTTCCTCGTATGGAAAAATTTAATATTGCTCTACGCTTTATTGGTGACCGATCACGTCTCTCAGATCATTTAAGTGATTTGATGAAATATGCAGAACAAAAAACAGCAGCCTTTGATTCTATGACCTTAACTATTGCGATTAGCTATGGTGGTATGTGGGACATGGCCCATGCTGCAAAATGTATTGCTCAAGATGTTCTTGCTGGGAAAGTTCAAACAAATCATATAAATGTTGATTTATTTGATAAATATGTCAGTCTAAATGACCTGCCTGCTGTGGATTTATTGATTCGTACAGGGGGGGATTATCGCCTTTCAAATTTCTTATTGTGGCAAGCTGCATATGCAGAATTGTATTTTACAGAAACTTTATGGCCAGAGTTTACAGTCGAAGAGTTGGATTACGCATTTCGTGTTTTTTCAGGACGTGAACGACGTTTCGGTAAGACGACAGAACAGATTCAACAAGCGAAAATAGAGAATTAATAATGTTAGAGCGGATTATTACCGCATTGGTGTTAGTTGCTGTTGTTTTAAGTTGCATGTTTGCGACGCAATCACATTATCCAATGTTTGTGCTTATGATTTTAGCAGCTGGGGTTGCAGGCTATGAGTGGTTTAAGCTTATGCCTCATAAAGAAGCTATTGTTTCAAAACCTAAGGCTTGGATATATGGTATATGTGTAGCATCAGTTTCAACACTCGCATTATTTTTTGATGATGTTGCATTGTTGCTATGGGCAGCATCTATTCTTACGTGGCTAGGTAGTATTTACTGGGTTAAAAGCTTTCCAGAATCAGATAATTGGTACAATGTATCACTATATGCAATTGGTTTTATTCTAATTTCTGCAGCAGTGACTGCACTTTATGCTGTTTGGCATAGCTCACCTTGGTGGCTGATGTATTTGTTCTTGTTAGTTTGGGGGGCAGATAGTGGTGCATATTTTGTTGGTCGTAAATTTGGTAAAAGAAAACTTGCTCCTACAGTAAGCCCAAATAAATCGGTTGAGGGATTGTATGGTGGTATTGCAACAACAGTTGTGATTATGTTGGTTGTACAATATTTCTATTTAAACTTAACTGTAATACAGCTTATCTTATTCCTGATTCTTTCTATTATTACCGTTTTTGCATCAGTACTAGGTGACTTGTTTGAGTCAATGATCAAACGTCGTGCAGGGATTAAAGACTCAGGGCGTGTACTTCCTGGGCATGGTGGAGTATTAGATCGAATTGATTCACTTCTTGCTGCCGCGCCTATTTTTGCAACTGGTATGTATGTATTGGTAAAACTTATTGGTGTAGATCTATAAATGACACAGGCTGTTTGTATATTGGGTGTTACGGGCTCTATTGGGCAAAGTACCTTAAAAGTATTGGCGCGACACCCAGACCAATACTCTGTTTATGCAGTTTCTGCATATAGTCGTTTAGATGAACTGGTAGAAATATGTAAAAAATACAACCCTAAAATAGTGGTTGTTCCGAAAATAAAAGCTTTAGAACTAGAGCAACGTTTAAATCAAGAAAACCTGAAAAATATTGAAATTTTAACAGATGAAGCGGGTTTGATAGCCATTGCTGAACGTGATGCTGTTGATATTGTTATGGCTGCAATCGTCGGTGCTGCTGGCTTATTACCGACACTTGCCGCAGTCAAAGCAGGCAAACGTGTGTTACTTGCAAACAAGGAAGCTTTGGTGATGTCAGGTGACATCATGATGCAGGCAGCACGTGATCATAATGCTTTATTGCTTCCTGTCGATTCTGAGCATAATGCGATCTTTCAGTCATTACCACACAATTATTTACAGATTGAGAGAACAGGTGAGCCACAACTTGGTGTGTCTCAGGTTTTATTAACAGCTTCTGGTGGTCCATTTCTTAATCATTCTTTAGAACAATTATATGATGTAACGCCTCAACAGGCTTGTAAGCATCCAAATTGGTCTATGGGGCAAAAAATTTCGGTAGATTCAGCGACTTTGATGAATAAAGGTTTGGAATTGATTGAAGCGTGTCATTTGTTTTCAATATCAGAACATTTTGTTACAGTTGTTGTTCATCCACAAAGTATTATTCATTCCATGGTGCAATATGTGGATGGATCAACTTTGGCACAAATGGGTAACCCAGACATGTGTACGCCAATTGCGCACGCATTGGCATGGCCGCAACGCTTAAAGACGGATGTGCCTGCTTTAAATCTGTTTGAAACAGTTCAATTAAATTTTCAGGCACCTGATAATATTAAGTTCCCAGCTTTAAGTTTAGCTCGTCAAGCAATGCGTGCGGGTGGGTTGGCTCCTACAATTTTGAATGCTGCCAATGAAATTGCGGTTGCTGCATTTTTAAAAGGGCAAATTCGATTCACTGAAATTACGCAAGTGGTCGAGCATACTTTACAAGCTGTACAAAATGCTAAAGCAGAAAGCATAGACATCATTTTGCAGACTGATATGATCGCAAGAGGTATTGCAGAGAAGTACATCGTGGGTATAGGGGGTTAAATCGTATGAGCGCACTATTTATGATTGTTGCAGCGATTTTATTATTAGGCCCACTGATTGCGATTCATGAGTTTGGTCATTATTGGGTCGCACGTAAATTAGGCGTTAAGGTTTTAGTCTATTCTATTGGCTTTGGACCGACTTTGCTTAAATGGCAATCGAAAAAATCAGGTATACAATACCAGCTTTCAGCATTGCCGTTAGGTGGTTACGTTAAAATGCTTGATGAACGTGAAGGTAATGTTGCAGAGCAAGATTTACCTTATGCGTTTAATCGTCAGTCACCTTGGAAACGTATTGCAATTGTTGCTGCTGGACCGCTGATTAATCTTATTTTTGCTGTTTTATTGTTTTGGATTTTGTTTTTACCTGCTCAGGAACAATTAAATACCCGTATTGGCAAAATCATGCCAAATACACCTGCTGCCCAAGTCGATTTACAGGTTGGCGATAAAGTAGTAATGGTTGATGGTCAAACGACACCAACATGGGAAAAACTAAACTATGCTTTAGTTAATCGTGTTGGAGAGACAGGCCAAGTTTCAATTGTTGTTGATCGTACTGGAACTGAAAAACAGTTTAGTTTACCGATCAAAGATTTTCTAAAAGATCAGAACCAATCGCCTTTAGATGAGTTAGGGTTTTTACCTTATCGTCCTGTGATTCCAGCGATTGTAAAAGAACTGAGTACTGATGGTGCTGCAATACGTCAAGGTATGAAAGTCGGAGACAAAATTGTTGCGATTAATAGCGTTGCAATGAAAGATTGGTTTGATGTCGTTGATGTTGTACAAAATTCACCTGAAAAACTCTTAAATATTGATGTGCTACGTCAAGACAAACTGGTTCATTTACAAGTGATGCCTCAAGGTCAGCGTGACAATATGGGTAATATAAGTGGTGTTCTTGGAGTAAAAAGTGATGCAGGTAAAATCACAATTCCGAATGAATATAAACAAACCATTCAGTATTCACCTGTAGAAGCTTTCGGCGTTGCTGTTGAAAAAACAACACAATTGTCAGGTATGATTTTTAGTTCGATTACTAAAATGGTACGTGGACTAATTGGATTGGATAACTTATCAGGTCCTATTACGATTGCTAAAGTTGCAGGACAGAGTGCTGAAATGGGGTGGCAAACCTTTATTTCTTTTATGGCATTGATGAGTGTTAGTTTAGGAATTTTAAATTTATTACCAATTCCGATGCTTGATGGCGGTCATTTAGTTTATTACTTTATTGAAGCAATACGTGGTAAACCTGTTTCTGAACAAATACAGATGTTTGGTCTAAAAGTTGGTATGGTACTGCTCGGTAGCATGATGCTTTTGGCTTTATTTAACGACTTCATGCGTTTATAAAAACGCAAACGGAATTTAACTTACTGGAAAATATATGGGCATGCGTCACACACATTTATTAATGCCTTTGGCACTGGTTAGTGCGATGGCAGTGGTACAACAAGCATACGCAGCAGATGAGTTTCTTGCACAAGATATACGAATTGATGGCCTCGTGCGTTTAACACCTGCAAGTATCTATTCTATGTTACCAATAAATAGTGGCGATAGAGTAAGCGATCCAATGATTGCTGAGGCGATCCGTACTTTATATGCTTCAGGTCTATTTGATGACATTAAAGCCTATAAAGAAAAAGACGTATTGGTGTTTAAAGTTGTAGAGCGTCCAATCATTTCAAAATTGGAATTCAAAGGTAATAAACTTATCCCTAAAGAAGCCTTAGAACAAGGCTTAAAAAAGATGGGTATTGCTGAAGGGGAAGTTTTCAAGAAATCTGCATTACAGATTATTGAGACTGAGCTTGAACAACAATATACTCAGCAAGGTCGTTATGATGCAGATGTAACGATTGATACGGTTGCTAGACCAAATAACCGTGTAGAACTCAAGCTTAATTTTAATGAAGGTACTGCTGCAAAAGTATTTGATATTAATATCATTGGTAATACTGTATTTAATGATAGTGATATTAAGCAAGCTTTTGCAGTTAAAGAAAGCGGTTGGGCTTCTATTGTTACACGTAATGATCGCTATGCACGTGAAAAAATGGCAGCAAGCTTAGAAGCGTTACGAGCTCTATATTTAAATAAAGGTTATATCAACTTTAATATTATCAATTCACAACTCAACATCAGTGAAGATAAAAAACATATCTTTATTGAGGTTTCAGTTGATGAAGGCACTCAGTTTAAGTTTGGTGAAACCAAATTCTTAGGCGATGCACTCTATAAACCTGAAGAATTAAAAGCATTAAAATTATATAAAGATGGTGAAACTTATTCACAAGAAAAAGTAAATGCTGTTAAGCAGTTACTACTTCGCAAGTATGGTAATGCAGGTTACTACTATGCGGAAGTGAATGTTGTGCCTGAAATTAATAATCAAACAGGCATTGTGAATCTAAACTATTATATTAATCCTGGTCAGCAAGTCACTGTTCGTCGTATTAATTTTACTGGTAATACTAAAACAGCTGATGATGTATTACGTCGTGAAATGCGTCAAATGGAAGGCGCTTTAGCGAGCAATGAAAAAATTGATTTGTCGAAAGTACGTTTAGAACGCACAGGTTTCTTTAAAACTGTTGATGTAAAACCTGTTCGTGTACCTAATTCACCAGACCAAGTTGATTTAAATATTAATGTCGAAGAGCAACACTCTGGTACAACTACACTTGCGGTCGGTTATTCTCAGAATGGTGGTATTACTTTCCAAGCAGGTTTAAGCCAAACCAATTTTATGGGTACTGGAAACCGCGTTGCGATTGATTTATCCCGTTCAGAAACACAAGACTATTATAACTTAAGTGTGACAGACCCATACTTTACCATTGATGGTGTAAGTCGTGGTTACAACGTCTACTATCGAAAAACGAAGTTGAGCGAGAACTATAACGTTAATAACTATGTTACTGATAGTATTGGTGGTAGTTTGAGTTTTGGTTATCCAATTGATGAAAATCAAAGTGTTAGTGCGTCATTAGGTATTGATCAAACTAAAGTAAGAACAGGTCCTAACGTTTCTACTTATATTCGTGATTATTTGTTGGCTAATGGTGGGAAACAAACAGGAACAGGTTCTTTCTGTGATGGTGATTACAAATCTCAAAGAGAAATTGATGCTCAGAAAGGTAATCCAACACCAGGTACAATTCCTGAAGGATATGACCTACCAATTAACTGTGTAGACAAGTCTTTTAATAAAATTAGTTTAAAAGAATATGGTAACGCCTTTGAAGGTGAGTTTCTAACTTATACTTTGAATTTAGGTTGGTCATATAATACTTTAAATAGACCACTTTTCCCGACATCAGGTATGTCTCATCGTGTGGGGCTAGAAGTAGGGCTTCCTGGTAGTGATGTTGATTATCAGAAAATGACTTATGATGCTCAAGCATTCAAATCATTACCTATGGGTTTTGTGCTTAGAGGCTACGGTAAACTAGGTTATGGTAACGATCTTCCATTCTATAAAAACTTCTATGCGGGGGGGTATGGATCTGTTCGTGGTTATGACAATAGTTCACTGGGACCTAAATACCCAAGTGTTATCTTCCAAGCAACTGGTAAAAATGACCCGAGCCCAGAAGAAGTTGGGGGGAACGCATTAGTTCAATTTGGAACAGAGTTAGCATTACCTTTACCATTTAAGGGTGATTGGACACGTCAAGTTCGACCTGTGCTTTTTGCAGAGGGTGCTCAAGTATTTGATACACAATGTAATGTACCAAGTGGTAATATTCTGGTAAGTGGTAATACTGTTGATATCAAACAATATTGTAATGATAACTACAAGTTCGATTTTGGCAATATGCGTTATAGCGTTGGTGCAGGTTTCACATGGATTACAATGATTGGTCCATTATCATTAAGTTATGCTTATCCGCTTAATGATAAGAGTGGCGATAATACCAAATCTATTCAATTCGAAATTGGTCGTACTTTCTAAGTATGGCCCTTAAGCTCTTAAAATATAAAAGGACGAAATAATGAAAAAATTAACGATGTTGATGTTAGGCTTAGGCTTAACGGTTTCTGCTATGACGAATGCTGCTGGTATAGGTGTTGTTGATCTAGCTCGCGTAGTTGAAAGTAGCACATATCTTAAACAACAAAATGCTGCTCTTGGCCAATCAGTTAAACCAACATCGACGCGATTAGAACAATTAGGTAAAGAATTGGAAACTATGCAGCAAAAAGCGCAAACCGATGGTCCTAAGATGAATCAAGCTGATATTCAAAAAATGACTGCACTGTATCAAGCTAAGTTAAATGAGTTCAATACAACTCAACAGGGCTTACAGACTAAAGTACAGTCTACATTGCAGTCAATGAACACTGCATTTGAAGGAAAAGTGAAGCAAGCAGCTGAGCAATTAAGAAAAGAAAATAATTTAGATCTTATTTTGAATAAAAATTCAACAATTGCCTCTGACGCTCAGTATGATTTAACTGATAAAATGATCCAAAAGGTTAACGCACTGAAATAATCAATGAATAGACGTAGTTATCGTTTAGAAGAAATAGCTCATCTTGTAAAAGGTGAGCTTTTTGGTGATAAAGATTTTAAGATTTCTAATTTGTCTAGTTTGGAACAGGCACAAAATCATCACATTTGTTTTGTAAATGGTGAAAAATATTTAGCACAAGCTGAAGCAAGCGAAGCAGGTGTTTATATTGTGACAACTGCATTAAAACAACAATTATCATCGAAGCAAAATTTTATCGTTGTAGAAAATCCTTATCTCGCTTTTGCAACTCTTACACATTTATTTGAGAAGAAAATTTTTCAAAGAGGTATCGAAAGTACTGCTCAAATTCATCCTTCTGCAATTGTGGCTGATAATGCTTATATAGGGCACTATGCTGTCATTGGTGAGCATTGTGTTATTGGACATAATACAATTATCCAAGCACATGCTTTTATTGATGATGAAGTTGAAATTGGTAATGACTGTTTCATTGATGCGCATGTCACGATTACTGGTGGTGCAAAGTTAAAAGATCGGGTGCGTATTCATGCGAATACTGTGGTTGGATCAGAAGGTTTTGGTTTTGCACCTTATCAAGGAAAATGGCACCGTATTGCTCAACTCGGTTCGGTAAGAATCGGTAATGATGTCCGTATTGGTTCAAATTGTAGTATTGATCGTGGCGCATTAGATGACACAATTTTAGCAGATGGCGTCATTATTGATAACCTTGTGCAAATTGCTCACAATGTTCAAATTGGAGAGAACACTGCGATTGCAGCGAATTGTGGAATTGCAGGAAGTGCTAAAATTGGCAAAAACTGTATCATGGGTGGAGCATCAGGGGTTGTTGGTCATCTTGAAATTACCGATAATGTCACTCTTACTGCAATGTCAATGGTCACAAAAAATATTTCTGAACCTGGAACGTATTCTTCTGGAATGGGATTGTTTGAAAATAGTCATTGGAAAAAGACAATTGTTCGCCTAAGACAATTAGCAGATGTGCCATTGACCCAAATCACTAAAAGGCTTGATCATATGCAAGCTCAATTAGAGTCCCTTGAATCAACCTTTAAGTTACGTAAATAATTTATTATGACTGAGTCTACATCTCCAGCATTTACAATGCCTGCATTACCCATGGATATTCTTACGATTCGTGAATATTTACCGCATCGTTATCCTTTTTTACTTGTTGATAGAGTTACAGAAATAACTGAGAATAGTATTGTCGGCTATAAAAATGTCTCTATTAATGAAGAGTTTTTGCAAGGGCATTTCCCGACATACCCAATTATGCCGGGTGTGTTGATTATTGAAGCTCTCGCACAGGTATCAGGAATATTAGGCTTTGTATTGACAAATCAAAAGCCAAAAGAAGGATCATTGTTCTTATTTGCTGGCGCAGAAAAAGTAAGATTTAAGAAACAAGTTGTTGCTGGTGACCAGCTTGTCTTAAAATCAGAACTAGTGATGCAAAAACGTGGCATTTACAAGTACAATTGTAAGGCTAGTGTCGACGGTATTGTCGCTGCAACAGCAGAGATCATTATTTCCCACCAAAAAATTGAGCAGACATGAGTAGTCAAAACCTAATTCACCCAACCGCAATTATTGACCCATCTGCAGAAATTGCATCTGATGTACACATTGGACCTTATTGTATTGTTGGTCCGAATGTAACGATTGATGCTGGGACTAAATTACGTTCACATGTGGTAATTGGCGGTTTTACGAAAATTGGAAAAAATAATGATATTTTTCAGTTTTCGAGTGTCGGTGAAATTTGCCAAGATTTAAAGTATCAAGGTGAAGAGACATGGCTAGAAATAGGGGATAATAACTTTATTCGTGAACATTGTACTTTGCATAGAGGTACGGTTCAGGATAATGCAATAACAAAAATTGGCAGTCATAACTTATTCATGGTGAATACCCATATCGCGCATGATTGTGTAATTGGTGATCACAATATTTTTGCCAATAATGTGGGCGTTGCAGGTCATGTCCATGTAGGTAATCATGTTATTGTAGGTGGTAATGCGGGTATTCATCAGTTCTGCCGTATTGATTCATACAGCATGATTGGTGGAGCAGCTTTAATTCTTAAGGACGTTCCTGCTTACGTGATGGCATCTGGTAATCCTGCACATGCTTACGGTATGAATATTGAAGGCATGCGACGTAAAGGTTGGACTCGAGATACGATTCAAGGTTTAAGAGAAGCGTACAAGCTGATTTATAAGGCTGGTTTAACCACTGAGCAAGCCATTGAGCAGATTCGTAGCGACATACTGACCAAGACGCCTGAAGCACAATTGTTTATTGATTCACTAGAAAAGTCTACACGCGGTATTGTCCGTTAAAATTTAGAAAATAAAAAAAAGACACCGAGGTGTCTTTTTTTTATTTTCTAATTTTCTGCTTCGATAAATTGTTGTCGATATTGCTTGGGTGATACTTCAAAAGTTCGTTTGAATGCTTGGCTAAAGGCTGTTTCAGAAGAATAGCCCACTTTATTTGCAATCAGATGAATGGAATAATTACTTTTACGTAAATACTGGCTCGCTAAGCGCATACGATGTTGTTGTAGATAAGCCAACGGAGATTCTCCGATCACCTCATGAAATAAACTTGCAAATTTTGAACGCGACATGCAGCATTGTTCTGCAAGGGCTTCAACCGTCCATGCATCTTCAGGATGGTTATGAATTGCAGCAAGGCTATTGCTGAGCTCAGGATGATTTAAAGCACTTAGCCATCCATGTTGATTTGAGATCTGTTGAATATGATCTCTTATACATTTGATCAATAAAATATTTACAAGATGATCAATAATAATATCTCTGCCTGCCTGAATATTTTGTGTCTCTAATGCTAAAAAGTGCAAACCAATTTGTAACCATTCAGGTGCTGTATTTTCTCCGTGTTGAATATGAATGATTGAAGGTAACGCTTGAATAAAAGGGCGTGCCATGATGGTGTCAATCTGACAACGAACACTTAAAATAAGATTTTTCTCTGACGAATCTGTACCGAATTCAATAGCATCTTCTTTATGCCCATCAAACAATTTTGAAATATCGACTGCGTTCACAAGCTTTGTGATGGAGTTATCTGCACCCGTATGCGCTGTTCCAGAAGGAATTAGGACAATTTCACCAGCATGAGCAGTTAAACTATTTTGTGAATCAATTTGAATGAAAACTGAACCAACTAAAACAATGTATACGATAAGTGCTGTTTGATCTTGGCACGTAAAACTCCATTCTCCTTGAGTTTTCAAGTAGATATATTCCGTATGGTTTAAATGAATATCAGCAAATATTTTACTTAAAGCATCCATATGATTTTTAAATTATGTATTCATTGTAAATTATAGAGAGCTATCCTAATAACTCAATATGTGTTTTTAGGACAAAAACATGGAAGATTATGCCAAAGACTTTCACATAGGTTTTTTGGACGCTTGCAACTGTCATGAAATTCATAATTCATCAAAATATACATATATATACAAAGACATGGATAAGATGATGAATGCACCAGTAAATGTTGAGCAAGAACTTACGCCAGTAAGCATTCCAAAATCGAAAACTGAATTGGATCGTAAACGTTATTTATGGGCAATTAGCCCAGCTTTACCTGCAATTGGCATTGGTATTTTAGCAGGTTATCAATTTGCGCCTCGTCCATTGAAAAAAATCTTTGCATTAGGTGGGCCAATTGTTTTGCACATCGTTATTCCAGCAATTGACACATTGATTGGAAAAGATGCAAATAACCCAACTGATGAAGATATTAAACTACTTGAAAAAGATCCCTATTATTCACGCTTAGTTAAAAGCTTTCTTCCATTACAATATGCAGCTAATTTTTACGCATGTTATTTATCTAGCCGTAAAGAAACTTCTTTTATCGATAAAATCTTGTTGGGTATCTCAATGGGTGCGATCAATGGTATCGCAATCAATACTGCACATGAGCTTAGCCATAAACATGAGCGTATAGATCATATTCTTTCTCATCTTGCTCTTGTACCAACAGGATATAATCACTTCCGTGTAGAACATCCATATGGACACCATAAACGTGCTGCGACACCTGAAGATCCAGCATCTTCACAAATGGGTGAAACATTCTATGAGTTCTGGCCACGTACAGTAATTGGTTCTTTCAAATCTGCTATTGAAATTGAAACTAATCGTTTGAAACGTAAAGGTAAAGAATTCTGGTCTACTGAAAATGAATTATTGCAAGGCTGGGGAATGAGTGCTGCTTTTCATGGTTCAATGATTGGATTATTTGGTAAAGGTGTAATTCCTTATTTAGCAACTCAAGCTTTTTACGGTATTAGCTTGTTTGAAATCATTAATTATATTGAACATTATGGTTTAAAACGTCAAAAAGATAAAAATGGTAAATATGAACGTACGATGCCAGAGCATAGCTGGAACAATAACAATATTGTGACTAATTTATTCTTGTATCAATTACAGCGTCATTCAGATCATCATGCTTATCCAACACGTCCATTCCAAGCACTGCGCCATTTTGATGAAGCACCAGAATTACCTAGTGGTTATGCAACAATGTTATTACCAGCATTAATTCCACCACTATGGTCAAAAATGATGGATAAGCGTGTATTTGATCACTACAAAGGTGACTTGAATAAAGCCAATATCTATCCAAAACGTCGTGCAAAACTATTTAAGAAATTTGGTGTGGTTGATCAGTCTTTAGAACAGGTTCAGATTGAAGCTGTGACTGCTGAATAATCAAAGTTTTCCCAAAGCAAGGCACTGATGAGTCATCATCAGTGCCTTTTTATTTTCTTGTATAAAAAATTTAAAAAAACAACGGCTTTTATACTTTGTTGCTGTATATCTATACGTTAGAACAAACAAGAATCTTGCAATTGATTTTATGAGGCGATGATGACAAAACATTATGACTATATTGCGATTGGTGGTGGTAGTGGTGGAATTGCATCAGTCAATCGTGCTGCAATGTATGGAAAAAAATGTGCTCTCATTGAGAAAGCTGAAATAGGTGGCACCTGCGTCAATGTCGGCTGTGTGCCTAAAAAAGTCATGTGGTATGCAGCACATATTGCTGAATCAATTCAAAAATATGGTCCTGATTATGGCTTTAACAGTAAAGTTGAATCTTTCGATTGGCAGACTTTAATTAACAATAGACAGGCTTATATCAATCGTATTCATCAGTCCTATCAAAATAGCCTAAGTAATAATAAGATTGATCTTATTCATGGTGCGGCTCATTTTATTGATAAAAATACTATCGAAGTCAACGGTGAGAAATTCACAGCAGATCATATCCTGATTGCAACGGGGACACAGCCATCATTGCCTGATATTGATGGTGTTGAATATGGCATTGATTCGAATGGTTTCTTTGAGCTAACTGCTTTACCTAAAACTACTGCCGTGATTGGTTCGGGTTATATTGCAGTTGAGTTGGCAGGGGTACTCAATTCTTTAGGTTCACAAGTTGGATTATTTATTCGTAAAGATCTACCTGTTCGACGTTTTGATTCTTTCTTGAGTGAAACTTTGGTTGAAGTGATGCAGACAGATGGAATTACTATACATACACAAGCTGTTCCTAAAAAAGTTACCAAGAATGCCGATGGCTCTGTAGTGCTTCATTTAGAAAATGGTGAAAGTCATACTGTCGACTGCTTAATTTGGGCAACAGGCCGTGAGCCAAATACGGCGAGCTTGAATTTAGAAAAAGCCAATATACAGCTCGATGATCGAGGATATATTCAAGTCGATAAATTCCAGAATACATCCCAAACAGGCATTTATGCGGTGGGAGATATTACAGGGAAAATGGAGCTTACACCTGTCGCAGTTGCAGCGGGTCGTAAATTGTCTGAGCGATTATTCAATCATAAGCCAGATGAGCATTTAGATTACGATAATATTCCAACGGTTGTTTTCAGCCATCCTCCGATTGGAACAGTAGGGATAACTGAGCAAGAAGCGATTGAGAAATATGGTCAGCAAGCTGTGAAAGTTTATAATTCATCATTTACTGCGATGTATAGCGCCATTACGCAACATCGTCAGCCGACCAAAATGAAGCTAGTCTGTGTGGGTGAAAATGAAAAAATTGTCGGTATCCACGGTATCGGTTTTGGAATGGATGAAATTCTTCAGGGTTTTGCTGTTGCTTTAAAAATGGGAGCGACGAAAAAAGACTTTGATAATACTGTTGCAATTCATCCTACCTCAGCAGAAGAGTTTGTGACGATGCGATAGAGATAATTGTTTGTCTAGATCTAGATTGTGTTTTGATATGATTTATTGAGCATCAATGAAATCTAGATCATTTAATAAAACAAGTATTTATAGAGTCCCTATGTTTAATATTTATTATTCTATTTTAAAATATTTGAGGAGCTGACTTGTTATTAAAGCCAATAAAGCACCTGTAAGTATTGTTATCAAGATCAATAAATTAAAATTTATCAAACCTTGATCAACCAACTTTTTTGAGAGTATAGGAAATAAAATAAATGGTAATAGTCCCATTAATCGAATTAACTTTGATCGACTTAAATTTTTTGTGATAATCATAATAATTTAAATATTTAATAAGTATCTGATTTTAAATTACTAAAAAAATTAAATTAAAACTAGAGGGAAAGTACAAATTTAGCTCTTTATCGATAAACAACTCTATTAAAAAGATGAATGATGTAATTTTAGCAATCATTGGGAAAGACTTTCTAGTCTTTCCCAATCCGCGTCTTATTAATTAAATTACTTTAATTCACTCGAAGATTTACCCAGTTCACGACGAGCAATAATCAGCTGTTGAATCTGTTGTGTACCTTCAAAAATATCAAGGATTTTTGAGTCACGTGCCCATTTCTCTAATAACTCATCTTCACCATAGCCAACGCTTGCAGCTAATTCAACGCATTTGAGAGTAATTTCATTACCTACACGCCCAGCTTTTGCTTTAGCAATGGAAGCTTCTTTAGAGTTGGGCTTTTTATTGTCAGCCATCCATGTTGCTTTAATCATAAGTAGGCGAGCAGCTTCCCACTCAGCTTCCATACGATAGATTTGAGCAGCTAAATTCGAGGTTTGCAAATAAGGCGTTTTGTAGTCTGGATCAAGCTGATCTTTAAAAATTTCTTTAATACGTTCTAAAGATGCCTTTGCACAGCCGATTGCCATGGCTGCAACAAGTGGACGAGTGTTATCAAAAGTTTCCATAACACCAGCAAAACCTTTAGCAACATCAATTTCTGGATTACCCAATAAATTTGCAGCAGGTACACGACAGTCAATAAAACTAATCACGGCTGTGTCAGAAGCTTTGATTCCAAGTTTATGTTCAAGACGCTCGACTTTCATGCCAGCCGTACCTTTTGGCACGACGAAAGATTTGATTGCTGCACGACCAAGCTTTTTATCTAGTGTTGCCCAAACCACAACTGAGTCTGCACGATCACCAGAAGTGACAAAGATTTTTTCTCCATTTAAGATGTAATCATCACCATCTTTCGTTGCTGTTGTACGAATAGCCGCTGAGTCTGAACCACAACCAGGTTCAGTAATCGCCATAGCAGCCCAAGTTCCTTTGAAACGTTCAAGTTGTTCATCATTCGCAACTGCTGCAATGGCAGAGTTGCCTAAGCCTTGACGTGGCATACTAAGTAGTAAGCCTGTATCACCATAACACATTTCAATAATGCCAAGCGCTGCAGACATGTTGCCGCCATTCACAATGGCATCTGGGTTCGCTGTACCTCGTTTACTCGCATTGGCTGCACCGACACCTTCGCCACTTTCATTCATGCCATCTAATAGCGCAGCGAGCATATCGAGTTCTTTAGGATATGCATGTTCTGCTTTGTCATATTTACGTGAAATAGGACGTAATACATTCAATGCTGTTTCATGCGCCTGATCAACCAACATTTTAAATTTTTTCGGATTTTGTAAGTTCATTCTTCTTCTCCAAAATTACGCATGTAAGCCAGAATGTAAGATAGCGGTTGCGCGTAGATCACGATACCAACGCTCAACAGGATGCTCTTTAGTAAAACCATGACCACCTAAGATTTGAACGCCATCTGTACCGATTTTCATTGATTTTTCGGCACAAAGTAATCGAGCAAGATAGGCCTCGCGATGGAAAGGTTTACCAGCTTCAGCCAAGCTTGCCGCATTTAAAACCAACATACGCATAGCATCAATTTCAATGGCCATATCGGCAATCATGAAAGCAACACTTTGACGATGAGAGATAGGTTCGCCAAAAGCAGTGCGTTCATTGGCATATTTAATACAGTAAGCTTTGATTGCTTCTCCTGTACCAATCGCCATGGCGCACCACATTAAATTTCCAAGGTCGACAAATGCAGTGTAATCAAAATCAGCATCGCCTAAGCGTAAAGCTGGTGTTTGATTGAAGTGAAGTGTTGCTGTTTCAGTTGCTTTTAATCCCATTGCTGGATTAGCTTTGATTGCAATCGTTTCATTTGACTGCACAACAAAAATATCAGGTTGACCATTAAACTCGGCACTTACAAGGAATACATCCGCAGTATCACCTAGAATAACTAAGGTTTTTTCACCTGTGATGTAGAATTGACCGTTTGCTTCAGTTGCAGTTGTTTTTAACTGATATGGATTAAATGCAGGAGTCGCCTCTTGAAATGCAAATGTTGCGGTAACGTCAGTATCTTCAGCAAACACAGGCAAATACATCGATTGAACTTGTGTTGAACCCCAACGGGTAATTGCATTAATAACGCTAAATGTGCTGAGCAGACCTGCTGTTAAACTGAAATCACCTTTAGCTAAACTTTCTGCGATTAGTATATTACTCACAATATTTTGTTCAGCGGCAACACCACCTAATGCTTCAGGTAAAGCATAGTAGTTCAAACCTAAGTCGACCAAATGTTGCCAAAGTTGTTCTGGGAATTGTGCTTGATGATCAGCGTCATGCGCTAAAGCATATAAAACTTCTTCAGCGAATTGAGACATTGCATCGACAGTCATTTGCTGTTCTTCAGTAAGGCTGAGATCAAACAAATTTTTATTAACTTGATTCGGGAGGCGTTGCTTATCAATTGCTTGTGGTTTAAAAGCTTTTTGTGTTTTATTCAGTACTTTAAAACCTGTTTTTGATCCTTGATATAATGATTTCTCTACAAATTTTCTTAATTTGAGTTGATCTAATACTTCGCTTCCTGCGATTTTAGTGATCAAAGATAGCCCAAAGCCTTGAGCTTTATTCATCATATTCGACATGATTTTATCCTAGAGGATGGTTGTAAAATTATGCTGACATGCTCTAGTCAAAAAAACTATGTCTTGTTTGACGTGCTAAATTAAGAAAGATAAAGGGTAAAATGATTCGTATATGGATTTTATATTATTGTTTTTAAATGAATAAAAAAAATATTAGAAAAATAAATTTTAAAAAAATTGACCAAACTGACAAATCAGATTGGTCAAAATGACTTTAGGTATAGCGCTTATGCAAACTGACGAATCATTTTTCGTACATTTGTCTTTGCTTCTATCACGGTCATAAACGTATATGCACCAATAAACTTACGGCTAATAAACATAAATTCTTTTGGTGGAACAGAGAAATAACGTGATGCCATTGATTGTGCTGCTTGTTGCATTACACGACTATGGAGTTGGCTTTTTTTCCAATCGTAGCGGTCTTGGTCATCCATTACACCAGCTGGCATATTCGGATTATTACTTGGGCAACTAAAAGCCTCTGTCGCAATCAAGAACACGTCTGCCATACCAGGTTTTATACTATCTGGCATTCCATCAAAAAACTCATAACCAGTCATGGCTTTGACCATTGCAGTTTTATCATGGTCATAACCTGCATGAATGAGATTCCGTGCTACAGCAAGTAAGTTATCATCAAATTGACGAATCGCCCCGAAATCAAGTAAAACGATTTTATCCTTTACATCATCGCCGTTGCCCAAACGAACAAGGTAATTACCAAAGTTCGGATCAGTTTGCATTTCACCCCATTCAAATAATTCACGTACTGCAATTTCCAAAGAAGCTTCGCCTAATTGGTTGCGACGTTCTTGGGGGAGGGAAAGCATTACCGGACTATTGATTGGTACACCGCGCTCGAAAGTCATGCACAACACTTTATCAGAGCAAAATTCATTTACGATTTCTGGTACCGCATAGCGTGGATCGTTCTTTAAACGATCAGCAAATCGACGCGTCGTTGCGGCTTCGATGCCATAGTCGACTTCTCGATGCATCATTTCACGAACTTCATCAAACCACTGATCAAATTCACGAGTTTGCGGCACCATACGTGTGAGTTTAAGCATGTTTTTAAATAGATTCATGTCAGAATCAATTGCTTCGGCCACACCAGGGTATTGAATTTTAAGAACCAGTTCTAAACCATCTGATTTACGTGTCGCACGATGAACTTGGGCAAGTGAAGCTGTACCGATTGGTTCATGATCAATCGTGAGTTCATCTAATTTTGAACCTAACTGTTCTTGCAAATGAGCTTTGATTGCAGGCCAAGCAAGTGCGACAGTTTGATTGTTCAATGTATTTAATGCTTGTGTAATTTCTTCAGGTAAGAAATGTTCGCCGTATAAAGCCATCATTTGACCAATCTTTACGATTGATCCTTTTAGTTTTCCTATTTCAGAAACTAAATAATGAGCTTGTTCAGCCATGGCTTTTTTACGCTTTTTCTCTTTTTCTTCTTCACTAGAAAAAATTGAAGTAGCGCTAGCAGTCGCCCAACGTGTTCCAGCGAGTAAAGAGGCTTTTGCAATAGATAAGCGACGATCTACAGAGGAGGTTTTTAGATTCTTAAGCTTATCGTTCTGATCTGACATGAAAGAAAAATCCTATGCTGAAATCGGAGGGTTGAAAGCCGAGACTTAAATTGTAGCGGATATTACAGCTTTTGAACGTATTAAAATAGTTCAATCTCTTGAATTATCAGTCTAAATTTGTGAACTAGGTCAATAAATAAGAATAGCCTAAGTGAAATTTAACTTTCAAATTTGGCTTTACTATACAGATGTCCTAAATCCTAAACTGAATTTTTAGAGTCGATTTTCTCATTAAAGCTGCACGATTAGTATGAATATGAGCAATCAACATACGCTTTACATAACTATGATGAAAGCCTAAAGCATGAGCTTTCACAATAATGATACTGGGTAATGTAAAGAAAAAATACTTGGTGTCGTCTAAAGTCGCATCTTTAAAAATACCTTCTTCAATCAAAGTATTTCGAAGAAAAATTTTCTCTTCTTGCACAGTAGGAGATGACTCATCATCCCAATAATTTTGACGCATTGCCATCAAATTATTATGTTTATAACTCATCGTTGCTTGAGCTCATTCTGTTTACTGTTAGCGAATATATGAGGTTAATTGAGTGTTTATCAAGAATAGATTTATCTCAAAAATAGCCTAAGTTAATTTAATCCTTAATTTTTAAATGCTACACTTATGCTACTTTAATCGCTAAAACAAAGAACTGAGAAGAAATGACTCCAGCTTGTAAGTTATTAGAAAAAAATAAAATAGCATTCACAATTCATGAATATGAACATAATGTAAATGCAAAAAGTTTTGGCTTAGAAGCAGCAGAAAAACTCAATCTAAATGTAGATGAAGTATTCAAAACGCTAATGGTCACCGATGAAAAAAATTATTTCATCGCAGTTTTGCCAGTGAATCATCAATTAAATTTAAAAAAAGTCGCATCAGCAGTAGGGTGTAAGAGGTTACAAATGGCCAATCCAAAAGATGCTGAGCGTTTAACTGGTTATTTAGTCGGTGGAATTAGTCCTTTAGGACAGAAAAAACGACTCAAAACTGTAATCGATGAAACAGCGAAATCATTAAACAAGATTTATGTAAGCGGTGGAAAAAGGGGATTGGACATTGGTCTTAACCCAATTGATCTAGCTAAGTTACTGGAAGCTACATTTTCAGATGTTTTAGATTGCTAATATTTTTAAAAAAGGGCTTTAAAACATAAAGCCCTTTTATTTGATTTATAAAAACAATAAAAGAATGAATTACAATTAAAATAATTGATAATAAGAATTATTATCTTTTGTATTTTTCTTGATCTAAATGAATTTTTCACTATAAAAAACAGAGTATTAAGTAGGAAAATCTAAGCTAATTTTGTAATTGCTATTGTTAATGATAATAATTATCATTAATTAAATCTTATTTGCAGTGAATAACATTGTAATAAGGTTTGTTTAGAGCTCAAAACATTCGAAAAAAAAATTAACTCTCTCTTTATAAGAGGATACCGACAGATGCAATCACTTGCCAATCGGTTGGCGATACAACACTTCGTCAACGCATATACGCAAGAAACTGGCAAAGGTCACTTGCTTAATAAAAATCAGCAAAGTCCGCAACAACAAGCGTTTAGCCAAGGTTTGACGCTGTTATCAATCCCAATACATTCTATTCAAGCACAATGTAATTTCCCTTTATCTTATGTCAGTCGAGTCGGGCGACACCGTTTAGCAGATGTTCCACAAGTTATTATTCATGGTCAAATCAAGACATTTAGTCCTGTTGCAATCGTCGGGTTATTGCTTGAAGAACTCGTTTTTGAATCGTCTATTCCATTAGATGCTGCATCTTTAGTAGAGAAGTGGATTCAAAGTCGTGATGCACTGCAACAGTTTTTAGTACAACGTGAGACCGATTTTGATGATTTGGTTAAAGCAGGTCAGAGTTTCATTGAAACTGAGCAGGCGCTTATTCTGGGGCATAGTATGCACCCAGCACCAAAAAGTAGAACAGGTTTTGTGCATGAAGATTGGCTAAAGTTTTCACCGGAACACAAAGGCAAGACACAACTACATTATTGGCTGGTGCATCAGGACTATATTTCTGAAGGTTGTGCCACGGATGAAAACATTTCAGCTCAATTAAAAACAGCGCTACAGTGGTATCTGTCTGAAAATGATCTCAATCTGCTCAAGACCCACACCGAATATAAATTACTCCCATTACATCCTTGGCAAGCCCGTTATTTGCAAAGTAAGCCTTGGTTTGAACGTTTAAAACAAACGGGGCAGTTAATTGATGTAGGCTTAAGAGGCTGGCAATTTTCTCCAACCACTTCAATCCGAACACTGGCGAGTTTTAATGCACCATGGATGGTAAAACCATCACTTTCAGTGATGATTACCAACTCGATTCGGGTGAACTTAGCCAAAGAATGCCACCGTGGTGAGTTAACCCACCGTCTATGGCACAGTGAATTTGGTCAGAATATTTTAAAGCAGTGCCCAAGCTTAAAAGCGGTGAATGACCCAGCGTGGATTGCTTTAAAAATTGATGATGAAGTGGTGAATGAAAGTATTTGTATTTTCCGAGATCAGCCATTCCATCCACATCAGCAAGTCACATGTATTGCATCCTTATGTCAGGATCATCCAGATAAGCCTCTAAATCGTTTTAATACCTTATTCGCAAAAATTGCAAAAGCACATCATGAAACCGATTTTTCAGAAATTGCTCTGGATTGGTTTAACCGCTTCCTTGAAGTCAGTTTGCAACCGTTGATGTATCTATACCATCGTTATGGCATGGCTTTTGAGTCACATCAGCAGAATGTGCTGTTGGAGTTAGAGAATCATTTCCCTAAAACCTTATGGTTACGTGATAACCAAGGTTTTTATTATATTGAAGAGTTTGCAACCGAAATTCTGCAAGCACTGCCTGAACTGAAAGAAAAAGCATTTGCCGTTGGTCCTAAAGATTTTGTCGATGAACGTTTTAGTTATTATTTCTTTGGTAATACCTTGTTTGGCATTATCAATGCCATTGGCGCAACAGGCTATATTACTGAAGATGAATTGCTCGAACATTTAACAAGTTTCTTGCAGGAGCAATTGCAGCAATATCCAGACAGTACCTTGTTGCAGGGATTATTGTTTAATTCAACACTGCCTTATAAAGGTAATTTGCTGACACGTTTGCATGAGCTAGATGAGCTCATCGCACCAGTTGAAAATCAATCTGTCTATGTACAACTGCCAAATCCGCTGCGTATTTCTCAGAAGGATGTCAGTTATGCTTGATTTCATTGGAATTGGTCTAGGACCATTTAATCTGAGTCTGGCCAGCCTGCTGCATAATAAAAGCACACTGAACTATGCAATTTTCGAACAGAAAGCTCAGTTTGACTGGCACGCAGGAATGCAGTTACCCAATACGATATTGCAAGTGCCGTTTATGGCGGATCTGGTCTCAATGGTTGATCCAACCAGTCCATTCAGCTTCTTAAATTATCTGCGTCATCAGCAGCGTTTATATAAGTTTTACTTTTTAGAACAGCCGCATATTCCACGCTGTGAATATAACCACTATTGCCAATGGGTTGCAGAGCAACTGGATTGTATTGAATACCAATCTCGTGTTTTGGAGATTGAACCTCAAACCATTGGCTTTAAAGTTGTGGTGGAATCAGAAGGTGTTCAGCACAGTTATTTATGCCGTCATCTGGTCATCGGAAGCGGTAATGTTCCTCACTTGCCTGAATGTTTGACCAAAGTACAGCAACAGCAACCACAAAAATGTCTGCATTCTGCGCAATATATGACGCATGCCGATACAGATTTACACGGCGATGTGGTGGTACTTGGTTCTGGGCAATCTGCTGCCGAAGTCTTTATTGATCTGTTTGATGAGCAGCAAGATACAGCCAATCATCAGTTCGACCTACACTGGTTTACGCGTTCTCAGGGCTTCTTCCCAATGGAATATGCGCCATTAGGACTGGAACATTTTAGCCCAGATTATGCACAGCATTTTTATACTTTACCAACTGAGAAGAAAGAACAGCAATTGCAGAAGCAGTCTTTGTTATACAAGGGCATTAGTGCAAAGACCATCCGTGAAATCTATCAAAAATTGTATCACCGTAGCATTGCGGGTCAAAGTTTGCAGACACATTTACATAGCCAATGTGATTTGAAAGATGCAGAAGTATTAGAGACGCAAAAAATTCGACTGCATTTCCAACAGCGTGCCACGGCACAGGCTTTCCACTTAGATTGTGATTTCCTGATTGCTGCAACAGGTTACGTTACGCCTGACTTTGACTTTATGCAGTTCCTGAAACCTTATATTGAATTTGATCATAAACAGCGTTGGCAAATCACAGCAGACTATCGAGTTTTACATCATCTGAATGGCCATATTTTTGTTCAAAATCAGGAAATGCATAGCCATGGTGTCGGTACACCAGACTTAGGGCTGGGTGCTTATCGTGCAGCGACAATTATCAATCAATTGCTTGTTGAGCCACTTTATGAACTTGCTCAGCAGGCGCAAACCTTCCAGCATTTTGAAATCACTCAAAATCCTAAAATCCAAATGGTAGATGACCAAGCGCTGCCAGAAGATGCTGTTTCTGGAAAAGTTGTGAACAAAAAACACTCTATTTTAAAGAAAACAGAACAGAACACGATTACGGCACATTCAAATAGTCGCTGTGCAAATACACGGGCACAAAATGCTTCTGTACATTCAACTTATGAGAAATTGATATGAACTTTGCAACTTTAAAAATTAATCAGCAGCAATGGCGTGCCGCTGGGCAGCGTCTCATTGAAATGGCGATTGCAGAGTTTCTATATGAAGAAATTATTGAAGTGAAAGCCATATCCGCAGGACGTTATCAGTTAGATCTGGGCAATCGTCAGTATGAGTTTCAAGGCCATCAATATTTGTTAGGGCACTGGAATATTCAGGACGGCTCGGTACGTGATGTAAGCAAGGGTCAGCAGAGTGATCAGCCTGCTTGGAATTTACATGAGTTTATTGTTGCAATGGCTGACAGTTCCAATGTAAAGCCATTCACCAAAGCGTATTTGATTAAGGAAATGAATAATACTTGGTTGGCAGAAGCGCACCTATTTAATGAAGCGCGTTTACCAAGCACAGCAGTGCTGACTGAACCGCACTATAAAGTTGAAGGCATGCTACGTGGTCACCCTTGGCTGATTATGAGCAAAGGCCGTATGGGCTTTGGTTATGATGATTATTTAAGTGCTGCACCAGAGCTATCTCCAGAAGTCAAAGTACTCTGGTTGGCTGTACATCGTGATCTAGCAGAATTCCGCAGTACAGAACAATGGGATGCTTGTGGTTTATATCAACATGAATTTGATGCCAATGAACTACAGCAGTTCATCCAAATTTTGAAAGAAAAAAATCTCGACCCTCAAAATTACTTTTTGATTCCTGTACATGCTTGGCAATGGCATCAATGGTTGGTTCCAACCTATGCCAATGAAATTGTCGACCAGAAAATCATTGAGCTCAACATTAGCCAAGACAGCTATGTGCCAATGCAGTCTATTCGTACATTATGCAATACATCGAACTTACAACGTCATTACATTAAACTGCCTGTCAGTATTTTTAATACCGCTGTTTATCGTGGACTACCATCAAAACGTAATCTTGCTGCGCCAGCTGTAACTGGATGGTTAAAGCAAATCCATCAGCAAGATCAAGACCTGCAGAATACCGGTGTGGTTTTCTTAGGTGAAGTTGCAACTTTAACCATTCACCAGCCATGTTTTGACCGAATAGAAGGTGCACCTTACCAATTTAAAGAGTTGTTTGGTTGCTTGTGGCGTGAAAGTGTCGATCGCTATGTTGATCCATCACAGCAAGTGCTCTCTCAAGCAGCCTTATTACATCGGGATATTTCAGGTCAATCAATCCTAAGCGTACTGATTCAAGCATCAGGTCTAAGTCCTTTGGCATGGTTAGCACAATTTGCCCAAGTCTGCCTCAGTCCGTTACTGCTTTGTCTGTATCGCTATGGCTTAGCTTTTTCACCGCATGGTGAAAACACCATGTTGGTACATGAAAATGGTGTGCCAAAAGCATTGGTATTAAAAGACTTTATTGATGACATCAATTTGGTGGATGAAGATTTCCCTGAATTGGCGCAATTGCCATCTGAAGGCAGTTTGTTATTACGTCATGAAGCGACAGATTTAAGTCATTTTATTTTCACTGGGCTGTTCATGGTGCATTACCGTTATATCTGTAATGTGTTCTTGCAAGATTACCCAGAATATTCAGAACAGGATTTCTGGCAAACCATTTCTAACACCATTGTTGCGTTTAACCAACAACATCCCGAGTTGGCTGAACGTGCTGAAAAATTTGCCATGTTACGCCCAACCTACACCAAAATTTGTTTGAACCGTGTCCGCCTATTTACCACCAGTTATAACGATGAAGCAGAGCGTCCAGTGCCTGTATTCCTTGATCCAATCCCTAACCCAGTCAGCCCTGAAACATTGGCTGAATGGTCGATTCAGCAAACTGAATCGAAAGCGGGTTAAGTCTTCTTCTAAATTTTATAAAGGTTCGATATGAAAACAATTTCTCAGCAATTACCTGACTACTTTGAATACCACGAAGATGGAACACAGTATTACTTACGTCAAGTGCAATATCCACAAGATATTCCTTTGCTGCATCAATGGATGCATGAACCGCATGTCATTCCACAATGGCAATTGAATAAATCTGAGTTAGATCTACAAGTTTACTTCGACAAAATGCTAGCAGATGACCATCAACGTTTATTGATTGTGGGCGTGGATGGCAAAGATGTGGGATATACCGAAATCTATGAAGGTAAACGTGATCGTTTAGGCCGTTATTATGAAGGTGATGACAATGATCTCGGTTGGCATTTGCTATTTGGCGATAAATCTGTGTTTGGCAAAGGCTTTTTACGTCCAACAATTCGTTTACTGAGTTTCTATATTTTTGAACATTCACAAGCGAAAAAAATCGTGGGTGAACCAGACCATACGGTTAAACCTTATGCTGCTGTGGTCGCAGAACTTTGCTACGAAACCCAAAGTTTAATTCCGATGCCAGAAAAAACGGCAATGCTGTATTACTGCTTTAGAGAAACTTTTTATAACAAGTTTGGTGAATATTATCAAACATCACAACAACAGCTAGCTGATCAGCCAGCCAAAATCCTGAGTGTTACATGAGCCTATCTATCAATGAGATACACATCTTGGACATGCGCTTTGCCGCGCATGTCTCAGTGGCAGAATTTGAGCAATGGTTAATGCATATTCAACAATATTTCGAACAAAAAAGAAGTTTTGTGCTGATTATGCAAACCGAGCCGAATACTGAATTTCCCGAAGAATATCGGGTGATTCAGGGGAAATGGTACAAAAAATATAAACAAGATTTTTATCAATATTGTTTTGGCCTTGCTCGAATTGCCCAAGATGAAGCAGATCGTATTCGATTAGACACGCCAGCTTTGCAAAAAGCCTGGCATGTTCCTTATTTTGTCAGTTTAGAAAAGACCGATGCCGTGCAATGGGCGATGCAGAGGTACTTATGAATCAACAAACAAAACCTGACCAAGATTTTCCAATCAAAACAGTCTCTGCACTGAGTTTATCTGCGGTGGTGGTGTTGTACCTTGCTCATGCATTACCCCTGTATTTTTATAATGTTGCCTTACCTGCGATTTTGCGTCATCAAGGGGTTGATCTGCGTTGGATTGGCATGTTGTCGCTACTGTATATCCCATGGGCCTTTAAGTTTTTTTGGGCGACCTTAATTGATTGTTTTTATTTTAAGGCACTTGGTAAACGTAAGACTTGGCTTTTATTTACTCAAATTGCCTTGGTATTAGGTGTCGTTGCCTTGGCTTTGACTCAATTCGATTACGGTCTAAGTATCTTTGTCATTGTCGGTCTATGGATTTCAACCTTTGCCGCAACCCAAGATATTGCGATAGATGGTTATACCGTTGAAACCTTTTCTGAATCCGAATATCGCCTAGGCAGTATGGCGCAAAGTATTGGCGTGGCGTTAGGCAGTATGATTGGTGGTGCTGCAACTTTGTGGCTTTATCAATTGTATGGTTGGCAAACAGCACTGATGTGTTTAGCTGCAATGACAGCACTGACCATGTTGGCAGTGTTTCAGATCAAAGAAAAAACCAATACTGAAAAAATTGCCAAGCAAGCGCCGAGTCTGATTCGCGCCTTTAAGCGCCCTGAGATGCTTTGGGCTTTGGCTTTGATCGTGTGTTATCGCGTAGTCGAAGCACCAGCAATGGCCATGCTAAATCCAATGCTGATTGATCAAAAATGGTCTCTGGCAGAGATTGGGGTGCTGATGTCTGTGATTGGTGCTGGTATTGGCTTGTTGGCTGCCGTAACAGCGGCTTTCTTACTAAAAAAAATAGCAGCAACACAATTACTGATTTGGGCTGGTTGGGCACGTAGTTTGGTTTATGCCGTGCTTGGTGCAGCCGTCTTACTTAGCTGGTTTAACCAGTGGCATATGTTATTGGGGTTATTTGTTGTGGTTATTTTGGCGATTCGCTATATCGCCATGACCGCTTTATACGCTCATTTCATGTATACCAGCTCCAAAGAACAAGCTGGAACAGACTTTACAATTTTGGTTTGTTTCGAGCTATTGGTTTACTTCATTGGCGGTGCAATGTCTGGTTTCTTGGCCAAAGCCTTTGGTTATGGAAATTTCTATCTCATTTTAGCGGCAGCATCTGTCTTGAGCGTCTTGCTCAGCCAAGTGTTAATCCACAAAGCAAAACAAACGGAATAACTCACCTAGGGGTAATTTATGAAAGTACCTTCACTTTCAACATCATTAACGCTATTAAGCTTAGCAATCAGTACTCAATTGTATGCACAAACAGTTGAAGCTGATGCCGCTGTTCAAACGACTGCTGCAGTAGAAAGTCAAAAACCAGCACAACTTGCACCCATCGTTGTAACTGCATCACGTTCAGCACAAAGTATTGCTGAAATTGCGGGTACAGTTTATCGCATTGAACAAGAAGATATTGCAAAACAAGCTGCCGCAGGTAAAAGTACGGCAGATATTTTAGGTTTATTAGTACCATCATTGACACCAAGTTCTGGTACAACCAGTAACTATGGTATGACGATGCGTGGACGTACAGTGCAATACATGATTGATGGCGTACCGCAAACGGGTTCCCGTGACAGCTCGCGTCAGTTAAATAGCATCAGCCCAGATATGATTGAACGTGTTGAAGTGGTCTCGGGGGCAAGTAGTATTTATGGTTCTGGTGCAACGGGCGGGATCATCAATATTATTACTAAAAAAGGGTCGACCGACGGCGTTCATTTTGAATCAAAACTTGGCGTAACTTCTGGCGATAACTTTAAAAATGATGCCTTGGCTTATGAGGTGTATCAATCTGCTGCTTTTAAACAAGGGGACTGGAATGGTTTTCTTGGGGCAAGCTATACCAAACGCGGTGAGATTCAAGACAGTCATGGTGACCGAATTGGGCCTGAAGTCGCACAGACTGACCGTCAAGATACAGAAACTATTGATGTGAATGGTCGCTTGGGTTGGCAGTTTACTGACAAGCAAAGTATTAGTATCGGCGCACAATATTATAATGACGAACAAGATAGTGACTATGGTGCAGACTATGGACCAGGACTGGCAGTTTTATTGAATGGTGCAAAACCAAGCCAGAAAGCAGTCAAAGGTTTGGAACTTAATACTCAGCCAAGAACGAAACGTGCAGCTGTAAATGCACAATATGAAAACCAAGATTTCTTTGGTCAGACTTTAAATGCGGAGGCTTACTATCGAACTGAAAAAGGTAGATTCTATCCGAGTGCAAATACTTTGGCACATACATCAATTGCAGGAGGAGGAACATATATTGTTACCCAGTCTGAGACGGATATTGATGTATTTGGTGCAAGGTTAGCGTTACAGAGTAAACTAGACCTTGCAGAGCGAGCTTTACATTTAACATATGGAATGGATTTTGATAAGGAAAAAGGCAAAGCAACAGCCCAGTTATATGATTTGAATACATTTATGAGTAGTAATGGTTTGAAATTCAAACCATTAAATAATTATGGTTTTGGTCCAGATGTAGATACTGAGAAACTCGGTTTCTTCTTACAGAGCCAATTTGAAGTCACTGATCGCTTAAACCTACAAGCAGGCTTGCGCCATGAACGAATTGATAGCCAAGTGCAAGATTCTGTTCCTTATTCTGAAGCGATGGTTGCAGATTTCGTCTCAGGATATAACTCTAAGACTTTAAAAGGTGGGTCGGTCAAGCACGATGCGACTTTATTTAACTTAGGTGCTGTTTATCATTTAACAGATACTCAACAAGTCTTTGCCAATTTCTCTCAAGGTGCAAACTTACCAGACGTACAACGTATGCTCAGAGACGTTCCAGCAAACTTTGTTGTAAGCAATCAAACCATTGATCCAATTAAAGTGAATAGTTTTGAGCTAGGTTGGCGTCTACAAGACAATGCGTTAACCACAGGGCTTACGGCGTTCTATAACAAGTCTGATAAATCTTTGAAATTTGGTCCACCAAACTTTGCAATCGAAGTGATTGATACTGATGAACGTATTTATGGTCTAGAAGGTAATGTGAAGTATGTAGTGACTGATGCATGGAATGTCGGTGGTACTTTGGCTTATACACGTGGTCAATTTAAAAATACCAACGGTAAATGGCAAGAGTTAGATGCCATCCGTGTTGCACCCTTAAAAGGAACTGTCTATTCAGATTGGCAATTTAACGATGGTTTAGGTTTGCGTGTTCAAACCTTGGCAATTGGCGGTACAGACAAAGCACGTAAAGAAGCCATTGAAAATGGCAGTCGTCCGCCTGCTGAAATTAAAGGTTTTGCAGTGATGGATGTGATTGCCAATGCGAAAGCCGGTCCGGGTACTTTAGGATTTGGAGTTTATAATGTTTGGAATACTGATTATAAGTCTGTATATAGCCAAGCAGTTTCGACCGTGTATGGCGATATTTCTAGTCTAGCTGCACAAGGTCGTACTTATGGTTTGAGTTATACCCTCAAATACTAATCTAATCAAAAAGGCATCTGTTTAGATGCCTTTTCTTTTGATGATTTTGATGATGAACAATAATTTAAAATTTTTAGCACTGGCTGCTTTGATCAATGGAACTTGTTTTTCCATGATTCTCCCTTTACTTGCTCCATTGACACGACAATTGCATTTATCTGAATTCCAAGGTGGCGTGATTGTTTCCGCAGGGGCAATCTGTATGGCAATTGCATCGATCTGGATTGCGAAAAAGAAAAATCAACTATCTCCCAACCAACTCGTCAATTATGGTTTTTGGGGAATGACCTTTACTTGGGCTATTTTCACCTTGATTCTGTATTTTGGAACACAAGCGATTTTACCCACGTTGTTCATTTTTATTTTACTGGTATTGAGTCGTGCTTCTACAGGCATTTTTATGGCTTTGCCACAAATTGGTCTGCAAAGTTATGTGATGACACATGCAGTAGAAGCGAATGATCGTAGTAAGCAGATGGCTATGTTTGGTGCAATGAATAGTTTTGGGATGATTGTTGGGCCATTTGCAACTTCAGTTTTATTGTTTGGTGGTTTACTTTTCCCGATGTGGATTGCTGTGGCTTTACTTGGCTTAGTCAGTATTGCACTCGGCATCCTATTTAGTAAAAGTCCGCAAGTTCAGGCTGACTCATTCAATCCGCAACAAGATAAAGATAATGCACTAGCGAATGAGCCGATTATGAAGCAAAGTCTGATCTGGTTAACTCTAGGTTTTGTCACTTATGTTGCAATTGTGACTTTAAATATGACGGCAGGTTTTTATATTCAGGATAAGTTTTATCTCAGTAGCCAACAGAGTGCAGTTTATTTTTCTCAATGTATGTTAGTAGTTGGAGTCTGTCTGGTACTGACGCAGCTTTTAATTGTGAAAGTCTTACAACTTAAATTAAATAGTTTGGTGATTATTGGCTTAGTCACCATGTGTTTTGGTCTATTACTTTCAATCTACGCACCCACAATTTTTGTATTTCAGGCAAGTTATATTTTTTATGGTATTTCTGTGGCGTGCTTATTACCTGCATTTACCACAGGCGCTGCTCAAGCCGTATCTCAGCAATCACAGGTTAAAATGGCAAGTTTTTGTACGGCAACACAGGCACTGGGCTTAATTGTTGGCCCATTACTCAGTACATTCCTGTACCGTTTTAATACCCATTTCCCATTCTATTTATTACTTTTCTTAACCCTATCGATTGGCCTTTATTTTAGCTGGGTATTGATTCGAAAAAAGGATGAAACGACTTTGTTAGTTGATGAAAACACACCAAATTAGACTAAAAAACATTCACTTTTTTGGTTGTGATGCAAGGAATCTTTACAAAATTAGGTAACTATAAGCTTTAAAAAGTAATAATTGATCGTTTTTTAATCAATTTTATTTCATTTATTAACGAGTTGGATTCTAGTTTGTTTTTTTGAGTACCCTATAAAGCGTCATAGCAAAATCAAAGGAGTAAAGATGCTTATTTTTCATGATTATCCTGTTCAAGGAGCACTTTTTGACATGGATGGAACAATGTTTGATACCGAGCGCTTACGCTTCCAGACATTGAAACAGGCATCAAATGAGCTGATTGGACAGGAATTTTCAGATGAATATTTGATGCAGTGTCTAGGGTTGAGTGCGAAAGCATCTGAGCAGCTGGCACAAAAGTTTTATGGTGCAGATGTTCCTTATACTGCCATCCGCAAACGTGCAGATGAAGTGGAACTAGAATTTGTCCGTAACAATGGTGTACCAATTAAAAAAGGATTGATTCAGGTCTTAGAACGACTAAGAAAATCAGGCTTAAAAATGGCAGTCGCGACCTCGAGTCGTCGAGCAATTGCCGAAGAATATCTAATTAACGCGAATGTTTATAAATTTTTTGATCTGTTGGTCTGTGGGGATGAAGTTGAAAAAGGTAAACCGCATCCAGAAATCTTTTTAAAAGCCGCACAAAAGCTAAATCTACAACCACAACAATGTCTAATGTTTGAAGATTCGGAAAATGGGATTTGTTCAGCCTATGATGCTGGCGGTATCACGATTTTATTCAAAGATATTAAAGAACCCAATGATCATATGCTCTCTAAAGCAAATTTCTATTATCAGGATATGTATGACTTTTTGAATGGTTTAGATGAGTTTATTCCCGAAATGGGCATGCCACAGTTACAAGAGTTATTTCCGCAGAGTTCCAATCAATTGACTGTTGGAATTCATGGCTTTGGGGCTATTGGTGGTGGTTATGTGGCTCAGATCCTGTCGTATTGGGATGGTTACACACGCCCAAAAAGGATTCTGGCATCAACTAGAAATCGTTTATATTTAGAGTCAGTGAATAGTTTTGGCAGCTATAGTATTCGGTATGGCCAGTCTTCCTATGATGAGCGTATTGATAATCTCACTGTGATTGATGCTGATAATGAACAGCAGATGCTAGAAATGTATATGCAATCTAGCCTGATCGCACTGTGTTTACCTGAACAAGCGATTGAGTCTGAGGCGAAAACGATTGCGAAGGGACTATTGGCCCGTTTTATGTCAGCAGATGCGGACAATAATGAGCCGATTACCTTTTTGATTATTCTCAATAAAGTGTGTGCAAAGTATTTGGTCTTAAAACACATCCGTGAAGCCTTACTGACCATGACGGATGAAGATATTGCAGAACATATTTTAAGTGAACACTATTTTTGTGATACCGTGGTCAATCGAATGGTGTCAAAACTGACGGATCAGGCCTTGTATCGTCAGCTCAATATCAAGCATAATTTATTTAAACAATATCAAAATGATCTCAATCCAGAAACGATTGAACTTTCAGAGGAAACCGCTCTGACTGAAAAGCAAGAACAGCAGATTACCCATTGTTTAGAAGACATGCGTGGGCAGTTTCAAACAGGGCAATTCTTACAAAATATGGATTTGATCCTATTCCATAGTGAAATGGATATGCCGATTTACGTGGAAAATCGCAGTCCATTGTTGAGCAAAATGCGTCAAATGATTTTAGTTGATCAGATTTCTGAGATTCAAATCATTAAAAATCGGCTATGGAATGGCTGTCATGCCATGTTGGCATGGTATGCCAGCGCACTTGGACATGACACCATTGGTATCGCCATGGCCGATCCAAAAATCATGAAATATGCAGAACAAGTGGTCAACGAAGTTAAATTGGGTTTGGCCAATATGATTCCCAACCAAGCCAAAGAACTGGATCGTATGGCGGAAAGTTTTCTGCATTCTTGCCGAGCTGCCTATAAAGATCCATGTGAGCGTGTAGCCCGTGATCCGCTTAGAAAGCTCAATCTGAATGAGCGGGTTTTAGGCAGTTTAGAATCTCATGTGCAGCAACAGCTTCCATACCAGAAGTTAATGCAAGGTGCAATTTATGGCTATGCCTATGCGCTGAAAATGCTTGAGCTGGACGAAATTAAGATTGTAAAACATGTCCAGACCAATATTGAGCATATGGATATTACTGAAAATCAGAAGAAAGCCCTATTAAACCAGCTCTATCAAGGGATTCAGGCGCAACTCAATGATAATAATACGTTCATGTCACAGTTGGAGGAGTTAAAACCTCTTTCTGCATAAGAAGCAATGATCACAGTGAAAGTGCCTTAACTTCTATCTGGGTTTATGTTTGAATAACACAACGTTAAACAGAATGCTGAAGTTGTGTTATTACAAGCAGAGACCCAGTTGATTGCGACCGAAATGCGTGATTATCCCGAATGGCATTTGGGGCGTTCAGATTATGGGCTTTGGTATATTGAGATTGATCAACCTGAGTTGATTCACTATTTAGATGAAATCCAAGCACAATTTTCAGGTCTATTGCTTCCTGCACAGCAACGCCAATATCACATTACTTTATTTGTTTGTGGTTTCTTGCAGCCTGCTGTTAAGCAATACGATGATGATTTTCAGATTCAACAATTACAGCAGCAGATCAAGCTGATTGAAGCATTACAGCTCATACCTTTTGAGTTGGAAATCACGCAAATAGATAGTTTTAACAGTGCCTTGTTCCTGCACATTCAAGATCAGCAGGGCGTACTCGCCCAAATTCGTCAGCAATTTGCTCATGTATCAGACGAGGTCGCAGCACTTGAATATTGTCCGCATATTACTTTAGGCTTGTATCGTGAAGCTTGGCTGAGTGATATTGTACTTGAGCGGATGCAACAACTTTCGGTAAAAACTATAAATATTGAGGTTAAAAAACTGACTTTTGGTTATTATAAAGCACAGATTTTACAAGGATTCCTATATCCTTATCGGCAAATTGAACTAGGTTAGATATGTTGCAACTGATTTTAGGTGGGGCGCGCTCAGGTAAAAGTCGTTTGGCAGAACAAACAGCCAAAGAGACAGGTTTATCTGTCATTTATATTGCAACGGCGCAGGCCTTAGATACAGAAATGCAGCAACGTATTGCACATCATCAACAGCAACGTCCAGCCCATTGGCAAGTGTTCGAAGAACCAACTTATCTGGCAGATCGACTCTTGCAATGCGATCAAGCGAATCAGCTAATTTTGGTCGATTGCTTGACCTTGTGGCTGAGCAATTTGTTATTGGCTGAAGACTCTGCATTGCAGCAGCAACAAATACAGCAATTATTAAATGTATTACCACAATTAAAATCCAAGATTATTTTGGTTAGCAATGAGACGGGCTTAGGTGTTGTGCCTATGGGTGAGCTTAGCCGTCGCTTTGTTGACGAAGCAGGTCGTTTACACCAGAACTTAGGTCAACTCGCCAATAAAGTTGTGTTTTGTGTGGCAGGCTTTCCAATGATTTTAAAAGATGAGAAATAATATGACTGAACAAGCGCAATGGTTTTTAGCCGCAGTACAACAACCTGATCTAGATGTAAAACAACAAGCTGAGCAACGTCAACTTCAATTGACCAAACCAACAGGCGCATTAGGTGATTTGGAGCAAATTGCGATTAATTTATCTGCTTTACAAAGAACGGTTTTCCCTAAAATCAATAAACCTTGGATTACTATTTTTGCTGGTGATCATGGTGTTGTGGCAGAAAATATTTCAGCCTATCCTCAAGCAGTAACTCGTCAAATGTTGCAAAATTTTGCGTCGGGTGGTGCAGCAATTAGTGTGATTGCCAAACATCATCATGCCCATTTACAAGTGATTGATTGTGGGACAGTAGGCGATAGTTACAATTATGTGGGGGTTGAATGCCATACTATTCGTGCCGGCACTGCAAATTTTGCAGAGCAAGCTGCAATGACCAATCAAGAGTGTTTAGCAGCGTTAGAGCTGGGTAAAAATAGCGCTGATCTTGCTAAAGCGAAAGATGCGGATATTTTTATTGCAGGTGAAATGGGAATTGGTAATACCTGTTCAGCTTCAGCACTTGCTTGTTTGTTGCTGAGTGAATCAGCCCAGCAACTGACAGGTTTAGGAACAGGAATTAATATTGAGCAATTACAACATAAAATAAAAGTGATTGATCAAGCAGTAAAGTTTCATAGAGCAAATGTGGCCAATGATGCATTAAAAATTCTGGCTGCTGTAGGTGGATTGGAAATCGCTGCAATCACAGGGACTTATTTACGATGTGCGCAAATTGGTTTACCTATTATCGTCGATGGCTTTATTAGTTCGGTCGCAGCTTTATGTGCAGTACGTATTCAACCACAAAGCCGTGAGTGGATGCTGTTTGGACATCAATCGGCTGAATATGGTCATCAGCGTGTTTTAAAAGAATTGGATGCCCAACCAATCTTAGCGATGAATTTACGTTTAGGAGAAGGCAGTGGTGCAGGATCAGCATTATCTATGATTCAGCTTGCCTGTGTCTTACATAATCAAATGGCAACATTTGTTGAAGCTGCTGTAACAGGTGATAAAGTTGCACCTTGATCTGCTACGACATGGTGAAACAACACTCAGTCATACTTTACGTGGGCACTTAGATGATGAATTGACTGAAAAAGGTTGGTTGCAGATGCAATCAACTATTCAGTATCATTTAGATACTCAGACACAATGGGATGTCATCATTAGTTCGCCTTTACAGCGTTGCCATAAATTTGCGCAAGCATTGGCGAAACAACTCGAATTGCCATTGCTGCTGAATGCAAAAATCAAGGAAATGCATTTTGGTGATTGGGAAGGTATTGCGACTCAAACTATTTATGAAACAGCACCTGAGCTATTGGCTAATTTCTGGCAATTTCCAACCCAATACCATGCTCCCGAAGGAGAGTCTTTGCTTCAATTCCAGCAACGAGTCATGCATGGTTTTGATGAAATTTATATACAAATGCAGCAACACAACTGGAACAAGGCATTGGTTGTGACGCATGGTGGGGTGATTAAATTGTTGACTTGTTTGGCGCGGCAGCAGAATTTAGATGATTTATTAACCATGCCCGCAGAGTTAGGGAAATTATATGCTTTAAACCTAACTCAAGTTGATAATCAAATTCATTTTTCTGAAAAGACAGCAATTTAGTAGTTATAAAATCTTATTCTATTTCCAGTATTTGCTTAGATCATGTAATCGAACTGTCATTGCTACTGCCTATGATACATGTCATTTCTTGACCTATAAGCTAATTCATTATGAATATATTATTGAAAAGCAGTGTGTTATGCGTGAGCATTTTATTGGTGGCATGTAATAACGACGATCGCTCAGAATCAAAAACAATCCCAGAAAATAACACGGTATCAAAATATTATCAAACCAAAACGCCATATCAACCTCAACAAGACCTTAAAAAATACGAAGCAATTCCACAAGGTTTTAAACCTGTTTTTACTGAGTTAGTGGCACGTCATGGTTCTAGAGGATTATCGAGTATTAAATATGACTTGGCACTTTATAATTTATGGAAACAAGCCAAGGCTGAGAATGCTTTAACACCTTTAGGTGAAAAACTCGGTGCCGATTTAGAAAGTATGATGAAAGCCAATATCCTGCTTGGTTATAGGGTGGATGGAATCCGTCAGTATGGATACGGCAATGAAACAATGCTCGGTATTCAAGAACATCGTGGTATCGCAGATCGTCTTTTACAGCGTTTACCTGAGCTATTTAAAACAGCAGCAACACAACCTGAATCCATTTTAGTTCAAAGCTCAGGCGTAGATCGTGCGGTTGATAGTGCCAAGTTTTTTACTGCTGAATTGATTCAACAACAACCCCAATTGAAGACTCAAGTTACACCTGCTTCATATACAAGTTTGGCGAGTAGTAGCGTCCCATCTATTGAAGATGGTGGCGTAGATCGTTTTAAACTTTATTTCCATAGCTTGAACAAAGATCAAGATTTAGCTAAACCATTATCAACTCAACAACAAGCAATTTATGATGCTAGCCAAGCCTATCAAAAGTTTGAGGCAGAAGATGTAGTTCTTGCAAATAAGCTTAGTGAGCTGGCAAAAGATACACGCGCACAGCAAATTGCAATGAATGTACTTAACCCAATTTTTAAGCCTGAATTTATTAAAAAATTAGGTACAACGGGCTATACCTTTAGTAATAGCGGTGCTTATACCGTGACATCGCCAAAAGGTGAAACCATTACAGAAAAAGGGAAAGGGAAAAATACCATTGCAAGTGCTGTGGATGCAGCAGCTTATCTTTATGAGTTGTATTCAATTTCTGGTGGTATGCAGCTTGAATTAAAAGATGTGAATTTTGATCAATATATGCCTGTAGATGCAGCAAAATTCTATGCTGAATTTAACGATGCAAATGATTTTTATGAGAAAGGGCCAAGCTTTCAAGAATCAAATGCTGTCACCAGTAACATTGCTCAAGGTCTAAAACAAGATTTGTTTAAGCAAGTAGATGCAATTGTCGATAAACAACAGTCCCACCGCGCTGTGTTACGCTTCGCACATGCAGAAATCATTATTCCACTGGCGACCAGTTTGGAGTTACATGACATGATGCAGCCTTTGCCTTTACGTCAAACGTATAACTACAGCAATAGTACGTGGAGAGGTGAAGTAGTATCGCCAATGGCTGCGAATTTACAGTGGGATATTTACCAAAATGCTCAAGGCACAACTTTGGTAAAAATGCTCTACAATGAAAAAGAGACCTTGTTTAAATCATCATGTAAATATGCACAATATAGTACCAACAGTTTCTATTATGATTATTTGAAGCTCAAACAATGTTATCAAATTCAATAATCTAGCTGATTTATCATTTTAATTTGGGAATAGGGTTCTATTCCCATTTTTGTTTCTTCATAATCTGTAAATCATCAATATTGTTTGACTGAGATTTCTTGCATGACAGCTTTTTGGATTGCTTTGCAATTTTTAACAGTTTTGCCCATTGAATTAAAAACAATGCCAAGTGCAAAGCAAAATGGTCAAGCGATCTTATTTTATCCATTTGTGGGTTTGTTGATCGGACTCATTCTGTTTGCTTCATCTCTAGTTTTAGTCAAGCTGCCAATTTTATTGATAGCTAGTATCATTTTAGTGTTATGGATTTGGCTTACAGGTGGGCTTCACCTTGATGGTTTAGCCGATACAGCAGATGCTTGGGTGGGTGGTTTTGGTGATCCTGAGCGTACACTCAGGATTATGAAAGACCCAAACTGTGGTCCAATCGGTGTGCTGAGTCTTGTTGTGGTTTGTTTACTCAAGTTTGCTGCGCTGTATGTACTGCTTGAGCAGCATCTCAATGCTTTTTTGATTCTCGTTCCAATGCTTGGGCGTAGTGTTCCATTATTTTTATTTCTAACTACAGCTTATGTTCGTGATAAAGGGCTAGGACGTTCAATTACTGATTTTATTCCAAAGAAACTTACATGGGCTGTTTTTATCATTACAATTTCATTACTTTGTATGTTTAAATGGTTGGGGTTTGTGACTTTTATCTGCTTTATTGCTGTATTGTTTTATTTAAGAGCTTTATTTATCAAAAGAATTGGTGGGATTACTGGTGATACTGTCGGGGCTGCAATTGAGTTGATTGAGACAGGATTAATGCTAAGTTTTGTGGTGGCTTCATTTTATATTTGATGGATTTAATTCTAAAAAATTGACCCTTCTTAAATTCAGGAGGGTCAACAAAGAACTTAGGACGATTTTCGAGCTGCTAATGTGCAACCGAAGATCACAAATAAAGCGATGAGTCCAGCAATACTACCTAACAAGATATCCCTGAGCGTTTTATCTAGTGGTAGCCATGTCCATTTATGTAGATAAGCAAAGCTAAAACCTTCTAAAGCATCTTGTTGAGTGACTTGTGCTGCAATTACACCGCTACTTGGCTCAATATACAACCTGAGTTGATCGCTTAAATTGCTTTCAACTTTAACTACGGGTAAACGTTTGTTGATAAAACCATATTCACCACTAAAACTGGTGACCCAAGAGCTTTGAGTAAAATGATGCAATGGTAAATGTAAATAGTCGGCAGCCAACTGCTTACTTTGCTCAAGCGTATTTAATTTTGTAGCGGTATTCGCATTGATCAATTCAATTGCAGGGGCAGCACTTTTGGCATGATTATGATGATCATGTTCTTTGGCTGCGGTCATGCTGCCTTGTAGCTGTGGTTTACCTGAAAATTGAACCATCCAACCAGCTTGAGCGTGATCTTGACCAAAGGAGATCGGTACAAGGTTAAGGCGTTGTATTGGCTGTCGAACAGCAGTTTTCCATGCGGCAGCACTTAAATCCTGTGTACAAAACATCGGCTGAATGTTCACAATCTCAGATTTTTTATGCCAAACATGATAGAAACCACTCGACACCCACAATAAGATAAATACACTTAAACTGATGCCCAAATAGCGATGTAAAAAGCGAATCGGCTTGTGAGCTAAACGATGGTTCTGGCGATTACGAATCCTAAAAAACAATCCAAATCCCATACAAGTCAGCACTAAAATGCCAATTAAGGCAATTTGCATCAGTATACTTTGTCCTGTCCACGATTGATCGCCCCAAGTCCATGTATGACCTAAACGAAATATTTTCGCCATCCACATTTTTTGGTCATTGGAGAGCGTGGCTAATCGAGATTGTGATGGATCGATATAAGCCCTTAAACCATTGTCAAAACTTACACGCCAAACAGGCAATAAACGATTCACACCTGGGTAGTCATCACTAAACTCAGTGATCAGTTCAGTCGAAATGATCTGTTGTTTGGCTAAACCCGTATACCAAATCGCAAGACGTTTTGCATCTTGTTGCTCTGCATCTTTAATGAGTTGACCTGATCGACTATTAAAATATTCCGCAATGTTTTGATTTGGCTTTAAAATTCGGTAAGCCACAAGCTCAGGTTGTAGCTGAATGGTTTGTAATCCTGAAAATTTTTCAATTTTATGCTGTTTCAACACTTGAGGTGCAGGCAAAGCATTTTTTAAGTTGAGTTGCTGAGATGGTGGCATTCGTTTGACGGGTTGGGGTTGTGTTGCACTCATGATTGGATGCAACACACCTGTTAAAGACCACATCAAAACCAGAATGCCAAGCACCATTCCAAAGCTACGATGAAATTTCAGTAACTTCTTGAGTTGATTGGCATTCATTGTTTATTTTCCAAAATGATAACGCAAACCTAATAAATAGGTTCGTGGTGCTGCAGGCGTATAACTAGCTTGATTACTGCTATATGAAGTACTGTCAGCATAATGGACATCAGCTACATTAAGAATTTGCCCATAAACCTCATAAGCATTTTTACGATAATTTGCACGTAAATTTAGAATGGTATGCCCATCATATTTTTCAGTATTAGCATCATCGATCCAATATGAACCGACATAAACACCTTCAGCCGAAAGTAATAATGCTGGAATAGGTTTGATTTGATACTCAATCGTACCAAAACTTTTTGGAGAGTTTGCCATCGTATTATCACTATAATTAAGTGTTGAAGATGGCTGCCATTCTTTGTACTTATGTTCTGCAAAACTTCCAGATAGCTTCAAACGCTGGTCATACAGTTCACTGATTTTCCAAGTCCCACCAATTTCGATGCCTTGATGTAAGGTTTTGCCTGCATTGCGAGGTTCACGTATTTCACGTGTATTTTCAATTTTTGTATAACTAATTATTTCATCCTTACCTTGTAAACGATATAAGGTAATTTCTCCATCCAGTCGGTCATCTAAAACTTTGAAACGTAAACCCGCATCAATATTATTAAATGTAGCTTCTTTTAAGTTTGGTGTGACCAGATTTGCGCCATATAAACTACTAACCTCTGGTGGCACAAAACCTTGTGACCAATTGCTATACAGATCTAATTCAGGTGAGATATTCCATACAAAACCAAGTTGAGGGCTTGCCTTGTGAAAACTACGTTTTTCATCTGGCGCACCTGTAACTTTAGAGGGGATAAGCTTGTTATCAAAGTCATAACCGATCCAATCATAGCGTGCACCACCAACCAAATTTAGATTTGGCAAAGCTTGCCAATTTGCTTGTGTGTACAATGCTTGGTTATTGACATCAACTTTGAAATCACGTAATAGCTGACGTTGCTTGAAACCCGTATAAACTAGCGTGTTTGGATCACGAAAAACTTGAATATCATTGGTTTGAGCTTGGTTCGGCGAATGATCTGCCATTGCTCCGATGATCAATTTCACCTGATTCAAATTAATAGAATGCTGTAAATTTAATCCATAAGATTGAAAAGCGTTATAGGTGGTTTGCCCACTATAAGTTCCTGTAGGTATACCATTCTTATCAGCATCCTTACGAATGTTATAACTTGGATTTTGATCGGTTGTATTATCGCGATAATATACGGTCAATTGACTTTGTTGCTGATCATCCCATTGATGGTTAATCTGTGATGAAAGACGGGTTGAGTCTACTTCTCGATATGTAAATGTTTGATAGCTATAACCTGGACGTTTGCTAAAATCATTTGCATTTAGGCTACCCGTCATATCGGTTTTTAAATGGTTGTAGCTGAAAATATTTTTGATTTGAGTGGCATCTGATATGCGCCAATCATGTCTTAAGGTTACACTTTGCTTATTACTTTCAGCATGATCTTGCCAGCTATCACCACGATCACTGGCATATGCAGACAGTCTTAAACCATGTTCACCATACTCTGTATCAAATGTATTGGATGCACCCAAGTCTAAACGGCGATAACCTTCAGAGCTTGCACTCACACCTAAATCAGCAGTTGGAGTTAAACTCGGTGCTTTGGTGAGGAAATTAATCGTGCCACCAATTGCATTACTTCCATACAAGCTACTTGCTGGGCCACGCAAAATTTCAATGCTATCAATTCCAGCTAAATTTACTTCATATAAAGCATTGTGGTTAAACACACCGACTGGGCGGATCGAAATGCCATCTTCCAAATATTGATAAACAGCAGAAGTGGTGATGGGTTGACGAATCGACATCATATGTTGTTCGTTGCCCAAGTCATTCATTAACACACCTGGGGTTTGATTAACTAACTGACCAATGAATGTGGCATGTTTATCATCTATATCTTGGCTAGTAATTTTGCTAATCGCAGCAGGAGTATTATTTATCGATTCACCTTCACGACTTGCCGTGACTACGATTGTAGCTAGGGTTTTTGTTTCATTTTCAGAAGCTGTTTCAGCCAGAGTGATTGAGCTGTAGGTAATCGATAGACATGCAGTCGTTAATACTGACAAACGAAATTGAGTATTCATATTTAACTCTATAAAAGCAATAAACGAGGCAGTACCGCAGTGAGACACTGAATACGGAATGTTAAAAAAGCATTTTTATAGAGCGAGCGGTGGTGCTTGTTTAATTGGAAAGATATAGAAGATACGTGGAATTTGCAGATCTTCTGACCACGTATAACATAGGCATCGCACACGACTAAACCAAGCCAGTACAAAGATTAAAATAAATGCAATTAAAGGAATAATTGCAACTGCATCTAAACCATGTGTACATAAAGGACAATGCTTCATGATTTGACTAGCAAGGGCAAAAACCTCTTTTGCATAGTCACTAAGTTGATCATGCGCAGTCGATTGTAAATGCTGTTGATGATGCATTTCATGCATAGCGTGATGGTGACCTGAATGAGATTCAGACAACATCAAACTATTTTTAATATCTGTGACTTGGCAATGTGTAGGCATTGCATAAAGTGCAGGTACGACGCCAGTATGTACCATCGTTGGTAAGAAGATATGCCAGAGTAAACAAAGCAAAGTAATCGCACCGAATGAGGCACGCCACTTTAGCAAGTGTTGACGAAAACTGGACTTCATATCAGCGATACGTCGTAGGGGAAATGTGGCAGCAGTATAATTAAAAAAATGTTACAGTTCAAAACAAATCCGATATTTAAGAACACAAATATATGGCAGATTACCGTATAAATTTTCCAGATTTTTTCGATGACGAAGAATGGGTGTTTGAATCTAAAGGATGGATTATTTTAGTATTAGGGGTCGTCTCAGGAAACGGAAAATATAGCACGCTAAGGTTTTTCAATTGCGCGCAATGGCCTAAATTTTCCACCACCTATCTTGGCTTTGCTTCGCCATAG
>NZ_BMDV01000003.1 GCF_014636095.1 Acinetobacter modestus
CTCTTAGCGCTGATGGTAGTGTGGCGTTTGCCATGTGAGAGTAAGTCATCGCCAGCTTTTAAATACTAAACACCCCTAACCTAACGGTTAGGGGTGTTTTTTATTGCAGAGAATTTTATATACTGCTCTTTTATTAAAATTATTATTCAAATTCTATGAAACAATTAGATTGGAAAGATGAGGCTGAATTTTTCAATAAGTTAAAAGATCGCTATGTAGATGGATTAGAGTTCTGCAGAATAGCCTATGATCTATTTGAATATGTTAAAGAGCACGATCAAGATGGTTATGAATTAACAAAAAGACCCCGTAATATAAAAGAGTTAATAGAGGAAATTCTTCCAATATCAGTATATGTAAGAACTAAATATAGATTGGGAAATTATATTCAAGTATGTTGGACATCACGTACTGCACGTTTTGATGCTGAAATTAAAGTAATGGAGGAAAGTTATTTTCTAGAAGTAACTTGTGCTGTACACCCTAAAGAATATTTGGTAAGAGAATTGTTAAATAAGCAGGGGTATTGTTATGCAGCTGATGGAGTTAAGAAGATTGGTAGAGATATAATTACAGAATGTATTAGCTATGATAATTCTAGTTTTATTGAACATTTTGTAGATTTAATTGCTCTAAGAATCCATAAGAAAATGAGTAAAAATTATCCAGAAAACACAATTTTAGTTATTTGTTGCGAGTTAGATATAGGCTATTTTTCAAAAGAATGGAATATTCTAGAAGAAAAAGTTAGGGCTTTAAATATCGAACATAGTTTCAAAGAGATTTTTGTATATGATAGTTTGACTGAAAAATCATTTACTATGAGTTAAATTGAATCAATTATTTATGTTATGGTTTTAGGAAAATATTAATGAAACTCAATTCTTTCTCTCCACTTTCTGAAGATGATGCAGAACTACATCTTCCTGAGCTTGTCTATTGGGCATCACTAGGTGATGTGGAACAAGTCGAGCAGCTATTGGCAGAGGGAACAGATCCCAATCAGACCGATGACGAAGGCTATAGTGCATTACAGGCTGCGGCTGAGAATGATCATTTAGCTGTGGTGAAGCTACTAGTGAGTAAAGGAGCAAATGTCGCTTATAAAGGCGAATATACTGCGCTGCAGCTTGCAGAAATGGCAGAGCATGAAGAAGTAATTGCTTATCTTAAAAGTCTTTAAATCATGCATAAAAATAGTAGATAAAAGAAGCCCCATCATCCTGACGGGGCTTCTTAGTATTCAGTTTCTTGTCGTTTATATTCCTTATGAACGACCGCTTCCTGCGTATCTTGTTATTTTCAATGAGATTTCCTGTCTCTCTATGTTTTGTATGATAGACGTAAAGTTGAGTTCGGTATATTAGCCAATGGCTGCCATCTTTGTGCGTTTTGGCTTACAGTAATTTTGAGTGATGTAATCATAAATAATAAAAAACGGAATCTTATGATTCCGTTTTTTAACTTCATCTGGATTTAGAAATGAACATCTAAGCCAATATAAGGACCTTTAAAATTAAATTTAAGATCATTTTTTTCGTAGTCATCTAATTTAATGTCTAAGATACGGTAGCCAGCTTTCAAGCCAACATCGACTAACAGATTATCAATAAAGTTATATTGTAACTCGGCCTGTGCGTCAGTAATTTTGGTATCATTAATATTACTGTATAACAACTCAGCTTTAGCACTCAAGCCTGTAAATGGTAATTTTACGCCTGCTGATCCATAGATCACAGGAACAGTTTTATCGATGTCTGTTTTGCTTAAACCGAGTGTTTTAACATCACCATTTAAACTGGTTGCGCCTAAACCAACATCTGCATTTACGATGGTATCCAAGATTTCATAATATAAAATGAAATCGGTATGGTCTATGTTTAAGTCATAAACTGGCTGACCTGCAACTTCATTTTCAGTTTGTGATTTTAAATTCACATAGCGAATTTTTGCATTTGGAATTAGTGGAATCGGGTGCTCAAATGCAAGCGAAACCTGTGCAGATCCCTTACGATCAAGGTCTTGATCTGGTGCAGATGTTTGTGCAGCCATATTGGCTTCACCGTTGTAATTCCAGTAGCTGAGATCGCCTTTTACACCAATCATATCTGCTTGTGCTAGACCACACAGACTTGTCCCTATAGCAAGCATTGATATTTTTAATATTTTCATTCGATTGTCCTAATTCATATCAAAAACCGTAATGAATTGTTGTGAATTCATCAGTGATTGGGCGAATCATATAGTGATATTTGAAAATATACAGTAGTCTAATTTTAAATTTTAATAATGGGATGAAGAATAATGACCGATGCACAAAATGTTGTAGATTATCCTTTATATGTCGCAGGGAAAGCAGTAACGACAGGTCAATGGTTAGAAGTTCATGATAAATATAGTAATACGGTCTATGCTCGAGTTGCGTTAGCAGATGAAAAAGTGTTGGAAAAAGCAATTTCTGCTTCAGTTAAAGCTGAGGTAGATATGGCGACTCTTAAGCCATTTGAAAAACAAAAAGTTCTATTACATTGTGTTAAACGTTTTAATGAATTACGTGAAGAATTGACAGATATATTGATTGTTGAAGGGGGTAAGCCGCGAGGTGCAGCAAGTGCAGAAGTGGAACGTCTGATAAATACTTTCCAATTGGCTGCAGATGCGGTCACACAACTTGATGATGGTCGAATGTTGCCTTTGGCAGTAACTCCTGCGGCTGCTCGTTTTCGAGGTATGGTTAAGCATGTGCCAATTGGTGCAGTTTCGCTGATTAGCCCATTTAATTTCCCTTTAAATCTGGTGGCACACAAGATCGCACCTGCAATTGCAGCAGGTTGTCCATTTGTATTGAAACCTGCGAGTTTGACACCGATCAGTGCATTAATGATTGCCAAGGTTTTGGCGGAAACTGATTTACCAAAAGGCTCATGGTCAGTGTTGCCTTGTGATCGCCAAGCAGCGGATATTTTGGTAACAGATGATCGTTTTAAATTACTTAGCTTTACGGGGTCAGATCAGGTTGGTTGGGACATGAAAGCGCGTGCAGGGCGCAAGAAAGTCACTTTGGAACTGGGTGGGAACGCTGCGGTTCTGATCGATGCAGATACCGTGATTGATGAGGCGCTGATTGATCGTTTGATCAGTGCCGCTTATGGGCATGCAGGGCAAGTCTGTATCAGTGTACAACGGATTTTAGTTCATGCTGATCTTTATGTGGAAGTGAAAAAGAAACTGATTGCTAAACTGAAAAAAATTAAATTAGATGATCCAAAGCTAAATACCACATTGGTAGGTCCGATGATTAAGGAAGCCGAAGCTGTTCGCCTGAAAAAATGGATTGATAAAGCCGAGAAGAAAGGGGCAAAGGTTTTGACAGGAGGACATTTACAAGGCGTATTATTTGAACCGACCTTACTGGAGAATGTTGATGCCAAGCTAGAAATCTATAAGGATGAAGCATTTGGCCCGATTGCTATTTTAGAAAAATTTAAAGAGTTTGAGCAGGGTATTAAGACAATTAATCAAAGTCGTTTTGGTTTACAGGCAGGGGTATATACGCAAAATCTGAATAAAATGCTGTATGCATGGGATAATTTGCATGTTGGTGGAGTCATCATTAATGATGTGCCTACATTCCGTGTCGATAACATGCCTTATGGTGGCGTGAAGGATTCTGGATTAGGTCGCGAAGGAATTCACTCAGCGATTCGCGATATGCAAGAAGAACGTTTGCTCGCAATTAAACAATAAAATAGAAGTTCAAGCGGAGTTCTGGCTTCGCTTGATTAGTTTATATACTTGATTTTATAAATTGACTGTAAGGTCAAAATTTCATTCAGTTGAAAAATAATCAGTTATTTAAAAAACATAATTTTTCAGACAGAAATTACAGTAAAAAGAAATAAAAACAGGTATTGTTCGGCTATTAAAAAGCAGAAAAACAAAATCCAATCTTTAAGGAAGATGGTTTGGTTTTTGCTTGTTTGTTCATGAAAATGAGAGGCTCACAAGGTTGAAATTTCATGCAAGCAAAACAAGATTTTTTATGGCACTTTTCATGTCTGTTGGATAATAAAACCTAACGCAGTATGAAAAATGCCAGCGGTATATATTTAGGTGTCATATGGCAGATTCTCGTGAAAACTGGACATCACGATCTGGTTTTATTATTGCAGCCGTTGGTTCGGCTGTAGGTTTAGGTAATATTTGGCGCTTTCCTTATGTTGCCTACGAAAATGGTGGTGGTGCGTTTCTTATCCCCTATTTACTCGCACTGATTACAGCTGGTTTACCTCTTTTATTTTTAGATTATGCGACTGGACATCGTAGTACAGGCTCACCCCCTAAAGCATATCGTGCTTTATTTAAAGGTGGTGAAACACTAGGTTGGTGGCAAGTCTGTGTGTGTATCATTATTGGGTTGTACTATGCCAGCGTACTGACATGGGCGGGAAGTTATGTGTATTTCTCGATTGGTCAGGCGTGGGGCAGTGACCCAGAAAGTTTCTTCTTTAATACGTACTTACAGACCTCTAAAGCCACTGGCTTTGATTTGCAGTTTGTCAGCCATTTATTTTGGCCAATTGTTGGGATTTGGGCGCTGACCTTAGTGATTTTGTATGGTGGTGTTAAAAAAGGTGTTGAATTATCAAATAAGATTTTCATGCCTTTGTTATTCGTCCTATTCACAGTTCTGGTAATTCAATCATTACGTTTACCTGGTGCAGCTGAAGGCTTAAATGCATTCTTCACTCCGAACTGGTCTGCGATGATGGACTATAAAGTGTGGTTAGCTGCTTATGGGCACACTTTCTTCTCATTATCTGTTGGCTTCGGGATCATGGTGACATACTCCTCTTACTTAAAGCCAAAAACCAACTTAACAGGTTCGGGTTTGATCGTTGGTTTTGCCAATGCTTCAACTGAGATCTTGGCAGGTATTGGTATTTTTGCAGCATTGGGTTTTATGGCTCATGCGGCGGGTAAAGAAGTACATGATGTTGTTAGTGGTGGTATTGGTCTAGCATTTATTGCCTTTCCAAAAATCATTTCAAGCTTGGGTGCAGGTGCAGATTTATTTGGTCTATTGTTCTTCTCTTCGCTTTTTGTCGCAGGTATTTCTTCCATGGTCAGTATCTTGGAAGTACCGATTGCAGCGATGCAAGATAAGTTAAAATGGAGCCGTAAGAAAGCAGTAACCATCATTGGTGGTGGTAGTGCATTTGTTTCAGTCATCTTATTTTCAAGTGTAAATGCGATTAAACTGGTTGATATTGTGGATCACTTTATCAATAACATTGGGATTATTGGTGGTGCATTATTATCCATCATCAGTGTGGCTTGGTTTAAGCGTTCAGCTTTAATCGAACTTCGTGATCATGTGAACCGTATTTCGACGATTCAATTGGGTAAAGGTTGGGATTTCACTTTAACTGTGATCACCTCTCTCATCTTATTAACCACATTGAGCATGACCGTGTTTAACTTGGTCAAAAATGGTTACGATACGTATAGCATGAGTTTACAAGGTATCTTTGGGTGGGGCAGCGTTATTTTCTGTGCTGTCGTTGCAGTTATACTCAGCAAAATGAAAGATCGTTAGGAGCGCAGTTATGAATACTTCAGCAATCGTGATGATGATCATTTCAATGGTGTTTTTATGGGGCGGACTTGCTTTGTCGATTCTGCACTTAATGAAACATCCAGAAGAGTTAGATGACGTTTTAGAAGAAGTCAAAGATCATCATACGCTTTAAAATAGATTCAAAAAAAGCAGGCTTTGAAGCCTGCTTTTTTATTTTGATTATGCCAATTTTTTAATTCGGCAATAATAGAAACCATCGCCAGAGTGCGCAGACGGTAATAATTGACGACCATAAGTCTGTTCAATACCCCAATCCGCATTGATTTTGATTTCTTCGGCATTGGCATGTGCGGCGAAGAATGCCGCCATTTGCTGTTCATTCTCAGCTTTTAGAATTGAGCAGGTGATATACAACAGCGTTCCACCAACTTTGAGTTGTTGCCACATTTGTTGAAGAATCTGTTTTTGTAATTCAACCGTTTGAGCGATATCAGTCGATTGTCTGAGCAGGCGAATATCAGGATGACGACGAATTACGCCTGTTGCAGAACAAGGAGCATCCAATACAATACAATCCACAGCTTCTTTCGCCTGCCAAGTGGTTGCATCAGCTGTCACGATCTCAACATTATGTTGATCTAGTACAAGACGTTCTAAATTTTCAGAAACTCGCAGTAAACGTTTCGCATCATGATCAAGCGCGATCAATTTTTTAGGATTATAGCGCTCAAGGATGTGTGCAGTTTTACCGCCTGGTGCAGCACATGCATCGACAACCACTTGGTCATCTAAATTGGGTAAAAGCATCGCGCACAATTGTGCATGTTCATCCTGAACAGAAAAGCCACCTTCTTCGAAACCAGGTAAATGGGTAATATTGCCGGTTTGTTCTAGAACAATACCAACATCTGAAAGCGTGCAAGCACGAGCATCAATTTGTTCTTCATCTAAAATATCAAGATACTCATCACGACTAATTTGACGTTCATTGACGCGCAGGGTCAGAGGGGCGACTTGTTTTAAGGCTTGGCATAGAGTCTCTGCTTGCTCAGGCCAATCTTTTTTAAGTCGCTTGAATAACCAGCTTGGTAAACCATGCGTATTATTCAAAGCGGTTTCAAATTCAGCTGTTTCACGTGAAACACGACGCAGAATCGCATTGACCAAACCACTCATTGGTTCGAAACCGAGTTGCTTAGCCGCATTTACCGTTTCTGAAATCGCAGCATGTACAGGAATACGCGTACATAAAATTTGATATAAACCTAGGTATAAACAACTTTCTAGCGCTTCATTGTCTAATGGTTTTGTGAGCAATGGTAGAGTAATTGCTTTTAAAGAAAACCATTGGCGTAAACAACCTAAAGTAAGTTCGTGATATAAACCACGGTCACGTTCAGAAACAATATTGATATGTTGATTTAAAACAGAAGCCAAAGATTGCCCATTTTGAACAGCCAAAAGTGTTTTGATCACTTGCGCACGTAGGTTCAAATTTTTTGCAGATGATTGATTCGATTGGCTCATGGGAGAATTTGTCCAAGATGTAATTTCTGGGTTTGGGTAATTTGAACTGGATTGAGGGCTTTAGCACCTGGCCATTGCAAACTGGTTAAGCACACTGCGCTATTGTCGCCACAGGCAACATGTACGCCTTGTTTATCAATTCCTATGATTTCACCCAATTGAGCATCCGTTTTACTGTGTTCAGAAAGGATCGAATTCCAAACCCTTAAAGCATTGTTTTCATCCAGTTGGATAAAAGCCACTGGCCAAGGATTAAAGGCACGAATATTACGATCTATTTGACTAGCATTCACACTCCAATCGATCCGAGCTTCTGCTTTAACCAATTTATGTGCATAGACGGTGAGTGCTTCATCTTGTACTTCACGTTTTTCGATAAAATCCTGCAAGCTTTGTTCAGATTCGAGTACGGTACAAATCGCTTCTGCACCTTGAAGCGCCAATTTGTCATGCAAGCTAGCAGATGTATCTTCCGCAGTAATTGGGCAATAGGTTTTATACATCATATCGCCCGTATCTAAACCTGCCGCCATTTGCATGATGGTAATGCCTGTTTCAGCATCGCCTGTTGCGATTGCACGTTGAATTGGCGCAGCACCACGCCAGCGGGGTAACAGCGAACCATGGATATTTAAACAACCATATTTAGGGGTATCTAAAACCGCTTGCGGTAAGATTAAACCATAGGCTGCAACCACCATCACATCAGCGCCTAGAGCAGCAAGTTGTTGTCGAGCTGCCAATCCTTCTTCGGTAGACGCTTTAAAATTCAAAGGTTGGTAAACGGGTAAACCGTGTTCAAGTGCCAATTGTTTAACAGGCGATGGTGTTAATTTTTGTCCACGTCCTGATTTGCGGTCAGGCTGGGTATAAACAGCAATAATTTGGTGTGATGTTTTTAATAATGCTGCTAATGCAGTTGCTGCAAATTCAGGTGTACCAGCAAAAATGATTTTCAAACGGTCAGCTCTTCAAAATAAATCAATCTATGTTGATTATATCAAAGTCCTAAACGGAAAAGATCAATCCCAAATGAGAAAGGATACGCAGATTATACATAAAAATGTGCAATTTAAACATTTTTAATGTGTAATCTAATTTGAGCATCTTTAATCATTTGGGCGGTGAGTTTTTAGGAGCTTGAATGATTATATAAAGCAAAAAAGGAATGATGATAAGCGATGTCTCGTTAACATCATACCTAAACCTTGATCAACCAAAGCTATGGTCATTCAATAATAAAAATAGGTAAATATATGAACAGTAAAGAGCTCATATTAGGCAGTAGAATTAGTTTCATTTTGATCCTAGCAACCATCATTACCCGAGTATTGGAACTTTATGTATCAACTTAGCTTGATGATTGTATTTAGCGGAAAATTCCAGAATTTTTGATCAGATCAGAAGCTTGTGAGGCTGAATGATGTAAAAAAGAGCTGAAAAAGATCTCTAAGTAGGTCATCTGTTAAACGATGACTTGTAGTATGATGGAAAAAGCTCAGTATCATTTCGCCAGAGAGAATGTCCCATTCTTCTCGAGCACAAACTTGTTGGGAATCAAAAATGCCTGATTATCGTTCGAAAACATCAACACATGGAAGAAATATGGCTGGCGCGCGCGGTTTATGGCGTGCGACAGGTATGAAAGATGAAGATTTTGGCAAACCAATTATTGCGGTGGTCAATTCATTTACCCAATTTGTTCCTGGACATGTGCATCTTAAAGATTTAGGGCAACTGGTTGCACGAGAAATTGAAGCTTCTGGTGGTGTCGCAAAAGAATTTAATACCATTGCCGTTGATGACGGGATTGCCATGGGCCATGACGGGATGCTGTATTCACTACCATCACGTGATTTAATTGCCGATTCTGTAGAATACATGGTGAATGCTCATTGTGCCGATGCAATGGTATGTATCTCGAACTGTGACAAGATCACACCGGGAATGCTGATGGCTGCAATGCGCTTGAATATCCCAGTGGTGTTCGTGTCTGGCGGTCCTATGGAAGCGGGTAAAGTCAAATTCCGTGGTGATGAAAAGGCAATCGACTTAGTTGATGCCATGGTCGTTGCAGCAGATGAAAGCTATACCGATGAAGAAGTTGCAGCATTTGAGCGTTCGGCATGTCCAACTTGTGGTTCATGTTCGGGTATGTTTACTGCAAACTCAATGAACTGTTTAACTGAAGCTTTGGGTTTATCATTGCCGGGTAATGGTTCTATTGTTGCAACTCATGCTAACCGCGAAAAACTATTCCTAAAAGCAGGTCGTTTAGTAGTTGAACTTGCGAAGCGTTATTATGAACAAAATGACGACAGCATTCTGCCACGTTCAATTGCAACCAAAGCAGCATTTGAAAATGCGATGACTTTGGATATTGCAATGGGTGGTTCTACCAATACCGTATTGCATTTGCTTGCTGCTGCACATGAAGCAGAAGTTGATTTCACTATGGATGATATCGACAATTTATCTCGTAAAGTACCTGTATTATCTAAAGTTGCACCTGCAAAGTCGGATGTGCATATGGAAGATGTACACCGTGCTGGGGGTATCATGGCGATCTTGGGTGAACTCGATCGTGCTAACTTACTGAACACCTCTTGCCCAACGGTACATGAACCTACTCTCAAAGATGCCTTAGACAAGTGGGATATTATCCGCACTGAAGATACAGATGTTTATGAGTTCTATCGCTCATCACCGGGTGGTGTTCCAACTCAAGTGGCATTCTCACAAAACCGTTATTATTCAACTTTGGATGGTGACCGTGAGAAAGGTGTGATTCGTAATGCTGAACATGCTTTCTCTAAAGACGGTGGCTTGGCAGTCCTTTACGGTAACATTGCTTTAGATGGCTGTATCGTGAAAACTGCTGGTGTGGATGAGTCGATTCTTAAATTCACGGGTACAGCGCGTGTTTTTGAAAGCCAAGATTCAGCGGTTGAAGCGATTTTAGATCATAAGATCGTTGCAGGTGACATCGTTGTCATTCGTTATGAAGGCCCACGTGGTGGTCCAGGCATGCAGGAAATGTTGTACCCAACCAGTTACTTGAAGTCAAAAGGTTTGGGTAAGGACTGTGCGTTGATTACTGATGGTCGCTTCTCTGGTGGTTCTTCAGGTTTATCAATTGGTCACGTGTCTCCAGAAGCAGCGGAAGGTGGTGCAATTGGTCTGGTTGAAGATGGCGATACCATCCAAATTGATATTCCGAATCGTACCATTCACCTTGATGTTGATGATGCAACCATGGCGCATCGCCGTACAGCTCAAGAAGCCAAAGGTTGGCATCCAGCGGAAGAGCGTAAGCGTAAAGTTTCAAAATCTTTGAAAATTTATGCTTTGCATTCAACGAGTGCTGCGAAAGGTGCTGTACGCGTTCTGTAAACTATTGCTAAGCGACAATGTTTATCATCCCTCTTTATTACGATAAAGAGGGACTTTTTTCTGATTTTATAAGATACTCATTATACTTATTTGCTCACTTGTTTGAATCCAAGTTAGAGAAAGCTTATCCATTCATCACTTTATAATCATTAGAGGCGATCGACATGTCTTTGTTACGTCGTTGGTTTGATCCCATCCGATCGAGTTGGTTCTATCAAAAACCTTCTCGTCAGGCGGTGTTGCCCACGGAACAGGGTTTAAGTATTTACCTTCGTTTAGACGATGTTTATAGCTATCTTGCAGTACAACAGCTTGATCAGCTCAATGAAATTTTGAGTGATGAACTAAAACCTTTAAAAGTGATTATTTCAAGACAGGGCGCTGAGCCTCCTAATGGTATGTCAGAACAAGATTGGCAGAGTTATTGTTTAAATGATGCTAAAATTCTCGCCAAACAACATCGGTTTGGTTTCGATGAAACCCCTGAAATACCTAGTCCAGAAGCATTACAACAAGCAGAAATAATTCTAAAAAATACCCCTCTGAGAGAACAAAATTTTTTACATTTACTCGAAGATGTATTTCACATGTTATGGCAACAACAATATGGGAAATTACGTACTCTTTATGCGATGGCTAGTCAGCATCAAACACCTCAAGATTATCCTGAACGTATTTTTAAAGATGTGCCTGTTGCAGCCAGTTACTTCGAGTTTGGTGAGCGTAAATATCAGGCTGTTGATGATTTATTACGCCTTACACGCCGTTTGAAACAACAAAAATTACTCACCGGAAATCCAATTTTTCTGATTAATCATATTGAATGGCGTGAGCATCTCATTAATGACGGTGAGTCACTGACAGAAGTCCAAAGCTTACATCCAGAATTAGATCTGTATATTGCGCTTGAAGACCCTATGAGTTGGCTATTATTGGCTTATATCAAAGAAGAATTGGCCAATTATTATAATATTCAATTGAGCGTTTATCCGCTGAGCTATCATGGGCGAGATTGGTTTGACTGGAGTTTGGCGACTCGTGTTTCCAAACGTACACAGGTGGCATTCACCCCATTCTGTCGGCCTACTAAAGAAGCGACTTATGAAATGGCAAAACTATTTTATAGCGTGCCTGAAGAAGAACAGATCGATTGTATTCATGAGATATTGCAAGGTGTTTGGACGCGTGGCAAAGATCTTTCTTTCAAAACACACTTTCAACGTATGCAGAAGCGTTTAGAGATTGACAACATCACCGAACAAGATGTTGAAGCTTTGCTGAAACAGAATGATGAATTGTGTCAGCAAAAGCATCAGCCAGATTTCCCGGTACTGGAATTACGTATAGATGGACAGAGCTATGTCTTTAATAGTTTGTATCGAGTTTGGATGATTGAAAGTATTATCAGCAATGTTTTGGAAGATAAATATAGAACTGCCTCAAGCTCTGCCTGAGGCCTACTCCCAAAAATAAGAATAGGGCAAGCTACGCTTTTTTCGTAGCATAACTCCGATGCAACATCGGAGATCGGGCGTGACTTTTTTAGCAATTATTGTATTGGTATTTGTCTTTGCCGGCATGATTAAGGGCATGATCGGCTTAGGTTTACCTGCTGTTTCGATGGGACTGCTGACGATTGCAATGAGCCCATTTCAGGCAGCATCACTGCTGATTGTTCCTTCGATGATTACCAATATTTGGCAGTTGTTTGCAGAAGGTCGGGTGTGGTTATTTATCCGCCGCTTCTGGACTTTACTGGTTGGAATCGTGGTGGGGTCAATCTGGAGTTTCTTACCGACCTTAAGCCAGAGTCATGGCAAGACCAGTGAAATTTTATTGGGCAGCATGTTGGTGCTCTATGGCCTGTATGGTCTATGCGTCAAAAATCTACCTCATTTGGCAGCGCATGAACGTTGGTTATCTCCCTTGGTTGGATATATCGGCGGGGCGGTGACTGTCGCAACAGGTGTAGTGATTATTCCCGTCGTACCTTATTTGCAGTCTCTACATCTGAAACGTGATGAGCTGGTTCAGGCTTTAGGATTGACCTTTACCGTGTCTACCATTTGCTTGGCCGTATTTCTACAGCATAACCCGATGCAGGGAATCACACTAGATTATCGTCTATCGGTTGTGGCCTTGGTCGCAGCTTTGGTTGGGATGTGGCTGGGTAAAAAAATTCGCTATCAACTGAATGAACAACGTTTCCGCCGTTTATTTTTTATCGGCTTGGTGGCGTTAGGCGGATATATGCTATCGCATTAATCTTGCTGTGAACTAAGGACGATGCTGTAATAGAAACTCAGAAAATTGCTGATAATTTTCGGGTAGTTGACTGAAATCTTGTGTTGCCAACAGCAGCTTGCGATTGGCCCACGCACCTAATAATTGAACCATGTGGAAATGATAATCGGGTTGTAAACGTTGTGCAGCACGAGCAGGCATAATGGCGATACCAACGCCTTTGGCGACTACCTCTGCAATCGCAGCAAAATTAGGTAAGCGCAAACGATATTGGATATTAAAACCAAGTAATTTGGCTTGAGTTTCGATGGATTGCTGCAGAGAATGATGCGGCATCAGTCCAATAAAACCATAATTCAGTGCTTCGACTAGATTTAACGACGTATGCTGAGCTAAGGCATGAGCCTCAGGGCAGATTAGAACCAGAGGATCGCTGGCAAATTCCTGTGTCTGTAAATGTTGAGTATCAAAAAAGCTAGAAACTAATCCGAGTTTGGCAGTCCCTTTGCTCAGTGCAGCAACGATTTCAGAACTTTCTGCTTCGTGCAGATCGATATTCATTTCTGCATGACGCATTAAATATTGTGGTAATAGCGGTGGTAGATATTCACTTTGTGCCGAAGAATTGCACCACAGAGTTAAAGATTCAGGCTGTTGTTGCCTAAAGCGTTGCATCTCGTATTCGAGTTGATTTTTTTGTCCAATTAAACGGTGTGCATGTTCAACCAAAGCATGCCCAGCCGTCGTAAGTTCGACCCCAGAGGTGTGGCGAAGAAAGAGCGGGGTGTCGAAATATTGTTCGAGTTTTTTAATCCGTTCGCTAGCTGCTTGCAGTGAAATCGCAGAACGTTCTGCACCTTTGGTGAAGCTGCCTGTGCTGACAATATGCAGGAATAGTTGTAAATCAAAAAAATCAAAACGCATGATGGCAACGTATTGAAATATAAAAATCCATCATACTAAAAAGTCGCTAAATAAAGATAGGATATTATTGTGGTGTAAAAAAGGCAGCTTCAGCTGCCTTCAATCTTCTAATGTTTATCTTTTAAACTGAATAACAGGTTCAGGAAAATCGCAGCAAAAGTTGCGGTTCCAATTCCCCCTAAATTGAAGCTACCAAACAGTAATTCAAAGTTACCTGCACCTAAAATAATGGTGACAGATGCAACAATAAGGTTTTTATTATTAGAAAAATCGACTTTATTTTCGATCCAGATTTTCGCACCCGCAATGGTAATTAAACCAAATACCACGATCGAAGCACCCGTGAGGACTGCTGTCGGGATAGTACTAATCACTGCGCCAAATTTAGGAGACAGTCCCAAGAAAATTGCAAATACGCCAGCGATTACAAATACAATCGTAGAATAAACACGGGTTACTGCCATCACACCAATATTTTCACCATAGGTGGTCATACCCGGTGCACCAACACTACCCGATAACGTTGTGGCCAAACCATCCGCAACAAAAGCTTTACCCAGTTGAGGTGTAAGATCTTCGCCTGTCATTGAACCGACTGCTTTGATGTGACCTAGATTTTCAGCGACTAAAATCAATGCAACGGGAGCAATAATTAAAATTGCATTTAAATCAAAAGTTGGGTGTGAAAAAGTTGGGATACCAAACCATGGTGCTGCTGCGATTTGGGAGAAATCAATCGGTTTACCAAATCCTAGAATATTTGTTGCAACCACATATACGCCATAAGCAATCAATAAACCCACTAAGAGTAATAAACGTTGTAATAAGCCCTTGGTAAATACCGCAATAATGCCCATGCTTAATACAGTGATGAGTGCTATCCACATTTCAAAAGGCTGTCCAGCAACGCCTTTAATGGTAACAGGCGCAAGGTTGAGACCAATAATCATCACCACAGCGCCTGTGACAACAGGTGGCATGAGTTTCTCAATCCAACGTGTGCCTGTGAGCATGACCGCAAAACCGATCAAGGCATAAAAAATACCACAGGCAACAATTCCACCAAGTGCAACTGCAAGGTTTGGATTGGCTCCCGACCCAGTAATGTGACCAGTTGCGGCTGCAACGACACCAATAAATGCAAAGCTTGAGCCTAAATAACTTGGAACACGACCACCCGTGATCAAGAAGAAAATAATAGTACAAATCCCTGACATTAAGATGGCAAGGTTTGGGCTAAAGCCCATCAGAAGGGGTGCAAGAACAGTTGCACCAAACATTGCAAATGCGTGTTGTACCCCTAATACCGCACTTTGTAAGGGCGGTAAATATTCATTTGTCGCGACAGGGCGATGATCAATCTTTCCCTGATACGGCTGCCATTTTGGAAACCAATTTGACATAGATGAGACTCATTATGTGATATCAGCGGGTATGATACCCTGTCTTAAAACGAGCTTTCACCTATAAGTCATTGAGAATATTGCCAGATCATGTTTTTTACGTCTGTATTTTTACCTTTTGGTAAAATATATTTAAAAATAAACTATCGTATTTATTATTTATTTTATTCGCCTAATTTAAAAAACCTACGGCTAATATTTAAAAAAATTTTCTAAATTTTTTTTCTAAAAATGGAATATTTTGCCAATCTTGCCATCAACACATTTGATTTATGTTGATGGCAAGGTCTTTATTTAGCCAGTATTGCGCAAACCTGCCGCAATACCTGCAATACTGACCATTAAGGCATGATCGACAGGGCTATGCTCAGTTTGATGTTCCGCTAAATACAGACGACGACGTTTCATTAACTCTGCTTGCAGTAAATGTAAGGGTAATAAATACGGTTTACGCACCTGCATAGATTGGTCAAGTACTTCATTATTACTCAAAAGCTTAGACTCACCTTTAAGACTGAGCAATGTATCTACGGCATTTTGTAGACGTTGGCGTAATTCAACCCCCAAGTTTTTTAAGTCTTGGTCTTGTGTCAGGTGAGACTCGTAATAGAGCGCAATATCTGCATCAGATTTGGATAAAACCATTTCCAGCATATCAATTAAAGTTTGGAAATACGGCCACTGTTCAAGCATTTCATTTAAGGTGTTTTTGTGTTGTCCATGTACCTGATTGATCGCCGTGCCTGTACCCAACCAAGCTGGCAGCATTAAGCGGATTTGTGTCCATGCAAATACCCAAGGAATCGCTCGAAGAGATTCTATGCCACCACTGACTTTTCGTTTGGCTGGGCGTGAACCAAGCGGTAGCATTTGTAATTCTAACTCAGGCGTGACCGTGCGTAGATAACTGACAAAATTCGGATTTTCACGCACAGTTTGTCGATAAACCTGTACCGATAAATCAGTCATTTGATTCATTAAGTCTCGCCATTCTTTCTTTGGCTCTGGCGGTGGTAATAGTGTTGCTTCTAATGTTGCCGCTGTATAGATTTCCAAATTTTGTAGCGCGATGCCTTCTAAACCAAATTTAAAGCGAATCATTTCACCCTGTTCAGTGACACGAATTGCTCCAGAGATTGAACCTGGTGGCTGTGAGAACAATGCTTGTTGTGTTGGCGCACCGCCACGACTGATTGAACCGCCACGACCGTGGAACAAGGTCAATTGCACCCCATGTTGTCGAGCGACAGCGGTAAGTTCTTCTTGCGCACGATATTGTGCCCAGTTCGCAGACATAAAGCCCGCGTCCTTTGCTGAGTCTGAATAGCCGATCATCACTTCATGTTTACCCTGAATATGCTGTTTATACCAATGCATATTGAATAAGGTATTCATGGTTTTGGCTGCACCATCAAGATCTTTTAAGGTTTCAAATAAGGGCACCACTCGAAGAGGATGTTGGATACCAGCTTCTTTTTGTAAGAGTAAAACAGCTAAGACGTCGCTTGGATATTCTGCCATCGAAATAATATAGGCACCCAAGCTCTCAGCTGGTTGTTCAGCCAAAGTGCGCATGGTCGCAAAGACTTCGAGTACATCAGGATGTTGAATCAAGCTGCCTTCAGGTTCATTGAAATATTTAGGGAGTAAAGGACGCTTACTTTGCAGCTCTTGGATCAGGAAGTTTTGACGAGCCTGTTCAGTCCATGATTCAAAATTGCCTAGACCTAGATATTCAGTAATCGCTGAAATGGCTTGACGATGTCGACCTGATTCTTGGCGAATATCGAGTTTGAGTAACTCAATTCCAAAACAATTGATTCGGTATATAAAATCAAGTAATTGCCCATTGGCGATTTCAGCGAGGTTACTCTCGATTAAGGAGCGATAGCAGAGTAATAAGGGCTGTAATAATTCATCTTTATTTCGAATAATCTGGCTATCATCAGCTTCATGACCTTGTAAGCGTTGGCCTAAACAATAGCGAGTCGCTTTTAAACGTTCACGGGTTTCACGTAAATATTCACGATAGGGTTCAGGATGTTCATAACCTAATGCTTGAGTGAGTTCATCTGAACAGCTTTGAATTGACAATTCCCAGCGTAAATTTTCAATATCACGTAGATATAAATCAGCTGCCTGCCAACGTGATAACCATAATACTTCTTGTGTTACTTGATGAGTTACATTGGGATTGCCATCACGATCACCGCCCATCCATGAGGCAAAGCGAATTGGCGCAATATTGAGCGGTAATTTTTGTTCACAATGCTGTTGAGTCAGTTCATTTAGCTCACGAATAAACTTAGGTACAGCATTCCACAAAGTTTGTTCAATTGTTGCAAAGCCCCACTTTGCTTCATCGACAGGGGTCGGGCGATGTTGGCGAATTTCGTCTGTCTGCCAAGCTGAACTGACCAATTGTTTCAGGGTAGCGATAGTTTGTTGGCGTTCACGAGGTGTTAGTTTTTGCTGGTCCAGTTGAGATAGACAATCGGTAATATCATCATATTTTTGAATCAAGGTACGACGACTGACTTCAGTTGGATGTGCTGTGAGGACCAATTCAATTTTTAAATCGCAGATTTGTTCGAATAATTGTTTTGAGTTGATCTGTTCAGTTTTGAATTTTTCAAATAAATGTGACAAAGGATTTGGATTAGGGGCTTGTTCGTCAAACTCAGCCTGACGGCGGTTACGCACCACATGGTACTGCTCAGCGATGTTGGCAAAGTTGAGAAAATATGAAAATGCACGAGTCAGCGGCAAAATTTCTTCATCTTTTAGGCCGAGAAACAATTGTTCGAGCTGTTTTTCCGCCTCGATTTGACCATCACGGGCACCCTTAGCCAGAGCACGAATCTGCTCAACCTGATTAAACAAATCTTGCCCAGCATGCTGCTTTAAGGTTTCGCCCAGTAAATTACCGAGTAAACGAACATCTTCTCGTAATGGCGCAGTGATTTGTTGTGTCATTATGCTTCTCCTCTGCTCATGTCTTGACTATAACCTGATTGTCAGACATTCCAAGTGGAGAACGTAAGGAAATGTGAAATTTCTTTAAAATTTAGGTTGATATTTAAGCAAAAAAAGCTCAATAGCCTGTTCAATCATCTGCTCAATTTCAACTGTGGTTGGTACCGAATCCAGACCCAGTAAAACCTTGTGGTGGCGTCTGCCGAGCATGAGTGCCACAATCAGTTCGGTCTGTTTAAGGGGATCATCTGCCTGAATAAAGTTGAGTGTGATGGCCTGCTCAAAAAAATCACACCAAACATGACACATCCGTGTGTGTGAGGCATCAAAAAACTGTTGGGTGAGGGGGTTTTGTTCAGCCGCGAGTTCAAACAGCACCCGATCCAGCTTCATCGCTTCAGGCAGGTAAATAATGCTTAAGGCACGCTGACACATTAAGTATAGTGCCTGCCTAAAGTCGGACTCAGGTGTGAGTTCAAACTGTTTCGCCCGAATGGGCTCTTCACAGCTTTCCTCGATCGCACAGATAAACAGGTTAGCCTTGTCCTGAAAATGGTTGTACACCGTGAGCTTGGTGACACCCGCCTCTTTGGCAATCTGGTCCATATTGGTGGCGTGATAACCCATTTTTAGAAAAATAGATTTTGCAGCCTGCAAAATTCTGGCTCTTTTTTCTAAATCTTTGGGACGACCACTGGTTGTCTGCATGTTGTCGTTCTCTTTTAATTCAGTTGAAAATCAGTGTTCTCTATTTAATTTTTAATTAATGTACTCATGAGTATATTAATTAAAAATTAAACAATTTATGATAATGCCCATATCACGCCCTAAAAATCAATTTGAATAAGAGCGCAAAATAGATGAATCAGATCAATCGTATCATATTGGGGTTAGTCATTGTCAGTAGTGTCATCCTCAGCGCATGTCAGAAAGAGGTGCCCAGAACTGAGGAAATTCCTTATGTCATGGTGACGCAGCCGAGTAGCAACCATATTGACCAGAAAAGCTATGCAGGTGATGTGCAGGCCAGACGGCAGACCGCACTGGCATTCCGTGTCGGGGGCCAGATTACCGAACGTTATGCCGATGTTGGAGATCGGGTTAAGGTTGGGCAGGTGTTGGCAAAACTGGATGTGAAAGATGCCCAGTTGCAAATGAATGCGGCCAAAGCCCAACTGGACAGTGCACAGGCCGCCGCAAAAATTGCATTGGAAGAATATAAGCGTTATCAACAACTTTTGCCTGTCAATGCGGTCAGCCGTTCACAATTTGATGCTATTAAAAACCAATATGAGTCGGCACAGGCAACACTGCAACAGGCCCGTTCAAACTATGAGGTTTCCTCTAACCAAACAGGCTATAACCAGTTGGTCTCCAATAAAAATGGGGTGATTACCCAACGCAATATTGAAACAGGACAGGTGGTGGCGGCAGGGCAGGCTGCCTATCAACTGGCGATTGATGGGGAGCGTGAGGTGGTGTTTGGTGTGCCTGAACAGGCAGTCAGTACCATTAAAGTCGGGCAGCCTGCCTGGGTCACCTTATGGTCACAGCCAGATACACGTTTTGCCGCAAAAGTCCGTGAGGTCTCACCAGCCGCTGACCAGTCACGTACCTTTACTGTCAAGGTCTCCCTGCTTGAGGGACAGTCCACGATTCAACTTGGACAAAGCGCACGAGTGTTCTTTGTGGCAAATGAAAACAATGTCCTGAGCGTGCCTTTATCCAGCGTCACTGCCAATGATCAACAAGCCTATGTCTGGGTGGTCAATGCCAATCAAACCTTACGTAAAGTTCCTGTGGCTTTGGGAACTTATGGCCGTGACAGTGTGCCTATTCTTTCAGGTCTAAAAGCTTCAGATTGGGTTGTGGTCGGTGGTGTACACCTGTTGCGTGATCAGCAAAAGATTCATCCTGTAGACCGTGATAATCGTGAAGTCACGGTAAAAGCGGGAGCCTGATCATGAAATTTAACCTTTCAGAATGGGCGCTTAAGAATAAGGGTATCATTCTCTACTTTATGCTGTTGCTGGGCATTGTTGGGGTGATGTCCTATTCCAAGCTGTCACAGAGCGAAGACCCACCTTTTACCTTTAAAGTGATGGTGGTGCAGACCTATTGGCCAGGCGCAACCGCACAGGAAGTTGCAACGCTGGTGACAGATCGTATTGAAAAAGAACTGATGACCACAGGGCAATATGAAAATATTCGGGCATATTCACGGCCTGGGGAATCTATGGTCACGTTTATTGCTAAGGATTCCTATCGTTCTGAGCAGATTCCTGACGTTTGGTACAACGTACGTAAAAAGGTCAATGACATTCGCCATCAATTGCCCAATGGCGTGCAAGGCCCATTTTTTAATGATGAGTTTGGCGATACCTTTGGCAATATCTATGTACTGACGGGCAAGGACTTTGACTATGCGGTAATGAAAGAATATGCCGATCGTTTGCAACTACAATTGCAACGGGTCAAAGATGTCAGCAAGGTTAATTTGGTGGGTCTACAAGATCAGAAGATCTGGATCGAATTATCCAATACCAAAGCTGTTCAGCTCGGTGTCCCTGTCACAGCCATTCAGGAAGCGATTCAGAAGCAAAATGATATGGCAGGTGCAGGTTTCTTTGAAACAGGTACAGACCGTATTCAAATCAGAGTTAGCGGACACTTACATAGTGTCGATGACCTGAAAAAAATGCCGTTGTTGGTGGGCGATAAAACCATTCAATTGGGGGATGTTGCTGAGGTCTATCGCGGCTTTAGTGAACCTGCTCAACCACGTATGCGTTTTATGGGTGAAAATGGCATTGGCATCGCTGTTTCCATGCGTAAAGGTGGTGACATCATTGCGCTGGGTAAAAACCTTGAAACTGAATTTAACCACTTGCAAAAAACCTTACCCTTGGGCATGAAACTGCAAAAAGTTTCAGACCAACCTGTTGCAGTACAACGTAGTATTCAAGAGTTCTTAAAAGTTTTAGCTGAAGCGGTCATTATCGTTTTATTGGTCAGTTTCTTCTCACTCGGTTTTCGTACAGGGCTTGTTGTTGCATTGTCGATTCCATTGGTTTTAGCAATGACCTTTGCTGGAATGAGTTTATTTGATGTCGGCTTACATAAGATCTCATTAGGCGCATTAATTCTTGCGCTGGGTTTGTTGGTTGATGATGCCATTATCGCCGTGGAAATGATGGCGATTAAAATGGAACAGGGTTACAGCCGATTAAAAGCGGCAGGTTTTGCATGGCAAACCACCGCTTTTCCAATGCTCACAGGTACATTGATTACCGCAGCAGGTTTCTTGCCAATTGCCACGGCACAATCTGGAACAGGTGAATACACACGTTCTATTTTCCAAGTCGTGACGATTGCATTGATCGTTTCATGGATTGCTGCTGTTTTATTTGTTCCTTATTTAGGTGAAAAATTATTACCTGATTTCACCAAACAGAATCAACAAGCGGCATGGTATTTACGTTTATGGGCAAGGTTACGCAAGCAACCTGCACCAGTGGTTGAGTCGCATGGTCAGCATCATGATCCTTACCAATCCAAGTTCTATCAATCCTTCAGGCATATCGTCGAAATCTGTATTACCTATCGTAAAACGGTGATTGCTATTACGGTCGGTATCTTTGTATTGTCTGTTGCGATGTTTAAGTTGGTACCGCAACAATTCTTCCCACCATCGAATCGTGCAGAAATTCTGGTGGACTTAAAACTGGAGGAGGGGGCTTCACTAACGGCGACAGAACAAGCAGTACATAAGGTAGAACAATTCCTATCCAAACAAAAAGGGATTGATAATTATGTCGCTTATGTTGGAACAGGTTCACCACGTTTTTACTTACCTTTAGACCAACAACTCCCACAAGCCAGTTTTGCTCAATTTGTAGTCTTGGCTTCTTCTCTTGATGATCGTGATGAAATCCGTCGTTCTTTAGAGACGCAAATCAAGCAGTTGTTGCCTCAGGTACGTACCCGTGTGTCCTTGCTGGAAAATGGTCCGCCTGTGGGTTATCCATTGCAGTATCGGGTCTCAGGTGAAGATCTGGCAACGGTTCGGGCAGAGGCACAAAAAGTGGCTAAAGTTTTAAGTGAAGATCCCAATACAACCAACGTACATTTAGATTGGGGCGAGCCAAGCAAAATTATTGCAATTGAAATTGACCAAGATCGTGCTCGTCAAATGGGCGTGTCCAGTGTTGATTTGGCTAACTTCCTAAACGCTTCTGTGACAGGGGCGGTGATGAATCAATATCGTGAAAAACGTGAACTCATTGAAATTCGTTTACGTGGTGATAAGTCAGAACGTGTTGAAGTGGCTTCGTTAGCAAGTTTAGCTGTGCCAACCACCAAAGGAACTACCGTACCTCTAGCACAAATAGCAAAAATTGAGTCACGTTTTGAAGAAGGTCTGATTTGGCATCGTAATCGTCTACCAACGATTACAGTCCGCGCGGATATTCGAACCAATTTACAACCTGCAACAGTGGTTCAGCAATTGGCAGACAAAATGCAAGCTTTACGTGCTGATTTACCCAATGGTTACTTAGTGGAAGTCGGTGGTACGGTTGAAGAGTCTGCAAAAGGTCAAAATTCGGTGAATGCAGGCATGCCATTATTCTTGGCTGTGGTGATGACTTTGCTGATGATTCAATTACGTAGTATGTCACGCGCAACGATTGTTTTATTGACAGCACCTCTTGGTTTGATTGGCGTTGTTGCATTCTTACTTTTGTTCAATAAGCCTTTTGGTTTTGTCGCGATGTTAGGGACAATTGCTTTATCTGGCATGATCATGCGTAACTCGCTGATCCTGATTGACCAGATTGAGCAGGACATTCAGGCAGGGTATGCACCGTGGGATGCGGTGATTGGTGCAACCATGCGCCGTTTCCGTCCAATTGTATTGACGGCATTGGCTGCTGTACTGGCGATGATCCCTTTATCACGCAGTATTTTCTTTGGTCCGATGGCGGTTGCGATTATGGGTGGCTTGATTGTGGCTACCCTGTTGACCCTGTTTTTCCTGCCTGCACTCTATGCGGCGTGGTTTAAGGTCAAGAAAGCAACACATCTATCATAATTATTTTGTGAATAAAGGTGCGAAATATTGAAAATTTCAATATAGTAGCACCTATATTTTAAGACCAAAAAATAATTGAATTTCATTGCATGACTGGTTTGGCAAAATGCAGTGAATGAGGTGATCTAGAGCATGGGGCAAGACAATATTGAGCAGCATCGCCGTTATGTGGCGATTTCGTACGTGTTCATGTTTCTTGCATTATTTACAATCGTGTTTGCAGTGTTTGCGTATCTGCTGGCACGAAAAGTTGCGACTGCGAATAATGCTGAAGTATGGATACACGCGCATGCACTGTGGATTATGCGTAATGTGCTGCTGTTTATTCTAATGGCTTTCTTTGCTGCCCTGTGGTTTATTCCACTGTTCTTTTTTGTCTGGAACAGCGCCCTCTGGGTGACCGCCATGACGGTTGTGGGTGTCGTGTTTAGCTCAATTGCATGGCTATTTCTGTTGAATGCATGGATCAAAGGTATTGCCAGATACTTTAGAAATAAAGCGGTTTTCTAAATTTATCGCTTTTTTTATCACAATCACCCTTGTAAACGTATTGTACAGGCCCTATTAAGGCTCTGTTGACTTTAGAAATAAAATGTCAACAGAGCTTATTTATTTGTAGAGATTGAACCAATTCCGTGAGGAGCATCGCCAACCATGGCTAAACGTGATTATTATGAGGTTTTAGGCGTTTCGAAAACCGCAAGTGATGATGAGATTAAAAAAGCCTATCGTAAGTTGGCGATGAAATATCATCCAGATCGTAACCCAGACAATGCGGAAGCGGAAGAAAAGTTTAAAGAAGCAGCAGAGGCTTACGAAGTACTTTCTGATGGCGAAAAACGCAGCATGTATGATCGTGCTGGTCATAGCGCTTTTGAGGGTGGTTTTGGTGGCGGCGGTGGCTTCGGTGGTGGTTTTAGTGCAGAAGACATCTTTAGCCAGTTTGGTGATATTTTTGGTGGTGCTTTCGGTGGCGGTGGTCGCCAACAACAACGCCAACGTCGTGGCTCTGATCTTCGCTATGTGATGGAATTGACGCTTGAAGAAGCAGTCAAAGGCGTGAAAAAAACCATTACTTTTACTGCACCAGCGCCGTGTGAAACCTGTGATGGTAAAGGTTCTAAGAATCCAAATGATGTTGAGACGTGTCGTACCTGTCATGGTGCTGGTCAAGTACGTATGCAGCAAGGTTTCTTCTCGGTTCAACAAACTTGTAGTACTTGCCGCGGTCAAGGCAAAATTATCAAAAACCCTTGTAATACTTGTCATGGTTCTGGCGTTGCCGATCGTCAACAAACGCTTGAAGTCACTATTCCTGCAGGTGTGGACAGCGGCGATCGTGTTCGCTTAACAGGTAAAGGTGAAGCGATTCGTGATGGTCAAGCGGGCGATTTATACGTTGAAGTCGTAGTTCGTGAACACGAAGTCTTCCAACGTGACGGTGCAGATCTCTATATGGATGTGCCAGTCAGTATTGCTGATGCTGCATTGGGCAAAGAAATTGAAATCCCGACGCTTGATGGTCGTGTCAGCTTAAAAATTCCAGAAGGTACGCAAACAGGTAAGCTATTCCGCTTACGTGGTAAAGGTGTTCGTCCTGTACGTAGCAGCATGGTCGGTGACTTATTGTGCCGTATCGTGGTAGAAACACCTGTGAATTTAAACAGTCGCCAACGTGAATTGTTGAAAGAATTACAAGCGTCGTTAGATGGTGATGGTCATGCTGCATCACCAAAGAAAAAATCTTTCTTTGATCGCTTGTTTGATTAATTAGCATCAATAAAAAACCTGCTGCGGCAGGTTTTTTTATGGGAATTTTTTAGCGTAGACACAGAGTTTTGCTATAGTAGCTCAATTGTTTAAATAAAAGACTAGGAAAAATTATGTCGACTTCTCCACGCATTGGAATCTTGGGTGCAGGCGGACGCATGGGGCGTATTCTGATTCAAGCAGTACAACAAGCAGGCTACCAACTCGCAGCAGCTGTTGAACGTCCAGAAAGCAGTTTGGTGGGTGCAGATGCAGGGGAACTTGCAGGGATTGGCAACATCGGCGTCAAGATTGTGGGAAGTTTAAGTGAAGTTTTAAAAGACTGTGATGTCGTGATTGATTTCACTGCGCCTGTTGCCACTGAACAACACTTAAAGTTATGCCGTGAGGCAGGTGTTGCAATGGTGATTGGCACCACAGGGATGTCGGATGAACAAAAGGCTTTCTTAGATGAAACCGCAACACAGACTCCAGTCGTTTATGCTGCTAACTATTCAGTTGGTGTGAATGTTTCAATCAAATTATTAGAGCTTGCAGCGAAAGTGTTTGGTGATAGCGTTGATATCGAAATCATCGAATCACATCACCGTCACAAAGTGGATGCACCATCTGGTACTGCATTTATGATGGGCGAGGCGATTGCAGATACTTTAGGTCGTGACTTGAAAACGGATGCTGTGTATTGCCGTGAAGGTCATACAGGTGCTCGTGAGCGTCAAAGTATTGGCTTTCAAACCATTCGTGGTGGCGACATCGTCGGTGAACATACCGTGATGTTTATTGGTGAGGGTGAACGTGTTGAAGTCACACATAAAGCGACCAATCGAATGAATTTTGCTTCAGGCGCTGTTCGTGCGGCTGCATGGGTCGTCGGTCGCGAAGCTCGTAAATATGATATGAAAGATGTTTTAGGCTTTAACGAGATTGAAGTTTAAAAGGTACTTTTTTGTACTATAAAAGAGCTTGTTGAGCTTTCTTTCTGATAGAGATACAACAAGCTCTCACCATCATTACAACAATTGAGCATGACATGAATAAAAAGCATATTGTTCTTGCTACACTGCTAAGTGCGACAAGTTTAGTCGTCAGTGCCGCAGAAGCACCTAAACTGAGTTTACATCGCAATAATATTAAAGTTTGGACCTACCAAACAGAGAATAATCCGGTCTTTCAGTACAAAGCAGAAACGACTTTTGATGTGCCTTTGGAACGGGCAGTTGCGGTAGTACTTGATGTTGAGCGCACACCTCAATGGGTGCCTTATGTTGCTAAGGCACAGCTTTTGTCTCGGGATGAAAAGAAAGGGGAATTTACCCTGTATATGCTGTTAGATTTCCCATTTCCTTTGAAAGACCGTGACTTGGTCATTAAAGGCAAAATGAATAAGAATGCTGATGGCAGTATTAGTATTAAGAATAACGCGATTAAAAATAGTTACCCTGAACAACCTGATGTGATTCGTTTGAATCAATATACAGGAGATTGGACGTTCCAAAGACTTGCCAATAATAAGGTTAAAGTCATGACTAGTGGTTATGCAGATCCTGCTGGTTCGATTCCATTGAGTTTTGTGAATATGTTTGTGCAGCAGCAACCGTATCAAATGCTGATGAAGATGAAGAAAGAAATTTACAATCCATTATATGCACAGCCACATTTGCCTGAATTGCTTAAATAAATCTAAGAGTAAAAAGCCTGATTCAATCAGGCTTTTTTATGCACTGATACATTAGCCAGCTTGCCATCGAAGGGATGAGCAAACTCGAAAAAACCATCCCTATCCAGACCAGCATCAGGGTGATAAAGGTCGGTGAAGCAGGATTAAATTCAACCAAATTGAGCGATACACAGATTGTTCGCTTAATCTTTTTCACTATTCTGTTGATGGCTGCCATTTTGCGATGATTATTGTTGCTAAAAAATAGATGAATCTGCAAAATATAGTTGACTAAATATCAATAATTGAGGCGTGGCAATGAAATCAACTGTGGAAGAACTTGTTGCCTTTATGACCATTGTCGATACAGGTTCCTTTATTGCGGCCGCGGAACGATTAGGGCAGACTGCATCTGGCATAAGCCGTTCGCTTAGCCGTCTGGAATCAAAACTTGAAGTGACCTTGCTGGAACGCACCACCCGAAAGTTAAAACTGACCCAAGAAGGACAACAATTTTTACAACATGCGCGTAAAATTCTCAGTGATTTAAGTGCAGCTGAAGAAGCTCTAGAAAAATCCGATCAGGACACCTCGGGCATTATACGGATTGATTCGGCCACGCCCTTTATCCTGCATGTGATCACGCCTTTAGTGCAGAAGTTTCAATGCTGTTACCCAAATATTGAAATCGAGCTGAATAGTAATGACTTGGTGATTGATCTACTGGAACACAAGACCGATGTGGCGTTTCGTTTTGGGGAGCTGCATGATTCCAGCCTGCATGCCAAACTGGTGTGTAAAAGCCGACTTTATATCGTCGCCAGTCCAGACTATCTCAGCCGTAAGGGTACTCCACAGCAGCCAGCAGAGCTTCTTGAACATGAGGTGATTGGTTTTACCCGTCCCAGCTATATTAATAAATGGCCGATTAAGGTGAATGGGGAATATTTTCTGGCTCAGCCCAAAATTAAGGCCTCCAGTGGCGAAACGGTACGGCAACTGTGCTTGCGTGGGCAGGGCATTGCACGACTGTCAGAGTTTGAAATCTGGCAGGACCTCAATGAGGGACATTTGCTGGCATTGTTTGAAGACCAGATTGAACATTCTTATCAAAGCATCCATGCAGTGTATTATCAGCAAGAGCATTTGCCGAAACGAGTCCGTTTATTTATTGAGTTTTTGACTGAGCAGTTAAGTCACGGCTTTTCGGTGTGCCAATAGTTTGCTCAGGTAATTGTAATTCCAGCATCTGAACAATTTGTCCTGTCGGTTGCTTGATTGCCAGCGCGATATGCTGTTGTTGCTGACATACAAACTCCACTGTCGGGAGTAGCAAATTCGGCATGATCACGCCATTTTCGGAATGTGGGGGTAAATACGCCCTTACAGTTAGGCTTGGCTGATTTCATTTATAGTCGTGGTTATCGTGAGCATTTGGATGAGTTAAGACCGAAGTTGATGCAACAAGTCCAACAGTATCGTGCTTATATTTTGGAAGTATTTGGTGGGATTCCAATCGCCTTGAGTCAATCAGAAGGGGGTTATGCTTTGTGGTTGCAACTGCCAGAAAATATTACGGGCTTAGAGTTATATTATTTAGCGCAGCGCCAAGGGATTAATATCGTACCAGGGGAAGTGTTTGGTGAAGATCAGCGTTATCAGCACTTCATTCGCTTAAATGCAGGGCATGCGTTGACCACCGAAATCCGCCACGCCATTCAACAGTTGGCGGATTGGGTGAGAGAGCGTATGTCGTCGGTTTTAAATTAATCAAAGTCTGCTTTAAGTACGATCCGATAACGTGCTTGACCTGAATGCAGTCGTTCAATGGCTTCATTGAGTTGAGACATTGGAAATAGCTCAATTTGTGGCGCAATATTTTTACGTGCGGCAAATTGTAGTAGTTGACGCAGTGCTAAAGGTGACCCAGTTGGTGAAGCTGTAATCGATTTGGCACCACTCATGATAGTACCTACAGAAACTGGAATAGGCTCTAAGGTAATACCCAAGAAATGCATACTACCATTCGGTGCCAAGGTATTGAGATAGGCTTGCCAATTCAGAGTTACATTGACGGTGCTAAGCAATAGATCAAATTTGCCACGTTGCGCTTTGATCGCTTGAGCATCACGACTATTCACCACATGGTCAGCGCCCATGGCTTTGAGTTCTTCAGTTTTGTCTGGATTTGAACTAAATGCAGTAATCTCACAACCCCAAGCTTTAAGTAGCTTGATGGCCATATGCCCTAAACCACCAATGCCAATGACACCGACGTGATGTGTTGCTTGGATCTGATGTTTAAGTAAAGGATCAAACACGGTAATGCCGCCACAAAGCAATGGTCCTGCACTCTCAGGATCCAAACCCTCTGGTAGAGGAATGACCCATTGCCAACCTGCTCGGACTTTTTCGGCAAAACCACCTGCATGCCCAACGATAGTCGCAACGCTGCCACCGGTACATAAAACTTGATGACCACCAATACAAGGATCGCATGCTTGGCAACTTTCAGCTGTCCAACCAATGCCAACACGTTGACCAAGTTTCAGTCCTTTGGCTTCTGAACCGAGTGCGATAATTGTGCCAATAATTTCATGTCCAGCGACAGCAGGATAAACGGATGAATGCCATTCATTATTGATCACAGACAAATCTGAGTGACATAAACCGCAGTATTCAACTTTAACTTCAACCTGATGTGGCTTTAATTCACCTGCATCAAATTGATAAGGAACCAATTGCTCTCCTGCTTTCATTGCAGCATAAGCACGAATTTGGTTATTGCTCATTCGATAACTCCTTGGAAAGCAAAATAAATTCGTATTATTTAAAATGACAGTGATTTTCGTGATCGTTGACCATTCCTACCGCTTGCATAAACGCATAACATGTTGTGGGACCAACAAATTTAAAACCACGTTTTTTCAGTGTTTTTGAAAGTTTTTGACTGATTTCGGTTTGTGCAGGTGCATCACGATAATGAATGACATCGTTATTTGGAGTCTGATGGTCAACAAAGGCCCATAGCCAATGAGATACATCACCAACTTCATTTTTGAGTTGCTGCCATGCAATGGCATTGTCTCGAATCGCTTTAAGTTTACCTAGATGACGGATAAGGCCTGAATCGCTGAGCTTATTTTCCAGTTGATCATCGCTGAGGGCCGCAATCTGCGTGATGGGATATTGAAAGAAATGTGCGCGGTAGCTTTCACGTTTTTTTAATACGGTAATCCATGACAACCCTGCCTGCTGTCCCTCAAGGCACAGCATCTCAAACAGCCGTGCTTCATCATGCTCGGGCTTGCCCCATTCTTCATCATGGTAGGCGATATAGAGCGGATCAGAGGAACACCAGCCACAGCGTTGGATTGTCATATTGACTGCTTCCTATTGTTATTATCAGGGAAAAATTTAGAGTTTGAATGTAACCCAGTCATCTTGACGGGTATCCCAATAATATAATTCTGCTGTGTTTAAATCAGTAAATTTCAGCCAAAAGTCCTTGCCTGATTTATCTGCAAAACCTGTGCTGATCAGTAGGGCATCTTCAGTAATTTCCATGATCCAGCCCTGATAGCTTGTACCATTGATGATGATTTTTTGCTGATTTCCAGACTCTGCAAATTTAACCAGTCGTTCAATCAATGCTTCTGACATTCTATGTTCCTAACGTAAATATGAGTATGGATTGACTGCTCCACGCCCTTTGCCATTTAAATAAATACCATAATGTAAATGTGGGGCAGTCGCACGGGCATTGCCTGTATTGCCTACATAACCAATGAGATCACCTTTATGAACATAGTCTCCCACATTAAGACCACGTTTATGACCATCTAAATGGGCATAGTAGTGCCAAGAACCAGATGGTCCAAGAATCCAAATGATTTTGCCACCTAAATTATTATTACGTAAATCAGCGACTAACCCCTCGGTAGCACTATACACTTTCGTCCCACGCTCCGCCATGATATCAATCCCTTCGTGGTTACGTCCTTGGCTACGTGCAGCTCCCCAAGTATCTCGTAATTCACCTCGATTGACACCTTTGACTGGGACGGGCAAACGGCTATCTAAACGCAGATTTTTAAGTTTATTGATTTGAGTGGTTGGTAGGGGCGTAGGCTTACTAGGTGTTGTCGTACATGCAGAAATTAGAATAGCCAACAGACTAATCACGATAAATGGAATCGAAAGACGCACACAAACTCCTTGTGATTTCGATTTACAGCAATTAAGTAGAGGAGGTCTTTTGTTTTGCTGTAATCAATTTTTTCATGGCGGTTGGAATGCCTTTGGCAATCGCAGCTTCTGGACTTAGCCACACTCCATTTAATTCGATACTGAGCTGTTCTTTTTGATCATGTTCCACGTGGAACAGTTGCTCATTCAGTATCCATGTAAAGTGGGTAAAACTATGACTAATCTGTAGTGATGATACTTGAGCTTGGAGCTTAAATTGCTGTTCAATCTGTTGTAATTCGGTTGCCTGTTCAATAATAGGCAGACAATACAAACCTCCCCATAGACCGTGGGCTTCACGTTGTTGCCAAAGCCACTCATGACCTGATTGAATTAGGAGCACATTCGCCGTTTTAACAGGGACAGGTTTTTTTGCTTTTTTAAATGGGAGTTCTTGTTCTAAACCTTGCTGATAGGCCTGACAGTTTTGTTGCATTGGGCAGTATAGACACAAAGGCTTTTTCGGTGTGCAGACTGTAGCACCCAAATCCATGATTGCTTGGGTGTAATCATGGTTACGTTCTTTAGGGCACAGCTGTTCCGCAATTTGCCATAAAGCACGCTCATGCTGTGGCTTAGATAGATCATCTTCAATCGCAAAAAAACGTGCTAAAACTCGTTTCACATTGCCATCCATAATGACGCCATATTGTCGTAAGCCAAGAGACATTAATGCACCAGCAGTTGAACGACCAATGCCTGGTAATTCAATCCACTGTTCTAATGTTTCAGGAAACTTTCCTTTCTGCTTTACGATAACAGCGGCTTTGTGCAGATTGCGTGCACGGGCATAGTAGCCTAAACCAGCCCAATAAGGGGCAATGTCATCCCAACTGGCCTGACCAAGATCGTCTACGGTTGGAAACCTTTCGATAAAGCGATCAAAATATTGCAGAACAGTTTTAACTTGAGTCTGTTGAAGCATGATTTCTGATACCCAAACTTTGTAGGGATCATCAGCGACTTGCCATGGTAAATCGTGGCGGCCATGTTGGTCGAACCACGTGAGTAGTGCATCAGAAAATGAGAAATCAGACATGAATCAGAACAATCAAAAGCAGAGGCTTAGTATAATGAAAATATAATCGTGGACTCATTTAAATGATAAAAACATTTGTTAGTGTGTAGGAGACATAAATGCCACCTACACAGGATGAAGTCTTTGCGAAAGTTTATGCCAATATTTTGAATCAGGTTAAATGTTTATCTAGTAATTCATACATGGCTTCTAATCCTTGATGTTCAGCTTCGGCGTTATAGCCTAAATCAACATTATTTGCTTTAGCTCGCTCATCAGCGAGGGGGTTACTAAAGCCATGTTTGGCATCTTCAAAAATAATCACTTCATGATCGACTTCTGCATCGTGCATTTCCTGACGGAAGCTTGCGACATCATCTAAAGAAACCATGGTGTCGATCTCACCATGTAATACAAGAATTTCTGCCTGAATTTTTCCTTTTTGTGCAGGTGCTTTCGGGCTTAAATTCGCGTGGAAGGTCACCACCGCTTTCAAATCAGCACCAGATCGCGCCAAATCCAGAACAACTTTACCACCATAACAAAAACCAATCGCTGCCAATTTTTCAGTATTGACCTCTGGTTGTGCTTTTAAAGCATCTAAGCCTGCTTGAGCACGATCAACCACGGTGTCTACATGATCAAATGTTTGCATCATCCATGCAGATGCTTGAGGAACATCAGAGGTAACTTTTTTGTCTCCATACATATCAATTGCGAGAGCAGCAAAACCGTGTTCTGCAAGTTCACGCGCACGTTGCTCGGTATATTCGGTACGTCCCCACCATTCTGGAGCAACAATAACTCCTGCAACAGGTACATCGCGGATAGGTGTTGCAAAATAGCCAATAAGGCGCTGACCATCTGGTGCAGTGTATTCAATTTCACGCGTTGTAATTGGAAAGCTCATTTTCTAATCCTGATCTATATTTTCAATGCTTTGATTAAAGCATAAAAAAGCAAAAATTGATGATGTTAGCGGAAGGACAAATTTTTATTCGGCTGAAATGATGACAATAAAAAAAGAAGAATACGGCGATTCTTCTTTTTTCTTTCTGAATTTTTATTTCTCTTTAAACTAAGCTTTACCGCGTGATAAGAAACCCACTACAGCAAGAATAGCCGCGATCACTAGTAAAATGACGGCAAAGTCTTTGGATAAACCAGCAACACCACCAAAACCTAATAAACTGGCGATTAATGCAATCACTGCAAAAATAATAGCCCAACGGAACATATTACTTCCTCCTAAATTTATCGTTATGGGATTACTATAGCGTGTGTTTTTTGAACCAAATGTGGTGTTTCTGTGGTTGAAATGTTCAATAACTTAAGTATTGTTAATCGCTTAAGTCGCTTGGAAAACAGCTTGATTGAGAATAAATGCTATAATCAAGACAAATTTTAAAAGCCTAATACATTTGCCATGTCTACCGAATTACGCCCTAACTTTTGGAAACTATATCCGCTTGATCAGTTGAATAATACTGAGTGGGAGGCATTGTGTGATGGTTGCGGTTTATGTTGTTTGGTTAAGCTTGAAGATGAAGAAACGGCAGAAGTCGCATACACCAAAGTTGCATGTAAATTATTAGACTGTAAAACTGCTCGTTGTTCTGATTATCCGAATCGTCAACAGCATGTTGTAGATTGTATTCAATTAACACCTGAACGATTGCAAACAATTACATGGTTACCTCCTAGTTGTGCTTATCGTCGCTTGAATGAAGGTAAAAATTTACCGTCATGGCATTATTTAAATACGGGCTCACGTCAAAGTGTGATTAAAGCGAAGAAATCAGCAGCTGGTCGCTGTATTTCAGAACAAGATATAAATGAAGAAGATATAGAAGATTATGTCGTACGTTGGGTACGTTAGATCTTGATATATATTTCTTATAACTGTGTTTTTTATCAATAAAAAACAATACTTTTACAGTATTTTATCTATACATTCCCATATGATGAACACTGAGAGGTCGATGTGGTTTGAGAGCCTCTTTGTTTGAATGAAATGAGTTTGGGAAATATACATGATCGCATCAAGAATGCTTTTTTTACTTGCAGGGCTTTTATCCTGTAATTCTTCGATTTGGGCAAAACCGCTTAGTGAGCAACAAGTTAAGGAAATTGTAGATCAACAATTTAAACCACTATTAGATCAATATAAGATTCCTGGATTAGCGGTCGGTGTCACGTTAGATGGTAAGCATTATTTTATCAATTATGGCTTGGCATCAAAATCAAACGAACAAGCAGTAAGTAACAATACTTTATTTGAACTTGGCTCAGTCAGTAAGACATTTAATGCAACTTTGGCGGGCTATGCACAGGCGAAAGGGCAGTTATTATTGTCGGATCATCCCGCCAAGTATTTTCCAGAATTAAAAAATACCGCAGTGAATAAAGCTACGATTTTAAATTTAGGTACATATACCGCAGGTGGCTTTCCGTTGCAATTTCCAGATGAAGTTGTTACTCAGCAGGACATGCTTCAATATTTTCAAACATGGCAGCCAAAGACCAACGTTGGTACCGCACGACAATATTCAAATCCAAGCATTGGTTTGATGGGTTATATCACGGCATTAGCATTGAAAAGACCCTATTCTGAATTGTTAGAAAAAACACTTTTTCCACAATTGGGATTGAGTCAGAGTTTTGTGCAAGTACCTGAACAGCAGATGTCACAATATGCATGGGGTTATAAAAATGATCAACCCATTCGCGTTTCTGCTGGGATGTTGGATGCTGAAGCTTACGGAGTGAAAAGTAGTAGTTCTGATATGCTGAAATTTTTAGATATTCAAATTCACCCACAAAAGCTAAAACAGCCCTTAAGAGCAGCGGTTGAAACAACGCATGTGGGATATTTTAAAGTTGGTGCGATGACCCAAGGGCTAGGCTGGGAGCAATATGCTTATCCTGTTAAGCTTGAAACACTTTTAGAAGGTAACTCCAGCAAAATGGCTTTAGAAAGTCATATCGTCACACCGATCAAACAACCAAAGCGTGCTCCAGCAGCAACATTGTTTAATAAAACTGGTTCAAGTAATGGCTTTGGTGCCTATGCTGCATTTATTCCGCAGCAGAAAATTGGAATTGTGATGCTCGCTAACACTAATTTTCCGAATGAAGCTCGAATTACTGCAAGCTACCATGTCATGCAGCAGTTACTTCAAAAGAATACTGCGCAATAGAATATCACGTGGTTGCAGATTCAAATTGTAGATTTGAATCAGACGCAATAGACTAGGATAAAACAGTATAAAGTCCGTGATGATGTCAGATACGCATATTCCTTTACCTGAACGCTTACGCCCTCGTGATTTGTCAGAAATCATTGGGCAAGATCATTTGCTCGGTGAGCATGCACCGTTACGTCAAATGATTGATCAGGGGCATTTGCCTTCGATTATCTTTTGGGGGCCGCCTGGGGTAGGTAAGACTACAATTGCTTTGTTATTGGCACAGGCAGTTGATCGCCCTTTTATTAGTTTATCTGCATTGAATACTGGCGTAAAAGAGCTGCGCGAAGTGATTGCTGAAAGCGGCGATTTACTGACGCCAGTAGTGTTTATTGATGAGATTCATCGCTTTAATAAGTCGCAGCAAGATGCCTTACTGAATGCAGTTGAAAAAGGCAAAATCACTTTGATTGGTGCAACCACGGAGAATCCATCTTTTGAAGTTAATAGTGCACTGCTTTCTCGTTGTCAGGTTTATACCTTAAACAGTTTGGATGCTGATGCGATTCAAACCCTGATCAATAAAGCGATTCAAAGTGATAAGTTTTTGAAAGAGCGTTTTATTCAGATTGAAGAATATGATGCGCTGATTCAATTTGCTGCGGGTGATGCACGTAAAGCGCTTAATTTGATTGATTTAATCGCCAGTACTTTTGAGCTTGATATTGAAAATATCGTGACCAATGCAATTGTGGTTAAAGTCGCACAGCAGAATATTGCACGTTATGACAAATCAGGTGAGCAGCATTATGATTTGGTTTCGGCATTTATCAAATCGATTCGTGGTAGCGATGCTGATGCGACCCTATATTGGATGGCACGCATGCTCAAAGGTGGTGAAGACCCTATTTTTATTGCACGTCGAATGTTGATTGCAGCATCGGAAGATATTGGCAATTCTAATCCAAATGCCTTGTTGTTGGCGGGTGAGTGTTTCCGTTCAGTACAAGCGGTCGGTATGCCTGAAGCAAGGATTATCTTAGGTCAATGTGCTGTATATCTCGCAACCAGTCCGAAAAGTAATAGTACCTATCTCGCCATTAACCGAGCTTTGGAGCTTGCCGAAAAAACTGCGAATTTACCTGTGCCATTACATCTACGGAATGCGCCAACCAAATTGATGAAGCAACAAGGTTATGGCGTTGATTATCTCTATCCGCATAATTACCCTGAGCATTTTGTTTTACAGGAATACTTGCCACCTGAGTTGCGGGGTACGAAGCTGTATGAGCGAGCCTTAAATAAACGTGAAGTTGAAGCCGAACGTTTGCAGCAACGCCGTTGGCAGCAGGAACAACAGCAACAATAAAGATCTATTTAAACAGATGAGTTGTATTTTCACATTTCACCTAGTCAAGTTCCCAAAACAGTAAATGGGAATTTGGCTGCGGTTTTATATTCGATTTATTTCAATATGAACTCAAAAAAAGCCACATTCATTGGATTGCTTGCGATCTTCCTTTGGAGCTTGATTGTTGCATTGATCAAGGATGTCAGTTCGCATTTTGGTGCAGTCGGTGGCGCAGCATTAATTTATACGATTTCCTCTATTTTCCTATTTTTTTCATTAGGTTGGAGCAATCTTAAAAGTTTTCCAAAAGCCTATTTAATTTGGGGCAGTATTTTATTTGTTAGCTATGAAGTGTGTTTATCACTATCTATTGGCTATAGTAGTAATAATCGAGAAGCGATTGAAGTTGGGATGGTGAACTATTTATGGCCAACATTCACGATGGTGGCAGCTATTGTATTTAATCAACAAAAAGCCAATTTTCTTATTATTCCCGGTTTTATGATTTCTCTCTTGGGCATTTGCTGGGTATTAGGCGGTGAGCAAGGTATTGATTTACCTAGCATGTTGGTAAACGTACAACATAACCCACTGAGTTATGGATTAGCTTTTATTGGAACCCTACTTTGGGCGGCTTATTGTACCCTCACTGCGAAGATGGCTAAGGGTAGTAATGGGATTACCTTATTTTTTATGTTGGTTTCGATGGTGCTTTGGATTAAATATGCATTGATGGGCGGCGGCGCATTTGATTTTGATTGGTCATCTTCCACGTCCTTACTTTTTGCCGCTGCCGCCATGGGCTTTGGTTATGCTGCATGGAATGTTGGGATTTTGCATGGCAATGTCACGTTATTGGCAGGTGCTTCGTATTTCATTCCTGTATTCTCAGCTTTTTTCTCTGCAATTTTACTCAGTACGCCACTGACGGTTTCTTTCTGGTATGGTGCTTTTATGGTGTGTATTGGATCGATCTTATGTTGGTTTTCGACTCGAGTGAAATCATCAACTTAGTTTAAGTGTTAGCGGAATTATTATTTAAGTGCTTTATAGTCACTATATTTTTGTAAGAGGCTACTAGACACTTCACATAAAAGATCGCATTATCGCGGCATATCACGGATGATAAAGCTCTGCCATGATCACAAACAAAATCAATGCTGCGGAAAGTATCCGAGGCTTAGCCTGCCTTGCAGTTGTATTGTCACATCTATCGCTGACTTTCTTTCCCCAAATGCATCATTTTGATTTAAGTGTCGTACCTCAATATCTCTTTTTTGATCAACTTTATCATTCCCCATTTGCATTCTTTTATTCAGGTACAGGCGCAGTTTTTGTCTTTTTTGTTTTAAGCGGTTATGTCCTAAGTTTATCGAGTTTAAAAAAGCAAAATTTAGCTGAAAAACTTAAAAAATCATTAATTAAGCGTTATCCACGTTTGGCTATTCCCGCGTTTATATCTTGTATTATTGCTTACCTCGTGTGTTTCCTTCCTATCGATGTTACGCATGTTTCTGAATGGGGGGCAGCTTTGGCAAATCCTCATCCAAAATTAAGTATAGCTTTGTATGAGGGCAGTATCGGAGCATTTCTATTTGGGGACTCAAGCTATAATTGGGTATTGTGGACGATGCAGATTGAGCTGCTCGGTTCATTGGTAATTTATCTCGCTAGTTATTTTTATAGCAAACGACCGATGCTTGCAGGTGTGTTCTTGCTGTTGAGTATTGCGACAGCCTATACGATTTCACAAACAGTATTACTCGGTATCCTGAGTTTTATTTTAGGTATGGGTTTATTTCTGTATGCATCAGAATTAGCAACAGGGCTATCTGTGTTGCTATTCACGCTGGGGCTATATTTCTGTGGTGCGCATAATGAAAGTTTGAGTTATCGGATTTTTGCTCAATTTTTAGGTGAGCAAACCTACGATTATCTGAATTTTATTGGCGGTTTTTGTATCGTGTATGCGGTATTAAAAGGCAAATGGTTAGCACAATTTTTTGATTCGCCATTTTTAGTTTTCTTAGGCAAGATCTCATTTTCTATTTATTTAATTCATCTTGCTGTGATTTATGCTTTAGCAATTCCTTGTTTTAATCTATTGCATATTCAATTGGGTTTTTCGTATTGGGTAGCGGGTCTGTGGGCGAGTTTGTTTACAGTGATGATAAGTATTGTTTTAGCTACTCCTTATAGTCGCTATGTGGATGATATTGCAATTAAAGTATCTAATAGGCTTACAAAGATATTTTAATTTCACAGTATTCATTTCGTCTTTTGAATATTGTATCGCACTATAAATATTATTTTCGTATTACAAAAAGAATCCTTTTAACCTTTTTCAACAGAAAAAGAATAAGGTTTAATAATAAAGGCATAATAAAAACATGGAATTAGCTCTATGCATTTAAAATATTTTTATCCTGTTTCTCTCATCACTTTGTTTGCCGTTGCTGTATCTGGTTGTATGAGCATCAAGTCAGCTCAACAGCAGTCAACGGAGAAATTATTTTATGGTGGCTCTATTCTGACGATGGAAGGAATGCAGCCTAAATATGCTGAGGCGCTATTAGTAAAGGATGGGAAAATTGTATTTGTTGGTTCGAAGCAGCAAGCAGAACGGTTGGCAAATTCCCAAGTTCAATATATTAATCTAAACAACAAAACTTTATTACCGAGCTTTATTGATGCGCATAGTCATGTAAACATGGTTGGTTTTCATCAAATGGTAGCGAATCTTTATCCGACGCCTGATGGTTCAGTTTCTGATATCAACTCACTTGTAAACGTAATGAATACGTGGAAGACACAAAATCCAGCAGTGATTAAAATGATGGGCGGTTGGATTTTGGGAAATGGTTATGATGATGCACAATTATCTGAACAACGTCATCCTACGGCAAGTGATTTAGATCGGGTGTCCAAAGATCAACCAGTGATGATTTTACATCAGTCTGGGCATTTAGCTTCTGTGAATCATAAAGCATTAGAATTACTGAATTTTAATCAAAATACACCAAATCCAGAAGGAGGAGTGATTCGTCGCGAAGCGAATTCGAATATTCCGAATGGGGTCTTAGAAGAGTCGGCTTTATTTACTGCGATTGGTTCAATTTTTAAAGATGTACCACCACAAGTGATGTTCCAAATCGCACAAAAAGGTATCGATGCCTACGTCAAAAATGGTTTTACCACGGTACAGGAAGGGCGTGCAGATCAGGGCACAACGGAGATGTGGCATGCTTTAGCCAAACAAAATCAATTGCCAATTGATGTGGTCTCTTATCCAGATATTACCACCAGTCAGGAGTATATGCTTAAGCAAGGCAGTAGTCGTCAGTATGATCAGCACTTCCGTATTGGTGGCGTGAAAATCAGTTTAGATGGCTCACCACAAGGTAAAACAGCTTGGTTGACACAACCTTACTTAATTCCACCTGAAGGTAAAGATAAAAACTATAAGGGCTATCCTGCGATTAAAGATAACCAACAGGTCAATCAATATATTAATTTAGCGTTTAAACAGGGTTGGCAAGTACTCGCACATGCCAATGGTGATGCGGCAATTGATCAATTTATTGGAGCTGTAAAAGATGCCACATTAAAACAAGGTAAAGCAGATCGTAGAAGCGTATTGATTCACTCTCAAACGATTCGTGACGATCAACTGGATCAACTGAAAGCCTTGGATATTATTCCATCTTTCTTCTCATTGCATACGTTCTATTGGGGGGATTGGCATCGTCAACAAACCTTAGGTGAGGCGAGAGCAGCAGGCATTTCACCGACGGCAAGTGCTTTGAAGAAACAGCTTATTTTTACAGAGCATCATGATGCACCTGTTGTGCCGCCGAATAGTTTGATGATGTTAGATGCAACCGTCAATCGAGTAACACGCAGTAATTATGTATTGGGTCCAGAGGAGCGCGTAAGTCCCTATATGGCTTTAAAATCGATGACTGATTGGGCAGCTTATCAATATTTTGAAGATCAGCATAAGGGCACGATAACTCAAGGGAAACTGGCTGATTTAGTGATCTTGGATCAAAATCCGTTGACTGTGCCAAGTCGAGAGATCAAAAATATTCAGGTATTGGCAACCTATAAAGAAGGGAATCTGATTTATCAGAAACTGGGAAATTAGATAAACCAATAAAAAAACCAGCCTAATCAGGCTGGTTTTTTTATTGAGAGGGCAGCTTAAGGCTTAGATATTATCTAAGTTAATGCCTAAACGTGCAGCAACTTCTTCATAAGCTTCAACCACACCACCTAAACCTTGACGGAAACGGTCTTTGTCTAATTTTTTCTTGGTGTCTTTATCCCATAAACGGCAGCCGTCTGGAGAGAATTCATCACCCAATACAATACGATCGTGGAATACACCGAATTCAAGTTTGAAATCAACAAGAATCATATTACCTGCATCGAATAATGCTTTCAGTACATCATTCACTTGGTAAGTCAGTTCTTTCATTTTTTCAAGTTGAGGTGCTGTTGCCCAACCTAAAGCAATTGCTTGAGATTCATTTACCATTGGGTCGCCAAGCGCATCATCTTTGAAGAACAATTCAAATGTTGGAGGCGTTAATTCTTTACCTTCTTCAACACCTAAACGGCGGCATAATGAACCTGCTGCGTAGTTACGAATCACACATTCAACAGGGATCATTTGTAATTTCTTCACAAGCACTTCTGTTGGAGAAAGTAACTTTTCAAAATGAGTTTCGATACCTGCTTCAGCCAACTTTTCCATGATGAAGGCATTAAAACGGTTGTTCACCTTGCCTTTACGATCTAGTTGCTCAATTTTTTCGCCATTGAATGCTGATGCATCATCACGAAAGACTAAAATCAGGTGATCAGCATTATCTGTTTCATATACAGATTTTGCTTTACCAGTATAGAGCAAGGTTTGTTTTAACATGGGGGAACCTTTTGAAAAAGTATGCCTAGTAAACGACTAGGCTGGCCAATTTTGGTAAATCTGGGTTAACACTTCAGCTGCAACAGCAGGGTCTGCAAATGTTGTATCAAGTTTGAATAGCGCAACTGTATTGCTTGAGCCTACAGCCGATAATTTCAGTAGGTAATTTTGATCGCCTACTTTAATCGTTGCTTCATAGCCATTTTCTGCTTGAGAAATAACTTTGTAGTTGAGACTACTCAAGGTTGCGAAAGTATATTGCCACGCACCTGCTGTCGGGCCATCAACTTTGAGTAATGGGTTTTTATTCCCATCAGTGACGAGCTGTGGGCGACCCACTGTTGAAGCGGTTGCTGAAGTATTATCGGCTGAATTTTGCATCGCTTTTGGACGAGGCAATGCATAGCGGTTGCCACTTTCATTTTCAAGCTTTGGTGCATGCTCAATTGCAAGTGGATCAACTGTAGGCGCTGGATACAATGGCGTAAATGGTCTTGCCGTTATGCCCTCAGGAAATTTGAGTGGTTCAAGTGCTTGTGCTTTTTTATAATCTAAAGAATGATTATTGAGGGCAAAACGACCACAACCAGCCAAACTTAAAGCTGAAATGACTAGGACAACACCAAGACGTAATTGCATCATAAATTGCTCGTATTAAATAATTCCCGCAGCTTTTAAATCTGTGCGGAGCGGTTCACGATATTGTTGTGCTAGAGCGGTTAATGGTAGGCGAATACCTGTACCAATTGAGCCCATCTCATGCAATGCCCATTTCACAGGAATTGGGTTTGATTCGCAAAACAAAATATTGTGTAGATTTGCAATTTGTTGATTCAAGCTTTGTGCTTTTGCTTTATCTCCAGCTAACGCAGCTTCACAAATTTCGCTCATTTGCTTTGGTGCAACATTGGCTGTTACAGAGATATTACCTTTTGCACCCAGTAAAATGAGTTCCCAAGCAGTTTCGTCATCACCTGAATAAACAGCGATTTTATTATTTAAACCTTCGATGAGGGCTTGACCACGTGGTACGTCACCTGTTGCATCTTTAATACCAACAATGTTTTTAACATCAGCAAGACGAATAACGGTTTCGTTTTGCATATCGACACCAGTACGACCTGGTACATTATAAAGAATTTGTGGAATATCAACAGCTTCAGCAATCGCTTTGTAGTGTTGATATAGGCCTTCTTGTGTTGGTTTATTATAATATGGCGTAACGAGTAATGCCGCATCAGCACCTAATTCTTTTGCAGCTTTAGTCAATTCAATCGCTTCACGCGTTGAATTTGCACCTGTACCTGCGATAATTGGAATACGTTTGTTGGCTACACGAATCACTTCTTTGATGACTTGTGTGTGTTCATCCATGCTTAATGTAGACGCTTCGCCCGTTGTGCCGACCGCAACAATACTATGTGTACCTTGTTGGATATGCCACTCAACGAGCTTCTCAAGACTCTTCCAATCTACGCTGCCATCTTCAAACATAGGGGTGACGATTGCGACAATTGAGCCTTGAATATTCTGTGCTAGCTGAGTCATTTTAAAAAACTATCCTATTTTCCCATCCGAGATTGAATTAGTTGAAACGAAATATTGGATGGTTGCAGTATTTTGATTGGTCATCCAACAATTCGATCGGGTTGAATGACAATTACGCAAATTATGACTGATCGGAGGCATAAGAACAATATGCTTTAGTCAAACTGTGGAAAACTTTAATTCATCTTTATCTTGAATCGTTTTCATCTTTTGTAAAAGTTAAAACATGAGTAGCCAGAACATAATCAGCAGGGTATTGTAAAAATACAAGTTTTAAATTGGAGCATGGTATGCAGATACAATCTCATCATGTCGCATTAATTGTTGTTGATGTCCAAAATGGATTTACTCCTGGGGGGAATTTGGCCGTTGCAAAAGCAGATCAAATTATTCCGATTATTAATCAACTTGCAAAAAAGTTTGAGCATATCGTGCTGACACAGGACTGGCATCCTGAGCAACATATTTCTTTTGCAGATAATCACGACAATAAAGTGCCGTTTGAAACCATTGAATTGCCGTATGGAACCCAAGTGTTATGGCCGAAACATTGTGTTCAAGGCACTCATGATGCGGAATTTCATCCTGATCTGGATGTTCCAACTGCACAACTGATTATTCGTAAAGGCTTTCATGCCGATATTGATAGTTATTCTGCTTTTATGGAGGCAGATCGTAAAACTCCAACGGGTTTGAAGGGTTATTTAACAGAACATCAAATTGATACAGTATATATTGTAGGGATTGCGACAGACTTTTGCGTGGCGTGGACAGCTTTAGATGCTGCACAGATGGGCTTTAAAACTTATGTCATTGAAGATGCCTGTAAAGCGATTGATTTGGATGGTTCACTACAAAGCGCGTGGCACAGTATGTTAGAGCAGGGGATTGAGCGTATTCAATCGACTACAATTTTGTCATAAGCTTGAGCCGCTTGATCCTAAGGCGTTAAACTTCTAAAACTGATAAATCAATATCAGTTAAACTCTAACTTCAGACAGAATTGAGCGTTTTATGTCAGTTGAACTTGATGATTTTGATCAGAAAATTATTCATTATTTACAAATGAATGGAAGATTAGCTAATCAAGAATTAGCAGAATTGGTGGGATTATCAACTTCTCAATGTTCACGTCGTCGTATTCAGCTTGAACAAAACAAAATTATAACGGGTTACTATGCGCAAATCGCATTAAGCGCAGATCCGACACCGATCATGGGTATTATTGAAGTGAAATTGCAAAACTACAATGATGCGACACACGATCGCTTTGTTGAGTTTCTTTTAAATGAACCTGCGGTGAAAGATATTCATAAACTCACAGGAAGTTATGATTTTGCACTGAAGGTTGCAGTCAAAAATTTAGATGAAATGGTCAAGTTGATTGGGATTTTGTCATCTAGTAACTTTGGCGTCAGTAATTTAAATACATCGATTGTGTTGGAAAAATTAAAAGAAAATGGGATCGCGATTAAGTAAAAAATCTTTCTCTTAGATGAATATCATTCAAACTGAGGCATTGGACTGTATTGCATAAAGATTATTCAAAAAAGAATATTTTGAGTATAAATTGCATTTATGGTGAAAATATAAGAATAAATTGCGAAATTTGAATAAAAATGATCAAATATGCCATATCTTTCTTTGAAAGATCTTTCTCCCTGCTGTTGTTCTCCTATTGAGTTGTATCCTTATGAATACCGATCAGAATATATCTTTGGTCAGTCCAGTCATGCCCGTGATTGACCAACACTCTAAGATTGAAGATGGATTGGCAATGTTAATTGGAACATTCATTCTATCGTTTGCCATGACTTTATTGCAGCAAGCAGGGATTATGACAGGTGGTACAGCGGGCTTATCGTTGTTGATCCACTATATTACCGACCTGAAGTTTGGCATCTTATTTTTCCTGATCAATATTCCATTTTATTATTTTGCTTATAAAAAAATGGGCATGGCATTGGTCGTCAAGACATTTATTGCCGTTGGATTATTAGCTGGTTTTACCGAAATTATTCCTCATTTTTTTCATTTATCTAGTGTAAATCCAATTTATGCTGCGATTTTTGCGAATGTGTTGATGGGGGTAAGCTTTCTGATTTTATTTCGCCATCGCTCAAGCTTAGGAGGAATCAACCTCTTAGTTCTATATTTACAAGAACGCTTTAAAATTCCAGCAGGTAAAGTACAGATGGGAATTGATGTTACCATCTTATTAGTTTCGTTGTTTTTCGTAGATTGGAAATTGATTCTAATTTCAATTTTAGGGGCTGTTATTTTAAATTCAATTATTCTTTTGAATCACAAAAGTAGTCGTTATGTGGCTTAAATCTGATCATCAATGGCAATAAAAAAGGAGGGCTAATCCTCCTTTTTTATTTTGTAATTATTCGACTGTTACGCTCTTGGCAAGGTTACGTGGCTGGTCAACGTCGGTACCACGTAATACAGCAACATGATACGAGAGCAATTGCACAGGAATACTATATACAATTGGTGCTAACCATTCATTGACAGCTGGAACATGAACGACATGTTGGCGATCTTTATCATGAATACCACTGTTTTCATCAGCAAAAACAAAGAGTTCACCACCACGAGCTTGAACTTCTTCCATATTCGATTTTAACTTATCGAGCATTTCATCTTGTGGAGCCAAGATCACGACAGGCATCTCATTGTCTACTAAAGCCAATGGACCATGCTTCAATTCACCAGCCGCATATCCTTCAGCATGAATGTATGAAATTTCTTTCAGTTTCAATGCGCCTTCTAGTGCGATAGGGAAGTGTGTGCCACGTCCTAAGAACAAGCAGTGGTTCTTTTCAACGAATAGTGCTGATAGACGCAGAATCTCAGTATTGCCTTGTAAAGTATCTAAAATTACTTTTGGGCAATGCCATAGCGCTTCTGTAATTTCATTCAATTGAGCATCTGCAAGACATTGTTTAACTTGACCAATTTTTAAGATCAACAACATCAATGCTGCAAGTTGAGTGGTAAAGGCTTTGGTTGATGCAACGCCGATTTCAGGACCTGCAAGCGTGAGTAAATGATGATCTGTTTCGCGAACCATTGATGAAGTGGCAACGTTACAAATGGTCATGGTACTAATGTCGATGTTCTGAGCTTGAGCACGTTTTTGTGTTTCGCGTAATGCAGCCAAGGTATCCGCAGTTTCTCCAGACTGAGAAATACAGATATACAGTGTATGAGCAACAATGACAGGCGTGCGATAACGGAATTCACTTGCAATCTCAACTTGGCAAGGTACACCAATCAATTGCTCGAACCAGTATTTTGCAATCATACCTGCATGGTAGCTGGTACCGCAGGCAATGATTTGTACTTGCTGAATTTTGTCAAAATCCGCATTGGCATGTTGAAGAAAATCTTCACGCAAATTATTGCCATTCAATGCTTGTGAAATCGTTTGTTGAATTGCTTCTGGTTGCTCATAAATTTCTTTGAGCATGAAATGCTTATATTCGCCTTTTGATGCATTGCTGACGGTTGCATCCAATTCTTTGATTGGACGTTCAACACGGGTTCCATTGACAAAAACTTCAATACTAGTACGTGTTAAGCGCGCAATATCACCTTCTTCGAGATAGACAAAGCGATTAGTAACAGGTAATAAAGCCAATTGGTCTGAACTAATAAAGTTCTCGCCAATACCTACACCGATCACCAATGGTGAACCTTCGCGCACAGTGATCAGTTCATCAGGGTGTGCGGTATGCACAATACCCAGCGCAAAAGCGCCTTTTAGGCGAGGAATAACTTTTTGTACAGCTTCAAGTAAGCTATCAGTTTGCTTTAAAGCATCGTTGACAAGATGAGCAACAACTTCAGTGTCTGTTTGTGAGGTAAAGATATAACCTAGCGCTTGTAATTCATCTTTAAGCTCTTGGTAGTTTTCAATAATACCGTTATGTACAACAGCTACATCACCTGAAACATGTGGATGAGCATTATTTTCAGTCGGTTTACCATGGGTTGCCCAACGGGTATGTGCAATACCTACATTACCAGTCAAATGCTGCTCAGATACTGCTTCAGCTAAATTTGCAACTTTACCTACACGACGTTCGCGTAAGATTTGTTGATTATTCAATAACGCTAAACCCGCAGAGTCATAACCGCGATATTCAAGACGTTTTAATCCTTCAATCAGAATATCAGTTACACATCGTTCAGCAACGCCACCAACAATACCACACATAATTTTATCCTCTTATTTTTTCAGCTTTTGGGGGCGCTGATAATTTGCTTTTTCAAACTGTTTTGATCGTTCGACAGCTAAACTATGCTCTGCCACATCTCGAGTTAAAGTTGAGCCTGCACCTGTGGTTGCACCTTGAGCAATTTTAATTGGTGCAACCAATGAGTTATTGGTACCAATAAATACATTGTCTTCAATAACAGTACGATGTTTATTTGCGCCATCATAATTACAAGTGATTGTCCCTGCACCAATATTACAATCAGCACCTATATCTGCATCACCTAGATAAGTAAAGTGATTGGCTTTAGAACCGAGTCCAATATTTGAATTTTTAACTTCGACGAAGTTGCCAATATGCACATCATTCGCAAGATTTGCTCCTGGGCGAAGACGGGCGAAAGGACCGATTTGGGTGTTTTCTCCAACGATCGCATTTTCAAAAATGCTATAGGCTTGAACTTTAGTGCCTGCCGCAATACGAGTATTTTTTAAAATACAGCCTGCGCCAAGTTGAACGTTGTCACCTAATTCGCAATCACCTTCAATAATGACATTGACATCAATTTGTACATCTTGACCACATTTCACAGTTCCACGTAGGTCAAAACGATTTGGATCAATTAAATGTACGCCTTGTTGCATCAATTCTTTTGCTTGTTGTTGCTGAAATTGACGTTCCAAAGTTGCAAGTTGTAGGCGGTCATTCACACCTTCAACTTCAAATTCAAGCTCAGGTTGAATTGAAGCAATTTCTAAGCCATCCGCAACGGCCATTGCCACGATATCCGTAAGGTAATATTCACCTTGAACATTGTTATTAGACAATTTTGGCAACCATTGATGTAATTTGGCATTACTTACACAATAAATGCCAGTATTAATTTCTTGTATTAGACGCTGTTCGTCAGTGGCATCTTTATGCTCAACAATCGCTTGAATCTTATCTGCTTGACGAACGATACGACCATAGCCTGTTGGATTTTCAACATTCAGGGTGATCATACCAATACCAGATTGGCTAGAAGCTTCAAGCAACTGTTCAAGGGTGCTTTGACGAACGAGTGGAACATCACCATATAAAATCAAAGAAATACCATCTTGAGGTAATACAGGGAGAGTCATTTGAACAGCATGACCTGTTCCTAACTGTTCTGCTTGTTCAACCCACTCTATTTGTTCAGCAGCAAAGCTTTGTTTAACTAGATCACCACCATGTCCATAGATCGTAATAATATTTTGAGCATGTAATTTTTTTGCAGTTTGAATCACATGTCCTAAAAGTGGACGACCTGCCAATGGTTGGAGAACTTTGGGTAGTTTCGAACGCATCCGCGTTCCTTTCCCTGCTGCAAGAATAATAACAGTTGTTGACATAACTAACCCTAATATCAATGGTTTAAGTCAAAAAATAAAAATGAATCATAAAAATACAAAGCGCAGCCCAAAGACCTGCAATGATGTCATCAAGCATAATCCCTAGACCACCAGTAACTTTTTGGTCTGCCCAACTAATCGGAAATGGTTTCCAGATGTCAAATATACGGAAAAAAATAAAACCGACAATGACCCATAACCAATTTAATTGCTGTAGATAGAGCAAGGGTAGGAGCGTAATAGATTGCCCTGCAAATTCATCCCACACAATTCGACCATCATCGTGTACATGAATGACTTTAGCTGTTTGCCCACAGATGTATATGCCCACCAAAGACATGATAAAAATTGCTAAAACACTCAAATTAAAACCGAGATATAACCATAATGGTGTAAATAACAATGCAAATGCAGAACCAAATGTTCCCGGTGCTTTAGGACTGAGACCAGAACCAAATCCAACCCCGCAGAAAACGATGCAGCGATCGAACCAAGTCATCTGTTTGAAGTGAATGGGAGGCTTATGCAAAATGTTGGTATCCATGAATTTGTAGTGGGCAATTTTCACCCATATACTCAAATAACAATCCAGTTTGTTGGGTAATTTTGCCGATTATTGTAAGCGGAATATCTAATTGTTGTCGCGACAGTTTTTCAAAATTTTGCGGTGATATTGTAAAACATAATTCATAATCATCACCGCCTGCGAGGGCATAATGCCAAGCTTGTCTCAAATCTATATTTTTTAGTGACTGATCTATCGGAAGCTGCTCAAGCTGTAATGTTGCACCTACTTTTGAGGCGTTCAGAATATGTCCTAAGTCTTGTGCGAGTCCATCTGAAACATCAATCATGCTTGAGGCTAAACCTTTCAGCTGTTGCCCTAAATGACAACGAGGTGTTGGATAATCTAAGCGTTGTTGCAGAGGATGTCCTAAGTGTTGTAATCCAAACGCAGCATCACCAATCTGCCCACTAATACAGACATAGTCACCCACTTGTGCACCAGCACGCGTGATGGCTTGACCTTGTTCAATCCAGCCTAAAGCGGTAACACTTATAGTGAGTTGGGTACTTTGAGTGGTATCGCCACCGATTAGGCTAACACCAAATTGATTGCAACAATCAAAAAGACCCTGACTAAATCCAGCCAACCAGTCATGATCAACGGTAGGGAGGCTGAGTGCGAGTAAAATACTATGTGGTTTTGCACCCATGGCGGCGAGATCAGATAAATTGACCGCGACACTTTTCCAGCCAATGGCATGGGCAGTGGTATCTAAGGGAAAATGTCGACCAGCAACCAATGTATCTGCACAGATCACGAGTTGTTGTGAAGAAGGAGGGGTGACGATGGCTGAGTCATCACCGATGCCTAAACTGACATCAGATTTTGATGTACGTTTAAAGTATCGCTCAATAATTGAAAACTCAGCCATGCAACATCAAGCCTATTATTTTGCTTGTTGTTTTTCAGCTTCACGAAGCTTTGATGAAAGACGGTCTAATACACCATTAATGTATTTATGGCTGTCTGCACCACCAAAGTGTTTTGCTAGCTCAATTGCTTCATCAAGTACAACACGGTATGGAACTTCGAGATGATCTCGTAATTCGTAAGCACCAAGTCGTAAGGTTGCAAGCTCTACACCATCTAGTGCAGTTAACTCACGATCAAGTACAGGGATAAGTAACTCATCTAAAGCTTCATGTTGAGCAACCACTTGAGTGAGCAATTCATGGTAATAGTTAAGGTCAACTTTGTGCATAGCATTTTCTACACGTGTACGTGCTTCAATCTCATGGACAGGGTTATGACTCATTTGCCATTCATAAATCCCTTGTACAGCAAAACGACGTGCTTTGCGTTTCGCTGCATAAGCGGCCTGAAGTGTTTGCGACATGCTTTAAATTGCCTTTAATAAGTTAACCATTTCGATTGCAGTCAATGCAGCTTCGCTACCTTTGTTTCCTGCTTTCGTACCTGAACGTTCGATTGCTTGTTCAATGCTGTCAGTAGTTAAGACACCATTGATCACAGGCATTGTGCTTTCAAGTGCAACTACACCTAAACCTTTCGCACATTCACCTGCAACAAAATCAAAATGTGGTGTGCTACCACGGATCACTGCACCGAGTGCAATGATGGCATCAAATTTGTTTGAGGCCGCTAATTTTTTTGCAACGATAGGAAGTTCCCACGCACCTGGTGCGTGAATAACAGTAATCGCATCTTCTGAAACGCCATGACGTTTTAAAGTGTCGATCGCGCCTTCAAGTAAATGTTCAACCACGAAGCTGTTGAAACGTCCTACTAAGATCGCATAACGACCTTCGCTTGCGAGATGTAATAAACCTTCAATTCGGCGAATTGCCATAGCAACCTCGATTATTTTGCTGTGATTTGATCGGCAGTGATATATTCCACTACCTCTAAATGGAAACCAGATAAAGCATTGAAACGAAGCGGAGAACTCAGAAGCTTCATTTTTTCAACACCTAAATCTCGTAAAATCTGCGCGCCAACACCAATCGTCTGGTATTGATGCGAAAGTGCTGCATTAGACTTAAGCGGTTTTGGTTGATTTAACTGCTCTAAGGCATGTCCTAGATCTTCTAAATGATCTTGACCAATCCATACCAATACACCGCGATCGCTTGCAGCAATTGTTTTCATTGCTAGATCTAAATTCCACGCTGCCGAACCATCGGCCTTATTTAATTTTAATAAGTCGCGAACAGGATTAAAACCATGCACACGAACAGTGGTGATGCCTTGTTTCGGTTCGCCTTTTACTAAAGCTAAATGGATATCTGGATTACCAATTTCACGGTATTTATACAGTTCAAATGTACCGTATTCTGTATCAATGCTTTCTTGAGACAAACGTTCAACAGTTTGTTCATTAGTCATGCGGTAATGGATCAGATCCGCAATCGTACCGATTTTTAAGCCATGTTTCTCTGCGAACACTTCTAAATCAGGGCGACGAGCCATGGTGCCGTCATCATTAATAATTTCACAGATAACAGAGGCAGGCTCTAGACCTGCTAAACGGGTGAGATCACATCCTGCTTCCGTATGACCTGCACGGTGCAGTACGCCGCCCGGTTGAGCCATCAATGGGAAAATATGACCAGGTTGAACGATATCACTTGGTTTAGCATGTGCTGCAACTGCGGTGCGAATCGTATGCGCGCGTTCAGCAGCGGAGATACCGGTACTGATCCCTTCTGCTGCTTCAATCGACAGCGTGAAGTTAGTGGCATGTTGTGCACCGTTTTGATCTACCATTAACGGTAAATTAAGCTGTTTACAGCGATCACGGCTCAAAGTTAGGCAAACTAGGCCGCGTGCATGCGTAATCATGAAGTTAATATCTTCAGGGCGAACATGCGTTGCAGCGATGACTAAGTCACCTTCATTTTCACGATCTTCATCATCCATTAGGATGACCATTTTGCCTGCACGAATATCTGCGACAAGCTCTTCAACACGACTCAGCGGCATTCGCTTTCACCTTTTATGCTGCCTTTTAGGGCACTAGTATTCGATAAATCTGGTGTAGTTTACCGTATTTTAATAAATTTCGCCTGTGCTTCTTTATCAATTAAAAAAGTGAATCAAGCAAATAATAAAGCAACGCTTTATCCTAATGGGCATTTATAGCCCTCTAAGGGAGCGTTGCATTTTGAATTTGAACCGATACATTCGATCGACCTAAGATTCAGTCGAAGCTTTTACTTTTTTACCCATCAAAATTTCAGTGCGCAGGTTTTGTGCTACGGTGGCACATTGCTCATTCATCCCATTAATCATAAAGGCATGACGAGTCATAATACTACTCGGATTTGGCATCACAACTAATTCATAACTGTTTTGAACCGTTTTGAGTTGCTCATGATTGAGGTGTAAAGCTGCTTCTTTGGCATGTAAGTGTTGAGTTAAGCGCTTGGCTGCTTCAATGGCATCTAATTGCATCGCGTCTACAGCACTAGCAACCGCACCGCGTGTTTGTAGTGCAAAACGTTTATCTTCACGATAACGCTTATATAAAACATCTGCCAATAACTGGAAAACAGCACCAATCATCATCAGGCATTCTAATGCATGAGGATGTTCTGATGTCGTCGACAAGGTTGCGCCCTCGGCATTAAATTCTTGAACGACGTTCATTTGTGCAGCGTCGAGTTGGTAATGTTTCGCACAAAGATCAATGCTTTTATCCAAGAACAATTGACAGAGTTTAAAATAAGGCACAGAAACCGATTGATTGACACTGCTCAACAGTTGTTTTGGATCATAAAACTGGATATTCAATGCGACGGTTTGATGATCTAAATTGACTTGTTGATCTGTTGAAGCTTTTTCAATACGTGATTTTGGTTGTGCTTTTGCCTGTTGTTGTGCTTGTGCAACTAACGTGACTGTATTTTGCTTCTCAAGTGCGAGAGCCTGAGTTAAACGTTGAATTTCATGTTTAAGATGATTTTCTTGGTTAATACGAGCTAAATATTCACTACGTGTTGGACGTGCAATGGCACGATACGCCAACCAAATCAACCCATGAATAAATAAAGATGCCAAAATCGCCAGCCACTGCGTGCGTAAGATTTCACCAATACTTGGTTGGATAAGCGTAATTTCAACCGTTCCAACTTTCTTTTCATTTTGTAGTGCATCTCGAACAAAGACTTCACCTTGACGCGTCTTTGCCATACCACTGGTTGCAAGGACTTGTTTATTGGCATCTAAGATACGAATTGAAGCAATACTGGGGTTGGTAGCATAGCGATTGGCAACCAACGCTAATGAGACGGTATTGGCAGGTTCCAACTCTGAAAGACTATCCGCCACTAACTGACTGGTCATCAGTTGTCCTTGGCTGGCGCGATTTTCATTGAGTTGATGTGTCGTTGCAATCACCAATAAAAAGGTATGCAATGCAAAACTTACAATTAGTAGGCTAGCAAATAGCCCTTGGCGAGGCGCATTCAAGTTAAACTTCCAAGGCAAATAGATTTAGGTTGGGTTATGTTATGATTCTTACATACAATAGTTGTCGCTCAAACACGAGTCAATTCATGCGTGAAATCATTCTTATATCCTTTTTAGGACCAGATCAACCGAATCAGTTTACTCGATTAATGCAGGTACTTTCCGTGCATTCTTTGCAAATACTCGATGTGGGTCAGGCTGTTATCCATAATCAACTCACTTTAGGAATTGTTGTTGCTTCGGATAATGAGACTGCAACAGCATTAGCAATGAAAGAGATTTTGATTTTAGCACATGATATTGGCTTAACTGTGCGATTTAAACCAATCTCCAACGCAGAATATGATCAATGGGTGAGTGAAGGTGGGCGTACACGTTATATCGTGACGGCACTTGCCCCTGAGCTTACCGCTGCGCATTTGCAGGCAGTCACTAAAATTGTATCGAGTCAGGGCTTCAATATTGAAACAGTAACACGCTTATCTGGTCGTTTAGATCTCGATGCAGAAAGCCAATTTCCACGTCGTGCCTGTGTTCAGTTTGGCTTAAGTGGACAAATGTTGGATGCACAAGCGATGCGAGCTGCATGTTTGAGTTTGTCAGGTGAGCTGAATATTGATGTGGCGGTACAAGAAGATAATGCTTACCGTCGTAATCGGCGTTTGGTTTGTTTCGATATGGACTCAACTCTGATTGAACAAGAGGTGATTGATGAATTGGCGCTAGAAGCAGGTGTCGGTGAACAGGTCGCTGAAATTACTGAGCGTGCTATGCAAGGTGAACTCGATTTCCAACAAAGTTTTCGTGCACGTGTTGCATTGTTAAAAGGCTTGGATGCTTCGGTATTACCTAAAATTGCAGAACGTTTAACCGTGACGGAAGGGGCGGAACGTTTAATATCGACACTGAAAGCATTGGGGTATAAAACTGCAATCTTATCGGGTGGTTTTCAGTATTTTGCTGAATATTTACAAGCAAAGCTCGGTATTGATGAGGTACATGCCAATATTTTAGATGTACAAGACGGGTTGGTGACAGGTGAAGTCAAAGGTGCGATCGTGGATGGCGCACGTAAGGCTGAATTATTGCGTCAATTGGCAGACAAAATGGGAATTTCATTAGAGCAGGCGATGGCTGTTGGTGATGGTGCTAATGATCTACCAATGCTATCAATCGCAGGTTTAGGCGTGGCGTTCCGCGCTAAACCACTTGTTCGTCAAAATGCGAATCAAGCGATTTCGAGTGTAGGTTTAGATGGCGTTTTGTACTTATTGGGTATGCATGATAAAGATTTAAATCGTGCTTAACACGCGAGTTCTTAGACGTAAATAAAGCCGCTTTCGAAGCGGTTTTATTTATTCTACAAGCGTCATTAATTCGTCATATTTATGTCTAAATGTATAGAAAAACAACGATAAAAAAATTCTGAAAAAAGTTTCTGAATGATTAAAAAGAGCGATATTTTTTTGTAATGACACGCCGCAATTGATGCTATATAGCACTTTGAGACTTTTGTAATTTAAAAAAATGTAATGACAAAAGCATATTGCGACACCTTGTGTCGTATGGTTAATTTCAAGCTCTTTTTTTCTATAAAAAACCCTCCATAATGCATAAAGACGTTAATGCAACACCGAATACTGTTTAGAGATTACAGAACAAATATGAGGTTTGGACACGATCCAAACCACCTTTTAAAGACGGAGGTTTCTATGGAAGCAGCGAATTTCACCATGTGGGTTGGATTTGGCTTAATCGCTGTCGCAGTTATTGCTGTTTTCTTTTCTCCTTATCGTCGTTGGTTAGGCTTTATGCTAGCGGGTATGTTGAGTTGGGGACTATTAGAAGTGGTGCGCTTTGGTATGCAAACCATGTTCGAAATGTCGGTCGCCTATAGTTATTTGACAGCCCTGAGCCTTGCGATGGTAACGGTTACATTCATACTTTTACGTGAAGACAAACAAACACAAAAGCAATTGGCGAAACGTCAGTATATTGAACATACGCCAGTCTACAAGGATGACCAACAACAATGTTCTAGCCGATAATTTATAATAATTTGAACTACATCAAAGGCATGCTCAGCATGCCTTTTTTGTGCTAACTTTCTGCAACAAAGCTTTTACAGACATATCGACAATTGTGCTAGGATACGGTTGTCTTAATTTTCATCATTATACTGTAGGCATAAATGTCATGAAGCTTTCTTCTTTACCTGTGATTCAGTTACCGATCGTTGATGTAAGCACTGACCCACTTGATCTATTAGTGGCAGGTTTGGCGTTACGTATGAAGCAATTGGCACGTACGAGCCCGAAGTTTATTGAATTGGTTCATGACCGTGAATTTCGTATTCAAATTGGTACAGATTTAGGTTTGGCACGCCAGATTATTGTTAATCGTGGCAAAATTGATACGGTTGCGGGTAGTCCTGAAAAAGCTGATTTTATTTTGCAATTTGCTTCAAGTGAGCAAGGTGTAAAAACTTTGGTGAAGGGTGATCCAACTGCATTCATGACAGGTATGCAAGATGGCAGCATTAAAATGGAAGGTGACTTCAGCTTGTTAGTTTGGTTTAACCAAGCAGCTAAATTGATTCCACCGAAAGTGCCAAAACCAGTAAAAGAAAAAATTCGCCAAGCACGTGCATTTATTAAAGAAAAAACAGGTAAATAAACCAACCTGAAAAAAACTCCCTAAAAGGGAGTTTTTTTATGTCTCATTTATTCAATTTCTAAATTAAAAGTCACAGGTCCGTCATTAATTAAATGGACTTTCATATCAGCAGCAAAAATACCTGTTTGGACATGAGTAAATTGTTGACGCGCATACTCAACCAATTGCTCATACAAAGCTTTCGCTTCGGCTGGCGGCATGGCAGGTCCAAAGTCAGGACGTAAGCCTTTTTGTGTTTGCGCCATCAAAGTAAATTGTGAGACCAATAAAAGTCCCCCTTGAGCTTGGCTTAGATTCCACCCCATTTTGCCTTGTTCATCATCAAATATTCGATATTTTAAAATCTTATCAATGAGCTTTTGTCCTTGCTCTAAAGTATCGCTTTTACCTAGACCTAAGAATACGAGTAAGCCATGCTGAATTTCGCCAGTGGTTTGACCCTCAACCACGACTTTCGCTTCTAGAACTCGTTGAATTAATGCGCGCATAAGATTAAAAAATAGGTGAAATAGAGTGAGGCAGTGTAACAGACACCGCATATAAAAATGAGTTGTGCAGCAAAAGTCTACTATTCAATATGAGTCAATTGATTGTATAACAATAGCTATTATGCAAAAGAATCGGTTATAACCATCCGCTATGTCTGCCATTATTCGATCTTTACTCGACACTGACTTATATAAATTCACCATGCTACAAGTGGTGCTGCATCAATTTCCACAGACGCATAGCGTGTATTTATTTCGCTGTCGAAACTTAGAAGATACGGTTTATCCTTTGGTTGAGATTCTAGAAGATCTGAATCATCAGCTTGATTTACTCTGTGAATTGCGTTTTGCTGAAGATGAGTTGCAATATCTTCGTTCTTTACGTTTCATTAAAAGTGATTTTGTTGATTACCTTGAATTATTCCAGCTAAAAAGACGTTTTATCCAAGCCAGTATTGATGAATCGGGTCGGTTAGATATTCGGATTGAAGGGCCAATGGTTCAGGCCATGATGTTTGAGATTTTTGTATTGGCGATCGTTAATGAGTTGTATTTCCGCCGTATCCGTAGCGAAGAAGTATTGGCGGAAGGTGAACGTCGCTTACAACAGAAATTACTTCAGTTAGAACAATATGCTAAAGAACAAAAAGAGAGTGATCCACCATTTTTAGTTTCGGATTTTGGCACACGCCGTCGTTATAGTTTTGAATGGCAAAAACATGTGGTACAAGCCTTTCATGCGGTTGCACCAAAAGTGTTTCGTGGAACCAGTAATGTTCTACTTGCTAAAGAGCTGGGTATTAGCCCAATCGGCACGATGGCACATGAGTTTTTACAAGCGTTTCAAGCTTTAGATGTCCGATTACGTAATTTTCAAAAAGCGGCTCTAGAAGCATGGGTGCAAGAATATCGTGGTGATTTAGGCATTGCTTTGACCGATGTAGTCGGGATGGATGCTTTTCTACGTGATTTTGATTTGTACTTTGCCAAACTCTTTGATGGCTTACGTCATGACAGTGGTGATCCCTACGAATGGGGGGATAAAGCGTATGCGCACTACCGCAAATTAAAAATTGATACCAAAACCAAAATGCTGACCTTTAGTGATGGTCTAAATTTAGAAAAAGCATGGCTATTGCATCAACATTTTAAAGATCGTTTTCAAGTCAGTTTTGGCATTGGGACAAATCTGACCAATGATATGGGGCAAAAGCCTTTAAATATTGTATTGAAGTTAGTTGAGTGTAATGGTCAATCGGTGGCCAAAATTTCCGATAGTTCGGGCAAAACCATGACAGACAATGAAACTTTCCTTGCATATTTAAGACAGGTGTTTGAGATTGAACAGAACAAAGTTAGTGTCTAAGCAAACAAGTTGATAGGATGGTGGTGATGGCGGTGTCTTACTGGGCATTTTTTAAATATTAGGTTCGACCTTCGGTTCGACCTACTTTTCTTTCGGGAAAAGTAGGCAAAACCATTGTCATCCACAAAACCTGTTCACTTCCTTCTTCTATTTTTATATTTCGCAGAAACAATATCTTGTAGATATTTCGCAGGTTGTGGATGACGTTTTCGAGTATCCAATTTAATGGATAGGTTATATTAAATCTCAAAAGCATTATGGATATTCGTCAGACAGTATATCTACTTTTCTGCTAATTGAATGCAAAAAATCAGACAAAGATAAAAAGTCGGCTATGTTAAAATTGATTCAATGCGGATAGAAAATAGCATAAAAATGACTGATGTAGATTTTAAACTGGGTTTACTGATTGAGCCTGAAGAACTTGTACCTTATTTAGGACATGAGCTGATTCGTGTCGTTGATTTAAGCCGAGCATCGGTTTATGAACAATTGCATATTCCTCATGCCATTCATTTACAGCCTAAATTCTTGGTTGCACAGCATGAACAGGCGAATGGGGTATTACCTGATTTAGCAGGTTTACAAGCTCTCGTCGAAAAATTAAATATTTCATCTCAACATCATATTGTCGTTTATGACGATGAAGGTGGTGCGTGGGCAGGGCGTTTAATCTGGAATTTACATTGTCTTGGTTTTAACCGCACCAGTTTGATTAATGGAGGGATTCATGCTTGGTTGGGGGCAGGCTTACCAACCACAGCCGATATAGATAAAGTCACCCCTGTGAATGAGCTTGTGCAAGTTAATTTGAATAGCGTGCAACAGTATAGAGTTGAATACAATGAATTACTTCAGCAGGTTCAAGAACAAAATATTCAGCTCTGGGATTGTCGCACTCATGAAGAATATACTGGACTACGTTTAGCTGCGCGACGCGGTGGTCACATCCCAAATGCATTGCATTTTGAATGGAGTACTGCCCTAAACCGTGAAAATCATCTAAAATTACACCCGCTTGAACGCACTCAACAACGTTTAGAACAATTAGGCTTTAATTTACAACAACCTGTGGTGGTGTATTGTCAGTCACATCATCGTTCGGGTTTGGCGTATATATTGGCAAGATTGCTCAATTGGCAAGTCAGAGCCTACGATGGTGCGTGGAGTGAATGGGGCAATCGCCTCGATAGTCCTATTATTTCAGGGGAGTCACCGTCTTGAGTTTTTCAGCAGATTTAAAAAAACAACTTTTTATCAAAGCACAAAATTTAGTACCGCAACATCAACTGAGCCGTGTCATTGGTAAAGTTGCCGCAAGTGAAAATGTTTTGGTGAAAACTGCTGTGATTCAAGCATTCAAAGCAAAATATGGCATTGATATGAGCATTGCCGAACAAACTAATCCGAATCAATATAAATCATTTAATGAATTTTTCACTCGTGCATTAAAACAAGGTGTACGTGGTGTAGATGAACAAGCGGATAGTATTGTTTGCCCTGCGGATGGTGCGATTTCACAGTTGGGTAAAATTGAAGCAGGTGATATTTTTCAAGCCAAAGGTCAAAGTTTTTCTGTTGAGAAATTAATTGGCGATCCACAACTGGCAAAACCATTTATTGATGGTCAGTTTGCAACAGTTTATTTGTCACCGAAAGATTATCATCGTGTACATATGCCATTGGCTGGCACGTTGACCGAAACGTTATATATTCCAGGTGAGTTGTTCTCAGTCAATCAAACTACAGCTGAAAATGTACCAGGTTTGTTTGCACGTAATGAGCGCATGGTGTGTTTGTTTGATACTGAGCTTGGTCGTATGGCAGTGGTTTTGGTCGGTGCAATGATTGTGGCGGGTATTGAAACTGTTGCGACAGGTAAAGTAAAACCAACAGGTCGTGTTGAATTACAACATCACCAAATGCAGTTAGATAAAGGGGCCGAGTTAGGTCGTTTCTATTTAGGTTCTACTGCTGTGGTCTTATTTGAAAAAGATAAAATGGTGTGGGAAGAGCAGTTTAAAGCGAACTCGACTGTGGTGATGGGTGAGCGTTTAGGCCATTCGGTTTAATTAATAAAATTTTAAAAAGCCCCTAGATAGGGGCTTTTTTACGTATTTCGTATAAGGCGTATTCTGTTAATTTTAGATAAAGTTAAAAATTATTACAGTCCTGAAAGCACCAATTTTGCTTGTGAATGCCCATTACTAGCGGCTTTTCTGTACCACTCAAATGCCTTTTTGTCATCTTTTTCTACACCTTGACCATTCTGATATAGCGATCCAAGATTATACTGTGCTTGAGCATTACCTTGATTAGCCGCCTTGCTATACCATTCAAATGCTTTTTCATAATTTTGTATAACATCTTGGCTATTTTGATATACCCAGCCCAAGTTATATTGTGCTAGCACATCACCATTTTCAGCTTTTCTTAATAAATCATTTGAAAATTTTGGATTCGCCAAAGTTTCCATAGAGAAGATTAGTCCTAGAACAACAGATACAAATTTGAAAAATTTCATTTTATGCCTTCAAATCAAAGTTATATTTAATTCGTTATTTTATTAATAATACTTTATTAAGATGAAAAATTAGAGTGATTTAACATAATGGTCATTATGCGAAACCACATTTAAAAAATATTTAAAATCAAAAAACTTAAATTTTTCTGCACCCTAAAAACACTAAAAAACCGACTTCGACACATATTGGCTGCTTTTTAAGTAATTCTGATATTTCTTGCCAAGCATAAAACTAACCCTGTACGCTTTTTCTTACAGCAATTCCAGTCAATGACCCATATTCGTACCGATCCAAATCACCTAATATCAACTCATCGGGAACAGGAAGTTCCAAAACATAAAACAAGAATGATAAGTTTGAGCATCAGGACGTGAGGTAGGACAGGAGTTATACCTAAAGTGCGAAATACGAAAAAGCCCGACAGGATGTCGGGCTTTTTCATTTGATCTGAAACTCAGTAAGTTCTTAAAAGTTCATCTGCTTAGCATTGTAATAAGCATGAATAGCATCTGCGCAACTGTTAATGATTGGGTCTTCATTCTTTTTCCAGATTAATCTAACTTCACTTAATGCATTTTCATCATGAATAGGAATCAGTCTGACATTATTTGGAAGAATCACTTTAAATTCCTCAGGTACGATACAAATGCCAAAGTCATTGGCGACTAATTCCAGTTGAGACCTTTTTCTCGAATAGATTCTTGTTCTTTTGGGAGTAAAACCATTAACCAAACATAAATTAGCAGCCAGATAACTTAGCCCACCACGCCCTTTATGAGGCACAGAAACAAAATTAAGTTGTGCTAACTCACGAATCGTCACACTCTCTTTTTCGTAGAAAAAGGAGTCTGAGCTATGAGTAGCCACATATAGGGGTGCAGTGTATAAACTGATTGAATTTACATCATTTAGATTGTGATAAATCGGCGGGCGAATAAAGCCCAAATCAATGCTGCCATTTAATAAATATTCGAGCTGTAGTTCAGATGATAAAGTATTCATTTCAATATCAATCAAATGTGTATCACACAACTGCTCAAAGATTTCGAGCTTATTTTGATCAAGCACAATACTACTAGAATGTGCGATTTTAATAATTCTCCCTTCACCGCGACTAATACTTTGAGCACTCACAATCGAGCTTTTTAAATGATCAAGGTTGGTCTTTAAACTTTTATATAGTGCTTCACCTGCAGGGGTGAGCCTTATTTTTTTCTCTGAGCGATCAAAAATTTCAAAGCCCAGTTCTTCTTCTAAATTTTTAATTTGCCTGCTGAGAGCTGATTGGGCAATAAAAAGCTTTTCTGACGCTGCGATAAAGCCACCAGTTTCAACGATCGTGATTAGATAATTGAATTGTTTTAATGTCCACATATCTCAAAATTAGATCATTGCTTGTTTTTTCTATATTAGATTAGATGGTAAAAATCTTATACCTTTTTTATAGATTCTTTATTTGAGTAACTGAAGATGACTATGACAAAGAAAATATTAATATTGATCGCTTTTGTTATCATTTGTCTGCTCGCTCAAAGCTATGATGCTTATATGGGAATGACGAATTCAATAGATCATATGAATTTATTGGGTGATTGACAGCATTCATTTAAGTTAAAGCTTAGATTTAATCTATTTGATAAATGGATCTAAGATTTAATCATGTACGCTTTTTCTTACAGTGATTAAGGTGAATATCCCATTTGCAGCTTTAATTGAATTGTCTAATATGAACACATGAAGAACAGGAAGTTCTAAAACATAAAACAAGAATGATAAGTTTGTGCATCAGGATGTGAGGTATGACAGGAGTTGTACCTAGTGAAAGGAATATGAAAAAAGCTCGACAGGATGTCGGGCTTTTTTATTCGATTTGAATTTGTTTTGCCCAAAACTCAATAAGAAATTGCAGAGATTGGCTGAGCGGTTTGTAGCTTGGCCAAATCGCATGAATCGGCATATCTAACCCATTAGTCGTATCACTAAATGCTAAACGAGTTAAACTTTGCTGGTTAAAATGCTCTTTCACAACAGAAAGGGGAAAATTTCCCCAACCTAATCCTTGTTCGACCATCTGAATTGCCATCGACAAATTATCAGTCGTCCAATAGGTTTCAGAAACCAGAATGCGTGGATCGGGTAAAGCATAATGTTTACTCGCGACAATAATTTGCCTTAATTCAGACAGCGTAGTGAGTTCATTGCGCTGTTGTTCTTTCAATTTCTGTGCATTGAGGGGTGAAATGGCTGCTACAAACTTTTCCATCGCTAATAATCGAAAACGTTGGTTGGTATCAATACTTGAAGAACTATATGCAACATATAAGTCAATTTCATTTTTTTCTAGGCGCTCTTTTAATTCTTGTTGAGGCGCTGAAACCATTTCAATATTGAGTAGTGGATAACGTTGAATCAGTTGTTCAATTCCCGCTAATAAAAATTTTTGGTTAACGTCTGCCGCAACCCCAATCGAAATATCAGTTTCGAGTCCCATCGAAAGCTCGCTTAAATGCATTTCAAGTTGGCGCATTTTGGTGACAATCAATCGAGCATGCGGTTCAATTGAAAGAGCGACTTCGGTAGGGGCGAGATGATTTTTACTGCGCTCAAATAATTTTAAATTCAATTCAGCTTCGAGGTTCGCTATCGCCATGCTGACAGCTGAGGGCACTCGATTCAAGGCACGTGCTGCTGCGGAAAAATTACCACGATCAATGATTTCAAGAATCAACTCTAACTGATCACTGCTGAGCTTCATGACAATTTCCTTGTCAGTAAATCTGATGACGATTGACTTTTTTTATCAAATTGAAAGCGTAAAATCCACTCATTATTGATTTTAAGGTGTGGTCATGCAAGGAACCAAGAGAAGAGTCACCTACGTATTTTTCTATGAAGTTTTTAGCTTTTTCATCTGCGCGATGGTGCTGGCTGTACTTTCGGATACAAGCATAAGTCATACAGGACCTTTGTCGATCTTGATTGCTGTGATCGCAGTGACGATCAATTACTTTTATAACCATGTATTTGAGATGTGGGAAAAAAAGCAGATCTCCAAAAAACGCACAGTAATGAGACGGGTAGTACATGCCATCGGCTTTCAGATTGTTTTAGTGATGATTTTGATTCCACTGATTGCATGGTGGATGCAGATCAGTTTAATAAAAGCATTTTTGTTAGATTTCAGCCTGATGGTTCTGATACCTTGTTATACCTTTGTTTATAATTATGTTTTCGACCATATTTTTGGTTTACCCAGTCATTTGGTGGAGTCGAAAACTGTATCTGTTTAAGTCATTCCTTCATTTGAAATGTATTTTTATCTATGTGTTATTTATCTCAAAATCACAGAATTATTTGAGAAAAGAGCGTATTTATATACGCTCTTTTTGATGGATTTTTAATCTAATTTTGAAAGGGAGATTTCTAATTTAGAGACGAATCCACGTCATATTTCTAAACGTATTATTATTCGGGTTTTTAGCATTTATCGTGAGCATTTTACCTGTTTTGCTTAAACGCGCATTCAAACTATATTTATATCCATCATAAGGATTTATCCATACACCTTGTCCAAATTCTTCATTTATATTCAGCATTTTAAGATTACTCAGTACTTCCATACCAATAACCGGCTGATTTTTTAAAGCACCAGTACAAGGGGTGCATAGTGTAGGAATCGCCTCTTTACCTTGAGGGTACATTTTCACAATGACAGCACTGTATTGTTCAGTTTTAGAATTACGTCTGATCACAATATCAGATAGATAAGAACCACTCCGTTCGTCTACCACTTTCCAAGTGCCGATCAATGGATCAGTGGGCATTGCGATCGCTGAAAATGAACTACTTAAGCCTAGGAGAAAGGCGAAACTACGAAAGAAATGAGAATTCATAAAATATATTACGTCTAAAGAGGAATGTGTGAGCAGTGAAATTAATCAAAATATTATTATATTATTATTGTAATTAAATTGTAATATCAAATATTTAGGGAGCAATTTTAGCTCCCTCTATTTTAACCTATACGATACAAACGTTCTTTGGGAAAGACAGCGGTAAAGGTTGAGCCTTCGTTTTCTTTGGAGCTAATTTCTAAATGGGCACCATGTTGCATTAACACATGTTTGACAATTGCTAAGCCTAAACCGGTTCCCCCTGTCTGACGGCTACGTGCGCTGTCAACACGATAAAAACGCTCAGTTAAACGGGGTAGATGTTTTGGATTAATGCCAATCCCATTGTCTTGTACGGTAAAGTAAGCGTGATCACCATCTTCATGCCAGCCAATCGTAATAATGCCGCCTTTCGGCGTGTATTTAATTGCATTGGTGATTAAATTACTAAACGCACTGGCAATTTCCATATCAGAGCCGATTAAATCACAATGACTGTCGATATCTAAATTTAAAGTATGACCATAATCGAGATTATAAGCACGCGCATCATCAAATAATTGATTCATCAAATTTGCCATGTCAATAATTTGATTTTTTGCGACTTTTTTATTGTTTTCTAAATTGGATAAAAGCAATAAATCATTCACCAATGCATTCATACGTTTGGTTTGTGATTGCATTTGAGTGAAAGCGCGTTTCCAGCGAGGAGTAATGTCATCTTGATCGATAAATGTTTCGATATAACCACTCAATACGGTGAGCGGTGTACGTAATTCATGAGAAATGTTGTCCACGAAGTCTTTACGCATTTGTTCAAGATTATGTACGCGAGTGGTGTCATATGCCACCAATAAGCGGCTTTCGCCACCAAAACGAGTCAACTTCACTTGCACATATCGGTCTTCGTCCATTTGAGCCTGTAAACGGATACCATCAGGTGCTTGATCGATATGATTAAAATATTCAATAAAGCTGGGTTGACGCAAAATAGCCAGTAAATTACGTCCGCGATCCAAAGGATTGATGCCCAATAACTTCTCGGCAGCAGGATTCCACCATTCAATCTGATGTTGGTCATCAATCAAAACGACAGCTTCAGCCAATGCAACCAGAGATGATTGTGCACGATCAATCAAACCTACCATTTCGGCTTGAACGATACGTTCTTGTCGCTGCGCTCGATAGACATTAAATAATAATGCACCCCAAATACCGCTTAGATTTGGGGGAACATCATAGGGACGATTTGAGATCCACTCATTGACTAAATACAGTGAGCGGAGTTGGAGTATAAAAAAAACGACAAACGCGACAAAAATACAGCTCCAAAAGTATCCAACCCCAAATCCAATTAAGCTCGCAATCAATAAGAAAAAAAGTAGCAGTCTTAGATCTTGTTTTGCAAACGTCCATAAATTGCTGTGACGGAAACGTTGATGTTCACGTGCCAATTCAGGGACGGGATAAGGTTCATACATAAAGGATTTTAACCTGCTGCTAAATCAGCTCGTGTAGAAAAACGATAGCCTGTGCCACGTACTGTTTGTACGAAACGATCTACGCCGAAAGGTTCTAAGACTTTGCGTAAACGTCGGATATGTACATCAATGGTACGATCTTCGATATAAACATTACCGCCCCAAACTTGATCCAGTAATTGTGCACGTGTATATGCACGTTCAGGATGTGTCATAAAGAAAGCCAATAAACGATATTCGGTTGGACCCATATCGAGAATACTGTTCCCAAAGCTCACACGCTGGCTAACTGGATCGAGCATTAAGCCATTAGCATCAATGACTTTTTCGCCACTGAGTGCATTTGCACGACGCAATACAGCTTTGATACGAGAAACCAATTCACGTGTAGAGAATGGTTTGGTCATGTAATCATCTGCACCAGCATCTAGCCCTTGCACTTTATGGTCTTCTTCACCACGTGCTGTCAGCATGATGACAGGAATTTCCGCTAAGTTTTCATCACGTTTGAGACGACGGCATAGATCTACACCACTGACACCACCTGGTAGCATCCAATCCAGCAAAATAAGAGCAGGACGCTGATCGACGATAATCTGATGCGCTTGTTTGGCATCCTCAGCTTGTAAACATTGGAAGCCTGCCATATCTAAAGAGGTATGGATCATTTCGCGGATCGGTAGCTCATCATCGACAATTAAAATATAGTCATCTTTCACTGCGCAATACCCTTAAAATCTGTAACGGTGAACCGTTTTGTTGTTATGACAGGCTTATTACAAAGATTAATTATGACAATATCATTGCAAAAGAGTTAATAAAGTCGAATTTAGCAATAAATTGTGACAATTCTAGGGCAGAGTAGTGACCAAATGATGACAAGTTGTTTGCAAATAAAACAAATGAATTCATTTGGTTAATACCATTGAAACCTTTTTATTGTGTTCGTCACAAAACTGTAAAAGGATTTTAATTTTTTTGTGAGGTGGTTTCAATAAATGATAAAAACACAGCACAACAAGCAGATAACACATCTTCTAAGGGCTGTTTAAAACCTTCGGAAACCCAACGAATAATAATATGCGTCACATAACCATTTAAACCTGTTGCCATTAATGAAACTTCTTCACCACTTTGAGGTGCATTCGGCATGGTAATCATCACGAAAGCTTGGATAATTCGGTCGAATTGAGTCAAGGTTTCTTGAATCGTCGCCTGATTATGTAAATCTTGCACCAACATGGCATCGATATAAATAATTCGTGCCATACGAGGGTCATCTTTAATCGCACTCAACAATGCGGATAAACCTGCCGTGACCATATTCTTAGGTTCAGGTGCAGCCATGAGCACGGCTTGGGTTAAACAATTTTGCATTTTGCCAATCATTTTTAAGAATACCGTTTGGAAAAGTTCCTCACTTTTCTTAAATGATTCATAAAAATAACGCTCAGTCAGCTTCGCCTCATTACAGACATCTTTGACAGTGACCGAAAAAAAACCCTGTGTACCATAGGTTGCAATGCCTGCTTCAATCAACTTTTCGCGGCGAGCTTCTTTACGTTCAGTTAAAGAGAGACCTTTAAACTGACGCTCTTTCGCTTCGGTATTATTTTTCTTGCGTGTCGCTAGATCTTCAGTTGCCATGGAAAAACCGTTCCCTAAAAAGTCTTTAAATCGTATGTCTAAGATTTATTTGCATTTTAAACAGGTCTTGCGAATTTAGAATAACTAAATTTCGTAAAACTTATTTCATCGTGTCTAAACATCTTACGTCATGAAATGTAAATAGACCTAATATGACAAGCAATATGTTGGTTATTGCCATTTGTCTTAAAGCTGTAGTGTACTATATTGACAACCCGTATTGTCAAAATTATATTGGTTATAGCTTAAACTGCACATGATCAAGACAAATGTGTGCATATCATTCGCAATACAAAGGATAGGCAATGAAAAATTTTAAAAATAAAGTCGCAGCGATCACAGGTGCAGGTTCTGGGATTGGACAACAATTGGCAATTTTATTGGCTAAACAAGGTTGCCATTTGTCATTGAGTGATATCAATGAGAAAGGATTAGCGCAAACTGTTGAGTTGGTAAAACAAAATCCAATCACAGTAACGACCAAAGTTCTTGATGTTTCAAACCGTGAAGCGGTGAAGCAATGGGCGCAAGAAACTGTTCAAGATCATGGCTCAGTGAATATGATTTTCAATAACGCAGGTGTGGCACTTGGCTCAACTGTTGAAGGCGCAAGTTATGAAGATTTGGAGTGGATCGTAGGCATTAACTTCTGGGGTGTGGTTTACGGCACCAAAGAATTCTTACCATTCATTAAGCAAACCAAAGATGGTCATATCATCAATATCTCAAGTATTTTTGGTTTAACTTCGCAACCAACACAATCTGCATACAATGCAACAAAATTTGCAGTACGTGGTTTTACTGAATCATTACGTCAAGAACTTGATATTGAAAAGAGTGGCGTAAGTTCTCTTTGCGTACACCCAGGTGGTATCCGTACCAATATCGCAAAAGCTGCCAAAATGAATGACAGCTTAAAGAGCTTGGGCATGGATCCAAATAAATCGATTAAGCAGTTTGATAAATTCTTGCGTACACCACCAGAAGAAGCTGCACGTCAAATCTTAAATGCGGTGTTGAAAGATAAACGCCGTTTGTTAATTGGAACAGATGCTCGTATTGTGGATTCTTTCCAACGTCTATTCCCGACGGGTTATCAACGTATTGCTGCACTTGCAACGAAAATGATGTAAGTTGCAAGCATAAAAAAGCCATTCTCTGTGAATGGCTTTTTTATTTGAGGATCAAAGAAGTTTTAAATAAGGACTTTGATCTTAGTTTTCTTCCAAAAGAACTGATAATAAGAGGCTTGTAATACGCATAAGCACACAAAAGAAAGTGCATAAGCAGTCCAAATGCCCGTTAAGCCCCATAAGGAACTAAACCAATACGCACAAGGAACTTCAATTAAAATAATAGTGAGAATATTAATCATCATTGGAACATTGACGGTTCCACTAGCCCGCATTATTGAAGCAAAAATAGCACTCGCACCAAAGAATAAAATTGACCATAACACAATAAATAAGAGCTGCTGCCCAAGTTCAATGACGCTATGATCGGTAATAAATAGAGCCATTAAATATTTGGAAAATAAGTAAGCCAAAGTGATCAAACTGCCAGTAAATATGACATTCATTCCTAAAGCCGTTCGTGTGACTTTGGCTAATAATTCGGGTTTGCCTGCACCAATCGCTTGAGCGGCAAAAATAGAAGCCGCAATTGAAATAGAGAGGGCTGGAAATTGAATATAATTGAGGACTTGGTTCACTGCACCATATGCTGCGGTCGCATGTGCACCATAATGATTAACCAAACCAATAATGACTAAGCCTGCCAATGAAGTTGTCACCATTTGGATGCCTGTTGGGATACCAAGTTTTAGGATCAGTTTACTTAACGTTGCATCATGGCGAATGCTTTGCAAAAGTCGCGCATCTATTTTCAGAGGGTGATTCTTATAATTGAGGTAGAAGCTTAGAAAGATCAGTACAGCAGCATATCCCATGATTGTTGCAACAGCAGGCGCGACAATGCCTAGAGCAGGGAATCCAAAATAGCCTTTGAGCAAAACAGGCGTTACTGCCAGACCAATCAGGCTGGTTAGGCTCAATGCAATCAGAGGGGTAACACTATCACCGACACCGCGTAAAATCGAAGTATAAATAATGTAGACAAACAATAATGGACTACCCACTAGCATCCAGCGAACATAAGGTAAAGAAAGATGCATGACTTTAGGATCTGTACCTAATAATTGCAAAATATGCTCGGCAAAGCTCCAACCTAAAACAGCAATAATACTGCCCCCAATCAAAGTCATAAATAGAGTTGAGCCAATCACACTTCTGACTTTTTCAAGATTTTGCGCACCCCATGCCTGTCCAATCAGTACAGTCGTTCCTGCGGAAATCCCGATTACAAATGCCAATAAAAAGAAAAGAATTGGGAAGAATACAGAAACCGCAGCAATCGCATCAACTCCCATCATTTGACCTACAAAGATGGTATTAATCGTTCCCGACAAGTTCTGTAAAATGTTGGTAGCAATCAACGGAACAAGAAAAACAAAAAAAGTTTTCCATAGATTGGGTTGCATGACCAAAGGTTGGCGTGGTGTCATTCAGTTTCCTTCACGCTTCATCCTGAAACGGCTATATTTTTTCCAACATAACATTATCGTTACTGTTGGAGGCATGATTGTTCAGTTTATTTTTGTAGATCAACATTGTACGAGGATTTGACTCGCACGCTCTAAAGTCTGGTCTGTTTTGGCAAAACAAAAACGAATCAGGCGTAGTGATTCAGGCGCTTGTTGATAAAAAACGGAAATAGGAATCGCGACAATTTTGTGTTGCTCTGCGAGGAATTGGCACATTTCCACATCATTCAAGTCAGGGCGAATCGCACTGTAATCTAAATTTTGGAAGTAGGTACCTTGTGATGGAATAAATTTGAAACGTGAACTTTGAATTTGAGTATTAAAAAGATCTCGTTTTGCCTGATAAAAGTTCGGGAGCTCCTGAATGTGCTCAGGATGTTGTTGCATATAGTTCGCTAATGCTATTTGGCAAGGTGTGGTTCCGCAAAAATTGGCAAATTGATAAATTTGACGAAACAAACGCATTAAATGTGGTGCTGCAACGCAATACCCCGTTTTCCAACCTGTAACATGATAACTTTTGCCAAAAGAACCGATTACATAACTGCGTTCACGTAATTCGGGGAATTGCAGCGCACTAAAATGTTTTTGTCCATCAAACACGAGATGTTCATAGACCTCGTCAGATAGCACAACGATATTTTTATCTTGAATGAGTTCAATCAGTTGATGCCAGTCTTGTTCTGACCAAATCGCACCAGTCGGATTATGCGGTGTATTGACGATAATCATGCGAGTTTTTGCATTGATACAATCTTTAACTTTTTGCCAATTCACCTGAAATGTTGGTGCTTCTAAATGAATATGAACGGATTTTCCCCCTACCAGTTGTACTGCAGGGGCATAACTGTCATAGCTCGGGTCAAAAATAATGACTTCATCATCTGCATGGATACAGGCTTGAATGGCACAAAAAATCGCAATGGTTGCGCCAGGGGTAATGGTAATTTCGGTGACAGGATCGAGTTGCAGTTGATCTCTTCGTAAAAACTGTTTGGCCAGTTGTTCTCTGAGTACTAAAACACCATCTCCCGCAGGGTATTGGTTATAACCTGAAAGCGTGGCTTGGCTCAGCGCTTCAAGCAATGCAGGTGGAGCAGGGAAATCGGGGAAGCCTTGAGACAGATTCAGTGCATTCAGTCGTTGTGCGAGTTCAGTCATCACGCTAAAAATAGTAACACCTTGGCTTGGGAGTTTTGACTGAAGCTGCAACATGGTTTTTAACCTGATTGATGTTTTATTTAGGACTGATTGTATCCAGAAAGAGCGGCCTTTTCCAAATTATCGATCTCTAAATAAAAAGAGATATGTCTCTTATAGGTTTGAAACATGTGTTTCACATCAAGAGAAATATTGGAATTGTGTCTTAATAAAAACAATACTGACAGAATTGGTCAATTTTGATTTAAAATTGTAAATTTAATTGTTAATTTTCAAATATATATGGTGTTTAAATTTTATTTTTTAAGCGATATAATTTACAGATAGTGATTAAAATAAATACTATTTTTTGTGAAATAGGGCATTCAGTAATGGACAGTTTTGATCTAAAAATACGCTACCCACATCATATTGATTTAAAAGATGTGGAGCAGCTTGAGGCACTGAATACCATTGGGGTATTAACTCGTTTTGATAAAATGGGCTGGAAAAAACAATTAAGCCGTTGGCTGCAGCTTAATGGTGCTAGCCCAACGTTTACCATTACTGATGAAAAGACCGAACAAACGATCGAAATCGTATTAAATACCTATGGGTCATTTCAAGAGCTTAATTTTATCGTCAAGACAGATATTCCAGCTGTTGTTGCTAAAAAACAAATGTTTGGATTAGTTACACGACAGGCGAAAGAAAAAGTTCATTTTAAACAACTTTCATTGGTACAAGTGAAAGTCTATCTAACTGCATTTTTAAAACAAGATACAGATACTTTGATTCGTTATTATCAAGAAAGTAAATACATGGTTTGATCTACGAAAAGGGAGTGAAATAACACATCTCTAAATTTGATTATATTCAGATTGGAGCTTATTTTATTTCAATGAAGGAATAAAAAAAGACGACAAAACAGCACTGTTTTACCGTCCTTAATCATATCATTTACAAAACATTTTCAACAATCGCACGAATGATACCGAGTGCTAAACCAATAAAAGCACCGACAATCACGCCGTTGACGCGGATCATATGCAGATCACCACCGACCTCACTTTCGATTTTGGCGATCATTTCGCGTGAATCCCATTCGTGAATACGCTCGCTGATATAGCGAATAATCTTATCGCTGTATTGCTCACTGAAATTCGTCGCTAAGCCGACCATTTTCTCATTCAATACTTGGCGTACTTTTTCATTCTGAATCAAGCTTTCACCAAGCTGTTGTATCGCAGCCTGTAAATTCGTTGCAATACCAGAATCTTCCTGCATTAAATCCGTTTTAATCGCATCACATAAAATTGCCACAGCACCACTAATAAAGTTCAGAACTTGAGGGCTATCAAGAAGGGCATCTTTACCACTATTCAAACGTTGACTGGCCTCACTCTCCGTATCAGCGAGTTGTAACATGAGTGAATGTGTGGTTGTTTCAATATCTTGTCGCCATGGATGTTCAGGGTTAGCCAACATCGATTCAACTTTTTCAATCAGTGAGTCAATCGTCCGTTGTTGCACATCAATCCCAATCCAGCTTGCGCCTTTAGCAAGCTTCCAAACACCTAATTCTTGGAATAGTTTACGTGATAGATCTCGTGCCTCTTCAGGATGAGAGACCATCCACTCATGCGCCAGATCAAGACCGCGTTGTAATACGTCTTGATGGAAATCATTTTCCAAAACAGCACGTAACATTTCACTGGCCAATTTATTGATTTTAGTACTGCGGACCCATTGCACACTATTGTTTTGGACAAAGTGGGCAATTTGATCTTGGCTCACAAATTCAAAAATTTTCGGTACAGTATGTTGAATCATCTGTACGACTTGCTGGTTATTTTGAGGGTTTGCTAGCCATTGACCGACGGCCAAACTGAGGTCGGCATTTTTTAAACTGCGTTCAACAATTTGAGGAGATAAAAAGTTTTCTTGTACAAATCGGCCCATTGATTCTGCAATGCGAGCTTTATTCCGTGGAATGATTTCGGTATGGTCACGCAATAGTTTGGGTAAAGGCATTTTTCCAAAAGGATTGCGAAAAAGCACAGTGACAGCGTACCAATCAGCCAGCCCACCAACTACACCTGCTTCCGCACCTAACATAAAAATATGAATGACCCATTTATATTCAGGTAAAAAATGCGCCGCGACCATTAAGCCAATCCATGCTACAACCGCAATGATCAATGCCATAGTGGCGAAGTACTTACTTCTTTGCAGGCTCGGTACGTGAATTTCTTCGACTGAATTCATTGAGTCATCCTTATCAATTTACTTTTTGTTTTGAGGTGGCGCAGGGGGCTGCAACACGTCTCCTGTTGGACTCAATCCATATTTTTGCCCTAATGATTGCAAGATGAGTTGCGCATCAAAAGCATCAGGTGATTGCTGCTGAGTCTGAAAACACTCGATAGTATACGACACTTGGATTGGATCAAGATTGACCACTTGAGGCATATCATAGAATGGATCAGGCCAAAAGGCAGGATGTCGGCGATAATAACCATATGGGTAATAAGAGGGTGTCGGATAAATCACAGCTTGGCGTTGTGTCTTGTGACGTGCATTACTTGGATCATCGACAACGGTAAAATAACGGAAACCGTTTTTGACTGTAGTTTGTGCAGCTTTGAGTAAAGTAATTTCTTCTGCCGTACCATAACTCAAATTATTATCTGCCTGAAAACCGACACGGAACGTTTTATTGTTTAGTGGATAGGCTGTGAACTGCCCGAGTTGATCGAAAGTTTTAGGTTTTGATGGAACAGTTGCACATCCTGCCAGTGTTAATGTAACAAGGAGAGGGGCACATATGAATAAAGATTTCATTTTGCAATTCCTATGTTCAATGTCTCAGGAGACGAGAGACTTAAAAGCTGCTATTCGGTTCTGTTAAAAAGGTCAGTTCTTCAGGTGTCGAGCTTCGACCTAAGATGGCATTACGATGTGGATAACGCCCAAAACGGTCAATAATCACTTTATGCTTTTTTTCAAAGCTCAAATTAATTTCGTTCCCTAAACGTTGGAACAGTTTTAAAGCAAACTCATGCATTAATTTAGATTCACTATGCATAAATGGCATATATAAAAATGAGCGTTGTTCAGGATTAAGTTGAGCATCGAGTTGTAAACTAATTGCTTCTTGAGCAAGCATCAATGCCATACTGTCATAGGCAAAAGCTTGCGCTTGATCACGATATAAGTTGCGAGAAAATTGATCTAGCACAATGATCTCGGCTAAGCGACCCTCTGGTGTGTGTCGCCAAGACCAAAGCTCTGCTTGGATCGCTTGATGGTGAATTATTTGAAATTGGTCGCGAATTTTTGCATCAAATTCATCACTTTTGGCAAACCAAAGTGAACGGTGTTCAGGATTAAACCAAAAATTAAGAATGTCCTGTGCTTGCATAGTTCAGTGCTCATGGGAAGATTTATTTTTTAATAAAATCACAATTTCAGCATGTCTTATATAACAAGATTGTGATAAAAATTGCCAAACTAAATCAGATGACTAGATCACAATTGTCGTTATAATTGGCAGAATAACCAAGTCGCGACCATTTATGTGGTTGGCTGATCTTAAATAAGCGAGCATATAAATTATGAATCAACCCAGCATACATTCTTCCTCTGTGATACCGACTTGGGTAGATGCTTCGCTATTAAAGGGGATGCTACGCGGCATTGAACGCGAAAGTTTACGTATGCAAAGCAATGGATTTTTATCACAAAAAAATCATCCAGAAGCTTTAGGTTCTGCACTGACACATCCGCATATCACGACAGATTATTCAGAAGCATTAATGGAGTTTATTACTACGCCGAAAACAACCATCGCGGCTGCATTAGATGAATTAAGAGATATTCATAGCATTGTGCATCAGCAGCTAGAAGAAGGCGAAAGATTATGGCCATTGTCCATGCCGTGTATGTTGGATGATAATGAAGAAAATATCCGATTAGCACAGTACGGCACTTCTAATATTGGCCGCTTTAAAACCTTATACCGTCATGGTTTAGGTGTACGTTATGGTCGCCGTATGCAAACCATTTCGGGTGTGCATTACAATTTATCTTTTCCTGATCAATTGTTTGCAGTATTGCAACAACATGAAACCAAGCCAGAATTAAAACAACTCAGTTTGCAGGATTATCGTAGCCACCGTTATTTTGGTTTGATTCGAAACTTTATTCGTTTGATCCCTTTAGTGATGTATATGTTGGGTGCTAGTCCATCGGTTTGTCGTTGCTTTTTAACAGGGCGCGAGCATCATTTACAGCCTTTGGTTAAAGGGACTCTATACTTACCAGAAGCGACCGCTTTGCGTATGGGACGTTTAGGCTATCAAAACTCAGCACAAAAAGAATTAGGTATTCATTACAACGATCTACATGATTATCTTGACGGATTACAAAAAGCGGTACATACCCCTTATCCTGAATTTACCGATTTAGGTTTAAATGATGAACAGGGTGAGCCGATTCAAATCAATGATCACGTGCTCCAAATCGAAAATGAATACTACAGTCTAGTTCGTCCGAAACAAGTACCACAAGCAGGTGAAACCCCATCACAAGCATTGAAGAATCGTGGTGTTGGATATGTAGAATTACGTGCCGTAGATGTGAACCCTTATAGTGCGATTGGAATTGATGAAATTTCAGCGGGTTTTCTTGAAAGTTTAGCATTGTATTGTTTATTAAATGACAGTCCTGATTTGTTTGTAGAAGAGCAAGAACAAATTGATCATAATCAAACTGAAGTGGTCAATCGTGGACGTGCAGTAGATGCTAAAATTGTAGAAGGTGAAACAATAGTTTCACTGCATGATTGGGCACAGCGTCATTTAAATGCGATTCAAGACTGCGCTACTTTGTTAGATCAAATGGATGATTCACAATTATATTCTGAGGCAATCCAAGTGATGCAGCAGCGTTTAGATCATGTTGAAAATACCCTTTCAGCGCATGTGATTAAAGATACTTTGGATAATGGTGGGACATGGAGCTTTGGGAGTATCATGGCTCAACAACATGTCAATCGTTATGAACAACATCAGTTGGGTGCAGAAAGAGAACAATATTTTGCAGAATTAGCGCAAACATCGTTGCAAAAACAGGCGCAACTTGAACAAGATAACGACATCAGCTTCGAACAATATCTTGCACAATACCGTTAAAATTTTAGAGGACTTCCCATGCGATGGACTTACCGCTTAGTTAGTGCATTACTGGTACTAACGAGTATTATTGGTATCTCGTTTGCGTTGTATTTAGAACATGTGCAAGGTTTAGAGCCTTGCCCACTGTGTATTTTCCAACGTATTGGCTTAATTGGAATGGGATTGATTGCGTTAGTCGCATTTATTCATAATCCGATTTCAAATGGTTTTAAACGTTTTTATGCACTATTAGCAACCTTATCCATCGGTTGGTCAGTGGGTGTGGCATCTCGTCATGTTTGGCTACAACATTTACCACCTGATAAGGTGCCAAGTTGTGGTCCAGGCTTGGACTATTTAGTTGATGCATTGCCAATGAAAGCGGTATTTCAAGAAGTGCTTTCAGGTTCAGGCGAATGTGCAGCAATTGATTGGACTTTCTTAGGACAATCTCTACCAGTGTGGTCATTGCTGTATTTCAGTTTGATCTTATTGGTATGTTTGTGGCAGTTGTTTAGACATTATAGTGCTGCTAAATAATAAAAAAGCCAACGATAAGTTGGCTTTTTTATTGGATCAAGAAGACTGACATCAGGTTTCTACGATACCATCCAAATCATCAAAAGTATAATTATTCGGAACGTTGATTAAATGTGTTTGGATACCTTCCTCAACGACTTCGTCAACATCAGGATATAACCAACGCGTAATCTGTTCAGCAACACTCGAATGGTACTGAATTTCAAAATGGTTTAAACCATAGAATACGGCTTTATGGGTTTCTGGTAATTTAAGTTGGAAGCGTGGATTTTGATGTTCACCTAGCGCACTTTTTACACTGACCAAGTAATCGCCAATGACAGAAAGTGCTTTATTACGCAATTTCTCAAATTCTAAAGTACCTGCGATTAAGAAGGTATTGATATGTGAGGGTAATGGTGCAGGTTTACGATTGTCATCAGCAAAGCCAATACGTGCATCATTATGTTCCCAATCATCATCTCGAACACTGCCATGACGCAAATCTAAAATACCATTACTACGAATGTTGACCAGTTGACCAATTAAACTAATAAAAGGGAAAGCGCCAAGTTTATCTTGCAAAATAAAGCCAAAACGTTCTAGCACTGCACCATGATGTGGCGAACCAATACAAACTAAGTTCTCAACCATATGCACCCATTGATAGAGATTCTGTTTGCCATAAAATAGGGCACTCCGTGAAACCAAGCCACCCATACTATGTCCGATCAAATCAATGCTGGTGATTCTTGGATTTCGTTGTACTAAATCTTCAAGTACATTTGCAAAGCTTCGACCATTTGCAGAAATACGACGCCCTGTATTGTAGTTCAGATATAACATGGTGTTGTTATCCCGTTGCGCAAGCAAACGTTCACCAATTCCACCATAACGGCTATTTGACCAGCTGAGATGATTCATACACAGACCATGTGTAAGAATGACAATACGACCAGTTAATTCACCTTGTTGTAATGATCCATAGTGATCATAAAGCACCATAGGTAAAGCCATTGGGTTGTGTTGTTTTAAGAAAAAGTCTCCAAAAATCCCATTTAATGCACCCACCACAAAATGCAGTGTTGGTGTCAGGGGCTTATCATGCAGCACAGGGAATTTTTCAATAATATGACGTAAACTTGGTGCAAGAAAACTGCTACCGTACTTCTGTAAGGTATCATAAGAAAATTGATAAAATTTTTGCAACTGTGGAAGTTTCTGTAATTTTTTAGCTTTTTGTGCGCTTAAACCAAGTGTTGTCCGTAACACTTCTGTTTGCACTAATTGCACTAATTCGTGAACACCACTTAAGCTCGTGCTCACAACTTGTGCCAAACCTTCCAAAACATCTGCCTGACTAGGGGGTGTACTGTCCCATTTGCAGTAGGTTTCATGCAGAGGCGTTAAACTTGGCATATTGATTTCCCCATCCTTGATATATACCGAAGGTTTGAAGTAATTGACTTAATATTCTTTAGATAAACTACAACAAACGCTTACATCTTATGTGTTTCATAAGTAATTTTTTTAGAATACTGATGAACGGAGTGCACTATCGTTTTTTGTGTCAGACAATATCAAGCTTAAATGTAATTTATATTGTTATTTGTTTATCTATTAACCTAAATAATGTGATTTATTTGGCAATAAGTCAAGCTGTTGTCTATTATGGTGCGTATGCAAATTATTTATTTACATGGCTTTCAGAGCAGCCCCATGTCAAAAAAGGGGCAACAATTAGAACAATATTGCACAAATGTTGAGCATACTGATGTGCATTTACCTGATTTGAATAAACCGCCTGAACACGTTTTAAGAGATGTTTCTAAGCTGATTGAAAGTTTACCATTCGATCAAGTTACATTGGTTGGAAGTAGCTTAGGGGGATTCTATGCGACATATTTTGTCGCAAAATATGGATGCCCTGCTGTACTGATTAATCCTGCTATGCAACCATGGCAGTTATTCGAAGATTTATTCGGGATTGAGCAAATCCCGCTCAAAGTCACTGATTCATGGACACTTGATGCCGACCAATTGCAGCAATTACAATCAATTGCTGACACGAAGTTAAAGCATGCTGATAAAATTCTTGTACTGTTGCAACGAGGTGACGAAGTCTTGGATTATCATCAAGCACAACGTTATTATAATGCAGCACAGCCATCTGCATTGATTTTAACCGACGCTGATGGTAATCATGCAATGGATGATTTTGAAGAAAAACTACCTTTCGTACTCCGATTTTTATCGACAGCCCTCTAATAAGGAAGTCAGACCCAGTGACACAATACACGGCACAATCCCTTGAAGTTCTTTCAGGTTTAGATCCTGTTCGTCGTCGTCCCGGTATGTATACCGATACCTCACGTCCAAACCATTTGGCGCAAGAGGTGATTGACAATGCGGTGGATGAAGCACTTGCAGGACATGCCAATCAAATTTGTGTCACCGTATATGAAGATGGTTCATTGTCAGTCGAAGATAATGGACGAGGTATGCCAGTTGATATTCATCCTGAATATGGACAAAGTGGTATCGAAATTATTTTGACCAAATTACATGCAGGCGGAAAATTTAGTACCGATAATTATCAATTTTCTGGTGGTTTACATGGTGTTGGTATTTCTGTCGTGAATGCTTTATCAACACGCGTTGAGGTTGCGGTACAACGCCAAGGTAACTTGTATCAAATGGCATTTGAACAAGGTGAACCTGTTGCACCATTATCGGTGTTAGAAGGTAAAGTTGCGAAACGTGCGACAGGAACAACCGTTCGCTTTTGGCCAGAAGCAAAATACTTTGATAGTCCAAAATTTGCACTAAAAGCATTGAAGCATAATTTGAAAGCTAAAGCCGTTTTAGCGGCGGGCTTAAAAATTATTTATGACGATAAAATCAATAATGAAAAAATTGAATGGCAGTTTGAAAATGGTCTAGTCGACTATTTAATGGATGAACTCGAGGATCGAGAGATTCTACCTGATCCTGCCTTTGTCAGTAGTGGACAAGCAGAGCGAGCAGCTTGTGAATTTGCGATCTGTTGGAATGTTGAGGGTGGTGAACAAATACAAGAAAGTTACGTCAATTTGATTCCAACCGCGCAAGGTGGTACGCATGTCAATGGATTGCGTTCAGGGGTCACGGAGGCGTTACGTGAATTCTGTGAATTACGTAATTTGTTGCCGCGTAATATGAAACTCTCTGCGGAAGATGTTTGGGATGGGGTCAATTTCATTCTATCTTTAAAATTTCAAGAGCCACAATTTTCAGGACAAACTAAAGAACGCCTATCGAGTCGTGAAGCCTCCAATATTGTACTGAATATCGCCAAAGATGCGTTTGCTTTATGGTTAAATCAACATGCTGAGATTGCAACGCAGTTAGCTGAAATGGCAATTGCTAAAGCTGGACGTCGCTTAAAAGCAGCGAAAAAAGTGGAGCGTAAAAAGATCGTCTCTGGTCCTGCGTTACCCGGAAAACTGGCTGATTGTGTGGGTTTAACGCGCGAAGACAGCGAATTATTTATTGTCGAAGGGGATTCCGCAGGTGGAAGTGCTAAACAAGCGCGTGACAAGAATTTCCAAGCGATTATGCCGATTCGAGGAAAAATTCTAAATACATGGGAAGTGTCTTCGGATGAGGTGCTCGCTTCTCAAGAGGTACATGATATTGCGATTGCCATAGGGGTTGATCCTGGTAGCGATGATCTATCTGAATTACGTTATGGCAAAATCTGTATTCTTGCCGACGCAGACTCGGATGGTCTACATATCGCGACATTACTCTGTGCGTTGTTTGTGAAACATTTCCCGACTTTAGTTGAAGACGGTCATTTGTTTGTCGCAATGCCACCACTGTATCGTATTGATATTGGTAAAGATGTTTATTATGCGTTGGATGATAGTGAACTCGAAAGCATTTTGAAAAAAGTGAAAGGTAATAAAAATCCGCAAATCACTCGATTTAAAGGATTGGGTGAGATGAATGCGAGTCAATTGCGTGAAACCACGATGGATCCCAATACCCGCCGTTTAGTCCAACTCGATTTGGATGATGCGCATTTTACCGCAGGATTATTAGATAAATTGCTTGCAAAAAAACGTTCGAGTGATCGTAAGCATTGGTTAGAGCAGAAAGGTAATTTAGCGGATATTGTGGTCTGATGAAACAATATCCTTCACCTGATGATATTCAGGAAATGCGTCGTAGAGGCTATGATCCCATTACAATTGCAGAAGCTGAAGAGTTATTACCGCGCTGGCAACAGCTGGATCAGCTTAGACAAAAGATTGAGAGAGCTTTTGCTGGAGTTACCTTGCAAGAGGGTATTGGCTTATATGAGGCGCAAGGAATAGATGATTATGCCAGTCAGGAAGAGTGTCTGGCGTATCGTGCCAAAGATGAAAAATTAAACTGGCATAATATCTCAATCAATGACTTGAATCGCTGTAATAGCAGTCTAACGTTCTTTGATGCTCAGGGTATGTTGTTTCATTTACCTGCATTTTTATTGGCGAGCTTAAATGGTGATTATTTACATAGGCTCACTTTTACATTGATACATCTAGTAGATGATCACACAGAAAGAAAATTTTGCTTGTTTAATGCCGAACAGCGTGCAGTTGTTGCAGACTATTTACAATTTTTGTTAGATGAACCTGATTACATATACGATCATCAGGAAATTAAGAGCGCCCTAATTACAGGTTATTGGTCTAATACAAACGAATATTAATGTGTTAGCAAATCAATTAAAAAAATCTGCATCATTTTAGTTCACCTCGTTCACTTTGTATGCAATGTTGTATACAAGATTGAATTCTTATTTATTTGATCTGATAAATATTAAAATAAAACAACAGCTTAAATTATTGGCATAGAAATTGAATAACTCCACTCAGTAAAAATCACAATATCAACCTGTGGAGAACAAAGATGCAAAATAAATTGATGTCGATGTCTGTACTTATGGCAGCGATGATGGGGGTAGGACTGGTCGGTTGTTCAAAACCAGCAGAAAAAACAGAACAAACAAAAACTGAAACGAAAGCGGCACCTGCAGCAAGTGGCGATACGATTAAGGTGGGGATTTTACATTCACTCTCAGGCACGATGGCAATTTCTGAGACATCTCTGAAAGATACTGCATTGATGACAATTAATGAAATCAATGCCAATGGCGGGGTGATGGGTAAAAAACTCGAACCTGTTATTGTTGACCCAGCATCAGATTGGCCATTATTTGCGGAAAAAGCACGTCAGTTAATTACTCAGGACAAAGTTGCCGTTATTTTCGGTTGCTGGACATCAGTATCACGTAAGTCGGTTCTTCCTGTGGTAGAAGAGTTAAATGGTTTATTGTTCTATCCAGTACAATATGAAGGTCAGGAACAATCAAAAAATATTTTCTATACGGGTGCAGCGCCGAATCAACAAGCCATTCCTGCCGTTGAATATTTAATGGGAGATGAGGGTGGTAAAGCACAACGTTTCGTTTTACTCGGCACAGATTATGTCTACCCGCGAACAACCAATAAAATCTTACGTGCATTCTTGAAGTCTAAAGGGATTGCCGATGCAGACATCATGGAAGAGTACACGCCATTTGGTCATAGCAACTATCAAACTATCGTTTCCAATATCAAGAAATTTTCTGCGGGTAAAAAGACTGCGGTGATCTCCACTATCAATGGCGATTCCAATGTTCCTTTCTATCGTGAGTTAGGCAACCAAGGTATTAAAGCTTCTGATATTCCAGTCATGGCTTTCTCAGTTGGCGAAGAAGAATTACGTGGAATTGATACCAAACCATTGGTGGGTCATTTAGCTTCATGGAACTATTTCATGTCAGTTAAAAATCCAAAAAATACCGAGTTTGTGAATAAATTTAAACAGTATGCGGTGGAGTACAAGCTTCCAAATGCCGACAAAGTTGTGACCAACGACCCGATGGAAGCGACCTATGTGGGTATCAATATGTGGAAACAAGCGGTTGAAAAAGCAGGTACAACGGACGTTGATAAAGTTCGTGATGCGATGGCGGGTCAAACTTTTGCAGCACCATCGGGTTATACCCTCAAAATGGATGAAACCAATCACCATTTACATAAGCCTGTGATGATTGGGCAAATCCGTGGTGATGGGCAATTTGATGTGGTTTATAAAACACCACAAACCATCAAAGCTGAGCCTTGGAGCCCATATATTCCTAAATAATTTTTCCATGCAACCTGCTGTTTTGGCAGCAGGTTTTTCTTAGTTTTATTTCTTATTGATTGGTTTAAATAGAAAATATAAGGGGAGTCTTATGGCGAAACACTATGTTTTGGCAATGCTCTGCATCATGGCACAGATCATGTTTAATCCTGCATGGGCAGAAGTTACTTCACCAACAACTGTGACGTCTACAACTTCTCAGGATGCCATCCAAACTTTTGTTAAATCTGACTTTGCTACTCGTCGTGCTATGTTGAATCAATGGCCAGCCAGTATTGAGCAACTCGATCAGTTGGTGGCATATATTGATCAAAATGAGTTATATACTGATAGCGCAGGCAATACTTATATTCTAAAAAACGATGAAAAATTATTAAGTTACCCACAACAACAAGTGATCGAAACTTGGCCGTCGGACTTGTCTCAAGTGACGCTAGTCAATACGCTGCGTAAGGCACTGAACTTTGGACAAGCCAAAGTTAAATTGAATTCTGATGATGCATCACAACGTTTAGCCGCTGTTGATATTTTAGAAAATAACTTGGATGAGCTTGATGTAGCAACGATCAAACAACTCTATCTCAATGAAAAAAGTGAAGGTGTTAAAGCCCGTTTAGCGCAACTGAAAGCTCGTTTAGATTTTAATAGTTCAGATGAATTCACCAAGATCGAAGCAGTAAAAGTTTTGGCGGATTCAAATCGTCCAGATGTATTGGCATTAATCAATCAAAGTTTAGAACAACCACAAAATAATCCCGCATTGAAAGCAGCTTTAGTTGAAGCACAAAATAAAATTAAAACGCGTATTCAAATCAGTGAATGGTCAGGGCATGTATTTTCGGGTCTCAGTACTGCCAGTATTTTACTTTTAGCAGCGCTTGGTCTTGCAATCACATATGGTTTGCTTGGTGTCATCAATATGGCACATGGTGAACTCATCATGATCGGTGCTTATACCACTTACGTCATTCAAAGTTTTTTTAAGACGCACTTTGCAGGCTTAGTCGATTGGTATTTATTGGCTGCGATTCCTGCTGCATTTTTGGTGAGTGCGCTGATCGGCATGTTGATTGAACGTACTGTAATTCGCCCGCTTTATGGTCGCCAACTGGAAACATTATTGGCAACCTTTGGGGTGAGCTTAATCTTGATGCAATCGGTTCGGATGATCTTTGGCGCACAGAACGTTGAAGTGTCGAATGTCGCATGGCTCAGTGGTGGTATTGCCCTGACACCAAGCTTGATGTTGCCGTATAACCGTATTGCGATTATTGGTTTTACTGTGGCGGTCTTACTGCTTCTAGTTTTCTTATTAAATAAAACCCGTTTTGGATTATTTGTCCGTGCTGTGACACAAAACCGTCAAATGGCACGTGCTGTGGGAATTCGATCTGCACGTATCGATATGCTGGCATTTGGCTTAGGTTCAGGCTTAGCTGGTCTTGCAGGTTGTGCGTTAGCACAAGTGGGTAACGTGGGTCCTGACCTCGGACAAAACTACATTATTGATGCCTTCCTTGTTGTTGTCGTCGGTGGTGTGGGGCAAGTGTGGGGTGCGGTACTTGCAGCCTTAGGTCTAGGGATTAGCGGTACAGTTCTAGAGATTGGTCTAGGTGCAGTTTTAGCAAAAATTATTCTCTTAGTTCTTGTGATTTTGTTTATCCAAAAGCGTCCACAAGGTTTGTTTGCCATCAAAGGTCGTTTCGTGGAGTAAGCCAATGAAAATCACTTCTTTATTTGCAGATAAACCGTATAGCGCAATTGCGATTGCCATTTGTTTTGCCGTGTTATTGAGCTTACCTTGGTTACATCTGTTATCCCCTGATTCGGCATTTTATCTGTCAGCGTATTGGATTACGTTAATTGGCAAAATCATGTGCTTGGCTTTGGTCGCGTTGGCACTGGATTTAGTATGGGGCTATGCAGGGATTTTAAGCTTGGGGCATGGTTTGTATTTCGCCTTGGGTGGTTATGCCTTTGGCATGTACTTGATGCGCGAAGCCGCAGGAGATGGCTTACCTGATTTCATGCGTTTCCTCAGTTGGACAGAACTCCCTTGGTATTGGGTTGGCACTGAGCATTTTGCTTGGGCGATGATCTTGGTTTTATTTGTGCCTGCCTTAGTTGCCTTTATTTTTGGTTTCTTTGCTTTCCGCTCAAAAATCAAGGGTGTGTATTTCTCAATTATTACCCAAGCCATGACTTTTGCCGCAGCCTTATTATTCTTCCGCAATGAGACAGGTTTTGGTGGAAATAATGGCTTCACGGGTTTTAAAACCTTACTCGGTTTTGATATCACCTCTGCGCCGATGCGTGCCACTTTATGTTTTGTCACTGCTTTGGTGTTAATGCTGTGTTTTATCGGCTTACGTCAACTGATGAATCGTCCTTATGGTCGAGTGCTTGGCGCGATTCGTGACAGTGAAAACCGTTTGCAATATTTGGGCTATCGCACACTGTGGTACAAGCTTTCAGCATGGGTGCTATCGGCAGTGATTGCAGGTATCGCAGGGGCGTTGTATGTGCCACAGGTTGGTATTATCAACCCAAGTGAAATGAATCCAGTCAACTCGATTGAAATGGCAGTGTGGGTTGCCGCAGGTGGTCGTGGCACATTGATTGGACCGATTCTTGGTGCAGGTTTAATCAATGCTGTGAAGACTTATTTTACAGTAGCAGCACCAGAAGCATGGTTATTGATCTTAGGTGCTCTATTTATCGTGGTGACGATTTTCTTACCGAAAGGTGTGATTGGTTTATTTGACCGTTTTAAAAAGGAGAGCAATTAAATGAGTGATTTATTCCTAGACTCAGCTCAACATGGCGGTCAACTCGGCGAGGGTTATGGACGCGCCAAAACTGAGGGCGCAGACTTTAGTCATGGGATTGCCTTGTATTTAGAAAAAGTTAGTGTCTGGTTTGATTCGTTTCGTGCGTTAAATGATTTATCACTGTACATCGCTGAGGGTGAATTACGCTGCATCATTGGACCAAATGGTGCGGGGAAAACCACACTAATGGATGTGATTACAGGGAAAACTCGTCCAACCACGGGCACTGCTTTTTTTGGACAAAACTATGATCTTGCCAAAATGAGTACCGAGGAAATCGCGGAAGCTGGGATTGGGCGCAAATTTCAAAAACCAACGGTATTTGAAAATTTCACAGTCATGGAAAATTTACTACTCGCTGCACCACGTGATAAGCGAGTGAAAAAAAGCTTATTTAACAGACTTGATCCAGAAGCGCAGTTAGCTCTGGAGGAAAGTTTAGAACAAATTCGCTTAAAGGAATTTGTGAAAAAACCCGCAGGATTATTATCGCATGGTCAAAAGCAGTGGTTAGAAATCGGCATGTTGTTGATGCAACGTCCGAAGCTGATTTTATTGGATGAGCCTGTGGCAGGAATGACCGATGCGGAAACAGAACGCACGGCTGAACTGTGTTTAGAACTTAAAAAGAATCACACCTTAGTCGTGGTCGAGCATGACATGAGCTTTATTGACACCATCAGCGAGAAAGTTACGGTATTGGCGCAAGGCGCAATTTTGGCAGAGGGCACATTGGCAGAGGTACAAGCCAATGAAGATGTGATTGAAAAGTATTTGGGACGCTAGGAGACTGCCATGTTAGAAGTGAAAGAAGTAAACCAGTTTTATGGTGGTAGTCATATTCTGCGTGATGTGTCTTTTCAAGCGCCTGTAGGCGAATGCAGTGTCGTTCTAGGACGGAATGGCGTTGGTAAAACCACGTTGCTGAAATGCTTGATGGGGATTCTCCCGATCAAATCAGGACAGATTTTGTTAGATGGCAAAGATATTGCCAAGATGTCTCCTGAGCAACGGGTGCGTGCTGGCTTAGCCTATGTACCGCAAGGACGAGATATTTTTTCAACTTTGACGGTAGAGGAAAATATCTTAATTGGTATGGCGAAATTTTCAGGTGCAAAAACGCGGAAAGTACCGAGTCATCTCTACGAAATTTTTCCTGTACTCGATGAAATGAAACATCGTCGTGGTGGAGATTTATCGGGTGGTCAGCAGCAGCAGCTTGCGATTGCTCGAGCGTTGGCTTCTGAGCCTAGTGTCTTGATTTTGGATGAGCCAACTGAGGGAATTCAGCCCTCGATTATTAAAGATATTGGTCGGGTAATTCGTAAATTGGCGGATCAGGGTGAAATGGCGATCGTTTTAGTTGAGCAGTTTTATGATTTTGCTGAAGAGCTTGCGGATAACTATACCGTGATGGCGCGTGGACAAGTGATCGCACAGGGGCAAGGTGCGGAAATGCCTGAAAAGGGGATAAAGGAGTTGGTGGCGATTTAATAAAAGCCTCGTAAGAGGCTTTTTACTTATTTACTCTCCACTTTATAGAACGTCCCACCAGCGTAAACATTGTGTCCAAAGCCACAAGAAGATTCACTATCCTTCTGTTCCACCTCAATTTTTTGACCTAGATTCGGATCGTTAGCAAATTGAAGTTTGATCTGACAGTCTTCATAACGGTAGTTTGCTTGTTTTGCCGTGATGGGCATGGTCGTTTCAAACTGCCCCATATTTGGACCATAAATCAGACCTCGAATCCCAAAGTAATAACCATCAAAAGCGATCTGATATTTATTTTGCTTTTTACTGACCTTAATGTAATCCCATTGCCCGAAACCATTGGCTCGAACATAAGTGCCTTGTAGGTCTTTAGATATTTGGGGCTTTGCTAGCTGTTTGAAGTTGTATTGGCTAGTTTTAGAGTCTTTATCTCTTAGAAACCAAACTCTTGCCCATTGGGGTTTGCCTAATTTTGCATAACTCAATCCCACATTATTATTGGCAATTTCAATGTCTCGGTCAGTCACTTGAATACCACTTTCCTCAGCATTCATTTGGCAGAACTGAGCCCATGCAGCTTGATCTTCAAATTGTTTTACTGCTTTGGCATATTGCTTTTGATCGTAAAACTTTTTGCCTGCTTGGGCATATTGTTTTACTTTGCTACAGCCTTGTTGTAACTCTTGTTCAAATGAATCTTCAGCAAAACTTGAAGCTGAGCCAATTGCTGTTATAACCATTAGGCAAAGTTGCGTTGTTCTCATCATTTTCAATATTTCTAAAGCTGCTTGATACTCATTTTAAACAAGAAGTGAAAATATATGCTGTGAGCAAATTGTTAGCTTGAAAGTTGTAGCTGCATCCAAACCAAGTCACGCCATTGTCCAAATTTTTGTCCGACTTGTGGCATATAACCTGTTTGTACAAAACCAAGCTGTTCATGTAGCACAATTGAACCCGTATTTTCACTATCAATTGCAGCCACCATGATATGCATGTTTTGTTGTATCGCGAGATGGATCAGTTGTTGCATCAAGGCTTTGCCAAGACCTTGACGTGCGTAGCTTGGATCAACAAAAACAGAATGTTCGATACTCTGACGATAGCCGCTGATACTACGAAATGCAGCATAGTAGGCATAGCCAGCAACTTTATTATGGTGTTGGTCTTCAACCACAATCATTGGGAATTGCTGCTGTTGCATGTCTTGAAAATGTTGTTGATATTGTTCTAAAGCAACAACTTGATCGTTCCAGTTGGCTGTACCCGTCAGGATTTCATGATTATAAATCGTAAGAATCTGTTCCAAATCATTCATCGTAGCAAAACGAATTTGATAAGGTGAATGCAAAGGATGTGCTGCAAGCTTAAGTTTGAATGGCATGGATGAATTAATGAAAGTTCACATATTCTGAATATGCGTGATTGCAAAAAAAACAGCAAGACTAAGCTTGCTGTTTTTCAATAAATTGACTGTTTAGAAATGATATTTCACTAAAGCACTGACATTGTTTTCGTCGCTGCCTTTGATACCAAATTTGTTATTCCAAACAGAGTGTTCAATACCTAAATATAAGCGTGTTTCAGGTGAAATATGTTTACCAACATTCCACTTATATTGAGTCGTCCAGTTGAGTTCACTTGCGTGATCTTTCTCACCAGTCGACCAGTCAAGGAAACCATCGACCAAGAAATCTTCAGTTGATACTTTAAATGGCAATGCATAGGCAATCGTCATTTGATAGTCATCAGCGGTTTTTTCATTATTGGCACGGTAGAAGTTTACATTCGCATATTGGAAATATGGAATTGCTAAATCAAAGCCTACGCCGTACAAGAAGTTGTCAAAACTAGAAAAGTCATCGTTATTGCTTTCCCATGTTGTTGAGATCAACACATCTTTGACTGGACCGAAAGCAAGTTTTTGACCAGAAATTTCGCCTAAGCTTAAGCGAGGAGAAAGTTCGAAATAGGTACTTTTATGATCGTCACCACCACGCATACGATCCATAAAGAAAAATACGTCGGCATATTGTACTTTTGCAGCGTATTCAATGGTTAAAGTCGTTTGCTTTTCATCGACAACTTCATAGTTTTCACCGTATAAACCAGTGAGGCTAAAATCTTGCCAAATAGGCTTTGCCTGAACGAAAGCTGCTGTAGATACCAATAAACAAGTCGCTGCAAGTTGCTTCAATTGCATTTAAAAAATCCCCCCAAAAATGGCGTGTCAAGCATACAAGGAATTAAGCAAAAATAAAGCCAAATTTGACCAAATGCTCAAAAGAATTGTATAGAGCCGACCAAAAGAAAAAAGCCAATGAATTTAAAAATCTTTTTGATCAAGTTTTAATAAAAATGTCAAAAATCAGCTTGCATATTTGTTATGAAAGTCAGATATTGGAGTTATAGAAGATCTTCTTAACTACTGAAAAGCAACAGATGTGAAGCAAGGAGACCACAAGCATTTACATAATCAAAATATACAACTGCACTGAATGAATGCATGCTCAAAGCGTGCTAAATAAAAAAGTTTCGTAGAACCGTCTCACAGAAAAGAGAGGAAGATATTTATGAATATTGAAATCCGTACAGATAAAAACATTCAAGGTAGCGAACGTTTAATTAGTTATGTCCGTGCAGAACTTACGCAAGAATTTCAACGCTATAGCGAGCGTATTACACATTTTTCGGTTCATATTAGTGATGAGAATGGGGAGAAAACGGGCGATCATGACAAACGTTGTATGATCGAAGCTCGTCCAGCGGGTATGAAGCCACTAGCCGTGACTCATAAAGCTGCAAATATCGATGCATCTATTCATGGTGCGATTGATAAACTAAAACGTAGTTTGGAACATTTATATGAGAAAAAAGAACATCATCGTGGTGGTTTACCAGAATATGTTGACGTCGATGACGATGTAAAAGTTGATGATGAAGCGTAAAGATAAACGCGAAAAAAAAGTCCAGTTTTGGGCTTTTTTTTTGTGTATATCAAATTTATACGTGATTTTATAAAAACCTGTCGGGATATTCGGCATAATAGAAACATTAAATATATTGTGAGAATTGGTCATGTTAAGCAATCAGCAGCAGGCCTTGGTGCAAGCCATACAACAACTCGATTTAGACCAAGTGCAATCTTTACTTGCTGAAGGACTCGACCTGAACTTTATTGATCCAGAACATGGTTTCCCAGTCTCTATTTTATGTGATGGCTTATTTGTGTGGTGGGAGAATGTCTGTGAAGCTTATGAAGCAGGTCAGCCCTTGACTGAAGCAGACAAACAACAACAATTACAAGTTTATCAAGACATTTTAGAAGCATTAATTCAAGCCAAAGCAAATCTTCATTTATGGGATGCTGAAGAGTTTTATGGTCCGCTTTGGGATGCTGCAAGTTCAGCATGCGCACCTGTGGTTCAACGCTTACTCGATGAAAAAGTCGATCCAAACACAAGAGATGAAGAGGGTCTCACTATTTTGTCATCCATTAGCCAGTTATTCTTTGACTGCGATTTTGATGAAATTGACTGGTCAGAATCTTTGGTAGAAGAGCGTGAAACACTCGAATTATTACGCAAACATGGCGCGAAAATGTCAAAAGAGCTAACGGCATAAGTCTACCCAACAAGATATAAAGGGGAGAACAATGAAAAAGTTTCAAGTATTAGGCTTGGTTGCTGCATCAATCATGACAACAGCAACATTTGCAGCAGAATTTTCTTTTGACCGTCCTCGTGCAGGGATCGGAACAGGGATTACACCTGTTGGTCAACTTGCTTGGGAACAGGGCTTACCAACAGTAAGTTATCAAGAACAAAATATTGAAGGTGTAAAAGATAAAACTCTAACCCTAAATGGCGATATGTTGTTGCGTACAGGTTTAGCAAATGGTCTAGAACTGCAATTGGGTTGGCAAGGTCAAGTATGGCAACAACACAAGCGAGCTGGATTTAAAACTGAAACTGATGGTTTAGGCGATGTCAGTATTGGTTTAAAGAAAGCGATTGATCTGAAAGATGATCGTTTATCGATGGCGGTGTTAGCAGAAGCGATTATTGCGACTGGCAATGATGAATTCACGAATCAAGATGATATTTATAGCCTCACTTCAGCAGTTGCGTATAAGTTCAGCGATTTGGTGGGTACATCAATTACCATGCGTTATGAAGCACAAAATAGTGATTGGGCCGTGACTGCAATTCCAACCATTGATTATAAAATTGCGGGTAAATTATCTGGTTTTTCAGAGTTTGTTTATCGTAAAGCAGAAAGCCAAGACTATGAATATGGTTTAGGGACAGGTTTGGTCTATAGCTTAAATGATCGAGCTCAACTTGATGCCAGTATAGGTGTGGATTTGAATGGCGATCAAAAAAGCTATAACGGTGGTTTAGGTTTATCTGTTTTATTCTAGTCAAAATCTCCGCTAACTTTTGAAATCCTTCTGCAGGCAGAATGAGGTCTTAAGTTATCGGGAGAGTTACAGTGAGATGAACATGAAAATGTCTGTTCAGGGTGGGTACATTAGCCAATTAATGCGCTACTTTTTGGCTACTTTATTGTTGTTATGTACGTCTTTGGTTTACGCTCAAGACAATCTATCAGCACCGTTACTGACTCCTGAACAGGCATTTGCATTTTCAGTTGAATCGACCAAAACCAATCAAGCGCGGTTACACTGGACCATTCAGCCTAATTATTATCTCTATCAACACAAATTTGAGGTTCAACAAGGCAATCAACCTGTTACGTTGAAATTACCCAAAGCAATTGAACAGTACGATGAAAACTATGGTCATAGCCAAGTTTATTATCAGCAAGCAGAGTTTGAGATTAGCACTCAAGCATCTCAACATTATCGTGTTACATGGCAGGGTTGTGCCAAAGACCGTATTTGCTATCCACCTCAAAATATTGAATTTCAAACCGATGCTGATGGGTTGGTTAGTGTCGAAAATGTCAGTTCTAATTCACAAAAACGTTTTTTAGATGTTGCTCGTTCTGCGAATAGCTTAAATGCTCAGACCGCAGAGAGGGATGAACTTACAACTGAAAAATCTAATGATGTAAAGCTGAATAATTCAACCAATATGGCGCAAGACCAACAGTGGTCAAGCACATTGGCACAGCACTCTCTTGCTTATAGCTTGTTATTATTTCTAGGCTTAGGAATTTTATTGGCATTTACGCCGTGTTCTTTACCAATGTTGCCGATTTTGACCTCATTGATTGTTCGTGAACATAAAGGCGTTAAAGCATGGACGATTGCACTTACTTTTGTATTTAGTATGGCAATGGTCTATGCCGTATTGGGTTTAATTGCCTCTGTGGCAGGGCTAAATTTCCAACGATGGTTACAGCAACCTGCGACATTAGTTGCATTTAGTCTATTGTTCGTTGTATTCGCTTTAAATCTGTTTGGTTTATTTGAATTGAAACTGCCGCAGAAATGGGTGAATCGCCTCGACCAAATGCAGTCAGTGCAACAAGGTGGGACTTTGCTTGGTGCAAGTATCATGGGCATGATCTCCGCATTGTTAGTCGGTCCGTGTATGACTGCACCTTTAGCGGGTACATTACTCTTTATTTCACAAACGCAAAATCAGTGGCAAGGTGCTCTACTATTATTCACCTTGGGATTTGGTATGGGTATTCCATTACTGCTTGCCAGTGTTCTAGGTGCAAAGGCACTACCGAAAGCAGGGGAATGGATGCATCAAATTAAGGTTATTTTTGCCTTTCTCATGCTGGCATTGAGCATTTATTTTATCCGTCCGTTGTTGCCTGAATTAGCGATTCAAATACTTAGTCTTGTATTGGGCATGGCATTTATTGGTTTCGCGATATATCGTCTGTTTGTGAAGAAAGGGCAATTACAGTGGTTATATGCATTGTTGCTGATGATCTCAGTTCCGTTTTTAGCTTTTAACCAATATCAACATATTCAAAATTTAAGCGCAGTTCAGGCAGATAAATTAGCCGAGTGGCATGTCGCAACAACCGCTGCTGATTTTGAGCGGATTCTAGCCAACGCACCCAAAGATCGACAGATTGTCATTGATGTCTATGCCGACTGGTGTGTGGCTTGTCAGCCGATTGAGCATCGTGTATTAAAAGATGCAGAAGTTCAACAGGCATTATCTCATTATTATTTGATTAAACTTGATTTAAGTCATTACGATGCCTCACATCAGGCACTGCTCAATCAATGGGATATTTTAGGGCCACCAACCTATTTATTTTTAGATTCGCAACAACAAGAAATCCGTGCATTACGTTTAACGGGTGCATTTAAGAAAAGCGAGCTATTACAACAACTCACCTTGTTGAAAGGGAAATTATAATCATGTATCAATTGTTTATTGGCAATAAAAATTATTCAACTTGGTCGATGCGACCGTGGATTTTATTAAAACAACTTGGCATTCCATTTCAGGAGCATTTAATTCAATTTGATAGTTTTGAACCTAATAGCCAATTTAAAACTGAGATTTTAAAATTGAATTCAACGGGCAAAGTCCCAACACTCATGCATGATGATTTGATTATTTGGGATAGTCTGGCGATTTGTGAATATATTGCTGAACAAAATCCTGAGAAGAATGTGCTACCTCAAGATAGAAAGCAACGAGCCAGAGCACGATGCATTAGTGCAGAAATGCACAGTAGTTTTCAAAGTTTACGTAATTTGTGTCCAATGAATGTTGAGGCTGATTTGTCCCATATTGGAAAACAGCTTTGGGCTGACCATGAGCAACTAAGGAATGACGTGGCCCGAATTGATCAAATTTGGTCAGAGAGACCAAGTGAAGAGCAGTTTTTATGTGATGAGTTTAGTCTAGCCGATGCATTTTATGCGCCTGTGGCTATGCGTTTTCAATGTTATAAATTACCCATCTCTGCTTCTAGCCAAAGTTATATGCACAAGATATTGTCTTTAGCATCAGTTCAAGAGTGGATCGCAGAAGCCAAACAAGAACAGATGTTTGTACCCTTTGATGAGCCTTATCGTAATCATCGTGAAGAATATTTAAGAGACTAAACAACAGATCAAAAATAAAGGCATCTTTGGATGCCTTTATTTTTGGATTAATTTAAGAAAAGTTCAGTAAAAATTTTGACTTGATTTCGACCAGATGCTTTTACTGCATACAATGCTTGATCTGCCTGACTAATAATTAAGTGAGGTTCATCGGCACTGAGTGTGCTACTGATGCCAAAACTGGCACTGATAGAAAACTCGTGATGATCTTCTGAGGTAAATTTTAACTCACCAATCGCTAAGCGACAGCGCTCTGCCACATTTTGTGCTTGTGCAGGCGTGGTATTGGGCAATAATAAAATAAATTCCTCACCCCCAAAGCGCCCAATCATATCTCGGTCACGTAAATTATTCGCCAAACATTTTGCAACATTGACCAATACTTGATCCCCCACGCTATGCCCAAAATGATCGTTAATATTTTTAAAATGATCTAAATCGAGTAATACAATCGAGTACAGTTGATTTGGTTGCTGATGTAAGCGCTCTAAGTGATTGCTAATACTGCGACGATTCATCACATTTGTGAGCGGATCTAAACGACTGAGTACTTGAATAGCCGTTTCTCGAATTCGCCATTGTTTGAGCAGACTTTCAAATAGCAGCAAACAAGCAATTAAAATTGGCAATAAGAAGAAAAACATACTGCCAACCCAAAAAGGATGCATTTGAGCTTGGTTCAGGACTTCTAGCTTAAATATCGGTGCATATTGTAGGACACCATACATACTTAAAAAGTTGCAAAACAGCAGTGCGATTGTTGCTGGCACTAGCGCGCAATAAATCATTTTACGATCAAACAGAACGAGACCTACTCCCACGACACTGACATAGGCAACCATGGTTGCAGGACTAAAACTTCCAATCAGATAGCCTGTATGACAGAGTAAAACAGTAAAGACCTGTACGCTTAAAATCGGAATGATGTCTTGTACCCAAGATTTATCTTTATAAATAAAGCAGGGCACAATCAAACTTAAAAAGACAAAAAGCATGATTACATTGGTCCAAAGTTTAGATCGAACCAACGGTAAATTTACCCATTGCCATGTAAATGGATTGAGCAGGACAAAACTGTCCCAAATAATTCCAAATAGACTCATAAGTGAGGCTAAGATTAGCAACAAAATACATTTCTTTAACATGTTCCAATTAATTAATGGTTCATGTTCCCAGAACTGCGAGAAATTCCATTTTTCTCTGTCAACTAACCTCTTAAAATGAATCTTCATGATTGGCATGCTTCCTTATATGCAATGAGATTCCTAAGAAACGTTATTCGTGTAAATTCGTCATCAAAAACATTATTAAACGATTATTAAAATAACAATAGCACCTTTAGAATGAGAAGGAAGTCTAGCTATGTGCTTTTTAATGTAAATTAGGAGAGGAAAAATTCTTTGAAAAAGGAAGCTTAATCTAAATATTCGATCAGTTTGTTCTTATAATGACAAAAAGGAATTAAGAATGACAATGGTCAGACATAGCTGACCATTTTCTGCACAATCATCAAATTATGTTTTAATCACGATCAATTGCATGAGCAAAATCCGCAATGTCTGCTAAAGCTTGTTTGGCTTCTGGAAACCAAGCATTAAACATTTGGAAGTTATGCCACATGCCTGTGTAAAGTTTAAAGTGTACTTTGACCCCAGCTTTTTCTGCTTTTTCTCTAAAGCGTTTTGAATCATCCAGTAAAATTTCTTTTGAGCCGACTTGCACCAGTGTTGGCGGTAAGCCTTTAAGATCATCAAATAGAGGTGAAACACGCGGATCATCCGCTTGAATACCATCTTTTAAGTAATGATTAATTCCTGCTTGTAAGGCTTCAATAGAGAGCAGAGCATCATGTTTTTGGTTAAAGCGTAATGATTCACTGGTGAGGGTCAGGTCTAAATAGGGTGACATTAAAATTAAACCGCTTGGCATGAGGTCAGGTTGCGCTTTTAACCGTAAGCACAATGCTAAAGCGAGATTGGCACCACAAGAATCCCCCGAAATAATAATATCTTTGGGTTGGATACCTTGTACTAATAGTGCTTGATAAACGTCAAAAATTGCATCAATTGCTTCAGGGAAAGCATGTTCAGGGGCTAAAGGATAATCCACATGAACCACTTGCATTTGCGTGCGCGCAGCAATATCAGTCATGAGGGCACGATGAGTATTTAAACTCCCCAAGAAAAAAGCGCCGCCATGAATATGAAAAATAAGTTGTGTGGCAGAAACTTGTGCTTTGATTTCTTCACCACGCACGCCTGCTAAGCGCAATGGTCGAATTTGTACTGTTGGATTTTGGGGGAATAGACGACAAAGTTGGTCTAATAAAGGTCGCAAAGCATTCGGGGCTAAATTAAACTGACTCGGCGTACGAATGGTCGCTTTTAGTAATGATTCAGTAAAATAATATTTCCAAACAGTACCAAATTTCATAATTTTTCCATATTGTTAGGTCAGTATATAACTAAGAGAATTTTGACTCGTGTGCCTTGCGCTGTAATTACAGCAATGTTTTGTTGTTGCTCAGGCTATACCCAATAGTCATAATCAAGAATTGCAATATTGATAGAAATTCTCAATACTCTTAGTCTTGAAAAGACCCCTTAAGGATATTACAAAAATGAAGAAAATTGCTTTAGCATTTGGATTGCTCGGTTTAACAACTTTTGCCAATGCTGCAGATGCATTAAATGGCTCAGTATGGCAAACCATTGATGATGAAACAAAACAGCCAAAAGCGATCGTGAAATTTACGGAGCTGAAGGATGGCACGCTTACAGCATCTATTCAAAAATATTTAGTTCCAGGCCAAGAGAATGCATGTTCAAAATGCGAAGGAACATTTCATAACAAGACATTAAAAGGGGTAACGATTGTTCATAGCCTTAAAAATGTTGGTGGCGTAAATTATGATGGTGGTTCGATTATCGATCCTAAGAATGGCAAAACTTATAAATTGAAAGCTGAAATCATCGAAGGTGGTAAAAAGCTTAAATTACGCGGTTATATCGGTGTAGCGGCGCTTGGTCGTAACCAAACTTGGATTCGTGCAAACTAATTACATTTTAAACGTAAAAAAACCGAGTCTCATGACTCGGTTTTTTATTTCTATTAATGGGAATAAGTCATTTATGCTGATAAAGCTTGATAATTCGCTTCATCAAAGCCAATTACAAAGCCTTCAGGTGTTTGTAAAATGGGACGTTTAATCAAACTCGGCTGAGCAATTAAAGTTTCAATCAAATTTTCCTGATTACTGGTTGCATGTGCCTGCTCTGCTTCGGTTAATTTACGCCAAGTCGTACCTTTTTTATTTAGGACCTTATCTGCGCCAATCTCTTTTAGCCAAATTGCTAAAGTGTCGGCATCAATCCCTTGTTTTTTATAATCATGAAACTCGTAAGAAATTCCTTTTGCTTGTAGTGCATCAAAAGCTTTTTTCATCGAATTACAATTTTTAATTCCATAAATTTTAAACATACTGAAAACCATAACAACACAATGAAAGATATGCCTTAAAGCCTAACGTAAAAGACAGGGAATGTACCAGTTGAAAATTTTTATCAAGTTAATTGATGTTATGTATTAAGCGTAGATTAAATGACTAAATCTTTCTTATTTTTTGAACAAAATTGCTAAATACAAAGGATAGGAAAAATATTTAATATCTGAAAAAGAGAAAACCCGCATCTAATCATCCTGATCATGCGGGTCTCATTTCAACGTCCAATGTCTCATCCTTGCAAATAAACTTAATCTAAGTTTATTTTGTCTTCCTACGGCGTCCTATCCCTTTTTGGTCATCCTGACCGCTTCCCTGTGCCGTGGTGCTATAATGCCGTTACAGCTGGTAAATAAAAATACACAAAAAACGACATGATATGTAAGCTAAAGAGGCGGTCAAAGTGAACAAGTGTTCACTTATTCGTGTATTTTATAATCAATAATCACAGGTGCATGGTCACTAAACCATTGTTCTTTATACACCCAAGCATTTGCAGTCCGTGCTTTCCAATCTGGAGAGCAGGCTTGATAGTCGATACGCCAACCGACATTTTTCGCACGTGCTTGCCCACGATTTGACCACCATGAATACAATTCGGCTTCTTTTCGTACCTCACGGAAGGTATCTACATAGCCAAGTTCATCATAAATATGATCGAGCCATGCGCGTTCATGTGGCAAGCAGCCTGATGATTTCTGATTGCCTGACCAGTTTTTAATATCAATACGCTTATGCACGATATTGTAGTCACCACATATGATGATCGATTTATTTTCATCTCGCCATTGTTTGAGTATTTGGGCGTATTCTTGAAGAAATAAATCTTTACGTGCTTGTGCTTCTTCACCACTTGAACCTGATGGTAAGTATAACGAGGCAATATGAACAGGGTGTGACAGACCTAAATCGAATTCCGCCGTGATAAAACGTCCTTGTGAATCTGCTAATTCAAAGCCTAAGCCATTCTGAACAGAGACAAAAGGTAAGCGGCTATAAATGGCTGTGCCTGCATAGCCTGCACGTTCAGCAGGAAATAGATGCGTGTACCAACCTTCAGGTTTAAATTTATGCGTCCATTGTTCATGGGTAATGCGGCTTTCTTGCATACACACCACATCGGCATCGGACTGTTCTAACCACTCAAGCAGACCTTTGGTCACAGATGAACGTAGACCATTTACGTTAATTGAAACCACTCGAAGAATTTTTACATCACTTGGATAGCTATCCTTTGGTATCATACGTCTGTTTAACCTCAATTAAAGAATTTGGAGCACCTTATATGACAACGCCTGTGTCATTTCATCCGCAAGCTTTTATCGAACTCGCATTATCACGTGGTGTGCTTAAATTTGGTGAGTTTACCTTAAAATCAGGTCGTGTCAGTCCTTATTTCTTTAACGCAGGTTTGCTCAATGATGGCGAAGCGTTGTCTTTATTAGCACAAGGTTATGCCGATAAATTGGTTCAGTGTGAAAACGTTGGTGTGATTTTCGGCCCTGCGTACAAAGGTATTCCTTTTGTTGCGGCGACCGCGGTGGCGTTGTCTCAAGTACATGGCAAGAGTGTTCCTTGGGGTTTTAACCGTAAAGAAGCCAAAGATCATGGTGAAGGTGGTGTGTTGGTGGGTGCATCGGTTGCAGGTCAAAAAGTGTGGATCATTGATGATGTGATCACTGCTGGGACTGCGATTCGTGAAGTGGTGACCATCTTAAAAAATGCAGGTGCGACGATTGCAGGGGTGTTGGTTGCGCTAGATCGTCAAGAACGTGGTCAAGGTGAGCTTTCTGCGATTCAGGAAGTGCAAAAAGAACTCGAAATCCCTGTGCATGCTTTAATCACGATGAAGGATTTGATGGATTATTTGGATGCAAAAGGCGAGAAAGACGCTTTAGCTAATATGCAGGCTTATCGTGAAAAATATGGTATCTAAGTTTTAGATGTAAATGAAAAGGAAGCGAAAGCTTCCTTTTTTTGTTGAGTTAATAGATTATTGTAAATAATGTTTAAAAATAAGCGTGAAAACTGAAAAAAGCCGTTATAGTGCGCTGAATCCTAGGATGTTTTAATTTAATTAAGATATTGATACTTATAGAAAGATTTCAAGCAATTCGCATAAGGCGTATTATGTTAATTGTAACTATTCTTAATTAATGCAAAGTGTTTAGCATATGGAGACCATAATTGTCGCAGTCTAAATAAGATATGATATCTATAGCACTAGAATTAGATATACTTATTCAATATTTAATTTATTTGTTGCAAGATGCCTGAATTTCAAAACCTTGAGTTCGACCTTAGTGAAAACTTTTTTCTACAGAACTTCAAGTTCATCGATCTATTCGCTGGTATTGGTGGATTTCATTTAGCTTTAGAACAACTAGGAGGAACGTGTGTATTCGCATCTGAAAAAGATGAATATGCCAAAAAAACCTACCTAGCTAATCACCAGATAGATCCTAATTTTTTTAATGATGATATTAGGAAAGTAGCTCCTCTAGAAATACCTGATCATGACATTCTATGTGCAGGATTTCCATGTCAGCCATTCTCTGTGGCTGGAAAACAAAAAGGTTTTGAGGATGGAGATAACTCTGAACGAGGTAATCTATTTTTTAGTATTTTAGATATATTAGAAGCTAAAAGACCCAAAGCTTTTATTTTGGAAAATGTACGAAACTTAGAAAAACACGACGATGGTCGAACTTTACAAACAATTATTCAGGAATTGAAAGACCTCGGATATTCCATTGATTATAAAATTCTAAAAGCTTCTGATTTCAATGTTCCACAGCATAGGCCAAGAATTTTCTTAGTAGGTTTTGATTTAAGCCAAATAAACTATCCTAAAACTTTTGACTTTCCTTCGCCAATTCCACTTAAAAAAACTATGTCGGATATCTTTGAAGGTAAATGCCATAGAGAAGTTGGTTTTACACTTCGTGTTGGAGGAAAAGGTTCAGGTATACATGATCGTAGAAACTGGGATTGCTATCTAGTTAATGGACAAGAGAGAAGAATAGGTATAAAAGAAGGCAAAAGAATGATGGGGCTACCGGAAGTATTTAATTTTCCAGTATCCAATACGCAAGCAATGAAACAGTTGGGGAACAGTGTTTGTGTTGATGTAGTTAGAGCTGTAGCCACAAATGTTATCAAATATATCAATGTAAATACCAAAAATGAGAGTGAAATGGCTGGTCAAAATAAAGGTGAATTAAGCGAAGCATATACGCTATTAAAGGTCATTCATGACCAGTTCATTAAATATGCAGATAAGAATGGTTTACCATCTAATGATTCCATATGTGTTACGACTATTGATCTCAAAGAACGAGACTTAAAATTAGATGAATACGAACCCATTATCTCATTTATCAAAGATGGTATATTACATGAGATACCAATTTCACAATTTGTATCTCAAATTGAATTAGAACAAATTGTGAATGAAATTAAAGGGATTAAAGCAACATCTTCATCTCAAATTTTGGATATGAAGAAAGATATATTAGGTATAAAGCACTTTAAAGCTGATAGTTATAAAAAAGCTGACCTAAGTATGTCTTTTATTAGTTATCCAGAAAAAGAGTCATATTTTAAACAGGGCACTAGTATCAAATCCCATCTAGGTGCTAATCCAACTCTATTAAATGCTTCTGGCTCTACAAATTTTGTTTATTCAATTGAAAATCTGAGTAAATCAGATCTTGAAGAAATCTGTAATAGCACTCAATACATAGATGAAAAAGGGAAAAATAAAATCTTAATAAAAGATAGAATCCAATCTATTTTTCAACGTGGTGGGCGTTTAGAGTTTTTACATTGTGAAAATCCAACTTATGCTACATCATTGGAATCTGTTGATTCACGTATGGATGAAATTCTCGCGGATGCTTTAATTTCTTATTACAACAGGGAAATAACAAAGCTTAGCGAATATAAAGGTAACATAATTTCCCAATTAGCAGCGCATAACCGATTAAAGGACTTTATTAGATATACAATGTTTGGCATTTTCCCAAATAAAGCATGGGATGGAACTTGTACTGCAAATGGAGTAATTTTAGTAGAAGGTACTAGTGGACAAATTGTATTTTTCCATATAACAAAGGAAGATGTTCTTAAAGAATATTTCTTTTCACGAAGCTACTTTGAAACAGCTTCACTATCTCGGAATCGATTTGGTCAGGTTTATTTTGAAAATGGGAAACCTTGTATCAAATTAAATCTTCAAATTAGGCTAAGTCCAAACGCTTAAATAAATTCTAAATTTTAGACACTTTTTAAAGGTGTCTTTTTTATTTAAATATAAAATCTTTTATACGAATCACCTCTCTTCACACTTCTTACATTCCAACATCACACCTAATTTTTCATTTCGCCCCTGTTCGGTTAACACCCAAGGGCGATTTTGCCACGGTGGATCATGGCGTACATGCTGCGTATGACCACATGCGAGATCAGCAACCCAATGCTTTTCTTCATCGAGATGAAAACCGACAATCGCTTGCTGCATTTAATTTTCCATAGACTCGAGTTTCGATTGTTCCAAACCCTTTAAAAAACGATGGCATAAGTTATGAATCGCCAGCAGATCGTTTGGGTCCATACCCAATGAGCAAGCCAGTTTAAATGGAATCAGGGTGATTTCATCTTTTGACGCCAGCGCTTTTTCTAGCAAGATCACTTTCTTCATCCGCTCATCTTCTTTGACCGCAACACGCTTTAAAAACTGCTTCTCTTCAAGTTTTTTAATAATTGGAGTCAGCGTTCCTGAATCAAAAAAAGTCTTTTGTCCAATCTCAGACAACATCACATTGTCCTGCTCATACAAAGCCAGCAATACAATAAATTGCGGATAGGTTAGATCATATTCTTGAAGCAAAGGGCGATACTGGCGAATCATCGCATTGGTCGCGGAATACATGGCAAAACACACTTGGTTATCCAAAAATGAAACGGCAGCCATGATGCTTTTTCCTCGACTTGGTTGTTGAACATTCAGTATAAATTGGATTGCTCAAAAAGTACATTGCGCATAATAAACTTGCACGCAAGATAATTGTGTGCAATATTAAATAAACAAGCTGAATGATTCAGCAAACGATTTTGAGCAATTCCATATTGGATAGATGAGAGAACACTTATGAGCAAGATTTATGATTTTCAGGCTGAACTGCTAGAAGGCGAACAAAAGAACCTCGCGGACTACCAAGGCAAAGTTTTATTGGTGGTGAATACCGCAAGCCAATGTGGTCTCACGCCACAATTTGAAGGTTTGGAAAAGTTATATCAGGACTATCAACAACAAGGTTTAGTGATTTTAGGCTTTCCATGTAACCAGTTTGCTAACCAAGACCCATCAAGCAATGAGGAAATTGGCAGCTTCTGTCAGCGTAACTATGGCGTATCATTTCCAATGTTTGCCAAAGTCGATGTGAATGGTTCAAATGCACATCCGATTTATAAATATCTTACTTCAGAAGCCAAAGGCATTTTAGGTAGTGAAAGCATCAAATGGAATTTCACCAAGTTTTTGATTAATCAAAATGGCGAAGTCATCAAACGCTATTCACCAACGACTAAACCTGAAAAAATTAGCAAAGATATTCAAAAACTGTTGGCATAAGTTGAATATAAAATTGAATGCTTTAGAAATTACTGGTATCGAAATCATCTACCAGTAATTTTTTAATTTTTATCACTCAGAAAATCGTCTATTTAAATAAATCGAATCTAGTGATTTGAATAAATTAGAATTTTTTAGATTTAATAATTACATAACTTGTTTAAACATCATCAGTAAACTTCGCTATACTTTTTGCCTAGATTAAAAATATGAGCGTTAAATTATGCGTGTACTTGTAGTGATGGATCCAATTGAAACGGTGAATCTCAAGAAAGATTCCACCATGGCAATGTTATGGGCGGCAAGCCGTCGTGGTCATGAATTGGGTTATGCATTACAGCACGATTTATATATTGATCAAGGCAAAGCTTTTGGTTTGATTTCACCGCTTAAAGTCTTTGAAGATTACGATCATTATTATGAGTTGGGTGAGAAGCGCAAAGAGTCATTGGCTGACTACGATGTGGTATTGATGCGCAAAGACCCACCGTTTGACATGAATTTTGTCTATACCACTTATATTTTGGAACAAGCTGAACGTGAAGGCGCGTGGATTATTAACAAACCACAATCGCTACGCGACTGCAATGAAAAGTTGTTCGCGACTCAATTCCCCGAGTTACAAGTACCTACTTTGGTGACTTCACAACAAAGCTTGATTCGTGAATTCATCAAAGAACATGGCGATGTGATTGTGAAACCTTTGGATGGTATGGGTGGGATGGGGATTTTCCGTTTATACCAAGATGGTGTGAATATCGGTTCGACTTTGGAAATGCTCACTGAAATGGGAACATGCCCAATCATGGCACAACGTTATATTCCTGAAATTGTTGAAGGTGATAAGCGTATCTTGATGGTCAATGGTGAACCGATTCCATACTGTTTAGCGCGTATTCCGCAAAATGGTGAAGTTCGAGGTAATTTGGCGGCAGGTGGTTTAGGTCAAGCGCGCCCACTCACTGAAAATGACAAAATGATTGCGGCAAAAGTTGGGCCTTTCTTGCGTGAAAAAGGTTTAGTTTTTGTGGGGCTTGATGTGATTGGCAATTATGTGACTGAAATAAATGTCACGAGTCCAACCTGTATTCGTGAGATTGATGCTCAGTTTGGTACCTCGATTGCAGATAATTTATTTGATGTGCTAGAAGCAGGGCGGAACAGCTAAGATTACGCCATTTTTTGACCAAACTGCCCGTTTGTATTTGGATTAAATTTATGTGCAAATGGGCGTTTGGATATTGGCAGAACCTTGTTTTCAACAAAGAATTAAAAAAAGCTTAGCTTTCTGTTGTAAACAGGTGAAATTCGCTTTTCGTGAATGAAGCTTTAGGATTAGAATAACTTCCGAAAACAATAGACGATAACCTTCTTTTGAGTTGAAGAATTAGACCGTGACCAATTCACCACAGAACAAACCTAAACATGTCATGATGATGGCCGCTGGTACAGGTGGACATGTTTTCCCTGCGCTTGCTGTTGCCAAACAACTGCAACAGGATGGCTGCCAAGTCTCTTGGCTAGCAACGCCTACAGGAATGGAAAATCGGTTACTCAAAGATCAAAATATTTCGATTTATCAGATTGATATTCAAGGCGTTCGCGGTAATGGTATTTTACGTAAGCTGAGTGCGCCATTTAAAATTCTAAAAGCAACATTAAGCGCGATGCGCTATATGAAGCAATTAAACATTGATGCTGTGGCGGGTTTCGGTGGTTATGTCGCTGGACCAGGTGGTTTAGCAGCACGTTTACTTGGTATTCCTGTGTTAATCCATGAACAGAATGCGATTGCAGGATTCACCAACACCCAATTGGCGCGTATTGCCAAGACCGTGTGTCAGGCTTTTCCAAATACTTTCCCAACTAGTGATAAAGTGGTGACGACGGGCAATCCTGTACGTGCTGAGATTACTGCGATTTTGAACCCATCATGGCGTTATCAAACCCGTGAGCAAGAACAATTACCACTGAATATTTTGATTGTTGGCGGTTCACTTGGCGCACAAGCACTAAATGAACGTTTGCCTGAAGCTTTGAAAAAGGTCAATGTTCCATTGAATGTGTTTCATCAATGTGGCCAAAATCAGCAAGATACAACGCGTGAGCGTTACCAAGGCGCGCCTTCGAGTTTGAATATTCAAGTTGAGCCTTTTATTCATGATATGGCAAAAGCCTACAGTGACGCTGATTTAATTATTTGCCGTGCTGGTGCACTAACGGTTACAGAAGTCGCAACTGCAGGTCTTGCCGCAGTGTTTGTTCCGCTGCCTATCGCAGTGGATGATCACCAGACTGCAAATGCGAAATTTTTAGCAAATGTCGGCGCTGCGAAAATTTGTCAACAAGCAGACATGACACCCGCTGTTTTAGATGAGTTGTTAGCCATATTATTAAATCGCCAACTACTGTCTGAAATGGCAATTAAAGCACGTCAACAAGCACAACCGAATGCAACTCAGCATGTGGTTGATCTGATTAAAAAATTGTAATTCGAGTTTATCTATGTCTCCAACAAATCCAAACCAAGCCAAAAAGCTCATCAAAGTGCCAGAAATGCGCCGTATTAAACATATCCACTTTGTTGGGATTGGTGGTGCGGGGATGTGTGGTATCGCCGAGGTATTGGCCAATCAAGGTTATAAAATTTCTGGTTCAGACATTAAAGCCTCAAAGACCACAGCGCAACTCGAAAGTAATGGTATTAAAGTTTATATTGGGCATTCGGCTGAAAATATTAAAAATGCCAATGTGCTAGTGGTATCAACTGCGATTGATCCAGAAAATCCAGAAATTAAAGCCGCGATTGAACAACGCACACCGATTGTACGTCGTGCAGAAATGCTAGGGGAGTTAATGCGCTACCGTCATGGTATTGCAGTCGCTGGAACGCATGGTAAAACCACAACTACTAGTTTATTAACGACGATGTTGGCAGAAGAAAATCTAGATCCAACTTACGTGATTGGTGGTTTGCTGAATAGTACAGGTGTCAATGCTGCACTGGGTGAAAGCCGTTTTATCGTAGCAGAAGCTGATGAGTCAGATGCATCTTTCTTGTATTTGCAACCGATGGCTGCGATCGTGACCAATATTGATGCAGATCATATGGACACCTATGAAGGTAGCTTTGATAAGTTAAAAGATACCTTTATTCAGTTCTTACATAATTTACCATTCTATGGTTTGGCTGTAGTTTGTGGTGATGATGCCAATATTCGTGAAATTCTTCCTCGTATTGGTCGTCCAACTTTGACTTACGGTTTTGGTGAAGATAACGATATTCGTGCAGTCGATGTGGTACAAGAAGGTATGCAATCGCACTTTACTGTACTGCGTAAAGATCGAGAGCCATTACGCGTCACCATCAATCAACCAGGTCTGCATAATGTCTTGAATGCATTGGCTGCGATTGGTGTGGCAACTGATGAAGGTGTTTCTGATGGTGCGATTTGCCGTGCTTTAGAAGGCTTTAGTGGAGTGGGGCGTCGCTTCCAAGTTCAAGGTGAATTTGTAGTGGGCGAAGGCTTGGTGAAATTGGTTGATGATTATGGTCACCATCCGAAAGAGGTAGAAGCCACCATTAAAGCAGCGCGTGCCAGCCATCCAGACCGTCGTTTGGTGATGTTGTTTCAACCACACCGTTTTAGTCGTACTCGTGATTGTTTTGATGATTTTGTCGATGTGTTATCGCAAGTGGATCAACTGTTATTACTGGAAGTCTATCCAGCGGGTGAAAAACCGATTGTAGGTGCGGATAGCCGTGCTTTAGCACGCAGTATTCGTTTACGTGGTGAAGTTGAACCGATCTTAGTTGATCCAGTTGATGGCAATTTGCCGAATGTTTTACAAAAAGTGTTACAAGCGAATGACTTGTTGTTAACACAAGGCGCGGGTAACGTGGGCGCAATTTCGGTAGAATTGGCTCAGCATCGTTTGTATGCCAAATAATTTATTTTCGTGAATATAAAAGTTTTACAGTTTTAAGGATATAAACGTGTCAAATGCTGCAAAATTCGGCAAAGTTGCTGTGTTGTTTGGTGGGAAGTCAGCTGAACGTGCTGTGTCATTGGATAGTGGTCAAGCCGTTTTAGAGGCTTTGTTGCGCTCAGGTGTGCAAGCAGAAGCATTTGATCCACAAGAGCGAAGCGTGACTGAGTTGGTCGGTTATGATCGTGCTTTTATCGTATTGCATGGTCGTGGTGGTGAAGATGGTCAGATCCAAGGTGTGTTGGAGTGGTTAAACCTTCCATACACAGGCACGGGTGTACAGGGTTCTGCGATTGGGATGGATAAAGTCAAAACCAAACAAATTTGGCAGGGCAGTGATTTACCAACCGCACCATACCGCATCATTACGAAAGACTCAGATCTGGATGCAGTCATTGCAGATTTGGGTTTGCCTGTGATTATCAAACCTGTGCACGAAGGTTCGAGTGTCGGGATGAGCAAGGTTGAGAAAGCAGAAGATTTTGCGGCTGCAATTGAAAAAGCGACACAGCATGATGCTATCGTGATGGCTGAAAAATGGATTACGGGGCGTGAATTCACCATTTCATTCTTGAATGGTCAGCCGTTGCCTGTGATTCGTTTACAGCCACCTGCAGACGTTGCTTTCTATGACTATGAGGCAAAGTATCAACGCAATGACGTGGAATATGGCATTCCTTGTGGTTTAAGTGAAGATGAAGAGAAAAGCTTACAAGCATTGTGTCTACGTGCTTTCCAAGCAGTTGGTGCAGAAGGTTGGGGTCGTATTGATGCGATGCAGGATGAGCAAGGCAATTTCTGGTTGTTAGAAGTCAATACCGTACCGGGAATGACCAGTCATTCTTTAGTGCCTAAAGCAGCTCAAGCCGTAGGTTATAGTTTCGATCAGCTCTGTGTTGCAATTTTAGAGCAAACTTTAACCCAATCGGCTTAATGATATATGGCTCAACTCCCTGCTTCTATGCGCCGTAAAACACGGCCAGCCATTAGCTCGATTCATGAGAAACCGCCTTCACAGAAACAAAAAATGGTGAATGCGGGTGGCTGGGCGTTGTTGATCATTGCTTTTATTGTATTGGCAATTGGTCTATATGGCTTATATAAAGTGATGACTGATGCAAAAGTCGCACAATTACAGGTGGTTGGGACTAATTCGGATATTGAAAATCAGCAGTTAGTGCAATATCTAAGTCCAATTATCAAAGATAACTATTTCACTTCTGATTTAGAGCAAATTCGAGATCAGGCGTTAAAAGTGTCTTGGGTTGACCGTGTTGTGGTATCACGAGCTTGGCCGAATGGGATTCGTGTAAGAGTTATGCCGCGTCACGCAATTGCGCGTTGGGGAACAGGGCGTTTGCTCAGTGATAATGGTGATGTCTTTAGTGAAGCTGTATTAAAAGTACATCCAAACTTGCCACTTTTACATGGGCCGGTCAGCCAATCCAAAATGATGATGCGTCGTTATAATGAAATTAATCAACTGTTTCATCCAGCGAATTTAAGATTAAAAGAATTGTATTTAACAGAGCGAATGACGTGGTTTATGCAGTTTGATTCAGGTCTACGGATTATTGTTGATCAAGATCAAACCATGAATAAGCTTCAACGCTTAAGCCATTTGGCACAAACGGATCTCAAACCTGTATGGTCGAAAATCTCAGCAATTGATTTGCGTTATCGGAATGGCCTAGCTATTCAATGGAAAAATGCAATCCCGCCAAAGATTGTCAACGGTCAGTTAGTTGTAACGATTGATGACACAAGCCTTGCAGGGGCAATTCAGGCAAAGCCATAATACGTGGCTTGAAAATAACAGGCAGTTTGCCCGTACTAAACAACAAAAGATATGGTAATGAAGTAATGAGTGAAGCTGTTTCCTCAGTTGTTGCGATTGATATTGGGACGCATAAAGTCTCAGTTTTGATTGGTAAGGTCCATGCACCGGATAAGATCCAAGTGATTGGCATGGCAACTGCTCGCAACCGAGGCATGGTTAAAGGCAAAATTGTGAGCTTGGATAAGGTGATTGCTGCGATTAAAAATGCAGTCTCTGAAGCCGAAGATATGGCTGAATGTCGTATCCATAGCGCATGGGTGTCAATTCCAAGTACTGAATTGCAAAGTTTTTATGCATCAGGCCGTACACCAGTGGCTAATCATGATCATATTATTACGACAAATGAAGTGGTTAGAGCATTAGAGTTAGCCAAAGCGAGCCATGTATCGCCAGATTATTATCTTGCGAGTGCTGTTCCATTAGGCTTCGAGTTAGGTGATTCGGCTGAATGGGTGCAGAATCCAGTCAATATGTCGGCTCATAGTATGACTGGGCATTATCAATTGATGATGATGCCGATTAGTACCATGCAAAATCTTGATCGTGCTATGAAAGGTGCGAATATCGGGGTAGAGAAAATGGTGGTATCTAGTTTAGCTACGGCTGAAGCTAGTTTGCTCAAAGATGAAAAAGAATATGGCGTATGCTTAGTTGATATTGGTGCAGGGATTACTAATATAGCAGTGTATTTAGATGGTCGTTTAGCATTAGTACGTACTTTGCAACGTGGTGGTGAAAATGTAACCCGCGATATTGCAGCGGTTTTACAGACGACCACTGAAGAAGCTGAACGTATTAAAATTTTACATGGTTGTGTTGATCTTAGTGTGGTGAAACCTGACCATATGATCCAAGTGCAAGCGATTGATGGACAACAGACCATTAGTCGTATTGAACTTGCAGAAATTATTATTGCGCGCTATGAAGAAATATTTACATTAATTCGTGAAGAGTTGGAGCATAGTGGGGCAATACATGGTTTATATCATGGGGTTGTACTCACAGGTGATGCTTGTCAAATTGAAGGTATGGTGAATTTGGCACGTCGTATGCTTGGAGTATCTGCACATTTAGGTAATCCACCTTTACAGGTCTATGCTGAAGACCAACATCTTGCCGCATTACGTCGTTCGATGTATGCGACAGCGTCAGGATTATTGATGTTTAGCCAAAGTGATTTGCAGGATGCAGTAGAAGAACCAGAAGAATCGAATGATCGAAGTTTTATGGATCGAGTGACCAATGGTTGGAATGCATTAAATAGCAAATTAAAAGCTATATTTTAAGTTGTACGTATTTTGGGGAAAATTTGTTAGGAAGTTGTAATAGTGAGCCGTTGTACTTGACAAGCTAGCTATTATTGAACAGCATCCTAAACATCGGTTGTTTTAAAAATCAGGGCAGTAACGGGCTGAAGTAACTGCCACTTAATATATTAGGAAATCTAAAGGTCATGGCCTCATTTGAATTTATAGAAGATGAACTAGACGATGGCAACGGTCAAGCCCGTTTCACAGTATTTGGTGTCGGTGGTGGTGGTGGTAATGCTGTCCAACATATGGTGCAGTCAGATATCCAAGGTGTAAAATTTGTTTGTGCCAATACTGACAAACAGGCACTTGATAGCATGAATGCTCCTTTTAAAATCCAATTAGGTGAGCAAAGTACGCGCGGATTAGGTGCAGGTGCAAACCCTGAAGTTGGACAAATCGCAGCTGAAGAAAGCCGCGAAGTGATTCGCCAACACCTTGAAGGTACGGATATGGTATTCGTAACCGCGGGTATGGGTGGTGGTACTGGAACAGGTGCTGCGCCAGTGGTTGCTGAAGTTGCTAAAGAAATGGGCATCTTAACCGTAGGTGTGGTAACAACCCCGTTTAATTTCGAAGGTCGTCGCCGTCAAAAATCAGCTGAAAAAGGGATAGATGCTTTAGAGGCTCATGTTGATTCACTGATTATCATTCCAAACCAACGCTTACTCAGCGTTTATGGCGATATTTCAATGAAAGATGCCTATAAAAAGGCAGATGACGTATTATTAAATGCCGTTCGTAGTATCTTTGACTTGGTTGTAAATCGTGGTCATATTAACCTCGACTTTGCAGACTTGAAAACAGCCATGAGTACTCGTGGTTATGCAATGATGGGTGCTGGTTTAGGACGTGGCGAAGACCGTGCACGCCAAGCTGCTGAACAAGCGATTCGTAGCCCATTATTAGATAATGTGAATATTATCAATGCGAAAGGTGTACTGATCAATATCACGGGTGGTGATGATATCACCTTGCGTGAAACTGAAATTATTACCGACGTGGTCAACCAAATCGTTGATTTGGATGAAGGTGAAATCTTCTATGGTACGGTATTTGATCCTGATGCACGTGATGAACTACGTGTCACTGTGATTGCGACTGGTTTGACCCGTAATGCATCTGAAGTTGAACATAAGAAACGTACAGTGACTGCACATCATGCACCTGTTCAGGCAGCTGCTCAGCAGCCAGTTGATGAAGATGATGTTCCAGCGATCAGTAAACGTGCAAATGTAGACGTACCTGCTACAGCAGCGCCAAGTTCTACACCACGTTCATCGCCAATGAGTATTCAAGACTATCTGAAAAATCAGCAGCGTAAATAATAAAATCATATATTTAGAGAAAGGGGGCAAGTAATTGCTCCCTTTTTTATTTTTTTAAAATGGCAAAATATGCTAAGTTATATCGGTTTTTGCAAATGAAGTTGTCATGGTATGGTGAAACAACGTACTCTCAAGCGTGTGGTGAAAGCGAGCGGTATTGGTCTGCATAGTGGTCAAAAGGTGCTGATTAATTTTGTTCCTCACCATATTGATGGAGGTATTATCTTTCGCCGTATTGACCTCAATCCTCCCGTAGAAATTCCTGCGAATGCTTTACTCATTCAAGAAGCATTTATGTGTTCCAATCTTGTGCGAGAAGATATAAAAGTCGGTACGATTGAGCATGTGATGAGTGCTATAGCGGGATTAGGCATTGATAATTTAATCATCGAGGTCTCTGCTTCCGAAGTACCTATTATGGATGGCAGTGCAGGTCCATTTATTTATTTACTCATGCAAGGTGAGTTAGCAGAGCAAGATGCGCCAAAGAAATTTATTAGAATTCTAAAACCTGTTGAAGCACTTATTGAAGATAAGCGTGCAATTTTCACCCCACATTCAGGTTTTCAACTCAATTTTACGATTGATTTTGATCATCCCGCATTTGCTAAAGAATACCAATCCGTATCGATTGATTTTTCAACAGAAACTTTTGTATACGAAGTCAGTGAAGCGCGAACTTTTGGCTTTATGAAAGATCTTGATTATTTAAAGGCGAATAATCTGGCTTTAGGGGCGAGCCTAGACAATGCGATTGGTGTTGATGATACAGGTGTGGTCAATGAAGAGGGGTTGCGCTTTGCTGATGAGTTCGTGCGTCATAAGATTTTAGATGCTGTTGGTGATTTATATTTATTAGGTCATCAGGTAATTGCCAAGTTTGATGGCTATAAATCAGGTCATGCACTCAATAATCAGCTGTTACGCAATGTTCAAAATGATCCGAGCAGTTATGAAATTGTAACATTTAATAACGATAATGATTGTCCAATTTCTTATGTGAGTGTGACATAAGTCATTGTCTTTTATTGGCTATGTTATATTATAACAATAAAAGTTGAGATTTAGTTCACATAAAATAAGTGTATATTTCAATACCTAAGATAAGTAGTTTACTTTTTATTGCTTGCCAAACGTAGTAAAGCTTGGCTAAGCTTAGGGTCGCTCACATATTCAGCGGCGCTGCGTAACTGCTCTTGGGTTTCTGAAGAAAGTGTTTTAGATGGGGGAGAAGGTTCACGAGGAACATTCATTTTGTTTCTTAGACGAACTTGGATTTTTCGTAAGTCTTTGAGTCCTTCTAATTGAGCTAACTGCGCAACGTAGTTGCTTTGTAAATAGCTGAGTTGACTAATCATCGCTTGATTTTCACCAGTTATGATCAAAACACCATGTTGATAACAAACAACCTGCCATTGCTCTGGTTGGGGCAGTATAGGTTGAATAATTTTCGTAAGTTGTTTCCATTGAGTCACTTGCGTAGTCAGAAACGTTAAGTTTCCAGTTTTTATGTGTTGTCCTTTCTGTTGAAAAACGTTGCTAGGTTCAGACATGTTAACTTCCTTCGAGGTTATCTGCTCATCTTAAGCGTTCATTTTAACTGTTATCAAGGAAGAGATGATAAAGGAACTATTTAAGGACGGTTTCAAGAGGTTTTTTATGCATACGCGTCGTATTTTACTTGCATTCTCACTCGCTGCTTCAGCCGCTTCGGTTGCTTTTGCAGATTATCAAAATATTGGTCAAGCAACAGATGGTGACCGCCTAGAGCAATTATCTAAAACCTTAGCACAAGGTTCTTATAGCCATCCTGATGATATTGATTTGCCTGCCGTATCGAATGTATCAGTTAAATTGCGCGAAAAAACCATTGAATTGAATAATGCTACGATCGAAAGAAAATATGGTCGTTCAGCGATTTCATCGACTGCCGAAGATAATGCACCATCTTTTTCAGTAAATACAGGTTATTCGTGGTTAGTTAATCACCCACTTCAAGAAGGGCGGGTAAGTTCAACATGGGGCAATCGCACCTTATTAGGAACGACACGTCATCATTCGGGTGTTGATTTAGCGGCACCATCAGGTACACCTATTTATTCAACTGGTTCTGGTGTTGTAACCAAATCAGGTTGGGGATCAGGTTATGGTCAATATGTTGAAATCGATCATGGCAACGGTTATATCACTCGTTACGCACATGCTTCACGCTTAATGGTGAATGCGGGTGATCGCGTGAGTGCCGGCGAGCATATTGCCAATGTAGGCTGTACTGGACGTTGTACAGGACCACATTTGCATTTTGAAGTTGTCAAAGATGGTCAACGTAAAAATCCAACAACTTACCTTGCCATGTTGCCTTAAGCTAATTTGTTAACAGTTGTATATTAAGTTCAAAAAGAAAGCGCCTTAATTGGCGTTTTTTTATGTTTTTTGTTTCATTTGAGTCAATGACTATTTAGCAAGAAAATATTAAGGGATTTTGTATTCATTTGGGGCGATACCTCCATAGCACCAAAACATGATAAATATATAAGGTCAAAATAACTTAAGGGAAAAGGTGAATTGTATGGCGTTTTATGGCGACTCAGACGCGCAGGAAACCCAGGAATGGCAAGAAGCATTTGATTCAGTATTACAACATATGGGCACGGAACGCGCCGCATTCTTATTAGAAAAACTTTATCAACAGGCTATTGCAAAACATGTTCCGATCCAACGCTTAAATACACCTTATCTCAATACGATTTCTGTTGAAGAACAACCAGCGATGCCAGGCGACCAAGATATGGAGCGTCGTATTCGTGCTTTGATTCGTTGGAATGCCTTGGCGATGGTATTACGTGCGAATAAAACGGGCGATGATCTTGGTGGTCACCTTGCGAGTTTCGCATCGTCTGCAACCTTATATGATGTTGGTTTTAATCATTTCTTCCGCGCAAACAGCAATAACTTTGGCGGCGACATGATTTATTACCAAGGTCACTGTGCCCCTGGTATCTATGCACGTTCATTCTTGGAAGGACGTTTAACTGAAGATCAATTGAATAATTTCCGCCGTGAAGTGGGTGGTAATGGTCTTCCGAGTTACCCACATCCATATTTAATGCCGGACTATTGGCAGTTTCCAACTGTATCCATGGGTTTGGGTCCAATTATGTCGATTTACCAAGCCCACATTCAAAAGTACTTGATGAATCGTGGTTTGATTAAAGAAGAAAATCGTAAAGTCTGGGCATATCTTGGCGATGGTGAGATGGATGAGCCAGAAAGTACGGGTGCAATTTCACTTGCTGGTCGTGAAAAGCTGGATAACCTGATTTGGGTGGTGAACTGTAACTTGCAGCGTCTCGATGGTCCCGTACGTGGTAACGGTAAAATTATTCAAGAATTAGAATCTTTATTCCGTGGTGCGGGATGGCGTGTGATTAAAGTGGTGTGGGGCCGTCATTGGGATCCACTACTTGCTCAAGATGCTTCAGGTGCTTTAAAAGCGGTCATGGAAGAAACACTGGATGGTGAGTACCAACGCTATCAAGTGAAAGGTGGTGCATATACACGTGAGAAATTCTTTGGCAAGTATCCAGAAGCTGCGGAACTGGTCAAAGATTTAAGTGATGAAGATATCGATAATCTTAACCGTGGTGGACATGATCCGTACAAAGTTTTTGCTGCCTATGCAGAAGCAATGAAAGCCAAAGGCCAACCAACCGTTATTCTTGCGAAAACGGTTAAAGGTTACGGTCTGTCTGAGGAAATTGAAGCGGTGAACAAAACTCACCAAATCAAGAAAATGCAGATCGACTCTTTGAAATATGTACGTGACCGTTTTAACTTGCCATTTACAGATGACAAGTTAGAAGAGCTTCCATTCTATCGTCCAAGTGAAAACTCTCCAGAAATGAAGTACATGAAGGCGCGTCGTGAAGCATTAGGTGGCTACCTACCTGCACGTCGTCGTGAGAGTGAAAGTTTAGCGATTCCTGAATTATCTGTATTTGATGCTGTATTAAATGGTTCTGGTGGTAAAGAGCAATCGACTACGATGCTGATGGTGCGTTTGATTGCTGCTTTGCTGAAAGAAAAAGCAATTAAAGACCGTGTCGTTCCAATTGTTCCAGACGAAGCACGTACTTTTGGTTTAGAAGGGATGTTCCGCCAGCTTGGTATTTATGCTGCTCACGGTCAAAAATATACCCCAGAAGACCAAGAACAGTTAATGCATTATCGTGAAGCAAGTGACGGTCACATGTTGCAAGAAGGGATTAATGAAGCGGGTGCGATGAGCGCTTGGGCTGCTTTGGCAACCAGTTATTCAACCAATAACTTGCCGATGATTCCAATGTACATGTACTACTCAATGTTTGGTTTCCAACGTATTGGTGACATTGCATGGGCTGCTGGTGATGCGCAGGCACAAGGTTTCTTACTTGGTGCGACCGCTGGCCGTACCACATTGAACGGTGAAGGTTTACAGCACCAAGATGGTCATTCACATATTTTGGCGAACACCATTCCAAACTGTGTATCTTATGATCCATGTTTTGGTTATGAATTGGCTGTGATCGTACACGACGGTTTACAACGCATGTATGTGAATCAAGAGCGAGTGTTCTATTACTTAACCGTAATGAACGAAAACTACGAGCATCCTGCAATGCCAGAAGGCGCTGAGGAAGGCATTAAACGTGGTATGTACTTGTTCGAAAAAGATGAAAAAGCAACAGTTCAATTACTGGGTTCAGGTGTCATTCTTCGTGAAGTGATTAAAGCTGCGAAAATCCTGCGTGATGAATACCAAATTCATTCAAACGTTTGGAGTGTAACCAGCTTCAATGAGTTGTCACGTGATGGTATGGCATGTGAAGAATATAACCGCTTACACCCGCTTGCGCTTGATGAAGAAGTGAAAGAATCTTGGGTATCTAAACAGTTACGCGGTACTGAAGGTATTGTTGTTTCTGCGACAGACCATATGCGTGCGTACAGTGAACAAATCCGTGCATATTTACCAGATGGTCGTCCATTTGTTGCATTAGGTACAGATGGTTATGGTCGTTCAGATACTCGTGCCAACTTACGTAGTTTCTTTGGTGTTGATGCTGCACATATCGTTGTTGCGACTTTGAAAAAACTAGCGGATGAAGGCGAAGTAGATGCACGTTTAGTGAAAGATGCAATTTCTAACTTTGAGTTAGATACGGATCGTCCAGTGGCATGGGCGCCACAAGCGCATCCAGAAGTTCAGGCAGTTGCTGAATACAATGAAACACAAACAGGTGAGGGGAAATAATTATGCAAATCCAAGCACCTGATATTGGCGTAGATAAAGCACTTGTTGCAGAAATCTTGGTCAAAGTCGGCGACCATGTTGCAGTTGACGATAGCCTTCTAGTTTTAGAGTCAGATAAGGCAACGGTAGAAGTACCAAGCACTGCGGCAGGTATTGTGAAAAGTATTTTGGTTCAACAGGGCGATGAAGTGACTGAAGGCGTCGCATTGATTGAGTTAGAGTCGGAGTCTGCTGCTGAAGCCCCTGCGAACGAAGCACCGAAGTCAGAAGCGCCAAAAGCAGAAGCGAAACCTGTCGAAGCTGAAACAAAAGCACAACCAGCTGCCGCTCCAACAGCGACAGCAAGCCAGGTTGTGGATGTAAAAGTTCCAGATATTGGTGTAGAAAAAGCGTTGGTTGCAGAAGTACTGGTCAAAGTGGGTGATCAGATTGAACCTGAACAAAGTATTGTTGTGGTTGAATCGGACAAGGCGACTGTAGAAGTACCAAGCTCGGTTGCGGGGATTGTGGAAGCGATCCAGATTAAAGAAGGCGATAGCATTAAGGAAGGCGTGGTCTTGATTCAGGTCAAGACCGCAAGTTCGGCTGCTGCACCAGAACCACAAGCAGCTCTTGCTCAAACTGAAGCGCCAGTCGCAACAACAGAAGCACCAGTTGCAACGAATACCTCAACTGGTCATGTTGAAATTGAAGTGCCTGATCTGGGTGTAGAAAAAGCACTTGTTTCAGAAATTCTGGTCAATGTTGGTGATCGCGTCGAAGCCCAACAAAGCTTATGCGTGGTTGAGTCAGATAAAGCGTCTGTTGAAGTGCCAAGCTCAGTTGCAGGGATTGTGAAAGCAATTCATGTCTCTGCTAATCAAGAAGTGCGTCAAGGCGTGGCTTTGGCAACGATTGAGGTGAGTGGTCAGGCTGCTGTTCCAGCATCTGCACTAAAAGCTCAAACAGTCGCTACGCCTACTACTCAAGCAGCACCATCAAAACCACAGGCGGCAGCGACAGCAACACCGAGTGCACCAGCGCAAACCGAGAAACTGACCAAAGAGCAAGAAGCTGACAATGCGAAAGTCTATGCGGGTCCAGCCGTGCGTAAACTGGCACGTGAGTTAGGTGTGGTTCTTGGACAGGTGAAAGCATCAGGTGAGCACGGTCGTGTGATGAAGGACGATGTCTTTGCCTATGTGAAAACACGTCTGACTGCACCACAACCGACTGCTGCAACGCAAGCAGCTCCAGTGGCTTCAGGCTTACCGAAGTTACCAGACTTTGGTGCATTTGGTGGCGGTGAAGTGAAAGCAATGACGCGTTTACAGCAAGTGTCTGTACCGCAATTATCATTGAATAACTTTATTCCGCAAGTGACACAGTTTGACTTGGCGGATATCACCGAGCTTGAAGCATGGCGTGGCGAACTGAAAGATGGCTTTAAAAAGCAGGGTCTGAGCTTAACCATCTTGGCCTTTATTGCTAAGGCGGTTGCGCACTTGCTGAAAGAAGAGCCGTATTTTGCTGGGCATTTGGCCGATGATCAGAAGTCAGTATTATTGCGTAACGAAATTCATATGGGTATTGCAGTTGCGACTCCAGATGGCTTAACCGTTCCGGTATTACGTAACCCTGATCAAAAATCAATTAAGCAGATTGCAACAGAATTGGCCGAACTCAGCCAAAAGGCACGTGATCGCAAATTGTCACCGAAAGATTTACAGGGTGCCAATTTTACCATTACCAGCCTAGGCAGTATTGGTGGAACAGCATTTACCCCATTGGTGAACTGGCCACAAGTTGCGATTTTAGGTATTTCACCAGCAACCATGCAGCCTGTATGGAATGGTAAAGACTTTGATCCACGTTTGATGTTGCCATTGTCATTGTCTTATGACCATCGTGTCATTAATGGTGCGGATGCAGCACGCTTTACCAATAAGCTGACCAAGCTTTTAAAAGACATTCGTAGCTTATTGCTCTAGTACTTTTTAACGATGGAAACCTCGCATATGCGAGGTTTTCTATTTTATAGCATTAAAAAATCGACTTTATTTACGCAAGCTTTTGTCTAAAATTAATATAGTTGAAAGAAATATTTATTTGGAATAAGGATCAAGGATGTTAATCATTTATCGAGTTGTATTACCGATATTACTTATTATTTTTGTATTAATGGGCTTGTGGGTCAATTTTCTACATTTTGCATCAGATTGGGTGATGTACATCGTCATGGGTTTGGAGGTGTTAGTTGCAACAATTGTGGTTAGCATGGAATATCAAGCTCAAAATGTTGGCGGTGCAAGTGGTTGGGGGATTTTTGGTTTTTTGGGTTTGAGTGTGAATTTAGCTTTGTTATTGGGAATTGCCCGTTTGCTAATTTGGGGTTACCAAAAATTTTGGGCATAGTGATTTAAAAAATTTAAAGAGTTTGATAAACTAATATCACTTCATTGGGGAGTAGCCGCTCTTTACGCAAAGTAAAGAGGTGATGGTCAACATAATTGTTCCACAGAACATGGTCATCATAGCAAAGAACCAAGAACAGCTGTTTAGCTGTGCTTTTGTTGGCAAGACCTTTGATTTACCACTCTGCATCAATCTATTTGATTTTGGCTAGCAGGAGGGGTAGGTCATCGGTATATTTTGCTAGCCAGAGCATTCAACTATGTATGAATTCCTCATCTCCACATCAATTGTTGCCCTTGCTGAAATGGGCGATAAAACGCAATTGCTGGCATTATTACTCGCTGCACGTTTCCGTAAACCCGTTCCGATTTTAATTGCAATTTTACTGGCTACCACGATTAATCATGGTATCTCTGCAGTATTAGGTCAATGGATTACGACTGTCCTAAGTCCTGAAATTCTATTATGGATTTTGGCACTTGGTTTTATCGGTATGGCGATTTGGATGCTCATTCCTGATGAATTAGGGGATGAAACTGAAAGTATTAATAAATGGCAAAAATTCGGTGTATTTGGTGCAACTTTTATTCTATTTTTCTTGGCTGAAATTGGTGATAAAACCCAAATTGCTACAGTTGCTTTAGCTGCACGTTTTGACAGTATTTTTTGGGTCATGTGTGGTACAACGCTTGGCATGATGTTAGCGAATGCACCAGCAGTATTTATCGGCGATAAGTTAGCTGATAAGTTACCAATTTCACTTATTCATAAAATTGGTGCTGCCATTTTCTTAGTCGTTGGTGTTTCAACCTTGGTACAGCATTATTTCTTCTAATTAAATTTAAATCGCAAAAAGATCCATCATTTATGTATGGATCTTTTTTTATAAATTATGATAAAAGTACAATATCTGATTGAAACAATAATAAAATCCCATTATTTTATTAAGGAATTAAAATATTTCATATTTAAAGAATTTTTATGGGGTTGATATGAGTTTTGAGCGGACTACATCGCAAATACTATTTGATAATGGTACGCATAAATGCATTAGTTTTACCAGTTTGGTCAAGGGCGAAGGCATTCAAGCCAATCAATTTTTAATTATTGATCACGATCGTGCAGCGGTTCTAGATCCAGGTGGTGATCTGACGTATGTTCCGTTAACAATGGAGCTGAATCGATATACCAAATTGAAAAATTTGGATTATGTGATGGCATCCCATCAAGACCCCGATATTATTACTTCGATGCCGCGTTGGTTAGTTTATACCGATGCAAAAGTAGTGGCGTCTAAATTATGGGCACGTTTTTTACCGCATTTAAACTCAGCATTTATGAGTGATCGAATGAAAGGGAACTGGGAAGACCGCTTAATTGAGCTTGCCGATACGGGACAAGTAATTCCTTTAGGTGAATCAGCAATCGTAGCGATTCCTGCTCACTTTTTGCATTCGGTGGGTAATTTCCAGTTCTACGATCCAACTGCCAAAATTCTATTTTCAGGTGATATGGGTGCATCTATAGTGGAGGATGCAAGTCAGCCTATTACCGATTTTGAAGCACATATTAAAAAGATGAAAGGCTTTCATCAACGTTATATGTGTTCCAATAAAGTCATTCGTTTGTGGGTCAATATGGTTCGTCAAATGGATATTGATATGATCGTGCCGCAACACGGGACTGCATTTGTCGGTAAAGAGATGATCAATCAATTTTTAGATTGGATTGAGCAACTAGAATGTGGCGTAGACTTAATGAATGAATATGTGTTTAGTTGTCCTACCTAAATGAATTCATAATATTTTTTCTATAAATCTATTGTGTTCATCAACAACTTTTCTTAGGATTCAAGTTACAAAAAATTAATTTGATAACGAGAATTTTAAGAAAAATGTTGTCTCAAGTTGCAAGCTCAGATGCATGCGTGAGTTGTGGTGCATGCTGTGCAAATTATCGTGTTTCTTTTTATTGGGCTGAAGCAGAACGGATGCCTGCAAACATGGTTGAACCGCTCACAGCCGTTTATTCTTGTATGAAAGGTACCAACCAAGCTCAAGTCAAATGCATCGCATTACAAGGAGAAGTAGGACAGCAAGTCAGTTGTTCGATCTACGCCATTCGAAGCTCAACGTGTAAAGAGGTTCAGATTGCCGATGATCATTGTAATAAAGCACGACTTGCGCACAATCTCATTCCACTGATTAATATTGAACAACAAGATTCAGAAAATAATGAGAATTATGATCAAGTTTGTTAACTGTATCGATGTTGCTTAAATGACATAAGGCGTCGTAGTGAACCGTTTCTACGCGCTTATCAAATTATTTTCATCATAGAAAATGAAAATCACATCGAAATTTGTTTATAATAGCTCACGGAAATTACCAGTGAGATTGTTATGCTGACCATCGTTCAAGAAGCGTTAACCTTCGATGATGTCTTATTACTTCCTGCCTACTCAACTGTTCTCCCAAAAGATGTCTCCTTAAAGACACGTTTAACTCGCGGAATTCAACTTAATATCCCTCTCGTTTCTGCTGCAATGGATACGGTGACTGAGTCTCGTATGGCGATTGCAATGGCGCAAAATGGTGGTATTGGTATTTTGCATAAAAACATGGATATCGCTGCACAAGCTGCGGAAGTACGCCGTGTAAAAAAATTCGAAGCTGGAATGGTGAAAGACCCAATCACAGTAACGCCTGAAACGACAGTACGTGAACTTATTGCAATTACCCAAGCTAATAATATTAGCGGTGTACCTGTTGTAAAAGATGGCAAAGTTGTGGGTATTGTCACAGGTCGTGATACTCGTTTTGAAACCAATCTTGAACAACCAGTAAGCAACATCATGACGGGTCAAGACCGTTTAGTGACTGTTCGTGAAGGTGAGTCGAAAGAAAATATTCAAGCATTGCTACAAAAGCATCGTATTGAAAAAGTCCTAGTTGTTGGTGAACACAATGAACTCAAAGGTTTAATTACAGTCACTGACTTCCGTAAAGCGGAAAGCTATCCAAGCAGCTGTAAAGATGACCTTGGTCGTTTACGTGTTGGTGCTGCAGTTGGTACAGGTGTAGAAACACCAAGCCGCGTGGAAGCATTAGTCGATGCTGGTGTAGATGTGATTGTCGTAGATACAGCACATGGTCACTCAGCGGGTGTAATTGAACGTGTACGTTGGGTAAAAACAAATTATCCACAAGTTCAGGTGATTGGTGGAAACATTGCAACAGGTGATGCAGCTTTAGCATTGTTAGATGCAGGTGCAGATGCCGTTAAAGTGGGTATTGGTCCTGGTTCGATCTGTACGACACGTATTGTGGCAGGTATTGGTATGCCGCAAATTTCGGCAATTGATAGTGTTGCCAATGCACTAAAAGATCAAATTCCATTGATCGCAGATGGCGGTATTCGTTTCTCTGGCGATATGGCGAAAGCGATTGGCGCAGGTGCTAGCACGATTATGGTTGGTTCACTCCTTGCTGGTACTGAAGAAGCGCCAGGTGAAGTTGAATTTTTCCAAGGTCGTTACTATAAAGCGTATCGTGGTATGGGGTCATTGGGCGCGATGGCAGGGGCAACAGGTTCTGCTGACCGTTATTTCCAAGACTCTAAAGCAGGTGCTGAAAAGTTGGTCCCAGAAGGCATTGAAGGTCGTGTTCCATATAAAGGTCCAATGGGGAATATCATCCATCAAATGATGGGTGGTTTACGTTCTTCTATGGGCTATACAGGTTCATCTGTGATTGAAGATCTTCGTCAAAATGCAAAATTTGTGAAAATTACTTCGGCAGGCATGTCTGAATCACATGTTCATGATGTGACGATCACTAAAGAAGCACCAAACTATCGTGTAGGTTGATCTTTAGTAATTTTGGCAATAAAAAAACCGTCAGTCCACTGACGGTTTTTTTGTTTTGGTGTAAAGTAAAACAGATGAAAAATGATATGACGATACGTCATATAAAGATAAGAAAGCGAGTAAAGAATGAGCTATTTTGGAACTGATGGAATTCGTGGCAAATTTGGACAAATGCCGATTACCCCTGAATTTGCATTAAAATTAGGATTTGCAGCAGGAAAAGTATTAAAAAGAAATAGTCCCAAAAACAAACCAATTGTGGTTATGGGTAAAGATACGCGTTTATCAGGTTATATTCTAGAAGCAGCTCTTCAAGCAGGTTTAAATGCGGCAGGTGTGTATGTACATTTGTTGGGGCCATTACCAACGCCTGCAATAGCGCATTTAACACGTGCTTTGCATGCACATGCAGGTATTGTGATTTCAGCATCACATAACCCTTATTTTGATAATGGGATTAAATTTTTCTCAGGTGAAGGTAAAAAACTCCCAGATGCCTTACAAAATGAGATCAATCAAGAATTAGAAAAAGATTTAGTGGTTGATGATACGGCTAACCTAGGTAAAAGTGTTCGCGTAAAAGATGCAAATGGCCGATACATCGAATTCTGTAAATCAACATTTCCATACCACTTCGATCTTAGTAATCTCAAAATTGTAGTGGATTGTGCTAATGGCGCAGCATATAGCGTTGGTCCTTCAGTTTTTAGAGAGCTAGGTGCAAAAGTAATCCCGCTTTTTAATGAACCAGATGGTTTAAATATCAATGAAAATTGTGGATCAACCCATCCTGAATTTCTACAAAAGGCCGTGGTTGATCACCAAGCCGATTTAGGTATTGCATTTGATGGTGATGCAGATCGTGTCGTAATGGTAGATAAAAATGGTCAACTGGTAGATGGTGATCATATTCTGTATATCCTTGCTACTCAGGCTAAAAATAAACCAGCAGGTATTGTTGGAACAGTCATGAGTAATATGGCACTTGAGTTAGCATTACAGAAAGCGGATGTCGGTTTTGTACGCGCAAAAGTCGGTGACCGCTATGTATTACAGGCATTAGAAGAAAATGGTTGGGTCACAGGTGGTGAGCCTTCAGGTCATATCTTAACGTTGGATAAGAGCACAACTGGTGATGCGATTATTGCCGCTCTACAAGTGTTAACGGTGATGGTTGAGCAAGCCAAAGCATTACATGAATTAGTTGCAGACTTTGAATTATTTCCACAGGTGTTAATCAATGTTCGTTTACAGCATATGATTGATCCATATGCTGTTCCCGCTCTTGTTGCTGAATTTGAAAAAGCTGAACAACAATTAACTGGGCGTGGACGTATTTTGATTCGTAAATCAGGTACTGAACCTGTGATTCGAGTTATGGTAGAAGGAGATCAACAGCAGGAAGTGGATGCCATCGCAAATCATTTAGCCGATGCAGTTAGAGCTCATGCTCAAGCTGCTTAAAGGAGAGTAATAATGAATGATGTCATTAAAGACCTGAGTGAACTTCGTTTAAGTTATGAACAAGGTGAGTTACATGAATCCCAGATTAGTGTAAATCCCCATGAGCAATTCTTGAATTGGTTCAATCATGCACTCACTGCTCAATTACATGAACCGTATGCGATGTCTTTGGCGACAGCAAATGCTCAAGGTCGCCCACACGTGCGAACTGTTCTGTTACGTGGTGCGACAGAAGCTGGTTATGATTTTTACACCAATTATGATAGTCAGAAAGGATTAGACCTTGCGGAAAATCCTTATGCTGAACTTTTATTTTACTGGCCGAGTTTAGAGCGTCAGGTGCGTATTGGTGGTCAGGTTTCCAAGATTCCAGAACAGGAATCGACGGATTATTACCATAAGCGTCCACGTGATAGTCAAATTGCAGCACATATTAGTACGCCACAAAGTGGTGTCATTGAAAGCCGTGAGTTATTACAACAGCGTTTTCAAAACTTACAAAACCAAGTGCACGAAGCTGAGTTGGATAAACCCGAATTTTGGGGTGGTTATCGCTTAGATGCAGATTATTATGAATTCTGGCAAGGACGACCAAACCGTTTACATGATCGTTTAAGTTATGAAAAACAAAATGGACTTTGGATTATTCAACGCTTGATGCCATAAATGACCATGATTCAAATTCAACAAAGACCATTTTTGACACGCCCTGAACAATTTCAGGGCGTGCCTACGTTTATTGCAGAAATATTGGCGAGACGTGGAGTGCAATCGGAACAAGAGCTTGAGCTAAAACTCAAGCATTTATTGCCACCTGATCTCAAAGGATTAGATCAAGCCGTTGAATTAATTGATCAAGCCATTGATCAAGAAAAACAGATCGTAATTGTTGGTGACTATGATGCGGATGGTGCGACCAGTACTGCATTGATGATCTTAGTTCTTAAAGAAATGGGGGCGAACGTTGAATATTTAGTGCCTGATCGCTTTAAGTATGGTTATGGCTTAACCCCTAAAATTGCTGAGTTGGCAAAGCAAAGCCATCAGCCAGATATTTTGATTACCGTGGACAATGGTATATCGAGCCATGCAGGGGTGGAGACTGCTCAAGCTTTAGGGATGCAGGTCATCATTACCGATCATCATTTGACGACAAAACCTACGCCAAACGCTGAAGCAGTGGTCAATCCGAATCAACTGGGTTGCATTTTTCCAAGTAAAGCACTGGCAGGTGTTGGCGTTGCTTTTTATGTACTAGCAAAATTAGCCAGTTACCGCTCTCAGCAGGGAAAAAGTACCAGTAAAGTCACTCAGTATTTAGATTTGGTTGCATTGGGAACTTATGCTGATGTTGCATCGCTTGATTATAATAACCGTATTTTAGTAGATGCTGGCTTAAAACGAATTCAGCAATATCAATGTCGCGCAGGAATTTTAGCATTATTGGATATTGCAAAACGAGACGCTGCAAGTTTACGCGCTCAAGATTTAGGTTTCGTGATCGGTCCTCGAATCAATGCGGCTGGTCGTATGGAGAGCATGCGAATTGGGATCGAGAGTTTATTAGCTCCAGATCTAGAAACAGCCTATCCAATTGCACAGCAGCTCAATCAACTGAATGTAGAACGTCGTCAAGTTGAAGCTGAGATGAAACAGCAAGCGATTAGTGCATTACAGCATGTACAGCTACAAGCAGATTCTTTACCTGCCGCATTGGTGATGTTTGATGAACAGTGGCATCAAGGGGTAATAGGGATTGTAGCTGGGCGTCTAAAAGAACAGTTTCACCGACCAAGTTTAGTATTTGCTCCTGATGAAGATGGGATACATATTAAAGGCTCTGCACGTTCGATTGAAGGTATTCATATTCGCGATACTATTGAGCAAGTCGCAGAACAATACCCACATTTAGTTAGCCATTTTGGTGGTCATGCCGCAGCAGCAGGTTTGACCTTAAAAAAAGACAATTTTGATGAATTTAAAATAGTTTTTATTCAATCGATTGCTGAAATGGATGAAAACTTATTCCAAGCGACTCTATGGACAGATGGTGAGTTAACAGATGCTACTTTACATCTTGAAACGCTAGACTGGATTGATCGGCTAGGTCCTTGGGGACAAAAATTTCCAATTCCTCAATTTGAGGGAAGATTTAAAGTGATGGATTATCGCTGGCTTAAAGATCAGCATTTAAAACTGAAAGTATCTTTAGGACAGCAAATTATCGATGCAATCGCTTTTAATGCCATGGACCGTTTTAAATTTAATCCAATGCTTGGTTATGTTGATCTAGTTTATACATTGGAACGTAACGTTTTTAATGGCAATACGAGTTTGCAATTGCAAATATCACATCTCGCACAATAAAAAAATCCGCTCAGTAGAGCGGATTTTTTTATCTAGCATAATTGCTTAGAAGCGGTATGCACCACGGATACCATAGGTATTATAGTCATCACCAAAACCAACACGACCTTCTAAGCTCACTTGTTGATTCAGGAATTTCTTCGCAGAGATACCCCATTCATCACGATTTGTTAGGTCGTTATTGTAATAATCTGCACCAACACTCAGTGTTTTATCTAGATAGTAGTCACCTTTAACACGGTATTCATCTAGATCACCAAATGCACCATACGCTTCTAAGTTGACATCTTTTCCACCAACTTGAGTGACATATTTAGCACGTACAGTTGGATCAGCACCGTCTTTACCATTTTTCTCGTCGTAGCCTTTCACACCTAATGCAAGTAATAAGCCTGGAGCAGGTAAGTAACCAACTTCTGCGCCGTAGGTTGTTACTTTTTGATCGATGGCAGTATTGTCTACTTCAAGCTCACTACGACCGACATTACCACTTAAATAGAAATCACTATTCGGTACGAAATATTCAACACCTGCGCCATATTTTGTATCTTTTACGCCACTATTGTCGGCATAGTTAACATTGGCTTTCACGTTGCTAGCACGGTTTAAGAACGCCGCTTCTGCAAGTGGTGCATTACGTGTTTGGACTGGATTGAAATAATAAGTACCATCTACGCCAAAACTATGAGTGTTATCATAATGATCCGGATCTGTATAAGTATATGAACCACCGACTTCAGCTTGATAAGCATGAGCAGTGCCTGTTACTGCAATCGCAGATAAAAGTGCTGATGCTATTGCTAATTTTTTCATGGTTATGCCCCTGTTGAGATAATGAACCAAATGAATATTAATTACACGTTTTGTTACAACTTTTAGTCTAGAGAAAATTATTTAATCGTCAATCTTAAGAAAGTAACTGTACGGTACAAACGTAGATAAAATGTAAATTTTAATTAATATATAATTGATTTTAAACAAAAAAAATTAGTGTTTTGATTTATTAAAACTTAGGATAGATTGTGTTGATTCGTATTTTTAGTGTAATCAGAGCCAATTTTAAACATGAAATTATATAAGCAAAACACATTTCCATGTATCTGATGAACTGCTGAATTTAGTTAAAAAGACATGGCTGTGTCGTACAAACCAGTTATGTTAAAATATTAGATTGAGTGAAAAATATTGTGAGAAAATACGCGTGGAAATTAATCCGTACTTAGTCCAACTGAAAGATTTATCTGATCGTAGCCAAACACTACGGGGGTATCTTTGACTACGATCTAAAGGCTGAGCGTTTAGAAGAAGTTTTAAGAGAACTAGAAGACCCAACGATTTGGAATGATCAGAGTCGTGCGCAAGCCATTGCGAAAGAAAAGGGCAGTTTAGAAAATACTTTAGGTGTATTTGATCGTCTTGCAGAGCAGCTAGATGATGCTAAAGCCATGCTTGATCTGGCTGTAGAAGCCGATGATGAAACTTTACTAGAAGATGTTCAGGCTGAACTTGATAGCGCTGAACAGGCTTTAGGTAATTTAGAATTCCGCCGCATGTTTAGTAATCCAATGGATCCAAATCCATGTTTCCTTGAAATTCAATCAGGTTCTGGTGGTACAGAAGCACAAGACTGGGCATCGATGTTACTGCGGATGTATCTGCGTTGGATCGAACGTCATGGCTTTAAAGCTGAATTGATGGAGGTGTCTGATGGTGACGTGGCAGGCATTAAATCTGCAACTATCCGTGTCGATGGCGAGTTTGCTTATGGCTGGTTACGTACCGAAAGCGGCGTACACCGTTTAGTACGTAAGTCACCATTTGACAGTAATAACAACCGTCATACTTCATTCTCAGCGGTATTTATCTCACCTGAGATTGATGACAATATCGAAATTGATATTAATCCATCGGATGTCCGTACCGATACTTATCGTGCTTCGGGTGCGGGTGGTCAGCACATTAACAAAACTGATTCGGCAGTTCGTCTCACTCACGCACCAACGGGTATCGTAGTGGCATGTCAGAACCAACGTTCACAGCATGCGAACCGTGATCATGCGTGGAAGCAATTACGTGCCAAACTCTATGAGTTAGAAATGAGCAAACGTAATGAAGCAGCTCAAGCATTGGAAGACTCGAAGTCAGATATTGGTTGGGGAAGTCAGATTCGTTCTTATGTCTTAGATGATTCGCGTATCAAAGATTTGCGTACTGGTATTGAAAATTCAAATACTAAAGCAGTCTTAGATGGTGATTTAGATCGGTTTATTGAAGCAAGTTTGAAACAAGGTCTATAAGTTTCAATTAACTTAAAACGGCAATCTCGTTCAGCATTTGATAGTTAATCGAAAAAATATGATATTAATATCGAAAAATATAGATATTAATATTTATAAAAATCGATATAATGATTTCAGATGCTGAACAAAGCTTTGCCTGTTGAGAAACGTGGTGAGTCTATGGATATTGATGTTATAAGCAAGGCCTTAGCCAATCCATTACGTCGACAGATTTTGCAATGGCTGAAAGAGCCTGAGCAATTTTTACCGGTGCAAGAATGTGGTGGCAGTTTTGAACGAGGCGTATGTGCAGGTCATATTGAACGTCTAGGCAAAGTTGCACAATCAACCATGTCAAATCATTTGTCTGTGTTACAGCAGGCAGGTTTGATTCAAGTTGAGAAATACGGGCAGTGGTCCTATTTCACCAGAAACGAAGCTTTGATTCAGCAATACATCGAACATTTAAAACAAACACTTTAAGTGAATAAGTGTAAGTTGAGGCGATCATGGCTGGACTAAATTCTGCGTTACAAGTGGGTGATTTTACGATTAAAAACCGTTTGGTTTTAGCACCTTTGACGAGAGCTCGTAGTGGTGTTGAGCGTGTTCCAAACGATTTAATGGTGGAATACTATCAACAACGTGCCAATGCGGGCTTAATTATTACCGAAGCGACGGTGATTAGTCCGAAAGCTGTTGGCTATGCCAATACGCCAGGCTTATGGTCACAAGAACAAGCTCAAGCGTGGAACAAAATTGTTGAAGCAGTGCATGCGCAAGGTTCAAAGATTGTGGTTCAGCTATGGCACGTCGGTCGTATTTCACATCCTGACTTATTGGATGGTGATATTCCGGTTGCACCAAGTGCGATTCAACCTGCGGGTGAAGTGAGTTTACTGCGTCCAAAACGTCCTTTCGTTACACCTCGTGCTTTATCGCATGAAGAAATCCAAGAAATCGTCGCACAATATAAACATGCGGCTGAGTTAGCGAAAGCAGCAGGTTTTGATGGTGTTGAGTTGCATGCAGCCAATGGTTATTTGATTGACCAATTCTTGCAAAGTACGACCAATCATCGTGATGATGAATACGGTGGTTCGATTGAAAATCGCGCACGTTTATTATTACAAGTGGTCGATGCATTTATTGAGGTTTGGGGTGCTGGGCGTGTGGGTGTTCACCTTGCACCACGTGCAGATTCACATGATATGGGCGATGCAGATCCATTAGCGACTTTTGGTTATGTGGTTGAGCAGTTAGACCAACGTAATATTGGTTTTATTTTCACACGTGAATATGCAGCGGAAGATAGTTTACAGCCGCAACTCCGCCCTAAATTCAAAGGGGTGTGGATTGCTAACGAGAAATTAACACCAGCTTCAGCAAAACAGATTTTAGAAACTAAGCAAGCAGATGCCGTGGCTTTTGGATTAGCTTATATTGCCAATCCAGATCTATTAGAACGTTTGGAACATGATTTGCCTTTAAATCAGGTTCAATTCGATACTTTATATGGCGCTGGTGCAGCGGGTTATACCGATTATCCAGCCTTTGAACAGCTAGAAGCTTAAGTAAAACAAAACCCTCCTAGCAGGTTGAATCTGCGAGGAGGTTTCTGACAATTTAAGTTTGGTGTGTTTGTATAGCGCGTTCACTTCTATTTTTGTAGAAATCCAGAATCACATTCGAAAAATCATGCACCATCAATTGTGCAATCTGATTGGCATAAAAATTGACTTCGGTGCTAATTCGATAATCAATTTTTAGTGTGAGCTTAGTTTGCTGATCATTGATTGGTGTCAGTTCAAACGAGGTATATCGAAGATCAAAATACTTCCCTCCAATACTGACATGATCATCTAGCGCGCCTTGAGGAATGGAGGTTGGAGAGAAACGATAGGTCCAACTGAGATATTGATTAGGTTTGGATTGTTGAATGATTTCTTCAAAATGAATATTTTTTTGCCATGTTGAATATCGGATCAATCCTTCATTCGTTGGTTTAGTCAGCCCAGAAACAGGATAAGGCACACCAATGCTGTATAACACGCTTGGTTTAAATTCATGTGGTTGAATATTGTCGGCATGATTGAGTTGTTGCCAAATGACCTTAGCAGGGGCATTGATGAGAATACTCCGATCAACATGATCATAATGCAGTTGGGTTTTCTCAGGGATAGGCAGCAGAATAAATGGTAATAATACGAGACTGTAAATGGCTTTATTGGGTTTCCATATTTTGTAACACAGCCCTTTCATGAATAAAGCGCCAGTCAGCATACCGCCCAATAAAATTGGGGTCATAATTACAACGCAAATAGCACCTTCATGTAGTACAACTATCGAGAACAATAAGAGCAAAACGAGGAAAATAATAATCACTTTAAAACTTTGTATAAAGGAAACAGCCTTTCGGTAATTCTGGATATATACAATCAGTGCACCAATAATAAACGGAACCACAAGTAAAAAACTGGCTTTCATTAATGCGCCTAAGTGACTGGCTAGAAGCGCCCATAAACAGCACAGTAACGCTAGAATTAAAAAAGGGAGGATAATTTGAAATGGGTGACGGGGTAGATATTCTTGTGTTGTTTCATCAGAAGGTTGCTTTATTTGTTTGAACCAATCAGATTGCATTGTTTTTCTCAAAATGGATTATTCTCTGTCCTAAGATATCATTTTTCCTTATAAAGAAATATTTAATCAAAGTGCAACATACAATAATCAATTGTCAATGCATATCAAACTTCCGCATAATGAGCTGAAATCAAATTCTAAATTATGGTCTAGGATGGCGCAGCAAAACGCAGTACAGCAAACACCATTTTGGTATAACTTTTTACTGATATGTCTCAAGCCTTTATACCGTTGGAAAATTAAACAACGGGCTGAAAGTGATGCGCTATTTCAGCAAGAATGTCTAGAACGGTTTGGGCCGTTTCAACCCCCTAAAAATTTAAATACGATTTGGTTTCATGTGGTATCGGTTGGAGAAACTAACGCTGCTCAACCTTTGATTGAGCACTATCTAAAACTTGGACACACAGTTTTAGTGACCAACACCACTAAAACAGGACAAGCCAGAGCTAAGAGTTTATTTTCCCAAAAGTATCCTGCACTTTTTCAGGCAGTCTATTTGCCTGTTGATCAAAAACCATTACTGAAACAGTTTTTTGATTTGTATCAACCGAAACTTCTTGCTCTAGTTGAAACTGAAATTTGGCCGAATTTGATCGCGCAAGCGAAGCAACAACAAATTCCATGTATCTTATTGAATGCTCGTCTTTCAGCAAAATCAGCGAAAGGTTATGGCAAAGTTCGTCGTTTAACACAGCCGATGTTGCAGCAACTCACATGGTTATTGGCTCAAGACATCGCGACACAACAGCGTTATGTGGATTTGGGGCTAGATCAAGCCAAGAGTCAGGTGGTTGGTAATATTAAATTTGATATTACAGCACCACAATCTTATGTAGAAAAAGCTGAACAGTTAAAACAAGATTGGCAATTGCTAGGTCGGCAGGTGATTGTACTTGCAAGTACCCATTCACCCGAAGAAGAAAATTTATTAAGACAATTACAACCACATTTAAATTCAAATCCAAATTTGCTCTGTATTGTGGTACCGCGTCATCCAGAGCGCTTTGATGAGGTGTATAAAATTTGCCAGAGTTTAAATTTAAATACGCAACGCCGTAGTCTTAAACAGCCAATTCAAACTGATACACAGGTTTTTCTGGCCGATAGTATGGGCGAAATGTGGCTGTGGTATGCACTCAGTCAAGTTTGTTTTGTTGGTGGTTCATTGAATGAGCCGGGTGGCGGACATAATATTCTAGAGCCGATGGTGCTTGATGTACCAACGGTGATTGGTCCACACTATTTTAATTTCCAAAGTATCGTGGATGAGTTTGTGGCTGAACACGGAATTTTGATTGGAAAAGATGCAGTGCAAGTAGCACAGCAACTTTTGAGTTGTTTAGATGACCCAATACAGACTCAGCAATTGATTGAACAGGCCGAATTGGTTCTGCAACGAAATAAAGGCTCTCTCCAAAAGCATATTCAATTGATTGACCATTATCTAGAATTTAAAGCTTTGTCATGAATATTGTTTTACTTGAACCTAATCAAATTACGACAACAGATAATATCTGGCAGATTGAAAATCAACGTCAACTACAACATTTACAACAGCATATTCAGTTGAATTGTGGTGATACCTTAAAAGTTGGCGTGCGCAATGGTCAACGCTATATTACGGAAGTAGTATCTATTTCTGAGCAACAGATTCGCATAAGACCGATTCAGGTTGAAGCAATCCCAGCAAAGTTACCTGTGCATTTAATTCTTGCTTTGCCACGTCCTAAAGTATTACGTCGCATCATTATGGATGCTGTGACTTTAGGTGTGGAACGGATCAGTTTGATTCATAGTTATCGCGTGGATAAAAGCTATTGGCAAAGCCCATTCTTACAGCAGCTCGATGATTATGTGACTTTAGGTTTAGAGCAGGCAGGAGACACGATTGCACCTGAAATTCAATTGTATAAACGCTTTAAACCTTTTGTTGAAGATGTTTTGCCTACATTTATTTCAGATGAAAAACCTGCTTATGTGGCACACCCTTATGCAGAACAGCAGATGCCACATGCGATTCAGCATTCATGTTGCCTGCTCGTTGGTCCAGAAGGGGGATTTATTCCATATGAGGTCGATCTGCTCATAAAAAACGGCTGCCAAGCGATGAGCTTAGGCAACCGAATTTTACGAACTGAAACGGCAGTATCACATATTTTAGGGCGATTATTTATCTGAGTTCTCTGTATTATCAGATTGATCACCACGATACACTTTGACTTCTTGTACTGGGTAAGGAATCGAAATTCCTTTCTCATCGAAGGCTGTTACAACTAATTCTTGAATTTCACTAATTGATGCAGATGTGGTGGTTTCTGTGGTATTTACCCACCAACGGACGGTTAAATTAATCGAGAAATCTGCAAGTGCGGTGACATTGACCGAGAAACCGGGTTGGCTCAGTACATTAAGATTACGGTCTAAAATATCCATAATGATTTTTTTTGCTTTCTGCATATCATCTTCATAACCAATACCAACGACAAATTCACAACGACGTCGTTGATAGGCGTTATTCACAATAACTGCACTGGTATACACCGTGGCATTTGGAATCACGATGCGACGACCATCTGGTGAACGTAAGAAAGTCGCACGGATTTGAATGTCTTCAACATTTCCTTCCAAACCATTCACAACAATATCATCGCCAATGCGGAAAGGTTCACTGAGTAAAATTAAGATACCTGATAGCAAGTTTTGGAAAATATCTTTGAAAGCAAAACCGATCGCAACAGAACCGATTCCCAATGCTCCTATTAACTGGCTTGGGGTGAAACCCGGAATAGCGATGACCAATGCAATTAAAAAACCAAAGAATAGAATAAAAGTACTTCCGACACGATTGAGAACCAATACTAAGTTTTGTCGGGTGTAGCTACGGTTTTCCAAAGTTTTGCGAATAAAGAATTTAAATAGCTTAGTCAGTAGCCAAAAAATGACAAATACTGTGATTGCAATACAGATATAGGGCACACGCTCCCAAAAGCTATCCATAATTTTATCGATGGTGGTATAGGCATCATGATATTTTTCAGTATGTGCCAATACCGTTTGCGTGGTTTTTGCACCTGCTTGATGAATCAATTCACCAGTATCTTTAGCGACCTCAGTTAATGTCGTTTGCTCATTTGCCACGGGAAAATCTCTATTTCGCAACGTAAGGAATTTATTAGGGGAGCCATCATAATGAATTTATGCTGATCATGCATGATAAATTCCGTAACGGTTTTATTTATTGAGTAGTTCAAATTTGGCTGTTCGATAAAGTATTAAAAATACTCAGTTGTATTTTGTAAGATTTGCGTTGGTGTATCCCAAAAGTCAGGGCTAGCAAAATAATAGCTAAAGATAAACATGCCAAATATCATCATGAAACTCAATATAATCATGATCCATGCAAATAGTTTTTCCCATGTGGTGGATGGGCGGACATCACCATAATCATTGCGATGAGGTGTGCCTGCTGCAAATAAGACGTAAAGTGTAAAAAAGAATTGAATGATTGGCACAAGTAATAATAGACATAGCCACCCTGTTTTATTCAGATCATGTAAACGTCGGATTAAAAAAACGATCTGAAAATAAAAGCCAGCAAACCATAGTGCAATCAGCGCAATTCCTCCGATTCCTGAAAATGCAGATAAGATTGGTTCATGAATCTGTACGTTATTTACACTTAGACTCGCCGAAATTGTGGCAATAAGAATGAAAAGAACCGTCCAACTGATACTCAGTAAACCATACCAACCTAGATAGCTTAAGCGATTAAAACGTCCTTTAGCAGATAAAGGGTGGTCGTATTGAGGCTGAATGGGGGCAGATAGCGTTTGATCGAACATGATGAATTCCTATTTTTTGATTATTAAATCTTTTAAGGTCTTAGCAATGATCAAAATAATCACTTATTTTAAAAGTAAAAAGCATAGACAAGCAGTTCAAATTTAAATTATTTTGAGTAAATTTTTGAAAACAATTTGGTCGCTAAAGCATAACATTCTTACGACCAAAGCCGCATTGTTTGCTCTTGTAAATGGTGACCATACTGCAAGAGAAAACAAAACATACCCGAAAAATAGATGTGTATATCTAAGGTATGAAATAAAAAACAAAGGAAGTGAGCTATGAAAGAAATCTACCCAGTGCCTGATAAATTCAAAGAAATGGCAAGAATCTCGGAAGCAGACTATTTCAAACGTTATCAGGATTCAATTGAGCAACCCGAAGTATTTTGGGCGCAGGAAGCAAAGAATATTGATTGGATCAAACCATTCACACAGGTTAAAAATACAAGTTTTAACGCAGATAATTTCAAAATTGAGTGGTTCGCCGATGGTGAACTGAATGTTTCAGCCAACTGTTTAGATCGTCATCTTAAAGATAATCCTTTAAAGCCTGCGATTATCTGGGAAGGTGATCATCCTTCACGTCATAAAATCATTTCATTTTCTGAACTACACGATGAAGTCTGTCGTTTTGCCAATGTGTTAAAGAAACAAGGCATTCGCAAGGGTGATCGTGTGGTGCTGTATATGCCTATGGTGCCTGAAGCGGCAATTGCCATGTTGGCCTGCGCACGAATTGGTGCTGTGCATTGTGTAGTATTTGGTGGGTTCTCACCAGACTCATTGGCCAGTCGTATTGAAGATAGCCAAGCAAAATTAGTGATTACTGCGGATGCTGGAATGCGCGGCGGCAAGCTCATTCCACTGAAAGAAAATGTAGATGCAGCCTTAGAAATTGATGGAACCAGTAGTGTCGAAAATGTGATTGTGGTGCATCGTACAGGGAATCCGATTCAGTTCAATGCTGAGCGTGATGTTTGGTATCACCTTGCGATTATGGAAGTAGACGAACACTGCCCACCAGAACCGATGAAAGCAGAAGATCCGCTATTCATTTTGTACACCTCGGGTTCAACAGGCAAACCAAAAGGTGTGCTGCATACTACAGGTGGTTATCTGGTTTATGTCAACACCACCTTTAGAGAAGTATTTGATCTCAAAGAAGATGATGTATATTGGTGTACCGCCGATGTGGGCTGGATTACGGGACATAGTTATTTACTTTATGGTCCGTTGAGTAATGCCACTACTACGGTCATGTTCGAGGGAATTCCACAATATCCAACTTGGGCACGTATTGGTCATGTGATTGATAAACATAACATCACGATTTTATATACTGCACCAACTGCAATTCGCGCGATGATGCGTGAAGGCGATGCCTACGTGCGTGAAAGTGATCGGAGTAGTTTGCGTTTGCTGGGTTCAGTCGGTGAACCAATTAACCCTGAAGCATGGAATTGGTATCACGAGGTCGTTGGTGAAGGTCGTTGTCCAATTGTTGATACTTGGTGGCAAACTGAAACAGGTGGCATTTTAATTTCACCATTGCCGGGTGCAACTGCACTCAAACCGGGTTCAGCAACACGTCCATTCTTTGGAGTACAACCTGCGTTAGTCGATGGCGAAGGAAATGAATTGGACGGAGCAACCGAAGGTAATTTGGTCATTAAAGACTCATGGCCGGGTCAAATGAGAACGATTTGGGGCGATCCAGAACGCTTTATTGAAGCTTATTTCTCAACTTTTAAAGGCTATTATTTTACTGGTGATGGTGCACGCCGTGATACCGATGGCTATTACTGGATCACTGGGCGTGTTGATGATGTACTGAACGTTTCAGGTCATCGTTTAGGGACAGCCGAGATTGAAAGTGCATTAGTCGCACATGAAGCTGTGGCTGAGGCGGCAGTTGTTGGTATGCCACATGACATTAAAGGCCAAGGGATTTGTACTTTTGTCACCTTGCAAGCTGATGTCGCGGAATCTGAGGAGCTACGCAAGGAGTTGGTGAGTTGGGTACGTAAAGTGCTTGGGCCAGTGGCTACCCCTGATGCACTGCATTGGGCACCTGCTTTGCCAAAAACCCGTTCAGGTAAAATCATGCGCCGTATCTTGAGAAAGATTGCAGCCAATGAACTGGATAGTTTAGGCGATACCTCAACCCTTGCTGAGCCAGCTGTGGTTGATCATCTGATTGCCACGGTTTATCCAAACCGATAAACCTATTCAAATTTAAAAAGAGCGTTCGATGGAACGCTCTTTTTTTCTGCATGATTTAATTGTGCGCTAAAAAATCAGCAGTGTTTTGTACCGTGGCAAAGAAACCGAGTGCAGATAAGAATGCAGTTTGTACATCGGCTGCTTTGGCGATCTTAGCATCATGTTCAATATCACGGGTTGCAGTCGCATCGGCGATCACAATCGGTTGGTAGCCAAGTTCTTTGGCTGCACGTGTCCCTGAATCAATACATACATGGGTCATCATGCCAGTTATCACTAACTGCTCAACTTGATGCTGCTGTAACAACGCTTGAAGATTGGTTTCCAGAAAGCTATTGGGAAAATGTTTTTCAACAATCAGTGAGCGATCTGTGACTTTAAGTTGTGGATGTAATTCAACACCCACTGTATTTTCCTGAAAGAAACTGGCAGAGGCAGGGTTTATGTGTTGAATGTAAATAATGGGTAAATTGTTTTGAATAAAATGATCTTCTAATAGATTGGTTTGCGCTAGAGCAAGGTCTGGATTGACCAATTCCATTTTGCCATTTTTAAAATAATCGTTTTGGACATCAATAATCAGTAAGGCTTGTTTCATCAATTTTTCTTCCAGCGTTAAGATAAAACAAGAGTAGGGTGAAACGCAGAAATCGGCTATATTCAAATGAAAGCATTGTTGCTGGTTTTCTTTCGTAATGAAAAATGAATATTGAACTTGATCCGATTGATCTGAAAATTATTGAATTGCTGAAACAAGATTCGCGTTTAAGCCATAAAGAAATAGGACAGCGAGTGCACCGTACTGGGCAAGCTGTTGGAGCGCGGATTGCTCAATTGATGGATGCAGGCATCATCAAAAATTACACGGTTGCGATTAAGTATGAACATAAGCAGTTTATTCAACTCTTTATGAATGATCAGCAAGCTTTTATCGAGGTTGAATTACTGGTTAAACAATACGAGCAGGTGGATGAATGTTTTAAAATTCTCGGTAATGCTTGTTATATGATTGTCAGCCATTTTAATCCATCACAATTAAATGAGTTTATTGAGCAACTGTCGCAGTGGTGCCGATATTCGGTTGAAACGGTCATGCGGGAAATTGAGACTGCTTAAATTAAAAATCCCCAAGCCGAGCCTTGGGGAGAAATATTCAATCGCTTTTATTTTTCTTCTTATTTAATGCCAAGCTTATGCTGATTTTGCCTCCAACTGAATTTCCTGTTGTTGTTCAAGCTGACGAACCAGTGGCAGTACTTTTTCGCCAAAATATTCGACTTCTTCAATAAAATGTAGAAAGCCTGAAAGAACCAGATCAACACCAACATTCTTCAAAGCCACAATCCGTTCCGCAATTTGTTGCGGTGTACCAATCAGATTGGTTTTAAAACCATCATTGTATTGAACCAGATCATCAAAGGTCGATTTTGCCCAGTTACCTTCGCGTTCAGGTGCTGCTGCGCCTGCTTCACGGGTCGCATCACCAAAGGCATTCACGGCTTCGACATTGGCTTGTGCAATGATGTCATTCAGTACGGCTTTGGCTTCTTCCTCAGTATCACGCGCGATGATAAAGGCATTAACGCCTATTTTGACGTCTCGGTTGGCTAGCTTGGCCTTGCCGCGAACATCATCGACCTGTTTTTTAATTTCTTCGACACTGTTGCCATTGGTAAAATACCAGTCCGATACTCGTGCCGCCATATCACGTGCGGCACGTGAACTACCACCCTGAAACACCTCAATATAAGGTTTTTGCAAAGGTTTCGGTTTTAGCGTGTAATTTTGGAATTGGTAATATTTACCCTCAAAGCTGTAATTGTCAGTGCTCCATACCCCTTTTAGGGTGCGGATAAATTCTTCTGAACGGACATAACGTTCATCATGTTCAGGCCAAGGTTCACCAATCGCATCAAATTCGCCGCGGAACCAACCACTGACGACATTAATCGCAATACGCCCTTGAGTGAGATAGTCAATCGTGGCCAGTTGTTTGGCGGCCAACGCAGGCTTCCAAGGGCCGGGCAGAATAGCGGCAATCACCCGCAGTTTTTCAGTTTTTGCCAATAGGGCATGACTAAAACTCACTGATTCATGTTGGTTGTCTGCGCCATAGCCCGCGGTAAAACGGATTTGGGTGAGGGCATATTCAAAGCCACTGCGTTCGGCTGCTTGTGCTAAGCGCACATTATAGTCGTAGCTCCAGTCGGTACGTTGTTCAATGTTGCTTACAACGAGACCGCCACTCACATTGGGAACCCAGTAGGCAAATTTAATTGCGGATGCTGTTATTGTCATCGTTGTATCCTCCATAACAGATATGGTTTATGCGACGTGGGTTAAATTCTTGGCTGACTTCGGGTGTAAGCGAGATTCAGCTGCATCCAGATTCGGTACTGCCGCAGATGGTAAGACGTCTGCTTGTTCGATTTGTTTGTTGATGCCGAGATTCTGATTCGCTTGCTCAGTTTTGGCTTTGATGGCAGCAGCACGTTGACCTTTGGCAGGTGCCCATTCCAAAATCGGTAAAGCACGTGCCACGGCTAAGGTCACGCGATCAGATAATTGCTCGCTTTTAACCGTATACTCAGGCGTAAAATCACGATCGGTGGCATAGACGCCAATAGGCAAGGTCTGTGCTTGGAAGAAGCTAAATAGTGGGCGTAATTGATGTTCGAGAACCAAAGCATGGCGATCACTGCCACCTGAGGCTGCCAGTAAAACGGGTACATCAACCAAAGCGGTTTGCTCAACAAAGTCGAAGAAATGTTTAAATAAACCTGTAAATGAAGCACGATAAACAGGGGTGCCTACAATCAATGCATCGGCGGCTTCAACTGCAGCCAAATCATCTTGTACCCGTTGTGGTAGCTGATTACGATAAATCGCACCACCCAATAATGGCCCAATTTCACTTAGTTTGACGAAATGTACTTTAATATTAATCGCTTCCGAAAGCTCATCCAGAATCGCCTGAACTAAACTTTCTGTTTTTGATGGGCTGTTTAAACCACCAGATACTGCAACAATATTAAGGGGAGTAGAGAGAGTATTGTGATTGGACATAATAGCGGCCTAAAAGATCATTTCGAATTGCTATTTATTTATCTACACCGCATGCCAAGTTGTAAAATAAGGAAATGCTGCAAGCTTATCTGTTTTGTATATATACCTATAGAGGATTCAGTAGAAAAAATTAAATGAATTTAATACTCTGTTTCTATTGGTTATTTCTGTATAGTAGTTATTGATTAGTCTATGTTGTGTGAGTTATATCAATATTTGTATTGTTTTGCATTTATGACGAAATAAACAACTTTTGATGTCTAACCAACAGTTCATTTAAAAAATAGGCTAAGATAGATTAAATTTGAATAAACACCGTACAGTGACGTACTCGCAGACAGCTCAGCGCTTATGAATATTTTAATTGTAGACGACCACCCTTTATTTAGACATGCTTTAATTCAAGCGGTTCGATATAGTCTTCCTCAAGCACAGATTCAGGAAACTGCGGATGTCGATGAATTCTATGAGCGCTTAGAGCATGGTGCAGAACCTGATCTCGTATTACTTGATCTGAATTTACCCGGCGCATCTGGTTTTTCTGCCTTAGTATACGTACGAGCACAATACCCAGCGATTCCAATCATTGTTGTATCAGCACATGAAGAAGTCTCGATTATCCAACGTGCAATTGCACATGGTGCAATGGGGTATATCCCGAAATCATCACACCCAAGTCATATTGGCGAAGCAATTAAACATGTATTAGAGGGTGAAATTTGGCTACCGCCGAATTTACCCATGCATCATGGTTTCGATCCAAGAGCTGCGGATGAAACCGCGTTGGCAGAACGTCTGCAATCGCTTACACCACAACAGTTCCGTGTATTGATGATGGTGGCAGAAGGTCTGCTCAATAAACAAATTGCTTATGAGTTAGATGTATCAGAAGCCACGATCAAAGCGCATGTCACAGCTATTTTCCGTAAGCTAGGTGTACAAAATCGTACGCAGGCAGTTTTAGCAATTAGTGCATTAAATATTGAAGATAAAAAGATGTAAGATATTTAAATGAGACAGCCAACCTTTCATTTAATGAATATGATAAAAATAAAAAAACCAGTTCTTATGAACTGGTTTTTTTATTTTTATATGTCTTATTACAACATCGATTACACGATTAGAAGCGTAATTTAGCGTTTAAGCCAATAGTTTGCATATCTGCATCAGTACCTACAGCATTAGCATTTAAATAGCTTGCACCTACAGCAACAGCTGGAGTAATAAAGTAGTTTACATTAACGCCCCAAGCTGAATCAGGTGTATCTGCAAAACTTGATTTAGCGTATGAAACACCTGTGCTAAGTTTAGAGTTTAGGTACAAATCAGTTTTTAACTCGTATGCAGTGTCTTCACCGTAAACGATACCTGTTTCGAAACCAATCGACATAGGCGTGCCATCGATTGCACCAACGTATTTAGTACGTGCAGTAATCGCATCTTGCTTGTCAGCGATAGTTGCTGTTTCATTAGCTGCTTTAGCAAAACCGCTGTTTAAGATTTTGAAAGTATCATAAGAGGTTTGTTCTACAACATTTGTATAACCTACCGCTACGAGGAAGTTTGGAGCGATTACAGAACCAAATTCGACAGCCCAACGTTGACCACGATCATCATTCTCGCCATATTTGCCGTCATTATCAGTAGCACTATAGCTTAAGCTTGCATATGCAGGAGCGTAAGGTGTTGGTACATAGGCTTCAGCTTTAACACCTACATTTTGAGATTTAGTATCATCAAGATTAGCAAAGTTATATCCAAGAGCTACATTTGATGCTTGGTTAACAAAAGCTGCTTCTGCTAAAGGACCTTTAGATGCATCTACATTTTTGAAGTAGTAAGTTGCTTGTCCACCAACAGTGTAATGATTAAAATCTCTGCTTTCATCATTAGAGTCTATAGCTTCAGACTGACCTTGGATTTCGAATTGGTAAGCTTGAGCACCGGTCATGGCTAATAATAAAGCAGTGGCTAAACCGAGTTTTTTCATAATAATTTCCAGCTTTTACAGTAAGGAGTAAAGTTGGATTTCATTCTATTGTAACAAAATATGAAGTCAATGTAATAAATGATATGTTTTGACAAATGATCGTGTAAGATAATAATGGCGGTTAAAAATTGCTCGACCAGTGTGTCAGTTGTCAACTTTTAAAAAAATATAATATTAATATATAGATAGGTTGTTTTCATCTACTTATTTAAGAGAGTAACCTTGTTTCGAAACGATATTTATTAATTGTTTAATTCGATTGAATTTATCGTTTTTTTCGTTTTAATCTGTCGTAAAACTGTAATAAATCATCAATAAAAATGTGATTTTAATCTCATTAAAATTGTGTTATGTGATTAATTTAATTTGTAAATGAAGCATGACAATTAGAAAATTTGGGAAGTTCAATTTTAAGAGCTAATTTAATTTGGAAAAACGATTGTAAATTTAAACCCGATCTATTTAATCGACTTTACTTTTTGAGATATAATTCACATAATGATTGTGAAGAGGTATTTAATTTGCATTTTATTATCTCGTAACATTTTCTCAATATATTGTGTTTTACTAGCTCGACTTTCCCCAAGGTTGAGCTTTTTTTTGCCCCGTTCTTTATCCATTTTTTAAGATATGACCTTTCAATAACATGGAAATTTGTGACAAAGATTTATTCTATTTACAATCATAAGGTGATTTAAATTCTAAACACTTAAAAATATGTTTTTAATCAATTATTAAGATTGATTATTTTATTTTTTGATTAAAAATTTAAATCCATTTAACTTAAAAAGAAGACCTTAATTATTTTTAAAATTATGAAACAAATTTTTCTCTTATATTTTTATCAAATAAGTAATAATTGAATTAATTGGATTTTAATATTAACTTTATTAAAACAATAGATTAGATTAAAAATGACAGCTTAATTGAAAAATATTTTAAATTTATACTTTATTTAAATGAAAAAGTGCCCTGAATTATGACAGTTAGATTTAAAATTCAGGTAAAATCAGCATTGTTTAAAAATCAATCAGGATGGCTTTTTGAGAATAGCAGGATATGTTCATGGAGCGTAGTCAAAAACATACGAAATTACGTTCAGGACATACAAGCCTTCGTCTATTTTTCTGTATGGTCATCATTATTTTCTCTATTTTATATATTTCCATTCCTCTCATTGTTCATAGTTATCAAGAATACGTCAAAACAAAACAAGCTCTCATCGAAATTACGAGTCTACGGGCTTTGGTGCAAACGGCAAATCAAATTTCTAAAGAAAGAGCACCATCTAATCAGGCAATGTCGAGTCAACCGAATGAGTTATTTATAAATAAAGAAAAGTTGCAACGTCATCGACAGGCTGTAGATAATCAGATTAATCAAACCATTTCAGTATTAAAGCAGAATGGTTTTCAATCTATTGCAGGACATTTGCAGACTGATCTCAAAGTGAAATTAGCTCAGGCACGTCGTGTTGTTGATGTTTATATTGAAACACCGTATTCACAAAGAAGTTCTCAACAACTGGATCATGCAATTTTAGCGCTTTTCTCTGTGTGGGATGAAAATAGGCTTTTTTTAAAATTATTAATGACACAATTAGAAAGTAAAGATAGCGACATGTCGAATTATTTTACTTCAATTCTCATCCTAACAGATATGCGAGATCAGGCTGGGCGTATTGCATCTAACATTATGGCTCCAATCACTTTTGCTGAACCGATTTCTGATGCAAATCGAGCACGTTCTTTACAGACTCAGCATCAGGCAGAATATCTTTGGTCGTTGGTTGATACGATTCAACCTGAACAGACCAAAACACTAAAATATAAACTTTTGCATGAACGCGTAAAAACGGAGTTCTTAGAGCAAGGGTTACCTTTAATTTCTAAATTACTTGATCAAAGTGAAAATGCTGAACCGTATTCTTTAACAGGGACGCAACTGACCGAGCGGATGGTTGATAAATTTACCACGGTGATGGATTTACAGAACTATATTTTAGATTATAGCTATGAAATCGTTAAGCAACAGAATAAAGAAGCTCAGCAGCAGTTTATTTTTAACTTTGGTATTTCGATTGTTTCATTGCTTACAGCAATTTTCACAATGAGCTATGCCAAGAGACGTGTATTTCAGCCTTTAATTAGAGCAAGAAATATGATTTTGAGTTTATCAAATAGTCCAACTGAACCTTTTACTGGTAAGCAGTCTCGGCAGGAATTCTTTTCTTTATTTGAAGCGATAGAAAGATTAAAAAGTATTTTGAAACAACGTGACATGATGGAGTCACAGCTTAAGAAAGTTGCGAACTCAGATATATTAACGGGTGTCGCAAATCGTTTGGCTTTGGAAGAATATATCAATGTTTTAGAGTCAAAGCCTGAAGGTCTATCAGAAACCTGTGTCATTGTGATTGATATTGATAATTTTAAATTTGTGAATGATCAATATGGGCATATTGCGGGTGATCAGGTGATTACCATGATTGCAGACCAACTCAAGCATAATGTGCGAGCTTCTGATTTAATCGTTCGTTATGGTGGTGATGAATTTTTAGTCGTGATCGAAAGTATTGAAATGAAAGCAGCAAAAGCGATTGCTGAAAGTATTCGTTCAGGCATATTAAAACAGAATATTGTGACTTCAAATGTTGGTGAATTGATTCAGGTTTCAGTGAGTATAGGAATTGCGATTGGAGCCGAAACTTGGTTAGAGTTATTAGAAAAAGCTGATCAGTCTTTGTTAAAAGCGAAAGCAAACGGGAAGAATGTGGTGGAAGGGTAGAAATGCCCCTATTATTCTGATTTGCGATAGTAACTCTTTGTCATTAAATTTAAATCTCTCATTGTTAGCTTACAAGATATATTAAAAATAGAGTCTTGCCTGTGCTGCCAAAAGACCAAGAAAAATTATATAAGATGATTTATTTACCTGATTATTATAAGAACTGGCAGAAAATTGCCCAATTCTCTAAACAATATGATGCGAATGATATTGCCCAAAATGCTTTTCTATTTGTTATAGACCAGTGGATAGGGGGATTTGATTTATGCAATCCTGAACATTGGGTTGAGTTAACGCAAAAGATGTGGAGTCTTTATGGCCATGGCGGCGATCGTGTGCTGAAAAATGCGTTGAGTATGGATCAAACTTCTCGAAATGATCCAGACGAAGCAATTAATCCAATTCTTTTGGGTATATCATCTCCAACATCAACTGAACCATTGCAGGGAATAATTGATGACGAAGAACAGCAGATACGCAAAGAGAAACAGGTAAGGAAAATTCAAGAAAATAGTTTTTCGATGGCTTTAGCCTATGTTCAGCTATTTGAAAATCTAAAACCTAAATTGTTCAAATATACTTATTTAAATATCGCTGATTATATGAAAATGTCTTATTCATGGTTACGGCAATGTTTAAAGCGTGCTGATAAACTTCATAAAACTCAGCGCTCCTTGTTTGATCATATTGAGTATGCACCAACTCAGCATTTAGGGAGTTGGCGTAAATTCAAGCTAGAGAGACGAAATCAACCTAAATTTACGCCAGTACTTGAGAACCAATTAAGTTTATTTCAACATCGGTTTTAAGAACTTACCTGTGTGTGAAATCTCAACTTCAGCCACTTGCTCAGGCGTACCTGCTGCAATAATTTGACCACCACCAGAACCACCTTCGGGACCAAGGTCAATTACCCAATCTGCGGTTTTGATTACATCCAAATTATGCTCAATCACCACAATGGTATTACCTTTATTGCGTAGCTCATACAAAATGTCGAGTAACTTGGCAATATCATGGAAGTGCAAACCTGTGGTTGGCTCATCTAAGATATATAAGGTTTTACCTGTATCTCGTTTTGCTAACTCACGCGCTAATTTCACCCGTTGTGCTTCACCGCCTGATAGAGTTGTTGCCGCTTGACCCAAACGAATATAGCCTAGACCTACTTGCATTAAGGTATCTAAACGGCGGTGAATCACAGGAATGGCACTAAAGAATTCAGCAGCATCTTCTACGGTCATTTCTAACACGTCTGAAATGTTCTTGCCTTTATAACCAACCTCTAAAGTTTCACGGTTATAACGTTTGCCATGACAAGCATCACAAGGCACATACATATCAGGCAGGAAGTGCATGGCCACCTTGATCATACCGTCGCCTTCACAGGCTTCACAGCGACCGCCTTTCACGTTAAACGAGAAACGACCTGCGCTATAACCACGTGCTTTGGCTTCAGGTGTCTGAGCAAACAATTCGCGAATTGGGGTGAATAAACCCGTGTAAGTCGCAGGATTCGAACGTGGGGTACGACCAATAGGACTCTGGTCAATATCCACCACTTTATCTAAATGTTGTAAGCCATCGATCGAATCAAACTTTTCAGCAGTGAGCGTGGTGGCCCCATTCAACTGAGTCGCAGCCAAAGGCAATAAAGTACGGTTAATCAAGGTTGATTTACCAGAACCAGACACCCCAGTCACACAGGTCATGATACCCAATGGAATGGTCAAATCGACATTTTGTAAGTTATGTCCGCTTGCCCCAGAGAGTTTGATCACTTCATTTGGGCGAGGGGAGAGTGTACGCTGTTTCGGCACTTCAATTTTGAGTTTGCCTGAGAGGTATTGACCAGTGAGTGAATCAGCATGGCTTGCCAACTCATCATACGTTCCTTCTGCAATAATTGCCCCACCGTGAATTCCTGCACCAGGACCAATATCGATAATATGATCCGCGGCACGAATTGCATCTTCATCATGCTCAACCACAAGCACGGTATTGCCGAGATCGCGTAAGCGAATTAAGGTTTGTAATAGGCGATCATTATCACGTTGATGCAGACCAATGGATGGCTCATCCAATACATACATCACACCCATTAAGCCTGCACCAATTTGCGATGCGAGACGAATACGTTGTGCTTCACCACCTGATAATGTTTCGGCTGAACGTGCAAGACTTAAATAATTGAGCCCAACACTTACCAAGAAATGTAAACGCTCACGAATCTCTTTAAAGATTTTATCGGCGATTTCACCTTTAGCACCTTCAAGATTGAGGTCTTGATAATAGTTTTCAGCATCACCAATCGACATTTTGGTGATCTGTGCAATGGTCTTGTCTTTAACACGCACATGACGAGAAATTTCATTGAGACGTGAACCACCACAAGCATCACATGCTGCATTTGATAAATATTGTGCGAGATCATCACGCACATAGTTTGATTCAGTTTCACGATAGCGCCGTTCTAAATGTGGCAACACACCTTCAAAGGCTTGTACACGACTGTGTTTACGACCTCGTTCATCGATATAACTGAGGTCAATTTTCTCTTTGCCTGTGCCTTGTAAAAATTTCTTTTGGGTGTCTTTATCTAAACTATTCCAAGGCTGATCGAGATCAATACTGAAATGATCCGCTACTTTTTGCAGCATGGTGTAGTAATACGGACGTTGTCTGTCCCAACCACGAATCGCCCCTTGGCTGATCGAAACTTCTGGATTTGGAATGAGTTTTTCCGCACTAAAATGGCTACGTGTTCCTAGACCGTCACAGACAGGGCAAGCACCAAATGGATTATTGAATGAGAACAGACGTGGTTCGAGTTCAGCTACGGCACGGTCACATTCAGGACATGAATGTTTTGCAGAGAACACACGTTCAGGATGTTCGCCATTCATCCACGACAACACCGCAATATCACTACCTAGACGTAATGCGGTTTCAAACGATTCTGCGATACGATTGCCAAGATCGTCACGGACTTTAAAGCGATCGACCACGACTTCGATGGTATGTTTTTTCTTTTTATCCAGTTCAGGTGGGGTATCAATATCAATGATTTCACCATCGACACGGGCACGGACAAAACCTTGGCCTTGTAATTGTTCAAATAATTGGGTGTATTCACCCTTACGCTCACGCACCACAGGTGCGAGTAACATCAATGCTGTACCTTCTTCTAATCCTTTTACCGCATCAACCATTTCTGAAATGGTTTGTGCCACCATCGGTAGATCATGTTCAGGACAGTAAGGCGTTCCTACACGTGCGTAAAGCAAACGCAAATAATCATAAATTTCGGTAATTGTACCTACAGTTGAACGTGGATTATGGCTAGTTGATTTTTGCTCAATCGCGATTGCAGGTGATAAACCTTCAATTGAGTCAACTTCAGGTTTTTCCATTTGCGAAAGGAATTGGCGTGCATAAGCTGAAAGTGATTCGACATAGCGACGCTGACCTTCAGCATATAAAGTGTCAAATGCAAGGGATGATTTTCCTGAACCTGAAAGCCCTGTGATCACCACAAATTTGTCACGTGGAATATCGAGTGACACATTCTTTAAATTATGGGTACGTGCGCCTCGAATACGGATATGACTTTGGCTCATGAAAACATCTCAGTAATGTGCAAATAGAAGATCAAAATACATTGAACAGCAATCTCATAGATCATTCATTATTTAATTTGAATGTATTGAAAGAAAGCTCAGTACTAATCAATTTAAAATAATTTCTGAGCAGCATTTTGCTGTTGAATGGGTCTTATATGATAGCGCCTTAAAATTGTTCAAGTGGTATAAAAATATTTAAAACGACAAATTGTGACGGTTAAATCACATTTATAACGAGTATCACATACTGACCGAGTTGTATTTTTATCATTCCTTTTCTGATTTTACTACCGTAAAGCTGTTGCAGAATAAAAATACACAAATTTACTAGACGACTGGTCTAATATTAACTTATAGTGTGGCTATGAAACGATCAATCAAGAGTGAAGCAACTCGACAACATATCTTGGATACCAGTTTTGAATTGGTATTGCGTAAAGGTTTTGTGGGAGTTGGCTTACAAGAAATTTTAAAAGCCTGTGACGTGCCAAAAGGTTCGTTCTACCACTATTTTGCGTCTAAAGAGGCATTCGGTTGTGCCTTATTAGAACAGTATATGGCTGACTATAAAGTACGAGTCGAACAGCTTTGGCAGCACACTGAACAAAGTGCGTATGCACGTTTAATAGCTTTGTGGCAGGCATGGATTGACGATCCAATTTATGGCAGTTGGGCAGAAAACTGCTTAATTGTAAAACTCGCAGCTGAAGTCTCTGATTTATCAGAAGACATGCGACAGATTTTAAATTTAGGTGTGCATCGACTCACGAAACGCGTGGCGCTGTTATTGCAAGAAGGGCAGCAACAAGGTTCGATTCCAACACATCTTGATCCAATTAAAACAGCTCAAGTGATGTATCAGCTTTGGTTAGGGGCTGCTTTGATGACCAAATTGGCACAAGACAAAGCACCGCTACATCTAGCTTTAGAAACCACCAAACAGCTGTTACAACCAATACAGGAATAAATCATGCAAAGTATTATCCATCAACAATTTGGCGAGCCCGTAGATGTTTTAGAATTCGGTGATATGCCGAAACCTGAGCCTAAAGTAGGTGAAGTCCGTATTAAAACGATTATGTCCCCAATCCATAATCACGATGTGTGGACGGTGCGGGGGAGTTATGGTTATAAGCCAACTTTACCTGCAATTGGCGGTAGTGAAGCGGTAGGTATTGTCGATGCTGTGGGTGAAGGTGTTGATCACAGCAAATTAGGACAACGTATTGCTGTTGCTGGTGTACATGGCAGTTGGGCAGAATATTTTATTGCGCCTGCGCAAAGCATTATTCCTCTAAATGATGCAATTGATGATGAAACAGCAGCGCAATTGATTGGGATGCCAATTAGTGCTTTGATGTTACTCGACTTTGTGAATGTTCAAGCAGGGCAATGGTTGATTCAAAATACAGCCAATGGTGCGGTGGGTAAAACCGTAGCGATGATTGCTCAGGCGCGTGGTTTGCAAGTGATTAATCTTGTGCGTCGTACCGATGCAATTGCCGAAATGCAGGCTTTAGGCATTCAACATGTAGTTGCCACGGATCAAGCGGATTGGAAGCAACAAGTCAAAGCGATTCATGCTGATCAGCCATTGATTGCAGGCGTGGACTCAATTGGTGGAACGGCCAGTGGTGAAATGCTGAATCTACTGAGTGAGAATAGTGTATTGGTTTCATTTGGCAGTATGACGGGCGAAACTATGCAGATTTCATCGGGCGATTTGATTTTCAAACAGGCAACGGTGAAAGGTTTTTGGGCAAGTGTGGTTAATAAAGAAATGCCAGCAGAGCGCAAAAAGGCATTATTTGTTGAGTTATTAACGCTTGCGACGCAAAAGAAATTAGTTTTACCTGTGGAAGGTGTTTTTAGTTTTGATGATATTAAAACGGCTGCACTCAAAGCAACTCAGGGTGCGCGTCAGGGCAAAGTGTTGTTAAAGCCTTAATTTGGAAAACAGATGACCAGTCGTGAGGCTGGTCTACTTAAATTGAGTCATAAAATAAAAAGGAAAATTATATGATTGGACAACTGCTTGTGGGATTAATTGCTGTCTTACATGTGTATATTTTAGTACTGGAAATGTTTTTGTGGGATAAGCCCTATGGTTTAAAAGCTTTTGGTAATAGTTTGGAAAAGGCTCAGCTCACTAAAGTTTTAGCGCAGAACCAAGGTCTTTATAATGGGTTTCTTGCAGCAGGTTTGTTTTGGGCACTAATTGCACCTGAAACCTATGCGGTGGCTTTGGCGAATTTCTTTTTAGCTTGTGTGTTGGTTGCAGGAATTTATGGTGGACTCACTGCCAGTAAGAAAATTATTTATATCCAATCTGTACCCGCATTGCTTGCCTTAATTGCGGTTAACTTTTTTTAAGCAATTAAAGGTATTCACTCGATCTGATTTATGTTTTAATGCAACCAGTTTGAGATGAGCCTCATACAGTATATCGGACAATACGATATACGACTAAGCCCCCATGAGGGGCTTTTTTATGTCTGTGAAAAATGTAAATGAAGATCTGATAGGCGATTAAGCTTGATCCAAACCTAACCATTGACGTTGTTGATATGCGCTGTCCCAAAACAACCATTCTAATTTAGCGCCCATAGTATAGGCTGCATGCATTTTTTCTAAGGTATCTTGATCACATCGTGCCGCCACTTTATCTACAGTTGTAATTACATTTCGAACCGCTGTATTAAACTCTTCACCTGCATAGGTATCAATCCATGCTTGATATGGATTATTCGGGACAGATTGGTTCACGATGTCTTTACCAACCTCAGCATAAATCCAAAAACAGGGAAGCAATGCTGCCAAGATCACAGGATAACTTTCTGACCAAGCCGTTGCGGTTAGGAAAGAGGTATAATGGTGGCAGGCAAGTGTTAATGGTGTGCTTTCAAACTCAGCCTTGCTGATATCAAATTCCTGCATAAAATCACTATGCAGGCTACGTTCTACAATAATCGCAATTTTTGCTGCTTCAGAAAATTGAATCACATCATCTGCTTCATAGGCTTTTGCAGCAGCTACAGCAAGCGCACGACCATAAGCTAGTAAATAGTGAGCATCTTGAATTACATAATGACAAAATGCTTTAAGATCCAACGTCCCTGTAGCTAGTTCTTGATTGAATGGTAAAGTTAATATTTTTTGATATAAATCGTGATTACGTTGCCATACATCTTGAGAAAACGTCATGAAATGAACCTATTAAAGTACATATAAAAGAAATCTTTCAGCACTATAACAGAGTCTGGTTTGGATGGTTTCTTTTGCCAAACAAGTCCAACAATCTTTTCTCTTTTTGGGTCGAAACTCGCCTACAATAGCTACATTTTTATAACTCAACGATTTCGCATAAGGCTGTTCATGAAGCATTTTCGTTTTTCTATATTCTTTACGGTAGTGTGCTTAGCACTATCTGCCTATTGGGGCTACACGCATGGCCCTGAAGCAGGCGTAGCTACGATGCTTAAAGCATTAACGATTACTGCGATCTTGGCAGTAATGGAAGTTTCGCTATCCTTTGATAATGCTGTGGTAAATGCTTCGGTATTACGTAATTGGGATCATTTCTGGAAAATGATTTTTTTAACGGTGGGTATTCTAATCGCCGTGTTTGGTATGCGTTTGATTTTCCCTGTCGTTATTGTTGCTGTGACGGCAGATATGGGCATGATTGAAGTCGCTAAAATGGCATTGAATGATCCAAAAACCTATTCAGAGCGTTTAATGGCACATCATGCTGAAATTTCAGCGTTTGGTGGTGCTTTCCTATTAATGGTGTTTTTAAACTTCTTCTTTGATGATGGTAAAGAAACGCATTGGTTTAAGTGGTTAGAAGCAAAATTAGCAAATTTAGCTAGTGTGCCAGCAATGTCTGTTTTTCTCGCATTGATTGCCATGATTATTATGGCAGCCAATGTTGAAGAGTCTGTACGTTTGGCTGTGACCATGGCAGGGATCTGGGGTATTGTCGTATATATTGGCGTACAGGTGCTTAGTCATCTCCTCGGTGGTGAGCCAGAGATTGATGAAAATGGTAATGCGATTACGCATGATGCAAATGGGGCTGCTTCAGGTGTCGTGAAAGCTGGTTTTGGTGGTTTTTTATATCTTGAAGTTCTAGATGCATCGTTCAGTTTTGATGGTGTGATCGGTGCATTCGCGATTACCAGTGATGTTGTCATTATCATGTTAGGTCTTGCGATTGGTGCAATGTTTGTCCGTTCAATGACCATCTATCTTGTTGAAAAGGGCACGTTGGATGCTTATATTTTCTTGGAACATGGTGCGCATTATGCGATTGGTGCCTTAGCATTTATCATGATCGCAAGTGGTACAGGTTTACATGTACCCGAAGTTGTAACGGGCCTGATCGGGGTTGCCTTTATCGTTTGGGCCGTGATCGCATCTATTCAATATAGCAAGCGAGAACAGCAAGCTTCTTAAGCTTATTTTCAGCTAAGTGGTATATTTTAAATAAAGGAGCACTATTTGCTCCTTTATTTTTTCTCCTAAAGATTGTGTTTTTCATAATCTACTTACAACCTTGTTAAGCGAATCGCTTATAATTCGCTAAGCCAGTTATAGTGTCTTATCAATAATGAATGCTTTAGAACGCCGTTCAACTTTTGCCTTAAGCAGCATTTTTGCCTTACGCATGTTGGGTTTGTTCATGATTATTCCTGTCTTTTCAGTGGCAGGACAATCTTATCAATATGCCACGCCTGCCCTCATTGGTTTAGCTGTAGGGGTCTATGGTTTAACACAAGCAATTTTGCAGATTCCATTTAGTTTGTTGGCTGATCGTTTTAGTCGTAAACCATTGGTTGTACTTGGTTTGCTCTTATTTGCGATTGGTGGTGCGATAGCAGGTTTATCTGACACAATTTATGGTGTGATTATTGGTCGTGCAATTGCAGGTGCTGGTGCAGTTTCAGCCGTAGTAATGGCTTTACTGGCCGATGTGACTCGTGAAGAGCAGCGGACCAAAGCCATGGCAGCGATGGGGATGAGTATTGGCTTGTCTTTCGTGGTGGCATTTAGTTTAGGGCCTTGGCTCACTAGCTTAGTCGGTATTTCTGGGCTATTTTTCGTGACAACGATTATGGGATTGGCTGCGATTTTGATGTTATTGCTCGTGCCTAAAGTCACACGACATCATCGTAATTTCCAACAAGGTTATTTATCGCAGTTGAAACAAGTCATTCAAATGGGCGATTTGAATCGCTTACATGTCTCTGTTTTTTCTCTGCACTTATTGCTCACGGCAATGTTTATTTATATTCCTTCTCAGTTGATTGAATATGCACAAATTCCACTGGCAAAACATGGTTTGATTTATTTGCCATTATTGCTCTTGAGTCTGTTCTTTGCTTTTCCAAGTATTATTATTGCTGAAAAATATCGCAAAATGCGCGGTATTTTCTTGTCAGCAATTGCTGGAATTATTGTGGGTTTACTGATTCTTATTTTTGGTTATGAATCGAAATATGTATTGCTCGCAGGGCTTGGTATTTTCTTTATTGCCTTCAATGTCATGGAAGCGTTATTACCATCTTGGTTATCGAAAGTTGCACCTATTCAATCTAAAGCAACCGCGATGGGAATAAATGCCAGTAGCCAATTCTTAGGTGCTTTTTTCGGTGGTACTTTGGGCGGACAGCTTTTGATGTTACAGAATACTGCACTTGGCTGGAGTGTCCTCTCTGGGATTGCTATACTTTGGTTGTTGGTCAGTTTTGGGCTGGCTCAACCTCGTTATTTGTCTTCAATTGTGTTGCCTCTACCTCAAATGACACAAACGGATGAATGGACTTCAAAATTGTTGGCAATTCGTGGTATTGAAGAAGTCGTGGTGATGCCTGAACAACAAGTTGCTTATATTAAAGTCGATAAACAGTGTATAGATGATGCTGGGCGACAAGATTTAACGCACTTGATTGGCAAAGAGGTAGCCATTTAAACATAACTCTTATAAAGTAAAACATAGAAATACATAGGATGAAGACAGCTAATGCGTGGTGTGAATAAAGTTATTTTAGTAGGTACTTTGGGTAAAGATCCTGAAACAAAAACTTTTCCAAATGGTGGATCCCTGACTCAATTTTCGATTGCAACAAGTGAGTCTTGGACAGATAAAAATACAGGCGAGCGTAAAGAACAAACAGAATGGCATCGTATTGTGTTACATAACCGTTTAGGCGAAATTGCACAGCAATATTTGCGTAAAGGTTCAAAAGTTTATATCGAAGGTTCATTACGTACTCGTCAATGGACAGATCAAAACGGTCAAGAGCGTTACAGTACTGAAATTCGTGGCGATCAAATGCAGATGTTAGATACGCGTCAACAAAGTGAACAAGGCGGCGGTGACTTTAATCAACCACGTTTTAATAACAATAATAATCAAGGTGGTGGTTACCAAAATACGGGTTATAACAACAACCAAAATAGTTATGGTCAGGGCGGTGGTTTTGCTGGCGGTAATCAAGGTAATTATGCAGGTAGTCCACAAGCAGGTAATGGTTTTAATACACCAAAATCAGCACCTCAGCCTGCGACAGCCCCTGCTGATTTAGATGATGATTTACCGTTTTAAATCTTCTGATTCAAAAAAGGCATGAACTTGGTTTCATGCCTTTTTTTATTTTTAAAAATATGTTTAATTTTATATTACAAAGCATAACCATTGTCAGTTTTTGCCAATTCCCGAAGACCGTCTATTAACGTTTCGATAAGTTTTTCAAGCACAAGACGTTGTCCTTTACGGGATGCGTATACCAATTGAACGATGCCCCGATTTGATTTCCATTCGGGCAGGATATGGATAAGGTGTCCTTTTTGAATATCAGCCTGAACGGTTAAATAAGGCAGGTCTGCGATACCTAAACTATCACGAACAGCATAATAAACGCCTGCCAAATCATTGCTTTTTATGCGTGGATGGTAAGGTATATCAACGGTTTCATCATTTTCTACATGGCATAGACGCCAAAAATATTGATTTTTTTGAGTCCCTAAAGCTACGCTTGGAAAATGTTGTAATTCTGAATAATGTCGAATTTGTTGACCTTGTAATAATTCTGGAGCAGCAACCAGACAATGCTCAGTTCGAATTACATCTCGCACAATTAAGCTCGAGTCTTGATTTGGTTCAAAGTTTGTTCGGATCGCAATATCAATATCATCATGTAGAATATCAACGCGGCGGCTCGTCAGCTCTAAAGAAATTTCAACTTTTGGATAATCTTTTAAAAATTGATTCAGTAATTTTCTGATCTGAAAATGCATCATGAGGGGAGGACAACTGATCTTAATCAGACCTTGTGGCTCACTTTTTTGTTTTAGCAACACATTTTCTGCGCATTCAACTTGTGCAATCACCTTACAACATTCTTCATAAAACTCTTGCCCTAATTCTGTCACTTTGAAATGGCGTGTCGTTCGTTGGATCAGATTGACATTAAACTTATTTTCCAAATCAATAATGCGGCGACTGAGTTTGGATTTACTGATATTTTCTGCTTCACTGGCAGCACTAAATCCGCCATGTTTCACGACCAAGTAAAAATAATGAAAGTCATCAAATGAATTGATCAAGACAAATTCAGTCCTATAATGAGATGAAGATTAGAATAGCATCAACACTTCTAATCTTCAGTGAACGATTTATTTTTGTGACGTATTTTGAACGTAGCTGTTGATCAAATTGCGGTAATCAGGAATATGATTGGAAAATAAAGCGCCTAAACCTTCAATATCGTTACGCCAGTCGCGATGAAGTTCACATGCCATTCCAAACCATGTCATGAGTTGCGCGCCGGCTTTGGACATACGATCCCAAGCAGCATCGCGTGTTAATGCATTAAATGTTCCAGATGCATCGGTAATTACAAAAACTTCAAACTCTTCTGCTAGCGCGGAAAGCGCAGGAAATGCGACACATACTTCTGTGACCACACCCGCAATAATCAATTGTTTTTTCCCTGTTGCTTTTACAGCTTGAACAAAGTCAGGATTATCCCATGCATTAATTTGACCAGGACGAGCAATATACGGTGCATCAGGAAATATTTCTTTGAGTTCTGGAACTAAAGGACCATTTGGACCATGTTCAAAACTGGTGGTGAGAATGGTGGGGAGATTGAAGTATTTGGCTGCATCAGCCAGCGCTAATACATTATTTTTAAATTTGTCTGGATCAATATCACGAACCAGTGAAAGTAGACCTGTTTGATGGTCAACTAAAAGTACGGCAGCATTGTCTTTATCTAAACGAATATAGCCTTTTCCCATTTTTGCATCCTCAAGTTTTTGTTAAAAATAAATATGAAAAAAAAGCATCTTTTTCCTATTACCTGAAATGATGCTAGTGAAATTCTAGAGAGTGATGAAGTCTAAATATTGAGATTAACAATACTGAAAATAGGATGATGGTTTTAATATATTACTTAATTGTGTATTAAATTTAGGATTGTCCTGTTTATGGAATAATGTGTTGTTAATCCATATCTATAAGCGTTGATCATCAAGGCGTAAAATGAGTCTTTAGAAAAGAATTTCTACCTGAATAGGAGAAACTAAATGAAGAAAGTTCTTGGCATCTATCAAAATAAAAACATGCACTGGGTCGGTGATGGTTTCCCTGTGTACAACTTGTTTTCTTATGATCGTTTGGGACAAACGATTAGTCCATTTTTACTTTTAGATTATGCAGCGCCGTACCGTTTTGAACCAACAACTGCTCAACAAGGAGTTGGTACGCATCCGCACCGCGGTTTTGAGACCGTGACGATTGCCTATCAAGGTGAAGTGACACATAAGGATTCAAGTGGTGGCGGTGGCACAATTAAAGCTGGTGATGTGCAATGGATGACAGCTGGAGGTGGTGTTCTACATCAAGAATTTCATTCCCCTGAATTTGCTCATCAAGGTGGTTTGTTTGAAATGGTGCAATTATGGGTAAATTTGCCAGCTCATTCGAAAATGACGCCTGCAAAATATCAAGCCATTGAAGCAACAGATATCCAAAGTATTCACTTAGATGATGTAGGGAGTGAATTACGTGTGATTGCTGGGCAATATCAAGAGACAATTGGTGCAGCTACAACGTTCAGTCCGGTCAATGTTTGGGATGGTAAAATTGTGGCGGGTCAAGCACACACATTTTATGTGGCCGAAGGTCATACAACATTGTTGGTGCTACTTTCTGGTGAGCTGATTTTAAATGATGAGCAAACGATAGAGGCTCCAAGCTTGGTGGTGCTCAGCCGTGAACAGATTGATTTTAAGATCCAAGCAGAGCAGGACAGTAAATTCTTGGTTTTAACAGGCCAACCTTTAAATGAGCCTATTGAGGGTTATGGTCCATTTGTGATGAACAATAAGGCTGAAATCATGGATGCAATCAATGATTTCAATCGTGGTAAATTTGGTGTGATGGATCGCTAATTTATCCTGATTTTGATTGCATATAAGAAAGCCCATAACTCCTTTAGAGTTATGGGCTTTCGCTATAAGGTTCTCTATTGATTTTTTTAATATTAGGTCACTTATTATTATCCAGTTTATTATGTGACTCGGTTCTGATTATTGTTTAATCAGAATAGCGCTAAATTTTTGCTTTGCAAAGCCCCTAACAGGGTAAAAATGGAAAAATAAAGAATGTTCTGTATATTTATTTAATGTGTAAGACAATATAGTTAATATTATCATTGAGTTAAGCTTAAAATAAGAAGTGTGTTAAAATGTAACAATAAGTGAATGGCCACATTAAGACAAAAGTCTAGCTTAAATGCAGAATCTGGTATTTTTTAATACCGTATTTAGGTTAACTATCAGTCATAATCAAGAAAAATCATCAACTGATGGGACATAATTTTGGATATTGCAATTATCGGCAGTGGTATGGCAGGACTTGCCTCAGCCAGAATCCTACATGATGCAGGACATAACGTAACGATATTCGAAGCACTTGCTGGGCGCGGCATGGACAGTCACAGTATAGACTTTGATGGGGGCTTAATTGACGCACCATTACGTGTGATGAACCCAAAACTTTGGAAAAATACCTTAAGTTTAGCCAGCTATTTGGGAATAGAAACTTTTCCAGTACGCACATTTATGGCCTGTAGTTGGCTATTTGAAGATAAAACAGATACTTGGTTGACCACTTCTCGCAGCCGTATTGGTAATTTCCCAATTATTAATAACCGTAAAGGCATACAGCAATATGGTTGGCGTTTAGTCAAAGGCATGTTGCAATTAAAAACTGCCGTACATCAATTTTTCAAATCAGAGAATCAAGACATCACCTTAGCCGAATTCATGAATCAATATCATATTGAAGAAGTGTTTTGGCATGGGACAGTAATGCCTGTTCTTTATACGATTTGTACATGTCATCCAAAGACGATTGGTGAGTGGCCAGCCAAGCCCCTATTAGAATTTATTCGCCAACTCACAGAAGGTGAAGCCTTATTAAGAATGAAAGGTGGAACACCTGCTTTAGTAAATCGTTTAATTGAGGGTATTGCAATCCATAGTGGTTCACCTGTTCATAAAGTCGAGGAGCAAGGCGATAAAATTTTGGTAGAAAATGAGCAAGGCGAAAGCCAATTATTCGATCGAGTCGTGATCGCAACACCAACGCCTGTGATTGAAAATTTCTTGAAGCAACCACAATTTGCAGATGATCTCGCACTATTGAAAAAGTTCCGTTTTGAACAGGGTGATTTGGTTATTCACACAGATCCAATCGTGATGCCGCAACGCCGTAAAGATTGGGCAGTGTTGAGCTATATGATGGATCGGAATTTTAGTCGCCAGCAATTTACCGTGTGGATTAACTCGATTGAACCAAGCTTGGTTGGCAAAAATGCCGTATTCCAAACATGGTGTCCTGTGATTGATATTGATCCTAAGAAAATTATATCTAAGGTGCAACTCACACGTGCTGTTGTCGACTCTGAAACGGTTGCATTGAATAAACAAATCCAGGAACGCCATTTAGATTTAAATCGTAAAGTGTTCTATTGCGGTTCATGGTCATGTGATGGTTTGCCAATTTTAGAGTCAGCAGTCACTTCTGCAATGCATATTTCTGAAATCTTAGGCGCACCATTACCTTTCGTTGGGCTTAAACCAAAAGTTACAGTTGCACCTGAACTTGGTTATTAAATATGGCTTACTTCAAGCAAAGATTGATTGAGAAAGTTTTCGGACATAAATATGCAATTGATGCAAAACGTCTAGGAGATGATTCTCTACTTGCTTGGAGTAATTTAGGCTATTGGCAAGACCAGCATCATGATTATCCACAGGCTTGCCAAAGTCTAGCTGATCAAATCGCTACTTCTGTTCAACTCAAAAAAGACGATAAAGTGTTAGATCTTGGTTGTGGGCAAGGTGCAAGTCTATTGCACTGGCTTAAACAGTATCAACTTGAACAGTTAAGTGCAGTTGAATTACAAGCGGATTGCGTCAAACGAATTCGAAAACAACTCCCACAAGTTCAAATTTACTGTGAAAATTTTTTGAATTTAAATCAACAGCATTTTTTAAATTCATTTGATGTGATTGTCTGTATTGATGCGGCTTACCACAGTGATTTGAATTCATTTCTTAATTCAGTGTCCCCAATTTTGAATTCACAAGGTCGCATCGCTTTTCATTATTTAATGTGGTCAGATGCTTGGCGAGAGAGTTCAAATTTAAAAAAACAACAATATCGTTATGTGCTTAAAAGTGCTGATATGAATTGGCAAAATTTAATGGATGAGCAACAACTCACTCAAAACTTAATACAACAGGGATTTACTGAGATAGTCATTCAGGATTTTTCTGAACCTGTTTTAAATGGCTTTGCTGAATATATTAAAAATAAGGGAACTGAGAAAAAACACGTTGACTTGGCACAATTAAAAATCGCAATGACAGCGAGATTGTGTCGAAAACTTTTCGAAGATGGTTTAGTTCATTATGTTCAGGTGAGTGCGGTTAAGTCCGCATTTTAATATGCAATTATAAAAACTAAAAAACCTCATAAAGCGTTATGAGGTTTAATAATGGTGCCGACACACGGATTCGAACTGTGGACCTACTGATTACAAGTCAGTTGCTCTACCAACTGAGCTATGCCGGCAACGTGGCGAGAATTTTACAGAATCTAATTAAAAAAACAAGCGAAAAAATGAGCAAATAGATAAATTTAATTTGATTGTAGAATTTTTGCCAGTTTTGATTCAAGTATTCAACGTATAAATAAAGGAATCAAAGTATGACGACCCTGCATTTCCTCAGCTTGTATGGGGTGATAGTTGGTCAGCTTGGGAAATCCATCAGTGGATAGAGTCTAAGTTGGAAAAGCGATAGTAATGGGAGCTTTTACTCCCTTATATTTTTGTTTTTTAGTAGACTAAGTTAAATTACGGTCATAATTGTCTTAAATGAAAACAATAGATTATTACAATACTCATGCAGATCACTTTGCAGAATCTACTTTTAACGTCGATATGGAAAGTTTGTATCAACCGTTTCTACAACTACTATCACCTAATGCAAGAATATTAGACTTAGGGTGCGGTTCTGGGCGAGATAGTTTGGGTTTTAAAAATAAAGGTTATCAGGTTGAAGCCATGGACTATTCGGAAGAGCTTGTTAAAAAGGCGATAATACTAACGGGAATAAAAGTTAAATATCAAAGTTTTTATGATCTGAATGAAGTTGAACATTATGATGGTATTTGGGCATGTGCATCCTTATTACATTGTGATCGAAATCGATTGGTAGATGTCATTCAACGAATGCTAAAGGCACTTAGACTCTATGGGGTGATCTATATGTCATTTAAATATGGTGATCAGGATCGGGAGAAGGATGGACGTTATTTTACCGATTTGAATGAAGCTCAAGCTGACAGATTATTAAATGGGTTTAATAACTTAACTTTAATCCAACAGTGGATTACTGTAGACAAGCGTCCTTCTCGTACTGAGGAATGGTTAAATATTCTAATTCAAAAAAATAAACTATAAACTTTCAGGGATGTCTTATGTCTGAGTTTTATGAAATTGAACCATCTCTTGAAAACTATTGGCGTGCCATTATTTTATTCGGTCGTAACGTTGCTTCTTATAAATTCGCATTTGCTAAAGCGCTTTATGAATTAAAAGAAGATGGTGGCACAGTTGTCACGCTTGACCAGCTTGCGGAGCCATTTAGTCGACATATCTGTGAACATTTAAAGTTAGTTGATAAGCAAGCAACATCAAGCTCAAGTAAATTTTTAGATTTTTGTCGTGACTTTAATACTGGTGAAATTGATCAGCAAACACTTACAGCAAAAACAGTTCTATATGGTTTTGTTAATGTGATTGATGCTTTTCATAATGTACACAGACAGGAACTTCCAGAAAGATTCTTCGTGGATGCTCGAAAAACCCATGGAGGCATCATTTTAACAGATGAAATTTTTCAGTTATTTGAAATACAAAATTCTCAAGATCTAATTGATGAAACTGAATCAAGATGGCGTTTAGTTGAAACAGCATGGGATATGAATTTACCTAAGCATTTAGTGCAGATTCAACATGATGATCAAGGAATTTTGGTTGCTGATAATAGAATAAGAAGAGTTAACGTCACGTCAGCTAAATCTGCTTTAAATGGCTACCAAAAGAGTAGATGTTTTTATTGTTTTGTACCAATTACGATTGAGCAATTGCTTGAGCACTCAGCAGATGTAGATCATTTTTTTCCACACAAACTCCGAGAGTGCGACATTCAAAAGCCTATTAATGGTGTAGCAAATCTTGTGTTGTCCTGCACAGAATGTAACAGGGGGCATCGAGGGAAATTTGATCGTTTACCATCAGTAAGTTTATTAGAGCGATTGCATAAGCGAAATGAATATTTAATTACTAGTCACCATCCGCTAAGAGAAACACTAATTAGTCAAACAGGTTTTACAGAGTTATCACGCAGAAATTTCCTGCAAGATGTTTATAATTGTGCGACTCTAACATTAGGGGGAGGGAAAAAGTGGGAGCCACCGAGGGGAGGTATTAGTGTTTTTTAAATGGATTCTTACTCTTCACATCATTTGAAGAAGGTATAACTTCTAAATACATGCCTTTTTCATCAGAATATTTGGTTTTCTTTTCAGCAGGTTTGATCTTTCTGACCTGAGCATCTGTAAGCATTGCAACGATTCCCGTAGAAATTTGGGGGTATAAAAATGGGGGGAATTTATTTTACCCCCAGTTATACCCCCAACTATATCAGGATTCAATAGGGTCAATTGGAAAACATAAGGCAATAAAAAAAGCCTAAACCCTTTAGATTTAAGCTTTTAGGACTCTATGAGATATCATAGAAAGTAAACTTGGCGGTGAGAGAGGGATTCGAACCCTCGATACGCGCAAACGTATACACACTTTCCAGGCGTGCTCCTTAAGCCACTCGGACACCTCACCAAGGTGTGCGATAGTAACCAAAAAAAAGCAGACTGCCAAGTTGTAGTCGAACAGATTTGCAGAAAAACTTCTTGGCTAATGATAATATTGAGAAATATAACGTTCTATATTGAAGACAATATATGCAAAGTACTGCAAAAAAAGCAGCATTGCCTGCCACTGCGTTGGCGGCTCTAGGGGTAGTGTTTGGAGACATTGGAACCAGCCCTCTCTATGCATTGAAAGAATCCTTCCATGCAGCGCATGGTTTAGGGATTCAACCTGAAAATGTATTAGGGATCTTGTCCATTATCTTTTGGTGTTTAATGCTGATTATCAGTATTAAATATATCGCTATTGTGATGCGTGCAGATAATAACGGTGAAGGTGGGATCATGGCTTTATTGGCTTTGAACCTACGTAAAGCCAAAATATCAGATAGTAAGAAAATTTATTTGATCGCGATTGGTTTTGTAGGGGCGTCACTATTTTTTGGCGATGGCATCATTACCCCTGCAATTTCAGTCTTGTCGGCAGTGGAGGGGTTATCTATTGCAACGAATGTTTTAGATCCCTTTATTATACCGATTGCGATTGTGATCGTCACAACACTGTTTTTAATGCAGAAACATGGAACAGCCTTTGTTGGTAAATTCTTTGGTCCAATTACCTTACTTTGGTTCCTATCTTTAGGAATTTTAGGTATTGCTAGTGTTATACAGACCCCGATTGTCTTGGGGATGGTGAGTCCACATTGGGCAATTCAATTTATTCTTGCCAATCCTTTAATGTCATTTTTTATTATGGGTGCAGTTGTACTCACAGTAACAGGTGGTGAAGCCTTATATGCAGATATGGGGCATTTTGGACCTCGCCCGATTCGTTTTGGATGGTTTAGTGTAGTGTTACCTTGCCTTGTATTAAATTATGCTGGACAAGGTGCCCTGTTACTTCGTAACCCTGAGGCGATTGAAAATCCATTCTATTTATTAGTCCCAAGTTGGGCTTTATACCCAATGATCATCTTGGCAACGATGGCAGCTGTGATTGCATCACAGGCCGTTATTTCTGGGGTTTTCTCATTAGCACGTCAAGCAATCCAATTGGGTTATTTACCACGTTTAGGCATTAAACACACTTCTGATTCTGAGGAAGGACAAATTTATGTGCCATTTCTGAATTGGTTATTGCTGATCGCGATCGTCATCTTAATTCTAATTTTTAAAACCAGCTCAAACCTTGCAAGTGCGTATGGTTTGGCTGTGACCTTAACCATGTTATGTGACACGATTTTGGTTGCTGTATTCATATACTATGCATGGAAATGGAGCTTACCAAAGGTAATGCTGTTGATTATTCCATTCTTTATTTTGGAATCCGTACTGGTCGCAGCAGCATCATTAAAAATGTTCTCAGGTGGTTGGGTACCGTTATTGATCGGTGCAGTCGCGGTTATGATCCTGATGACGTGGAAACGTGGGCGTGAGCTTACTTTTGCTAAGCTTGAACATGACACTCTATCGCTCGATTTATTTGTGAAAAGTATTGGGGACAATGTTCATCGAGTACCAGGCGATGCAGTCTTTTTAACAGGAACACCTAACGTTGTTCCGCATGCGATGTTACATAATATTAAGCACAATAAAGTACTACATGAGCGTAATATTTTAGTCACTGTTGTGATTGAAGATGTTCCATTTGTTCCTCAAGAGGAGCGAATTAGTGTTGAAACGTTGAATGAACATTTCTATCGCATCAAAATCTTCTATGGTTTTAAAGATGAACCTAATGTGCCAAAAGCCTTGATTCAGGCTTACGAGGAATTAGGCTTTGAATATGACTTGATGCAAATTAGCTTCTTTATTTCACGTGATCGTATTGTCCATAGTGTGGGAGATGGTATGTCTCCGTGGCGTGAACGCTTATTTATCTCAATGCAACGTAATACTAGCCCTGTGAGTGACTTCTACCAAATTCCAACCAACCGTGTTGTGGAGTTGGGCAGTCAAATTGAAATTTAGGTAACATAAAATCATCAAAAAAGGCACTTTAGAGTGCCTTTTTTATTATCTGGTGATCAAGTGAACAGTTTTGCGACATAAAGTGTCGTTCTTGGCTTTATCTCAATATACAGTTGAATATGGAATTGCTAAGCTTCGCATTCATATTGATTTTGATGTAGTTATGGCGAAGAAAACAACCAAAAAGAGTAAAACACAATTTGCTTTTTTGAGCCAAAATTTTGGAAAAATTGTTCTTGCTTTGATCGCAACAGGCAGTTTCGCGATTGCATTTGGTAATGAAAAAATTTCTAAATTAATTCCTCTGCCATCGAGTCATGGTGCTTGTTTAGAACAATTTTATCGAGATGTTCCTCCTTTACTTACAAAAGAAAGTCTAAAAAAAGATAGTTATGCTTTGTGCTTTAATGATTTTAATGTGATGTATTCAGGTATTTCAAAAACACCATTGTGGTCAGCGGAATACCTTACTCCAGAGCGTTTAAGTATTAAAATCAAACGCGAAGATAGTTTTCACGAAGAAACACGAGTGCCTCTCGCTCATCGTGCATTGTTAGCGGACTACCGTGGTTCTAGGTACGATCGTGGACATATGGCACCGAATGGCGATATGAATAATACTGCGGCACAACATGACAGCTTTTCTTTAGCCAATATGGTGCCGCAATCACCGAAGAATAATCAGGAAGTTTGGCGTAAACTCGAAGAAGCAGTACGTTCTATTGTGACTAAACAACATAAAGATGCTTATGTTGTGACTGGACCAATTTTTGAAGCGAAGCGCTTAAAAACCATTGGTAGTGGTGTGATTGTACCGACTGCTGTATATAAGGCAGTGTATTTACCTAAACAGGGGATTATTGGTGCGTACTATGCACCAAATAATGATTCATTACAGGTTAAAGTGGTGAGCATCTGTTATTTAGAAGAAAAGTTAGGAATTAATTTATTTCCACAACTTACAGAACAACAAAAGCGTAATGTTTATCAATTGCCTACATCAGCACAACAAGTTAAAGCCAATAAAGAAATTAGCTATGTGAGTTGGGATAGACAAAGTCAATGTGCTGAAGAAGCAACTACGGCAAGTATTCAAGCGCAACAGCAGCAATTCTCTTCTGGGAAGACACAAACTGATGAGACTAATTTGCCGCAGATTGATGAGGAAACCAAACAAGCTTTAATCAAGCAATTGATTGATGCATTGGTTCAGTATTTCTTACAATTGTTGCGCTAATTTCACAGCTATTCTAATGTGATTATGCTTAACTCAATAGGTGTATACGAGAGCGATAAGGAGTGGAATCAATGTTTAAACCTTTTGAACATGGTGATGAGTCCTCAGCAATTTATGACTTGACCCTAGAAAATCAGGCGGATTGTGTAAGTCTATATGGCAATTTGCAAATCACAAAAGACCAAGTAGGTTTAAAGGCAGCGAAAGCTTTACAAAGTTTTATCAACGAAGTGGTCATGGTGTTAGAAGCACAGAGCTTACCTGAACAGATTGAGCGTAAGCCAGAACAAGAAATTGAAAATCCATTTCTATAAAAAAACAGCCTGAAAAAGGCTGTTTTTTTATTCTAAAACCTTAACTTTTTTCACTTGCAACGACTTTATAAATAATTGCGCCAATGATCGCACCTAAAATTGGAGCTACCCAAAATAGCCACAATTGACTCAGCGCTGCTGTCTCAGCAAAAAAGGCAACACCTGTACTACGTGCGGGGTTTACTGAGGTATTCGTGACTGGAATACTAATTAAATGAATGACGGTAAGTGTTAAACCAATTGCAATTGGAGCAAAACCTGCAGGCGCATTTTTATGTGTTGATAATAAAATAATGATCAGAAAGATGGCCGTAAGAACGACTTCGATTAAAAAGGCTGAAGCGATAGAGAAATGGTTTGGAGAGAGTTCTGCATAGCCATTTGTTGCGAAGCCTCTAGTTCCTGTAAAACCTGCTTGGCCTTGCACAATAATGTATAAAACAAATGCCGCAAAGGTTGCACCAATCACTTGAGAAATAATATAAGGCGCTAAATCTTTTGCTTCTAAACGTCCACCTACCCATAAGCCCACACTGACTGCAGGGTTAAAATGCGCTCCAGAAATATGACCAAAAGCATACGCACCAGTAAGCACAGTTAAGCCAAATGCGAATGCAACACCTAAAAAGCCGATCCCAAGTTCTGGAAATGCAGCTGCTAAAACAGCACTACCACAACCACCAAAAACAAGCCAAAAGGTTCCCAAAAATTCTGCTAAATATTTGTTCATTGTTATCACCCAAATCTTTGTAAAAATAAAAAAAGTATGCATCCAAAATTTATTATGGATATGTTTAAGCCTTGTGAAGAAAATGTGAATTAATTCACAAAACTGCATATGCTCTTGTATAAATGCTGTAAAAAAAAAATGATCTGTTGTGAAACCGTTAGTGTGTCTTTAGTTTTATTAAGAATTGTAAGTTATGTTGTTGTTTCGCCATTGTTGTGGTGTTTGGTTGGTCCAAATTTTAAAAGCACGTTGAAAGGCGCTTTGTTCAGAATAGCAAAGTAATAATGCGATTTCTTGTAAGCTTAAATGCGGATCTTTTAAATATTCTGTTGCGAGCATAAAACGTACTTGTTGCACACGTTCTTGAAAGGTCGTGTTTTGCTGTTGTAAGTGGCGTTGTAATTGTCTTACCGATAATCCTAATTTTTCTGCAATAAAATCGATTTGATATTGGTTTTTTTGTAATCCAGTCAAAATTGCATGTTGTAGACGTTGATCGAGTTGAGTGGAATTGGGAAGCTTATCCAATAAAGCTTGAGCTTGTTGTAACAACAATTGCTGTAAAGTGTGATCGCCTGTTCGAAGTGGCTTAAAGGCTTCGGTAACAGGTAGAAGTAGCTGAGTTTTAGGCTGATCAAAACGGACTTTACAACGGAAATATTGCTCATAAACCGTAATGTTTTTCGGTGCGGTATTCACAAAATGCACTTCGTGTAGATTGATATCTTCACCTGACATAAATAACTTAAGGAATTGCACCATCAGCGCAATTGCAATTTCATCTGTTAATTGGGTTGGGTAGGGTTCTGGAGCTTCCCAGCGGATTGATGCGTAGGGTGGGTTAAATTCAACGACGAGAGGGCTGCCATCATAAATTAAGCGATGAAAATCATGATAACGCGCCAATGCTTCGCCCAAGTTTTCACATGACAGTGCGAGATAAGCAATAATTCCTAAATGTTTGGGTTGTACGTGTTCTGCAATTTCTAAGCCTAAACCTGTCTTGGGATTTAAACGATTAAGGTCTTCAAGTAAGTCACGCCAAATGACGTAATCAAAACGTTCAAGATTTTGGACTTGTTGTAATTGCTCAGGAATTTCAATATTTTTTGTTTCGCAATAAGCCTTTAATAAATGCCCTAATCCGCCATAAACAGAGCCTGTATAGTTCTTGAGTTGGGACATCCTGTCTACTCCTTATTCTGTCGTGTTTTGTCAATATAAATATATCGTATCGTCAATACTTCGCCTACAAAAATTTATATCTTTAATAAAAATAAGGAAACATTTGGAGAAAACCATGATTAAGGGTTTTATTGCAGGTTTGGCAGTTGCAAATGCATTTGAATGGTTTGCTCATAAATATATTTTGCACGGTGTACATCGTCCGGGTCAGCCACGTTACAGTCCTGTACCAAAAAGTATGGAATCGCATTGGGCACATCATCGTGAGGTTCGTAAGCAAGAGTTTTCTGATGATTGTTATGTTGAAGGTTTGGATAGCTGGCGTACTCGAAATGAATTAATGTCACTTGCTGTTGCGGCAGGTGTAGCTAGTATCGTGTTTTATCCCTTTTCAAAAGGGATGTCGTTGGCAGCAGTTTATAGTGCTGGAAATTATTATTATGTACATCGCCGTGCTCACTTAGAACCTGATTGGGCAAAGCGTACCATTCCTTGGCATTACGATCATCATATGAATTCGAATCAAGATGCTAACTGGTGTGTAACGCGACCATGGTTTGATTATGTGATGGGAACGCGAGTCGTATCTTCGGCTGATTTAAAAGAAGCCAATCCACTTGGTCTACCGTTACCTGCACCACTTTCAAAAGCATTGACCCAAGCGATCGAGTCGGTTTTTCCAGCGAAATGGGTTGAGCAAAAACCAAAATTAGTCAAAGCGCCTGTAGCAGAAACTGAGCAACAAGAATCAGTGGCTTAGAGGGAAATGCGACATGTGACCATAAAGCATAAGCATTGTGACGAATCGTGACGATGCTTTCATGAGTCATGTCGTGAATTGTCAATAAAATGAGTTTTTAATGTCAATATTTTTGTTCATTTTATAGCTATTTTGATTCAAGCATTTGAAATGCACAGAATTTTCAAAATGACAAAATTCACGTTTACCCTCTAGCGTTGTATAAACGCAGTTTCCATACCTTGCTCAGCAAGGTATTTTTTTGCCTGTTAGTTTTGTAAGTTCAAACCTGTGAGTAAGTAACGTCCATCACTATCTTAAAATTCTGGTGAATATTGAAAACAGATTTTCTGTTTGGGTTGAATTTGAGCCATGATTGGCAAATTTTTAGCAACAGCACGATTACGTGCAAAAACAAAAATTTGTCCTTCTTCTGTTTTAAACTCATATAGTATTTGAGTCCAATTACCATTCTTTGAATAATGCTCAATGCTTTGGTGTTGATTAAAAATTCCACAGTGGTGTTCTTGCTTGGCGTTATTCACTGCAAAATAATAGTAAATTTGATGAGCATAAACGTATAAAAAAATGATACTGGGAACACTTATAAGAGAAATTACAACACTGAGAAAAACAGACTCCTTATGTTTGAGCCAATAGATAATCAGACCTATACAACCAAAAAGAATAATCCAAACTAAAGTTTCATTCATATTTTTTCAGCTAAAGATTTAGGCGTAACTGAAAGCTACGCCCGTTATAGACTTTAGAGACGCATCTCAATCCCTTGCTCAGCAAGATATTGTTTTGCTTCAGGAATGGTATGTTGACCAAAATGGAAAATAGAGGCAGCCAGTACCGCATCTGCACCGCCTTTCAAAATTCCGTCAGCCAAATGTTGTAAATTGCCTACGCCACCTGATGCGATGGTCGGAATATTGACACGATCATTGATTTGACGCATCAAGGCTATGTCATAACCAGCTTTGGTTCCATCGGCATCCATACTGGTAATCAGCAATTCGCCCGCACCGAAGTCAGCCATTTTCACAGCCCATTCAATCGCATCGATTCCTGTGGGTTTACGACCACCGTGGGTAAAGATTTCCCACTTATTTTCGCCAGTTTTTTTCGCATCAATTGCGACCACAATACATTGTGCGCCAAAACGTTGAGAAGCTTCTTGAACAAACTCAGGCGTAAATACTGCTGCCGAGTTGATACTGACTTTATCAGCACCCGCATTTAGTAATAAACGAATATCTTCAACTTTACGGACACCACCACCTACAGTTAAAGGGACAAACACGCTTTCAGCCATACGTTCTACCGTACGGTAAGTCGTATCGCGTCCATGATGGGTAGCAGTAATATCTAAAAAGGTAATTTCATCGGCGCCTTGTTCGTTATAACGACGTGCGACTTCAACAGGGTCACCTGCGTCACGAATATCAAGGAATTGAACGCCTTTGACGACTCGACCATTATCAACATCTAAGCAAGGGATAATACGTTTTGCGAGCATAAAATTTTCCAAAAAATCGCCAATAAAGAAAGGGGTGCTACACCTTCATGGAGGGAACAGGTATTCTATCAAACTTCACAGCTATTTTTTGCAGGTTTTCCATGTCGGTTTATACCCCGTTGAGTTTAGAAGAAGTTCAAGCATTCGCTGAGCCTTATGGTTTAGCGATCATTGAGCTGATTCCAATCCAAGGCGGTATTCAAAACACCAACTATTTTTTGGTGGATCAATCACAGAAACAATATGTTTTAACAGTTTTTGAAGAATTAGATGCTGAAGGGGCAGGTGAACTCGTCCCAGTACTCGATTGTTTAGGGAAGGCGGGTGTGCCTGTGGCTGTACCATTAAAATATGATGGTCAGGCAATTCACAGCATTGCAGATAAACCTGCTCAGATTGCACCGCGCTTGATGGGGGAACATCCTGAAGAAGCCAGTATTAAGCAAGTACAGGCGATTGCCCAAGCGCAGGCAAAATTGCATTTGGCTTTGCAGGGCTTTCCTTTGGAACGTGATTTTAATCGCAATCATCAATACTGGTCAGAAGTGGCAAGCCAATTACGTCCTCAATTGATTCAAGTAGATCAACAACTTTTAAATCAGGTCTTTCATTTATTTACAGTGATTACGCAAACCTACCCAAACCGACCAATAGGCTTTATTCATTCCGATTTATTTCGGGATAATACCTTGTTTGAGGGTAATCAATTACAAGGCATTCTTGATTTTTATGAACTGAATCAAGATGAATGGCTGTTTGATATTGCAATTAGTATCAATGACTTCTGTACCGCTTATCCACAAGCCCATTTGGATATAGAAAAAGCTGAGGCATTCTTAAGTGCTTATCAAAGCATTCGCCCACTGACACAAGATGAATTGGCTTGTCTGGATATTTTTCTAGCAATGGCTGCTTGTCGTTTTTGGAGTATGCGTTTACAGGTTGCACAGAAAAATGCAGCAGAAGGGCGCACAGGTGAAGATATTTTGCAAAAAGACCCCATGGAAATGCGCATGATGTTACAAAACCGTTTACAACAAGTTTTAGGTTTAGGGTAGGAATATGCGAGATCAAGGGCGTTTAGTTGAATGGTTCGATGATAAAGGCTATGGCTTTATTCAACCCAATGATGCACATAAAGATCGTGTCTTTATCCATATCAAAGACTTTGCTCGCACAGGGCCGCGCCCAATTGTGGGGTGTGCCTTGGAATATGTGGTCATTTTGGATGAGCGTGGTCGTTATCGCGCTCAGCAAGCAACTTATTTAAAAGCATCGCAAGTGATTGAACATCGTCGGAAACCGAATACGCCTTCATCGTCTAAGCGTTGGTCAGCGATGCAGATTGGTATTGTGATTTATATTGTATTTATGCTGATTGCGAGCTTTAGCAAGTTATTGCCGCCGTACACTTTGTTGTTTGTTAGCTTGATGAATGTCGTTAGTTATTGGTTGTATGCGCAAGACAAAGAAGCAGCACAATTGGGGAATCGACGCATTCCAGAGCAGACTTTGCATATCGTGGATTCTTTGGGTGGTTGGTGTGGAGGGTGGCTTGCTCAGCAAAAACTGAGACATAAAACACAAAAACAACCATTTCGTAAGATTTATTTCTGTACCATAGTCTTTCATATATTGTTGATATGTTGGTTAATTTCTCCACTCAATGTGTTTTATTGATTGAGGGAGTTTGTTTTGGAGATAAATAAAAATGAATTATTCTGTTGACCAAGATCCGAATCGCACCTTAACTTTGGTGCTCTATGTACTTTATATCATTGCAATTTTTACGGGCGGTCTATTCGCGATTATTGCGTTAATTATTAATTATGTAAAACGTACTGATGTACAAGGTTCAATTTTTGAGAGCCATTTTACTTGGCAAATTCGTACCTTTTGGTGGTATTTGGCTTGGACACTTTTTGCATTTTCTCCTTTTCTGTTATTAATTTTTACTGGAAGTAATCTAGATTCATCTACGATGGTTGTGATATTTGGGTGGATATTCTGTTTTATTACCATTGTTGTTACTTTTATTTGGGGGTTATATAGAGCAATTCGTGGTTTAATCGCACTCAATGATAATCAACCCATGTACCAATAAATTGGATCAACTATGATTATTGAACATGTACATTTAAATATTAAGCCCGATCAAAGCGAGGCTTTTGAATCCGCATTTCAAACCGCGAAAGAGATGATTTATCCAATGGAAGGTTTGAATGCTGTACAGCTCATTAAACATGTCGAAGACCATCATCGCTATATTTTGATGGTCTTTTGGGATCGTATCGAAAATCATACTGAAGGTTTTAGGAAATCGCCTGAATATCAGCAGTGGAAAGTATTATTGCATCCATTCTATGAACAGATACCAACGGTTGAATATTATCAGCCACAGATGTTGTTAAAAAAGAAAACACCATAGATTATAGAAAAGGGAGCACTATTTAGCTCTCTTTTTGTTTTTCTAATAACTTAAATTTCAACTCACTGACTAAAACACCAAGCACCACTAAACACCCACCGAATAACGCCAATAATGGTAATCGCTCGCCTGCAATCCGCCCAAATACACCTGCCCAAACAGGTTCACCTGCATAAATAATTGCAGCACGGGTTGGGTCGACCATTCGTTGCGCCCAGTTCATTACAAATTGAATCAGCGCACTGGCTAAACCAAGACTAAATACTAGAATGCTTAATTGCCATGAAAAATCAGGAATACTGTGTTCACCAATAATGGGCATACTGACAAAAGATAAGCACGAAGCAACCGCAAGCTGAATGACAGTGACTCGTCTTAAATTGACTTTCCCTGCAAAATAACCAATCAAAATAATTTCTAGCGCAATCACAAAGGCACAAATTAAGGTCAGTGTTTGTCCATAGCTTAAACTGATATTGGAAATTCCATTTCCAGTTAAAAGCACTAATCCAATAAAAGCGAGAGCTGTCCCCAACCATGTCATGAGTGAAGGTCTTTTTTGGAAAATAACCCACATTAGAATAGGGACGAGAGGGACGTAAAGAGCGGTTAAAAAGGCAGATTCACTACTTAGAATCGTTTGTAGCGCAATGGTTTGTGTACCATAACCAATCGCAATCACGATACCAATCGCCGTTCCTGCAAGTATTTCTTTTAAAGTTAATCCACGCATTGATTTGATTGAAATGAGCAAGATGGTTAAAGCTGCAACAGCAAAACGACAGCCTACAAAAAACATGGGACTACTAAAATTCAGGGCGTATTGCACCGCTAAAAAAGTTCCACCCCAAATCATGGTAATGAAAATAAGTGCAAATTGAGCTGCTTTGGGAGATTGAGATAAAGTTGTCACAACAACAAACCTAATATGGGAGTGCAATATATTGCACATATTGTATTATTTTAGAGTTTTGTGCAATATATTGCACTAGTATTAATTTAATTGCTGATGTAAATGAGCCAAGCTGAAACTGTTCTACAATATGTAGGAAAAAATATTCGTTATTTCCGCGATCAATCACAACTCAGCCAACAAGAATTAGCGGATCGGGCAGGTGTGAGTCGACGGACTATTGCTGCCTTGGAAACAGGACAAGTGAATATTAGTTTAGCCAAACTGGATGCAATTGCCGCTGTTCTAGCTGTCGATTTTAAAAGACTTGTGAGTAATCCTGAAGTGAGTGAAAACTCAATTGTGAATGCGCTTGCATGGCAAGGAAAAGCTCTAGACAGCCATGCTACACTTTTGGCTGCTGTACCAACACGTACCCAGACTGAATTGTGGAACTGGTCACTTGCGGTAGGAGAGGAATATTGTGCTGATGCAGATCCAATCGGCTGGCGAGAACTCATTTATGTTTTAGAAGGTGAGCTAAGTCTTGAGTTTGAAAATGAAACTCGTGTGATTTGCGCAGGTCAGTCAATGCTTTTTGAAAGTGATGTGAGCTATCGTTATATTAATCGTGGTACAAGCGTATTAAGATTTATTCGTAATGTGTTGTATTAAATAAAAAAGAAGCTACCGAAAAGATAGCTTCTTTTGTACTGAATTAAAGACGATTATCATCCAACAAGAGCTGTGCTTCACGAAGGTTTAATGTGCCTTCATAAATTGCGCGACCTGTAATTGCACCTAAAATGCCTTGCTGACCTTTTAAGTTGCGAACATCATCTAGATTGGTTACACCACCTGAAGCGATCACAGGTAAGCCAGAGTATTGTGCTAAATGAACCGTTTGCTCAACGTTAACACCTTGCATCATGCCATCACGTGCGATATCGGTATAAACAATGCTTGAGACACCAGCATCTGCAAAACGTTTTGCAAGATCAGTTGCCTTCACGTCAGTCACATTTGCCCAGCCATCTGTCGCAACCATACCATTGATGGCATCAATACCAACAATGATATGACCTGCAAAGCGTTTGCATGCCTCTTCAACAAATTCAGGTTCTTTTACTGCTTTTGTGCCAATGATGACGAAAGATACGCCTGCTTCCAAATAGTGCTCAATGGTTTCAAGTGAACGAATACCACCACCAATTTGAATTGGAAGTTCTGGTTGTGCGCGTGCAATTGCTTCCACCACCGGTTTATGAATTGGCGTACCTGCAAAAGCACCATTTAAATCAACTAAATGTAAACGACGTGCGCCTTCATCAACCCAATGTTGTGCAGTTGCGACAGGATCATCAGAGAAAACGGTATCGTCTTCCATACGACCTTGTTTTAAACGAACACATTTACCATCTTTCAGGTCAATTGCAGGGATGATTAGCATGCTTTCGCTCCTAGCGTCATCATAAAGTTTAAATTGGCTACATATTAACAAAGTATTGATCAATCGCTAAGCCTTGTCTGCTGAACCTTGAAGTATTCTTGCAATTTGTTGTCGAATTTGAGGAGGTAGTAACTGCTGATGATATAGGTGTTGGTATATCAACAATGCAGCATAAGCATCGGCGGCAGCATAATTGATTTGTTGAGGACTTAGCTGTTTGACAGACCAGTTTGAAGTGCTGATTTTTTTGCTTTTGACAAAATAGCGTTGGAAAAGTAGAGCAATCGCAGTTTGTACACCGACTTGAGCGTTATAACCAAAACTCGAAAAACTCTTCGAAAGTTCAATCAGTGATTTAGGTTCAATCCCTTTATGGCGAAAACTACTCACATCATTTTTTAAACCAAAACCAACTTTGAGTTGATATTCATTTTCTAAAATAGGCTTTAAGAAATTAAGAATGTCAGGCTTTACTTGGAACAGATAGGCTTTTTCATGTGTTGAAAGTTGAATTAAATGGGGACCTGTAGATTTCTCACCGACTTTGAAGGTCGGTTTAGATTCGGTATCAAATCCGAACACAGCAACGGCGTGAAGTTCAGTTTGAATTGCCATGCATTGTTCGAGTGTTTGAATCACTAAAATATTTTCAGCACTTAGATTTTGAAATGCAGGTAATGCGCGGATTTGTTCTTTACTTAAAAGAGCTGTTGCTTGCTGCATTTCCATTTTTTGAAACTCAAAACTTTTGGTTGAGCTTAAACGGTTTTGTGGCAATGAAAAAGCCAAGTGATACAACTTGGCTTTTTAATGAAGTGAAATATTTATTCTGTATAAGAATGTTGTTGTTCAAATTGCAGTTGCTGACTTTTCTGTATATAACTTTGGTACGCTGGAATAGCAGTCGCCGCGAGTATTAAAATACTAATTGGGAAGAGAATAATATAAATCCACGCTAAAACTTTTTCCCATCCTTTTGTTATACGTGGTGAGCCATAATCATTTGAATTATCATCACCTTTTGCACAACTTAAATAAATAAAAAAGAATAAATTAAAAAGTGGTATTAGCATTAAAAGAGATAACCAACCTGTTTGATTTCTATCATGCAAACGGCGAATAGAGAAAATAAAGCTATAGTAGATGACAGCAATATAAAGAATAATAAAAAAACCAGCAAATATGTAAACGAGAGCACCTGTACCTGTTGAGGAGCTATAAAAACTAGGGATTAATATCGCAGCGATAATACCGACCAATACTAAAGACAAGCCAAGTAACATGTTCCATCCTAGATAGGATAGTCTGCCAAAACGCCCATTTGCACTCAAACCAGAATCATTTGCTTGAAAACTAGATGACATATTATTTTCCTGTAGTCACTGATTTTTAAAATTAATTTTGAAACAACGTGTTGTTTGATTTTTATTCAAAACATTTGCATGATATGCAAAAAATAAAGGTAAATAAATAGAAAATAAAACTAAAAAAATAAAGCCAACTTAAAATTGGCTTTATTATCAAAAACTAAAGTCGTGTGGATGATCAAATATTCCATTCCACAAAGTTTTTTAATAGCTGTAAACCAGCGGTATGACTCTTCTCTGGATGGAATTGGGTCGCGAACAAATTGTCTTTGTGAATCGCCGTGCAAAAATTTACGCCATAATCACAAGTTGCCGCAGTAATGGCAGCATCTTTTGGTTCTACATAGTAACTATGCACAAAATAGAAACGCGCATCTTGTTCAATGTTGTTCCACATCGGATGGCTTGGATCAAGTTGATGGACTTGATTCCACCCCATGTGAGGTACTTTCAAGTTTGGAATTTCTGGAAAGTGTTTAACAACACCGTCAAAAATACCCAAGGCATCGACACCGCCATTTTCTTCTGAACTTTGCAGTAGTGCTTGCATGCCGACACAAATGGCTAATACAGGTTTGTTAAACGCGGCTTGACGTACCACTTCATCGATCCCTGCTTCATGCATGCCTTGCATACAATCACGCATGGCACCTACACCAGGAAATACAATTTTATCTGCTTTAGCAATCAGTTTTGGATCATTGGTCACATCGACAGTTGCACCCACATGCTCTAAAGCTTTTGCTGCAGAGTGTAAATTACCCATACCATAATCAAGTAAAGCAATACGTGTCATTACAAGCTACCTTTGGTCGAAGCAATTGTATTTTCTGCACGTGGATCAATTTCACATGCCATACGCAATGCGCGAGCCAATGCCTTAAACACACTTTCGATCTGGTGATGGCTATTCTTACCCTTTAGATTATCAATATGCAGGGTCATTAACGCATGGTTGACAAAACCTTGGAAAAACTCAGAGAACAAATCGACATCAAACGTGCCGATACGAGCGCGAGTGAAAGGAATATCCATAAATAAACCCGGACGACCAGATAGATCAACAACAACACGAGAAAGTGCTTCATCAAGTGGTGCATAAAAATGACCATAACGACGTAAGCCTTTTTTATCACCTAAAGCTTGCGCAAAGGCTTGTCCCAAGGTGATTCCACAATCTTCAACAGTATGGTGATCATCAATTTCTAAGTCACCATCGCAATGAATATCGATATCAAATAAACCATGACGCTTGATTTGATCAATCATATGGTCTAAAAATGGAACTCCAGTGTTGAGTGTGCCTTGACCTGTACCATCGAGATTGAGACGAACTCGAATTTTGGTTTCGTTGGTATTTCTTACCACTTCACTGATACGTTGCGTCATGGACACGTTCCTCAAAAAACGTCAAAAATGATTGAATTAAAAACCAATATTTCGCTGTGACGAAAAAGTGACAGCATCATAGTTTGCTCAGGAGGGTTTATCAATGCCTATTACCGTACATGCTTACAGTACACTAGATAATCTAGGAATTCGTACTCAGCTCGAGCGACTCTACGATACCAGCCCAGAGTTTGGTGATGGGCAAGATGCAATGGAGCAACTTGCGCAAAATCTACAGCAATATACCACAGTTTATACCGCTGAATTTAACACCAAAATTATAGGTGCAATTTGGGCAACAGGACAAGGTGAAAGCCGTGTTTTAGAATATATTGTCGTACATCCGTCTAACCGCGGACGTGGGGTTGCAGAGCGTTTGGTTGAAGAAGTGTGCCGTATGGAAGAGGAACAAGGTGTAAAGCATTTTGAACCAGGTTGTGGTGCAATTCATCGTTGTTTATCGCATTTGGGCAAAATCTAGAATTAAAGTCTAATTGGTTTGCGATTTGCAGTAAAATTAGACGTTTGATAGAAAAATCCACAAATTTGCTTGACGCACGTGGGTAAACATTGTTTAATACGCCCACTTTGGCGCGATAGCTCAGTCGGTAGAGCAACGGATTGAAAATCCGTGTGTCCCCAGTTCGATCCTGGGTCCCGCCACCATAATTTGTATTTTCAATCCCCGATCCCATCGGGGATTTTTTTTACCCAAAATCGATTGCATGAAAAATGGGCAATCAAATCAAAAGCTCATGATAATTATTGACTATTGAGCTGAGATACGGCTTAATACACCCCATTGGCGCGATAGCTCAGTCGGTAGAGCAACGGATTGAAAATCCGTGTGTCCCCAGTTCGATCCTGGGTCCCGCCACCAAACACATAAAACCATATGCATTAATATAGTGATATATGGTTTATAAAGCCCTGAATTATAATGATTCAGGGTTTTTTTATGGATGTATATAGCTAAATATAATTACATATAGTAGCCGTGACGGTGTATCATCTATTGTATCGTGACTAAAAAATTGAATTCATGATACAAATAATAGAGGTATTTCTTTATGTATCGTGAAAATAAAAATGAACTGATGATACAAGGCTACTATGAAACGTACAGCCATAAAGAAACGTCCGCTTTCAGATACAACGCTTGCAGGACTTGAGCCTGAAGAAAAAGACTATCGAGAATTAGATGGTAGTGGCTTATATTTTCTCGTGACAAAGAATGGTACCAAGTCTTGGCAATTAAGATATAAAAATTCTAAGGGGACATGGACGTGGAAAGGATTGGGCCCGTATCCGCAAGTAAGTGGTTCATTGGCGCGAAAAAAAGCAAGTGACTTTTTAGAAGTACTGGCCAACGGCGGTGAAATAAAATCACAAGCTGAAATAAAGAAGGCTCAAATAGAACAACAAAATAAATTGTTCAAAATTTTAATGGGCGAATGGTTGGATATAAAAAAACAATTGTGGGGCGAAAGTACCTATGAGCGTGCTGTTAAGTCTATAAATAAGCATCTCATTGGTAATTTTGGAGAAAGGGACTATACAACAATCACGCCTCACGAATGGTTAGCATTTTTTGAGGACCTACAAGATACAGGTATCTATAACCAGGTTGATAAATTAATTGGCTGGTGCAGAAGTGCATACGATAGAGCAAAATTTCAGAAGAAAATTATGTTTAATCCTCTAGAGGGGATCAATAAACAGCTTAACTCCAGTGATGGTAGCAATATGAAATATGTTGAAGTACATGAGCTACCACAATTGATTCACACAATCAGACAATATCCTATTCGTAGTACAGCAATTGGTTTGGAGTTATTTATTTTATTATTTCCCAGACCTGTAGAGCTGCGTTATGCAAAATGGGAGCATTTCGATTTTGATAATGCTGTATGGATCAAACCAGCCCAAATAATGAAGAAAGGGATTGCTCACGCCGTCCCATTGTCAAGACAGGTCATTATTTTATTAAGAGAGTTAGAGCAACTCCGAACAGAATCAGATTTTCTATTTCCTAGCCGTGAAAGCCTTAATGAACCTGTATCCGATAATACTTTTAACCAAGCCTTAAATCGTATGGGGTATAGAGGACGCCAGAATCCTCATGGTTTTAGACATATAGCTAGTACGGCGTTGAATAATAAATTTAGTGATAGAGAACAGGTCGTTGAATCTACTCTTGCTCATTTAAAAAAGGGAGTTAAGGGAGTATACGATAAAGGCACACATTTTGAAGAACGTATAGACCTAATGCAATGGTGGGCAGATTACGTTGAAGAAATAACAGACGGTAAAATTATCCAATTCAAGAAGGCTGATTAATGGTCATAAATTCATTCTTGAGTTATTTAAAAGCTATATATGCTGAAATATGGATAAATATAATTTAATATGATTTCGTTGAGTCTAATGAGGCAAGTGAAATAAGTCTTATCAGATTGACTTAACATTTCTTTAGATTCTGGGGCGGTGAATAATGACTATAAATCATGATGGAATAGATGCTGAAATTGATATGTGGACTATTAGCTATCTAAGCGCTCATTATAATTCTGAAGATGATTTGTTAAATGATTTTTATAATCTTTTTAATGCCATAGGTGTGCACGATGAAAAACTAATACATAAGTGTATGGTAGGCATTTTTAGAAGCAAAATTACTCCAACTTCAATTGTTGAGCTTGAAGAAAAACAAAATGAAATTATCGAAGAAATTAGAGAAGCCTCCAAGATTAAGTTAAATAATAGTATTTATATTTTATTATCAGATGCTTATGTAAAGTATCTTACATGGCATTATACTCTCAATGAAGAGAAAATTATTCCTGATGAAGAAATTGAAGATGCTATTAATGCTATTGATGAAATCTTTAGTGCAATAGGGAGAATTTATTCTCTTTTAGCATCTTGTAGTACTGTTTCAAGTGAAACAATACAATCATTGGGTGGGAAAAATAGAGCAAAAAAATATGATGCATATAAAAGTGAAATTTTTACCGAATGGGAGCAAGGGAATTTTCATAGTTATTCAAAATGTGCTAGGACATACTCTGATAAATTCGATTTAAATCCAAAAACAATAGAAACTTGGTTATCAAAAAAATATAAAAAATCATAAATTTAAAAAGTCATCTAAATTACAAGCATAATGCCCATTGTTCTAGCATGATGGGTATTATGCTAGAACAACTATTTTTCTTAAAATAAAACAAACACATACTTACTCATACATATTCATCTGTATGAGGCTAAATAAGTGCAACCAATTCGAATTACTTACAATCAAGCCTGTGAACTTCTCAGTATCAAACGTGCTGGCTTACGATTATTGATTCAACAGGATTCATCATTTCCAAGACCGATTAAATACGGTACATCAAAACAAGCACCAGTCTATTTCGATTATGCCGATCTTATGGCGTGGCATAACGCGCAGAAAACCAATACCGCGATAGAGGCTTGATCATGAAATACATTACTAAAGCAATAAGCCAATTATCAAAAGTCTCTCGTGGTCTAGATCGTTCACATCCTGAATATGAGCCAAAAGACCAAGATACATTAACCAATTACTTACGCCGTGCGATTAAAACAGTTCATAAGTTAGAGCGTAATCATGATGACTTACAAACAGATGTTTGCACCATCCATAGCATGCTTACCTGTCTTTTGTCTGATGTTAAAGATAAGCACATCCCACATGAAGAAATTGTTAATCGATTATTAGAGATTCTTAATGACGGTGATAGATAAGGCTGATTTGCCTGTAGGAATGAGTGTTGAAGACTACAAGCATCTATCAAGTGATTGTCTACTTAAGCTTAGAACACAAGGTATTTACAGCAAAGAAGTTCAACAGTCTTTAAAACTGGTCCTAACACATGCTTCTGACTCTGGCCTCGAAAGCTTTTACCAGTGGGCAAGAGATTTAGGTTTTATTCCTCCAGTGTACGGTTACTTGGATGACGGTACACCAGTTTTTAATGCAAAAGTTACTGCCGAGCATACAGGTTTATCCATAGAAGCTGTGAATCAGCTTATCGAGATTTTAGCAATTAGACGAGAGCTACAAGGATTAGATGCGATTACGCCTGATCAAATAAATAGAGCTCAGTGAGAAAAGAAATGCGTACCAGTCAAATTGAACAAGTTCTTGCTCATTTAAAGCAAGGCAATACGATTAGCCAAGCTGAGGCCATTAATAATTTTAATTGTTATCGGCTTAGTGCTGTGATTAAGCAGCTGCGTAATCAAGGTTATGAAATCATGACCCGATTAGAACCTAATTTAAAAAATAAAGGTAACCACGCACGTTATGAATTAAAAGAGGTGGCAGCATGAATGCAGTAACCTACTTTGATTTTAGATTCAATGCCATTCGAGTTGTCTTAGATGAAAAAGGTGTGTCCAGTTTTGGGCATACCCATACCAATGGTAGTAAGCATGAGAAACATTTTAATGTTAAGCGTGACTGTGACGTGATGTTTAAAGAGCTTGAAATAGATGCACTCAAATTTGAGGGTATCTATTTAGATAGTATGAATCGTCAACAAACTGAGTATTTATTGCCTCCTATAAATATAGCTATAAAACATGGGTATCCGAAATTTTTCACATACCCTCTTAAGGTTTTTCTCAATTTTGAGCTTTGCTTTGAAAACAAAAGCTTATCAAATATTTCTAGCTTAATACTTGCACTACGAAAAGTTCGTAGTTATAGTTACTTCGCTTTGAGCAAAATCTCAAGGCTAGTCTTGGCAGACTATACCAATAAAGGCGTACATAGTCCGCATCGGGCTTTTTTTGTGCGTAATATCTCTATGCATTCGCATGTTATGGCGAGGCTGGAGAGGGACATATTTATATGTGCAGGTTTCCTTTATTGCCTGTCTGCCAACCCTTTTCAGCTTTGCCACCTAAATTACTTGGCAGTAACTGGCAAAGCTCCATTAAATAAAGGAGCGCATTAATCATGCCTAAAACAAATAATTTAGTTTCCGCATCTTCTACGACATTCCGTAGTAATTCACCAGCTACATTTTTTGATAAACCTAAAGATGCCACTCCACAAGATTGCAAAGAAGTCGCTCAGACGTTGGTTGATCAAGCACGTTCAGTACTAGCAGTAATTAATAAACAAGATCCTGATACAGATTGGTTGTTTATCCAGATCGGGTTAATTCAAAATCTTTTATCTCAAGCAAGTGCAGCTATGTACATGCTCGATTTAGATCAAGTTGTCCTTATGACTCAGCGTGAGGAGGCTTAATCATGTCAAATAATAAGTCGATAAATACATATGATGCAGGTGACATGGCCGATGCTTATGCAAATGGGCGAGAATCATTGCAATGGCTTTCTACACTAATCGATCAGATTGGAAGTGAATTTGGGACTTTACAAACTATATGTAACGAACACGGCGTACATGAAGCTAAATTCAAGAAACTAAATAGTTTGCTTAATTTGGCTGATTTTTTGGCTTTAAATCGAATGGATAGCTTTGCTCGATTGAAAGAGATGTATGACGAAGAATATGAGGAGGCAAAGCGTGAACGCGAAAAATAAAGCCCCATTATTAATCACTGAAGATAATCAGATTTCCCAGAAACAACAAAGCCCACTTATGGGAGTGGGCGAAGTTGCAAGCGATTCAATTATTGAAGCACTTGAAGATCAAACTAGAATTTTATTAAACGGCAATCCGTTAAAAAAAGCAATGGTTTTAATACATGGTGGTTGTTCACCTGAAGTACGCCGTTCAGTCATTGAGGATGCATCTCTATATGGTGAGTCAAGTCCTGAGGCCCTCTATGGTTTGGCAGTATTTGATCTATACAATGAGCATTTACAACCAACTGGGGCAGTATTTACCAACCCTACTATCGATGGGTTTAAGGATATTGTATTTGGTCATGGTGGTATGTACTTCAATCGATGTAAGATCAATCAATTACCTTTACTTGTGACGGATGACCCGGTACTCGCATTTAAAACGGCGTATCCAGTTTATGCGCCGTATCAAGCAGACAAGATCAATTCATATCAGCTTAATGCATTACTAAAAGTACATCCTAATCTATGTGTAGTTGCTCCAATTCATCAAAAAGATGACATTCAACGCCGTTACACTGACTTTAACGTCAAAATGGTGTTTATTCCTGAACCTCCATTAATCGAAATGGCTCAGGATGAGCTGGATGACATGATTAAACAGGCTATTGAACAGGAAAAAGGCATTATCTGGGATGAAATTATCCCCTTGGATAGTTCAGGAACCAGTAAAGCTCAACCCTATCCATTGCACGCCTTACCACCTTTGTTACAAGGAGCTGCTAAGGCAATTGCAGAGTATGTACAGGCACCAATTGCAATGACAGCTCAATGTGTCATAGGCGCAATTTCTCATATAGCTCAAGGTCATGTGAATGCACCACATCAATTTAATACCCACGGCGAACCATGTAGTTTATTTTTACTGACTGAAGGGCAGAGTGGTAGCCGTAAAAGCACCAGTAAAGGATTAGCTGACAAGGCTATTATGGAGTTTGAACGTGAAGCATATGATGAATACAAAGATGCTTATCAAGAGTGGAAAACAATACAGGCAGGGCTACCTAAAGTAGATCGAGAAGCATTCCTAGCTGAAAATCCACCACCGCATGACCCCAGCACATTATTTAGTGATGGCACGCTTGAAGCTGTTGCAGGTTTATTTATTGATGGTGCGCTAAGAAATGCTTCTATTTCAAGTGATGAAGCTGGTCAATTCTTTGGTGGCCACACAATGAAAGGAGATACCAGGACTCAAGCATTGGGAAGCTACACTAAATTATTCGATGATGGCTCTATTCAGCGGACTAGATCAAAGTCAAATTTAAACGGTAGTGGTAGGGCCTATGAAGTACGTTTGACATTTAATCTACAAGGGCAGCATGAGGTCTTATCGGATGCACTTAAAGATGATGTACTGAGAGAACAAGGCTTTTTGCCTAGATTCATTCTTTCAGTTCCTGAAAATTTGGCAGGTACACGACTACAAGATAGCGATTTTGCAGATAAGTCGGCAAATCTGGACCATCGGTTAATTGCTTATTGGGAACGCTGTAAAACACTGTTAGACCCATGCCCGATGCCTTTTAATACCAATGCACAGGCATTGCAAGAGCGCCGTGTTATACAGCTAAGTAGTGAGGCAAAACAGATTGATTTAGCCTTTTACAATGAGTGTGAGCAACAACAAGGCAAAGGTTGTAAGTATGAGCATATCCAACCATTTGCTAGTCGTGCAAGCCAATTGGCACGGCGATTAGCTACAGTATTTGCTTTCTTTCAAGGTGAGGGTGAAATCACAGAGAAAACCATGCAGGGCGCTTGTGACATTATCAAACACTCATTAGGTGAATGGTTACGCTATGCTGAGATTGAGAGTAAAAAGGAGAGTGATGCACAGCATTTATTGAATTGGCTTATTAAAAAATGTGAGATGGACAATCAAACGCAAATGCTTTATCAATTGGTTCAAAGTCGCTGTATACCTAAATATCTTAGAAAAAAAGAAATATTCGAAATGACAACTAATGAATTGATTGTTACAAACCATATCGTAGTGTCTAAGGATGTTAAGCGACTTGTATTAATCAACCCTATCTTATTAAAAATAAATAAGAAGGGGAAAGTGGGAAAGTAGGAAAGTGATTTATTAAGTTTATGATATAAAACACCTTTTAATATTCCCAACAATTTATAAAAAGGGAAAGTGGGAAAGTTATAACAGACAGACTTTCCCACTTTCCCTTTAGTAGATTTATAGAGGAAAGAATAAATTTTATAAATATCAATAGTATACTGGTTGATTTTCCCACTTTCCCGACTTTCCCATAATTTAGATAAAAATATCAAACCCTTGAAATTTAGGAGTTGCTGCCATAGACCGATGCACAGAAAATACAGAATGAATAAAAATATCGCCATTACGAGGATATTTCTTACATCAATACTTTTTACACCCAGTCTATTAAGGCGCATTTCTGTATATCAATATGCTTTTGGATATCTGCTCAATCCAATTTTGGATTTACCGTTGAAATCAATAACAAAGACCGCCTAGGCAGTCTTAAGGGTTAGATTTTTAAATCCAGCTCTTTTTGATTGAATCATAACAAGCTTATTATGAATATAGATCCATCTTACGACCTTTGCCTATGGACTTCATTCTTTTACGAGAAGCATTTACGGAATGGGCTTTCAATTGAGCCTTTTTAGTTGCAGCGCGTTGTTCGGCTGATTGGCGTATTTTTTGATTACCTATGCGCTTATTCACTAAGATTTTAGCACCGTTGCGAATAGCGAAATGCGCTTTGTAGTGAATTTCACGACCACCAACATTTTTTTTCGTTAATGTGCCATTGGATAATTCTTTACCAGTTGCAGCATCAAAACCTTTCTCTTCATCTGCTTCAGATGGAGTACCATAAATAAATTCACGTTCAAACGTTTCCAACGGCTCGCCGTCATTAGGCATGTTTGCAATAATAGTAGCTGTTGCTGCTTCAATCGCATCGTCAGCAGCTTCAATATCGATATCGAAAATAGTATGAATAGCGTCTTCGCTTACACCAAATGAGAGAAATGCATCTATAACACAATTAGTTAATAGTTGATGGTAAATATTTTCATCATCACCAACACCACCCAGAGCTTCAATAATCAAAGCATCAAGGCAATCAGTTGGTAACTCATCGTCAGCGAGGCTATCAGTGCTAATTGTCTCTACTAGGGCATAAATGATATTTAAAGCCTGTTGGCGAACCTCTTCAATGAAAGCGTCTATTTCGCGCTTAAGGAGTACATGAGATTGATTCTTTTGAGCTGAGGAATCAAAATCGCGTATAAGGTTTTGTCGTGGTTTCTGGTTAAAAGGGTTATCTGAACCAAACATTTTTTCACACCTATTATTAATCAAGACATCATGGCTATCAAAAAATATTAAGTGAAAATTAACCTGGTATTTATTCTAAGTTCCAGCCTTGGGTACGGCGCATTATTTATGCACTTCAGTTAAGTGGAACAGAAGCTAAATCTATAAAAATCTTGATTGAAAATGTCCTGATACTTTTAGGAATAATTTTTAATGAAAGATTTATCAATGGTCCGAGCTGCAAATGAGCCAATAACGACTAGACCAGAAGATTTTAGTGCGGATCCATTTTGGGGAACTGTATCAAGACATAAATTTGCAGAATTTAATTTATGCTCAGTGATTCGAGAAGAAAATACGAATGAGCCTACGGTAGTAGTAGACACAAGTAAGCCAACAATACGAGCTCTTTTGGTAGATGGCGATAAAACAATAGAGAGTCAATGGCAAACACCATTTGAGAATTCAAATCCAGAGTTGAAGATGCCAATGTTAATGGCTGGTTTACAAACTGGTGAGTCTGTTGCAGCAATAGGTCTTATTGCGCAGAATACGGGACAAAAATTACTAGGCAAAGCTGCCAGTACACTAGGGGATGCTATTTCACCATTTTCAAATTTAGCTAAATCTGTTGTAGGAAAAACAAATTTAAATAAAGTAAATACTACACAAGTATTCCTTTCTACATCAGGTGTTCGTTTAAATTTAACTGTATTTTTTATTGCATTAAAAGATGCGAAAAAAGAAGTCGAAAATAAGCTTATGTATCTTGAGTCTTAGGCTTTACCTAAATACTTATCAAGTCAGTCTGTTCTAACAGATGTATCTGCTGCAGTTGCAAAAGGTGGTTGGAAAAATGCTGCTCAAGGATTATTTTCAGGTGAAGTTCCTCCATATGTATCAGTCACTACACATGGAAAGACATATATGCCTTTTATCTTGGAAAGTGTATCTGCACCGATTGTAGCTCCTATCGATAGTGAGGGTAATCGACTCAGTCTTACTGTGAACTTAAGCCTGATTAGTCGTACTGCTTGGGATGCGCAAGATATTTTTGATTTGTATGATCCTGATTCTTCCATGAGAAATATTAAGTGATGTTTTGATTAAAAATATTCTCATAATGTGGCAACTAATTAAGCTTAAATTCACTGTAAGGCTTAATTAGTTATATAGCTTGGAATGCTCAAGATGTTTTTAATTAATACAAATATAAGCCTCAATCTAAAAAGCAGGGGTTTTAAGAAAAATGAATTAAATTTGACGCTCCTAAAAATTTGGGAACGTCAAATTATCAATGGCCACACGCCGTATAAATCTAATAGAAAAGGCTCTAAAGTATCATCTGGAAATAATAGAGTTAGGGCAAAAAATACTCCTACGCAAATCAGAACTAAGAAAAATGACAGGAAATATTTTAGAGATTTGAACTATAAAGAAAGTCTCTTATTTACGATGACACGTAAGTTAAAAGAAGCTCAAAATATAGTGAATGAAGTGAACCAATACGGCAGTAATGGCTTTACTTACAATTTTGATGATGGTTTATCAGTAGATCCGTTAATTTTTAAACGTTTGCCTGAACCATTGAAGACCAGAGTGCTAAACGAGATTAAAAGCATAAATAGATTATTCCAGATTTCATATGAACTAGAACTACAAACACGCCTTTATAACGCTTATTTTTACTTGATGGAAATGAAATGGCAAAAATACAAAATATTGAACATACCCTTAACTGAAGCACGTATCTCGGCGCAAGAATGGCGTGAATATGCTCTAAATGAAATTATTTGCTGTCAAGGTGCCATCATTAAGATTGAAAATAACCTAATTACTCGAGGGCAGTTCATTTATTACTACCATAATGATACTCAGTACATTATGAGTGATGTAGAAAAGCAAGGGGAAAGGCTTTTCTTGAAAGATGATTATAAGATTAGCTTCAGTGAATGGCTTAAAACAGATCGTTCGATTTCATTAGAAATGAGTGACCTAAATTTAACTTTTCCGTTTAATGGTCTGATATGTAAAAAACAAGCCCAGTATTAGGGCTTATTTGAATTTAGTTTCTCTTTACACAAATATCGGTAGTTTTATCTTTTGTTATGTAACATGATAATGAGTCCGAGTTAATAAGCTTAATATCATCAATTTTATTGTAGAAAAGATTGCGGTGATAATATGTCGCATCTTTTCCGTTTAAGCTAATTCCACATTCAATATTATTGTCACTCTTTTTATCGTAACAAATCTGGGTTTCAGCTTCATAAGATTTCTTACCAATCTGCATTGATTCATAAGTGCCACCAGCACCATATCCAGTGGATAAGATACATGGTGAATGGTTTATTATCTTATCTCCTTTAAATATATAACAAACAGCAACTTTTTCACCTGTTGGGGCAGCATAGGCAATATGATGAAATGATACTATTGCAAGCATATAAACAATATTTCTTTTAAACATTCCATTTATCCCCCATCCCAAGTCCGCCTGTAATCGCGTGAGCTAACAATCTGTTGCTCACATTTTGATTGATAGTACCACTATTTTGATTCGTAACAACAACTTCCTGTGGTGTAGGTGAAGTTAAAAACTCTTTTGCTGGTAGTATATTAGTTTCAATTTTTGGTTGACTATAATTTGCTGCAAGATTATTTGTACGTGCTGCTACAGGTTTAACTGAGGATTGCATATTCAAAACAGGTACATTGTTTTTTGCTTTTTGTATTATTTTTTCAGCACTTTTTGGGGTTAATAGTTGGTTAGAAATATTATCTGGAGACTTAATGGCTGGATTTTCTATAGGTGTATTTTCAAAATATTGGCGCTGATGTGCTTTAAAAGCTGGATTCAATACCATTTCACCTTTTTCTATAACTTTATTATTATTTGTATCCCATAAAGGGTTTAAGTCATATTGAGAGCTTCCTTGTTTATAGCCATAGCCTGTTACAGCTGTGTAAGCATCAGCAATTGAACGTTTACTTTTTCCATCGAAACCACGATCTTTGTAATATTTTTCAACATAGACCATTTGCTCATCGAAAGACAAATTACTAAATTGATCTCGTGTCATCCCATAATATGTACCATTATTATAATTTCGACTCTTAGAAGCATTTTTACCCATAAATTGAATTAATCCAGTAGCTGAAGAATCTGGATTTTTAGCTTTGGGGCTAAAAGTGCCACCTGTCTCAAATGAAATTATTGCTGCAAGATCATTGGGCTCAACACCAATTCTATTAGCTACTTCTGCAATTTTCGTAGCTTTTTCTGGTGTAAAATTTTTACTACTATATGTCAACGATTGTTTAGACTGCATTTCCCCTACAGCCCCAAACGGCGTTGCACCTTTACCATTAACACCCTGCCCACCGTATCGCTGTTGGTAAAGAATAGAACCTGGTTTATTCTCCTTCATGAATCCTTCAATCCCAAGCATACGAGCAAAACGGTATACGCCGTCATTGGAGTACCATGCCGGGTTTTCTTTGCGATATTTGTAACGCTCAGCATCGGCAAGGCGGTCGTTTGTCTCTATGACCTCTTTTGCTGCATCATTGCCAAGTAAAGCAAGCGTACGAGCTGTTGCGTTACCAATGAAATCATTAACGGCTTGCCCTGTTTCAGTTTCATCTAACTGGTCATGAATTTTAGTACCTAGATAAGCACCAACTGCGCCAGCAAGGGCAGTCGCTAATACAGGTCCTAAGCCTGTAACGGCAGTGGCAACAGTTGAACCTATGCCAGCCAATGCCATTGGTAGCATTTTCAATAACCCAAACAAGCCTCCTCCATTATTATTGGCAGCAATTTTTTCTAGCACTTTGATTAGCTTACGATTGTGGTCACTTTGTTCTTTTGGTAAAGGTTCATTACGTTTGCGTGATTTCATCCACCCCGTTAAAGGACGAAGCATAAATCCAGCTGCTCGCTTAACTGGTGTCAATGCTGTGACAACTTCATTCATTGCATCTACTGTAGGGTCGGTGCCATGTGCATTAACCGCCGTGTTTCTTATTGTATTAACAAGCGTTTCAGCAATTTTGCGGAAAGGTTGCTTTGTTTGACCAGTAGATAAGGAATGTTGAGAAGTATCTTCGGTTTTCTTGCTCCCGAACTCACGTATAACATCTTCAGTGCTGTTAATTTCAATCGCACGGCGTTTAGGCTGCGTTATGGATTGTGACTTGATTTCGGCTGTTTTATTGGACTCAGCTATTAAATCTTCAATTGATTTAGCAGCTCGATTGAGCGCCGTTGTAGATTTTTTACTTGAATGAATGAAGTCATCTAGATCAATAGCTGGTTTGTTAGCATCAAGGATAGCTTGTTCAAATGCACTGAGTTTAGGCTGTGAATTACGGTGTTTAATCTCGTCTAAGCAAGACTCCAATATCTTTTTGACGGAGTCCATTTCATTCACTAAAGGATTGAGTGCTTGTTTTTGATAAGAAATAAAACCTAGAGCATCATATTGGAGTATGGTTTTTTCCTTTTCATCATCATTATTGTTACGGCTGCTCATAGTGAAATCTGCATTAAAAGTCTTATTTAAATCTTAGCTTGGCCATGTCTTATCATTTTTTGTAGTTCCACTTATAAGAGGGGAGAAAAAAGCGAGTAAATCGGATTCTTTTGACTAGTTTTTTGACCAGTTCAAGTGATGAATTATTTATTTTTATTCATAGTGTTATGGAAGAATGGAACTAGTCAAAAAAAATATTAGGATTGAAGATATTCTTTAGTTTGTTTGGCATTTGAAATGACGGGCTTTTTACATCACAGAATTAACTAAGGAGTATCTCATGGGCGGAAAATCAGCAAAATATGCCGAGTCATGGACACCAGAACGGAAAAGAAAACAACGGGATTGGATGTTAGAGAATAAACCATGGCTAAAATCAACAGGTCCAATTACAGAAGAAGGGAAAAAGAAATCAAGCCAAAATGCGACAAATCATTTTGTGAAGACTTCTTTAAAAACTTTAGATAAAATTATGAAAAGACAAGAAAAGGTACTTCAGTTACTAAGAAGTGATGTGGCTATGGAAGAACATATGAAAGAAATAGAAGATGAAATTACAGGCATAAAACGAATAATACGAGGCTCTGGAACTGAACAAAAGTAAAGAATACGAACTATTAAATAATAAGAACTCAAATTTAGTTCAGAGTTTTTTTAATGACTTATTTAGTAGACGATAAAATTAATGCTTTGGCTCTTAGTCAGAACCTACTTACTAGACAGATTCAATTAGCTGGTATTGGTGTGTTTAATGACACGGCGAGGGAATTGCTAAGCATTGCTCGTGATCGTGGAATCAGCATAGGTGATGCTTATCTTGAAATGATGGATAACCTTACCCAATCAGAAAAAAAGCATTCACAGGCTCAGCAGGCAGCATTAAATGCATATGATAGACATATTGCTGAACATAAGGATGAAATTGATCATTTAAATAAACAAATCAAGCAATCTGAACATAAGGTTGTACAGTTAGAACAAGATATTATTCTGAATAAAAATCTGTTGGTTGACCAGAAGAGTGAACTGAAGAAAAAGAATTTCTCTGATGAGCAAATTGAAAAAGTCTTGAGTATGAATAAACCTTTTGATGAACACATAGTTAAAACTGAAATCCAAGAGCTAGTTTCAGAAGTTAACAGAGCTAAACAGCGTGTTAGTCAAATTTATGCAAAGGCTAAAGAAGTTCAACTAGAAATTTATTACAACCAGTAACGGAACCACCTAAATTTTGTTATTAAGCAAAAGTAGATAATTAAAACCTACCAAACATTATTTAGTTTGCATTTGCCACATGAGAACTTTCACCTTCTCATGTGGTTTTTTTTCCATTGAGATATTTAGTACCTGATACCACCAAGACTTTTTGATTCGTCATTTTTGGCGAAACAAATAAATTCATAATTTTCTTCAAATTTACATATTTCATGGGCCTAGAACAGAGAGCTTAAGCATGATTATATTTCCAGCAAGCAAATTTTTGTATCATGTGGTGTATCATGATGTTTTTATAAGTATATTTATTATTTTAAATTAGTTACTTATGTTTATGTTCGATGGTGGGTCCCGCCACCAAATTGATAAGAATAGATATTACTAGACACTACCAAAGGCTTAAATCATAAAGGTTTAAGCCTTTTTTTATACCCCTAGCCACTACCATCCATCCCCCTTAATCACCTATACTTTGTTGGTATTTTTGTTGGTATAAAGCGATACCAATAATTTTATACCAACAAATGCCCTAATTTCATACCAACAGTCCGCTAGATTTTATACCAACAAATAAGGGGGAAAGCCTTGTGTTGACTGATGCACAGCTAAGACGAATTAAAGCCAATCCCAATAAAAAAACGCCTGATAAATACAGCGATACCAACGGGCTACAACTGCATGTTTTTCCGACTGGTCGTAAGACTTGGATATATGCCTACCGATACCAAAACAAGCAGCGTTCACTTACTTTAGGGAGTTATCCCGACCTATCGTTAGCAGATGCAAGGATTAAGCTATCAGAGGCAAAGAAAACGCTAAATGAGGGCATTGACCCTAACCAAGCCAAAAAGAGCAACCTAACCCAGTTAAACGGCGAGCATAGCTTTGAGTATGTGGCGATGGAGTGGTATAGGAAAAAAGTAGAGACATGGGCAGCAAGCACCAGTGTAAAAACCAAAGCACGTTTAGAGGCGGATATATTTCCGTTTATCGGTGCAATGGATATTGCCAGTATTAAAGCACCTGATCTATTGAGCGTGATTAAACGTATTGAGGACCGTTCACCTGATACAGCGAAAAGAGCATTACAGGAATGTGGGCAGATATTTAGATATGGCATAGCATTGGGCAAAAATGAAAATGACCCAAGCCAAGCATTACAAGGCTTATTACTACCTGTAAAAACAAGGAACTTTGCAGCGATTACCGACCCAAATAAAGTGGGCGAATTTTTAAGGGCAATAGATGACATTCCCAATACAACACTTGTTGTAAAAAGTGCATTTAAATTAGCACCTTTGTTCTTTGTGAGAATTGGCGAATTAAGAAAAGCCAAATGGAGTGAAATAGACTTTGATAAACAAGAGTGGCGTTACTTCATTACCAAAACCAAGCAAGATCATATTGTACCTTTGTCAAAACAGGCAATCGAGATTTTAAAAGAACTGCAATGCTTAACTGGTCAGCATGAATATATATTTGTTGGCTACCGAAACAATAAAATCCCTATGAGTGACGGCGCACTTAATGCAGCAATACGCCGTTTAGGCTATGACACACAAGAAGAAATCACGGGGCATGGTTTTAGGGCAATGGCTAGAACCATTCTGAATGAGGAAATGGGCATACCTGTAAGCGTTATTGAGCATCAACTAGCTCATAAAGTACCTGATAGCTTGGGAACAGCCTATAACCGTACCAAGTTTTTAGAGCAGCGCAAAAAGATGATGCAGCAATGGGCGGACTATCTCGATAGTTTAAAACAGAATGTCATTCCATTCCCTAAGCATAAGACTGCATAACACATAAACGACAAATAACGCCGTGCTAATACTTTCCACGCCTAGCCATGACCTAAGCGGTTTAATATACTGGATGAGCTAGGTCTAGGAGGCATCCGAAAGCATATACCCAATATGTTGATCTAGTATCTTTTGGGAATGCTGTGGGAGGCATAATGTATAACTTTAATAATAGTGATTGTTCGCAGTATTTAGAATCTGCTGAATGGTTAAGGCTTTCAGATATTTTAAATGAATGGTGCAAGCTAGATCAGTCCTGCAAGAAAATAAAAGAATTGGCTATCTTAGGCGCGTGTGAAAACCAACAAATAGAATATACGCGTAATGATGGAAAATCCTTCGATGACCCCGTTATGGAACTATATGGCAGAGGCTTACTGTTAATTAATAAACGCTCCTTTAATCGCTGGAAAGCTAAGTTTGAAAATAAAGAGCAAGGTTTTAATAAAAAGAATAAAAGTAGTATTTCTCTTTTGGATTTCTTAACAAATGAAGATGCTGAATACATAAGTATCAGTGACGCTATAGATTCTATTCATCATCACTTAGGTGCGAATCAGGACATATCTAAGGCTGTGCAGTTATTAAATTTAGCTATTGGCAGGGCGGACGAACCACCAAGTATCTATAAAAAAGATGATTTTAAAAGCTGGATGCCAGTCATTTTAAAGAATCAATATAATGGTGCCTTTATGGAAGCCCCTAACCCCAGTGACCAAGCAAAACTAGAAGTAATTCATTATTTAGTAAACAAAATAATAGAAAAACGTGAGGCGGAGGACTTGGATAATGACTTACCGTTCTAATCCTTTCGATAAACAGGATTACAGTAAATTTGCTTTTAAAAAGTCTGAACTATTGGCAGTACTTCAAGCTATTGATGAAAACTTTAGCTTCGATACTGTTGCATCAAGTGAACCTATACAAGAAGCAATCGAAATAGAAAAATCGGATAATCAAATACCCTTACATATTAAAATTTTGGCAATGAATGATTATTTCACTATTGTTGAGTCGGCCTGCTTTATTTCGTTAGATGAGCCAGAAAAAATACAAGCATACGTGGATAGCGGTGACTTGACCTATGATGCTTGGCGTTATGCAGAGCATATTCAGGCAGTAAAAATAATTGAGAATGCCATTAGAGCAAATAAATTAGATATAGAATCTGATGGCATGATACCAAGAGAATCATTACAGAAATTTCTCTTTGAACGTACTCGTGTGATTCCAGGTTTTAACGACAATCTACCAATACAAGAGCCTATAGGCTGTGGAAATCCAACCATCCAACAAACCGACCCAAACATTGAAAGTCTAAATGCTGAAATTGCACGATTAAAGCAGGAAATGGTTAGTAAAGATCAAACCATAGCTGAACTACAGCAGAAAAATGGCAGTCTTGTAGCTGAAAATGCAATAAATGATATTGAAATATCTTTGAAAAACAGTGAACTACTATTTATTGCGGTGCTATTAAAAAAACTACAAAGTGCAATCACTACAAAAAGACACAAGTCACAAAATGCTATATTGCAGTCTATCGAAACTGAATACGGCGTTGGGAGTGGATTATCAAAAAGTACGACTGATAAGATAATGAAAAAGGCAAACGGTATTTATAAGTCTTTGATAACAAATAAAATGCAATGATTTAATATTGCAATGCAATTTTATGTTCATTGCATGAAATGAATTAAAAAACAACAAGATAAATACTGCACCTATCAACCCTTGCCATGAACTGACAGGGGAATTGTTTAATTGATAGGTGAATCTATGACAATAGCCATTCTACAAAACCCTGATGCTTTCCTACGCATTAAAGACCTTGCCAATTTCCCTGAACGTAAGGAACGTATCCAAACCCATAAAGCAGGCAAGTGCAAAGGGCAGACTAAACGCATCTCCGCACGTCCAGCATCTAGGGGCATTCTAGGCGTATCTGACAAAACGATATGGCAATGGGTGAAACAAGGTGAATTTCCTCAACCAATTAAATTAGGCAACGTCACAGTATGGCGTTTATCTGATGTGCAGGCATGGATGCAGGCGCAAGGACTGGATGCATAACCATGATCAACCATCAAACTGTCATCCTAGACCACCTCCAACAAGGCAAAACCATAAGCCAAGCCGAAGCCATAGAGCTATGCGACTGCTACCGCCTTTCGGCTGTCATTGACCGATTAAGAAAGCAAGGTTTTGAAATCGTGACTCATAACGAAAAGAACCTGAACAGCAAAGGCACTCACGCCCGATACGAATTAAAAGAGGTGACAGTATGAACGCCGTTACCCATTTTGATTTTAAATCCAGTTCCGTTCGTATTGTTTTAGATGACAACGGCGAGCCTTTATTTTGTTTGGCGGATGTGTGCAAGGTTTTAAATATTTCTAGGTCGTCTGATCTATTACAGATTCAAAGGGGGTACGTTAAAAACGAAACCCCTAAACGACATGGCGCATTAGACCCTATTGGCGTACACAAAATCAGTGTTTCAACCAATGGCGGTAAACAAGAACTGATTTTTATTAACGAGCCGAATCTCTACCGTGTCATTTTCAGATCAAACAAACCCGAAGCTCTCAATTTCCAAAACTGGGTATTTGCAGAGGTATTGCCAACGCTCAGAAAGACAGGCTCATATTCAGCAAGGCAGACTGCTTTTGATGAATTAAACCGCCTATGTATGCAAGCAAAGACCCAAAAGGCTAAAGGTTCATTTCATGGCACTGGATTAGTGAACCATCGTTATTCAATGCGAGATTTAAACCTACGGATTGCGACATGTACAACAAATTTACAGCTAACCTTTGAGGGGTTACACCATGACTAAACCAGTAAACCCTGAATTTTTCAAAGCCTTTGACCATTACAAAAACATGGTTAAGCAGTACGGTGATGACCACCCCATCACTGAGCAGGCCCTTATTTTGACAATGCACTACACGCCTGAGCATATCAAAGCGGAAATGCACCAAAAGGCTAAAGAATTGAACTTGTTGCCACCAGTAAGCGGTTACACGGATGACTGCGAACCTATGTACCGCCTAGAGGACATTGCAAAGCATTTCGGTATTAGCTTTGAAGAAGCAGAACAGCGTTTATTGCAGATGATGGATAACCGCCAGCAGGTCGGCTTATCAAATGATGGCGTTTTGATTAATTCAGATATTCACATCAATCGTGTGCAGTGAGGGCCAGTAATGAAAAACAAATTATTCAATATTGCTAACGCTCCCCAGTATGGTTATATTAATCGGGCTTTGGGCAAAATCTCAAAGTTAGCTTTGGTCAGCTATAAATTCTCACTAGGCGTACAGTCCGCAAGGGCTTTTTTTGTACGTACTATCTCTATGCGTCCGCATATCTTTATGGTGGAGCTGGAGGGGAACACTTTCGAGTGTGCTGGTAACCTAGTGAGCCAGTTGACCAATCCCTTTCAGCTTCATCTATCCCAAATGGTCATGGGTGGTGAAGCTCCAAAAACACTAGGAGCGCATACTCATGCCTAATCAAATCAATTCTACAAATACACCTAAAAAATACGATGCTGGCGACATGCACGATCTAGCTTCATTGGCTGCATGTGATATGAACTGGATGCAAAGCGCACTAAACCGAGTCCACCGTGACTTCATCAAGTTAAGTGTGGACTTACAGCAACAAGGCATACATTCATGCCACTTCGATGAACTAAAAACCGCACTGGAGATGTACAGCTACCTAGCAGAGGAGCATCATAGCTACCATGCAGAAATGTCAGAACAATACGAACAAGAATGGGAGAATACAAAAGGGGGTGATGTATGAATATAAAACCCTCATGGGATAGTACCGCTGATATGTTCGAGGGTGGCATTTCAAATGCTAACCCTCAAAAACAACAAAGCCCACTTGAGCGAGTGGGCAACGATGCAAGCGATTCAATTGTTGAAGCACTTGAAGAATATACAGTCCCATTATTTAACAATAATCCGCTACATATCGCAATGCTTGAAATGATGGGCGGTTGTCCTGTAGAAATCCGCCGTTCTGTGATTGAGAACGCCACCCAGTACGGCGAATCTAATGATGATGCTTTATATGGCTTGGCAGTTTTTGATCTTTTTGACGAAAACTTACAACCGATTGGAGCAGTATTTACCAATCCAACGATTGAGGGATTCAAGGACATTGTTTTTGGTCGTGGTGGCTTGTATTTCAATCGCTCAAAGTTGAGTGAATTTCCTTTGATCGTCACAGATGACATTCACCTTGCCTTTAAAACGACATATCCAGTCTATTCGCCATATCAATCAGACAAGATCAATGCTTATACCCTCAAGGCATTGATGCAGGCACATTCTGATCTATGTGTCATTGCTCCAGTACACCAACAGGACGACATAAAACGTCGCTACACCGACCTTGATGTCAAAATAGCATTTATTCCCGAACCGCCTAATTTTGCGATGTCACAGGATGAAGTTGATTGCATGATTAAGGCAGCAGTAGAACAAGCCAAAGCACCCCCAAAGGGGCATTTAGCCAAACCGTTCAAAATGGATGATGGTTCGTGGTTGCATATTCTTGAAAGTGGCTTATATCAGATCAAGGAAAAACAGGACGAAAACGGCGAAACCAAACAAAGCAAAATCCTAATTTCCAATGCCCTAATTGTTTTGGGAGAAGCCCGAAGCCTAAAAAATGACAACTGGAAACGTGTTATTCAGTTCCACGATAAAGATCGTACTTTGCATACATTGATTATCCCTTATGAGCATTTCATGGGTGAAGCTCAAGACGCTTTAAAGTTAATTGCTAGTCATGGATTGATGCCGCCACGTCAGACCTACAAGAAAAATGTATTCATCAACTACATTCAAGACTACCCCATCGAGAAGCGTTTTCGTTGTGTAGATCGTACTGGATGGTATGGCAATACCTTTGTCACCACCAACCGCACCTACGGCAGCCAAGACGATGAGCAGCTATTATTCAATAGTGAAATGAAAGACCCTTACAGCACAATGGGAACGCTCGAGGGATGGCAAGAGTTAAGCCGATTGATTGAACCTCATGCCCTTGCTGTATTGTCCTTTGCCTGTGCATTTTCGGGGCAATTGGTGACACCACTGGATATAGAAAGCGGCGGCTTTCATATTTACGGTACTTCAACCGATGGTAAAAGTACCATTACAAAGGCAGCTTGTAGCGTATGGGGCAGACCAAAAGACGTATCAAAGTCATGGCGCACCACTGACAACGCTTTAGAAAATGATGCCGAACTCCGCAATGACAATTATCTCAATCTTGATGAATTACGGCAGGCAGTTCCGAAAGCCGTATCAGATATTGTTTATATGCTGACAGGTGCACAGGGTAAAGCTAGAGGCAGCAAATCGGGCAGAAATAGAGAAAATAAGCAATTCAATCTGATGTACACCTCTACAGGCGAAATTGCCCTTGAGGACCATTTAAGACGTGGCGGCATCGAAATGGATGCAGGGTTATTACTCCGCTTTGCTCATATTCCCAGTGATGCAGGCAAAGGATACGGCGTATTTGAGCGTATCAATTACGGCAGCAGCTCCAGCGATGTTGGTAATCGTATCAATGAGCTATCCGCCAAACACTACGGACATGCTGGCATTAAATGGCTTGAGTACCTGACCGCAAATAAAGATGACTTGATGCTACAAGCGCAATCCATGCTCGATGACTTCATAGTCAAACATGCCACCAAAAACAGCCAAGCGGTGCGAGTATTACGCCGTTTTGCACTTGTGGCGGTTGCTGGTGAATTAGCAACACAGGCAGGCATCACAGGATGGCAGCAAGGGCGAAGTTTTGACGCTGTAGGGCAATGTTTTAATACTTGGCTAGGCACATTAGGCAACGGCGGAAATATTGAAGAAACAAAGATACTAGAGCATGTCGGGGCATTCTTTGAAGCACACGGGACAAGCCGTTTTGAAAGCCTGACAGTTATCCGACAACCTGACGGCGAAGTCATCCGCCCACGTATTCATAACCGTGTCGGCTATTTTGACCCTGACGAGCGTGTCTACCTTGTGTCGTCCACCATGTTTAAAAAGGAAATGTGCATAGGACTCAATGAAGCCACCGCCAAAAAGGTGCTTAAAGCAAATGGATGGCTTGTACTGGGTGAAGATGAACGAGTAGTGAAGCGCATGGGCGGAAAATTACCCGATGGCAGCCGCCCGAGAATGATGCACTTTAAGGCTGATGTCATGCACAGCTTTGATGATGAATCCTAAAATAGCGTTTTTAAGATGGGACGTGTGGGACGTTATCAATATATTTTAATGTAATACATTGTTATATATAAATATTATAACGTCCCATTAATTAAATTATATGGTTTTTAAATGTGGGACATAGATGGGACGTGTGGGACGTCATTTAATATACGTCCCATTGCGTCCCAAGTATCATACTGATATTTTTGACATATTTATTAGAGAGTGGGACGTATGTTTTTTATACATAATCAATATCTTATCTATGCACGTCCCAAAAGTCCCACACGTCCCATCTAAAAAGGCACATACATACAGCTAAACGAGAGAACAACATGACAAATGTCATTCACATCATAATTGGGGTTACTGCTCTTTCCATTTTGGTTGGCAGTATATTCTTGTATTTTCGCTGGAAGTCTATCAAGGCTCTAAATAAGCTGAACCGTAAAGCGATGTGTATCCACATTCCTGACTTTATTGACCCTAATCCTATTAAGGTCAACAGGAATACAACCAATAGACGAAGAATCTTATGTAGTGGGCATTTTGAAATGCTGAAAAAACAGAAAAACAACTCACAATCACTAACTTATTACCCTGACGACACCCTTTAAAAAACGCACTTAAAACCACGCTATAACGTATATATGACAAGGTTTAAACGGTTATTTATAGATAATTTTATATCTTAATTCCATCAAGGTAGAGTGAAAAAATGCCCCATAAATGACACTGTTACACGGTAACGATAATAATTAGATTGTGTTAGACGCTGAAAATCTAACAAGGTGAACAGAGATGACCAACGAAACAGATCAAAACGAAGTTGCGATAAATAAAGGCGGCAAAATCAAATCAAAAAAAAGTGATTCAGACAAAGCGATTGAGGACTTTCTACAGAATCCCGAAACACTCAACGCCATTGTGATTGATTCATTCAAAGGAAACCTTTTTGGCGAACGTGTAGAACTTGGCGGCATTATTGACTCATTGCAGCAAAGCAGCGAACAACTACAAAGCGACACTCCCTTGTTACTAGCGGAGCGTATTTTAATGTCACAGGCGCAAAGTCTTAACGCCTTGTTTTGCGATATGGCAAAAAGAGCCAACAGGCAAGAATATGTGGCGAATATGGACAAACTTCTAAGGCTGGCACTCAAAGCACAAAGCCAATGCAGGGCAACACTGGAAACCTTGTCCAATATCAAGAATCCCCCAGTCATATTCGCTAAGCACGCCAACATTGCCCACAATCAACAAATCAATAACCAACAGGTAAACAATAGCCCACAAGGTACGGTGCAAAGTGAGCAAACAAGCGAACCAGTACAACAGACACAATCTGCTATTGAGCAACAGCCAAAGCAAGCCATACCAACGGTTACAGATGCAAAAATCACCGCTAGAAAGGTTAAGGCAATATAGTTTGTTTGTTTAAATTAAAATATTTCTCACGCGCGAGGCATATATGAGCAATAAACACTACTGGACAGAAGAACGCCGCCAAGAACAACGAGACAGAATCAACGCAGTCAAACCGTGGTTAAAGTCTACAGGTGCGAAAACGGCAGCAGGCAAGGCAACAGTTAGCCGTAACGCCTACAAGGGCGGTGTAGTGTCAAATATAAATGAGTTAGTTAAACAGGTTAATGCAATGTTTAAAGAGCAAAGGGAAGCATTGAAGCGTATAGATTAAAACGCCGCCCCAGTGGGGCATTTTTATTAAACATTCAAAACCCAAGCCTCTGCAAATGTGTTATCACTTATGGTTTTTGTAGGGTGGTTTCAGTAGAATCCATTGAATAAAAACATTCTTTTGGATTTACGGTATGTCGGTTTTTTTTGACCTAATAAATACATATAGAACAGCGGCGAAAAGCGAACGCGAAAAAGGCACTTACTTTGAAGCCTTGTGCATTAAATATTTTGAAAATGAACCTTACTATGTAGACTTATTTGCCCAAGTTCAGACCTATACCGACTGGGCAAAGGCACAAGGTTTGTCGGGTAAAGACACAGGTATAGACCTTGTTGCTACCACCAAAGACGGCGAATTTCATGCCATTCAATGCAAACTGTACGATGCAGACCGTAAAGTATCTAAAGCCGAAATTGACAGTTTTTTGTCAGCAGCTTCAAGAACCTACTTTAAACGCCGTTATATTGTAAGCACCACACACGCATGGTCGGATAATGCCCTAGCGACTTTAGAAAACCAAGACCCGCCTGTAACCAAGATTGACCTTGAAATCTTAGAACAGAGCGTCATTGATTGGTCGAAATTTGCTGAAAAGAAACAAGTTGTATTTAAGCCAAAGAAAGAACTACGTGACCACCAAAAAGCCGCTTTAAGCAGCGTGAAAATTGGTTTGTACGAGCAAAAGTTAGACCGCGGCAAGCTGATTATGGCGTGTGGTACAGGCAAAACCTTTACCAGTTTAAAAATTGCCGAAGCCTGTGCAGGTGCGGGCAAACGTGTATTGTTCCTTGTGCCGAGCTTATCGCTGTTGTCGCAAACCCTAACCGAATGGACGCAAGAATCGACCACGCCGTTGCATAGCTATGCAGTTTGTTCCGATACTGAAATTGGCAAGAAAAAGGATGCCACTGCCATAGATGCCGTGACCACGCTAGAGCATGAGTTGCAATATCCTGCCACCACCAATCCTGAAAAATTAGCAGAAAATGTTGAACATCACCACGATGCTGACCACATGACAGTGGTATTTTCGACCTATCATTCCATTCAAACCGTGAGTGATGCGCAAAATAACGAAGGCATGGGTGAGTTTGATTTAATTATTTGTGATGAAGCGCACCGCACTACTGGCTCAACCCACGACAGCGAAAACGATTCAAACTTTGTAAAAATACACGATGCAGGTTTTATTTTAGGTAAAAAACGCCTGTATATGACCGCAACGCCACGTATTTTTTCCGACGATGTAAAAAACAACGCCAGCGACTACACGCTATTTTCAATGGATAACGAAAAGCTATTTGGCGAAACGCTGTATACCATTAATTTTTCCGAAGCGGTGAAGCGTGGCTTATTGGTCGATTATAAAGTCATTGTGTTGACGGTAGATTCAGATACGATCATTAATAAGATCGGAAGCACCATTACCGAAAATAGCGAAATCGTAGTCGATGATGCGGCGCGTATTGTCGGCTGTTGGAAGGCTTTATCAAAGCAAGGCATTCATGCCGACTTAGAAGAAGACACCGCCCCGATGCAGCGTGCATTGGCATTTTGTCAGGTGATTGACCAAACCGCCAAAGCACGTAAGCACCAAGTTAGTTCTAACCGTATAGCTAGTATTTTCCAAACCGTGGTAGAAGCCTATCAAAAAGCCGAAGCCAAAGAAGGCAATGAAATATCGCATCGGTTATTTTGCCAAGCGCAGCATGTCGATGGCGGCATGGGTGCAGATAAAAAAGAACAACGGCTCAATTGGCTCAAAGCCACGCCTGAACCACAGCACGATGATGACGGCGCAGAACGTCCTGTTTGCCGTGTATTGAGTAATGTACGTTGTTTATCGGAAGGTGTGGACGTGCCCGCACTCGATGCGGTGCTGTTTTTAACGCCACGTAATTCGCAAGTAGACGTGGTGCAATCGGTCGGTCGTGTGATGCGCCTTGCACCCAACAAAACAATGGGTTATGTCATTTTACCTGTGGTCATACCGCCCAATGTGGACGCGAACAAAGCCCTTGATGACAACCAAACCTATAAAGTCGTTTGGCAAGTGTTGAATGCACTACGTTCGCACGATGACCGTTTTGATGCCATGATTAACAAGATGGACTTAACGGGCATTGACCGTTCCAAGATGGAAATCATTGCGATTAGCGACAAGGTGGCAGCTAAAGCGAAGAAGAAAGGTGCAGGCAAAGGTGGCTCGACGATTGGTACACCTAGCAAAAAGTCTAAAAAGGATGACGTTGAAGATACTCAGCATTCCTTTAGCTTCGAATCAGGCGAAATCGAACGCGCGATCGTTGCCAAAGTGGTGCAGAAGGTCGGTAACCGCCACCACTGGGAAGATTGGGCGAATGACATTGCCAAGATTGCACAAACTCATATCAAGCTCATTACGGACATTCTAGAGCGTCCTGAATGCGAAAAAGAACGTGCGGTCTTTGAGGAGTTTGCACACGAGATTCGTGACGACCTCAACAATGCGGTATCGGATGCTGAAATCATTGAGATGTTGGCACAGCACCTCATCACCAAGCCTGTTTTCGATGCCTTGTTTGATGAGTACAGCTTTGCGGCGCATAACCCAATGGCGATTGCCATGCAAAAGGTTTTGGATGTTTTAGATCAGCATCAACTCGACAGCGAAACTGAAGCACTACAACGCTTCTATGACAGTGTAAAGCTACGTGCGTCGGGTATTGATAGCGCAGAAGGTAAACAAAAGATCATTGTCGAGTTATATGACAAATTCTTCCGTAATGCCTTCCCTCGGATGACTGAACGTCTAGGCATTGTATATACACCTGTTGAAGTGGTGGACTTCATTATTCACAGCGTTAACGATGTGCTTCAACAAGAGTTTGGCAAGAGCTTTGCTGATGAAGGTGTGCATGTACTCGACGCATTTACTGGGACAGGCACGTTCATTTCTCGCCTATTGCAAAGTGGTTTAATTCCACCGAAGAAATTGACCTATAAATACAAAAATGAAATTCATGCCAATGAGCTTGTATTGCTCGCCTACTATATTGCAGCAATCAATATTGAAGCGGTGTACCACAGTCAAATCATTGATGAATACACGCCGTTTGAAGGGATATGTTTAACCGATACGTTCCAAATGTATGAGAAAGAGGATTTGGTTGATCAAGTGCTTGTTGAGAATAGTGCCCGACGTAAACGGCAGAAATCCCTAGATATACAAGTGATTATTGGCAACCCACCATATTCGGCAGGTCAAGACTCAGCAAATGATAATAACCAAAATGTGAAATATAGTTTTTTAGATTCTAGAATTTCAGAAACGTATGCACTGCATTCAAATGCAACGTTGAAAAATTCGCTATACGACTCCTATATTCGTGCAATTAGATGGGCATCAGATAGAATTGGTGAACAGGGGGTTGTTGGTTTCGTAACTAATGCGGGTTTTATTGACTCAAACGTAGCTAGTGGTCTTAGAAAGTGTCTGCACGAAGAGTTTGGTAATTTATATATCTTTAATCTTAAAGGAGCAATCCGAGGTAAATCAGGTGATTTGGCGAAGAAGGAAGGTACCAATGTTTTTAATATTTTAACGGGTGTGGCAATTACAATATTTGTTAAGAATAAATTGACAATAAGAGAAAATAAGATTTTTTACGCAGAAATAGGTGAGTATTTAGATCGAAAAATGAAGCTTGATAAGCTAACCGAGTTGAAAAGTATAAATGGCATTACTACATGGAAAGAAATCGCTCCTGATATTCATAATGATTGGATTAATCAAAGAGATAATAGTTTTAATGACAACATTGTAATTGGGAATAAAAAAGATAAATTAAATTCCGCATTATTTTTAAATTATACGCATGGTTTGAAAACTAATCGTGATGCATGGGTTTACAATTCTTCTCTATCATCATTGAAAAGAAACATAGATTCGATGATTAAGATTTACGATAGAGAGTTGGATAAATGTAATTCATTACCTTCTTTTGATTTTGATAATGACGTTACACAAGATCCAAAACTAATCAACTGGACTAGAGGTCTTCGTGGTGACTTTCTAAAGGGTAAAAAAATAGATACCTCCTCTGATAGTACTAGGTATGCTTTGTATAGACCTTACACAACTTCTTGGGTCTTCTATTCAAAGCAATTAAATGAATTGCAAGGACAAATACCTAAAATTTTTCCTTCTAATAGCGTATCAAACTTGGTAATTATGTTGAAGCAAAGGTGGAATAAAGAAGGGCAGTTAGCACTAATTACAAATATGATTCCTGATCTTCAGCCTGATGGAGGAACGCAATGCTTCCCACTCTACCTTTACGAAGAAGTGACTCAAGATAAAAAAGTAGGTTCAGGCGACTTATTCGATGAATCCCTTGCCTTAACTGTGACTGAAACTAAATACGAACGCAAAGATGGTATTAGTGACGAAGGCTTACAGCACTTCCAAACGGCATACCCTAGCGAGCAGATCACCAAAGAAGACATCTTCTATTACACCTACGGTTTACTCCATAGCGAAGAATACCGTACACGCTATGCCGATAACCTCACCAAAGAATTGCCACGTATTCCTTGTGTGAAGAAAGCTGAAGACTTTTGGGCATTTTCCAAAGCAGGGCGTGACTTAGCACATTGGCACTTGAATTACGAAACGGTTGATCCATACAAGGCAACATTGGACACAGGCAGCACTGCGTACAGCCAATTGACCTCTGAAGACTTCTATGTCGAAAAAATGAAGTTTGCCAAAAGAGGCGAGAAAGGCACGGTGGTTTACAACAAGCGCATTACCGTTAAAGGCATACCGTTGGAAGCGTATGACTACGTGGTCAATGGTAAGCCTGCACTAGAGTGGGTTATGGAGCGTCAAGGCGTATCTACTCATAAAGAAAGCGGCATAGTAAACGATGCAAACGACTGGGCAAATGAAACCATGAACAACGCGGCATACCCGCTGGAGTTGTTCTTGCGTGTTATTACCGTGAGTTTGGAAACCATGAAGATTGTTAGAAGTTTGCCGAAGTTGGATATTTAAACACGGCAAAAGGCAGTAATGCTAAATAACAAAACGCACAGGCATAAGCTCATGTTTATAAATTGCCTTTTTATCGACATGTCTACATGCATATATTTATAGCATCGACACGTTAGCATCCTCATGTCGATTTTTTGCGATTTTGTCGAAATGGCACGGCGCAAGCGTTTGTAATAGCCGCCGCTATAGGCTGCCAAAAAACAGGGTACTTTTGCGTATTGTTGGTATTTTTGTTGGTATAAATGAAATCGTAAAACATAAAAGCCTTGCTGCATAATGGTTACAGGCTTTAATTCGGTTGAGGGTCCCCCACCATATTCAAAAAGCCCTAAACTCAAGTTTAGGGCTTTTTTTATTCATGAATCAAAATGGGATGTGTTTTGATCAAAAAATTTGTTTATGAATAAAAAGAATATGCTTCTCAAATTAACTTAGTTATCTGAATAAAAGAAAAACAATATGCTTATACATATATTATTTTTACTGAAGATAAGTTATGCGAAAGTTGCTTGGGTTTACACTTCCTACATTATTTTTATCCGCTTTATCGTCATCAGCATTCGCGACAACAGGTTATTTCATGCATGGCTATGGGGTTAAAGCTCAAGGAGCTGCTGGGGCCTCTATTGCGGCATTTAATGATGCTTTGACGATTGCGAATAATCCTTCTGGATTGGCTTGGTTAGACAGTCGTGTCGATATTGGCGCGACTATATTTAACCCTAAGCGTTCTGCTGAAATTAAGGGGAATTTGGCAGGCGCCAACGGTCAATACAGTGGCAATGGGCGTGAATATTTTGTTCTACCTGAATTTGCTGTAAATAAGAAAGTAAATGATACGGTTGCTTTGGGGTTAGCGATTTATGGTAACGGTGGTATGAATACCTCCTACAAGAAAAATCCGTATGCAGCTTTTGGGAATACAGGTGAGGCAGGGGTAGATTTAGCGCAGATTTTTATTTCTCCATCTGTGGCTTGGCGTTATAGCGAAAACCAATCCATCGGTATTGCGACCAACATTCTTTATCAACGATTTGAAGCTAAAGGAATTTCAGGTTTTGCGCCATTTTCTGTTGATGGACAAAAACTGAGTAATAATGGTAAGGACTCTGCTACAGGCATAGGTGTTAAAGTTGGCTGGAGTGCGAAGCTAAATGATGTCGTAACTGTTGGTGCAAATTACTCTTCAAAAATTAAATCGGACAAATTTGATCAATATCGAGGTTTATTTGCACAAGCTGGAGGTTTTGATGTGCCGGAAAGCTATGGGGTAGGAGCAGCTTTTCAATTGACGCCTGCATTAAGTGTATTAACTGATATATCACGTATTAATTATTCTGATGTAGATTCAGTTGGAAATCCTTTTAGTCTAGCTTCGGTGATGGCGGGTAATGGTTTTGGTTCAAAAAAAGGTCAGGGTTTTGGTTGGAAAGATATTAACGTTTACAAGATTGGGGCGGCATATCAAGTTAATCCACAAGTGACGATAAGAGCTGGATATAGCCATAATGATCAGCCAATTCCCCAAGATCAAACGTTCTTGAATATTCTTGCACCTGGTGTAATTCAAGATCATCTCAGCGTGGGGGCGACGTGGAATATTGATCATGCACAGGAGCTTAGTGTTGCATATACCTATGGTTTGAAAGAAACCGTAAAAGGAAGTCAATCTATTCCTTTGAACTTTGGCGGTGGTGAAGCTAACCTTGAAATGGATCAGCATATTTTAGGTGTTTCATATGGTCTGAAATTCTGATCAAAACGAAAAAGGCCGAATCAAATGGATTCAGCCTTTTTCAAGATGTGAAGCAAAAAATTAAGCGGTTTTTGCTAATTTTTCGTTTGCTAACATATGACCCGTTTCTTCGAAGTTCGCATGCCATGACAGTGCTTCACGAAGAATATGAGGTGTATGGCCACCGCGCTCGCAGGCACGATCAAAATAGTCATTTAAGGCAGCTTGATAAAGTGGGTGTACACAGTTGTCAATAATCACACGTGCACGCTCACGAGGTGCTAAGCCACGTAAATCTGCTAAACCAACTTCAGTTACCAGAATGTCAACATCATGCTCATTATGATCAACGTGGCTTACCATTGGCACGATTGATGAAATATCACCACCTTTTGCGATTGACTTGGTGACGAAGATTGCAAGGTGAGCATTACGCGCAAAATCACCTGAACCGCCGATACCATTCATCATTTTTGTACCGCAAACATGCGTAGAATTCACGTTGCCGTAAATATCGAATTCGAGTGCTGTATTAATCCCAATAATACCCAAACGACGTACGATTTCAGGGTGGTTAGAAATTTCTTGTGGGCGTAATACTAATTTATCTTTGTAGTGTTCAAGATTGCCAAATACGCGCTCACCACATTGTGCAGATAGCGTAATTGAGCTACCAGAAGCAAATTTCATTTTGCCAGCATCAATCAATTCAAAAGTACAGTCTTGTAATACTTCAGAATACATGACCAAATCTTCAAAGTTAGAATCTTTAAGACCAGTCAAAACTGCATTTGCAATTGAGCCAATACCAGCCTGTAAAGGACCTAGGTTTTTCGCTAATCGACCTGCTGCAACTTCTTTTTCAAAGAAAGCGATGAGGTGATTTGCAATCCCTTGAGTTTCATCGTCAGGTGCAGTCACAGTTGATGGTGAGTCGGCCGTATTATTAAAAACGATGCCTACGATTTTTGCTGGGTCAATTTGGATTGCAGTTGAACCAATACGATCATCGACTTGAGTTAATGGAAGTGGGGTACGTGTTGGACGATATGTTGGAATATAAATATCGTGTAAGCCCTCAAAGTTTTCGCTCAATGAGGTATTAATTTCAACGATCACTTTTTCAGCAAAAATTGCGAAACTTGCAGAGTTGCCTACAGAGGTTGTCGGTACGATATGACCATCTTCTGTAATCGCAACAGCTTCAATCACAGCAATATCTGGACGTTTAAGCTGTTGATTACGCATTTGCTCAACAGTTTCAGACAAATGTTGGTCGATAAACATTACCTCACCATTATTAATGGCGCGACGTAAAGTATTGTCAACTTGGAATGGCATACGACGAGCAAGTACACCTGCTTCTGTCAATTGTTTGTCTAAGTCATTCCCTAGGCTTGCACCTGTAATTAATGTGATTTTTAACGGATTTTTTTTAGCTTGTTCGACCAATGCTTGTGGCACAGCTTTAGCTTCTCCAGCACGAGTAAAACCACTCATACCAACCGTCATATCATTTTCAATAAAGCGAGCAGCCTGTTCAGCGCTCATCACTTTGTCATGTAGGGTAGCAAGGCGAATACGACTTAAAGACATGATCCATTCTCAATATACTTCTTAGTTAGATATGGATTTTAGCGTTAAAACTTGAAAAGGGAATTGGACTACGGCTAAGGTCTAATATGTGAAATGCGTGATACTTTTTCAGAGATAAAAAGAGTTATTTTTCCATCACGAATTGTTCTAAAAGTGTCCAGTTATGGTCTGTTTAATTTTATCAATCGCATTCGTTTGAGATTCTTCAAGATTTTCATGGTTGAGTGGAAGTGAAATCACCACTTCTAAACCACCTTGCTCGCGATTGCGAATGCTAATTTGTCCCTGATGAATGTCAACAATACGTTTTACAATGGCTAAGCCGAGGCCACTTCCTTGAATCGTGCGTGCTGAATTACCACGAACAAAGGGTTGCATGAGTTCTTCAACTTGATCTGGTGGAATACCTTCACCATGATCAGCGACGGTAATCAGAATATGATCATCAACATGGCTTGCCGATAATTCAATTGGTTCTGCACCATAACGTTTGGCATTGTTGACTAAATTCGCAATCAAACGTTTTAAGGATAGGCTTCGCGCAGGGATGATGGGGAGCTCTTGTGCTTCAAAACGAATATCTAAGGGCTTAAATTGTACAGCGACTTCTTGAAGCAATGTATTGATATTGGTTTGTGATAGTTCTTCATCAGATCCATCTCGCATATACGAAATAAATTGATTCAGGATCGCATCCATATCATCTACATCGTAAATTAGACCTTCGCGGAAAAACTCATCTGGGAGCATTTCTGCGGTCAGGCGAATACGCGTCAGTGGCGTACGTAAATCATGTGAAATTCCTGCTAGCATGATTTGTCGATCGCGTTCAGTTTGTTCAAGCGTATATACCATATGGTTAAATGCTTGGTTTACTTGACGTATTTCGAGTGGTCCATGATTGGTATCAAGATAAGGTGCTTTACCAGTTTTACTATAATTGTTGGCGGCATTCTGTAATCGACGTAATGGTCGATTCATTTGTCGGACTAGAATTAAAATAATAATTGAAGAAATAATAGGAACGCCAAATAGCCATGCTGCAATCAGTTCCACGCTGTAGTTGGTATACGTTTTTAATGGTTCACGCACCCAGTTACCATGCATTTCAGGGGTTTGAATCCAAATACGTGGTATCGGTTTGAATTTAAAATATACAGTAACGTTATCAGCGTTATCGACTCCCAGCTCTTTCGCAAGTTTGGTTTCGATTTGGTTGGTAAATAACTCGGCTAAGAATTTATCTTCAATTTTTGGAAATTCTTTGGGGTCAGTGATGTATTCAATACCAATACGGTTTTTAAGCCATGTATCGACATCAACTTCTGTATCGCGATGTAAAATACGAATATCTGGATTATTGACTAATTCAAGCTCAATGGCGAGATAACGCGCATGTTGTTGTAATTCTGGTAAATATAAAGTTCGCCAAAAGAACCACAAGGACATAAACAAGCTAAAAACGACCGTGAACAATACCAAGATTGTGGTACGCATGGCCGCAGAACGTGGTTTAATTTTATCTAAAAAACGTTCCCATTTTGTTCGCGGTCTTTCTGAATAAGTCGCGAAATCTGTAAATGCTTGTGGATCAATTGGTTCAAGTTTCAATGAAGAATTTCCTAAGTTTACTCTGCACCATCTGGAACAAATACGTAACCTACACCCCAAACGGTTTGAATATAACGGGCACGCGCAGGATTATCTTCGATTAAACGACGTAGACGAGAGACTTGGACATCAATAGAGCGCTCCATAGCACCCCATTCACGACCACGTGCCAAATTCATCAATTTATCACGAGTTAAAGGTTCGCGAGGATGTTGAACCAAGGCTTTTAATACCGCAAACTCACCTGTCGTGAGTGTCACAACTTGACCTTCACGCGTTAAAGTACGTGTAGAAAGGTCGAGCGACCATGGACCAAAACTTACGACTTCAACTTGTTGACTTGGTGCACCTGGTACTTCACGGACTTGGCGACGTAAAACGGCACGAATTCGTGCTAATAGCTCATTTGGGTTGAATGGTTTTGGTAAATAATCATCTGCACCCGCTTCAAGACCCGCAATACGATCCGAATCACTACCACGTGCAGTGAGCATAATAATAGGTGTGTCGATATTAGACTGACGTAAACGACGGCAAATACTTAAACCATCTTCAACAGGCAACATAAAATCTAAAACGATAAGCGAAAATAATTCACGTTGTAGTAAACGATCCATTTGCGTTGCATCATGGGCTGTTTTTACCACAAAGCCTTTATCTTCTAAAAAGCGTTGTAATAAGGTACGCAGACGCACATCATCATCGACCACTAAAATGCGTTCGACGCGATCTGTCTCATGATGTACGGTTTCCGTCGATTCGGCAGGTACAACTAAACTCATGATGTGCTCCTTTATCGTTTATTGTCATCGTCTTTATGCAATGCTAGGGAGTATACGATTCATTGCACAGTTTTGGCTATGTTATAAAGCAACAAATATTGCCAATAAAATCAAGAGATAGATACCAAATGTATACAGGTAAAATTATGACAATCGATCTATTTTTCAATATTTAGGCGAAAAATTCTTAGTATTTTATAAGTATTTATCAATTAGCATAATCTACTCTAAAAATATTCAAAAAAACAATAGTGGATTTTATAGTCACGGACTTTATAATCAGTGCTTTTAGACTTAACCCTTGTGGAATCAATCACGATGACTGACTTAGTTCAGCAGTTGGCAAATGAACTTGCCGTACGTCCAAACCAAGTAGAAGCTGCTATTCGTTTAATTGATGAAGGCGCTAGCGTTCCTTTTATTGCACGTTACCGTAAAGAAGTCACGCAGGGCTTAGACGATACGCAATTACGCCAACTCGACACACGTTTAACTTATCTACGTGATTTATACGAGCGTCGTGAAAAGGTGATTCAATCTTTACAAGAACAAGATAAATTAAGTGATGATTTATTGGCGCGCGTGAATGCAGCAGAAACTAAAAATGCACTAGAAGAAATTTATGCACCGTACCGTCCAAAACGTACCAGTAAATCATTTAAGGCAAAAGAAGCTGGTTTAGGTCCAATAGCTGAAAAAATTATTGCCGATCAAGTTGATCCGACTGAGGCATTGGTAGGTTTTAGTCATGAAGACTATCCAGATGTCGAAAGCCAACTTGATGCAATTCAGCACATCTTGATTGATGACTGGGCACAAAATATTGGATTAACCACTGAATTAAAACAAATTTTCTCTAAAACAGCAGTTCTTAAGAGCGCAGTTGCTTCTGAAGAGAAAAAAGAAGTCGGTAAAAAATTCCGTGATTATTTTGAGTTTTCTGAAAACCTAAATAAATTACCTTCGCATCGTTTATTGGCGATGTTACGTGGTCGTCAAGAAAATGTATTGGGTTTAAAAGTGGACGGCGAAGATGATACGCCGTTAGCTCGTATTGAAACTGAATATAATCTTGAACAAATTCAGCCACAAAGCCGTCAAGATTATTTAAAACAAACTGCAAAATTATTTTGGCTTGGTAAGATTCGTCCGCAAATCGAACATTCCTTATTGACTGATAAGCGCTTAGCTGCTGAAGCTGAAGCAATGGATGTGTTTGCTGAAAATCTACGTCATTTACTTCTTTCTGCACCGGCAGGTGGTCGTACTACTTTAGGTGTTGATCCTGGTATCCGTACAGGCGTAAAGCTTGCGGTTGTGAGTGACGCAGGTGATGTTCTAGCACATAGCACGATTTACCCGTTTGCACCGAAAGAAGATAAAGAAGGTTCAATTGCTGAGCTCGCTCGCTTATGTCGAGAGTTCCACGTGGAACTTATTGCGATTGGTAATGGTACAGCGAGTCGTGAAACCGAAGCAGTTGTTGCTGAGATGATGGCTGCAAATACTGATTTAAAACTCACGCGTATTACGGTCAGTGAAGCAGGAGCATCGGTTTATTCGGCAAGTGAACTCGCTTCTCAAGAGCTGCCAGAGCTTGATGTTTCAATTCGCGGTGCAGTTTCAATTGCACGCCGTTTACAAGATCCATTGGCTGAACTTGTTAAAATTGATCCGAAATCAATTGGTGTGGGTCAATATCAGCATGATGTGAATCAAACTGGTTTGGCAAAAACACTGGATGCTGTGGTTGAAGACTGTGTGAATGCGGTGGGTGTGGATGTGAATACCGCATCTCCAGCGATCTTGGCATATATTGCAGGTTTAAATAAATCGATTGCACAGCAAATCGTTGAATATCGTAAAGAACATGGTCGTTTCGATAACCGTCAAGCCTTGAAAAAAGTGCCACGTTTAGGTGAGCGTACTTTTGAACAATCAGCAGGCTTCTTGCGTGTTCAAAATGGTTCTGAGCCATTGGATGCATCAGCAGTTCATCCAGAAAGTTATGGCGTGGTTGAAAAGATTGTTGCAGCAAAAGCCACAACAGTAAAAGACATTATTGGTAATACTGAAATTATCCGCCAAGTCAAAGCAGATGAGTTTGTCGATGACAAATTTGGTTTGCCGACGATTCAAGATATTTTAGCTGAACTTGAAAAGCCTGCTCGTGATCCACGTCCAGAGTTCCGTACTGCCAAGTTCCGTGAAGATATTACGGAAGTTGCGCACCTGACTGAAGGCATGCAGCTCGAAGGTGTGGTGACCAATGTAACTAATTTCGGCGCGTTTGTGGATGTAGGTGTACATCAAGATGGTTTAGTGCATATCTCTGAACTTGCAAATGAATTTGTTTCTGATCCACATAAAGTGGTGAAACCAGGTCAAATTGTGCAAGTATGTGTGATGCAAGTTGATGTGGAACGTAATCGTGTGAATTTGAGTATGCGTGCAGAAGGTTCTGCTCCTGCTAAAGCGCCACGTCAGCAACAGCGTCCACAGCAAGAACGAACTGAACGTTCAGAGCGTAAGCCTCAAGGTCAACGTCCACCGCGTAAAGAAGGTGACTTTAAGCGTCCACAAAATAACAAGCCAAAAACTGAAAAACCGCAAGAGCAAAAAATCGGTGGTTTAGGTGCTTTGTTATTACAAGCAGGGATCAAAGGTTCTAAGTAACTGATCAAATAAATAAAAGCCTCTTCGGAGGCTTTTATTTTGAGATTTAAATTTAGATCAATCTTCATAATTAAATTATGATTCCGTATAAGATGATAGCAATCAGAATGTTGGATTCTACACTCAATAAAATTTATCAAGATTGGTATTTAATTTTTTATAGTAAATACTCTCATTATTGAGTTTTATAAAAAATGGAGTAGAAGAAGTGATAAATTTTGATTTAAATAAACTACTTGATTTAAATGAAAAGATAAAAGGGGGGAAACCAAAACTAGACTATGACGTTGCAATGCTTACATGTCAATGTAGTCATATATGGTGTGTAATAGATTCTAAAATCAATTCTAATGGTATTGATCACTTTCTTTTAAAAGCTTTTTTGAATAATCCTTTTACATCACATCTTATAACAGAATTATCTTGGGAAAAACGAGTAGATATTCCTACATGGCTAGGTTCTCTTAGTACTCAATGTGTGGGTGATATTGAAATTAAACAACTAATTTCCAGTATCGTTGCTGATCTTAAACATTCTGAAGAAGATATGAATGATATAGAGCAATTAAAAGAACGATTAAATACGATGGATATTCCTAAAATAGGTTGGGAAATTAAAGAAACAATTGATGAAAGAAATCCAATAGGTATGACAGAAATAATTTGTTTTGAATTATCAGATAAATATATCCTCTTGGAGTTTCATCTTGAATCCTAAAGTTTTGATAAAAATTATGCGGTAAAAACAGCAATTTTGTTCTATAAATCTATCTAAATCGCGTTAACCTAAAATGATGCATACATGCCTTAGGAGGTCGTGATGTCGCGCAGACCTCGAGAACAAGTCGATTACTTACACCTAAAAGAATTAGGTGGTTTGGAAATGTTGAAAGCCAGTTACTTTCAACAGGAGTTTTCACGACATGTTCATGAAGGCTTTTGCATTGGGGTGATCGAAGAAGGGGCACAGCGATTCTATCGAACAGGTGGTAATCATGTTGCGCCACAAGGCGATATTATTTTAGTGAATGCCGATGAGGTGCATACAGGCTCATCGGCAGTGGAAACAGGTTGGCGTTATCGTGCGATTTATCCGACTCCTGAAATTTTCCATGAATTAACCCGTGATCTCACTACTGTACACGGCACAGCACCTTGGTTTAGAGAAGCGGTGTTACATGATGAGGGTTTAGCGCAGCAATTACGATTACTTTTTGATTTACTTGAACAACCGAATAATAAGTTGCTTAAACAAACATTATTTTTGTCGACAATTGTTTGGTTGGTATCAAAATATAGCCTAACCAAGCCTCAAGCCACTGATCTGAGCAATGCCAAACAACGTATCTTAAATATTAAAGAATTAATGGCGAGTATGCCTGAGCAAGAGTTTTCACTTATCGAATTGGCGGAAATGGCAAATCTCAGTCAGTGGCATTTTTTACGTCAATTTAAAAAGCATGTTGGACTCTCACCGCATGCATGGCTCATTCAGGCACGTTTGCAGAAATCACAAAAATTATTAAGACAAGGTCTAAATTTATCCGAGGTGTCACAGCAATGTGGTTTCTCGGATCAAAGTCATTTTAATCGACATTTTCGCCAAACTTTTGGAATTACACCGGGTGGTTATACTGCCTCTCTCAAATAAAACAGCAATTTTATACAAGCTTCATGGAAGCATTTTTGGCATAGTCTAATCTCGTTAATGAATAATTGTGATGTTGATGTTAGGTGAAAGCACAGACGACACTCCGATGACCGAATCACGGGCATTTTTAAATGGAGTGATCAAAATACTGCCATTGTGTTTTGCGGTGTTGCCGTGGGGTTTACTCGCGGGTTCAATGGCGATTCAAGCAGGGCTAACGACTTTACAAGCGATTGGGATGTCTGCATTGGTCTTTGCTGGTGCAGCACAATTAATGACCTTAGGTTTAGTCATGGCAGGAACACCTGCAATCACCATTATCATTTCAGTTTTTTTGATTACAACGCAGCATTATTTATATGCGCTGTATTTACGTGAAGATATTTCTAAACAGCCTTTAAAAGATCGGTTGATGTTGGGCTTTTTATTAACGGATGAATTGTTTGCAGTGAGTATTAAAAAGCAACAGCATTATATTCACTATCTGTTAGGTGCAGGACTTTGCTTTTATTTATGTTGGGTTCTGTTTAGTGCTTGTGGGGTCTTTCTTGCTGCCGCAGTTCCTAATTTAGATCAATATCATCTCGATTTTTCGATTGTTGCGACATTTATCGCAATCGTGGTTCCATTTATTAAAAACTTAAATACTTTGGTTGGGGTATTGGTTTCAGTGATTCTCACCGTTGTTTTTCTAAGCTTAGATTTTAAAAGTGCTGCGATTATGGCAGGTGTAATTGGAATGTTTGCGGCAACGTGCTTACAGAATTTTAGGGAGCGCACAGCATGACTTGGTTTCTCCTGATTATTCTCGCAATTGTGGTGTTTATGAATCGCTATATTCTACTTGAACCGAATCTGCCTTTGCGTTTACCCAAATGGTTTCAACAGTCTTTGCAGTACTCCGCACCGTGTTTGTTATCGGCAATTGCAACACCGATTGTTTTTATGGATGAACATGGTGTATTTCGTTCGACTTTACTGAATCCGTATTTTCTTGCCACGATTTTAACGATTTTGATTGCGTATAAAGTCCGTCATACCTTGTTAACGATTATTTTGAGTTTGGCGTGTTTTTATGGATTGGTGTTTTGGTTGAATTAATGGATTGGGAGCATATAGATTATGCTCCCAGTTTTTATTGCCAATGTTTTAACGCGTGGTGTATCCACCATTGGCGAAAATGGTTTGTCCTGTGATCCACCAACCATCAGTCACTAAGAAACGTACTAAGGGTTCAATATCTTCGATCTTGGTTAAGCCGCCTAAGGCTGATGCTGATTTATGATAAGCCACAGCTTCTGGTGCTTCCTGATCATAGAAAAATGGTGTGTCCATTGGGCCAGGTGCAACGGCAGTCACTGAGATACCGCGCTCACCAAATTCCTTGGATGCCGCACGGGTATAGTGTTCCACAGGGGCTTTCAAGCCTTCATAAGTGGAATAAAGTCCTGTATAGGCAGCAAGTAAACTGGTCACAATGGTACAGATTTTTCCATTTGGATTGAGATGACGACCTGCCGATTGAATAAAGAAATAGGCAATTTTATTATTGATGTCATTCATGCCATCAAACTCTTGTTCGGTGGTGTCTAAAAATGGTTTTTTGAGCACACGCCCGACGGTATTAATCGCGATATCCACACCGCCAAATTCTGCTTTAGCTTGAACAAATAAGTCTTCAATGTTCTGGATATTGGCTAAATCTGCTTGTACTAAAATTGCTTTAACACCCAGTGCTTGTGCGGCTTGTAAGGTTTCTTCAGCATCGGATTGTGTTGCGGCACTATTGTAATGAATCAATAAATTTGCTCCTTGTTCAGCAAATTTACGTGAAATTAATCCACCTAAGTTTTTTGCACCACCAGTAATCAGTACCGTTTTTCCTTTTAGATTATGTTGTGACATAGTTTTATTCCTCATGTTGTTTTTGCATAAAAAGCATCCTAATTGAATTTATTTGTTTGAAATAGTTGTTAGTATTGAACTGATTGTGCAGGAAAGTTGAATAATAAAATGGATAAAATTGAGCGGTTAAAGATTTTTTGTCTGGTGGCTGAGAAACAATCTTTTGCTCAAGCCGCGTTGCAATTGGGTTTGCCTCGTTCCAATGTGACTTATGTGATTCAAGCTTTGGAAAAAGAATATGAAGTATTACTGTTTTATCGAACTACCCGAAAAGTTGCATTAACGCATGAAGGTAGTTTGTTTTATGAGGAAGCAATACGTCTGGTGGCTCAACTTAAGGAGTTGAATCGTTTTAAAACGCAGGTACGTAGCCAAGAGGGCAGGATCAGTATTGGCATGCCGAAACGCTTGGCAACACAAGTGTTGATCCCTCATCTATCCGCATTTTATCAACGCTATCCTAGAGTCAAAGTGTTGATTAATGGCAGTGATGATTTTTCAAATTTGATTGAACAACAACTGGACTGTGTGGTGCGCGTTGGGCAGGTTCAGGATGAATATTTACTGATTCGACCCATTAAAAACACTCAAATTTGGACATTAGCTTCGCCTGAATATTTGGCAGAATTTGGTCATCCCCAAAACTTCAATCAATTAGAACAGCATTTTGCTGTGGATTATCATGTGGCAAAGCATTACCGAGAATTAAGTGAATTAAGCTTTCAGAATCACCGTGTCAAAATGCCTTATCGTTTACTGGTTGAAAATACGGAAGCTTATATCCAAGCAGGTTTAGCAGGTATAGGTTTAATTCAAATTCCTGAATTTGATGCAAAATCTTATGTGCATAAAGGCCAGCTAATACGTCTATTTACTGATATCCCAAGCTCAGAATTGCCTGTAAATATTTTGCTGACGGATCGACAATATCGCCCAAAATATTTTCAAGACTTTATCGACTGGTTAGATGAACGACTTAAAAATTTGCTTTAGCTTTGTAGGAACAACAGCTCAGCTCACTTTGACATCAGCATAAATTTACAGTAAAACTAGAAATTAGAGTAATTACTCTAATTTCTATAGGTGGATAAAAATGCAGATTGGTCGACAAGCATGGATGGCTCAAACTTCAGGTGATTTGTCTTTAAAAGATCGTATGACCTTATTGAGTCATAGCCTATTCCCTGTGCTCAAACAAAGTATAAAAATGTATGCTTTAGCAGGTCGCTCTAAGCAAAAACATGAGTTTTTGAGTATGGATGATTTACATTTGCCTGATAGTCATGATGTCAAACAGGCAATTGAAAAGATGCAATCTTGTAGTTCAGTGAGTTTACAGAATCATTGTTTAAGGACTTGGTATTATGCCTTTGCATTTTCCAAGACACAGAATTTAAAACATGATGCTGAATTATTGGCGGTATCTTGTTTGCTCCATGATTTGGGCATGACTGAGCAACATTATCAGCATCATGAAAATTGTCGTTGTTTTGCAGGACAGGGCGCTTATGCTGCTCAAGACTGGTCTTTAGCGCAAGGATGGCAACCACCACGTGCAGATCAATTATTTGATGTTATCAGTATGCACATGAATCCTTATGTTGCGGTTGATGAGGGCGTTGAGGCACATTTGCTACAGCAAGCTGCCAGTTGCGATGTAATTGGCAGTCGCGGTTTTGAATTTTCTTCTGAATTTAGACAACAATTATTTGAGCAATATCCTCGTTTAGACTTTAACCAGCATATGATTGAATTTACTCAAAAAGAGGCACGTATTCGTCCAAAATCACGAACAGCAATGGTAGTAAAAAGTGGGTTTAAGCAATTGGTTCATCTCAATCCCTATCTTGATTAAACGATCAGAAATAAAAAACCCACTTCTGCGAGAACAAAAGTGGTTCAAATGAATCATTGATTTTATTAGTGATCATGCTCCAAATATTCAGGTTTTTTCGGTAATGCCAAACTACAGAAAAAACAAATAATCAGCATAATAATGACATAAACGAAGAAGATATTTTCAATGCCTGCATCTTTAAATATCAGGGCAACTGATGGTGCTGAACCACCAAATAAGGCATTACCCACCGCATAAGAGAAACCAACCCCTAGGGCACGGACATGGGGAGGGAACATTTCAGCTTTGACTAAACCACTGATCGAGGTGTAGAAGCTCAACAACATCATCAAGAAAATGAGTAATAAGGTAATGATGACAGGTGAGTCAGCAAAACTCCGCATACCCGTGACCATAACTGGATAAATAAAGATCGCACTCAACAAGCTGAAAGTGAGCATGGAAGTACGGCGACCAATTCGGTCAGAAAGCATTCCAAAAAATGGTTGTGCTAACATAAAGACAAAGAGTGCAGTGGTCATGATGAAACCGACTGTTTTACCATCGATACCAATATTGGTGAGATAGGTCTTTGAATATACTGTCACAACATAAAAAGTGAGTGAACCCGCAGAGGTATAACCGACCACTAAGAGAAAGGTTTTCCAATGCTGCTTTAATAGAGCAATTAAGCTTCCTGATTCTTCGCGTTGAGCATCTTCATGGGAAAGAGTTTCTTCTAAGCGACTTCGCGCAGCAAGAGAAAGCAAAGCAGCTCCACCACCGATCACAAATGGAATACGCCAACCGCCATCATTTAATTGTTGCTCCGTCATAAAACCAAGCAAAATCACCCCAAGTAAACTGGCTAGGAGTTGTCCACCAGATAGCGTGACATATTGAAATGATGCAAAGAATCCACGTTGCCCTTTTAACCCTAACTCACTCATATAAGTGGCGACAGCGCCATATTCACCGCCAACAGATAGACCTTGTAATAAACGAACCATCAGCAGTAGAAAAGGGGCAAACATTCCAACTTGTTCATAAGTTGGTAATGCGGCAAAAAGAAAAGAACTGAGTGCCATAAGGCAAATTGAAATTACCATAGATTGCTTTCGACCATGTCGATCCGCAATACGACCAAACAACCAACTGCCTATTGGTCGCATAAAGAAACTGGCCGCAAATACTCCCCAGACATAAATAGCTTTAGTGGTTGAATCCATATCTGGAGCAGTCAATGCATGAGTAAAATAAGCAGCAAAAACAGCATAAATATAAAAATCGAACCATTCAACGAGATTCCCTGATGCTGCACCGACAATGCCTTTAATACGGCTGAGTCTTTCTTCCTTGCTATATGTTTGGTTCATTCCTATTCCTTTTTTAATCCCATCAGGTATTTTTTATTTAACTTTTAATCAATGTTATATACCGCTGAAAAACATGAAAATGACACTATTTTGTATGCTTTTTATAGCGATATTTTAAATAAAAAGAGATTTTAAGGAGGTGGAAATGAAACTAAAATTAGGAAATAAAATTAAACTTAGACTCTAATATTCTGAAAAATAATTAATTTATGTCAGGAATAGGGCAATCTGCTCTAAGTGGGCAAGCAGCCCCTTGTGTAAATCGACTTAACATAGTTTTGATATGCAGTAATTGTGAAATTTTTTCATCAATCATATTCAGTTTGTCTTGAAAAATACTATGTACTTGAATGGCAGGGATTTCTCCTTGCGCTGTTAGTGCCAAAATTTGTTTAATTTCAGTGAGAGAAAATCCTAAATTTTTTGCAGTTCGTATTAATTGTAATTGTTGTAGTGTTTGTTCTGGATAATCCTTATAGCCATTATTGCGGGTGATAGACTGAATTAACTGCATTTTTTCATAAAAACGGATGGTATCTCGGCTTAAATCAGTTTGTTTTGCGAGTTGTCCAATTAACATGATCTCATCCTTATTATTTTTAAAGTACAATCAAAAATTGCTTGACTATAGAGTGTACTCCATCCTTTAGCCTATTCCTATCTTCATAAATAGGATCTAAAACATGGAAAATAATCCGATAAAATTTCATCAAAAACAGATTGCCCTAGTTGCTGGAGCAACTGGATTTGTTGGGCGATTTTTAATTGCAGAATTATTAAAGAATGGGCATCAAGTTTTTGCGTTGTTACGACGTCAGTCAGTACAACAAGCGAGTTTAGAACAATGGTTCAGTGCTCAACACATCCCTACACACAGCCTCACATTTATTCAAGGTGATGTGACTAAGCCTAAGCTCGGAATGAGCGAGCAAGATTGGGAAAAATTAAGCTCAGTGAATACGTTGTATAACAGTAGCGCGCTTTTTTCATGGAACCTGAGTATGCAACAAGCTCGTGCTGTGAATGTGGATGGCGCATTAAATTTACTGACTTGCGTAACACAACATTGTCATTTACAACGTGCTCTACATGTTTCAGGCTATATGTTGACCATACAATCGCATATACAGCAAGCAGGCGTGCGTTTGGAACAACCCAACCGAACCGATTGGCAAGCAGTGTATCAACAATTAGGTGCATATGAAGCTTCCAAAATAGAGGCTCATTACGCTTGGATACAATGTGCTGAAAAGCTCTCGATTGATTGGACGATTATTCATCCTGCTACGGTCTGTGGAGATGCTTTATCGGGTGAAATCCCTCACAATCAACCAATTGCTCAAATGATTGATTTATTAAAGCGCCGTAAAATGAGTGCAATTCCTGCAACACCAAAACATTATCTGCCTTTGGTGAGAGTAGATGATCTATGCCGAGTGATGGTGCGAGCTGCAACAGATTCAGGTTTAGTGGACCAGTCCTTATTAGTTGCCTCAGAGCAGAACATTCCTTTGTCTGAATTGACGCAAATGATTGCTCAACAATTAAATGTCTCCGCACCGAAACAACATGTGCCGCTGGCTATTTTACGATTAATTTTGAAATGGACATGGTTGGCAAATCAATTAGAAATGTCGGCTGAGATGTTAAGTTTTTTGAGGACTGAACAACTGGATTTAGAACCGCTTAAACAATTTAGAAAGCGTTGGGATATACAGACAGGGGATTTAGCGGATGCCATTACAAAAACAACAGATTGGATGAAACAAACAACATCTACACAAATTGTTTAAATCATAAAAAAACAGCGTATCTAGAGATACGCTGTTTTTAAAATCGAAATCACCAGATTACCAGTGTTCACCTGGGAACAAGCGAGCATAGGCACGTTGTACAAGATTTAATTTCTCTTGCTCACCTATAGATGCTGTAGAGCTTGGGAATAAGTTGAATCCGATTGACATCAAAATATTATTTACATCTGGTGCAATCGCATAAGTAATCGATGCAAGACGACCTAAGTTGGTTGCAATCTTCTTCGGACGTTTCACAATCGCATAAGCAATCAAATCCGCTGCTTGTTCAGGAGAAAGCGTTGGTACATATTTATAGATTTTGGTTGGTGCAATCATTGGTGTGCGCACTAATGGCATATAAATCGAAGTGATTGCAATTTTGTGCGAGTGAACTTCAGCAGATAAACAACGGCTAAATGCATCTAGTGCTGCTTTTGATGCAACATAAGCAGAGAAGCGGGTTGCATTTGCAAGTACACCAATCGAACTGATATTGATGATTTGGCCATCTTTACGTTGCATCATGTGTGGCAACACATTTAACACTAAACGAACCGCACCGAAATAATTCAATTGCATAGTACGTTCAAAGTCATGGAAACGATCAACAGATTCATGTACAGCACGGCGAATTGAACGACCTGCGTTATTAACCAAAATATCAATGTGATCAACAGCAGCTAAAATTTCTTTTGAAACTGCATCAATTGATTCCATGTCGTTAAGGTCACATGGAAAAACAGAAGCCTTTCCACCCTCAGCTTCAATCTCAGCTTTGACTTCGTCTAATTTTTCTTTAGTACGAGCAAGCAACAAGACATGAGCACCTGCCTGAGCGAGGTATTTTGATACCGTTAAACCAATGCCACTTGATGCACCAGTGACAACAATAGTTTTCCCGTCGACTTTTTGTTGAAAAAGTTTTTTGAGTTTTGCGTTCATGTAAGTTACCTACATTAATCAAGCTGTTGTTTGCAATGCTTTTTTATTGCGATTAAACATTGCACTTTATTTTGTATTAATATTAACCGATTTTTTTTGTTTGTCTAGTGTAAATATTTGAAATATAATAAATTTTTTAGAGTAAAAACTCTAAAACTAAATATAGGGATAGTTGAAAAGGAAATAAGTTTTTAGTTTATTAAATAAAAAAACAGCCTCTACAAGAGAGGCTGTTTGATTTACTGGCGTTTAAACGTGAGCGAGGGCTTGATCTAGATCTGCAAGCAAATCATCAATATGTTCGATACCGATCGAAAGGCGAACTAGATCTTCGCTGACACCAGCAGATTTAAGTTCTTCAGCATTCAGTTGGCGATGGGTTGTAGTAGCAGGGTGACATGCCAAGCTTTTGGCATCACCAATATTGACCAAACGCGTAAAGAGTTGTAATGCATCGATAAAGCGAGTACCGCCCTCTAAGCCATCTTGTACGCCAAAAGAAAGAATTGCTGAAGGTTTACCTTTCACATACTTTTGTGCCAAATTATGCTGTAGATGGTCACTTAAACCTGCATAATTGACCCATTTTACTTTTGGATGTTGTTTCAAATAATTTGCAACTTTCAGTGCATTCTCCGTATGGCGCTCCATACGAAGGCTTAAAGTTTCTAAACCTTGTAAGATCAAAAATACACTCAGTGGACTAATCGCAGCCCCTGTATTGCGTAACGGAACAACGCGTGCACGTGCGATATAAGCAGCTTCACCTAGAACTTCAACATAATTCACGCCGTGGTAGCTTGGATCTGGTGTATTCAACGCTTTAAAACGTTCAGGATATTTGCCCCAAGGGAATTTGCCACTATCAATAATGACACCACCAATACTATTGCCATGTCCGCCAATGTATTTCGTCAGAGAATGAACCACGATATCCGCACCAAACTCAAATGGTTTCAATAAAGCAGGAGTTGCAACAGTATTATCCACAATGACAGGGACACCATATTCATGGGCAATTTTGGAGATTGCTTCTAGGTCGATGATATTCCCAAGAGGGTTTCCGATCGACTCAACAAAGACTAGTTTGGTCCTATCATCAATAATAGAACGTAAAGCTTCGGGATTCTGATAATCAAAGAAACGAACTTCAATCCCTTGTTTCGGCAATGTATGCGCAAATAGGTTATAAGTACCACCGTATAAAGTGGATACAGATGCAATATTGTCACCTGCTTCAGCAATCGTTTGAATCGAATAGGTGATCGCTGCCATACCTGAGGCTAGAGCCAATGCACCAATACCACCTTCAAGCGCTGCGAGGCGTTGTTCAAGCACGGCAGTGGTTGGATTCATAATACGGGTGTAAATATTGCCCTGAACTTTTAAATCGAATAAGTCAGCACCATGCTGTGTATTATCAAATGCGTAAGACGTGGTTTGATAAATAGGTACAGCGACAGCCTTTGTAGTGGCTTCTGGTGAATATCCCGCATGAATGGCTAAAGTTTCATCTTTATAGGTCATGATTACATCATCTACGTGAGTTAAATACTGATCGAGTGTAGCCGAAAAGCTATCCAAAATGGTGCATAATTTATGCGATTTATTGCGTTTTTATTCATATAAACAAAATATTAAGCGATTGAAGGCGATAATTCTGTTGTGAAGACAAAATTGTGTAATGTCTTGAAAAAGAAAATCCTTTGATTGGATGAAACAAAGATGATCTTAACTTCATGTTAATCCCGTTTTCAGCGTATAATACGTGCGATTATTTTTCGCTTTTTGCGATTTATTGGTTTTTCAATTGAGGAGTCCTGCGTGGCCCAATATATTTATACGATGAATCGAGTGTCGAAAATGGTTCCGCCGAAGCGCGAAATCTTAAAAGACATCTCTTTATCATTTTTCCCAGGCGCAAAAATTGGTGTGCTTGGTTTGAACGGTGCAGGTAAATCTACCTTACTCCGTATTATGGCTGGCGTAGATAAAGATTTCTCAGGTGAAGCACGCGCACAACCAGGAATCAAAATCGGTTACTTAGAACAAGAGCCGCCACTCGACCCAAGTAAAGATGTACGTGGAAACGTTGAAGATGGCGTACGTGAAGCGCTTGATGCTTTAGAACGTCTTGATCAGGTTTTTGCAGAATATGCAGACCCAGATGCAGATTTTGATGCACTTGCAAAAGAGCAAGAAAAATTAGAATCGATTATCCATGCTTGGGATGCACACAATCTGAATAATCAGCTTGAAATTGCTGCAGATGCATTGAATCTTCCAGCTTGGGATGCAGATGTATCATTGCTTTCAGGTGGTGAGCGCCGTCGTGTTGCATTATGTCGTTTATTGCTGTCTAAGCCAGACATGTTACTTCTAGATGAACCGACGAACCATTTAGATGCTGAATCAGTATCTTGGTTAGAGCGTTTCTTGAAAGATTTCCCTGGTACGATTGTTGCGATTACGCATGACCGTTATTTCTTGGATAATGTGGCTGAGTGGATTCTTGAACTTGACCGTGGCATGGGGATTCCTTACCAAGGTAACTACTCTTCTTGGTTAGAACAAAAGAATGCCCGCCTAGAGCAAGAGAACAAACAAGAAGAATCTTTTGCCAAAGCATTGAAAAAAGAACTTGAATGGGTTCGTTCAAATGCCAAAGGTCAGCAGAAGAAAAACAAAGCGCGTATGGAGCGTTTTGAAGAACTTAACTCTCGTGAGTTCCAACAGCGTAACGAAACTTCTGAAATTTATATTCCACCTGGCCCACGTTTGGGTAACAAAGTTGTGGAAGTGGAAGGTATCAGTAAATCATTCGATGGTCGTTTACTTTACGAAAACTTAACGTTTACTGTACCTCCTACAGCGATTGTGGGTATCGTTGGTCCAAACGGTGCGGGTAAAACGACGCTATTCCGTATGATGACTGGCGAACAGCAACCTGATACAGGTACGGTGACTTTAGGTGAGTCAGTTAAAGTTGCGTATGTGGGTCAGATCCGTGACACCTTAGATAACAACAAAACCGTTTGGGAAGAAGTTTCTGGTGGTTTAGATATCTTAAAAATTGGTGATTATGAAATTGCATCACGTGCTTATATCGGTCGCTTTAACTTTAAAGGTCAAGATCAGCAAAAACGTGTAGGTGAATTGTCTGGTGGTGAGCGTAACCGCTTACAACTTGCCAAGATCTTACAGTTAGGTGCAAACGTTATCTTACTGGATGAGCCATCGAACGACTTGGATATCGAAACTCTACGTGCGCTTGAGGATGCAATTCTTGTATTCCCAGGTACTGTGATGGTGGTATCGCATGACCGTTGGTTCCTTGATCGTATTGCAACCCATATCTTGTCATTTGAGAATGAACAGCCAGAATTCTACACAGGTAACTATGCAGAATATGAAGCATACCGTCAGTCTCGTTTAGGGGATACAGCAGCAACTAAACGTACAAAGTATAAAAAGATTACAGGTTAATTTCCCGTCTAAATAAAACCAGCTTTCGAGCTGGTTTTTTTATTTTATAGAGAACTAATAAATATTAAAAAATGAATTTATTCTCATTTAACTTATAGGCGATTCACTCCATAGAAGTTAAGCGATTCAAACTTATTAAAATAATCGAAATTAGTCTTATTTTTTTAATTTATTAATATTAATATTCAATTTATTAAATGGTAAATATACTTTTTGGAAAATTATGAAAAAAATTAAACTTTATTCTATTGTTTTAGGGGTAGCTGCTGCTACACAACTTACAGGGTGTCTTTCTGTTAAGTCTTATGTTGATCCAGCATATAAAGGACTTACTTATTCTGATATAAAAAGGCCAAATCAACCCATTCCTGTGATATTAACTACAGAATTTCAAAGAAATGGTGTGGTTATTCCAAGAGCGGCAAAAGAATTACAGTCTAGTGTAGATCGTAGTTTAAGAGCTACAGGTGTATTCTCACCTATAGTTCAATCTACTAATGATAACCAAGCAAAAATCTATTTAACAGCAAACAATGTAGCTGATTTAGGCGAAGCGGCTGGGAAAGGGGCGTTAACGGGTTTGACTTTTGGTGCAGTAGGTAATGCAGTTACTGATAAATATGAATTTAAATTTAAATATATCGATGCTCAAGGCAAAGAAATTTCTCAGCGTTATCCGCATATGATTTTATCGACAGTTGGAAACAAAAAAGCACCAGTTGAAAATGTTGCACCAATGACCATCAATGAGGCATTTAACAAGGTTATTGATGATGTTGTAATTCGCTTTACTTATGATCTACAAAAACAACAGTAGATATTTTTTAAATAAAAAGGCTTTTCCGGAAGCCTTTTTAGGGAAATGGAACCTTATGATAAAGATTGTTGTTCTATGAGTTTAAAAGAGTAATTAGTTTTTCAATTTAATTTGAAGAATATCCTTATCGGAATAATCTTTTAATAATGTAATTTTATTACATATACTTTACTTGCTATAGTGACCCAAATTTTGAACAGTTGGTGTAACGTGCAACGTTCTGCTGTATTTATGACACTCTTGCTGAGTTTGTTCATGTTCCAAAGTTTTTGGAATGTGGCGGCAGCTTTTTGTGCGCATGAACAGCCGACTGAATATCGTACGTTGAATCATTTTGGGCATCATATCCCTGAAAATTTAGATGCTTCTGAAAAAAATGCAGTAGTTGCAGATCAAGATGCTTCTGATTTACCCATGCCGTTAAGTTTGCAAGATCATCATGATCATTTGCCATCTTGTTTTCATGTCGTTGTGACCGAAGCTCAACAGCAGTTGAATGAACCAATTTTACGAACGCATGAAATAGAACAAAAATATTACTGGTCTAATTTGTACCAGTCACCACATTTATCACAACTCACCCCGCCGCCTGTATTCACCCCGCTATAGGTGGGGTAGCCGAAAAATAGCCCACCGCAACCTTATTTATTTGCGGGGCTTTATATGTCTTTAAGTTTAAATCAGCGTAGCTATGCATTGAAAAAGCGTACGCTTAAAAATCATCTGCTTCTATCATCATTGAAATGGTCAATTTTGAGTATTGGCTTATCAGTGGGAGTTTTAGCTCAGGTAGCTTCAGCTGAGTCCTTACTCAATGTGAATCAATCGCCAGCAACTGTTGCGCAGCGAAATAGTAACTTTGAACAAATTCTTGAGCAAATTCGTGCTTATCAAGCCAACCAATCCAATTGGCAAACCCAACAACAGATGGCGAATGTACAGCTCAAACAAAGTGCTTTACGTGTCAATCCAAGCATTTCAATTGAGCAAACTGGTTTACAGAGTAATCAGGATCAAGAGCTTGCCATTGGTATTTCACAGCCATTAGATTTATTTGGTCAACGTCGTGCAGCACAAAAAGTTGCTCAGCTTTCAGCAACTCAAGTCGATTTAGAACAGCAACGCTACAATGCTGAACTTGAATTGATTGTGCAATATGCATGGTCACAAGTGGCATTATTTCAATTGGAAAAGTCTTTGATTGCAGAGCAATTACAAGTCAGCCAAGAAAATTTAGACGCAACGATGAAGCGTTATCAAGCTGGCAATATAGCTCAAGTTGATGTTGAGCGAGTTCGTATTTCACATTTAGAAAATCAGCGTATTTATCAACAAGCAGATCTACAACTTCGAGTTGCACAGCAGCAATTAGCAAGTTTTTGGGGCAGTGACCTTAATCAATTTGTGATTGCTCCAAGTGTCAATGAGCTTTGGTCTCGTGCCACAGTCGTAAAAACTGACCGACAAGATATAGAGAATTTATTTGAGCGAGGTTTGCAATTAGAAACTCAGCGTCAACAAGCCAATGTTGATCAGCTCAAAGCAAAATCTCGTCCTCAACCGATTATGTCTTTAGGTGTAAATCGGACACGTTCGGCAGATCAAAATACTGAAAATCAAATTCGTTTAGGGGTGGAGATTCCGCTCAATATTTTTAACTCACAAAAATACGGTATTCAGATTGCGGAAGCGAAGCAAACACTGATTCAACAACAACAACGTTTTTATCGTCATCAAAATCAGTTGGATATTGATGTTCGTCTTGCCGAACTACGTGGATTACAAACGCAATTTAAACAGTTAAATGACCAACAAGTGCCTTTAGCGATACAGGTTCAGCAAAAAACTTTGCAAGGTTTTCGCTTAGGTAAATTTGCTGTTACGGATGTGCAACAAGCCACAACTCAGTTACAGGATGTCCGTTTACGTAAAGTTCAACTCCTTAAACAAGCTTGGCAATTGAATGTGGAAGTACAAAGTGCACGTATGGGGCTTCCAGTAGAGCAGATCACAGCGAAAGATGCCTTAATGCAATTAAATCAACGCGTTTGGCAACAAATTAACGCTTTTCCAAGCCAAGTAGGAGAATAAGAGATGGATATGAAACAAAAAACACGTTCTCAATGGCTTTGGATCGCTGTGATTGCGGTACTCACAATTGTTTTGGCAGTAGGACTATTATGGAATAACAAAACCAAGACTTCTGAAACTGCCGCACAAGGTGAGCAGGAACATGCCCATCAAGAAAATGAAAAAGATGAATCTAAACACGATGAAAAGGATGAGGAACATGAGGCTGACGAAAGCCTTAGCCTAACAGCAGAGCAGATGCAACAGCATAGTGTCAAATTGGCGCAAGTGGCTTTGGGTGAAGTGAATCAGGTTCAAACTTTTCCTGCAAAATTGGTGGTGAATACAGATCGCCAAGCGCATGTTTCACCAAGTTTTGCTGGTCGTGTTGAAGCAGTTTATGTTGAATTAGGTCAACAAGTGAAACGTGGTCAGGCTTTAGCAAACTTATTAGTACCAGATTTAGTGGATCAGCAAGCGAATCTACAAATTGCTCAGACAAATTTGGATTTAGCTCAGCAGGATTATGAGCGTGAACGTAGTTTGTGGTCGCAAGGCATTTCTGCCAAACAAGACTATCAACGTGCTTATAATGCTTATCGTCAAGCACAGATTCAGGTCCAAGCAGCACGTTCACGTCTTAGCGCCTTTGGTGCAGCTTCTGGTTCAAGTGGTCGCTATACGCTGACTGCACCGATCAGTGGTGTGATTAGTAATAAAGACATTGTTATTGGTGAGAATGTTCAACTTGCAGATCAACTATTTACCATTGATCAGTTAGATCAACTTTGGTTGGAATTTGTGTTACCAACCGTAGCGAATATCAATGTACAACCCAATCAGCAGATTCGATTTAAATCACTGCAAACAGGCAATCTGTTTAATGCCCAAGTTCAAAGTTTAACGACTGAAGCTGATGCACAAACAGGTCGTTTACAGATTCGTGCCAAAGTGCTGTCAAATGCAACTGAATTACGTCCAAACTTGATGGTGAATGTTGAATTGCAAGCAGGTTCAAAAACATCTGCAATTCGCGTAAGTTCTGAAGCGATTCAGCAGGTGGACGGTAAAGATGTCGTTTTCGTTGCCCAACCGAATCAGAAAAAGGGTTTTGATTTCAAAGCGATTCCTGTTCAGATCGGTCAACGTACCCAAGATGGACAATGGGTCGAAATTACCCAAGGTTTGAGTGCGGGCCAGTCTTATGTAGCAACAGGTAGTTTCTTGTTGAAATCAGAACTTGAAAAAGGGGAGGCTGAACATGGGCATTAACTCTCCTCAATTCCCCAAGCCTGAAGGTTTATTTGATCGATTGATTCAATTTTCGATTCGTAATGCCATTTGGGTGATGCTATTTGTGATGACGTGGATTGCAGTTGGTATTTGGAGCTATCAAAAGCTTCCGATAGATGCAGTTCCTGATATTACCAATACTCAAGTACAAATTAATACCCAAGCGAATGGTTATACTGCCTTAGAGGTAGAACAGCGGATTACCTATCCGATCGAAACTGCGATGGCAGGTATTCCAGATCTAGAACAAACCCGTTCGATTTCTCGCTATGGCTTATCGCAAGTAACCATTATTTTTAAAGATGGCACCGACATTTACTGGGCAAGACAGTTAATTAATCAACGTTTGCAAGAGGCAGACGGACAATTGCCAGATGCGGTTGATCCTGTGATGTCACCGATCTCTACGGGGCTTGGAGAGATTTACCAATGGGTGGTCAAAGCTAAACCCGATGCAAAAAAAGAAGATGGAACGCCCTATAGTGCGATGGACTTACGAGAAATCCAAGATTGGATTGTGCGTCCACAATTACAGCGTGTTAAAGGTGTGGCTGAAATTAATAGTATTGGCGGCTACAACAAAACCTATATTGTTTCACCTGATTTAAAGCGTTTACAGCAGCTTCAAATCTCCTTGCCAGCGTTCCAAACTGCGTTGCAAGAGAACAATGAAAACCGAGGCGCAGGTTTTATTGAGGAAAATGGACAACAACTAACGGTACGTGTGCCGGGTATGCTCAGTACAGTTGAAGATATTCAAAACATTACTGTCTCGGTTAAAAATGGTCTACCCATTCGTGTTGCAGATGTGGCTTCAGTGGCGATCGGACATGATTTGCGTACAGGTGCTGCCACATATAATGGCGAGGAAACCGTGCTTGGTATCGCTATGATGATGATGGGTGAAAATAGCCGTACGGTTGCCCAAGCGGTTGATAGCAAGATCAAGGAAATTCAGCTGACTTTACCCAAAGGCGTTGAAATTGAAACGGTGTATGACCGTACGAGCTTAGTAAATAAAGCCATCAAAACGGTTCAGAAAAACTTAATAGAAGGCGCGATTTTAGTCATCGTGATTCTGTTTATTTTCTTGGGCAACTTCCGTGCTGCTTTGATTACTGCCTGTGTGATTCCGTTGTCAATGCTGTTCACCTTAACGGGTATGGCTGAACAAAATATCAGTGCCAATTTAATGAGTTTAGGTGCATTAGATTTTGGGATCATTGTTGATGGTGCAGTGGTTATTGTCGAAAACTGTATTCGACGGCTGGCGGAGGCACAGCATCATGCTGGACGCTTACTCACACGACAGGAACGCTTTAAAGAAGTCTTTTTGGCAGCCAAGCAAGCACGGAAACCACTCCTATTTGGTCAGGCCATTATTATGGTGGTGTATTTACCCATTTTTGCTTTGACAGGTGTAGAAGCGAAAATGTTCCATCCAATGGCAATGACGGTGGTAATGGCATTGTTGGGTGCGATGATTTTATCGGTAACATTTGTACCCGCTGCGGTTGCATTGTTTATTACAGGTGAAGTCAAAGAAAAAGAATCTCGTTGGATGCAAGGCTTAAAACGTAAATACCAACAGATTTTGGATGGGGCATATCAATTCAAAATGGTGTTGGTGGCTTTAGCCGTGAGCATTTTGGTATTAACAGGTGTACTGACGACTCAAATTGGCAGTGAATTTGCGCCACAACTGAGTGAAGGAGATTTCGCCTTACAACAAATGCGTTCGCCAAGCACAGGCTTGGAGCAGTCTTTACGTATGCAGGAAAATACTGAAAAGTTAATTATGAAGAATTTTTCAGAAGTCAAAGCGGTATTTGCCAGAACGGGGACAGCTGAAGTTGCGACCGATGTGATGCCGCCGAATATCTCAGATGCCGTAATTTTGTTAAAACCGCGTGATCAATGGGAAAATCCGAAAGAAACCATTGATGAATTGCGTAGCCGTATGCAGGCATTTTTGGAAACCATCCCGGGTAATAACAGTGAATTTTCACAACCAATTGAACTCCGTTTTAATGAATTGATCTCAGGTGTACGTAGTGATGTCGGGATCAAAGTCTTTGGTGATGATATGAATGTGCTGAACACTCAAGCACAGGCGATTGCACAAAAAGTACAGAAAATTTCGGGTGCAACTGCGGTCAAAGTGGAACAAACCACAGGTTTGCCAGTGCTTAATGTGGATATCAATCATGCATTAGCTGCGCAATATGGCCTGTCGGTAAAAACAATTCAGGATGTGGTTGCGGCGAGCGTAGGTGGTCAAAATGTTGGACAGATTTTGCAAGGTGATCGTCGTTTTGATTTTGAAATTCGTTTGCCCGATGAACAACGCACAGTACAGAACTTAGCGCAGTTACCTATTCAATTGCCGAATGGTGGTTTGATTCAATTGCAAGATGTTGCCAAAGTGGAAACGATTTCAGGCATGAGCCAAGTCGGTCGTGAAAATGGTAAACGCCGTGTCATTGTCACCGCAAATGTGGAGGGGCGTGATCTGGGTTCATTTGTGCAGGAGTTACAAGCGACATTAAAACAACAACCTCTGCCAGCAGGCTATTGGCTAGAGTTTGGTGGACAGTTTGAAAATCTGGCTTCTGCGGCGGCTCGTATGCAAATTGTGATCCCACTGGCATTAATTACCATCTTTATTTTATTGATGGCAGTGTTTCATAACTTTAAGGAAAGCCTGTTGGTCTTCAGTGGTGTGCCATTTGCGTTGTCAGGTGGATTAGTCGCACTTTGGTTGCGAGATATTCCATTGTCGATGTCAGCAGGTGTTGGATTCATTGCGCTCTCTGGTGTTGCAGTACTCAATGGTTTAGTGATGCTGAGTTTCATCAAAGAGCTTCGTGAGCAGTTTAATGTACATAAAGCGACATGGCAGGGAGCGATTCTCCGATTACGGCCCGTTCTGATGACCGCCTTCGTGGCATCGTTGGGTTTTATTCCCATGGCGATTGCTACAGGCACAGGTGCAGAAGTACAACGCCCATTGGCGACAGTTGTAATAGGTGGGATTATTTCTTCTACTTTACTGACATTGCTGATTTTGCCTGTAGTTTATCGCTGGATGAATGAAGCTAAAGAAGCAAAAAGTCAGGAAACCGCAATCTAATCCATTTATGTTATCTTCTTAATTAAGCATTTTATTAAGAAGAATCTGAGCCGATCAAAGCATGATTCATGCTTTGGTCGACTGTGGGGCTGAACAGCCTTACTTTGATAATGATAAGGAGTCCAACATGAGTGGACATCAAGGGCATGATCATAGTCATGCTGCCGTTACAGAAGGCAATGCAAAAAAACTAACGATTGCGCTAATACTGACCACGACTTTTTTAGTCATTGAATTTATCGCAGGTATCATCACACAGAGTTTGGCATTACTTTCCGATGCTGCACATATGTTTACTGATGCCGCTGCATTAGCGATTGCTTTAGCTGCGATTAAAATTGCCAAACGCCCTGCTGATGATAAGCGTACCTTTGGTTACCAGCGTTTTGAGATTTTGGCGGCATTATTTAATGCATCTATGCTATTTTTTGTGGCGATGTATATTCTTTACGAAGCCTATCAACGTTTTACCCAACCGCCCGAAATTCAAAGTATAGGCATGTTGGTGGTCGCATCAATTGGATTAATCATTAATTTGATTTCAATGAAAATTTTGATGTCGAGTGCGACTGAAAGTTTGAACATGAAAGGTGCTTATTTAGAAGTGCTGAGTGATGCATTAGGTTCTGTGGGTGTGATTATTGGTGCTGTGATTATCTATTACACCAACTGGTATTGGGTTGATACCATAATTGCAGTTGCGATCGGTTTTTGGGTCTTACCAAGAACATGGATTTTGCTCAGGCAAAGTATCAATATTTTATTAGAAGGTGTACCTGAAGAGGTTGATATTGAAAAGTTACGCACCGATCTGTTGGGTTTAGATGGTGTTGAAAGTATCCACCAATTAAAGGTTTGGGCGATTACATCGAAGAATATTCATCTTACCGTACATTTGTTTGCACCGAATGTTGATCGTAATCAGCTACATCGTGCTGCAATTGAAATGTTATCGCATGAACATGGTATTGCCGAAGTGACTTTGCAGATCGAAGATGATGCTGAAATGAATTGTCAGCATACTCATCAACATGTTGAAGATGAACAACATACTCATTCACATCAGCACTAAGCTGATGTGAATTGGAATTTAGAGCAACGTGTTAGTTTTGCCATTCGTGATTACAGTCACGGCATTTCCAATGCTTTTGCGCTTGCATAAAAGCCTGCATTGAAATTTTGAAATCAGGCAAATCTCGCCAAAATAAGATGCCCGCGATTACACAGACAATAAATACTGCAACGGTCGCAATTTGCAGGCCTTGACCAGCGCCATGCCCAAAAATCCACATTGCAACACTAATTAGCACCAGCACCAGTAAAATAAAAATAGCAGGCACTAAAAGTACCAAGCTTTTAGGCACATTAGGGCGAGGGCTATTTGTACCCTGACTGACAGGCATAATTTTAACGCTTTGGCATTTAGGGCAACGATATTGCATAAAGGTTTCCTATAGTATTTTGTTTATTTTAGCGAAAAATGTATAAAAGCCCAAATGAGCGTGAAAGGTTTAGGTCCTTAACTTTATTTTTTAAACTCGCTATTGCAGTCCTTGTACATAGTCCAAAATTTGTTGCTGTTTTTCGCCATCTAAAATGATCAAACATTTGAGCCAATTCAGCCAGTTCTTCACTATTGGCATAAAAATAAGCCAAAGGTACATCTAAAATTTGGGCAATCAGTTCTGCGGTATTGGGTTCAATAGTATGAACGCCATTTTCATAACGATTAATACGATATTGGCACTAAATTCATCTAAGCCTATAGCAATATTTAAGGCTTCCTGAGTTAATTTTTAGATTTCTGTGTTTGCTTTAGTCTTCTACAAAATTTTGTTTTTGCATCTTCAATCATTACAACAGGTCATACGATAAAAATAAGAAAATCGTAAATTTAAGATTGTGGGTTCTAACATTTTTAGTATAATTGTAATATTCGTATGTTTTGAAAATTAATATGCAAGCGTTGGATAATATTTATATAAAAAGATTTTTAATTTTTACAGGACTTTGGATGTTTTATGTTTGGATGGCGTTTTTCTTAAATGATAAAATGTTATCAATGGTCAATATATGGGGAGTGATTAATTGGCTTATCTTTTGGATTATTCCTGTTGTTAATCATATTTATCTTGTTGGGAAGAATAAACCTGCGATCAAGATAGTAAACTGGTTTTTTTCGATATTTTATATGATGTATTTATACCCTATTTTTAATGGTTTTGTTGGTCAGAAATTAGTTGTCCAACCTGCTTATATTATTTCTATGTATTGTTTTATTATTGCCATGAAAGATACTTTTATGGACCCTATACATAAAAAATAAAGAAATATTAAAATCAAAGGCTTTATTCTTAAAGGGGTGCTTATATGTGGATGATAGCTATTATTGCTTTTGGTACAATAATTGGTGGACCTATCGGATTCTTTGTTGCAGTGGGTATCGTTATCTGGATGCAGGTTGAAAAGGAAAAAACATTTCAGGGCAGCTCTGGAAATACCCAACAGGAACAACAAAAAAGTTATCAGCAGACTGAAACTACAAAATCAGAAATTGAACTGCTCACACCCTGTATCAGTATTTTGCGTCATTTTGCCCTGAAATATGAACCTGAATGGACCTCGGAAAAAGTCAGATATATTAAAAATCTATTTAGTGATATTTGTAAGACATCAGCAGATGAATTATATTTGCGTAATCAGCTTAAATCAACGAGAACACCATTCTTAAGTGAAGTTATTTCAAGTTGGCTGAAACTTAATCCCTCTCAAGATGACCGAAAAATTATTTTTAATGCTGTTGTTATTTTATTGGTGAATACTTCTAATGATATTGGTTTAATTGAAAAAGATAGTTTAGATTTTGGTACAATCATTGGTTTGGATTATCGCTATTGTCAGATTTTTTTATCAGAGATTTTATCAGATCGACAAGAGAATCAATCGCAAAGCTCATCTGGTCATACTGAAAGTATGCTTGAACAGGCAGCAAAATGTTTAGGTATCTCTGTTCACGCCAATATAGAAGAAATTCAGAAAGCGTATCGTTTAAAGATAAAAGATTTTCATCCTGATCGTAATATCAATGTGACCCCAGCAGTGAAAGAAATGTTGCAAGAACAGGCTCGATTAATTAATGATGCTCGTGATATTTTATTAGCCAATAAATAAAGCATGTGGCAGGATGTCATGTTACCTACCAAACTTCTAAAATTACGATTAGCTCGCATCGAAAAGGGAGAAGGTCATCTTTCGACCCAAGACAAGCTAATGTTGGTTAGCATGGAGAGTCCTGATTTAAGTGCAAATTTCTTTTTAAGATTGTTTAAAGTCTCATTACCAAAGCAATGGAAATTCCAGCATGAGACAGATGAAGATATTCTATATACATCACAACTTATCAAATTAATTGAAAACGAATTTATTCCAAGTTATGAAGCTCATGCCAGAAAACATGCATGGTATGAACAATGCTTGGTTTATCAGCTTAATTTTGTTGTGCCTCAACCGACACAGCCACAAATCAATCTTTATTTACGTCAGCTAGATAAATGTTTAGATCAACAACCTAAGATTGATTTATTGCTTTATTTTCAACAGCAATATCCAAGTGCAAAACATGCAGTGGCTTTAGCAAAAGCCTATGCAGGTGCAGAACAATATACGGAAGCAATCAAACAGCATGAATGGGCTTCACAGCAGTCTATACAGCGGAGTGAAATTGCTTTTTATGCATATATAGAGTGTTTGGTAAATCGCAACCAGTCTGAGTACATGCTCAATGTAAGCGATGTTGAATATGCAATAGATTTACTCTCTAAATTTGAAAAACCAGTTGATCAAAAAACCTATCTCAAAACGTTGAAATCTGCGGTAAATGCTTTGTTGCCAGCAGTGATACTACAAACGCAAGCGGTAGAAACGAATATTTTGGCAGATGTTGGGCGTAGCTTAAATTCACTGGGCAAGTCAATCGGCGGAATGCTGGGCGGACGGGATTTTCAGCTTCCTTACAATAAAGAAGTGATTGCAAATGCACCACAACTTTTAACTCATCCGCTCGTATTCGCAGGTCTTGCAGAATCTAGTGCGATACAAAATGCTCTATTACGTCTTTTGAAAAATGATCAACAATCGGCTGATAACCTATTGTTAAAGTTATGGTTGGCTATTCAACAAGATCTGGATATTTGGAGATGGCTGGTCGAGCCGATTCAACGTGAACAATTTATACAGGCTTTATCTAAAGTTGAATATGAACAACAGCCGACCATTATTTCAGGGCCGATACAACTGGTCCTAGAGCAAGGGCTGATGCAATTCTTGGGTGACTTTCGTCTTGATAAACAACACTCTGAAAGACCTGCTTTATATGAGCAGCGAGATATTGTCGTCAATGAAATGGTGAGCTTTACTCACATGTTCCACAAGAATATTTTAGAACCTTATTTGGTAAAGCAGCGTTCTTGCTCGCAACAATTACAATTGAATTGGATGGGTAAATTGAGTGAAGTTGCACTTTCAAGTGGTTTATTTGCTTATCAATTTGAAGCTGAACATCGTGCACAAGCTTTATTTGATTGGATGCAAAAAAAGCTAGAGAAGGATAATGATTTTGATAAAATGCAAGCCGCTTGGGTGGCATTGCGAGAAGTTAGTCATTTAGAGCGAGGCGATATAGAGCAAAAACTTGTTTCTATTGAAATTGCGCTAGAAAAGTATAAACAACTTCGTCTGAATCAAATGTTATTAAAAGTAGATACGGATGAAAAAGTGCAGTTCGAAGAAGGTGAAATGTAACGTTTTCTGAAACATATTTAGAAAATGGACGATTAAATTAATTTAAAAGTGTGCAACAAAAAGACGCAAATTGCGCTAAATAGCATGCTAATCTACATAAAAACAGCCAATAAGTTTATAAAACAGATTGTTGCTCATATCAAAATTGAGTTGCTGAGAAAGGGAAGAGGGAGAACATCTTGAATCGACAAGATGATAAAAAGGCGATGTTCGATATTATGCCTGCAGATATAGAGTCATCTGATGAAAAACCGTCTTTATCACGTCGGTTAATCAATAAGACATTACAGCACGCACAAGATGCTGTTGAGTTTGCGAGTGACACCTCTCGTAATATTGCAGGTGTTGCAGATGCCGCCTTAGATGCCTTAGATCAAGTTACCCATCATACCAAACGTGGTGTTGAAGGGATGCGAAATACTGTTCGTGATATGGTATCAGAAACCAGTGAAGCAGCGCGTCAAGTTGCGTTAGCAATGGCACGTGCATCGTTAGGAAAAAGTAGTCTCACCTTATATTTGCCTGAAATGCTGCTCAATAATCAAATTCGGAAACGTATGGATCGTTCTGAAATTGATGATATTAAAATTGAATGTGGCAATGATCGCTTTCATATCGAATTAGATGGGCACTATCGCCGTTTCCTATATCGTCTGTCTTTAGAGTTCAATGTTTTAGAATGTCGTATTGGGCAGGAAAAATATTTACGTCTTTGTCAGGTCGATGAGCATCTGGACTTACAAATTCGTCATGGTGGTACTTTAACAAATTGGGCAGCAAGACGTGTAGGTAATATCAGCTTTGAAGTGATTAATTCCTTACCGATCCCATTTTTGATCAATCACCTCATTCGTGATGTGCCAGGGATTCAAAAAGAAGGGCATCGTTTATGGTATATCGACCTTGAAGAAGCGGGTTTTATTGATTTCATTAATAACCGCTCATGGATGGTCGATAAACTATTAAGCTTGACTGATTTCAGTATTTTGCCAGGACTTAATATTTTGCAAGAGAGTCGCGAATTGGTTCAACAATTAGTTGATCAATTTGAGATCCGAGGCTTACGTGTTCAGTCTGGACGTTTAGAAGTCCAAGTTGGAATTGGAAGTGAGTAGGCAATAAAAAAGCCACTGTCAATGCAGTGGCTTTTTAGAATTTGGCGTCCCTACGGGGATTCGAACCCCGGTTACCGCCGTGAAAGGGCGATGTCCTAGGCCTCTAGACGATAGGGACTTATATGAGGCATACATCTGAAAACAATAATAAATATTGGCGTCCCTACGGGGATTCGAACCCCGGTTACCGCCGTGAAAGGGCGATGTCCTAGGCCTCTAGACGATAGGGACGTTTCAGAGGTGGGCGTATATTAGGGTGAATTAGGTAGGGTGTCAAACACTTTTCCAAAGAAAATCTAAAAAAAACTTATGAGTGTCTAAAAATAAAACATATCGTAGAATAAATAATCAAAATAAAGAAGTTGAAGTAAAATTATCAAGCAAGTTAATTTAAGTTAAATAAAAAATGCAGCCTAAGCTGCATTTTTTATTCATTATAATTTTATGTACGATCACGGTAGAAAACGTAGTAACTTAAATAACAAGCGGCAATAAACAGTAAGCATCCAATAAAACCAGCCTGCATCTCAGGATCGTATGCCATGCTGAGACCTGTAATTAAACAGAAAACAAAACCTAAGATGGGAACGATTGGATAAAGTGGTGCAGCAAATTTTAAATCTTTTGCAGAATGTCCAGCCTTGTACCATTGGCGTCTAAAGTTAAACTGACTCCAACAAATACTCATCCACACGATGACCATGGTAAATGCAGCAACACCTAGTAAATTTTTGAAAATTGTCTCTGGGGCAAAATGCTCAGATAGCAATCCGGGAATTGCGCCAAACATGGTTACCACTAGCGCGATGATAGGCGTACCACTCTTAGACAATTTTGAGAATATACTTGGCAGTTGGCGTTGATCTGATAAAGACCACATCATGCGAGAAGCCGCATAGAGACCTGAGTTTGCAGCGGATAATAAGGCAGTAATAATCACGAAGCGAATAATATCGTCGGCATATGGAATACCGATGTATTTAAATACCGTTACGAAAGGACTGCTACTCACTCCGTCACCGCCTAAGCCAGCTACATGGAATGGAAGTAATGCACTAATAACAACAATCGTACCCACAAAGAAAATTAATAGTCGCCAAATTGCTGCATTAATTGCTTTAGGAACATTTTCAGCTGGATTTTTGGTTTCACCTGCGGCAACACCAATGAGTTCAGTTCCAGAAAAGGCAAAGTTAACAATTAACATCGTGGTGAAAATTGGAAAAAGACCTTGTGGAAACCAACCATGTGCCGTTAAGTTATGAAATAACGGTGCTGATTCAGTGCCTTGGAATGGAATGAAACCAAAAATTGCGCATAAACCTAAAAGGATAAAGGCAATAACGGTAATGACTTTGACTAATGCAAGCCAAAATTCCGATTCAGCAAAAATGCGGGTTGAACTTAAATTTAATCCTAAAATCGTAATTGCAAAAATAATGGTCCAAATCCACATCGAAATATGAGGGAACCATTCTTGCATGAGTAAGGCTGCGGCAGTAAATTCTGTACCAAGCGTTGCGGTCCATGTCAGCCAATACAGCCAAGAAATCATATAACCCGTTCCTGGGCCAATATATTTTTGAGCGTATGCGCCAAAAGATCCAGCCACAGGCATATGTACTGCGAGCTCACCTAAACAGAGCATGACCATATAGGCAATTAAACCACCTAAAAAGTAGGCAATAATTGCGCCGATAGGACCCGTTTGAGCGATGACCTCACCAGAACCTAAAAATAAACCTGTACCAATTGCACCGCCTAATGAAAGCATAACTAGGTGACGGGTGCTCATTGCACGTTTTAATGTTTTTGATTCAGAGGTAGCATTTGAGTTGGAAGATTGCATACCACAATTTGTCCAAGCGTGGAGAAGCGGGTATTTTATGTAAAATTTTGAAATGTGCAATCTGAATGAATGAATGTTTAGTTGAAAATTATAATTTTAATTATTTTGCATAAAATATGGCGTCCCTACGGGGATTCGAACCCCGGTTACCGCCGTGAAAGGGCGATGTCCTAGGCCTCTAGACGATAGGGACTTATTGAGGCAACACAAATTGAAGTTTGGTGGAGCCAAGCAGGATCGAACTGCTGACCTCTACAATGCCATTGTAGCGCTCTACCAACTGAGCTATGACCCCAGTCTGTGTGAGCGCAATATTAGGGCGAATGCGCTCACACGTCAATGATTAAACTGAATTAATTCTCACTATTTGCATCATTTTTCGGCAGTTTTAGTGATTCGTTTAATTTTTCCCAAACTTTGAGTTCTTTCTTGCTTGGTCCACCTACGATTTCTAAGGCATGACGTAAACGTGCAAAAGTCAAATCAGGACCGAGTGTTACCATAGATTGCATCACAGGCGTTGAACTCGTTGAACCCGCAATCGCAATAAAGAATGCTGGCATAAAGTCACGAAGTTTAACTTCCATTTGAGTGGCTAAATCCATCAGCGTTTGGCTGACAGTATCATTATTCCACGTAAACTGACTTTCTAAGCGCCAAATTGCAAATTGTAAGCTTTGACGAACTTGTTCTTCGGTCAATTTTTTGCTTTCAAACTGTTCTTTACTGATTTGTGGCATGTGATTGAAATAGAAACCAGCCCAATTCACAGCTTCTGAAAGTAGATTGATACGAGGTTGAATCGCAGCTGCAATGTCTTCAAGTGTTTGACGGTCGCTTTTCCATGTTAATAGGCGATCTAGAAGTTGCCCCGGTGTTAAGCCTTTGATCCATTGACCGTTCAGCCAATTAAGTTTTTCAACATCAAAGATTGGGCCGCCCAATGAAACACGCTGTACATCAAAGTTTTCAACCATGTCCTGTAATGTGAATACTTCACGCTCATCAGGCATTGACCAACCCATGCGACCTAAATAATTCAATAATGCTTCTGGTAATACACCGATGTCGCGATAGTAGTTAATAGAAGTTGGGTTCTTACGTTTAGACAGCTTTGATTTATCTGGGTTACGTAACAATGGCATGTGACATAAGGTTGGCATTTCCCAACCGAAGTATTGATAAAGCAATTGATGCTTCGGTGCCGATGGCAACCACTCTTCACCACGTAACACGTGAGTGATTTCCATCAAATGATCATCCACGACATTAGCAAGATGGTAAGTTGGTAAACCATCCGTTTTTAGCAACACTTGCATGTCAACTTGTGCCCAAGGAATCTCCACTTCACCACGAAGCAAATCATTAATCTTACAAATACCATCTTCAGGTACTTTCATTCGAATGACATGTGGTTCACCCGCAGCAAGGCGTTGTTGTACTTCTTCTTGTGAAAGCTTTAAGCCGCGACCATCATATTTTGGCGTTTCACCACGTGCTTGCTGCTCTGCACGCATTTGGTCTAGCTCTTCAGCTGTTGCGAAACAATAGAAAGCATGTCCTTTTTCAACCAAATCTAAGGCATATTGCTTGTAAATACCCATACGTTCCGATTGACGATACGGTGCATGAGGGCCACCCACATCTGGACCTTCTGACCAGTTCAATCCTAACCAACGTAAAGAATCTAAAATCATCTTTTCTGATTCAGGTGTTGAACGGAGTTGATCTGTATCCTCAATACGTAAAATAAATTCACCGCCGTGCTGTTTAGCAAAACATAAATTAAATAACGCAATATAAGCAGTACCTACATGAGGGAAACCTGTAGGAGAAGGCGCAATACGGGTACGAACTTTCATAAATTATCGAAGCTTAAATTAAAATTGAAACTATTATAACGAAAAAGCCTAGTCACAGCATGACTAGGCTTATTTAAACATGTAGAGCGTTACATATTTAAAAGATCAAGATGTATGCGGTTGAAAAATAGTCTGAACAAAGCGTGAAAAACGTTCGTGTTGGCTTGCAAAGAACGTTTGTGTTGGTGTTGTACGGATCGTATTCAACATTTTTAATTCGTCATCTGTTGAAGGCAACATCGCCGTATTACGTTTTTGTTGATCAAGCGCTTTCACAATTAACGAAGACGATTTGTCTATCGTTTTAATATTATTGTTTTCTTTAATTGCGGCTGCATGTCCAACTTGAATAGAACACACCAAAAATAAGCTTAAGCATAGTGTTTTTTTAAGTTTTGATGCTTGCACGGTAACATCCCCTTCATGACTTCGAGTCTACAAGACTAACTAAATGACTATAGTATTGCTTTAATCATACGATTCAAACATAAATTTTAATAAAAAAGTATAACTACGTCACACTTTTTACAAAAAATAATAAACAAACACACTTTTGGGTATTGTAAGCCTGATGGCTAGAATATGTACAAATCAAATCTAACAAGGAAATGTGTAGAAAAAGTGGAGAATGATAATTTTTCTCAAAATAAAAATAACATGAATAAACACTTAGCATTTTAACTGCAATACATCCTTAATATTACGATATATAAAAAAAAGAATAATTTCTAAATTATTGATATAACTATATGATTGTAAATTATTTTTAAATAAATATAGTGATCATAAATATACAGAAAATGAGTGAATAATAAATGAAAACAGTGATCGCCGCAGCATTACTTGCTTTGGGTTTAAATAGCATAGCGCAGGCAGCTACAACGTTTTTAAATGTATCTTATGATCCAACACGAGAGTTTTATCAAGAATATAACCAAGCATTTGGTCAATATTGGAAACAGCGTACAGGTCAAGAGGTCGATTTTAAACAATCGCATGGTGGTTCAGGCAAACAGGCACGATCGGTAATTGATGGTTTGCAGGCTGATGTTGTGACATTGGCTTTGGCGAATGATATTGATGAAATTGCGAATGCAGGTCTCATTCGTAAAGATTGGCAAAAACAATTTAAAAATAATTCTGCACCTTATACATCAACGGTAGTATTCCTTGTCCGCAAAGGAAATCCGAAAAATATTCGTGATTGGAATGATCTTACCAAAGAGGGTGTCGAAATTATTACTCCAAATCCGAAAACAGGTGGAGCACCGCGTTGGATTTATTTATCGGCATGGGGCTATGCGTTGAAACAACCCGGTGGTAATGATGCTAAAGCCCGTGATTTAGTGAAAAAATTATACCAAAATGTCAAAGTACTTGATTCGGGAGCGCGAGGTTCTTTAACTACATTCGCTGAGCGAGGTATAGGCGATGTGTTACTGTCATGGGAAAATGAAGCTTTATTGGCGACCCAAGGTTTAGGTAAAGATAAATACGATATTGTTTATCCATCAATTTCGATTTTGGCTGAGCCTTCAGTTGCGATTGTAGATAAAACCGTGGATAAAGATGGTAATCGCAATTTAGCACGAGGTTATTTAAATTTTCTTTATTCACCATTAGGGCAGGAACTTGCAGCAAAACATTATTTCCGTCCACGTAATCCGCAAGTTGCAGCAAAATATGCGAAACAATTTCCAAAGATCAAACTCTTCAGCATTAATGATGTATTTGGTGGATGGGCAAAAGCGCAAAAAACTCACTTTATAAATGGTGCGATTTTTGATCAAATTTATGCAGATAAACAGTAAATAAATTATATATAAAATTTGTGATTGAATATGAGAAAGCAAATACATGGAGTATTTGCTTTTTTGTTGCATAAAAAATGATAAGAAAACGGTTTTATCTATGAAAAGTTAAGAATTCTCTACAAAAAGTCGTTTGGTACTGGGATAAAACAAGGTGATAATGTGCAGTTACATTTTTAGCTATTGATCCTATTGTTATGTCGCATATTTCTGTCTTACTTCATGAAACCGTTGATGGCGTATTGGCAGGTCGCGATACTGGTATTTTTGTCGATGCAACGTTTGGTCGAGGAGGGCATACCAAGCTCTTACTTTCCAAATTGGATCAAAATGCACGTGTTTACGCCTTTGATAAAGATCCTCAGGCACTTGAAGTTGCCGCACAATTAGAACAAGAAGATCCACGGTTTAAAATTATTCATGCCAGTTTTGCCGATATTCAGGCGGAATTAACAAATATTGGAATTACCGAAGTTGACGGCATTATGGCCGATTTGGGTGTGTCTTCACCGCAACTTGACCAAGCAGAACGTGGGTTCAGCTTTATGCAAGATGGCCCACTAGACATGCGTATGGATAATTCTCAAGGTTTAACTGCGGCTGAATGGTTACTTGAAATCGAAGAAGAAAAATTAGCCAATATTATTTTTCAATATGGTGAAGAGCGTTATAGTCGCCGTATTGCCAAAGCCATTAAAGTGGCAGGCGAAATCACCACAACAGCGCAATTAGCTGAAATTGTTAAGGTTGCACATCCAAAGTGGGAAAAGCATAAACATCCTGCAACGCGTACTTTCCAAGCGATTCGTATCGCAATTAACAAAGAGCTTGATGATATTGAAACGTTTTTACCGCAAGCTGTAGAATTGTTGAAAGTACAAGGACAGTTGGCTGTGATTAGCTTCCACTCTTTGGAAGATCGTTTGATTAAACAATTTATTCAAAAAGAATCAACTTTAGCGGAAGATCATGGTTGGGGAATGCCTCAAGCACAGATTGATACTCGACGTTTAAAGAAAGTGTCTCGTATTCGTGCGAGTGAAGCAGAAGTAAAAGCAAATCCTCGTTCACGTAGTGCATGGTTACGTGTAGCAGAGCGTTTAGAACAGAAAGGCAGATAATGAATAAAAAGAATGATGATGAGATCATATCTAGCAGCAAGAAAGGACTGAAAAAAGTTGTAGTGTATGCTGTGCTGATTGCGATGGTATTCACAAGCGCAATGATGGTGGTCTTTCAAGTGTTTGAATATCGTCATGATTATCGTGATTTAAGTGCTTATATGCGTGAAAGAGACGATCTGAATGCAGAATGGGGGCGCTTGCTGATTGAACAACAAACGTTTGGTGCAACTGCGCAGATTGGCTCTCGTGCTGTTACACAATTGCGGATGTTTTCACCACCCGCAGCACAAACGGTTGTGATTTCTTTACCTATGACTTCAAAGCAAGACAAATAAGGCATGCTGTATGGCAGATAAGCGAAGTAAACCAATACGAAAAAAACAGCAGTCCATTTCTGAAAGACCAACACTTGCTTTAGACATGTGGCGATTTTATTTGCTTTGGGGCACGGTGTTACTGTGCTTTATTGTGTTGATTGCACGTGCATTTTATGTGCAAGTGGTCAATAAAGACTTTTTACAAAATAAAGCGAATGCCAATATTTTACGTACAGAACGCCTAGAAGCAATGCGTGGTGTGATTAGTGATCGCCACGGAGTGCCTTTAGCGATTAGTACACCGATTATGAAAATTGTGATTGACCCACGAGATTATTGGGAAACGAAACAACAATTTGATGAAATTACTGCCGAATTAAAAAAAGATCCACATAACCGAAAATTAAAACGTCAATTACCTGATAAAAACTTGAATTTAGATGAGTTGGCTGATGTGGTTGGTGTAGACCGCGCTGATCTCAAAAAGCAAATGGAAGCTCGTCCACGCTCACGTTATTTGGTACTACAAAAAGAAATTCCACCACAGCAAGCGGACCTCATTACCAAGCGAAACTTTCAAGGGGTTTACGCCGAAAAGACGTATAAACGTTACTATCCACAACCGCAGCCGAATGCACAAATTATTGGTTTAACCAATAGTGAAGGGGTTGGGGTTGAAGGTTTAGAAATGCAACTGAATAAACAGTTGTCAGGCGTCGATGGTGAACAAAAAATTATTCGGGATAAAAAAGGTAACCGTCTTAAAGTTTCAGAAGTGATTAAAGAAGTCGAGTCAGGTGAAAATGTCACACTCAGTATCGACTCACGTTTGCAATATATTATGTATCGTGAATTGACAGCTGCTGGTGTTGCAAATAATGCTCGTTCGGCAACTGCTATTGCTGTAGATGTAAAAACTGGTGAAATTTTAGCAATGACCAGTTGGCCGTCATATAACCCAAATGATAAAAATGGTTTAGCCAACAAAGATGCAATGCGTAACCGTGGTGCAATTGATATGTTCGAACCGGGTTCGACCATGAAACCATTTACCGTTGCGGCTGCCTTAGAAAGTGGCAAATACACGCCAAACACAATCGTTAATACCTCACCAGGTTCAATGAAGTTGGGATGGCATACCATTCGTGATACACACAACTATGGTGCATTAACCCTGACAGGTATTATTGTTAAATCATCTAATGTGGGTTCAGCAAAACTCGCATTGTCACTACCAAAGGATGCAGTACCTTCATTCTTCCGTCGTGTTGGTTTTGGGCATCGTTCTGATGTGAAATTCCCAGGCGAGAGCGCAGGTTTGTTGTATTCTGGTGATAAGTTGAACCCGTCTCAGTTGGGTACGATGGCGTATGGTTATGGCTTAAACGCAACCATTCTCCAAGTTGCACAAGGTTATGCGATGCTCGCAAACCATGGTGTGGAAATGCCATTAAGTCTAAGGAAATTAGATCAAGCACCTCAAGGTAAGCAAGTTCTTGATCCTAAGATTGCAGATCAAGTGTTATTGATGCTTGAGCAGGTTACTATGCCTGGTGGTACAGCTACACAGGCCAATATTCCTGGTTATCGTGTTGGTGGTAAAACAGGTACGGCACATAAATTACGAGCTGACCGTAAAGGTTATTCGAGTAATGAATATCGTGCTTTATTTGCTGGGGTTGCTCCAGTGAGTGATCCTCGTCTGGCGATGATTATCGTCGTTGAAAATCCTCAAGGTCGTTATTATGGTGGTCTCGTCGCAGCGCCCGTTTTTGCGAGAATTATGCAAGAATCGCTACGATTACTGAATGTACCTTTAGATAAACCACTTGATACCTCTATAAAATCCAATCCGTAGGTAGATTATGTCGATTAGTTTTCAGCAGATATATCCGATTCATATCGATGCGGCTTGGTTCACTCAGCCTTTTCAAGGCTTTTGTCTAGACAGCCGTAAGATTGAAGTTGGGCAAATTTTTATTGCTTTAAGTAGTTATAGCCAACCTGAAAAAACCCGTCAATTTGCACAAAATGCGCTGAATGCAGGGGCATTGGCGGTTATTAGTGAAACAAGTTTGGGGCTTGCGAACGAGTGGGTTTGCCCTGAAGTGCGTTTTCTTATGGGTGAATGGCAGAAGCAATATTTACAAGCGGTCGATCCTGTAGAGCCATTACGTGGTATTGCAGTCACAGGTACCAATGGAAAAACTACCATTTCACGTCTGATTGCAGAACTGATAAGTTCACAAATGAAAGGCTGTGCAGTGATGGGGACAACAGGCAATGGTATCTTGCCAAACTTGACCCCCTCAACCCACACCACTTTAGATGCGCTGCAATTACAGCAGGCATTGCATGATTACGCTAAACAAGGGGCTAATTTTGTTGCACTTGAGGCGAGTTCCCATGGTTTGGAACAAGGTCGTCTGAATGGTTGCGATCTTGAGATAGCAGTTTATAGTAATTTAAGTCGTGATCATTTGGATTATCACGGTACTTTAGAGGCTTATGCAGAAGCTAAGGCGCTATTATTTAAATTTGCCACTTTAAAAGTCGTTGTGATTAACATCGACGATGCACATGCAAACATGATGCTGACTGCTGCAAAAGAGAATCCATCAAAACCAAAAGTTTTGACTTACTCTTTGACTCAAACTTCTGCGGATTATCATATTGATCATTTGCAATATCGCTTGAGTGGTGCAAGTTTTACATTGATTAGTCCAACAGGTACATTTGCTGTGCAAAGCCCATTGCTTGGACATTTTAATGTAGAAAATTTATTAGCAAGCTTGATTGCGGCAGAATATGCTGGTTTTTCGCTTGCTGATTTAGTGCAGTTCGTTCCGCAACTTAAGGGTGCCCCAGGGCGCATGCAAGTCATTCAAGATGCGGATCGTCTATTTGTCGTTGATTATGCACATACACCTGATGCATTGATTCAGGTGTTAACCACATTGAAACGTCATGTCACTGGACAATTATGGGCGGTATTTGGCTGCGGTGGTGATCGCGATCGCGGTAAGCGTCCTTTAATGACTCAGGCTGCGCTTGATCATGCTAATCCTGTGGTTCTCACCTCGGATAATCCACGAACTGAAAACCCTGAACAAATTTTTGCTGATATGAAGCAGGGAATTGATTTTGCAGAACACAGCGTACATGAAATTCATGATCGTCGTGAAGCGATTAAATTTGTGGTCGCTCAAGCTCAAGCTGGAGATATTGTAGTGATTGCTGGCAAAGGTCATGAAAACTATCAGGAAGTAGATGGAGTTCGTCACTGGTTTGATGATGTAGTCGAAGTGCAATCTGCGATTAATGCTCAGCCGCATCCTGTAGATTCAGCTTATCCTGCACACTAAGGTTAAAAGGTAAATAAAGCGTATGCATACTTCAACAACCAGCACCGTTCCACTAGAACCTTGGACAGCAGAGCAATTACAACAAGCGACTCAAGGTGAATGGCATAATCATAAGATTCCACAAAGCGAAATTAAGCGTATTTTGACTGACTCTCGTCACGCTGAGGCGGGCGATGCATTTCTTGCTTTAAAAGGTGAGCGCTTTGATGCTCATAACTTTATCGCTCAAGTGGCGACGCAAGGGTGTGAGATTGCAATTGTAGAGCGCCCAATTGATGCAGATATTGCACAACTCGTCGTCAAAGATACGCGTTTGGCTTTAGGTCATTTAGGTGCTTATCGTCGCCGACAAAATCCACAGTTGAAAGTGATTGCTTTAACAGGCAGTAGTGGTAAAACCACCACGAAAGAAATGTTGGGTAGTATTTTATCCCGTTTAGCACCAACCTTGATCACGCGTGGCAATCTGAATAATGATTTGGGTGTGCCGATGATGTTGCTAGAACTGCGTCAGGAGCATCAATATGCTGTGATGGAGTTGGGTGCCAGTCACCAAGGTGAAATTGATTATACCTCTAATCTGGTGCAGCCACATGTGGCGGGGATTTTGAATATTGGTACAGCGCACTTGGGTGAATTTGGTGGCCGTGAGGGCATTTGTCGCGCTAAATCAGAAATCTATTCGCATATTTTGTCTAATGGGATATCGGTCGTTCCCGCTGATGATGATTTTACAGCGGCCATTCGTGAAAATGCTCAAGCTCATTCAATTCTGAGTTTTGGTCAGGGGGGAGATGTGTTTGCGACAGATGTTGAATTGCATCCTCAATCAGCAAAATTCAATTTACATACTCCACAGGGCATCAGGACAGTAGATCTACCGTTTGCAGGTGCACATAACGTACAAAATGCCACTGCTGCGACTGCATTTGCCTTGGCAATTGGGATTGCGCTTGATGATATTGTACAAGGCTTAGAACAAGCACAGGGTGCCAAAGGGCGTCTGAATTTTATTCAACACCAAAATCACTTATTCATTGATGATACTTATAACGCCAATCCAACTTCAATGCGTGCAGCAGCAGAAGTTCTTGCTCAACAAACGGGCATTAAAGTGATGGTAATCGGGGATATTGGTGAGCTTGGAAGTACAGCAGCGCAACAACATTATTTGTTGGGTCGAGATTTGGTTTCGATGCAAGGTATTCATTTTGTAGTTGCAGTGGGTGAATTCTCACCTGCCACTCAAGAAGGTGCAAGAAGCACACAATACGGTAAAAAATTACAAGCTTTTCTGAATCAGGGGCAAGCTTTGTCATTTTTAATGAGTTTAGTAGAGACACATCAACCCCAGCACATGAGTTTCCTATTTAAAGGTTCTCGCTATACCCATATGGAAACGTTGATGGCTGACTTGATGGAGAAGATTTAAATGTTGTTATGGTTATTTGAACAATTGGCAGGCTATAACAGCTCTTTCCAAGTGGTTCGTTATTTAACATTACGCTCTTTGTTGAGTGTATTAACTGCTTTGACCATTGGCTTGGCTTTAGGACCTGTGATGATCCGTAAATTACAAGCCTTAAAATATGGTCAGGCAGTAAGCTCATTTGCTCCTGAAAATCATGCGAAGAAGATGGGAACACCAACGATGGGTGGGATCTTAATTCTGCTCTCAATCGGTATTAGTACCTTATTATGGGCTGATTTATCAAACCCTTATGTTTGGATTGTATTGGGTGTTATGGTGGTCTTTGGTGCTGTTGGTTGGGCAGATGACTGGATTAAAGTGCGTTATAAAGATAATGCTGGTTTACCTGCACGTAAAAAATTCTTTTGGACTTCTGTGGCATCATTAGGTGCTGGTATTGCTTTATATCTAATTGCAAAACAACAAGATAATCCAATGAATACTGCAAATATGCTAGATTTGCTGATTCCCTTCTTTAAGAATCTCTCCATTCCACTTTCAGCGGTGCCATTTGGTCTAGCATTTATTGTTTTCACTTATTTGGTGATTAATGGGGCATCAAATGCAGTCAATCTGACGGATGGATTGGATGGACTGGCAATTATGCCAATTGTCATGGTTGCAGCAGGTTTGGGCGTATTTGCCTATTTATCAGGTGATATTCGTTTTGCCAATTATTTGCATATTTCCTATGTAAAATATACCTCTGAACTGGTTGTGGTGTGTTCAGCCATGGTTGGCGCAGGTCTGGCTTTCCTTTGGTATAATGCGCATCCTGCTCAAGTATTCATGGGTGATGTCGGAGCTTTGGCACTTGGTGCGATGCTGGGTACAATTGCTGTTATGGTCCGCCAAGAAATCGTTTTTGCGATTATGGGGGGGGTATTCGTAATGGAAGCCGTTTCTGTATTTTTACAAATTGGTTCATTGCGAATGCGAAATAAGCGCGTTTTCTTGATGGCACCTTTACACCATCATTATGAAAAACAAGGTTGGAAGGAAACACAGGTTGTTATTCGTTTTTGGATTATTACCATTTTCCTTGTTGTGTTAGGCTTAATGACCTTAAAGTTGCGTTAAACCATGATTCAAAAAGAAGCTGGTGATCACCAGCTTTTTTTTATGTTTGGAGAAAATAGATGAATTTATTGATGTGTCCTGTTTGTCGCCAATCATTGAATTTGGTTGAGCGTTCTTGGCGTTGTGAAAAAGACCATCATTATGATGTCGCCAAACAAGGTTATGTCAATCTACATGTGGTACAGCATAAGCATAGTAAGACACCAGGGGATACTGCAGAGTCGGTATTGGCCCGTCGTGAATTTTTGCAAACAGGTGCTTATCAGCCGTTACAGCAGGCGATTGTTGAACTGTTGCAGCGGCTCAAGCCGAAAACTATTTTAGATATTGGTTGTGGTGAAGGTTATTACACCAGTGCGATGCAAGCGCATACTCAACACTGTATAGGTGTGGATATTGCTAAAACTGCTGTACAACGAGCCGCAAAACTCAACTCCAAAGTCACGTGGGTTGTTGGGACGGGTGCAACATTGCCCGTACAGGATCATTCAATCGACGTATGCACTAGTTTATTTAGTCCAATTCCACAAGAAGAGATCACGCGTGTTCTTCAAGGGAATGGTCATCTGATTGTGGTGACACCTGCACCTCGACATCTCTATAGGTTGCGTGAAGCTTTATTTGAGCAAGTAAACTTACACGAACCAGAAAAATTTTTAGAACAGCTAGATGGTCAATTTGAATTGCAGCAACAACAGCTTGTAGAGAGTGCAATCGAGTTAGATCAACAAGCGCTAAAAAATTTGATTGCTATGACACCTTATGCTTATAAAGCGAATCCTGAACGAAGAATGATTTTAGAACAAGAACAGCATTTCTTGGTAACAGCCGCTTTTCAAATTTATGTATTCCAAAAAAGAAAGAAGCCATCAAATTGATGGCTTCTTTTGAATTTACTTATTGAATATTATTAATTAAATTTTCAATACCATCATGTTCTTTTTGAGGTGATGCTGTTCCCATCGCTGGCGGCTGTTTTTTCGCGGGAACAATAATTTGCTCTTCATCAGATGGTGTTGTATCTGGTAAATCTGAGAAGTCAGTTTGCGCTGAGCGAGTTGGTGCAACTGGAGCAGGACGATAAAGTGGGCGTGCTAATGGTGGTGAAGCACGATATTCTTTTTGCCCTTCATTTTTCTCCAGTTGTAACTTGTCGAATGAAATTGGATCTTTCGCGTCTTTATCGAAATGTACCCAAGCCGATGGTGTATCTTTAAGTGAATTCGCCATGAAATTTGTCCAAATTGGTAAAGCAGCAACTCCACCGTATTCACGTCGACCGAGTGTGCGTGGTTGATCGAAACCAACCCAAGCGATTGCAACTAATTTTCCATTAAAACCTGCAAACCATGCATCTTTGGCGTCATTGGTTGTTCCTGTTTTCCCGCCTAAATCGTCACGACCGATTTTAAGTGCTGCTCGTCCCGTACCATGCTGAATCACATCACGTAAAATGTTAGCCATATCATAAGCTGAGCTGGATTTTAAAATGCGTTGAGCTTGGCGATAATTACTATTTGTCGTTGCGGCTGTTTGGGGATCAGATGCTACAGTTTCAGATGCGGCAGATACATCATCTAAAGTTTGATTGGTGATTTCATTTACAGCATCTTGCTCTTGAACAGCGTCGGCTGTTGCATAGGCATTTGGATCACTAATACATGGGATACAAGCATATTCTGGACTTGCTTCATAAATTACTTTGCCTGAAGCATCTTCTATTCGTTTAATAAAATGGGGTTGAATGCGATAACCGCCATTTGCAAAAGTGGCATAGCCTGTTGCCATTTGAACAGGGAGTACTTGAGGTGTCCCTAATGCGATTGTGTAGTTGCGAGGAATTTGATCTTCTTGTAATCCAAAATCCATAAATAGTTGGCGTGTGCGTTCAATTCCCACAGTTTGTAATAAACGAACAGAGACCGTATTTCTTGACAAATATAATGCACGACGTAGAGGAATCATGCCTAAGTAACGCCCATCTGAGTTTTTGGGAGACCATTTACCAATACTGATGGGGCTATCATTGACCATGCTATAAGGTGTCATACCACGTTCAAGTGCCAATGCATAAACAAATGGTTTAATAGTGGAACCGGGTTGTCTCCACCCTTGTAATGCACGATTAAACTTAGATTGATAAAAACTATAGCCGCCAACAACAGCTTCTATTGAGCCATCATTTGGATTCAAGGCAATCAATTGACCTTGAACTTTAGGAACCTGTACTAAAGACCAAACAGTTTTGTTTTCATTTGGACGTAATCGAATAATATCTTTCACTTTAACGATTTGTGAAGCATTCGACATAGCGCCGCCTACACTGTTAGCATTCCGATAAGGGCGAACCCATGACATTCCTGCCCAATTTACGGTAACTGTTGAGCCATCTTGCATCAAAGCATCAAAAGAATTGTTATTAACTTTTATGACTTGTGCTGGATAGGTATTTGCATATGGAACAAACTGGTTAAGAGGTTTGTCATGTGCTTCTGGTCCACGCCAACCATGCCGGCGATCATATGCTTCTAAACCGTCTTGAATTGATTCTTCAGCGTAACGTTGGCGGTTACTATCAATCGTCGTATACACCTTGTACCCTGAATCAATTGCTTGCTCGCCAAAGTTTTCAACCAATTCTGAACGAACCATTTCGCCAACATAAGGGAAAACATTACTGACAGAGCGATCAATCATATTAAGGTTGATTGGCTCAGCAACAGCTTTTTGGTATTGACTCTGATTAATATAGCCAAGTTGTAGCATACGCCCTAAAATCCAATTCCGGCGTTCAAGTGCTCGTTCTGGGTTTACGACAGGATTGTATTTTGATGGTGCTTTAGGTAATCCTGCAATCATTGCCATTTGCGCAATGGTGAGCTGATTAATATTTTTGTTGTAATAGATTTGTGCAGCTGCAGCAATTCCGTAAGCATTTTTGCCTAAGAAGATCTTATTGACGTATGAGCTTAGAATTTCTTGTTTGGTGAGATTTTGCTCGATTTTGCGAGCAAGAAAAACTTCAGTTAGTTTGCGTTTAAGTGTTCGTTCTGGACTCAAATAATAATTTTTTGCTACCTGCATGGTAATGGTTGAACCACCAGTTTGTACATCTGACCCTGTAATAGATTCTGTTAGTGCCCGCCCCAAGCCCTTAAAACTAATCCCATTATGCTCAAAAAATGACGAATCTTCTGCTGCTAGAAATGCATGAATAAACGCTGGTGGAATCTGTTCATATTTCACTGGAATGGAAAGTTTGCCGCCATATTCTGCAATTAACTTATTATCTGCCGTGTAAACTTGCAATGGTTTTAGTAAAGGCGCCTTTTTTAATGAACTCATATCAGGCAAAGAGGGTGCTAGATAGAGATACATGCCATAAAATCCCATCGGAAGTGAGACTAATATAATAATAAGCATCAAAAAAAATGGACGAACAATACCAGAACTGGATAGCTTTTTCATAATAAGTAAGTTTTAATAAGAGCGAATGGCAAACTAATTATGGTCAGTATATCCTTTAGCCTTACGGATTGTTAGATGAGATATTGTATCCGTATCAATTAAAGACCAAAACAAATTAGTGAGTTGTATTTTTGGGGATAAAAAAATAAATAGGAATGTACTGTGCTCAGGTTATATCGTAAACCAAATAAGGGGTTAGTAGGGGTCGATATTAGTTCGACAACTGTTAAGTTATTGGAGCTCTCTGTAAAGAACGGTAGATATTGGGTTGAAAGCTATGCTGTGATGCCACTGCCTGAAAACAGTGTCGTAGAAAAAAGCATTCTCAATCCAGAAGCAGTTGGTGACGCGCTTGAAAGAGTCGTTAACCTTGCGAATCCGCGTACGACGAATGTGGCTATAGCTGTGCCAACTTCAATGGTAATTAATAAAATCATTGAAATGGATGCAGATATGACAGCCGATGAACGAGAAGTTCAAATTCGTATGGATGCTGAGCAATACATTCCGTTCCCATTAGATGAAGTAAGTCTAGATTTTGAGGTCTTATCTGACAAACTAGCAAACCCAAATCGTGTAAATGTATTGTTAGTGGCAACGCGTACAGAAAATGTTGACACGCGTGTAGAAGTTCTTGAACTGGCTAATTTATCTGCAAAAATTGCTGATGTCGAAAGCTATGCCATGGAACGCGCTTTCAGTGTATTCGCAGATACTTTACCAATGGGTGCAAACACAGTTGGTATTTTAGATATTGGTCATACTATGACCACCTTATCTGTCATGCAGAAAGGTAAAATTATCTATACACGTGAACAGGTATTTGGCGGTCGACAGCTAACCCAAGATGTTCAGAGCCGTTATGGTTTGTCTTTTGAAGAGGCTGGGCGCGCGAAAAAAGAAAGAACACTTCCGGATGACTATGATACTGAAGTACTTGAACCCTTTTTAGATGCCGTAGTTCAACAGGCAGCTCGCTCACTTCAATTTTTCTTTTCATCATCACAATTCAATGAGATTGATCATATTTTATTGGCAGGTGGTAATGCCAATATTCCTGGTTTAGCCAAGTTGTTACAGCAAAAACTAGGTTATCGCGTCACGATTGCCAATCCATTCTTACAAATGGGCTTTTCTCCGCAAATTGATATTAAAAAAATTGAAAATGATGCTTCCTCATTGATGGTTGCATGTGGTTTAGCATTGAGGAGTTTTGATTAATGGCAAAGATTAACTTACTCCCTTGGCGTGATGAGCTAAGAGAACAAAAAAAGAAACAGTTCGTTGCATTTTGTGCTGGGGTGGCAGCATTAGGCGTAGTATCGGTTTTTTCTGGATGGATGTACTTTGATCATAAATTGAATGATCAGGAGCAGGCAAATCAGTTGATTGTAAGTACCAATCAGAATTTAGATACTCAACTTAAGTCATTAGATGGTTTGCAAGAACGACGTAATGCAATTATTGAGCGTATGAAGTTAATTCAAGGCTTACAGGGACAGCGTCCTATTACAGTGCGTTTAGTTGATGAGCTAGTGCGAGTAACACCACCTACAATGTACTTGACAAAATTTACCCGTACAGGTGATAAGTTTACCATTGAGGGTAAAGCAGAAAGCCCAAATACCGTTGCTGAGCTTTTAAGAAATCTAGAAGCTTCACCTTGGTATCGTAATGCGTTTATGAATTCATTTTTGGCAGCAAGTGATCAAAAAGATAAAACAGCAAGTTCTTTAGTTCCTCGAATTGAAGAAAATTATGGTAGTTTTCTGGTTACTGTCGATTTGGGGGAGATAGGGACAACAGCTGAAGCTGACTCAACTTTAGAAGCAGCAGCATCAGGGACAGCAGGGGTGACAAAATGAACTTAGAGAAATCGGATGATTTAAATCAGGAAGTCGCTGTTGTAAAGAAAAAGAAGATGACGTTCGAGCAATTTTTCCAACAGTTTAATACGTTGGACATGAATAATTATGGTGGCTGGCCTCTATCTGTAAAAATCACTTGTTGGATTTTCGTTTTTCTAGCAGTTATTGCTCTAGGATATTTTGTTGTCATTAAAAAACAACTTGACAATATAACCAGCGCGCAAGCACAAGAGCAAAATTTATTAAATGAATTTAAAGAAAAAGATTCTAAATTACGTAATTTGCAGCAATACCAAGCTCAATTACAAGAAATGGAAGCAAATTTCAATCAACAATTAGAGCAACTACCGAAAGAAACTGAAATTCCAAGCTTGGTTGAAGATATTAATTTAACGGGTGTTAACTCTGGGTTGAAGTTCAAAAATATTCGTTTGGAAAGTGAAGTAAAACAAGAATTTTTTATTGAGCAGCCAATTAGTATCGAAGCTACGGGTGATTATCACGCCTTTGGTGCTTTTGTTACAGGGATTGCTGCATTGCCGCGCATCGTAACGTTGCATGATTTTGTTGTTGAAGCTGGAAAAGCAGATTCGTTAAAGGCATCAGACATTCCTGTCGTAAATTACTCAATTAAAGCAAAAACATATCGTTATATTAGTCCTGAAGAGCAAGTTGAGAAAGAATCTATCACTCAACCAGCTACAACGACAACTCCAGCAGTTCAAGGAGGGCAGCACTGATGAATAATTATAAAATAATATCTGCTCTATTTATTACCATAAGCTTGGTTGGTTGTGATTCTCGTATTGATGCCGTAAATCAACAAATGGCAGATATTCGTAATTTACCTCCGTTACCTATTGAGCCTGCACCGATATTTACTCCTGTACCATTATTTAATTATGCAGCTCATCAATTAAAAAGCCCATTTATGCCGAGTTCATTAGCTGCAGAATTAAGAATAATGGCAGGTAAACGTGTTTATCCAAACCTTAATCGTCAACCTCAACCATTAGAAAGTTATGCATTAGAAGCTTTAAATATGAAAGGTACGATGCGTGGTAAAGCGAATGAAACTATTGCCTTGATCCAAACACCTGATGGACAGATTGAACGTGTTCAAGTTGGTAGCTATCTAGGAATGAACCAAGGGCGAATCATTAAGATCAACCCGACTCAAATTGATTTAGTAGAGATTGTGCCAGATGGGCGAGAGGGTTATGTTGAAAGACCACGGACGCTCGTTTTAATTGGGCCAATATCTTAGGATTAAGGGAATAACAATGAAAAAACAGTTTAAAAATTCTTTATTTGGGGAAGTCAAGACTATGAGCCATGCATTCCGTCAATTTTCAATGGGTGCAGTCGCGATTGCAATTATGCAAGTTGCATCTGCACAGGTGAGTATGACGAATATTGTTCCAATGAGTTTGGCTGACCAAGGTACAGAAATCCGTGTGATGTTTGATGGTCTGCCACCACAACCGCAGGCATATCAATTAGAGCAACCCTCAAGATTGATTTTAGATTTTGATAAGGCACAACAAAATCTAAAACAAAAATCGATCCCTGTATCAACTGCTGAAGCATCATCTATAGACCTTGCAGCAGATGATCAACGTTCACGTTTAGTGGTCAATTTAAAAGAGGCAGGAGCTTTTACTACGCGCATTGAAGGCAATACTTTTGTTCTAAAAATTAATTCTGTGCAGCCTATAAATAATTCACGTAATACAACTATTGCTAGACAACCACAGCAAGGTGTGTCGAATATTGGGTTCCAGCGTGGTGCACAAGGTGAAGGACTAGTTGTTGTAGATTTGTTAGGCAGTAATACACCTGTAGATGTGCAACAGCAAGGTAGTAAAATTGTTATCCGTACGATGGGTAATAAAATTCCTATGCATTTAGCTCGCCGTTTAAATACCAATGATTTTGCAACACCTGTTGCAAGCGTAGATGCTTATAATGACAAAGGAAACGGTGTTATTACAATTCAATCGGCAGGTAGTTATGAGTACATGGCTTACCAAGCGGAAAATAAATTAACGATTAGCCTAAAACGCCCTGAAGATAAGTCTCCTGCGAAGGCTAAAGCACAAGTCTATACTGGAAATAAGATATCCTTAGACTTTCAGGATATCGAAGTACGTCGAGTTCTGCAGTTACTGGCAGATTTCACTAGTATAAATATGGTCGCAGCTGATACGGTTCAAGGCAATATTACTTTACGTCTGAAAGATGTACCTTGGGATCAAGCTTTAGATATTGTTCTTAAAACCAAGAATTTAGATAAGCGTCGTAATGGCAATGTAATGTGGATTGCCCCAGTCTCAGAATTAATAAAATCTGAAGAAGAGGAGGCAAAAGCTATTGCACAAAGTATTAAACTTTCTCCAATACAAACAGAATATATTAAGTTGAGTTATGCAAAAGCTGCAGATGTACTCAAATTAATTGAAGAGTCTCGTGATGGTAAAGGTGGAACATCAAATAGAACAGCTAACTCTGACTCATTAGCTTTAGAAAGTCTATTAAGTTCTCGTGGCAGTGCCGTAGCAGATACTCGTACTAATACTTTAATTATCAATGATACAGCCCTGAATATTGATAAAATACGGAAGTTGATTGATTTGTTAGATGTATCAGTTAAGCAGGTAATGATTGAGGCACGTATTGTAAGTGCAAGTACCGATTTTACGAAAGAAATGGGTGTTAAATGGGGTATTCTATCGCAAGGTATTACTAGTAATAATGATTTGTTAGTAGGTGGTAGTAATACTACTTTATGGAACTTAAGAAAGCCTACTAAAGATAGTGATACAGGGGGGTGGAAATATGAAATTGAACGTCCAAGTAACCTAAATGTTGATTTGGGGGCAACAGCAGTAGGTGCGAGTCGTATTGCTTTTGGTTTAATCAGTTTGTCAGATTTTATGCTGGATCTAGAACTGTCTGCGGTTCAGGCGGATGGTTATGGTGAAGTCATTTCAACGCCTAAAGTTATGACTGCGGATAAACAAACTGCAAAAATTGAGTCAGGTACTCAAGTTCCTTTTTCATCCTCAACGGGTACTGGGGCAAATGCAACGCCGAAAATCGAATTTAAAGATGTGGTATTAAGTTTAGATGTAACGCCGAGTATTACACCAGATGGAAAGGTTCAAATGAATCTTGATATTAAGAAAGATAGTATTGCTGGTGTAACCCCTCAAGGACAATTCTATTTTAATAAAAACATGGTGAATACTAATGTCTTGGTTAATAATGGTGAAACGGTGGTATTAGGCGGTATTTTTGAACAAGAAAATCTAAACAAACAAACCAAGGTGCCATTTTTAGGTGATTTACCTTTCATGGGCAAATTATTCCGTCGTGATTCGAAAACTGAAAATAAACGTGAACTACTTATTTTTGTGACACCAAGAATTGTTAATGACACTTTGACGAGAAATCATTAATATATTTTGAATAATCGCAATTAATATAGGTGGCGCGTTGCAAGGCAAAGCGTTTGAAACCCTACCAAATATTTATTTGGTAGGGCCGATGGGGGCAGGAAAAACAACAGTTGGTCGACATTTAGCAGAATTGTTGGGGCGTGAATTCATTGATAGTGATCATGAAATTGAGCGTAAAACAGGTGCTACAATCCCTTGGATTTTTGAAAAAGAGGGCGAATCTGGTTTTCGAGCACGTGAAACTAATGTGTTAAATGACCTAACTGCACGTTCTGCCCTTGTTTTGGCGACTGGTGGTGGTGCGGTAACACAATCGGAAAATCGAAAGTTTTTAAAACAGCGAGGTATCGTTGTTTATCTATATACTCCTGTAGAGCTTCAGCTACAGCGAACTCATCGCGATAAGAATCGTCCATTGTTGCAAGTAGAAAACCCAGAAAAGAAATTAAGAGATTTGTTAACTGTGCGAGATCCACTTTATCGTGAGGTTGCACATTTCATTGTTGAAACAAATCAGGGTGCAGCGCGAGACTTAGCGCAAAAAATTCTACAGCTTATTTTATCTAAACAAATTTAGTAATTTTCTTGTTGGTCTAATTTTATGCAAACACTACATGTTGAATTGGGTGATCGTCGCTATCCTATTTTTATTGGAAGTAATTTAAATCCCAGAGATTTGCTAGCGCCATATATTCATGGTCGACAAGTGATGTTGGTTTCCAATACAACCGTTGCACCATTATATTTGCAACATTATGTTGATGGATTGCGCCAGTTAGATAAACAGATTGCACAATGTATTTTACCCGACGGTGAGCAATTTAAAGACATTGAACATTTGAATTTAATTTTTGATGCGCTTTTGGAATCAGGTTTTAATCGTGATTGCACAGTGCTTGCATTAGGTGGTGGAGTCATTGGTGATATGGCTGGTTTTGCATCAGCTTGTTTCCAGCGCGGAGTGAATTTTATTCAAGTACCAACTACATTATTATCTCAAGTTGATTCAAGTGTGGGTGGGAAGACAGGAATCAATCATCCATTAGGTAAAAACATGTTGGGTGCGTTTCAGCAACCTCAAGTTGTATTAGCGGATATGGCACAGCTTGATACTTTACCAGACCGTGAACTTTCTGCTGGTTTGGCTGAAGTGATTAAATATGCATTACTAGGTGATGTGGATTTTCTAGTATGGTTAGAACAGAACATGGATGCGCTTGTTGCACGTGATGCGAATTTACTCGCAGAAGCAGTCTATCGTTCATGCGCACATAAAGCTAAAATTGTGGCTAATGATGAAAAAGAGCAGGGTGAGCGTGCACTTCTAAATTTAGGGCATACTTTTGGGCATGCAATCGAATCCTATCTAGGTTATGGGGTATGGTTACATGGTGAAGCGGTTGCAACAGGTATGGTCATGGCGGCAGACTTGTCACATCGCTTAGGTTGGATATCTGCTGAAGATGTTGAGCGTACAAAAAGAATTATTCTACGTGCCCATTTACCGATATCATGTCCACAGATTCCACTCGACGAATTTTTGGCTTATATGTCGCATGATAAAAAAGTACTCAATGGCCAATTACGTTTGGTTTTACTTAAAAAGTTAGGCCAGGCCATCATTACCAAAGATTTTGATGTGGATTTAATGAAGCAAACGATTCTTGCGAACCAATCTTCATAATCAATATATTGAGAAAAATATGCTTATTTCTAGATCAATCTGGCAAAATATTCAACAATACAGCTGGCTCACGCTTGCAATTGTATGCTTGATTGCTGCATTGGTCTTTTGGGGAATTACTGATGGAGATGCTTTGGTTGAGGTAGATCAACCAGCTAAAACTGAGGTTCAAATTCAACCTGAAAAAGTGACTGCAACTGCTCATCTAGGTGCCTTTTCTAATGAGGTGAAGCCGCTAGATTTAACAACCAGAGTTGTTGTTTCTAATGAGCATGCACCAGAATTTCGTGGCACTAAATTTATTAAAGAAAATCAGCAAAAATGGACGATGGAAATTTTTCGTAGTTCAGATGAAGCAATTGTTAAAAATTTTTTGTTGAGTCGATTAGATCGGAAAAAGTTTATTTATTTCCGCTTAACTGGTGAGGATCAGGCAGAACAATATGTTCTTGCTTATGGTATGTCACCGAATATGGAGGAAGCAAATCGTCAGTTTGCTCAATTGAATTTGGTACTTCCTCAATCCGTGCAACCTAAAGCCCAGCAATTATCAAAATATGCAGAGTTTGTGAATGATTTAGGGTTTGATGAATTAAAAACAGCGACAAATCAGCTTTATGATATTCAGTTAAAACCCGCAGCGCTACCTAAAGTGGACGAGAGTTTGTTGGCTGCAGGGGCGGTGGTTTCACAAGGCAGTTTGGGTGTTAGTTCAGAAAAGCCAGCAGTTGATCCTGCAATAGCAACTCAGACAACAGTCACACAGCGTGATGCTCAAGGTAACGTGGTAAACGTCAAACAAAGCCAATCTTCAACACAAAACCCTGAAAAATTGAAAGAAAATTCAGATTCTTCTAAACGCGATGTGGTAGATCCATTCAATTAGTATTGCACTAATTTTGAGCATTATTGGCGCTTTTTTAAGGCGAAATGACTTATTTTGGTGCAAAAAAACCTGATAAGATATAGCTTTAGCCTATTATAAATTAAGGTTATTTTAATTTTTTTAATGATTTAGTAAATTTATAATTAATTGGTATGTTTTTTGCTTCCTTGTGGTGCTAATTTATCTGCTCATTGCACTTTTTCACACTAAACACCCAATTAATTTAGTGAAATGGAAAGTTTTTGTGCTTTACAAACATTGGTGAAGGTGTAATAACTGAAAACACTTTATATGCTTGAGTACGCTGTTTCTTCTTAAAGAAAGGCGTATATTGCAAATCCGCCAGGAAAAATGTTTTTGCGAAGCATTGAACTTTATATGAGTTGATCGGCAATATCGCAGAAAATGAATTGATTGTTTGTTGCTCGAAAGAGCCATGTTGAAAGAAGGGTACGCTATGCACATGCCATCGCCTAATACTGTAGCTCCCGCTCAAGGCTTATATCAGCCTGATGAGTTTAAGGATAACTGTGGTTTTGGTCTGATTGCCCATATGAAGGGTGAATCAAGCCATCATCTGGTCGAAACTGCGATTCACAGTTTAAGTTGCATGACGCACCGTGGTGGTATTGCCGCGGATGGTAAAACAGGAGATGGTTGCGGATTGTTATTGGCAATGCCAAAACAATTTTTCCGTGAAGAAGCTCAGAAGCTAGGCAGTAATCTAACTGAGATTTTTGCTGCAGGCACAGTATTTTTGAATATTGACCCTGCTTTAGCTCAAAATGCAAAGAACATTTTAAATAAAGAAATTGCAGCAGAAGGTTTAACGGTTGCGGCATGGCGTGTTGTACCAACAAATAATGATGCTTTAGGTGAAATTGCATTGCAATCACTCCCAGCATTTGAACAAATTTTAGTTAACTGCCCAATGGGTTTGACAGAAGTTGAATTTAACCGCAAGTTATTTTTAGCTCGTCGCCGTGCAGAACAACAATTACAAAACGACCCATTATTCTATGTGACAACACTTGCAACAACTGTCATCACATATAAAGGCTTAATGATGCCGGCAGCAATTGCTGACTTCTATACAGACTTAGCTGATGAACGTCTAAAATCGCATATTGTGGTGTTCCATCAGCGTTTCTCAACCAATACTTTGCCACGTTGGCCATTGGCTCAGCCATTCCGTTATCTTGCACATAATGGTGAAATTAACACCATTACGGCAAATCGTAACTGGGCACTGGCTCGTACGCCAAAGTTTGAAAATCCATTACTGCCGGGTTTAACTGAGTTAAATCCGATTGTAAACCGTACTGGTTCGGATTCATCAAGCCTAGACAATATGCTTGAAATTCTTGTTGGTGGCGGAATGGACTTATTCCGTGCACTTCGCATGTTGGTTCCACCTGCATGGCAAAATGTTGAAACTTTAGATGCTGATCTACGTGCATTCTATGAATTCAACTCTAAGCATATGGAAGCTTGGGATGGTCCAGCGGGTCTTGTGATTCAAGATGGTCGTCACGCGATTTGTATGTTGGATCGTAATGGTTTACGCCCTGCACGTTGGGTGATCACCAAAAATGATTACATCACGCTTGCATCAGAGATTGGTGTATGGGGTTATGAACCAGAAGATGTTGTGTCTAAAGGTCGTGTTGGTCCTGGTCAAATTTTAGTTGTAGATACTTTGACAGGCAAAGTCCTTGATACGAAAGATGTTAGCAATCACCTTAAAAACATGCGTCCGTATCGTGAATGGTTGCGTGACCATGCGATTCGTTTGAAAGCAGATCCTCAGCTTGAAGAACAATTGAGTGATCAAGGTTTAACTGGTGATGCATTAAAAGCGGCTCAAAAAATGTTTATGGTGACATTTGAAGAGCGTGATCAGATTTTGCGTCCAATCGCAGAAAGTGGTCAGGAAGCTGTTGGTTCAATGGGTGATGATACACCAATGGCAGTCTTGTCTCGTCAAGTTCGCCATGTATCAGACTATTTCCGTCAACAGTTTGCGCAAGTGACCAATCCACCAATCGATCCATTACGTGAATCGATCGTAATGTCATTGGAAACATGTTTGGGTCGTGAGCAAAACGTATTTGAACAGGGTCCTGAACACGCTGACCGCATCATTATTTCAAGCCCTGTATTGTCACATTCAAAAATGCAGCAGCTTCGTGATGTTGAAAAAGAACGTGCGGGTTATGCTGTTGCTGATATCAATCTGAATTATGCAGAAACCGAAGGTTTACAAGCCGCAGTTGCACGTATTTGTGAAGAAGCTGCACAAGCGGTTCGTGATGGCAAAACTTTAATCGTTTTGACCGATAAAAATATTCGTGAAGGTTTCTTGCCAGCAAACTCAGCATTGGTAACAGGTGCAGTACATCATTACTTGATTCAAGTTGGTTTACGTACTGATGCAAATATTTTGGTCGAGACCGGTTTCGCACGTGATCCACATCAATTTGCAGTACTACTAGGTTTTGGTGCAACAGCAATTTACCCATATTTAGCTTATGACGTGATCAATGATTTGGTTGCGAAAGGTGAATTGTTGGGTGACCCAATTTATGCGCAAGCAAACTTCCGTAAGGGAATTGAGAAAGGCTTATTAAAAGTACTTTCTAAAATGGGGATCTCGACAGTTGCTTCTTATCGTGGCGGTCAATTGTTTGAAGCTGTTGGTTTATCATCTGAAGTGGTTGATAAATGTTTCCTTGGTGTACCAAGCCGTATCCAAGGTGCGACTTTTGCTGATTTAGAAAATGACCAGAAAAAATTGGCGACAACTGCTTGGCAAAATCGCAAGCCAATTGATCAAGGTGGTTTACTCAAGTTCGTATTCGGTAAAGAGTATCATGCGTTCAACCCTGATGTGATTAACTCATTGCATAAAGCTGTTCGTTCAGGTCAATATCAAGACTTTAAAGAATACGCTGAGCTAGTAAACAACCGTCCAGTTGCTACGATTCGTGACTTATTCAAGTTAAAAACAACAGATTCGATTGCGATTGATCAAGTTGAAACGATTGAAGAGATTCTACCTCGTTTTGACTCTGCGGGAATGTCTTTAGGTGCGTTGTCTCCAGAAGCACATGAAGCAATTGCAATTGCGATGAATACGATTGGTGGTCGTTCGAACTCTGGTGAGGGCGGTGAAGATCCTGCACGTTACGGCACTATTCGTAACTCGAAAATCAAACAGATTGCATCAGGTCGTTTTGGTGTAACTCCTGCGTACTTAACCTCTGCTGAAGTGTTGCAGATTAAAGTTGCACAGGGTGCAAAACCAGGTGAAGGTGGTCAGTTACCAGGTGGTAAAGTGAATGGCTTAATTGCACGTTTACGTTACTCAGTACCGGGTGTGACTTTGATTTCTCCACCTCCACATCATGACATTTACTCAATTGAAGATTTGTCACAATTAATCTTTGACTTGAAGCAAGTCAATCCTCAAGCGATGGTATCGGTAAAACTAGTATCAGAGCCAGGTGTTGGAACGATTGCGGCAGGTGTTGCAAAAGCCTATGCAGACTTCATTACCATTTCAGGTTATGACGGTGGTACAGCAGCATCTCCACTTTCATCGATTCACCATGCGGGCTCGCCTTGGGAACTTGGTTTAAGTGAAGCGCATCAAGCACTTCGTGTAAATGATTTGCGTGGTAAGGTTCGTGTACAAACTGATGGTGGATTAAAAACAGGTCTGGATGTGATCAAAGCAGCAATTTTAGGTGCTGAAAGCTTTGGTTTCGGTTCTACACCAATGATCGCATTAGGTTGTAAATATCTTCGTATTTGCCACCTGAACAACTGTGCAACTGGTGTTGCAACTCAGCAAGATCATTTACGTCAAGAACACTATATTGGCGAACCAGAAATGTTGATTAACTTCTTCAAGTTTATTGCAGAAGAAACACGTGAATGGTTAGCTGCTCTAGGTGTTGCATCACTTAAAGATTTGATTGGTCGCGTTGATTTGCTTGAGGTTTTACCAGGTGAAACTGAAAAGCATGCTCATCTTGATCTCAGCACGTTATTGACTTCACATCCATCTGCTGAAGGTAAAGCTCAGTATTGCCAAGTTCAAGGTAATGCGCCATTTGATAAAGGTGTATTGGCTGAGAAAATGGTTGCTGAAATGCTACCAGCGATTGAAGCAGGTACAGGCGGTTCGTTTAATTTTACTGTTGGTAACTGTGATCGTTCGATTGGTGCACGTATTTCAGGTGAGATCGCACGTCGCTACGGCAACTTAGGGATGGAAAGCAGCCCAGTTGTAATGAATCTTGTTGGTACAGCTGGTCAGTCACTTGGTGTTTGGAACGCAGGTGGTCTGCATATCAAACTTGAAGGTGATGCGAACGATTACGTTGGTAAAGGCATGGCAGGTGGTCGAGTTTCGATCTTCCCACCAAAAGGTTCACCGTTCCAAACACAAAATACTGCAATCATCGGTAACACTTGTTTGTATGGTGCGACTGGCGGTAAGTTATTTGCTGCTGGTACTGCGGGTGAGCGTTTCGCTGTTCGTAACTCGGGTGCTTTTGCGGTAATTGAAGGTGCTGGCGACCACTGCTGTGAATATATGACAGGTGGTGTGGTAACTGTATTAGGTAAAGTGGGTCATAACTTTGGTGCGGGTATGACAGGCGGTTTCGCTTATGTACTTGACCTTGATAATGACTTTGTTGACTACTACAACCATGAGCTGATTGACCTAAATCGTATCTCTACCGAGTCGATGGAAGATCATAAAGAAAACCTCCTTCGTATTCTTGATGAACATATTCAAGAGACGGGAAGTGCTTGGGCATACAAAATCCGTAATGAGTTCGACTTCTATAGTCGTAAGTTCTGGCTTGTAAAACCAAAAGCTGCTAATTTGCAATCGCTTTTGAAAACAACCCAAGCTGATCCACAATAATTCCACGACTGCAAAGACATAGGCAGGTGCAGAGGTGAAGGACACCACTGCGCCTACCCACGGAGAGAGACATGGCAGAACGCCTCAATAATGACTTTCAATTTCTGGATGTAGCACGCCAAGATCCAGAGAAAAAAGATATTACTGTCCGCAAAGCAGAGTTTGTGGAAATTTATAAACCCTTTACTGCGGAAGTTGCTGCTAATCAAACGCACCGTTGTTTAGGGTGTGGTAACCCGTATTGTGAATGGAAATGCCCAGTACATAACTACATTCCAAACTGGTTAAAGCTGATTGCAGAAGGTCAAATTTTCCAAGCGGCTGAGCTTTGTCATCAAACCAATACCTTGCCAGAAGTATGTGGTCGTGTTTGTCCGCAAGACCGTTTGTGTGAAGGTGCATGTACCTTAAATGATGGTTTTGGTGCGGTCACGATTGGTAATGCAGAAAAATATATCAATGATACAGCGTTCGCTTTGGGCTGGCGTCCGGATATGTCTGGCGTTAAATGGACCAATAAAAAAGTTGCCATCATTGGTGCGGGTCCAGCAGGTTTAGGCTGTGCTGATATTCTTGCCCGTGGCGGTGTGAAACCAGTTGTATTTGATAAACGCCCTGAAATTGGTGGTTTACTTACATTTGGTATTCCAGAATTTAAAATGGAAAAAGATGTGATGAAACGTCGTCGTGAAATCTTCACGGGGATGGGTATCGAATTCCGCTTAAATACTGAAATCGGTGTCGATGTAACGATTGAACAACTCCTTGCTGAATACGATGCCGTATTTATGGGGATGGGAACCTATACCTACATGAAAGGTGGTTTCCCTGGCGAAGATCTTGATGGTGTTTACGATGCCTTAGATTTCTTAATCGCTAACGTCAATCGTTGCCAAGGTTGGGAAAAAGATCCAAGCGAATACATCAGTGTTGATGGTAAGAAGGTGATTGTTCTTGGTGGTGGTGACACTGCAATGGACTGTAACCGTACTTCATTACGCCAAGGTGCGCATGATGTGACATGTGCTTACCGTCGTGACGAAAGCAACATGCCGGGTTCTGCGCGCGAAGTGAAGAATGCCTATGAAGAGGGGGTGAAATTCCTGTTCAACCGTCAGCCAATTGAGGTTGTTGGTGAAAACGGTAAGGTGACTGGTGTTAAGGTTGTCACTACACAAATGGGTGAGCCTGATAGCCGTGGTCGTCGTAGCCCTGAACCTGTTCCAGGTTCTGAAGAAATTTTGCCAGCAGATGCGGTATTACTTGCATTTGGTTTCCGTCCAAGTCCTGCTGATTGGTTTGGTTCTGCAAATGTAAGTTTAGATGGTTCAGGTCGTGTCGTTGCGGCAGAACAACAAGAATTTAAATTCCAAACGTCTAATCCTAAAATCTTCGCTGGCGGAGATATGGTGCGTGGTTCTGACCTTGTTGTTACTGCAATTTGGGAAGGTCGCCAAGCAGCAGAAGGTATTTTAGATTACTTAGGTGTCTAATTAATCTTTATAGTTTGATTGCGATAAAGCCTGCTTAAGCAGGCTTTATTTTTTCATCTTATCTTTTTGGTAGTTTTAGCAAATCTTGTAAGCTTTTTTGCCCTGTCCCTGATCATTTTTCAGCATGATACTCGAAGACCAATCAGGAAATTGTGCAGGCAATAAAAATGGCTCTTGCAAATGTGAATGCTGAAAAAACCTATTTGAATAGACCAAAAGCTTTGGGTATTACGGTACGTCGTTTGCAGTTTAATCCAAAAAAAATTAAACGACATTATTTCGCTAATTCTCCACTAATGTCACATCTCTTAACCGCTTTGTCTTCAACATTTCCAATCGGTGAACAATATTTTGTAAATAGCGTGAGGAATGTTAGGGATAAAGTCCAAGAGCCACAGTTACAAGCACAAATTGCAGCATTTATCGGGCAAGAAGCGATGCATTCTAAAGCCCATACTGAGTTCAATGATGCATGGCGTAAAGAGGATTATAACCTTGATCGTTTTCAAGCATGGCTTGCAAAACGTGATGATGCACTACGAAACATTCATCCAAAATTACAGCTTGCGTTGACCTGTGCATTTGAACATTTTACAGCGATGTTAGGTGGTTATATTCTGAAGCATCCAGAGATTCTAAGTACTTTAGATGATGATGCAATGAAATTATGGGTGTGGCATGCAATTGAAGAAATCGAGCATCGCTCGGTTGCTTTTGATGTCTATCAAGAGGTCTATGGTGATGACCGAATTCGTCGTCTGTTGATGCGTAGCGTGACCACTGGATTTGCAAGTCTCACTTTTTATGCAACATCACGTTTGATTTGGCAAGATAAGTGGAAAAGCTTGCCGAAAGTTGGTGGTAATCTATTTGGAATGTATTTACTTGGAAAAATGTTAATTCAGCTTATTCCTGAATACTTATCGTATTATCAAACAGATTTCCATCCTGCAAAGCACGACTATACAAAATTAGTGAATTATTGGAAAGCACGTATGGCGGATGAGTATAGTATGGTCAGTTTCCAAGAAGAAAAAGTTTCAAAATTATATAGTTAATCCATTTTTTATAAACATAAACGTTGTGCTTAACAAGGCATTGCTCAAGGCCATTGAGTAATGTCTTTTTTTATTTAAATACGTATAAAGTAACTTTAATAAATGTTACACAGCGAACAAAAAATCACATTACAATGAATTATTGCAAAAAATATAAAGAAAAACCTGAGGATAAATTTTTATGAAAGTTATTAAGAAAACCGCATTAGCAACAGTATTAACAAGCACCTTGTTGTTCACAGGTTGTGGATATAATACTTTACAAGTGAAAGATGAAGCCGTAAGTGCTTCATGGTCTGAGGTGCAAAATCAATATCAGCGTCGAGCAGATCTTGTTCCTAATCTTGTCAATGTGGTTAAGGGCTATGCTAAACATGAAGAACAAGTCCTCACAGAGGTTACGCAAGCTCGTTCTAATGTTGCGGGTTTAAAAGTAGATAAAGAAGTTTTAGAAGACCCAGCGCTATTCGAAAAATATCAACAAGCACAAAGTCAATTGACTGGTGCATTATCTCGTTTGATTGCTGTTTCTGAAAATTATCCAGATTTAAAAGCTAATGAACAATTCCGTGATTTACAAGCACAATTGGAAGGTACAGAAAATCGAATCGCGGTTGCTCGTAATCGCTATATTACGACCGTGCAAGACTATAATTCATATGTGCGTCAGTTTCCACAAGCAATGACGGCAAAAGTCATTGGTATGAAAACCAAAGAGAACTTTAAAGCAGAGCAATCTGCGCAACAAGCGCCAACAGTTTCATTTAATTAAGATTTGAAATTGTTCTTGATGGGTTTGGAGTTGCCATATGTTGGAAGAAATTAGACAAAAACTTAAGCAGCTTTCGGCTGTTCTCATGATTGTTTTTGTAACACTATTTTTTCAACATACAGTTTGGGCTGAGGTTGCGACTGCAACAGATGAAACTGATTTAGTTGTTGCAGGTAAAATGATTCAGCAGCCACAACAAAATCAATCACAGCCAAACACTACAACACAACAAGCACCTATTTTACCCCAAGTTGCCAATGATATGGCTGAGGGTGAATCCATACGTGGTTTACCGACTTTAAATCAGCCTATCATAGATCAAGCCAAAATATTAAGTGAGGCGGAAATACAGCAACTCAATCAAAAAATACTGACGTTGTATCAGCAGGGTAAAGCCCAGATTGGGGTGATTATTGTACCAACCACTGGACAGGAAGCTATTTTTGATTTTGCTTTACGTACAGGTGAAAAATGGCAATTAGGTTCTGCTAAACGTGATAATGGTTTGTTGATGGCAATTGCAGTCAATGATCGCAAAATTCAGATTCTAACAGGCTATGGATTAGAAGGTGTTTTACCCGATGTGGTACTGAGCCGCATTATTCGTAATCAAATAACACCTTATTTTAAACAAGGTTGGTATGCTCAAGGAATCTCATCAGGTTTGGATGAGATAAGCCATGTTGTGAATCAAGATCCAGAAATTGCACAACAGGCTGCCCAAGAATTAAAAGACCGTCATGAACAAGCTTTACGTGAGCAACAAGCTAAAGATAATACGCTAACTATGGCGCTATTTATCCTTATAGCTGGTGTTGTCGGTTCATTCATTGTTGGCAATCGTTTAAGCGCTGCTACAGCTGGCGTTACCGCTGCTGCTGCTGGACTTTTAAATGGCGCTGGTATTTTGATGAGCTTATTGCTTGGTTTTGGTATTTTCTTTTTACTGATTACTTCACTAGCTCAGCTTATTTTTCAAACTTTTCTATCTGGAGGGGGGCGAGGTGGCGGTGGTTTTGGTGGAGGAAGCGGTGGCGGATATAGTGGCGGTGGCGGTAGTTTTGGTGGAGGAGGAGCATCAGGTTCATGGTGACAAAGACGGATACAACGGAAATCATTACGCAATCGAAACTGGAAGAATATGCACAACCTAGTTTAAAACGCTGGTTCAAACATTTTTTCTATATTTCTTCTGCACATCGTTTTTTTAATAAAAAAGACCGCTTGGATATTGCACGAGCTGTGCAGCAAGCCGAGAAAGGGCATGTCGGTGAAATTCAAGTGGTAATAGAAGGGCATATACCATGTTCACAGGCTTATCATCAGAACACACGGCTACGTGCTCAGCAGCTATTTGCTGAATTAGGTGTATGGGATACTGAATTGAATAGTGGGGTTCTGCTTTATTTGAATCTTTGTGAGCGCAAAGTTGAGATTGTGATTGATCGTGGTCTTAAAAATGCGACTCAAACTGAGATTTGGAATCAGATTTGTCAGCGTATTGTCTATCAACTTGCTCAAAAACAACATCTAGAAGCGATCAAAAACGGAATTAAAGAGATTGGTCAAGTATTGGACCATTATTATCTTCATTCTGAAGCGGATAACAAAAATGAATTGCCAAACGAGCCTATCATTCTAAATTGAACGATTTAATAGTTTTATGATCTTTTTTTACACATTGAGAGTAGACTTATGTTGTAAATAGCCCTGTAAAGAGCCATTTCAGAAATAAACCTTTTTATCTTCCGATAAACGGTTATATTAATATTCATAATTTTTATGTGATTTGTTTCGCTCAATTTTACGCCTCTTCGATAGAAATCATGCTTAATTCATACGGGATTTGAAAATAAGTTGTGAAAGGTGACATTTTTTGTCATTTATTGCCATAAAGAGTGATAATTGCATTAAAACTAATCTGCAATAATATTCTTTTAAGTCTCTGTTTTTTTGAGTTAAAATTGGCTAAGCTAAGGATTGGCATAGAACATGCTAAATACAAAGTAGCTGAAAAGGCTTATAAAAATTTAATACATTGGAGAAATGTTATGAAATCAATGCAAAAGGGTTTTACTCTTATCGAATTGATGATCGTTGTAGCGATCATTGGTATTTTGGCTGCAATTGCACTTCCTGCATACCAAGACTACACAGTACGTACGCGTATTACTGAAGGTTTAGGTTTGGCTGAATCTGCAAAATCAGCGATTCAAACGGACGGTTCTGCATCAGCAGCGGATCTTGATCGTACAGCTGACACTTGGAATGCTCAAGCTGCTGGTACTGGTGCAAACTCTAAATATGTAAACTCTGTTCAAATGAGTGATACAACAGGTTTGATTACGATCACTTATAACCCAACCCAAGTTGGTTTGGCAACAACCGAGAATACAATTACTTTAACGCCATGGGTACGTAGTGGTGTTGCAGGTGCTGGTGAATCTTTAGCAGCTGCGATTGCTGGTGGTCGTACTGGTACGATTGACTGGGGTTGTGCTTCTGAAACAAATGCAACAGCAACAGCAAGTGGTATTACTGTAGTTGCTCTAGGCAATGCTGGTGTACGTGCTAAATACGCTCCAGCAGCTTGCCGTTAATACATTCCTAAAAAATGCAGCCTTAGGGCTGCTTTTTTTTATTCATTATAAATGCTTGAATGTAATAAAAATACGAATAAAGTGACGTTTTAGGTTACCCCCTTTTTTTTGATAAACATAAGTTGTTGTAAAATAAAATTTTAATTTGTGGTACGCTTTTTGATTATAAAATAATAATAAATGGGATTATGGGGTGGAGTATGCAAAAGGGATTCACACTTATTGAGTTGATGATCGTTGTTGCAATTGTGGGTATTCTGGCTGCAATCGCAATGCCTGCGTATCAGGATTATACGGTTCGTACTCGTGTCGTGGAGGGGCTTGGTTTGGCTGATCAAGCAAAACAGGCAATATCGATTGAAGCGATTATTTCGGCAGCAGATTTACAGCGTGTAGCGCAGGCTTGGAATGCACAAGCTGTAGGTACTGGGGCAAATAGTAAATACGTGAATAGTATACAAGTTGATGAAGTGACAGGTGAAATTGAAATAACATTCAACCCGACTCAAGTCGGTATTGCTGCAACAGAAAATACGTTGATGCTGAGCCCTTATATTCGGGCAACCAATGGTAATGCACTAACTTTATTGGCTGCTTTGACTGCAGGTCGCAGCGGATCAGTTGACTGGGCCTGTTCATCGCAAACACAACAATCTGCTATAATGCAAGGCATGCCAGGAGCAACGTTAGGCACAATTCAGCCAAAATATGTTCCAGCAGCATGTAGATGATTTTAAAAGGAATTTAATTAAAAAATGCGATCAGCAAAGACAAAATTTGTAATAACGCACTTATTTTTTTCATTGTGTGTTGCATTATGCGTCGTCGTGCTTATTTTTGTTTTTTGGTATCCGTTGCCTTTGAATAAAGCGACTGGAGTCACGCATATTTTTTTAATGATGCTCGCAATAGATATTGTTTTAGGTCCCTTTTTTACTTGGTTGGTTTATAAAGAAGGAAAAAAGACTTTAGTATTTGATTTAGTAGTTATTATTTTGATCCAAATCGCTGCACTGGGTTATGGAATTTATAATATTGCACAAGGGCGTCCAGTATGGATTGTGTATAGTGTTGATCGATTTGATCTTGTTAGGAATAATGAGCTTTATACAAAAAATATTCACCATGCTCAAAAAAAATATCAACAAACATCTTGGTTAACACCACAGTTTGCAGCAATTGAGTTTTCGAAAGATCCAAAGCAGCGGAATCAAGATATGTTTGAGGAAATTTTGGGTGGTGTTGCGATCTCTCAACGCCCAGAGCGTTATATGGAGCTTGATAAAGCAAAGTCGCAGATTCAAAAGCGAGCACAAAATTTAGCGTTATTGCAGCAATATAATGATCCTGATTCTGTGAAAAAGATATTAAATAGATATCCAAAAGCAAATGCTTTTGTTCCATTAAAAGCAAATGCAGTGGATATGACTGTGTTAATTCATAAAGAAACTGCCGAGGTAATTGAAATTGTAGATTTACGACCTTGGAAATTAAATTAAATTTATTCGATTTTGAAAATTTGTTTAAATGAGCTTCGATGTATAATCTATCGAAGCTCATTTTTTTATGTCGATATGCAAATTCTTTGTAGTTTAGTTGCAGCATTGCTGATTAGTTTTGCCTGGCTGTCGCCATTTCATACCTATCCTTGGGTGACATTTTCTAGTGAGCTTGCAAGCTTCGGAGCTGCTTTGGCGTTACTGGGTGCTCTACTCAAACAAAATATTAAAATTCCTAAACCTCAACTTTTGATGTTGCCTTTGCTTTTGATTCCTGTATTTCAATGGCTATTTGGACTCGTTCCAGATTTTAGTGTTGCATTGCTAAGCTTTTCATATGTTTTTATGTTTTGGTTGATGATGATATGTGGATATAACCTGTCCTATACATCTGAAAATCGTCAACGCTCTATGCAAGGAGTGAGTTATGTAGTACTGAGCTTTGCTTTTATAAGTAGTTTGATTGCGATTGTTCAATGGTTGAATCTAGAGTCAAATTTTAGTTGGGTTATTCAACTAAAGGGAAGTCGGCCATATGCGAATTTTGGTCAACCCAATAATTTAGCTACATTTTTGATTGTAGGTTTAATGGGTGCGTTGTTCTTATATGAAAAGCATAAAGCATCTTTGTGGCTACTTATCCCATCAAGCTTATCTATCTTATTTGCGATTTGCTTAACGCAGTCACGTACTTCCTGGCTAGTCTGTATTTTTATTTGTATCTATTGGGTGATTAAGCAATATAACAATAAACCAAGGCTTAATTTTATTAAGTTATTTGGTTGGGCTGCTACTTATTTTTTAATTGCGGGTTATTTATTGCCTATTATCGCACAAGTCATGACGACAAGTGTTGGAGAGGCGGTAACCCATACAGCATCACTAGCACAACGGGCAGGTTCAGGGCATGAGCGTCTTGGGATGTGGATGCAAATTATACATGCCATAGGTGAGCGTCCGTGGTTTGGTTATGGCTGGAATCAAACAAGTGTCGCGGTTGTGGAAAGTATCCATTTTAATACCGTACAAGTTTGGTTTAATAGCGCACATAATATCCTGTTAGATCTATTGGTTTGGAATGGTTTGCCATTAGGCTTTTTAATTATTGCATACTTTGCGATATGGTTGTTTTGGTTAAGTAAAAATGCAAAAGATACAATTTCGATTGTGGCAATATTAATGGTCAGCGCAATTTTGATGCATGCAATGTTGGAGTTTCCACAACGCTATGCTTACTTTTTATTGCCAATGGGTTTTTTGTTGGGGTTAATTCAAGCCCAAACACCAAATTTAAAAAGTGTTAGCTTACATCGAAATATTATTCGTTGTGTATGGCTCGTTTCTCTGATTGTCTTACTGTTGATTTGGCGAGATTACAAACTGTTCCAAGATAATAGTAAATTGGTTTTTAAGCAAAAACCAGCTTCAGAAGAGATATTGGGCAGTTCTAAAATATTGATACTTACTCAATTTCAGCAAAGATTAGATTGGATTGCTTTGAAGCCTCAAACATTGCTGTCTGATTCAGATCTTAGCGTAATTGGCGAAATGGTTGAAAATAAGGCTACACCTTATAATTTAAAAAAATATGCACAATTACTTGTTTATAATCATAAGCTTGATGAAGCGGAGAAACAATTATTTGTTTTACAACAATTGTATAAGCAAAAAATAAGTTTGGCAGAAATTATGGAATTAAATAATAAATAAAGTTGTAAAATTCATCTACTTTATCTTTTAAGGGATATAAGGGATAAAGTAGATGACATGCTTTAAATTTGGCTTTGGATATAGTTTTCGATGCCAACATTTTCAACTAAATCAAGTTGTGTATCGAGCCAATCCCAATATTCTTCTTCTTTCTCTAAAATTTCTTGAACTAAATCACGTGTAACGTAGTCTTGTTGTACTTCAGCAAGTTCAACAGCTTGTTTAATCGCTTCAATGTTTTCTTTTACTTTACGAATGTCGCAATTGAGGACTTCAATGGTATGTTGTCCAATATACAACTTACCTAGATGCTGTAAATTAGGTAGACCTTCTAAGAATAAGATCCGTTCAATCACCTTATCTGCATGTTTCATTTGACGAATTGATTCTTTATATTCAGCGGAGCCAAGTTTTTCAATTCCCCAGTCATTAAACATACGAGAGTGTAAAAAATATTGGTTAATTGCAGTTAAATGGTGATAAAGCACCTGATTCAGTTGATTAATCACGTCTCGATTGCCTTTCATTGCACTTACTCCATAACACCATGATGCCCTAGTTTTTAAGGCAATTTATATGATTTTAATCAACAAATAATAATCTGACGAGTAAATTATAGAACGGCAAATGAAAATCACAATCAAAATACGAAAAGCATTTTGGATTTATACTAAAGTGAATAACTGAAATAAAAAAACCGCTTATCTGAGGAATGGTTAAAGTTCGACAAGAAGCGGTGGAGTCGTAAACAGATAGTTAAATGAGGTTGTTGAGGTGTTGGATTACTTTAAATTATGCAGCAACTGAAATACGAGCAGCTATTTCTGCGAGCTCATCACTAATAATAGAACGGGCTTCGGGTGCACAGCGACCACAGCAAGTGCCTAAGTCGAGTAAATCACGAATTTCACGATAACTTTCAGCGCCGTTTGCAACAGCGTCTTTGATATCTTGATCTGTGATTCCACGGCATAAACAGACATACATGGGAGTGATCCACAAATATTAATGCGATAATTGATATTATTGATAATTGTTATCGTTTGTCAATGAATTTCATTCTTAGAGTGAATATATTCTTATTGAGAATTTGAATAAAAAAATACCACCTGATCGGTAGTATTCTTTCTTCATTTTATCTATTTGATAAATATAGTATTTAATTCTGTGTTGGAATAATAACAATACCATCCATTTCGACTAGTGCACCTTTAGGTAGGCTTGCTACACCCAATGCTGCACGAGCTGGATACGGCTGAGCAAAATATTCGCCCATAATTTGGTTCACCAATTGGAAGTGAGAAAGATCTGTAAGGAAAATATTCAATTTAGCGATATCTGCTAAGCTGCCACCTGCGGCTGCGCATACTGCTTTTAGATTGTCGAATACACGACGAATCTGAGCCTCAATACCTTCTACAAGTTCCATACTGTATGGGTCTAAGCCAATTTGACCTGAAAGATAGAGCGTATTGCCAACAAGAATTGCTTGAGAATATGTTCCGATAGCAGCAGGGGCGTGTTCAGTATGAATAACTTGACGTGACATTAAGCTCTCCTATGTCATTGTTTCTATCTTAAACAATGTGACTTTAACACAAAAGTTTGGCTCGGAAACGGTCGAATACTGTTTAGTCGCAATTGTTTGCAAATGATTCATTAGCTTTAAGAATATGGAATCTTACAATTTTAGGTCTGGGCGAACATCGTGTATTAAACGATTAACTAACTTTTGCAACCTCTGGTTGGGCGGTTGGCATATTTAAGCGTTCAATCCGTGGGAAGCCAAAATGCATGCGTAAATCACGAATAATTTGGGCAATTTGATTTCGATTGCTCACGACTATATTCACATAGGTTTTCTGGTCTTGTGAATAGACCATTTCTACGCCTGTTTTGGCCTTTCGGCATTGATAAATCAGGTCAGAAATTTGTTCGTCACTCATCATCATATGAATACATAAGAATGCACTAAAGCGAACATCATCAATTTCTTCTGATTGCCAGTGTAAAGGCATAATGTTTTCGGGATGTAGGTGTTGTTCATGCAGTAAATTACGGCAGCGTGAACGGTGTACGATTAAACCACGTCGAGATAAATGCCCTTGAATTGGATCTCCAAGCACAGGATTACAACAGTGTGCGTATTTTACATCAACACCCTCAGTTCCTAAAATCAAGCGATCGGAAGTTTCATGATGCTGAGAGTGATAATCTTGAGCAAATAAATGATTTGCAACCAATTGAGGTAATAAATCCCCAACTGCAATTTGTTCAAATAGCGTATCTTTATCAGCTAAATGTCGCCACTCAAGTACACTAATCCAGTCTTCTGCTGAAAGGTCATCTATAGAGCGATGAAATAGTTTTAAAGCACGATTAAGAGCTTGTTGACCGACAAGACGTTGCTCATCAATGTCTTGTTCTCTTAGCAAATTCTGTAATGCACGACGTGCTTTTTGAGTATTAATAAAACTGAGCCAATCTGGATTCGGTGTTGCTAATACGTCAGTGATAATTTCAACTACTTGTCCGCTATGCAATGGAGTTGAAAGAGGGCGGATTTCACCATCCACTTTTGCGCCAACAGCATGATTGCCTAAAAATAGGCTAGCTGAGTAGGCGAAATCAACAACAGTCGCGCCTTGAGGAAGCTCATGTAATTGGCCGTGTGGCGTATAGACCCAAATTTTTTCCTGATGTAAATAATCAAGTAAGTCACTAAAAGTGGTTTTTGCACAATCACTATCAATGAGCGTATTCAGGTTCTGCATCGAAGCTTGAATTGCTGAACGGCATGCTTGAGGTGCATTCTCCCCGAGTACTACACCAAAACGAGCAGCTTTACGCATTAATTCGGTTTGGATCGTCAAAGATAATGTTGTTTTTTCACCTTTTAGCTTAATCATTAATGATTGATTGCCACCTGGTAAAGGACGGCGAATATGATCATTATACTGTAAGACTTGAAAATTATCTTTGAGTGCTTCAACTAGACGGTCGCAATCAGCAATACTTTGCAGAATAATTTCAAAAGCATGGCTATGACTTAATTCATTTAAATCAATTTCATTTTTTACAAAATGACGTAGTAGTTCGATGTTATTATTTTTCTTCTTAATACGCCCTTGTAGATTATATTTTTTAAGCAAATCTGATAATTTTTGCTCCCATACCGCTTGGTATTCACAACGTTTAGGTTTGGTTTCTAATAATGCAGTTTGCACATCATTAAACATATCCAAATCAAGATTTTGATAACACAAATGTTCTAGGTTGTCGGCCATCTCATTCATACCCACAAGACGTGCCATGGGTACGAAAATATCAAAGGTTTCTTGGGCTATGCGTGCTCGTTTATCTGGACGTAATGCGCCTAAAGTCGTCATATTATGATAGCGATCTGCTAATTTAATAATAATGACACGTGGATCTTGTAAGGTGGCTTGTAGAATTTTGCGGAATGATGCTGCCTTGTTATATTCTTTATCACTGGAATGGCTGAGTTTAGTCACACCATCAACAAGTTCGGCAACCACAGATCCAAATTTTTCACCAATCTCATCTTTGCTAAATTCAGTATCTTCTATCACGTCATGTAATAACGCTGCCATAAGCGTATCAGCATCTAAACGCATATGTGCCAGAATGCAACTCACAGCAATAGGATGAAGAACATAGGGTTCACCGCTTTTTCGCGTAATACCACTATGTGCTAAATCAGCAAAATCACAGGCAGCAAGTACACTCTGAATATCACTATCTTTAAGATAGGCTTCAATAATGACCTTGAGTTGTTGCTTGGCTTGGCTGACCTCTTCGCCTGGCATAAAACACCTTTTATAACATGAATTCAGGAATAAATAAGACTAGCTTCTAATGAAAAGCATATTGTGAAACTTGTCAATTTGTTCATTAGAAAAACTCGTAAATTTTTTCAATGAAATATATTGTTTTTACCAATATAGCGCTGAAATTTTCAACAAACAAAAAAGCCCAGTGTATTCACAATGGGCTTTTAGACAAAGCAAATCCAATTTAGAAAGAGAAGCCTTCTAAATTTAATGAGTTTGTAGACAACACCATATCAAGATTTGAAGTCTGATAATCTTGATCGCGTTGTTTTAAAATTTCTTTAGTGACATGACCTGCCGCAATTTCGCGTAATGAAACGACTGTTGGTTTATCATTATCCCATTCTACAGTTGGTTCCATACCTTGACGTGCTAATTGGCGTGCACGTTTACTCGCTACCAGTACTAACTCAAAACGGTTATCTACGTGGTCTAAACAATCTTCAACGGTTACACGTGCCATAAGTTGTCTCGTTTGAACATTACATTTGAAAAGACTAAATAGTATAAAAGGCTTTTAAATAAGACTCAAGTTATTCGCGATTAAGGGTGATTAACTTTTCAATTAATTGCTGGTGACGAGCACTTTGCTGTAAGGTAACTAAACGATTTGCTGTAATAATTGCTTCTAAATCATGAACAGCCTTATTGAAATCATCATTGATGATGATGTAATCGAAATTTGCGAAATGACGCATATCTTCTACAGCACAACTTAAACGATGTTCAATTACTTCAACTGAATCTGTTCCGCGATTAGATAATCGTTGTCTTAAATCATATTGAGTTGGCGGTAAGATAAAAATTTGTTTTGATTCAGGAAAAAGTCGACGAACTTGATCAGCACCCTGCCAGTCAATTTCGAGTAACACATCATGACCTTGTTGTAATTGTTCTTTGACTTTGGCTTGAGATGTACCGTAGTAATTACCAAATACTTCTGCATACTCAATAAAACCACCTTGTTCTACTTGAGCTAAAAAAGTTTCAGTATCAGTAAAATGATAGTGAACACCATCAAGTTCACCAGGGCGTTGACCGCGTGTAGTATGAGAGACAGAAACGTGTAAATTGCTGACTCGATCGAGTAGGGCTTTAACGAGAGATGTTTTGCCTGTTCCTGATGCCGCAGAAACGACAAACAATAGACCCGACATGATATTTTTCCTGATATGATAAAATATCTTGGCTATTGTAGTGTAGCGTGCCATTAAACGAAATAGTTTGGCATAAATATTCAGGTGATAAGAGAGAGGATGTTATGGAAATTGTATTGGCCAATCCGCGAGGTTTCTGTGCTGGTGTTGACCGTGCGATAGCAATCGTCAATCGCGCACTAGAATGTTTTAATCCGCCAATTTATGTTCGTCATGAAGTGGTGCATAATAAGTTTGTGGTTGATGATCTACGTCAGCGTGGTGCAGTGTTTGTTGATGAGCTGGACCAAGTGCCAGATGGCTCGATTGTAATTTTTAGTGCTCATGGCGTTTCAAAAGCTGTACAACAAGAAGCGGATCGTCGAGGCTTAAAAGTATTTGACGCAACTTGTCCTTTAGTGACTAAAGTACATATTGAGGTCACGAAATATGCCAGAGAAGGAACTGAAGCAATCCTAATTGGGCATGAGGGGCATCCTGAGGTCGAAGGTACAATGGGGCAATATGATAAATCTGGTGGTGGAAAGATTTATTTGGTTGAAGATGAAGAAGATGTTGAGGCTTTAGTGGTTGAGCATCCTCATAAAGTTGCATTTGTCACTCAAACGACGCTTTCGATTGATGATACTGCTAAGGTCATCGATGCATTAAGAACTAAATTTCCTAAGATCCAAGGTCCGAGAAAAGATGATATTTGTTATGCCACTCAAAATCGTCAAGATGCCGTACGTGATTTGGCTGAACAATGTGATGTTGTATTGGTGGTAGGTTCTCCGAATTCATCGAATTCAAATCGCTTACGGGAGTTGGCAGAGCGGATGGGTAAATCTGCTTATCTCGTGGATAATGCTGATCAGCTTGAAAAAGAATGGTTTAAGCAAGAAAGTAAAATCGGTGTGACTGCAGGTGCATCTGCACCAGAGATACTAATCAAACAAGTGATTCAACGGTTACAAGATTGGGGTGCAACCCCTCCTAAAGAGTTGGATGGACGAGAAGAAAATATTACGTTTAGCTTACCCAAGGAGTTGCGTATTCAGGTGATACAAGCCTAATTCCTATAGAAAAATGTGAACTCGAAACGGATAAGGTACAGCCTATCCGTTTTTTTATAGAGTTTATCTGCTTTGTATTGGTTCTGTAAAAATAAGATTTAATATAAAGTAAGGGAATTTGGATAATTAGGTGTAAAGCGATGGGGAACAATCGAGGATTCACTTTGATAGAGTTGATTGTAACACTGTCAATAATATCTATTATTGTTACGATCGCTATGCCTTCTTTTGGAGATATGTTGACGCGACAAAAACTTGATGCATCTTCGCGTGGTTTTATGGCTACATTGAGTCAAGCTAGATCTCAGGCGACAGTATTAAGATCAACTGTTGCAGTTTGTCCAAATAAGTTGGCTTCTGATCCAGATTTTAATAAAGATAAATGTGCACAAGCCGCAATACCAGCTTATACGGCTACTAGTCCAGCTTTAACTACGGCCCAAAAGCAAGATATTTTAAATAATCGTGTTTTTTCAGTTGATATTGATTCAAAAGTAGCTGTTGAATCGACGAGTGATTCTTTTATTTTGTTTAATGCTACGGGTAGTGTGGCTGCTGTGAAAACGTTTAGGCTTTGCGCTTCTGCAAATAAGCGAACGATAACAATAACTCGTTTAGGCAGCGTGACACAGGCAAAAAATACGGGTGTATGTGTATGATAAATATAAAAAATCAACAGGGTGTTGGTCTTGTGGAGGTTTTGGTTGCTTTGTTATTACTTGCTGTAGGTGTGTTGGGATACAGTATCTTGCAATTTAGAGCCATAGATGCATCGAGTGAAGCTTTAACTCGTTCCCAAGGGGTTTTGGTTTTACGAAGTCTTGCTGAGAGTATTCGAGTAAATTCTGCTGGACAAGCGAACTATCCAGCGGCCGTACGTAATTATACGAATATAACAGCTTTACCTACAGCTCCTACAACCACATGTTTTAATCCTGCGACAGTTTGTACGCCAGCGCAAGCGGCGACGTATGATGCCTATTTTGCTGCAAAAACCGCATTTGAATTAGGGATGAATATTACAATGACCGCTTGCCCAGGTACAGCTGGAGCACCAGTTCAGCGACAATGTCTTTTTGCTGCTTGGGGGGATACGGTGTTGAGTGTAAGTGGCACAACTGCTGATATTAGTCAATGTATGTCTGCAACTGGTGTATATGTAAGTAATTCTAAATGTTTAATGATGGAGGCATATTAAATGACTAGTCTTCGTCAAAAGTATAATATCTCCAATCAATATCAAAAAGGTTTTACCTTAATAGAATTGATGGTTGCATTAGTTTTGGGCCTATTGGTTTCTGCAGCCGCAGTGCAATTGTTTACAGGTAGTATTTTATCAACGCGTATGCAACAAGCGAATGATGAGTTGCAGAATAGTGGTATTTTTGGTTTAGATTATATTGTCCGTGATATTCGTTTAGCAAATTATGGAAATATTAATAACCCAGAATTGAATGAGCAAACACCTTGGGGGGGAATTGTTCTAACAGCTAATAATGGGGTCTTAACCAACACTAATCTTCCGATTCCTGCAGCAGCACCTTTTATTGCTCAAGGTCTGTTGAGTCATAGTGTGGGTCTAAATGAAGCTGTGAGCACTACCCAAAACCAATGGCAAGGATTATCAAATGTGGATGTGCAAAGTGATCAGTTAACGATTCAATTTGTAGCTCCGAATGATATGGTTAACTGTGAGGGGGGGGTAGTTCAAGCTCGTGATTATGTCATTCAACGTTACTTTATCCGACGAGATCCTGCAACCGCAACATCTGGTACTGATTTTGGTTTAGCTTGCGATGCCAATACCCCTACACCTGTCGGCACAGCGGCTATTTCTACTCCAACAAATCTAACTGGCTTTGGTGATGCAGGTGAAATGATTATTCCTCGTGTTGATCACTTTACAGTTCAGTTAGGTGCGCGCACTCCAACAGGAAATCTAGCTTACTATACAATTAATCAATATCGTCAACTTGCTGCAAATGCTAGAGCTGCAACTCCTGCTACGATTCCCCCAAGAATCGTTTCAGTTAAATTTGCTGTGTTAGTTCGATCTTTGGATGATACAAAAAATGCATCGATTGATCTCACTAAAAAAATAGATATTTTGAATCAAAGTGTTGAATTGAAAGATAAAAATACAAAATATGCCCGTCGTGTATACACTACAACGGTAGCGCTTCGAAATGCTTTAGGGGAAAGAATATGAAAATAGCTTATCGCCGAGGACAAAGAGGAGCTACTTTAATTGTAGTTTTAATTTTATTGTTACTGATTACGATTCTAGGGATTCTGGCAATCCGTACGGCAATTACTTCTCTAAATATCGCAACTAATAGCCAAATTGGTCAGTTATTAGTACAAACGGGTGATGCACCTACAAACCAATTTATAAATGTTTCAACTTATGAAGCATTAAAAAAAGCGGATGTCGTCATCGGAGCAGCAATTTTGGAACATAAAAGTGCGCCAGGTAAAGAATTTATTTTTTGCTACAGACCTACATCGGCGCAACAAATGGGAGCTGCTTTAGATGCAACCGTATTGGTTCCTCCAGCACAGACTGATCCTGCTAATACCAAAGCAACAATTGATTCTACTCAGTCTAATCGTAGTGGTTTTTGTGATTTAGAAAAGGATTTTGGAAGTGCTCGGTCAGCAGTGGTAACACAAGTTGCTGTTCGTATACCAACAGATGCCGCAAATGCGGGTATAGGAGCTTATTTAGATCGTAACTCTGATTTGAGTGAAAACTCACTTGTAAAAAATAGTAAGGCTTCTGATTCACGTGTACGCATCACAATTACATCAATCCTTCCAAGTTACTCAACACAGGATTTGTCTGTAGTGCAGGAAGACTGTATTGGATCAGCGACATCCGTAGGATATATCAATGACAATCTTGATGAGGCAGTTGCAGGTAAAAAAACGATGGCCGAGTGTTTATCTGGGTACGGTATTCCTGTAAATACGCAAGTACAAGAATTAGTTCTACGTGAACGTGAGCAGCAAATAAGTGCTCCAGTACCAACCCCATAATGAAAATGGAGAATGATGATGAAAAAATTAAAAAATAGGTTGAATTCTCAAAATCAAACTCATCATATTCAATATGGTGTGTCATTTGCTTGGGCATTTACTGGAACGATGTTGGTTGCTTCTTCAGTTGCGCAAGCTACCGATATGCAAATTTATGCCGTACCCACTGCAGGTAAAAAAACCATTGTCATGATGTTGGATACTTCTGGTTCGATGGGTTATACCCTTAGTTCTGGGTATAGTTTGTATGACGATTATGGTCTAACAAGTAGTAGTTGTAGTGTAACTTCGTCTACGAGTTCAACAACACCATCTTATACGCGTTATTATTGTTCAATATCTGCAAGTACAACCAACGCAAAGGTCAAAGATACCGCTTCAGGCTGTGAGGCACAACCTTTAGGTGCGACAGGTGCATCAATTACAGGTTATCGTTGTTATGATCGTTTGAGCCGTCTCAAAGATGGTATGTTTGCTTTTTTAGACAGTAATAATCCAACATTAAATAATGTACGCGTAGGTTTGGGACATTTTTCAGCCTATAACTCAGGGACTACAACCGGAGATGGTTCATCAGGTGAAATTTTAGTACCTGCTAAGGCGCTTGGAGCTGTTGGCTCTACCCAACGTGTGGCATTAAAAACTGCGGTTGCAGGTCTTGTTGCAAGTAATGGTACGCCATCTGCCCATGCGTTTGCAGAAGCCGCAGCTTATTTGATGGGGACATCGACATATACTGAAAACCGAGTCTATCGTGATATTGCTGTAGAAAAGCAAAGATTAATTAGGCGTTATAGCCGAGTCGCTGTAACGGTAAGTGGTAAAACATACTATCGTTATACATATACGTATCAATTTTCAACATGCCAAAGCCTAAATGCAACGACATTTGGAAATACAAATACACAAAGCTGTGCAAATTGGGGAACATCCACCAATACCTCATATCAAGATCCAAGTAATACGACACGAACAACAAGTAGTTCGAATCCTGAATGGGTTAATCAACCGTGGAGTGCGGATTATGATTCAACAAGCCCAAGTTCTATTTCAAATCCAAATCGTGATACCGATCAAACGATTATTTTTAGGGTGAATGAATCTCAACTTTATCAAATCAATGCGGATGCGAATAGTGGGGTTCCGAAGTCAAAAAGTAGAGATACAACGTCGAATCCAGATATTGTAATGGATCGAACGGCGGCTGATATTGATGTGGCATATAAATCCCCATTGCCTGATAGCGCTGATCGAGTTTCTTGTGATGGTCAAGGGGTCTACTTCTTGTCAGATGGTGCTGCGAACAGTTCTAGCACAGCAGAAGCTACGCAAGTAATGTCAAAAGCATTAGGTAGTAGTGGGGCTGGTTTTAGTTGTAGTGGAGGACTAAGCAATACAGGTAGTGACTCAGCTTGGGATTGTATGGGGGAATTCGCTAAGAAGTTATATGACAGTACAAAAAACCCAGCAGGTGTATCTATTCAGACAGCTTTTGTTGGTTTTGGTTCAGTCATGAATAACTTAACAGCAACTAGCGGTGCAGCAGATGCTAGAAATGCCTGCAAAATCAGTTCTCGGACACAAGCTGATCGTACTGGTAATGATGCTTGTTCACCTGGTCAAGGAACTTATGCAGTTTCTAGTCCTGGTTATGGTAATGGTGGTTTTTTCCCAACCCAAAGTTCAAGCGGAGTGACAGACAGTGTTATTGCGTTTATTAATAACTTAGGTTCGGCACCATTGGAGCCATTAACGACAGGCGCAATTTCAGTTCCAATCGATGATTTGGATCCATCGGGTTTACAACCTTATGGTTATTTACGTGCGCTAGAACCTAACCCGCAAAGTAATAAAGTGATTTGGGCTGGTAATCTTAAAAAGTATAAAGTTGCTTTAACCGGTACAAATACAGGCGCATTTACTTCAGTGAATGGAACTACACTTGTCTATAAAACTGATGGCGGTTTTAATACAAATACAAAAGATAATTGGAACAATGCGAGTGTCTATCAGAATACGAGTTATGATGATGGCGGGATTGTTAATTTAGGTGGAGCATACTCTCGTGTACCTATGCCTATTCTAGGTCAAAATCAGGATTTGAATAAAAAGCCAAAAGAATATGCATTAACTGCGACTCCAAATGCTTTAAGAACTTTATTTACAGATGTTGCTGTAACTGGTGGTAGTACATTAACAGGAGCAAGTAACGGTGCAAGTTTATTGCGAATTCCTGAAGGAATCGTACCTACTACAAATGTTGATTCATATGTTTTGGGTAAATTTTCTACTCAACTTGGTTTAAAAGATTTTCCACTCTTTATCAAGCAAAAACTTTTGAATTATCTTGGGTATAGTGTTCCTTTAGATGAAACTGCTACAGCTTTACCAACGTCATTAATTACACCAAATGCTCCGAATTTAGCGATGGGTGGAAGTATTCACTCATATCCAATTCAATTAACTTATTCAGGTACGTTAGATTCAGCAGGTAAACTGACAAGTACACGAAGCCAATCTGTTTTGTATGGAACGATGGATGGTGGTCTGCATCTTGTTGACGGTGAAACGGGTGTTGAACAGATGGTTTTTGTTCCAGCTGAGTTATTAAGAAATACATTGTCATCAAAAGCTTTGGTGAAAGGACAAGATGATACGAATGCGCCTGTGCATGGTGTAGATGCTGCATGGGTAGCAGATGCTGCCTATACAACACAGAAAGCAGCATCTGCTACCGATAGTAGTCTAGTTAAAGCCCGTCAAATGAATGTATATGGTGGGCTACGAATGGGTGGTAGTAGCTATTATGGATTAGATGTTTTAGACCCTAAAGCACCGAAATTTCTATTCCGCGTTGGTGCTGACCAATCTAATTATTCACGCATGGGGCAATCTTGGTCTAAGCCTGTTTTGGCAAACATTCGATATAACAATCAGATTAAACGAGTGATGATCGTTGGCGGTGGATATGATCAATGCTACGAAAACCCAAAATTTGAATTTGGTAAAGTATTATCTTATACGAACGTAAACGGTGTAAATGTACCGACGGATTACCCAGATGCTTCTTGTGATAATCGTACTGAAGCAAAAGGGAATGCGATTTACATTATTGATGCTAAAACTGGTGCTCGCTTGTGGTGGGCAAGTAGTTCATCTGGTGCTGATGTGACAAATGCCGATATGAAACACAGTATTGTTAGTCGTATTAGTGTTATTGATCGGGATGCAGATGGTTTAGCTGATCATTTATATTTTGGTGATTTAGGTGGTCAAGTTTTCCGTGCAGATCTTAATAATGCTTCAGGTACGTCAAGTGCAAATTTAGGTAAGCGAGTTGTTCGTTTAGCAAATCTCGCAACGACAACAACTGGAACTGCCTTAACTAATGGCACAAATCCTCGTTTTTATGAAGCACCAACTTTAACAATTCATGACCAAGGTGCTACAACCTTTATTTTGGTTGGTGTCGCTTCAGGAAATCGAAGCACTCCACTAGATGTTTATCCATTGATCGGTCGTGATGGGATGTTGCCTAAAACAGCATTGACAGATCGATTGGTAAATAATGTATACGGTCTTATTGATCGTGATTTCATCAAGAGTAATTTAATCAGCGGATCGCCAACACTATTAACACAAAATAAGACACTTGCTAATTTACAAAAGAATCCTCAAACATTGACAGGAAATATTCCAGCGGTCTTTATTGGTGCAACAGCAACAAAAGACGGTTGGTATCGTTCCCTTTCAAGTAAAAGTGATGGAACAGAAGTGTCTACTACTACTGGGTTTAGACGGATTGCTGGTGGTATGAAAGCCTTTGAAGAGCCAATAGCAATTACTGGAAATCTTATTATTCCTGTTTACGATCCTCAAGGAACTGGTATTGCTCCACAGAATCCTTGTTTACCAAGGGTAGTTGGTGAGACTGATCGTCAACTATATGGTTTACCATTTGGCGTATATTTAAAAGCAGATGGAACTCCAGATACTGGTACAGGGGGGATGGAGAATAACTCTGGATTACAAACAACAACGCTAAATTGTCCGGATAATGCCACCGAGTGTAATTCTAATGTAATTGGTACAGGTATTCGTGGTGTTGCCTTAGTTCCAAAAACTAATACTGGATCTTCTTGTGCGGGTAAAACGATTTCAGCACCAATAAAAGGTGTTGGTGAATGGGGATGCAGTGCAATTATTAACCCTACTCGGTGGTATGAAAAATGGGTGAAATAATTAAACACATGAAATCAATTGGAGACGTCACGCTCTTTCAACGTGACTCCTCCAAGAGTCGAAGAGTGAATGGATTCACTCTAATCGAACTGATGCTAGTATTAGTTTTGATTGCAATTTTTATGGTTATTGCTATTCCTAGCTATCAAGAGTATGTAAGGCGAGCAGATGCATCTGTTGTTCAGCAAGAAATGCAGAAAATTGCTGAACAATTAGCTAGACATAAAGCAAAAAATTTTACTTATCGTGGTTTTGATCCTGCATATATCTATGGTGCCACAGGTCCTATGACATCAATTATATTGCCTCAGGGGGCAACAGGAACGGCAATCAAATATACAATTACGATTCGTGATGCAGATGATTCAACTAAGTTATTGACTGCAGTTGATGGGAGCTCACCGCCTAAACCAACTGTTCGTGGTAGAAACTGGGCGATGAAAGCAGAGACTTCTGATGTTAAAAATTACAATTTTCTAATGACTAGTAGTGGTATGAAATGTAAAAACAAAACAAAAGCGAATGTTAGCTATGCTGATTGTGGAACTACTGTAACTGGCAAAGAGGATTGGTAATGATAAGCCAACGCGCTTTTACTTTAATTGAATTAATAATAGTTGTGACTGTTATTGCGATTTTACTTGCTATCGCATACCCGTCTTATACAGCTTATCAAATTCGCACACAGCGGGTAAATGCCCAAACTGAGATGTTGGATGTTGCAAGAAATTTATCTAACTATAAGTTAGCTAACTATAATTATGCAGGGCGTACAGTTTCTAATATCTTTGGTAGATCAACAATACCTTTGGGTAAGCCGTTGTATGATATTGTACTTACAGATGCAAATGGCAATCCATTAACTGCCTCAAATGCAAATGTAAGAACTTGGTTATTAGTTGCAACACCTAAAAGTGGGACAAATCAATTTGGTAATGGCGTTATCTGTTTGAATGATCAAGGACAGAGGTTTTGGGCAAAAGGGGCATCTGCATGTATTCTTTCGCCAACTTCAAATTGGGATGGACGTTAGTTAATTGATTCCTTTCCAGTCCCAAAAGCAAGCTTAACTAGCTTGCTTTTTTATTTAGTAGTTTTCATGATTTAGTTAAAGTAGCCTATCACCTTAGTTATTGGCAATTATTCTTGCCGAATTCAAAACTGTGGATAACTCTTAATTTAGTCTTTCTTTCAGAGTAAATATAACGTAGAATATTGCCCTCTATGAAAGGGGTTTGAAGTGCTGCCGATGGTCGGCGCAGGGATAATCCGTAAAAATTATAAGGTTGTTCTCATGGTTGTTATTCGCTTAGCGCGCGGTGGTGCAAAAAAACGTCCATTCTATCAAATCATTGTAACTGATAGCCGCAATGCACGTGATGGTCGTTTCATCGAGCGTATTGGTTTCTTTAACCCAACTGCACAAGGTAAAGCTGAAAAAGTTCGTTTAGATGCTGACCGTTTTGCTCACTGGGTTGCTCAAGGTGCTCAACCTTCAGATCGTGTTGCTTCTTTAGCTGCTCAAGCTAAAAAAGCTGCAACTACTGCATAATTGTAGTAGGTAGCCCATGACATCAACACAGAATGTACCAGAAGATCGTATTCAGATTGGACAGTTACGTTCAGCTTATGGATTGAATGGGTGGCTCTGGGTTTACTCTAATACAGAACCTATGAGCAATATGTTTGACTACCTTCCTTGGTACATTGAGACCAAGGCAGGTTGGCAAACCATAGATGTAAAACGTTGGAAACCACATGGCAAAGGCTTGGTTGTTGCATTAAAAGGCGTGAATGATCGCACAGGTGCAGAAAACTTAGTTGGTGCAAATATCTGGATTGCTAAATCACAGCTTCCTAAAGCAGATGTAGACGAGTACTACTGGTCTGATCTTAAAGGCTTAACCGTGTTAGGTCTTGATGATGAAGAACAAGAAGTGAATCTCGGTCAAATCTACGAACTGTTTGAAACTGGTGCTAATGATGTCATGGTCGTGAAAGCGACACCTGATAGCATTGATGCTGAAGAGCGAATGATTCCTTGGTATAAAGATGTGGTACAACGCGTTGATCTTGAAGCTGGTCGTATTTACGTCAATTGGGGCGTAGACTACTAATCCTTTTTGGAATAGTAGCACAGCAGGAAAATAAAGGAGTCTGCGGTGTTTTTTGCAGTCATCACACTGTTTCCTGAAATGTTTGAAGCGATTACAGCGCACGGGATTAGCGGGCGTGCAGCAAAGCGTGACATCGTGCAAGTGACTTGCATTAACCCACGAGATTTTGCTGAGGGCAACTACAAACGAGTGGATGAGCGTCCTTTCGGTGGTGGTCCTGGTATGGTGATGATGGCTGAGCCTTTGGCAAAAGCAATTAACCATGCTAAACAACTTGCAACACAAGCAAGCTGTGTTCATGCCCCAGTGGTGTATATGTCACCGCAAGGGAAAACCTTAAATGAACAGGCAGTACAACAATTCGTTGATTATGATGGTTTGATTGTATTGTGTGGGCGTTATGAGGGTGTCGATGAGCGTTTAATCCAAAATTATGTTGATCAAGAATGGTCAATTGGGGATTACGTTTTATCGGGTGGTGAACTGCCAGCGATGGTGTTGCTTGATAGTATTATTCGTCGATTGCCAAATGTCATGTCTGACGAGCAATCTGCGATCCAAGATTCTTTTGTGGATGGTCTTCTTGATTGTCCACAATATACCAAGCCAGACCATTTCGAAGGGTTAGATGTGCCTGAGGTACTTAAATCAGGACATCATGCCAATATTGAGAAATGGCGTTTTTTGCAGCGTTATCAACGAACTTTAGATCGTCGACCAGAGTTGGTTGATAAAGTTGAGTTGACTAAACAGCAAAAAAAATGGCTAAAAAATTCGCAAAACTAAACTGTTAGAAGTTTGTGTTTGCAACGGACGAGAAGCTTTGCTTCGAGTTACTACTTAAACTGAGTTTAAGTTGAAAATAGGCTCTTTAGAGTAATTTTGCTTTAAAGGGAAAGTTAAACGAGCGATATGCGTTTTAGCCTCTATCCTCAGCGGTATAAGAGACCTCTTCTCTCCCGCACATATTGGAGATTCCACAATGAGTGGTAAACATCCTTTAGTTCAAGCTGTTGAAAATGCACAGTTAAAAACTGATATCCCTGCTTTTGCTCCTGGTGACACTGTTATCGTTCAAGTTAAAGTAAAAGAGGGTGACCGTGAGCGTCTTCAAGCATTTGAAGGTGTTGTAATCGCGAAGAAAAACCGTGGTTTGAACTCTGCTTTCACAGTTCGTAAAATCTCTAGCGGTGTTGGTGTTGAGCGTGTTTTCCAAACTCACTCTCCAATCGTTGCTAAAATCGAAGTGAAACGTCGTGGTGACGTTCGTCGTGCTAAACTTTACTACCTACGCGAGTTGTCTGGTAAAGCTGCACGTATTCGTGAAAAGTTACCAGCTCGTAAACAAGGTTAATTTTAACTTTGTTGTAAAGCAAAAAAATGCGCCTTTGGCGCATTTTTTTATGTCTGCTCTATAGTCCTTGTAATTTTAGTCGATTGGCATGTTGACGATAAATATCAATTGGATCAGGTGCAAACAGTGATTTCAAACCTAAAACCTGATTCACTTCATCTGCATGATTCCAAGGGAGATTGTCTCTAATTGTACGTCCAAACTTAGCGCTACAACGGCTCACCATACCATCATTATCTCCTTTAATATCGACAATTAGGCTAGTACCTGCAAATAGGGGATCAAGTGGGTCAAGAATGTTTGTGACTGCTTGAGTCCCTGAGAATGAATACATATATATTCCTTTCTCTTGATAATTACCTTCGCCACATGTTGTGGTTGGTACACCCATTGGGAATCGTGTATTGAATTTGGTTGAACCTTCTACCGAAATACTACGTCCAGCGGCTAAAGCATCATGAGGATAGCTTTTTGGATCAAGTCCTTGTGCCCATGTAATTGCGCCTGAAAAGAAATTGACTACTGCGGCCCCAGCACTACCCAGCGCAGTTCCATCCACTTTCATAATCAAACTGGCAACGGGTGAACCTTTATGTGTTCCGCTTACACTGGTTAATGAGGCAACTTTATTCGGCATAATGCCAGCAACGTAACGGATCGTTGGACCACCTTGGCTATGACCAATTAAATTAACTTTAGGTTGTCCAGTAATCGCAATAATTTCTTCAACTTGTTGCGCTAGTTGTTCACCACGAATTTCATTTGAGTTAAAAGGTGAAAGTCGTGTCGCCCAGACATTTGCACCATTACGAGCAAGGTCAGGTAGGATTTGATGCCAATAATCAACGCCTAATGGATCACTTCCAACGCGTGAAAAACCTGCGACACCATGTACAAAGACCATCGGATATTTGGTTTTTGCATATGTTGATGTGGCATTATTGTCTTTAACTTGCGTTGTATTTGATGCGTAACTTGTTGATACGCCCATTGCTATCATAGATAGTGCAAGACAGCGGATTAGTTTTTGCATGATATTTCTCTCGATTTTTGTTTTCATATGGGTCTTGATGTTCTTGCGAACGAGACATTGCATCCATGCTAAATAGCTTTATTTCAATGCCTTAAGATATTTCTTAATTACTAAAAGGTAAGGTTCCTCCTTGGTCATAGACAGTTTCAAAAGTTTGCAAACGCTGTTGTTCTTGTGCTGATTGGAATTGTTTTTGTTTGAGTTGTTGAACGGCTTGATCTTTGGCTGAAGTGCTCATATTGCTATCTACAATTGTTTTACGCTCATCAAGATAGGATTGAACTCGCTGTTTCCAATCAGATCGTTGTTGATCGAGTTGCTCTAAACGCTGAGTAGCGGCCTCGCCAACTAAATTGACACGCATATCACGCAGCTCTTGGGTTGAGCCATGTCTTGCTTTGATTTGTGCAGTTAATGAATGTAAATCATCGAGCTTTGATAAATCTTTGAGGTTGTCTTGCCAATCTTGAGGAAGCTGCTCAAAACGTTGTTGTAGTTGTTTTGCTTTCGCTGATGCATCTAATCCGTTATTTTCTAGAATTTTCATGCGATCAAGCGTGTATTGTTGATAGATATCCTCTGATCCAAACAGTCCCTCAATTTCGGTATTTGAAAAAAAACGCTGCTTTAAATCATGCATCGAATTAAAAATAGTTTGGAAATATTGATAGCTTTCCTGTGAGGGTTGTTGAGTCTGTAATTTACTGAGCTCTTGGCGATATTCTAAATAACGTGACCATAAGGTTAAAACTTGCTGTTGTTGTGAAGCTTGAAATGTTTTAGCGATATAAAGCTGAAAGTTATGCCGAATTTCATCAATATTTCGCTCACCGTATTGAGAAATAAAATACTCAAAACAATTCCGCGTATGTTCATTCACAATCAAATGCTGAGCGCTATTGAATTGTAATTTGCAGTCAATCTCAGTATCCATTTGGCTGGTGCTATTAAAAGAAGCATCGAGTTGATTGATATTCTTTGGACTCTTATGCAGCTGTGATGGATTGCTGTTGTTGCTATATTGATCAGTTGAGTTAAGTGATTGCTGAGACTGATTTGGATATAACCAATACAATACGCTCAGCATGACTGCTGAAATGATCAATAAGCTACATAATAATGCTATTTTTTTTCCATTTTTATTCATTAAGCATAATCCATTTGCTTTTAATTTCGTAAACGAAAATAAATTTATCATATATGTTGTTTTTTTGAGCGTTTAATTTTTAAAAATCCGATGAATAGTTTTGATAAAATACACCTTTCTTGTTTGACTTTTCATTTATGAAAAAAAGCTCTTATCGCCATCTGAGTGGTGTTTTCTTATTAAATAAGCCGTTAGGTTTAAGTTCTAATTCGGCATTGCAAAAAGTACGTCGACTTTTTAATGCACAGAAAGCAGGACATACAGGTGCTTTAGATCCGCTTGCAACAGGTTTATTACCGATTTGCTTAGGGGAGGCAACCAAGTTTTCGCATTATTTATTGGATTCTACCAAGCGTTATCAAACAACAGTAAAACTTGGACAGACAACTGCTACGGGTGATGTTGAAGGGGAAATTCTTCAACAAAGAGATGTACCCGCATTAACTGAAGCTAACATTGAACAGGTTCTAGAACAGTTTCGTGGTGATATCAAGCAAGTGCCACCGATGTATTCGGCACTGAAACGAGAAGGTCGCCCTTTGTATGAGTTAGCGCGCCAAGGAATTGAAATTGAGCGTGAAGCGCGTCCAGTCACTATTTATGAACTCAAGCTTTTAAGTTTTACAGAAGACAGTTTGACCTTAGATGTGACGTGTTCTAAAGGAACTTACATCCGAGTGTTAGGTGAGGATATTGGTGAAGCTTTGGGCTGCGGTGGACATTTAACAAAATTACATCGTACTCAAACAGGTCATTTTGAAATTAATCCAAGTTATACCATCGAATATTTAGAAGGGCTTACTCAGGAACAGCGGGATGCATTATTGTTGCCTGTTTATGCACCTGTTGAACATTTTCCAAGGGTTCAATTACCCGAAGGGCGTGAAAAATATTTTGGTAATGGTCAAGAAAGTAATATTGAGCATGAAGCTGCTGCTGAAGTATTGGTATTTGATGGTGAGCGTTGTTTGGGCTTAGCTGAAATTACAGATAAAAAGCGTCTTGTGCCAAAACGTTTGTTGAATTTATAAGGTTATATTGATGGAATGGGAGCTGATTCTGAGTCTGGTGTTTTTTGCATTCTGTGCGGGAACAATTGATGCGGCAGTTGGTGGTGGTGGGTTAATTCAGATTCCAGCATTAATGGGTGCATTACCACAAACGGCTCCTGCAACATTATTTGGAACAAATAAACTGGCCTCTATTTTTGGAACGGGTTCAGCAGCTTTTTCATTTGTACGTCGAGTAAAGTTGCAGTGGTCATTATTATGGGTGATCGCAATTTTTGCTTTTGTCAGTGCGTATTTAGGTGCAGCCTGTGTTTCACTGGTGCCTACTCATATATTAAGACCAATTGTCTTAATTATGCTGATTGTGATTGCGATTTATACCTTTATGAAAAAGCAATTTGGGCAAGTACATGTTGATCAACACATCACACCAAAATTATTATTTTTTGCCGCATTGGGTAGTTTAGCGATTGGTTTCTATGATGGAATCTTTGGTCCTGGTACAGGCAGCTTCTTTATCTTCTTTTTTATTCGCTTTCTTCAAGTCGATTTTTTACATGCTTCTGCATTATCCAAGATTGGTAATTTTATGACTAATCTGGCGGCACTGAGCTTCTTTATTCCCGCAGGGCATATCTTCTTTCAGCTTGGTTTTATGATGGCGGCTGCCAATATTGCAGGTTCATTATTGGGTGTACGTTTGGCTTTGAAATACGGTAGTGGTTTTATTCGTATTTTATTTTTGATTTTGGTCAGTATTTTAATTTGTCGGTTGGCTTATCAAATCTTTGTTGCAGTTTAATCTATAAAAATAAACTTTCCATACAAAAACCTACGCAAACATCGCTGTTTAAAAAAATGTCATTTTTTAATATGAAGGCTCAGCCAAACAGATCAACTAGATAAAGAATTGAAGTAAGTGTTGATTATGCTAGCCATCGTAGAGGTAAATAATGAATATATTTGAGGCACTCAGAGAAAGCCACGAACAACAACGTAACTTAGCTGAACGATTAATTCAGACCAGCGGACATACTCAAGAAAGGGAACATTTATTTAAACAGCTTAAGAATGAACTCTATGCGCATTCAGTTGCCGAAGACCGCTATTTATATATTCCTTTAATGTTTGATGATGTGGGTTTAGACATTACCCGCCATGCTTTATCTGAGCATCATGAAATAGATGAACTGGTTGAAAAATTAGAAGAAACTGATATGAGTAATCCGAGTTGGTTAGCGACAGCAAAACAATTAAGTGAAAAAGTCCATCATCATTTAAAGGAAGAGGAACATAAATTTTTCCAACAGGCTGGAAAAATATTAGAGGATGATGAAAAGGAAAAACTAGGTAAAAAATATCTTACTGAATATCAGAAATATAAAAATGCAGATAGCTAATTTTCGTTATAACGAGAATGAGCAGAAAGGAGTGCTCTTACTGTGTTTGAGATTTTTCCCCACGTAAGGTCACTCCAATCGATGCAATCATAATACATGCAAGTGCGATCCACTGGATGAAGCTAATTTGTTCATGCAGTAACACGAGTCCTGCTAAAGCAGCAAGCGCAGGTGCAAGGCTTGAAAGCGTACCATAGCTGAGTTTACTTAAACGTTTTAGTGCCATGAGATCGAGTGCATAAGGAATAGCTGTTGCTAGAATTGCAATGACTAAAGCTTTACTCCAATATTGAGTGTCGAGTAGAGCAGGTGCATTACTCCACAGACCAAATGGAAGTAAGGTCAGGGCAGATAAACCAATTGCGATGGTTAAGGCATGCATACCAATATTCTGTTGCACAACTCGATGTCCGAAATAAATATAAAATGCCCAAAATAATCCAGCACCTAAAGCGCACGCCGCGCCAAGATAAGAAAAATGCTCAGTATTCGTATCATGCCAAGGTACCATCAGTGCAATTCCTAAGATGGCAAAAGCTACCCAGATGTAATCACTACGCTGCTTAATTGAAAGTAAAGCTAAACCAAGAGGGCCGATGAATTCTAAACCGACCGCAATGCCTTGAGGCAGCTTCCCTAAAGAGCTATAAAACAAGATATTCATACAGCCCAAAGAGGCGCTATATAGCAGTAAATCTCGCCATTTTAGGTATTTAAGTTTAGCGATCACTTTCCATGAGCGGAACATGACTGCAACTAGAATAGTCGCAAAACATAGGCGTAATATTGTGACTGTAAGTGGATCAAGTGTCGCAATCAGTTGTTTAGCAAATGAAGCACTGATTTGATAAGCCACCATGGAAAGAACCATGTATAGCACAGCGACCAACTGAATATTTTTCATGGGAGATCTACAAAATCAAAGTAAACAGACCTAAAAATAGGCGCGATGATTATATGCTGTGAAAACGACATTATGATCATACGGTGACATTTTATTGAGCCTCTTTCTGTTGTCGAGCATGTTGAGTGGTAAAAGTACAACCGATCGATGCAACTATAATCGTTGCTAAAGCGAGCCATTGATTCCAAAGCAAAGTTTCACCCAAAAAGATGAAGCCTGAGAGTGCTGCTACAGCGGGTTCTAAGCTCATCAAAGTACCAAAGCTTAGAGGGGTTAAACTTCGTAATGCAATCATTTCTAGCGTAAAAGGTAAGGCACTGGCTAAAATCGCAAGCCCAATAAAATAGTATAAATTGGGTAGTTCAAAGACTCGATCGATGGCACCACCAGCGAGTGCGAAGGGCAATAAACACAGCATACCAATACTCATACCTAAACAAACCGTATGATTACCAGAAATACCTGATGGTTTTTGACCTGCAATAATATACAGCGCCCAACATGCACCTGCACCGATGGCAAAGCAAACACCGATTAAATCAAGACCTTGTTGTGCTTGTTGCAAAGGGAATAACAGAACCAACCCAAGAATGGCACAACCGACCCAGATGAAATCATATTTTTGTCGTGCATGAAACAGCGCCACACTGAGTGGCCCAATAAATTCAAAGGCTACGGCTAAGCCCAAAGGTAAACGTTCAAGCGATAAATAGAACAGGGCATTCATGCCTGCAAGTGCAACACCATAGCTAAGAATCGCTTTCCAACGCACCACTTTAAAATTGATGGTCCAAATCTTAAAAATCAATGCCAAGATGATTGCACCAAAGCATAAACGTATGGCTGAGACCGTGAGAACTGGAAAACTTTGGAATAGAATTTTGGCTAAAGAACCGCTTCCTTGTACACACAACATGGCAATCATTAACAACAATAAGGCATGAAGTGGGGTTTTTAACATTAGAGAAGCAACTTATTATTTGAAAAATTGGTATATTATTCACATAATAATTCAAATGCGAATAAAAAAGCCACAGCTATTGCTGTGGCTTTTTATAGATTATTCTAAATTTAGCTTAGAACAATACACGTACACGAATTGTGCCTTCAACTTGGCTTAAGGTATCAAGAGCTTCTTGAGAAGCAGATGCGTCAACATCCATAACTAGATAACCAATATCACCTTTGGTCATTAAAGACTGACCAGAGATGTTGATGCCTTGTTCAGCAAATAATGTGTTGATTTTAGACAACACACCTGGCACGTTTTTGTGGATGTGAAGTAAACGGTGTTGACCGTCAGAAAGTGGTAATGCAATTTCTGGGAAGTTCACCGCAGAAAGTGTCATACCTTTATCTGAATATGCAACGAATTTTTCAGCAACTTCTAAACCGATGTTTGCTTGCGCTTCCATCGTAGAACCACCCACGTGCGGTGTTAAAATCACGTTGTCTAAGCCACGAAGTGGAGACTGGAATTCTTCACCATTCGCTTTTGGTTCTTTCGGGAATACGTCGACCGCTGCACCAGCAATGTGACCAGATTTAATCGCATCTGCCAAATCTTCAATAATCACACATGTACCACGTGCAGCATTAATGAAGATCGAACCTTCTTTCATTTTCGCGAACTGTTCTTTTTTGAAGAAGTTACGTGTAGAAGGAACATCTGGAACGTGTAAAGAAACTACATCAGCAGTTTCTAAAAGCTCATCCAATGAACCCACTTGGCGTGCATTACCTAACGGTAATTTAGTTACCGCATCATAATAGCAAACTTTCATACCTAAACTTTCAGCTAAAACTGAAAGTTGTGAACCAATTGAACCGTAACCAATAATACCTAGAGTCTTACCACGCGTTTCAAAAGAACCAACCGCAGATTTGTTCCAACCGCCTGCATGTGTATCTTTTGATTTCTCAGGTACACGACGAAGTAATAAAATTGCTTCAGCAAGAACCAATTCTGCAACCGAACGTGTATTTGAATATGGTGCGTTGAAAACAGGGATACCACGAGACATCGCTGCTTTTAAATCGACTTGGTTGGTACCGATACAGAAACAACCTACCGCAATCAATTTATTCGCTGCTTCAAAGATTTCTTCAGTCAATTGAGTACGCGAACGAATACCAACAAAATGAGCATCTTTGATCGCTTCTTTTAAAGCTTCACCTTCAAGTGCAGTTTTGTGGTAGTCGATGTTGGTATAACCCGCAGCGTTTAATGTATCGATGGCATTTTGGTGCACACCTTCTAACAAAAGGAAACGGATTTTGTCTTTCGGTAGTGATAGATGTTGGCTCATTACGGCTCCGCTACAAAGGCCAAAATTTAGTTGCAGTATCATAGCATAGAGCTTTGAGATATAGATATTTCGTTTAAAATTAGCTCAGCATAAATGTTGAGAATTTTTCAGTTCCGAATGAATTTTAGTGTTTATACACATTTTGTTATGACACTATTGCCATCCTGTGCTTTATCCCTCGCTTGCTTACATGTAAAATAAAGAAATACGATAATCAAACTGATCTATTGAAAGTTTGATGCTTTCGCTAGCGTTTCTATATTTTGGATGTTTCCAGACCTTTGTTTATAAGGTTTTGAAAAATATTATATTGTCATCCAAAAGCCCTATATTCACTTCTTGCTAGGCCTGTAAACGATGAATGCTTCAGTCGCTTTGACACCTGAATTATTGACCCAATTGACGGCAATTGTAGGTGAAAACCGTATTAAAACCGATGCTGACAGTTTAGAAAATTGGGGACGAGATCATACTAAACATTTTGATCCGAACCCATCAGTCATCGTTTTTCCATCAAGTACTGAACAAGTTCAGTCGATTGTAAAACTTGCCAATCAATTCAATGTTGCGATTACGCCATCGGGTGGTCGTACAGGTTTATCGGCTGGTGCTGTGGCGAATAATGGCGAAATCGTGATTAGTTTCGACAAGATGAATCAAATCTTGGAATTTTTGCCAGCAGATCGTATAGTTCGCGTTCAAGCGGGTGTTGTGACTGAACAATTGCAAAATTATGCCGAACAACAAGGCATGTATTACCCAGTTGATTTTGCATCTACAGGTTCTAGTCAAATTGGTGGAAATATCGGAACCAATGCAGGCGGTATTAAAGTCATCAAATACGGTATGACACGTAACTGGGTGCTTGGCTTAACAGTTGTGACGGGTAAAGGCGATATTTTACGTTTAAACAAAGGCATGATTAAAAATGCGACGGGTTATGCATTACAGCATTTGTTTATCGGTGGTGAAGGCACATTAGGTTTAGTGACTGAGGCTGAGATTAAACTTGAGCGTAAGCCACAAAACTTACAAGTCATGGTATTGGGTACGCCTGACTTTGAAGCGGTAATGCCTGTATTACATGCTTTTCAAAAAGAAATCGACTTAACTGCATTCGAATTCTTTGGCGAAGTGGCAATGCAAAAAGTGTTGGATCGTGGTCATGTACAACGTCCATTTGACACAACTTGCCCGTTCTATGTGTTACTCGAATTTGAAGCACCATATGAGCCAATCATGGACAAAGCCATGCAAATTTTTGAACATTGCATGGAACAGGGTTGGGTGATTGATGGTGTGATGAGCCAAAGCTTAGAACAAGCTCAAAGCTTATGGCGTTTACGTGAAGATATTTCAGAATCGATTGCACCGTTTACGCCATATAAAAATGATATTTCCGTGTTAATTACCCATGTGCCTGCGTTTATTGCGGAAATTGATGCGATCGTTGCAGATAACTATCCAGACTTTGAAATCTGCTGGTTTGGTCATATTGGTGATGGTAATTTGCACTTAAATATTCTAAAACCTGAAAATCTGACCAAAGATGAATTCTTTGCCAAGTGTCAGGTGGTGAATAAATATGTGTTTGAGACCGTGAAAAAATATGATGGTTCGATCTCTGCCGAGCATGGTGTGGGGATGACCAAGAAGCCATATTTGGAGTATTCACGTTCGCCTGAAGAAATTGAATATATGAAAGCATTGAAGTTGGCATTTGATCCGAATGGAATTATGAACCCAGGAAAATTATTTGATCTTTAAGAAGCTATATAATTAATTGATGTTTTAAATCAAAAAAACCGCAATATATTTAATTGTATATTGCGGTTTTTCTTATATAGAATTTATAAAAAACCATTTGTAGGGTAAAATATTAATTGAATTAATTTTTTTAATTCTTCAATAAATTATAAAATTAATGAGGATAATAAAATATGAGTATTTCAAAATTCTTTAAAGGATTTGGAGAAATTGTGGAAGGCACTGCTAAATTAACTGGTGAAGCCATTAACGGTGCATGTGGTGTTATTTCAGATATAACAGGTGCAGAATCACTCAAACAAGTAGGGGTTTTGGCTAAAGAATCAACACATCAAACAGGTAAAATTCTTAATCATCTATCTACAGGAATTGGCAAGACAACAGAAGGTTTATTAGATGATAATCCTCAAATGCGAGATCAAGGACTTTCTCAATTAGGGAATACTGTTGTAACAACAGCAAAAGGTGTGGTTGGGGGAGTTGTTGTGACTGCCAATAAAGTTGGTGATGTTTTTGAGGCTGTTATCAATGAAGATATGGATAAAGCTAAATCAGCACTGAAAGAGGTTGCAATCATTGGTGGAGCAGCTATTTTATCTGTTGGGGTTCTAGAGGTCGCAGGTGTTACTAGTATCGTTGGTGATTCCACTGATATTCCGCCTTCTTCGGATATAGCTGTAGAAGGGAACAATCTAGATAATACACATTTTGTAAACCCGCACCATGTAGAAGGGTATACAACATCATCTGGTACTCAAGTTGATGGGTATTGGCGAGATGGTGACGGAAATACCGCTTATGATCGTACAGTTGATAATGGTGGAGGGTATCAACAGACGAATCCCGATAATACGATTCTTAATAATTTTAAAGGTTAGGTAAGCTTAAGAATTATTAAGGTTATGCAAATTTATTAAAAGCTAAATAAAAAGTGTATTTTCATAAGTGCACTTTTTTAAATAGAAGTAAAATTAACATGAACATCCATCACGAAATCGAAAAACTGTTTCAACATCGCCAAGATATTCCATTATTTTATATCGAAAGTGGTAGCCGTTTATGGGGTATGGCGAGCCCTGACAGTGACTATGATGTGCGCGGTTTTCATTTGCCGAGTAAAGACCAGTATTTTGACTATAAAAAGTATCGTGATCTAATTGAAATCATGGATGGGGATTTCGATTTCGTTTCATATGATCTTGATAAAATGTTTGGATTACTTGCAAAAAGTAACCCAACGGTTTTGGAATGGGTCAGAGCACATATCGTTTATTTTAATGCTTTTCCAGAATGGCAAAGCTTTCGAGATGGATTACTTGAGCGAATTGACTATAGTGCGCTATATCATCACTACTTATCGCTGGCAAAAGGCGGGATGAAAGTAATGCAAACTGTGGATAATTTTACTTATAAAAAAGTATTTTATTCGATCCGTGGTTTGATGTCGGCAGAGTTAGCAACTCAAGAAGTCATGCCTGAATTATTGATTACTGATTTATTTGCGCAAGTCTCTGAGCATGATCCATTACGTCATTGGGCAGAAGATTATTTGGAAATTAAAAAACAGCAGAAAGAAAAAGCCCAACTACCTGAAGCGGAACAAGCAGCAATTCTAAATTTATTGGAAACCAAAATTGAGCAATTAACTGCTAAAGAAATGCAAAAAGCTGATCGTCGAGAGGGCTTAGAGCGTTATTTAACGGAATATAGTCGTCATTTAAAGCAGCATTATTATCAGTAAAATTTTTTTACTCACCATCTTGGTTGGACTTATATATTTTCCAATTCATTGAAAAATAATTATCTTGGCGGGGTCTTGCCGAGTGCTCATCTAATTTTAGGATCAGCCTGCGGCTCGCCCTACTTTGGTTTCGCCCAAAGTAGGCAAAGGCATTGTCATCCGCAAAACTCGTTGACTACCATCAACTAGTTTAATAAATCGCAGAAACATCCTTTTATTAATGAAGTCCTGTCTCAAACAGTTGCAGATGACCTTTCCGAGTATCATATTATTTTCGAACTCAGGTTAACAGTTTTATCGGTTAAATTTCGCTTTCCAAAATACGCACTTTGACATTAGCCACATGCGCTTTGGTCGCTTCAAAATGCTTCAACATATGTGCCGTTTGCATATGTGCTTCGAGATGAGCTTTGCTTTTCCATTGTTCTAACATCATAATGCTATTTTCATCTTGCGTCTGCATAGCAATCGCTGGCAGGTGATCAATCAATGGGGTATAGCTATGACAGCCTTCTTCTGCCAATACAGTTGGAATGATTTTTTGGAATGCATCTAAGACTGCTTGGCGGTGTTCTGCACCTGCATGTGTCTGAATTTCTGCAATAATTGTCAACATAGTATTTCTCTCTTAATGGGCAGTCGCAAAAAGCTGATCTAAATGTGCTTTATAAGCTTCGATGTAGCTTGGGACATCAGGCATTTTGATTACATCATTCACAATAAATGTAGGTAATGATTCCATACCCAAGAATTGATTAGCTTTATGGAAAGGTAAATACACGCCATCTACACCCACGCCGTGAAAGAATTGGTCAGGATCAGTGAACGCTTCCATTGGTGCGTTCCATGTCAACGACAACATGTATTTTTTACCTTGAATCAAGCCACCTGAACCATACTTTTTAGAAGCATCAGAACGGCTACGTCCATCGTTGGCATAAAGTGAACCATGACCAATGGTAAAGATATCATCAACGTATTTTTTCATTGTCCATGGCGCACCCATCCACCAGCCTGGCATCTGATAGATCACTACATCTGCCCATAAATATTTTTCAATTTCGGCTTGGATGTCATAGTCACTGTCGGTACGTGTTACTTGTACCGTATGACCTAAGGTTTTTAAATGTGATTCGGAAAAATCGGTTAAGGTGTCATTCAATTCACCATTCGAGTGAGCGAATTGTTTAGCGCCATTAATAATTAAAATATTGCTCATAAAATTAAACTCAAAAATAGATTTCTAAAACTTGGACACATTTTAGAGAATCTATTCATGAGTAAAAATGTATAAATAAGCAAAATACTATTGACTAAAAATCAATAATTATGGCTTCTGTTTTCGTGTTTTATAGGCTTTACGGATCAACCAAATTGCAATAATCACTATATAAAACGCCCAAAATTGGATCAACCATATGAGCGTTTCTTTAAAATATGATAGTCCGATTTTGAATGCTTCGGCTATTCGGGTGAGTAATGGATCGCTGTCTAGTGATGCAATACGATGAATATTGAGGTCGTGACTCTTACGCACTTTTGGCTGTTGGAAAAATTCTAAACGAATGGTGCTATATGCTAGGCGATCTTTCACTTCTAAATCAGTGAGCAGTTGTAATTGATTGTTTACTGCATTAGATGCACTATTATTTTGGTTCGCTGTATTGAGTTTCTCTTCTAAAAGTTTTAATTCATAACGTTTTGCTTCGTAGCTTTGTGTATTAAAGTTCAGCATTAAAGGCAGTAAATGATTTAGAAATGTTGTCACCTGATCATTTGGAATACGTACTATCAGTTGTACCGTCGGCGTGATTTTTTCATAAATATCCACGGTTCCATCGATACGATCATGTTGAGAACGGTCACTCACTTGATAGTCAATTTGCTTATTCTCAATATAGCCATTGTATTGCAATAACTGTTGCTCAAGTATAGATGTGGTTTTTAATACATCGTTCACTTCAAATTTCAATTCAGCACTTTTAATTAATTGCCGATTTTGTTCGAGAGCACTTTGTTGTGTGCTTACTAGCTGTTCAGGATTTTTTGCTGCATTTGCTCGAATTGTTTCACTATTGGGCGCTGCACTTTCTGTCGCTACAGATGCATCGCTTGCAGCACCTTCTTCTTTTTTCGAACAGCCGACAATCGTACTACTGACGACTAAAATAATTACTAATTTTTTTGCTAAATCTGACATTGCTGATGCCTAATCTGTGGTGATGTTCATGTTATAAAATTTGTTTTTTTAGTGACTTGTGATGATGTTCAAATGATTGATAAATACAACAAATCTCTTATAAGTCACATACATTTTGTTGCTTTGAAATCCAGTTTTGCATAGTAGCATAAATGCATGTGGTAAATAGGAAAGGTACAAAATGTATAAAATTTGGATGGTTTTAGGGTGTAGCTTATTTTTAGCCGCATGTAATCAGCCGATTGCACAGTCACAGCAACAAGCAGCGGTACAAAAAAGTACGGCAATACATGCGGTTTTACTCGATCAACCAAATTTATTTCATGATGAAACTAATCTCAAAATTGATCAGCAGTTTAATCGTGCAGAAAACCCAACAGATGCGGAAATCACTGTTGAGCAAGCCCAATTAGATGATTCTGTTGCAGCTATTCGTACCGAATATGAGTTAAAGCGTGATCAAGAAGTCTGGAAGATTGTAAATAAAAAACAAAGCTATCAGTGTGCGAGAGGGGACAATACCAATAAATTCCAGTTTGAATTGTGTTCCTGAATCGCATTGATAAATTGACGATGAATAAAAACCAAACAAAAATGTGGATAACTTTTAGGTTATTCACATATCCACACAATTCCTTTTATTGCTTAAATTGCAGGCATTTTTAAAAAGTGCTAAAGTTGCGCTTGTAAATTTTTACGATAGGTAAAATATTTACGAATCTCACGCAATTTATACACCTTGTGAATACGGTGTTTTCACATTTATTACATGCGCTCTCACTGCATGAAAATCAAAATTTAATTTAAATCAGAACCATAAAATGACGTGGTGCGGAATCTATTTTCTTTTTTTCAAGGAAATGGAATGCACGCGAATTGGTTATTTTTGTGAATAGAACATGATGACGAACAATCAAAGCATGACGTTAAACCGTATAACGCTCATGTTTCCATTAGCTTTAGTGCTATTCGAATTTTCAGTATATATCGGTAATGACTTAATTCAGCCAGCAATGTTGGCAATTACGGAACAATTCGGTGTTAGTGCAACATGGGCACCATCTTCCATGTCTTTTTATTTATTGGGTGGAGCAAGCGTTGCTTGGTTGCTTGGACCTCTTTCAGACCGTCTTGGACGTAAGAAAGTATTATTGGCAGGCGTAGCTTTCTTTACCATCTGTTGTTTGCTGATTTTATTGACGCAGAATATTCAACAATTCCTGACTTTACGTTTCTTACAGGGAATTGGTCTTACGGTCATTTCGGCAGTGGGTTATGCTGCAATTCAGGAAACGTTTGAGGAACGTGATGCCATTAAAGTGATGGCATTAATGGCCAATATCTCATTGCTTGCACCATTACTTGGGCCTGTTCTTGGTGCATTTCTGATTGATTATGTCTCTTGGCATTGGGGTTTTGTTGCAATTGCAATCGTTTCATTCCTGAGTTGGTTTGGTCTAAATAAATTTATGCCAGCAACTCAAGAGCGTCGAGCTAGACAACCTTTTATTTATATTTTTGATGATTTTAAAAAAGTATTCACCAATCGCCGTTTCTTAGGATTAAGCATTGCTTTACCTTTGGTTGGGATGCCATTAATGTTGTGGATTGCGCTGTCACCCATTATCTTGGTCGATGAGTTGAAGCTCAGTAGTGTGCAATATGGTTTAGCGCAATTTCCTATATTTTTCGGGCTTATTGCGGGAAATATCATTCTGATTAAGATTATTGATCGTTTTCCTCTAGGTAAAACGATTTTGATGGGTCTACCCATTATGTTGCTTGGAACCTTATTTCTGGTATTAGGTGTGATTTGGCAAACTTATCTAGTGCCGTGTTTATTGATGGGTATGACCTTAATAAGCTTAGGAGAAGGGATTAGTTTTTCAGTTTTATATCGTTTTGCATTAATGTCTTCAGAAGTATCCAAAGGGACAGTCGCTGCGGCTGTTTCAATGCTATTGATGATGAGTTTCTTTGTGATTATAGAATTGGTGCGTGTACTTTATACGCATTTCCATATTTGGGCTTTTGCTTTAACGAGTGTCAGTTTGATCGGTTTTTGGTTTATGCAACCAAGAGCTGTACTCAAACAAGTGATGCAAGAACGTAAAGCCGAGGGTATCAATTAGTGAATAATATGCTGAACCAGTGGCGTAGTCATTTGTAGCTGCATAAAATATCTACGAAACTGTGGATATCTTTTTAGATACCCACAGTGCTTTTATTATTGAATAACACCGCAGGCAATTCGCTCGCCACCACCACCTAAAGGCTTGGGTGTATCTGAATAATTATCTCCACCCGCATGAATCATGATCGCACGACCTTGAATATCTGAAAGTTTTAGGCGAGGAGCAATGACGGGTGTAACCGCAAAACCTTTATTATTGACCACCAACACAGGTAAGTCACCTAAATGCCCATTCTCAGGTGTACCATGATTGGCAATATGATCTGGGTTGAAGTGACTACCGGCAGCAAGGGCAGCTCCCATTTTGCCATCCTTTAATGCTGCTTCACATGAGCCGTTTTCATGGATATGAAAACCATGTTCACCTGGGGAAAGTTTCCAAAGTGCAGGAGTAATTAATAAACCTTTTGCTGTTTGCTTAAATGTTACTGTTCCAATCGATGCACCTACACCTTTGGCATCGACTTGGTAAACTTGTATGAGTTGTTTCTGATCTGTTGTCGTTGGCTGTGTTTGAATTTTAGATGCATTGTTGTCTAAGTTAATAGACGAACACGCACTCATCATCAAAACTAAACTTGTCAGAAGACAAGAATTTTGTACCGTTGAAATCATTGCAAATTATCCTTATCTATCATCTTTATTTGTTTGATTCAAACAAAGTATGGGATAACTCGCAAGTTGTCAGTAAGATTAAATGGTAAGTCGTGTAAATAAATTACGACTTTGTTTCAGGTGGCGCTTCAATAGCAGCGATTGGCTCCTGAACATTTTCATGTAACCATTCACGCCAGATCGCCAATAAAATAGCTAAGATGACTGGACCAATAAATAAGCCCACTAAACCAAAACTTGCGATTCCTCCTAGCACACCAAACATAATTAAAATGAATGGAATTTGGGTTGCGCCTGAGATAACTAAAGGTCGAATCACATTATCTGAGCTACTTACAATTAAGACACCCCATGTAATCACACCAATTGCTTCGACAGTTTGTCCTTGAGCAAATAGCCATAAACCAACCCCTAAATAGGAGATGGGAGTTCCAAATGGAATTAAGGCCAAAATAAAAGTCACCATGGTGAGCAGCATTGGGTTAGGCACACCTGCTACAAAGTAACTGAGACCCGCTAAAATGGCTTGTGCCACAGCAGTTAACCCCACACCATATACTACAGCGCGTGTTGTTTCTGAAATGGTTTCTAGATAATGATGTACGCGAGGACCAATGATCTTTTCTAAGGCGCGACTCACTTGAGACAAAATCATTTGCCCATCACGATAGAAAAAGAACAGCGTCATGATTGCAAAGGTCAGTTTAACTAAATTTCGACTAATCTCGCTCAGTACAAAACGACCATAGCTCAAATGACCTTGTATCCATTCGGCAACATTCTTCGCAATACTATTCGGATCGGCACTTAATTCATTGACTGTACGACTGATATCTTTACCGACAATTGGTAGTGTTTTAATAAATTCGGGGACTTGAATATGACCTGAGAATAATTGTTTTTGTAAATTAAAATATAAATTTCGGCCTTCGAGTTGCAGCATGAAAATGGCACAAATAAAGGGAACCCCAATTACTAAAATGACTAACGTAATCATGATCGTTGCATTTAGCGTTGGTCGATTTTCACCAAAAAAACGACGTTGTACCCATAAATAAACAGGCCATGTCATATAAGCAATAATCGCTGCCCAAAGAACAGGAACGATAAAGTATTTAAGGATACTGAATCCGAGGAACATTAAGACAAAAAATAGTCCAAACAGCAAAACGCGTTGTAATGTTGGGGCGTATTGTTGCACGATAATATTTCTCTAGTACTAGCAGATAAGTCAAACCATATTAACTGAAAAACTAGTTTAGGGAAATTTTCATTTCCTTATTTAAAGATTCAATATCAAAAGATTACCTTTCTTTGCAAAGCTTAAAACCATTCACTCGGATCATCGACTAACTGATTCAGAACGGGTTGCCATTGGCTTTGAATACTAACGAAGTTTTTCTGTGGCTTATCAAAAATACTTAAACCTTGCATGGCCAACGTGCCATAAGCACTACGTTCTGAAATCCATGCGACAGGCTCTTGTTCAATCTTATTAAAGAAGTCCTGAATGTCTTTTGAACTAGAGCTATTCGCTTTCACGCGATTGGCAATCAACAGAATTTGTACTTTTCCTTTACGTATACGTTTGATGTCTTGTAAATGTTTTAGGAAACGACGCGTACTATCAATATCAAAGAATGAGGGCTGTAAAGGAGTCACAATGGCATGGGCTTCGCTGACCAATTGTTCTGCATGCTCACCTGACAGTGCACCTGGGGCATCAATGATTAAATAATCGAGATGTTTAGGTGCATCACCAATTGATTTTTCATGCCTCCAGTCGAGGCTTTGAATAGCAGCAACAGTTTCAGGGCGTTGTTTTAACCATTGTAATGATGATTTTTGGTTATCAGCATCAGCTAACGCGACTTTATAGCCCTTTTGTGAGAGTGCTGCGGCAAGCGTAATGGCGGTCATGGTTTTACCACAGCCACCTTTTTGATTTGCAATTAATATTGTCTTCATGAAATTAGATTTTTTAACAAGCGTTTTGTATTCAACTATACCTTAGCATCTTTTTCAGTAGAGTGTGTGACACATGACAAAAGTTTAATGTTGCAGTTAAATAGCAGATTCAGAAAAAGGAAAGTTTTATGTCGGTTTGGCTTGCAATGTTAATTGGTGGCTGCATTGGTGTTGTGATTACCACACTAATTTTATCCAATACGCGGAATGGTCGTATTCAGGCGGAATATGAAAAATATATTGCTGAATTAGAATTAGAACATAAGCAAGCTTTACGAGATGCGCAGAAACGTAGTGTAAATACCAGTCGTGCGGTATTAAAAGGAAAAATGGCAGAACAGTTTGCGCCGATTTTACCTGAATTTCAGTATTTACCCAGTGATGCAAAATTTCTCGGTGATCCTGTCGATTACGTGGTTTTTGATGGCTATACCGATTTTCGTGATGGTGATGGGACTGCGGACGATATTGAGGTGATTCTACTTGATATTAAAAGTGGTGGTGCGCGCTTGAGCAAAGGACAGCAGGCAATTGCTCAAGCAGTACGTGAAGGACGTATTCGTTTTGAAACGCTAAGAATTGATTTTGAAAATTAATGACTGCTTTGAATTTATAACTTTTGCACGCGAGCCAATAGCATTTTTTGTGCAATCGCAGGAATACCATCTGCATCAAAATATTCTTTTTCAAGAAATTTAAATTTAGCTTGTGCAAGGTGTCGTTCAATATCGCGATTGAGATGGCATCCATCTCCAATCCTTTTTTGTATCGGAGTGAGTAGGGTCTGTAAGGATTGTAATTTGATCGAATCAGGATGTTTCACATGTTCAATTAAATGAAAGGTGCCTGTAGGTTTCAACACTCGATAAATTTCTGCTAAGGCGACATCAAGTTTTGGAATGCTACAGAGTGTCCATGTGGAAACAATATGATCTAAACTTGCATCGGCGAATGGAAGTTTCTCTGCGCTAGATTGTACATGCTTAATATAAAAAGGCGCATGCTGAACTCGTTCAACAGCAAGATGATAAATGTCTGGATTGGGTTCCAAAGCATAAAGTGAGTCAATATTGCCATAGAAAGGAATATTTAAACCTGTACCAAAACCTATTTCGAGGACTTCACCTTCGATAGGAACCAATAATTCACGACGCTTATCCATTAGACTTGCAGTCTGCATGACTTGGTTGAGTAAATGTGGGAAAACTCGACGTTGATAGAATTGATAAATCATAGAGATCCATTCGTTGATTCAGATTAGAGAAATCAGTAACAAAGCCACAAAAATATGACTAAAGTAAGTTTGATTGTTACTAAAAAAAGTAATTTTTTTCATCATCTAAGCATACTATGAAGAGATACGCTTTTCTAAGAATTTAGTTAGATTTTGAGGGTGATGAGCCATGAAAAAACGTCTATGGATGAGTTTAGGCATGGTGGTTATGCTTGGGCAGGCACATGCATCGACCAGCGGAATAGAATATAACATTGCCAATGGTTTATCGCCGATCGCAAAGGATCAGTCTATTTCGGTGTTACAGCCTTTTTATGGCAACTTCCGTATTCTTGGTTCTAAAATGTACCAAGATGACGAACAAGCAAAATTTTCTCCGATTGATTATGCCGTGAGTTGGGGTTTGTTTGCCAAGCCCGAGATTGCACGTAAAATCTCAGTAAATCAATATGACCGCTATTTGAATTGGAAAATAGATAAGCTACCTGTTCCTGCAAATCAAGCCATGCAAATGGTTTCCAATATGCATATTATTCCCGCAAATCCTGAAATTGCCCAGCAAATCAAACAAGTGAAGCGTGGGGATTTGGTGCAGTTGAAAGGTGAGTTGGTTGAAATTCGGGATAAAGATTTGGTTTGGCGATCTTCTCTAACACCTACGGATACAGGTGATGGAGCATGTGAGTTATTCCGTGTTAATTCAATTCAGTGGATAGAAAAACAAAAAATCTAATCTTGTTGAAATAAGAGAGGGTCGTATGACCCTCAATGTTTTATATCACTCACTAGCCTTTTTAATTTCTGTTGGTTGGGAACTTTTCCAATGGTGTAGTTGGCTTTGCGCATGTAGATATTCATTTAAATGATCAACTTGTTTAGCCGTATCAGTATTTTCTGTGGTACTCGTTAAGGTGCTTTGCTCGAGTACTTTGGCTTGATTATCCCAGTATTCATATAAAAGTCCTTGAATATATCGACCTTGTTCTGTTTTAAGTTCTAACTCTTTCAGCATATTCAGTGCCGATTGAACATTATCTTTTTGGCGTTGCTGTTCAAACGCTGGAGTGAGCGTATTGGCTTCTTTCATCTTCGCCAGCTCTATTTCCATGCTGTCGCTCATTTCGGTAAAACGACGGTCATAGTCATCTAGAATCGCAATATCATGCGCATCGTCAGCTGTTGTAGGGAACTGTTTAATAGGGATTTGTTTAAGCTGACCAATCGCATCATTAGAATTTTGAGTTTGCTGTTCTTGTGGAGAGGGGGCTTTGGGGTCTTTGTTACAAGCACTCAGTAATAGTGTAGAGCTGATCAGGCAACTGAGTGCAATCGTGGTTTTAAATTTAAAGGTCATAGAAACACCTGATTTATTGTTACTTTGCTATTTTTTGGAAATGGTAGGCAAAGGTTGTATAAGGAAAATCAATCTGATCTTGAGCAGTTCGCCCTGTAAAATCAAATACAATTTGTTCAAATCTTGCTTTTAATTGCTGTTGTTGATGTTCTGGCATTGCTGCAATAAAACTCGTGGAAAGTAATCGTTTGCTCACCACTTGTTCTACCGTACCTGTATGTTGAAGTTGAAAGGTCTGAAGACCGTTGAATTGAAAGAGCTGTTGTTGCTCAAAAACCTGTTTCCATTTCTCACTATGATAACGTGGTGTATCTGCTTCAAATGGGGCGATTTCATCGGCCAACGCTTTGACCCAGTCAACAGTAATATCACGTTGATTCCAAACTAGCCCAAGATGCCCCGCAGGAATTAATACCCGATACATTTCCTTGAGCGTTTCGATATTTGAGAACCAGTGGAAAGATTGGGCACAAATAATGGCGTTAATGGATTCATCCTTCACCAGAAGTTGATCGCTTGAAGTCTGTAGACATTCGACTGTGCTATAGCTTTGCTGCAGTTGTTCTCGCATCGCTGTCACAGGTTCAACGGCAATTACTTTTGCCTGTGTCTGAAGCAGGAAAGGTAAGAATTTGCCAGTCCCTGAACCGAGGTCAATAACAGTGGAATTTTCACCGACTTTGAGCTGATCTTGCAGCCAAACGAGGATTTCTGGTGGGTAACTGGGACGAACTTGCTGATACAGTTCAGCCCCTAAACTAAAGCCTTTTTGAGCGGAAGGATGTAAAGATTGTGTCATTTTTTGCGCTTTTTAATCTGTCTTATCTCTATAAAATAAGATACTCCGCAAATAGGGTTTGGCAAAGACATCATTTGATGGCTTTTTGCGACAAGCCTAGGATTAATTTTTCAGTGTGAGCATGGATAAGCAAATAATATTTGAAGATGAACATATTCGCGTTATTTTTTTAAAAGGTTCAAGTGACACTTTGGTGGTTTCGTTTGGCGATTTAATTAGTCGTGCCAAAGGAATGTCAATTAATGCTGAAAAATCACTCATAAAATATCAATACAATGTCATCGGTATTATGCCGAAGCAAAAATCTTGGTTTCCTAAAAGCAGCATGCTTGAGATGCAGCGACAGATTCATCCGATCTTAGAACAGTTTGAGCAGATTGTGGGTTACGGTGGATCAATGGGAGGCTATGCTGCGATTAAATATTCTAATTTATTGAATATGCATAAAATCGTTGCTTTTGTACCACAATATTCGATAGACCCTGACGTGGTTCATGATCGCCGTTATGCAGAATTTTTTGACGCATCTATTCATCAAAATATGCAGATTCAGGCGGATGAAGTGGATTCATCTCGTGAATACATTATTGTCTATGATCCATACTATGCAGAAGATAAAGAACATTTCTTAAAAATACAGCCCTTATTACCAAAGATGCATGTGATTCATTTGCCTTTTACAGGACATGAAGCACTCTCGGTTTTGGCAAGTTCACAATTACTCAATGATTTTGTTGAGCAACCTTTTGAGATTACTTATTTTTATAAGCGTGTTCGAGAGGTTAAAAAGCAAAGTAAGTTCTACTATCGGCATGTATTGGATGCGTTATTAACCAGGCATCATCAGGCTTTATTGCGAATCTTACAAAATAACGATTTTGAATTAGATGAGCGTTATTTTGATGCTGTTCTTAAGCAAAAATTGGTTCAACAATTATTTAATCTACAACAGGGTACTGAGCAAAATTTACGGAAGTTAGGTATTCATCCGCATTTTATGCAACAGATGGACAGCTCAGTGCCAACCATTTGCACGATTCAAAATACATTGTTAGTTTTTAATTTAGTCAGCTTAAAGCTAGAAGCTTATAACGCTGAAGCAATTAAGGCGAATCAACAATATCTGCTGCCATTGAAAGCCAGTGCGAATGCCGTTGTTGAACTTGAGTTAAATGCAGAATCTTATGTTTTGACGATGAATGATCGTGGGATTCATAAGTTAGTTAAAGTCGGTGAAGCTTTGGCTTTGGATCAGTCTTTATTGATTTTTAAACGTTATCCTGAATTTTATCAACTCAGTTATAAAAACTTAACCTTGAGTTGTGATGATCATGGGCAGGGACATTTTATTGAAGATCATGCGGATGAGCAGACCAAACTACAATTGATAGATTAAATCACATAATCAAAAGCCCTTTGCTTAAGCAAAGGGCTTTTGACGATGGGTTAGAAAATTAGTTTGTACCCACTTTTGCATTGGTATTTACGTTCGCATTTACACCTAATACTTTCACACCAACATTGGCACCTGTTTGTAGATTTTTTCGATCTGCATTTAAGCCTGTTTTTGCATTTACAGATGAAGTTTTAGCATTCAGTTGTGTATTTAAATTCGTTTCCGCATTTAAATTTAATGCTTTAGATTTAGTTTGCTTTTCTTCAATTCGTTTTTTGATGTTGGCCTTTTGGTCAGCAGTAAATCTCTTACCATCATTTGCTTTGTCTACGGTGTAATCACGCGTATTTTTGACAGCCTCACCTGTTTTATTAATAACTTGTGAACTCACATTGGTTGCGACATCAACCGTTTTTTGAGTGGCATTTATACCTGTATCTACAGCAGCATGACCGACATGTTGAGCTGCATGACCAACGCCTTGTGCTGTATTTTTAACTGCACCAGTAACGCCTTTGATCAAGCCACCTGATTCGACATTCACTTGTGCAGAACCATTGGCATTTACACCAACGTTTTGCGCAAAAATAGATGCAGAAGCAAGTAGAGTTGTTGTGACGATAGCTGTTTTGATCATTTTTTTCATTGCGATTTCCTTAGCGGTGTACCGTATTGGGGTACTTCATCAACGCAAATGCATCATAGCGAGCAAAAGAAAGAAAGCGATGGATTTCAGCAAAACTTTACAAGCACATTACAGCTTAAAAACACTGTAGCTAGAAATTGTGGAGATTTAAATTTTTATAATTAAATGAAAAATAAAGTAAAAAAGTTATGTTATTCAAATAACTCATCTCAATATAATTGAAAGAAAAGGTGAAAAGCATATTTTATCAACTTTCATATTGATCTGAATAAAGAAAATTGAATGATCAAATTTACGCTGCTTCAAACGTTATTTTAAATCTCTACTTTAAAACCTAGATCAACTTCTGAAGCAGGAATCCCTCCGCGAATTCCCCAGTTCTCTAAGGCTTGTTCTTGAAGCAAAATAAAAATGTCATCTTTAGGAATACCTAGCTCAGTTAAATTTTTAACTAAGGTTTGATAGAGCTTTTTTTTCGTTTCAAGGCTGCGGCCGTAAAACATGCAAATTTCAATTAAAGTATATTTTTCAGATTTGTTCGGTGGTATCCAAAAGTGTTCAGGGCGATGCTCAATATAACGAATTTGTCGATCATGCTCAGGGATTTGTAAAACTTCCCGTTGTGCTTGTATAACAGCATGCATCAGCGCTTGAACGGTTTCAGGGGCATGTGAATAACACACCTCGATTTTTGATAATGGCATGGTAAATTGCTCTTTTTATTTATTTCTTGCTTTGTTCCAGTTGATAATTCTACAACAACATATTAAGCAGAGAGGGAAATTTTTATTTCCCCTATATCGTTATATTGAATGACATTGAGCTAAAGCTGTTTGACTGAAATGGCTTTTGAGCTTCTCAAAATTATGTTTTGTTTCATCGCTATGAATATCGAAAACAGTGACAGTCCGTGTTTTCTGATCCAGTTTATGCTTTTGTGTCGCCACATCAATCGCACCCTTTAAATCATATTGATAGGTTTCAGAAACAGCACGACTGAGTTGATTTGCTTTGAAATGCCAAGTTTCTGTACTTTCACCACCATCAAAATAGCCTGTAAATTGGATCAGACAACCATTGTTAGAGCGGCTCAATGTTGCCAAATTGGTTTTGGTATTGGGAAGAGCTTCAATATTTTGGATTTGTTCTAACTGTTGTATGGGAGAGGTTGATGCTGTCGGTAAATAAGAACACGCAGTGAAACTGATTAAGCTGAGTAATGGTAGTACCATCATTTTGAATGAGCGGTGCATCATTTGCAAAATTCCAATCCTATGAATTTATGCCATTTAGTGTGTAGAGAAATATGAAGAAGTTCAATCTGTGTTTTGAGACAACACTGTAAAGTTTAGCTAAATCTTTCGCCTAAAATCTTCAGCAGACCACTTTAACAATTTGTGTCAAAAATGACCTAATAAAAGGCCTATCTTGATAATGACCCTCTCAGTTGTTTATGCGATGTTGTTCACGGAATTAAAATAAGGAAATACGTGGTTATGGGTACGAAATCGAAGACTGTGCCATTTTATCGAGTGATTGTGATTGGTGGTGGTTTTGCTGGTCTAGGCGCAGCCATTAAATTAAAACAAGCAGGTATCCAAGATTTTATTTTGTTGGAAAAAGCCGATGAGTTAGGCGGGGTATGGCGTGAAAATACCTATCCGGGCTGTGCTTGTGATGTTCCATCTGCACTATATTCGTATTCTTTTGAACCCAATCCTGCATGGAGTCGTGTATTTGCAGGGCAAGCTGAAATCAAACAATATCTGCAAAATACAGCACAAAAATACCAAGTTTTACCGCATGTGCATTTCCAACATGAAGCGCTATCAGCAAGTTGGTCTGATGCAAAACAGTGCTGGATTATTAAAACCAATCAAGGTGAATTACATTCACAATTTGCGATTATGGCATGTGGACCAATGCATGAACCTGTGATTCCGAATGTAAAAGGTCTCAAAGATTTTGAAGGTGAGATTTTCCATTCATCTCATTGGCGACATGATGTGGATTTAACAGGTAAACGTGTTGCAGTCATTGGTACAGGTGCTTCAGCAATTCAGTTTGTGCCGCAGATCCAGCCGTTGGTAAAACAACTCACTGTATTTCAACGTACACCGCATTGGGTATTACCAAAATCTGATATGTCACTGCCAAGTGCCATTCAAACTTTATTTAAATATGTCCCTGTCACTCAGTTAGTGATGCGTGGTTCAGTCTATGGCATCTTTGAAACCTTAAATGGTGGTTTACAAAGTAATGCTGCGATGCGACAAGTACAGCGTATTGCTGAATTTCATATTAAACAGGGCATCAAAGACCCTGAGTTACGCGCTAAAGTGACGCCAAATTATGTGATCGGCTGTAAACGCATTTTGCAATCTAATGAATGGTATTCAGCCTTAGCTCAAGATAATGTCAATGTTGTTGCAGGGGCATTGAGTGAAGTCAAAGGCAAGCAGTTGATTGCCAGTGATGGCTCAACCTTTGAGGCTGATGTGATCATTCTTGGTACGGGTTTTGAAGTGGCTGAACCGCCAATTGCACAGCGTGTCTATAACCGTTATGGACAAAGCATGTCTGATGTATGGCAGGGCAGTCCAGAAGGTTATATGGGAACCATGGTGGCAGATTGCCCGAATGGCTTTTTGATGTTTGGACCGAATATTGCGGTGAGTTCCTCAGCTTTCATCATTATTGAAGCACAGCTCACTTATATTATAGATGCGTTAAAACAAGCGATTCAAAACAATATCAAAACTATAGAACCCGATCCTGTGCGTATGGCTGATTTTAATCAACGCGTACAAAAAGCTTTGCAAACCACTGTCTGGAACAAGGGTGGTTGTCAGAGTTATTTTATTGATCGAAATGGGCGCAATAGTACGGTCTGGCCGTGGACGACGTTTAAGATGCGTCAGCAACTCAGCCGTTTTAATTTAAATGAATATCTGATTGATCATCAGGTTAAGCTCGAAACTGAAACAGCTTAAATCTCTATCATTAATAAAAAAACCTCTAACTTTTGATTAGAGGTTTTTTTATTTAGTTCGATGATGGCTGACTAAGTTCAGCTCGTTCAATGGGAACATGTCCATCATTTGTACCCACTACAGCATCTTTGGTGTCTTGCCATTTTTTAGCAGTGTATTGTTTAGCTTTTTCAGTTTGGTCTTGAACGATTTCAGACTGTTCTTCAGTATATTTCTTGGTGTCTTGCCATTTTTCACTGATTTTTTGTGATGTATTTTCAGATGCACCTTGAATTGAGCCACCTAAGTTTTGTAGTCCTTTGCCTGTTTTATACAGCAATACACGACCGAGGCTAGGGTTGTCACCATAAGGAAGTGTTTTTTCAGCTGTTGCAGTGTTTGCATTCGCCGTAGTTGTATTTGTTTCTGCTGCCCAGAGAGAAGACGATGCGATCAGTGCAGTCGCTAAATATAGTGCAGGTACTTTTTTCAACATCTTTTATCCTTTTGGCAATAACGTTGCAATTCAAGTTTTATAGCTTATCGTCAAGTTCAAGAAAAGAGTGGAAGTGATATGAAATTGATACAGTTATGTTATGTATAAATAATGAGATTTGATGCTCCTAAATAGTATCATAGAAAGAAATAATTAATCGTGGCTTAGCTGAAAAAATGATTGTTGTAACTTTAACGTATAAAAAACCATTGAACGAGGTTGATTCTTTTCTAAATGAGCATGTTCGCTTTTTACAGGATAACTACGAGCAAAAGAAGTTTTTAGCATCTGGACGTCGTGAGAATAGAGTGGGCGGTGTAATTTTAATATTAGGTTCATCTATACAAGAAGCTAAAGAAATAATGAAAAATGACCCATTTTATATTCAGCAGATTGCAGATTATGATTTCTTATTGTTTGAGCCTTCAAAGTGTTTGGATGAGATTAAAGCACTTGTGTCAATGAATTAAAGTAAAAAATAAAGAGATCTATTAAAGATCCCTTTATTTAAGATGTGCTTAGAGCTTAACCCTGCATACACTGATATTCGTTATCACGATGGCATCTTTAATGAATGCGATAATTGTGGGTGCATAAGATTGCGCAAAGCGATTTATTGGATTCTTACAACTTTTTCCACGCGATCCGATGAGTCATAGATCACTTGAATAATTGTTTTGTCACTTTTAGTGGCTGATTCTGGGATCGATAATACATCGATTAATGGCTCAAACTTGATATAGCTTGCCATCAGACCATTATATAAAGCTAGCCCATACATCTTAGCGTTGTTCTCTCTTTTATAGAATATAAAAGTATCAATCCGTTGATTCCCGATTAATTTACTTGAGCTTGGTGTAATCACTTTGGTAATAAATTCACTTCGAGCCATTCCAATAGTGATAGGATCTTGTACATTTTGATGATTTTCTATCTCTGGCTGAGCTTTAGAACTAGGATTTAAAGAACAAGCACTTTGCCCAATAACTAAAAGAATCAAGAATAATAAAGCGTATTTCTTCATGTAGTTATAGTCTTCTTAGATTCTCAAATAAAAACCCGCTATTACTAGCAGGTTTTTTAAAGGGTTCAAATAAATATAGGCTTAACCTTGCAATACACTCACATCCGCAATTGCCGTGAATAAATCACGCAACTGAGCCAATAAACGTAAACGGTTTGCTTTCAATTCAGCATCATCTGCCATGACCATCACACCTTCAAAGAAGGCATCAATCGGTGCACGAAGCGCAGCAAGCTTAGACAACGCTTCCGTATAGTTACGTGCAGCTAGTAAAGGCTGAACTACTGGTGTCAATGTTTGAAGTTCTGCATAAAGCGCTTTTTCAGCAGCTTCAACTAGATTCGCTTCAACGACGCTTCCTTCAGGCGTTGCTTCTTTGGCAAGAATATTAGCAACACGCTTATTAGCCGCAGCTAATGCAGCAGCTTCTGGCAATGTACGGAAATGATTTACCGCAGTGACACGCTTATCAAAATCAAGAGGAGATTTTGGAGCAAGTGCTTGAACGGCTTGAATCACATCAACCGCTACGCCTTGGTCTTCATATTTAGCACGGTAACGACCTTCAAGGAAAGCCACTGCATCCGTACGTGTCTTGTCATGATCCTTAACAACATCGCCATAACCTTGTAAGGCAAAGTTCACCAATTCTTCAATCGTCACATCGAGTTCATTTTCGATGATTAAACGTAAGATACCGATTGCAGAACGACGTAATGCAAATGGGTCTTTAGAACCTGTTGGCGCTTGACCAATACCAAAAATACCAACAAGCGTATCTAAACGATCTGCAAGTGCAATCGTTGTACCTGTCTTGGTTTGTGGTAAGACATCACCAGCAAATTTAGGTAAGTATTGCTCACCTAAAGCTTCGGCAACTTCATGATTCTCACCTTCAAGACGTGCATAATACGTGCCTGCAATCCCTTGAAGTTCTGGGAATTCACCCACGAGTTCAGAAGTTAAGTCACATTTCGCAAGTAACGCAGCTTTCTCAGCATCAGCAACATTGGCACCCGTAATTGGAGATAATGCTACAGCTAATTTCGCAATACGTTCTGATTTATCCCACAGCGTACCCAATTGTGCTTGGAATACCATGTTGGCTAATTTTTCTTTACGAGATGCAAGCGGTTGCTTTTGATCTTGTAAGAAGAAGAATTCCGCATCAGACAAACGAGGGCGTACAACTTTTTCATTGCCTTCAATAATTTGAATCGGATCTTTCGACTCAATATTTGAAATGGTAATGAAGTAAGGCTGTAATTTACCTTCGGCGTTGATTAAGCAGAAATACTTTTGATTGTCCTGCATCGTGGTAATCAACGCTTCTTGAGGAACAGCTAAATAGCGCTCTTCAAAGGTCGCACGTAAAGCAACTGGCCATTCAACGAGGCTCGTTACTTCATCAAGCAAATCTGCTGGCACAATCGCAGTGGCATTGACTTCATCAGCTAATTTTTTCACTTGTTCTTGAATGGTTGCTTGACGCTTTTCGAAGTTCGCAACCACATAGGCTTGTTCTAAAGTTGCCAAATAGTCATTTGCATGCGCCAAAGTCACGGCTTCAGGTGCATGGAAACGATGACCATAAGTCACATTACCTGCTTTATGATCTTGAATGGTTGCTTCAACTACTTGATCATCTTTCAGCAATACCACCCATTTCACAGGACGCACGAATTCAGTACGGCTTGCTGCTGAACGCATACGTTTTGCGATTGGCAAGTTATCCAATGCAGTCTGTAAAATTTGTGGAAGTAAAGCATCAAGACTTTGACCTTTGACATCTTTTAGGAAGCACACTTTTTCAACTTTACCTGCTTGGAAAGTTGAAAGTTGGTCAACCGTAATGCCTTGACCGCGCATAAAGCCTTCAAGTGCCTTAGTTGCATTACCTTCAGCATCATAAGCCGCTTGTACAGCAGGGCCATCAAAACGTTTTTGTGTGTCTGCTTGAGCAGCATCGATATCAACAATTTTTAATGCTAAACGACGTGGTGCGGCATAGGCTTCGATCGCAGCAAAATTTAAGCCCGCATCTTTTAAGCCTTTTTCTGTTTCAGCTTTTAAAGCATCACGCAAAGTTTTTAAGCTTTTTGGTGGAAGTTCTTCACAGCCAAGTTCGAATAAAACTGTATGTTGAGTCATTATTTATTCTCCTTCGCTTTTTCAGCTTGGGCTGCTTCTGCTTCAACTTGTGCTTTAAGTTGGGCCAATACTTCATCACGCAAATGTGGTTCTGCCATAGGGAAACCAAGTTTCGCGCGGGCAGCCACATAACTTTGTGCAATTGAACGCGCCAAAGTACGGACACGTAAAATATAACGTTGACGTTCAGTTACTGAAATCGCACCACGTGCATCCAACAAGTTAAAGCAATGCGACGCTTTGATGACTTGCTCGTAAGCTGGGAGTGGTAGTTCAGCTTCGATTAAACGAGACGCTTCGGCTTCATAGAAGTCGAATAATTCAAACATTTTATCGACTGGTGCATATTCGAAGTTATAGGTTGATTGCTCAACTTCGTTTTGATGGAATACATCACCGTAAGTCACTGTACCGAACTGACCTTTGGTCCAAACAAGATCGTAAACTGAGTCTACACCTTGAAGGTACATTGCAAGACGTTCTAAACCGTATGTGATTTCACCAGTAACAGGGTAGCATTCAACACCACCGACTTGCTGGAAGTAAGTGAACTGAGTCACTTCCATACCATTGAGCCAAACTTCCCAACCTAAGCCCCAAGCGCCCAGTGTTGGAGATTCCCAGTTGTCTTCTACGAAGCGAATATCGTGAGTCAGTGTATCGATGCCGATCGCTTTTAATGAATCAAGATAAAGCTGTTGGATATTGTCTGGATTTGGTTTGAGTACCACTTGGAACTGATAATAGTGTTGTAAGCGGTTCGGGTTCTCACCATAACGACCATCTTTTGGACGGCGTGATGGTTGAACATAAGCCGCGTTCCAAGTTTCTGGACCTAATGCACGTAAGAAGGTTGCAGTGTGGAAAGTACCTGCGCCCATTTCCATATCATATGGTTGTAATACGACGCAGCCTTGCTCCGCCCAATAGTTTTGTAGGGCAAGAATTAAGCCCTGAAATGTATCAATATGCGATATAGCACGACTCATGGTGCATCCACTGGAATCAAACAAAAATTGTGGTTAAGTATAAGGATTTTGGGGAGGAGTGGCAAAGGGAAGAAAGTGGTTAATGCATGTTATATTGCGTCAATGAAGTTGGAATTTGAAAAAATTGGATAACTAGATGATTTTTAATAGGGACTCTAAAAAATATTTATATCATTACACACGAGCTGATACAGCAATTGATTATATTTTACAAGGTAACACGCTTAAGGTTAGCTCCTATCAAAAGACCAATGATCCTAAAGAGTCTAAAAATTGGTTATTTGAAATTGGAACAAATCATAATTCGGATCTTAGTGCTTATAACTTATGGACGCTATCTGATGAGCTAAATAGAGAAATTAAATCTTCAACATATGTCATATGTTTTTCTAAAGATAAAGTTTTAACTGGTAACCATTTAAATGATTTATTGAACAGAGGATATGGACGCTCAAGAATGTGGGCTCAATATGCTGCTAATCATACAGGGGTTTGTTTGGTTTTTGATAATGATCTACTGGGTCAGGCATTTCATAACGAGTTTTCTAAGTTTAGTTATTTTGCTCAGAATATTAATTATATTGATAGATTTATTGGAGAAAGAGACTCTGCATACATAATAAATGTAGATTTTTTGGAAAGTCTCAATTCAGATATGAAAGAGTACGCTTTATGTCATTCAGAAACCTATAAAGATAGGCTTTTTTTTGAAAAGTTATTAGATTGGGAACAAGAGCAAGAATACCGTTGGGTTTTAATGGGAGGAGATGTTGGTAGAGAGCCATTATTTAACTATCTAAATTCATTGAAAGGTATTGTATTCGGAGCTAATTGCTCGGAAGAACATATTTCTAAAATAGTTGAAATGACAAAAAGCCGAGGGGTTGAATATACACAATTGAAATGGCGCAATTGTGCGCCGTGGTACAATTTTGAAAGAAGATTTTGAATATTTAGACGTCATCTCATGACGTATTGCATCCCACATGCTCTTAATTTCACAACTTTGAAATGTTAATTTTTAAACGATATTCTCTGTTCTCCTTGGGTCGTTTGAAATGTCTGATCGCATTCGTGAAAAGCTACAAATTTTAGCGGACGCTGCCAAATATGATGTGTCCTGTTCATCCAGTGGCAGTGACCGTAAAAATAAAGATAAAGGTCTTGGTGACGCGAGTCGGGCAGGGATTTGTCATAGCTATACCGAAGATGGACGCTGTGTTTCTTTGTTGAAAGTCTTGTTCAGCAATGTTTGTATTTTTGATTGTGCCTATTGTGTGTCGCGCCGTTCCAATGATGTGAAACGAGCGGCATTTACGGTACAGGAAGTGGTTGACCTGACCATTAATTTCTATCGCCGTAATTATATCGAAGGGCTGTTTCTGAGCTCAGGTATTTTTAAGTCAGCCGACCATACCATGGAGCGCATGCTGCAAGTGGTGAAAAAACTGCGTTTAGAAGAAAACTTTAATGGCTATATTCATCTTAAAACCATTCCGGGTGCTTCCCCTGAATTGATTCATGAAGCAGGTCTGTATGCCGATCGAATGAGTATTAATCTGGAAATGCCAACTGAGGTCGGTTTAAAAGCCTTTGCCCCTGAAAAATCACATCAAGAAGTACAAAAAGATTTGGGACTGGTTCGTGATCGCTTGATTCAGCTTAAAGATGAACGTCAGCTTATCAAGCATGTACCGAAATATGTCCCCGCAGGGCAGACCACACAGATGGTGGTTGGCGCACATCAAGAAACTGATCAAGATGTGCTGTTTATGGCAGATCGGCATTACAAAGAGTTTAAATTAAAGCGAGTCTATTTCTCAGGTTATATTCCAATTAACACGGAAAATAATTATTTACCAGCAGTCGGTTCAGCACCACCTTTGTTACGCGAAAATCGACTGTATCAAAGTGATTGGTTGATGCGTTTTTATGGTTTTGAAGTCAATGAAATCGTCAATGAAAAACATCCACATTTAGATTTGGATGTAGACCCGAAACTGAGTTGGGCATTGCGTCATCCTGAACAATTTCCAGTGGATTTAAATCGTGCGGATTATCAAATGATTTTGCGCGTACCGGGCATTGGGGTGAAGTCTGCCAAGAAAATCGTGCAAGCGCGTCGTTTTGGTAAAATCCATACTGATTTACTGAAACAACTCGGTGTGGCGTATTCACGTGCCAAGTTTTTTATTCGTTGTGAAGATAGTCCACGGTTTCAAAAAGAACTTTCTACGACTGATATTCGTCAGCAAATATTAACGCAGGGTTCATCCAAATACGTTAAACAACTGTCACCGCAGCTGAGTTTGGGATTCTAAACATGCTTAGTGATGCGGTGGTTTATTACTACTTTGATGGCTCTATGGTCGGTTTACTCAACTGTGTATTTCGTGCTTTTCAATTTAAAGAATTCCACGTGCAATTGTATTTAAATCAAGGTGCTCAGCATGGCTTATTTGCCACGGTGGTTGAAATTCCAAATCATGAGCAACATGCAGCACGTGTTTGGTCAGCCTTACAGCAGAAATTGTCTCATTCATCTATGAGACAATTTTATTTTGCCTATTTATCTGAATCCTTGGATGCCTATCAGCATTTATTTAATTACTGTATCTATGTCTTTCAACATCAACATTCAGTTGAGAAGAATTATTCGCATCCCAGTGTTTTAGCAATTTCGCAATGGACGAAAAAGGTGGGACGCGAAAAGCATCGTATGGAAGCATTTGTGCGGTTTAAGAAAACCACAGATGGATTGTTTTTAAGTTTGGTTCGTCCTGATTTTAATGTGCTGCCTTTGATACAGCCGCATTTTAAGCGTCGTTATCAAGATCAACGTTGGTTGATTTATGACGAACAACGTAAATATGGATTGTATTATGACTTACACGAGATTCATGAGGTCTCTTTAGATGCTCATCAGATTGACCGTAATATTGCAAATGGAGCCAGTCAAAATTTCCAATTAGAATTAGATGAACAAGAAGAATTATATGATCAACTTTGGAAAGATTATTTCAATAGTATCAACATTAAAGAACGTCAGAATGTGAAATTGCATGTGCAATATTTACCTAAACGCTATTGGCGTTATCTGAATGAAAAATATGTTTAAGGCATTTTTTGATTATTATTTTAAAAATACCAACATAACAAAAGGGCACATTCATGACTAAATTAGTTTTAAAAACAGCAGTACTGATTATGGCTTGTTTGAGTACTTTGGTATTTGCCAAAACGCAAGATAAAGCGATAGATTCTTATAGCCAATGTGTCGATGACACCATTCAACAGCTAAAACTGGGGAATATCAATAATGCTGTGGTGGAGATCTGTAGCACCAGAACCAAAACTTTATATGCAAAGCAAATTGTGCAGTTATTGGATCAAATAAAAAAACAGAGTCAGGAATACAAGCAGCCTGAACGCTATCAGGACATGATGAAATCACAACAGCTCTGGAAAAATTTTGTCGATCAAGAGTGTCGTAATGCTGGTGCTTATATCGGTTCGTCGATGTATGAGTTTTGCCCCATGCAAAAATATGCAGAGCGATTGGAGCAATTGAAAGAGTATTTAAATTGACCTTGATCAGTTTTCGTTATTATTTAAAACTGTAATTTAAATACATCTTCAGTCTGAGTCAGCGTATACTGCTGCGACCAATGAAACAACACTATTCCAGCAAGGTGCATTGTGAGCTTAACCCAATCAGACTGGCTAAATTTCTTAAAACCGAATTACAAAGTATTACCTTTGAAAGAACGTCTACTTTCAGGATTTGGTGCGTTTTGTGGCTTAGCAATATCCTCTTTAATTAGTTGGTATGTATTGGGTGGTATGAATGCATGGTATATCGCCCCGATGGGCGCCTCTTCTGTACTGCTTTTTGCAGTTCCGAATAGTCCTTTAGCGCAACCGTGGAATGTTGTGGTTGGCAACATATTGGCAGGTTTAATTGGTGTGACATGTACACAGTTATTACCTGATTTAACCTCTGCTTTTAGTGTCGCAGTTGGGTTAGCCATTTTTATGATGATGACAACTGATTCATTGCATCCTCCAAGCGGCGCAGTTGCAATCACCGCAGTATTAGGCGGTGATGCTGTACATCGTTTGGGATTCCACTTTATTTTATATCCCGTATTACTCAACTCAATTTTACTTTTGTTGATTGCTGTCTTTTTCAATCGTTTGATTGGGCGTCATTATCCGATTACAGCGCATGTCAATGAGCGTTCCAAAGACCCTACGCCAACTCAGAAAGTTTCGATCCAACCTAAAGATATTAAGTATGCTTTGGCACACCACACAGAATTATTAGATATTAGTCAGTATGATTTGGAAAAGATCATTTTAGAGGCACAAGAGCACGCCAATGAACGTTTGAATCACTCATTTGTTTGCCAAGATATTATGAGTCGTGATGTGATTAAGCTACATGAAGATGATGATATTCACCAAGCCTTAGATAAATTCAAAGCGGTAAATTTAATGAGTTTGCCTGTGGTAAATTCAGATCATAATTTGGTAGGGACACTTGCTTTGTATGAGGTTGTGGAGTGGTTTAAAGGTGCAACAGATCCAAGAAATTCATGGCAACACTATGTACATCAAATTATGAGTCATCGCGTGGTAACGGTTGATCCGCTACAACCAATTCAAGATCTCATTCCTTATTTTGTAGAGAAATCTTTTAATTATATTCCTGTCGTGGAAAATCAACGTTTGATTGGCATTATTAGTCGTGCGGATATGATCGCTGCGCTTCAACAACAACTCAGTCGTCAAAAGCTTCAATCAGAATAAAAAAAGCTACGGTTGTATTAGGGGGAAATTCAACCGTAGCGACCAAAAGAGGTAAAGAAATTAACGCTTTATGCTTTGGTCTTCATAAACGGTTTTTACGGGCTGATTATAGCCTTGTACATAATCAACGCGACTTTGCTGTTGTTTTGGAATCACTAACCACAAAATCAGGTAAACCAAAATACCAGGGAAAGCTGCGCTCATGAGTGAAATCACTACAAAGATCAAGCGTAATAAATTTGCATTCCAACCAAAACGTTCCGCAATACCGCCCATTACACCAGCGATCATGCTTTGTCGGTTTGAGCGATATAAACCAGAATTGGCCATTTAATTTTTCTCCTAAAATATTTGATACAGCAACAGAATGAGGCTTCATTCATGATAAATCGCTGTTAATAATGAGATAGGGATGAACTGGTTTTTTTAAAGTTTAAACAGATGGGAGAATCGTTACGGTGTGTAAAAGGCTGATGGAAAAAACGACAGTATCGCCTAAAATGCACCGACTTAAAGCATACTGCTTTGTTAATTTGCTATTTCATCAAGTTACGTCCGCCATAATTACCCATTTGGGGAATAGACGAATATTCAAATGCTTCCTATATTTTGCAGAACCATGGGGTGTTTTTTGAAAAAAGTGTGACAACGATGTTGATATTAGAGATTTGTGAATATGCAGTTCAGGTTCTTCTTACAGCATGTTAGTGTAGGATTTTTATTGAGTTTGGGGTTGAGTGCTTGTGATAGCTATCATCCGGATTCAATGAAAACATCAAACCAAGCACAGCCAACTACTGATGAAAGTTCTATTCCTGTCATGTTAGATGCTGAGCAAGCACGAACAAGTGCAAGTGAAGGAATGTCACTGACTGAGGTTGCTGGACAAGCAACAGTTCCTCATGTTGCTTCTAAACATATGACGCAACCGACTCAACAAGATATGCAATATGTTGGGCGCTATCATGCGCGTATTCCTTGTACTGATGCATTTGCTGGTTGTGTCAAAGATGAAAAAGAAGCGGAATATATCTTAAATTTATTAGAAGATGGTTCAGTCTATTGGACCAATACCAGTTTCGGACGTTTGGGTTCAGATCCATCGCGCAATATGACCAAAATAGAGCAAACTTGTAAGCAGGTGCAATGGCATGTTCATGAGGCAGGAAATGAAATTATTGTCCGTTGTGATGCCGCCAATGTAAATTTGTATTATCAAATTAATCAAAATCATGATTTGGTTATGGATCTTGAGCAAATCTGGAATGGTGATCACGGGCAGAATCGTGTTTTTTTTAAAGAATATCCTTTCCCCAAAAAAGCTTATGTGTTTAAAAAAGTGAAATAAAGCTTTCATAAAAAAGAGCGCTTTAAGCGCTCTTTTTATTGATCAGTTCCGATTGAATTAGTAATCGAAGCTGAAGTGTTCTGGAGCAAGTGAAGTCAAAGTACGTGAAGTCGTTACCATTGATTCTGCGTGACCTTGTGCACGTGGCAATAAACGGTCAAAGTAGAAATCTGCAACTTTGATTTTTGCTTTATAGAATTCTGGAGTTTCAATGCCGTTACCAGCTTCTAGTTTCTCAGAAGCAATCACTGCTTGTTGAGCCCAGAAATAAGCCATCATCACATAACCAGAGAACATCAAGAAATCAGCAGAAGCAGAAGATACGATGTCACGGTCTTTACGAGCTGCAAGCATGATGCGAACAGTCAATGTGTTCCATTGAGCGCAAAGCTTCGTTAAGTCCCAAGCGAAACGACGTAAATACTTGTTACGCGCATGCGTAGCACAGAATTTCAAGATTTCAGCAGTATAGTCACGAACGACTTTACCTTTTGAGCTTAAAAGAACTTTACGACCTAATAAGTCGAGTGCTTGGATACCCGTTGTACCTTCATATAATGTTGAGATACGTGCATCACGTGCGATTTGTTCCATGCCCCATTCTTTGATAAAACCATGACCACCGTATACTTGCATACCATGGTTCGCAGCTTCTAGACCTAATTCAGTCAAGAAACCTTTCAAAATCGGGGTATAGAAACCTAGTTTGTCATCAGCAGCTTCATAAGCAGCTTGATCGCCATTGACTAATGCATCTGTCATTTTGTCTGCAAGTTTAGCAGCATGATAGATCATTGCGCGACCGCCTTCTGCAACCGCTTTTTGAGTTAACAACATACGACGAACGTCAGCATGATGAATAATCGCATCAGCTACACGCTCAGGCTCTTTCTTACCAGAAAGGGCACGCATAGACATACGATCTTTCGCATAAGGTAATGCACCTTGGAAAGAAAGTTCAGCATGTGCAATACCTTGAACCGCTGTACCAATACGTGCAGTGTTCATGAACGTAAACATGGCATGTAAACCTTTGTTTACTTCACCGATGAGGTAACCTGTTGCATTGTCAAAGTTCAATACAGCAGTTGCTGAAGCACGGATACCCATTTTGTGTTCGATCGAACCACAAGAAACCGTGTTACGCTCACCTACACCGCCATCAGCAGTTGGGATGAATTTAGGTACGATAAATAAAGAAATACCACGAGTACCAGCAGGTGCATCTGGAAGACGCGCAAGTACGATATGAATGATATTTTCTGTTAAATCATGCTCACCCGCAGAGATGAAGATTTTAGTACCAGAGATTTTATAAGTACCGTCAGCAGCAGGTTCAGCTTTAGTTTTAACTTGACCTAAGTCTGTACCACATTGAGGTTCAGTTAAGCACATTGTGCCTGACCAAGTACCTTCAACCAATTTAGGCATATAGGTATTTTTTTGCTCATCAGTACCGAACTGCATGATGGTATTCATACAACCAGTACTTAAACCTGGGTACATTGTAAATGACCAGTTCGCAGTACCCATCATTTCAGATTTGATGAGGTTCAAAGACATTGGTAAGCCTTGACCACCAAACTCTTCTGGGTAAGAAAGACCTTGCCAACCGCCCATTACGAACTGGTCGTAAGCATCTTTAAAACCTTTAGGCGTTGTTACTTCGCCATTATTGAAAGTACAACCTTCTTCATCACCAGATTGGTTCAGTGGAGAAAGTACGTTTTCGCAGTAATCTGCCGCACCTTCAAGAATCATATCAACAGTTTCAGCATCCGCATTTTGACCACTTGTCAAAGTTTGGTAATGTGCTGGATAATCTAACATTTCGTTCATTAAGAAACGAATATCGCGGAGAGGGGCTTTATAAGCTGGCATAATCTTAATCCTGTATTTGAATCATTTTGGATTATCTGTTTCGATACTTTGATTATTCATAATAGTGATAAAAATACATTGATAAACTCTAGGGAAAAAATTGTCAGAAAAGCTAATTTTCGAAATGAGTTGTGAGTAAGAAAATCATTTTTCTGTTAGAGTCTTCGTATATATTATATGTGAAAAATGATCTATTTTATAGTTGAAAATATAACGATATAAGGGTGTTTGGTAAAGCTATGCGTTTAAAATATTTAACATTATGCTTGTTAGGTCTTAGTCTTTCTGCATGTTCGCAGCATGTCATTAAAACCAATTCAGGTTCTCAGAATTTAGAGCAAAAGGCAATTAATAGTCTTAATGCAATGTATGAATATCCGAGTTACGATTATCGTGGCAAATTTAAAGTTCATGTCGACCTAGATCAAAATAAATCAAACACCTCGTCAGAAAAGGCAACTTTAGATGCAGCACTCAAACAAAAAGTGGATCAATATTTACAAGAGCAAAAGGTTAATTTAAACAGCAAACAGAAGCAGGCACTCTATAATGCCTTGGCACAACAGCCCAAAAGTTCTGGTGGTTCTAAAGCTGATAAATTTGCTCAGATCATGACCAATATATTGAATGATATGCAATTTGAATATGATGGCTCAGTCCACTATCGTCAGAAAATGGGTTCGTTTAATCTGACAGCACGTTATGAAAAACCAACCTTGTTAGTTCAAGCAAAAGTGCCGATGGTTCTAGATTTAAATAATTATAAGTTTTATATCAATTACTTTGCTTTGATGCCGTATTTGGTGAACAAAGAAAATCAAAATAATTTAGCTTATTTGGATTTTTCAAAATATCAGGCAATGTTTAAGCAAGTGGATTACAAAAAATTTGCAGAGTATGTGAAAGCTTCAAGTGCTGTTTATTACCGTTTGGCTGATCAAAATAACATTCAAGCATTGTCTGTCTCCGCTGCTGATCGAAATTTGGGTGTAGTCGAAAAAATTCGCTTAAAAACATCGATTGAAGAATTAATTTTACAAGCGAATTTGTACAGCAAAGTAAATGAAAAATATTTAATGCAAAGCATTTTAAATATTAAAGGACAAAATTTAGAAAAGCTGATTGCTGATGAAACCAATGCTGCAAGCAAAACCAAGCCTGATGCAGCGGCATCCATATTAGCGAGTAAAGATTCCGCAGATGATGCAAGTGTCGTCAGTCAGCAATTATATCGTTTAGTGAATCAGCACTTTGGTGTTGAAGGTGAAGCTGATCCAAAGGTATCCGATGCAGCGCAGCAAGCGATGGATGCTGCCAAAGAAGCTGGGATAGTCGCTGATGATTCAGAATCAGCTGATGCTGCCGTAGATGCAGCTTCTTCCTCAGAAGATGAGCAAGGTTTAACAGAGGCCCAATGTACAGCGCTTCAGAATGCTAAACAGGCTGCTTATGGAGATGCACAGTATTGTGAAAGTATTTACGATATTGATGTTTTTAATACGAAAAAAGCCGAATCAGGTTTTCTATCTTATGTTGAAAAATTACAAAGCGTAGAAAAAGAATTTGCTGTATATGATCAAAATCAATTTATTGATGATCAGGCATTTAAAGCGCTATGGATCAAGCATCAGGCTGAGATTGAAGAAACGTTGCCTCCTCAAGACAAACGTAATCCATTTACCATGGATATTGGTTTAGATGCGCAAGGGCGAGCAGTTAAAATTGATTATGATTTGAATTATGCACTCCCTGAACTGAAGTCTCGTTTTAATCTTAAAGCAGATATGTTGATTTCCAATTATGGCCAAGCAACGCCAATTGATCAGGCTCAATTGAAACGAGCGAAAACATGGGCTGAAGCAAGTAAAGGCTCAATGTTGGAACAAGCAATCGGTAGTTTCTCTGAGAAATTGGGACAGACAGGCATTCAAGAGCGTTCAGCTGAACCTTATACGTTATCTTTAGAAGATCAACTCAAAGTCATTGCAGAACAGCGATATGATGCAACACACAGTTATGAGCAAACATTTAAAGCGGTATTTATTGCCAAGCTGATAGAAAATAAAGCAGAAATTGCACAACGTTATACAAGTCAGGAATTGCAGGAAATCGCGGCTGTTTATGCCTATTGGTATGCCACAGATGACATCTATAACCCACAAGGTAAGGCGTTGAAGAGCATTGAAGCATTACAGAAGAAACATCATCTTGAGCAAGATGATCAGTTTGATGACAAGCTAGGGCAAGCTGTTAATCGTATTGTAAATGATGCGATGCATGGTGATAAAGATCGTCAAGCTTGGAAAAAGCTACAAGCTCAATATAAACAGCCACAGCAGCTATTTGCTCAACAGTATCAAGTTCAATTTGAGCGTGATAATGGAGTTTCAAGTGAGGAAAAACCATTATTGGCACAAACCGCAGCGATTTTAGGGCAAGTATATGTCGATGCTCGTAAAAATCAGTTGTCTGAAAAGAGCATTAAGACATTAAAGATTGAGCACAATGAATTTATTGATTATGAAATCTTTAAAGAAGTGTATTTGAAAATGCTAACGGCAAAATAATTGGCGATTACTTGAAAAGAACCTGCGCAATGTAGGTTCTTTTTTGCTAATTAATATTTATAGATGGGTCATAAGAAATCTTTTAATTCAGGTTTGACCCCATTCCAAATAGAGAAGGCTTCAATCGCTTGACCCACCAACATACCAAAACCATCTGCTGATGGAACTTGGCGCTCTTGGGCTTGATCCAAAAAGCTCGAAGGTTTGCCATAAGCCATTTCATAAGCATGGTGAAAAACCAAGCATTCAGGGAGTTGTAAAGTATCACCAGTTAAGCTGGCAGAAGTGGCATTGATGACAAAATCAAATTCACCAACAAGTTGTTCCAAGCTGAGCGCTGAGAGTTGCGCCTGCGGCACGGCATCTTTTAAATCTGAGACCAATTGTTCAGCTCGAGCAAGTGTACGATTGGCAATGACAATCTGTTTTGCGCCTGCTTCTACTAAAGGATAAATGACACCACGTGTTGCACCACCAGCACCTAAGATTAAAATGCGACTATTTTTAAGATCCCAACCTAAGGCTTGAATGGCGGCAACTAAACCCTGACCATCGGTATTATCTCCAAACAGTTTGCCATCTTGCATCCATAAGGTGTTCACAGCTTTGGCAATTTTGGCACGTTCAGTAAGTTGATCACATAAAGCAAATGCCTGCTCTTTAAACGGCACAGTTACATTCATTCCAATGCCATCATGAGCAAAAAAATCTTTTGTTGTACTTTCAAAACCATCTAAGGGCGCAAGAATTTTTTTATAGTCTAAATTGACCCCCGTTTTTGCTGCAAATGCATGATGGAGTTCTGGTGATCGAGATTGTTCAATCGGATTCCCAATGACAGCAAATTGTTTGGTCATACTTTTATCCAAAGTTGAAAGAGAGGACAGAGGCTATTAAACATATTTGAATGCTTATGCGGACACAATATACGATAATCTTTAGGTACAAAAAAAGCACCTAAATTCAGGTGCTTTGAACAATTACGGTCAATTATTTATTTAAACTCAACCAATCTCTAGGTTTTAGATAATAATCCGTTAAACGTTTCTCTATTGAATCAGCATCCCATTCAGGGCGATAAGACCAACCCGCGAGATTAGGCAAGCTAACTAAAATCGACTCAATACGACCACCCGTTTGCAGGCCAAACAAGGTACCTCGGTCGTAGACTAAATTATATTCAACATAGCGACCACGACGATACAATTGGAATTCACGTTGAGCTTCGGTATAAGGCTGTTCACGATGCTTTTCAAAAATAGGCAAGATTGCTTCTAAATAACCATTACCAACGGCTTGAATATATTTAAAGCAAGTTTCGAAGTCCCATTGGTTCAAATCATCAAAGAATAAACCACCTACACCACGTTGTTCATCACGATGTTTTAAGTAGAAATAATCATCACACCATTGTTTATGTTCAGCATAAATATGTTCACCAAACGGCTGGCATAAGTCATAAGCGGTTTGATGCCAGTTTTGAATATCTTGATCATCTGGATAGAAAGGTGTGAGATCAAAGCCACCGCCAAACCACCAAACAGGGTCTTGACCCTCAGGTTCAGCAACAAATAAACGTACATTTGCATGTGAAGTTGGGATATTGGGATTTTTAGGATGAATAACTAAAGAAACACCCAAAGCTTGTGCTTTTGCACCTGCGATTTGAGGATGGCGTTCAGTTGCAGAAGCAGGAAGTTTACTGATGTTAATGTGGGAAAACATCACTCCGCCTTTTTCAATGACGTCACCATTTTGCAGAACACGAGAGCGACCGCCACCACCTTCAGTTCGTTGCCAATCATCAATGATAAACTCAGCAGTGCCACCGCCTGCACGTTCCTGTTGTTCTAATCCTGCACAAATACGTGCTTGTAAGTCGAGTAAAAACTCGCGAACACGTTGAATATCAGCTGAAGTTGGATGCTGCATTTCAACCTTCTAATCATTAAAAAAGATGGAAGGATATTTACCATGAAATCATAAAAAAAATAAGCTGATTTTGTGATTCAAACTGCAATTAGATACTTGAACAGCTTAAAGGATCTAATCGATCTAACCATAATTATTCCGACTAAAAGGGTTGGTTGATTTCTTGGGTTAAGCTCAGCAGAATGTATTGATAATGCTTGTTGTTGCAAGCTGAACATCAGATAGGCACGTTATGACTCAAGTTCATTCACTTATTCAAAAATACAATGTTGCAGGACCACGTTACACCAGTTATCCGACTGTTCCGTACTGGCAAGAACAAGATTTTAGTTTGGAAATGTGGAAGCAAACTTTAAAACGGGCATTTGATGAGACAAATACGAGTGAAGGGATTAGTTTATATATCCATTTGCCATTTTGTGAGAGCTTGTGCACTTTTTGTGGTTGTCATAAGCGTGTGACGAAGCGCCATGAAGTCGAACAACCTTATATTCAAGCTGTGTTAAAAGAATGGGAGTTGTACTGCCAGTTGCTTGTCGACAAACCGAGGATTAAAGAAATTCACTTGGGGGGAGGAACTCCGACATTTTTCTCTGTACAACACTTGATCGAGTTGATTAATGGGTTATTGGCAAATGCAGATGTATCCGATGAATATGAATTTAGTTTCGAAGGGCATCCTAATAATACGACTCGAGAGCATTTACAAGCCCTATATGATCTTGGTTTTCGCCGAGTGAGTTATGGGGTGCAGGACTATAATGAAAAAGTTCAGAAAGCAATTCACCGTATTCAACCATTTGCTCATGTACAACAGGTGACAAATTGGGCACGGGAAATTGGCTATACCTCGATTTCACATGACTTGGTCTTTGGCTTACCATTTCAGAACTTGACGGATGTGTTACACACGATTGAACAAACAAATAGTCTAAAGCCAGATCGTTTGGCATTTTATAGCTATGCTCATGTACCTTGGATTAAGGGCAATGGACAGCGTGGCTTCAAAGATCAGGACGTACCTAAAGATGAGTTGAAACGCCAGTTATATGAGGAGGGAAAGAGAAAACTTTTAGCACAGGGTTATCATGAAATTGGTATGGATCACTTTGCTTTGGAACATGACAAAATGTATCAAGCTTTCCAACAAGAAAATCTGCATCGTAATTTCATGGGGTATACCTCATCAAAAACGCAAGTCATGATTGGCCTAGGTTTGTCTTCAATTAGTGATAGTTGGTACAGCTTTGCGCAAAATGAAAAAACGCTAGAAGATTATTATGCACGTTTAGAGAAGAATGAGATTCCTGTATATCGTGGACATCTTTTAACAGAAGAGGATTTAGTCATTCGCCAACATATACTCAATTTAATGTGTTGCTTTAGTACTTCATGGCAGAATGAAGCATTGTATTTTCCAGAGTTACCTGAAGTATTAGCACAACTAGAGGAAATGCAGAATGACGGTTTGTTAAAAATTACATCAAAGGATATTCAAGTAACCGAACAAGGCAAACCATTCGTAAGAAATATTTGCATGGCATTTGATTTACATCTTCACCGCAAAATACCCAATAACCGTATTTTTTCTATGACGATATAAAATAATCGCTTATTTTCGAATTATTATGAGCTTGATTGAATCAAGGATGACTTAGAAGTCATCCTTCTGGTAAAGATGATCCATACGCTCACGTTTGGTCTTTAAATATTGTTCATTAAATGGGTTACGACCTACTGTTAACGGTACACGCTCAACCACATTAATGTCTAAATCAGTTAGGGCTTTAAGTTTTAACGGGTTGTTCGTAATTAACTTAACTTCTTTAATTTGTAGATGATCCAGCATAATGCTACACATATCATAACGACGTGCATCCGCAGGAAGATTTAATAACAGGTTTGCATCAACAGTGTCATGCCCTTGATCTTGTAAAGCATAGGCGCGGATTTTATTCGTTAAACCAATCCCACGACCTTCTTGGCGTAGATACAAAATCACACCTTGACCTGCTTCATTAATCAAACGTTGAGTCGCTTGTAATTGAGGACCACAGTCACACTTTAATGAAGCGAAAGCATCACCTGTTAAGCATTCTGAATGAATACGGACTAAAACAGGTCCTGTTGGAGGAGTTTCTAAACCTTTAGAAAGCGCCACATGTTCTTCGCCCGTTTGAGGGTCTTGAAACACAGAAATATTGAAGTCACCAAAAGCAGTTGGTAGCTTTGATGTTGCAATAAATTCAATCGGCACAGAGAGCTCGCTATGTTAGTAAAAACTGTCAAAGTATAGCTTAATGTGTGAAGATTGAGTGAATTGGAATTTCTGATTTTTCACATAAGTTTTTCTTTTTCATAGAAAGCACACAATAATGGTTGATAAACAGTGACATAATTCAGGATAATCTGTAAGTCAGTTGTTTAAGATTGGCTTGAGAATGTTCAGCACTACATCATTCGCACATGTGGCTGATTGAAGGTAGATCGTATTTAATTGTATGATTGCCCCCATTTAACCCAGCTTCGGATTTGCCAGGCTTAAAAAGGCTTTGCCACATTATGTTGTATACCGAAATTCCAACTCAACGTCCTGTTACGCCATTGTTAGATGGAATTGATCATCCACAACAATTACGTCAGCTCGAGCAAAGCCAACTCGCACAAGTGGCGGATGAGTTGCGTCAATATATTTTGTATGCGGCAGGGCAAAGCGGTGGCCACTTTGGCGCAAATCTTGGTGTAATCGAATTAACGGTTGCACTGCATTATTGTTTTAATACACCGCAAGACCGTTTGGTTTGGGATGTGGGTCATCAAGCATATCCACATAAAGTACTGACAGGGCGTCGTGAGCGAATTACTACGATTCGTAGTAAAGATGGTTTAGCCGCTTTCCCTGCGCGTGAAGAATCTGAATTTGATACCTTTGGTGTAGGGCATTCGTCAACAGCAATTTCTGCAGGTCTGGGAATGTCGCTTGCGCGTCGTTATCAAAAAGATCCGTGTGATGTGGTTGCAATTGTTGGTGATGGTGCAATGACAGCAGGTATGGCATTTGAAGCTATGAATGATGCAGTTGCACATGATGCTGATCTGATCGTCGTTTTAAATGATAACGATATGTCGATTTCATGCAGTACGGGTGGCTTTGCAAGACATTTGGCTGCAATTTGGGAAACAGGTCAACTGGTGAATGTCGACGAACATGGCCAAGCCTATGTTCAGCCACATCCGAAGTGGACTTATAACTCACGGTTACATCAATCTGCAACAGATGCAGCGGATAACTTATTTAAAGCGATCGGTTTTGATTATTTTGGGCCATTTGATGGGCATGATGTTGAACAACTCACACAAGTTTTCCATGCGCTAAAAAAACGTAAAGGCCCTCGTTTAGTTCATATTTATACCAAAAAGGGTAAAGGATTTGCGCCAGCTGAAGCAGACCCGATTACCTACCATGCTATTACTAAAATTGCACCTACAGCATCTGCTCCTGCAAAAAAATCACCGCCTAAATACTCAGACGTGTTTGGACAATGGTTATGTGATGAAGCAGCGCAAGATGATCGTTTACTCGCAATCACCCCAGCGATGTGTGAAGGTTCAGGGATGGTTCAGTTTGCAAAGCAATACCCTGAACGTTTCTTTGACGTGGCGATTGCTGAACAACATGCAGTGACTTTAGCAGCGGGTATGGCGTGTGAAGGTTTAAAACCTGTTGTAGCAATCTATTCGACCTTTTTACAACGCGGCTATGATCAATTGATCCATGATGTTGCCTTGCAAAATCTAGATGTCACTTTTGGGATTGATCGTGCTGGTTTAGTCGGTGAAGATGGCCCGACCCATGCAGGTGCATATGATTATGCTTATATGCGTACTGTACCTAACATGGTGATCATGGCACCAAAAGATGAAAATGAATGTCGTCAGATGTTGCATACGGCATATCACTATAATGGACCAACTGCCGTACGTTATCCGCGAGGTGTTGGTACAGGTGCTGAAATCCAACAGCAAATGACTGCTTTAGAAATTGGTAAAGCTGAAATTGTTGCGCAATTTAATCAGGACGCAGATCAGCAGATCAGTATCCTTGCTTTTGGTAGCCGTGTTGCAGCATCAGTTGAAGCAGCAGAATTATTTGCAAGTAAACATTCGGTTGCTGTACGTGTGGTCAACATGCGGTTTGTAAAACCATTAGATGAGCAGATACTTCGTGACTTAGCTGCTGACACAAAACTTTTTGTGACTGTAGAAGAACATGCGGTTATGGCTGGTGCGGGAAGTGCAGTAAATGAATTTTTAGCACGAGCTAAAATCATTAAGCCAATTTTAAATCTAGGTTTGCCAGATGCATTTTTACATCAAGCAACTCATCAGCAAATGCTCATTGACTGTGGCTTAGATGGCAAAGGTATTTTGCTTTCAATAGAACAAGCTTGGTTATAAGTCGCTAACGCTTTGTAAATTAGAAAATAATCTTTCGCAAACATTTTTTACCTAAAAGCCCTTATATTTGATAGAATATGAGGGCTTTTATGCATTATTCTTTGTCAAAATCTTCAAATTTGTAGTGGGTGTTCAATGGAACCTATGGTGGTTATGGCTGCGCGTGCGGCTCAAACAGTTGGTCAAGAGCTTTTAAAGGCACATCAAAATCGTCATAAACTCGATTTACAAGTTGAAGAAAAAGGCATCGATGGTCCAGTAACGCGTGTTGACCGTTATATCGAACAGCTTACAATTGATACGCTTCGTAAAAGTTATAAAAACCATAGCTTCCTTGGTGAAGAGTTTGGCATGCAAGAAGGTAAAGGTCACGATGCAGATTGGTGCTGGGTGATTGATCCTTTAGATGGTACTCAAAACTTTATCAACGGTTTCCCTCATTTCTGTATTTCTATCGCTGTACAACATAAAGGTGTAACTCAGCACGGTGTGATCTATGATCCAGTGCGTGATGAATTATTCTCTGCAAGCCGTGGTCGTGGCGCAGTCATGAACCAACGCCGTATCCGTGTAAATGTTAAAGACTCTTTAGAAAACACATTCCTTGCGGTAGGTCATCCTTATCGTGCGAAACGTAATGGTGAAATCGTTTCTTATGCGGAACAACATTTCGCTTCTTTGTTGGCTGTAACTAAATCAGGCGCGCAAATCCGTCGTGGTGGTTCTGCTGCTTTGGATTTAGCTTATGTCGCTGCAGGTCGTTTTGATGGTTTCTTTGAGCTTGGTTTAAAACCGTGGGATATTGCTGCGGGTGAGCTGATTGTAAAAGAAGCGGGCGGTGTAGTCGTTGATGCTCGTGGTGGTAATGAATCATTTGATAATGGTCAAGTACTTGCTTGTTCACTTAAAATGTTAAAACCATTGATGCAAACAGTTGTTCCTGCTTGGGGCGATGCTGCAAAATAATTTGCTGAACTCTAAAAAAGCCCTCAATATTTGAGGGTTTTTTATTTTCGGATCAGGATAAGTTGTGAAGATCATTTATGAGGATGAGCAGTTTTATATAGAAACCCATCATGAGATACAGGTGGATAAAGTTGAAGAGCAAAATATTGATTTTTGGTTAACTGTTAATAGTAAGACATTTTCTGGAAGTGCTTTTACATTAGCAAATATTCAATATTTAATGACTAAAGATAATAGAATGGGTGAGTCTGCTTTTGGTTCCTATTTTTGGTGTGCAGATATGCTTATCCTTAAAGAAATGACTGTGGAATGTTTGGGAAAGGCGATTAAAGATATATTAAGTGATCAATCTTTAGATATAGAGAAGATATTTACTCAAGTAGTCAATAATCCTTAATTTTTTCTTTAGTTGTAATTAATATACAAAGAATAAAAGTGATCGAATAGAAAAAACCTATTAAAAAAGGTGACTTTTAAAATTATTCTGCTATAATCCGCCCACGCACTTAAATTCCAGTTCATTACCTGAACATTCAGTTCTATTCATATTAGCGCACGCTGTCCATAGAGAGGACCATATCTTGCGCCCAAATCGCTTAGCGATTCTTCAGGTTGAGGCAGTAATCAAGCGTGCGTTTAGTCCACATCGTCGTTATTCGGATTGCCGCTGAACTTCATCTATTTTCAGCTTGAGTCGCTTTGCCGCTTTTTGCCGATGTCTATTTTTTGTATTTATTAAAATGGAGCACCCATTAGGGTGAAACTCTCTATGAGCAAAACTTTTGCCGAATTTTCTTTGCACGAAACCTTACAACAAGCCCTAGAAGGTTTAGGTTTTACAAGCCCAACTCCTGTGCAAGAACAAGCGATTCCAGCTGCGTTAGATGGAAAAGATTTATTAGTTTCAAGCCAGACAGGTTCTGGTAAAACTGCAGCATTTTTACTCCCTACATTAAATGCTTTGGCAGGTCAGGAAACTTTTGTGCCATTTAAAGAGCGCATGAAAGCTGTGACTCAACCAAGCATCTTGGTTTTATGTCCTACGCGTGAATTGGCTCAACAAGTAAGCCAAGATGCGATTGCATTTGTACGTCATATGAAAGGTGTTCGTATTGCTGCAATTATGGGTGGTATGCCTTTTGGTAAGCAAATTCAACAGCTTAAAGGCGCACAAGTGATTGTTGCAACGCCAGGTCGTTTGCTTGACTTAGTAAATCGTCGCCAATTGAAACTTGATAAAGTTGAATCGTTAATCGTCGACGAAGCTGACCGTATGCTTGATCTAGGCTTCTCTGAAGATTTAGAAGCAATTGGTGAATTAGCTGCAAACCGTAATCAAACATTAATGTTCTCTGCGACTTTTGCTGATCGTATTATTCGTCTTGCTGAACGTATGATGAATGATCCACAACGTATCGCAATTGAGACTGGTCACAGCACTAACACTGATGTAACACAAACATTACATTGGACAGATGGCTTTGAGCATAAGAAAAAATTACTTACTCACTGGTTGTCTGACGAGTCAGTAGATCAAGCTGTTGTCTTTGCAAGCACGCAAGAAGATACAGATATGCTTGCTGAAGAATTGGCTGAAGCAGGTCACTCAGTTGTTGCATTGCATGGTGCTATGCCACAAACCGTTCGTAACCGTCGTTTACGCAGCATCCGTGAAGGTCGTGCAAAAATCTTAGTTGCAACTGACGTAGCAGCACGTGGTTTAGACGTACCAACTATTTCTCACGTGATTAACTTCGGTTTACCGATGAAAAACGAAGACTATGTACACCGTATTGGTCGTACAGGTCGTGCGGGTCGTACTGGTCAAGCGATTACACTTGCGACTTATCGTGAGCGTGGCAAAATCCGTGCGTTAGAAGATTATTTAGATGCACGTTTAAATGTATCTGAAATTGAAGGTTTAGAGCCATCTCCACCTCCTGCTCGTTCAGGTCGTGATGGTGGTGGTCGCGGTCGTGATGGCGGTGGTCGTGGTCGTGGCGGCCGTGATGGCGGTCGTGGTGGTTTTGGTGGTGGTCGTCGTTTTGAAGGCGAGAGCAATTTCAAACGTCGTGAAGGCGGTGATGATCGTCCACGTCGTAGCTTCGATGATAAATCACGTGGTGAGCGTCCATCATTCGGTGGTGAAGATCGTCCACGTCGCGAGTTTAATTCTGACCGTCCACGTCGTGAAGGTGGTTTTGAAGACCGTCCACGTCGTAACTTTGATGATAAACCACGTGGTGAACGTCCATCATTCGGTGGTGAAGATCGTCCACGTCGCGAGTTCAATTCAGATCGCCCACGTCGTGAAGGTGGTTTTGAAGATCGTCCAAAGCGTAGTTTTGGTGGTGAAGACCGTCCACGTCGCGAGTTCAATTCAGATCGCCCGCGTCGTGAAGGTGGTTTTAATGATAAACCGCGTTTTGACTCGAATGATGACAACCGTGGTAACCGTGTAGATTACAAACCACGTCGTGAAGGTAGCTTCGGCGACCGTCCAAAGCGCGATTTTGGTGATCGTCCACAGCGTGGTTTCGGTGGTGAAGATCGCCCAAAACGTAGTTTCGGTGGTGAAGACCGTCCAAAGCGTAGTTTCGGTGGTGAAGACCGTCCAAAGCGTGATTTTGGTGATCGCCCAGCACGTGAAGGTGGCTTCGGTGGTGACCGTCGTCGCAAAAACGATTTTTAATCGTTAAAAACCGATGAAAAGAAGAAGCCAGTTGTAAAACTGGCTTTTTTATTTAGGATTAGTCATGTAAAATTCGAAAAATGTCTACTAATTCAAATTTTACAGAAGAAATGAATAGGGTTAAGCAAAATAAAAGTCTTTTAAGTCAAATATGGTCATTCATTTGTGGTGAAGGGCTGCCATGTCTATTTGTTATTTTAATGCTTTGTAATGGGTTATTTTTTGCATATGCACTTATTGCACGCAATCATACCGACTCTTTGAATGCAAGCTCACAACATGAGCTGAGCACAGAAGTTGATAAAAAGAACAATTACATAAATTAATAATCTTCATACGTAGCATATCAAAATAAAAACAAGCGCTTAATCTTTCAGTGTATAGTATGCGTGCATAAAAAGTGCAGGAATGAATGCCAGTATGAATAACAAATCTCCTCTCCATGCTGAAGCCCTAATTGAAGTTAAAAACTTGAGCTTTAACCGAGGGGAACGCGTCATTTATGATGATGTCAGTCTTAAAATTCGACGTGGTCAAATTACTGCAATTATGGGACCTTCGGGAACAGGTAAAACCACTTTGCTCCGTTTGATTGGTGGGCAGTTAATCCCTGATCGTGGTGAAGTATTGCTTGATGGTAAGAATATTGCAGCCATGTCTCGTCCAGACTTGTTTGCTGCACGCGCACGTATGGGGATGTTATTCCAGAGTGGTGCGTTATTTACTGATATGTCAGTTTATGAAAATGTTGCATTTCCTATTCGTGCGCATACACAATTACCAGAACATTTGATTGCTGAGTTAGTCGCTTTAAAGTTGGAGTCGGTTGGGTTACGCGGTGCTGAACCATTAATGCCATCTGAACTTTCGGGAGGTATGAATCGTCGTGTTGCTTTAGCGCGTGCGATTGCACTTGATCCAGAATTGATTATGTATGATGAGCCATTCGCTGGCCAAGATCCAATTGTTAAAGGTGTTCTAACACGATTGATTCGTTCTTTGCGTGAAGCTTTAGACTTAACAACAATTATTGTCTCGCATGATGTCGCAGAGACATTATCGATTGCTGATTATATTTATGTGGTTGCTGAAGGCAAAATTCAGGGTGAAGGTTCACCTGAGCAGCTACAGGCACATGCTTCCCCATTTGTACGTCAATTTTTAACAGGCTCAGCTGAGGGACCTGTTGAATATCAATTTACTCATCAAGCATATTTAGATAACGAGGTTCGTGCATGAATACGATTGCCTGGTTAGGTAGACTCGTTATTGAGCGAATAAAGGGGATAGGTGCAGCGTCACTTATGCTCATCCAGATTTTATTTTCAGCGCCTTCAAAGGGTGGCTTTCAACGCTTTGTTTATCAGATGCATCGTGTTGGGGTCATGTCTCTGCTGATTATTGCTGTCTCAGGCTTGTTTATTGGCGCTGTCCTTGGCTTGCAGATGTATAGTATTTTGGTCACTTTTGGTAGTGAAGCCATGTTGGGGACTGCGATTTCGTTAACTTTGTTACGTGAACTTGCTGCAGTTGTTGCTGCATTACTATTTGCAGGGCGTGCAGGCTCAGCTCTCACTGCCGAAATTGGTTCAATGAAGCAGAGTGAACAATTGGCCAGTATGGAAATGATTGGCGTTGATCCACTCCGTCAAATTGTAGCTCCGCGTTTGTGGGCAGGTATTGTTAGTTTGCCGATGTTGACTGTGATTTTTGCAACGATCGGTATTATTGGCGGCAAGTTGGTTGGCGTAGATTTTTTAGGTGCTGATGAAGGTTCTTTCTGGGGTGGTATGCAAAGTACAGTTCAGTTTGGACATGATATTTTTAATGGCACTATTATTAAAAGTATTGTTTTTGCGCTGATTTGTACATGGGTTGCGGTCTATCAAGGTTATGCTTGTGATCCAACACCAGAGGGTATCGCGACTTCGATGACCAGAACGGTCGTATATTCTTCACTTTGTGTATTAGGTTTTGATTTCGTGTTGACTGCGGTCATGTTCGGAGGGATTTAATGAAATCACGTACTAGTGAGCTGGCCGTAGGTATTTTTGTGATTATCTTCGGTATCGCTCTATTTTTTCTTGCGATGAAAGTTAGTGGTTTAGTGGGTACAAATCTACGTGATAGCTATAGCATGACAGCGCAGTTTGATAACGTAAATGGTTTAAAACCACGAGCAAAGGTGACCATGAGTGGTGTGACCATTGGTCGTGTAGAATCTATTACACTTGATCCAGTAACACGTTTAGCAACAGTTAAGTTTGATTTGGATGGTAAATTAACCAGCTTTAATACTGAGCAATTAAAAGAAGTGCAGAAAAATGCCTTAGAAGAATTGCGTTATAGCTCAGATTATCAACAGGCTGATGCTGCGAAACAAAAAGCAATGGAACAGCAACTTATTAGTAACATGACCTCCATCACCAGTTTGGATGAGGATGCTTATATTATGGTTGCAACCAATGGCTTACTGGGTGAGAAGTATTTGAAAGTTGTACCAGGTGGTGGGGTGAATTACCTAAAACGTGGTGATGTTGTTTCAAATACCCAAGGTACAATGGATTTAGAAGATTTGATCAGTAAGTTTATTACTGGTGGTGCTGGTAAAGCCACATCAAGCTCAACAACTTCAGAGAGTTCGGCATCGCAGCCAGCTTCTACTGAAGCAGAACCATCATTTGTTGAGTAATTCAGGTTAGGAGATTGAAGTGAATACATTATTGAAACAGACGTTAACAGCAAGTGTATTATCAACCATGCTTGCGAGTGCTGCATTTGCAGCACCAACAGAAACCCCACCTGATTTTGTTAAACGTGTGGCTGATGGTTTAATTACACGTTTAAAAGCAGATCATGCGAAATTACAAAGTAATCCTGCTTTAGTTAAATCGATTATTCGTCAAAATCTTGATCCGTATGTTGATTCACAAGCATTTACACGTATCGTATTAGGTACGTATGCAAACAATCAATATACAACTGCTGCGCAACGTGCTCAGTTTGAGCAAAATTTCCGTGCTGTGATTATTGAAAACTACGGCGGTGCTTTCGCTAAATATACCAATGAAAGCTATACGATGCGTCCTTTTAAGTCGACCAATAGTAAAAATCCAGTTGTTACATTAGACTTCTTACATAATGGTGAGAAAATCCCTGTATCGTTCCAGTTGACAGATAAAGGCGACCAATGGAAAGTCCGTAATATTAATGTGTCTGGTATTGATTTAGGCTTGCAATTCCGTAACCAGTTTGCTGCTACTGTTCAGCGCAATGGTGGTGATATGAACAAAGCGATTGCAACCTTTAAGCCAGATGCAGATGCTGCTGTTAACAAGAAATAAGTAGGTGACGGGTGATTCAGTATATTGATCAGCAATTAATTGTTTCAAAAACAATTGATTTCTCGAATGCAGAACAAGTTTATCGCGCAGGCTTAAAACATATCCAGCAACATAAGAGTTTTCCTCTTATTGTTGATCTGGGTCAGCTTGAACAAGGAAACACCCTTTCTTTGGCAGTGTTGGTGCAATGGTTGCGTCAAACACCAAATAATAAAGGTCTACATTTTAAAAATGTGTCTGAGAAAATGCTGAAAGTCATCCAAGCTTGCCATCTACAAGATGATTTGAAATTGATATGAAAAAAGTCTTGTAATAAAAAAGCACCGTAAGGTGCTTTTTTATTAAATCCATTTTTTCCAGCGGAAGTACACCATTGGGAGGACCAAAAACGCCATCAAAATAGCGGTGACAATCCAAAAACTCAGACTGCCATGAGCAAATGGCAATACATCGGTATTCATCCCGTAAATACTAGCAATCAGCATTGGTGGTGCAAGCATACTTGGTAAAATTGAGAATCGACGAATCGTGTCATTTTGTTCGGTGTTAATGAAGCCTGATGTGGTATCCAGTAAGAAGCGGACTTTCTGGAATAAGAATGCATCATGTTCGACCAGTGAACGGACATCCTCACTTAATTCTCGAATATCTGCATCATAAATATGACTACCTAAAGCTCGAGGGCGAGAGAGGAAGGTAAGTACGCGACGTAAATCGATCAAACACAGTTGTGCCTTTCCAAGCATATCTTCTTGTTGTGCAAGGCGGGTAATCATGTCATCGAGATCCAATACCTTTTCACGATGATGATTATTGAGTACCTCTGTGGAGTATCTTTCCAAGTCTTTGTGGATATCTTCCAAGATATCCGCAAGCTCATCTAGTTTTGCTTCAAGTAAACCGAGCAAGATCCAAGTGGGATCTTTATAGTCCATATCGTAATCATTACGGCGTGCACGCGCACGGAAGGCACGAAATGCAACTAATTTTTCGCCACGCATGGTAAACAAACGATCTTTATGCAGAATGAAGGCAACAGTTTGTACTGTTGCAAGCATATGAGATGACTCATCTGTATCGCCATCAACCTGATAATTTTTATTCTTTGTTAAAAAATATGTACTGATATGCAAAATCCCATCATCATCACGGTAAAATCGTGCGGATGAGGAAATGTCTTCAAGTGATTTTAATGTTGGTAGGTTTCGCTCGTAAGCATCAAATACCCACTGTTGTTCTTCTTGAGATGGAGCAATTAGATCAATCCAAACCAACTCAGGGTGGAGATCAAAACTCCCATTGATTGTTGCATCTTCTAGACTACCGCGCTCTGTGGCATAAAAGGCTTCAAGCATGTCTTTTTTCCTCGCGCAGCCAATGTGAGATTTTCAGCATTGTACCGAAAACCAGCGTGTATTTTAGACAAGGATGAAACGAAAAACACTTGCCTAAACGTTAATTTCTAAAAAATCTTGTTACACAGCCTACTTTATCAGCATGACAGTTATATAAAACGGTTTTAATTGTATGAATTCTATATGTGTTTTTTGTGGTTCTTCTCTCGGTAATGATCCCATTTATCAACAAATTGCACAGGCGACAGGACAAGCAATTGCACAGCAAGGTCAAATGCTTGTGTATGGTGGCGGTCGCTCTGGTTTGATGGGTGTAGTTGCAGACAGTGCAATAGCCGCAGGTGGGCAGGTCATTGGCATCATTCCACAAGCTTTGGTTGATCGAGAATTAGCGCATACGGGTTTGACTGAATTGTATGTAGTCAAGGATATGCATGAGCGAAAAACGAAAATGGCAGAATTAGCAGATGCGTTTGTTGCATTGCCTGGAGGAGCAGGCACCATGGAAGAGATCTTTGAGCAATGGACGTGGAATCAATTAGGGATTCATCAAAAGCCTTGTGCATTTCTAAATGTTGAGGGCTTCTATGATGGCTTAATTCAAACGATCCAAGATTCTGTAGATCGCGGATTTAGTCAGGCAAGGTTTGTAGAGAACTTAATTGTTGCCGATAATATTGGTGAAATTTTAACTGCATTTTCAGTGTATCAGCCTGCAACACCAAAATGGATGTCAGCTGCAGATATTCAAGTTTAAGGGGATAATGTGAAAATCATAACCGTTGCTGCGGCGATTATATTGAATGAACAAAATCAATTGCTTTTGGTTCGTAAGCAGAACACACGAGCTTTTATGCAAGTAGGTGGCAAGCTAGAAAGTAATGAAGCGCCTGAAATTGCGATACAGCGTGAAATTTTAGAGGAAATCGCGTGTGAATCTGAGATCAAACAATTTGTCGGGCGCTTTGAAACGGCTGCTGCAAATGAGCCTGATCATCTGTTAGTGAGTTATGTTTATGAGGTGAAACTGAAACAAACACCACGTATCGCTGCGGAAATTGCGGAGATGAAATGGATTGATTTGGAAGATCAAGTCACTTTACTTGCACCTCTTACTCAACAAGTGGTGATTCCATGGTGTCATCAAAATTTAGAGAACTAGCATTATTACGGATAGGGGCTGCTAAACAAATACTATAAACCTGTTGGCAGCCAAGCTGTTGCAAGACTTGAGATAAGGCGGTAATTGAACTACCTGTTGTGACGACATCATCGACGATCAAGACTTTGCGATAACGAAGATGATTGGGCGGCGCAGCCACAAATTGCTGTTCAATATTTTCTAGTCTTTCGATGCGCGATAAGCCTTTTTGCGAGTGTTGGTCCAAGCGTTGTACAGGTTGCCAGATAGGGATATTTAAGCTTTTACTAAGTGCTTGGGCCAGTAACAGCGTTTGGTTGAAACCTCGTTCAACTAATCGATCTGTTGAAATTGGCATTGGAACGATGGCATGCACTTTAGGAAGCTTTAGTTGTTGTAGTAGTCCTTCAAGTAGTCGTTGATGGTACAGTTTTTGTTCATATTTAAATTGCTGAATGATGCGATCAATCGGATATTGATAATGGCATACAACGAATATTTTTTGTTGATTACGTTGAATGGATTGTTTTAACCAAGGTAACTGATTCCAACAACTTTGACATACCCCGTATTGTTTCCTAATCCCAATATCACACAGGCTACATGGCGTTAGATAATCAAAGATTTGTTTTGCTGATGTTTTAATTAATTTAAACATAGGCGTATCTTGGGGCTTCAGGTAGCCAGCGTTTTAATAGCCCATCAGCATGTTGTGGATAATCTTTTAGAATTTGTTCAGCCACATAATGTGCTTGCGTGAGTAAATGATCATCACGTTCTAAGCGTGCCACACGAAAGCCCATATCCCCAGTTTGTTTTGTTCCTAAGAGCTCACCCGGACCGCGTATTTCCAAATCTTTTTCAGCAATCACGAAACCATCATTACTTTCTCGTAAAATAGACAGTCGCTCCTGACCATTTTGAGACAAGGGTGTTTTATAGAGCAGGGCACAAAAACTAGCGGTAGCACCACGTCCAACACGTCCCCGAAGTTGATGCAATTGCGAGAGACCCAAACGTTCAGCATTCTCAATGACCATGATTGAGGCATTCGGTACATCGACCCCAACCTCAATCACTGTTGTGGCAATTAACAGTTGTGATTGATTGTCTTTAAAGGCTTGCATGACCGTTTGTTTTTCATCTGCTTTCATTTTGCCGTGGACCAGACCAATATTGATGTCTGGAAAGCGTTCCTTAATTTCTTGATAGGTAGCTTCGGCGGCTTGAGCATCTAGGGTCTCAGATTGTTCCACTAAGGTGCAGACCCAATACGCTTGTTTACCTTCACGACAGTTGCTGGCAATTCGTTGTAGAACCTGTTCACGACGATCTAAAGGAATTGTTACGGTTTGAATCGGGGTGCGTCCCGGGGGGAGTTCATCAATAATTGAAGTATCTAAATCACCATAAGCACTCATCGCGAGTGTGCGGGGAATCGGGGTTGCTGTCATCACCAATTGATGTGGGGTAAATTGATTAGCGCCTTTATTTCTTAAAGCAAGGCGTTGATCGACCCCGAAACGATGTTGTTCATCAATAATAACCAAGCCTAGTTTAGAAAATTCCACGGCATCTTGGAATAAAGCATGCGTACCGACAATAAGTTGTGCATGACCTTGTTTAATTTGTTGTTCAGCTTGTGTACGTGCTTTGCCTTTTTGTTTGCCTGAAAGCCATGCCACTTGGATGCCTAGTGGCTCAAACCAACGTTTAAAATTTAAATAATGTTGTTCTGCTAAGATCTCAGTCGGTGCCATCAGTGCAACTTGCCAGTCTGCTTCTAGTGCATGGCAGGCTGCAACTGCTGCGACGAGTGTTTTACCTGCTCCCACATCACCTTGGACTAAACGGAGCATCGGTTGATCTTGTTTGAGATCTTGCAAGATTTCCTTAGAAACTCGTTTTTGTGCATTGGTCATTTGAAAAGGAAGACTATCTAATAATGCCTTGGCCAAGATTTTACTGCTATCAAAACGAGGTGCAGCAATTTGGCGGATATAGGCACGGCGTGTTAACAGGCTAATTTGATGGGCGACCAGCTCTTCAAAAATTAATCGTTGTTGGGCAGGATGCGAACCTTGATTGAGTTGTTGCATGTTGGCATCAACAGGTGGCTCATGAATATATTCTAATGCTTGTTTAAGTTCATAGCCGTTGCTGTATTTTTTAGGTAATAACTCAGCTAAAGCATCACTATGATGTTGTAACGCCTGACGAACATATTCACGTAATTTAGGCTGCGTCAAACCTTCAGTGCTAGGATAAATTGCTGTAAGTTGGGTTCTGGGTAACGGCGTATGCTGTTGGATCACCTGTATTTCAGGGTGATACATTTCAAGACCACGTGCTCCAACACGAACTTCACCGAATATTCGGAGCTGTTGTCCCATTTTAATGCGATCAGTTAATCCCTTATAAATATGATAAAACCGTAAAGTGACCTTTCCAAAATCATCTTGTAATAAGGCCGCAAGTGATTTCTTTTTGCCTGGAGGAAAATCTACGGATCGAACTTCACCTTCGAGCAAATAACTTCGTCCAACAACCAGCTGATTCATTGGAATAATGGTGCTACGATCTTCATAGTCACGAGGAAGATGAAATAACAAATCATCCGTGCTAAAAATATGAAGCTTTTCTAATAGGGTTGCTGCGGCGGCACCAACACCTTGTAATTGCTGGACTGAAGTCATCTCTATTCAAGGGTGTATATGCATATTTTATTTATTGGTTATGGTAAAACATCTCAGCGCGTTGCTAAACACTTATTTGAGCAAGGTCACCACATTAGCACAATTAGCCGTAGTCCAAAAATGGATTGTTATGCAAGTCACTATATTCAAGATATACACTATTTAGATTTGACTCAGCTTGATCCAATTGATTTGGTTTATGTCATTCTTGCACCTTCGCAGAGCGGCATAGAAGCATATCAACAAACCTATGTTGATAGCGTTGAACCGATTGCTAATGCTCTCAAAAATCATCCTGTTCGACGTATCATCATCGTTTCTTCGACACGAGTTTATGGTGAAAATGCAGGGGAGCGAATCGATGATGAATCAATGATTCAACCCATTGAGGAGCAGGGGCATCTGCTTCGGAAGATGGAGTTGTTGTGGCAATCACATTATCCGCATCAGAGTATTATTGTCCGACCAGCAGGAATTTATGGGACCTCAATTGCTCGTTTAAAAAAGCTTGCTGAACAAACACTGACTTATCCAGCCATACATTTTAGTAATCGAATTCATATCGATGATTTAGCCGATTTTTTAGCCTTATTAGCTGTTATAGATATTGTTGAATCAAGTTATATCATCAGTAATAACAATCCTTTACCCATGCATGAAATATTAAGTTGGTTTCAACAATATTTAAAGTTGCCTCAGTTGCAACTTTTGTCTGAGCAAGTGACTGGGAAGCGAATTTATGCAACTCGATTGCCACAAACGGGATTTAAATTTGAACATCAGATTTGCTTTAATGACTATCAGACGCTGTTGTCGGTACATGGTAATGAAAAATAATTAGATTAAACTGCAAGACAATTTGAATAGTTGGTATAGATTTTGATGATAAAATACCAACAGATTCCGTAAAGGAACTGCCTGAGTTGTGCACATGGTTTGTGATGAGGCATTAAGGGGTGGATATGAGAAAAATAATTTTTACGATGATGCTGGGATTGGTGGCAACAACAAGTTGGGCGGGTGCGCAAACATGGTGTGTATTTGATCCATTGGGCACTCAAGGAGACATTAGTCGCCGTTTACAGGATATTCGGCTTTACGCGCTTCAACACAATACTCAGTTGAAATTTGATACTTTTAAAAATGAAAAAGATGCGATTCAGGCATTTGATCAAAATAAATGTTCAGGTTTAGTTGCATCGAACTTTAATACTTATCGTTACAATCATTTTATGGGAAGTACGGGCGGGATTGGTCTGATTTCCAATAATCGTGTTGCGCGTATGTTATTACAGCTACTCACCAATACAAATGTTGAAAAACGTATGTTAGATCAAAATTATGAAGTGCTGGGAATGATTCCAATTGGTACGGCATACATGATCATGAATACGCAGCAGATTAATAAAGTTTCGCAATTAAAGAATAAGACCATTGGTATTCTTGAAAATAATCCACCTCAATTGGCATTGGTGCAAAGTGTGTCGGCAAAACCTGTTTATGTAGATTTTGCGACGGCTGTTGATTCTTTCAAGCAAAAGAAGATCGATATTTTGGCTGCGCCTGCGTATGGTGTATTACCTTATAACTTGAAAAAGGAATTTGGCGAATCGACCCAAGTTGTCAATTTTCCAGTCGCGTATTTCGCAATTAATATTGTGATCCGACCTCAAGCTTATCCCACTGGTTTTGGTCACCAAATCCGAAGTTGGTTTGTAAAAAATAGTAATGTTTTGGCCGCTCAGGCGATGCAATGGGAAAATCATTTACCAGCATATTATTGGGCTGATATTTCGGGTTATGAAAAGCAGGGCTATGAGGCGCTGGTTGCTAAGATTCGTAATCGTTATGTGGATTCAGGCTATTATGATGCGTATTTCGTGGAATTAATCAAACGACTAAGATGTCTAGATGATCCGAAATATTTAGAATGCCGCAAATAAATTGGGTTAGCCAAATTTTTGACTAACCCATCAAAAGTGAATACTGAACAATTAAGCTTTCTTGCGTTTTAAACGACGTTTTGCCTGTTGAGAAGCCATTGCTTCTAAAGCGGTTGCAAGTTCTTCATCTGTAAATGTTGTGATGTGCTGCAACATCTGCAAGGTCGTTTCATCAAGTACTAACTGCGCACCTGCTGCCATTTCACTGAAATTATCATCATATTCAATGAAACCATGTTCATTATTACGAATATAATTTTGTTGTGTTAGAACCTTAATAAAGCTCTGGAATAAAGACTTATCAAAGAACTCAGGTGAGTTAAATTCATATAGTACAGATAAGCGCTGACCTAATAAGTGACTTAACTCTTCGACTTGTTTGGTTGAAATGTTGCCAGAACCACGTTGGGTAATCAGTGCAAGCGTCATGTAATAACGCTCTAAGCTTTGTTTAACTGGCATGCCTAAAGTCAAAAGTTTTTGATGCTCTTCACTGTTTGGTGTTGGGCTAAATAAGTTACCATCATGATCTTGGAAAATTAGACCAATTTGAACGAGTGCGTTGATATAGTTATCAATGTGCTGTTGCAATTCAGAAGCTTTCCACTTCATGAATAATTCAGCTTTTAAGAATGGATACAATGTACGAATCACATTGCTTAAATCTGTTTTATTAATCTTACCGTTATGTTCAACCAATGATGCAACCAGTGATGGTAAGACAAAAGCATGTAAGATGTTGTTACGGAAATAGGTTAATAAAACGGCTTGGTTGTCTTCTATGGCAATAATATCACCTAGAACATGCTGCACACGTTTGATCAGTTTGAGCTTTAGACCATAAGCAATGATCTCTTTACCTGATAAAGAAGTGACTTGCGTGCGTTCATCATACGGTTGTTGAGTCGCTAAATCACGATAAATATCAAGCTGTTTCGCACAGATCTCTTCATCTAATGTATGCTTTGGTGTTGCTAATAAGATCAAAGATAATAAGGAAACAGGGTTGATGACCACTGCACGATTAATATTTTCTAAAATAACATTAGCTGAGCTTGAAACAACATTCGATACTTCGGCTGGAATTGGCGCATCATTTTTTTCGATCTGAATTTTATCTGCATTATGCTGCTTTAAAATATCATCGAGGAAAACAGGTTCACCAAAGTTAACGTGTACCTTGCCAAAAATTCTTTCAATTTTACGTAAAGTTTTGACGATACCGAAAATTGATTCTGCTTCTTTTGGCTTACCTTGCATTTCACCTACATAAGTTGAGCCTTCCATCAAGCGCTCATAACCAATATACGTCGGTAAGAATACGATTGGCTTAGCACGACCGCGTAAATGACCATGTACGGTCATTGCAAGCATACCTGTCTTCGGTGGTAGCAAGCGACCAGTACGTGAACGACCACCTTCAATGAAGTACTCGATAGGCGTATTGCGCGATAGAATGCTGTATAAATATTCTTTGAATACAGAAGTATACAGTGCATTTCCGCGGAATGAGCGGCGTATGAAAAATGCACCGCCTCCACGCAATAACTGACCTACAAAAGGTAAGTTCAGGTTATCACCCGCAGCAATATATGGAATCATCAAGCCACGTTTATAAATCACATAGGACAATAATAAATAGTCGATATGGCTACGGTGGCATGGTGTGTAAATAATTTCATAGTCTTTCGCAAGTTCGCGAACTGTACTGAAATTATGAACTTCAACGCCGTCATACAGTTGTGTCCATAATCGCGTTAAAGCCATATCTGCGAAGCGTACTGCTGACGCTGAATAATCAGAAACGATTTCATTGACATAGCCAATTGCGCGGCGTTCTGCCTCAAGCATGCTGATTTTATGCTGAATGCTTTCACGACGGATGGCATCTTGTACATCACGTGCTTTTACTACTGACTGCATCACATTACGGCGATCAGATAAGTCAGGACCCAGTACGACTTCACGTTGCTGATCTAGATAAGTATCTAAAGAGCTTGAAATATAAGTTGCAGGGGAAATATTTGGATGATGTTTCTTGGCATAATCTACCAATTCACGTAGAGATTGAGGCTCATGGAATTCTAAATATGAATCACGCCCATGTAAGCCAATATTCATGAGTTGTTTAACTGTACCTGGTGTTGCCCAAGTATCAGAAAATAATAATTTAAACCATGAATCTTCTTTATCAGGTGAGCGTCCCCAAAGTACTGTAACGGGAACTAATTGAACATCTACTTCTTGATTTTGTTCTAATGCTTCGATCAACTGTAGAAGGCGTGGGGGATATGTTTGAGTATTAAAAAAGTTATTTTCATTTTGATGTAAAAATAGAACCGAGTTTTTTTCGTGATAAGTTCCAAAACTCATGGCATCCAAAGCTGGCTTTAGATGAAGGCGACGCGTTTCACCATCAACTACCAAAGCATTACTACGTGAATAATTTTGTAGTACATAGCAAATCACTTTATTTGAATCTGGTGTGCTTTGCTCAGTTGTTGTTGATTCTGTAGGAACTTCACCAAGAACATGTGGAGTGACCACAAGGTCAAGTAACTTACTCGAAAGTTGGCGATACATTTGACCAAATCCAGTCTTGGACATTACAAACTCCTAAATGATAACCTTGAGCATGAGGCGTTGTTATAGTGCCGTAAACCACAGCGTACGGCATAGCTCGATGAACACAAACGTCAACACGACATTCTGCGATATTCTGCCATGAAACGATATGTTATTTTCTGACAAAATATAGCGTATTTGGTAGATTTTATCGTTAAAAATCGTATTTTTAGCGGTTATAAATAAAGATTAATGTGACGGATGAATCATTTTATCCTGAGCATATTTATTGGAATTTGTGGCACAATCGAAATGATCAATCCTGAATGGATTAGTTGATCTCTCCTCATTGATGTTGGAAGGCTATTACATGAATGCGTTAACTCAAGAACTGGTTGAACTTTTGACTTTGGAAAAGTTGGAAGAACATATTTTCCGAGGCAACAGTCGCAATTTGGTTGGGAAACGAGTATTCGGTGGGCAAGTTCTTGGACAAGCATTAAGAGCGGCGTCATATACTACAAACCGTCCAGCACATTCGTTGCATGCTTATTTTTTATATGGTGGTGATGTCGATGCACCGATCATTTATGAAGTTGATCCATTGCGAGATGGTAAAAGTTTTGCAAGTCGACAAGTGCGTGCGATCCAACATGGACGTACAATTTTCTCGGCGATGGTATCTTTTGCTAATCCAGAAGAAGGCTTAAATTATCAACATAAAGAACCAGAGTATCCGAGTCCTGAAGAGCTGAAGTCTGAGAAAGAATTAAAAGAAAGTATGCTCAACTTCGTTCCAGAAAATGCACGTACGAGTTTTATGCGCGAACGTCATGTGGAAATTAGACCAACTCGACCAGTTAATCCTTTTCAGCCGCAGCCTGAAGCACCATATTATGCGCACTACATTCGTACCCATGATCGTATTGCAGAAAATGTTGATGACGTTTCATTACATCAAGCCATCGTTGCGTTTTATTCAGACTTTACTTTGATGACTACTGCACTGCGTCCACACGGGTTATCTTGGATTTCGCCAAATTTACAATGTGCAAGCATTGATCACACCATTTACTTCCATCGCCCGTTACGTGCTGATGATTGGATGCTTTACGATATGGAAGCAACAATTAGTGCTAGTTCACGTGGTCTGAATTTTGGACGCATGTGGCAGAATGGTCAGCTGGTATGTAGCACTGTGCAAGAAGGTCTAATTCGATTGAGAGAAATTGAAACTCAGTAAATTAGATCTGAAAAACTCAAATTAAAGCCATCGTTTAGATGGCTTTTTTTGTCATAAGGTTGTGACAAAAAATTGCTCGATTCTTCAATATGAGCGTGCCATAGTACCCACAAGCTAAAATATTTTATTAATCAGAATGAATTTAAATACACAAATTCTAATCGCAGCCGTACTGGGTGTTATATATGGGTTCTTCTTAACTTTGTATCCGCAGACTAGTTTTGTTGAACATAGTTTGTATGGGCTAGGGATTTTAAGCAGTATTTTTATTGGTTTACTAAAAATGTTGCTCATCCCACTTATTTTTAGTTCGATCGTTGTGGGTGTTTCAAATTTACAGGCTGGTGGACAATTTGGAAGAGTTTGGAAAATTACAGCATTAAGCTGTCTCACGACGACAACCTTAGCTTTGATTTTAGGGATTAGTTGTGCACATCTATTTGAAGTAGGCAAAGGCGTAGATATTCAAATCTTCCAAGAAGCCATGCAAAACCATCAGACGCCAGATACGCTGACGCCTTCAAGTTTTCTGACCAGTTTTATCCAAAATACCTTGATCAATCCTTTTAAAGCATTTAGTGAGGGTAATGTACTTGCAGTTGTGGTCTTTGCGTTATTCCTTGGAGTCGCATTAGTCAAAGGGGGTGAAAGCTTTAGCTTGGTTCGCAATACTTGCCAACAATTCTTTGTCATGATGATGATGCTTGTGGGCTGGGTGATGAAGCTAGCGCCAATCGGTATCTTTGCATTGCTTGCTAAATTGATCGCGACCGAAGATCTTTCCGTGTTAAGTCGTTTAGTAGAATTCGCAGTTGTTGTCACAGGAACAACGATTTTTCACGGTGCTGTTGTTTTGCCGGCATTACTTTGGATTTTTGGAAAAATGAATCCAATCACTTTCTTTAAAGGTGCACGCACAGCTTTGGTCACTGCATTTGCGACCAGTTCAAGTTCCGCGACGATGCCACTCAGTATGAAATGTGCACAAGAAAATTTAGGTGTGCGACCACAGACGGCAGGATTTGTGATTCCTTTAGGAACACAATTAAATATGGATGGTACTGCACTTTATGAGGCAGCCGCCGCTTTATTTATTGCAAATTTGATGGGCTTGGACTTGAGTTTAACACAGCAAATTATTGTATGTTTAACTGCCATGATTGCTTCATTGGGAGCACCAGGTATTCCTAGCGCAGGTATGGTGACCATGATTATGGTTTTACAATCAGTTGGTTTGCCTGCGGAAGCGATTGCGATTTTATTACCGATTGATCGAGTATTAGATACTGTACGAACAGTAGTGAATGTACAGGGTGATATGATGATCAGTGTTGTTGTTGATCGTTATGCTAAGCAAGCAGAAGTTGAATCAAGTTGATGCGATTTAAGAAATAAAAAAGCAGGAGAAGACTCCTGCTTTTTTATTGAAATGCTTATGCAGCTTGTTGTAAAGCGCGTTTTGCTGCCGGTGAATTATTTAAATAATTCACAGCATCTTGAGTATTACCTTCTTTCACAGGATCATACCAAGGCATGAGATAGTCGATTTGTTGAGCGACTAACCAAATTGGATTTGGTAAAACCTGATTATCTTGACGACCAATTTTGTACCATTCCATCCAAACCCATGGTCTAAATAAGCTCGGTTTTTTGTCAGCAAAACGAGGATCTTGACCCATGATATGTGCCGCGCCATCAACCCATAAACCAAGTACACCCACGATTACAGCTACGCTCATGTAATAACGTGCAATATAACCACCACCTAAATGACGATATAGATCAAAGGCAACGGTACGATGTTCGATTTCTTCAGAACCATGCCATTTAATCAGATCAATCATTTCAGGATCGGCACCGAGCTCTTCCCAACGTTTGTTGTACAGTGCGTATTTACCCAATACACAAGTCATGTGTTCAACTGTTGCAATGACGCCTAGACGGAACAAATCCCATTGATGGTCAAGTATTTTAGGAACTTCTTTACCAAAAGGCTTATCAGCTAAAGCTTTGTTAAATAAGAAATCCATAATATCGAGATTACGCTGAATATCAATATTACGTTGGCTAAGATATTCTTTGTTCGCAGACGTATGTGCAACCGCATGCATCGCTTCTTGGCGAATAAATGCTTGAACGTCTTGTTTTAATTTTTCATCAGTAATTTCTGGAAGAACTTTGTTGTATAAGCGGCAGAACCAAAACTCACCAGCAGGCAAAATATTGTTAATTTCATTAATAAAATAACTGGCATAAGGCTGGTTTGGAATCCAATCCACTGGTGTTTTTTCCCAGTCAAACTTCACTTTGCGTGGGAGAATTTTATAGTCAATCGAAGAACCAAGAACTTTGTTCTTCATAAATGATAGTAATTTCATCGTTTAGTCCTAATCGATAGTGCAATGAACCAACACTAAGCAGTATATGAAAACTACCTAGTGTTTGTGTTTAGCAATTCGGGACAATTAGAAATTATTTAATGCATCAAGTTGCATAAAATGCATTATTTATTCTTCAACATCTATTTCTGAAGCTTCTGGGATCTGATCAAGGTCAAATTCTGCTGGTTGATCAAGTGTGAAATTTAAACGGCCACCCATGACGCTTGCCAATTCTTCTAAACCAATTCGATTGAGTGAAGAGAATAATTGAATCGAGAAATCAAGTTTCATTTTCTTCAACTGCTGCTTAATTTCTAATAGTACTTTATTGGCAGGGCCACGGTTTAATTTATCTGCTTTGGTGAGCAGGATGTGTACAAACAAATGACGTGAATGTGCCCATTCCAGCATCATTAAGTCAAAGTGTTGTAATGGATGGCGGATGTCCATCAAAAGTACCAAGCCTTGTAAGCTTTTACGATGGATTAGATAGTTCTCAAGTTCTTTCTGCCATACGATTTTCATGGCTTCAGGGACGGCTGCATAACCATAACCTGGTAAATCAACCAAACGTTGATCTGGATTACCTAAGCTAAAAAAGTTGATCATTTGCGTGCGCCCAGGTCTTTTTGAAGCGCGTGCGAGTTGCTTTTGATTAGTTAAGGCATTAATTGCACTCGATTTTCCTGCATTAGAACGACCTGCAAATGCGATTTCATAACCTGTATCTTCTACGCACAAATCCAGTTTAGGCGCACTCATCAAAAATTCAGCTTGGCGTAACCAAGTCAAAGACTGCACTGCATACGCGGTTACAGCAGGATCAGTCTTTTTTTCATAACTGATTTTTTGTTTAGGTGCGAGTTTGGCTTTGGTGTCTTTCGATTTTTCACTACGACGCATAGAAGCTTACTTTTTGAATTGAAATAGCAACGACTATTATAAAGGATGTGAGAGATTCGTGCGAATCTTGATGTTTAGGCTTTTTGAACGAGTTGTAAAAAATCAATATTTGAATTTGTAGAAGAGGGAAGAATGCCATATTGCACCACTTCTCCAAGTGTATATTGATCTAGGCTTTGATAAAAACATTCTAAAGCTTGATCCAAAATACTTTTAAGTCCGCAATGAGAGCGTAAAACACAAGGTGGCGTATTACATTCTACGATTTGATGATTGCCTTGTAAGATACGAACAATCTCACCTAATTTTAGACTTTTAGCCTCTGGATTTAAACGAAGTCCACCGCCTTTGCCGCGAATCGTTACGATCCAATGCTGTTTTCCCATGAAGTGAACGATTTTCACTAAATGGTTTTGGGATACATGCAAGTCCCGTGCAATATCTGCAATCGTATACGGTACATCACTCGGACGAGCGACATACATTAAGATTCTGAGTGCATAATCAGTAAACTTATTGAGTTGCATGGCTTTTCACTCAATCTATTGCTTTAAACAGAAAGGGCTAGTCTAACATAGACTAGCCCTATGCAAAACGCAGCACCGATTAGCTGAGTTTTACGCCACCCGTACCGAATGCTTCGCTATGGATATTTTCAGCAGGGATGCCACGAGCAACTAAAGCTTTATGTTGCTCTGCCATAAATGGCATTGGACCACACAAATAATAGTCTGCATTGGCTGGTAATAATCCAGCATCCATTGACACTAAATCTAAGCGACCCGCTGCATCATAATCTTCGCCTAACACGTCACCTTGATGAGGAAACTCATAAGCAGTGAATGTGCTCAGACGTGGATACTTTGCTTTTAGTTCATGGATATGCTTTTTCATGGCATGTACTTGGCTGCTGCGGCAAGCATGAATAAAGCTCACAGGTTGCGGCATATCTAAAGTCACCAATTGATTGAGCATTGCAATCATTGGCGTTAAACCTACACCACCACTAATAAATACATTACGTTTGCTGCTATTAATTAAATAGAAGTTACCTGTTGGTGCAGAAACTTCAATTTCTGAACCCTCAGCTAAGCTATGTAACGTACTGGATACCCAACCACCTGCTAACTCACCTTTTTCATCTTCACGTTTGACTGAAATACGTAAGTAATCTGCTTGAGGGCTCGTTGAAAGCGTATATTGACGTGGCTGTCTTAAATTGAGTTCAGGTACAAACACGCGAACTGAAATATATTGACCTGCTTCATATTTTGGTAACTCACCGCCATCTACAGGTGCTAGATAGAATGAAGTGATTTCATCACTCTCAACGACTTTCTTGGCAATTTTGAAATTACGCCAACCTAACCAACTGCCTTTGGTTTGTTGATGTTGATCATAGATCGCTTTTTCAGTGCTAATAAATAAGTCAGCTAATTGACCATACGCAGCAGCCCATGCACCAATCAATGGATCTTCCATCGAGATATTCAGTACTTCACTGATAGAGTGCAGTAGGTTCTCACCCACAATACTGTAATCAGGTGATTGAATATTCAAACTAACATGTTTGTGCGCAATCAATTCGACCACAGGTAAAAGTACAGAAGGGTCTTCGATATTTTCTGCATACGCCAAAACTGCGCCAGCAAGTGCTTGTGCTTGTGCGCCGCTACGTTGATGCCCCATGTTAAAGGTTTCTTTTAATTCTGGGTTGTTGCCTAACATACGATTGTAAAAGTAACCAGTGAGTGCCACACCATTTTCACGGAGTACAGGTACAGTGGCTTTTACAAGGTCAATTTGCTGCGGAGTCATGGGTGATCTCTCTTGGCTATCATTTATAAGATATATTTAAAATATACCTTATAAAATTTATTTGCAAGATCTGTTTTGATTAAAGCCATAAAAAAAATAGGGGATAAATGATTATCCCCTGATTTTTAAAATAATAAAGATTTTTATTTGCCAAATAATGAACCAAGTAAACCGCGAACGATCTTTTGACCTGTAGAGCCGCCTAAGCTACGAGCCGCACTTTTTGCAAAAGTTCCCACAATATCTTGGGTGAGTTTTTCGCGATCTCGTTGTGCTTTCTCTGCGGCTTTTTGTTGCTCTTTCGCAAAGCGTTCTTGCTCTTTCGCTTGTTGTTTGGCTAAAGCATCTTGTTCTTTACTTTGCTGCTTTTCTAATTCATCTGCCTGTTTTTGTTGAGACTGTTGTAGCACTTTCTTTTGCAGCATTTCATAGGCACTGTCCCGATCTACTGCTTGATCATAGACCCCTGCGACAATACTTTGCCCAATAATGACTTGGCGTTCTTCTGGAGTAATTGGCGTAAATGAAGAGTAAGGGGGCATGACCCAGCCCCGTTCCACGATTTGTGGTGTTCCTTGTTCATCAAGGCAGCTAATCAATGCTTCACCGACTGCGAGTTCGGTAATCGCTTGATCAACTTTAAACTCAGGATTGGCGCGGAAAGTATCCGCCGCAGTTTTGACTGCTTTTTGATCTTTGGGGGTGAAGGCGCGTAAGGCATGTTGTACGCGATTCCCCAATTGTCCTAAAACGCTTTCTGGCAGATCAAGTGGGTTCTGGGTAATAAAATAAATCCCCACGCCTTTCGAGCGAATGAGACGTACTACTTGCTCAATCTTTTGTTGTAAGGCTGGACTGGCATTATCAAACAATAGATGCGCTTCATCGAAAAAGAATACCAACTTTGGTTTGTCCATATCACCCACTTCAGGCAACTGTTCAAACAGTTCTGACATCATCCATAGTAAGAATGTGGCATAAAGCTTTGGCGTATTCATCAACTTGTCGGCAGCTAAGATATTAATGTAACCCTGACCTTGCGTATCGGTCTGAATAAAATCGAGGATATTCAGGCTAGGCTCACCAAAAAATTGCTCTCCACCTTGATCACCTAAAGCCAATAAATTACGTTGAATCGCCCCAAGACTAGCTGGAGAAAGGTTGCCATATTCGGCTTTTAATTCGGCTGCATTTTCGCTGACATAGGTCAGCATTGCTTTAAGGTCTTTGAAATCAATTAATAAAAGCCCTTGATCATCTGCAACGCGGAAAACGGCCGAAAGAACGCCTTCTTGTGTGTCATTCAGATTGAGCATTTGTGCCAAAAGTAACGGACCAATTTCTGAAATTGTGGTACGAATAGGATGACCTTGTTGCCCAAATAAATCCCAAAAAATAACAGGCGAAGCAGCAAATGGAATGGGGGTAAGTTGTAAGTTTTTTAAACGTTCGTCAAACTTAGGACTAGTGCTACCTGCTTTAGCCAGACTAGAGACATCACCTTTAGCATCTGCCAAAAAGACAGGTACGCCCAACCGTGAGAAACTTTCGGCTAGTACCTTGAGAGTCACTGTTTTACCTGTGCCTGTCGCACCTGCAATTAAACCGTGGCGGTTTGCAAATTGAGAATGTAAAACAATATCTTGTGTTGTATCTGTGGTTTTTTTTGCAATAACAATGGGTGTATTCATTCTTCACCTATGCTTTATTTCATTCGAGTTGTTTTAGTGCGTTTTGAATATCTTGGATTAAATCGTTTGGATCTTCTAGTCCTATGCAGAAGCGAACCAATAAACCTTGTTGTAAATGTGTATTTTCTAGTTCTCTCATCTGTTTCAAATCATAAAGCATAACAAGGCTGACAGGGCCGCCCCAACTGAATCCCAACTTAAATAAGTTTAAGCTATCGCAGAATTTTCGAATTGCTGCGAAATCATATTCAGGTTTGAAAATGACACTGACTAAGCCTGCACTTTTTCCTGTTTCACAGACTTGTTGCCAAAATAAATGACCTGCTGAATTGGCATCACTTGGATGTAAAACTTGGCAAAATTGAGCTTTTTGCTTTAGCCAATCAAGCACTGCTATTGCACTGTTAGATTGTTGTTCATAACGAAGTGGCATATGAGCCAAGCTGCGTTGGATTTGTGCAGTATCGTCGCCTGAAACACAGATCCCTTGGGTTGCATGCATACGGTAGAGTTTATGATGTAATTGCGGATCTCGTGTAACTACTGAACCCATTAAAATATCGCCACCGCCACTTGGATATTTAGTTAGCGCATGTATAGTGATGTCGACAGACAGATGCTCATCTGAAAAATCAAATGCATTAAAAGCCAGTCCAGCACCCCATGTATTATCCAGTGCAGTCAGAACATTTGCTTGCTGCGCTTTTTTAACCAGATTTTTGAGGTCGGGAAACTCTAAAGTGACAGAACCTGCCGCCTCTATCCAGATCAATTTAGTTTTTTCAGTCGGTTGAAAGCTATTCGCATCAATTGGGTTGTAGATTTTGACGTGAATGCCGTAGCGGTCTTGCAGATTCTTTAAGTGTTCCAGATTCGGGCCATAAATATTGTCTGCAACCCAAACTTCATCCCCTGAGCTTAAAAAAGTACTATTTACTAAATTGATTGCAGATAAGCCACTGGGTGCAAGTAAACAATAATTTCCACCTTCAATTCGAGCAATATTATCTCCTAATGTGAAAGTCGTTGGTGTACCGTGTGTGCCATAACTATAATCATAAGGGTCAGTCCAGTGGCGATCAAAAAGGTGCGCTGTTGTTTTAAAAATAATCGTTGATGCACGAAATAGGGGAGGTTGAATCGTTTCTATGTATTGGGGAGCTTGGCGTGGTGCATGAATGAGTGTGGTTTGTAAGCTATTTTGTTTAGTCATGGGGCAAAATTAAATCAATAGAATGATTTAGGTTAAGAGAAAATATCGAATCCTGCTAGTCATTTGCATATTTTGTACAGAATCGTTACGAATCAAAGCTTTTAGTCAAAACTGGCTTTATTTTTGCTAAGACTAATTATCATTCTAACTACAATAGGTTTACGCGCATGAAGTCGCATTTAAGAGTGCATTATTTTCAGCACATTGCTGGTGAAGGTTTTGGCAGTTGCTATGACTATTTAAAGGCACATCAAGCAAAAATTACCGCCACAGAGTTCTTTGCTTTACCCGTTGATTTACCTCTTGAATTGGAGGCTCTACCTAATATTGATGAAGTTGATTTACTGATCATTATGGGAGGAACCATGAGTGTGAATGATGAGGCAAATTATCCTTGGTTAAAATTGGAAAAAAGATGGTTAAGACGTTATCTCTCTGCGGGTAAACCTGCGATTGGTTTATGTTTAGGGGGGCAACTGATTGCTAATGCACTTGGTGCATCTGTGAGTCGAAATCAACATCAAGAACTGGGTTGGATGGACGTAGGTCGTGTTTCACACGTACCTGAAAATTACTTTCAAATACCAGAAAAAATTAACATTATGCAGTGGCATAGCGAAACCTTCGAAATACCCCGTGGAGGAGTCCGTTTAGCGCAGAATAATGTTTGTCAAAATCAAATGTATCAAATTGGGCGCAATGTACTGGGATTTCAATTTCATCCTGAAATGACACCACATGCTTTACAATTGTTGATTGAGAATGAAGAAGATAGCGCGGTGTTTAATGGTCAATATGTTCAGCCAATCGCAGAATTAAAAAAAACGATTAAAAGTAAGTTTGAACAAGGCAATCAATTACTAAATCGAGCGATAGAGTATGTGGTGAATGCTTAACCAAGTATAAAACTAAAAAAATAAAAGAAGAATTGCATAAGACTTAAACAATCGTTATAATGGGCGACCCTCAAATAGAGGGCGTTCACTACGAAGAAAGTAGTCAACGCATTACAGTCGTGGCATCGATCATGACCTTAGTGATTTTCACTGCCCTTGACACTTACCAATAAGGTGAGGTGCGTCATGGGTGATTCTTTATATTTTTGGCTTGGAGTTTACTGGTATGTCTAACCAGAGAATTCGTATCCGTTTGAAGTCTTTTGATCATCGCCTGATTGATCAATCTGCTCAAGAGATCGTAGAAACCGCTAAGCGTACTGGCGCACAAGTGTGTGGTCCAATCCCGATGCCTACTCGCATCGAACGCTTCAACGTTCTTACTTCACCACACGTCAACAAAGACGCTCGTGATCAGTACGAAATCCGCACTTATAAACGTTTGATCGACATCGTTCAACCTACAGATAAAACTGTTGATGCATTGATGAAGTTAGATCTTGCTGCTGGTGTTGATGTTCAGATCGCTTTGGGTTAAGGCTTTCGGTTAATTAACGTTAAGTTAATTAGGCCGCTTTTTTAGAGGTTTATGCACATGGCTATTGGTTTAGTCGGTCGCAAATGTGGTATGACTCGCGTCTTTACAGATGCTGGTGTATCTGTACCTGTTACAGTTATCGAAGTCGATCCAAACCGCATTACGCAAATCAAAACACTTGAAACTGATGGTTATCAAGCAATCCAAGTAACTACTGGTGAACGTCGCGAATCGCGCGTAACTAACGCTCAGAAAGGTCATTTCGCGAAAGCGGGTGTTGCTGCTGGTCGTTTAGTTAAAGAGTTCCGTGTTACTGAAGCTGAGCTTGAAGGCCGTGAAGTTGGTGCTTCTATCGGTGTTGATTTGTTCACAGTTGGTCAAATTGTTGACGTAACTGGTCAATCAAAAGGTAAAGGCTTCCAAGGTGGTGTTAAGCGTTGGAATTTCCGTACGCAAGATGCTACTCATGGTAACTCTGTATCTCACCGTGTATTAGGTTCTACAGGTCAAAACCAGACTCCTGGTCGCGTGTTCAAAGGCAAGAAAATGGCTGGTCACTTAGGTGATGAACGCGTAACAGTTCAAGGTCTTGAAATTGTATCTATTGACGCTGAACGTTCTGTTTTAGTTGTTAAAGGTGCTGTTCCTGGTGCAACGAATGGTGACGTTATTGTACGTCCTACCATCAAGGCCTGAGGGGAAATACTGTGAATTTAAAAACTGTTTCCGGCTCTGCTGTTGAATTGTCTGAAGTTGCTTTCGGACGTGAGTTTAACGAAGCGCTTGTACACCAAGTTGTTACAGCTTACTTAGCTGGTGGTCGTCAAGGTTCGAAAGCTCAGAAATCACGTGCAGACGTTTCTGGCGGTGGTAAAAAACCATTCCGTCAAAAAGGTACTGGTCGCGCTCGTGCGGGTTCTATTCGTAGCCCTATCTGGGTTGGTGGTGGTAAAACTTTTGCTGCTCGCCCACAAGATTGGTCTCAAAAAGTAAACCGTAAGATGTATCGCGGTGCAATGCAATGTATCTTAGCTGAACTTGTTCGCCAAGATCGTCTTGTATTAGTTGAAGAGTTTGCTGTTGCAGCTCCAAAAACTAAAGACTTGCTTGCAAAACTTACAGACTTGAATGCAACTCGTGCATTGATCATTACAGATGCTGTAGATGAGAACTTGTATCTTGCAGCTCGCAACCTTCCACACGTTGATGTGGTTGATGCTACTGCTATTGATCCTGTTAGCTTGATTGCATTTGATAAAGTTGTAATGTCTGTAGCTGCTGCTAAGAAAATTGAGGTAGAACTCGGATGAACAACGAACGTATCTATCAAGTCCTATTAGGACCAGTATTCTCAGAAAAAGCACAAGTTTTAGGTGATACTGCTGGTGTTCAAGTGTTCAAAGTTGCATTAAATGCAAACAAACTTGAAATCAAAAAAGCAGTTGAGCAGCTCTTTGGTGTTGAAGTTGTAAAAATCAATACAACGATCACTAAAGGTAAAACAAAACGCTTTGGTAAAACATTAGGACGTCGTTCTGATGTGAAAAAAGCATACGTCACCCTGAAAGCTGGCCAAGATGTAGAAATGGCTGACTTGGGCGATACCGCTGAAAACGCAGCGGAATAAGGACGAGAATTATGCCAATTCAAAAATGTAAGCCAACGTCTCCAGGACGTCGCTTTGTAGAGAAAGTGGTTCATGACCATCTTCACAAAGGCGCTCCTTATGCACCGTTGGTAGAAGCTAAAAAACGTACTGGTGGTCGTAATAACAATGGTCACATCACTACACGTCACGTGGGTGGTGGTCATAAGCAAAACTACCGTATTGTTGACTTTAAACGTAACAAAGATGGTATTCCAGCGACTGTAGAGCGCATCGAATACGATCCTAACCGTACAGCTCATATTGCTTTATTGAAATATGCTGATGGTGAGCGTCGTTACATCATTGCACCTAAAGGCTTACGTGCTGGTGATAAAGTACAATCTGGTAACGATGCTCCAATTCGTCCAGGTAACTGCTTACCACTTCGCAACATGCCAATCGGTTCTACACTTCACAACCTTGAACTTAAAATCGGTAAAGGTGCTCAATTAGCACGTTCTGCTGGTACTTCAGTTCAGTTGTTGGGTCGTGATGGTTCTTACGCTATCGTTCGTTTACGTTCTGGTGAAATGCGTAAAGTACACGTTGAATGTCGTGCTGTAATTGGTGAAGTTTCTAACCAAGAAAGCAACCTTCGTTCATTGGGTAAAGCTGGTGCTGCGCGCTGGCGTGGTATTCGTCCTACTGTTCGTGGTATGGCGATGAACCCGGTAGATCACCCGCACGGTGGTGGTGAAGGACGTAGTAAAGGTATTCAACCTGTAAGTCCATGGGGTCAAAAAGCTAAAGGGTACAAGACACGTACCAATAAGCGTACGACTAAGATGATTATTCGCGACCGTCGCGTCAAGTAAGGGAATCTGAATAATGCCTCGTTCATTAAAAAAAGGTCCATTCGTCGACGCGCATTTGTTCGCTAAGGTTGAAGCTGCGATTGCTGCTAACAACCGTAAGCCGATCAAAACATGGTCACGTCGTTCAATGATCCTTCCAGACTTTGTTGGTTTAACAATTTCTGTTCACAATGGCCGTAACCACGTTCCAGTAATTGTTACTGAACACATGGTTGGTCATAAATTGGGTGAATTCGCGCCAACTCGTACCTATCGTGGTCACGGTGTTGATAAGAAGTCTAAACGTTAATAGGTGCTATGATGGAAGTAACTGCTAAATTACGCGGTGCCGCTATCTCGGCACAAAAAGCACGTTTAGTTGCTGATTTGATCCGTGGTAAGTCGGTTGCACGTGCGATAGACATTTTGAACTTCAGTAACAAGAAAGCGGCTGTGCTCGTTAAAAAAGCACTTGAATCTGCAATCGCGAATGCTGAACACAACAACAGCTTAGATGTTGATGACCTTAAAGTAACTACGATTTACGTTGATGAAGGCATGAGCCTTAAACGTATCATGCCACGTGCTAAAGGCCGTGCAGATCGTATTACTAAGCGTACTTGTCACATCACCGTTAAGGTAGGGGTTTGATATGGGTCAGAAGGTTCATCCAATCGGTATCCGCCTAGGTGTTGTGAAACGTCATAACGCTAACTGGTACGCGAGTCCGAAACAATACGCTGAATACTTGCTTAAAGATCTTCAAGTTCGTGAGTTTTTGCTTAAAAAACTTAAGAATGCGATGGTAAGCAATATTCTTATCGAGCGTCCTACAGGCGCTGCTAAAGTAACAATTAGCACTGCTCGTCCTGGTATCGTTATCGGTAAGAAAGGCGAAGATATTGAGAAATTACAGCGCGAACTCACCAATATTATGGGTGTTCCAGCTCAAGTTAGCATCAATGAAATTGATCGCCCTGACTTGGACGCACGTTTAGTTGCTGAAGCAATTGCTTCTCAATTAGAAAAGCGTGTTATGTTCCGTCGTGCTATGAAGCGTGCGGTTCAAAACACAATGCGTGCTGGCGCTAAAGGTATCAAAGTTGAAGTTTCTGGCCGTTTAGGTGGTGCAGAGATCGCTCGTACTGAGTGGTATCGTGAAGGTCGTGTACCTTTGCATACACTTCGTGCTGACATCGACTATGCTACTATGCGTGCAGAAACAACATACGGTACGATCGGTGTTAAAGTTTGGATTTTCCGTGGCGAGATTTTAGGTGGCATGAAACAAGTCATGAACCCTGCTCCTGCTGAAGAACGTCCAGCTAAACGTGGTCGTGGTCGTGGTGAAGGTCAAGAGCGTCGTGGTCGTCGCGGTGACCGTGCTGCTGACAAGGGAGAATAATCCATGTTGCAACCTAAACGTACCAAATTCCGTAAAGTGCACAAAGGCCGTAACACAGGTCTAGCGCATCGTGGTAGTACAGTATCATTTGGTTCGATTGCAATTAAAGCAACTGAACGTGGTCGTATGACTGCGCGTCAGATTGAAGCTGCACGTCGTACCATTAGCCGTCGTATTAAACGTGGTGGTAAAATCTTCATCCGCGTATTCCCAGACAAACCAATTACCGAAAAACCATTAGAAGTTCGTATGGGTAAAGGTAAGGGTAGCGTGGAATACTGGGTTTGTCAGATCCAGCCAGGTAAGATCCTGTACGAAATTGAAGGTGTTAGCGATGAGTTAGCGCGTGAAGCTTTTGCTTTAGCTGCAGCTAAACTCCCGTTTAAAACCACTATCGTGACTCGGACGGTGATGTAATGAAAATTAAAGATCTACGTGAAAAGTCGGTAGAAGAGTTGAAAGCTTTGCTTGATGAGCAACAGCTTAACCAATTCCGTCTTCGTATGGCGAAAGCAACTGGTCAATTAGGCAAATCGCATGAAGTGCAAATTGCTCGTAAGACAATTGCTCGTATCAAGACACTCCTTACCGAAAAACAGGGGAACGGACAATGAGTGAAAAAACAGTCCGCACGTTAACCGGCAAAGTTGTAAGTGACAAAATGGACAAGTCTATTGTTGTGCTTATTGAACGCCGCGTTCAACACCCGTTGTACGGCAAATCAATCCGCCGTTCAACTAAATTACACGCTCATGATGAGAACAATGTTGCTAAAACTGGCGACTTAGTGACCATCAAAGAAAGCCGCCCAATTTCTAAAACTAAAGCTTGGACTTTAGTGGAAGTCGTTGAAGCAGCTGCTGAGTAATTAGACGTTCTTGTTGCATCATCGGACAATTTCGAGTACTCTTTGAGCCTTTCGAAATTGCGACCGGTGATGCTCGGTTTTGGAGTAGGGCAATGATTCAAACCGAAAGTATGCTCGACGTAGCAGACAACAGTGGTGCACGCCGCGTACAATGTATTAAAGTACTTGGTGGTTCACACCGTCGTTATGCTTCAGTTGGCGATATTATTAAAGTTACTGTAAAAGAAGCAATTCCGCGCGCACGTGTTAAAAAAGGTGACGTGATGAATGCTGTAGTTGTACGTACAAAATTCGGCATCCGTCGTCCAGATGGTTCTGTTATTCGTTTCGACGATAACGCAGCTGTTATTTTGAACAACAACAAAGCTCCGATTGCTACTCGTATCTTCGGACCAGTGACTCGTGAACTTCGTACTGAACAGTTCATGAAAATCATTTCATTGGCTCCTGAAGTTTTATAAGAGGCAATCATGGCTAAGATTAAAAAAGGCGATCAAGTAATTGTGATCGCAGGTAAAGAAAAAGGCAAACAAGGTGTTGTTTTGTCTGTTTCTGAAGATCGAGTTAAGGTCGAAGGTCTTAACTTAGTGAAGAAGCATCAAAAGCCAAACCGTGTAACTGGCGCTGAAGGCGGTATCGTTACTCAAGAGGCAACGCTTCATATTTCAAACGTGGCAATTTTTAATGCTACAACCCAAAAGGCTGACCGTATTGGTTACCAAGTGATTGATGGCGCGAAAACTCGTGTTTATAAATCAAATGGTGAATCAGTGGCGGTAGCGAAGTAATAGGTTGAATAGGCGATGGCCAGACTTAAAGCACGTTATAACGACGAACTTAAAGCGAAGTTACAAGAAGAACTTGGCGTTAAGAATGTGATGGATATTCCTCGCATCACGAAAATCACTCTTAACATGGGTGTAGGCGCAGCTGCAACTGATAAGAAATTATTAGATGGTGCTGTTGCTGATATGCAACTCATTGCTGGTCAAAAACCAGTTGTGACACTTGCACGTAAATCAATCGCTGGTTTTAAAATCCGTGATGGTTGGCCAATTGGTTGTAAAGTTACTTTACGTGGCGACCAAATGTACGAATTCTTGGATCGTTTGATCTCGATCGCTATCCCTCGTATCCGTGACTTCCGTGGTTTCTCTTCGAAATCATTTGATGGTCGTGGTAACTACTCTATGGGTTTAAAAGAGCAGATCGTTTTCCCTGAAATCGATTTTGACAAAATTGATCGTATCCGTGGTCTAGATATCACTATTACGACCACTGCTCGTAGCGATGACGAAGGCCGTGCGCTTATGCGTGCATTCGGCTTCCCGTTCAAATAAGAGGTCGATATGGCTAAGAAAGGTATGATTAATCGCGAATTGAAACGCGAAAAGACAGTTGCTAAATACGCTGCAAAACGTGCTGAATTAAAAGCAACGATTGCAAACGTAAATGCATCTGATGAAGAACGTTTCGAAGCGATGATGAAGTTACAAGCATTACCACGTAATGCATCTCCAGTACGTCTTCGTAACCGCTGTGGTTTAACTGGTCGTCCTCATGGTTACTTCCGTAAGTTCGGTTTAAGCCGTAACAAATTACGCGATACAGTAATGCAGGGTGATGTACCAGGCGTTGTTAAAGCAAGCTGGTAAGGAGCGACTATAATGAGTATGCAAGATACCGTTGCCGACATGTTAACGCGTGTTCGTAACGCTCAAATGGCAAAGAAACAAGTTGTTTCTATGCCTTCTTCTAAGTTGAAGGTTGCTATTGCAAACGTTCTTCAACAAGAAGGTTATATTTCAAATGTAGAAGTTGCTCAAGAAGATGCAAAAGCTACTTTGACTATTACGTTAAAATATTTCGAAGGCAAACCAGTTATCGAAACTGTGAAGCGCGTAAGCCGTCCTGGTCTACGTCAGTATCGCGGTAAAGATGCACTTCCAAGCGTTAAGCAAGGTTTAGGTATTGCAATTGTTTCTACAAGCAAAGGCATCATGACTGATCGCGCTGCACGTGCTGCGGGCGTTGGTGGTGAAGTTATTGCTTTTGTTTCTTAATAGGTGATTCCTCATGTCTCGTGTGGCTAAAGCCCCAGTAACTGTACCTAATGGTGTAACAGTTACTCAGAACGGCCGGCAGGTCGAAGTGAAAGGCACTAAAGGTACATTGTCTTTCAACCTGCATGCGCTGGTCGAGCTAAAACAGGAAGAAGGTAAACTTCAACTTGCTCCAGTTAAAGAGTCGAAAGATGCTTGGATGCAAGCTGGTACTGCTCGCGCTGTATTGAACAACCTTGTAAAAGGTGTTAGCGAAGGCTTCGAACGTAAGTTACAGCTAGTTGGTGTTGGTTACAAAGCAGCAGTTAAAGGCACTGTCGTTAACCTTGCTTTAGGTTATTCACACCCAATTGACTACGCTTTACCAGAAGGTGTAACAGCGGAAACTCCAACTGCAACTGAAATCATTTTGAAATCAGCAAACAAGCAGTTGTTAGGTCAAGTAGCAGCGGAAATCCGTGCATACCGTTCTCCTGAACCATATAAAGGTAAAGGTGTTCGTTATTCGGATGAAGTTATTCTTCGTAAAGAAGCTAAGAAGAAATAAGGCGCGAGGTTCTTATGAACGAAAAGAAACAAACCCGTTTGCGTCGTGCAAAAAGCACACGCTTGCACATTCGTGCATTGGGTGCGACTCGTTTGTGTGTAAACCGCACTCCGCGTCACATCTATGCTCAAGTTATTTCAGCAGATGGTGGCAAAGTTTTAGCGCAAGCTTCAACTTTAGATGCATCTTTGCGTAGTGGTGCGACTGGTAATATCGATGCAGCAACTAAGGTTGGTGCTTTAATCGCAGAACGTGCTAAAGCAGCTGGCGTTACTAAAGTTGCATTTGACCGTTCTGGTTTTAAATATCATGGTCGTATCAAAGCCTTGGCTGATGCTGCTCGTGAAGGCGGCTTGGAGTTCTAATCATGGCGAAAGTTGAACAAAACGAAGGTCTCGTTGAAAAGCTGGTTGCCGTTGATCGTGTAGCCAAAGTTGTTAAGGGTGGTCGTATCTTCTCTTTCACAGCATTAACTGTTGTGGGTGATGGTAATGGTCGTGTAGGTTTTGGTCGTGGTAAAGCACGTGAAGTTCCAGCTGCTATTTCTAAAGCACTTGAAGCTGCACGTCGTAACATGATTACTGTAGACCTTGCGGGGACTACTTTACAACACCCTGTGAATGCTCGTCATGGTGCAAGCCGTGTATACATGCAACCTGCTTCAGAAGGTACTGGCGTAATTGCTGGTGGCGCGATGCGTGCTGTTCTCGAAGCTGCAGGTGTACATAACGTACTTGCTAAATGTTATGGTTCTACAAATGCTGCTAACGTAGTAAACGCAACTTTCAAAGGTTTGCGTGATATGACTTCTCCTGAGAAAGTCGCTGCGAAACGTGGTCTTTCAGTAGAACAAATTCAAGGGTAATCAATCATGAAAACGATTAAAGTTACCCAGACTAAATCTTCTTCGCATCGTTTAAAAAATCATAAACTTTGCTTACAAGGTCTAGGTCTGCGTCGTATTGGTCATACTGTAGAAGTGCAAGATACGCCTTCTAACCGTGGTATGGTCAACAAAGTTTACTATATGGTTAGTGTAGAGGAATAAGCCATGACTCTGCGTTTAAATGAACTTGCACCTGCTGAAGGTGCTAAGCGTGAAAATCGTCGTCTAGGTCGTGGTATCGGCTCTGGCGTTGGTAAGACTGGTGGTCGTGGTATCAAGGGTCAAAACTCACGTAAAAGTGGTGGTACTCGTCCAGGCTTTGAAGGCGGTCAAACAGCATTATATCGTCGTTTACCAAAATTTGGTTTCACTAGCCAAATCGCTTTGAAAACTGCTGAAGTACGTTTGTCTGAATTGAATAAAGTTGAAGGTGATGTAATTAGCCTTGAAACTTTAAAAGCTGCGAACGTTGTTCGTCGTGATCAAATTCGTGCTCGCATCGTTCTTTCTGGTGAAATCACTCGCGCATTCACTGTTCAAGGTGTTGTGTTGACTAAAGGCGCTAAAGCTGCTGTTGAAGCTGCTGGCGGTAAAGTCGAGGAGTAATCTCGAGTGTCTATGACTCCTAGTTCTTCAGGTCATGTAAACATGATGAAAGGCCAACCGTTTCATGTGAAATATCGTGAAATTATTCGTCGATTAATGTTTTTGATTGGCGCGTTATTGGTCTTTCGACTAGGAGCGCATATTCCGTTGCCAGGTATTGATAATATAGCGCTAGCACGGTTTTTTAAGGCGAATGAAGGTACCTTCTTAGGCTTATTTAACATGTTCTCTGGCGGTGCATTAGAACGCATGTCGATTTTAGCGTTAGGGATTATGCCGTACATTTCTGCATCGATTATCGTGCAGTTAATGTCTACGGTTGTTCCTTCGTTAGAAGCTTTGAAAAAAGAAGGCGAGCAAGGCAAACGAAAGATCAATCAATATACACGTTATGGCACCTTATTCCTTGCACTCGTGCAAGGTGTAGGGATGTGTGCTGGTTTGATCAGTCAAGGTATTACTTTGACATCAGGCTTAGCATTCTATGTTCCTGCAGTTACTTCGTTAGTTGCGGGAACAATGTTTCTGATGTGGTTAGGGGAGCAAATTACCGAACGTGGTGTTGGTAATGGTATCTCGATGATCATTTTTGCAGGTATTGTGGCAGGTTTGCCAAATCTTGTAATACAGTCGTTTACGTCTGTAGATAATGGTCAAGGTAGTTTAATTGGTTTAGCTGTATTTGGCTTACTCTCATTAGCGGTTTTAGCTGCGATTGTGTTTATTGAAAAAGCACAACGTCGTATTCCAGTGAACTATGCACAAAAGCAACAAGGTCGTCGTGTTTTTACTGCACAGCAAACGCATTTGCCATTAAAAATTAATATGGCCGGTGTGATTCCAGCGATTTTTGCAAGCTCACTGTTATTATTTCCAGCGAGTTTGGGACAATGGTTAGGTAGTGCTGATCCAAATGCAGGGATTGTGAAGCGTAGCCTACAAGATCTGGCATTGGTGTTATCGCCTGGACAGCCGTTGTATTTAATGCTGTTTGGTGCGTTAATTATTTTCTTCTGTTATTTCTATACAGCGCTAGTATTTAGCCCGAAAGAAGTTGCAGAGAACTTAAAACGCAGCGGAGCATATGTGCCTGGTATCCGCCCAGGTGAGCAAACGGCTCGTTATTTAGATCATATTCTTAACCGTTTGACTTTTATTGGTGCAATTTACATTACTGTAGTGTGTTTAATGCCTATGGTGCTACAAAGTTCGTTTAGTATTCCATTCCATTTGGGTGGAACATCTTTACTGATTGTAGTTGTAGTAGTAATGGACTTTATGGCGCAACTTCAAGCGCACCTTACTTCGCATCAATATGATAATCAAACGTTAATGAGAAAAACGACTGCTCATCCTAAGGGATAAGCGCACTTAGAGGTTTCATCATGAAAGTACAAGCTTCTGTAAAGAAAATTTGTGGTAGCTGCAAAGTTATCCGTCGTAATGGGGTTATTCGCGTGATTTGTAGCGCAGAACCTCGTCATAAGCAGCGTCAAGGTTAATTTAATTAAGACCTGTTGATTTCAGTAGGCTAATTAGGTTATTATCCGCCCCTCAAGATTTTTGTGGGGCGGTTGATTATCTTGACTGCCTTTTTGGAGAAAATTGAATGGCTCGTATTGCCGGTGTAAACATTCCGGATAACAAGCATGCTGTTATCTCTCTCACGTATATTTTTGGTATCGGTCGCCACACTGCTAAGAACATCTTAGCGACTGTAGGTATCACTGAAACTACAAAAATCCGTGAATTAGATGATGCTCAGCTTGATGCGATTCGTGCAGAAGTTGCTAAGGTTCCGACCGAAGGTGATTTACGTCGCGAAATTTCCATGAACATTAAACGTTTAATGGATTTAGGCTGCTACCGCGGTCTTCGTCATCGTCGCAGCTTGCCTGTTCGTGGACAACGCACCAAAACTAACGCACGTACCCGTAAAGGTCCGCGCAAACCGATTAAAAAGTAAGATTTCTGGAAGCTAAAAGATGGCTAAAGATACTCGCACACGCAAGAAGGTCACTCGTACCGTCTCTGAAGGTGTTGCACACATTCACGCGTCTTTTAATAACACCATTGTAACGATTACCGATCGTCAAGGTAATGCATTGGCTTGGGCTACCTCAGGTGGACAAGGCTTCCGTGGTTCACGTAAATCAACTCCGTTCGCTGCTCAGGTAGCTGCTGAAGTTGCTGGTAAAGCAGCTTTGGATTACGGTTTGAAAAACCTAGACGTCCTTGTAAAAGGTCCTGGTCCAGGTCGTGAGTCTGCGGTTCGTGCATTAGGCGCAGTGGGTTATAAGATTAACAGCATTACCGATGTGACTCCAATTCCTCACAACGGTTGCCGTCCACCTAAAAAACGTCGCGTGTAAGGAGAAACATTCATGGCTCGTTATATTGGTCCAAAATGCAAACTCTCTCGCCGCGAAGGGACAGACCTGCAACTTAAATCAGGCGTTAAACCGTTTGATGTAAAAACCAAAAAACACAATAAAGCACCTGGTCAACATGGTCAGGCTCGTGGTGGTAAGCAATCTGAGTATTCACTACAATTACGTGAAAAACAAAAAGTACGTCGTATGTACGGTGTGTTAGAGCGTCAATTTAGTAACTACTATAAAGAAGCAGCTCGTGTTAAAGGCGCAACTGGTGAAAACTTGTTGAAATTGCTTGAAAGCCGTCTTGATAACGTAGTTTATCGCATGGGTTTTGGTTCTACACGTTCAGAAGCTCGTCAGTTAGTATCTCACCGTTCTATTACTTTAAATGGTCGTCGTGTAAACATTGCGTCTATTCAAGTAAAAGCGGGTGATGTAATTGCAGTGCATGAAGGTGCTAAACAACAATTGCGTATCAAAAACGCTATTGAATTAGCTGCTCAACGTGGTATCCCTGCTTGGATGGAAGTTGATCATTCTAAGTTGGAAGGTACGTTTAAAGCTGCACCAGATCGCTCTGATTTACCTGCTGAAATCAACGAAAGCTTGATTGTAGAATTGTATTCTAAATAATCCTTGAGGTAGCAATAAATGACGCGTACTGCAAACGAGTTTCTAACTCCGCAAGCGATCAAGGTCGAAGCGGTGAGCGGGACCTCGGCAAAAGTGATTCTTGAGCCTTTAGAGCGTGGTTTTGGTCATACTCTAGGTAATGCTTTACGTCGCATTCTATTGTCTTCTTTACCTGGCGCTGCTGTGGTTGAAGTTGAGATAGAAGGCGTCGAGCACGAGTACAGTACTTTAGAAGGCTTGCAGCAGGACATCGTCGAGCTCTTGCTGAACCTAAAAGGATTGTCTATTAAGCTGTTCGATCAAAATGAAGCATATTTAACATTAGAGAAGCAAGGTGCAGGTGACGTAACAGCAGCTGACCTTCGTTTACCTCATAATGTTGAAGTGGTTAACCCTGATCATTTAATCGGTACTTTGAGTTCTTCTGGTTCATTGAAAATGCGCCTTAAAGTAGCTCAAGGTCGTGGTTATGAGACATCTGACTCTCGTTTCCCAGAAGGTGAAACACGTCCAGTAGGTCGCTTACAGTTAGATGCTTCTTATAGCCCAATCAAGCGTGTTTCTTACACAGTAGAAAATGCTCGTGTAGAACAACGTACCGATCTTGATAAGTTAGTGATCGATCTTGAGACTAACGGAACTGTTGATCCAGAAGAAGCTATCCGCAAAGCGGCAACAATCTTGCAACAACAAATTGCAATTTTTGTTGATCTTCAGAAAGATCAAACTCCAGTCGCTCAAGAACCTCGCGAAGAAGTTGACCCAATTTTGCTTCGTCCAGTAGATGATCTCGAGCTTACTGTTCGTTCTGCTAACTGTTTGAAGGCAGAAAATATTTACTACATTGGTGATCTTGTTCAACGTACTGAAGTTGAGTTGTTAAAAACTCCTAACTTGGGTAAAAAATCGTTAACAGAGATCAAAGATGTTTTGGCATCGAAAGGTTTACAACTCGGCATGCGTTTAGAGAACTGGCCACCAGCTAGTCTCCGTATGGATGACCGATTTGCCTATCGTAGCCGTTAATTAAGTAGGACTATCACCATGCGTCATCGTAATAGTGGTGTGAAATTAGGCCGTACAAGCAGCCACCGTAAGGCGTTGTTTCAAAACTTAACAAATGCTTTAGTAGAGCACGAGTTAATTAAGACAACTTTGCCTAAGGCGAAAGAACTTCGTCGTGTTGCTGAGCCTTTAATCACTTTGGCTAAAAACGATACTGTTGCAAACCGTCGTTTAGCGTTTGCTCGTACTCGTTCAGCAGCAACTGTTGGTAAATTATTTACCGTTCTTGGCCCTCGTTACAAAGAACGTAACGGCGGTTATCTTCGTGTTCTTAAAGCGGGCTTCCGTGCAGGTGATGCTGCACCGATGGCTTACGTTGAACTCGTTGACCGTGAAGTAAAATAATACTTCTACGTGTAGAACAGTCAGTTGTTCCAAAAAAGGTCGGTGTAATAACCGACCTTTTTTATTGTTTAATAATGTTTAAAATAAAATCATCAAGATACAATTAGATCAGTCAATACGAGTATTACTATTATAAGTGAGAAGATCATGGATTCTGAAAAATATTGTTTTATTAATGGATTGAAAAGGCGGCATACTAATTTAATATTTGGCTACAATGGAAATTTGTATGATAGACAGCTATTAGGATTCATTACAGCCGAAGCAGCAGCTCTAAGTCCAAATTCAATAAGTGTAAAAAAATTATCCAATATTTGGTATGTTGTATCAGAATATGATTGGATAAATAATTTATCTGATGATGAAAGCTATCTTCTTAAGCCGAATTATTTACCAGATGCTGATAATTTCTATCATTTATCTGGTGCTATTCTGTCTGCATTTTCTAATGGTGTGGGGCTAGCATTAAACGGAGAAATAACAACTTCATATAACCTCAGTGACAATGATCTAAGTGAAATCAAAAATGAAGTTGAACAACTAAAAAGTAGAGTTGTCTTTTTTAAAAGTATTGATACTTCAAGCGAATAAACAAATTAATGGATTTTCTACGGAATTGATGAACTTTTTTTAATGTGTTTTATAACGTTTATTTTTCTTAAAAATCTTCAATTAAAAATTATATAAAGATTTATTCCTAATTTTTTTGTATTCAATACAACATAGTTTAAATGTAAACCCAAGTAAAAATCTCAGGATTTTTTAACCACTTTTTTTCTCAAAATGTCCCGAACTGATATAAAAAAACCGATGAATGACTAAACTTGACATTGTGTATTGTCAAATTTGTGCTTTAATAAAGACATGATTTACACAGGGTATAAAAAAAATGGAAAAGCAAGTTGATGTATTAATTATTGGTGCAGGTATCTCTGGAATTGGGTTAGCTGTGCATCTCTCTAAGAACTGTCCACAACGTAAATTCGAAATCTTAGAACGTCGTGACAGTTTCGGTGGAACTTGGGATTTATTCCGTTACCCTGGTATTCGTTCTGATTCGGATATGTCAACTTTTGGTTTTAACTTCAAGCCATGGGCAAAAGACAAAGTGTTGGCTAGCGGCGCTGAGATCAAGGGCTATTTAAGCGATGTGATCAGTGAAAATCAGTTAAAAGATAAAATTCACTTTGGTCATCGTGTTCTTTCAGCAAACTATGATTCTACAAAGAAAAAATGGTTAGTTGAGATCGAAGATAACAATAAGAAAAAACAAACTTGGTCTGCAAATTTTGTAATGGGTTGTACTGGTTACTATAACTATGATCAGGGTTATGCACCTAAATTCCCTAAACAAGAAGATTTCAAAGGTCAGTTTATTCATCCACAACATTGGCCAGAAAATTTAGATTACACTGGTAAGAAAGTTGTGATCATTGGTAGTGGTGCAACTGCAATTACGCTGGTACCTTCAATGGTGAAAGGTGGAGCAGGGCATGTCACAATGTTGCAGCGTTCACCAACTTATATTGCAACGATTCCTTCAATTGACTTTATTTATGAGAAAACACGTAAATTTATGTCTGAGGAAACGGCGTATAAATTTACTCGCGCACGTAATATTGGTATGCAACGTGGTATTTATGCATTAGCGCAAAAATATCCGAAAACTGTACGTCGTTTATTGTTGAAAGGCATTGAATTGCAGCTTAAAGGTAAAGTGGATATGAAACACTTTACACCAAGCTATAATCCATGGGATCAACGTTTGTGTGTTGTGCCAGACGGTGATTTATTCAAATCTTTACGTGAAGGCAAAGCAAGTGTTGAGACAGATCAAATTGAAAAATTCACTGCAAATGGTATCCAATTAAAATCTGGAAAACATTTAGAAGCGGATATTGTAATCTCAGCAACTGGTTTGGAGATTCAGATTCTAGGTGGGGTGCAAGGTTCAATTGACGGTAAGCCAATGAACACATCTCAACATATGCTGTATCAAGGCGTGATGGTGAGTGATGTCCCTAACATGGCGATGATCATTGGTTATATCAATGCTTCATGGACATTAAAGGTTGATATTGCAGCTGATTATATCTGTCGCTTAATCAATCATATGGATAAAAATGGTTTTGATGAAGTGATTGCACATGCTGATCCTTTACAGCGTGAAAATGATACGATCATGGGTAAAATGTCTTCTGGTTATATCGCACGTGCGGCTGATGTAATGCCTAAACAAGGTAAACAAGCACCGTGGAAGATCACCAATAATTACCTAGCTGATCGTAAAGAACTGAAAGATGCTAAGTTTAATGATGGGGTTTTAGAATTTCATAAGCGTGGCGATCAAACAAATCGTAAGCCAAAATTAGTATCATAAGTTTTTGCTTGAATGTTTTGGAACCCTATGCAGTTGCATAGGGTTTTTTATTTGAGTGGCTATTTAAATATAAAAAATATCGCGTATATTGAGCGCAATAACATTTAAATAAAACAGGGATGACTGAGTGAAAAAGCTATTAATCTTGGGGACATTATTATTCAGTACATTTGTTTTTGCTGATGATGTAAAACAGAAAGAAGTTATTGCTCAAAAATTGGTATCTGTAGATGGAACCGAACAAGGTTTACAAAACACCGATAAAATGATTTTAGAGCAAATCCGAATGCGTTTGCCTAAAGATATACCTGAAAATTTTTACGTAGATTTGATTAAAAATTTAAACAGTGAACAGCGTAAGCAATTCATTATTCAACGCTATGTTGAAACATTCAGTCAAAAGGAACTACAAGCTGCATTAACCTTTTATCAATCTACAGAAGGGAAAGCATGGGCTAAAAAAGCCAGTGAGATAGGAAGTGAAGTTGCACATTTCACTACGCAAAATGCACGCACTGCTTTAAATGTCACTATGCAGCAACATATTGATAACCCAACGGTAAAGCAACTAATGGCACGAATTAATCCAACGCCTACGCCAGCTCAAACAACTGAAAAACCTGAAACTAAATAAATAAAAAGGGATCGTGTAATTAAACGCGATCCCTTTAGCTTTCCAATTTATGTTTAAAGTGTACGAGAAATTAATTCTTTCATAATTTCATTTGTTCCCGCATAAATACGGTTAGCACGGTTATCGATGTAGGCACGCGCAATTGGATATTCCAACATATAGCCATAGCCACCATGTAACTGTAAGCAATCATCCACAACTTTTGAGAACATATCTGAAATTTTGTATTTGGCTGCTGCGGCGGCATCCACACCTAAGCTTTCTTCGAGTTGTAATTCCATACAACGATCTAAATAAGTACGGCAGAAATCAATTTCAGTACGTAATTCAGCTAATTTAAACCGCGTATTTTGGAAGGTACTAATCGCTTTGCCAAATGCTTTACGATCTTTGGTGTATTGAACAGTATGCGCAAATGCTGCTTCTGCACCTGCTTGGCAAATAATCGCAACTAACATACGTTCCCATGCCAATTCTTTCATCAACATAATGAAGCCCATACCTTCCATACCAAGTAGGTTTTCCTTAGGTACTCGTACGTTGTCAAAGAACAATTCGCAAGTATCTTGCCCTTTCATTCCGATTTTATTCAAAGGTTTACCTTTACTAAAACCAGCACGATCAGCTTCAACGATGATTAATGATAAATTTGCTGAGCCTTTTTCATTGTTGCCTGTTTTACAGACGACAATTGCCATGTCACAAAGGTAGCCATTGGTAATGAAGATTTTTGAACCATTAATGACATATTCATCACCATCAAGTACAGCAGTAGTGCGAACTGCTTGAAGATCTGAACCTGTACCCGGTTCAGTCATGGCAATCGCTGTAACTGTTTCACCTGTTGCCATTTTTGGCAACCAATGTTGTTTCTGTTCTTCATTACCAAAGTTATTGACATAATTGGCAACGATGTCTGAGTGTAATGAGAAACCTGTACTTGAGTCCATTGCATAAGCTTGTTCTTCAATGAGAATCATACTGTACAAACGATCAACCCCAGAGCCACCATATTGTTCTGGCATTGTGGTACAGAGTAAACCTAGTTCACCTGCTTTGTTCCATAAGTCACGGTCAACATGTTGTTGTTTCTCATATTTTTCAATATTTGGCACAACTTCTTTTTCATAAAATTTACGTACAGTTTCACGAAATGCTTCATGATCAGAAGTAAATAGCTTACGTGGGAGCATATTTGGAATTGGACGAATTGCACCTGATTGCATTTGTTATTTTTTCCCTAGTCATTGGATGTAAACGATCATCATCACGATACAAGAAATTGAAAATAGTGAACAATGTGATCAATGCTCAATTTGATTGATGTATTTGGTCACTTGAGAAAAAACGCTGCGAAGTTAATGGGGGATCGGGTACACTATCACTATAAAATTGTTGCATAGTGGAACAAATAATGTCTGATGAAATAAGTTTGGAAGAACGTAAGGTCGTTTATCGCGCACGTCGTGGTTTAAAAGAAATTGATGTGTATTTCGATCCTTATGTTAAAAACTATTATTTAACCGCCGATGCTGATGAAAAGGCGCTATTTGCAGAGTTGGTTGATCAAGAAGATCCAGACTTGCTGGATTGGTTTATGGAAGTTGGTGAGCCGCCTCGCGCTGAGTTAAAAGATTTTATTCGAAAATTAAAACATTATGTACACGGCTAATCGTGTTTTTGAGTTGCAATACAGTCGATTTTCCTTTGTATTGCAACTTTTAATTTTTGTCACTGTTCTAATTTTAGCCTACCAATTGCTAGCTCTTTCATTTTGGCTGCTTAGCCTTGTTGTCATGGTTTTATTTTGGTTTTTGTTGTTACGGCGTCCTTTAATAAAGCGTTTTGAGTATTTGGATCATCAGCATTGGTCATTTGAGTTTGTGGATACCTCTATCGCAATCCAAGGCCGAACAATCACTAAAATTATTGATCACCAAGCTTATATTACGATCTATTTTTCTGATACCCAGTACCAACCTTTAACGATTTGGTGGGATCAATTGTCAATTTCGCAGTGGAAAAACTTAAAATTATTAATAAAAATGCTTTAATTGTTGGACAATTCTACAACTGTATATAATTAATTATATGTTTATTTTCAATTGTTTGTGTTGGTTTTACTTTGCGTTCATTTAAATTGTTAGATTAAATACTCTAAAATTTCGTGAAAATCTAAATTGTCAGACAATCTGACCATCAACTTGTATTCATTTTCGTTAAAGTACAAACACCAACGTAAAGTGTGGTGGAGGTCCAAAGTGATGGAAATTCCAACATGGTCGTTTCTGGTGATTGCAATTGTTTTTGCAATTGTTATAGGAAGAGCAGGAACTTTACTCAGGGAACTTCTTGAATCGCATCAATCAAAAGTTGTTGTGACCAAGAGAAAGAGATTGAAAGTGTCATCAATATATCATACTCCCGTGAATACTGATGACGAACGCCAATCTAGTATCTATCAAAAATAGATACGCAATGTTGTAGGAGGTCTCTATGGAGATTTCAATGTGGATGTTTCTAGTAATTGCAATCGTTATGGCGATTGTTGTAGGAAGAGCTGGAACATTACTAAAGGATTACTTTCAACAAAACTAAAAGATAAAGAGTTTCACGTTTTTACCAGTTAATAAGTAGCATGTGCTGAACCGTCGCAATGCTACTTTTTTTTGCCTAAAATTTTTGTATTTTCAACTCTCTGTCAATTCACCTATCTGTGAATTGTGTCAAAATGCACATGTTAAATTAGAGCAATTACTCTTTAATTCAAGTATTGCATCTGATAAGGTACATCTAAAAGGAAAAACAAATTAATTAGAGGACAGGAAGAATGTCTAAATTCCAGAAAATGGGACAGGGTGTGGCGGTTGCGTTACTCACAACATCAATATTATCAGGGTGTTCACAAATCATTAAAACAGGGGCTAATGTCGCATTAAGTTTTAGTGAAAATCATATTGTTCCACCAATTTTGGCGATGGATGACGCCGAAATGGTGTGTAATTCAGGTAATGCCTTAACCCCTGCGGTGATGTCAACCAAAGATATGGGTGCTGATCCAACACGTATGGCGGTGTTATTGTATACCTCAGCAGGTATTTGTGCTGAAAATAAAGCCTTAGAGGCAGAACTCCGCTATTTGCGTGCTTCGAAAGCAGGTCAAGTTTCTGAAGCTCAAGACGCTCGTATTGAACAAAAACGTTGGGCGGGGATTGCTGCTGAACGTCAATATGCAGGTTATCAACTTTTTGCTAATCGTTGGGAATCAAAATATAAATATAAATTGGGTGATTCATGCCCAACAATGCGCAATGATTTAGATCAGACAGTTTACCTTTTAGGGATGGTAAGTGGTCTGCAAGCAATGACGAATGATATTAACTCTGGTGGCGCGATTAATGTCCCGAAAGATATTGCGGGTATTGTTGAGCGTGGCATGACCTGTTTGGATAATGAAAAATTCTGGGGCGCGCCGATGGCGACGCGAGCAGTGATTTGGACTTTATTACCAGGTGCAGGTGACGGTAAACCTGAACCTTATGCAACCATGAAAGAATCAATGCAAATTGGTGAGAAAAAAGGTGTTCGTTTATCACATGCATTATATGCAGTTGCTGCACAAGCAAGTGGCGATGATGCCAAATTGCGTGATGCTTTCCGCTCTTATGCTGCTGCAACAGGTGAAGACAAACCAGCAAATCCTCAATTTAGATTGATCGATAAGATGGCTGGTTTGATGGTCCGCGGTATAGCTGATCGTTACTGGACGGAGAATACAGGCGTACGCTCTGGTGATGAAGGTTTGACTTCTTTCTGGGATGATAAGAAAGAAAGTTCATCTGAATTGGATGCGTTATTTGATGGTGGAGATGGCGCATCAGCACCAGCAGAAGGAACACCTGCAGAGTAAACTTGAATTAAACGACCTTTTACACGTGAAACATTTAAACTGGTGAAAGGTCAGTTTTTTCATGGGGTGGTAATGGATGAAAGATCACGTATGGATACCGAAAGTTATTTTAATCGCTGTATGTGTTTCTATATCAGCGTGCTTGCAAGTATTTGCAGATCACTTCATTTATTGGAAACCTAGTTTACTCGCTGAATTTTGGCGTTTATGGACGGCACATTGGGTTCATGTTGGATGGATGCATTTTTTCTTAAATATGTTGGCATTCGCATGTTTACCTTTTATTTTTCCTCATGCTCGTAATTGGCACTTATGTGTTCTGCTGTTAATCCTTCCCCCGTTTATTAGTCTTATCTTTTATTTCTACTTACCTTATATCGATGCATATGCTGGTCTTTCTGGCGTGCTGCATGGATTATATGTTGCTGTTGGTCTCGTGTATCTGAAATATCCTAAAGAAAGAAAATTTGCCTTGTTGGTCTTGTTGCTGATCGCAGCAAAATTAATATGGGAAAATACTTTTGGTCAGACAGGTACTGCACAGTTAATTGGTAGTCCTGTTCTGACAGAAGCTCATTTGATTGGTGCGATTGGTGGTTTGTTCTGTGGGTTAGGTTATTTATTGTTAAGAAGGATAGAGAGAGAACATATAAGTTGATAAAAAAAACCAACAAAAAAGTGATTGTAGTCATTCTTTTTTGGAAAAGATTGCTGCAAATTTAGGCGGTTTAAAAGGGATTGGTTACGAAGAGGGTAAATTCACTTATCTATCAACCATGGACATCGCATGATTCAACATCTTTGGATGGGTGTTGATAACAATAAACTGGAATAGACATGCAAAATGATCAAGAGAAAATGTCTGGGTTAGCCCGATTAGGCTATATCTGGAATGATTGGATATCAACATTCATCATTCTTGCTTTGTTGCTAATGACTTTGCTTATTGGTACTGGCGAGATGATTCACGGTCAAATGCTCCGTATGGGGGAGCGTCTTTACGGTGATCAAACAACTGGGATGCAGTATTCGTTTTTACGAGCTGAACCTGAAAAACCATCTTGTGATCGACATCCTAATATTGAAGCGCAAGTTCAAGAGCAGATGAAAGCGAATGCTGCTGATGAATTTGCAAGCATGTTTGGTGCAGCTTCTGAATCAGATGTACGTGCTTCATTACTAGCTGCTCAACAGCAATGTGATGAAAAATATCAGTTCTATGATAAAGCAATGAAGCACTTGGAAGCTCATCCAAGTATTCGTACTTATCGTAAAGTTGAAACAACCTTCTTTGGTATCTTTAAGCTAGGTTCTGAGAACCAAACTGTTCTATTACTTGTAATGGTTTTGTTTGCTTCTATTACTGCTTCGCTTCGTTATCACCATATTGGTCTACGTGCGCCAAAGAGTAAAATCGACTATCGCGTTTATTCAGCGCTAATGGTTGCTGGTAATGCATTACTCAGCTATTCAGTTGTTAGTCAGTACCATTCTGTATTGAACTCAGGTGTTGAAGTCGCTGGAAAGACAGCCGTTTTATATTGGTTGTGGATAGCCTTATTCGTATCACTTACGATTATCAGTGTTTTCCAATTTATCTTTATTCCTAAAACTGCACAACCTAAAGGTAACTTTGGCCTAGCATTATTAAGCGTTCCGCTTTATGCCTTTATGTCCTTGGTAACAGGTATTGTGTTTACCTTCTTCATGGATTATCCAATGGGGCAAGGGATCTATTTAGGAATTTTGATTGAATTCTCTGGTATTTTCTTAAATCTTGCATTGTTTATTTGGGCGGGTATGTTGCTCACTCAAACACGTGTTATGGATTTATTCTTAAATATTTTACGTCCGTGGAATCTTGCACCTGAAACTTTAACTTGGTTAATTTTGATTGCAGCAGCGATTCCAACAGCATACACAGGTGCTTCTGGTATCTTCGTTATTGCAGCGGGCGCGATCATTTATAAAGAAGTTTGGAATTCTGGTGCGCGCCGTCAATATGCCTTAGCTGTATCAGCAATGTCAGGTTCGTTAGGTGTGGTTATTCGTCCATGCTTATTGGTTATCTTGATTTCAATGCTGGATAGCCGTCATGTAACGTCTACAGAGTTATTTGATCATGGTATCTATGTTTTCTGGTTAACTGCATTTATTTTCCTTGGCGTTTCATTGATTCTTGCTGAAGAAAAATTCCGTGTAAATTCACCAAAAGTTGCTGTACCTGGAATGTTACGTGCATGTGTACCTGTGATTCCTTATGTAATCATTGGTTTTGCAGTTGTGATGTTCTATAAACTTGCGTTAGATACATCAATCAATGAGTTTACAGCGCCAATGATTTTACCATTGGTGTTGATTGCAATGATTTTGTTTGACAAATTGTTTGCAGCAAAACTTGCACCAGCTCCAGTTGTTGATGCAAAGCATGAGGCATTAGTTCGTGAACATGAACAGAAATCAGACTTCTTAAAAAGCCATGATCCTCATGGTGGTAAGAGTTTTGGTTTTGGTGGTGCATTACGTTTTGCAACTTCAGAAACAGTTGGTCATATCGGTGCGTTGATTCTACTGATGGCATTATCTGCGAGCGTTGGTGGTTTAATCGAGCGTGCTGAAGTGGTTGAGTTATTACCAACTCACTTGGGTAATATCTACATTTCTCTTGCCTTTATTGCAATGTTACTTGCAATTATTGGTATGACTACCGATCCATTCGGTGCTGTAATCTTAGTTGCTGCGACAGTAGCGCCAGTCGCTTATGAGAACGGTATTCATCCGATTCACTTCTGGATGATCGTATTGGTTGCATTCGAATTTGGTTATGTAACACCACCTGTTGCATTAAACCATTTGTTGACGCGACTCTCTGTCGGCGATGAAGAAGTATCGGCTGCTGATAAGGAAGCGAAAGAGAAATACACAAGTTTCTATTATCGTTATGAGCGTTGGTTGTTACCGATTATCGTATTGTTCTCATCTTTAGTATTGGTGACCTATGCACCATATATCTTCCAAATGTTTGGTTGGTATAAACACTAAGTGTTGAAATAAAAAAAGCGCCTTCGGGTGCTTTTTTTATTTTTTAAGATTTAAAATACTTTGGACATCATCAATGTTGATAAGTTATTTTTAAAGATCAAATATTTTAGCGTTGAATCATTTTCTTTTGACGTTGAGTCAATGGACTACATAATAAAATTGCCAGCAAAATAATACAAAATCCAATCACGCTGTATAAATCAGGTACTTCATCCCAAAGTAAGAAGCCCCATACACCTGCAAAAATAATTGCCATATAATTCACAGGTGCAATTTGTCCTGCTGGCGCAAGTCGATAAGCATGAGACATAAAAATTTGGCTGACATTAGCAAGTATCCCTGCGCCAATCAAAAATAATAATTCTTTTACATGGTAGGTTCGCCACATCCAAAACATTGGAATCACAGAAAGTGCTGATCCTATCAAGCAGAAATAAAATACGATGCGTTCAGGTGGTTCAGTTTGAGTTAATGCTCGAACGGTTACAAAAGCCATTGATGCAAGTAAGCTAGAGGCGATACCAATCACCGAAATCCAGTTCAGTAGACCTTGATCGGGTTTAGCAACGCAAAATACGCCAATAAATCCTAAAACTGCTGCACAAAGCATAGCAATGGTGATTTTTTCTTTTAGAAATAACCATGCAATAACTGGAATAAAAATTGGGGAAGAGTAGGTAAATACCATTGCATTTGATAACTTTAAATGCGCAATTGCGTAAAAGAAACCATACATGGCTGCAAGTCCAACAATACTGCGCCATGTATGCATCCATAGTTTTTCTGTTTTTACAAAGCCAATGCCTTGTTTAAAAATAAATGGCAGAAATAGAATGAGCCCAACCACGTTGCGGAAAAAAACAATTGTATAGTTATCAACCGTATGTGATGCATAACGAATACAGATACCCATGATCGAAAAAAGAAGGGCAGAGGTTGTCAAGCAACCAATCGCAAGTAAAAGATTGCGATTAGTTTGAAGTGAATTCATATTAGACACGAAACTTTGAGACTAAAGTTATTCTATGCTTGTCAAACGATGAAAGAAATGTGCTTTTAAACTGGATTTAAGATTTGTTGAGTGACTTATATCCATCATACCGCAATCAGTGTGAATACAAACTTATGAGGATCTGTATAAAAAATCGCAATTAGAAATATGAGATTGATATTTAAATGAGTAAAAAGCTTTAAATCGGATTAAAGCTTTTGTTGTTTTAAGATTTATGTTGTGCGGAGATTTGAGCCTCCAAAAGTTTAATTTGATCTTCTTTGAGCTTAAGTAAAGTATCAACATCGTTATTTTGTTGTTTCAAGTCACGCTGTTGGTCTTGCAGTTGCTGATGAATATCATCTAGTTTTGCAATCTCTTCTTTGGCTAAACTGTCATTGCTCGGAAGTGGTGATTTGACAATTGACTCTTCAACTAATTGTATTGGTGCAGCGACTTCACTGCTCGCCGTATTTATATCTGGACTAACAGTTGTTTCTGCCTTGGATATAATTGTTTTTTCGGCAATTGGTTGTGTAGCTGTGGTTGTCGATTGCTGATCTTTTTGTGATAAAAACCATTGAATTGCAAGAAACAAAACCACAACAACGCTAATTCCACCAATTATCATCCATAATAATTTGGAATTTTGAGTTTGGTATGTGGACATCATTTTTAACCTTCTAGTCAAAATGACGAGGTTTGAATTGTATCACCCCAATTTCATCTGGCTCAGCGGGTTGTTGCTCTTCCACGTGGGTCGGGCGTTTTTCGCTATAAGCACATTCGATACATTCAATCCACTCGTCATCCACAGTGATGATCTTAACCACACGATCTAACGCGCCACATTTAGGGCATTTTGCACCCGCGATGAACTGTCTTTTCATGTCAGTTAATTACACCCTGTGAACAATAATGACGTAGTTTAAGCGGTTTTATTGGTGTTCGTCCAACCTTGATGGCGTAATAATGCATCTATTTTTGGTTCTCTTTTTCGGAAATTGCGAAATGCATCAAGTGCAGTATCTTTTCCGCCAACTGCTAGAATAAACTTTCTAAACTCTTTGCCTGTCTCAGTGTTAAAAATACCTTCACTTTCGAAGCGATCGAAGGCATCACTGGCTAAAACTTCTGCCCATTTATAAGAGTAATAACCTGCAGCATAACCGCCTGCAAAAATATGGCTGAAACTATGTTGAAAACGGTTATAAGGTACCGCAGGAACCACGGCAAATTTATCGCGAATATCGTCCAATGTCGCTTGGATTTGCTGACTGTTTAAGGCAGGTGCCTGACGGTGAATGCTTAGGTCAAACAATGCAAATTCAATCTGACGTAATGTTTGCATTCCTGATTGGAAGAAACGCGCATTGAGTAACGCAGACAGCAATTCTTGTGGCAAAGTTTGCTTAGTTTCGGTGTGTTCACTGAGTACATCTAAACTTTCATTGTCCCATGCCCAGAATTCCATAAACTGGCTTGGTAACTCTACAGCATCCCATGCTACGCCGTGAGTCCCTGCAACCGAGATGTTATCCACTTCGGTGAGCATATGATGTAAGCCATGTCCAAATTCATGGAACAAGGTAATGACTTCATCGTGAGTCAATAGTGCAGGTTGATCGCCAATCGGTGGGGTAAAGTTACATACCATATAGCAAATTGGTTTCTGTAGACCATTGTCCGTTTGCACACGAGAACGGAAACCACTCATCCACGCGCCACCGCGTTTGCCGTTACGAGCATATAAATCAAAGTAGAAACCGCCGACCACTTGACCTTGATCTTCAATTTCAAAATAGCGTACATCATTTTGCCAAACAGGGGCTTGGCGTTCGATGATTTGAATACCATAAAGACGTTGTACGATCTGGAATAAACCATCCACCACTTTTGGCGCAGGGAAATACGGTTTAAGCGCTTCTTGAGAAAGGTTGAACTGTTGTTGTTTCAATTTTTCAGAATAGTAAGTCGCATCCCAAGGTTTAAGTTCTTCAATTCCATCTTGTTGTGCAATGGTTTTGAGTTCAGCAATTTCAGCAAGTGCAGGCGTACGCGCATGCTCTGCCAAATCCACTAAGAATTCATGAACAGTTTCAACATCAGGCGCCATTTTGCTAGCAAGTGAATGTTCAGCGAAATTATTGAAGCCAAGCAGTTGCGCCATTTCTTGACGTAAGCTCATGATTTCTTCCATTACAGGGGTATTATCAAATTCAGTTTGGTCGGACTGCTCAGATGCACGGGTCACATAAGCTTTGTAGAGTTCTTCTCTTAATTCGCGATCATCGGCATAGGTCATAATCGCAAAATAAGCAGGGAAGTCGAGTGTGGCAACGGCTTGCTCAAGCTCACGTTGTTGTCCGTATTGTTTTAACAGTTCAACACTGCTTTGTGGTAAACCTTTGAGTTGGGCTTCTGCCAACGGTTTGAAATACGCTTGGGTTGCATCTAGCACATGGTTCGAGAAATCTGAAGACAATTGGGATAATCGTGCTGAAATTTCCGCATAACGTTTTTTGGCTTCACCTTCGAGTGCAACGCCAGACAGTTTAAAGTCACGTAAAGCCAGTTTAATGGCGCTTTGTTGTGCTTCACTAAGTGTCTTAAATGCAGCGCTATCGTGAATCTGCTGATAAGTTTGATACAGCGCCGTGTGTTGTCCAAGCTGCGTATAGTATTCACTTAAACTTGGTAACAGGGCTTGGTAAACCTCACGGGTTTCGGCATTGTTCATGACTGCATTGAGATGTGACAAAATGCCCCACGATTCACTCATGTTATTTTCAAGTTGATCGACTTCTGCCAAAGTTGCCAGTTGGACTTCAGAGCCTTGCGGAACTTCATTGAGTTGATTTAAGAAGTTTTGACCGTTTTGTATCGTTTGTTCAATCTGTTGTTTTAAATCGGCAAGTTGAATTTGATCAAATTGAGGAACGGGAAGTGTCGCTTGTTGGAGTGTCATTGTATTTTTGCCATATTCATCTTTAAACATAGTTATAGATGTAGGGCTTAAGCCTCTATAAATCAAGGCTGATTGATTATTTATTAGATGAGTATTTTGTTGTTCTATAAATTTTATTCATTGCTAACGCACATATTTCAAGACCAAAAAATTAGAGAGCCGAAGCTCTCTAATTAAATGTTATTCACTCTTGGTCTTGGCATTCGACTTTTTCTTTTTCACTTTCTTCTTTGGCTTTTCTTTGCTTTCAGGCTTCGCAGAAGATTTTTTACCTGTTTTTTTGGTATAAGAATTAGAACTTGATTTGCTCTTATCCTTTTTCTTACGCACAGGCTTTTCACCATCTTCACTGACTTTAGCTGTTGTCGATTGTGATTTGCCAAAAACTTCTTCAGTGGTTGAAGCACGATTTGAAGTATTGGTTCTTGGCGCTTTTTGACGAATTGTACGTCCCAAATGCGTCAGTTGTTGAACCAACTGGAAGTCGATCTTACGTTCTTCCAGATTCACGCCTGCCACTTGGATCTTCACCTCATCACCAAGGCTGAATGACTGTCCACGATTCTGACCAATCAAACTTTGGCTGGCTTGATCATAAAGGAAGAAATCTTCACCGAGTTGGCTGACATGAATCATACCATCGACATAGAGGTCTTTCAGCGTCACGAATAGACCAAACTCAGTCACCGCACTAATGATACCAACAAACTCATCACCTAAATGCTGTTGCATATAATGGCATTTCAACCATGTGGTGACGCTGCGTGAAGCTTCATCGGCTCGACGTTCAGTTTGTGAAAAATGCTCCCCTGCATCATCTAAAGCTGCACCAGACAATGGATAAACTTTCTTGTCGAGATAAGCCTTAATCGCACGATGTAACAACAAATCAGGATAACGACGAATTGGTGAAGTGAAATGCGTATAAGCTTCATAAGCAAGACCATAATGTCCTGCATTATTCGCACCATAATAGGCTTGCATCATTGAGCGTAATAACACTGCATGAATACTTGGCGCATCTAAACGATCTTTGGTCGCTTCAATCACGGCTTGGTAATCAGCTTGGGTTGGTTGCTCTGGGAATGGCAAACCGAGTAATTTGACGAAATCACGGACTTTTTGAATACGTGAGAATTCTGGCGCTTCATGTACACGATACAACATCGGAATATCATGTTCTAATGAGTATTCAGCTGCTGCAACGTTCGCTAATAACATGCATTCTTCAATCAGTTTATGCGCATCATTACGAGTACGTGGCAAGATTTCCTTGATTCCACCTAACTCATCAAAGGTCATATAGGTTTCAATGGTTTCAAATTCCATCGCATGACGTTTGGCACGTAGTTCTTTTAGTGTCTGATAAAGCTGGAATAGGGTATTTAATGATTTATGAACGCTTTTATCTTGCGGAATGGCATCGGTTGCGCCATCAAAATAAGCAGCCACCTGATTATAGGTCAAACGTGCTTTGGAATGCATCACCGCAGGGTAGAACTCATAACCTGTGACTTTACCTGCACGTGACAGTTTTAAATCGCAGACCATACACAGACGGTCAACATGTGGGTTGAGAGAACACAATCCATTCGACAATGCTTCTGGCAGCATTGGCAAAACAAAGTGTGGGAAATAAACCGATGTACCACGTTCTTCAGCTTCTTCATTTAAAGACGAATCTAAACGGACATAATGGCTCACGTCTGCAATTGCCACTACAACACGGTAACCACCACCTGAGCGTTTCTCTGCAAAGACGGCATCGTCAAAGTCACGTGCATCTTCACCATCAATGGTGACTAATGGCAAATCGCGTAAATCAACGCGACCTTTGTGATCTTGTTCTGAAGGTTCTTTAAAACTTTCAGCTTCTTTAATGACGGCTTCTGGAAATTCATAAGGCAAACCAAATTCTAAAATGGTTTGTGGAATAATAATTTCAGTGTCAGCTTTGTCCGCCATAGACTGTACAACATGACCTGTCGCTAACTCTTCACGAGTCGGGTAATCATCAATCGCAACACGTAGCATATCGCCAACTTTGGCATTGGCATGTTCAATCAATTCTTTTTCTAAGGTAATTGGTTGGTGCTGATTCGGATTGCTTGGCTGAATAAAGTATTCACCTTCATGTTCAGCGACTTTACCAATAATTTGTTTGACACGACGTTGTACGACTTCGGTAATAAAGCCCCAAGCTTTACCTTTACGGTCAACAGAAGTTTGGCGTACTTTAACGCGATCACCATTAAAGACTAGACGTAATTCACGTTCAGGTAATAGTACATCATCCTGACCTGCGATATTTGCCGTACCTAAACCTTTACTGTTTATATAAACCGTTGCTTCATGGCTTGGTAAATCGGTTGCAGGTTGATATTTAAAACCATCTTTCATTAACTGACCGTCGCGAACCATTGCACTTAAACGATGATTCAATGCATCAATACTTTTTTGATCTGGGATATTAAAGTGGTCAACCAGTTCTGCATGAGACTGTGCAGTTTTTAATTGTTCTAATGTAGTTAGAATAAGAGTTCGGCTAGGAATAGGATTATCGTAACGTTGCGCTTCTGCTTTTGCTTCGGGATCAACCCAATTTGTAGTCATATCGTTTCATTTCACATCTGGCAGATCGGTTTAGCATAAGTCATTCAAACTTTAACTGCACGTCAAAGATTGCAAGATTCTGTTTATTGTCCAATCTGAATAAAGGAGAGAACACTATATTAACAAGCGTTGAGCTAAAAAATGCCGAAAAAATATAAGAATTGGTTAAAAAACATTTGATTGATTTAAAAAAAGAGAAAAAAACAGGATCATCCCTTGTGTAATGTGGTTTTAGTTTGTATTATTGCGCTCGTGTTACGGTGAGATGGGTGAGTGGCTGAAACCACATCCCTGCTAAGGATGCGTACGGGTAACTGTACCGAGGGTTCGAATCCCTCTCTCACCGCCACTTTACTTAAAGCGCTCATAGCTCAGCTGGATAGAGCACTTGGCTACGAACTAAGGGGTCGGGAGTTCGAATCTCTCTGAGCGCACCAAGTAAAGATTTAAAGTAACACAGGCCTAAATAGGCACATAAGTAATGCGCTCATAGCTCAGCTGGATAGAGCACTTGGCTACGAACTAAGGGGTCGGGAGTTCGAATCTCTCTGAGCGCACCAACTTAATAGAAGAAACCGCTTAATTGCGGTTTTTTTGTGCCTGAATTTTATGATTGAATATGAATTAAATGATAAATGTAAAAAAGCCGCTGAAATCAGCGGCTTTTTAGTTGGTCTATTTAGAAATGATTGATTGAGCTGAATAAATTGTCAGTTAGACTCGTTAATTGTGATGGAAGAGAGATGAGGTCAGTGACTGATCCGCCATTTGGATTTGGTTCACCTACAGCAATTGTTGATGAAACAGTTCCAGTAATTGCATTCAAGATACTATCTACGCTGCCACTAATATGATAATCCCCACCGCCTAAATTGACGTTAATCAAGCTGTCGATAGTTTCAAAGGTACTATCACTTGCTAGATTTGTGAGATTATCTTGAAGTGTATCTATGGCAAGATTAGCGTTAGTGATACCTGTTTGAATTGGTTGAGCAATTCCTGAAATCACATCACCACTATCAAAGCCGTTACCTATATTGGTGATAATCTCAGAAATAGATCCTAATGGGCTACCTGATATACTTCCAGTAATACCATCAATAACACCAGTGGCAATATCAATTGGATTACCAAAAGCAAAATCATTTGTAATATGTTGAAGAATATCTGCTGCACTTGAACTGTTATTGATTAGAGTACCTACAACGCCAGTTGCAGACTCAAGTACACCACTAAGATCACCACCAGATAAATCAGAAATCGCTTCAAGTGTTCCATTCACTGTATCTCGTGAAGTTTCGAAACTAAGCGTACCTAAATCCGCTAGATCACCAACAGGGTGTTCAACTTGAGGAACGGCGCTGATAATTGTATCTGCAACAGTATTAATTCCTGTATTGATAATTTCTGTTTTGAGGCTTTCTACGCCCTGAAGAATATCGATACCAGTTTGGATTGCACCTGTAATTGGATTATTGGCGAGGTCACCGCCAGTAATACCACCAATAATATCAGTCACAGCATCAAGAGGATTACCACCGACACCGCCAGTAATACCACCAATAATATCAGTCACAGCATCAAGAGGA
>NZ_BMDV01000004.1 GCF_014636095.1 Acinetobacter modestus
TCTGTTACTGGGCTAAGCGTATCGACTGTTTCTGTTGCTGGTTGTGATGGGTTTCCTGCTGGATCAGTCGCAGTTGCAGTAACTGTATCTCCGTTATTTAAACCTGGATTTGGTACCGTCCAACTACCGTCTGGTCCCGCAACTACAACTGCTGTACCGCCACCCGGGAAGGTTACCGTTACGGTTGAACCCGGTTCTGCTGTACCGGTGATCGGATCTGTCGCATTGATTGGATTAATATCTGGTGCATTCGGTGCAGTGACATCCACACCATAGCTTTGACTATCGTTAACTGTGCTGCTATTCCCTGCTGCATCTGTGAATTTCACAGTGGCATCAATGACTTTATCTCCATCTGCCAATAAACCACTGCCTGGTACACTCACACTCCATGTACCATTCGTAGTATTTACAGTCGCGTTATAACTGACGCCGTTCACAACCACCGTCACTACTGTAGTTACTACATCCGCTGGGATATTTGTCAACGTTCCTGTAATGGTGACATTACTTGATGATTCAGCAATATTGATCACATTGTCCGCGGTGACTTGATTGATATTGAATCCAACATTACTTGTATTCGGTGGCGTAGTATCTGGAGGAGTATTATTGTTATTATCATTCCCGCCACCACCGCCTGCAGCCGCAGCAATACCGCCAATAGCAAGTGGTATCGCCCATAACCAAGGGCTTAATCCACCTTCATGATAAAGTAAGGGTTCAACAGATTGAATTGGTTGAAAAACAACATCTGAAACTGGCGCTTGTGCAACTTCAGGAACTGCTGCTGGTGTTTCTTCTAAATAAACTGCACCTTCATGGTCAGAATCACTATCTGCATCTGCGTCACTATCTGCATCTGCATCATTTTCTGCATCTTTAAATCTTGCCCAAATTAGCTGACCATTTTCCCCTTGAAATACAAGGCTATTATCTAGGCTAGCACTCTCGCTGAAGAAATTTTGAATTACGATCATTTCTCCATTTTTTAATAGAACAACAGCATTCGCTCCATCTCTTTTCACTGCCGAAATATCAGTTGTAGGAATCTTAACTAATACAACTGCCGGTTCAGAAGATGATAGTGAAGCTGTTTTTGCCGTCGTATTTGCAAGGGTTTTATGACTTTCCTTGGAAATAATTTGTATTTCAGCCATGATTATATTCCTCATTATAAATTATTAATTTCTAACTAGTTTTTAATTAAGTTGTTACTTTAGATTTAAGTTATTGTTTCTAGTGACATAGTTCACAACATCACTTTAAATCAAATAAAAAAAATGTTAAATAGCTCACAAAAACCATGTATTAAACAATTACATTGACACAATTAATTACACCAAAATAAACAAATGATTTTTAAATAAAAAATATTTAAAATACCTTTTTAATAGTTATTAAAATTACATTTCTTAATAAATATATAAAATAATATTAGTTAGTTCCTAAAAAGAATTTTAAGATCGGTTAAAATAATTTTTAGAAATTTTAAAACCATAAAATAAAAAAGCCTTTAATATTCACTAAAGGCTTTTTATCAAAAGAATAAAATATAATATTAAAAATTATTGGGATTTTCTAAACGCCTTACTTCATCTCTTTTATTTGGGTGGTGGACTGTTGCCACGCCATCATCTGATTTTTGATCTAATAAAATTTCTGGATTATAAATTGTTATTATTTCTTTACCTAAAGCATCTTCACCAACGATATATTTAAAACCACGTCGGTTCATTTTATTACACATCTGTTGATAAAAACCTTTTAGACCCTCTGTTTGCTCATTTGGGTTATAATAAAAAGTATTCATGACAGCGGGTAAGCCTAAGCCACATACAACACCAGATAAAAGTACGCTAATAAAAGTATATCCAATTAAAATACTGCTATAAGGACTGAGCTGAGGAATGTTCGCAACAGCTAAAATTAAAGCCAATGAAATACCCCCACGGACGCCACCCCATGACAGAATAGTTAAGCTACCATTGTAACTTTTGTATCGAAATGAAGGAAATAAAGCAAAAGCGGAGAAATTCGCTGCGAATCTTGAAAAATGAAGAATTAAGAAAGAAACAATTCCACCAATAATTAAATTTACACTTAAATCTAAAATAAATAATTCTAAACCAATCAATGTAAATAGAAATGAATTAATAATGCCTTCAACTGTATGCCAGAAATGATTTACTTCACGAATTTCACGTTGTTCACGGATTTCTTGCCATTTATTCCCAACAATTAAACCGCCAATTACACAAGCAATTGGCGCAGATGCATGCGCAAATAACGCAACCAGATATGAACCACTCGCAAGTAATGCAGTCGTTAAAATTAGTGACTCCATCTCATGCTTACCACGCAATAACCGCAAAATTCCAAAGCCAAATGCGAAACCAATAATCACTGCGACAAAAATTTCATATAATAATGTTTCAACGGTCGCAAGCAATGAGAAGTGCTCACCTTGTAAAACTTTCAGTAAAGTCATAAACAAAGCGATACACATCGCATCATTAAATAAAGATTCGCCTTCTAGTTTTACAATTAAGTGATGAGGTGCACGAATGGAACTTAATACGCCTTTAATTCCAATTGGATCGGTTGCTCCCAAGGCCGCGCCGAGTAGCAATAAAACTGAAATCGGAACAGGATAGCCCACTGCCCATTGGAAAAAATATAAAATTCCCGCATAAAAACCGGCACATAATACTAAAGCAATCGTTGCTAATATACTGATTGGCTTCCAGTAATTACGTAGATCTGAAATTTTAAACTTTAAAGCAGAAGACGTTAGGATAAAGCAAATTACACCATTAATTAAAAAATCATAAAAATCAATTTCACGTACTGCGGCTTCAATATTATGAATATTAATCGTAACAAACTCATTTCCATTTAATAAACTGGCTCCCCACTGTAAAATAAAGACAAAAATTGCCGACACAATCGGCACACCAATTGCCTGTGGGAATCCTAAGATTCTTTTATTAAAAATGGTCGTTGCAATGGATAATGCAAAAATTACGGTTAATGCCTGTAATAGAAAATAATTCCCCATACATCCTCTAACTTATTTTCAATAAGATACGTTACTTAAATTTTAAAATTTAATGTCGATAAAATTTATGAATGGATTATTCTAAAACTGAGTGAAAAATTAGTGTCTATACAGCAATTTTTTTATTTCAAAAGAGATAACTTAGATGCAGTAATAAACCCATCATCCTCAAATCAGTATAGACAATTTAATTTTACGTTAATTTTTCTTATAAATCGTATATCTTCCGTATAAAAATCAAGGACAAATATTCATCATTTTCACTTAAAAGTATCACATTGATTGATATCTCCAGATTTCAGACCTTGCTGAAACCAATGCATTCGTTGTTCACTACTACCATGTGTAAAACTATCGGGAACAATCTGACCTGTAGCTCTACGTTGTAAATAGTCATCGCCAATTTTCTCGGCAGCATCCATCGCTTCTTCAATATCACCCTGCTCTAAAAATTGAGTGCGCTGTTGATTCTGATGCGCCCAAATACCAGCAAAACAATCCGCCTGTAATTCTAAACGGACAGAAAGCTGATTTCCTTGTGTTTGACTAGCTTGTGCACGTGCTTGCTGTACTTGACCAGAGATGCCCAATAGATTTTGAATATGATGCCCGACTTCATGCGCAATAACATAAGCCTGTGCAAAATCCCCTGCTTGATCTTGACGAGAAAGTTCTGTCTGATTCTGCTCACCAGAAATACCCATTTGCTGACGCATATCTTTAAAGAAAGCAGTATCGATATAAACTTTTTGATCCGCAGGACAATAAAACGGTCCCATTGCTGCTTGTGCCCTACCACAAGCTGATTTATCGACACCGCTAAACAAAACTAAGCGTGGTGGCGTGTAAGTCATGCCAAGTTTTTGAAAAATCGGAGTCCAAGTATCTTCTGTATCCGCAAGAATAGTTCCAACAAAATCACTTGCCTCTTTCTGTTCAGCAGTTAAATTTTGTGGCGCAGCACCCTCTTGCGAAGATTGGGCACTGGTAACCGCTTGAGTTGCTTGGTAGGCTTGTTGCGGATCTACTCCAAAAAACTTCCACGCAACAAATGCAACGATCAAACCTATAATACTGATACCACCTGCTTTTGCTCCGCCACCACCACGACGATCTTCAACATTGGTACTGACACGACGACCTTTCCAACGCATATTAACCTCACATATGATAATGATGGTGATTGAGCATTTTATTTATGCAGATGCTTTTGACCAAAATTTTTGAATAAGCATAACAACCATTAATACAACAGCACCTGCAATAAAGCCTATTCCCAGATTAATCAAAGTTGGTGTTAATGCACCAATAATTGAACCAAAACTTGGAATCAACTCTAAATGGTCTACGGTTTCTTCAGTAAAATGATGTAATAAAGGAACTGTATGCGAAATAATTCCACCACCTACCAAAAACATTGCAACCGTTCCAACAATAGATAATGTTTTCATTAGAATAGGAGCAAATGCGAGTAGACCTCGACCTATTTTATTTTTTAACGAAGATGCTTGTTGTGTTAAATATAAGCCTAAATCATCAATTTTCACAATCATTGCAACAAAACCATAAACACCTACGGTCATTACGATTGCAATAACACTTAATACAGTCACTTTAGTCATAAAAGCTGCTGTTGCAACTGTACCTAACGAAATCACCACAATTTCAGCAGATAAAATAAAATCGGTACGAATCGCACCTTTTACTTTTTCTTTTTCAAACTTGTCTAAATCTATTTCGATCTGTTCCAAGCTTTCATTGGCCTCCTCAGCTGTTTTTGCTTTTTTGTGTTGGAGCATGTGTACAACTTTTTCTACTCCTTCATAACATAGAAATAAACCGCCAATCATTAATAAAGGATTGATTAACCAAGGTGCAACTACACTAATCAGTAATGCTAATGGAACCAAGATAAGTTTATTAACGAAAGAACCCTTAGCAACTCCCCATACCACAGGCAACTCTCGATCTGCGCGTACGCCACTGACTTGCTGCGCGTTTAGAGCTAAATCATCACCCAACACCCCTGCTGTTTTTTTTGCAGCCATCTTACTCATTACCGCAACATCATCTAAAATCGTTGCAATATCATCGAGTAATAACAATAAACCACTCGCCATTTTTATTTCCCAGTTTGTATTTATTTCGCTATTGTAGAATTCCTCAATAAATTCACAACATTATTTTAAGAAAAAGTTTAAGCAATCGCTGACGAAAAAATTTTATTTCCCGTACAATAATATCAATCTTTATATTTATGAAACTACTGAATCTTGGAACATATCATGAGTAATGCTGATCAACGTCCAATCATCTTGACAGGCGACCGCCCTACTGGACAACTTCATCTTGGACACTTTGTTGGCTCATTACGCTCTCGTGTTGGTTTACAAGACAGTCATCATCAACACCTTTTATTAGCAGATGCTCAAGCACTCACTGATAATGCTGATAATCCAGATAAAGTCCGTAATAATATTCTTCAAGTTGCATTAGATTATTTGGCAGTTGGTATTGATCCAACTAAAACAACGATCTGTGTCCAATCATGCTTGCCTGCTCTCAATGAACTGACCATGCTCTATCTGAACTTTGTGACGGTTGCTCGTTTAGAACGCAATCCAACCATTAAGTCAGAAATTCAAATGCGTGGTTTTGAACGAGATATTCCTGCTGGCTTTTTATGTTATCCAGTGGCTCAAGCAGCAGACATTACCGCATTTAAAGCGACTGTAGTACCTGTTGGCGAAGATCAAATCCCAATGATTGAACAAACCAATGAAGTTGTCCGTCGTGTTAACCGCCAAATTGGTCATGACTTATTACCTGAATGTAAAGCATTATTATCGAATATGGGGCGTTTACCTGGTTTTGATGGTAAAGCTAAAATGTCTAAATCACTCGGCAATACGATTGTCCTGAATGCTTCTGATAAAGATATTAAAAAAGCAGTCAATGCGATGTATACCGATCCAAATCACTTAAGAATTGAAGATCCAGGTCAAGTCGAAGGTAATATTGTATTTACTTACCTTGATGCGTTTGATCCAAATAAAGAAGAAATCGAAGAACTAAAAGCGCATTACCGTCGTGGTGGTTTAGGTGATGGTACAGTGAAAAAACGCCTAGAAGGTGTACTCAAAGAATTAATCTTACCGATTCGTGAACGCAGAGCTGAACTCGAAAAAGATCCTGATTATATTATGGACATTTTAAAACATGGTACAGATAAATGTCGTGATATTACTCAACAAACATTAGATGAAGTGAAAAGTGGATTAGGTTTGTTTAAATTCTAATTTACGTTACTTTTATCGCAAAAAAGCCTAATATTTAGGCTTTTTTCATGTAAATATCTTATTTAAATTTAGCTTTAGACCTCGGTAACAACCCGATAACTAACAATTTTTGTCACATATTAACATCCATTAACACTAGTTTACATGAATACCTATGAACTCTGTCAGGTTTTTTTGTACTATAGCCAAGTAGATTAGTAAACACTAATCTCATGACATTTCTCCTTTCAACCGAAACTGTTTCTGCAGATTCGTTGTTCAACGCAATGACTACCCCAATCATTGCGTTTTTTTTGTCTTTAATAATATTAATGATTTGGGTTGAAATTAAATCAAGTTACATTTAATCTTATAAATGATTTATTTTTATAAAAATTTTATTAATTATCTCTAAAAGAAATAAGAGTAATACAAATGATATGGGATTTATTAACACATCCATCAAACATTGTTTTTAGTATTTCATTAATGCTATGCCTATTTATAGGTGCTCTAGAATTAATTTTATTATTATTTGGCGGTAGTAGTAGTTTCATTGATCAATTTTTACCAGACAGTCTAGTTGATGTTGATCATGCAGATATTTCTATTGAACATACTGACGGTATTTTTACTCAGCTTTTAGAATGGCTTTATTTAGGAAAAGTTCCTCTTCTCATTTGGTTAATTATCTTTTTAACGGTCTACTCACTCACAGGTCTCATTATTCAGGATATTTTTTTCCATTTAACCGAGCATTATTTATCTGCTTGGATCATTGCTCCTATGTGTTTATTTTTATGTATGCCACTAGTGAGAACAAGTGCAGCATTGATCAGTAAAATTATTCCAAAAGATGAAACCACAGCTATTCATAGTGATGAGCTGATTGGTCGTACAGCACAAATTATTTTAGGACAAGCCAAACAAAACTCCCCTGCTCAAGCAAAGGTAAAAGATCAATTTGGTCAAACCCATTATGTCTTGGTTGAACCTGAGTTAGATATTATTTTTTATCAAGGGCAAGATGTGATTTTAACCCAAAGAACAAAAATTGGATTCCAAGCAATTACTGCTTAATTTATATATTAATTTAATGAGGGATTTTAAATGTTGAGTTCAGCATTGACTGAAATTTTAATCATCACAGGTATTATTTTTGCAGCACTCATTTTTATCGGTGTTGTGATTGCTCGCCTATATACCCGTTCCAGCAAAGAAGTGTCCTTTGTACGAACAGGTTTTGGAGGTGAAAAAGTTATTCTGAACGGAGGAGCAATTGTCCTCCCTGTTTTACATGAAATTATTCCTGTGAATATGAATACGCTGCGCCTCGAAGTTAAACGGGCAGCAGATCAAGCACTGATCACTCGTGATCGTATGCGTGTCGATGTCATGGCTGAATTCTATGTTCGAGTCAAACCTACTGGTGAATCAATTGCAACGGCAGCCCAAACATTAGGTCGAAAAACCATGTCGCCTCAAGAATTGAAAGACTTGGTAGAAGGTAAATTTGTTGACTCTTTACGTGCTGTTGCTGCTGAGATGGCAATGGAAGAACTACATGAAAAACGTGTGGACTTTGTACAGAAAGTTCAGCAAGTCGTTTCTGAAGATTTATCTAAAAATGGTTTAGAACTTGAAACAGTGTCATTGACTGGTTTAGACCAGACCAGTTTTAAATTCTTTAATCCACAGAACGCCTTTGATGCAGAAGGTTTAACCAAACTAACTGAAACTATTGAAGATCGTCGTAAAAAACGTAACGATATTGAACAAGATGCGGACTTGGCAATTCGTGCTAAAAATTTGGAAGCTGAACGTGCTCGTTTGGAAATTTCTCGTGAAGAGGAATATGCCAAGCTACAACAAGAGCGTGAAATTTCAATTCGTAAAGCAGAACAAACTGCTGAAATCGCATCACAAGAAGCAGGTAAAAAACGTGAAGCTGAAGAAGCTCGTATCGCTGCGGAACGTGAAGTTGAGCTGAAACGTATTGCCTCTGCCCGTGATGTTGAGAATGAAAATATCCAAAAGGCACAATTGATTCAAAAGGCGCAGGTTGAACAAAAGAAAACCATTGAATTGGCTGAGCAAGATCGTGCCATTGCGATTGCTGAAAAATCTCGTGCTGAATCAGAAGCCAAAGCCCAAGCAGATAAAGCCCGTGCCGAAGCCGTAAAAGCCGAAGAAGAAGTTGTAACTGTACGTGAAACACAACGTGCTGAACGTCAAAAAGCGGTTGAACTGGTTGCAGCCAAACAGACTGCTGAAAAAGAAGCGATTGCAATTACCGTTGCCGCCGATGCAGGTAAAAAAGCCGCTGCTGATGAAGCGGAAGCTGTGCGTATTGCTGCTGAAGCAGATGCTGAAAAAATTCGCTTAAAAGCGAAAGGTGAAGCCGATGCTAAAATATTGCTTGCCCAAGCTTTAGAGAAACAATATCAGGTTGATGCGGAAGGTGCTCGTGCAGTGAATGAAGCCGCCAATACTCTTTCTGCTGAGCAAGTGGAAATGCAAGTTCGTTTGGCATTGTTAAAGCATTTACCAGAGATCATTCGTGAAAGTGTTAAACCAATGGAAAATATTGATGACATCAAGATTTTACAGGTAAATGGGTTAAATGAATTTGCTAGTGGTGGGACTGTTGGAAGCGCCTCAGTTGAAAATGGTCAAACGTCTTTATCTGATCAAGTAGTGAATAGTGCCCTACGCTATCGTTCACAAGCACCGCTCATTGATAGTTTAATGAATGAACTTGGCTTACAAGGTGGTGATATCAATGGTTTGACTCAAGGGTTAAAACCCAAAGCTGAATAAACATTGTTGATCTATAAAAGAGTCTTAGTAATAAGGCTCTTTTTTTCATCTAAAAAATATAAATAGATAACTAGTGGAGTTTAAGCATCATTTTAAAAAATTAAGATTTTCTTCAATTCTGCAATTACCTCATCTTCATCATACATGTACTCTCCGCCTCCATACACATATGAAGCTAAAATTAGAACCATATTATTTATCAACTCTTCCTCAGACTTTAAATTATCAAGAAAAACTTCTATTCTTTGTGCATTCTTAATAGATATATCTTTTTTATCTATAAACTGCTTAATACTATAAATTAATTTTTCTTTAATCATTTATCTTAGCCTTAGACTAATTAACTCATCGTTCTACTACTGTTGATCTATGTAATGAAACAAATTGAATTAAGAAGTTGACTCAATCCCAGCCAACAAAGCAGTCATAAAAACACGTTTATCAATAATTTCATTATCAAATGCTAGTTTAATACAATCAAAGAGTGCACAAAAGTCTTCACTGCAATCCAAAATAGTTGAATGAAGCAAAATAATTAGTCATTGTTGTAGTACATGAGATTTCAGGCTCATAGATTAAGGAATTTGATTTCAAAACTGAGCATGGGTATCTTTGCAATTAATGCGTTGAATGATGATTTGTGCAACTTGTTTACTAGATGGAAGTAGGCTATGGATAATAGGTAACTTGACTTGATCTGTAAGCCAATCGGCACTTACCTCAGATAACGAGACAATTCCATCGTTAAATTCTGTTCTGAATGGGCTCAGTTTTCCTGAAAGCCCTTTAATACCAGCAATGCCTGTGGTTGAATGTTCAGTACACGGTATAGCTGCCATTCGCTCTATCGAACTAAGCAGATGACCACAGTCACGTGTGACTGAGCGAAACAGGAAGTTCCTGTTGAAACGCTGAGCAAGTTGTGAGGCTTGGATTGGAGAACCAAGCAGAAAGATGTGTTTGGGCTGGTTTGTTTCTGCTGGGAGCGAACTTAAAGCAGAGCGGATTAGCACTCCCCCAAGGGAATGACCTATCAGTACATAATCTCCCTTTGCTGCGATTTCTTCAATCCATCTAGTCAAGCGAACTTGAATTTCAGAAAACGATTGTAAGCTTACAGAATAGCCGAAGCACCTAGTTGTAATGCCAGCCTTTTTAATGTGGCGAAGCATTGGCCAACCAGATAAAGGCGAGCGCCCCATTCCATGTACGAATAATGCTTGCATAGCGCTTTAAGACCTAACTAACGTTATACGGCAAATTGCCATATAACTTTCCAAAAATTAGATATATAACTTCCATTAATTTATTGCTAGTATTGAAACTTATCTTATAAAGTACGAATACAAAATAACCATGTCAAGTATTTTATAATGGGGATTCTTTCACAAATTAAATGTAAATTTGGTAGATGATATTCCCACAATAAAAAACCCCAATGTCTCCATTAGGGTTTTTTAAAGATTAAAATCTAACGAATTACGCTAAACCTTTCTCTTTTAAAACTTGCAACATCGTTGAACCAAGCTCAGCTGGGCTACGAGTGTAAGCCATTCCTGCACGTTCAAATGCAGCGAATTTCTCTTCAGCAGTACCTTGACCGCCAGAAATGATCGCACCAGCGTGACCCATACGTTTACCTTTAGGCGCAGTTACACCAGCAATGTAACCGACTACTGGCTTAGTCACGTTAGATTTGATGAATTCAGCAGCTTCTTCTTCCGCTGTACCACCGATCTCACCGATCATGATGATTGCATCCGTATCTGGATCATCTTGGAACAATTGAAGTGCTTCAATCTGGTTCATACCTGGGATTGGGTCACCACCGATACCGATACAAGTCGACTGACCTAAACCAAGCTTAGTTGTTTGAGCAACAGCTTCATAAGTCAATGTACCTGAACGTGAAATAATGCCAATACGACCTGGTTGGTGGATGTGGCCAGGCATAATCCCGATCTTACATTCACCCGGAGTGATCACGCCTGGGCAGTTAGGACCAACTAAACGAGTACCGTTACCGTTAGTTTCTAAGTAGCGTTTCGCTTTAAGCATGTCGATTGTTGGAACACCTTCAGTGATCACAACGATTAAACCAACACCTGAATCAACCGCTTCAACGATTGAGTCTAAAACGAATGGTGCTGGTACATAAATTACAGATGCATCTGCATTTGTTTCACGTACCGCTTCTTTCATCGTGTTGAATACAGGCAGTTCAAGATGAGTTGTACCACCCTTACCTGGAGTAACACCACCAACAACTTTTGTGCCGTAGTCTAAAGCTTGTGCAGAGTGGAAAGTACCGTTTTTACCAGTAAAACCTTGTACCAATACTTTAGTGTCTTTATTAATTAATACGCTCATGATTGATACTCCTTACGCTTTCACTGCAGCTACAACTTTTTCTGCGGCATCAGATAAACCATTCGCAGAAATTAATTTCAAACCAGATTCATCAAGTAATTTAGCACCTAACTCAGCATTGTTACCTTCTAAACGAACAACAACGGGTACAGTGACATTTACTTCTTGAACCGCTGCAATAATTGCTTCAGCAATCATGTCACAACGTACGATACCACCAAAGATGTTGATTAAAACACCTTGAACAGACGTATCAGCAAGGATGATTTTGAACGCTTCGATTACTCGCTCTTTCGTTGCACCGCCACCAACGTCAAGGAAGTTTGCAGGCTGACCACCATAAAGTTTGATGATGTCCATTGTTGCCATTGCAAGACCAGCACCGTTGACCATACAACCGATATTACCTTCTAGAGCAACATAATTAAGATCAAATTCAGATGCTTTTAATTCACGCTCATTCTCTTGAGATTTATCACGTAAAGCAGCAACTTCTGGTAAACGGTATAACGCATTTGAGTCAATGCCAACTTTTGCATCAACACACAAAATTTCACCATTTTCACGTACTGAAAGTGGGTTAATTTCAAATAAAGCAAAATCATTTTCTACAAATGCTTGATATGCAGCTGTCATGATTTTAACAAATTGACCAACTTGTTTATCTTTTAATGCTAATTTAAATGCAACTTCACGCGCTTGGAATGGTTGTAAGCCAACAAGTGGATCGACTTCAACTTTAATAATTTTTTCAGGAGTTTCTTCTGCAACTTTCTCGATTTCTACACCACCTTCGGTAGAAGCCATGAAAGTAATACGACGGCTAGAACGGTCTACAACCGCACCCAAATAAAGCTCACGCTCAACTGGATATACATCTTCAGCAACAATAATACTATTTACTGGTTGGCCATTTGCATCTGTTTGATACGTTACAAGACGCGTACCAATAATATTGTTTGCAAATTCGATAACATCTTCTTTTGATTTCGCAACTTTTACACCGCCAGCCTTACCACGACCGCCAGCATGAACTTGTGCTTTCATTACAGCAAATTTACCACCAAGCTGTTCAAACGCAGCAACGGCTTCATCTGCATTTGTTGCCAAGATACCTTCCTGTACTGGCATACCATATTTTTTCAATAATGCTTTAGCTTGATATTCATGTAAGTTCATTCAGTTACCTACTATGTAGTTTATTGTCATACAGTCTAGATATATTATAAATTATAGACTGTTACAAGTTGAGTAAATGATTGTTTTTATTTCAACCATCATTAATTAAAAAGTGTGGCGAACCACACTTATTTTGTTATTTACGTTTACGTTGAATCGCGTGGATGGCACGACCATCAACAGCAAGCGCGGCTTCATGTACAACTTCTGAGAAAGTTGGATGACCAAAAGTCATTAATTGTAGGTCTTCAATTGAAGATACAAATTCAAGTGCGATCATACCTTGATGTACGATATCAGATGCATTTGGACCCACAACGTGCATACCTAATAAACGGTCAGTTTTTGCATCAGCAACGAACTTCACAAAACCAGCAGTATCACCAGCAGCCAACGCACGACCATTCACCGCAAACGGGAATTGACCTGCTTTAACTTCGTGACCTTTTTCAGCAGCTTGTTCTTCAGTTAAACCAACCCAAGCAGCTTCTGGATGTGTATAAATAACGCTGATGATTGTGTCATAGTTCACTTGAGCAGCATGTCCGTGTATACGTTCAACTGCCATTACGCCCTCTTCCATTGCTTTATGAGCAAGCATTGGACCGCGTACCAAGTCACCAATCGCGTAAACACCTTCTACAGATGTTTGGCACTGATCATTCACATCAACCAAACCACGTTCAGTCAATTTAATGCCAGAATCTTCTGCCAATAAACCTTCTGCATATGCTTTACGGCCTACACAAACGATAAGCTTGTCAAAAACTTGTTCTTTGTCTTCGCCAGCTTGGTTGTATTTAACCGTTACTTCTTGACCATTGGTTTCAGCGCCAGAAACTTTCGCACCAATGCGGATATCCAAACCTTGTTTTTTCAAGATTTTTTGATATTCCTTTGCCAATGCTTTGTCTGCCATTGGTAAGAAAGCATCTAATGCTTCGAACACAACAACTTCTGAACCAAGGCGACGCCATACAGAACCAAGTTCTAAACCAATAACACCCGCACCAATAACACCAAGGCGTTTAGGGACTTCTGGGAATTTTAATGCGCCAGTAGAATCAACGATTAAGTCTTCATCAACTGGAGCTACTGGAATATTTACAGGTACAGAACCAGTCGCAAGAATGACATATTTAGGTTCTAAAACTTGTGCTTCACCTTCAAACGGTGTGAATTCTACTTTTTTACCTGCGAGTAATTTACCAGTACCTTGTAACCACTCGATACCATTACCTTTAAGTAATTGAGCAACACCACCCGTCAATTGATCAACAACTTTGTCTTTACGTGCTAACAAAGTATCTAAATCAAATTTAACTTCGCCAGTCGTGATACCGTGTTCAGCAAGCTCATGAATTGTTGCTTCGTAACGGTGAGAAGAATCAAGCAATGCTTTAGAAGGGATACAACCCACGTTTAAACATGTACCACCCAAAGATGGCTTACCGTTGTGAATACGTTTTTCGATACAAGCGACTTTGAAACCGAGTTGAGCTGCACGAATCGCCGCTTCATAACCACCAGGTCCACCGCCAATGACAACAAGATCAAACTGTTGAGACATTTTTCTATTCCTTAAATCTCCCCCTAACCCCCTCTTTGCAAAGAGGGGAAATACCGTGACTGGTAGTCCCCCTTTATCAAAGGGGGATTTAGGGGGATTTAAATATGTTAAAGATCAAGAATGAGTTTAGCTGGTTCTTCTAACAATTCTTTAATTGTTACTAAGAAACCTACAGCTTCTTTACCATCGATTAAACGGTGGTCATAAGAAAGTGCTAAGTACATCATTGGCAAGATTTCAACTTGACCATTTACCGCCATAGGACGTTCTTGGATTTTATGCATACCCAAGATTGCAGTTTGTGGCTGGTTTAAAATAGGTGTTGAAAGCAATGAACCGAAAGTACCGCCGTTCGTGATCGTGAACGTACCACCAGTCATTTCTTCGATCGATAATTTGCCTTCACGTGCTTTACCAGCATATGCAGCAATACCACCTTCAACTTCAGCGTAGTTCATACGATCTGTATCACGAAGGATTGGCACAACTAGACCACGATCAGAAGAAACAGCTACACCGATGTCATAGAAACCGTGATATACGATATCGTCGCCATCGATAGAAGCGTTTACAGCTGGGTAGCGTTTTAACGCTTCAGTTGCCGCTTTAACGAAGAAAGACATAAAGCCTAAACGTGCACCATGACGTTTTTCGAAAGCATCTTTATATTGCTTACGCATTTCCATGATTGGCTTCATGTTAACTTCGTTGAACGTTGTTAACATTGCAGTTTGTTGTGTCGCAGCCAATAAACGCTCAGCAACACGCTTACGTAAACGTGTCATTGGAACACGTTTCTCGATACGCTCGCCTACAGCAACGCTTAATGGTTGAACTGATGTAGCAGGTTTAGCTTGATGACTTGTAACGTCTTCTTTAGTGATGCGACCACCACGACCTGTGCCTTGAACGTCAGCAGCATTGATACCTGTTTCAGACAATGCTTTACGAACTGCAGGCGCTTGGTTTTGATCAACTGCTTGAGTTGATGCAGCTGCTGGCGCAGATGCAACTGGAGCAGCAGCGGCTGGTGCAGCCTCAGGAGCAGCGGCAGCAACAGCACCAGCTTCGAATTGAGCAATCACTTCGTCAGAAAGAACTGTATCGCCCTCACCTTTGATGATTGCAACTAAGCTACCATCAGCTGGAGCAACCACTTCTAAAACAACTTTATCGGTTTCAATGTCACAGATCACTTCATCACGTGATACAGGTTCACCTACTTTCTTGTGCCAAGTTGCGATCGTACCGTCAGCAACTGACTCTGGAAATACCGGTGCTTTAATTTCGGTTGCCATTATTTAGAATCTCCTGATTGTTCAACTTCAATCGCGAGTGCGTCATTGATAAGCTGAGCTTGTTGTTTTGCATGCAAGTATGGCGAGCCACAAGCAGGTGCGGCAGATGCGTCACGACCAGCATAGCTAATACGAATTTGTTTACCTGATTTAAGAACGTCTTCATATAAACGAGGAACGATAAATAACCAAGCACCTTGGTTCTTCGGCTCTTCTTGTGCCCAAACAAGTTCTTGAATGTTTGGATACTGAGCCATAACCTCAGCTAAGCGTTGTTCTGGATATGGATACAATTGTTCGATACGAACGATCGCAATATGGTTTAGACCAAGCTCACGACGTTTTTCGAGTAAATCATAATAAACCTTACCACCACAAAGAACTAAACGAGTCACATCAGCTTTATTGATTTGATCAACTTCATCAATCACGGTTTGGAATGAACCGTTTGCTAATTCATCTAAAGTTGAAGTCGCAAGTTTATGACGAAGTAATGATTTTGGTGACATTACAATCATTGGCTTACGAATCGGACGAACCGCTTGACGACGTAATGCATGGAAAATCTGTGCAGGTGTCGTTGGTGTCATCACTTGCATGTTGTCTTCAGCACATAGCTGTAAGAAACGCTCTAAACGTGCAGATGAATGCTCTGGACCTTGACCTTCATAACCGTGTGGTAACAACATAGTTAGACCACACACACGCTCCCACTTGGTTTCACCCGAAGCGATAAATTGGTCAATAACAACTTGCGCACAGTTTGCGAAGTCACCAAATTGAGCTTCCCAAACGATTAAGCTTTTTGGCAATGTCGTTGAATAGCCGTATTCAAATGCAAGCACTGCTTCTTCTGACAGTAAAGAGTCGTAGACAGCAGTACGAGGCTGATTTTCTTTGATATGGCAAAGTGGAATATAAACAGAACCATCGACTTGGTTATGTAATTTGGCATGACGGTGCGAGAATGTACCACGACCCACGTCTTCACCCGTAATACGAACCAAGAAGCCGTCATCAAGCAAAGTTGCATATGCTAAAGTTTCTGCAGCACCCCAATTAAGTGGCATTTCACCTGTTTGCATCTTCACGCGATCTTCGATCACTTTCTGAACTTGACGTTGTAATACAAAACCTTCTGGTAATGTATTCATTTTCAAACCAAGTTCTTTTAGACGATCGATGCTAAAAGTTGTATCCCAAATATCTGTGTATTCATGACCTAAATATGGCGACCAATCCACAAACATTTTTTTGTTTGGTTCACGAACTAAAGCATTGGCAACATGATTACCTGCTTCTAAGTCTGAGCGATAACCTTCAACCATGGCATCAGCACTTGCACGATCAAGCACTTTTTCTTGAACCAGTTGATCAGCATACAACGTACGTGTTGTTGCTTTCTTGTTGATCACTTGATACATCAATGGTTGAGTTGCAGATGGTTCATCTGCTTCGTTATGACCACGACGACGGTAGCAGAACAAGTCTAAGATGACATCTTTACGGAAAGTATGACGGAAATCATGTGCAAGCTGAGTTACGAAAATCACAGCTTCAGGATCATCACCATTCACATGGAAAATCGGCGCCTGAATCATCTTCGCAACGTCCGTACAATACTCTGTAGAACGTGTATCGCGCGGATCAGAAGTTGTAAAGCCTACTTGGTTATTGATCACGATGTGAACGGTACCGCCCACTGTGTAACCACGTGTTTGTGACATTTGGAAGGTTTCTTGGTTTACACCTTGACCCGCAAATGCAGCATCACCATGTACAATCACTGGAAGAACGTCATCGCCGCCAATATCTTTACGACGAACTTGACGTGCACGAACCGAACCTTCAACTACAGGGCCAACGATCTCTAAGTGTGATGGGTTAAACGCCAATGCTAAGTGAACTTCGCCACCCGGAGTCATTACGTTTGAAGAGAAACCTTGGTGATACTTAACGTCACCAGAACCTTTTTTATGTAGGCTCTTGCCTTCAAATTCACCAAAAAGATCCGCTGGGTTTTTACCCATGATGTTCACAAGAAGGTTGAGACGACCACGGTGTGGCATACCAATCACAACTTCTTTACAACCGACGCTGCCTGCACGTTGAATGATTTCATTCATCATTGGAATAAAAGACTCACCGCCTTCTACACCAAAACGTTTTGCACCAACGAATTTATTACCAAGATATTTCTCTAAGCCTTCCGCAGCGGTTAAACGCTCAAGAAAACCTTTTTTCTGATCATTGGTGTAATTGAATTTACCGCGAGCACCTTCCAAACGTTGTTGAATCCAACGCTTTTCTTTGGTATCAACGATATGCATGTATTCTGCACCGATTGAAGAGCAGTAAATTGCTTCCATGGATTCAACCATTTCAGACAATGTTGCTTCTGCTTTACCAATCGCGAGGTTACCTGTATTAAATACAGTATCTAAATCAGATTTGGTTAAACCGTGTGCAGATAAATCTAGATCTGGAACTTCTTCGCGTTTCGCAAGGCCTAATGGATCAAGTTTGGCTTTTTGATGACCACGGTTACGATAAGCAGCAATCAGTTGTAATACACCAATTTGACGACGCTCATGTTCTGTACTTACAGTGCTTTGTACAACAGGTTGAACTCGGTTTGAATTACGACCCAAAAGGAGGAATTGCTCGCGCACACTGCCGTGTGGTTGATCACCTTTAGGGTATTTATCGAAATATTCACGCCAATCCTCTGACACTGAGGTTGGAGAAGTTAGGTACTGTTCGTAAAGCTCTTCAATATACGCTGCACTATCAGCGGAAAGTTCAGTGTCAAGACGCAGTGCGTCAGCAACTTCTTGCATTTTTGGACCCATTTCCTATTGCAAAAAATAATACAGGTTGCCTTTTAAGCACACCCATGATTCATAGTATCAAATTGGTAACATGACACTACTACTCAAGATCATCCAACCTTGAGACATTATCACTACACATCAGGAGTATTCCTTTTGATGTAATAAATGAGCTATGCACTTTCAATTCAAAGCACATAACTCATCCTTATACTCGATGAAATCGAGCAATTTTTTGCAAACCATTTTAGAAAAATTAACAAAAATATTAACTTTTCTAAATTGACTTTAACCCAAACTATATACATACAATTGGTAAGCATTAGAGCGATATAACATCAGGAATATGCTTATTTTTTGCTTCAGGTCGTGGCAGAAATCGTAACATGTTCTCATGTACGAATTGATTTTTTTGACACATACCATCTATAAAGCAGCGAAATACACATTCTTAATTATATTCTAATATACCGCCCTTTTTATAATAGTTGCACCTTTATCGACCAAAGTTAAAGATTTTCTACAATTCTTGCACAAACATTATGCAGAGCGCCTAAAAATAGATCATTCATTTTTCTTATTAATCCAAGTCATTTTTCTTAAGCTCAAAATTTATAAATTTTCAACACCCAATAATATTTTTTAAAGACTCGATAATAAGCCTTGCAAGCCCACCAACACAGAAAACTATTTAATCAAGATAAAAAAGGGAGCTTTTAAAAGCTCCCTTTTCACATGTCAGAAAACTGTATTAACCAGCTTGATCTAACAACATATTACGAATGTGACCAATTGCCTTCGTCGGGTTTAAACCTTTAGGACAAACTGATACACAGTTCATGATCCCTTTACAACGGAACAAAGAGAATGGGTCGTCTAAACGAGCCAAACGCTCTTGTGTTGCCGTATCACGAGAGTCAATGATAAAGCGATATGCATTTAACAATGCAGATGGTCCGAGGAACTTATCAGGGTTCCACCAGAATGATGGGCATGATGTTGAACAACATGCACAAAGAATACATTCATATAGACCATCTAAGTGTTCACGTTCTGCTTGAGACTGTAAACGCTCTTTTGCTGGTGCAGGCTGATTGTTAATCAAGAACGGTTGGATCTTGTCATATTGATCATAGAACTGGTTCATGTCTACAACCAAATCTTTTACCACTGGTAAACCAGGTAAAGGACGGATCACAATCTTCTCTGGTAAATCGTTCAAGTTCCACAAGCACGCTAAACCATTTTTACCATTGATGTTCACACCATCCGAACCACAAATACCTTCACGGCAAGAGCGACGGAATGTTAATGACTCATCTTGCACTTTCAACGCAAGTAACGCATCAAGCAACATACGATGCTTATCGGTTAACTCAAGTTTGAAAGTTTGCATGTACGGCGCTTTATCCTTATCAGGATCATAGCGGTAGATTTCGAATGTACGAGTGCCTCTACTCATCTTTGTTCTCCCGATTAGAATGTACGTGGCTTAGGTTCAATTGCTTCAACCGTTAATGGGCTGAAACGTACCGGCTTATATTCAAGACGGTTGTCTGATGAATACCATAAAGTATGCTTCATCCACTCATCATCACGGCGACCGTAAGAATAAGTTGGGTGATCAGGTGCTAACTCATAGTCAACAACTGTATGCGCACCACGACATTCTTTACGTGCAGCAGCAGAAATTAGAGTCGCCTTCGCAACTTCATACAAGTTTTCAACTTCCAATGCTTCAACACGTGCAGTGTTAAATACTTTAGATTTGTCTTTCAAATGAATGTTACGAACACGTGGTTCAATCGCAAGAATTTCTTTTACACCCTTGTCAAGCAATGCTTGAGTACGGAATACACCTGCGTGATCTTGAACGATATCACGAATTGCATCAGCAACTTCTTGCGCGTTTTCACCCGTCGTTGAATCATCTAACTTACGAATACGCTTTAATGTATTTTCTAACACATCAGTCGGAAGCGGCTGATAATCATCGCCATGATGTTTAGTCACGTAGTCAATGATGTGTTCACCCGCTGCTTTACCAAATACCACAAGGTCAAGCAATGAGTTTGTACCTAAACGGTTTGCACCATGTACTGATACACAAGAACATTCACCGATCGCATAGAAACCTTTTACTGGTTTCACATAATCACGTGTACCTTTATAAGAATACTCTTTCGTATCTTTATCATAGTGAGCAGAGAATTCACCCTCTTCAACACCGTGCGGTACAACAACTTGACCATGAATATTCGTAGGAATACCACCCATTTGATAATGGATTGTTGGTACAACTGGAATTGGCTCTTTCGTACAGTCAACGTTCGCGAACTTCTTACCAATCTCAAATACAGATGGTAAACGTTTCATGATCGTCTCAGCACCCAAGTGAGTCATATCTAATAAGATATAATCCGCCTTAGGACCACAACCACGACCTTCTTTAATTTCTTGGTCCATAGAACGCGATACGAAGTCACGTGGCGCCAAGTCTTTTAAAGTTGGAGCATAACGTTCCATGAATGGTTCGCCGTCTTTGTTACGAAGGATACCACCTTCACCACGACAACCTTCAGTTAACAATACGCCTGCACCAGCAACACCCGTTGGGTGGAATTGCCAGAATTCCATATCTTGTAATGGAATACCTGCACGAGCAGCCATACCAAGACCATCACCAGTGTTGATATAAGCATTGGTTGATGCACGATAAACACGACCAGCACCACCAGTAGCAAACAAAGTCGCTTTCGCTTGGAATACTGCAATGTTACCTGTTTCTTGGTCGATTGCGGTTACACCAAGAACATCACCCGCTTCGTTACGGATTAAGTCTAATGCAATCCATTCAACGTAAAACTGAGTACCCATTTTTACGTTACTTTGATACAAAGTATGAAGTAATGCATGACCTGTACGGTCAGCAGCAGCACAAGCACGTGGAACTGCTTTTTCACCATAGTTTGCTGAGTGACCACCAAATGGACGCTGATAGATCGTACCATCTTCATTACGGTCAAACGGCATACCTAAGTGTTCAAGCTCATACACAACTTTTGGCGCTTCACGTGTCATGAACTCGATTGCGTCCTGATCGCCTAACCAATCCGAACCTTTAACCGTGTCATAGAAGTGATAATGCCAGTTATCTTCTTGCATGTTACCTAACGATGCACCAATACCGCCTTGAGCAGCAACCGTATGCGAACGTGTCGGGAATACTTTGGTCAATACTGCAACTTTTAAACCAGCTTGAGCAAGTTGGTAAGAAGCACGCATACCAGAACCACCACCACCAACAATAACTGCATCGAAAGTGAGGTTTTGAATATTTGAATAATCTTCTTTAGGGTTAATTGCGCCCATGATCTCTTCCTATCAATTTGCCCAGAAAATCTGGATACCCCAGATTGCGTACACGAACACTGAAATAATGACAGCTGTAGTGAGTACAAGGCGTAAACCTGAAGCCGAAGGACCCATTTGACGAGTCGTTACATAATCAGTAAAGACTTGCCACATACCAATCCAAGCATGAGCAACGAGTGACAATACTGCCAATAAAGAGAAAATCTTCATTGGTAGAGTCAACATAAAGCCAGCCCACTGTTCGTAACCGAATCCGCTATTACACAAGATCCAACCGAACATCACCACAGTGTAAGCAGCCAAAACTACAGCACTGACACGCTGGATATACCAATCGCGAGAACCTGAACCTGTTAAACCTGTAGCACTTTTCATCAGAACATAATCCATACAAATGCCGCGAGAATACCGATCGCAGACAAAATCAATGAAATAGTAGCTGCAATACGACCGCTTTGAAGTTCCTCAGCAAAACCAAGATCAGCAAGTAAATGCTTTACCCCTGCAATGAAGTGAAAAATTAAGCCAGCTACAAATACCCATACGATGAAACGTACACAGATATTTCCGAAAACGACATTTTTAACGTAGTCAAATCCTTCTGGTGAAGATAAAGATTTATCCAAAATCCATAAAAGAACAGCGACTAATAAGAAAACGATTACACCTGATAAACGGTGTAGAATTGATGCAATAGCCACGGGTGAGCGTAAATTTACCGCTAACACCTGACCCATGGACAAATTGACAGGTCTGTTGCTTTTCACAGCGGGCATCCTGTAGGTAGAAACTCCATCCGGAGTTTGTTTGAATTAATTCAAAGGAAAGCTGGCATAGTCAGGCAAGCATAATGCACGCCCAACCTATATAACGACAACGAATTATAAAACGTGAAATATCAAAATACAAACAATCAGTTTTCGCTTTAGTCGAAAATGCAATGAAATAAGAATCATTCACATTTAATACGTATGTAAGCTGCGCTTGAAACCGCAATAAAACCCAATATATTACTGTTATATAAAAATAAAATATGAGTTATTATTTTTTAGTTTACTTAATTTTTTGTCAAAATTATTTCTAATATATTTCAATAACACTCAGCTTAATGTATAAAAATTAATCAAAAACTACAATCTTAAATATAGGCGAAAATAATACCCCTCATTTATATATTAAATATCAGGGATCAATAATCTGTTTCCTCATACCAGATACTCATAAAAAATAAGCTATTTTTTATACAATTAATCGCACCATAATGAATCAATTATGACTCGATATATAAAACTTTTAATCTATTTTTTAATGGATAGTTAATTCTAGACCCTGAGATATATAGGCTTTTGAATTGTGGTAAGTATTTATTTTTTAAGCACCAAAATATAACTCGAATAAAAATTTACTTACAATTGTACTGGTGCTTCATTTTTTTTATGCACCTCAAACCTGATTTGACATATTATACTCGACCGATGCTGTGATTTTACTCAATTTTTTCTTTGATACTGAATGACTAATTGACTGCAATAACGTTATTTTTTATCCCTAAGTATAATTGACAAAATTTTAGTAGCCACTAATCTTATAGCAAATTTTGACACCGTCTGATTCGCACATGACAAGATTAGGATTTCGAGTCAGATAATCATTCACCAGGACAGGAGATCTATTGAATGTCTGCAGCAACTGGCAAAAAAGCCGTATTACAGCTTGATGGCAAAGAAATTGAATTACCAATTTACAGCGGCACATTGGGCCCAGATGTAATTGACGTTAAAGATGTATTAGCATCTGGTCATTTTACTTTCGATCCTGGTTTTATGGCGACAGCTGCTTGCGAATCTAAGATCACATTCATTGATGGTGACAAAGGTGTGTTATTACACCGTGGCTATCCGATTGATCAATTAGCGACTCAAGCAGACTATTTAGAAACTTGCTACTTATTATTAAATGGCGAGCTTCCAAATGCTGAACAGAAAGCAGAATTTGATGCTAAAGTTCGCAACCACACTATGGTTCATGACCAAGTAAGCCGTTTCTTCAATGGTTTCCGTCGTGATGCTCACCCTATGGCAATCATGGTTGGTGTAGTAGGTGCATTATCTGCGTTTTATCACAACGGTTTAGACATCGAAGATGTTAACCATCGTGAAATTACTGCAATTCGCTTAATCGCGAAAATCCCTACGCTTGCAGCGTGGAGCTATAAGTACACTGTAGGTCAACCATTCATTTACCCACGTAATGACTTAGGTTATGCAGAAAACTTCTTGCATATGATGTTTGCAACTCCTGCTGATCGTGACTACAAAGTAAATCCTGTTCTTGCACGTGCAATGGATCGTATCTTTACGCTTCATGCTGACCACGAGCAAAATGCATCTACGTCTACAGTTCGTCTTGCTGGTTCTACTGGTGCGAACCCGTATGCATGTATCTCTGCTGGTATCTCTGCACTTTGGGGACCTGCTCACGGTGGTGCAAACGAAGCTGTACTTAAAATGTTAGATGAAATTGGTAGCGTAGAAAACGTTGCTGAATTCATGGAAAAAGTGAAGAGCAAAGAAGTTAAACTCATGGGCTTCGGTCACCGTGTTTACAAAAACTTCGATCCACGTGCGAAAGTCATGAAACAAACTTGTGACGAAGTACTTGAAGCTTTAGGTATCCAAGATCCACAACTTGCTCTTGCAATGGAACTTGAAAGAATTGCGCTTTCTGATGAATACTTCATCAAGCGTAACTTGTATCCAAACGTAGACTTCTATTCAGGTATCATCTTAAAAGCGATTGGTATTCCAACAGAAATGTTTACTGTAATCTTCGCGCTTGCACGTACAGTTGGTTGGATCAGCCACTGGTTAGAAATGCACAGCGGTCCTTACAAGATCGGTCGTCCACGTCAGCTTTACACAGGCTCGACTCAACGCGACATCAAACGTTAATTTTATTTTTAAAATTAATGTTAAAAAAGCTGCCAAATGGCAGCTTTTTTATTAGAAACAGTATTCATCAAAATGAATTAACGCCCCCAATCCACATCTTTAGCATATGGTTCGACCATTTTAATACGCTTTACATTTTCTTTTTCAATTTGAGTCAAACGTGCATCTACATTTAGATAACATGGCATATACCAATCATATTGTGAGAAAGTGATCGCCCATTTTTTATTTTGAAAAGCATATCCATGACGTGCATAAATTTCATTGCGCATATATTGCAATTGACCTAAAGGTACTTGTAAATCAGCATCTTTTAACAAACGCAGAGAAGCATCAGGAAATTCCCCTTGCTCTTTTGCATATTTACATTGCTGTGCATTTAAACTAAAAAATTTAGGTTTTACCGTTTGAGTTGCAGACGACCATTGCGCTTCAATCGGTGAAGTATTCCCCTTATAATTCAATACGAATCGACCAACATCCACACCCCGCCCAACTTCATTCAAGGTTAATGTATAATTTGAATCAGTTTGCTTTATTTTCCCTTTAAAATTTAATTGCTTACCATTCAAAAAACTATAGCCAGTAACATCATTACCTTTTTGCTGCATAAACAAAGAAATTTTTTGTTCATCGTTATATAACCCTGTCCATGAAGGTGCTATTTGAGCGGGTTGTGCTAAAGTCAGGGTAGTGCTTGATAAAATAGCAATCGCAATTAATAATTGTTTAGGCTTATTCATTTTAATGTTCTCATCTAAAAAACTATTTCAATTATTTTGCTTGCACAGCATAACAGTGATCAATATTTATGTGGAAAATACTCAACCGATTCTCTCAATTGATCATCATATTAGTTTTCGGCTATCTATCTTGGTTAATGCTTAAAATCTGCCTGAATTATTTCCCTTGGTCAGATAGCACCAATTTTTTAGTTCTTAAGCAAGATGTCGTACATTCTCAGCCTTGGCGCTTTGCATTTCAAACTCATGTTATCACTAGCAGCTTGGTATTATTGGCGGGTTTTACCCAATTCTCACATTCAATTCGTAACAACACACCACGTTTACATCGCTATGCGGGCTGGCTTTATATTATTGCAACACTTGGAGCCGCCTTGCCTAGCGGCTTCATTCTTGCAATCTCAGCAAATGGAGGTCTAACTACTCAAATCTGCTTTGTCATTCTTGGATTATTATGGGGGACAAGTACCCTATTTGCACTTTATTATGCTTTTGAAAAAAAATGGATTGCACATCGTAACTGGATGATTCGAAGTTTTGCTTTAGCCTTATCTGCATTAAGCTTGAGAACATGGAAACTTGCACTTTACCAAATTCAACCCTATTGGGATTGGCTTACACCAATCCACATTTATCAGCTTGAAGCATGGTTAGGCTGGACGATAAATGTATTAATTGCTGAAATAGTTATTTATTGGCTAACTTTTCGTAAAAAATCTTTTTAGATCTCATCTTCTTCTAGGGCACGTAACAAGGTTGCACTGATACCATCTGCACGTAACCATGCCAATTCATAACTCGCCTTAGCCAAAGCCAACACACGACGCTCAAACTCATCCCAAATTGGTTTAACCTGTGAATCTGTAATACCAAGCCCACTATCATGTGCCAAATGCTTATTCTTCTCGCAAATTTTCAAAGCATGATACAACTTCCGCCCTGTAGTGGCTGTCTCTAAGACACGAATATGTTTACTGTGAATAAAACCTTCAATATGTTGTAGATTTGCATGAGGTAGCAAAGGCACTAATATTTGATTCAATTGTGCATCCAATCGTCTCCAAACCATGAGTCTTTGCTCAGGCGTGTAGGTGTTCCACTGAATCACTTCATGATTAAAACGGCGACAACCACGACAAACCAGATCACCAAATACCGTTGAGCAACGTCCTGCACAGGGGGTCAATGATGGAATTCGACGATCGTTACTCAAAACCAACTCCTTTAAAACCATATTTGTTTTATGGCTTTCTCGCTTATTTTCAGATTTCGCGCTAAAATGTGCGCCTTATTTTTCTATCTTAATACATTTGGAGTTATCCATGAACGCTACTGTAGAACAGCTTGCACCTGTAGAACAGCAAGCGACCAATAATTGGGTTGTTGCGGCACTATATCAATTTAAAGAAGTTTCAGATGCAGCAGACCTGCAACAACGTCTTTTGAACTTAGTGAAGAGCATCAATTTATGTGGAACTCTGATTGTAGCGTCTGAAGGAATTAATGGAACTGTTGCTGGCGACCGTGCCGCGATTGATACCGTTCATCAATTCCTTTTAAACGAAGGGTTTAATGCAATGGAATATAAAGAGTCTGAAAGCTCTGAAAAACCATTCCGTAAAATGAAAATTAAACTTAAAAATGAAATTGTCACTTTAGGTGTCGAAGTGAAGCCACGTGATTTAGTGGGCCACTATCTTGATCCTCAAGAATGGAATGATCTGATTAGTCGTGATGACGTGATCCTGATCGACACTCGCAATGACTATGAATACAAAGCTGGTACATTTAAAGGTGCGATTGATCCGAAAACTGAAAGTTTCCGTGAATTTCCTGAATATGTAAAACAAAACCTTGAACAACATAAAGATAAAAAAATTGCGATGTTCTGTACGGGCGGTATTCGTTGCGAGAAATCAACTTCTCTACTTCTACAAGAAGGCTTTAATGAAGTTTACCATCTTAAAGGCGGTATTTTAAAATATCTAGAAGAAACCCCTGCCGAAGAAAGTATGTGGGAAGGTGAATGCTTCGTATTTGATGGTCGTACGGCGGTGACTCACGGCGTTGAAGAAGGTGAAAATATTAAGTGTCACGCTTGTGGATGGCCACTTACTAAGGTTGAAGCTGAATTACCAAGCTATGAACACGGCGTGTCTTGTGTTTACTGTATTGATAAAACTACGGATAAACAAAAAGCTGGCTTCCGTATGCGTCAGTCACAAATTGCAGCGGCAAAACGCAAACGCCTATAAATTAGTATAAAGATTTAATAAAAAGCCTTAGCTCAAACTAAGGCTTTTTTTATTTTAATCATCAAGATTATTAACCAATACATCATTGAGAGTTATTTAGACAACCATTATTCTAACCCCTAACTCACAAATCACATTTAGGCGCTATGGGACTGGAAGACTGGGTATTATCCATCATGGAGAAACTAGGATACTTAGGTATCGCATTTTTAATGTTTCTTGATAATATTTTCCCACCGATTCCATCCGAAATCATTATGCCATCCGCTGGTTATACTGCAGCAAAAAGTGAACTGACTTTAATCGGAGTGATTATTGCTGGTAGTATCGGCTCACTTCTAGCCGCGGCATTGCTGTATTGGATTGGTAGAAAAATTCCGCAACACCACCTTTTTACTCTTGTCGAACGCTACGGAAAATACCTCCGTATTAGTGTTGCTGATCTTGAAAAATCATTAGTTTGGTTTGAAAAATATGGGCATAGGATCGTTTTTTTTGGTCGTATGGTACCTGCAGTTCGCTCTTTAATTAGTATCCCAGCAGGTATGAGCAAAATGCCTTTTAGTAAGTTTATGGCTTATAGTGCTGCAGGTACAATCCTTTGGACCACGCTACTTGCCTATGTTGGTTATCATTTTAGTGAAAATCCAGCATTGATGAGTGCTATTACACAACGTATTGGCACTATTATTTTAGCTATTGCAATAGCATACGTACTTTGGTTCTTAATCAAGAAATTCTATTTATCAAAAAAATAGTAGATGACATTTTCAACTCTATTTAAATGAATACTGAGGTTCAAATAATGCAACATGATTTTTGGCATGACAAATGGCAAAACAATAATATTGGTTTTCATCAAGACCAACCTCACGCCCTACTAACCCAATATTTTAGATCATTAGATTTAAAGCCTCATGCACGTATTTTTGTTCCACTTTGTGGTAAAAGTTTAGATATAAACTGGCTAATAAATCAGGGTTATCAAATAGTTGGCATTGATCTTAGCCCTATTGCAATCCAAGATCTTATTTCAAATTTAGGATTGAGCTTTAAAGAGGCACAATCAGGTGAATTGACTCACTATCAACATCCTCAAATTGAATTATTCGTTGGTGATTTTTTCCAGTTAACAGCACAACAACTTGGAGATATAGATGCTGTTTACGATCGAGCTGCTCTAATCGCTCTTCCACCACAAATGCGAAGCCAATACACACAACATTTGTTAGAAATTACAAAACAAGCACCTCAGCTACTAATTAACCTTGAATATGATCAGAACTTACTTAAAGGACCACCATTCTCCGTTCCTAAAGATGAATTAACAAAGCATTACGCAGAACATTACAATTTTGAATTATTAGCAACTGTAACAGAAAATCTTAGAAATAAAGCCACAGCCGATGAAAGTATTTGGCATCTCTGCCGTAAGGAAAAATAAATTCATAAATGATCTAGACAGAACATCAGCTCTGGGGATTGATGATATTCTCCCAGAGTGTTTATCAGTTCAAGTAAGCTAAACTTATCCAATGAAACACATTAAGTTGTTCAATCATTATATTTAGAATCTTAACAAAGATAGTCAAAATTTAAATTTCTCACAAAAGACCATATTAAAACCAATTTAAAGACTTCACCAACATTAATCTATAATTTAAAATAGATTACACAAACTACAATTCATTTTATAAAAATTTAAAAAAACTAAATTATTTCTTTAGTAAAATTATATTTTAAATATCACTAAAATTTTAAATACCACCAAGCCACAATATTTTTTGAATAAGGCCACTCTAGAACAGCCTTATTCCACACATAAAATTATCAAAACTTAGTTATATGACATCTGAGTACCTAGACTTTCAAAGTATATAGTCCCTGTTCCATTCCCACCACCATCACTATTACCTGCTCCCTCAAAGTTAAATGAGAAAATATAGGTACCATCTTTAGAAAAAGTATATTTAACCTCAGTATCACATACAGATTTTACATAATTATAGTTATCATCATAAATATATAGATCAGTTGAATAACCACTAACTTTGTTCAAAGTCAAATCACTTTCAGCCTCACGACAACGTCTTAATTGTCTATCGGTTAATGGTGTATCTAAAAATACCGACAAGTGAATTGTCTCCCCCGCTTTTGCACTATACTTAAAGTAATTATAAAAAGAATTATGATTCATCTTGTTTGATGCTTTAACTAAAATTGGATTACTAGGACTTCCTTGCTCACCAACAGGTGCTATAATTGCTGCGTTACCTTTAACTGCTGCAAAATTTAAAATCCCGTTTCCTCTATAAGCTGGAACCACCTGAAATATTTTTTTATTTGAAGAATCAAATGTATACCTTACATCTTCATAACAATTTAATTGCTCTAACTTATTTTTATTATCATACATACGTGTAATTGGATACTCTGTATCAAGATACCCATTCGCTATAGATTCTCTACATCTCCTCCTATTCTGCATAGTGAATGGTAAGTCAAAATTCACCTTTAAAAATATCGTTTCTTTATCAGTACCAGAATATGTAAAATAATTATAAAAATTATTAGGCCCAATTAAATACTTTTTGGTACTAATAAGTATTTCAGGATTAACAAGCGTTCCTCCCTTAAGTATTTCATTACCACCTGTAGAAGGTGTATTATTATTTGAAGAGGATGAGTTCGAATCATTTGAACCTCCACCACCGCATCCTGCAAGAATTAAAGAAAAAGCCAAAAAAAAATATTTAATTCTATTATTCCCCATAATCAACACTCTTTATAAAAATTAAAAATAACCACCAATAGAATAATATCAGCACAAGCAAAAAGATAGGATCAAATCATACAATAAAAAATATAATAGATTAAGTTAACTCAACATATTAAATACTTTAAAATAAAATCAAAAAAATTAATTATTTTTTTAAAATAAATAATTAATAAAATTAAATATTTATTTTTATTTATTTAAAAATAAAAAAGCCAGTTCATATATGAACTAGCTTTTAAATAAAAGTAATATAATTTTACTCCAAATTATGATAATAAAATTATATGACTATAAAATCATGTTGGCGTGTGATACATGAGATAAATTTCATTCAAATTATCAGGAATTTCTTCTGCTAATTCATCCATCAATTGACCATTACGACGGAAAGACTCCATTTGAGGATCTTCTTCATCAATGCCACTAAACACCATAATTGGTAAAGTTAAATCAACCAATTGCTCTTCAAACTCTGGAGCAAACCATGCCTCTTCATTTAAGAACATTGCATCAACAAAACCAACGCTCCAATCACCTAAACTTGAATCAACATCTGCTTCTTCAATTTCAAAAGGGAATTCAATTCCGTTTTCATTGGCTAAATCTTGGCGAATAGACTCTAACCAAGCTTTGATTTGTTCAATGATTTCACTAGGAACTTTCTTTTGATTACTCTCAAAAAGCTCATCCAACCAACGATCAAATTTTGGACCAACCGCGATAGCACACAAAAAGCCATGAGTCGCTGCAAAATCTAAACCGTGCTCATTTTGATCACCGTCAAGAAAATTACTCAATAAGTCTAAATCTAATGTGCTCATTTTATGATCCAAATTTTAAATACATCGGCAACAGCATAACATTTTCAAACATAAAGTCTTAGCAATTTTGCTTCACTTTAGTCATCCAAATCATCGTCGTCGAAATCATAATCGAAATCTTTTAATTCTCGTTCTAAACGGCGTTGAGCGAGTAGATCATCAATCAAACGGCGCTTTTCTAATGATTCTTTGGCACTGATTTTGCCTGATGACTCATCAAAACCAACATCATCCTCACCGTAGTTATCATCATCTAATTCGAAATCTGTAGAAGACACTAACAGTACCTCTAAATGAAAAAATATAAATGGGTCTAGCCGCTATTTATCGGTCTTATTAAACCTTGTCAAGTTTTATTTGATTTTTTCACTATAAAATGGTGTTTTGTACTTTTTTTCATCGTTTTTTTTGTGTATTTATATTCTAACAATTGTACAAATGAAAAAATTCTTGAATAGGAATTCTCTGCTTGAAAAATTATGACACACCCCCATATTTAAGAAACTACAGTTCAATCCAACCTATTTTTTATTTAAAGCTAGCGGATCAAATCCAAAACATTCCTCGTGAATTGTGCTATCATGCACGGTTTTTCACCGCCACAGATTCAACAAAAGAGTAAGCAAAGATGAGCGATATGAATTCCCCTACTTCGCAAGTAGCGGCTCTGATTAGCCGAGGCAAAGAACAAGGTTACTTAACTTACGCTGAGGTTAACGATCATCTACCAGACTCAATTACGGAAAGTGAGCAGATTGAAGACATCATTCAGATGCTTCAAGACGTTGGTATTCCAGTGCATGAACGTGCACCAGAAACTGATGACACCATGTTTGGTGAATCTACTGAAGCTGCGGACGAAGTCGCTGAAGAAGAAGCTGCTGCCGTATTAGCATCGGTTGAAAGTGAGCCTGGTCGTACCACTGACCCTGTACGTATGTACATGCGTGAAATGGGGACAGTTGAACTTTTAACACGTGAAGGCGAAATTAGCATTGCAAAACGTATCGAAGAAGGTATTCGTGACGTTTTACATTCAATTGCTTATTGGCCAAATGCTGTTGAAGTCGTTTTACAAGAATATAATGACTTTTTAACAGGTGAGCGTCGTCTTGCCGATATTCTTTCTGGCTACTTAGACCCAGAAACTGATGATGACATTCCAGAAGTACTGGAAGAAGAAGCAGAACTTGAAGAAGCTGAAAGCGCTTCACCTGCGACAAAAGATGTAAAACTTGATGATGATGACGAAGACGAAGAATCTGAAGGTGATGATGATTCCGAAGGTGAATCTGGACCTGATCCTGAAATCGCCAAAGTTCGTTTTTCTGAACTAGAAGCTGCTTGGAATGATACAAAAGCAATTGTAGCAAAACATGGTCGTAATAGTGACGAAGCAAAAGCTGCACTAGAAGCTTTAGCTGCAGTCTTTATGATGTTCAAATTCACACCACGTTTATTTGACATCATTTCAGAAATGATTCGTGGGACACATGAACAAATTCGTACCAATGAACGTGAAATCATGCGTTATGCAGTACGTCGTGGTCGTATGGATCGTAATCAATTCCGTACAACGTTCCCTGAACAAGAGTCAAATCCAGCTTGGTTAGATGAACAAATCGCGAAAGCCCCTGCTGAAACCAAAGCACATTTAGAAAAAGTGCGTCCTGACGTATTGGCATTCCAACAGAAGATTGCTGATATTGAGAAAGACCTTGGTTTGAACGTAAAAGATATCAAAGATATCTCTAAACGTATGGCAGTTGGTGAAGCGAAAGCACGTCGTGCCAAGAAAGAAATGGTTGAAGCAAACTTACGTTTGGTTATTTCGATTGCGAAAAAATATACGAACCGTGGCTTACAGTTCCTTGATTTGATTCAAGAAGGTAACATTGGTTTGATGAAGGCTGTAGACAAGTTTGAATATCGTCGTGGTTATAAATTCTCGACGTATGCAACTTGGTGGATTCGTCAGGCGATTACACGTTCGATTGCCGATCAAGCGCGTACTATTCGTATTCCAGTCCACATGATTGAAACGATTAACAAAATCAATCGTGTATCACGTCAACTTCTTCAAGAAATGGGACGTGAACCGACACCTGAAGAGTTAGGTGAACGTCTTGAAATGGACGAGGTTAAAGTTCGTAAAGTACTTAAAATCGCAAAAGAACCGATTTCGATGGAAACACCGATCGGTGATGATGAAGATTCGCATCTTGGTGACTTCATTGAGGACTCAAACATCACATCTCCAGTCGATGCTGCGACCTCAGAAGGTTTAAAAGAAGCGACACGTGAAGTGCTTGAAAACTTAACAGAACGTGAAGCTAAAGTATTAAAAATGCGTTTTGGTATCGATATGCCAACCGACCATACTTTAGAAGAAGTGGGTAAACAGTTTGACGTAACACGTGAACGTATCCGTCAGATTGAAGCGAAAGCGTTACGTAAACTTCGCCACCCTTCTCGCTCTGAACACTTACGTTCATTCTTGGAAAATGACTAATTAATGGGAGGTTTTGAGTGATGGCGTAAGCCCTTAATCGAGACTTGAAATTAAACATTTCATCCCCATCTAGTTATTAGATCATAAGCGCCTGCACTGATGCAGGCGTTTCAAATTAAAGAGGTTGCTCATGTTAGACCGCACTCCTTCTCGTGAATTGCAAGAACATCTTTGGGTTTTCCCGATGGACTATCCAATCAAATTGATTGGTAATGCAGGGGATGAACTTCGAGTGGCTGTTGTTGATATTTTGCAGAAGCACTTCCCTGAATTCGATGGTGGTACAGTAAAAGTACAACCTTCACGTACAGGTAAATACCATTCTTTGACTGCACAATTACGCTTCGAAGAATTAGAACAAGTTCATGCGCTATATGCTGATCTTGCAGCCTGTCCTTTAATTAAGACAGCGCTTTAAATAAGAAATCCAAAATACGAAAGTGTTTTGGATTTTTTGTGAGAATAATAATGCAAAACATTGATGATGAATTCTATGAACGAGCTGATCAGCATATTCAATTGTCTAATCAGCAGATAACGGAAGTAATCGGACGAGGAAAAGTCAGCGCTTCCATGCTTTACGCAACATCACGCTTTAATGCTTGGGTGAGCACAACAGGATGGAATACTGGTGAAGAATTAGCGAATGCTAAAGAAGAAACAATAGAATATTTCCTAACCGAATATAGAAAAATGCTTGAAGAAAATCTTGATGATTATATTGAAAATTTTGAAGAATATATGTTTATTCCTCCAGAATCAGAGATAACCAACCACCAATAAACAATATTAAATGATATGAAATTTTTTAAACGTATACCTTTTATCTGCTTAGCCCTCATTTGGAGTTTTGCTTGCTTTTATGCAGGTTCTTTCAGTACATACGTTCATCAAAATTTATGTTACAGCGAAACGCTATCTATCTTAGGTGAAAATTCTATAAAAATAGCAAATTCAGCCGATCCAATAATATTTATAAAATGGGCTAAATTTATTAACGAACTCCCTCTTGCTGGATACGAATCAAACTGTACAGAAATACTTGAGCATGTAAAGCAAGGTGTTAAAAATGAATTCTAAACCCTCCTTAATCGTTCGTTGTTTCAATAATTTACAAGACTACACAACTCGTTTTGAAGCAATGAAAGACTTCACAACCAATCGTGATGAAACCACACCCGATGAAGTTTGGTTATTACAACATCAAGATGTTTTGACACAAGGGCAAGCTGGTAAAGCTGAACATATCCTTACGCACAGCAGCCTTCCAGTTGTCCATACTGATCGCGGGGGACAAGTCACTTGGCATGGTAAGGGCCAACTCGTTGCTTATTTCCTATTAGATTTAAACCGTTTGAAATGGCATGTCCGAACTCTAGTCAGCTTTGCTGAACAAGCCATGATTGAGTTGCTGAAACAATACAATATTGAGGCTTACGCTAAGCCTGATGCACCAGGTGTCTATGTTGATGGTCGTAAAATCGGATCTTTAGGTTTTAAAATTCGCCGTGGTCGTAGTTACCACGGTTTGGCCTTAAATATTGATTGTGATTTAACAGGCTTTCAAACTATTAATCCTTGTGGATACGCAGGTTTAGAAATGGTACGCTTGCAAGACTTGCTTGAAGATTACCCAAGCTTTGAGCAACTTTGTCATGATTTTATTAGCTATTTACAAAATACGAATTTCTTTCATGACCTTGTAGTCAAATCTGAATAAACTACTTTTAAATTCCAAAGAAATAAATTAGAGTAATTACTCTAAATTTGCTTTTGCATAATTTTAACAAGGGATACGCGAGTGATTTCGACCAAAGCAGTGAAGCCCACTTTGCAATTTGCCTACGTAAAACTCATGATGGATGTCGTCGGTCGTGGTTTAGTAATGGCAAGCCAAGTGGATGACGAAGTACAACAGGAAGTCTCTAAATTTCCAGTTGGCTTTATACTTTCAATGAATGTTTTCCCAAATGGTCCTGCATTTATTGCACGAGTGACCGAAGAAAAACAATTGGAGCTTTTACCTAATTATAAAGGCAAACCAGATTTAACAATTACTTTTAAACATTTAACACATGCTTTCCTTGTATTTTCTTTCCAAGAAAGTACTGCTCAAGCATTTGCTAACGACCGTATGATCGCTGATGGTGATGTTTCAAGTGCCATTCGATTAGTTCGTTGTTTAAATAAAATGGAAGCGTTAATTCTACCTAAATTGATTGCATCACTTGCTGTGAAACGTTATCCAGCTGAATTAACATTCAAAGAAAAATTCACTGGCGCAAAAAATATCTACCTCAAAGTCGCACAATCATATTTCAAACGGAGCGCATAACATGGCTAAGCCTTATTACGAATTTTTTTGTCCTGTAAAAGTAATTGCTGGTAACGCTGCGTTAGAGCACATCCCTTTTGAACTTGCGACTCTAGGCGCAAAACGTCCAATGATCATTACCGATAAAGGCGTACGTGCAAATGGTCTTCTCAGCCCAATTGAAGCTGCTTTTAGCACAACAGATGCTGTAATTGGTGCAATTTTTGATGACGTTCCACCCGATTCAAGCTTGGAAGTAGTACGTGCAGCAGCACAACTGTATCGTGAAAAAAAATGTGATGCCATTATTGCGATTGGTGGTGGTTCAGTTATTGATACATCGAAAGCAACTAATATTTTAGTTTCAGAAGGTGGCGATGATTTATTGCAATACTCAGGTGCACATAACCTACCAAAACCATTAAAACCATTCTTCGTCATTCCAACAACGTCTGGTACAGGTTCTGAAGCAACTATGGTTGCTGTCGTTTCTGATACGCAAAAAAATGTCAAACTTGCATTTGCTTCTTATTACTTGATGCCACATGCTGCAATTCTTGATCCGCGCATGACACAAACATTGCCACCACACCTAACTGCAATGACAGGTATGGATGCACTAACTCACTGTGTTGAAGCTTATACCTGCTTAGCAGCGAATCCTTTAAGCGATGCTTATGCAAGTGCTGGTATCAAGAAAATTAGTGAAAACTTATTCAAAGTTTTAGACAACCCAAGTGATGCACAAGGTCGTTTAGAGCTTGCTCAAGCATCAACTATGGCGGGAATCGCATTCTCTAATTCAATGGTAGGTTTAGTACACTCACTTGGTCACGCCTTAGGTGCAGTTGCTCACCTGCCCCATGGTCTTTGCATGAACTTATTCTTGCCATACGTGCTTGAATACAACAAAGAAGTCAATGGTGCTAAGATTGGTGAATTATTGCTTCCACTTGCAGGTGCAGATATTTATGCACAGACGCCTGCCAATCTGCGAGCAGAAAAAGCCATTGCAACTATTTTAACCATGCGTGATCGTTTATTCACACTTACTAAACTTCCACGTACTTTACGTGAAACGGGTAAAGTGACAGAAGCGCAGTTAGACGAAGTTGCTGAAAAAGCGCTAAATGATGGTTCAATCATTTACAATCCAAAAGAAGCAAATTTAGAAGATCTTCGTGCAATTTTGCAAAAAGCTTGGTAATTCATTAAGTTAAATAAACAATTTAACTTTCAAAGCCCCGATATAATCTCGTTATCGGGGCTTTGCTATTTTAAGTGAATCTTTATTCATCTATTTCTTTGGCGAATTGGCAAAAAAATTGCTAAAAGAAGCATAAAAGTACTGACAATTTATAATAAATTACGATAAATTGGCGCACTTCTTTATTTTGTAGCGGGGGTCATTTTTGTCTCAAATGGCCCTTAAAACCATAGCTGATCTTTGATCAACGATTATGAGGATAACGCCGTTGACAAATATTTCTGGGACTCCATCGGTAGCTAAACTGCAAAAAACGCTAGGTCTCTGGCACATTATCATTATTGGTTTGGCTTATATTCAACCGATGACCTTGTTTGACACTTTCGGTCTGGTATCAGAAGAAAGTCATCACCATGTTCCTACCTCTTACATTGTGGCATTGATTGCGATTTTGTTTACATCGCTAAGCTATGGGCACATGATTCGCCGTTATCCATCTTCTGGATCGGCTTATACTTACGCTCAAAAATCAATCCATCCAAATGTTGGCTTTATGGTGGGGTGGTCTTCTTGGCTCGATTATTTACTATCACCGATGGTCAATATCATCTTGGCGGGAATCTATCTGGATGCCTTATTTCCAAATGTAAATCATTGGGTTTGGGTGATTGTATTAACAGCCTTTATGACTGGTGTTAATTTACGTGGTGCTCGTTTTGTTGCAAACTTTAATAGCTTGATTGTTTTAGTTCAACTGATCGTCATCGGTGTATTCACCTATTTAGTTTATAACAAACTACAAATGGGATATAACGCAGAAGGTCCGATTACTGCAGAAACACGCTATCAACTTTGGAGCTTACAACCGTTCTGGAATGAGCTAACTTCTATTGGTGCGTTAATTACAGGTGCGACTTTACTGTGCTTTTCATTTACAGGTTTTGACTCACTAAGCTCTCTAGCAGAAGAAACTAAAGATACTGAAAAGACCTTACCAAAAGCGATTTTCTTGACTGCATTATTCGCAGGTGTAATTTTTATTATTAGCACCTACTTTATGCAAATTTACTTTCCAAATGATCCAAAAAGTTACTTCCAAGATGTCGCAGCAACGCAGCCAGATATTTTATTATTGGTGGGTGGTTCGCTGTTCCAGTCTTACGTTTTAGCGTTTGCAATTGTGACTGTCATGGCATCTGGTATTTCAGCTCATGCTGGCGTATCTCGTTTAATGTATGTAATGGGTCGTGATGGTGTCATCAACAAGAAAATCTTCGGCCATATTAGTCATAAAACATATACCCCATCTTATAATATTATCATTGTAGGATTGGTCGCATTAAGCGCTGGTTTTATGAGTTTGGATGTTGTGATTTCAATGATCAGCTTTGGTGCTTTGATTGCATTTACTTTTGTGAATCTCTCAGTAATTTCTCGCTATGCATTACGTGATGGTCGCACCAAGAATTTCAAAGATATTTTAAACTTTGTCATCATTCCTCTTTGTGGCTTCCTCAGTGTCTTCGCTATGTGGCTGGAAATTGAAGATACAGCATTAAAATACGGTTTATGGTGGGCAATGTTTGGTGTTTTATATTTAGGCTATAAAACCAAAGGCTTTAAATATAATGCACCTCAACACAATGAACACGAATAAAATCATCTAAATTTAAAAAGGCGCTAAATGCGCCTTTTTATTAACTCAAAACTTAGCTATGCAGTTTTTCAACAATTGATTTAACACGTTCAGCATACAGCTTCGCTGTTTCTAAGTCCCCTGTAGGAATCTCATCTACACTCGCATCAGAAGGTGATTGAACCAGTAAACCAACAGAACCGCCTAAATTATTCACATCTTCGCGTTTAGCAGCTTTGGTATTGGCTGGAAGTAAACCTAAACTCACCCAAATACCACCATGCTGAGAAGCTAAGGTTTGTAATTGAATCAACGTCACTTGTTTATCACCATTTAAACTCGCACTGTTTGTAAAGCCTGCAAAAACTTTATCTTGCCAACCCCGCGTGAACCATACTTTTGAGGAAGCATCAGCAAATTTCTTAAATTGCCAAGGTGCTGTTCCCATATATGTTGGCGCGCCAAATACAATCGCTTGGGCATCATTTAAGGTTTGCCAATCTTGCTCTGTAATTTCACCGTTCTGATCGATTTCGATCAATGTAGCATCAATCGGTTGTGCAAAAGTTTGTGCAATTACTTTGGTGTGACCATAACCAGAGAAATAAACAACTGCAATTTTTGTCATGAGATTATCCAAAATTTTTAAAAAGTTCGATTTAATGATATATTTTAGAAACTAGGTGTCAATTAGTTACCAATCGGTAACTAGGGACATTCAATGGAGAAAAAGAAGGGTTTAAATATGAATCAAGCATTAAAATATAATATTTATCAACAACATTGCCCTGCTCGATTATTTTTTGAAAAAATTGCAGATAAATGGGTTTTGTTGATCATCAATATACTTGCAAGAGAAACTCAGCATTTTAATTTACTCAAAAAAAGTATTCAGGGTATTTCCCCAAAAGTGCTTTCACAAAAATTAAAAATGTTAGAACGAGATGGATTTATTGCAAGACAAGTACAAGATACTGCACCCATTCGTGTTGATTACTCATTAACCCCACTCGGCTTAGAAGTCGCAAAAATGGCATATCAATTAAAAGACTGGGCAGAGAGTAATATTGAACAAGTCATTTATGCACAGCAACGTTTTGATGCAATACAAGAACAATAATTCTAATCATTCAGTGAGGTGTGTATGTATCCACAGCCTTTAATTGCGGTAGCTGATGTCGAAAAAACCAGTCAGTGGTATCAAACAATACTTGGTTTAGAAAGCGGGCATGGTGGCAGAGAATATGAACAATTGTTATTTGAGCAGCATATGGTGTTACAACTGCACCAATGGCAAGCTCATAACCACTCACATATCGGTGACCCCAAACGGCTGATTGGAAATGGGGTTTTATTGTGGTTTGAAAGCAATCGATTTGATGAGATTGTTCAAAAATTACAAACTCATCAAATCGAAATTTTAGAAGGACCGAAATACAACCCTAACGCACACCATCGAGAGATTTGGTTTAAAGATCTGAATGGTTATACCTTGGTTATTGCGAGCCCGTATGGTGATCTCTAACCCAAGGAACTAAAGTTGTTTAAAACCCTGTTGCCGCCACGCTTCATAGACAATAACTGCAGTTGCGTTAGAGAGGTTTAAGCTTCTTGAGTTTTCAGCCATTGGCAAACGAATCCACTGCTCTTGTGGGAACATTAAACGCACTTGTTCAGGTAAACCACGAGTTTCAGGTCCCATTAACAAAGCAACTGGACGATTAAGATCGACAGTATGCGGTGTCGCTGTACCTTTAGTGGTCAGTGGAAAAACATGCTCAACACCTTTGGTTTTTAAATCGGCAAGACAGAGCTCGATATTGTCCCAAATTTGCATTCTTGCCCATTCGTGGTAATCCAAACCTGCTCGCTTCAATTTCTTATCGTCTAGTTCAAAACCTAAAGGTCTCACTAAATGCAATTGAGCACCTGTATTGGCACACAAACGAATAATATTACCTGTGTTTGCAGGTATTTCTGGTTCGTATAGGACAACATGAATCACAAATTTTCTCTACTATTCAAATTCTCCAGATCTATTTATTAAATAGATCTGGAATGACGACAACGCCATAAAGGAAATTTTATTGCCATTTTAACTGTTCACGCAGACTGACCACTTCACCAATAATGGTTAAAGTCGGCGCTACGATATGATGCTCAGATACTTTGGTCGCTATATCAGCTAAAGTTCCAACAACCACATTTTGATCTGGAGTAGTACCTTTGGAAATAAGTGCAACTGGCATATTTGGACGCTGGCCGTGAGCAATCAATTGCTCACAAATGCGTTCTAAACCAACTAAGCCCATGTATAACACCAAAGTTTGGTTTTCATACACTAGCTCACTCCAAGGAAGTTCTGGTGATCCTTCTTTAAGGTGTCCTGTTAAAAAACGTACACTTTGCGCATAATCACGATGCGTGAGTGGAATACCTGCATAAGCAGAGCATCCTGACGCCGCTGTAATACCTGGCACAACTTGAAACGTAACATCAGCTTCAACTAATTCTTGAATCTCTTCGCCACCACGCCCAAAAATAAATGGATCACCACCTTTTAAGCGGCAAACACGCTTACCCTTTTGCGCATATTCAACCAACAAAGCATTAATGCCATCTTGTGGGACTGAATGATTAGAACGTGCTTTACCGACATAAATTTTTTCAGCATCGCGGCGGCACAACTCTAAGATCGGTGCAGAAACCAAACGATCATAAATTACCACATCAGCTTGTTGCATCAAGCGTAATGCTTTTAAAGTCAGCAACTCTGGATCACCGGGACCCGCACCCACTAAATAGACTTCACCTTTCGGTGCAGTCCATTCTGTTAAGGCTTGTTCAATTAAATTATTTGCCACCTCAAGATTGTCATTAAAGACTTGTTCTTTTAGTGGGCTTGCATATAAGTTTTCCCAAAAAATACGACGCTCATCTGGATTCGCAATTTTTTCTTTAACCTGTTTACGCCATTGACCAGAAAACTCAGCTAATTTACCCATACCATGTGGAATAGAACTTTCTAACTGTGTACGAATTTGACGTGATAAAACAGGTGAAGCTCCATTTGAAGCCACAGAAATAACGAGTGGTGACCGATCAATAATTGCAGGCACCATAAAACGACAATTTGGAATATCATCCACGCTATTGACGAGAAGATTACGTATCTCACATTGCTCAAAGACAGCTTTATTCACATCAGGCTGATCTGTCGCTGCAATTACTAGGCGATAAGGCGTTACTAAAATATTTACAGAAAAAGGGGCTTGGATATATTGACCCAGTGACTTCTCAACTAATTGTTGCAAATCAGGCTCAATCTCTGGTGCAATCACATCAATAATCGCACCAGCTTTGACTAATAAGTTTGCTTTGCGGTAGGCAATATGCCCACCACCCACAATCAGACAACGTTGCTGCTGCAACTTTAAAGAGATTGGGAAAATTTCCACGATACGCCTCTATATTTTTTAGATCTGATTGAGCCCAAGCAAAAACTATGCACAAATTCGATGCATTTTAGTCGATATAACTAATACCGCCCATATATGGACGTAAAACTTCAGGAATTTCGATTGAACCATCAGCACGTTGATAGTTTTCCATCACTGCAAGCAAAGTACGACCTACAGCTAAACCTGAACCATTCAACGTATGCACCAATTCGATCTTCTTCTGATCTACGCGGTAGCGTGCTTTCATACGTCGTGCTTGGAAATCACCCATGTTTGAGCAACTTGAGATTTCACGATAGGTATTTTGACTTGGCACCCATACTTCTAAGTCATAAGTTTTGGTTGCACCAAAACCCATATCACCACCACAGAGCAAAATTTTACGATATGGTAAGCCTAATGCCTGCAAAATGCCCTCTGCATGTGCAGTTAGGTCTTCAAGCGCCTGCATTGAGTGCTCAGGTTTAGAAATTTGCACCATTTCGACCTTATCGAACTGATGTTGACGAATCAAACCACGGGTATCACGACCATAAGAACCTGCTTCGCTACGGAAACATGGTGTATGTGCTGCGTATTTAAGTGGCAAACGATCGGCATCTAAGATTTCATCACGCACAAAGTTTGTTACTGGCACTTCTGCGGTCGGGATCAGGTAATATTCTTTTTCACCTTGCAACTTGAATAAGTCTTCTTCAAATTTAGGTAGCTGACCTGTACCACGTAAACTATCTGCATTGACTAAATAGGGTACATACGCTTCGGTATAACCATTTTTGAGCGTATGCGTATCTAACATAAACTGCGTCAAAGCGCGTTGTAGACGCGCCAAAGGACCTTTGAGTACGCTAAAACGTGAACCTGTTAATTTGGTTGCTGTTTCAAACTCAAGCCCACCCATCCACTCACCAAGATCAGTATGATCTTTGATCTCAAAATCAAATTGGCGTGGTGTGCCCCACTTTAAGATTTCTAAGTTATCACTTTCATCTTTACCTTCTGGAACAGATTCATCAGGTAAGTTTGGAATCGCCAGTGATTTTTGCTCTAGTTCAGTTTGCAACTCAGCAAGCGCAACTTCAGCCGCTTTGATTTCATCTCCAATGGCAGCCATACGTGCCATAATTTCAGATGCATCTCCGCCCGACTTTTTGATTTGACCAACTTGTTTTGCACCAGCGTTACGTTCAGCCTGTAAATTTTCAGCTTTGGATTGTAAATCTTTACGGCGAACTTCTAAGTCAGCCCATTCTTGTACATTAAGCTGAATACCACGTTTTGCTAAAGCAGCATTCACTGCTTCAATATTATTTCTGAGTAATTTTGGGTCGATCATAATCAATCATGAATAGAGAAAAAACTGGCTATAGTGTAAGGCTTTAACCTAAAAAAATACAGCGATTGGCAATAAACTATCAGCATCTATAAACAATGTTTAGATGCTGACTAACAACTAATTTGGCTCTTTAGGTAAGCTTGGTAAATATTCAGCCTTGATAAATTTTTTGGCTGAATAATACGGTAAAGTTAATTCGCTCATCCCTTCTGCATATGAAGCCAACTCATATAGAGGATAAACAAATACAATACCATTTACTCCATAATAAAAATTATCACTGACTTGCAATTGATCTTTCTTAATTTGGTGATCATCTAACCAGTTTTGATTAGCTGCATATAACTCATCACGAAGTTTTTGATTCATTTCGGGTTTCAACAACTCAGCAACAGTAATATGTTTCTTATTCGACAAATCAAAATTCACAAATTCTTGATGTGACATACCATGCGCAGCACCAGCTGAATATGAGTAAGTCTGAATTGCGAAAGTCGCCAAATTATAATTTTGCCCTACAAAACGTACATAGGTACTACTTTCACTTAGTAATGGTTCACCAGCAGGGACTTTTACCTGTTGATCAGCTAAGTTCGAAAATGCATTCGGCTCAGCTTTTTTCATACGATTGAGAAAATATTCATCAATCCATTTTTGATTGGTTTCAACGTTTTGTAAATCATACTTGGTACAACCATCTTCTAAGCAGACTTTTTGTTTGGGTATTTTGACTGCAATAACTTTCGCTTGAATGAGTGGAATATCAACTTTGTCCTTTTCATTAGTTGTATCTTTTTTAGGTTGGCAACCTGTTAATGCAATAACTGTCAGGATAGGAAGAAGCGGAATAATTTTTGATAATTGTGTAAAGTTCATCGTCATACAAGTCTCTGATGTTTTTCTTAACTATACAAAGCCTTGCCTACAGATAAAATTAAGAAATGTATCTACATTTTTAGCCAGTCATCCATTATGAAACTTATTCCTCTTTTTCAAAACTAATCCAGTTACAGTGAAAACCTAACGGCACACGGACTCCCAATTCTATTTCAGCTTGAACACTCATCTCTACACCTTTCACTTTAAGTATTGCCACTTTTGAAGCTTCACTGTGTATATGGTGTAAATACGTCATTAAATAACCTTGTCCCTCAGCACTTTGCGCATGCTCAGGTACGAATGTTACCTCACCCATGACCCATTGCTGACCAAAATCATAAGTGCGGTTGGTTTCTAAAACCAAATCATGGATTTTCAAAACATTGAATAAGCCATCTTGTGGAAAACCCAAAGTATATAAATAACGGTAGGAATTCCCCGTATAACGCTCATCAATTTTTGGAAATTCCTGAATATCAGTATCCACAATAATTCTACTAATACTCTTTAAATTCGAATCAATTATCCAACGTTCCAATATCGCATGTTGATCCTCATAGGCTGCATGTTGAGAATGTTCAAAATCGTTTTTATGTACTAAAACATCCAATATAATTTGGCTTTTATCATCTCGAAATGCATTCGCGGCATGGAAAATAAAACAAGGAGCAACATTGATCCAGCGGATACTCTCAGCTTCTCCATACTTCGCTAAAATACCAATACGGGCTTGATGTTGTTCATTCCATTGATAAGGCACGCTCTTGCCTGTAAATAACCGAGTGAGGGAAAATGTGAGAGGAAAATCAAAAACAATCACATCCTGCTGTGTAATGAGACAATCATGAATCATAGGACCATGTTGTAAAAAAATTTGGGTCACATGAATCAACTCCCCCTTCCCATCAATCACTTGGTAATAGGCATTTTTACGATCAAGAGCATCGTAACAAATCGCATGTAAGTGCTCCGTTTTCTGATCCTTACGAGGATGTGCGGTAAACGGCAGATCCGCATCACTATTAAAAAGCTGATAACGTTCCGCATTTAGTTCATAGTCCAAGCAGATTGGGAAAGCACCCGCCTCAATCACAGCCCACAGCTTTCCAGCATGCTTAAAGATATTTGTATTAATAACATCATGAGCCCCCCTCCTATACCCCTGTATAGATTGCTGTTTTTTATTTTCCTGAACTATATCTGTTGCAATCATTTTGCTTTTAAACCAGATCGCCTCTCCATTTTGTAGTTTCAGCCCGTGAACCATGCCGTCACCCAGATACCATTCAAACAATGTTGGTTTTTTGACATAAATTGGATTTGAACCAATTCGCAGTAATAAACCATGCAAGTGCTTTGGGATTTCTCCAGTCACTTTAAAGTTTGAAATCTCAGTTTCATTTACAGGTCGGTATACAATTTTTTGATAAATATCTTTCTCATTCCCCGAGGCATGCCGTCTTAAGAACAAACCAATAATCCTAATTATTTTTTGTTTTACAACATTCTTCAGCGATTTCAACACTGTCATTTTAGGATAATTATGAATTGCTTTCTGATCAGCCAAATCTTTCATTTTTATTAAAAATATTCTTGAATTATTATCTAAGAATAAAATAAACCATCTTTTAAATCCAATAAACTTCAAGATGAATAGATAGTATTAATCTCTAGACTGTTGAACTTGTAAAGAAAACTTTTATTAATGTCGTCCTATCATAAAAAAAGCAACCCACAGGTTGCTTTTCACTTATCCTTCATCATTTACTGATCAATAATATCCGTACCTTTCGGTGGCGTGAAATTAAAAACTGATGCAGGAATAGTTGGATTAACTTTTACATTAGTAAAGCGAACATTCGTTGTTTGACCTAAAGAATCTTGCAAGACCATTAAGTTAGGTGCCTTATTTGCACCAAAACTAATCGTTAAACTTTGAAATGCTCCATCCTCTTGTTTTGGATACAAAGTATAATAAAGCTTACTACGATCAGGCTGCGTTACGCGATAAGATTGCATAATCTGATTGGTATTCCCTGACAGTAAAAGCGCTGGGGTATTCGCAATTTGATCATCCAAACTTTGACGTACAGCTTGTTGAAGATCAGGATCATAAATCCAGACTACTTTACCTGTGGTCACAATCGTTTGTTTAGCAGGACTTGTGGTTTCCCAATAAAACTTTCCAGGTCGTTCAACTTTCATTGAACCTTTAAAAGTCTGATTCATATGTTGAGCAGTTAAACCTTTTTTCTGAACTGCTTTATTACTCGCAGCTACTTTGGTACTTTGTTCAAAATCTGCTGTGAATCTTTGTAAGCCAGAGAGTTGTTGAACCAAACTATTCGTCGCCTGCTGAGTCGATGCAGCCACGGGTGCAGCAAATACCTGACTACTCACAACAGGGGCAAGTGTAGCTACACTTAAAGTTGTTGCATAAGCGATTTTTTTTACGAAATTCATAAAATGAACCTTCTATCAGATTTTTACTGTTATGACGACATCTTACTGTTTTTGATCATTTAAAAAATGAAGAAAAGCATTGGTTTTGTGTAATTCGTGTCGCAAAGTTCTGCATTATGTATGAAGTTACAGCCTTTATGTAGAAATTGTAATAATAAAAGTGCTTAGCGATAAAGATCCAAGAAGAATACATTTTTAATGATTATGTCTGAAATGAGAAACTGTTTATCAACAATATGCTAGACGAAAAATTAGATTTTGTTAGTCTACTATAAGCTCTATTTAGAAGTATAACGAATGAAAAGTCTTGCCTTTATTCACCGTAATGATACCCGCTTTGCCATCGGTGACTTTTATCCTGCTCTTTCCGTATTCTCCTATCAAGAGTTAGGTAATACCACTTCACCTTTTTTACTCTTAGATCATCTTGGACCTGGTATTTTAGAGCCTAAAAGTAATAAAAAAGGTGTCCACGAACACCCTCATCGTGGTTTTGAAACCGTGACCTTCGTTTTTGCTGGGGAATTGGAGCATCAAGATTCAATTGGGCATGGGGGAATTATTAAACAAGGTGATGTGCAGTGGATGACAGCTGCCTCTGGGGTACAGCATATTGAACATTTCAGCCCAGAATTCAGAGAGCAAGGCGGCTATTTTGAAATGGTACAATTATGGGTCAATTTACCAGCTAAAGATAAAATGTCACATCCTCGCTATCAAAGCTTATCGAATAATACGATTCCAAAAATATTATTAGAACACGATGCTGGTTATGTCCGTGTTGTTGCAGGGCAATTTGAAAATATTCAAGGTATTGCTCAAACATTTAGTCCAATGAATGTGTTTGATGTTCATTTAAATAAAGGACATCAAATTATTCTGCCAGCAGCTCATGGAGATACAACATTAGTTTATTTACGTCGCGGTAAGGCGCAATTTGCTGAAGATGAAGACCTTTTAGAGGAACAAGCCATCGCGATGATGTCTAGTTTTGAGACCGATGTTTCAATCACCGCTTTAGAAAATTGCGACATCTTATTTCTATCTGCTCCACCTTTACAGGAACCTGTTAATGGGCATGGTTTTTTCGTAATGAATAGTTATGAAGAAATTCTACAAGCCTATGAAGACTTAAAAACGGGTGTATTTGGCAAGTAGTAAAACTAATGATCCATTTCAAAATGAAGACCAATAAAAAAACCCGCTAAAAGCGGGTTTTTTTGAACCATTAAAGCTTAAGCTTCAACAGTTACATAGCGACGGCCAAATTGACCTTTCACTTCAAATTTTACTACGCCGTCAGCAGTAGCAAATAAAGTATGGTCACGACCCATACCAACATTTGCACCAGCGTGGAATTCTGTACCACGTTGACGAACGATGATGTTACCAGCAGTTACAGTTTGACCACCGTAAACTTTAACACCTAACATCTTAGGATTCGAATCACGACCGTTCTTCGTCGATCCACCGGCTTTTTTAGTTGCCATGTCTATTTACTCCTGAGTTAGCCTGCGATACCAGTAATTTTCAACTCGGTAAACCATTGACGGTGACCTTGTTGCTTACGGTAGTGTTTACGACGACGCATTTTGATGATGCGGATTTTGTCGTGACGACCATGACCAACTACTTCTGCAGTTACTTTTGCGCCAGCTACTACTGGAGCACCGATTTGAATGCTGTCACCGTTAACAACCATCAATACGTCATCAAACGTAATAGTTGAACCAGTTTCTGCTTTCAACAATTCTACTTTAAGGGTTTCACCCTCAACAACACGGTGCTGTTTACCACCGCTTTGGATTACTGCGTACATAATGTACTCCAACATGCCCGTGTCGTCGTGTCGATAAAGGGATATACCGAACTTAAAACGAACGCCACTGGGGTTATACAAGGGGACAAATTTTAAGTGAAAATTGATCAAACAACAAGTCATTTTGCACAAATGCAAAGATATTGATAAGTTGCTTGGATTTTTTAATGAAATCAATTAGATTGATGTCGGCTTGTTTTGATTGATTCTGATCAAAATTTGAAATACATTTTTAAAAACAAATTGCGACAATAACAAACTGTGTTTTTATCAAGTCATAAGTAGAGTGATATCGGTTTATAGAGAATTGCCTTTATTTGCCTAAATTAAGACCAAAAAACTCACCGTCTTGTTGTAAATCACAGATTACATGACTTGTATAACTGTTTAGCAATAAATTAATTGATACACTTGGCAACATTATCCACCTATACGAGGTTTTCCTTCATATGGTTATCGATTTCAAGCAAGACATTCTCTCCCCTGTTGCGACAGATTTTGCTGCGATGGATCACCTGATCAATGAAGGTATAAGTTCTAAAGTTGGTCTTGTTATGTCTGTCAGTAAACATGTTGTTGAAGCTGGCGGTAAACGTATGCGCCCAATCATGTGTTTACTTGCTGCTCGTGCTTGCGGCGTCGCAAACATGGAACATGCTCAACATTTAGCTGCAATTATCGAAATGCTACACACTGCAACATTGGTGCATGATGATGTCGTTGATGAATCCAACTTACGCCGTGGTCGTCCAACCGCAAATGCCACTTGGAATAATCAAACTGCAGTTTTGGTCGGTGACTTTCTAATCGCACGTGCTTTCGACTTATTGGTTGATCTCAATAACATTACCTTACTGAAAGATTTTTCAACTGGAACCTGTGAAATTGCTGAGGGGGAAGTCCTTCAACTACAATCACAACATCAACCTGATACCACTGAAGAAACCTATCTCAGAATTATTCACGGTAAAACTTCGCGTTTATTTGAGCTTGCAACAGAAGGTGCAGCAATTTTAGCTGGCACTGAAGAATATCGAGAGCCTTTGCGTCGTTTTGCTGGTCATTTTGGTAATGCCTTCCAAATTATTGATGATATTTTGGACTACACCTCTGATGCCGACACATTAGGTAAAAATATTGGTGATGATTTAATGGAAGGTAAACCGACTTTACCGTTAATTTCAGCATTAGCTCATTCAACCGGAGATGATCATGCGATTATTCGTCGCAGTATCGCGACAGGTGGTATCGAGCATTTGGACAAAGTCATTGAAATTGTTCACAACTCAGGCGGCTTAGACTACTGTCAAAAACGTGCCCAACAAGAAACGGATGCAGCTTTAGAAGCGCTTAAAGCGCTACCAGATAATGGATATCGCCAAGCACTGATTAATTTGACCTTAATGGCCTTACATCGACTTCAATAATTTTATGAGTGCCTATGCATTTAACTTTATCTGATTTATTTTTAAAAATGCAGGAACAGCTTGATCAAAACCAAGCTGTTTTAGATGAAAATATTATCATCGAATTAATTAACCGCTTACGGCCAAAAAATCCAAAGGATGCGGACGAAGTTAAACAACAGATTCAGGGCTTCATCAAAATATTATTATTGACGCCGACATCTGCGCTCCTATTACAAAATTTCTTACTCAAACTGATTAGCCAATACAAACAGATTAGCTTATATGCTGATAGTGGTATTCTTTCATTGGATGGCTTTTGGAATCAGCTGAGTCAACGCCTTGGCGCGCACTTTCTTCCATTGGTTGAAGATGGTCAGCAGTTAAAGACTCTTATTGGAAAAGTATTTCACCAAGAAACAGATAGTCAATGGCTTGATCTGATTGAGAATCAAGACTGGATCACTTTATTTAATCTGTTAGCCGAAAGCCAAAGCAATACGATTGAAAAACAAATTTCTAAAAATGAGTTAATCAAAGCGATTACCGTTTTGTCTTATCGAATCAGTGGTATAGGTTTATATCCTGAATTTATTAATGCTCAGCCAGATATTATTGAATATGAATCTCCCTTCTTAGTTCAAAATCGAGAAATTGTTGAATTCATCGAGAAATATAAAAAACAAATTGATGATCAAGATGCGGTTATTGTAATGCCACCACCTGATGCATCTCAGGCATTCGTGATGCTAGATCAATGTCGTGAAGTTGTGCTCAAAATTCGCCGTGCAACTAAACGTATTGGTGTGAGTGTTAGCTTAACCTATTTATTGTCTCTACTTGAGCAAGCAATTGATCGTATTGAACTTTTATTGAGCTTATTGGCAAGTAAAGATGAGATACGCTATCTTGCACTGGGTGAATTACTTACCGACTTAACCAAGGCACATTATGATGAAAAAAGTGTTCGTCATTTACTCAGTTCAACCAGTGAACTGATTGCATTACAGGTCACTGAAAATGCGAGTAAAACAGGTGAACATTATGTAAGCACTGATAAAGCTGGCTTTTTTGGTATGTATAAAGCAGCAGCAGGTGCTGGTGCAATTATCGCAACGATGGCTACTTTAAAGATTTTGACTGCCCGTTTAGTGCTCGCACCTTTTACACATGCATTTTTATATAGTATGAATTATGCATTAGGCTTCATGCTTATCCATGTCTTACACTTTACCGTTGCGACTAAACAACCTGCGATGACAGCGGCGGCACTTGCAGCAACCGTACAACATCAAAAAGGCAGTAAAACAGCTCAAATTGCTGAATTGGCTGCACTGATTATCAACATTATTCGAACTCAATTTATTGCAATCCTCGGTAACATTTCGATTGCTATACCTGTAGCAGCTTTAATTACTTTTTTATGGCAATACAATCTACACGAACCTTTGCTTTCATCAACAAAAGCAACCAAAACCTTACATGATCTAAATCCGTTTACTTCGTTAGCTGTACCCCATGCTGCAATTGCTGGAATATGCTTATTTTTCTCAGGACTACTTGCAGGCTACTTCGATAATTTGGCCGTCTACCGAAAGGTTGGTCCTCGCTTAAAACAACACCAGCGTTTGAAACGCTGGATGGGACAACAGCGTTTAGATAAATTTGCCAATTATATTGAAACCAATCTTGGGGCTTTAGCTGGTAATTTTCTTTTTGGCATCATGCTTGGCAGTATGGGGACGATTGGTTTTATTCTTGGTTTACCTTTAGATATTCGACATATTGCCTTTGCCTCTGCCAATTTTATTCAAGGTCTTATGACCATCGGTAGCCCTGATATTGGTTTAATCATCGTGTCTTTTTTAGGGGTTATGCTAATCGGCCTAACTAACTTATTTGTCAGCTTTACCTTGACAATTATTGTTGCACTTCGTGCCCGACGCGTCCGCTTCGCTCAATGGAAACCACTCGCAAAATTAGTGATGACTCATTTCTTAACTCGGCCAAGTGACTTTTTTTGGCCCCCTAGCCAACCTGTACAGTTAGAAGAACAAAATAAAACTGAGCAAAAAGTGAGACATTAATCGAATTTTGTTATGTTTTTTTAATGAAGCTTATAAAAATATGAAAATGAAATTATCATAAAATTTCAAGACTTGACCAAAAGTGTACTCGCGAGTACACTTCAAAACATTCGATAACCCTGAACAATGGTTAAGCAAAAAATGAGGTTCGCATGCCGTACCTACTGCTTTGTATTGGTTGCTTTTTTTTAGGATTGGGTGTGATTGGGTTCATTTTTCCAAACACATCAAATTTAGACCTTTTTAGTGTTCAAGCTTTTTTTGAACACCGTTCATTGACGCTTAACCATGTGACAATTCTACTTTCTCTGTTGGGTGGGATGCCATTTTTATTATTTTTAACCACTTTTTTGTGTCTTTATCAAACTTGGATTAAAAACTATAAGAATGTGATTTTTATCACTTTGAGTGTGGGTGGAAGTATTGTGATTGGTTGGCTTCTGAAATGGAGTATTGATCGACCAAGACCCTTGGAGTTTTATCACTTAGTTCAAAGCTATGGCGCATCATTCCCAAGTGCCCATAGCCTTTATGCAGCAACCCTTGCGAGTTTAATGATGTTATTGCTTCAGCAACATAAATATCGCATTAGTGTCATTTTAGTATCTACGTTATGGTTTATTTTCATGGGGATATCTAGAGTTTACGCAGGGGTTCACTTTCCGACTGACGTACTCACGGGTTGGGGAATTGGGTTGATTTGGACTTCATTGCTTTGGTTTTGGCTGTATCAAAGCAATTTCAGCAACAATTTGTTTTTAGATAAGAAATCTAAATTGAGGTGGAATAATGATGTCGGCTAAGCTTTGGGCACCTGCCCTGACTGCTTGCGCATTAGCAACAAGCATTGCGCTTGTTGGTTGTAGCAAAGATCCTAAAAATGCACAGCAAACTGCTGCTGCACAAAAAATGCCACCTCCAGAAGTCGGTGTCATCGTTGCACAACCACAAAGCGTTGAACAAAACGTAGAACTTTCGGGTCGAACGTCTGCATATCAAATTTCAGAAGTTCGTCCACAAACAGGCGGCGTCATTTTAAAGCGTTTATTTGCTGAAGGCAGTTATGTACAAGCAGGTCAAGCACTCTATGAAATTGATGCGAATACAAATCGTGCAACTGCTGATAGTGCTCGTGCAACCTTATTGCGTCAGCAAGCAAATCTAAATGCGCTACGTGTGAAAGAAGGTCGTTATCGTCAATTGGTTGGAACTAATGCTGTTTCTAAACAAGAATATGATGATATCAATGCTCAAGTTCAACTCGCTGAAGCAGATGTCGCAGCATCACAAGCAGCGCTTAAAAATGCTGAAATTAATTTAGGTTACTCAACTGTTCGAGCACCTATTTCAGGACAATCGAGTCGTTCATCAGTTACCTCTGGTGCTTTAGTTACAGCAAATCAAGCTGACCCATTAGTGACGATTCAACAACTTGACCCAATCTATGTTGATATCAATCAGTCAAGTGCTGAATTATTACGTCTGCGTCAGCAACTCAGCAAAGGTAGTTTAGACAATAGCAACAATACTCGAGTCAAAATTACGCTTGAAGATGGTTCTGATTATCCGTTAGAAGGACAACTTGCATTCTCTGGCGCTAGCGTTAACCCAGAAACTGGTACAGTGACTTTACGTGCGGTATTCCCAAACCCAAATCATCTGTTATTACCAGGTATGTATGCAACTGCAAAAATTTCTCAAGCAGTTCTACCGAATGCTTACTTGATTCCTCAAGCGGCCGTAACACGTTTACCAACAGGTCAAGCAATCGCACTGATCGTAAATGCGAAAGGTGCAATTGAAACTCGCCCTATCACAACAGTCGGCGTAAAAGGTCAAGATTGGATTGTGACTGAAGGCTTAAAAGATGGTGATAAAGTTGTAGTCGATGGCGTTGCTAAGGTCAAAGAAGGGCAAGAAGTTTCTGCTAAGCCTTATCAACCACAAGCAAAAGCACCTCAAGGTCAGAATGCTGCTCCTCAGGCAAGCGAACAAAAGCAAGTCAATTCACCAAAAGCTGAACAAAAAGCTACTTCACAAGCTTAAGGGGTAGATTGCATGGCTCAATTTTTTATCCATCGCCCGATTTTTGCATGGGTGATTGCGCTGGTCATTATGTTGGCGGGTATCCTCACGCTGACAAAAATGCCCGTTGCGCAATATCCAACAATTGCTCCCCCCACGGTAACGATTTCTGCAACTTATCCTGGGGCATCTGCTGAAACAGTTGAAAATACAGTTACCCAAATCATCGAACAACAAATGAATGGTTTGGATGGCTTACGTTATATTTCTTCAAACAGTGCAGGTAATGGTCAAGCATCTATCAATTTAAACTTTGAACAAGGCATTGATCCAGATATTGCTCAAGTTCAAGTTCAAAACAAACTTCAATCAGCTACAGCACTATTACCTGAAGACGTACAACGTCAAGGGGTACGAGTGACTAAGTCTGGTGCAAGTTTTATGCAAGTTGTTGCATTTTACTCGCCAGATGGCAGCTTATCTGCATCAGATATTAAAGACTATGTAAACTCAAACATCTCTGAACCACTTAGTCGTGTTGCAGGTGTCGGTGAAGTGACTGTATTTGGTGGTTCTTATGCAATGCGTATCTGGTTAGATCCAGCGAAACTTACCAGCTTTAATCTCACACCTTCAGATGTTGCTGCGGCTATACGTTCACAAAACGCTCAAGTTGCAGTAGGTCAATTAGGTGGTGCTCCAGCAGTTCAGGGTCAAATTTTAAATGCGACTGTAAATGCACAAAGTATGTTGCAAACACCTGAGCAATTTAGAAATATTTTCCTTAAAAACACTGCGGATGGCGCACAAGTTCGTTTGAGCGATGTAGCACGTGTTGAATTAGGTTCTGATAACTATCAATTTGATTCTAAATTCAATGGTAATCCTGCAGGTGGTGTTGCAATTAAACTTGCAACGGGTGCGAATGCACTTGATACCGCTGCAGCCGTTGAAAAGCGCTTATCTGAACTACGCAATAACTACCCAAGTGGTTTAAAAGACAAACTTGCGTATGACACAACGCCATTTATTAAGCTATCTATTGAAAGTGTAGTTCACACACTGATTGAAGCTGTGGTATTGGTATTTATCGTGATGTTCCTGTTCTTACAAAACTGGCGCGCAACAATCATTCCGACCCTTGCGGTTCCTGTTGTTGTATTGGGAACATTTGCTGTTATTAATATCTTTGGCTTTTCGATCAATACGCTGACGATGTTCGCAATGGTACTAGCGATTGGTTTGTTGGTCGATGATGCGATCGTTGTAGTAGAAAACGTCGAACGTGTCATGCAAGAAGAGCACTTAGAGCCTGTAGCAGCGACTGAAAAATCGATGGGGCAAATCTCTGGTGCATTGGTTGGTATTACCAGTGTATTAACAGCGGTATTCGTACCAATGGCATTTTTTGGTGGTACGACTGGGGTTATTTATCGCCAGTTCTCAATCACTTTAGTCACTGCAATGATTTTATCTTTAATCGTTGCATTAACGTTTACCCCTGCCCTATGTGCGACTTTGTTAAAGCAACATGATCCGAACAAGCAAGAAAGTAATAATATTTTTGCGCGCTTCTTCCGTTGGTTTAACCGTAGCTTCGATAAACTTTCAGTGAAATACCAAGGTGGTGTCAATCGTATGACACACCATAAAATTTTCTCTGGGATTATTTATATCGTAGTGATTGCTGGTTTGGTTGGTCTATACAAAGTGTTGCCATCTTCTTTCTTACCAGAAGAAGACCAAGGCGTAGTTATGACTTTAGTTCAGTTGCCACCAAGCGCTAGCTTAGAACGTACTGATAAAGTTATCACCACAATGACCGATTACTTCCTGCATAAGGAAAAAGATCATGTTGATTCGATCTTTACCGTTTCTGGTTTCTCGTTCACTGGGGTCGGTCAAAATGCGGGTCTCGCCTTCATTAAATTGAAGGACTGGAGCGAACGTACAACACCTGAATCACAAATTGGTGCGATTATTCAGCGTGGTATGGCACTCAATATGATTGTAAAAGATGCTTCTTACATCATGCCATTACAATTGCCTGCTATGCCTGAATTAGGCGTATCATCAGGATTTAATATCCAGTTGAAAGATGTCAGTGGTCAAGGTCATGAAAAACTAATTGCGGCACGAAATGCAATTTTAGGTATGGCATCACAAGACAAACGTCTTGCAGGTGTTCGTCCGAATGGTCAAGAAGATACACCTCAATACAAAATCACTGTTGATCAAGCGCAAGCTGGCGCAATGGGTGTCAGTATTAGTGATATTAACAGCACCATGAGCATGGCTTGGGGTGGCTCTTATATCAATGATTTCGTTGACCGTGGTCGTGTCAAAAAAGTTTATGTCCAAGGTGAAGCGGATACTCGCATGATGCCTGAAGACCTAAACAAATGGTATGTACGCAATAACAAAGGCCAAATGGTTCCATTCTCAGCATTTGCTAAAGGCGAATGGACGTATGGTTCACCACGTTTAGAACGTTATAACGGCGTATCATCAGTCAATATTCAAGGTACTCCTGCACCGGGTGTTAGCTCTGGTGATGCAATGTTAGCAATGGAAGAAATCATTGGTAAGTTACCGTCTATGGGCTTACAAGGTTTCGACTATGAATGGACTGGATTATCTTTAGAAGAACGTGATTCTGGTAATCAGACACTGCCTTTACTGATTCTTTCGTTATTGATTGTATTCCTATGTCTATCGGCATTATATGAAAGTTGGGCAATTCCGATTTCTGTATTATTGGTTGTACCTTTAGGTATTATCGGTGCCTTTACATTGACATGGTTGGGTATGGTGATTAAGGGCGATCCAAACTTGTCCTTTAATATTTACTTCCAAGTCGCGATCGTAGCAGTCATAGGTCTTTCTGCCAAAAATGCAATTTTAATTGTAGAATTTGCTAAAGAATTGCAGGAGCAAGGTGAAGATCTATTTGATGCAACCTTACATGCTGCAAAAATGCGTTTACGTCCAATTATCATGACAACACTTGCTTTTGGTTTTGGTGTTTTACCATTAGCGTTAGCAAGCGGTGCTGGTGCTGGTAGTCAGCACTCAGTCGGTTATGGTGTACTTGGTGGTGTAATTTCTTCAACACTTTTAGGTATCTTCTTCATCCCTGTATTCTTCGTGTGGATTCGTAGTATCTTTAAGTACAAACCTAAAACTTTAAATACTCAGGAGCATTGATCGTGATGCAAACTGTTTGGTCTATTTCCAGTCGTGGCATTGCAATCTCTGCACTCGCGCTCTCTTTGGCTGCCTGCCAAAGTATGCGCGGGCCAGAGCCTGTTGTGAGCACAAATACTCCTGAAAGCTACGCGTCTTATGGTAATGCTTCTGGAAAATCGATTGCTGAACAAGGTTATAAAGACTTTTTTGCTGACCAACGTTTATTACAGGTCATTGATTTGGCTCTTGCTAATAACCGCGATTTACGTACTGCTGCATTGAATATCCAAAAAGCTCAACAGCAATATCAAATCTCAGAAAATAATCAATTGCCAACAATCGGAGCAAGCGGTAGTGCTGTGCGCCAAGTCAGCCCTTCTCGTGATCCGAATAATCCTTATTCAACTTATCAAGTTGGTTTAGGTCTCACCTCTTATGAACTTGATTTCTGGGGACGCGTACGCAGCTTGAAAGATGCTGCATTAGACAGTTATCTAGCAACTCAAAGTTCGCGTGATGCAACGCAAATCAGTTTAATCAGCCAAGTCACTCAAGCTTGGTTGAATTATTCATTTGCAAGTGCACAACTCAAACTCGCAGATCAAACCCTCAAAGCGCAACAAGATTCATTTAATCTGAATAAGAAACGTTTCGATGTAGGGATTGATAGTGAAATTCCTGTGCGTCAGGCACAAATTTCAGTTGAAACTGCGCGTAATGACGTTGCTAATTACAAAACACAAATTGCTCAAGCGCAGAACTTGTTAAACTTGCTTGTTGGTCAGCCTGTTCCTCAGAACTTGCTGCCTCAACAACAAGTGACTCGCATTACTCAGCAAAATGCGTTAAGTGCAGGCTTACCAAGTGATTTGTTAAATAACCGTCCAGACGTGAAAGCTGCCGAATATCAACTCAGTGCTGCTGGTGCAAATATTGGTGCAGCAAAAGCACAATTATTCCCAACCATTAGTTTGACTGGTTCGGCAGGTTATGCATCAACTGACTTGAGTGATTTATTCAAATCAGGAAATGCGTTATGGTCTATTGGGCCAAGTATTAACATGCCAATCTTCGATTGGGGTACACGCAAAGCGAATGTGAAGATTTCTGAAACGGATCAAAAAATTGCACTTGCTAACTATGAAAAGTCAGTACAGTCTGCTTTCCGTGAAGTGAATGATGCACTTGCAACGCGTGCCAATATTGGTGATCGTTTAACAGCTCAACGTCGTTTAGTTGAAGCAACAAATACGACTTATAAACTTTCTAATGCTCGCTTCCGTGCAGGTATTGATAGTTACTTAACCGTATTAGATGCGCAACGTTCAGCATATTCGGCTGAGCAAGGTTTATTGTTGTTACAACAAGCGAACTTAAATAGCCAAGTGGAACTCTATAAAACGCTTGGTGGAGGTTTAAAAGCCAATACAAGTGAAACTGTAAACCCACAACCGTCTAGCGCACAAATTCACGCCGCTCAATAATTTTGATTATTTTCGGTTTAAAAGCTCACTTCGGTGAGCTTTTTTATTGCAACACATGCAAATTTTTCTTATCTTCAAAGATAGCATATCAATGATTTAGACAAATACTATGTTATTAAGCAGTTTAGAATCTATGCCCGGGCATACTATTTTACGTCAGTTAGATGTTGTTTATGGCAGCACCGTTCGTAGTAAACACGTTGGTCGTGACCTTATGGCTGGTTTGAAAAACATCGTGGGTGGTGAACTGACAGGTTATACAGAATTACTTGAAGAATCTCGTCAAGAAGCAACTCAACGTATGATTGATAAAGCGCGAAGTTTGGGTGCAAATGCTGTTGTCGGAATCCGCTTCTCGACCTCAAATATCGCTCAAGGTGCATCTGAACTCTTTGTCTATGGAACAGCGGTCGTAGTCCAACCGATTACCCCAAAACTTCCTGATCCATTTAACGCTTAGGCATTTCTATGAGTGGATTAATTTTTCAGGTTATTCTTTTCTTGATTCTATTTTCAGTCGGTTGGGGATTTGGTCGTCATATCGAACAAAAACATTTACGTGAACTAGATGAAAAAGAAAAACAATTTGCCCATATTCGAATTGATACCAATCGATTTGTTGAAACATCAGCAAAGGGGCAATTGGTGAGTAGCAATGTTGTAATCTCACATGATTACTTTAAATATGTACTTGCTAATATTCAGAACTTTTTTGGTGGTCGCCTGACCAGTTATGAAAGTGTGGTTGAACGCGCACGTCGTGAAGCCATGCTCCGCCTCAAGCAAGAAGCAGATCGAATAGGCGCAAATCATATTATGGGAGTTCGTCTTAGTACCACAGAATTAGGTATGCAAGGTGGTATGGTTGAAGTATTTGCTTATGGTACGGCAGTCCATCATTAACATTAAAAAAATCCTGTGCAACTCACAGGATTTTTTATTCTACGTTGCAAAAATCGCTTGCCAATAGTGATAGGTTTTTTCTTCCCCATTCTCTAACTTAAACTCGTATGACATCTGACGCGTCTCAGTAATTTCAAACTCAACAGAATGCTTGAATAAACCACCAGCATAAGCAAAGGTATGATATTCACCATTCTCACCACAGAGATCAACTTCACTTGGCATTCGTGCAATCAGTTCAGCATCAATATCTTGACCAATAAACGACTCATCGAGCTTACTGGCATCAGTCACAATAATTTTAGTTTTAATACCTGAGTCTAAAAAATTTTGCATCACTTCGTTCGAATTAAGATTCCAGATCGGTTCAACGACTTCAATCCCTAAAGGATGCAAATGATCTTCTCGATATTTGCGTACATCGCTCAGGTAAATATCACCAAAGATAAAATGCTCGACACCTTGCGCTTTAAAATGATTGGCAGCATCTAACATACGCTGCTCATACACAGGCAGATTTTTGGGCAAAAATACAGGATAAAGTGGAATCCCAATACTTTCAGCTTGCTTCATCAATAATAAAAATGGAATCGCATGCATAGAAGACAATTCCGTTTCTTCATTTACTGTAGTTAATAAGGCAACTACCTCAAATTCATCCTGCTGTAATACTTTATATAATGCCAAAGATGAATCTTTACCACCACTCCAATTGAAAACGGCTTTCTTGCGCTTATTCACACTCATTTCACTTTCATTTTGCGAATCATCTTATACAACAAGTTTGGTGATAATCGAGAGACCAAGACACCCAATTGTTCTTTTTTCCCACCAACAACAATATATTCATCTCCTGCCATCAAAGATTCAACGACACGTTCTGCAAATACATCTGCTTCTAAACCATTTTCAATCGCTTCATCTTGATGCCCTTGTGGTTTACCCTCACCATTTAAAGCATTAAATGAAACATTGGTTTTAACAAAACCAGGAAAAACCACTGAAACCACTATTCCATCTTTAGCGACTTCCGCACGTAAACTATTGGCCCACATGTGAATTGCAGCCTTAGCCGCAGAATAAGTCGCACGATATTGGGTTCCCAAAAGACCCGCTACACTCGAAATAAACACTACCCGACCTGATTTTTGTTTGAGCAAAGTTGGTAATACGGTTTTAGTAAAGAACACTTGTGAGAAATAATCCACTTCCATGATGGCACGTTCAGTGTGCATACTCGTTTCTTCAATCAACGCGCGCTGACTCAAGCCTGCATTATTAATCAGCCAATCAATACGTCCTTTAGTAGCGAGAACTTGTTCATGTGCATGGCGGACTTGAGCCTCATCGGTAATATCAGCAGCGATTGAAAGATGCTGTTCAGGCTTAAGTAAACCCACTCGAACCGATTCCAACTCATCATAACGACGTGAAGTCATTACAACTTGAGCACCTTGTAAAGCGCACTCTCGTGCCAAAGCTTTACCTAAACCCGAAGATGCACCTGTAATCCATACGACTTTATTTTCAAGACTTTTAAGTTTCGCCATGTCATATATCTCCTTTATTTATGCAGGGTGACGCATAAATTTAAGAAAGTAATCTACATAAGTTGCCGCAACTTGTTGATCAAGTTGAGTACCTAATTTCTCTAAACGCTTATACCCTAAATGAGTCGTCATATTAATTACGCCATTTAAAGTTTTATCGACTACAAAATTAAATTTTAGGCTCTTTTTAGGCTCACGAATTAAATGAGTGACACCTACATCAATCACTTCAGTCAGTAATTTAAGTGAATTCGCAATTTCTCGACTTTCCCCTTCAGCCAATTTTTGACTCGAAGCTTTAACCTGTTGAGTCAACTGTTGCTCAATCGGATAAGTCATATATACCGACTCATCTTCAACTCGAATTGTTTTAGATAAATATTCAACCAATGGAACTAGACGATCATTACCAAAGAATGACACTGACCATGGCATATATTTTCGGATTGCTTCTAAAATTTGCTGAATCACTTTTTCAGATTCACCTGTGAGTGAGTGATGTTGATTGTCTTGTAATAGCACCATAAAAACTTGTTCTATCACTTCACATGCAATTTCAGATAAAACTGCCCCCAAAGCATTTGCTTGGCTTTCTTTACTACCTTGTAAGAGCTGCGTACGGATATGAGCAAATCGCGTGTATGTATCGGCATGAATATTTAAAAAAACGGCAGTGTTCATTCTAATAACCCTATTCTAGATTCCATAAAATAAGGGCTTATTTAATAAGCCCTTATTCATCCTTAGATTCTGTTTTTCTTTCATTTTTGGCTTTTCAAGTGCTGAATTTACCACATTCTATTCACGATCAACATGCATAAATGCCAAAAAGTGATTAACGCAATCTGTTGCCGTATTTGAATCTACTTGGTTACTCATTTTCTCTAAACGCTTATAACTGAGTTGTGCCGTTATATGAATCACCCCATTTAAAGTTTTATCCACCACCTTATTGAAATTTAGGCATTTTTTTGGCTCACGAATTAGATTAGTTACACCCAAGTCTACAATCTGAATCAAAGTATGGAACACATCAGCCATATCATTAATTTCATTGTTTTTGATCTGTGCAACTAACGCGTGTGCCTGTTGTACTAGGTTTCGATCAATTGGATAAGATACATAAACTTGCTGATCATGATATTTAATCATATTAGAAAAATAGTTCACAAAAGGACAAAGCCGATCATTACCAAATAGTGCGATTGACCAAGGCATATATCGACGTACTGCACCAATAATTTGTTGAATTACTTTTTCAGATTCAGTCTTATATTTCTGCGATATCGCTGTAGGTTGGCTATTTTGAATCAATAATACTGAAAAAACTTGTTCTACGATGTCACAAGCAATTTCTGAAAGTACTTCACCTAGAACTCTAGATTGACTCGCACTTGTTCCATCATTGAGTTGCTGACGAATCGTCTCAAACTTATCATAAGTTACTTCATTGATTTTTAATAGAATTGAATAACTCATCGTAACCGTCCTTTTTTAAGTTTTAATATTTTTATATCTTTGTTTTATGCTTAAACATTTTTAATTGTGTGATGTAGCACACATAAATCTAACTTTTTTCAAGAAAAAACCAACTGTTTTCATCGACTTTTTTTGATGAAAATATTCATCATTTTTTTGCTACAATAGATCTAATTTTTTATTCAATTTTAATCTTCTGTACTATGACTGACGCTCAATCTGCTCAAAATATTGCAACTACTTACGATCCAACTGAGATCGAAAAGAAATGGTACCAAATCTGGGAACAACAGGGTTATTTCAAACCCTCAGGTCAAGGTGAATCATTCTGTATCATGATTCCACCACCAAACGTCACGGGCAGCTTGCACATGGGTCATGGTTTTAACAATGCCATCATGGATGCTCTGACTCGCTATAATCGTATGTCTGGTAAAAACACCTTATGGCAACCGGGTACTGACCATGCCGGTATTGCAACACAAATGGTGGTAGAACGTCAGCTTGGCGCACAAAACATCAGCCGTCATGACTTAGGTCGTGAAAAGTTCATTGAAAAGATTTGGGAATGGAAAGAACAATCTGGTGGTACGATTACTCGTCAAATTCGCCGTTTAGGCTCTTCTGTTGACTGGTCACGTGAACGTTTCACCATGGATGAAGGTTTATCCAATGCGGTGAAAGAAGTCTTCGTTAAACTACATGAAGATGGCTTAATTTACCGCGGTAAACGTTTGGTAAACTGGGATCCGAAATTACAAACTGCCCTTTCTGATCTTGAAGTTGAATCAGACAAAGAAGAAGCAGGTTCATTGTGGCACTTCAAATATTTCTTTGAAGACAAATCACTCCGTACCCACGATGGTAAAGATCACATTGTTGTGGCAACCACACGTCCTGAAACATTATTGGGTGATACTGCCGTTGCGGTTGCACTGGATGATGAGCGTTATTCACACCTTGTAGGTCAGAACATTATCCTGCCAATTACAGGTCGTGCAGTTCCAATTGTTAAAGATGAATATGTTGATAAAGAATTCGGCACAGGCTGTGTAAAAATTACGCCTGCACATGACTTCAATGACTATGAAGTTGGTAAGCGTTGTGAATTGCCGATCATCAACATCTTTAACAAAAATGCGGAAGTTCTGGCTGAGTTTGAATACATCGCCAAAGCAGGCGAACAGATTTCTAAAACCATTGCTGCACCAGCAGACTACATTGGTTTAGAGCGTTTTGCTGCACGTAAGAAATTGGTTGAACAAGCTGAAGCTGAAGGCTGGTTAGATCAAATTCAACCTTATACGCTTAAACCACCTCGCGGTGACCGTTCAGGTGTGATCGTTGAGCCATTATTGACTGACCAATGGTATGTCAAAATTGCACCGCTTGCTGAGCCAGCTATTAAAGCGGTGAAAGATGGTGACATCAAATTTGTACCTGAGCAGTACAGCAACATGTACATGGCGTGGATGAACAACATTCAAGACTGGTGTATTTCACGTCAGCTTTGGTGGGGTCATCGTATTCCAGCTTGGTACGATGCTGAAGGTAATGTATTCGTTGGTCGTGACGAAGCAGAAGTTCGTGCCAATAACAACATCCCTGCTGATGTTGCATTGAGTCAAGATGAAGATGTATTGGATACATGGTTCTCTTCTGCACTTTGGACATTCTCAACTTTAGGTTGGACTGGCGATAAAGCAAAAGATGCGGAAAATTATTTCCTCAATACCTTCCACCCGACTGATGTGTTAGTGACTGGTTTTGATATTATCTTCTTCTGGGTTGCACGCATGATCATGATGACCATGCACTTCATGAAAAATGAAGATGGTACGTCACAAATTCCGTTCAAAACTGTGTATGTACATGGTTTAGTTCGTGATGGCGAAGGTCAGAAGATGTCTAAGTCGAAAGGTAACGTACTTGACCCGCTCGACTTGATTGATGGTGTAGATCTTGAAACTTTAGTACAGAAACGTACGACGGGTTTGATGAACCCGAAACAAGCAGCCAAGATTGAAAAATCAACCCGTAAAGAATTCCCAGAAGGCATTCAAGCTTATGGTACAGATGCCGTTCGTTTCACATTCTGTGCACTCGCAAACACGGGTCGCGACATCAAATTCGATATGAAGCGTGTTGAAGGCTATCGTAACTTCTGTAACAAGATTTGGAACGCAACCCGTTTCGTATTAATGAATGTTGAAGGTCAAACCGTTGGTCAAACTGCTCGCCCTGATCTTTGGGAGTTACCAGAGCAATGGATTATCAGCCGTTTGCAAAAAGCGGAAGCTGCGGTTCAACAAGCCTTTGCAACCTATCGTTTAGATTTAGCTGCACAAGCGATCTACGATTTTATTTGGAATGAATACTGTGACTGGTATGTAGAATTGACCAAGCCAGTATTGAACGATGCTGAAGTATCTGAAGAGCGTAAAGCGGAAGTTCGTCGTGTGTTATTGGCTGTGATGGAAGCGTCTTTACGTTTGGCTCACCCGATTATGCCGTACTTGACTGAAGAAATTTGGCAAACGCTTGCGCCAATGCTGGGTATTGAAGGCAAAACGATTATGACTGCCGCATATCCTGTGCCTGCTCAAGAGAAAATCAATGAGCAAGCTGAAGCGGACATGCAGTGGTTACAAGGTTTGATTGGTGCGGTACGGAACATCCGTGGTGAAATGGGCTTAGGTAATGCACGTTTATTACCAGTGTTGCTTCAAAACACAACGGAAGCGGAAAAAGCACAGATCACCCGTATTGAAGCGCTATTTAAAGCTCTAGCAAAAGTAGAAAGCATTACTTTCTTGGCTGATACCGAGCAACCACCATTGTCATCTTCATCTGTTGTGGGTCACGTGTCTGTATTCGTTCCTATGAAAGGTTTAATTGACCCGAAAGCGGAACTTGGTCGTCTACAAAAAGACTTAGACAAAGTTCAAAAGCAACATGATCAAATTGCGACTAAGCTTGGCAATGAAGGTTTTGTGGCGAAAGCACCAGCGGCTGTGGTTGAGGGCGAAAAAGCGAAACTGGCTGAGTTTGCTGACCAGTTAGTGAAGATTAAAGCGAATATGGAGCAAATTGCAGCGCTTTAATGTGTTGTTAATTTAATCTAATTTGTGTATAAAGGGCTGATTATTCAGCCCTTTATTTTTTTAACTTAATGCCTCTAGAATAAGATTTGCTAATTTAGTTCTAGCTTGTTCATTTGAACCAAATTGATTAGAAGTAATTTCAATATTATTTTTATCAAAATAATATTGAACTTGCTTATATATATTAGTGAAATATCTTTCTGATAAATCACCTTCTGCATCCCCTTTATTGAAAATAGAAGGTAATACTTTTAATAAAGCTCCATATCCAATTGGTTTAGATAATATATATTTATCAGGATCATTCCATTCACAATGAAAGACTTTAGATACAGCATTAAAATAGTTCAACAAAATCTTTAAGATGACATGATCTTCATTATGTATAAAATAGTCTCTAAATATTAATTTAGAATCACCCAAAACTTGCTGTCCATTCTTTATATCAATCGCATCTTGTTCAGGTTTTTTACTAATTAGCGGTACTAAATAATTAATAAATGCTGATTGTGAAAGAGAAGCTTTCTCTTGATGTTCCTCTTTCCTTCCTAACATTTTTATCCTATCAAAAAAAGGCGATTCTTTATCCCTATTTAAATTTCTGACAATTTCATGACAAGTTTTATATGGGCTTCTATGATGACTAAGAGCAAATAAATCATAAATTAAGGATGGATTTACTCTAGTTTGCTTACTATTAATGATTGAGAATACATAACCTTTTTGATAGTTATCTAAATCAAACATAAAAACGACTGGTAAATCAAATCTTTCAGAAATCCCAGACTTTTCCAGTCCTAATAGTCTATGTTGACCATCTAGAATTTCACCAATCACAGTATCATCCAAAAACTCTAAAGAGTTACCAGATATCCCTTTAAAAGCGTCTGGTTTTATTGAAATAATAATAGATGTAGGAAAAGTAGCATCAGGGTCTCTACAATAATCAGCTATCTCATTAACTCTAGCAGGTGAGAATTCTCTTTGCACATCTTTCGAATCAATTTCTCTAGCTCTAGTTTCTGTAACTTTTATTAATTGCTTTGCATTAACTACTGATAGATAGAAAGTACCAATTGGCTGTTTGACTTCAAAAAAATTTATTTTCATAATGTTCTTCCTTTTCTATCTTTCGTTATGGTTTTACTTTTTTGATCCATTGTTTTTACTGATTGATCAGTAGTGCTGTGGAAAGATTTATCATCAACTTTTTTGTGCGTTTCATTATCATAGTTCAACTTCACTATACAAGCAGCATAAATAGAAAATAATATTCCTATTAAATAGCCTACAAACTGTAAGCAGTATTTAAACATATACTCAGCATAAATATAAGTTGGTTTTAATTGAACTAATGAATGTACTATTCCGCACCAAAGAATACCAATCCCTAAAAATACCAATGTAAAAAGTTTTATTGATTTAAAGTGTGATTCTTGATCGTATAAGAAACTAACTAATACAATAAAAAATGATGAAGCCATTAAACTAATGGTAAAAATATAAAAATTACCATTACTAAAATCTGACTTAATAGCACTAAGTAAAGTATTTTGTGTGAAAAATGTTTGTATAAACCAATTACAAAACACTCCAAACTGCCCAGCTAAGATTACAAATAAAACCCATAAAATAGATTCTCTTTTATAATCCCTCACTACAGACAATGGAACTTTAATAAACTCCATAATTCCCTCATCCCCCTAAAACTGGGATTAAATATTTTCAGCTATGCATTTAATTTAATTCATGAATTAAAATCATAAGATTAGAGCTATTTTAAATCCAATATTTTTTAAAACTCATTTTTTGAATCATGATTCCAACACCTTACTACTCTAAGACTCAAAGCTTCTAAAAACTTTTCGCTCGGCATTATATTGAATTGTATCATCAACACCATACTGACTACCATCCAACTCAATCACTAAACCCAATTCGTGACAGTAAAAATCCACAATATATGGTGCAATCACATGCTGTCTGCGAAATTTAAGATTCATAAATCGTTTAGCACGAAGCAGTTGCCACATTAAATGTTCTGCATCAGTAGCATTGCTTCGCATGTTTTTGGCAAATTCTAATAATTGTGGGTCTAGTTTCATTTTTTATTTTCCATTTTCATTCCCCTCACCCCAACCCTCTCCTTAAGGGAGAGGGAGTGGCATCTAATTTTATGAAAGCAAATATTTAATGGGTGTTCCCTCTCCTTGTAGGAGAGGGCTAGGGAGAGGTTACAGTGCCCCATGCTCCAACAACATCTCCACCCCACTCACTTTTTTCATATGCTTTAAACGCTCTTTTTCCCACTTCAACTGCTGCTTTAACTCAGCACAATCGGCATCTATGGCTTTATACACTTCATTAATATGCACATTCTCGGCTTTGACTTTTTTAGCTAACTGAAAAGAATCTAAAATCTCATCAATTTGGCTTTCAAGCTGCTGGCTTTGCACATCCAAAGCCAGTTTATAAAACTTCACTTGCTCCGCAGATAACTCTTTCACCCCTACAGCTTTATTCTGTTCGAGCTGTAACTGGAGTTTCAATAAATAAAACAAATCCTGCTGTTCATACGCCTGACTTGCCAGTTGGAATAACTCGGTTTTTTTCTCTTTCTTGGTCTCGTCTTGCTCACGGTCAGGATGAATCACCGCAGCAATTTTTAAATACACGGTTTTCAGCGATTGCGCTGCCATCTGCTCAGCTTGTTCTCGTTTTTCTTGTTGTCTCAGTTGTTTGGCTTGTTCACGTGCCTGTTGCTGCTCGGCAGCATACTGCTCAAAGTCATCTTCTTCTAATTCTATATTTTGATCAAAGTTTTCATTAAGTTCGAACTTAACTGACTGTACTTTTTTATTTTTTTTCGATGATTGCTGCGCATGTTGCTGATAAAAGGTGTCGATCTGCTTGACTAACTTTAGCCGTTCTTCATTCAACATTTGTGAGCGTTTCAACATTCGGGCAAGTTGGGCAATTTTTTTATCTAATTGTTGTATATCCGCTTTGGAAAATTCATGGCTGTGTAACATATTCCAAAGTTGTTCTAACTGCTGAAATAATATTTCATGGAGTTCGCTATACACAGGTAAAAGTTTTTGCCGTGTATGTTGCTGAATTTCAGCTTGGGCATTTTGCCACATGCTAAGGCTAATTTTTTGCTGTTCAATTTTATCAATGAGACGATTCAACTTTTTCTGCTGCGCAGACGGCTCAGCCCTTTGTTGTAAACTAACTTTGAGATCAAAGGACATGCTCATTCACCTAAAAATTTTAAAAACCCTAGCAATAATCAAATATTAAAAGTAGTGCTTTGCCAAAGCTATTTAAATCAACTTTCTAATCCACTATGGCAATAGCAGTCAAGAAATCACTCGATTACGTCCTTGCTGCTTCGCCATATACAAATTTTTATCTGCACGACGAATCGCATCATTCATATCAGTATCATCTAACTGGACTACACTTACACCAATACTTAAACTGATGGCGTGATTTACAATAATTTGTTCTTGTTCAATCGTAGATCGGATTTTCTCTGCCAATATCGCAGCTCCATCCAATGAAGTAACAGGCAACAAGGCAATAAACTCTTCCCCACCTAAACGTGCGACGAAATCAGTAATCCGTAAAGCGGTTGGAAGAATTTCTGCAACACGTTGCAATACCTGATCGCCTATTTCATGTCCAAAGGTATCATTCACCTTTTTAAAGAAATCGATATCCATTAATAGCACTGCATAAGTCTGTTGTGTACGTGACATTTGAGTAAATAGATAGGATAAATAATCATTGAAAGCACGGCGATTATGTAAGCCTGTAAGTGCATCATAACGCGCAATATGAGCTAACTCGACGTTGGCAACTTGTAGTTCGTGCGTACGTTCTGCAACTTTTTGCTCAAGTGTGGCATTGGCATCTTGAAGTTGATGCTTCTGAGTAAGCAAGGTATCAGTCATGCTTTGCAACGATTGAGATAAACCTTGAATTTCACGAATACTAGTCTGTGCTTCAAATTGAATATCTTCTTGCCCTTTTTCTACTGCATGCGCTGAATCTGCTAATAATTCAATCGGACGGCTGAATTTATTCGCCAATTTATAAGTGAGTAGCAACAGCAATAATGACAAAATAAAGCCCAGAGCTAATATTTTATGTTGCAGTGATTTCACCTCTGCTAAAGCAATCGAAATAGGCTGACGAATAATCACGTGCCAACCTAAATTGCTCTTAGTTTGAGAAAGCACGGCAACATCAGTAGTTAAATACTGTTGTTTTTCATTCCAATTATGCAAAAAATAATGTCCACGATTTGCCTGAAATGCAGGAGGCTGGACTTGTCCAATACTTTTAAATGGATATAGAATTTCACCATGCTGATTGACAATAAATACCTCAATACCTCGTTGTGCAGCATTTTCCGACAATGAACTGCTTAATACATGACTCGCCCAACTCCAATCTGCATGTGCAGCCAAAACGCCTTTAATTTTCTGTGTCGATGGATCATAAATTGGCGTAGCGAAATCAATAAAACGTAATGGTTCATTAGGATTAATCGCTTTAATTTTCTTAGCCAGTAAAACAGCTTTATGTACATCGCCTAGATAGACTTGATTTACACCATGAATAAACCACGGGCGTTCTGAAACATCTGCCCCTTCTAGTAAATGATTAGCTGCAACGACGACTTGCCCCTGAGTATTGGCTATTCCTAACCAAGCATAATATTTATAAGACTTCTTAACTTGCTCAAGTTGTTGTTGTACTCGAGGGTTATGAAAGTCAGCTTCAGCAAAAAATGGAGATTGGCTTAATAACACCATTTCTCGTTCACGTTCTGTAAGTGAATTTGCTAAGGTATTGCTGATACTTTTCGCGGCAATATATAAGGTCTGACCGCTGGTTTGGCTCATTTGCGCCGAAGCAGTCTTACCAATATATAAAGTAATACATAGTCCAAACATAAAAGACATCCCTGCAAACAGGACCAGTAGTCGATTACGAAAGGAATCTATGCGAAATATGTTCATTTGCACCCTATAGCAAATCACTTTTTAAACTCAGCAATATATCAAAGATCTTTTATGAATTATTAAGTCAAAGTAACGAATGTACTTGGAAAAATACTGAATCCGATGAAAATAGACTCAAGTTCTATTGCCCGAGCTTAGACTGTAATTTTCGGTTGCAATAACGCATTCATATTTAAAAATTTAGTTCTCAAAGCATAATAAATGGTGCTATTTTTAAGCAAAATGCACCACTTTTCACCAAAATTATAATTTACTTTCTAAATTGGTGCGTTTTTTGCATTATATTTTTTATCAAATTGGGTTGTTCAACGACAACTTAAGTTTTTAGATTTACTAAATCTATTTTGGTGCAAAAAACGAATCAAATGTTTGCATCAAAATTAAATTTAGCACTTTTTTTGAGCACCACTATGCAAAACGTAGATCTATTTTTCTTACTGCTCGGTGCAGTACTCGTATTGGCAATGCATGCAGGTTTTGCATTTCTTGAGCTTGGTACAGTCCGCCACAAAAACCAAGTCAATGCGCTCAGTAAAATTCTGACCGATTTTGCGATTTCAGCAATCGCTTATTTCTTTGTCGGTTACTGGATTGCATACGGACAAAACTTTTTCCATACAGGAAGCACTTTAGCGGCTGACCATGGGTATAACCTAATGCGTTGCTTTTTCTTACTCACCTTCGCAGCAGCGATTCCAGCAATTATTTCTGGCGGCATCGCAGAACGCGCCAAAATGCGTTCACAAGCAATCGCCACTTTAATTCTGGTTGCTTTAATCTATCCTTTCTTCGAAGGCATGATTTGGAATGGTAACTACGGCTTTCAAAAATGGTTAGAAAGCTCTTTTGGTGCAAGCTTCCATGACTTTGCAGGCTCAGTCGTTGTGCATGCTATGGGCGGTTGGATTGCATTAGCCGCAGTGATTTTACTTGGCGCGCGTCATGGTCGTTATAAGCATGATGGTCGTGTGAGTGCACATCCACCTTCATCGATTCCATTCCTTGCTTTAGGCTCATGGATTTTAATTGTTGGTTGGTTCGGCTTTAATGTCATGAGTGCACAACGCGTTGATGCTATTTCAGGATTAGTTGCGATTAACTCTCTTATGGCAATGGTTGGTGGTACATTGTCAGCAAACTTCATGGGTAAAGATGACCCTGGTTTCTTACACAATGGTCCTCTCGCAGGTTTGGTCGCAATCTGTGCAGGCTCCGATATTGTGCACCCAATTGGTGCACTCGTGATTGGTGGGGCTGCAGGTGCTTTGTTTGTGTATTTATTCACTTATACACAAAATAAACTTAAAGTAGATGATGTTTTGGGTGTATGGCCTTTACATGGTGTATGTGGTGCATTTGGTGGGATTGCGGCAGGCATATTTGGTCTACAAGCATTAGGTGGTTTAGGAGGTGTCTCAATCATTTCTCAAATCATCGGAACAGTTTTAGGCATTGTGATTGCGCTTGCTGGTGGTTTCACCGTTTATGGCATATTGAAAGTTACGATGGGGATTCGCCTTTCTCAAGAAGATGAATATCGTGGTGCGGATCTTTCAATTCATAAAATTTCAGCAAATTCAGAAGAATCAATGTTCTAAAAATAATTTTTAAAGCGGCTATTAGGCCGCTTTTTTTATGAACATTTTAAGAGGTAATTAAGTTTCAAATTATTAAATAACCAAGTTATCATTCTGCTGAATTGCATGCTCTATGATTTTTAAAACACGTTTCTTCTTAATCGCAAGTTTCTTATTATTTGTGAGTTTTTTTATCCTCTTATTCGTGTTTCCAGTCGGTGGAGCAATAGATCTATATTTGATTCAACCATGGGTAGGAACTTTTGGCGATTTTGCTTTGAAAGGCGATTGGTATCTTGCAAAGCTAAATCATACTTATGTCAAAAAAGTTTTAACTATTGTCTATGCAAGCTTTTTCCTACTGTGGATCGCTTCTTTTAAAATAGAAAAATTCAAAGCAAAACGTTGGCAGTATGGCTATATGTTTTGGGTCAGTATGTTATGTACATGCATTATTGGTCTAATGAAGGCACAAGCTGCTCATGCTTGCCCATGGGATATGACCCATAAGACTGTCACAGGTTTTATTTGGGATTTTTCAGCAACCGCTGGACATTGTTTTCCAGGTGGTCATGCAAGTACAGGTTTTGCCTTAGTTACAGGCTATTTTCTTTATCGTCTCGATCAGCGTAAAAGAGCTTGGTTTTATTTATTTGCAGGTGTATTACTTGGCTTCGCAATGGGCTGGGCACAAATGATGCGTGGTGCACATTTTCTCAGTCATAATTTATGGACAGCTTGGATTTGCTTTGCTATCAATGTTGTGGTTTATATGATCACGTATAAACGTCATTTAGCTCATGCAGCGGCTAATTCTGTAACGCAAATGAGTCCTGATATGATAAAGTGATGCCCTACTCGCATGGGTTCATGCATGATCACGATATTCACTTAGGTACTGTTTGCTGCTGATGGATGACTTTCAAAATTTCTTAGAAACCACTTTAACTAAGCAACAATCCTCCATTCAAGCCTACGATCTAGGTTCTCATAAAGTATGGTTAAAGAAAGCATCTGAACGTCACGGTTTATGGCTTTACACGCCGTTGAAGTGGTTAGCAAAAATATTTAATTTAGGCGCCATTACTCCAGTTCCAAATCAAGGTGGTTCTGCTGCAATTCAATGTGAATACAATCGAATTCAAACACTCAAATCTTTAGGTGTTTCTACATCGAATGTTCTTGCAGTTTCAAAAAATGGAATTTTGCTTGAAGACATCGGATCACAACATCAAAGTAGCATCTCACAACTGGATCAAGCATTGGCTTGTCAAAAAGATATTCATTCAAAATCATTATTATTTAGCCAATCAATTCAAGCCATTCAGTATATTCATTCTAAACAAGGCTATTTAAGCGAAGCATTCGCTCGTAACATCCTCGTCGATCAAAATAATCAGTTTAGTTTTATTGATTTTGAAACTGACCCACATGAAGTCCTGAGTTTACATGATTGTTTTGTTCGTGACTGGTTGCTATTTATTTTTTCTACAGCCTATCATTTCGAATTTGAACAATTATCCGATGCTAGTCAAATTCTTTATCAAGCCCTCCTTGCTGAATCGCAAGTTTATAGTGATGTATGTAAAGTTGGGAAACGCTTAAAATGGGTTCTGAACTTTAATATTAGCAAAGTTGGTAATGATGGCAAACGTATTCAGAAATGTGTTTTGTTTTTACGTTACTTAAAAGAGCATTCCGAAACAATCACTTAACTCATTTGATAATTCAATCAATCAAATCAACGATAGCTAAACTTAGAGCTTTTTAGGTAAGCGAACTAAAACTGAGAGTCCTCCTAGATCAAGACTTCGAGATAGAACTAGGCTTCCACCCAGTCGCTGCGTGGCTTTATCGACAATTGAAAGCCCGAGACCACTGCCCACCTCTAAATGATGATGCACTCGATAAAAACGTTTTAGAACTTTATCGTATTGTTCAGCATCAATACCGACACCGCTATCTTCAATTTGAATACAAGCAAAATCGTCACTGTCACTGTAAACCGAAATGTTAATAATACCTTGATCTGGCGTGTACTTAATCGCGTTATCAATCAGATTAAAAATAATTGAATGAACAGTTGATTCAAGACTTTGCATTTCAATCAAATCGTTACGTTCAAAACCTAGGTCAATTTCTTTTTGCATTGCAAGATTAACAAGCTGTTCAACACAATTGAGTGCAACATCATTCAAACGAAAGTGAGTATTTGGTTCGATTAAACTTAATCCAACATCTTGTTTTGCTAAAGCTAAAAGCTGCGTCACCAAATGCTGAATACGTGCCAAGCCTTTACTCAAATTTTGCAAAGCTTCATGTTCAGGAAATTGACTAATCAGAATCTTGGTCTGTAAATTGAGTGCAGTGACGGGTGTTCGTAATTCATGTGCCGCATCTGCTATAAACTGCTTTTGTTCGGTTTGAGCATGTTGAATTCGTTCAAATAAATGATTCATCTCCTCAATAGTTGGGATCAACTCTTGAGGATAATCATTGCCATCAATGGGGGCTAAGCCATCTGAATCACGTCGCTTTAATTCTGTTTTGAAATCGTCGAGAGGTTTTAAACTCAAACGAATGATAAAAGCTAAAACTAAAATCGCAAAAGGCAATAAAATGATATAGGGAACAAACATACTCCCTGCCAATTCCCAAGCAAATGATTGGCGGACATCTTCCTGCTGACTAACTTGTATTTGATAGTCTTTTAAAGGAATGACATAGACACGCCATTTGCCTTGTGGTGTTTCTTGGCTATAAAAACCTGCTTGTTTTACAGGGGGGATGAGTAAGTGTGTTTGATGCCATAAATGACTTTGATCTTTATAAGCCCAAATATCAACCAACAAATCTTCTTCGTGATATGTGCGATGCAATTCAACTTTACTCGCAACAGTTGTTAATGGCTGAGCAGTCGAACGCTCAGCCATATATTGCATTTGTGTATCAAGAATCTCATCAACTTCATGTAAAGCTGTTTTATAAGCTGTAAAGATTAATAAACATCCAAGCAGCAAACTAAAGACCGAAGTTCCCCAAATCAGTCTTTTTTTCAGTGAGTATTGCTTAGATATTTTCATAAATATTTATGATTGTCCCAGTCGGTAACCCAAACCACGGATGGTTCGAATAAAATCTTTACCTAGTTTTGCACGTAAGTGATGTACATAAACCTCTATGGTATTACTGGTCACCTCACTATCAAAATCATAAAGCTTATCTTCAAGATTTGCTTTGGAGAAGATTTTATTTGGATGACTAACAAGCGGAATTAAAATTGCCCATTCACGGTTTGATAACTCAATCTGTTGTCCTTTGAAGGTCGCCAAATGCTGCTCAACATCAAGAACCAAATCACCATTTTTCAATAACTGCGATTGATTTTTAAGTTGTGCTGTTTCTGCATGACCTCGACGCAATAGTGCATTAATTCGTGCCAATAACTCATCGAACTCATAAGGTTTAATTAGGTAATCATCCGCACCTTGATTCAATCCATCGACACGGTTTTGCAGTTGATCTCTTGCTGAAATGATCAATACTGGAAGCGCACTACGTTGACGGATTTGTCTCAATACCTGCATACCATCCATCATAGGCAAACCCAAATCAAGCAAAACCAAATCAAAATTATGCTTTGCTAATAAGGACAGCCCATCTACGCCATTATTGACCCACTCTACCTCGAATTGATGGTAGCGCAACAGAGTCAATGTTGACTCTGCAATCATAAAATCATCTTCGATCATCAAGATTTTGGTCATGACTTTATCTCACCTTATGGGTTAGAACATGTCGCTAACATGTCATTTTTAGGGTCAATCACCTTGGTTTTGACATCGAGTAAACTCAACATCGTTGGAAACAAATTGTCTTGACTCAATTCACTCTTATTTTGCTTTGCTAAACATTTCATTTGTTCTGGAGCTTGTTTTTTCCAAAGATCAGAGAACCACATAAACATTGGAACATGGGTTTGTTGAGTCGGGGCAATTGCATAGGGCGCTCCATGTAAATACATGCCACTTTCACCTGTTGATTCACCGTGATCCGATAAATACCACAAGCCTGCTTCGTGCTGTGTTTGGCCTTTTAACGTTTCAATCAATGAGTCCAAAACATAATCCGTATAAAGCAAGGTATTATCATAACTATTCACAAGTGCATCACGCGAACAACCTTGAATCGCATTGGTATCACAGGTCGGTTTAAAAACTTTAAATTCTGCTGGAATACGTTTGTAATAGGCTGGACCATGGCTACCCATTTGATGTAGTACCACTAAGCGTGGACGCGTATCATCTTTAGGAATTGTTGCAAGATAAGCTTTCAGGCTATCAATTAAAATATCATCAAAACATTCTTCATCTTTACACCATTTCTTTTGAATTGGCTCTGGAATCTTAAATTGTTCAACTCGATCACAAGTTCCCTTACAACCAGAATTATTATCAATCCATGTCACTTGATAACCTGCACGTTTTGCAATATCGAGTAGACCTTCACGATGGCTTGCAAGTCGTTCATCATATTCTTTACGTGGCATACCAGAGAACATGCATGGTACGGAAACAGCTGTCGCTGTACCGCAAGAACTCACTTGAGCAAAATTAATTAAATCCTGTTTCGCAAGCTTCGGATTGGTATTCTTAGCGTAACCATTCAAAGAAAAGTTTTCTGCACGTGCCGTCTCACCCACCACTAAAACCATCAATTTAGGTAAAGCAGCAACATTCGCTTTCTGCATTGATGCATCTTCACCATAAGTCACTAATGGTAAGTTTTCTTTAGGTGCTTTCTTCTTATAATATGAAGCAAATGAAGCAATCATATTTTGCGGTGAGATCATTCCCTTCAAATCACGGTTTTCACGGAATATCGCTGCAAAATCAACGTAAAAAACAAACAATAATCCACCAACCAAAGCCAATGAAACAATTGAAGCAATCACTTTTTTTACAATTTGACGCAGGATTGGTTCAGGCTTTAACTTCACCATCAAAATTGCAATGATGGGAAGTACAGTCATTCCTAATGTCCATACAACTAAATGCCAAGACCATGTATCACGTGCTTCAGCAACATCAGTTTGCATTAAATTTTGTACTTGATCTGATGTAATTAAAACACCAAGCGTATTCACAGTATATGAAGCAAAGCCACCAATAAAAACTAAAGCAATAGCTATTGGTTTTGCTGTCCATTTCCAGTTAAAAAGCTGAAAAATAAAATGATAAGCTGCAACAACTACTATAACGGATGCTGCAACAAACATTCCCGCTTTTATCCCAGTATAGGGCGTAAGCGATTGGATTTTTTCATAAAAAGCAAAGTTAAGAAAAATACCTAACCATATTGCAAGCAATAGATTAAATGCAAACAAGGATATCGATTTGGTCTTGAGTTTCTGTAGGAACATGATCTTCACAGTCTGAAAATAGATTTCTTAACTTGCTTAAGATAAGAATAAAAACTTAAAAATGACTTAAACTAAATAATTGAGAGTTAACAAAACAATGGATCTAGATCTAGGTATCAAAGCATATGTTAAAATAATTCATTTTAAAACAATGAATTCCATTTACTTTCCATCTAAAATTTATCTTAGTGTTATTGTCGAAAATCATTTTATTCAGTTAAATGATTATATTACAACATAATAAAATAGAAATAAAAAAACACCCCCTAAGTAAAACTTAGGGGGTGTTTTTAGATACAAGATATTAGAATTTAAATTCTAAACCTAATCCTGCTACAGGTTGCTTATCTTTTTTGTCCGCTTGTTCAAGCGTTAGATAACCCGCATAACCATATGTTTTAACTTGTTTGCTAAATGCATAGTCAGCACCAGCAATCACTTGTTTGGCTTTAAAATCTGCCGTGTTGTTTTTAAAACTCGTATCATTTTGGCTATATTGACCTTTTACCGTCCAATTTTTTGCTTGCGGAATATTATATTCAGCACCAATTAACCAACCTTGAGCATCATCAATATTTTCAGATCCTGCAGCATTACCCAATGCTTTTTCGACTTCAGACGTTTGATAAAGTACTTTTAGTGCTAAGCCTTCTACTGGATTTAAACGTCCAATTGCACGTACAGTATTTGCCGCAGCAAATAACTGACTCCCTGCAATCGCCTTATCAGAAGCATTTAAAAAACCACGCCCCAAGAAATTACTAGGAATTGCTTTATCATAACCAATACCAGCAACTAATAATGGGCTTTCAAAACTCGCTGAAGCTGACCAAGAATCACCTAGGCCTCTTCCAGCAACTTTTGCAACACCTGATTTACTGTTATCAATGCCGGTTGCTTCACCTGTTGCCAATAAAGCATTTACTTTAATCGCACCATCTAATACAGGTACTTTTACTGCTGGAGATTCATAAACAACGACATTGCTAATACGGTTTTCACCAGTAAAAATACCATTTACATCCGCTTTATTTGCAACATAATTATTAAACGTATCAACAGCGCTCGACAATTGCTTAACTGGGGTATCATGTACGCCAATTTTAATTGTACCTAATTGACTGTCTTTTAAACCAACAAAGCGGTTACGTTGCGTCCAATCAGTGCTATCACCATCAGCGCTTAAGCCCCATTCCGCAGCATAAACAGCGCTTAAACGATCTGTTAGCTTTTCGTCGCCTTTGATTCCAATAAACGAACTATTTGAGCTGATTTCCCAAACATCTCGATTAGCAGTCTTTGCATTTTTTTCTGGTAAATAATCAACACTGGCATCAATCTCACCATAGATTGTTGGTGCTGCAAATGTTGAAGTTGCGAGTAAACCAAGCACTGCTGCTGTTACAATTTTGATTTTCATTGTTTACGTCCTAGCTAAATTTGTAACAAATCCTACACATTAACTTTATATGACAAAACGATTAAAATCTTATTTATTTATTCTATTTTCGACTAAAGTTTAATTTTTATACACATCAATTACATTTTATGAATTCTATAAAAAATAGTTTTTTATTAATAAATTTCAATAAATTAAATAATATTTTTAAAACACTATTCCATGAAAAATACTTATGCACAATCACGAGACTTTGAATTAAAACAATAAACTTTGCCGATGAAGCAATATAAAAACCATCATTTATATTTCAAAATTAAGAAATATTAAAAGAAATTTGTAATAAAAATTTGTTTTCATCTTGTATTTTCTTTCCAATAGAAAATCGGGAATAGACACAAAATAGCAATCATAGAAATCAAACATAAGTAACGATAATATCCAATTGCATCAGCCAAAATTCCACTTCCTAAGTAGAGTAAACCACTCATCGTAGCCATAATCGATACCTGAAAAGTAAAATCTGTACCTGCAAATGCTTTGCGACTGTACTGCATAATCAAAGTTAAGATGACCACTAATAACATTGCTGAACATGCATCTTCAAATGCATTGACGATATATAACCCAAATGGAGTAATCTGCTGATTAGTTTCATATCTATAAGCAATGCCAGTATAAGCAACTAAACTGATAATCTTGAGAATTGAGAAAGTAATTAAACATTGTATTCTGGAAAAATGTTTCAATAAAAACCCTGCAACACCTGCTCCTAGCAGCGCAGCCATAGCACCAAATATGGTAATAAAAATGCCTATTTGGGTGTAATTTAGACCCATATCTACCATCAAAGGTTTTAATAATGGTCCTGCCAAACCATCAGCAACTTTAAAGCTCAATAAGACCATCAACCACGTTTTTAACTCTTGAGAAGATGTAAAATAAGTAAGATATTTTTTAATTGATTGGCTAAATGAAATCGAAGAAGTTGTCTGCGCGCTATTTGTAAAATCATGCCTAGGCTCTCGATAAAACAAAATAGGTATGGTATTCAAAAAGACCAACATGGCTAAAATAAGAAAGGTCTTTTGCCAATTTAACCAATCTAAACACCAAAGCACTGCTCCACCACCAACAATAAATCCTAAGCGTGAACCAATCACTTGAAATGTATTGCCCCAATGCTGTTGATCCTGTTTGAGTAAATTGACAGCTAAAGCATCTGTGGCAATATCTTGTGTCGCACCAGTAAAATTCATCAAAAAAAGTAAGACAAAGAAAATAAATAAATAACTAGGTTGATCAAGTGCTTGAATAGGGAAAAATGACAAAATAACCAAAATACAAACACTGGATAATTGCGTCGGAATGATCCAGCTACGGTAATGCCCTAAACGAGAAAGTGCAAAACGATCAACATACGTCGCCCAAAAAATTTTGACCGACCAAGGCAGCATCAGTAAACCAAAACCACCTATATGTGCTAAAGAGACACCTTGTGCTCTTAAAATTACGGGTAAGGCATGGGTCATGAAACCTACAGGTAATCCCTGTGCCCAGTATAAAGAAAACAATAAAATGTAAATCTGTCGAAGATTAAGCATTTAGAGTTTTCCAGAGCAACAAAATAGAGAACTCAAGTATCCAATCCTTTCATTGATCTGGCAATAAAATCTTAGTTTTTGCCAATGCGAGACCTCTCATGAGCGTTTAACATAAATTGTAGTTGTCATCGTATTTACAGATTTATGCCACAATATTTTCCTGACTTACCTCCGTTAGTTCCGCAACGTGGAACGGCTTTCAGTCGTACTTTGTGTAGAAAACTATTTTTAGGACAAGGTTGGACTGTGGTTGGAGAAATTCCAAACTTACCCAAAGCAGTTGCTATCATTTCTCCACACACTTCAAATATTGATGGTTGGTATGGTTTCTTGGCAATTGGTGGGCTCGGTTTAAAAATTACAGTTTTGGGAAAAGATACTTTATTTAAACCACCCTTTAAGTCAATTTTAGATTGGGCAGGACTCATTCCTGTTCACCGCGACAGCACTAACGGTCTCACTGAACAAGTGGTCGCGACTATTCACAAATATGACAAAATTTGGGTTGGTATGGCACCCGAGGGAACGCGAAAAAAAGCTGAAAAAATAAAAAGTGGCTTTTATCATATAGCTCATGCAGCAGGAATACCTATTGTGATGTTTGCTTTCGATTATGATCGCAAAACCATTTACAGCTTAGGAGCATTTACACCAACAGGTCACTATCAAAATGACCTTGAACAGATTATGCAGCGTTATGTTGGCCATTTTTCTCCAAAGAATCCTGATTGGCTGGCAGAACCATTACAAAAACTTGTGAAAAAGGACTAGAAAATTAGGGGTAAATCTGCTCTGATGTGCCCATCTTTTTGTCTATTTTATCTCCACTTCATATGAAAATTGCTCGACTGTCTTGCTTGGCTTTATTCAGCTTAGCTTTATTTGGTTGTGATCAAACTGTAAAAAATGCTCCCCCTACGACTTCGATTAAAGCTCGTGAACCTGTTATCGCTTTGGCTTTAGGTGGAGGTGGTGCAAAAGGCTTTGCGCATATTGGTGTGATTAAAGTTTTAGAATCTCATGGTATTAAAGCTAAGATTGTCACTGGAACAAGTGCGGGTAGCTTTGTTGGAAGTATTTATGCAAGTGGGCAAACCCCTTATCAAATGCAAAATCTCGCATTAAAACTTCAAGAATCTGATTTGCGTGATCTTACCATCAATAGCCAAGGCATTATCCTTGGGCAAAAACTGCAAAACTATGTCAATACTCAAGTTGGTAACAAACCAATTGAAAAATTTCCAATTCGCTTTGCGGCGGTTGCCACTCGTTTAGACAATGGTAAAAAAGCTGAGTTTATTAAAGGAAATGCAGGTCAAGCCGTACGGGCCTCTTGCAGTATTCCCAACGTCTTTGTTCCAGCTGTGATTGGTAATACCAAATATGTAGATGGTGGTTTAGTCAGTCCTATTCCTGTGAAAACTGCCAAAGATATGGGTGCTGATATTGTCATTGCAGTCGATATATCTGCGCGTCCAACAGGTGATAAACCATTAAGCATGTGGGGTTTATTGGATCAGACCATTAATATTATGGGGCAACAAAGTATTAATGAAGAATTGAGCCAAGCAAATGTTGTAATTCAACCGAAAGTCGGTCATTTGGGTGTACTTGATCTGAAATCGAGTAATCAAGCAATTTTAGAAGGTGAAAAATCGGCTCAAGCGAAAATTACATCAATCCAAAATGCAATTGCAACATTTAAGAAATCTCCTGCTGCATTTAAACCTGCACCAAGAGCTAAATTCTAATCATTATCTTAAGGGGCTGCTGCTATTTTATAATAATCATCAGCCCCATATCTAAAAAAACAATCTTTGTATATTCATAAACATAATGATCTGCTACAGTGCCAAAGTGAATGTTTTTTCACCTAACTCAGTTTAATGATGCGAGCAAATCTATGGAGTTTGTAGTTGAACCTTGGCACTGGTTTGTATTAGGAATTTTGCTGATCCTTTCAGAGTTGATTTTAACCGCTTTTGCTGCGTTATGGTTTGGCGTAGCCGCAATTATGGTCTGCATTTTACTATGGCTTTTCCCAATGATGGGCTTTACCACCCAAGTGGTCACATGGGGAATTTTATCCATTTTATGTACGATTCTTTGGTTCAAGTTTATCAAACCACTTTCAATTGATAAAACTAAAGCAGGTCTAGCGCGTGAATCAACAATAGGTCAAGTGGGTATGGTGATTAAAACTGGACTTGATCATGGACAAATCGTCGTACGCTTTCCCATGCCCCTTTTAGGTTCTGATGAATGGAATTGCCGTTCTACAGCTCCAGTACAAGTTGGTGATCGTGTCCGAGTAATTGATATTTTAGGTAATGATTTAGTCGTTCAACCACATAGCAACTCATAAACATAAAGAGGGTTTTCAATGTCTGTCGGTACTATTGTTGTCTTAGCACTTTTAGCTTTTATTGGCACAACTATTTTTAAAGGGGTGCGTATTGTTCCTCAAGGGTATAAATGGATTGTGCAACGTCTAGGTAAATACCATACCACCCTAAACCCAGGTCTGAACTTTGTTATTCCTTATATCGATGAAGTGGCTTATAAAATTACAACTAAAGATATTGTGTTAGATATTCCATCACAAGAAGTGATTACTCGAGACAATGCTGTTTTAGTAATGAATGCAGTCGCTTATATCAATCTAACAACTCCAGAAAAAGCCGTGTATGGAATTGAAAATTATACATGGGCGATTCAAAACCTAGTGCAAACTTCATTACGTTCGATCGTCGGCGAAATGGATTTAGATGATGCTTTATCATCTCGTGATCACATTAAGGCAAAATTAAAAGCTGCCATTTCTGATGATATTTCAGATTGGGGCATTACCCTTAAAACAGTTGAAATTCAAGATATTCAACCCTCTCACACCATGCAAGCTGCGATGGAAGCACAAGCAGCGGCTGAACGTCAACGTCGTGCAACGGTGACGAAAGCAGATGGTGAAAAACAAGCTGCAATTTTAGAGGCGGATGGTCGTTTAGAAGCTTCCCGTCGTGATGCAGAAGCTCAAGTAGTCCTTGCTGAATCTTCACAACGTGCGATTGAAATGATCACCACTGCTGTAGGTGATAAAGAAATTCCTGTTGCTTATTTATTGGGTGAGCAATATGTGAAAGCAATGCAGGATCTATCTAAATCAAGCAATGCAAAAACTGTGGTACTCCCATCGGATGTACTTAATGCTATCCGTGGAATTATGGGTAAACATTAATTTTAATAACTCAAATGTGTTACTGTTTGTAGTAGCACATTTGATCACATAAAAATTTTAAGCTCATGATTTATATTATAGGTTTAATCCTAAGTTTCATTTGTTGTGGGCAACTTTTATCTTCAGAAATACAGTCTCGTAATACTTTTCATATGAAAAATGGTGACAAACCAAATGCATTTGTTACCATTTTTCCAGCTATTCCCTTTTTCCAAATTATATTTTTAATAATCTGTTGGCTATTAAATTATTTTTTTCATCCAATTGCGATCAAAATTTTATGTACCTTATTTATCTTCCAATTTATTTTTTGGGTTATCAATTTTAAAAGAAATCAAAAGAAAGAATAAAGAATTGAGTATAACTGTACTTAAACTCATGATTTAAAAAATTTATTGATTAATTAATTTACGGGTCTTAACTGGCAGTTGCTTCACCACCAAATCATAAGAATCTTTAATCAGGTCTTGCAGCAAATCTGCTGTAATTTCATCACCGCTGGCAATTGATATCCAGTGTTTCTTATTCATATGGTAACCTGCCGAAATTGAAGGATACAGCTCTTGATATTCCAAGCTTTTCTCAGGCTTACATTTGATGGTTACAAGCAACTTTCCAGAATATGCACCAATCAACATAAACATCTTGTCAAAAATTTTAAACACCTCACAATCTGGTCCAAAGGGTTGGGTCTGGATTGAAAAAGCCAATTGTTTTCCATATTCAAGCGCACATTGTTCTAATTGATCTTCAGTCATAACAAGATTTCCTATTATTATTAAAATAGATTTTTCTACTAAAAATGTCTTTTTAAGATTTCCCCCCAATTTTCTTGCTTTTATTTTAGTTGATCATAGAAAACCTCAAACTCTGTTTCACCCTCCTTTGCTGAGATTCCCCAAGGCCGTTCAGTTGTTATTATGCAACGCTTCCGTCCATCTGGCCCAACCCATGATCGAATCATTTCACACGCAATCTCTCCATGCTGTGGATAGAGACTCATTTCATGCATATTTTGATTCGTAAAAATAGGGACTTTATCTACAAAAAACCATTCCCGATTCGAAGTATCTGTTAATAAACACTCAACCCATCCTGGAAAAGTTGAATCTACAAATCGAACAATTTGAATATTTACCTTGTACATTAAATCCAATCTCGACAATTAATCTAATGATTAATCATCAACATATATTTTAACAAATGAGTATTAGCTTTTACGCGCCAGTAAAAACTGTGAAATCTCAACAAGTTCTTTAGCATCATCCCCGAAATATGCTAATGCTTCAAAAGCTTGATCATGTAAAGTTTGAGCATAAGCCTGAGCTTGAGCCAATCCCATCAATGCAGGATAAGTAGATTTTTGCACTTGCTCATCTTTGCCCGCAGTTTTACCTAAAATTTCAGTACTCGCCGTAACATCAAGAATGTCATCTTGTACTTGAAAAGCTAAACCAATGGTTTGCCCAAATTGACGCAATTTAGGAATTGCTTGATCTGTCCCAGTAAAGATAGTCACTGCACTCATCATGATCGCGGCTTGAATCAACGCACCCGTTTTATTACGGTGAATATTTTCTAATTCAGTTTGATCAACTTGTTTACCTTCGGCTTGTAAATCAAGCACCTGTCCGCAAACCATTTTAGAGCTTGCTGTCGCCAAAATTTGCATTTGCTTCAATACAATAGCTGCATCTGTACCTTGACCTTGTTCATCAAACAAACGGCTGCCCAATATCTCAAATGCCATGGACTGTAAAATATCACCCGCTAATAGTGCCGTATCTTCACCAAATGCCACATGACAGGTTGGCTGACCTCGACGTAACAAATCATTATCCATGCATGGCAAATCATCATGTGCTAAGGAATAACAATGTATTAACTCAATCGCAACGGCAGCACGACGAGCCGCTGCAAAATTATGATTCGGCAATAGAGCTGCTGTTGCATAACATAATGCAGGACGGACACGCTTGCCGCCCAACATTACTGCATGATGAACGGCTGACTTTAATGGTTCAGGAATAGAAAATGCAGCCAATGCTGTCAATAAATCTTGTTGAATACGTTGTTGAGATTGTTGTAAAACATCCGCATTAACTTGAGAAATAGATGACACGATTGCCTCGGGAAATTTTAATGAAAGGATCAACCGACAAAAACTTGCCAGAATGACAACATCATAACATTATTTATTTAGAGAAATTGTTTTTGTGTTTTTAATAACTTTAAAATAATAAAGCCTTCAAACGAAGGCTTTATTCATAAGATCAAATCAGTATTTAGAAAGTATCACCAGGTACACGTACCCAACCTTCCATCAATACACGTGCACTACGGCTCATAATCGCTTTTTTGACAGCCCACTTCCCATCAATTAACTCGGCTTGAGCACCGACACGTAAAGTGCCTGATGGATGACCAAAACGAACTGCTTCACGCTCGCCACCACCTGCTGCTAAATTCACTAAAGTACCCGGAATTGCGGCTGCCGTTCCAATCGCCACGGCTGCTGTCCCCATCATGGCATGATGTAGCTTACCCATAGACAATGCACGTACCAATAAATCGACATCTGATACTTCAACAGTTTTTCCACTTGAAGAAGTATAGCTTTTAGGTTCTGAAACAAAAGCGATTTTAGGGGTATGCTGACGTGCTGCTGCTGCTGAAATATCTTTGATCAAGCCCATATGAACTGCACCATATGCGCGGATTTTTTCAAAACGTGCTAAGGCTGCGGCATCCCCATTAATATGATCTTGTAATTCTGTTCCTTGATAGCCAATATCTTCAGCATTCAAGAAAATCGTTGGAATACCTGCGTTAATAAATGTCGCTTGGAATGTTCCAACATCAGGCACAACCAATTGATCAACAACATTTCCTGTAGGGAACATATCCCCACCCTCTTCACCATCATCAGCGGGGTCCAAAAATTCAATTTGAACTTCTGCTGCAGGGAAAGTCACTCCATCTAATTCAAAATCACCTGTTTCCTGAACCTGACCATTGGTTATAGGGACATGTGCAATAATGGTTTTTTGAATATTCTTTTGCCAAATGCGTACCGTACAAATCCCATTTTCAGGAATACGATCTGCATCGACCAAACCATTTGAAATCGCAAATGAACCAACTGCTGCTGTCAAGTTGCCACAGTTACCACTCCAATCTACGAAAGCTTGATCAATAGAAACTTGTCCAAATAAATAGTCGACATCGTGCTCTGGCTCTGCACTTTTTGCCAAGATCACTGTTTTACTGGTACTTGAAGTTGCACCGCCCATACCATCAATCTGTTTACCATAAGGATCTGGACTTCCTATGACACGTAGCAAGAGCAAGTCACGTGCTTTTCCAGCAACTTGTGCGGCTTCAGGTAAATCATTGAGATTGAAAAAGACACCTTTACTCGTGCCACCACGCATGTAGGTTGCAGGGACTTTAATTTGTGGTACTGAACTCATGTCAATTTCATCCTTTTATCGTGTTCTTGGTGCAAGTGAATGTGAGCTTAAATTATCGTAGAGTCATCTGAAATGCCATACGACTATACGATTAAAGCAAAGCGGAATAGATAAAGCACATCGTATATATTGAGTAAAGTTGAATAACTTAACAATGGCACGAAAATAAACAACTGCTGTTTAAAAAACAAAAATCTGATTTAAATGTCTAAAATACCACCACCATATAGTTTACTATTCGTTCAAATATAGGATTTTAAATAACTTTTAAAAACTACTTTCCAGTCATAGCCAAGCTGTACTTTTACTAGGCTAAAACTTTGCAATCTATTAGAATATTCCACTTATTCCTCGTCGAGCTCAGTCCTTTGAACAACGATTCTTCTCAACTTCAGCGTGGACTAAAAAACCGCCATATCCAGCTCATTGCTATGGGTGGAGCTATTGGTACGGGCTTATTTTTAGGTTCTGCGCAAGTCATCCAGTCTGCTGGACCATCAATTATTTTGGGTTACGCAATCGGTGGTTTGATTGCATTTCTCATCATGCGCCAATTAGGTGAAATGATTGTCGAAGAACCTGTCGCTGGTTCATTTAGTCATTTTGCTTATCAATATTGGGGGAAGTTTCCAGGATTCTTATCAGGTTGGAATTATTGGGTACTATATATCCTTGTTGCGATGAGTGAACTGACTGCGGTTGCAAAATACATTAACTACTGGTGGCCTCATATTGCGGCTTGGCAATCAGTATTATTTTTCTTTGTCCTTATTACAGCAATTAATCTCACTAACGTTAAATTCTATGGTGAATCAGAGTTTTGGTTAGCCATCATTAAAGTCACAGCTGTTGTTGCTATGATTTTATTTGGTTTGTTCTTACTTTTCACAGCAGATGCAAATTCAACAGCCTCATTTAGTAACCTTTGGTCACATGGTGGATTCTTTCCAAACGGTTTCGATGGTTTGTTTTACATGCTTGCCTTTATTATGTTTGCTTTCGGTGGAATCGAACTGATTGGTATGGCTGCGGCAGAAGCGAATGATCCTAAGAAAACCATTCCAAAAGCAATTAATCAAGTTGTTGTGCGTATTTTAGTTTTTTATGTTGGCTCATTAGCGATTCTCCTTTCACTTGTGCCTTGGAACCAACTGGATTTAGGTGGCTTAGACAAAAGTCCATTTGTGATGATTTTTAGTCAAATGGGAATTGGTTGGGCGGCTCATTTACTTAACTTTATTATCTTAACAGCGGCTTTATCTGTATATAACAGCGGTATGTTTGCCAATAGCCGTATGCTTTTTGGTTTAGCACAACAAGGGAATGCACCTAAAGTTTTCGCTAAAGTAAATAAACAAGGTGTACCGATTCCTGCTGTTTTATTATCTGCTTTATTGATTTTTGGTTGCGTACTGTTGAACTATTTTGTTCCAGAAGATGCCTTAGGTCATTTGATGTATGTGGTAGTTGGTGCTTTAGTGCTTAACTGGGCAATGATCAGCTTAACTCATTTAAAATTCAAAGCGATGGTAAAACAAAAGAATTTAAAAACCAGTTTCCCTGCGTTATGGTCACCAATCAGTAACTACTTAGTCTTAGTTTTCATTGCAGTCGTGCTGTACATCATGTGGCAACAAGGTTTCAAAGAATCTGTGCTGATGATCCCAATCTGGATTGTATTGATGTTTGTGCTATATAAAGCTTTAAATCTTAAAGCAAAAAACTAAATATCTGATCAAATTCATCAAAAAGTGATTGCTTAGGCAATCACTTTTTTGTTTATAATCATAAAATTATGCGCTTATAGCTTAACTGGATAGAGCAGTTGCCTCCTAAGCGACCGACGTGGGTTCGAGTCCCGCTGAGCGCACCATTTAGAGGATTGAGATATAAACGATAGCATCCTTGAATAAAGTAAAAATCTATAAATAATTAATTTTATAAATAAATTTAACTATTTAATTAGCTAATAATCCTTTCGCTTTGGTGAGTAAATCTTGCTGGTCTATCTCAGACGGGTGAAAACTAGCTTTATAGAATGCTAAATAATCAGGCAGTAAACGCCACGTCATTTGAGTCAGCCCTAAAAGCGTTTGAGCATTTTTTAAAAGTTGTGCTGGGGAATACAAGGTATTTTTGCGATCTTGCCAAGCAAGATGACTAGTCATCACAATAGTACTAGTTATAAATCCCACTGTGATAGTTCGCATACTTCTACGACGCTGCGCTAGATTAGCAAAAACTTGCTGATATACATCAAAAGCTACGTGCTTATGTTCGATTTCTTCAACAGCATGCCAAAGCCATAGATTCTTCATGTTTTCTGATAAACCCTTAAACATGACATTTGGATACTGAAGCATATAACCAGCCATCATTGCCGTAAAATGCTCAAGTGCGACCGTTGCAGCCAATTGACGGCGTTGGCTCAAAGTCCGTAAGCGAATCATCTCCTGCTCATAAGCTTTTTCAAATTTTTTTAAATGATATTCGCTGCTTTGCACCAATTGATTAAACTGTTCATGCGCGCGGGCATGATGTGCCTCTTGACCAATAAAACCTGAAATATCTTTTTGTAATTGTTCATCATGAATTTGATCACGCACATTACGAACAGTTTCTACAAAAAAACGTTCTCCTTGTGGAAAGCTCATCGATAATGCTGTGAGAAAATGTGACATTAGCGTAGATTCAGTATAGTGCGCTTTAATTTTTTCAGGTTTAAACTGCGTTTGGCGCACCGTAATTGTATTATGTGACATTATGGCTTTCCTTCCCCCTAAAACTAAAGCGCAAACAGCTTTAACTACATTAATAAGACCATCAATAAATCATATATTCAACAGCAAACCGACAAGAGCTACATCATCGATTGAACAACCTTAGATATAAATTTCTACTTAGTTCCAAATTAGAACTATGATTAAATTATAATCTACTATTCATGCTGTCAATTTGTTTTTCATGTATTTTCTCAATTTGTCCTATAAAGATATTTTGTGACCTTAAAGCAGTTATTTGCTAAATCAAGGTTAGATAAATCAATAAATGCGCCTAAATATCCCAAGACTTTTCAATTGATGTGATTTGACTATGAACGCTTTGGTGTTCTGCTTGTTTTACTGTGCACCATAATTCCATAAATTCTTTACCTAAATATTCTGCAAGTATCTTGTTATTTTTAAATAGTTTTAAAGCTTCAATTTGCTCAATTGGCAATAAAAAATAATGTTTAGATTTAAACGTAAGTTGATTGATTTGTTTCGGTACTTCTAACTGGTGTGTTAAACCATAGAGTGTGCCAATCAAAATAATGGCAATGGTAAGATAAGGATTACAATCTGCTCCTGCCATACGGTATTCCAATCTTTGATTTTCTTGATCAGAGCACGGTATTCGAATAGCGACATTACGGTTATTCAGCCCCCAACTCGCCTCTAGGGGAACATGATGACCTTTTTTAAAGCGTCTAAAAGAGTTTAAATTGGGTGCCAAAATTGCCATCGAACTTGGCATTAACCATAACAAACCACTGATGACTTTTAAGAGATCTTGAGATAACCCATCTTTCCGAGGACTAAAAATATTGTTTTGATCTTGATCAAGCAAACTCATATGAAAATGCATTCCACTGCCCGCTTTTAACAGATCTGGCTTTGCTAGAAAATTTGCGCGAAATCCGTGTTTATGTGCAATTTGTTTAATGGTTCGTTTTAACAACATAATCTGATCACATAACTTTAAAAGATTACATGTGTGTTGCAGATTAAACTCATATTGCCCTGAAGATGCTTCAGAAATAATTCCTGTAATTATAATATTCTGTAGTTTAGCGATAGCTTCAATCTCATCTAAAATTTGTTGATGTGTATCAGAGAGATGAATATCAAAACATTGTGTTATTAATTCTTGAACTTCTTGTTCCCCACTCAACGGCTGTAAATAAAATTCTATTTCTGCTGCAATACAAGGGTGATAATTTTTTTCATGTAATTGTTGGAGTATTCTTTTTAAAATATTACGAGGTTCAATTAAACACTCTTGATGGCGATCATCTTTCATCGTCAATAACAATTGAGCATTAGTTTCAGGCTCAATGGCACAAGGTTGCAATGAACCTAGGATAGGCTGGCACAAATGATCTGGTTCACCAATAAATTTACCTAATCTGGTTTCTTCTATCACATTTCCATTTAGACTCATCGCATAAATAGAAAGGGGTAAATAACATGCTTTCACCAATTGTGTTAAGCATTTGACATCAATTCTTTTACCTCGTAGATGTCCATTCAAATCATACAAATAAATATCAATATGTTGTGTATTTGGATACTTTTCTAAATAATGATCTACTTCCTCTAAAAATAATCCCTTATCGAACAGAATATTTTTAGATTTTTGCTCATTTGATTGATTAATCGCATTATTCAAATTTAATAGCTGATTCAACTCTACAAAGACAGCATTCATAAATTAAACCGAGTTCATATTAATATGAATAGAATAATTTATGCTCATAAATATGTAACGTTAAGATAATATAAACTTATCTAAGCTCAGTATAAATTTAACGTAAAATTCAAGTAACCGTTTAGCATTTTGTTAAGCATCATAAGCACTGACCGATGTAATTTTACGAATTCTAAGAGTCAATTCCTTCACGATATAATTGACAGATACAACCAACATCAAACCAATAATAAAAGATCCAATGATATCAAATGGAAAATGAACCCCAACATAAATCCTTGATAAACCAACGACCATACCGACAAAAATACCAAATACACCAATCTTCTTAAAACCTGCTAACCAATATGAAAAGGCAATGATTGTGATGGTTAGGGTATGCTGACTGGGAAATGATGAGCTTGGACCATGCCCAATAAGTTGATGACCTAGTCCTATTTCAAACGGACGTGGATGATGGTAGAAGATTTCAGCTAAATCACTCAGGATTAAAGAAAGCAACACAATTAAAAGTGTTTTAGCGAATAAATAATTATAGATTTTCCATTGGTAAACCAATAAAAATAAAAGAAAACATATAAAAACTGTATTTAAGTCATGTGCTGTAAATATAGCAACTCTATCCACAATCGGATTCTGAGTCGCAAACGAGTTTATGCAATCAAACAAGTAAATGTTTAAGCTTTCAAATATCATTGCATATTTATCTTTTTAGATTCGCTCACCGCAATATATAAGCGAATCATGAAAGAATGATTAAATCTCTATCAAAATTAATTTTAAATAATGCCTAGCTCTTGCATTTCACTAAGCAAACTTTTTACGATATTGATTAGGTGAAATTCCCGTCCAGTGACAATACGCTTTCCTAAAGTTTGAAGTATCTGAAAAACCAAGTCTTTCAGCAATTTCATCCATACTCAGTGTTGTCGCGGCTAGATATTCATCGGCAAGACGTGTTCGCGTACTATCCAATATTTCTTGATAACTCACATTCAAATCGGCTAAACGGCGATATAAAGTTCTTTTAGATACATGTAATTGATCTGCCATCTGTTGAGCAGTTGGAAAATTCCCAACACTGTCCAAGAAAATAAGACGAATCGTTTTGATCAGTTCAGATTCCTCATCATGTTCATCACACAACATCCGTTCACAAAAAGATTGACACATATCCGCAGTAATCGGGTTTGCATTTGGACAAGGCGCATCTAACCATGCCAAATCAAAATGCCATTGCATCACTTCTGCATCAAACTCTACAACACAACCAAATACCTTTTGGTATTCATCTGCATATTCAGGGGCAGGATAAGGCAGCAATAACCTTTTAGCCTGAAACGGCGCTTCAAGTACGCACTGAATTAAGGTTTGCATTGAACTAAACCAGAACTCGCAAATTAATGGCAATAAATGTCCTAAAGCAATAATTTCTTTAGCTTCAAAAATTGCAGTATCATTTTGTATATAAAATGATTTTTGCAGTACAGGACTGGCTAGTTTGATATGTCGAATGCCAAGTTCGACGGCTTGTTGAAAATTACGAGAAGAGTACAGTGCATAACCATACACCCCAAAATCTGATAATTTTTGTTTTTGACCTGCCCTAAGCCCGATCAATGGATCTTTAGACAAAGATTGGATATTTTGAAATAACTTCAACTTTTGATATTGAGATATTGTTGTGGTCGCACATGTTAACGCATCATGCGCAATACCCGTACCATCTAATATCTGAGCGATGGAATATCCTTGTTTTTGCATTTCATCAAACAAACTGCTTAAACCAAGTATAGGCGTGCCTTGACCGAATAGCGTATGATCATAACGAGCTTCAATATAAATATTTTGCTCAATATTCTGTTTAGGCATTTTTACTTTATCCATTCGATCAGTAGATAATGGCACTAAATTACTTTTTGTTGTCTCAATTTAACATCGACTAAAAATTCAATCAATCATAAAGTCTATTTCTACCAATAAGCATGGAAGGAGCAACAATGACACTTTCTCATTCGCAGGAATTTAGCGACTCGGCAACTAAACATATGCACTTGGTATTCGCCCAACAACGTGCTGCTTTTGATGCGAATCCATATCCTGATCTTGATGCTCGACGTACAAAATTATTCAAACTCAAAAAACAAATTATTCGTTACCAAGACGTCATTGCCGCTGCCATCAATAGCGACTTTAGTTCTCGATCGGTAGATGAATCAAAATTATTGGATTTATTAGGCTCAGTTTTGGAAGCAGAACATGCCATTCGACATTTACGTAAATGGATGCGACCAAGTAAACGCCGTACTGAATTACTGTTTTTATCAAACCGTCTCGCTGTACAGTATCAACCGAAAGGCATCGTTGGCGTGATTGTGCCGTGGAACTTCCCTGTTTATTTAGCACTTGGCCCATTGGTTGCGGCAATCGCTGCGGGCAATCGGGTCATGATTAAACTGCCAGAGATTACGCCTGCAACCAATGCAGTGCTGAGACGCATGCTGGCTGAAGTTTTTACTGAAGATGAAGTTTGTATTTTCGGTGAAGAAATTCTTGATCCTGCACAATTCACATCATTGCCTTTTAACCATATTGTATTTACAGGTTCACCTGCAATTGGTCGAGTGGTGATGCGTGCAGCAGCAGAAAACCTAACGCCTGTCACATTAGAATTAGGCGGTAAATCCCCTGCGCTTGTCAGCCGTCATTATCCATTAGCCGATGCAGCTAAACGTGTATTGCATGGTAAGGCAACCAACTGTGGGCAAATCTGTGTTGCACCTGACTATGCACTTGTACCCAAAGAACAAGTGAATCAATTTGCAGAAGAATGTAAAAAGAATTTTACGGCAATGTATGGCAGTAACATCAGCAATAATTCTAACTATACATCTATCGTCAATGATCGCCATTTCAAACGTTTATTAGAAATCCTAGACGATGCCAAAGCCAAAGGCGCTCAAATTATTGCCTGTGCCGAATATAATCGTGACAAAGATGCGCGTCGTATGCCTGTACATATTGTACTGAATTGCACACCCGATATGCGTATTCTAAAAGAAGAGCTGTTTGGCCCAGTATTACCCTTAGTTGCTTACGATAGCCTTGATGACGCGATCGCCTATATCAAAGCAGGTGAACGACCTTTAGCACTCTATTGTTTCACCCATGATTCAACTGAACGTGACTACATTTTAAAACAAACTCATTCAGGTGGTGTCACAATCAATGATTGGGGTTGGCATGTGGTCAATCATGATGCACCTTTTGGAGGTATTGGTAACTCAGGTATGGGGACTTATCACGGTGAAGAAGGTTTCCGTGAGTTGTCACATGCAAAAACGGTTTTTGCTCGCCATCGCTTCTTCCCAACACAATTGTTCTATCCACCTTACGGCACTTGGGTACAAAAACTGGCATTAAGTTTTTTTTTGAAAAAAGGCGACCCAAATCTAAAATAAACGGTTTATTTGTCAGAAAGAGAGTTTTGCAAACTCTCTTTTTATTTTCAATTTAGGATTGCCCTTGGAAACGTAACCCCACGCCTGCAATGGTAAAAATATATTTTGGAGTGATCGCAGAATCTCCAATTTTGGTACGGAGTTTTTTCACCAAGATTCGAAGATAATGGGTATCTTCTTCATGGCTAATGCCCCATAACTCGGTCATAATTTGCTTTTGCGTAACGATCTTACCCTGATGGCGAATCAATAGTGCTAACAGTTGAAATTCCTTTTTTGTGAGAACAATTTCTTCATTCGTGAACCTCACCACATGTTCAGCCACGTCCACAGATAATTGACCATCGTCAAATACAATATTCTGTTCAGACTGTTGTGGTTTATTGCGAAACATCACCCGAATACGGGCACATAATTCCTGAATGCTAAACGGTTTGGTGACATAGTCGTTTGCACCTGCATCGAGCAATTTAATTTTTTGATTTTCATCAGGACGGGCAGATAACACAATCACAGGAATATCTGACCATTGCCTCATCTCGGTCAATACTTCCTGTCCTTCCATATCTGGTAAACCCAAATCTAAAATCAGTAAATCCGCACCTCGTGTTGCCAAAATTTCTAAGCCTTTCATACCATTTTCAGCAACATGCACCTGATAACCTTGCGCGCGTAAGGCGATGTCTAAAAATTTTCGAATTTGAGGCTCATCATCAATAATCAGAATTGATGCATTTGAATAAATTGTTTGCGACATAAAAAATCGTTTAACCCTGACGTAACGATAATCGTATGCGAATTAAGGTGCCTTGACCATCTGTTCCAGCAAAAGCTTCGATACTGCCCATATGTGCGCCAATAATGGCTTTGACAATCGCTAGCCCTAAACCTGTTCCCGTTTTACCACGATCACCACGCTGCATGGTGTAGAACATATCGAAGATTTGCTCGCGTTCATCTTCGGGAATGCCAATCCCCTGATCGATAATGTCAATTTGCAGAAATTGTTCCTCTTGCTGAATCTTCACTTCAATCGGAACATCATTTGGTGAAAATTTAGCGGCATTTTCCAAGACATTAAAAATGGCTTGTTCAATCAAAGCAGGATGCACATACAATTGCGGAAGTTCTTCCGCCAAAGCAACTTCGATTTTCACCTCAGGCTGATAGCGTTTCAGTCGTTGCGTTGCCGAGCCAATCAGCTCATCTGCACCGATCCAAGCACGACTTAAAGTCAAACCCTGATGACCTAGTCGAGTCATATCCAATAGGTTTTGTATATAACGATCCAGTCGTTCCCCTTCAATGTGAATAGTGTCTAATAATTCATGCCGATCGCTTTCAGGCATCTGTTCACCATAATATTTGAGCGTATCTGCTGAACCAATTATCGCTGCTAAGGGTGAACGTAAATCATGCGATACCGAAGAAAGTAAAGCTGAACGTAGTTTTTCCGTTTCAGCCACTACTCTAGAATTTTCTAACTGTAACGAGAGTTGAACCCGAGCAATGGTTTGCGCAATATCTTCAATCATCAACTCAGTTAAACGTTGTAATTCAAAACTGATGGTTTGAGCATTTTGATGAAACCGAATTGCAATCACGCCATATTCTTTCACTAAATTCAGTGGAATAAACCACCATTCAGAATTGGTCAGTGTGTTGGTAAAGCGTCCACAGGGTTTCGCATTCTTCTGCGTCCAATCTGCGGCTATTTGATCTTTTTCATTTAAAGCAGAGACATCACCCAAAGACTGATTTTCAACTTTTAACCAGACTGTCGCATTTAATGAGGTCTCTAAATGTTGTTTGGCGACGGTTAATACCTGTTCAATATCCACACAGGTCGATAGTTTTCTTTCCAATTCTTGCAACTGTAACGAGACTGAATTTGCAGCACGTAAACTCAAGACCTGCGCACGTAATTGGTTGGCTAAACGCCCAACCAGTAAGGCTGAAACAATAAATGTAATGATGGTAATCACGCCTCGTTCAGCGCTAATCATAAAGGTAAATCGAGGTTCGATAAAAAAGTAGTTGTAGAGTAGAAAACAGATGAATACGCTGATAATCGTGATCAACATGCGGGCGCGTATCGCAACCAGTAATACAGTCACAATAAAAATTAAAGCTAAATCACTATACCCAATAAAATGATCACTAATTGCTGCCACAATCAATCCTAGGAACACAATGATAATACTTTCAAACACTTCACGTTGATTAAACGCTAAACCTTGTTCCAGCCAAGATGAATGCGCCACATCTTTCTGCAAACGCTTTTCATTATTTTTGGCTTTTAAAGGCTGAACAAAGGTGATTTCAAAAGGATGCTGTTTCTCTAACAGTTGATCGGCAATATGATCTGAAAATAGACGCTGCCATAGCGATTTTTGAGGGCTTTTGCCAAGTAAAATATTAGATGCACCATAATCATAAGCTGCCTGTAAAATGGTCGATGCAATATGATTGCTATAGAGTAAATAAGTGTCTGCACCGAGCTTACGTGCTAGATTAAAAGCCTTCGTCACTGCAAAGGCTTGAGTCGTTTCAACCTTACTTTTTTGAATCGAAATGACGCTCCAGGTTGCATTGCGCCTTTCCGCAATCCGATGGGCACGGCGTACCAAATCTTCAGAGAATTCAGAACCATCTATCGCCAACATGACATGATTTTGAATCGGAATAATCTGCCCTTGCGCAACAAATTTTTCTCGATAATCAATATCGACCTGCCCTGCAACAGTTTGAATTGCCAGATCACGTAACGCTGTCAAATTTGCAGCTTTAAAAAAACCTTGTAATGCATGAGGGGCAACATCGGCGAAATAAATCTTGCCATGATTCATCCGTTCTAATAATTCAGGAACAGGTAAATCAACCAATCGAATATCTTTCAAACGTTTCAGTAATGCATCGGGGACGGTTTCAGTTACCCGAATCCCCGTAATTTGAAAAACCACATCATTCAGACTTTCCAAATGCTGAATATTTAAGGTGCTATAGACATCAATGCCTGCATCCAACAACTCATTGACATCCTGCCAACGATATTCATGCCGACTATTGGGTACATTAAGATGTGCGAGTTCATCCACCAACACAATTTCAGGCTTTAATTTGAGGATTTGATCAAGATCCATCTCGTCTAACATTCGCCCTTGATATTCCACAGACTTTCTTGGAATAACATTCAACCCTTGAATCAAAGCTTCGGTGTCAGATCGACCGTGAGTTTCCACCACACCGACCACCACATGCTGCCCTTGCTGCATCAGTTCATGCGCTCGGGTCAACATGGCATAGGTTTTCCCGACTCCAGGTGCTGCACCCAAGAAAATGGTCAAACGTCCAGATTGTTCACGTTGACTATGTGCCAACCATGCATCTGCTTTGTTATTACGGTCGATCTGCATAATTACGCTCTATCAACGTGTGGTCGATGACAATTGATCTAAGGCTAAATTTAGCTGTAACACATTCACTCGGGCTTGCCCATATACGCCGAATTGCGCAGGCTGAATTTGTTGTTGTACCAAATCACGAACTTGCTGCTCAGGCAAATGATGTTGCTGTGCCACACGTTTCACCTGTAATAAAGCACTTTCAGGTGAAATATCTGGGTCGATTCCGCTTCCTGATGCTGTCACCATCTCATTTGGCACTTGTTGCTCAGTAATATGATTATTTTGTGCAAATTGCACTGTTCGTTCTTTAATTTGTGTTTGTAAATCAGGATTAGAGGTTGCCAAATTACTGCCTGCCATGCCATCTACATTGTAACTTACCGCACTCGGTCGTCCATGGAAATATTGTTCACTAACAAAGTTTTGCCCCACCAAACTCGAACCCACAATCTTTCCATTCAGCTCAATCAAACTACCATTCGCCTGCTTTGGAAAGAGCAATTGAGCAATAGAAACACTAGCCGTAGAATACAGCACCCCTGCAATGAAAAAACCAACCACAATCAAACCTAGACTCGGACGTAGGACTGAATGTCCTTGATTAGATAATGCCAAGTCCTGTTGATTCAATTGCTCATGATTCAATAAAGTATTCATTTTTCACTCCTAAATCCACAATGACACAATAAGGTCAATCAACTTGATCGCAATAAATGGAAAGATCACGCCACCTACACCGTAAATCAGCATATTACGGCGTAACAATTGCAGTGCACTGGCAGGTTTGAATTGAACGCCTTTGAGCGCCAATGGAATCAACATTGGAATAATCAAAGCATTAAAGATCAAAGCGGAAATCACGGCACTGCTTGGACTACTAAGCTGTAAAATATTCAGTACCCCAAGTTGTGGAATTGCGACTGCAAACAGTGCAGGTAAAATCACAAAATACTTGGAGACATCATTTGCCAAGGAAAAAGTAGTTAATGCACCACGGGTAATCAATTGTTGTTTACCAATTTCCACCACATCCAGCAATTTGGTTGGGTCAGAGTCCAAGTCCACCATATTACCTGCTTCCTTCGCGGCTTGAGTTCCCGAATTCATGGCTAAGCCAATATCAGCCTGAGCCAATGCAGGTGCATCATTAGTACCGTCACCAACCATAGCAACCAATTTACCCGCAGCTTGTTCTTTACGGATACAAGCCAATTTATCTTCAGGTCTCGCTTCAGCAATATAGTCATCCACACCTGCTTCAGCAGCAATCGCTGCTGCAGTCAAAGGATTATCTCCTGTGACCATAATGGTTTTGATACCCATCTCACGTAACAGCGCAAAACGCTCTTTAATGCCTTGCTTAATCACATCCGATAGCTCAATTACCCCTAAAATGCTGTGATTCGAAGCCACTACGAGTGGTGTTGCACCTTTTGATGCCACTTGTTCGACACGAGTTTTAAGCTCAACGTTATCCTTAATATCTTGATGGGTGAATTTAAGAATGGCATCCACTGCGCCTTTACGAATCTTTTGCCCTGTCGCCAAATCCACACCAGACAATCGTGTCGATGCACTAAACTGAATGAATTCGGCATCTTGAGGCTCACGAATGCTCTCTCCCATTTCTTTACCCAAACTCACCACCGATTTCCCTTCAGGGGTTGGATCAGCAAAAGAAGTCAACATCGCGGCTTGGCGCAACTCACTTGGCGTTACACCTGCCAATGGATAAAAGGCGGTGGCTTGACGGTCGCCATAGGTAATCGTGCCTGTTTTGTCCAACAGCAACACATCAATATCACCTGCAACTTCAACCGCTTTGCCAGATTTAGCTAAGACATTGGCTTTTAAAGCACGGTTCATCCCTGCAATCCCAATCGCAGGCAACAAGCCGCCAATCGTGGTTGGAATCAAACATACCAATAGTGCAATCAACAAGACGATGCTGATTTTGATCCCGATCATTGAACCAATAACAGGTAAGGTCAGCACCACCACAATAAAGGTGATGGTCATGATATTCAATAAGATACTCAGTGCAATCTCATTCGGTGTCTTTTGACGGTTGGCACCTTCCACCAAGGCAATCATACGGTCTAAGAAGCTATGCCCTGCCTCATTACTGACTCGAATAATAATTTCATCCGACAAGACCTTAGTGCCACCAATCACACCTGAACGGTCGGTATTGGCTTCACGTAGTACGGGTGCAGACTCTCCTGTAACGGCTGATTCATTGATGGTCGCAAAACCCTGAATAATCTCGCCATCCGCAGGGACAATCTCACCCGCTTTAACAATGACGAGATCATCTTTTTTAAGTAGATTGGCAGAAATCGTATTGGGTACCGCATTTAAATCGAGGATACGATTTGCGGTTAAGTTTTCACGTGCCTGACGCAATGACGCGGCTTGTCCGCGGCCTTTGGCTTCTGCAACCGCTTCTGCATAATTAGCAAATAATACCGTGACCAATAAGATCAGACTCAGCAGCAGACCAAAACCGAAGCTGGTACTCCCCATCAAGGTTGCGATAATCGTTAAGATTGTACCCACCCAGACACAGGCCATTACTGGATTTTTAAAAGCGTACTGTGGCAACAGCTTATAAAAGGTTTGTTGAATAATTTCTTTATTCAAAATATCCATCTGTTGTGTCGCATTTGAATGTTTCATTGTGCTTGCTCCACACTTAAACTTTTATAGACAAGTAGTCAGCAATTGGTCCGATCACCAACACTGGCATGAATTGCAATAAGGTGAGAATCAACACGATCCCGATTAAAGTCAGTGCAAATGTCGGTGACTCAATATGTAAAGAACCTTTACTTTCGGCTGCTTGAGGCTTGGTTGCCAAACTGACTGCGATCAAAACTGGAATAATCAACACGCTATAACGCCCTGCCAATAAAGCGATACTGGCACTCAGATTCCACCACAGGGTGTTATCGCCTAAGCCTTCAAAACCTGAACCATTATTGGCAAAAGCAGAGACATACTCATAAAACACTTGGCTAATGCCGTGAAATGCTGGATTTGAATTCCCTGTCATGGATGGGAAAGCAATTGCAATGGCCGTCAAACCAAGAATCACTACAGGTTGTAACAAGATCACAAAAGCTAAAAGCTTAATTTCAGTGACTTCCACTTTTCGACCAAACAATTCAGGGGTCCGTCCGGTCATCAAGCCTGCAATAAATACAGCCAAGAACAGGTAAATAAAGAACTGTAATAGACCACAGCCGATACCGCCCCAAATGGCATTAATCAGCATATTGCACAGCTCAACCAATCCTGTCAGTGGTGAGGCTGAGTCATGCATCATATTGACCGAACCGTTATTCACTTGCGTGGTCAAACTTCCCCATAATGCAGATGCATCCGCACCGAAACGAAGCTCTTTCCCCTCCATCAACGCAGCATTAACACTTAAAGATGATTTTTCGGTCCACAAAGTTAATAAGGTTGAAGCCAACGACATCAACAACATTGTGCCAAAAATCATCCACATCAATTTCTTGCGTTGAATAAAACGCCCCACCATAAATACTGCCGACAATGGGATCAGCAAGATCGCAATCATCTCGATCACATCGGATAACGGCGTTGGATTTTCTAAAGGCACACTACTATTCGGACCATACCAACCACCACCGTTACTCCCCAGTTGTTTAATCGCGACCATTGGCGCGACTGGACCAAGTGGAATATGTTGGGTTTTAAGCTCTACTGTTTGATCCAAGACCTGTGCGGTTGGACCAGCAGATAATGTTGCTGGAACACCTTGAAAAGTGAGCAGCAAAGAAAAAACTAAACCAAGTGGAATAAAGAATCTAAACAATGGTCGGATAATATCCATCCAGTAATTGCCTAAATTGATCTGATTCCAATTGTTTTGATCTGAACCTTTTTCTTTAGCAGATTCCAGGAACAAAGCTCTTAACATTGCGACCAATAATGCAAGCCCAATAATGGGCGACAAATATTGCAACCCCACAATCACTGTCATTTGCGATAGATAAGACAGTTGCGCTTGCCCCGAGTAATGCTGCTGGTTAGTATTAGTCAGAAATGAAATGGTGGTATGTAAAGCCAAGTCCCAATTCATATTAGGAATATGATCTGGGTTCAAGGGTAACCAAGCTTGAGTCACTAAAATAGCGACACTTGCCCCCAGCAATAAAATATTGCTCAGAACAAAAGCACCCAAATATTGTCTCCAGTTCATCCCGCTGCGCTTGACGCCGAGTACCGCATAAATCGGTTGCTCAATCAATTTAAAAAAACGGTCACTTTTCATTGGCTTGGCTTGCATCACATCCGCAAGATAAGCACCTAGTGGATACGCCAGCAACAATGAAAGGACGAAGACAGAAATAAATTCCCACATAGCATATGCCATTTAAAATAGGTCATCATTAGTATGGAAATTGAGGGTGTAAATTCTCTATATTGAAAAAACCAGTGAACGTAAATTTTGCGTAAAATTATTCCTAAACTCTTCTCTGTGTTGTGAAAGAATGCTTTAAAGAAAAATTATGGAGAAAAATTTCTTAATTTTTACAAAAAATCTTTGACCTTATTAAAAAAAAATTAAAAAGAAATGCAAAAACAAAACACTTTAAATTATTAGTAATACTTTATATTTATCACCATATTACCAATAAAAACACAAATGTACATAAATTTAAATAGCATTTTTTTTGTGCATTTTCATGTAATCAATCGTACTGACAAGTTCATTTAGAACATTTACTCTTATTTTAATTATGGTATTTTTGTTACATGAAGTTATATCAAATCTATTTCAATACATGATTTGACAAGCCAATCATAGCTTCTCTACTTAGAAAATCTTGAAGTTCAAGGAAAGATTTAAAATGAAATTAAAACATCTTAGCACTGCAATGATTTTAGCGACGCTACCTGCAACTGGAGTATTTGCAGCTGCATTAGATCGCTCAGGTCAGTCAATGTCTGCTTTTTTTCAACCAGGTAACTATTTTGAAGCTGGTCTCTCGGTTCTAGATCCAACTGTTGAAGGGCAAGAAGCTGGTAAAACACCTGCTCCTCATGATCAAATCAAGGATATGGCTGATGATTACTACTTCCCTACAGCAGCTGTAAAAGTTCAATTTAATGATAAATTCTCCTTTGGTTTACTTTATGATCAACCATTTGGTGCTGCGGCTACATACTCAGGAAATAATATTTTTGTTGCAAATGGAGCAGATAAAGCTTTTTCACCTGCACTTGAAGATGTCATTATGGCGCGTGCTAAACCGACTTTTGATGCATTAACTGCGGAACAACGTGTCGGTCTTGCTGTTAGTAAACAATTACAAACAGCTGGTGTTGATTTAACAACAGCAGCAGGTCAAGCACTTCTTAAAACCAAAACTGGTGAAACACTTGCTGTTTATAATGCAAATACTGATATCGGGCGTCTTACAAAAGCAACTATTGATAATGGTATTCTTCAAGGTGTAACACAACAATACCGTGATGCAATTAATAAAGCAGATACAACTGTTCAAGGTGTAAAAGGAGCGACTAGTGTTGATGTAGATACAGAAAGCCTCTCTATGGTTTTTGGTTTCTCACCAATTAAAAATATCACACTCTATGCTGGTCCTGTTTATCAACTTGTAAAAGGTGATATCAGTCTCCGTGGTTCAGCATATAGTGTTTATAATGGCTACGATCTCCATATTAAAAATACTGATGGCTGGGGATGGTTAGCAGGAGCGGCTTATCAAATTCCTGAAATTGCATTAAAAGCATCACTTACTTATCGTTCAGAAATTGATCATGATGTTAAAAATGCAACAGAAACAGGATACGAGGCAATCGGTGCTTTATATCCAACAGAAGTTGCAGCAATAAAAAATGGTTCAGGTACAACAACTGTAACAACACCTCAGTCTGTAAATATTGATTTACAGTCAGGAATTATGGCTGATACTGTTGCTTTTGCAAATATCCGCTGGGTAAATTGGAAAGATTTCGCTGTTCAACCATATAAATTCGGACAAATCTCAAAACTAGCAACAGCAGCAACTGGCGGTAAAGGCTTCAACCTAGTTGAGTACTCTGATGACCAATACTCAGTGACAGCAGGTGTTGGACGTAAACTTAACGAAAAATGGGCTGGTAATGTTTCTGTAGGTTGGGATTCTGGTGCTGGTAATCCTGTAACGACTTTAGGCCCTACAGAAGGTTATTGGAATCTTGGTGTAGGTATGCAATATAGTCCTGCATCTAATTATTTTATAGCAGGTGGAGTAAAATACTTCTGGTTAGGCGATGCTAAAGCACAATCAGGTGCAGATGCTGGAACAGATGCTTATCTAGCTGAGTTTAAAGACAATCATGCAATCGCATATGGTATGAAAATCGGTTACCGTTTCTAATCAATACATCGAATAAAAAAGGCCATCATTTGATGGTCTTTTTTATTTTTGTGTTAAAAATAAATAGTTTCAAAAATTTATTACAAATGATTCTTAAAATATAGAAAATACGATAAATCAAAGTATTAACAATAAATTTACAAATATACCGACTAGTATATAACACTACACTTCTCAAGAAATTTTCATGACTTTATCAGTTCATTTATGGACATTTGTAAAATATTTTGAGCCATAAAAACTATGTTACTTTTCGCAACATTCTTGTTACAAAGTGATATGAGAGAAAATATCAATGAAGCTTAATGCGATTCAGCACGCTCTTTTACTTAGCTTACTCCCAACCACTTCAGCTTTTGCAGCAGCCTTAGATCGTTCAGGTCAATCTATTGCCCCTTTTTTACAAGCAGGCAACTATTTTGAAGCAGGTATTTCAGTTCTTGATCCAAATGTATCAGGAAAAGATAATTCACAAAATGACACAGGTAATATGGCAGGTAATTATTACTCGCCAAACGCTGCTTTAAAAATCCAAGCAACCGAAAAATTCTCTATTGGCCTTATTTATGACCAACCCTATGGAGCTGATGCAGAATACAAAGGCAAAAATAACTTTATTGAAAGTCGCCCTTTTCCATTTAAAGGTGGTACCTCAGTTACAGTTGATACTGAAGATTTGAATTTAATTTTAGGTTATCAACCAAATCAAAACTGGAACCTCTATGCAGGAGCTGTTTATCAAACACTAGATGCAACGGTATTATTACGTGGTGTAAGTTACAGTGCTTATAGTGGTTATGACTTTAAAACTGGACGTGATGAAGCTGTTGGGTGGTTAGCTGGTGTCGCTTATCAAATTCCAGAAATTGCACTCAAAGCATCTTTAACATATCGTGCAAAAATCAAGCATGAAATGAATGCTTATGAAAAGCATGGTATTGCAGGAATGACGTTATCAGCAGATCTAAATGCGGGTTTAATTCAAATTAATAAATCTGAAGGACAAACAGAAATCACCACACCTCAATCCATCAATCTTGACTTTCAAACTGGGATCATGGAGAACACGATTGCATTTGCGAACTTACGTTGGGTGAATTGGAAAGACTTTGCAATCCGCCCTTATAAATTTGGCGAAGCTTCACTTTTATCAGATATTGTAAAAAATACTGGTAAAAAAGATGGTTTTGATTTGGTTGCCTATACAGATGACCAATATTCTGTAACTGCTGGCGTAGGCCGTAAAGTCAATGATCATTGGGCTGGTAATGTATCTGTAGGTTGGGATTCTGGTGCAGGTAACCCAGTTACAACACTCGGGCCAACAGAAGGTTATTGGAATGTAGGTCTAGGAGTTCAATATAGCCCTACCCCGAATTACTTTATTGCTGGTGGTGTAAAGTATTTCTGGTTAGGGGATGCCAAAGCACAATCAGGTTCTCAATTTAATACGCCGAACTACGTAGCTGAGTTTGAAAATAATGATGCGATCGCTTATGGTTTGAAAATTGGTTATAAATTCTAATAAATAGTAAAAAATAAAAGGCGCTTAGAAGCGCCTTTTATTTTTAAATTTCCTTTATCTTTCATAAAAAGCTTAGAAATTTTAATTATTCTGGAATATCGCGTTGTGATACAGAACGTATTGCTTGTTTCAATGCTTCATAGCCATGCAATGGTGGAAACTGTGGGAATTCAGCAATTACATTTGCTGGTGCATCAAATAAGAAACCATGATCTGCTTCACCTAACATAGTCGTATCATTATAAGAGTCACCTGCAGCAATCACACGAAAATTTAAACCATGTAATGCTTTCACTGCCTGACGCTTTTGATCAGGCTGGCGTAATTTATACGCCGTAATCATGCCATTTTCATCAGTTTCAAGTTTATGACAGAAAATCGTTGGCCAACCTAATTGTTTCATCAATGGATGTGCAAACTCATAAAAAGTATCAGATAAAATAATCAGTTGAAAATGTGTACGCACCCATTCAACAAATTCTTTTGCACCTTCAAATGGTCCCATATCAGCAATCACAGCTTGAATATCATTTAAACCCAAACCATGCTCTTTTAAAATGTTTAAACGTTGAGTCATTAAAACATCATAATCTGGAATATCGCGCGTCGTCGCTTCTAATTCTTTAATTCCTGTTTTCTTGGCAAAGTTAATCCAGATTTCTGGTACAAGTACCCCTTCAAGGTCTAGGCATACGATTTCCATGAATGCATCCAATGTTGATTAAAAATTGCTGTATCATACCATTAAGATTTTCATTTTTTGCGCTGTTGTTAAATAAAACGATTTTATTCTGCAAGATTAAAATCGAAGACAAGCAAATGGCTTTGCTTAGAATGATTTACAATTGTGCCCAAGCCTTTCGCCAGGAACACCTATGACTGTTATTCCGACTATTGACCTTGTAGATGCGCTCGCTGCTGAATATTCAGATAAATCACCACGAGAAATTTTAGAGCTTGCTTTAAGCCAAGAAGGCGAAATTGCAATTTCATTTTCTGGTGCCGAAGATGTTGTATTAATTGATATTGCTTCTCGTATTGGTAAACCATTCCGTGTATTTAGTTTAGATACAGGGCGTTTACATGCAGAAACCTATCAATTTATTGAAACTGTGCGTAAACATTACAATATTAAGATCGAAATTTGCTTCCCTGAATCCGCTGCTGTACAGCAGTTGGTAAATGAAAAAGGGTTGTTTAGCTTTTTTGAAGATGGTCATCAGGAATGCTGTGGCGTTCGTAAAGTACAACCTTTACGTAAAAAATTAGCGACTTTGGATGGTTGGATTACAGGGCAACGTAAAGATCAAAGCCCAGGCACACGTAATGAGATTCCCGTAGTTCAAGCGGATGTTGGATTTTCAGGTGAAGGCAAGCAACTGATTAAATATAATCCGCTTGCAAATTGGAGCAGTGCAGATGTATGGAGTTATATTCGAATGATGGAAATTCCATATAACCCGCTACACGAACGTGGTTTTATTTCAATTGGTTGTGAACCATGTACTCGTGCTGTATTACCAAACCAACATGAACGTGAAGGTCGTTGGTGGTGGGAAGAAGCAACTCACAAAGAGTGTGGATTACACTCGGGCAATCTGAAAAAATAATTCCTAGCAGATTTGGTATATAAAAACCACTGATTCATCAGTGGTTTTATTTTTTCTGACTCCCCTGTACAAAGTCATATTTTAACCAGACCAAACCGTATATACTTCACACAACGGTTCAATAATTCTAATAAGAGCTCCAAGAGTATCTTATAAAAAATGCAATGAGAGGCTATATCTGCTATGCGCCCATTACACCCTATTGATTTTATTTTTCTTTCATTAGAGAAAAGACAGCAACCCATGCATGTAGGGGGATTGTTTTTATTTGAAATCCCAGAAAATGCATCTCCGACATTCGTACATGATCTTGTTCAAGATATCCGTCAATCGAAGAGTATTCCGGTTCCTCCATTTAACAATCAACTAACTGGATTATTCTGGGGTGAAGATCCTGAATTCGATATTGATCATCATTTCCGTCATATCGCGTTACCAAATCCAGGGCGTATTCGTGAACTATTGGTCTATATTTCACAGCAACACAGTTCCTTGATTGACCGTGCAAAACCATTATGGACTTGCGATATTATTGAAGGCATTGAAGGCAATCGCTTCGCAATGTATTTCAAAATCCATCATGCGATGGTCGATGGCGTTGCGGGTATGCGCCTCATTGAAAAATCATTATCAAAAGATCCAAATGAAAAACATGTCGTACCATTATGGTGTGTAGAAGGTAAACGTACTAAACGTTTAAAAGCACCAAAACCCCCGACAGTAAGTAAAATCAAAGGCATTATGGATGGTATCAAGTCTCAACTTGAAGTCACGCCAAAAGTCATGCAAGAACTTTCACAAACATTGTTTAAAGAAATTGGTAAAAATCCAGACTATGTCTCAACTTTCCAAGCTCCTCCTTCCATTTTAAACCAACGTGTAAGTTCTTCTCGCCGTTTTGCAGCTCAGTCTTTTGAACTTGATCGTCTACGTAATATTGCTAAATCACTCGGCGTAACCATCAATGATGTAGTACTTGCCGTGTGTTCTGGTGCACTTCGAGAATATTTGATTAGTCATAATAGTTTACCGAAGAAACCTTTGATCGCGATGGTACCAGCATCTTTACGTACAGATGATTCAGATGTAAGTAACCGTATCACGATGATTCTAGCCAATCTTGCGACTCATATTGAGAATCCAATCGAGCGCTTAGAAATCATTCGTCGTAGCGTACAAAACTCTAAACAGCGTTTTAGTCGTATGACTGCGAATGAAATTCTAAACTACAGTGCTGTTGTTTATGGCCCTGCTGGATTAAATATTGTTTCTGGTATGCTACCGAAACGCCAAGCATTTAACCTTGTAATTTCAAATGTGCCGGGTCCACGCGAACCGTTATATTGGAATGGCGCCAAGCTTGATGCGCTTTATCCAGCATCAATCGTCATGGATGGCCAAGCACTAAATATTACAATGACAAGTTATTTAGATAAGTTAGAAGTGGGTTTGATTGCATGTCGTAATGCTTTACCTAAAATGCAAAACTTATTGACCCATTTAGAAGATGAAATTCAACGCTTTGAACAAGCAATTGAAAATTTACCACAACAGAAAGTTGCGAATTAAGCAATTCGCTAAAAAATTAAGGGGCTTTAAATGGCCCCTTATTTTTTAATTGTACGACAACGTTGTAATAGTTGATGGCAGGCTAAACGGATCATCGCCGTAGTAATTTGAACCTCTTTACCTTGGCTATCGACCATATAGCATGTATTGACTGGATTACTGTCTAAAACATGCTTAAAACCGTGATTCACTAATCTTTCGCTCACATTCATAATTATATACCTCATATTATTTGCTAAGGTACTCAAGATACCTATGGCTCATTCTATGGTTCTAGTATTTAAAATTCATGATAGAAAGTAAAATTTCAGTTGTAACAAGGATTAAGCGAAATTTTGTTACAACTTTAGCTCAGAATGATATCGTATTGCTCTTGCGTATATAAATTTTCAACTTGGAATTTAATCACTCGACTAATGAAATGCTCTAAATCTGCGACTGCTGGGGCTTCTGCCGTTAATAAGCGATCAATCACTGCTGGATGTGCAACGACAGTAAAGCCACTCTTGGAATCAAAAGCACGGGCATAACGCAAAATTTCTCGAAATATCTCGTAACATACTGTCTCTGCTGTCTTTACATATCCACGTCCCTGACAAGTTGGGCATGATTCACATAATAAATGCTCTAAAGACTCACGTGTACGTTTACGTGTCATTTCAACCAAGCCTAATTCTGAAACTTGGGTGATTTTTGTTTTGGCATGATCACGTTCAAGCATACGTTCAAACTGACGCATGACCTCTTGTCGATGCTCAAGCTCTTGCATGTCAATAAAATCAATAATGATAATGCCACCCAAATTACGTAGACGAAGTTGTCTCGCAATGACTTGTGTCGCTTCCATATTGGTTTTAAACACCGTGTCTTCTAAACTACGACCACCCACATAAGAGCCTGTATTCACATCAATCGTGGTCATTGCTTCAGTCTGATCTATCATCAGATAGCCACCTGACTTAAGTGCTACACGGGTCTGCAAGGCCTTCTGAATGTCTTCTTCGACGTTATACAAATCGAAAAGTGGCTTTTCGCCGGGATAGTGAATCAGACGATTTTCAATCGTTGGCACAAACTCAAGCACAAACTCATTTAATTTGGCATGAATTTCACGAGAGTCGACATAGATTTTTGCAGTTTCATCACTGGCTAAATCGCGGACAATTCTTTGTGGTAAAGGTAATTCTTCAAAAATAAGTTCAGGTGTCGCAACTTCTTTTTGTTTACGTTGAATATATTCCCAAAGCTTACTCAAATAGCACATATCTTGTGCAATCGCAGCTTCGTCCACACCTTCCGCTGCGGTACGAACGATCACACTGCCTGGTAAGCTGTGTTCAGTCTGAATGCGTTCAATCATGCTACGAAGACGATCACGCTCTTCTTCTGATTCAATGCGTTGTGATACACCGATATGATTACCATAAGGCATTAACACAAGATAGCGCGATGGGATAGAAAGATCTGTGCTTAGACGTGCACCTTTGGTTCCCAACATGTCTTTCATTACTTGAACCGTCAACATCTGTCCCGGATGCAAAAGCTCAAAAACATTTGGGGTAGGTTGCGAACGTGACCAAACCATATCATTGATATGTAAAAAAGCAGTCCGAGACAACCCAATATCAACAAAAGCAGCTTGCATACCTGGCAGTACACGTACCACTTTACCTTTATAAATATTACCCACTAAACCACGTTTTACAGTGCGCTCAACAAATAATTCATTGACCGTACCATTTTCAATTAAAGCCACACGACATTCCATCGGTGTGACGTTAATTAGCAATTCTTCTGCCATAATCCACTCAAAATTTTATAAAAATTCTTATATCCGAAAGTGTCTACTTTAAATTTTAACGCTTTCTAATAACTGTGCTGTTTCGTACAACGGTAAACCGACCACATTACTATAACTGCCCCGAATTTGGGGAATATATTGAGCTGCTATCCCTTGGATTGCATACGCCCCTGCTTTTCCAACAGGTTCACCTGTTGCCCAATATCTTTCCATGTCGAAATGACTAAGCTGTTGTAACTCTACTTGTGTTCTAACCACATCACTTAAGCATTGGATAGAAGTTGCCACACAAATCCCAGAATAGACATCATGCCATTGCCCAGAAATTGTTGACCAGATTTCAAATGCGTGCTGCTTTGATTGTGGTTTTCCAATGATCTTGCCTGCAAAACTTAAACTGGTATCCGCAGCAATCACAATTGCATTAGGAAATAAGCCTAGAACAGCATGTGCCTTTGCTCTCGCTAATCGTTCAACATATTGTTCTACAATTTCCCCTTCACGGACACTTTCATCAATATTTGGACTATATATTTCAAAATCCAAACTGAGTTGTTGCAACAACTCCTTTCGACGAGGTGAACTCGAAGCTAAAATTATACGCGCCATTTTTGTAAGCAGTAATAAACCATCGGCCATCCTATCACGCTAGTAACAAGCGGTTGCCAATGTCGCGCTATTGAAAAATGTGTACTCAATATTGTTTGACTCATCCACAGAAAGGTTAAGTGTGCAATAATTGCAAGTACAGCGATTACCCATGAGTTCGCGAAAGTTAAAATTCGACGTTCACGAATAAAATAACGCGTACCAAACGTAATCAACACAAAACTTAGTGCATTTAAACCCAAAGGCGCATCTAACAATAAATCAGTGAAAATACCCATTCCAAAGGCGAACCAAACCCCACACCAACTAGGTTGATAAAGAATCCAGAACAGCATGATCATCAGCATAATTGATGGTCGCCATCCTGAAGCTTCGTAAGCAATTGGATAAACTAAAAGAACTGACCCGATAATAATTGAGATGATAATCATCCAAAGTGGATCTTTGCGTTTTTCAAAACTCAATCTAGCGATCGGCATAAGGTTGCTCCTGCGCTAAAGATTCTGAAAATAACACTACCACATGATGACCACTGGCAAGCTGTGCCGCAGGAATAACATCAATTTCTGCAAACTCACCTGAAGTATGACGGCTAACCTTAGAAACAGTACCCACCAAATAACCAGCAGGAAAGTGTTCACCCAAACCAGAACTAAATACCTTATCACCCGCTTGAATATTCGCGCTCGTCGGGACGTATTCCATTTTTAGGTGACCTAAATCACCTGTTCCAGATACAATCGCACGCATTCCTGTCCGTTCTAAACGTACAGACAACGAATGTTCTTTATCAGATAACAACATGATACGGGCACTATGTGGGTACACATTAATCAATTGTCCCATAATCCCTTTATCATCGAGAACAGTTTGCCCAACTTTTAAGTGATCCACAGAGCCACGGTTAATGATAATAATATGGCGCAATGGGTCGGCATCTGTTCCAATCACTTCTGCAATTTGCATACGTCCATCGATAATCAATGGCGTATCCAAAAGCCCCCTTAAACGGTTATTTTCCGCGGAGAGTTCTGAAAGTTTTTGGAGTCGAACTTGAGCTTGAAGGAGTTCAGCCTGCATTGCGGTATTTTCACGGCGCAATTGGGTTTCAGATTTGGTTTGTTGGTTCAGCCATTCTCGCGACAATACAGGATAACTTGCCAGCGCATAAATTGGATTATACGCTGCATACAAGACATCTCTTGCAGGCTTAATCACATAAGGCATGCGCCAATCAAAGAAAAGCACCACCAAACATGAAATAACCGCAATAATAAATGAGCGAAAAGATGGCGGTTGTCTTGAAAAAAGATTCGGTTGCACCGCCTAGTCCTTATGATTTAGCCAACAAAAAGCATGTCATGGTTCGGATTATCAAAGAACTCTAAGACTTTACCGCCACCACGCGTGACGCAAGTTAAAGGGTCATCCGCAACAATCACAGGTAGACCTGTTTCTTGCGCAAGCAGTTTATCAAGGTTACGCAATAATGCACCGCCACCTGTCAACACAATACCGCGCTCTGCAATATCCGAAGAAAGTTCAGGTGGAGTTTGTTCTAAAGCAGATTTGACTGCGCTCACGATGCTTTGTAATGGGTCAGCAATCGCTTGTGAGATTTCATCAGAAGTGACGGTAATCGCACGAGGTACGCCTTCTGCCAAATTACGACCACGAACTTCAATCTGAAGGGTTTTGCCATCAGTCACAGCCATACCCACTTCTTTCTTAATGGTTTCTGCTGTGGTTTCCCCAATCACGCAACCATGCGCTTTACGGACATAATTGATGATTTGCTCATCAAATACATCACCACCGATACGTAATGAATCGGCATAAACACAACCTTGTAATGAAATGATCGCAATCTCAGTCGTACCGCCACCCACATCAACCACCATCGAACCACATGCTTGTTCGACTGGCATACCTGCACCAATCGCTGCCGCCATTGGCTCTTCAATTAAACGGACATCACGCGCGCCTGCATTAAATACAGCTTCACGAATCGCACGACGTTCAACTAAAGTCGATTTACATGGGACACAGACCACAACACGCGGTGCTGGTGGAAATAAACGCTTTTCATGTACTTTACCGATAAACTGATTCAACATGGTCTCAGTGACTTCAAAATCGGCAATCACACCGTCTTTCATCGGACGAATCGCTGAAATATTCGCTGGTGTACGACCTAACATTTGTTTAGCATCAAGACCAACAGCAGCAACAATTTTTTGCGAACCGCTATGACGAATCGCCACAACAGTCGGTTCATTTAATATAATGCCACGGCCTGGTGCATAAATAAGTGTATTTGCCGTACCTAAATCAATGGCTAAATCCGGCGAAAACAAGCCAATTAGTCGTTTTAGAATCACGGGGGCGTTCTCAATTAAACTTTGTATGGATGCAAGGTGGCAACTTTAACGAAATGTGATGCTTTGAACAAGTCAATCGCTTATTATAACGCACGATATTTTGCAATTTTTTGATACTGAATTAGGTAAAGTTATGTCTACATCATCAGATGCTCAGCAGACAACGGACTTAAATGCACAGACCGTTTCAGCGATTGCACATCTTGCTCGCCTGTCTCTAAATGACACGCAATCTACTGAATATGCTCAAAGTTTAAATAAAATTCTTGGCATGATGGAAAGCCTAAAAGGCATTAATACCGATAATGTTGAGCCTTTGAAAAGTCCTTTTGATAATCCGCAACCTTTACGTGCTGATATTGTAAGTGAAAGCAACCATCGTGATGAATATCAAGCGGTAGCCCCTGCAACTGAAGCAGGTTTGTACCTTGTACCTCGTGTAATTGAATAATTTCTATTCGATTAGTCAATATTTTATATTTAGAATGTAAAGAAATTTTTCATATGACAGATTTACATCGCTTATCAATCCGTGAACTCTCTGAAGGGCTAAAACAAGCTCAATTTTCATCACGTGAATTGACTGAACATTATTTAAAACGTATTGCCAAAATTGACCCAAAAGTAAAAAGTTATGTGACGGTTACAGCAGAACATGCACTTGTTGAAGCTGATGCTGCTGATGTTGCACTTAAGTCAGGTCATGCACATGCGTTGGCAGGCATTCCTCTTGCACACAAAGACATTTTTTGTACCCAAGGCATTAAAACCACTGCCGGTTCAAAAATGTTGGATAACTTCATTTCACCTTACGATGCGACTGTCGTTGCAAAAGCCAAAGCTGCGGGTCTCGTGACTTTAGGTAAGGTGAACATGGATGAATTCGCTATGGGTTCAACCTCTGAAAGTTCTTACTTTGGTGCAACAGGTAACCCTTGGGCATTAGATCATGTGCCAGGTGGTTCATCAGGTGGTTCCGCAGCGGCTGTGGCGGCTGATCTCGCGCCGATTGCAACAGGTACGGATACTGGTGGTTCAATTCGCCAACCAGCTTCATTCTGCGGCTTAACAGGCTTAAAACCGACCTATGGTCGTGTGTCTCGCTTCGGTATGATTGCCTATGCATCATCACTGGATCAAGGCGGTCCAATGGCGCGTTCTGCGGAAGATTGTGCGTATTTGATGAATGTCATTGCGGGTCATGATGCCAAAGACTCAACTTCGATCAACAAAGAAGTGGATGACTATGTTGCTAACCTAAATGGCACTGCGGTGAAAGGTCTACGCATTGGTATTCCAAAGCAATACTTCAATGTGACAGGTTTAGATGCAAATGTGAAAGCACGCGTTGAAGAGTCATTGAAAAAGCTTGAAGAGATGGGTGCGATCTTGGTTGAGATTGATCTCAACATGACTGAAGCTTACGTACCAACTTACTACTTGATTGCACCTGCGGAAGCTTCTTCGAACCTGTCACGTTTTGACGGTGTACGCTATGGTTACCGTTGTGAAAATCCAGTGGATTTAATGGACTTGTACAAACGCTCACGTTCAGAAGGTTTTGGTGCTGAAGTACAACGTCGTATCCTGATCGGGACTTATGCTCTTTCTGCGGGTTACTACGATGCCTATTATGTGAAAGCACAAAAAGTACGTCGTTTGATTCAGCAAGATTTCTTGAAAGCATTTGAAAATGTTGATGTGATTGCTGCGCCATCAGCCCCAACCACTGCCTACAAAATCGGTGCCAACCTCAGCCCGACTGAAATGTATTTAGGTGATATCTATACCCTTGCTGTGAACTTGGCAGGTCTACCAGCCATCAACGCACCTGTTGGTTTCGATAAAGACAGCTTGCCTGTGGGCTTACAGTTGATTGGTAACTATTGGTCAGAATCACAATTGCTTTCGATTGTGCATCAATATCAACAAAATACAGACTGGCATACCAAACGTGCGGCAATTGCTGAGGAGAATGCGTAATGACTGAAGCTCAAAAGTTAAAGTTAATTGACGGTTGGGAAGTCGTTATCGGGATCGAGATCCACACTCAGTTGGCGACCAAGTCTAAAATCTTCTCAGGTTCATCGACTGAATTTGGTCAAGACCCAAATACACAAGCCAGCCTTGTTGATTTGGCGATGCCGGGCGTATTGCCTGTATTGAATGCGGAAGTGGTTGATCTTGCGATTCGCTTCGGTTTGGGGATTGATGCCTATATCGATCAAGCGTCTGTATTTGCACGTAAGAACTACTTCTACCCAGATTCTCCAAAAGGCTACCAGATCAGCCAGATGGACAATCCGATTGTGGGCTTGGGTCATATCGACATCCAGCTCGAAGATGGCACTGTGAAGCGTATTGGCGTGACTCGTGCCCATCTTGAAGAAGATGCTGGTAAATCGATCCACGACCAATTCGAAGGTATGTCAGGTATCGACTTAAACCGTGCGGGTACGCCATTGCTTGAAATCGTATCTGAGCCAGATATGCGTTCAGTTGAAGAAGCAGTTGCCTATATCAAATCGATTCATACCCTCGTGCGTTGGTTAGGGATTTCTGACGGTAACATGGCTGAAGGTTCGTTCCGTGCCGACTGTAACGTGTCACTCCGTCGTCCGAGTCAACCTTTCGGTACACGTTGCGAGTTGAAAAACCTCAACTCATTCCGTTTCATTGAGCAAGCGATCAATGTTGAAATTGAACGCCAAATGGAAATTTTGGAAGATGGCGGCACAATTGATCAGGAAACCCGTTTGTTCGATCCGAACAAGATGGAAACCCGCTCAATGCGTTCAAAAGAAGAAGCGAACGACTATCGCTACTTCCCAGATCCAGACTTGTTGCCTGTGATCATTGCGGATGAGCAGATCGAAGCGGCACGCGCTGCCCTTCCAGAATTGCCTGCTGCACGTCGTGAACGTTTTACTGCTGATTTCGGTGTGACTGAGTACGATGCACATGTATTGACGCTGTCACGCGAAATGGCGGACTTCTACGAAGCAGTTGTGGCTGCTGCTGGCGGTGCAAAGCAAGGTAAAGTCTCTGCAAACTGGGTGATGGGTGAATTCTCTGGCGCTTTAAACAAAGCGGGCCTAGAATTGGCGGACTCTCCAGTTTCTGCTGAGCAATTGGGTGGCATGATCGCGCGTATCGTGGATAACACCATTAACGGTAAAATTGCGAAGCAAGTGTTTGGCTTTATGTGGGAAGCAGAAGGAAAATCTGCGGATGACATTATTGCTGAGAAAGGCTTAAAGCAAGAAACCGATACAGGTGCGATTGAAGCGATTATCAAAGATGTACTTGCAGCCAATGAAAAAATGGTTGAAGAGTACAAATCTGGTAAAGAAAAAGCTTTTAACGGTCTGGTTGGTCAAGTCATGAAAGCTGCAAAAGGTAAAGCCAACCCAGCTCAAGTGAATGAATTAATGAAGAAATTGATTGGCTAAACTAGTCTAATTTCTAACAAAACCCGCTTTAGAGCGGGTTTTTTATATTTTTAATTTATTACGATCATCATCAATATAAGACATTGTAATATCAATCAGACAATCAATTAATTCTTCAAAAGTAAAACCCATATTTTGAGATGAAAAGAAATTCATGGTCAGTGCCACACTGGAATTAATTAAAACATAAACCATCAATTTCAGATTTTTTATTCTGAGCACTTCAGGATGTTTCACCGCGTATTCAATCGCTAATGTATTGATCGCCTTGACTGCTTTTACATGACTGGCTTCGGTACTGTATTTACTCGATACACTCAGCCAATAAAAATATTTATTCTCATCTGCTGCTAAAAACTCACCAATATGTAAGAAAATAGATCGAATCGCTTCGGGAATTTCCATTTCCTGAATGGTTGGAATGACCTCGTAAATCACTTTGGCAAGCTCAGCAATAAAGTGTTGTTGCATCTCTACAAACAAGGCTTCTTTATTTTTAAAATATTCATAAAAGCTTCCAGAGCCTACGCCTGCAATCTCACAGACTTTCAACACGGTAGTGTGGTCCAATCCATTATTTTTTACTGATATAAATCCTGCATCAACTATAGACCTATAAGTATTTTTAGACCTACTTTGTTTTGGTTTTCTTATAGTTACCATTATAAAAATCTCATCCTTAAATCCGTCTTTTTCCCGTATAAATTCACTGATAGATTCTATATACATACTAAATTTTGTTCAAATTGTATTCAATAGATGACAAGGAAAAAAGATGAATATAGCAGTGCAGTCTCTACAACGAATCGTTCGCCGTAATGTGGTTATTCCTTTAGACAAAAACAAAAAATTTTCTTTTTACTATGAAGATAATTCTGTTGTGACCTCTCTTTTTGTCGTTTTATCTGCGATGTTTCCACCGGGTGAAATGTTCTTCATCGAGAGCGTGCGTAATGTTCGTGATCAAATTGCGGATGAAAAGTTACTCGAAAATATTCGTAATTTTATTGCGCAAGAAGCCTTTCATAGTCGAGAACATAAATCTCTGAATGAGCATCTGATTCAATCAAATTATCCAGAGGTAGTCAAAATCGAAGCCTTAACCAAAGCAAGATTGGATAAATTTCGTAAACTTCCCAAAGTTGAGCAATTAGCGGCAACTGTAGTAATGGAACATTTCACAGCTACTCTTGCTCGTTTGCTGTTAACTGATCCATTAATCAAACAGAAAACTACTCAAGAAAGTCGAAATCTTTGGGAATGGCATGCGCTGGAAGAACTAGAACATAAAACTGTTGCTTTTGATGCGCTGAAAGCGATTGGTGGTAATACGGTTAGAAATAGAAAAATTGCTTTGATTCGAGTAGCTCGCTTTATTGCCCCGATAACCTTTGATTATTGGATACAGATTTTAAAACGTAAGGATATTAAATTTTCAGCCAAAGAACTGAAAGATGCATTTTATTTGGCATTTGGTGGTGTAAATCGTTTAGGTATTTTTTCTCGCACATTTATAGAAATGCTTGATGTCAGAGATCAACATTTTGATCCATTGGATATGCAGACAGAACAACTCGAAGCTGAATACCGTGAAAAACTATTTGGAGAAAATGGAATCTTAAAAAGTGCACTTAAAAGCTGAGTTAGTTTGAAATGGAAAGTGCCTTTAAAGTTTTTGTAGGTCAAGTCATGAAAGCTGAAGAAAAAGGTAAAGCCAACCCAGCTCAAGTGAAAGAATTGATGAAAAAATTGATTGGTTAAATCATCTAATTTCGAAAGAAAGCCCGCTTTAGAGCGGGATTTCTTTATTTAAATTATTTCTTTTTTTTCTGGATTTTGGCTTTTTTCCTACGTTTTTCTTTTTCATGCTTTTGTTGTATCGCTTTAAAAACATCTTTACTAGGTTTCACTTTTTTTGGAACTATTGCAGCCCATTCTAGAGATTTATTTTTTTCCTTTAGAACATCTTTTAAAGTTTTCACTATTAATTCAGATTTCAAAATTAAATTATCATTATCTATTGCATTTGGATTAAATCCAAATCCATTAGGCATTTCTAGAATATTCGTTATATAAAACTTACCAACCTTTTTATAGCGCTCTAAAAAATTATCTAAGTTAATACTACTTGATGGAGTCATTAGATTTACACGAGAAACTGCCATAAAAAGTTTTTCTTCATTTTGTAAATCTGTTCCTTCTGAAAGTTCATCTAAGTAACTTACATTAGGTCCAATCATAACCTTATAGTGTGCAGCATTTTCTTTATCAACTTCAGTTATAATTGATATTCTAATTTTTTCAAAAATATCATTATTACCTATACGATTACTAATAGCATCAAAAATAAGCTTACCACTATCAGGATTCTCAAACCCAAAACCTAAAATAGGAATATCATTTTCATCAAGCATATTATAAGCAAAAGCTGTACCTTTCCATTTAGCTTTATTCCACAATTCAATATCTATAAGGCCTGAGACAAATAATGTTTTACGAGATTTTTGTTCTAATGGCATTAGTTTGAATTCTGCTACAGGCTCTTTACCTAACTCAGGTCTTAAATTCTGGGTTTTACCAGACAATCTATTAATTAGTTTAGTTTTCTGCTTATCATTTGATAAATCGTAATATGTATATGGTCTTAAAGGATCTAAAATATATTGTTCACTATCACTTTCGAAAAGAATAGGAATATATTTTGTATTATTATTAACACTCTCATATACATTTTGAATAATTTGGGTGGTTTCCCATTTAGCACCCAAGCCCTTAGGCTCACTATTAGAACCTTTACTTCTAGCGTAATATATAGGTGAGGCAACTACTAAAACAAAATCTGACTCATCAATTTGTTGAAGCATCCATTTAGCCCAACCTTGGGGTGGGGCTTCTTCATATTGATCAATTTCTGCATCAATCCCCAATGAACGCAATTCATTAGAAAAATTTAGCACCTGATCACTTAGCATCTCGCTTTCATGTGCATAACTGATAAATACTTTTGGAATTTTGCTCATAAAATATAATTTATTATTACGACTGTATAAATATACAAGATTATTAGGATAGCTACACTTAAAAAATTACCATCTAACTTTCAAATCAGAAAATTATGGACTTAGAAATAATACGCCTAATAACCTCCGTTGTTCAAGATTTCAGTTATTTCACCTCGAGCTAATATATAAAAGGATAACGCGCTTTTATTAATGACATATTTAACATGCCAGTAATCAATCTAAAATAACTAATCACCTCTTAAAACACCCAACTTATTCCAAATATCAGGTGTCAAAAAAGTCGTAACCAATCTATTTAAATCAATATAACGTAACGTGCCTTGCAACTGCTGTCTGACAGCTGGGTCTTTCACAATATCCTCACCCGCACTTTGACCTAACTGCTGAAAAGCCTGTCCAACTGCTTGAATTCCTTCAGCTTGAATCACGGCCTTAGTCTGTGTTGAACACTGCGCCACAATCACACGCTGTAACACCTGTGCCAATTTCTGATCCAACTGAGTTTTCTGCTCAGGTGTAACATTACTAAAAGATTTTAAATCAGGATGTGCAGCCAAAGCCGTAAACGTCCATTGCAACACCGTAGTCTTATCTGCTGCGGTAGTCGCTTTAACCAAACAATCACTGAGTTGATCGACTGTTGGCCCTGCCATCGCCACTTGGGTTGTTCCCAACACAGCCGCAGCCATCAACACAGAACGACTCAAATGAGAAAATTTACGGCGGGCAGAAGTATAAACTCGAGACATAAGCACAGTTCCAAATTGCAATCTTTCCCTTTGTACCACGCTCTGTCTAGATCATCTGTTATGACGCTGTAAATTGCGTAAGTCCACGCCCTTAAAGCTTTGGCAAAATGTAAAACTCGAACTTAACCTTGTCCTTGATAATCCCAGTTTGCAGGAATATTTGGCTGTTTTGGCACATTGTTTAAATCAATATTGAGATTGCGACTACCATTAAATGATTTTTCACCTGAATCCGATGCAGGTGATACTTCTAAACTGTAACGATAACGGAATTGCCACAACATCGGTTTAATCAGATGAATCTCTAGACTCAAACTATCTTCATCATGGCATTTACCTTTAGAAGTTTCATAATCTTGTTCAGAGAAACATGCCCGAATCATGCGACTAAAACTAAAAGGATAATTTTCAATAAAACGATGTGTCTGCCCTGAATCCTTTAATTCATAAAAACTAGCACGCTCAATCCCCGCGCCACCACCAGAATACATTTCTGAAAAGGTATCAATCTGCGCAATCGCATAACGGTTTTCAGTCATGGGAAATAGTTTAGGAAAAATATATTGGCTAGTCCGTACCATTTCCTCAGTGGGTGCTAATTGTATATGCCACTGATGAGTTAATTTCAGTCCAGTTTGCGATAGATGAAATTGAGCAATATCACTTCCTGACAATAACCATAGATTTTGATCCGTAGTTTTCAAACTGCGCCATTGTGCTTGCTGTGGACAGACACCTTTAAGTTGTTCACAAATTTGACTTTGCTCAACCTGACTGAGTTTCCCCTTTTTGAACTCTAAAATCTGCAACGGTGCAGCAAAAATTGAGGAACTAAAACAACTGAATGAAACAGTTAAAATCAGCCCACGTAAATGAATTTTATTATTCAGCATGATATTTCCTTAGGCTATTTTTATTTATTCAAAATGCTATTTTACAACTGCTTCAATCTGATCAAGTTCCCAAACCCCACCCGCAGCAAGCCCTTTACACATGCCTGTCCACATATCTTTGGTATGTACAAATTTCTGACCATCCCAGACCCATTCATCACTTGACCAACAATCTCCTATGCCACGACCTTTTTGTGCACTACTCATCACTCCTAAACCAAAGTCAGAGGCATGTTCCGTCACCAAAGTCGCTTTTCCTGTTAATGATTGATCGAGTATCCATGCACCATGACCTTCGTTATAGGCTGCTCGCCAACACAAAGTCATCGCCAATACTTTATTGTTACTTAACTTATAAAGCTCGATTGGTTGCGATTCTGTTCCATCACCATTATAGATACCCTCACAGAATCCCTCCTCTTTTGGGATCGGTTGTGCTGCCATTAAAAGTGGATATACGGATTGATACTGTTTTGTTTTAGGTTGTAGCGTGAGATAAGGTTTATCGGCTGTTTTCACCTTTTTCACAACCAGTTTAGGTTGAGCAGCCAGAACCTTAGATTCATCAGCATTGCCTTTTTTAATCAATGCCCCAACCGTACCGACTCGCTTTTGAAAATCATCCATTTTCAATAAACTAGCTGTCATACCTGCATCAGAGATTTGCCATTCGACATTTGAATTTTTAAAGACAATATCTGTCTTTTGTTTGGCTTGTTGCAATAAGCCATTCACCTGATTTGTAGAAAGTTTCCCCATGATTGGGAACTCAGTGCCATCAACAGAGACTTGTCCCAAATCTTTTCCATTCACATAAAAATGAATATTTTGGAGTTTAGCTGCTGGCAGTGATTCTTGCTCAAAATTTGCAAGCGCGAACTCAGCACTGACTGTTTGCTTTGCTCCAGCTTTGCGCGTTAATAACACCGATGCAGGTTCATTTTGTCCGTCTTCATTTTGATAACCAGCAGCACGACATGTTCCTGTATTACTACAGTAAATTTCCCAATCTTGATGTGAAAATGAAATACCTTTGATTTCTTGTGCGAAGCTAGTAGAACTTAGTACCATAAAGCAGCAAACTGAAAGTATATTCTTCACTGGTATCATTCTGTATTACTCATATTTATTATCAAACTTGAAAACAGTTTAAAGCGGTGATCTACACTTGTCATATGTCATTTTATTGCAGAAGATACTAGCTTAAAGCAAACTGAGTTTGGTCAAATTTAAAAATGAAAAGAACAATTTTATTTCCCACGATTTTAATGAGTATGTTCTCCTCAGCCACTCATGCTGAAATTACGCTATTTAATGCAAATTTCCCTCAGTTTTCAAATAGTGCAAAAGAACGAAAAGCAGAAAATCAAATTTACCCTCTCGGTGAAGCTTCTTTTGCAAATAATGTTCGAGTGCCTTTTTACGGGATAACCGCGCTCAACCCTGTGGAAGATGGTTTATTAAAAGACTTTAAATCATGTTCCGCAAAAAGCTGTCATTTCGATTTTAAATTAGATGCTAAACAAGCTGAACAACTCAAGTTATGGGCTATTCCAGAAATAGGAATTGTGCTTGTACCTAGAGATTGGCAAGACATACAATCAAATGCAGGAGCGAATGGTACTGGATCTGCCTTAATTATGAGTCCAAATCAGAAACAAGCAATTCAGCTTTATGATTCATCGTTTTGTGTAGGTTGCGGCATGCCAAATGCGACGCTTTATTTTCCGCATCTTTTAAAACAAAGTGTGGAATATGAATACGGCGGTTATCAAGATCCGCTTAAATTACTGAAGATCGTACACCCTTCAAAACAAATCGCTTTCTTTAGTTATCAAATTCCTAAGCTGAAGAATAGAACACATGGCGTAGCAAAATATCAAGATGAAGACACGTTTAACTTTAGAGAAATCAAAGTCACCGTTGATCAATCACAACAGCATTTGGTTGGAACCATTCTAAATTTTTACAACGCGACTCACTAATCAAATCATAAGCACAAAAAAACCTGCTAGTTGCAGGTTTTTTATTGATAAAGAACTTAATCCCTATCAAGAATGGATTCAAACGCTTTTAAACGTTTTCGAATCGATAACAGTTCAATAATCGTTTTCCATGAACTAACAAGATACTGGAAAGATGTCCCAACTTGTATAAAGACACCACGAATCTGATTAATTAAACCGAGTGTTAATAATCCCCCCGCAATTGCAGGAAATAAGACGACTAAACTATAGAGTACATCGAGTTGACCATACCATGAGGCTGTTAAATTAAAATACGTATAGTGAAAATATAATCGAAAGTAGTTTTTACGAACACGTCCAAAAAGCTCTTTTAACGTTGCAGGTTGTGCACGATCAGCATGATCTTCACCATAAACTAATTCTTTACGGTATGCTGCTTCAACCTTTTGATTATTAAACTGTAGTCCTGGTAATTTAACACCTACCACCATGAGTAAAACTGTACCGAAGATTGCCCATGTAATGGCAGCCCAGACCAAAGAATATTGTAACTCTCCAACCAATGGAATCACAGGAACATGTTTTGAAAGCTGAAATAATAAGGGTAAAAAAGCAATCAGTGTCATCACAGACTTGACAAACTCAACCCCTAAATCTTCCACAATCGTAGCAAACCGCATGGTATCTTCCTGCACACGTTGCGCTGCTCCTTCTACATGACGTAACTGCTGCCAGTGTTCAGTATAATATTCATTCATTGCTGTCCGCCAACGGAATACATAATGACTGGTAAAAAAAGAATTTACGACGGCAAGAGTAATTGCAACCATTGCAATATATAGAAACACCATTGATTCTCTATATAAATCAGCAATATTCCCACCACCATTAGTCAACATTCTCTGAATCAAATCCCAGAATGGAACATACCAAGCATTGACAGCAACACTCACCTGTACTGCAAACCAGATATTAAACAGTATGAATGCAGATCCCAATATTGACCAGTTTTGCCATTTATTATCAGAAAAAAACCGCCAGAACCCTGCAAATAACCCTGTAGCAACTATAAACCACAAATAGAACCAGAGTGATGACGATTCCCAAAAACGGCTGACCCCGACCGAAAGTTCAGCATCGGCATACCCTTTAGGAAAACCAAGATATTCACCCCAACTATGACCACCTGTATACCAAAGCAGCATATTCAGGGCTAACCACACAACGACTGAAATAAAGAACAAGCGTGGGTTAGGAAAAAAAGATTTAAACATCGCGTTTAACAATCCTTGTAGTGTTGCTATTGACGTTAGAACGTCATCCTATAATTTCAAACTTAAATTTGTCTGATAAAAAAGTTTAATGAATGGTAGTTATTTACCTGTTTTCTCAATTTTTTGATAGCTTTTTGTAGCGTATTTACAATTTGTTTAATAAACATCGACTGGATAGACGAACTTAAACCTTATCGTTGCCTATCCTTAATTCAATATTTTGCGGAAACTATGGCTCAAGGCTACTCATTTTTAAAGCTAAATCCTGTTGATTTAAATCAACTTGCTTTGTTTTGCTTTTAATTACCCATTGAATATTAGCCAATTTTTCTTTTGCAGCATCAATACCCGCTTGCATAGTCATTTCACGACCTTTGATATCAAAGATATGCGCTTTTTCACGTAGATCAGGCTGAATGATAATATCTGCATTTTTCAATTCTTCTTCAGCTAAACGTCCTTGCATAATGTTGATATTTTGGTTGAATAGCCCCCAAACATTACTGGTTTCGGTATGAATAGGTTGTGCCAAAATATCCACTGCAATCACCACATCTGCGCCTAAATCCCGTGCAACCTGCACAGGTACAGGACTGACTAGGCCACCATCAACATATTCCACATTACGGATCTTGGTTGGTACAAACATACTCGGAATCGAAGCAGATGCGCGTACTGCTTGGCCTGTATTACCATAATTGAATACAGTTTTGGTGCCGTCTTTTAGTTCCGTTGCAACCACATACATCGGGATTTTTAACTTCTGTAAAGGAATGTTTTGGACTTGCTCATTCACATAATCCTCAACTTTTTTACCATCAAAGAAACCTTTTAAACTGACATTCACTTCTCTTACATCGGTAGCCTTAAGCTTAAGCGCAATATCTCTCAACTCTGCAGCGGATTTACCACTTGCATAAATTGAACCTACAATACTGCCTGCACTTGTACCTACAATAAAATCAGGGCGAATGCCTTGCTGTTCCAACACCTCAAGTACGCCGATATGAGCGTATCCACGTGCCCCACCACTGCCGAGTACTAACGCAACAACAGGTCTTTTTTCTTGTTGTTTAATATGTGCAAAAGGCTGAACAACTGCTTGTACTTGGGCATCTTCAACTAAAGGTTTTAAATGCGAAGTCGTTTGACAACCCGCCAAAATCACCATTGAAAGTCCAAGCGTCAATAATTTAAGCTGTTTCATATGCTGTCTTGCCATATCTACGTGGTTCTATCTTTTAATTTTAACGCCATTATTCGTGAAATGCTGTATCAATTTTTATGTATATATCCACAATATATTCATAAAAAAAGCCCCTCGAAAGGAGCTTTAATTTGATGAAATAAGCCTTTATCAATTCAATAACTTACCAGATATCAGAATCTACTTTTTTCTTCAATTCTGGATAATTATCAATCTTAAATTCAGGCTCTTGAATGCCTTTCTTTAACTGAGATGTGTAGTCTTTCAATAAAGTACGTGCTATAGGTGTTAATAGTAAGATTGCTACCAAGTTAATGGTCGCCATAATACCCATGAACAAATCTGCTAATGACCAAACCAGTGGAACGCTACCGATTGCACCAAAGTACACCATCACTAATACGAGCACTCGGAAGATGAACATCACTTTTGGATTATTATTAATAAACTGCATATTACCTTCGGCATAAGCATAGTTACCTAAAACAGCCGAATAACAGAATAAGAATAATAAAATTGCGAGGAAATCACCGCCCCAACTTCCGACCTGAGTTTCTAAAGCACGCTGTGTTAGTTCAACCCCAACAAATCCAGCATCATGATAGACACCCGAAACTAAGATAATAATCGCAGTACTTGTACATACTATGAAGGTATCGACAAACACACCCAGCATTTGAACCAAACCTTGGTTCACAGGGTGTTTTACATCTGATGCCGCGGCAGCATTCGGCGCAGAACCCATACCCGCTTCATTTGAGAACAAACCACGTTTGATCCCTTGCATCATAGCCATAGAAATCATGGCACCAAAGAAACCACCTGCAGCTGCATTAAACTGGAATGCTTCGGTGAAAATGAGTTTAAAAATGCCTGGCAACAACTCGTAATTACTAATCGCAATATATAAAGCAACTGCCAAATAGAGACCTGCTTTTAATGGCACAAACATTTCCGCAAATTTAGCGATACGTTTGATACCACCGAAGATTGCTAATGCAACCATAACGACAAGTGCAAGACCTACCCATGAAATTTCGAGATCAACGCCACCCAAGTGTGCAATCAGATTCGCTTTATCCCAACCCCACGCATGAGAAGAAGCATTGGCAATCGCATTGATTTGAACTGAGTTAAAAACAAAACCATAAGTAAAAATGAGAGCAAGCGCAAAGATCACACCAAAGGTTTTACTGTGTAAGCCTTGAGTAATGTAATAAGCAGGTCCTCCACGGAATTGCTTACTATTACTATCTCTAACTTTAAATAACTGAGCAAGTGAAGATTCAATAAACGCTGAACTCATACCCAAAATTGCGGTAAACCACATCCAAAACACAGCACCTGGACCACCAATCGCAATTGCGATTGCTACACCAGCAATATTACCCACCCCAACTCGACTGGCTAAGCCCGTTACAAACGCCTGAAATGGTGTCAATCCGTGCGTATCTTTTTCGCCTTTACGGCTGCCTTTCATGACTTTGATACTATGAAAGAACATTCTGATCTGTACTGCTTTCGTTGCAACAGTATAGAAAATTCCTACTGCCAGTAGGAAAATGACCAGAAAGTCCCATAAAGGATCATTAAAAAAACTTACCCAAGCCATCAGGGTGTCATTTAATTTTTCATTCATCACTTATTCGCTTTTAAATATTTTATGTACGCCCGTACATATACGATAACAATGGATGAACCAAAAAAGCCCCACATGGGGCTTTTGATCCGACTTAGGCAAAGAATTTCAAAATTAATTGAATTACTGTTGCATTAATTAAATCAACAAAGAACGCACCACAAAGCGGAACAATTAAAAATGCTTTATGTGATGGTCCATACATGTTGGTAATTGCTTGCATGTTAGCAACAGCTGTTGGCGTTGCTCCCATACCGAAACCACAGTGACCAGCAGCAAGAACTGCTGCATCATAATTTTTGCCCATGACACGGAAAGTAATAAATGCTGCATACAATGCCATGGTAATGGTTTGCGCACCCAAAATTACAACCAGCGGGCCAGCCAAATCGGCTAATTGCCACAACTTTAATGACAACAATGCCATCGCTAAATAAAGTGACAAAGATGCATTACCAAACACATCGATTGCACGATCAAAAATATCAACTTTTAATACGCTTTCTAAAATATTACGCAGGATGACACCACCACCCAATGCCCATACAAAGGTTGGTAACTCAAACCATGTGCCTTTGCTATAACCTGTCATAAACTCAGCAAATGCTAGACACGCCGCAAACATACCCAATGTGGTAATCGCATTATCGGCCGTAATTAAACGCACTTGATGTGGATTTTCAAATGGTGCGAGTTCATCAGGGTGTTGATCTAAATGGGTATCACGATTCTTAATTGCAGTGGATGATTGCTCTTGAGCGAGGCTATAACGATTGATTAATAGTTTTGCAAGTGGCCCACCAATGATGCCGCCAATGATCAAACCAAAAGTTGCACTTGCCATGCCTAGCGCTAATGCACCCTGAATTCCATGTTGGGTTTCAAGAATTTCACCCCACGCGCCTGCTGTACCGTGTCCACCTGTTAAAGTGATTGAGCCTGCAATCAATCCGACCAAAGGATCAATACCTAAAAGCGTTGCGAGGCTCATGCCGACAGCATTTTGAACCACGATAAACGAAGCAACACAAACCAGAAAAATAACCAGCCCAAGTCCACCTTCTTTCAACTTCATAAAATTGGCACTCAAACCAATTGAAGCAAAGAAAATCAGCATAAAACTCGTTTGTAATTGGCTACTAAAAACAATGCTATAACCCCACATTGAATGTACCAATAGCGAAACAACAGCTGCAACCAAACCACCAGCTACAGGTTCAGGAATATTGTAACGACGCAAGAAATCAATTTGATTAACAAGAAAACGCCCTAACAGCAGCACAATGACGGCTGAAATCAGGGTATAAAAACCATTAAAAGTAAATTCCATATCTTCTTCCGTTTATTTTATTAGTCTTTTAGACGGTTTTTCCATCGTGTAGCTAATAAAATAGTAACTCTCAAAATGAGTGAAAACTCAATCAACTTAATAAAAAGCATACAGTTCTTTGTAAGAACTCAACCAAATGAAGCGATTGGTTTCCACGGATGATTACGTTTATAGGATTAGGCTAGAAGTTGTAGCGAGCCATTGCCCCTACGCGGTTATCCTTACCTTTTAGACCATTAAAGGTTTTACGTTCGCCATAGATATATTCCAAACCAAACGTAATCGGAGTAACTGGTGAATACATGATGTTCCACCAACCTTGTTGTAAGGTTTTGTTCTGCGTTGTATCCGCAAATGCTTGTTGTGCAAATTGATTATTATCTTTTGCAAACATTGCGCCATACGCTAAAGTACTGCGCAATTTAGGGCTAACTTGATAAGTTGTACCAACGGTGAGTGCATCAAACTCATTCAGATTCAACTCAAAATTATTGGGATTTACATTAAAAGCACTATTGGTATAAAGCAAAAACTTACTATCACCTTTCACATGCGAATAATCGATCATCGCTTGTAAAGAATCAGTGAATTTATACTTACTTCCTACGGCAATACCCCACCCTAGACCAGCATCATCAGCTGTTAATTGATTATTATTCTTGTCGTAACTCGCTCTGCTACGCGCTTCTGTTACTAAAACACGGGCTGAAGCCGTACCTTTGCCATCATCAAAATCATATTTTAACTTAGAGGTCAAAGCTGGAGCTCGGTTATCGTCATTGCCTTTTTCTAAAGCAAGCATATAACTGGTGTCTGGATTAAATTTTCCGCTATAGCGAACCATCGGAGTACGATAAGTACCGCCCCCTAAAGGAGAATTGAAATCAATCATTTCTGGCTGTAAATCTGTCGCCAAGAACGTAGATGTGGTTTGACCAAATAACCAATTATTTAAAGTCATATACGCATGGCGGATACGAATCGTATCGTTACTACTACCACCACGAAAATCAACTTCTAATTTCCCACCAACATCCGCTTCTTGAATGGGTGCTTTAAAATCTAGACCTAATCGCGTAACTGTTGCCGTACTATAAAAACGATCACTATTTTTTTCATTGCCTTCAAGATCAACTTTATTGATTCGGTTAAAAATAGCATCGCCGCCTTTTGCCTGATACGAGGCATCGCCACGTAGAAAACCGTATAGCTGAACTTGCGTACCCGAAGCAGAATTAAAACTCAAAGGCGATTTTTGAGCCGCTTGCTGGGTATTTGTTGAAATATTTTGAGTGGATACTGAAGCAACAGTAGTAGATCGCTGGGTATCGTACTGCGGTACATTATTTTTTTGTTTTGACTGAGGAACATATTGTTCCAATAAAGCTCTTAATTCTTTTACTTCATCTCGAAGTTGTTGAATTTGTTCTTGTTCGCTAGCAGCCTGCGCATTGTTCATCATGAAGACAGCAATGGTAAACGCCAATCCCTGAACTATGAACGGCTTACGGATGAGAGGTAAACTCATGAGAAGCTCCTGTATTCGTGTATATTTCAACATTTTCCATAAGCATAAAATTGGGTAAATAAATATGCTTATCATAGAAAACTTCCCTCACCTTCTTGGTCAGAAAAGCCTAATCAATTTTTAAAAAGGGCGTATTATGCATAAATTTAGATTATTGTGTGTATTTTTTTATTCCAATCATCATAACGATTTCAGCGTGTATCAATAAATACTATTTCTATTTCATTGCGTTACAAATATATTTCTTTTTCACATAAAGATAACAAATTAAAAATTTTATGGACAATCTCATCTCGTTAATCTTTACTCGATTATTTTTTACTCAAATCTCAATCTACGACTAAAAATCCATCCTCAAATCTATCTTATTACTTTATAGTCTCACCACATGAGAAAGAGCAATAAGCTTAGGAACCTTAAGATGAACATGGAACAAATCCGTTATGTGGATGATGCGATTACAACCCGTCATTCTGTACGTGCATTTTTAGATACACCAGTTGCAACAGAAACAATCAAAGATATTTTAAATGTTGCTGCTCGTGCACCATCAGGTACGAATACTCAACCATGGAAAGTCTATGTGGTGACAGGCCAAAAACGCGCCGAGATGATTGAGCGAGTTTGTGCTGCTCAACAAGCACTTTTTCAACAACCAGAACTCGCTGAACAATATCAAGAAACTTTCGCCTACTACCCTGAAACATGGATTTCACCATTTATTGATCGTCGTCGTGAAAATGGTTGGGGACTATATGGTTTGCTAGGTATTCAAAAAGGCGAAAAAGAAAAAATGGCGGCGCAACAATTGCGCAACTATCAATTGTTTGATGCGCCTGTCGCACTTTATTTTACAGTCAATAAAGCAATGGGAATTGGCTCAAAAATGGATATTTCCATGATGATCCAAAATGTAATGATTGCGGCAAAAGCACGTGGTTTAGATACTTGCCCACAAGCAGCATGGAATCATTTTCACCCCATCGTTTTAGATGTTTTGGGTGCTCCAGAAAATGAAGAGTTGGTTTGTACAATTGCCTTGGGATATGCTGATCCTGATCATATCGTCAATACCTTCATTACTCCCCGTGAACCCGTTGAAAACTTTACAGTATTTTTAGACCAGTAAATTGTTTAAATAACAGTATCTCTATGCAGAGGTACTGTTTTGTAGCTGTTTTCCAACTTTTAAAATTGCAAACAAACCTGCGCTAGTAAACATCAACATCATAATGCCCATATTGAGGCTCGCTCTCCATAACAAGAAATTTAAAATTACGCCACCCAACAAACCACATGCAAACTGCATACTCCCCATAATCGCACTCGCAGTTCCAGCACGCGCACCCTGCTTAGACATCGCCAAAGCCATTGCATTAGGACCAGTTAATCCAATACCTGACACAACTAAAAAAAGCCCAGACATTAATAACCACAATGGTGCATTCGCCATCAGCCCTGCACTGATGACAACAACTGCTCCAAAGCATTGAATCGAACCACCTAATCGTAACCGCTGAAAAATACCCATTCGAGTATTTAAGTGCTTATTGATTGAAGACATCAACATAATCCCAGCTGCATTAAATGCAAATGCATAAGAGAACTGTTGCTGAGACAATCCATACTGCCCCATAAAAACGGCTGAAGCAGAGCTGATATAACAAAATAATGCTGCGCCAGTTAAACAACCTGCAAACATTGGCACTCTGAAACTGTCATCTTTTAGAATTGCAGCATAAAGTGTGGTGACTTGATAAGTCGATAATTTTAAACGGCGTTCAAGAGGTAATGATTCTTTAAAGAAGAAATGTATACACAACCAGCAGATCACACCAATCATTGCCAGCGTCAGAAAAATAGCCTGCCATGGGAAAAATGTCAGAATCCATGCACCAAACATCGGGGCTAGAATAGGCGCAAGCCCCATTACGATCATCATGCTTGAAAAGGCTTGAGCTGAACCTTGCATGTCTAAGCGATCACGTATAGCAGCTCTCGCAATCACAACACCAACACAACCACCTAAAGCCTGAAAAATTCGTGCAGCAATCAAAGCCCATTCATTTGTTGTAAACGCACAAGCCAAACTTGCAATCACATAAAGGCTAAGCCCAAAATATAAGGGAGGCTTGCGCCCAATACGATCACTCACAGGTCCATAAATTAATTGACCTATGGCTAAACCCAAAAAGTAAGCAGGTAATGTATTTGCAATCATTTGGGTACTTACCCCAAACTCATTTGCCATTTGGGGCAATGCGGGTAAATACATATCAATTGACAATGGACCGAGTGCTGTCAACAAAGCAAGTAACAAAATCCATGCTGTTGAATACTGACGCTGATTCGATTGTTCTACCTGCATAATACTCTACTTTTCAAGTTTATTTATTTTTCTAAGCTTAGCATCCTCACCATATTTGTGCATAATATTAGAGTCTGCTGATACCTAAAAAATGTTAACAGGCATGATCATAAATTGATTGCCGAATATAAAAGGACAACCATTGAATCCTTGGCTCGCACGTTTAAAACAAACCACCTATAACACCACGTTAATGTATAACGTGCGCATGCTGATCGCTTTCGCAGGTACAGCATTCGTTCCTTATCTTTTAAATTTTCAACTTGCGACGATTCCACTGACTTTAGGCGTTGTTGCGGCAGCAATTAGTGATATTGATGATCGCTTTTCTGTCCGTATTCAGAATCAGATTTATACCTATATTGGATTTTTTATCACAGCTGCATCGGTTCAATTGTTATTCCCCTACCCAATTATTTTTGCAGTTGGATTAATTGTTTCCTGTATTGGATGGATTTTATTAGGTTCTTTGGGGCGGCGTTATGCGACCATCGCTTACGGATGTTTAGTGATTTCTGTCTATACCATGCTCGGTGTACACTTATTTGAACAATGGTATTTACAACCAGCATTGTTAGTTTTGGGAGCCGCTTGGTATGGATTACTTTCAACAATCAGTTTCTTGCTTTTCCCTGTACGAAAAGTACAAGACCAACTTTATGCATCCTATAATGCTCTAGGTAGTTTTCTATTTGCTAAATCAAACTTATTTGATGTAGACATGACCCCATCCAGTTATCAACAAAGTATGATTGATATTGCATTAGAAAATGGCAAATTGGTGGCGATTTTTAATGATATGCGAATGTCACTGTTAACGCGCTTAAAAGGTGACCGCGGCCAGAAAGATACACGTCGCAGTCTACAATACTATTTTGTCGCACAAGATATTCATGAACGTGCAGACTCCGCACATATTGATTATCAAAAGCTAGCAAAAGTATTTCAACACAGCGATATCTTATTCCGTTTTCAACGCATTCTCACGATTCAGGGTAAAGCCTGTCAGGATTTAGCCCAATCAATTTTAAGCCGTACCCCTTACGTGCATAATAAACGCTTTAAACACAGCTTTGAAAATTTAAGAGTTTCCTTAGAAAAATTAAGAGAAGATGGACTTTATGATCAAGTTCGCATCAATGCATTATTTGCACTCTATCAAAATCTTAAATCGATTGATGCACAATTACAGAATTTAGAAACGGAAAGAAATCTGAAATTAATCAATGCACAACAAGCAGAAAATCAATTAAAAGATGATGATTTAAAAGGTTGGAATGATATTCTAGTCCGTGTTAAACAACATTTAACCCCTGAGTCTGTGTTATTCCGCCATGCGGTTAGACTCTCAATCGTCTTGTTTATTGGTTATGTCTTTATTCAAGTAACCCACATTGCTTACGGTTACTGGATTTTGCTCACAGCATTGTTTGTTTGCCAACCTAACTTTAATGCTACCAAACGCCGCTTATATTTGCGAATTGTTGGAACCCTAATCGGTATTATCGTGGGGCTAACCATCATCTATTTTATTCCTTCGGTTGAAGGGCAACTAGTGATGTTAGTTCTCAGTGGCGTATTATTTTTAGAACTTCGTAGTAAACAGTATGCTCAAGCAACAGCTTTTATCACGATTCTCGCTTTAATTAACTTTAATCTAGATGGTTCTGCCTTTGCAGCAGGATTCCCACGCTTTATTGATACCTTGATCGGCTGTGCCTTGGCATGGTTTGGGGTCAGTTTCATTTGGCCAGATTGGAAATTCCGCAGGCTACCCCGCTCGATTCAACGCTCTTTGCAAGCCCAATGTACCTATTTAGCAGAAGTAATTGAGCAATATCACCAAGGTCGTAATAATGCATTAAATTATCGTGTAGTTCGGCGCGCTGCGCACAATACTGATGCAGAAGTTGCTTCTCTCATTTCCACACTTGCCACAGAACCCAATATTGAATCTACTCAGAAAACTTTGGCTTTTGAGTTTCTATGCTTAAGTCATACTTTTTTAAGTTATATCGCAGCACTTGGAGCTCATCGTGAACAAATTCAAGATCAAGAGGTTCTAGCCCTACTCGATCAAGCATTAGATGATATTCAAGGTGCTCTGCTCAGAGATGAAGTCCCTGATTTATCTGCACAAAATATGATGCAAACCATACGCGAGCATTTAAATCGCAATGATGAAAACAATCAAAAATCTCTGATTATTTTACAGCAGCTTTCGCTTATGCTTAGCATATTGACCCGTTTAAGTATGCTCAAACAAAGTCTCAGTCATGAACCGAATGAAGATGGCACTGAGTTTGCTTCTCTTTAATTTATCCGCCATTGGCATAATATCTTTGAGTGCCAATTGGTGTTAAACTTAACTCAGTTCTAAACTCATTTTTTAAACTATGACCGCCAAAACGCTATACGCTTATACGCTACAACCTGTTCCTTATGAAGTCTCTGAAGCTGAACAACGTCAAGCTCAACTGATGATTTGGCGTAGTACCAATAAATTCAGTAAAAAAGCATGGATGATTATGATTGCACTTGTGGTGCTTTCATTAGTTTCAGCAGGACTGATTAAGTATTATTCAACCTACTCAACTGTATTGTGTTGGGTTGTGATCATTGCTGTTATCCTTTTTTATCTTGTGAAAAAATTTGGTCTTGAGTGGTACGTTAAACGCAAAATGACAGAATTTCCGGTTCAAGAGATTAAAGGTCTTCGTTTAGGCGTACAACCCCATGGTATCGTGATGCGCCAGAAAGTTGGATTACAAGAAGGTACTGCGACCATTGGCTGGAAAGACATTTACGAATGGTACAACTCTCCAGAGTTTATTTTAGTCAATTTCAAAGTAAAAACACCAAAAGGCGAACAACAACAAGGTGCTTACATCCTACCTAAGCGTATGGATTCTAAGAATTTCTCTTTTAACACAGTACGTAAACATTTAAATGAAGTTGTAGGCGCACCAAAGTCAATTTAACACCTATGATTCTAAAAACCTCTCGAAATGAGAGGTTTTTTTAAACTTCACAAAAATAAATGAGAATCAAAATCAATATTACCTACAAAATCCATATTATGTTCGTATTCTTGAGTTATAATTTTTGACATAAATTTCATTATCTTTTCATTTTTGACCATGTCTAAAAAAGTCTTCTTCCAAATCCATTGGTTTTTAGGGATTACTGCGGGGCTTATACTTTCTTTAATGGGAGTAACCGGTGCAATTTATTCTTATGATCAGCAAATTTTAAAATGGCTTAACCAAGACAGCTATGTCGTTGAGGCTGCTCAAACACCAAAACTTAGCCCTGCCCAGTTATACCAACATTTCAATCAGCAACAACCCGAGATTCAAATTAACAGCATTACTATTGCTGCTAATCCCACCGAATCGTCAACCGTTAATATTAAAAAAGAAGGTGCGCGTCGTGGTTATAACATGATGGTCAATCCATATACAGCCGAAGTCTTACCTGACATTAAAGGTCGTGATACTTTACAATTTATTCAGCGTTTACACCGTAATTTAACTGCTGGGGAATTTGGAGCGCAAATCACAGGTGCTTCTACACTGATGCTGATTTTCTTTGTATTGAGTGGCATCTATCTGCGCTTTCCAAAGAAACATAGCATTAAACAATGGTTGTTTATTAAGCCAAAACTAAAAGGTCGTAATTTTATTTGGGACCTACATGCAGTGGTGGGAACTTGGGTCATTGTGTTTTATCTACTGTTTGCTTGCACTGGCTTATATTGGTCTTATGACTGGTGGCGCGCAAGTATGTTCAAGGTCATGGGCGTTGAACAGCCACAACGTAATCAACAAAATAATGAGCGTGGCAAAGATAAACAACCTAAGCTGACAAACGCACAGCTTAATACTATCTTGATGCAAACATGGACTGGGGTAAATGCCCAGATTGGTCGTGAATACTCAAGTTTAACCCTGAATATTCCCAAAAATGCGGATACCAAAGTTGAACTCTCTTTTGTCGATGCCATTCCTCAACATGAACGTGCACGTAACCAAGTGGTTTATAACTATCAAGACAATAAATTCGAAAAATTTGAACTGTATGAAGACAAGAAACTTAATGAAAAAATCATGAGCAGCATGTTGCCTGTGCATCGCGGCAGCTTCTTTGGTTCGACTTATCAATTTATTGCCATGCTGGCATCATTGGCCATGCCTCTGTTCTTTGTAACGGGTTGGATGCTATATCTAAAACGTCGTAAGCAGAAAAAGCTGACCCAAGCGGCACGTCAATCACTCAACGCACAGCAGATTGATCCAAATACCAAGCCTTGGCTGATCACTTATGCGACGCAAACAGGTGTGGCTGAACAATTGGCATGGCGTACTGCGACCAGCTTGCAGGAAGCGCAACAACCAACGACGGTTAAACCGATTCAGCAACTGACTGAACAAGACCTACAACAAGCATCACAGGTTTTATTTGTAATCAGTACGTATGGCACAGGGGAAGCACCCGATCTTGCAGCGAGTTTTAATAAGAAACTGATGCAACAAAAGCTAGAGTTAGCTCATATGCAATACGCAGTGCTTGCACTAGGATCAAGAGAATATCCTGACAGCTATTGCAGCTTTGGTTATGCCGTTGATGCATGGTTAAAGCAATGTCATGCGCACCCCTTATTCGACTTGATCGAAGTGGATAATGCCAACAGCAATGATATTCAATGCTGGAATCAAGCGCTTTCGGTGGTGACTCAGCATGAACTACATGCCATGAATATAGAGAAAGTGTTTGACCAGTGGACTCTCGCTGAACGCACATTGCTCAACCCTAATAGCTTAGGACAAGCAGCCTATAATATTGAACTTCGTTCCACTTCTGATATGACTTGGCATGCTGGCGATATTGCAGAAATTCAGCCTGCCAATTGCTTGGCCGACATTCAGGATTTCTTAATCAAATATCAGATTCCAGCACACAGTGTCGTTGAATCATTGAACCAAGAGATTGAACAGGTCCTTTGGAATAAAAACCTACGAGTTGAGATTCAGCCATTTAGTACGCTTGAAGATTTACTCGAACAACTACCCACCCTACCTACACGTGAATATTCGATTGCCAGTATTCCTTCACAACAACTCCTAAGACTGGTGGTTCGTCAAAAACGTGATGAACAGGATCAACTTGGTCTTGGTTCAGGCTGGCTCACTGAATTTGCTCAGTTGCAGCAGACCATTGCCCTGCGTATTCGGACCAATGAGTCCTTCCATCTGATTGACGATAACCGTCCAATTATTTGTATCGGTAACGGCACAGGCATTGCAGGCTTGATGAGTTTATTACAGCAACGTAATCGACAAAACTATACAGCCAATTGGCTGATCTTCGGTGAACGCCAACGCAGACATGATTTCTTCTATCAGGAAACCATTCAAGCGTGGTTGAATATGGGAAGCTTACAACGTTTGGACCTCGCCTTCTCTCGTGATCAAGAACAACGCATCTATGTACAAGATATTTTGCGAAGCAATGCTGATGAATTGATCAAATGGATTGAGCAAGGTGCGGTGATTTATGTCTGCGGCAGCATCGAAGGCATGGCTTCAGGAGTCGATCAAGCTTTAATAGATATTCTCAGTGAAGAAAAAATGGATCAACTCAGGCAGGCTGGACGTTATCGTCGAGACGTTTATTAAGCCCTTTTTAGATCTAAAAACGAGTGCCAGCCACTCGTTTTTTTCATCAAACCATAAGAGAATTTGCCTTTCTTAGAATTTTGCATACACTGAGCACGATTCAAATTGACTACAATTAAGATTATGCAAATAAGTTCATGGGTTCGTCTTGTTTTAGCCCTTATCGGTTCAGTTCTGTTCTTAGATGGCGCTATTCTGATCGCCTTTAAAAAGATTCATATTGGAACAGTACTACCGCTACTACTCGGGCTATTTTTTTGCCTCTATGCTTATTTCTATTATCATATCGAGCGTTTCTTCTTCTATCATTTCCGTCTGCATTCGATTTGGCGCTTCGGCTGGTTATGTTTCTGGATTTGGGTTGTTAGCTTAAGCTATTTCTTTAACTACATTTCAGACAATAATACCAAAACTCAAAATATCCCTGCGGTTAAAGCCATTATTGTATTAGGCAGTGGTGTTGAAAATGGACAACCTTCTGCCACATTGGCGAAACGCTTAGACCGTGCTGCCCCTCTAGCTTTAGCACAACCTCATGCCAAATTAGTCATGACAGGTGGTATTGATTTTGGTGAAACTGATAGTGAAGCGATTGTCATGTCACGTTATGTACAGCAGCACTATCATATTCCTGCCTCACAGATCATCTTGGAAGATAAGAGCACGAGTACTGAGCTGAATCTTAGAAATAGCCAACACTTATTACAGGCACAACAGATTGACATCCATCAACCGATCGCGATTGTGACTAGCGATTTCCACACATTACGCGCTGCCGCCATTGCAAAGAAACAAGGCTATCGTAATATCATTATGCTTGGCTCAACGACACCAGTCACGACACGCTATAATGCATGGTTGAGAGAGTACTTTGCTTACGCCAGCGGTTGGCTTCTGAATGAATATTGATTGGGGTTGTCCCCCCAATCAATTTATCTCATTTAATTGTGTAGACGAATATCTCTAGGCAAAGGTAACTTTAACTCAGCAAATACATCTGGTCGTTGTAAATAAATTTGGTAAAGAAAGTTTTTAATATCCAATAAAAAAGTATCAGGTGAAACCAATAGATTGTTACCCTCGGGGGTAAGGTCTAAAGATAGAATGGTATTATTTTCTTTTAAAAAAGGGATCATCTTTTCAATGAAAACCCAAAGTGACACTTCCTGAATCTCGTATTTAGCCCAATTATCTTTAATCAGTAATTTTGCCAAACCTTTATTTTGCCAAATTGATAATGCGTGTTGACCAGATGGGGTTGAACATAAGGCCCACCCATCATGATAAAGCGCAATAACTTGCCTTTGTATAATAATATTTTGAATAAATTGACGATAAATATCTTTTGGTGAGGAACTAGAATTTGTTGTTTGTGATTTCGACGCAGCCTTGCGTTGATATGGATTTTTCATAAAATAGTTCAATATTAGAATCATTATTAATGCTAATAATAAAATAATTCTATATAAATTACAAGGATTTGAACTAGAAGAGAAATTATGGTGGGCGCTGACGGGATCGAACCGCCGACATTCTGCTTGTAAGGCAGACGCTCTACCAACTGAGCTAAGCGCCCTGAGCGAGAGTAAACTCGTATCAGAGGTCAAGTATGAGTATACTTGTTAAAACAAACATTCTCAAAAAATATATTAAGAGAATGGCGCAGCGGACGGGGCTCGAACCCGCGACCCTCGGCGTGACAGGCCGATATTCTAACCAACTGAACTACCGCTGCACTGCTTACTTCTATTAAGAAGTATATGTCACTAATTATGGTGGGCGCTGACGGGATCGAACCGCCGACATTCTGCTTGTAAGGCAGACGCTCTACCAACTGAGCTAAGCGCCCTGAGCTAGGTAACAAATTTAAAGCAATGCTTTAAATATTGTTTAAGTATCAAAGAATTTAGACTCTAATTTACTTAACTCTATCTATTCTTGCAATCTTAAAGTGGCGCAGCGGACGGGGCTCGAACCCGCGACCCTCGGCGTGACAGGCCGATATTCTAACCAACTGAACTACCGCTGCACAATAATTTTGCAATTATAGGGTAAAACGATATTAAAACTTAAGTGGCGCAGCGGACGGGGCTCGAACCCGCGACCCTCGGCGTGACAGGCCGATATTCTAACCAACTGAACTACCGCTGCACTTGAGTTTTAACGTAAAGGCTTGGTGGGCGCTGACGGGATCGAACCGCCGACATTCTGCTTGTAAGGCAGACGCTCTACCAACTGAGCTAAGCGCCCTTAACGTCTTCATCGTTTGTGAGGTGCATTATAGAGAATCTTTACAGCCTGTCAAACGCTTTTGCCATTCTTTTCTGAAAAAAGCGTACGAATGATTAAAAAATAAGTAATTCATTGAAAAAATCAAGATTTCCGTATTTTATTTAAGCACTTATTCATATTTTCATCCTTCATTTTCTAAAGTATGTTCTGAAATATAAACCAGCGCCTGCTCAGAAATCAGCTCAAATAACTCAATAATCTCATCATTCTTCATCCGAATACAGCCATGTGACATCGGAATGCCCATCGGTTCTTTATCAGGCGTGCCATGAATATAGATATATCGTTTAAATGTATCGCAACCATTCCCATGATTGAATCCATCTTCTAAACCATCCAACCATAAAATTCGTGACAAAATCCAATCTCTTTGTGGAAATTGTTGTGCGAGTTTTTGGTTATACACTTCTCCTGTCGGCTGACGTGCAATAAATACCGTATTTTTCTTTAGATCTGCACCAATCTTTTGTGCGATTTGATGCCAACCTCTTGGCGTCTTACCACTATTCTCTTGCTCACCAATACCATTCTTGCCAGAAGAGATCACATAAAATTTATTGTGCTTTGGCAAATGTAGAATTTGTTGTGCTAAATCTATGACGATGTCTGCCTGATCAAGGGTATAAGTCATTTTTATCTCAACAGATGATAGAACACAGATATTTCAACATAGACCAAAAGCTTTTTCTTGTATTTTTCGGTAGTTTTGATTGTTGATTGATTTTAAATATAAAAAACAAAACAGCATAATAAGATCAAACATGCTGTTTTAGATCAGCAAAAAGTAGTGCTTTAATCAACTCTCAGGGCAAAGGATTACTTTTCTTAAGCTTATCATCTTGCCTATCAGGATTATATTCCGCAAGAGCGTTGCTTTTCTTAATGCGTTTACTCGAACATAGTTCTCATCTTGCGCTCGGACAAAGCGTTGCTTTGTTTATCCTCGCTCAGGCTCGGGGCGTAACCACAACCACACAGCAACAATAAACATAGTGAAATCTGTAAAAATTTTGACAAGTAATGGAGCCTTGGTAAACAGCATTAAAATACCACTGATTAGCATCATAATGCTGGCTATCCATTTTGCTTTACGCGGTACTGTTCCATTTTCACGCCAATTGCGTAAGGTTGGTCCGTATTTAGGATGATTCAAGAGCCAAGCATCCATTTCAGGCCATCCTTTCGATGCAGCCCATGCTGCAAGGATTAAAAACACAGTGGTTGGCATACCTGGTAAAATTGCTCCAATGATTCCTAAAATAATAAAAATCACAACTAAACTACGCCAGAACAATGTTTTCATTGAGTAATTAACCAACACATGTTTACAACCATGCTAGTATAAATTGTTTTTATTGCTCTTTCTTAAACTTAACTTATTATTTCCATGATTGAGTAACAGCATGTCTAGCCTAATGAGTACGACCATTTTTTTTGAACCTTGGTTGCAGTTTAAGAATCCTATAGTACGTCACTTGGCTTTTTGCATCGCGAGTCCGAATATTTTAGCTCGAATCCCGCCAGATTTAGAGATAAAGCATACTTTTGAGCTCCATTCTGATCAAAGCTGGCAAACTCATTATGAACGCTATGAAGAACGCTTAAAACAACTTGATCAACATCCCCAAGCCCTCATTGATTTTCTTGCTCAGCTCAAAAGTACTCGTCTTGGGCTACGATTCGAGAACTTACTTTGGTTTTGGTTATTAGATGATGAGTATCATCCCTATCAACTTTTAGGTCATAGCATTCAAAAAATTGCAGGAGCGATTACGCTAGGTGAACTAGATTTCGTCATTTTAAATAAAGACACGCAAGAAATTGAACATTGGGAAGTTGCGCTAAAGTATTACCTAGGCGAAAGTAACTTAGAGTTAGCGCAATGGTATGGGCTAAATCGAGAAGACACATTACAAAGAAAATTGAAGCACTTTACTCAACGTCAATTTCAGTTTACGAATGCAAATCATCATCAGATTCAACGAAAATTTGCAGTTATGAAAGGGCAATTATATTTGCCAACTGATTTGAATCAGTCAGCACTCCCGAATTGGATCAACTCGTCACGACGTTTGGGATTATGGGGAACTAATATTCCCACACCAGATTACTATCGATTACAACGTCATGAATGGTTATGCCCTAATCAACAAGCATCCTCAAAAAATGCAACATGGTGGACAAATGGTCTTTATTATCATGACACACCTAGTCCCTCTTTTTATATGTTTCGCCAACCCTCTTTATTATTCATTAGATCGTCTTCATCAGATTATTTTTTATAAAGTAACATTTTATAACACTTCTACTATCAAACCATTATGTTTATTTTCTGCATTTTTTCTTAGCCTCTAAGAACATCATAATTACATTTAAACGGAGAAGATGATGAAAAAAATCTTAGTTGCTTCAATCATGACTGCTTTTGTTTTAACTGGTTGTAATACATTTAAGGGTTTTGGGCAGGATGTATCTAAAGCAGGTGACAAAGTTACTCAAACTGCTGAAAAAACTCAGGATAAAATGTAATTTTAGTGAACACCCTTCGCAAAACCTTATCTAAACATAGATAAGGTTTATTTTTGCATACCTTTCTCAATCATATTCCCCTATTATATCGGTTCAGATTTCACCAGATTTAACCACATCTCGCATGAACCATTCCGATACTCTTGAACTTAGTTTACAGCTCCTACGCCAACCTTCTGTCACCCCTGTTGACCATGATTGTCAAAATATTATGGCCGAGCGTTTAGCAAAAATTGGCTTTAATATCGAAAACATGCGTTTTGAAGATGTTGATAACTTATGGGCACGCAGAGGCACTACAGCACCCGTTTTTTGTTTTGCAGGTCATACGGATGTCGTTCCTACAGGCCATTTAGATGCTTGGAATTCAGATCCATTTTTACCAAGTATCCGTGACGGTAAATTATATGGTCGTGGTTCAGCAGATATGAAAACAGCGCTAGCTGCAATGGTGGTTGCATCTGAACGTTTTGTGGCGAAGCATCCGAATCATAAGGGCTCTATTGCATTTTTGATTACATCTGATGAAGAAGGTCCTTCAATCAACGGGACAGTGAAGGTCATTCAAACTTTAGAAGCACGTAACGAAAAAATGAACTGGTGCTTGGTAGGCGAACCATCGAGCACACATCAACTAGGTGATATTGTCAAAAATGGTCGTCGTGGCTCTTTGAATGCTGTTTTGACTGTCCATGGCAAACAAGGACATGTGGCCTATCCACATTTAGCAGAAAATCCTATTCATTCAGCATCAAAGGCTTTAACTGAACTGTGCGATACTGTTTGGGATAATGGTAATGAATATTTTCCTGCGACCTCTTTCCAAATTTCAAATATACAAGCTGGAACAGGTGCAACCAACGTAATCCCAGGTACACTAAAAGTTACTTTTAACTTTCGCTACTCAACTGAAGTGACAGCTGAAATTCTCAAACAACGCGTACTTGAGACTTTAGATAAATATAATTTAACTTATGATATTCAGTGGACACTATCAGGTTTACCATTCCTCACCCCTGTGGGTGAGTTAGTGAATGCTGCAAAAACAGCGATCAAAAATGTGACTGGTGTTGAAACTGTTCTATCAACAAGTGGAGGAACTTCAGATGGTCGCTTTATTGCACCTACGGGCGCTCAAGTTCTAGAATTAGGCGTATTAAATGCAACAATCCATCAAATCAATGAACATGTAAATGTCGATGATTTAGAGCCACTTGCTGAGATTTATGAGCAAATTTTAGTTGAATTACTTGCTTAACATACAAGTTGAGACAATAAAAAAGGAACTCTTTTGAGTTCCTTTTTTATTTATAACCCTAGTTGGGTTTGAATATTTTGTAGATGAGGGACGTAAAATTGTTTTTCCCCAATCTTGACATATTTAAATACATTATTGTCATCAATGTCTTTTTCTTCATCTACAATTTCAGAAATACGTAAACGAATAGATTCAGGCATTTCATTACAAACCAAAGCAAATCGTTCTGAAACGTCATCACCTTCAACCACCAACGCTACCCCATTTTTATTCGCTGGATCATTTACAGCATAAATAGGAAGCTTGAGATCATGCCATTCAACATGATCAATATTGGTTTGTGTATCCATCGCTGATAACACGATATTCTGCGGTAGCAGCATTGGAACTTTTTCATGACATTTAATGATATAAGCGTCAATAAACCCTGTTGATACCGTAATTAAATGTTGTAACTCTTGTTGGTCAATTTGCCCCAAACCGGAGTTTGCGCTTTTTTTTACCATTAATTTTTACCTCATGAGCGCACTGTTAGTAAACTTTCAATATTTTCCAAGAGCATTTCTTCTTGGAACGGTTTACCCATATATTGACTTACACCAAGTGATAAAGCACGTTCACGATGCTTTTCACCCGTACGTGATGTAATCATGATAATTGGTAAGTCGCGATGTAATTCATGATGTCGAACAAGGTTTGTTACTTCGAAACCATCCATACGCGGCATTTCAATATCAAGTAACATCAAGTCTGGCTTAATGGTTTCAAGCTGCTCAATCGCATCCACACCGTCTTTCGCAGTCACAACATCATAACCTTGACGCTCTAATAGACGCGAAGTTACCTTACGTACAGTTACTGAGTCATCGACGATCATAATCAAGCGACGTTCATCATAGCGCTGTTTGGTATAAGTTTCATCAGCCTGTTTACTACGTGCTGTAGACTGTGCTTGTCGAGCAATATTTTGACCATCTAAGATCAAACATACCTGACCATCACCCATAATCGTCGCACCAGCAATCACCCCGATGCTTGAGAACTGTTGTCCAATAGGTTTTACAACAATTTGTCCACGAGAACCAATTAACTGATCAACAAGTAATGCTGTCGTTTGTCCCTGCGCACCTTTAACCAACAATACAGGCAATGAATGAACAACGCCATGCAAACGAGGAATCGGCTGCCCAGCAACAAACTCAGATAAATAACGTAAACGATAGCTTTCTTGATCGATCTTGAAATAATCGTCTTTACTTTCAAAGTATTGTTCTAATGCTGCAGGTGAAATACGAACAATACGGTCAATTTGTGCAAGTGGGAAGGCAAACTGTTGATCGCCCGCTTTTACCATTAAGGCATCACTTACAGCTACTGTAGTCGGTACTCGAATGGTAAATGTTGTTCCCTTACCTAAAACAGAGTTAACACTCACATGACCGCCAAGCGCTTTAATATCGCTCTGAACAACATCTAGACCAACACCACGCCCAGAAATTTGTGTAACTTGTGCAGCAGTACTAAAACCTGGATGGAAGATAAATTGCAGAATTTCTTCATGTTCAAGTTTCTGCTCTTTAGTCATTAAACCTGTTTGAATCGCTTTATCTTTAATGCGATTCACATCGATACCTTTACCATCGTCACTGAACGTCACAACAATATCAGTACCCTGACGACCAATATCTAAAGCGATATGTCCAGTTTCTGGTTTCTTCGCTTGTAAACGTTGCTCTCTGTCTTCAATACCGTGGTCAATCGCGTTACGCAACATATGTTCAAATGGCGCAACCAATTTTTCCAAAATACTACGGTCTAATTCACCCTCAGTATTGTTAACAATTAATTCTGTTGGTCGGTTTAAAGTCGATGCTGTTTGACGAACAATACGTTGTAAACGTGGCAATAATCGAGAGAATGGTACCAATCGGGTACGCATCAAACTTTCTTGAATTTCTGCTTGAATACGAGATTGTTGTAATAACAAGCCTTCCGTATCACGGATCTTCTCAGAAAGTGTCGTCTTAAAGTCAACCAAATCCGAAGCGGATTCCGCAAGAGATTTTGACAACTGATTTAAAGATGAATATTGGTCCATCTCTAATGGATCAAAATCTGCGTAGCGAGAGTTCTCACCACCATGACGTGCAATAATTTGACTTTCTAACTCACCTTCCATTCGGCGTAACTGATCTGCCAAACGTTTGATCGCGAGCTCCATCTCCGTTAGCGTACCACCCAATTGACCAAGGTCCATTTCGATACGCGAACGGTTAATCGCATTCTCACCTGACAAGTCAATCATTTTCTCAATGACGTCAGCAGAGACACGAATCATCTCATTATTTTGTTCAATACGTTCAGTCGTTTCCCACTCACCTAACATTGATGGAGGTTCTGTACCATCACCTTGAACAAACTCCATTGTATATTCTGGAGTGAAAATATCTTTAGCTGAGAGCTTTTGTGGAAGTTGTGCTGAAACATCCACAAACTCCATATTCTCTAAACTTTGTTTTAAGCCATCAAAGTTTGCATACTGACGTTTGAAAATCGCATCATTCAACCAAGCCAGTGCTGTATTAAGAAGATTATCATAAACGTTTGAATTGAAATGATGTACACCAAACTGTTCAAATGCATTCTCGAGATGATAAGCAACAATCGCAATTGCATCTAACTCAGCCATACGTGCACCACCTTTTAAACTGTGGGCATTACGTTGTAACTGTAAGAGCAAACTACGATTACCACGTTGATCAAACCACTGTCTTAATAGACCTTTGGCTTGTTCAAGTAGTTCTTCTGCTTCTTCTAAGAATGTTTGCTCAACAAGAGAACGAACATCATCATCAAGGGCAACTTCACGAACAATCTCCGCATTTGAAGTATCTTCTAGAACTTCTTGAGCTTCGATCAATGAGAACTCATCAATTGATAAGTCCATGAGATCATCCGTTTCGACCACAGCGGCAACATGATTTTCGGCTACAGGCTCAAAAGTAACAGGTGATGACGGAGTAAAATCAATAGATTGATCTGCTTCCTGAAGCAACTGAAGTACGTGTGCAGCAGGATAATCGACTTGCTTATCACGAATGGTTTGAATTCGATCTGCAATATCATCTTGTACTGCACGAATGACTGCGATTAATTGTGGGTTCGGTTGTAACTGCTGATTAATTAACTTCTCATAAATTGTTTCCAATTCATGTGCAATTAAACCAATATGACGTGCTTGAATCATATTTGAACCACCTTTTAAGGTGTGCAAATATCGCATCAAGTTTTTCAATGCACCTACATTTTGTTGATCAGCTGTCCATGTATTTAGATCAGCATCAATACCAACCAATAACTCATCAGCTTCTTCAAGGAAGATATCTAACAAGTCTGGATCAAAGTCACGATTTGAATCACTCGATTGTAAACTTTGTTTATCTAAAGCAAATTGTGCAGCTAAATCACTCACATCAACAGCATGATGTGTTTCAGTTCTTAACGTATTTACAGAAACAGTCGAATCAACCGTGGTTTCCACTGTGGCTGTATTCAAACTATCCAATTCTTCAACGTCGTCAACAGGAATAACCACTGATGCAACACTTGCTGAATCTTGGTTTGCTAATACATTCAACGCATGTGTAGCAGGATAATCGACTTGTTTATCACGAATGGTTTGAATTCGATCTGCAATATCATCTTGTACTGCACGAATGACTGCGATTAATTGTGGGTTCGGTTGTAACTGCTGATTGATTAATTTCTCATAAATTGTTTCCAATTCATGTGCAATTAAACCAATATGACGTGCTTGAATCATATTTGAACCACCTTTTAAGGTGTGCAAATACCGCATCAAGTTTTTCAATGCACCTACATTTTGTTGATCAGCCGTCCATGTATTTAGATCAGCATCAATACCAACCAATAACTCATCAGCTTCTTCAAGGAAGATATCTAACAAGTCTGGATCAAAGTCACGATTTGAATCACTTGATTGTAAGCTTTGTTTATCTAAAGCGAATTGTGCAGCTAAATCACTCACATCAACTTTATTACTAGACGGCTCAAATTCAACAATCGGTGCTTCAACTATACCTGCTTGTTGCTCAGTTACAGGAGCTTCCAAGAACTCAATATTTTGCTGCGTAAATGAACTCAATTCATTTAATACAAGTTCATGTGCCTTTGTCAAAGTCACACGCTGCCCTGCAGCCAAGGTATCAAACAATTGAATGAACTGTTGATGTACTTGATAATACAGTTCAAAAGCATAATCAAGATTCAGTAAATTTGGCTTAAATAATAGATCTTGATAACTAGAACGTAACAAACTTGTATATTGATACATACCAATCGTCGCATGATGATGAGTATGTTCTAATAAAGTTTCAGTTTGCTGACTTAACAGTTGGATATATTGAGGAAATTCAGTACGTGCACGCTTCTCAAAATCAAACTCAACGTCAAGAAGATCATTGATATTCAATTCTAGTAATTGTGAAACTAAACCTTGTGGACGTAAAGATTCGCCTTGTTTTTCTTCTAATTGGAAATCGTAGCTATCCCATGCAACATTAAAAGTATTATAAATTTCTTCAAATTTCTGCTGTGAACCTTGGTGTTTCAACGTGTGCAAATAGTCACGAACAAACTGTGCATAGTGTGTCAAAAGTGCCGTTTCATCAGAACTTGAATCAAGCTCTTCTTGCAATAATGTTTTGAATAAATTCTCAACTTTCGAACTTGCTTCAAACACATGCTCAACATGCGCCATAGCAGAGCTGCCACGTAAAGTATGAAGCGCTCGAATTAGCGTATTATAATTATCATTTGTCGGGCGATCATTTAATAAAAATTGATCAATCGTAGTCAAATGATCTTCTGCTTCTTCCAAGAAAATCGATAATGTTTCTTTGATTAACGCTTCATCATCTAGCGGATGACCTATAAATACAGATTCTGAATCTGCGACATCGACAGTATCCATACTTACAGATATCAGTTCGAGACCAGTTGCAGCGTTATCATTCAGCATATTCGATAATTGTAATAACTCAGCTAGCGCTGGTTCTATACTAAGTTGCTGCTGTAATTGCTGACCTAATAAAACCAAAGGTTTTAAATCTATCTGATGTTTTTGAACCAATTTAAAATCATGTACAAGTTTAAAGCGGTAGATATTAAAAATCGCTTTTACATAATGTTGAATATCTGAATTCAACAACACTGTCCCTGCAAGTACTCGATTTAAAGTATCTTCAACCGTCCACGCCAACTCACCTGAAGATTTGGCACCAACCATCCTTCCAGAACCTTTTAAGGTATGGAAATGTCGGCGAATATCTGTGAGCACATCTTGTTGATTTGGCTGTTCAATCCATTGAACGATTAATGGCTCTAATTCAACAAAGATTTCATCTAATTCTTCAATAAAAATTTCAAGAATTTCTGCATCTTGCTCAAGATAACTATCTTCAGGAAGCGTCATCGTTTCAACTAACGTTTTTAATATTTCTTTCATAGCGGCTTCTTTCGTTTTTATCCACTAATTGTGGCTAAAAATTACGTGTATCTATCACACAAGATGTAGCTCCATGTTAGTCATCATCTTGTAGAGATATTCTACATCTCTTCAAAAAAGGGAAAGGACAGATATACTCTGCCTCCCCTTTGCTGCTTATTCAGGTAGCTTAAAGTCAGTTACAGATTCACGTAATGATTCAGCCATATTTGCCAATTCAGAAACCGAACGAGCTGTATCAAACGTTGCTGTAGTCGTTTGTGACGTAATTTCTTGTACAACATTCATCGTCGTTGCAATGTGACTTGCTGATGCAGACTGAAGTTTTGCTGCATCAGAAATGCTCGCAATTAATTTAGCCAAGTCACCAGATACGGTTTGAATCTCATCAAGTGCAATACCCGCATCTTTTGCCAAGTTCGCACCACGAACAACTTCTGACGTCGTTTGTTCCATTGAAATAACGGCTTCGTTCGTATCTGTTTGAATGGTTTTTACTAAGCTTTCAATCTGTTTCGTTGCAGATGCAGAACGTTCTGCAAGACGTTGTACTTCGTCGGCTACGACTGCGAAACCACGACCTGCTTCACCAGCCATGGATGCTTGAATCGCTGCGTTTAATGCCAAAATGTTAGTTTGGTCGGCAATATCGTTAATTAAGGATACGATGTTACCAATTTCTTGAGAAGACTCACCCAAACGCTTAATACGCTTTGAAGTTTCTTGAATTTGTTCACGAATGTGATCCATACCTTCGATCGAGCGGTTTACAACTTCTGCTCCATTCGATGCAATTTGTACAGAACGTTGTGCTACTTCAGCAGACTCGGATGCATTCGAAGATACTTGGTCAATCGACAATGCCATTTCGTTCATCGCTGCTGATGCACCTGCAATTTCTTGCGCCTGATGTTCAGAAGCTTCTGCTAATTGGTTGGTAATATCTTGAGTATCTTGGGTATAACGAGCAACTTCTTGAGATGTTTCAGTAATTCGAGATACAAGGTCTCGTAATTGATCGATTGCGAAGTTAATCGAGTCGGCAATCGCACCAGTAAAATCTTCTGATACTGTTGCATATGAACGTAAATCACCATCTGCTAAGTCGGCAATTTCATCGAGTAAACGTAAAATTGCATTTTGGTTACGGTCATATTCATCTTGTAAACGAGTTACACGCTCTTTATCTGTATTACTACGTAAAGCAAGTAATTGTAGTGCAGAGAAAATCAATAGACCTAACGCACCAATTAATACAACACCCGCAATAACGTTACCCCAACCACCCTCTGCTTTGTTAGATAAATCGTTTAATGACGTTAATAAGGCATCAGATTGAGAAAAGATTTGCGAAGATGCTTGGCGTACGCGAACAATTTGGTTTGCGTTTTGTAATACTGTTGCTGCAGCTGATTTCAATACTGCATCATAATCAGATTTAATACTATCTAAAGACTCACGTAAATCAGGAGATGCAATACGATCTACGCCAAGTTCTGTACTACCATTTAATTGTGCATTTAAATAAACACCAAAGGTATCGATATCCGCTCCAAAGTCATTAGCTGAAACGTTTGAATTATCGGTACCGACTAAAACAGAGTTAATCGAACGTAAAATACGTTCAGCAATAAACACTTGGTTTTTCGTGATAATTACCTGACTACTTGGCATATTTTCACGAACCATCTGATCAACCATCAAGTTATATTCAGCCTGAATTTCAGGAATCGTTTCACTGATCGAGATATTTGTATCGTATAATTGATTGATGACTTTTTGTTGTGAAGCAATTAACTCAATATTCTTAGAAACACTCGTCCAAAGTGCATTTGCTTTTTTATACTCTTCTGAACCAGTACCATATACACTTTCAACCGTCTCTAAATTCTCAGCAAAACGCTTTTCAGATTCAACTAAGCTTTTCATTGCTTCAGGTGTACCAGATGCCGTTGCCTCGGTTGCCTGACGAGAAATCATCTGAGATAACAAGCGTAACTCACCCAAACTACGAGTTAACTGGTTATGACGAGGAACACTCACGAATAAATAAATTAAGAGGATAACTGCAAGAGCTAAAGCACCAATCGCACGGTATAGAATTGGTTTCGACTTTTCAGTTTCACCAAATAAGCGAGAAAACTGATCAATTTGCGTTCGAGCATTCTCTAAAAATGCACCACCATTCTTAAGACCAGTACTATCAGCACTACTACCATTTTTCTTTTTAAGTTTAAAGCCCATGTCAGCTTCTCCCCTGAATACGCGTTTATTTTCCGTAGCGTATCAAATTAGTTTATAAATTTTATTGATGCATTCATATATTGAGGATTTTGCAACAACCGACTCAGTAAAAACACATGCCATTGCTGATTATGTTGATGGAAGTATCCCTGACAATAATCTTTCAATTTATTATCTAGATCAGCACTTTGTGAAAAAAAACTCTTTTTATTGAAGTGCTGAATTCCAAGAACTTGGTCAACAACCAAGCCTACATAATGGTCTTGATGGCTAATGCATATTACTTTTTGTGTTGGTGAAAACTGACTCCGTTGTCCTGAAATAAAATGTGTTAAATCAGAAACTGAAAGCAATCGACCACGAATATTTGCCAAACCACGTACCCATGCCTGAGTATTAGGAACAGGGGTATATTTTGGAGGGTAAATCACCTCCGAAATTTCCCCTAATGGTGCAACAAAATATTGCCCTAACATCTCAAATGCGATACCAGACCAACGGCTGACTTCATTTTGAGTTGAAGCATATTGTTTGTTGCCTCGCTTGGATAAGCGAAGCAATTCGATAAATCCATTTGCTGCCATACCCTATCCCGTATTGAGTAATGAAAAGGCTCGTACGAATTAACTTAATAATTGTTTAATCACATCAATTAGCTGTTGCTCATCAATCGGCTTGGTCAAATAATCACAAGCACCTTGACGCTTACCCCAAACACGATCTGTTGCCTGATCTTTGGTACTTACGATCACAACAGGAATATGCTGCGTATCTTTACCTTTGCTAATTTGGCGTGTCGCTTGGAAACCATTCATTCCTGGCATTACCACATCCATTAATACAAGATCTGGTAGTTCTGCTTGCGCCATCGTGACACCGTCAGCGCCATTCGTTGCTTCTAAAACTTCATAACCGTGCTTAGTCAAAATTTCTCTAAAGCGAAATGTTTCAGTAGGTGAATCATCTACAATAAGTATACGAGCCATTTTTTCCTCAATTTAAATTTTATGCGCTAACGTGATTACGAATCGCATTTAATAGCTCATCTTTACTAAATGGCTTAGTTAAATATTCATCCGAACCCACAACGCGCCCTTTAGCCTGATCAAACAAACCGTCTTTGCTTGATAACATAATCACTGGGATATTTTGGTAATTTAAAGAATTTTTAATCAGTGCACAGGTTTGATAACCATCTAAACGAGGCATCATGATATCGACGAACACGATATCAGGATTTGCTTCTGCAATTTTTGATAATGCTTCAAAACCATCAACAGCGGTGATCACTTCACAACCTTCTCGTTGTAAAAGCGTTTCAGCTGTACGACGAATCGTTTTTGAATCGTCAATCACCATTACCTTCAAATTTTGAAATTTATCTTCCATTTAATTGTCCTGCCCCATTCACTCAATACAAATTATGGTTGGTTTAATTTGTTTTATACAGATCAGTTGATATTTTTAACATATCTTTACTTGCATTATCAATGAAGTTTTTTGAACCAACCTATCAGTTTTCAACAACAATAACAAATTGCTCACACTTTTCGTCAAATTCCTAAATTTTTTGTATACTAACTATTTTTAATTATCTAAATAGCTACTAATATACAACTGATTATTATTTAAAAATAAGTGATTTAGTTAACTTTTTCCGGGGAATGTAATGACTGGTTCGTTAAAGTGCGGTTTCGGCATTAGCCACTTTACAACGATTGCTCGTAATTACATTTGCGCGTTTTTTTTATTGATTTTTTGCAGTTCAAGTTTTGCAGCTACAGAGCAGCCTAGAGCTGTATGGTATCGTTATTATGATAAAAATGGTGTAGCTAATGTGAGTACATCAGTTACACCTGAACATATTCGTTATGGTTATGAAGCACTTGATCGCAATATGCAAGTAATCAAGCGCAACCGTGCTTATAATGCAACAGTAGATGTACAACAATCTTCTCGTCGCGAATCTATGGCACGTCAGCGCGAACAAGATATGAGATTAAAACGTGCTTATGGAAATACAAAAATAGCGGCAACCAAAAGAGATCAAATTTTGGCTAATTTGAAAAAGCAACTTAATTATCAACAAGAACAATTACAACAGCTACAACAAGACAAAATTGGATTTAAGCGACAAGAGATGGAATATCATCGTAAGGGAGAAACGCTCCCCGCTCAACTCAAAAACAATTTAGACAATAATGCCAAGAATATTGAAAATGTAAAAAGAACAGTGGAAAGTTTACGCAATGCATATCATAAAACTGAAACAGATTATGCTGATATTATTAACCGTTTAAAAAATCTTGAACAAGAAGCACAATAGACTTAAATTTTTTTTTGCATGATCTCTCAAAAATATTAAATCTAAATTTTCATAGTTTTAATTCATTCAGTTTGCTTTAGATTACACGAAATTCAATGATTCATGTCATAATGCCGACTGCTTAAAACTGAGTAGATGATTTTGCTCGTTTAAGTATTTCTAAATAACACTTAACTTTAGGACAGTTTCCATGCGCGCAAGCCGCTTTTTATTTGCAACGTTAAGAGAAACCCCAAATGATGCTGAAGTCATTTCACACCAGCTCATGTTACGTGCGGGGATGATTCGTAAATTAGCTTCTGGTTTATACTCTTGGTTGCCCATGGGAACACGTGTTTTAAAGAAAGTAGATGCGATTGTTCGGGAAGAAATGAACCGTTCAGGCGCATTAGAAGTGTTTATGCCCGTCACTCAACCTGCTGCGCTTTGGGAAGAATCTGGTCGTTTTGAACAATACGGTCCAGAATTACTTCGTTTCAAAGATCGTCATGATAATCCATTCGTGCTTGGTCCTACTCATGAAGAAGTCATTACAGATTTGGCGCGTAATGAGCTGAAAAGTTATAAGCAATTACCAGTAAATTTCTATCAAATCCAGACTAAATTCCGTGATGAAATTCGTCCACGTTTCGGTGTAATGCGATCTCGTGAATTTATTATGAAAGATGCTTATTCTTTCCATGCAACTCAAACATCGCTACAAGAAACCTATGATGTCATGTATGACACCTATAGCCGTATTTTTACACGCCTTGGGCTAGATTTTCGTCCAGTACAGGCAGACACAGGTTCTATTGGTGGTTCTGCTTCACACGAGTTTCATGTACTTGCTGCAAGTGGCGAAGATGATATCGCATTTTCAACTGAATCTGATTATGCTGCTAACGTTGAAATGGCAGAAGCTTTGTTAGTCGGTGAGCGTCCTGCGCCAGCTCAAACAATGACCTTAGTCGATACACCAAATCAGAAAACAATTGCCGATGTTTGCCAATTTTTAAACAGTGATGCAAAACAATCTGTAAAAGCTTTACTTGTACAAGGTCAAACAGATGAAAATGGCAATACACCAGTTGTTGCTCTATTCTTACGTGGTGATCACGAATTAAATGATATTAAAGCTGAAAAGCATCCTTTAATTGCTGCACCTTTGGCATTTGCAACTGAAGCACAATTAGAACAACATGGTTTAACAGCAGGTTTCTGCGGTCCACAAGGTTTAGTTGAAAAAGGCTTAACCGTGATTGTGGATCGTGCTGCATCCGTATTATCTGACTTTGTTGCGGGTGCAAATGAAGTCGATAAACATGCGACAGGTGTGAACTGGGAGCGTGATGCAAAATTCACCGAAGTTTATGATTTACGTAATGTTGTTGAAGGCGACCCTTCTCCAGATGGTAAAGGTACACTTCAAATCAAACGTGGTATTGAAGTCGGTCATATCTTTCAACTCGGTACAAAATACTCAGAAGCTTTAGGGTGTAAAGTACTCGGTGAAGATGGCAAACCATTCACTGTTACAATGGGATGTTATGGAATTGGTGTAACACGTGTGGTTGCAGCAGCAATTGAACAAAATTTTGATGACAAAGGAATTATTTGGCCTCAAGCGATTGCTCCATTCGACATTGCGATTGTGCCAATGAATGCGCATAAATCACCTCGCACCCTTGAAGCAGCTGAAGCACTTTATACTGAATTACAGGCTCAAGGCTATGATGTATTGCTTGATGATCGTAATGAACGCCCTGGTGTGAAATTCTCTGATCTTGAATTAATGGGTATTCCTCACCGTATTGTTATTGGTGAGAAAGGTCTTGATGCAGGCACTTTTGAGTACAAAGGTCGTCGCGATCTTGAAGCAAGCAATTTAGGTAAAGAAGAACTCTTAGCTAAACTTATAGGCTAATCTTCATCCTAGCAATAAAAAAGCCGTTTAATAAACGGCTTTTTTATTGAAAACTTAAACTGTCAGATCTTTGATTGTTTCTGAAGAGCCGTTATTTTTAACAGATTCTATCCCTTTATCACGAGATTGCTCAGTTGCATAAAGCTGACTTGTACCAATCACCTGATGATTAGCCGCCTTTAAATTAAAATAAGCTTTATCATTTTTTGAAGTTAGTTTTTCATAGCGTGCTTCATCTGAACTATTTTTTTGAACGGATGCAATACCATTTAAAGCGGATGCTTTAGTTTTGTAAAGTTCACTATTCAAAATAGCTTCACCATTCCCAGCCTTAAGTATAAAACGATATTGACCATCACTTGCTTGATTTACCTCAAACCATCCTGCCATAAATACCTCTTTTATTTGAGTTGTTTTGATTGTTATAGCCATATTTATAGATTATTTTTTATACCAATAGAAAATGATTTATTGTTCACTTTTGGTAAGTTTTTGAATAGCAAAGGGGCACTGACATGCCCCCTTAAATTAGTTGAATTAAATCTTTTTTACAAACTCAGATTTCAATTTCATTGCACCGATCCCATCGATTTTACAATCAATATTATGTCCATCATTCGCATCGACTAATAAACGAATACTTTTCACTTTCGTCCCGACTTTAACTACAGATGATGAACCTTTGATTTTTAAATCCTTTATGACAGTGACGCTATCACCATCAACTAAAATATTACCGTTGGCATCTTTAATAATCTCTTGTTGTTCTGAAGCAGATGCCTCCCCTTCTTTCCATTCATGTGAACATTCAGGGCAAATCAATAAGTCGCCATCTTGGTAAGTATATTCTGATTGGCATTTTGGGCAGTGTGGAAAAGACATAAAAACATCTCAAAAGCACTATTATGATCGATAGACGCATTTTTTCAAAATTTAAGCTTGAATCGCTTGTCCAATTAAATAATTTTTAAGTACTAGGGCATGATTAAGCTTAGGATCTTTAGCTGCGTAAATGAGCGTTACTTGCTGCTGCTGTGCCATGTCTCTAAGCTGATTTACATAAGGGTTTTCTTTAAGCTCTTTATAATACCCTTCCTGAAAACTCAGCCAATGTTCAACCTTATGACAAAATGCTTTTCTCAATTCGGCTGAGGGGGCAATATCTTTAAGCCATAAATCTAAATGTGCTTGCTGTTTCGATATTCCCCTTGGCCATAACCGATCTACTAATATACGCTGTCCATCAGTCGCTTCTACAGGATCATAAATACGTTTAATCTCAATTTTCACATCAGCCTACCCCACATCTCACAAATTTTTCAGCTTTCCATTGAAATATTAACAACCTGCCCTTTTGAATCAAAACTAACGCAGATAACGTAATTTGTGATCTCATCTGGTAAGGTGAAATCTAAAATTTCATAACTTTCCAGATCACCCTCATCCCAACGTGAATCTAATACTAGCAACTCTAAAATTTGTAATAAATTAGGTTTTGATGTGTCAAAATATTTTTCCCAATATTCAGGTTCAACTTCTTCAAGATGATGTTGAATAAATAACTCCACACTATCTTCTGCTTGTTGATTTTCTAAAGCTTCGCGCATGGCAACACGAGCTAATTGTTCTCTGTGTTCAAGAATTTCTTCAGACATAATATTCCCCAATATGATTAAATATTAAAAATTTAGCTAGTTTGAATTAAGCTAAAGAGTTGTTATTCATTTGGAATTTCAGCTTGAATCAGCAACCCCAATAAATACAGAGATTCCTGCCAACCTAAATAACACGCTTCAACAGGAATAACATCAGGTATTCCCTCTTGAGTAATATGCACTTCGGTTCCTACTGAAACCGATTTTAATTTTATTGTGACCTGAATTTCACCTAGTAAATTAGGATCATCGAACTTATCGGTATAGCGTAATAATTCATTCGGGATAAGCTCAATGTACGTCCCTCCAAATGAATGAATTTGTCCAGTTGAAAAGTTAGTAAATGACATTTTGTATGTTCCACCCTCTTGCGGGTCTAAGTGATGAATTTTGGCGGTAAATCCATGAGGTGGCATCCACTTTACTAAGGCATCTGGATCGAGAAATGCTTTAAAAACACGAGCTGACGGTGCATTAAACACACGATGTAGTTGTACTGTTCCACTCATTATTATTCTCCGACTAAGTTATTTTTAATTCGTGCCTCTATCATAGCGATTTAGTCATGAAATACTATTCCTTCAATCGCTCAATTGAACCCGAATATCTAGAATCTAAAGCTGCTTTTTTGTAAAAAATGGCGCAAAATAGCACTCCATATTTAGTGATAAGAACGCAGCTTTAGGATTAATCTATGAGTCAGCTTGCTTTTACTGCTTTTAGCTTAAATGGTGTAGATGCGCAAAAATTTCTACAGGGTCAAGTGACTGTTCATGTAGAACGTCTCCCTGAAAATGAAAATCGCTATACCGCTATTTGTGACTTAAAAGGACGTATTCATTTTGGGCTATGGATTAAAAGATTAAATCCAGAAAGTTTTGAACTTGTAACCACCCAAGATCAAGCCGAAGAATTTTCCAAACACATTAAAAAGTTTGGTGCTTTTTCAAAAATGACATTAGAAGAAATAGGATCTGTTTTTCCTTCATTAAATGGCATTCAGACTGAGTTTTCTCCTGTAGAGACAGACATCGATGCTTGGCAAATTCAAGCGATTCAGTCAGGTCAAGCATGGATTAGTCAAAGTACAGAACACCTTTTTCAACCACAAGAACTACGTTTGCATCAACGTGATGGTGTACATTTTGATAAAGGTTGTTATTTAGGTCAGGAAATTGTGGCACGTCTATGGTTTAAAGCCAAACCAAAACATTGGTTACATTTAATCCAAGCCAAAGATACTGTTCCTTCTCCTGCTAGCCAGCTAAGTAAAGATGTTGAGGTTGTGAATAGTGCTGCATTTGAAGATGGCTATATCGCACTTGTAATTGCAAAACCAGCTGCTTTAGAAGAACTTGGTGTAAAGGTTTTGGATTTACCAGAAGTATTAAATGGTGATGTAGCACGACCACAATAATCATTTTAAACAAAAGCCCTTTTACTAGGGCTTTTTAAGTATAAATAAGATCCTTTAATTAAAATTAAGCATATACTCTTATTTAAAACAAATACTTTTTTATTTTATTCAATTTATCGGAATTATCTGTGCTTAAATCTATATTAATTTTTATGATTACGATGGCTACCGCTTTATTTAATATGCAATCTAGTTTTGCTAACACAGAAAAAATTAATCAAAGAATCCAAAATCTCCCTAATGAATTAAAACCAGAATTTATAGATAAAACACCTATTCCAGATCTTTATACGCTTTCAAACATCAGAGGCTCTATATGGATAGATGCTTCTGGTCGATATTTAATTTCTGGAGATATTATTGATCTTGAAAATATGCAGAACATAGCGGACTTCAACTATCAAAAGCATTATGCAATTAACCCCAAACAACTACCCACTGCAAATGCATTAAAAGAGATCAAAGGAAATGGTGAAAGAGTTTTATATGTTTTTGCCGATCCAGATTGTCCTGCTTGTCAGGCCTTACAAGGTATTCTTGAAGAAGTGGATAACATAACGATCTATACATTCCCTATGGGTTTAACACATCTACACCCCTCAGCGATTGAAACATCTAAGAATATTTGGTGCTCAACAGATCCGGTTAAAGCATGGAAAACCTATTTATTAGATGGCGCTAAACCCAATCAAAGAAATAACTCATGTGATCAGCCTATAGATCAAAATATGATAATGACTAAAAAATATCGGATTAATCTAACACCAACGATATTTAATTCTAAAGGTCATAGAATTGTAGGAGTACCTCAACTCGAAAGTTTAGAAGATTTTATTAACAATACTGATCATTAATTTGGTGCTTAATTGAATACTCTCTTTATTTGCAGTCGCAATCAATGGCGTAGTCCAACAGCAGAACGTATTTTCGCAAACGGGTATGGTCTACATACCCGTTCAGCAGGAACCAGTCGTAATGCTAAACATACGATTTCAATCAAAGATATTCTATGGGCTGAACAAATTTTTGTTATGGAATCTCGACACAAACAACAGATCACAGAACAATTTTCCAAACAATTGCTACATAAAAAACTGTTCGTGCTCGATATACCAGATGAATACCACTATATGGATCCCGAGCTGATTGAATTACTGCAATTGGCAATACGACCATATTTAAAATAAATTCTGATTTCACTTCTTGTCGAAAATATAAATGAGCGCTATTGTTCGACTATTCTCAACAATATCTCTCTCAAATGAAAATAACCATCAAAACTTGGCTATCAGCCTTATCACTGAGTCTATTAAGCTTACAAATAGTACATGCTGATAGCAAAACCTTAGAACAAAACTTTAAACAAAATTATCCAGATATTCCCGTTACTTCAGTCACCCCATCTCCATTAAATGGAATTTATGAAGTCTATGTGTCTGGCAAGATTATCTATACAGATGAAAATGCTAAATATCTTTTCTTTGGCAATTTACTCGATGTAAAAAATCAGAAAAACCTAACAGAAGATCGTATTTCTGAACTGAGTAAAATTGATGTAAAACAACTACCTCTCAAGCAAGCCATTAAACACATTAAAGGTAAAGGCGAACGTACTTTATATGTCTTTACCGATCCCGATTGCCCATATTGTCAAAAACTTGAACAATACATGACCTCTATCGACAATGTAACGGTCTACATTTTTTTATTCCCACTTAAGAAACTGCATCCACAAGCTGAAACTGCAGCAAATAAAATTTGGTGTGCAAAAAACCAATATGAGGCTTGGGAAGATTACATGCTACATCGTAAGTTAGCTCAAAATTCAGGTACATGTGAAACACCTGTACAGAAAAATATTGCTTTAGGACAAAATCTAGAAATTAGTGGGACACCTACAATCTTCCTTGAAAATGGCACTAGAGTCGCAGGCTTACCACAAAATGCTCAACAAATTGAACAACTTCTATTAGAAGCACAAACTAAAAAATAGTATCTAATTAAGTGGTGGCTTTTCAGTTGATTAACAAGCCACCACTTACAACATAAGATTCTGATTTATATTAATAATATAAAAATTAAAATAAATTAATTAAGCAAGATTTATACAAAATCTATATTTACATTTCACACCAAACTTTTATGATGAAGGCATTAAAAACTGCCATGTAATGGATTAAAGCAGATATCTGTGAAAGGAATAAATAAAATGAAAAAGTTGCTGATTGCCAGCTTAATTCTTGCTACAAGTCATTCAACATTTGCGGCTGATAGTAAAGTAACTGCAAAACCAGATGCATTTGCTCAAGCAACTAAACTATACGAAGCAAAAAACTACCCTGCTGCGTTTCAAGAAATGCAACGTCTCGCCGATACAGGGAATGCCCAAGCAATTTATAACCTAGGTTATATGACTCAAGTTGGTCAAGGCACAGTAAAGGATGAAAAGAAAGCCGTACAACATTATCAAGATGCATCAAATAAAGGCTTTGCTCAAGCCAGTTATACGTTAGCGCAGGCTTATCACAATGGTGATTTGGGCATCACTAAAAATAATCAAAAATATAAAGAGTATTTAGATAAAGCCTCGAATCAAGGCTCTGATGAAGCAATAGTAGAAACAGCAAAAATATTATTTGAGCAAGGCAAACCTGAATATGATCAGATTGCTGTTCAGAAACTATTACCATTGCTACGAAAGGATTATTATCCAGCGAAACATTTAAAAGCGATCTATGATCTGAGTGTTGGTGTAAAAAATAAAAATCCGATCATGAGAATTCAAGCAATTGATACTATTAAGGAATTAGCTAAAAAAGGTTATGCACCATCTTTAATGGTTCTCGGTAATATGCTAGCAAATGGAGGTATTGTTGACCAAGATTTAGAGCAAGCAAAAAATATTTTTGCTCGCTTAGCAGCAGCTAACTATCCAAATGCGAAGGAATCATTGGCTAAAGTTGAAGAAGCAATTGCTGCAAAAAAAGCAGCTTCAGTAAAAACAAAGAACTAAAATCAATTCAGCAGCACTGCAATTCTATAGAGTGCTGCTTTTTATTTAAAATTGTTTGCTTAACTTAATCCCAGCACTCCAATTTCGTCCATCCGCAGGTTCAAAGAAACGATTATTTCCTTCATTCACAATCACTGAACCGACATATTGTTTATTAAATAAATTATCTATACGGGCAAATCCATTTAAACTCCAATCCGTATAGTGAAATGTATATCCTGTATAAGCCGATGCAATTGTATAACTCTCTGCTGCATCACCATTCATATCATTCACATAAACTTTATCCATGAATTGGGTATCAAGCCCTGCATAAAACCCCTGTTCTGGTTTCCAAGAAAAACCAATAAAAGCTTGGTTTTTTGCAATACCAGGAATGACATTACCTTCAGGAATTTGAGCAACTTTTCCAATCGCGGGTACTGTAGAGTCAAAAGTTGCATCTAAATAGGCATAACTTGCATTAACAACCAAATCTTTCCAAAACTTTTTATTCCATGCAAATTCAACGCCCTTACGTAAAGTCTTTTCGGCATTACGAAAGGTTGCTCGCCCACCTATATTTTCTGCAGCGACGATATCGTCTTTGGTCTGAATATAGAATGTTGCCAAATTAAAATCACCAAATACATTTGATGATTTTAAGCCTAGCTCATAATTATCACTTTTAGAGGGTTTTAAATCTAAGCTACTTGCTCCACCTTGTGCAGGATAAGCCATCTCCGTAAATGTCGGGGTCTCAAAACCTTTGGCATAACTTGCGTAGATTAAGGCTTGAGGGATAATCTGCCAGCTCAGAGCGATTGAAGGTAGAACCTCTTGGTAAGTCGTTTTTCCACTGTTATCACCATTCAATCCAACAATATAATGGTCGTTGGATTGGTAATGCACATTACTATAACGAACACCAGTATCAAGCCGCATCGCAGGTAAAAAGTACCAAGCAGCTTGTAAATATGGATCTATATTCCACAAAGCGTTTCTTTCATCTCGACGTAAAGCACCTTTAATACCTTTTTCACCAGTGTCATTAAAGTTCAGATATCCTTGTCGACTCTCATTCATCCCATCAATTGCAAGCCCTGCACTGAATTGGGTACGTGGCAACAAATCTTTTCCTGTCCAACGAAAGTCGGCACCATAATAGTCACGTTTAAAATCAATGACTCCGCCCGCTTGATAAGGCGTATTAGGATTAGTCTGAGTTATTTGCGGAATAGATTGATACTGAGTTACATGACGTTGTCCTATATAACTCATTACGTAAATTTCATTTTGATCATTTATGGGCTTTGACCATGTGACCCCAGTTTGGGTTTGGTCAATTTTTTTCCGAGCATTGTAATCCAAAACATTTTTAGCCACTTGTTTAGGATTACTTTCCTTTTCTACACGAGTTAACCCACCTGGATCATCAGCATCAATGTTCACATAGTTTGTGATCCAATTAATTTTGCTACCATCATCTAAATTCCATGTGAGTTTTGCATTGTTTAAGACTTTTTCTGCACCGCTATGATCGCGATAACCATCTGTATCAAAATAGGATGAGCTAATCATATAGCTTGGTTCATTTTGATTTTTTGAACCGCCTTGTAAAACTAAACCAGCATGATTTTTGTGATGACTACCGCCCGCATAACTCATCTCTATCGAATCTTTGCCCTGTCCTTCCTTTGTTGTTGCTAGAATCGCACCTCCTGAAGAATTTCCATATAACGAAGAAAATGGACCTGTTAATACTTCAAGATGACTTAAACTACTTAAATCAATATTTGAGGTTTGCCCTTGTCCATCTGGCATCGTGGCAGGAATACCATCGGTATATAAACGAATTCCACGAACTCCAAATGTGGAACGCGCACCAAAACCACGCATAGAAAGTTGTAAATCTTGTGCATAATTTTCTCGATTGCGCAGTTGAACGCTAGGTATCCCCTTCACAACCTCAGTTAAATTAACTTCTAAGCTCTGATCATTTTTAGGCATATCCACCCTAAAAATTGATGCTGGTGTTTCCATATAAGCTGTGTCAGTACGAGTTGCTTCGACCTTGATTGTCGGAAGTTGTATAGGTTTATTGACTTCTGATTCAACAGCCCAAGCAAAAGAACCATTTAAACCCATGCTTATTGCAACACAACCGTATAAAAAATTTGTTTTTACTAAAGGCATGAAAATTCCTTGTTTCACAGAATTTAAGGGCAAGCTTTTTAAAGTAAGTATTTCATTATTTTATAATTAGATTACATCTTTAACCTTAGCTAAAAAAACCAAAAATCAATTTTAATGATGATTAGCTAATCAAATTAAATATCTTCATAATTGTAAGTTAAACATTTGCCCTCATTGTATTGTTGTTGAAACAACTTGAGCTCACTATGCCCGAACTTCCTGAAGTTGAAACCACAAAAACCAGTTTACTGCCGCTTTTAGAGCAACGTGTACAAGCTGTAAGAGTACACAATCCTAGTTTGCGCTGGCCTATTCCTGATGATCTTGAAAAATTAATTGGTCAACGTTTAATTCAACTCAAACGTCGTTCCAAATATATTCTGGCCGAATTTGAACAAGATCAAATGCTTTGGCACTTAGGTATGTCAGGAAGCTTTCGCCTATGTCAATCCAGTGATGAATTAAAAAAACATGACCATCTTGTGATCGAATTTGAAAATCAGCAACTCCGCTACCATGACCCACGGCGCTTTGGGTGTATCCTGTGGTTAGATGAAACCAATCAAAGTAAATTGATTGATACGCTAGGCCCAGAACCATTAACTCAAGATTTTAATCCAACATATTTGTATGAAAAATTAGCTAAAAAAAATGTCGGCATCAAAATTGCTTTAATGGATAACCATGTAGTGGTTGGTGTTGGCAATATTTATGCAACTGAAAGTTTATTCAACATTGGAGTTCATCCTGCACAACCTGCTTCGACACTGAGCAAAGCACAAGTGGAAAAGTTAGTCACCGAAGTAAAACGCATCTTAAAACAAGCAATTGATTTAGGTGGATCAACTTTGCGTGACTATAGTAATGCCATGGGTGAAAATGGCTATTTTCAGCAGACACTTTTAGCTTATGGTCGCGCAGGTGAGATGTGTGTTAATTGTGAAACTACATTAGAAAACTTAAAGTTAGGTCAACGTGCTAGTGTATTTTGTCCACAATGCCAACCTTTGAATCTAAGCAAAGTATAGATCATTTAAGATGCAATCAAGGAGAACAACCTTATGCAAACCGCAATTGTTCGACATATTCTCGTCAAAGATAAAGACTTAGCCGAACAGCTAAAAAAACGAATTCAGTCTGGTGCTGATTTTAGCAAAATCGCCAAACAATACTCCACTTGCAACTCAGCTAAACGTGGGGGCGAACTCGGTGAAGTGAAAAAGGGGCAATTGGTCCCTGTTATTGATAAATTAGTTTTTACAGCAGCAGAACGAATCTTACACGGCCCGATCAAAAGCCAATTTGGTTTTCACTTAATTGAAGTGAAATTTCGCATGGATGGCTTAAGATAATGGTTTGAGCTTAATTATTTTAAGCTCTCTCCTCTTCTCAGTTATTTTAATTCCTGCGGTTTCATCACATAAGTCCATGCATCTATTTTTTCACCAGATTCCAAGACAACCTCAGCAACAACTCGCTCATATTGGAATCCTTCAAACTCATCTAACATTTGCCAGTTTTGTTCTAATTTTTCCGTGCTGAATAAATATCCCATGATTAATGGATCTTGTTCAGCTAAAACTAAGGCAGGTAAACCTTTGTCTGGTCCCCAATCTAATATATGCACAGTTCCATGAACAGATCCCTTATTCCATTCTCCATCAATCGCTGCAAGGATATGCGCATTTTCTCGATTTGGGCATAATGTGCCATATACAAATAATCGATTCATATTGGTTAATCCCTCTTTGAGTTTGTACAGCATCTTAAAATGAAAGCATTAAATTTTCTATGTAAAACGATGCATTATTCACTAAATATGATTCAGATACCCCATAAAAAACGGCATTTTAAAATGCCGTTTTTTATGAAAATAATGAGTACTTATTTTTTCAAAGAATCTCTAATTTCACGTAATAATTGAATATCTTCAGGCGTTGCTGCTGGTTCAGCTGGCGCTGCTTCTTCTTGTTTACGCATACGGTTCATTACTTTCACCATAAGAAACACAACCCATGCCAAAATAATGAAATTAATAAAGATCGTTAAGAAATTACCATAGGTCAAAACATTGACACCTGCTTTCGTCAATTGATCTAAAGACTGTAAATTATTTGGATTGTCTCCGAGCACAATAAACTTCTGCGTAAAATCAACACCCCCACCAGTAATAACTGAAATAAGTGGCATGATGATATCTTTCACCAATGAATCAATAATTTTACCGAATGCACCACCAATGATGACACCAATGGCAAGATCCATCATATTGCCTTTGATGGCAAATTCTTTAAATTCTTGAATAATACTCATTTATAACTCTCCAGAGTTGAACTTAATCGCAACCCATTTTTGCATTGTTTATTACACAGGTGCGGCTATCCACATAATGTTGATAATTTAATATTTTTATCAAAAAAAGAAAGCTATTTCACACTTTAACAACACTTTTTATTTTAATAAAAATATGTGTTTAAGCATGTCCCGACCCTGAAATTTATGCAATAAAAAACCGCTAAATAAATTTAGCGGTTTTGTCATTTTTCAGTGAAGAAAAATTATTTATCACGGTTACGCTTACGTTCGTTTTCAGTTAAGTAACGTTTACGAATACGGATCGATTTTGGTGTTACTTCAACTAACTCATCATCTTCAATGAATTCAAGTGCTTGTTCAAGCGTGTATTCAATTGCAGGCGTCAAAGTTAAAGCATCATCAGTACCAGACGCACGAACGTTGGTTAATTGTTTTGCTTTAGTTGGGTTAACAACCATATCGTCCGAACGAGAGTTAATACCCACGATCATACCTTCATAAACTTCTAACTGAGGTTTAGCGAATAAACGACCACGGTCTTGTAAACTAAATAATGCATAGCCCAAGCAAGTACCTTGAACCATAGAAATCAATACACCGTTTTGACGCTTCGCAACAGTACCTTGCTTAACAGGACCGTAATGAGAGAAGCTTGATGTCATGATCCCTGTACCAGAAGTCATGGTTAAGAACTCAGAACGGAAACCGATTAAACCACGTGAAGGTACAGTTGCTTCAATACGGATACGACCTTTTCCGTCAACTTCCATATTGGTCATTTCGCCTTTACGGTGACCCATTTGTTCCATTACTGAACCTTGATGTTGTTCTTCAACATCAAACGTTACGTTTTCGTATGGCTCTTGTCTTTCGCCATCGACTTCTTTCATGATCACTTGTGGACGTGATACGCCCATTTCAAAGCCTTCACGACGCATATTTTCAATCAATACTGAAAGGTGAAGTTCACCACGACCAGAAACTTTAAAACGGTCTGGACTGTCAGTATCTTCAACGCGTAATGCTACGTTGTGAATCAATTCACGATCAAGACGTTCACGAATATTACGTGAAGTTACAAATTTACCTTCTTTACCAGCAAACGGTGAGTTGTTTACTTGGAATGTCATCGAAACCGTAGGTTCATCTACAGACAATGGTGGCAAAGCTTCTACATTTTTTTGATCACAAATTGTGTCAGAAATATTGAGTGCATCAATACCAGTGATACAAACGATATCACCTGCTGATGCTTCTTCAACATCAATACGCTCTAAACCGTGGTAACCCATGATTTTTAAGATACGACCGTTACGTGTATTGCCTTCTTTATCAATCACAGTCACAGGAGTATTCGTTTTTACACCACCACGCTGAATACGACCAACACCGATAACACCAACGAAGCTGTTATAGTCAAGTGAAGAAATCTGCATTTGGAATGGACCATCAACATCAACTGCTGGTGGTTCAACGATATCAACGATAGTTTGGAACAATGGTGTCATATCTTCCGCTAATTCTTCAGGAGAAGGACCAGCTACACCACGTAAACCAGAAGCGTAAACGATTGGGAAATCTAACTGTTCATCAGTTGCACCCAAGTTATCAAACAAGTCAAATACTTGATCGATTACCCAGTCACAACGTGCACTTGGCTTATCAACTTTGTTGATAATTACGATTGGCTTCAAACCACGCGCGAATGCTTTTTGCGTTACGAAGCGAGTTTGTGGCATTGGACCTTCTTGAGAGTCAACAAGAAGCAATACGCAGTCAACCATCGACATTACACGTTCAACTTCACCGCCGAAGTCCGCGTGTCCTGGGGTGTCTACGATATTGATACGGTAAGTTGTGTCAGTACGTTGATCTAACCACGTAATTGACGTATTTTTTGCAAGAATAGTAATACCACGTTCACTTTCAAGCGCATTCGAGTCCATGACACGCTCAATCTCGCCTGCACGGTCACCCAAAGCACCAGATTGTTGAAGTAATTTATCGACAAGCGTGGTTTTACCGTGGTCGACGTGCGCAATAATTGCGATATTGCGGAGATTCTTAATATCAGACATAGAATTCGATACGCTTAAAATTTGAGGGCAGATTATATAGAAAAATCCTAAACTTTAGTAGTGACAGTTTGTTGACATGAAACTTTTTTTCGGACGAACTGTTTCAGAATCGTTGGTAAAGTAGGCTAACTCTATTAGAATATTCCACTATTGCTTATCGCTTTTCTTATACTCCCATGTCAAATTCTCAACCCCAACAGCCACTTGATCTCGTCTACGGACTCAATGATCGTCCAAAACCGTTCATCGCATTTTTAGCGGCTTTACAACATCTTTTAGCAATTTTAGTCCCAATTGTTACTCCAGGATTATTAATTTGCTTAGCACTTGGTGTATCTCGTGAAGACACCAATATGATCCTTTCAATGTCTCTGATCATCTCAGGAATTGCAACCTTTTTACAGTGTAAAAAGGTTGGTCCTTTCGGTGCAGGACTATTGATTGTTCAAGGTACAAGTTTTAACTTTATTGGCCCAATTATTGGTATTGGTAGCGCCATGGTTGCTGCAGGTACGCCTGTTGAGCAAGTGATGGCTGCTATTTTCGGTGTGGTAATTGCAGGCTCATTTATTGAAATGGGCGTGTCTCGGATTTTACCTTGGGTAAAACAATTAATTACCCCTTTAGTTACAGGTATCGTTGTTCTTTTAATTGGTTTAACACTGATTAAAGAAGGTCTGATTAGCATGGGAGGCGGTTATATGGCTATGCAAGATCATACTTTTGCCAATACAGACAATCTGATCATGTCCTGTACAGTACTGGCGGTCATTATTTTATTGAATCGTGTTCAAATTATTTGGGTAAAAAGTTCAGCAATTTTAATCGCATTGGTGATTGGTTACATTCTTGCAGGCTTTATGGGTCATTTAAACTTTTCCGTATTGCAAGACGCCCCATTAATTCAGATTCCTACGCCGATGCATTTTGGTCTAAGCTTCTCTTGGAGCTTGTTCATTCCAATGGCATTCATCTATCTCGTTACTTCACTTGAAGCCATTGGCGATGTGACAGCGACCAGCAAAATCTCTAACCAACCTGTAGACGGCCCCATTTGGATGCAACGCATTAAAGGTGGTGTACTTGTGAATGGTGCTAACTCATTTTTAGCAGGTATCTTCAACACCTTCCCAAGTTCAGTATTTGCACAAAACAATGGCGTGATTCAACTCACTGGTGTGGCAAGTCGTTATGTCGGGATCTGGATTGCAATCTTATTGATCATTTTAGGTCTCTTCCCTGCTGTAGCGGCTGTAATTCAAGCTGTTCCCCAAGCAGTGCTAGGTGGTGCGGTAATGGTGATGTTTGGTGCGGTGGCTGCATCTGGAATTAATATTCTTTCAAGTATCCATCTTGACCGCCGCGCTTTACTGATTATTGCGATTTCACTTGCATTAGGTTTAGGTGTAGCACAAGTTCCACAAATCCTTGAACATCTTCCTGAATTATTCAAAAACATTTTCAGCTCAGGTGTTGCAACGGGTGGTATTGCCGCGTTGATTTTAAATATTGTTTTACCTGAAACTCAAAAATAGTCTTTTAACCATCGTAATTGCCCAGTTTCACCACTGGGCTTTGTTTTTGATGAGAGATCAAAATGGATCCACGTAGTGAAGTCGTTATACGACAACAAGATTATTTAAATGGGCAAGTTTTACTGATTAATGCGCCCAACGATCAATTCGCCAAAAATTTACCTAGCCAAGTACAAGCGTCTGTCTGGACTTGGAATTATGCTGATCATCAAGGTTTTCAAAGCAGTGGTATAAATTCACATTTCTCAGTTGAGTTTCCACAAGCAACGTTTGATCAGGTTGTTATTTTCGTTCCCAAGTCGAAAGAATTACTAAATTATATTCTGCACGTTGTCGTTAGCCATTTAAAACTTGATCACAATATTTTTCTGGTTGGTGAAAAAAAAGGGGGCGTTGAGCGGGCAGCAAAACAATTATTGCAATATGGCAAAACACTAAAACTTGACAGTGCACGTCACTGCCAACTTTGGCAAATGAAGATCGAAAGAACAGAGCAGTTAAAACCACTTGAACACTGGTTAAAAACTTATACAGTTCAAATAGATCAAGAACAGTTAAATATCTGTGCCTTGCCTGGTGTATTTAGTCAAGATCATTTAGATATTGGAACAGCCGTATTACTCCCTTACCTGAGCCAAGTAAAATCAGGTAAGATTGCCGACTTTGGTTGCGGTGCTGGAATTATTAGTGCTTATTTAGCCAAAATAAATGCAAACCAGCACATTTTTGCACTTGATGTGGATGCATTTGCATTACGGTCTACTGAGTTCACTTTTCAAAAAAATGATCTGAACTTAGCACAGCTACATCTACAGCCTGTCACAGGTTTTGTTGATGCACCTAAAGATCTAGATGCCATCGTAAGTAATCCACCTTTTCATCAAGGCATTCATACCAATTACGATGCAAGTGAAGAACTCTGCCAATTGGCGAAAAAGCATCTGAAAAGTTCAGGTGAACTATGGATCGTGGCTAATCGTTTTCTAAATTATCCACCTCTGATTGAGCAGAGCTTTGGTCAATGTCTTGTGAAGGCAGATCAAGAGGGATTCAAAGTGTTATATGCCTGTGCGAAATAAACAGTTTAAGGAATTTTTATGAGCGATACATCTGCTCCTCAACACCTTCAGCGTCAGCTCGGAGCACGCCATCTAAATATGATCGCCATTGGTGGATCAATTGGTACAGGTTTATTCCTTGCTTCAGGTTCAACGATTGCAACAGCAGGTCCTGGTGGTGCGTTATTGGCCTATGCCCTTATCGGAATCATGATTTATTTCTTGATGACGAGTCTCGGTGAATTAGCAACACACAATCCAACTTCAGGTGCATTCTTCACCTATGGCAGTCGTTATGTCGAAGATGGTTTTGGTTTCGCCTTAGGCTGGAACTATTGGTATAACTGGGCAATCACTGTTGCTTTTGAATTGGTCGCAGTTCAGTTCATCATGAAATTCTGGTTTCCAGATATTCCTGGGTTTTACTGGAGTGCAATCTTCCTTGCCATTATTTTTGCAATTAATGCATTGACGGTAAAAGGCTTTGGTGAAAGTGAATTCTTATTTTCTTTGATTAAAGTGATTGCAATTATTGTGTTTATCATCATCGGTATCTGGATGATTGCTAAAATTATGATGACACCGAATGTATCAACCTTTCAACACTGGCATTATAAAGATGCACCGTTTGTTGGTGGCTTACAAGCCCTGATCGGTGTTGCCATGATCGCTGGATTCTCCTTCCAAGGAACTGAAATGGTTGGCGTTGCCGCAGGTGAATCTAAAGATCCAAAGAAAACGATTCCTTTAGCGATTAAACAAATCTTCTGGCGTATTTTACTGTTTTATATTTTGTGTATTTTTATCATTGGTACATTGGTGAGCTACGATGACCCACTTCTATTAAAAGCGGCACAAAGTGAAGATATTGCTCTCTCACCATTTACCTTACTGTATGAAAAAGCAGGCTTTGCCTTTGCTGCAAGTTTGATGAATGCCGTTATTCTCAGTGCGATTTTATCTGCAGGTAACTCTGGGATGTACTCATCTACGCGTATGCTATTCGATATGGCAAAAGAAGGACGAGCGCCTAAATGGTTCTCAAAACTTGATAGTCGTGGCGTACCCATGAATGCACTTTATGCAACAACAGCAGTTGCTGCATTATGTTTCTTGACCACCTTTATCGGCGAAAAACAAGTGTTTAACTGGTTGTTAAATATGTCTGGGATGTGTGGTTTTATCGTCTGGTTGGGTATTGCCATTTCACATTATCGTTTCCGTAAAGGCTATATTGCTCAGGGGCATAAACTTGAAGATCTTGCTTATCGTGCCAAGTTTTTCCCATTTGCACCTTGGTTTGCCTTTGTTCTCTGCTCTATCATTATTTTAGGACAAAACTATCAAGCTGTGCTGGGTGGTAAAGTTGATTGGTTAGGCTTAGTTTCAACCTATATCAGTATTCCATTATTTTTGGCGATTTGGTTGGGTTATAAATGGAAGTACAAAACCAAATTGATTGCATATAAAGATATGAACGTGAAAGAAGGCGAATAAAAAGCCAAAAATTCACTTGACCCTTAAGTAAATATGAGTAAAATCAGCAGCTCATATTTTCAGCTGCACTATTATATAGGAGGACGACATCATGCCAGCAATACAAGGAACAACAACTTAAGATTTGGCACTGTCGACTCACGGACAAGTGTACAAATCAGAATCACTTGTCCGAATGCTCTATTTAACCTAGCATTCGCTAGGTTTTTTTATGCCTATTCGGACGAAAAATTAAAATACCTGAGATAAGAAAATGGGCATACAAAAAATACTTAATGCTAATGCTGAATATGGTGTTCCAGTAAAAATATTCACCAATGATATTGATAGCGAAAGCATTGAACAACTAAAAAAAATGGCACAACTGCAATTTGTGTATTCGCATATCGCCGTGATGCCTGATGTACATGTCGGTAAAGGTGCGACCGTAGGTAGCGTCATTCCAACAAAACACGCGATTATTCCCGCTGCTGTTGGTGTCGACATCGGTTGTGGCATGAATGCTATTCGACTCAATCTCAAAGCATCACAGTTGCCAGATAATCTCGCACCTTTACGCCATGCAATTGAACGTAAAGTCCCTGTAGGCTTTGAGTTACACAAACAAATCAAGGCGAAAGCCTCAAGCATTATTCCACTGGAAAAACGCTTGCAGCCGATCATTAAAAAGCACCCTGGCTTAGTTCGGATGCTCAGAAAGTTTGATGCGACATGGCAAAAACAACTCGGTACCTTAGGCGGTGGCAATCACTTTATCGAACTCTGTTTAGATGAAAATCAAGACATTTGGGTGATGCTACATTCTGGTAGCCGTGGTTTAGGTAATGTGATTGGAACTTATTTTATCGAGCTAGCAAAGAAAGAAGCTCAACATCGATTTGGGCATGTCCCAGATAAGGACTTGAGTTATTTTGCAGAAGGCTCAAATAGTTTTAATGACTATGTTGAAGCGGTGGAATGGGCACAGGAATATGCTTTTGAGAATAGACGTGAAATGATGCGTCTCATTTTAGAAGCAATTCGACCACTACTCCCATCCTTTCAATTGACTAAAGAAGCGATTAACTGCCACCACAATTATGTCAGCCAAGAAAATCACTTTGGTGAAGATCTCCTGATTACTCGAAAAGGTGCAATTCGTGCTGGTCAAAATGAATTAGGCATTATTCCTGGTTCAATGGGGGCTCGCTCCTATATTGTGAAGGGCAAAGCTAACCCTGAATCATTCTGCTCATGTTCGCATGGTGCAGGAAGAAAAATGAGCCGTAGTAAAGCCAAATTACTTTTTGGTCAAGAGGATTTGATTCAGCAGACCCAAGGTATTGAATGTCGTAAAGACAGTGGTGTAATTGACGAAATACCAAGTGCATATAAAGATATTGATCAAGTCATGGCAAACCAATCAGATTTAATCGAAATCGTGCACACCCTTAAACAAGTTCTATGTATAAAAGGTTAAATAGATGAAACTTAAAGCAATACCTAAAATCAAAGTTCGTAATCCTGTTGCGCTCTCCCCTTTACTACAAAAAGGAGGAATCCACGAAACAGAAAAACCTAGAGCTCAGCACCGTCGAGAAAGACAAAATACCAAACAACAGCTTAGAAAAGAAGTTTGGTAACTTCTAGAAAATATTAATTAAACACATCAGTCAAATTATTTTGCAGGAGTAATCAAAATGTTTATATATTCAAATCACTTGTATACAAACCCATATAAAAAAGCGACTCATCAGAGTCGCTTTTTTATTCAGTTCAAAAACTCAAATTATTGAGCTTGTTGACCTGGTTGTACTAAAACAGTACGGCTACCAGTGATCGCAGCAAATACGCGACGGTTCATAGCACGACCTTCTTTAGTTTTGTTGTCAGCAATCGGTTGATCCCAAGCAAAACCTTGAGTAGTCAAGCGAGATTCGTTAACGTTATATTCGTTAACAAGCGCTGATTTAACAGAGTTAGCACGAGCTAAAGATAAACGTTCGTTTAACTTACGTGGACCAGTGTTATCAGTGTGACCTTCAATACGTGCAGTCGCATTCGGGTATTCAGCTAATTTCTCAGCTACTTTCGCGATTTCAGACTTGTATTGTGGTTTGATATCAGACTTGTTCGTATCAAAGAATACGCGAAGTTCCATGTTAAGATCTTCAGTCAACTCTTGTGGTTGTGGAGCAACTGGAGTTGGTTCAACTGGAGCAACTTCTACTACTGGAGCAGCTGGTTTCAAGTGACCACCAAGAACTACGTTTAAACCAGCAAGTGCTGTATAGTTCCAGAAGTTTTCATCGATATTATAAGTACCGCGAGCTTCTGTACGTAGAGATAAAGCATCATTTAAGCGCCAGAAAGCACCAAAACCGGCATTACCTAAAGTACCTTCTTCTTTCAAACCACGATCAGTACGACCTAAGTCAGCAGCAGTTGCATCAGTAAACGTATATTTATAATGGCCAGCACCCAACAATACATAAGGTTTGATTTTGCTGTCATAATTTTTAGTGATTAAATCAGAAGTAACATAGAAGTTACCGTTGATTTGCTGTTGTTTGTACTCAGAGTTAGGAGCAAGGCTATCAACATCACCTTTAACTTGGTTATATTCTGCTTCGAAACCTAACCACGGGGTTAACTCAACACCTAATGCAGCGCCAACGAATAAATCGTCTTGTAACTCAGCACTACTCGTTAAATTTTCAGCACTGTTGTTATGCTTAGTATCTTGAAACGTGTAACCAAGCAATAATGGAGTTACTGTTACACCCGCATTAGCAGCAGCTAAAGGAGCAGCAACAAGCATAGCAAGTGCAATACGACTCAATTTCATGGATATCCTCCAGAGATAACAATTGTTTGTTGTTCAAGCTTAGCCTATGATTTTTGGCCCTGCGAACATAAAAATGTTTACAGTATTATTTTTAAGCTATTCACTTCACTTTGAATCATACAAACACTTGATGATTTTTCCAAGTGCTTGATAACTTTAACCTCGTAAATTATTGACAAAATTTCTTACAATTTCCGTTGTAGTTCAGTAAATTTTCAATTCAACTTTAAAGTTCGAATAGCTTATTGTTCGCTTTCTTCAATTTTAGCAGTATTTGCTTCATGAAGTAATGGCTAGTTTTTCTAATACTAAACTTAATTTAATAAATACAGTAATTACTTAACACTTTGTTAATAAAAAAATTACAAAATGATCAAAAGGTAAAAAAATGTTAAAAGTTAAAGGATTCGCGCTCAGTGAATTAATGGTCTCGCTTGCTATTTGTGCGATTCTTGTATGCCTTAGTTTACCCTTTTTGAATCAATTATTGATTTCAAATGAAGTAAATCAAATAAAAAGAACACTCACAATTTACATACAAAAATCCAAATCTGACGCACAGATTCATCATAAAAATGTGACTTTGTGCGCAAGTAAAGATTTAATTAGTTGTGATTCTGATTGGAACAGTGGGCTAATCGGATTTCTTGATTTAAATGCTAATCGGCAACGTGATTCAAATGATCCTTTATTGTATTCCGAAGCATTTAAATATAAGTATGGACGATTAGATTGGAGAGGTACATTAAGAATAAATTCACTTACTTTCCAAGGTGATACAGGGCTACCAAGAGGCTCAAATGGAAGCTTCTTTTATTGTATGAATGATTCTAATCATCATACCCAACTCATTCTCAGCAATATGGGACAAATACGTAGTAAGGAAATCACCACGTGTTAAAAACTCTTCAGTCTAGCTTAAACGACGTAAAATACTTTATTCGCATGCTTTTTTTAATATACTGCATAGGTTTTGAACATTCTCTGCAAATTATAAGTCTGGAGACACATAATGACTGACATCGTAATTGTCAACGGCGCTCGTACAGCAATGGGCGGCTTCCAAGGCGCATTATCAAGCGCAACTGCACCCGAATTAGGTGCAATCACCATTAAAGAAGCAATTGCTCGTTCGGGATTACAGCCTACTGATGTAGAAGAAGTAATCATGGGCTGTGTGTTACCAGCAGGTTTAAAACAAGGTCCAGCTCGTCAAGCTATGCGTAAAGCAGGTTTGCCTGATTCAACTGGTGCAGTAACCATTAACAAACTTTGTGGTTCTGGCATGAAAGCTGTGATGCAAGCTACAGATATGATCAAAGCTGGTAGTGCTGAAATCGTGGTTGCGGGTGGTATGGAATCAATGACCAATGCTCCTTACGTTTTACCTAAGGCACGTGCAGGTTATCGCATGGGTCATGGTGAAATTAAGGATCATATGTTCCTTGATGGTTTAGAAGATGCAGAAACTGGTCGTTTAATGGGATCATTTGCACAAGATATGGCAAATAAACGCAGCTATACGCGTGAACAAATGGATGATTTCGCTATACGTTCTCTACAACGTGCGCAGAAAGCAATTACTGAAGGTTATTTCAAAGATGAAATCGTTCCAGTAACAGTGTCTAGCCGTAAAGGTGATGTTGTTGTTGATCAAGATGAACAGCCATTAAATGCAAAAATTGACAAAATCCCAAGTTTGAAACCTGCATTTGCAAAAGACGGTACGATTACTGCTGCCAACGCAAGTTCGATTTCTGATGGTGCTTCTGCTTTAGTATTAACATCAAGTGAAGTCGCTACTCAACGTGGCTTACAACCTCTAGCGAAAATTGTTGCAACCGCATCAAATTCTCAACATCCTTCTGAATTTACGATTGCTCCTGTAGGGGCAATTGAAAAAGTTTTGAAAAAAGCTGGTTGGGATGCACAAGACGTTGATCTTTGGGAAATCAATGAAGCTTTTGCAATGGTTACAATGTGCCCAATTGATGACTTCAAATTAGATGCAGAAAAAGTGAACATCAATGGTGGTGCTTGTGCACTTGGTCATCCTGTTGGCTCTACGGGTTCACGTATCATTCTTACATTAATTCATGCACTTAAACGCACTGGTGGTAAAAAAGGTATTGCGGCGCTTTGTATTGGTGGTGGTGAAGCAACAGCAGTTGCAATCGAATTGATCTAAGCATTAATTCGATTAACTAAAAATCCTGCCAAGTGCAGGATTTTTTATTTTCATAATTACAAAAAATAATGCACCTGTTATTAAAATCCCGATAAGTTATGCACTGTATAAAAAAACAACAAGGAGTTCCCTCATGCAGCTCAACCATTACCTAAATTTTAAAGGACAAGCTGAACAAGCATTTATTTTTTACCAATCTGTTTTTGGCGGTGAATTCGCAATGATCAGTCGCTATGGTGATATGCCACCTACAGAAGGGGTTATGTTATCAGAAGCAGATAAATGCTTAATTCTGCATGTTTCCTTACCTATTAATGAGTATACCGTGCTCATGGGTTCAGACGTTAATGATCAGTTCTGCTCTCCGAATAGTGTTTTCACCCAAGGCAACAATCATTATATTTCAATCAATATTGAACACGATGAAATGGAGGCACGACGTTTATTCAACCAGCTTTCTGTACGTGGTCATATTGAAATGCAATTAGAAAAAACCTTTTGGGGCGCACTGTATGGTGCTTTCACTGATCAGTTCGGAATCAAGTGGATGGTCAATTGTCAGCTTGAAGAATAAGATCATTTTGCTGATGCAATATAAAGCCTATATTGCATCAGCCATATTATTCACTTAAAGATTTCCGAGTATTTTCTTGACACCAACATCTTCAAAAATTTCAGAATATTGCTTCATAAAAACTGGTAATTGCTGTTTCATTTAGTCTTTCTGAATCACTGTCCATCGCGGCGGATGGATTTCATAACTTAGAAACTGTAGACGGCATCGTAAATGATAATAAAAATCCTGCCGATCTTTTTCAGTCTGTATATATTCTTGTTGAGTAACAAACCAATATAGCTGATCCCATAAACTATAGCCTTGTGTTAAGTCGAGTCTCTGCAGTAATGACAGATTATCTTTAACTAAAGATAAGTACTGTTTGAGTTCGTCCAAAGTTGGTTGAGTATCACTATATACTTTTGCTTTAATAAAGTTGTGTGGTAATAACTTCTGTTGGGTTAATGCAAAATAATCTAAATACTGGTGAAATTGAATAAACTTTTGCTTTAACGCAAACAAAACCAAAGCATTCGCAATCGTTTTAATTTCAATTTTTTCAATGATCTCAAAAAACTGTGCTTGCTCCCCTTTAAATAAAACCGATTGATATGCTCGAATTTTCACCTGCTGTGGACTGAGCAACTCGATCGGATACTGATTAAAATAATTTTTAAAATTAAAATTCTGCTGTCTTAATGCAAAATAAGCATAATCCATCACGGATAAAAAACGACTATGCCATAGTTCAATAATATCATCAGTATTTAAAATTTTTCTTTGATATAAAACATCAAATAAATAATATTGCACATCTCTAAATTGACTATTTTTTAACTCAAATAATAATTTCTGGTCTGATTCATTTTGAGTAATATGATCTAACCAAAATTTACGCACGATTTGATCTTTCGCAATTTTAGATAATTCAAGTAATTGCTCCTGCTTAATCCATTGATATTTTAAAATATAATTCAATAGTATTCGAGGTAATTGACCTTGTTCAAAAATAACAGTGCGCTGCAAATAATCTGTATTTTCCGCGATGGTATTCAATAATAAATTTTCAATTTCAGGGACAGTGCGTACACGTTGTTGTACTGCGGCAATCTGTAAAAAATGCGCTATACACAATTGAGCAAATTCAGGACGCTGACTCCAACGTTGAATATGCTGTGCTGCCAACTCTCGATTGATTTCCACATAATCACTTAAACGAAATAATAAGGCAGGAAACAGTTCTTGTTCGTAGCAATCCTTTAAATGTTCTAATGTCCGTTGTCGCGCATAACCATCATAATATCTCAATGACTGTAGTAACTCATCCAAACTCTTTTTAATAAATGGAATATCTACGATTTCTGGTTCAGGCTGAGGAATATTCGATATATGTGTTTGCTCAAATGCTTGGCGTTCTGCCAATATTTCGGTTGTATTTATATATGGCTCAGATGAAAAAAATATCTTTTTTAAAAATTTAAACATGTTCTTTCTAAATAAATGCTTTAATTTTTTATAACAAATTTAAAAATAGCTGTCACTTTATATTCCTTCTTAAACATCAATATTAGAATACTGAGCAATAATCATCAAACCTATCGTAATAAATCCAATCCCAACCCACCCTGCTACATCAATATGCTGTCCTAAAAAAACTTTTGCTAAAGCGGCTGTCGCAATAACACCTAGCCCAGACCAAAGCACATATAAAATCCCAGCCTGCATATACTTCAATGCGATCGCAGCACAAGTAAAAGAAACAAGATACAGAACCAAAGCGATTCCTTGGTCAAACTTATTGACTAAACCATTTGCTTTGGCAGAAAAAAAAGTTGAGAGCACATCAGTTGCGATGGCGAAAAGCAACCAAATCACTCCAGGATTTATTTTTGCAATAAAGGTCAGCATTGTTATTCTTCAATCTATAAATTTTAAATAATACGCAATAAAAAAGCTGAACCTGAGTTCAGCTTTTTTACTTAAACGAGTCTAAGCACCTGTTTGGTAACTCGCTTGTGGCACAGCAGTTGAAGCTTGATATGGATTGGTGAAATCTTGAAGTCCAGCAGCGGCTTCATGAATATCCTTACCTTCTTTAACCACAAAGCTATCAAAGCCAGAACGTTTTAAATAGTTTAAAACATCTTTAAAGATATCACCGACAGCACGTAACTCGCCTTGGTAACCTTGACGACGTAATAATGCTGCAAATGAATAACCACGTCCATCATTGAAACCAGCGAACTCAATGAAGATCGCATCTAATTCATTTAATGGAAATTGATGAGTTTCAGGTGAATCATTAACAGTAATGTATAACGCTTTTTTAGCTTGTACATTTACCAATTGATCTAACTGAGCAGTTGTTACAACCACATCGCCTTGTGGAATTACGCCATCTTCAGCAATCACTTGATAAGTATTATCAGCAATCGTGCCATCTTTGAACAGCACTTGTAGCGATGTATTAAGCATAAGCACGCTCCTTAAATGGTTGGATGCCAACACGGCGATACGTATCAATAAAACGCTCACCTTCAGTACGTAGATCAAGGTAAGTATTTAGGATTTCTTCAATGACATCAGGTACTGCATCAGCAGCAAAAGATGGTCCTAAGATATCACCAATAGATGCATCATGATTAGCGTTACCACCTAGCGTGATTTGATAAAATTCTGCACCTTTTTTATCTACACCAAGGATACCAATGTTACCCACATGGTGATGACCACAAGCATTCATACAGCCTGAGATATTTAAATCAAGTTCACCAAGATTATAGATCGTATCTAAATCATCAAAACGACGGCTAATCGCTTCTGAAATTGGAATTGATTTCGCATTTGCCAATGAACAGAAATCACCACCCGGACAGCAAATAATATCGGTAATAAAACCAATATGCGCACGTGCCATATTGTTCTGTTCTAAGGTTTGCCACAATTCAAATAAATCTTTTTGTGGTACATCCACAAGTGAAATATTTTGTTCATGTGTGGTACGGAACTCACCAAAAGTGTACTTATCCGCTAAGTCTGCGATTAAGTTCATTTCTTCAGTGGTGACATCACCAGGAGCTACCCCTGCACGTTTCAAAGAAATCGTCACAATACGATAGCCTTTGACTTTATGTGCATTGGTATTGACGTTGAACCATTGTTTGAATTTTGGATATTCAGCAAATAAAGCTGTAAAATCTTGATCTTCTAAATCTTGATAGTCAAATGGAGTGAATTCTTCATCTAATTTTTTCAAGATCTCAGGCTGAATCTTCAACGCTTCACGTGTGTGTTCAAATTCGGCTTCAACTTTTTCGGCAAATACCTGTGGTGTTAATGCTTTCACCAAAATCTTAATACGTGCTTTGTATTTGTTATCACGACGACCATGCAAGTTATACACACGTAAGGTCGCTTCTAAATAAGCAATCAAATCTTCACGTGGTAAGAACTCACGGATTATACTACCAATAATTGGAGTACGACCTAGACCACCACCCGCCATGATTTTATAACCGATTTCGCCTGCTTCATTGCGAACGATATAAACACCAATATCATGGAAAGCTGTTGCAGCACGATCTGTTTCTTCTAAAGCAGAAACTGCAATCTTGAACTTACGTGGCAAGAACGCAAACTCAGGATGGAAAGTACTCCACTGACGGATTAATTCACACGTTGGACGTGGATCTGCAATCTCACCAGCAACCACGCCTGCAAACTGATCAGTCGTGGTATTACGAATACAGTTACCTGAGGTTTGTACTGCATGCATTTGTACTGTAGCTAACTCAGCAAGAATATCAGGTACATTTTCTAAAGCAGGCCAGTTCAACTGAATATTTTGACGAGTTGAAACATGGGCATAACCACGATCATATTCAGTCGCAATTTCAGCAATTTTTCTGAGTTGTTTAGTATTCATCAAGCCATACGGCACAGCGATACGGAGCATAGGTGCATAACGTTGCACGTACAGACCATTTTGCAAACGTAATGGACGATATTCGTCTTCTGTTAATTTTCCTGCTAAATAGCGTTCTGTTTGATCACGAAACTGAGCAACACGTTGGTTAATCAGTTGTTGATCGAAATCCGTATATAAATACATGGCGTATGGCTAGTCATTCATTATAAAGGCGACTAGCATAGCGAGCTTTTATTCATCAACAAAATGCTTTTTTTGCATATTTAATAACGATTTTATTGATAAGCCTATCTAATTACCACAAATAGAAAAAGCTCAGACGAATCTGAGCTTTTACAATCATTTTCTAAATGAAATTAGTTCTTATCTGGCAATGCATAAGCTACGAGATAATCACCCATTTTTGTTCCAAATGAGCCATGTCCGCCGGCCATAATCACCACATATTGTTTGCCATTCGCTTCATATGTCATTGGTGTTGCTTGTCCGCCCGCAGGTAAACGTGCTTCCCATAACTTGTCACCATTCGATACATTAAAGGCACGTAGATAATTATCCTGTGTTGCACCGACAAACATCAAATTCCCTGCGGTCGAAATCGAACCACCTAAACCCGGTACTCCAATTTTAACTGGCGGTAATTGGAACAATTGCGGCAAGCTGTCACGAATGGTACCAATACGTTTTTTCCAGACCACATCATGTGTTTTTAAGTCAACGCCAGCAACATAGCCCCAACCCGGTTGCTTACATGGTAATCCGAATGGTGAAAGAAACGGACTAATCTCTACCCCATATGGCGTGCCATACATTGGCTGCATCCCTTGTTCAGTTCCTGCGCCTTTTGCAGTTTGAGGACGATTAGGATCAGCTGGAACCAATCGACTGACAAATGGTAAGCCAATCGGATTTGTCACCGCAACTTGGCGATCAGCATTTACAGACATCCCTCCCCACTCAAACACGCCCAAATTACCTGGAAAAACTAAAGTTCCATTTTCTGAAGGCGGCGTATAGATACCATCGTAGTTCAAACGTTTGAATTTTACTCGACAGATTAACTGATCAAACATGGTAGCGCCCCACATGTCTTTATCAGTTAATTTATCTTTTGGTGCTAAGTTAAAATCAGAAAATGGTTGTGTTGCTGAATAATGTTCGCCTTTAGTTTGTGGTCCCCACTTCACAGTTTGTGGTACTGGTTTTTCAGTGACTGGAACTACGGGTTGCCCAGTGCGACGGTCTAAAACAAAAGCATTCCCCGTTTTAGTTAACACATAAATTGCAGGAACCGTTTGACCTGATTTAACTTTGATATCCGCTAAAGATGGCTGTGATGGTACATCCATATCCCATAAGTCATGATGTGTGGTTTGAAAATGCCAGACTAACTTACCCGTTGTCGCATTGATCGCCAACATCGAGTTGGCATAACGCTCTTTTAACTCAGTTCGATCACCGCCCCAGATATCTGGTGTACCTACACCTGTTGGCACATAGACAATATCCAATTTTGCATCATAGGCAAGAGGCGCCCATGCATTTGGTGAGTTATTTACAAATGTGGTTTCTTGACCCGGCATTGCATTTGGATCGGCTGCGCCCGTATCAAATACCCATAACAATTTCCCTGTATTCACATCATAACCACGGATGACACCAGAGGGTTCTTTATTAGAATAATTATCCGTGACTGAACCTGCAATGACCACAGTCGTACCAGAAACTACACCAGGTGAAGTTGGGTTATAGCCACCCGGATACGCATACGGCATGAACTCTTGTAAGTTCACCTCACCATTTTGACCAAAGTCAGAACATGCTTTACCCGTATCTGCATTAACAGCGACTAAACGACCATCATTGACAGGAACAAACACTTTACGTGGACATTCACTAGAGTCTGATTTTTTGCTTTGTAGGCTACTTGCAAATTCACTGGTATTAGCGGCATCGTAGTACATTACACCACGACAGGTTAAGTGCTGAAAGGTTTTATCAGTTTTGAGTTTAGGATCAAAACGCCATTTCTCTTTACCTGTTGCAGGGTCAATCGCAATCAAATGCTGATGGGGTGTACACATAAACATATTGTTGCCAATTTTGATTGGTGTGACCTGATTTGTGGTTTCACCCGAATCATTCCCTGTCTTGAAGTCACCTGTACGAAATGTCCAAGCGACTTTAAGATCTTTGACATTTTTATCATTAATCTGGGTTAGTGGAGAATAGCGTTCACCACCCTGAGTACGACCATAGGCAGGCCAATCTTCTGGTGCAACACCAGTAACAGCTTTGGCTTGTGCAGGTTGCGGCGTTTGAATTACACCGTTAATTTCTTGGGGATCATTAAAAATTGAATACACCATCACCACAATCGCAATAGCTAGTGTCGATGACAAAGCAACTTTGCTCGATGTCAGATTATAAATACCACGTGTAACTGCCGGAATCAGCAATAATAATCCCAAAATACCAAGAATATCGAGACGAGGTGCGAGGGCCCAAAAATCGGTTCCGACTTCCCAAACACCCCAAATCACACTCCCTAACATCAATGCGGCATAAACCCATAAAGGTCCTGATGCACGTTTATGCAGTTGCACCGCTACGACTAGCAGAAGAACACCAGCAACTACATAATAAATTGACCCTCCGATGACCGCGAGCCAAATACCACCAATAAGCAAGTACAAAGCAGTAATTATAAAAATAATTACCGTTAATGTCCTAAGCCCTGATTTTGAAGAAGATTGAGTCATACGATCACCTTACCTCTTTTATATTTTTAGAATCATTGAGAAGATGATCAATCTCCCCAACAGTCAGTTACATAACAAAACTGAAACTTAGAAAATCGTTTGGAATTTAATACCGCCAACCCAAGTCTTATCACCATCTTTCAATGCACCAACGTGGTGTACATATTGAATATTTGGTCGAATAGTCAACCAATTTGTTGCATGAATGCCGTAATACAATTCCGTATTGTATTCTTCATCTAATAAATGATTATTTTCATCATTGGCATGAATACGTGCTAACCCCAAAGCAAGTTCATCTTGTGGTCGTTGTTGTAATAATCCCTTATAGATCAAACCAATATTTTGCATATCTTTGATCGCATTATTTTTTGAATCATGTACTGTGATATTTATAAAACCACTCAACCCTCGATCTGAGTCAATATCTTGACGAATAAGCTGTTGCTTCGCTGTAAACCAGCCACCTTGTTTATGTGAGCTTTTTGTAGGATTACTTATCTCAACTGCATCGGCTGTACTGTAGTAATATCCAAAGCGGTATTCACCAGAAAGGGATTGCTGACTTAGTCTTGGTGACCAAACAAGTTCTAATGGAATGATTGCACCACGTGAGCCATCTGTACTTAAATTAAAGCCCTTACCACGTTTAAGATTCTCTGGGTTATATTCATATACCCCGATTTGAGCATAGAAGTCTGGTTGTAAATTATATTTGATACGTAATGCCCACTGACTCACAGGCCAGTTATACCATTGATCCCCGACCCAATTACCCACTTGAGAACCACATAAAGCTAGATTTTGAAAATCACAGGCGAAGCTATTGAAATCTTCACCTTCACCAAAACGACCGACTTTAATATCTAAGGTTTGATCTAAAAATTTCTTTTTGATCCATAGATCGGTTAAACGCCAAGTTTGACCACGTCCCCAAACTTCTTGCACAGAACTTTGGTGACCTTGTAAGCCTTCAGCAGTTTGAGATAAGGACTGACCATCACGATAAGTTACCGTAATCTGCGCCTCAGTATCTTGCCAACCTAAAATTTTATTTAAGTCGAAATGACTACCCAAAGCCAATTGTCCAGTAAATTCACTGCCATGACTTGAATGTTGTTTTGAGTCTAAAATACCTGCAAACTCACCAGTGTAATCTGCAGAAAAATTGTATCCTTGCTGTTCTAACGCAGAGCGTTGACCGTTCCAATCACCAAGCAGCCATTGACCATTCGGATCAAAAGCAGAAGCTGCCTGAGTCTGTTGAATAAATAAACTTAATGATAGAACGGATAAACAAGAAACAATCCGTGAATGAGAGATTGTCATGTTTGTGTAACCTTTTATATTCTTATTTATAAAAGGTTACTCTGATTTTTCTGATAACAATTTATTTAAAATGTTAAAGATCTGTACAACATCTTAACAATACAGTGATGAATCTCACATATTGTCTACCACTTTCCCTCACCTAAACCTTGACCAATAAAGGCATATTTAATTTGTGAACGAGAGAATTTAATTGGACATGCCAATTGTGCTTCTGTTTGCTCAGAATTCTCTGACAATGGTACATCCACAACCCAGCCACGTTGTTCAGCAATTGGTGAAACCAATGCTTCATCAAGACTGAGAACAGGTTCGACACAAATATCTAAGTGGTGAAAAAGCTGTTGCCATTCCGCAAAATTTTGGCTCTTAAACTTTTCTTGCAATGCTTGTTTGACTGCTTGGCGGTCTTCAGGGTCAAATGAAGCACCTTTTGCCATTAAGATTGGCAATTCCAAAGCTGCTGATAAACCCGCCATAAATTGTGGTTCTAAACTTCCGACAGAGAAATAACGCCCATCTTTGGTTTCATAATAATCATAAAAACTCGCACCATTTAACATTCCTTGTTCTGGTGCTTGTGGCGTCTGACCTGCCAAGCTCGCTGAAGCAGCCATGCTATTTAAACTCGCCACACAATCCGTCATGGAAATATCGATATATTGACCAAGACCACTGCGGTGACGTTCAACCACTGCGGCAAGAATACCAATCACTGCATGCAGAGAACCACCTGCCACATCAGCAATTTGAATTCCAAGCGGTGGTGGCCCACTATCCTGACGGCCACTGTGACCTGAAACACCCGCTAATGAGAGATAGTTAATATCATGCCCAGCACGATCTTTATAACTTCCTGTTTGACCATATCCCGTAATCGAGCAATAGATTAAACGCGGATTAATCTCAGCTAAGGTCTCATAGTCCAAACCTAAACGGCGCATCACATCGGGACGGAACTGTTCCAAGACAATATCAAATTCAGAAATTTTAGTTTTGATCAGTTCAATATTGCTTGAATCTTTTAAATCAAGCGCAATCGACTGTTTATTTCGATTCAGATAACTGTGTGCTGTGGCTTGTCCATTGGCATAGGGTGGCATAATCCTTACTAAGTCTGGACGAGTTGGAGATTCCACATGGATCACTTCTGCACCCATATCCGCAAGATACATACTTGCAAATGGACCAGGCAATAAAGTAGAAAAATCTAGAACTTTCAATCCTTTTAAAGCAGATGGCATAATAATTTTTACTCGATTTGTTCAAATTTTCTTTTATACTAGGTTCGGATAAACACAAAAACAATGTCATGTTCAGCCATTTACCTTGATAGTTTCGGCAATTTAACATGTACAGAATGAGCAATTATTTTTCTTGTCAATTGCCCAATTTGATATTTTAGACGGTTATTTAGGTCAATTATCGTGAACAGTAAAGAAACTGAAGGATTCAATATGAGCCGTGATACGATCAGCATCCACTTCGTGAATGCGGCTTTAACAGGTGTTAAACGCCTAGGCATGGACGTTGAAACATTACTTTCACATGTCGGAATTGAGGCAGAACTGCTGCGTCAACCCAAAGCTCGAATCTCCCCTGAGCAATATACTCGCTTTGTCAAAATGTTATGGATGGTCACTCAAGATGAACACGTAGGTTTTGATGTACAGCCTCGTCGTTTAGGTACATTTGCCATTATGTGCCAATTGATTATCCATTCTAAGACTCTAGGACAGGCACTCGAACTCTCATCTCAATTCTATAAACTGTTTGGAGATGAATGGTCGGTAAGCTTGGAACGTGACAAGCATGAAGCGCGTTTAGTTCCACATATTCCTAAGGCCTTAGACCCTGATCATTTCATTACTGAAAGTATGCTGATGATTTGGCATGGACTTGCATCATGGTTAATCGAACGCCGACTACCTTTGGAACGTGTTCATTTTGGCTATGAGCGCCCTAACCACGCCGATGAATATGATGCGCTATTTTTTGCACCAGTGATGCAATTCGATGCACCGCGTACAGAAATCACTTTTGCTGCTGATTATCTGGATTTACCAATACGCCAAGATGACAAAACCTTAGAAGAGTTTTTGAAAGCGGCACCTGCGCAATTATTGGTGAAATTTAAAAATACCAACTCATTAACTTCACGTATCCGAGATGTATTGAAGAGCCAAATTGGTGAAGAAATGCCAACCTTGAATGATGTTGCATCAATGTTGTATTTATCACCTCAAACATTGCGTCGTCGTTTGGCTGCGGAAGGTAAAAGCTATCAAGGTGTCAAAGATGCCTTACGTCGTGATGCTGCAATCCATTTATTATTAACACCAAATCTTACCCTTGAAGACGTAGCTCAACAGGTCGGCTTCAGCGAAACCAGCACCTTCCATCGTGCCTTTAAGAAATGGACAGGTGTTACTCCTGGTTTATATCGTCAATTGCACGGACATCATTCATAAATCATATTTCCAAGTTAGTCTGACCATGCTCAGGCTATCTTGGAAATTTCAATCACTCAATTTAATCTAAACATCTATTATTATTAGCGATCTCGTGCGGCTTGAATAAGTTTCACAGCATTGTCCCCCGTCACCTGCCAAGTGAGGCAACGTACACTACCACCCATTGGACAAACACTCTCAGCATTGATTCGAATGACTTTCTTAAAAGTATTTTGCTTGATGATTGTTAATGCCTTTTGGTCATGTGCCATATTAAAGGTTGGCACATAAATATTGTTATGCGTGACTGTGGCATTGAGATTCACGCCACATGCCGATTCAAAGCCATCCCACTCACCTTTTGGATTGGTTTTATATTCAACAGGAACTTCGACAATTTTCGCAGTTGGAAATGAAGCTTTCAACTCATTCATTACGGTTGTTCTAAATGATGGTGTTTTTGAATAGTCATTCACAAGCAAGGTATTTTGATCTACCCAACTGACCATGCCATCTGAATGTGCCAATACTTCTTCATCAGGCTCTAAGATAGCAACCTCTCTCGCTCCCAATGTATTTTTTAATTTCTGTTTGGCTTCACTATAACTCAGCTCATTATCTTGCATAAAACGTGTGGTGGTAATCACTCGACCCGCATAATCATCAACAAAGTTCCCCCCATCAAGCATCAAATCAGCTTTGGCTCTTTGAATTTGATAACGATCAGCAAACTGACTAAAACTTTTTTGTACTTCTTTACTTTGCTTTTGGGTCATAGATGCCCATGTATAGGTAAATTGCACGGGCTGCATTGGATTAACGGTAGTAAAATCACGCATCCAGATATCATGGACATCACCCACCAGTAAAATGTCTTCTGGCACTTTGCCAATGAAATACGGTTTGGTGTCTTTATCAACCAGAATCACCACATTATCATTGCCCAAAATGGACTTGGCGTAATCGATCTGGAAATCGACAATCCGTTGAAAAGCAGATTTGTAATACGGATCATGCACTGAAGGTGCAGACAGTACCAACAACATTTTGTCATCAGCAACTTGATTAGAATACGTTTGACTCATCTTGTTTTTATCCTCCTTTGCTGTTCTGTTTTCAACATCCCGCCCAGATGAATCACATCCCAAAAGTGACAAGATCAATGCCGCCACTACATAGTAAGGCTTTAGTTTTATCATGTATGTTCGCCTATTATTCTATCCATCATTTTGCTTTAGTCTAATTCAAGACACGGTAAGACATATACAACGACACCAAAATTAACGATTGAATTAACGAGTTTTCCCATTGGCGAAAAACATCAAACTTGCCAATGTTTATCATCATTGCACTGGCACTTAAATTGAGTACACTCGAAGCACAATGATTTTTAATTTAAGGCAATACAAGGAACAGCTATGAGCGAGGCCTATATTATTGATGCCATTCGCACACCACGCGGAAAAGGAAAAAAAGACGGCTCATTACATGAAGTAAAACCAATTACTTTACTCACAACATTATTGAATGAATTACAACAACGCCATCAACTCGATACGTCTAAAGTCGATGATATCGTTCTCGGTTGTGTGACACCAATTGGTGATCAAGGTGGGGATATTGCCAAAACTGCTGCGATTGCTGCAGGTTGGAATGATGATGTTGCAGGCGTCCAAATCAACCGCTTCTGTGCTTCTGGTTTAGAAGCAGTAAACTTGGCAGCACAAAAAGTTCGTTCAGGTTGGGAAGATGTTGTAGTTGCGGGTGGCGTAGAATCTATGTCACGTATCCCGATGGGTTCAGATGGTGGACCATGGGCACTTGATCCTGAAACCAACTTAAAATCGTCTTTTGTGCCACAAGGTGTTGGTGCAGACTTGATTGCAACTTTAGATGGTTATAGCCGTGCAGATGTAGATGCTTTTGCAGTTGGTTCACAACAAAAGGCCGCTGCTGCTCAAGCAAATGGTTATTTCGATAAATCCGTGGTGCCTGTGAAAGATCATGCAGGTGTAACAATCTTAGAAAAAGATGAATTTATCAAAGGAAATACCACTATTGAAGGTTTAGCAAAACTGAATGCTAGCTTTGAAATGATGGGTCAAATGGGCTTCGATGCTGTTGCTTTACAGAAGTATCCTGAAGCGCAAAAAATTAATCACGTTCATCATGCAGGTAACTCATCAGGTATCGTCGATGGTGCTGCGGTGGTGTTATTGGCTTCTGAAAAAGCAGTCAAAGAGCAAGGTTTAAAACCTCGTGCCAAGGTACTTGCAACTGCATTAGTGGGTGCAGATCCAACCATTATGTTGACTGGCCCTGCCCCTGCTGCACGTAAAGCATTAGAAAAAGCAGGCTTGAGCATCGAGGACATCGATCTCTTTGAAGTCAACGAAGCTTTTGCAGCTGTGGTGATGCGTTTTATGACAGAACTGAAAGTTCCTGTTGAGAAAGTCAACGTCAATGGTGGTGCAATTGCGATGGGACATCCATTGGGTGCAACAGGTGCCATGATTTTAGGAACACTATTGGATGAATTAGAGCGTCAAGGTAAAAAACGCGGTCTAGCAACATTATGTGTCGGTGGTGGTATGGGTATCGCTACCATTATCGAGTTGGTGTAAGGAGAGCAACATGAGCGCTATTAAATACGAAAAAAACGCTGACAATATTGTAATTCTTACACTGGATTCATCGGGTCAATCTGCAAATACCATGAATGCAGAGTTCCGTGATGCTTTAGATGAAGTCAGTCAAAAGCTGAAAGCTGAAACTGATCTGAAAGGTATTATTTTCCGTTCAGCTAAGAAAACCTTCTTTGCTGGCGGTGACTTAGATGAACTGATTCAAGTACAACCAGAACATGCGACTGAATTTTTCAAAATGATTGAAAAACTCAAAGGTGACTTACGCACAATTGAAACTTTAGGTGTACCTGTCGTTGCCGCTTTAAACGGTACAGCGCTTGGTGGTGGTTGGGAAATCGCTTTAGGTTGTCATTATCGTATTGCCCTCAATGATCCAAAAACTAAATTTGGTTTACCTGAAGTGACTTTGGGCTTACTGCCAGGCGGTGGCGGTATCGTGCGTATGGTGCGTTTGCTAGGCTTACAAAATGCGTTTCCTTTCTTGATGGAAGGTAAGCAATTTGGAGTTGATAAAGCAAAATCTCTCGGCTTAGTACATGACACGGCTGAGAATGAACAAGAGCTGTTAGACAAAGCAATTGCATGGGTCAAAGCTAATCCAAAATCACAGCAACCATATGATGTGAAAGGCTACAAGATTCCAGGTGGCGATCCTAAAACGCCTGCGGTTGCGCAAGTGCTTGCAATTGCTCCTGCTATGCTACGTGACAAAACAAAAGGTTGTTACCCTGCGCCTGAAGCGATCATGGCTGCGGCAGTTGAAGGTGCTCAAGTTGATGTAGATACCGCGCTTCGTATTGAATCACGTTACTTTACACAACTAACTGTCGGTCAAGTGTCGAAGAACATGATCGGTACATTCTGGCATGGTCTAAATGCAATTAAATCAGGTGCAAGCCGCCCTGCTGATGTTGCAAAATGGCAAGCGAAGAAAGTCGGTGTTTTAGGTGCAGGTATGATGGGTGCAGGTATTGCCTACTCAACCGCAATCAAAGGCATTCCTGTAGTACTCAAAGATGTGTCTGTAGAAAATGCAGAGAAAGGTAAAGCTTACTCGCAAAAGCTACTTGATAAACGTGTTTCACAGGGTCGTATGGCAGCCGAAAAACGAGATCAAGTGTTAGCACTTATTACGGCTACTGCTGATGCAGCTGATTTACAAGGCTGTGATTTAATTATTGAAGCAGTATTTGAGAATCAAGAACTCAAAGCCAAGGTGACTCAAGAAGCTGAACAATATTTAGCTGAAGGTGGAATATTTGCATCGAATACGTCTACCCTGCCAATCACAGGTCTAGCCACAGCAAGTAAAGATGCCAAAAACTTTATTGGCTTACATTTCTTTAGCCCTGTAGACAAAATGCAATTGGTAGAAATCATCAAAGGCAAAGAAACTTCTGCTGAAACATTGGCGAAGGCTTATGACTTTGTACAACAAATTGCGAAAACACCAATCGTGGTGAATGACAGCCGTGGTTTCTTCACTAGTCGTGTCTTTGGTACATTCATTCAGGAAGGTATGCGTCTTCTTGCTGAAGGCGTGCACCCAGCGAAAATCGAAATGGCAGCACTCAAAGCAGGTATGCCTGTGGGGCCTCTTGCAATTCAGGATGAAGTTTCTTTGACTCTGACTGAGCATGTTGCAAGCGAAACACGCAAAGCTCTACAAGCTGAAGGTAAAGACTTACCGAAAACTCCTGTAGATGAAGTGGTTCACACCATGATTCACGAGCTGAATCGTAAAGGTAAAGCAGCGGGTGCAGGCTTCTATGAATATCCAGAAAATGGCAAAAAACATTTGTGGGATGGGCTCAGCCGTTGGACAAAAGCCAATGATATTTCTGAACAAGATATGATTGATCGTTTCTTGTTTGTTCAAGCACTCGATACTTTACGCTGCTATGAGGAAGGCGTTCTGGAATCAGTCATTGATGCTAATGTCGGCTCGATTTTTGGAATCGGTTTCGCACCGTGGACAGGTGGAGCGATTCAGTTCCTCAATCAAAACGGCGTTAAGCAATCTCTACAGCGTTCAGAAGAATTAGCTGCTAAATACGGAGAACGCTTTATAGCACCCGCATTACTTAGAAAACATGCTGAATCAGGTGAAATATTTAAATAGTATGACGCTTTTACACTAAGCTGTTTATATGCCCTCCCTCTTTGATCAAAGGGGGAGGAATATTTATTTTAGACCTTTAAAAATTAAGGTTTAACCTAAGAACCAAACTCTTTGAGGCACAGGTCGTTCCACGACTTGCTCAGGTTGTTCTACTACAACTGGCGCTTTCACGATATTAAAAGATCGTGTGAGATGATTCACATGGCTTTGCAACTCGGTATCATCTATTGTTTTAGCATAATCAATGAGATGCTGTGCATATTCTTGATTTTCCACCATATAAAGCACATCAACCACACGACCCGTTACCCGTCTTAAACGCACATAAAACTGCGTAACAGCTGCAAAAACATCCGTATCCGTTGAATCCAAAATCATTCTTTTCTCCATCATATTTTGTTTTTCATCAATATTGTTATGATCTTCAAAATAGATAATTGCCCTTAAAAAAAGACTCAGCTTCTTATCTACCTTGAAAGAATCTGTGTTCATTGTATTGAATACTATGGCTATTTTAACAATCCAATCCTGTAATCCATATTGGACAAAAGTCGATTTTTGATTTGCTTATTAACATCTGCACACGGAGTGGATTATACTTTTATGTTATAAGGCTATTTATTTTCTCTCTTTAGGAAAAATCCTATGTCTGAAAAACTCTGTCCAGAAACCTCTCCTTGGGGTTGGAAAGCACTCATTATCACCTGTATTTTAAGTTTTCTTTTTATGGTGATTTTTTACTTGGCGATGAACAACGAACCAGATTATATGCCAATGAATCAGAAGAAAGCAGCAGCTCAATCTGAAATGTCAGAGTCATCGATGACAACCGAAACAATGCATGCTGAGCATGAACATCATCACTAAAATATTATTGTCGATCATGATGAATCCGTGTTAAACAGGGATTTATCATGTTATTCGAGATTTTCAATGCTTCACCAAAATCGTCAGGCACTGGTTGTTGAAGGCGGTGGAATGCGCGGTGCATTTACCAGCGGTGTTTTAGATGCATTTTTACAGCAACAATTTAATCCTTTTGACCTTTGTGTTGGTGTTTCTTCTGGTTCAACCAATGTCGCAAATTACTTAGCTGCGCAGCAAGGTCGCACTCTACAAATCTATTTAGATCATTCCCTTCGCTCTGAATTTATCCATTACGGTCGCTTCTTTAAAGGCGGTGATTTATTGGATTTAAAATGGATGTGGGATGTAGTTGAAAAAGAATATCCTTTAAATCAGACACATCTATTTGAAAATCATCCTGAATTTTATATGGTGCTCACCCATGCGATTTCAGGTGAAGCCACTTATATCAGAGCATCTAAAGACAATATTTTAGATGGATTAAGAGCATCTAGTTCTATCCCCGTACTCACACGTCAAGCAGTTGACGTATTTGGTGAACCCTACTTTGATGGCGGTGTTGCGGATGCCCTCCCAATACATTGGGCTGCTCAGCAGCATGATGTTTCGAAACTTATGGTATTACGAACACGACCAAAGAATTATTATAAAGCTAGCAGCAAAGGTGATCAGTTGCTCGCTAAATATGTGTTTAAACAAAAACGTGGTTTTGCACAAAGCTTGCTCAATAGAACTCAACGTTACAATGATTCGGTGCAATTTGTTCGCTCAGCGTCAAAACAACAAATTCTTGAAGTTTGCCCCCCTGATTTAAAAAACATGGCAGGTCGACTTTCTAAAAACAAAGCAAAAATTCGCTATAGCTACGATGTGGGTATAGAAACGGGTTTAAAAGCGATTGAGGATTGGAAGAACCTCTGAGTCTGTCTACACGACCAAATCTTGAATGAATCATGATTGAATAATTCGGTTATTTCTATCCCCAATTATTCAATCATTTATGCTTTTTTCTATTTTTAATATCTACAATGCGATTTTTTCAACTGACTTTTGCAGACTCTTACGCATTGAATCCAATACAAAATATAAATAAATTCCCCAAAGTAACTTTAAAACCATATAATATTTAAGGTTTTATTAATTTTATTGATTAATGCTGCAACCTTAAAATTTTAATTTTTGGAATTTATTATGAGCAATCAACCATCACCACAAAAAAACTCAAATGAAGAAACGGTATTAGGATGGAAGTTTGTCATTATTGTGGGCGTATTAAGTACCATATTTCTCAGCTTTTTTTATTTAGCAATGTCTCAAGAACCTGATTACATGCCTGGTGCACAACGTAAAGCCCAACAAGAGAAAGAACTTGCTCAACATGAACATGCTTCTGCTGCATCAGAAGTTATTGAGCATAACGAACAAAAGTAGCATCAAAATATGATGCTTAGATAATCTTGATCACGATCCGTTGAGTAAGCCCTCTCAACACGATTTTAATCTATAAAGTATTTAGACTCATCGTCATTTCAATGTGCGGAATTCCGCACTCATCATATGAATTACCTTGAACAATAAAACCTAGCTTTTCATAGAATGAGATCGCATGGACTTGAGAGGATAATGTCAGTACTGATCGACGTTGCTTTTGAGCATAGCTAATAATTTCTAGCATAATCATTTGTCCAAGACCTTGCCCCCGATAGGCTTTTAGTACAGCAACCCGCCCTACACTATTATTTTCGAGTAAACGTGCAGTCGCGATTGGCTGGTCTTGATCATAGATCACAAAATGCTGAGAAATCAGATCTTGATCATCCCACTCATCTGCTTCAGTGATGCCTTGTTCACAAATAAAAACCTGCGTTCGGATCAATTTAGCATCTTGCTGTAATTGATCCCAATGTCCTTGTTTGATTCTATACATATGGCGTTAAAACCTGATCAACACTTACAACCAATATTTTCAATCGGCATTTGGTCTTGTAATAATAATTCTAGGCTCTGTTTTTCAATACCATACATCGTTTTTAAGGCTTGGATTTGTTGCATGATTTTTGGATCAGGCTGTTGAAGTGCTTTACGTTTCGTCGCCAAAATCATTTTATTTTTACTGGTATGTTCTAAGGCAACAAACTCAAACACCTTAGTTTCATAACCATATGCTTTGAGTAATAAAGCACGTAAGGTATCCGTCAGCATTTCAGCCTGTTGTCCCGCGTGAATACCAAATTGCAGCATTGGCTGTAATACTTCTGGACTATGTAATTGTGGACGAAGTTCTTTATGACAACAAGGCGCACACATAATCATTGAAGCATTCAGACGAATACCCGTATGAATAGCAAAGTCAGTGGCAATATCACAAGCATGTAAAGCAATCATCACATCTAGTTTTTCAGGCTGATAACTACGTACATCCCCTTCAAAGAAATCAAGATGATTGAAACCTACCTGATCAGCTACATTCTGGCAAAACTCAACTAAGTTTGAACGCAATTCCACTCCTGTGATCAATGGTGTTTTTTGTTGTGACTGTAAATAATCATACAATGCAAAAGTTAAATAGCCTTTGCCTGAACCAAAATCGACAATATTTAATTCTTGTTGAGATGCATCAATCTGTTCATAGGCATTTGAAAAGATTTCAATAAATTTATTAATCTGCTTCCACTTACGCGCCATACTTGGGACAATCTGACCTTTTTCATCAGTAATGCCCAAATGTCTTAAAAAAGGACTTTGCTGCTGTACATAGCGTTGCTTTTCACGATTGTGCTGTTGTTGTTCAACTTTAAGTGCTGATGTTTGCTTTTTCTGACGATTTAACATCGCTTTCTTTTTATTTTTCTTTAATTGAATATCTTGATTCAAAGTGAATAAATTGGCTTGTTTAGATAGATTCAGTAACTCAGCAATCTTTTCTACCCCATCAACTAAAGTATAATTTTTAGTCACATCCTGAGTGGTGTGATGATATAAACAAGACAGTGTTGCCTGTCCTTGTAATTCAATCATACGAAAAGTCATTTTTTCTAATTCTGCCAACTCACCTTTGTATTGACTGAGTATCAGCCGATCAAAGCTTTTATTTTCAATAGATTGCTGGATATCCAAGAAAAACTGCTGTTCTTGTTCAAAAGAAAATTTCGGCGCAAACATAATGAAAACCTGACAAATAGAAACTAAATTTTAAAGCGTCTTACTTTAAAAGGGAAATTGCATTACGATACAGTTGTATTTTTATGCAAACAATAAATCTGATGACCGTAAATACCCTGTTGAGCTATGACCCGAAAGAAGAACGAATTAATGCTTATAGTCATGGTATTGGAGCTGTATTAGCACTGATTGCTTCTATCTTACTCATTGTTAAAGGTCAACATCTGCCTTTAGGACAATGGTGCAGTTTATGGGTATATGGTTTTAGCTTAGTCTTATTACTGAGTAGCTCAATGATTTATCATTTTGCTCAAGATGAGCGTAAACGCTATTGGTATAAAAAACTGGACCATACTGCGATTTATTATCTCATCGCAGGTACATATACCCCCTTTCTGAGTATCGCGATTCCGACAGCTAAAGCCCACTATTTACTGATTGCTTTATGGGTAATTGCACTGATTGGCACGCTATTTAAGTTAGTTTTTATTCATCGCTTTCAAAAAGTTTCATTAGCCGCTTATCTTGTGATGGGATGGTTGGCAGTTTTGGTCATGGATGATATGCAACGCTACCTTTCAAAAGAAGCAATTCAACTGTTAATTGCAGGTGGGCTTGCCTATACCGTTGGCACATTGTTTTATGCGTTAAAAAAGGTAAGATATACCCACGCAATTTGGCATGTTTTTGTGCTATTAGGGGCAGGTTTACACTTTTTGGCGATCTATTGTTATGTACTATAAAGCTATACATTACATCTAGTTTGTTAAGTAAACCCCGCATTCAAAAGGGCTTTTCAAGGTCATGATCGCTCTGCATCTTGAATAAATAAAATTAAGGTTATGTATGTCGTCAAGTACTACGACAGTCACTACAGCAGTGGCTAGCAACTCAAAAGTACGGGTATTATTTGCCAGCCTCGTTGGTACTACGATTGAGTTTTTCGACTTTTATATCTACGCAACCGCAGCTGTATTGATTTTTCCACATCTCTTCTTCCCTGAAAGTAGTGATGGTGCCGCAGTACTTAAATCACTCGCAACCTTTGCAATTGCTTTTATTGCTCGTCCAATTGGTGCAGCCATTTTTGGACATTTAGGGGATCGAATTGGGCGTAAAGCAACGCTCGTTGCGGCATTGCTTACCATGGGAATCTCAACGGTTTGTATTGGTCTTTTGCCGACCTATGCACAAATCGGTCTTGCAGCACCACTACTGCTCGCATTATGTCGTTTAGGACAAGGTTTAGGCTTAGGCGGTGAATGGAGCGGTGCTGTTCTACTCGCTACTGAAAATGCCCCTGAAGGTAAACGTGCTTGGTATGGGATGTTTCCACAATTGGGAGCACCAATTGGCTTTATCCTTGCCACAGGCTCATTTCTATTACTGAATGCCTTTATGTCCGAGCAAGATTTTATGACTTGGGGATGGCGTATTCCATTTGTTGCAAGTGCAATTTTAGTGCTTGTTGGGCTATATATCCGTTTGAAATTACATGAAACACCAGCATTTCAAAAGGTATTGAATAAACAAAAAGAAGTGAATGTACCTTTTAAAGAAGTGATGACCAAGCATTTTCCTATGCTTGTGTTGGGTACAATTGCCGCAATTTGTACATTTGTAGTGTTCTATTTAACCACTGTATTTGCATTAAACTGGGGTACGACTAAGTTAGGCTATGCAAGGGGGGAGTTTTTACAACTTCAACTAGCCGCAACTTTGTGTTTTGCAGCCTTTATTCCTGTCTCAGCGATCTTAGCAGAGAAGTTTGGACGTAAAACCACATCAATCGCTGTCTGTGTATTATCAGCACTATTTGGCTTATGTTTCGCTCCATTGCTTGGTTCTGGTAGCCCAATATTGGTGTTTTTATTCTTGTGTATTGGACTTTCAATCATGGGGTTGACCTATGGACCCATTGGAACTGTGCTTTCAGAGATTTTTCCAACATCAGTACGTTATACAGGTTCAGCATTAACCTTTAATTTAGCTGGAATTTTTGGTGCTTCATTTGCACCATATATCGCAACTCAGCTTGCAGAAAATTATGGTTTAGGTGCTGTCGGTTTATATCTAAGCTTAGCTTCTGCATTATCATTAATTGCATTCTTACTGATTCGTGAAACCAAAAATGATGATGTAAATAACCAAATTTAGCCATCTCTGTTATTTTCATTTCAAACCATTTACTGTTGATCTGACAACAACATTCTGTGAAATATTTTTTGTGCTAAAATATTTCACTCCTTTTTTTTAGACGACTGTATTTATGTACGCAGTGATTATCGTTGCCGTATTTTTATTCAGCTTCCTATACACTTATTATCGTGGCAAGGAACGATTAAAAGCATCTCGACAATTATTCGACCATTCTACATTCCTAGCCCCAGTTAACATGTTTATGACTGGTTTCTCTAAACTGCCAAACCAACCGTTCTTTGATGTGGCACAGTTCCCAGAACTCAAACCATTACAAGATAACTGGCAAGTGATTCGAGAAGAAGCTATCCAACTTCAAAATCAAATTAAAGCTTCTGAAAAAAATAATGATGCTGGTTTTAATACTTTTTTTAAACGCGGTTGGAAACGCTTTTATCTGAAATGGTATCAAGATAGCCACCCATCAGCACAACAACTCTGCCCTAAAACAGTCGCTCTGTTGGAAAGTATTCCTTCAGTAAAAGCAGCCATGTTTACTGAACTACCATCTGGTAGTTATCTTGGTAAACATCGTGACCCATATGCAGGTTCTGTCCGCTACCACTTAGGTTTAGTCACACCGAATAGCGATGGCTGTTTCATTGAAGTTGATCAAGAGCGTTATTCTTGGAGAGATGGTGAAGCAACTGTTTTTGATGAAACTTATGTTCATTGGGCGCATAATCAAACAGATGAAACACGTATTATTTTATTCTGCGATATTGAACGTCCAATGAAATGGGATTGGGCACAAAAAGTAAATTATTGGTTCGGACGAAACGTGATGTCTGCTGCAAGTTCACCCAATGATGATCAAGATAAAACTGGTTTCATTAACCGTATCTTCAAATATGGCTATGCTGTACACGCCTATGGTCGTGAATTAAAACAACGTAATCGTCGTTTGTATTATGTGTCTAAATGGTTATTATTCGGCATTATTATTGGTCTAATACTTTTACCTAGCTTTTTATAATCAGTTTTTATAAAAAAAGAGATGCTGAGCATCTCTTTTTTTGACATTAAATATTTATTTGGGTGGCTGAGCACTCGCCGTTTGCACTGCCGCTTCACCGATTAAAGCAACTTTTGCTTTCTCTTGGCTTCTTGCTGATAAAGCAGGATTAGATGCAACGATACGATTAATATTGGCAGAGTTTGCAGGTGCAATTGCCACAGTTTGTAATACGATTGGACGATTACCTGTGTCACCGAGAGTATAACGAATACCAGTACGTGGGCTAATCACAGTGGTAACTTCACGTTTAACCTGTGCCTCAGCAGTAGTCGCTCCTTTTGCTGCAAGCACTTTATCGACCGTAGTCGTTTGAGGAACGTTGTCTGCAAGTGCAACGCCAGATAATGCAACATTCGCTAAAATTAAAATTTGTAATGGCTTTTTCATTGTCTTCCCGCTTTTAATGCAAATCCAATTAAGGAGGATAATTCTCATAATAAAACTACAAAGTTGCTCTAGACACAAGTTACTTCTCGTAAAAAAGCAGAGCGAATACTCTGCTTTTTACTTAAATATAAACTAAGGTAAATTTTAAATCTTACCGTGGCATTGTTTATACTTTAAACCTGAACCACATGGGCATGGCGCATTACGGCTTTCTGGTACTGGAAATACTGCATTTCCAGATAAGCTACCACTCTCTTCAGAAATCGTCACTTCACCTGTTAAACCATCAACATCATCATGTTCAAAAGAAAGACGCATAGATTCAGCTTGACGTTGTTGTTGAGCTTCTAATTCAGCTAACTCTTCTGCTGTCGGTACGTGAACGCGGGATAGATCAGTTACAACATCTGATTTAATAATACCCAGCATATTCACGAACAAATTAAACGCTTCTTTCTTATACTCTTGCTCAGGATTTTTCTGAGCATAACCACGTAAATGGATGCCTTGACGTAAATAATCCATCGCTGCTAAATGATCTTTCCAATGACGATCAAGTGAATTCAACATAAAGTGACGTTCAAGCATTGCAGCTGACTCATCACCCATTTGCTCACGGCGTTGACGATAACGTGCAATTACTTCGTCAGAGATACGTGCAACTAAGCCTTCCTCGTCTAAACGACGATCTTGATCAAGCCATTGCTGAACAGGAAGCTCAATACCTAGATCTGTACGTAGTGCATTTTCTAGACCTTGAATATCCCATTGATCATGAATTGATTCAGGTGGAATAAAGTTAGCAATCACCCCTTTCATCACTTCATGATGCATTTCTTCGATATAGTCTTGTAAAGTGCTTTCAGCCAATACTTCATCACGTTGAGTATAAATAATTTTACGTTGTTCATTATTTACATCATCGTACTTCAATAGATTTTTACGAATATCAAAGTTACGTGCTTCAACTTTGCGCTGTGCATTTTCAATCGAACGACTCACCATTTTGTGCTCAATGGCTTCATTTTCTTGCAAGCCCATTGCACGCATCATCGCAACGACACGATCGCCCGCAAAGATACGCATCAAATCATCTTCAAGTGATAAATAGAAGCGTGATACACCTGGATCACCTTGACGACCTGCACGACCACGGAGCTGGTTATCAATACGACGAGATTCATGACGTTCAGAACCGATGATATGTAAACCACCAGAACTTAAGACATCTTCGTGATCTTTTTCCCATTGTGCTTGTAAACGAGCTTCGTCTTCAGGGGTATGATTTTCAATTTTGGCAAGCTTTGCTTTCCAGTTACCACCGAGCAAAATATCCGTACCACGACCCGCCATGTTGGTTGCAATCGTGACCGCATTTGGGCTACCGGCTTGCGCAATAATATCGGCTTCACGCTCATGTTGTTTTGCGTTCAAAACTTCATGATGAATCCCTGCTTGTAGCAGTTTTGAAGATAATATTTCACTCGCTTCAATCGTTGCGGTACCAATCAAAATAGGCGCAACACCTTTTTGACGAATATTACTGATCTCTTCAATAATGGCATTGTATTTACCATTACGATTTAAATAAATTAAATCGTTATGATCTTGGCGTACCATTGGACGATGCGTTGGAATTAGTACTACATCCAAACCATAAATTTCTTTCATTTCCGCGGCTTCAGTATCTGCTGTACCCGTCATACCTGAAAGCTTTTTATAAAGTCGGAAATAATTTTGGAAAGTAGTGGTTGCCAAAGTTTGGTTTTCTGGTTGAATTTCCATGTTCTCTTTGGCTTCAACTGCTTGGTGCAAACCTTCAGACCAACGACGACCCGGCATAGTACGACCAGTACTTTCATCCACAATAATGACTTCTTCTTTTTGAGTCTGTGGATTTACGCCAATAATATAATGTACGTTCTTTTGATATAAGTAATGCGCACGAATTGCAGCAGTAACATGGTGAACTAAATTCAAATTGGTCGCAGAGTAAAGACTCTCACCCTCAGCCAACAATCCCATACGAATTAATTCTTGTTCAACAGTCTCGTAACCCACTTCGGTCATTTCAACTGAACGTTGTTTCTCATCTACCCAGAAATGTCCACCATCAGCCACTTTTTCTTCTTTCTGTGGGCGTAATGTTGGCGGAATACTATTAATCAACTGATACAAATGAGATGAATCTTCACTTTGTCCAGAAATGATGAGTGGTGTGCGTGCTTCATCAATCAGGATTGAGTCAACTTCATCGATGATTGCATAGCTTAAGCCACGTTGTTTTTTCTCTTGTAGAGAAAACACCATGTTGTCACGTAAATAATCGAAACCAAATTCGTTGTTAGTACCGTAAGTAATATCGGCGAAATAAGCTTCAGCTTTTTCGGCTGGCATTTGCATTGAATAAATCACGCCAATGCTGAGACCTAAAAATTCAAATAACGGGCGATTCAGCTCAGCATCACGTTGTGCCAAGTAATCATTCACCGTAATCACATGAACACCTTGACCACTCAATGCGTTGAGATAGCAAGCCAAAGTACCCATGAGGGTTTTACCTTCACCTGTACGCATCTCAGCAATTTTACCTTCATGTAAGGTAATACCACCAATCAACTGCACATCATAGTGACGCATACCCATAACCCGTTTTGCTGCTTCACGGCAGACTGCAAAGGCTTCAGGCATCAATTTATCTAAACTTTCACCGTTGCTAAAACGCTGTCTGAATTCTGGAGTTTTTGCAGAGAGGTCTGCATCGCTAAGAGCAGATATCGTCGGTTCAAGCGCATTAATTTGTTCAACAATTTTACGCATGCGTTTGAGCTCACGCTCATTTTTTGTACCGAAGATACCTCCGATCAGACTTGCCAACATGAATAAACTCTCTAATCCTGTTTGTTTAAATAAGTAATTTTTTCTTAGCTGTTATTATGGAGTCAGAAATAAGAACTACAAGGGCTTTGCATCCAAACAGGTAAAAAAACTGCGAGGCGATTCTGACATCACACAACTAAAGAGCGTTAATGTAGCAAATTTGGATTTAACTTACATCGCTTTGCGTGTGAATTTATGATCAATTTTTTAGCTTCACTACATTCAATTATCTTAAATTCTCATAACAAAATGAAAAAACAATAATTTTATTTATAAAGTGATTCCTGCATATTAAATACACACATAAAACATCAATAATGTATTGAGGACTAATTAAATGACATTACGTTTAGGTGATATCGCCCCGAATTTCCAACAAGACTCTAGCGATGGTCATATTGATTTTTATCAATTTTTAGGCGACAGCTGGGGCATTTTATTCTCACATCCAGCGGATTTCACCCCAGTTTGTACCACTGAGCTTGGCTTTACCGCTAAACTGAAAGATGAATTTACAAAGCGTGGCGTCAAAGCAATTGCGCTTTCAGTCGACGATGTTGAATCCCATAAAAGCTGGATTCAAGATATTAATGAAACACAAAATACTACGGTCAACTTTCCAATTATTGCAGATAAAGATCGTAAAGTTTCAGAACTATATGGTTTTATCCACCCAAATGCGAGTGAGACTTTAACTGTTCGCTCACTGGTCATTATTGATCCGAATAAAAAAGTCCGCTTGATTATTACTTATCCAGCCTCAACAGGTCGTAACTTTAATGAAGTATTACGAGTGGTGGATTCATTACAGCTAACGGATAAACATAAAGTCGCAACACCTGCAAATTGGCAACATGGTGAAGATGTCGTAATTGTACCGTCGTTGAAAGATGAAGAGGAAATTAAACAACGTTTTCCTCAAGGCTATACCGCAGTGAAACCTTATCTACGCCTAACACCACAACCTGAGTGAGGATCAAACGAGCAACACTCGTTACGAACGCAAATCGAAACAGCTATGCTGTGAGTTAAAAGATTGAAGCCGACGAAAGGCTTCAAGCGCAGCGCAAGACAAACGAAGTGCGTCGTACACAAAACAAACAATACTTTTTACGAACATAAGTCGAACAGTAAAAAACTATTGAATCTGAATAATAAACTTCATTGCCTATCGATCCGATAGGCTTTTTAAATCGCAAAATAAAAACTTGTTGGTATTTTTTAATCGATACGTTATAAAAATAATTATCTTCAAAATAGAATAACAATCACGATGATTTATAACATCCATCATCTCCATTGTGGAAGCTTCTGCCCTGTTTGTGCTCCCCTATTTGGACAAAAAGGCTGGAAAGCACATCTAGTTTGTCATTGCCTACTTATTGAAACTGATCGAGGCCTGATTTTAATTGATACAGGCTTAGGTACACAGGACTATTTGCACACTGAACAACGTCTAGGGTCATTACTGACTCAATTTGGTTCGATTGTGCCCAATCTCAAATTAAGTGCTATCGAACAAATTCAAAAATTAGGCTTACGCCCTGAAGATGTGCAACATATCTTTGTCACACATCTTGATTTTGATCATGCAGGTGGTATTTCAGATTTTCCTAATGCAACTGTGCATATTTTAGCTTCTGAGTTTAATGCAACACAGACATTAACAGCCAAAGGTAAACTTCGTTATAAAACTGAACAATTTAAACAACATCGTCATTGGAATTTTGCTGAACATACAAATGGTGAAGCTTGGTTTAATTTAAAAAGGGTTCAAGGTCTTCCTTTTTTCCAAGATGAAATATTAATGATTCCATTGATTGGTCATACTGCTGGACATTGTGGTATTGCAATTAAAAAATCTGAAGGCTGGATTTTATTCTGTGGTGATGCGTATTACACCCATTTAGAACTCAATCCAAAAAACAAATTGAGAGCCTTAGATCTTACTGAACGTTTGTTGGCAGAAGATAATCGACAAAGGTTACATAACCTTAAACAGTTACAATATCTCGCTCAACATGAACCGAGTATTGAGTTAATTTGTGCGCATGATCCTGTTGAATTTGATCGTTATCAATAATATGAAAAAAGCACTTATCACCGTTGTTCTTTTATCAACGCTTAATGTTTCTGGGTGTATACAGCATTCGAGTTTAGAAAAAGACCAACGTCCTCAAAATTGGGGAACTCTTATTTCTAACACCCATAATTTTTATCAAATTAGTTCAGATGTTTTTCGTAGCGAACAGCCGAGTATTGATTTGATCCCAAGCCTTGAAGCTCATCAAATTAATACGATTATCAATTTGAGAGCTAGAAATGAAGATGCCAAAGTTTTAAAAGATCAGCCTTTTAATCTGGTACACATTCCAATCAATACTTGGGCAATCAATCGTAAAGACTTGTTAGAAGCAATGCGTGTTATTCAAACTGCTAAACAACAAAACCAGAAAATCTTAGTGCATTGCTATCATGGCTCAGATCGAACTGGTGCCACAATTGCTATGTATCGAATTATTTTTGAGCATTGGGCAATTGAAGATGCGGTTAAAGAAATGAAACAAGGAGGATACGGCTATCATATCATTTGGAAAAATATTGACCATCTTTTCACCCCTGAAAATGTAAAATGGATTCAACAACAACTTTCGAATCCAGCAGCTATTTAGTTTGCGAGATGAGCTTTAGATTAAATCCAATTTTTAGAGAGCTAGATGTTGGACGTGTAAGATTTGTTTCTTTAATTTTTGGGTTTTATGCATTTTTTATTGGGCTTTAAAAACCTAATTTTATAAGCTGAATGGTAAGTTAAGAAATACGAACTAACCTGAAGAATTGGCAAAAACAGAGTTGCTAAGTAATATTTTAAAAACTTCAGAATCACCACCATCGCTATCCGTGACCAATAAAAATACCTCACCATCAGAGGTCGACTCTAGCCATGTAATTCCTTCTACTTTAATAGCAAGAGTTTGTCCTTTCGAATCCTGAATCAGATGTGTATATAAAATTTTTCCCTCTGGCGATAACACCAAAATAAAACTGCCTAGCACCGCGCCATCATCATAAGTATTTAATGTTTGCTCAACCGCAGCAGTTGCAACAATTAGATTTTTATCCCACAAAAAACAAGCATCAGAAATACCACTTGCTGCCCCTTCAAGCTCTGGTAATGTCAGATTGAGTGAATTTTTCAGCGCACTTTCTAATGATTTCCCATTTTGAAGTTTTATTAAATCAAAGACTAAAACACCATGAAAACGATTAATATTGCCACGTTGAAAAATGTATAAATTGTTTTGATTTGAACAAACTGCTTCTATATTGAGATCAGCGCCACCAGTCAACGCCAAACAATGTTCTAAAAAATCATAATCCGGGGTATCAAGTAAAACATGAACCTGATGATCAGCTGGATTATACAATAATGCTTTTTTTCGATTTTCTGTAGAACCTGAACCCATCACTAGTAACTGAGACTGTCCATCAAAGCGAATACAGCTAAGCGCTTCAAAGTCTGGTTTAGTTTTTTTACTAAATACCGTTAGTGTCGTATGTTTAGGCTGTTCAAATAATGGAATTTTTTCAAAATTAGTCGCACGATTGATGTTATTTTTTCGATCGGTTTTGAGTAAGTAACCCACATCATCTCCAACCAAGTAGAGATCATCTCCCACACAAGCCACGCCAGAAAGTGCACTAACACTCGAATCCTCTGAAAATATAAAGTGTTCTAATATCTTAAAGCCGCTACTCATATTGTACTCACTGCCCGCAGAAATAGAACACTTGTAACAAGTTCAAAACCAGACGCTTTCCAGCTTTGATCTAGTCGTTTATCTTTTGTTATCGCTGATCAAGTGGAACCCAATCAATCACCCACGCTGATTTCATATTTAAACTTTCATCAGAGGTAATTTTTTTACGTGCGGCATCTGCAACGTCTCGATCCTTCGATGGCCCAACCATGATACGAATTCCTTTTGAAGTCGGGCTTGTTGTAACCTTATAGCCTTTGGCACGCAATTTAGATACAACTGCATCTGCATTGGCTTGGTTAGCAGCCAATGCCACTTGTACCATCCACTTTTTATCTCCATTTTCCATGAGATCACGAGCCTTTTCAGCTTCGGCTTTTTTCTCAGCGTCAGCTTTACGCTTTTTCTCGTCAGCCGATTTTTTCTCAGCTTCAGTTTTACGCTTCTCTTCAGCTGCTTTTTTCTCAGCTTCGGCTTTACGTTTATCTTCGGCAACTTTCTTATCTGCCTCAGCTTTACGCTTTTCTTCTAACGCTTTTTTATCAGCGTCAGCTTTACGTTTATCTTCTTCAGCCTTTTTTTCAGCTTCTGCCTTACGCTTCTCTTCTGCCAACTTTTTTTCGGCTTCAGCCTTGCGCTTTTCTTCCGCTAACTTTTTATCCGTATCGCTTTTCTGCTGATCTGCTTTTTGCTGTTCTACTTTTTTCTTTTCATCTAATTTATTTTTTTCTTCAGTCGCTCGTTGTGTCTTAGCTTTATCATCTTCAGCAAGCTCTGGTGGAATGTTATCAGAACTTTCTTGTTCAGCTAGACGACGTGCATTAATCGCAGCGTATTCTTCTGCTGCTTTACGCGCAGCAGCAGCTTCAGCTTCTTGTTGCATTTTTAGAAAATCAGCTGCACGTGCTTCTTGTTCAGCAACCGCTTTCTCACGAGAACGGCGTTGTTCTTCAAGCAATCTTTTTTCTGTCTCAACATCTACGGCTAATGGTTGTAACGAAACCATTTCACCTTCTTGGGTCGATTGAGCTGTTTGAGTTTTAGGTTCTGTTTTAGGAATTGGGTGTGTAATTGCCGTTTGCGTTTTGTCATGTCCTATTTCGTCATTACCTTTAAGGAGTAATGCTGCCAATAAAACACCTCCACCCAATAGAACAACGCCTCCCATCCAGCGTTGTTTGTTATTCATTGACATTGTTCTAAATACTCCCAAACCGCTTCTAAGGTATGAAACGATCCACAGACTAAAATCAGCTGATTGTTATTACTTTGCTTCAGCACATCTTCAAAGGCTTGCTGGATATTACCGTACTCATATACCTGTTGACCTTGTAATGCATCATGTAATTGATGCAATGGCGCTGCTCTAGGTACATTTAAACTAGCAATAAACCAATCTTTTACTGTTGTTTTTAGTAAATCGGTGACAGACGAGATATCTTTATCTGCCAGCATTGAAAATACTGCGACAACATCTGTGTACTGTTTATTGTATTTTAAGAATTTTCGCAACTGATTCAATAAAAATTCGACGCCATGTGGATTATGTCCAGCATCAAAAATAACGGTTTTATCTTGAATTTGTCGTATTTCAAAACGGCCTTGCAAACGTGCATGCTGAATACCCGCGGCAATCGATGCTTGAGAAATCTCTACGCCACTCACTAAAGCAGCAGCCACAGCTGTAGAAATATTGTCTAAAGCAAGCTGACCAATTGGCAATTTTAGCGTTGTACCTGACGATGCAAATGACCATGTTTGACCGTCATCATTGAGTTGATAAAAATAATCTCGATTCAGCGCATATAGATTTGCTTGGGTTTCAGCTACTTTATCTTGAATCGCTTGAGGTAATTGTTGTTGACCAGCAAATACCACTGGAATATTCGGACGAATAATCCCTGCTTTCTCAAAGGCGATTTTTTCTATCGTGTCACCTAACCAATCGACATGATCTAAACCAATATTGGTAATCACGGCAATATCAGGATCAATCACATTCACGACATCCAGACGACCACCTAAGCCAACCTCAAGTACCCAAACATCACATTGTTTTAGTTTAAAAATAAGAAAAGCAGCCAAAGTGGTTGCTTCAAAAAAGGACAATGATAAACCACATTCTCGACGAGCTTGGTCAACCAACACAAATGCATCAACTAAGCTTTGATCATCAACTTCAATCCCAGCAAGTTTTACGCGCTCATTAAAACGATAAATATGTGGTGATTGATACAACCCGACTTTATAACCTTGTGCATTTAAAATTGCAGCGAGTGTCGTTGTTGTTGAGCCTTTACCATTCGTTCCTGCCACAGTAAAAACTTTTGCCTGAGGTTGCATAACTCCCAACTTTTCAGCAACGGGAATTACGCGCTCTAAACCTAAATCAATGCCTGTAACATGAACATGGCCCCAATAATCGAGCCATGTTGTTAATGTATCTGTAGAATGTGGTGCGTCCAGTTTCAAGGTAAATTCATCAGTTTAGCTACGAGTCGATATACAGTATCACGTAATGCATGACGATGAACAATTTGATCGACCACACCATGATCAAGCAAATATTCTGCACGTTGGAACGGTTCTTCTAACTTCTCGCGAACTGTTTGTTCAATGACGCGTTTACCTGCAAAACCAATCATCGCTTTCGGTTCAGCAATATGTACATCACCTAACATCGCTAATGATGCGGTTACCCCCCCATAGACGGGATGAGTCAATACAACAAGATATGGAACACGAGCTTCTTTCATTTTTTGAATCGCAGCAGAGGTACGCGCCATTTGCATTAAAGACAACATACCTTCTTGCATACGAGCACCGCCTGAAGCAGCAAAACAAATTAACGGTTGATGTAGTTGAATTGCTCGTTCTGCCGCTTGGATAAAACGATCACCAACAACGGTCCCCATTGAACCACCCATAAAATCGAACTCAAATGCACAAGCCACCAAGTCCAAACCTTTTAATGAACCTTGCATTACAACTAACGCTTCAGTTTCACCTGTTTTATCTTGTGCTTCACGCATACGCTCTGGATAAGGTCTGCTATCCACAAACTTCAATGGATCTTTCGCGCTAAATTCTTGACCTAACTCTGCATTGACTTGATCAAAGAACCAATTCAAACGATCACGTGCACGCATACGCAAATGCTCATCGCATTGTGGGCATACATAGGCATTAAATGACATTGCCGTACGTGTTACTAAGGCATGACATTCAGGACATTCAATGGTTGGTTCCGTAAATGTTGCTTTGAATGTTTGTTGTTCATTCGCAACTTGAATACCGGGCACTTGACGCTCTGTCCAAGGCGTTGATGGGTTCAGAACCTTCCCTGCTGTTAACTCTTGACTCATACTAACTCATCGAGCGCGGCTCGAAGCTCCTTCACTTTATTCACCGTCTGTTGCACAGCTTCGTCTGCTGGCAATGTCGCAAAAGATTTAACGAAAGCACTTCCTACGATTACGGCATCAGCAACTTGACCCATTGCTTTTGCAGAAGCTGCATCACTAATCCCAAAACCAACCCCAACAGGAACGTTGGTCATGCTCTTAATTTTCGCAATACGAGCTGCTGCTTCAGAGGTGTCTAGTGTTGCTGCACCTGTCACACCTTTTAACGACACATAGTAAACAAAGCCACTAGCTTGATTTACAACATGCTGAATACGTTGATCTGTTGATGTTGGTGCGAGTAAGAAAATTTGATCCATCTCATTTTGTTTTAAGACATCGCCAAATTGCTTTGATTCTTCAGGCGGTAAGTCCACCAAAAGTACACCATCAACACCACAATCTTTCGCATAAGCAACAAACTTTTCATAACCAATCACTTCAACAGGGTTTAAATACCCCATTAAAACAACGGGTGTCGTTTGATCTTTTTCGCGAAATTCTTTCACCATATTCAAAGCATCGAGTGTGCTCGTTCCACCTGCTAAAGCACGTTCAGCAGCTAGGGCAATCACTGGACCATCCGCCATTGGGTCTGAGAATGGCAAGCCCAACTCAACCACATCAACGCCTGCTTCAACCATTTGATGAAGCAGTGGAACTGTGACTTGTGGATGCGGATCTCCTGCCATAACATAAGAAACAAGCGCTTTACGGTGCTGAGATTTAAGCTGTTCAAAACGAGTGGCAAGACGTGACATAGGATTATGCTTTCCTTGATTTATATAAATTGAGGAGTTGTTTGTAGTCATACAAGAACACTGCATTGTAACGCTATTTTTTGTTCATTGAACAGAGTTTGACGTGATTGCAACAGTGAATGTTACTACTTACAACTGCCCTGCTACATTTATCTATATTTTCAGCTTTTTCTCAATGATCAAAGCTTCCTAATTTTAGCTTCATCGAGGCTGATTTTAGAAATGAGCTCAGCTCCTTTATACTACCCGCAATTTTTAAGTTTTCTTTTTATTTTATGTCTGCCCACACTCAGGAAAAAGTACAAAGCAATGTCCTTGCTTTGCTACCACTATTGGTATTTTTGATCATCTTTCTCGGGAGTGGTCTCTATCATTCAATGATCGGGACAGAATTTGCATTCTATCAAGTCAAAGCACCTATTGCCGCGATTCCAGCTGTTATTCTGGCATTACTACTTTATAAACAGAAACTAAATACGGCGATTGAAGAATTCCTACAAGGCGCTAGTCATCCAAATTTGATTTTAATGTTTATGGTATTTATGTTGGCAGGTGCTTTTGCAAGTGTCTCCAGTGCCATAGGCAGTGTCGATGCGACAGTACAGTTGGGACTTTCGCTGATTTCGCCTGAATTTGTGTTACCCATGTTATTTATTATTGCTGCATTTATTGCAACAGCAATGGGAACGTCTATGGGCACCATTGCAGCTTGTGCACCAATTGCATTCGGTTTTTCCCAAGCAACAGAGATAGCACCTCTCTATGCCATAGGTGCTGTGGTGGGAGGCGCTATGTTTGGTGATAATTTATCTATGATTTCGGATACAACGATCGCTGCCACACGTAGCCAAAATGTTGAACTTCGAGATAAATTTAGGGTGAATGTGTGGATTGCCTTTCCTGCTGCAATCATTACATTGATGCTTTATGTAATGATGAGTCACCAAACAGAGTCAATTCCATCAAAACCTTATGATTTATTGCTTATTTTGCCTTATTTAGCTGTTTTTTTTCTTGCCTTTACACGCTTACATGTACTTGCTGTATTAATGATTGGTGTTATTTTGTCAGGTGTGATTGGTCTTATTGAAAAATCTGAATTTGATTTATTAAAACTCAATAACTCAATTTATGATGGCTTTGTTGGCATGTTTGAGGTGGCATTACTTTCCATGTTGCTAGGTGGTTTGTCTACCCTGATGCAAAAAGAAGGCGGTTTGCAATGGCTTATTCAACGTATTTATACGATTACGCGTCTATTCAAATTTGGCAAACAGCGTGCAGGTGAATTAGGCATTAGTTTTCTGGTCATATTCTCAAATTTATTTGTCGCCAATAATACCGTTGCCATTATTTTATCAGGAGATATGGCACGTGAAGTAGCGAAAGAATATGATGTTGACCCTAAGCGAAGCGCAGCTTTGCTTGATATTTTTTCTTGCGTAATTCAAGGGATTATTCCCTACGGTGCTCAATTACTGCTTGCTTGTTCAATTGCCAAACTTTCGCCGATTGAACTGATTGGCAATATCTACTATTGCTGGATTCTTGCAGTGTGCGCAATCCTTGCAATTGTTTTTAATTATCCACATTTAAAAACACGCTAAAAGCAATCCATAAATCTCTTTAGTTTGCTTTAAAGTTAAAGAGATTTCAAAAACTGCTTGGGTGTAATTCCTGTCCAGCGTTTGAACGCTCGCCCAAACGCACTTTGATCTGCATAATTCAAGCGTTCAGCAATTTCAGAGAATGATTTCCCTTGTTGCAAATATAATTTACTTTGTTCCAAACGATACTGATCTAAAATATCTTGAAAATTAAGCTGATAGGTTTTGAGTTGACGTTGCAATGTTCGTTCTGAACAATGCAAACGCTTAGCAACATAACTGAGCAGTAGTTCTTCTTGCTGTAAAAGTCCTTGTTCAATATGCGTTTGTACTTTTTGACGGAACTGTTGTTGCTGAATCTCAAAAGAAGTAATGCTATTCAGGGATTGCTGAGCTTGAGTAGAGAGTACATAGTTTAATTGTTGGTCTGCCGCGATACTTTTTGCTTTTAAAATTTGATTTGAAAAGCGAATTGCATATTGCCCAGCTTGAATTTGGATCGGACAACCATAAAATTTTTCAAAGTGATATAAAGCTGTATGTGGTGCGTAACCAAATTGAATCATTTGTGGCGGAACGAGGGCATCTTGCACAATTGACTGCGCAATTTTAAAGATCAGCGCCAGATTTAGCTCATACATTTCCCGATAATCACGATAAGATGCCCCCCAAACAATTTGAATATATTCAGAAAACTGCTGAACATTCAGTTGTTCTAAATTGGTCTGTTTAAAAACCAAAGAATAATAACGTTGTAAAAGCTGTAACGCCTGTTGCAGATCTAAACTGGTTGAAGCCAAATATCCCATTAAACCCAAATCTTGCAAATTGGCATGTTCAGCCAATACTAATGTAATCGGTCGAGGGAAATAGGCTTGTGCCGATTGCAAAAGCAATGCATAACGTTCAACATCAAAATCATGCTCATCTGGATTTTCCAAGCAAGTAAGAAAAGCTTGCCAAAGCTCAGGCGCAACAACTTTAGACAAATCAATTTGTTCTTGTTGTAAAACACGATTAAATAATCGCAGGTATCCAATAATAATTTTAACTGACATATGCCGATCTCATCCTGATCTGTCGTTATTTGTATAAAACTTGGCTGTAACTGTCAAAACATTTCATCGGACTTTTTCCATACTGAGTTCATGAAGAAAAGACAAGGAATAGCAAAAAATGAATGCACATGTTTCCTATCAAGTTGAGCCAGTTGTTAGAACAAAACTAGATTTCCATTTAGATCAGGCGCCACGTTTTTGGTTTGGTGGTGATCCATTTCGTACTCGTATGTTTGATGCATTAAGCCTAACCTTCCCTGATGGCGAACGCTATTTTATTGAATGTGTGCGTTTATTCCGTGACAAAATTAATGATCCTGACTTGCAAGAACGTGTGGCTGATTTTATCCGTCAGGAAGCACAGCATGGTATTGCACATGACAAAATGAATCAGATCATGAAAGAGCAAGGTATGCCTGTAGATCAATTCACTGCACGGTTGAAAAAGATTTTTAGATTTGAATTAAAAAACCGTTCAGCTCAATACAATATTGCCATGACCGCAGCAGCAGAGCATTTAACCGCGTTAATGGCAGATACTTTTTATAGTAAAAAGGAAACTTTGGCTGAAGCAGATCCATTTGTTCGTGCGCTATTTGCTTGGCATGCGATTGAAGAAATGGAACATCGTGATGTTGCTTTTGATGTGATGAAGCAAGTCGGTGATGTACCTGAAGCAACTCGACGCTTTGCGCTACTCTTCACCACCTTCATGATGTTTGGTTTTACTTTGTATCGTACGGATGTAATGCTAAAAACTGACGGTTTTAATTTAAGACAACGCTTTGATATGGCGCGTAAAGGTTTGCCGTGGTTCTTCGGTCGCAATGGTATTTTGACTGCAAAAAGGTCTCAATATAGTGACTGGTTTAAAAAGGATTTCCATCCAAATCAACATCCAGTGATTCGTCAATATGATGTTTGGATTGATACTTTGGCTAAAACCAATGACCCAATTGCTGCGGGTGAAGCTTTTTGGCAAGCGGGGCTTTGATACGCTTCTTAAAAGAAGTCCATTTAAATTGTACTTCAAAAGTTGGGCACTTTTCATCTAACTTTTGAAGTTTAAGCCTTAAATTATAAATAACTGTTTTTTGATTCAAGCATGAATTACAAAATAGTTAAAAGTTATCAAACGAGCTTTTAGTCTTATTTATTTTCTACAACTCATCTTGGTTAAAAAACTAGAAATATCACTACAGTACAATATCTTGAACTCCAACTTCAATTACCTTCTCATTTGACACCAGAATACCAACACCGAGCTCTGAATCAAATAAAGTATCAAAAATAAAACCTATTCTTCTATCTTCTCCATTTTCTGTATGCATGATTTTTATATATTTTAAGGTGATTAAACTTTCTATACGATCTGTTTCTACAATTCCAATATCTTCTCTACAATATTTTATAAGAGTTTGTTCTACATCTTTTAAAACATTTTCCTTGTTATCTTCAAAATGTATGTATGTTTTCCTTTGATTATCAGTGATATCACTACCATCATCTTCATACGTATAAACTATTAACCCAATTATATTTAATCGATTAAATAATTCTATTTTATATTCACGCATCCACAACGATTCTTCATTATGCAAAGTAGCAAAAACTTGATCATTAATTAAGTTCATTTTCCCCTCGTATCACTGTTATTGATCCGTCCCTAAAAGCTAAGAACATATATGTGAATTTCACCACTTCGCGTAATGTTGTTCTAGTAATCCATATTCATTATCTAATAACACCAGTTCAACATTTTCATGTTCAATCGTACCACTGACTTTAGCTTGCCATTGATTAAACTGACTACCGATCAAACGTAAGTTAATATTTTCAAAACGACACCAACCTGTTTCAACTAGCAAATTCAATCGCTCGTCTAAAGAACGAATTGACCAACAATTTTCATTTTGTTGCTCAAATAAAATATCAGTTAAAGGATATAAGCGTCCATCAACCCACAACGCATTTTCATTACCAAAACTTTCATTCACACCTGAAGCTAAATTCAAGCCAATACGGCGATCATTTGCATCTCGAAATTGACACGACAACCAAAACCAAGCGGTTTCAGGTCGTAAAAAACCACAGGTATCATCGAGTGCAGCTAGGCTGTGAGAATTAAATTCGATCTGCTGTTGATCTGGACTAATGAAAAAGCCTTCTACTGCCAAAGTGGTTTGTTTTTGTGTATATGTCCAACCATTAATTCCTGTTGGGCTACATAAACTTAAGGCATCCGTACCTGCACAAAAAATACGTGCTTTCAGTTGTACTTCACCATGTTTGGTCACTTGGATATAACGCACACCATTGGCATGCTGCATATCAAATTGATAAGCTGATTTTTTAAAATAACTTTGACTAAATAAAGGTTGTTCATCAAGTTGAGTTTTCAACGCCAATGGCTGAATCGCATTCCATTCGATTACTTTTTTAGAAAGATGATCATAAACATAGAAAAAACCATGCCCCGCCCATGATAAATCGACAATCGCAATACCAATGCTGTAATGCTCATGTTGTAAACCACAGAATTTAAATTTTTTATATTTAAGCTGCTTGCGCCAACCTTTTAGTACTTGGCCATAAGGCGTTTTATAAATATAGTCATCCAAATTGATTTGTGAAGGTATCTGATCAAAACGCCCATAACGAGGCTGACCATTTTTCTGTATCAATTTCACAAGATTATCCCCAACTCAATTATAACGTAAATGCCGTTCTGACCTGATTTTTACCATTGTGTTTCGCCTCGTACAACGCCTTATCTGCTTGCTCAAACAAGCCTGTATAATCAAACCCACTAAAAGCTGTACTACTTACCCCAAAACACGCCTTGATATAAAGCATTTCATTTTCTTTCACTTCAACTGCGGTTTGCTCTAATGCTTTACGACATACCTCTGCGACCAACACTGCATTTCCAATAGAGGTAAATGGTAATAAAATGACAAATTCCTCACCACCATAACGTCCAATCACATCACTGGCTCGTAAATTTTTCCGCAGTATATTTGCGACATGTTTTAAAACCAAATCTCCTTGATGATGTCCATATTGATCATTAATATTTTTAAAATTATCAATATCCACCATAATCAATGATGTTTCTCGATGGGTAATTTGTGCCTGTTGCATCTGTAAATCAATAATTTGATTCACCCCCCGACGATTAAGCAAACTTGTCAACTCATCGGTACAGCTTAGCTTTTGTATTTTTGAATTATATCTGCGCCAACGCTCTACACTAATATCAAATAAAGTAATCGTAAATGCTGCATATAATGTTGTATAAAACATGGAATAAATGATCTGAGCATTTTGCACATCTTTATGCATCAAGGTATAAGGTTTATACGCAATTGCATAATCCAAATACCCAGCAACCGTTAGTCCTGCTAAAAGATAATATACAATGACGTAAGAAATTAGACCAAAATAGACAACAAAACGAGGAAATAACAATAATGCCGTGAAGGCAATTCCCATAAAAATAATTCCATTGAGAATATTGAGCAAACCAACACCAATCGGCAAGCCTAACAATGAAAATGGGTAATAAACAGATAAAAATAATACATAATAAATATGGGTATTTGGCTTATTTTTAATAAAAAAGCCAAACAGAATTAAAAATGCATTTAAAACAAATATACTAGGATACAACCACAGAAATTTAGTTAATAACTCAGTATTTGCTAAAGGATGATACATATATTTTATTTGCATAAAATAGATGATCACAGCAGTAAAACTAGCATAAAGTAATATAGATTGGGATTTTTTAACTAAATCCCAATCCAAAATGACAAGAAAAGCTTTACTTATATATATGGGTAAGGAGTATTTCATCCTCCGTAATCCTGTATGATTATTGTCGTGTTATACATCCATGTACAACCTGTAACAACATAATAAATATCAATGTTGTTTAGGTACACTATTCATAAAATACTATCATACAAATATTCGATATTATAAGTCGACCATCGGAATACCATCAATTTTTGCAACAGTCATTAAGTCTTTATCGCCACGACCTGAAACGGTTGCAATAATGATTTGGTCTTTCGACATCGTTGGAGCAAGTTTAGTGACATATGCCATCGCATGTGAACTTTCAAGTGCAGGAATGATGCCTTCAATCTGAGTTAAATCACGGAAACCTTGTAAGGCTTCATCATCTTTAATCGGCACATATTCAACACGATGCATATCTTTTAAGAAACTATGCTCTGGACCAACACCTGGATAGTCCAAACCTGCTGAAATACTATGTGTTTCAATGATCTGACCTTGCTCATCCGACATGAGATAAGTACGGTTACCATGTAATACACCAACATGCCCTGCATTTAATGGTGCAGAGTGCTTACCTGTTTCAATACCATAACCTGCGGCTTCAACACCGTACATTTTCACATTTTGGTCATTCAGGAATGGATAGAACAAGCCCATTGCATTTGAGCCTCCGCCAACACAAGCAACCAAGGCATCAGGTAAACGCCCTGCTTGTGCTTGGATCTGTTGACGTGCTTCACGACCAATGATTGATTGGAAATCACGAACGAGTTGTGGATATGGATGTGGGCCTGCAACCGTACCAATGACATAATAAGTCGTATCAACATTGGTAACCCAATCACGCATTGCTTCGTTCATAGCATCTTTTAATGTTTTTGAACCACTTTGCACAGGAACTACAGTCGCTCCAAGCAAACGCATACGATATACATTCATCGCTTGACGTTTTACGTCTTCAGCACCCATGTACACCACACATTCCATACCTAAACGTGCAGCAATCGTTGCGGTCGCAACACCATGTTGACCTGCACCTGTTTCCGCGATGATGCGCTTCTTACCTGAAAGCTTTGCCAATAAAGCCTGACCAATGGTGTTGTTGACCTTATGTGAACCTGTATGATTCAAGTCTTCACGTTTCAGGTAAATTTGCGCACCGCCGAGGTGCTGAGACCATCGTTCAGCATAATAAAGTGGACTTGGACGACCAACATAGAACGCAAGATCACGGTCAAACTCTGCTAAAAACTGAGCATCATTTTTCATACGACCATAAAGACTTTCTAAGTCTTCAAGTGCAGCCATAAGCGTTTCTGACACAAAACGCCCACCATGAATACCAAAATGCCCCTGAGCATCTGGAAACTGGGTGTAGTCAATCGCCTGATTTTGTTGACTAAGGTTTTGCTGATCCACGTTGGACTCCTTGCATAAATTTTTCAATGAGTTGTTGGTCTTTTATACCTTTAGCGGACTCTACGCCTCCGCTGACATCCACAGCAAAAGCTGCTGTAGTATCAATAGCGTCACTCACATTTTCAGGGGTTAATCCCCCTGCCAAAATTAGTGGAATATTAAGTTTTGGAAATTTATTCCAATCGAAACAGTGGCCTGTTCCACCTTTTAAATCAGGATGCCACGCATCAAGTAGAACCGCACTGGCTCCCACAGCTTGATAGCGTTGAATTTCGGTCAAAATATCTAAATCAGGTTTAACCTGAATGGCTTTGTACCAACGGCGTTTGCAATGCAACGCAATTTGTTGGCATTGTTCAGGTGTTTCATCACCATGTAGTTGTAATACATCCAACGGAACTGAATCAAGCACTGTTTGGATTTCTTCTGCGCTTGCATTTACAAATAAACCGACCAACTGAACATAAGCGGGTACTGAGCTTGCCAAGATTTGCGCTTGTTCAATACTGACATGACGTGGGCTTGGGGGAAAGAATACAAAACCAATCGCATCTGCTCCTGCTTGCACAACAGCATCAATATCTTGAGTCCGCGTGATCCCACAAATTTTGGCACGAGTTCGGAGTTGAGTTTGGCGCATTTGATGTCCAATTTGAGATGGCTATTTACTACTCTTACATTGTAAAGCAATTTGACATACTTTGGTCAAAGTTCATTTCCAAATGCAATTGTTTAAAAAACGTTAACACTCTATACTTCGCGTCATCTCGCAACAAGTCTAAAGCAAATTCTTTTGCTTATAGGGAAGTTGGTGTAAGTCCAACACTGCCCTCGCAACGGTAACACCGAATTATTAATCTCAGCTAAACGCCAAATCACTGCATCTGAATGATGTGGGAAGATGATTAATAGCATCACCATTGTGATGATATAGTGAAGTCCGGAGACCTGCTTGTTGTTTATTTCCACTTTAACATTCACGATGGGTGAATGTCTGGAGCGACATCATGTCTACTATTTTTCAACCGACACGTTTAGTTGGTGCTATCGCTATTGCGATGGGGTTTTCTTCAACTACTTTTGCTCAAGATCAATCAAGCGATAAAACTGTGACGCTAGATACGATTGTTGTGACGGCATCTCGTACTGAAGAAAAATTAAAGAATGTTCCAGCACGTATCAATATTATTGAACCAAAAATTCTTGAGCAATCTCCAATTGCATCATTACCGCAATTGCTTCAAACAGATGCTTCGATCAATATGGTACAAAGCGGTGGCTATGGACAAGCTGCATCTATCTTCTTACGTGGCGGTAATTCAAACCAAACGCTTGTTTTAAGAGATGGCGTCCGTCTAAATTCAAATACTTCTGGTACAGCATCATTACCATTTATTGATACAACTGATATTAAGCAGATCGAAGTATTAAAAGGTCCTGCATCAGTTTTATATGGTACTGATGCAATCTCAGGTGTAGTTCAATTGATTTCTAAAACACCAGAGAAAACCGCTGCTTTTGTAACAGGTGAAATTGGTGAAAATAAAACTTATAAATCTGTAGTCGGTGCAGATCTGGCTGAAAATGGTTTCTATGCACAGATTCGCGGTCAACGCCTTGAAACTGATGGAACACCTGTCAAAGATATAAAAAATGCAGCCGATGCCTCATTTGATCAAAAAGGCTATAGTGCAAAAATTGGTATAGAAAAAGAACAGTACGCAGCTTCTGTTGATTATAGTGAGAACCAAGGTTATAGCGATTACGATAGCTCTGGCAAACTCGTTTCTCAAGATTTTAAAAATGAAATCATTAACATTAAAGGACGTTTAAATATTCTTGAGAATTTAGCTCTACATGCCCGTTTTTCTCAATTCAAAGATGAAATAGATCAAAATAATTCAACAGATTTTGTCCATAGTAAAACGCAAGAATCTGAAATCTATGGTCAATGGGGCTTTACACCAAATCAAAAGCTTCTAGTTGGTGCAACACATCGAAATATTGATGGTGATGTGATCTCCTATGGCACACCATATCAAGAAGATATTGATTCAACAGGTTATTATATCCAACACAAATATGATCAAGCAGGATTAAACACTCAGGTTGGTATCCGTGTAGAAGACAATGAAAAATTCGGTACACATACTGTTGCTCAAGGATCTGCTCGTTATCAAGTGCTACCTTTAACCAGTGTTTATGCAAATATCGGTTCAGCATTTAAAGCACCAACTTTAAATGATATGTATGCTTTTGGTGGAAATCCTGACCTGAAACCAGAAGAAAGTATTTCTTATGAAGTAGGTCTGGATCAAAAACTTAACTATGGTTTATCTACAGGTTTATCTATATATCAAACCAAGGTTAAAAATCTGATTTCATCTGAATGTGTTGCCGTATGTGATGGTGACGGGGAAACAACATTCCCTGTCTACCAAAACATCAATATTGCTAAAGCTAAAATCGAAGGTGCTGAAAGTTATATTAAATGGCAAGGTGATAATCTTTACCTAAATTTAGGTTATCAATATGTTCGTGCGAAAGACAAAAAAAATAACGAAGATTTAAGTCGTCGTCCTCGTCAATCCGCATCTCTCACGGCAGGATGGGCTGATGCAACTTATGGCATTTCAACCACAGTGATTGCAAAAAGTGATAGTGACAATAGTGGATATGATACCGTACAAATTCCAGGTTTTACACGTATCGACTTTAATGCATATTACAATGTAAACCCGAACATTAAACTCTTTACCAATATTCAAAATGTAGGCGATAAACAATATCGTACCGCTTTTGGTAGTGGTAGTTACTACATCAACGGTGGTCGCCAAGCTTCTGTGGGTGTCACTCTTCGTTATTAATCGTGCAATCTAGACAATAAAATATTTTCTTAACTCCAATTTCGGGGTAATGTTCTGACCGACATTATCCCCTTTTTATTTGTAGGACAGCTTCATGGGACATCGTTTAAGTAAAATTTATACACGTACAGGTGACTCAGGTACAACAGGGCTTGGGGATGGTTCACGTGTCGCTAAAGATGACTTACGAATTAATGCGCTAGGTGATGTAGATGAACTCAATGCCACGATTGGCGTATTAAGAGCACAAATCAGCGCATCTCAAATTGAAAATAAAGCTGATTGGGATAAAAGTTTAAGCTTGATTCAACATTGGTTATTTGATTTAGGCGGTGAGGTTTGTATTCCGAACTATCATTTACTCCAACCGATTTGTATCGAATTTCTCGAAAAAGAAATCGATCACATGAATAAATCTCTGCCAATGCTCAAAGAGTTTATCTTACCTTCGGGTAGCCTAGCATGTAGTTATGCACATCAAGCTCGTGCTGTATGTCGCCGTGCAGAACGTGCGTTATTGTCAGTTCACAATCGTGATCAAAATATTCAAGCTACTGCTTTACAGCTTTTGAATCGTTTATCCGACTGGTTATTTGTTGCCTCACGTGCTTTGCAACGTGCAGAAGGCGGTAGTGAAGTGCTTTGGCAAAAAAACATTAATGATAGTATTGATCAAGCATAATTATTTTTAAGGTAAATCAAAATGCGAATCATTGGTCATCGTGGTGCACGTGGTGAAGCTCCTGAAAATACTTTAGGAGGCTTCCGTTATCTACATAATTTAGGTGTACGTGCAGTTGAGTTTGATGTGCGTCAACTCAAAGATGACCAATTGGTTGTGATTCATGATGATGATTTTGTTCGTACTACGGGTAAATCACATCATGTTGAAAGCTGTAATTTATCTGAAGCTCAGCAATTTGATCATCGCCATCAATGGCAGGCGTGGAGATTTGAAGAATACACACCTAGCCTGCCCCATGTAATGGGTTGTTTAACTGCTTTTGAACATATTGAAGTTGAAATTAAAGCAGTTACAGATGAAGCAGCGGCTGAGCGTTTAATTCTACAATTACACCAAGATTTAGTCCGCTTTGAACAAACTGCCACCATTACGAGTTTTGATGTAAAAATTTTAGCGGCATTACAACAACACCAAAGTCATTTTAAACGTGGTCTGTTGGTTGAAATTCCAATTGGGGAATACGCAATTGAGCTTGCTCAACAGTATGAGTGCCACCAAATTGGTTGGAAAGATCAACTGGCAACCGATCAAATCATTCAGTTTACACAGCAAGCTGAACTTGCTGTGAGTGTTTGGACAGTTAATGACGTTGAACGTGCCAAACATCTACAACAATTGGGCATTCAAGGGTTAATCACTGATTTCCCGAGCACCATGTTGCAACATCTAACTTTATAAAAGTATGGAATTTATTCCGACAACTAATTTTATTTTTTAGATTGCGCCTGAATTAAACGCTGCCCTTTTGCATCTAATAAATACAAATTCGTCCCTTCAATTTGAAAACGTTCAATCCGCTGCATCGCATCCATCAGATCTGCTTCTTGTGCTAATGCTTTATCACAACTAAAGTGCTGCGCTCTCACATCAAAACTCATTTTCCTTTGGCTAAGATCATATTGATAACTTCCATAAATATTATTGCAGCCCGTATGACCTGAAATGGTTTTAGTCACTGAATTCAGTATAAAACTTGGGTATTGATTGAAGAATAAAGCACGTTTATTTTGAATCATGATAATTTGCCAATTCACATCTTGAATGCCATCGTTGCTTTTACGAACTTGCATAGGAGGCAATTCACTTACACGTTTGGGATGTAAGCTATTTTTAGTGATCTGTGTCGGCTGACTTTGGCATGCAGTAAGTAGCAAAGCACAAGATAATATTAAAGTTTTGTGAAAAAACTTATTCAAAGAATAAATTTTATTTTTCACGTTTATTTGTTCTGACATTGATTTATTTCGCCTTTTAATTTATTGATTAATTCAACAAACGAATTCTGTTACTGTTCTTTCAGTACAACTGTAGAATAATACTAGTGTTATCTAATCTGAGCATGCTAATATCGAGCATAAAATAGCAATATATCGTCATGATTGGTTTTGCTATCTCGTTTGGTTTTTATATCTTGTGTAAACAAGGTTTTTAGGAGCGCTGACGGATATGACTTCCGCCCCACTCAAGAAAGCACCCATTAATTGGATTGCAATTTTCGCATTGGTATTTTTACCAGTTGTTGCACTCATTTCGATTCCAATTTATACCTATTATCATGACTTTAGTATGTGCGCATGGATTAGCATGTTTGTCTTACTAGGTGTAAGCAGTTTAGGTATCACTGCTGGCTATCATCGCTTATGGGCACACCGTGCTTATGAAGCAACCCTACCTTTAAAAATCATTCTTATGATTATGGGTACCTTTGCGGTTCAAAATAGTATCTTATTTTGGGCTTCAGGTCACCGTACACATCACCGTCATGTTGATGATATCGATCAAGATCCTTATTCGATTAATAATGGATTCTGGTATGCACATATGGGTTGGATGTTACGTAACTACCCTGCTGCTGAACCGAATTATAAAAACGCACCTGATTTGTTAAATGACAAATTAGTCATGTTCCAAGATAAATATTATGTTCCTTTAGTCATTGCTGTCCATGCAGGTATTTTGTTGCCTGTTGGTTGGTTGGTTGGTGATATCTGGGGTGTATTACTTTTAGGTGGTTTAGTTCGTTTGTTCCTTAGCCATCATGTCACCTTCTTCATTAACTCTTTATGTCATATGTGGGGTAAACGCCCTTATACTGACGAAAATACCGCACGTGATAATTTTATCTTAGCGATTCTCACTTGGGGTGAGGGCTATCATAACTATCACCATATTTTCCAATACGATTACCGTAATGGCGTTAAATGGTGGCAATATGACCCTACAAAATGGTTAATTTGGACGAGTGCAAAGTTAGGCTTAGCAAAAAATTTACGTCGTATCCCAAGCTTTAATATCCAAAAAGCAGAACTTGCGATGAAGTTTAAATATGCTGAACAAGATCTCGCGATTTATGGTCACGATGTGAACACTGATATTGCTCAGATGAAACAACGTATTGCTCAAGAATATGAAGCTTTTACATTAACTCTAAACGATTGGGCGAAGTTAAAAGAGCAAGAGCTACAAGCAAAAAAAGCAGCAATGGCTGAAAAAATCCATCAAATGGATCATAAGCTTAAAGTCGATTTTCAACTGCTTGAACATCGACTTGCACATCATCGTGAATGTTTAGAAACATTAGTGCGTAATATCAAAAAGGCACCAGTTTCAGAATAAAAAACACTCAATAAAATGGTCTCTTTAGAGGCCATTTTTTATGCCTATTTAAATATTCAGTTCATGACCACAATTCACTATTTTAGACCTATCTTTGTTATAGTCATCATTCAGCTTCTTGCCATGATATTGACCTATGCATTTCAATCCTCGCTATTCATCTCTCAATTCAAAGCTCTATCATCAGCAACAACCAAGTCCTTTACGTGGTGCAAAAGCAGGTCATTTCAATGAGGCTTTGGCAAATGAGTTGCAATGGAGTGATGAAGACAAAGCCAATTGGGTCGAGATTTGTAGTGGGCAAAAAACTTTTGCTGAATTCACTCCATTGGCGATGGTGTATGCAGGTCATCAATTTGGTCAATGGGCAGGTCAATTAGGTGATGGGCGTGGTTTATTGATTGGACAAATTCTAAATCAACATGGACAAACCATTGATCTACACCTCAAGGGTGCTGGTTCAACCCCCTACTCTCGTATGGGGGACGGTCGTGCCGTGCTTCGTTCAGTTATTCGAGAATACTTAGCTGGACATGCACTCAATGCTCTTGGCGTAGCATCTAGCCATGCCGTTGGTTTCACCACATCTACACAAGGTGTACAACGTGAAACTCTTGAACTTGGTGCAATGTTATTACGCACATCTGAATGTCATATTCGCCTAGGGCATTTTGAGTGGATCAACCAATATGCACCTGAACTTTTAACTGAATTTACGCAAAAGTGTATCGAATGGCATTATCCGGAATGCCTAGAAGCTGAGAACCCTGTTCTGGCTTTCGCTAAAGCTGTCATTGAACGTACAGCAATCATGATCGCCAAATGGCAATTGGTCGGTTTTGCACATGGTGTAATGAATACCGATAATTTAAATATTACAGGCTCAACCTTAGATTTTGGTCCTTATGGATTTATGGAACGCTTTCGACCAAACTGGATTAATAACCACTCCGATTACCAAGGTCGTTATACCTATCAAAACCAACCGAGTATTGGACATTGGAATTTGTGGACATGGTTGAACAATCTTATTCCTTTAGCTAAGCCTGAGCATAAAGAACAATTCAAACAAGATTTAGCGACTTGCTTAGAACAATTTGAACCAATCTTTTTACATCATTATGGTCAAGGACTCTGCGAGAAGATGGGACTCCCCCATTTCCATAAAGACAGTTTAGATTGTAGTTTTGCATTCTTGCGGATTTTGCAAACGGAACAACTCGACTATACGCAAAGTTTTATTCGCCTACAGAACAAGGAATATAAAACACTCCGTGATGATTGCTTAGATCTACGTCAGTTTGATGCTTTTCTACATCAATATCAGGAGATTCGCAAAACTCAAGATACAAACGAGTTAGATCGAGTTATGCAAGGCGCTAATCCTCATTATATTTTACGCAACCATATGGCACAAAAAGCGATTGAACAAGCTGAACGTGGTGATTTTAGTGAAGTTGATCGTTTATTTAAGCTCCTCAATCAGCCTTATCAAAAACAGCCTGATTTGGAATCTGAACAAGATACTGCACCTTTACCAAGTGATATGCCTGAAATTTCAGTAAGTTGTTCATCGTAGAAAATCAATGATGAAACTCAGGTTTGTAGTTGGATTTATAATACTGATTCTTTTCAGTGGGCTGGCTTTTTATCAGTATGGAAAGTTTCTGCCTACATTCACACCAACACATGAACCTCTTTCAGCACAAGTGATACAACAGCTCAATGAAACTAAACCCGTGACTTCAATTGAAGTATTTAAAAGCCAACGACTTCTACAATTGAAACATCAAGATGAAGTGATTCGAAGTTATCCGATTCGTTTAGGCTTTAACCCAATCGGGCATAAACAATTTGAAGGTGATGGCAAAACACCTGAAGGGACTTATTCAATCGACTGGCGTAATTCCCAAAGTGCTTACTATAAATCCTTGCATATTTCCTATCCAAATCAAAATGATCTTGCTTTCGCCAAACAGCAGCATCAATCTACAGGTGGAGACGTTATGATTCATGGAACAGTGCCTACATGGGCAGCTTCATTGCCTTCAAGTGCGACATATATGCCTCGTAAAGATTGGACTTTGGGCTGTATTGCTGTCACTAATTCAGATATGGATGAAATATGGGCACTCGTCTCCAATTATATAAAGATCAATATTCATCCATAATTTTTTAAAACTATCCACATTTTCTGTGGATAATGTTGTGGTTATCCACAGGATAAAATGAGATTGATAAAAAGATGTCCCAACAACAAAGTTATAGTGAATACTTTTACTTCACCATTACCCAAGACAGCGAACAAAATGTGCAACAGATTGTAGAGCAATATCATCTTGATCGAATGTGTCGCTATGAAGCTTGGAATAAAGGTCAAATCAGTGATGATGGTACACATCAATTTCAACAGATGTGTATCCGTTTCGATATCGATCAAAATTTAAATAATGTAGAGCAAATACAACATTGGTTTACGTATCTTGAAACCAACACCAATATATTACAGCTTCCCACATCATTTCGTCTGACTTTGCATTTAGTTACGCATGATGCAAATACGCAAGGTGCAGGATTTCATCTTAATATTGATCTATTACGGGAATTGAGCGAATTAAATGCGGGGTTTCATTTACATGGTTATTTAGATCAAGATGATGGACACGATTATCCATATGCCAAACCAATCGCAACAACAGAAGAATCAAGACCATGTAATGAATATGCTTATTTCTGTATTTGGTCTAAATTACCAGCAAATGAGTTACAACAATTATTTCCTGAATTAAATTTTGAAGTGTATTTTGATCTGGGTCGTAATATCACTCGAACAAATGCCGTAATTAGATCAAAAGTCAATCATCGTAATTCATCAATAAATCTTTCTTCACGTTTAAATCGAGAAACAGCAAAACTGAATCAGCATATCAGTGATGTACTCGAACAATTACAACCTTATCAAAGTACCTTACGGCAGCTATTTTTTAATCCCCAATATTCTCTCGGTATCAACGCAACTGGGTATGTTGAAAATCCACATCATCGACTGATAAGTGCATCCAATATTCAACAGTTGTTTGCAATAGGTTTGAGTTTAGATGTGGATTACTATTTTGCTTAATCTCTACCATTGATATTGCGCAAATAATTGTGCACCCATTCTCTTAGCCTGATTAGTATTTAGATTATCTGCAATATATTTCACACCAAAATAATCATGTTGAATTGATAACCCCAAGGCATGAGTCTGTGGTTCAAAATGGATTCCCCATTGCAATCCAGCATCCCAATAAGCATTAAGTTGCCAAAGACTATTATATTGATTACTGATTGAGCTTATACCTAACTGCCAAGCCTGATCCGACTGATAATTGAAATCAGTATAAATTTTAAATGGCAGTTTTTGGGTGTATTGATGGTGCTTACTAAATTGTCCGTGAATATCAAAGCGGGGGCGCTTATCCTGATCATAAGTAATCTGATATTGTGTATAAGGTGCATCTTGCCAATATAAATAAGCAATTGCATCCTGAATATTAATGTTTACTTTCCAGTGATTCGCAATTGTCCCTTGTAATGAAGTATCAAATGCAAAACCATAACCCTGATTTGCACGCTCATTCCACCCCATTTTATCTTCTTTTAGTGCAGGCTGGTCATAACTATAGTCAATTTGGCCATTCAGCCATTTAACGCGGTCCATGAGTTGCTTTTGATCAGTTGTTTGAGCCAAAGCATTGACTTGACCATCCACATAATGTCGCCCAATTAATGCAGTTGCACCCGTTGTTAAATTCCAGTTCGGACTCAATTGCCATGTATAGGCAAATCTAGAGCCGACAGTATCAACATGCTGCGCCTCAAGTTGTAAATTATATTGAGTACTGGCATCAATCAATTTTTCATTTTTGATCTGATAATATAATGTTGCAGTATCTGGACTAAAATGTAGGACATAATCATAACGCCAAATCCAGCTAAAATCCCATTGACCCTGTTTAATACCCAACTGCATTAAACCATGAGCAAAAGCATTTTTTCCTGATTTAAAATGCGTATCATTCCAATCATCTGTAAATGCGTGAATCGACACAGGTTCACTATATACATTTGCCTGCACTTGATAATAGATTTTTTCCTGAGCATGGGAATAGAAAGGAATCAATATCCCGAATACAGCTAGACTTTTTTTGAGCATAAAAAAAGGGGATATTACTCCCCCTCTCCTTTTCATGATTATGGTGCAATCGCTTTAACAGTATTATCTGTGAATTTTGCAGAATATATGTTATCTGACACTTTACTCACTGTGCCATATGCGGTATTACCCACTTTGATCTGCGCTAATGAAAAATTATCAAGATCAGCAATTTCAACATATGCACCATTAGGATGAGACAATTTTGCCCAAACGACAGGTACATCTGTTGTAATCAAATTATCAGTTTTAAAGTCAGCCGTAAGCACATCTTTATCTACAGTAATCTTAATCGTTGCTGTGCCTTTCTGATACTCATTACGTTTAGCAGTTAAATTAACACTAAATGGTTTAATACTTGTGCCACCACCTTTGACATTACCACTGAGTTTCACATTAAGATCTGCATTAATAAATGCTGCAGCAGATTCATTACCACCTGTAATATCAATTACTTTGGATAAATCATTATTTAATTTAATGCTTGCCTCTAAGTTCAGGCTTTCCGTTCCAGCAATAGCCTTACCTTTTAAGTTTAGCTCAGTAGGAATAATTTCTGTGGATGTGCTTAAACCATCTTTAAATTGAACTTGCGTCGCTTTACTTGAAAACTCAGTTAAACTCAACTCTGCGCCTGTACCTACAGCAGTCAATACAACATTCGCAAACTTAAATTGCGCAGTCTTAGGAACTTGATCACTAGAACGATCACCCAATTTTGCTGGATTGTTATAAACGACTTGAGCAGTACTATCACTATTTACTGCCAAAATTGCTTCTTTTTTATTCACAACATTCTTAGTGGCAATTTTCCCACCAGCAACCAATTTAAAATCGTAAGTTGATTGAGATGCCGAGAATGGTGCTTCTAATTTCAAATTGGTTACAGTCACGTTGGCCTCATCACCAAAAACATCATGACCTGTCTGAGTTTTATAGTCCCAAACATAATCTGTCCAATACTTAGCTGTAACACCACCTGTTACAGTCACTGAATTTGGTGTCACACTGACTTTAAGGGTGTTATTACTCAACTGATAATCAGGATAGTAATATTCCCCATACGTTGAATCTTCTTTCAATAAGGCTTCTAATTGAGCCGCATTATATTCACGAGTTGAATTCTGCGCATCTTGTTGTGCCAATGAGGCTAAAGTCAAAATTAAACCACTCGCATTAGCAGTATCCGTACCAGCATCACTAATTGCATCAAACGTTGGCTGATATTGTGATTGCAATCCATCAAAACTATCAAAATAAGAAATGATATTATTGGTTGTATCAATCAACTGTTTTGCTTTATTTAAATCTGAAACAGGAGCAACTGGATTACCATTATCAGTATTATTTGTAGAAGTACTACCACCTCCTCCACAAGCAACTAAAAATGTAGAACAAGCGAAAGCTAAAAATGTTTTTTTAAACATTTGACACCCCTTTTATAATAAAATTATTATCTAAATATTTTAAATTTAGGACTTAATAAAAGTCATATATTGACTTTGAACAAATAATAGCTACTTATAATTATAATGACAATTTATTATTTAATAAAAAGCCCTTTATTTACAAAAGGGCTTTTATATTTTACTCATCAGGATATTCAAAACGATAACCTACGCCATAAACCGCTTGAATCCATTCATGGCGATTACCTGTTTCAGCAGCTTCAGTAATTTTACGACGAAGATTTTTAATATGGCTGTCAATTACACGATCTGCCACATCAAAGCTATCTGGATTAATATGATCTAATAATTGCGCACGGGAATAGACTTGACCTAAATGCTCCAAAAATAATTCCAATAAACGGAATTCGGTAGGTGTTAAAGTTAATGCTTTTTGTTGATACCAAATCCGTTGCTGTGCTTTATCGATACGAAATAAATCATTTTGATCTGGTTCTGCCTTACGCTCTAAACGACGTAAAACAGCTTGTACACGTGCAACCAACTCTTTCGGACTAAATGGTTTACAGATATAGTCATCTGCACCCATATTTAAGCCTAAAACACGATCAATTTCTTCAGTACGCGCAGTCACCATAATAATAGGCAAATCAGATTGTTCACGCACTTTACGGCAAATAGTTAAACCATCCATACGAGGAACCATCAAGTCTAAAATCATGAGACTAGGTTTACGTTGTTGAAACTGGGTATAAGCATCCTGACCATCATGAAACATACTGACCTCAAAACCAGCCGCCTCTAAATAATCACGAACCAACTGCGCTAGTTCAACTTCATCTTCAACCAACATAATATGCTTCATGGTTTTCATCCTATCCATCGTCCTCAAGCAAAGAGGATCAAAAAAGTTATTTAATTAATTTTGGGAAAGTCAGTACACAACGCAATCCACCTAAAGGTGAATGATTAAAAGTAAGTGAACCACCTAAAGCCTGTGCAAGTTTACAAGACAAAGCCAAACCTAAACCTGTTCCGCCAGTGCTACGTGTGCGTGAATCATCCACACGATAAAAACGCTCGCCTAAACGCGCCAACTGCTCATCACTTAGCCCAAATGGGCTATCATCCACATACAATATCCATTCATGCTCATTTTGTTGAGTATAAATCTGTATTTTTCCACCTTGTTCTGTGTAACGTACACAATTGCCAAGCAAGTTAACAATGATCTGTTTAAAACGATCTCGATCTAAAGATAGGCTTATTCCTTCGCCTGAGAGTGAAACATCAAGCTGCTTTTGTTCAAATGTAGGTTTAAAGTTCTCAACTTCTTGCAGTACTACATCCCATGGATTGACTTCAGCAAAATAGCATTTCAACTGCTGCGCATCTGCCTGTGCCAAATCAGCCAAATCTTGTGTTAGCTTCTTTAAACTACTCACTTGACGCATCATTGCATCAAGATGCTCGGGTGTTGCTTTACGAATTCCATCCTGCATCGCTTCAATCTGTGCTTGTAACACAGCCAAAGGCGTTTTTAATTCATGAGAAGTATCTGCGACCCATTGACGGCGCGATTCCTCATGTTGATGCAAAATATCAGCCAAATGATTCAGTTGATTAGATAAATCTCCCAATTCATCATTTCGCTTAATCACAACTTGATGTTGGTAATTTCCACGCGTTAACTCCAACGTCGCATTGAGCAAACGTTGAATTGGCTTTTTGAAATAAGCTGCCATCAATAATGCAGCCACCAAACTGGAAAGCACGGTTAAGGCATAAACTAAAAGCAAATAACGCTTTTGATTACTAAAGAAATTGATACTCGATGCATCATCTTGATCCAGTACTGGTTTTAAGCCGAGATAACCCACAACTTTTTGATCGACCAGAATTGGACGGTAGGCTATTTGATCAGTTGCAGGTTCGCCCACAATAAATTGGTGTTTTTCATCATATAAAGACAGTCTTGAACTTAAACCTAAACGATCTGGAATTGATACAAAACGTTTTTTAACATGTTCAGGTGATGAACTAGATTTGGTTTCTTGCTTGTCATCTTTCGCATCTTTCTTTAATCGAAATTGGCTCGGACTCAAAGGAAAACGTAAGCCTTCAAAGGGTTGATATTCTGAGGGTAAATTTTGTTTAAGAATCTTTAATTCTTCATCATTAAAAATCTGACGATTTTTTATTTCGGTGTTGTTTTGAGCTAAAGTGGGTGAAAGCGTTAATAAGGTATGGTCATTAAAATAACGTTGTTGTAAGGCAATATCATACTGACGGCGCAACCACCACTGAGACAAACGATCATAATCATCAGGTGCTGCGTTCCCTTCAATTTGTAAAATCTGCGCCTGAATAGCATTCCCCCAGTCATGATAAACCGTATAAACATTACCTAGATTCGCAATCAAACGATCTAATTTTTGCATTTCCACATCAGCAACATAACGTGCGAAGTTCTTTTGCATGGTCCAATGCAATACCCCTAAACTGATTGTTGCAATCACTAAGGTAGTCAGTAATACCGTTAAAAATAAACGTATGGCTAAAGGCATGCGACGAACATTCAAAAGCGAAATCTCAATAGTGTTCTATTTATGGATTGTAACCAACATGGTTCAAAAAAACTCTCCATTCTTTCTTCATCTTTATTATCTAATCTTTAACAATCGAATCTTAACTGACTACGCAGGATAAAATAATGAACAAGACAAAAATTGTATTAATGACAACTCTTCTCGGTTCTGTTTTAGGTTTGGCTGCCTGCCAAGTAACACCTTCAGAACAAGGAATGAATCATGACCGCCACCGCCACGAAATGCAACGTCAACCGCTAACCCCTGAACAACGTGCAGAATGGCAAGCTAAACGCGAACAACGTGAAGAACAACGAGAACAAATGCGTGAAGAACATCGACTACAGAGAGCACAGATCGAGAAAGCCTGTCAGGGTAAACGCATCGGTGAGCGTGTGAATGTTCAGTGGAATAAACGTGTAATTGAAGGTACTTGTGACGTTCGCTTTACGCCTGAAAAATCACAATTCAAACGTTAAACCTATGTAAAAATATAATATTCTTTCGTTATCAAGGCGCTTTAAGCGCCTTTTATTTATTTGCCGAATCAATTATTTTTAATTACACAGCTGCTTACGATTTTTTGCATATTATTACGGGCGAATTCAACGCAAACTGCCTACAATCAATACGCTTTAAAATAATTTAAGCATTATCTTTGACTTTACAGTCACTAAGAAATGCCCTGTTAAAGCTTGTACGGAACTATAACTTGTTGCACGATTAGCAACACAAAATGATACCCTTTGGGTATATTTACTATTGACTAAGATTATAACTCTGGTTTAACCAGTATTGAGGAAAATGCTATGCCACAATACAAAGCACCCTTACGTGATATGCAGTTCGTATTGCACGAATTATTAAATGCTGAAGCACATTACGCAAAACTTCCTGCATTTCAAGGCACCGTAAGCCGCGAATTGGTTGATCAATATTTAGAAGCAGCAGCTGATTTCTGTGAGAATGAACTTTCTCCTATCAACCAATCAGGCGATCGTGAAGGTTGTACTTGGAATGATGGTGTTGTTACTACGCCTACAGGCTTTAAAGAAGCGTATCAAAAATATATCGAACTTGGCTTCCCTTCTCTTTCAGCTGATGAAGAATTTGGCGGTCAAGCATTACCAAACTCTCTAGGAATCACAATTTCTGAGATGGTTGGTACAGCAAACTGGTCTTGGGGTATGTACCCAGGTCTTTCTCATGGTGCTGTTCGTACAATTGAACACCATGGTTCTGATGAACAAAAAGCGACGTATATGCCAAACCTTGTATCAGGTGTTTGGACAGGTACAATGTGCTTAACAGAATCTCATGCTGGTTCAGACTTAGGTATTATTCGTACTAAAGCAGAACCAAATGATGATGGTAGCTATGCAATTTCTGGCGAGAAAATCTTTATCTCTGCTGGTGAACATGACATGGCTGACAACATCGTTCACATCGTTCTTGCACGTTTACCAGGTGCGCCTAAAGGCACTAAAGGTATTTCTCTCTTCATCGTACCTAAGTTCCTTGTAAATGCTGACGGTTCAGTTGGCGAGCGCAACGCTGTACGTTGTGGTTCGATCGAACACAAAATGGGTATCCATGGTAACGCAACTTGCGTGATCAACTTTGATAAAGCAAAAGGTTACTTGATCGGACCAGAAAACCGCGGCCTAAACTGCATGTTCACATTCATGAACACTGCACGTATTGGTACAGCCGTTCAAGGTCTTGCTGCATCTGAAGGTTCTTTCCAAGGTGCTTTAGCATATGCGAAAGATCGTTTAGCAATGCGTTCACTTTCAGGTCCTAAAGCGCCTGAAAAAGAAGCAGATCCAATTATTGTTCACCCTGCTGTTCGTAACATGCTTTTAACTCAAAAAGCATTTGCTGAAGGTGGTCGTGCACTTGTCTACTTATTGGCTCAGTATGCAGATATCGTTGAAAAAGGCGAAACTGAAGAAGAGCGTAAGTTTGCTGACAACATCTTATCTTTGTTAACTCCAATTGCTAAAGCATTCTTAACTGAAACTGGTTCAGAATCTGCGAAGCACGGTGTTCAAGTATTTGGTGGTCATGGCTTTATTTCTGAACACGGTATGGAGCAAATCGTACGTGATACACGTATTGCTTGCTTATACGAAGGTACTACTGAAATTCAAGCACTTGACTTGTTAGGTCGTAAAGTATTGCAAACTCAAGGTGCAATGCTTAAAGATTTCACCAAGATCATCCATAAATTTGTTGAAGCAAATAAAGACAATGCTGCAATGCAAGAATTTATTGCGCCATTGGCTGCTGCAAACAAAGAATGGGGCGATATCACGATGCAAATCGGTATGCGCGCAATGCAAAATCCTGATGAAGTTGGTGCAGCTGCGGTTGACTACTTATACTTCTCTGGTTATGTAACACTTGCATTCCTATGGGCTCGTATGGCACTTGTTGCTCAAGAGAAATTGGCTGAAGGTTCAACAGAAGTTGACTTCTACAATGCAAAAGTAACGACTGCTCGCTTCTACTTCAAGAAGATCTTGCCGCGTGTTCGCTCACACGTAGATGTACTTTCAACTGGCGTTGCGCCATTGTTTGAACTTGATGCGGAACACTTCGCGTTCTAATCATAGATTAGAGTGAGATGCAACGTTCATCACAGAAAAAGGACTGGTCAGTTTTGACCGTCCTTTTTTTGTTTAATCAATGCTAAATTTACACTATTCAATTTATTTGTTCGTTTTATTTGATCACTTTGCACATGACCTGTGCGTAAAAAGGAACGATTATGCCAATTTACAATGCACCTTTAGCAGACATGAAATTCATCTTAAATGATGTATTTAAAGCAGAACAATTTTGGCAGTCTAATGAGAATCTTGCTCATGTAGATGCTGCAACTGCTGAAGCAATTTTAGAAGAAATGGCTAAATTTGCTCAAAACGTAACTCACCCACTTAACCGTACTGGTGATGAAGAAGGTGCACGTTGGGTTAACGGTGAAGTATTCACACCAGCAGGCTTTAAAGAAGCATTCCGTCAATACGCTGAAGGTGGTTGGATTGGCTTAGGTGCTGATGAGGAATGGGGCGGTCAAGCAATGCCAAAAATGCTGACAGTTCTTTCTGATGAGATGTTATTCGCAACCAATCCATCATTCATGCTCTACCCGCTTCTTTCTGTGGGTGCAGGTATGGCATTAAACAGCTATGCATCTCAAGAGCAAAAAGAAACTTATTTACCTAAAATCTACTCTGGCGAATGGTCAGGTACGATGTGCTTAACTGAACCGCATGCAGGTACAGATTTAGGGATTATTAAAACTAAAGCTGAACGTAACGAAGATGGTACGTATAACATTACAGGTACTAAGATTTTCATCACAGGTGGTGATCACGACCTCGCTGAAAACATCATTCACTTAGTTCTTGCAAAAACACCTGATGCACCTGCGGGTTCACGTGGTATTTCTTTATTCATCGTACCGAAATACATTGTAAATGCAGATGGTTCTTTAGGTGAGCGTAACCCTGTTGGTCCTGGTTCAATCGAACATAAAATGGGGATCAAGGCATCTGCAACTTGCGTGATGAATTTTGATGCTGCAAAAGGTTATCTCGTTGGTAAAGAAAACGAAGGTCTTGCAGCAATGTTCGTGATGATGAACTATGAACGTTTATCAATGGGTATCCAAGGTCTTGGCGCTTCTGAATTTGCTTACCAAAATGCAGCTCAATATGCGACTGATCGTTTACAAGGTCGCAGTGCTTCTGGTGTTAAATCTCCAAGCAAACCTGCGGATAGCATCTTAGTTCACGGTGATGTTCGTCGTATGTTATTGAATGTACGTGCAAATAATGAAGCATCTCGTGCATTTGCAGTATATGTAGGTCAACAGCTTGATATCACTAAATTCTCTACTGATGCAGAAGCAGTGAAGAAAGCCAATGACCGTGTCGCGCTGTTAACACCAATTGCAAAAGCTTACCTCACAGATACTGCATTCCAAGCAACTTTAGATGCACAAATGGTATTTGGTGGTCACGGTTATATTCGTGAATGGGGTATGGAACAGTGCATCCGTGATCTTCGTATTTCTCAAATTTACGAAGGGACAAACGGCGTTCAATCTCAGGACTTAATTGGTCGTAAAACGATTAAGTGTGGTGGTGCTTTCATCGCTGAATATATCACTGAGATCCGTGATTTTGCCAATGCATTAGAAACTGACTTAAACTTCATTAAAGATGCGACTTTAGATGCTGCAACTGAAATCGAAGCAATTACTCAGTTCATTATTGAGCAAGCAGCTGAAAACATCGAATTCCCGAATTCTACGGCTGTAGATTATTTAAGCGCAGTTGGTCTACTTAGCTTTGCTTATATGTTTGCTAAGATTGCTGCTGCTGCAAAAGACAAGTCTGGTGATTTCTACCAAAACAAACTTGCTTTGGCACAGTACTTTGTTGATCGTATTTTGCCAGAACTTGATTCACGCCTTGCGAAGATTAAAGCAGGTTCTGACTTAATCATGAACTTCAGCGAAGATTACTTCACAAACCAAGCTTAATTCTAGTTCGGTTTTAAAAACTGCCTAAATCATTTGGTTTAGGCAGTTTTTTTATGGCTATAATAAAATCAGCATAAAAATTGCATAACATTCTAATGATCTTGTTGAGAATATAAGCCTGTATGTCTAACTCCAAAGATAAACTCGAAAATTTACAACGTTTATTTGACCGTCTAGGTCATTATGCCGTTGAAGCCTTTCACTATTTAGCTCTGTTTATTATTGGCTGTATGATTGCTTGGTCGGCAGTACATACCGTCATTGAAATTTTGACCGTTAAACAATATGCCAGCATTGATGACATTTTACTGCTATTTATCTACCTCGAACTTGGTGCAATGGTCGGCATCTATTTTAAAACCAATCATATGCCTGTACGCTTCCTCATCTATGTGGCGATCACTGCACTTACTCGCCTATTGATTGCAGATATTCAGCATAATCACAAAGCCTCGATGGATTTAGTCATTATTACAGGCTCTATTTTAATTCTGGCTTTGGCTATTTTAGTGGTGCGTTTTGCTTCATGGAACTACCCATCTGTGATCCGAGGTAAAGATCATGAACAACAACTTCCTGCAAATAAGACACCACGACCACAAGATGATGAACTTGCATAAATAAAAAAAGCAGGCATCTCGCCTGCTTTTTCTTAGGTATTTTATGCAACACGGAATATTCGATATTTCGAATCAACCAATACATATTTACCTTGTACCTGCATCCAGTTATAGCCACGAGGTGGTTCATACAAGCGATGATAACGATAGTTGGAAACAATATATCGGTTACTACGAAACTCTGAAGGTAAACGTTCACCACGTTTAAAATTGATTCGTTGACCATAATGATTGCCGCGATCCCCATTTGACCAACGAGGTTGTTCCCGATGATCATGACGATTGTCATAACGATCATAGCGGTAATCATAACGATCTTTATGTTGATGATCCCAACGATTTGAATCTGCCATAGCTGAGGCAGATACACCAAGCATAAGTGTTGATACCAGTAATACAGCTGTCTTTTTCATGTTCTGATCCTCTGTTTTTTCGATCTAAAATCAGATTAAGAAAAACTCTAGGAGAAAGCATGAATAAAAACTGCGACATTGCAAAACTTTGTAATGAAAACCAAGAAATTATGGAGATTTCAATTTTGAATAAAATTCAAAAAAACATTTAAAATCAGCGAATAATTTCAATCGTAAAATTATCATCAGTCACCAAAAGATAACGACCATCGACCATCACCCAGTGCCGACCTCTTGGTGGTTCACGCAATGAATATGAATCCCAATCTCGAATCACATAACGCTCACTACGAAACTCTCCGGGTAATTCATTTCCAACAACAAATGATTCACGTCGATAGCTGTGCTCATATTGTGTTTCTGGATAGTATTCAATACGAACACCCGGTCGATGGTTTGGATAAGGATAATAATTATTTTGATTCGGTTGATAATAATAGCCTTTAGGTGGTGCAGTCGGTGTGTAACGCTGATTTGAAAATGCGAAAGGATCTTCTGCTGCTGGTTGATAACGAGGAGTTTGAGGATACGAACGTCTTTCCACCCCACTATAGCCACTCCAAGCATTATCTGCATAACTCATGATAGGGAGATAACCCAATATAGTCGCCAAGCCATAAATATAAATTTTAGATTGCTTCATGATTATCTCCTAAGAAATCAGAGTATCTTTCTATTTTAGAATAAAAATTAAGCATAACTGTTGTAATAATATTTTTTCAGATCTAATCAATCAATTTATCGATCAATCACATCTACGAATAGTTAAATAGAGATATGCTAAAATTATACTTTTGATTTTGAGACGACATTTGTGGCTGAAATGAATTTTGACCGCCTTTATCAATTCTTTTGTAAAGTTCCAAGTGTGCAGGAAGCTCGCATCGTTGCACATGGCACAGATGGTCAACATGCATGGTGGTTTAAATTCAATATTGATGTTGCACATCCACTTGCATGGCAAACTGTTCAAGAGCTTGGGCATGTTCTGAACTACTTATCGACCAATGAGCGCTTACCCACTCAATTCTTCCCTGTCTCTCCTCCTCCTTATATGAATGGTGAAGCGAAAGACTTTTTAGCTTGGGTAATTCAATGTAATCATCCTGAATTTAATCCTGATGCAGTATGTGATTGGTTAGAAGCTCGTTTGCCTAACCCAGTCGATGATGAAACTCAGTGGAAAATCAAAACGGATTTAAGTGAATTAGATCACTTAGCTGATAAAGATTTAGATCAATTGATTCCACCAAATCCGCAATAAAAAAAGAGGCTTTAAGCCTCTTTTTTAGAAAGTCGATAAGCCCGACCACTCCATAAAACGATAGAGCCAGTATTTCACTTTTGACTCATCAGCATATTTTGCATAATCAACCGTGATCTGACGACCATTCGCATTACTCCAAGCAGCATCAAAATACTGTCCTGCATCTTTAAAGACCAGTGCTTGCGCTGAACCTAAAACGCGCATGTCTGTCTCAAGGTTATAGTTTTTAAGATTACGTGCCGTTAAATTAGCTGAACCTAAAATAATCTCAGCTTGCTGAGCGTTATATTTGAGTAGCATTTTACTATGGCATTGCTCACCATGGGTATCACACCAACGAATTGGAATACCTACCGCATTGAGTTCTGAAGCCACTTGGCGATTTGGAATACCATTCTTTTGACGACCAAATGCATCTTTATTTGGATCAAGCATAATACGGATATTTACACCACGTTGTTTAGCCTGTTTTAACGCCTCAATAATATTTCGCTCAGACAGATAGAACATAGCCATGTCCAAATGCTCTTCACTTTTTGCAGATTGAATCATCTTCAACACAGCATCATAAATCGCTTTTTCAGTCAGTAGCTGCACCTGTGGCAAGCGCTTATCTTCCACTAGCCCACTCATAATCACAAAAGGGCTTGAACCTTGTGACATATTCGCGACAGTTTGCTCAGTTTGTAATACATCAATCGCGGTTGGGCCATCCACGACCAGTGCGACATTACTATGATGTGAACTCCCATCATGAGGATTCGCTGAGGTCACTAAACTCTTCCAACCTTGAGCCGTATCTACCACTAAGGTTTTACGATGATTGGCTTTAAAATTGAGTAACTCCAAATAACTCCGTATTGTTACTTTATCTTTTCCAAAAGGATTATTTAGCCAACCGCCTTCTGGATTATTGCCTAAATTTTGGCAACAAATATACCAAAAACCCGACCACAATGGATTCGAGGCTCGCAATGGTTTTAGATCAGTTTCTATCACATCAACGCCTGCTTGACGAAGCTGACGATAGTGTTTAGGAGTTATTCCACCATAAACCGAGTTAATTGGATCTGTAATCACAACGATTTGAATTGAGGGGTAAAGTTTACGCTTCAGAATCAACGCATCAGTGAGTTGTTGCATCAATGGAAATTGCTTTACCTTTGATTCACCAACTTCCTGATTAAATAGAAACATATCTAGCACGATCGTGGTTTGTGCTTGATCAATTAGTTGGAATACTTCTTTGAAAATATGCTGATCAACTTGTTGCTGACCTTGTATATCAATATAAGTTTGATCCGCTAAAAATTTCACATTGGCATGGCGAAGTTGTCCAGTAAAATCCAGTCCTTTTGGGAGTGGTTTTACAGTGTGATAAATTGCAGAAGCAATATACCCAATCGCAAAAATACTCAATATGACTGCCATGTAACGTCGACCTGACCAGTTTAATTTTTGATGAATTCTTTGGAAGATGCGCATATAAACAGAAAAAGCCCTAGCCTAATGAACTAAGGCTAGAGCTTATACTTTGATTTTTCAATAAGATTTGAGTGACAAATTAGAAACTAAAGTTCACACCAACGCTAAAATTACGTCCAACTTGTGGAATGGTTGATAAAAACGATGCATGTTGATAAACCTGATCATCCAACAAGTTATTAGCATTTAGGAATACACGATAATCACCGACATTGCCATAATTACCTGAATACGCCACACCCAAATTTAACATATTATAACTTTGTGTATCGGTTTCATAAGCTGCGATCTTATCTTGTTGGAATACATGATAATACTCAGCTGAACCGCTAAAACCATCACCAAAGTCTGCATTCACTTTTGTACCTAAACGGCCCGCTGGTACACGTGGTGCATTTTCATTATCGATCTTGCCACGAACATAGTCACCAAATGCACTGAGTTTATAAATTGAAGAGAGCTGATAACCCACTTCCGCTTCAGCGCCATAGAACTTGGCTTTATCTTGTGCATACTGAACCAAACGGAAATCTTTATAGCGATCTAAAGTTTGGGCATAGATGTAATCATCAAACCAGTTGTGGTAGACATGTACATGGTAATCAAACTTGTTATCATCGTAATGAAAACCAAGTTCAACATTATTTGACTGCTCTTTTTTAAGCTGATCATTCCCTAGTTCATAGGTATTGGTGGCGAAATGCCCACCATTGGCATATAACTCTTGTGCTAAAGGCAAACGCTCCTGATGTGAGGTAACGAAAGAGAGTTTATAGTTTGGTGCAAACTCCCAATTGGCGGCACCAGAAACAGAAAAGGCTGAACCGTCGAAATCTTTTTTCGTTGCATCATCAATATTAATTTTTTGCTGTTCTGCACGAGCAGCTAATTCAACATGAACATCATTAAATTGCGCATGTTCTAATGCAAAAACACTCCATTTTTTAGTGGTATTTGGTGCTAAAAAGGCTTCTTCACCTGTAAGTTTTAATTTTTGTTGTCCATATTGTGTACCAATGACCCCTTCCCATGCACCCAGCGGGTTGTGTACTAACTCTAAGCGTCCATCATAACCTTTATTTTTAAAACGAGTCGCGATGGTCTCTTCTTCGATCTCATCATGTTGATAATCTGTATAACTCGCTTGTGCGCGTAATTTTTTAAAGCCTGCAAATGGGTTGTCCAACTCAGTACGAACATCATAACGCTCTGATTTTAAGTCAATCCAAGGTCCTGCATCATGCGCATGTTCGTCATGGTCATGCCCATCATTTGGATCGTGATCACCACAATGTAAACTCAGACCATGTAAATGGCAGCTTTCATATTCATGGCTATGTCCTGGCAAGCCGTATTGATCCTGACGATTGCTATATGAAATACCCGTAAAGCCACGATCATAAATCCACGATAGACCGACATTTACAGTTTGCCCTTTGGCAAAAGTATTATCGACTCGACGTTCTTTTTCGCCTTCATGGAAATAATCAGGTGCAATATAATCATTGGCTTCGCGTTTGAGACCTTCAAGACGTAATGCAACTTGATCACCCAAACCAACAGTAACACCCGCGCTTGCTAATTTTTCATCACTACCAGTGTTATAGCGTAGCCCAACATTCCCCTCATAACCATTTTCTGGCATCTGTGTCGGAATTTTGCTGTCTGTCACATTGACCAAACCACCTACAGTACCAGCACCGTACAATAAAGTAGATGGTCCTTGAATAACTTCTATTTTCTTTGCTAATAATGGATCAACCGTGACCGCATGGTCGGGCGATAACGTTGAAACATCAATATTTTCAGAGGCATTTTGCAACACTTTGACTCGAGCACCATCTTGTCCTCGAATCACTGGACGACTTGAACCTGCGCCAAACTGATTGGTATGTATACCCATCTCACCAGCTAAGGCATCACCTAATGTTACACTTTTTTCAGTTAACTCTTTTTGCTCAACCACATGATCTGCGACAGCAAAATCGGCTGCATTTCGCTCTAAAGGGTGCGCTTTAATTTCAATCGTAGCAAGTTGTTGAACCTTTGTTTCCTCTTCTGCAAAGGTGGTACTACTGGCTATTGCTAAAATAGATAAAGTCAAAATATTTTTAGAAAATGACATGCCGTGTCTCAGATCAGCTTAAATATGTTTTGTTATATTATAACATTTCATTTATTTTGCAATAAAAAACATAACCACAAAAAACATTTGCTACACTGCTGATCCATTATTCAATGTTTATAACGTTCCAAGAATATGCCATTTACTCTTTCTCATGCTGTTCTTGCACCACCTCTATCAAAATTGAGTAAGGGTCATTTGCCTGTCGCAGCGCTTGCAATCGGCTGTATGACCCCAGACCTGCATCGTTTATTTACTCAAGAAACAATTGCATTAACACATCAGTGGTCTGGGATATTATTCCCCAATCTTCCGATTGGATTATTTTTTGTCTCTTGTGGTATCTCATTTATCGACCTGTCAGTTATCGTTTTCTGGGTATAAAAGATCCCATAAAGATCAGCAATTTTGATGATGCAGTGGGCTTTAGTCTTATGAATTGCTTTGCGATTATTTTGGGTACAGCGACACATTTAATCTGGGATGGATTAACCCATCTGGACTTTCGAACCTTCGCTTTTAAAGATTTACTCGCACAAGATATTTCTCTCTTTGGTTTGCATTATCCATTACATTTTATTTTGCAGATTGCTTCATCTATTCTCGCCTTACCTTTTATCTTATGGATGTGCAAACGCTATTACATCAAACATAAACTAGCTCAACCTGTACCGATTAAAATCAAAGCATTTATCACGACAAGCTTAATGATTTCAACAGTTGCTGGATTGTTGTCGATTTGGGACTATAGTCGTCATATTTCATCAGAACTCTGGTACACCGAACGATATTTTTTTATTGGTAAATCAATTAACGAATTTACTCAAACAGCACTTTGTGTTTTTACAGCAGCATGTCTGTTGCTACTATTATTTGATCGAAAAGGTCAAACAAGATCATTTTTTTAAAAAAGCGTCGCTTTAAAATTCTGTTGAAATGATTAAGACTTGAGACAATATGTTCAACAAGGCATAATCTCCCCTTCATTGGTGATGCGCTGTTTACGCATTCACCTTCTAGCCAATATAGTTTGGATAAATAATTCAATATGATGCGCACTCATTACTGTGGCTCTTTAACTGAAGCCCAAATCGATCAAACAGTGACTTTATGCGGATGGGTTCATCGTCGCCGTGACCATGGTGGTGTAATTTTCCTTGATATGCGTGACCGTGATGGTTTAGTTCAAGTCGTCATTGATCCTGATACACCAGAAGCTTTCTCAACTGCGGATAAAGCACGCTCTGAATTTGTGTTAAAAATTACAGGTCGTGTACGTCGTCGCTATGAAGGTACTGAAAATGCCAACATGGTGAGTGGTCAAATCGAAGTTTTAGCAAAAGAAATCGAAGTTTTAGCTGCTTCTGAAACACCTCCATTCCCATTGAATGACGAAAACACCAATATTTCTGAAGAAATTCGTTTGAAATACCGTTTCTTGGACATTCGTCGTCCAGAAATGTTAGATCGCTTACGCTTCCGTTCTAAAGTTACAAACTTGATTCGTAACTACTTTGAAGATCACGGTTTCCTCGATGTTGAAACACCGATCTTGACTCGTGCAACACCTGAGGGCGCACGTGACTATTTAGTCCCAAGTCGTGTTTCAAATGGTAGCTTCTATGCACTTCCACAATCACCACAATTGTTCAAACAGTTGTTGATGGTCGGTGGTATCGATCGTTATTACCAAATCGCTAAATGTTTCCGTGACGAAGATTTACGTGCGGATCGTCAGCCTGAATTTACCCAAATCGACGTTGAAACATCGTTTATGTCTGACGATGACATCATGGATTTAATGGAAGGCTTAACGGTTAAAATGTTCAACGAATTATTGAATGTAAAATTCGATAAATTTGAACGTATGACCTATAACGATGCAATGCGTGATTATGCATCTGACAAACCAGATATGCGTATTCCATTGAAATTAGTTGACGTTGCAGACTTAATGCAAGACGTTGAGTTCAAAGTTTTTGCTGGCCCTGCAAAAGATCCTAAAGGTCGTATTGTCGCTTTACGTGTTCCAGGTGCTGGTTCATTACCACGTAGTGCGATTGACGAATACACCAAATTCGTAGGCATCTACGGTGCTAAAGGCTTGGCTTACATCAAAGTCAATGAACTTGAAAAAGGCATCGAAGGTCTTCAATCTCCAATCGTTAAATTCATCGAACCAATCGTACTCGATTTATTAAAACGTGTTGGTGCTGAAAATGGCGACATCGTATTCTTCGGTGCGGATAAAGCAAAAGTTGTAAATGATGCGATGGGTGCACTTCGTGTGAAAATCGGTCATGACTTGAATCTTTCAACTTGCGAGTGGGCACCACTTTGGGTTGTTGATTTCCCAATGTTCGAAGAAACTGATGATGGCAAATGGACTTCTGTGCATCACCCATTCACACTACCAAAATCAAGTGTTGAAGAAGTAAAGAGCAATCCAGGCGCGGCACTATCAGTTGCATACGATATGGTACTCAATGGTACTGAAATTGGTGGTGGTTCACTGCGTATTTATACCTTAGAGATGCAGAAAGCGATTTTTGAAGCTTTAGGTATTGGTGAAGAAGAAGCGGAAGAAAAATTCAGCTTCTTATTGAACGCATTACGTTATGGCGCGCCTCCACACGGTGGTTTGGCATTTGGTCTTGACCGCTTGATCATGCTCATGACAGGTGCTTCTTCTATTCGTGATGTGATTGCATTCCCGAAAACTAAGACTGCTGAATGTCCATTAACTCAAGCACCAGCGCCTGTTGAAGCAAATCAATTGCGTGACTTGGGTATTCGTTTACGTGAAAAAGCAAAAGCTGAAGAAAAGTAATTTTTTCAATTGATTGCTGAATAAGACCCTGCTTAATGCAGGGTTTTTTTATATTACATGGTTTTACTTTGCGATCATGCAGCGTAATGGCATAATAAGCTGCTTTTTTATTGAGAGGTCAGTCTTATGGCAATGCGTCCTGATGTACGTCGACACACAATTGTGATTATTGTGTTTTCACTTGCTCAATGGTTTTTTATGCGTTACATCTTGGCAAATGAACTTTTCAATATGACCACCAATCAACGTATTTTATATTTCTGCGTTAGTAGTCTTGTAGGTGCGTTATTGATTTTTGTAGCACTAATTTACATGGTGCTCAAAGGCAATACCGATAAGCAAGACTGATCGTCATGTCGTTTTACAGTATTTTACTTCGTATTCTCCCTTTAACATTTTTGCGCAGTATTGCAAAAGTGGCTGCCTACTTTATCAATCAAAATCCTGATAAAAGTATGCTTTGGAAAACCAGAATTAATATTGGTTTAGCCTACCCAACTCTTTCTTCAGAGCAAAAAGAACAGCTTGCTCGAGAAAGTGTGACCAAGCAATGTTTGAGTTATATTGAATCTGGGAAATGCTGGGCAATGCCTCCTGAATGGAGCATTCAGCAAATTCGTACTGTACATAATTTAGAAGTATTAACAAATGCTTTAAATGATCCGCGTGGTGCTTTGATTATTACTCCGCATTTGGGTACATGGGAAATGATGAATGCATGGGTCAATCAGTATGGTACACCTACCATTATGTACAAACCCATGAAAGATTCAGGATTTAATGCATTTGCTTTGCATGCTCGCCAACGGTTAAATGCTACCTTAGTTCCAACGGATGCAAATGGTGTAAAAGCCTTGTTTAAGAATCTAAAACAAGGTGGTTTTAGCGTAATTTTACCTGATCATGTCCCTCAACCTTCAGGCGGAGTTATCGTTCCTTTTTTTGGAATTCCCTGTTTAACCAGTACACTTGCAAGCAAGATGGCGCAAAAAACTCAATGCCGTCTGGTGGGATTAAGCTGTTTCCGTCGTGAGGACGGTGAAGGATTTGAGGTGTATTGCGATGATCTGAATGATCCAGCACTCTATGATAGAGATATCGGAATTGCGACCACGGCACTCAATCAAGCAGTTGAACAGATGATCAACCGCTTTCCTGCCGAATATATGTGGGGTTATAAAAGATTTAGGGGGAATAACAATAATTACTATATAGTTTAATAACGCGCAAACTATCGATCATCAAATATTTTTCGACAATCATATTGAATGATAATTTTAGCTAAAATTCCTTACTTATTTCAGACAAGATACAAATGAAGAAAATTTTATTTATACAAGATGCTCTATATGGTGGCGGTGTAGAAAGAATTACTATTGATATTGCCAAAAAATTTATTGATTTAGGTTATAAAGTAAGTTATGCAATATTAGACTCTTCGAATATCGGAATGCAACTACCAAAAGAAGTAAAACAAATTAATATTGATGTAGATTCTTACTTCATGAGTGGAAACTTATGGAGGAATAAAAATAAGACCCTTGACAAAAATAAACAAGAAGAAATCCAAAATATAATTAAAACAATGAATCCTGATTTATTATTAATAGGACATTATAGATCACTTTGGCTATCTACTTTCATTGAACATCCAAACACATGGTATTGGATTCATGGTGATATTATTCATTTAGAAGAAAAACAAACTAACAATTTATTTAGATATATAAAAGAAAAAAGAAGAATATATATTGAAAGAAAAATTTTTAACAACTTATTTCACAATAAAAATATTTTAGTAGTAAATCATGATATAAAAAACACATATAAAAAATACAATCCAAATATAAAAATTAAATGTATTCCTAATGGAATAGATGTAAATAGACTAATATCATCAATACCAGATATTACAGAAAAAATATGGGATACTATTTTTGTTGGTCGCTTATCAAAAGAAAAACAACCTGAAATATCATTGATTGCCTTTGCTAAAAGTGGATTAAATGGAAGAATGGCTTTCGTTGGAGATGGAGATTTACTTGAAAGTTTAAAACAACTCGCTCATACCTTAAATATTCAAAATCGTATTGACTTTTTAGGTTGGAAAGAGAATCCTGCTGCCTATATTAAGCAAAGTAAAACACTAATCTTAAGCTCTCTAACGGAAGGCTCTCCTCTAGTAATTGCAGAATCTATTTCACTTAATGTTCCAGTGATCGCATTTAATTGTTCATCAGGAATCCGCTACCAATTAAATTCTATAGAATTACAAAAAGGTCTAGTTGAGCCTCAAAATATAGAGAAATTGGCACAGAAATTATTTGAAATTACTCATTCCCCTTACCAAATAACAGAAGAAGATAAGTTGAGATTAACTATTGACCATATGTTTAATGAGTTCTTAAATATTTTATAGCCGTATAATCAACTTAACACGAAAAGGAATCTGCCTAAGTTTATCATATATTCTAAACAACTCCCTCTGCATTTTTTTTAATATCGATATTTTTTGTTTTATTCTCACGTTTTCTCTCCATTGTAATGTACTATTAAATTTTTGATGTGTAGGGTTTAATATACAATCCTGAATACACAATACAGGAGTTATTTGATAAACAGGTAGCCCCCCCTCATTAAAATAAAATTTAAACATAATTTGATCAATATGATCCAATCTATCCAAATTTAAAACATATTGATATAAATCACGTGCAGCCTTATTTGAGAGAATATACCCCCCCGTACCTAAATGATAACATCTGAGATTAGATAAAACATATTTATTAAATCCAATATTTATTTTGTCTAATGAAAGCAATACACTATCAATTGTTTTTTCTATTTTTATAAAATCCACATTATGATTAATCCAATCACTTTTACTTAGAAAAAAATGTGCATCTTTACTTAAATAAACATCATCTTCAAATATTGCAATGTAGTCTATATTTTCATCAAATGCTTTTTTCCAAAGAGAAACATGACTGAGCAAGCAACCAATTTCACCCTTACTCAAATTACAATTATTGATATTAATTTTTAAACTATCGGCAATCATATCAATTTTATGTGGTTCAATCGCATCAAAAAAATCAAATGCAATCTCTTTTTTTCCAAATTGCTCTTCTATATGGATTCTACGATCAGTAGCAGACTTTAAACTAATGACAAAATTTTCCACTCTTCTTCCCTACTTAAACCCAACGGTTTTAAATAAAATAAAATTTCTGATTTGTTGAAAAATCCGACTTAACTCTAAAAGAATTTTATCCAACCCAGTCTTTTTATTATATTTCATCCTAACTTGGCGCTCTTTATATAAATGACTGGCAAATTTCACACTATCTTTTGTTGAGTAAAGTGTTACATCTTGAATACATAAAGCTGGCTTCATTTGCAAAACAGATAAAATTTTATCTTGAATAAGCTTTTCAAACATCAAGTGATCCAAGGCAATCAACTTATCTAATGCCTGAATGTAGCTGATTAATTGCTTAGCCCCATGTAAAGAAAGAATATAACCAGCCGTCCCAAGGTTCTTACTTTTAAGCTCAAAAAGTGCTCTGTTTGGCTCACCATCAAACATTTTAACCTTTTGCCCAAGAGCAACTTTGTTAGTAAATTCTTCAATCTTGATCAGATGCCAATTAGAGTCAATCCAAGAGTTATCAGTAAGAAATGCTTTAACATTTTCACCTAAATAAATATCATCTTCGAAAATAGCCATATGTGGAATATTCTCGTTAATCATTTTATTCCACAAGAAAACATGGCTCATAAAGCATGCTATCTCACCTTTTGTCAAAAGAGTATCATCAACTCGCAAGCCAAGCTGATTAGCAAACTCTCCTGCAGGTTCAGGTGTTAAGGCATCAAAAAAAGTAAAATCCAAGTTTTTTTTAGCAAACTCTTGGTTTATATGTTGTCTTCTTTGACTTGCCGTGGATAAACTTATGACAAATACTTCCATATCAATCTCTAACATCAATTTTGTAGACAATTTTACACTTCATCTTTAGATTACAATAAATAAAAACTTAAGACATATAGCCTATATATCTAAAAAAGAATCTTTAAAATAAAAATTCTTTGCATAAAATTTATTTAATATCTTTCTTTCTTTTGCTGCTAACTTAAGTAATTTTGGATTCTGATTTGGTGGATAGTTAATTGCAAAATCAATCAGTGTTCTTTCTTTTACCCACCTATTTTTTACTTGATAGAAAAAAGCATTTTTGTCACAGTTAATCAAAGTCATACTTGGCATATACTCTCTCATCACCTTCTGACATACGACATAAACTGCTAAATACTCTAAACGGCCAATGTTTTGAAAGAGATCTTGGCTATTATCTTGAGTATCTGCAATATTTTGAATATATCCTTTAGGAGTAAGTTCAATTGCATTCCACAACTCCTCCAACCAGTATTTAAAAAACATATTGCCCTGAATACTCGCTAATAGCCAAGTTTCTATAACAGGATAACTCATATTGGTAGTGTTATTTTTTCTATAGTAAGCAAAACAGTTTGTTCTTTCTTTCCCGATCAAATCTTGAATCCAATCTAAATTTTCATAAACTATAGTACTCGCATCAAGCCATATACCACCATGTAAAAATAAAAGATTAAATCTGATTAAATCTGATCGTTGTTGTGGAGTTGCTTTTTTATAAAGAATTGATTCAAAATCAATAGTACAAAACTTAATTAAGTCTTGCGGTTTTAGAAATAACACCTCATAGCTTGGATGCAAACGTCTAAGTTGCTCTACACATTTTTCAACAATAATTGGTAAATCCCCTTCCCAATACATCCAAATTTTTTTGGGAATAACAGCATTTGAGCTTATTGGATTTAATACAATAATATCTGCATAATTATCTATTGCATCATTCACATCTCTCTTTTTATTCCAATACATCGTATAGAACTTTAAAAGATAGAATATTTTTTTAAATATCTTCATAAGGAAACTCAGCTAAAAAATAAAGCACTTTCACATTTCATTTCACGTCAGTGATTTGGATAGACCATTTACATTAAAAGAAAAGATGCTTAAAAGCATAAAAACGGTCACGCCACATTCTTTTCTGTTTCTTTAACGCATGAGAAGAATCACGATTTTCTAAATCCTTACGCTGAATCCCCTGACTTGCAACAGTACCTAAAATATCACTGTCTAAACCTGCTGGTTTTACAAAAGGTTGCCAAACACCTAGACCTTTACCATTTTTACTGAGCCAGCCTTGGAAAAAGATATCGACAGGAACATGAATTTGTTTCCCAACTTTTACAAACTCTTCTGCCCCTTTACGAGACCAAAGCAACCCCACGCCACGGATGGGGAAGTAATACGCATGCCAAAGGTTGTAATGATCCATCTGCACAATATCTTTGGCGAGTTTTTTCTTTTTCGCCGCCATATTCACCACATACCAATCCAGTTCTTTATGCTGATCTAGATACTTGAGCAGTGAATCAAGATTCTGCTTGAAATTGGGTAAAACCTGAATGTCATCTTCTAACACCACCAAATAATCAGCATCTGTTTCAAGAAATTTTTCAGCACAACCATAGTGACTCAGATAACAACCTAATTCTGAATTAATTAGACTACGTCCTAAAATTTTCTGCGCTTCGGCATCATCATATTGTTTAAACTCAGATAGGGCCTTGCCACGTCCATCATAGGCCGAAAAACGGGTAAATGGCCATCCCTGTTGCTGTAATTGTGCAGTCGCACTGGCTAGACGCTGATCACTGCCATCAAGGTTAATTAGATAAGTTTCAACTTTCATCATTTATCCTTTGGCCGTTTCAGCCAATAAAACGTTGGGTATATAGCCTGCCAATTTTTGATTTAAAGCTGCATAAATTTCTGCCGCCGCCACATCACTCAATTGATCCAGACTTTGCATACACCCATATTTAATCTGTTCATTACCCAAGCTTTGCAAGAAGCTGCTTAAACTGCTTTCATTTTTCAAATAGGCAATCTCAAGATCAGGCTTTAGCAAGGCCTCACCCTTTTGAATCTTCAAATGATTCATCAATGAAATCGGATTGATTTGTTCGACACTGCGGAACTTATGCTGAATCTGTTTTTCTAAAAACTTAGGATGAGCAAGTAAATAGTCTTGTAATATTTTACGGTCAACCGCATGTGGATAATGATGAATCTCAAAAAACTTTTTAAATCCAAGCATATCTGCACCTAACATTTGCGCAATCATATGTTTAGGTTGTATCGGCTTATTAAAATATTGATTTAAAACCTGACGATACCAAAGCTTGGCCTTGAGCACAAAACTGCTTTGCCAATGCCCGTAAATCACCATTTTCTGATCAATCAGAATATCTTCTAATTGCGCTGGCGCGTTAAAAAAGAAATCATCATTCAAATAGAAAAAGTAATCGGATACGCCCTGAATATTCCAGAGCATGGTTTCAATCGAACGTGTATTGAAAGTCGGTAAGTATTGCTCATAACCCGCAAAAATTTCACGGTGGTCGACAATCCGAATTTTACCTGCCTCACAAATCCCATCCTGAACAAAGTCATCAATCCATTGCGGTTGCTGACCATCTGTCACAATATAGATATGTCGACAAAATGGGACATATTTTAAAATAGATGCAACGTTATAGTAAATTTCATGGTTGCTGGCAAAACGGGTATCACTGACGGCATCAGAAGCTTGTGTTTTGCCCTGATACTGCATGCGCTTCTGTTTTAACTTCGGGTCATTGCCATCCACCCAAGCAATCACCACATCAACCGGTTGCATCATTTCACTCATCAATTCACTCTTAAACGATCCGAAAGCACGAAAATACGGCCAAACATGTTTAATCTAGGAGCATATGATAACACCACTGATCTGTTCACAGTCAGTCTCTTTTCGTAATAGCGGGCCTATTGATTGTTCAATCATTCCATATAAATCAATATATTATAATTGTTTAAATTTTAATATCGATGAGCTAATCAGCAGATATATAATTCCACCTTGTTTAGTGACTTGATTAACCTCAGCTTAATCCCTGACAATCCCTAACAAAATCAAACCTTTTGGAATCATTTTACACCTAAAAACACCACATTTTTATTAGACGAATTTAGGTATTTTTATTATAATTACAGGTTACTTTGACGGGATTTAATCTTTTGACTGATGATTTATAACTACTTTGAGTATCAAGCAAAAATAATTAGAACTAAATTTGTTTCAGATAAAGCGTACCTCACTAAACGGTTTATCTGCAAATTAGGTTATACCCCTGATTTTTGCTCGCCAAAAAGCTTCAATGAAAAAGTCACTGCCCGAATGATTTTCGAGCGGAGCCCCCTGTTCACAAAATTAGCAGATAAATGTGCAGTCAGACAGTTGGTTTCGGCAAAGATTGGTGATGCCTATTTCGTTCCATTGATTGGCATTTACAAATGTATTGATGAGATTGATTTTAACCAGTTACCCAATCAATTTGTTTTAAAATGTACCCATGACAGTGGCAGCGCCATGGTCTGTCGCGATAAAAGCAAGTTTAATGTCGAAGCAGCAACAGCTAAAATCAAAAATCATCTCAAAATGAATATGTATTTTAGAAAGCGTGAATGGCACTACAAAGATATTTGCCCTAAAGTACTGGTTGAAGAATATGTAGAACTCTATGTCGACCCTGCCAGTCAATCCGCCATTACCACGTGTCGTGTACATTGTTTTGAAGGCCGACCAGAATATCTGGAAATTGATGTCCAAGATGCTCAGGGCAATGACTATTCAAATATGTATGATACACAATGGCAGTTACAGCCATTTCGAGTCGATCTTAAAGATAATTCACCCACCCCACTGGCAAAGCCTCAACAATTGAAAGACATCCTTGAGCTATCTACAAAACTTTGTTTTTCCTATGGGTATAGTCGGGTAGACTTCTTACTATCGCAAGATCATGTGTATTTTAGTGAAATTACCCTCACACCAAATGCAGGACGAATGGTCATTACCCCAGTCGAATGGGATTTAAAATTAGGTGCATTGTGGCTATCCTATTAGCCGTCCATCATGTATGTCGAATCTGTTAGGTACTTATGAAAATAGCGATTGCTGGAACAGGATATGTCGGGTTGTCAAATGCAATGCTATTTGCACAACACCATGAAACCATCGCCCTAGATATCCTACAAACTAAAGTAGATTTACTGAACAACCAAGTATCACCGATTCAAGATCATGATATTTCACTTTTTTTAAAAGAAAAAAAGCTCAATTTCACAGCGACGACAGACAAGCAGCTGGCTTTTCAAAATGCTGATTTTATTATTATTGCCACACCAACTGACTATGACCCTCAAACCAACTACTTTAATACGCAAAGTGTAGAAAGCGTCATTCAGGACGTTCTCGCAATTAACCCCAATGCGACCATGATTGTCAAATCAACGGTTCCTGTCGGTTTCACCGAGCAAGTCAAAAATAAATACCAGACTGAAAACATTATTTTCTCGCCCGAGTTTTTACGTGAAGGCAAGGCCTTGCACGACAACCTCTACCCGTCTCGTATCATCGTTGGAGAACAATCTGAACGTGCGCAGCAATTTGCAGATTTACTGGTAGAAGGTGCGATCAAGCAGGATATTTCTGTCTTGCTAACCCATTCAACTGAAGCCGAAGCGATTAAACTGTTCGCCAATACCTACTTGGCAATGCGGGTAGCCTTCTTCAATGAGTTGGATACTTATGCACAAAGCTTTGGCCTAGATACCAAACAAGTGATTGATGGTGTCTGTCTAGACCCACGTATTGGCAGTCATTATAATAATCCATCTTTTGGCTACGGCGGCTATTGCCTACCGAAAGATACCAAACAGTTATTGGCCAACTATAACAACGTCCCAAGCAATCTGATTAAAGCAATTGTGGATGCGAATCGTACCCGTAAAGATTTTATTGCCGATTCGATTCTGGCAAGAAACCCTAGCACAGTGGGAATCTATCGTCTGGTGATGAAAAGCGGCTCAGATAATTTCCGAGCCTCAGCCATTCAAGGCGTGATGAAGCGGTTAAAAGCTAAAGGTCTGGAAATCATTATCTACGAACCAACCTTTCATGAAGACACCTTCTTTAAATCTAAAGTCACTCAAGATCTAAATGAGTTCAAACAATCTTGTGATGTGATTATTGCCAATCGCCTTTCCAATGAATTGTTAGATGTACAAGATAAAGTTTATACCCGAGATATTTTTGGAGGCGATGAATGAAAGTTCTAGTCACAGGTGCTGCTGGATTCATCGGCTTTAGTGTTGCAAAAAAACTGCTGGAACGCGGTAATGATGTGGTCGGTTTTGATAATTTTAATAATTATTATGATCCATCCCTGAAAGAAGCACGTGCTCAGCAATTGCAATTACTTTCTGAACGTGAAAATACAGGCTGTTTCACTCTGATTCGTGACAATCTCGCCAATAAAACAGTGGTGGATCAATGCTTCCAAGATCATACTTTTGATCGTGTAATTCATTTGGCTGCACAGGCTGGTGTACGTTATTCGCTTGAGAATCCACATAGTTATGTGGAGAGCAACCTGATTGCGTTTACCAATATTCTGGAAGCTTGTCGTTACGCCGAAATACCCCACCTAACCTATGCCAGCACCAGTAGTGTCTATGGTGCCAACACCACCATGCCTTTTAGCGAACAGCACGGCGTCGATCATCCACTGCAATTCTATGCCGCAACCAAACGCGCCAATGAATTAATGGCACATAGTTATAGTCATTTATTTAAATTGCCAACCACAGGCTTACGCTTCTTTACCGTCTATGGACCATGGACACGCCCAGATATGGCCTTGTTTAAGTTCACCAAGAACATTTTTGAAGGCAAACCGATTCCTGTGTTTAATCATGGTAATCACACTCGCGACTTCACCTATATCGACGATATAGTTGAAGGGATTATTCGTACCAGCGACAAGATTGCGACACCTGATGAGACTTGGGACAGCAATACTCCAAATCCATCCACAAGTAATGCCCCATTTAGAATTTTCAATATTGGCAATAACCGTACAGTAAAACTGATTGAATATATTCAGGCCATTGAAAAAGCAGCAGGTAAAGAAGCGATTTTAGATTTTCTTCCCCTGCAGCCAGGTGATGTACCAGATACCTTTGCCGATAGCTCTGCGCTAGAAAACTATGTTGACTATAAACCAGCGACTTCGGTGGTCGATGGAGTGAAAAACTTTGTTGATTGGTATCGCCAATATCATAATATTTAATAACCCTTAAAATAAAAAATCAGACATTCCGCCTGATTTTTTTATTTTATGCATCCCTTCATTTTCAGGATGAATAACACTTGGATTACTGCCAAGACTCTTTAATCCAATCCGATGGCAACACATAACGATACCATTTACCACCGCCACCACTAATCGCATCAGGTGGGTTAATCTCACCATGGAAAATAATGATTTTCGCGTCTTTGGGTTTTACGGGTGGCTGGAAATAAGCGAAAGGAACTTTTCTTAAGCAATGGTATTTATAGCTCTTACACCAGTCTTTATTCCAATAGCTCAATTTACCTTCTTTATGTACAAACCAAGACAGGTACTCTTGTTCATTACGGAACTTTTGACTTATCTCATTAAAGTTTGCACGGAAGTACGGCAAAATATCGGGGAAAGCCCCGAGTTTAAAACGATAGACCGAACTATTGCCTGTGATGCGCCAAGGACGTTTCCAATCGTGAATCACCAAGAACTCCCCTTCCGCCTGGAAGAAGCAGTCAATATTATCAATGATGACCACATCCAGATCAAGAAACAGCGCATTGCCTTTTAAGCCATAGAGATCAGGTTCAAAAGTCGACAGTTTATTCCAACCACGCTCAGGGCTGCCTGCGGGTAAATCAAGAGATGGAATAGGAAAACATTGAACATTCGGGTCAATACCTTCGGTACGATCGGTCAAGCACACCATTTTAAAAGGTAAAGTCAAATGACGTTTGACCATGTTATACAAACGGTTGACGTACTCAGCACCATACTTGGTTCCCCACTTCATGCACAAGATCACATTGTCTTCATGAGTTGCCGAATTTTGTTGAATATCTACCATCTGATAACCTTAAATGCTTGAGATACGAGGCTCCACTTTGTCCAAAAAAACAAAAGTGTTCAATCATATGCACTGAATATACGCTCATCTTAGCATAGAGCGGATTGTTTTTTTTAGTATTAATTCGTCAATAAAAAAAGCGAAGCCTGAGCTTCGCTTAATTGACCTGGTTTGATCTTATTTTACATAAGTCAACCAATGTGCATATTTATCGTTACGACCTTGAACTGCATCAAAGAAGGTTTTTTGAATAACAGTGGTAATCGGACCACGTGAACCACAACCGATTTCACGGTCATCATATTCACGAATTGGCGTTACTTCCGCAGCAGTACCGGTAAAGAATGCTTCATCAGCGATGTAAAACTCATCACGTGTGATACGACGCTCAACCACTTCATAACCAAGGTCTTTGGCAATAGTAATTACTGTTTGACGGGTAATCCCTTCTAACGCACCGCCTGCCAAGTCAGGTGTATGCAAAACACCATCTTTGATTAAGAATACGTTTTCGCCTGCACCTTGACAAACAAAGCCTTGAGGGTCAAGTAACATTGCTTCGTCATAACCTGAACGTGCAACTTCTTGGTGTGCCAAAATCGATACAGTATAGTTACCACATGCTTTTGCTTTACACATCGTCACGTTTGGATGGTGGTGCGTAAATGATGACGTTTTAACACGAATACCACGTGCCATCGCTTCTTCACCAAGGTATGCACCCCATGACCAAGCCGCTACAGCAGCATGGATGGTATTATCTGTTGCAGCAATTCCTAGTTTCTCAGAGCCAATCCAAATGAGAGGACGCAAATAAGCTGATACCAATTTATTTTCACGCACAACATCAATCTGCGCCTGCTCTAAAGTCGCTTGATCAAATGGTACATTCATTTGATAAATTTTTGCTGAATTTAATAAGCGTTTAGTGTGATCTTGCAAACGGAAGATTGCTGTACCATTTGGGGTTTCATAAGCACGGACGCCTTCAAAAACACCCATACTGTAATGTAATGTGTGTGTTAAGACGTGAATTTTTGCATCACGCCAATCAACTAATTTTCCATCTTGCCAAATAAAACCATCACGATCAGCCAAATTCATGGCACATACTCCAAATTTTTACACAATCATTCACTTTCCAATGCTACTGCAGTTGGATCAATTAACCTTTGCCATAACTTGCAAACGATCTCTCGGGTATCGTGCCAATCCGCAGCATTGACTTGCATAGATTGATTTGCAAGCGCTAAACGGTGGCTCTCAGCTCGTTCACGGAGATAAGCATGGATGAGTGCTGTGGCATCTTCACTGGATAAGCAGCCTGCTCGAGCAGCATCTTCAAGAATTCTTACGTTATCAGAATAATGGGCAAGATCTGGATTCGTCCCGCCCCATGCAAGCACTGCATACTGTGCCATAAATTCGATGTCAACGATACCACCTGCATCCTGTTTTAAATGAAAAATGCCATGTTTTTTTTGTTCAGAAGACGATCCCAAATGGTCTTTCATTTTTTGACGCATTTTCAATACTTCTTCACGCACAACATTTTCATCTCGTTTTTGAGTCAAAATCTGGCAACGAATCTGCTCAAACAGCTGACACAAATTTACATCACCCGCAATCGAACGGGCGCGCACTAAAGCTTGATGCTCCCAAAGCCACGCACTTTTTTGTTGATATTGCTCATACGCTTTTAAACTGGTGACTAACATCCCTGCCTCACCTGATGGACGTAAACGGGTATCAATTTCATAAACACGCCCATCTAAGGTTTGCGTCGTCATTAAAGACATAAACTTTTGTGCCACACGAATTGCAAACTCAGCCCCGCTAATACCTTTACGACCATCAGTTTCACCATGTTCTTCAAAAGCATGGATAAAAACGAGATCTAGGTCTGAACCATAACCCAATTCAATCCCACCAAGCTTGCCATATCCAATCACAGCAAAACCTTTATTATCCAAACTACAACGCTGACCATTATTGCCTAAAGGATAACCATGTCGCTCAGCAACCGCTTCATAAGCTAAATTAAGCGTCGCCTGGACGCTAACTTCAGCAATATCCGTCAATGCATCTGACACTTTCATTAATGGACTTTCAGCTAAGACATCGCTTGCAGCAACAGTTAAGACATTGCTCTTCTTAAATAGACGTAAAACGCGCATTTGATCTTCAACTTGATCAATTTCGATGCGTAATAATTGTTGACGTAGTGAATCTTCTAAGTCTTTACGCTGCGGTAAACCAAAATCCATAGAAAGGAATTCATCTAACAGGACTGGATATTGTGCTAACTCTTCACAAATCCATGGACTAACCGTCGCCATCTTAACTAATCGTTGTAAAGCACCACGGCTTTCCATGAGCATGACCAAATACACAGTACGGCGAAGTACAGATTCAACCAAAGGCATTAATCGCAACAAAGCAACTTGTGGCTGATCTGACTGTAAAATCGCTTCGATCAAGTGTGGCCAGAATTTCTTTAAGCGCTCTAAAGCACTCGCTGGAATTTTTCTTAGTGCTTGTCCATGCCAAAAGTTTTGAATTAGATTCTTTGCACCATCATCCAATACAGTATTCAGTTTTTGCTCAAGCTGAACAAAGTCATCTACAGGCTCAGCAAATTCCTTTTCCTGAATAAGTTGTTTAAACTGAACTTTAACTTTGTCGCGTTTTTGATTCAAAACCGCTAAGAAAGCAGACCAATCATTAAATCCTAACGTATCTAACATACGTTGTCTTAATTCAGGCTCAGTCGGCAGAGATTGGGTTTGCTGGTCATTGAGTGCTTGAATCGCATGCTCAATCCGTCTTAGAAATAAATAAGCATCTTCAAGATCAATTACAGCCTGTTGATCAAGTAATTCAGCATTTCCCAAATGATGTAGACTTACCAAACATTGACGATCTTGTAATTCACGTTTCGAGCCTCCGTAAATTAACTGAAAAACTTGAACAATAAATTCAATTTCACGGATGCCACCCGCACCCAATTTAATATCATCTTCAATATTACGGCGCATGACTTCACGTTCAATCATCGCTTTCATTTCACGCATCGCAGCGAAAGCAGAATAATCGACATAACGGCGAAAAACGAATGGACGCGACATTTCCATGAGTTCTGCGCCAGCTTTCTCACCTGTAATCACACGTGCTTTAATCCAAGCATAGCGTTCCCATTCACGCCCATGCTGACTTAAATATTTTTCTAACCCGCTGTGGCTAATCGCCAAAGCTGAACCATCACCCCACGGACGTAAGCGCATATCGACACGGAATACAAAACCATCTGCAGTAATGTGATCAAGCAGATAAATCAGTTTCTGCCCCCATAGAATGCAGAACTGCTGTACATCGATAGATTTACGCCCATTGGTTTCACCTTGCTCATCGAAGGCAAAAATTAGATCAATATCGCTAGAAAGGTTAAGTTCTTGTGCACCAAGTTTCCCCATTCCAATCACGATCAAATCTTGTAAATGACCTGAATAACCAATCGGTTCACCATGTTTGGCTAAGAGCGGTGGCAATGCAAAAGCTTTTGCAGCACAAATACTGGCATCAGCAAAATCTGAAAGTTCACGAGTCAGCGTCACCACATTGGTAAGTTGATTAGCATCTTGCCAAATCCAACGAAACATCAACTTTGCACGCAAGACTCGTAATGCTTTCATCCAAGCGTGCTCATCTGTTACATCGGCAACAGCTTGTTGAACTTTTTCATGAATACTTTCAGTAGAAAGTGATTGGAGAAATTGATCTTCGCAATAATCTTGTTCTAATTGTATTTGATATAAATTTAAAACTTGTTCAGCATATTGACTGGCAACTAAAGTTTTCTGTAGCTGTTCCGCATTCATATAAAAAGGCTCGGCTAATCTCGTATCATCTAGGATTAGTTATATCAGTTACACGCTTATCTTTAAAATCTCTTTAGGCTAATTTCGCTTTAGTTTTATGCTGTTCTACACATAAATCTATTGGTTCATTTGCAGCAGGCAATACAACTTTAAAGATTGTGCCCTCACCCTCATTCGAGCTAACACTAATTTCACCATGATTTAGATCAACGAATCGTTTACACAATGTTAGCCCTAGCCCTGCCCCTTTTTCACCTGCAGTACCCTTAAAACTGACCGTGATTCTCGGCTGAAATAGCGTTTCAATCTGCTCAAGGGTCATCCCTAAACCAGTATCTTTAATATAAATTTCAACAAAGTTCCCTTGAGTTTGGGCCTGAATAAAGACTTTGCCAGAACCATCAATATCAGTAAATTTCAGCGCATTGGATACTAAATTCTGAATCACGGAAGTGATCATATTCATATCAGCATAAACTTTAAGATTTTCATCCACTTCATTAATCAACTGGATATTTTTCTTGATCGCCAGTGTTTTTAAGACATCCGTAACAATATTGGTAATCTGTCGTAGCTTAAAATTAATCGGGTGGTAAACAAAACGCCCGCCTTCAGCCATCGACCAATTTAATAAACTTTCCAACAAGTTATAGGTCGACTGAGAAGTATCGTAAAGATAGTCCGCGATATTCTGAATGCTAGATTCATCTAAAGTGTCACGCTCTTTTGCCAGTATTTCAGAGAAACCTAATAGACCATGAAATGGCGCTCGTAGATCATGAGATATAATCGAAAAGAATTTAGTCTTACTAAAGTTTAATGCGGCTTCTTGCTCGTATAATTCTTTCAGTTCGTCATGATTGACCTTTAACTCCAGTTTCTGCATAAAACTCATACAGTGCTCTTGAAGTAATTGTTTTTGTAATTCGCTGAAATCTTGTGCAACATCATCAAATAAAACCAAATATCCTAATGAAGTTTGATCTGGATGCCTTAAATGTATTGCAATTGCAGTTTGTATTTTACGTTTGAATGGCGCTAGAAAAGCCAATAAACTCTGATATTGAGGGTGTTGTTGATCGATCAAATCACCATTTACAAATAGTGTATTTAGACTTTTACTAATTTTTGAAATATCAATTACTTGTAATTTTTCTGCGCAACACTGCCAAAGATAGGGTTCCTGATGGAATGCGAGCAAAGCAGTATCTGCTTGCATCAATTTACGGTTAAACTGTAAAAATTGTTCAAGTAAATTTTGCTCAGAATTCAAGCCCAAAGAAAGCGAAATTTTACAAGCACTTAACTTATCGGCTTGCTGTAATTCTAATAATTGAATAGCCATGCCCGCCTCTCGTGTATTATCGTTATACGGTTATTTACGAATCACTAAGAAAAAATGTCAAAACCATCACTTACTATTAACAAACTTTAACATAAAAGGCAATTCATGATTGAACCAATTCGCAACAAAACGTGAACTTTCATGAAATTTAAACTTAAATGGATTCCGCAGAGAGTCTAATTTTTGGAAATTTCCTGAACTTTCAAATCTTCATATATCTCAATCAATGCATCCACACTCAGAAAAACATTCCTGAAATAAAAGCAGCTAAGATTCCAACAATAAGTGTCGCCACTGTTCCTATTAAAAGGAGCCAAGCCCCAACATTAAAGCTCTTTAGAAACAATTATGATGTAAAAATATTTAAATAACTCAAAATTATAAGCATTAAAAAAACCCCAAGCCTTTAATACCAGCTTGGGGTCTTTGAATCTTGGTCCGAGGGTCAGACTCGGTAATATCAATAAATAACTGATATATATAAACTATATGTATACAAATAAAGTTATATCCTTAACTATATCCTTATTACTTTTTATGAAAAATGTAGTCCATCAGCACTTTATCCACTCTCATTTTAAAAGCATTAAATTCCTCAGAAAACTTTACAATCTGTTGATTTAAATCACTATTATATTTATTTAAATCATGATTACCAGCAACCCACTTGCTTAAAACTTCCTGATTCATCTCTATTAATTCTTTTATGAAGCTCAATTGCTGTTCAAGGATTTCATCATTTTTATATGTAACTATTATATTGAGCTTTCCTCCAAACTCTTCAAGCTCTCGATTAACTATAGAAAACTTCTGCATAGTCTCCTTATTAACGGCAATAACTGGGAATCTCTCAGAGAGTTTTCGATGTAACTGATTAATTTTTATATTTAAATCAATTAGATCTAAGTAAAGATTTTCACTTAATTTAGATAATGCCTCGCTTCCTTTTTGCTCTCTCCAAGTATTGAATGTATAAAGCAAAGCGATGGTTGCAAATAATGTAGCAGACCATCCCAATAAGTTTGATGCGGTTGATTTGTCATCAAAAAAAATTTGTATTAGGGCATATAAAGCAATAGATACCGCGACCAAAGCTAGATAAATAATTATTAAGGTAGTATGAAGATCAAAGGGTTTATTCATTCTTTGCATTATTTTATTTCCCATCTTTTGAAACCCTATAAACCGTTGCAATTCCTACACTTACAGCCTTTGCAATTTCTTCTCTGGTCATGTCGCCTTTGCTCAATAATTGTTTAATGCGTTCATGCTTCGCTGTATTGGCTTTCTTTCCAGTCGGTACATATCCTGAACGTGCCAAGCCTTGCTTAATTCTTTCCTTACGTTTGTAATTATCTAGTTTTGCCATTGTCGCCAATAGATCAATGAGCATGGCATTAATAACATTCAATATTTCGCCTGTCATTCCATCATTAGTTGTATGTGTAGTTGGTAGATCAGCAACAATTAAACGTAAGCCTTTAGCCTTTATCTTATTTTTTAAAATTGCAAAGTCATCTTGTGATAATCGACTAAGTCTGTCCACGCTCTCAACTAAAAGAATGTCGCCTTTATTCGCCTCTATAAGTAATTGGTTTAATGCTGGGCGTTCAAGCTTCGTACCTGAATAGTTTTCTATATATGTGCTGTATTGATCGCCATAGCTTTTACTGAATGAGACAAGATCACTCAATGCTCGTTCTGCATCTTGATCTTTGGTACTTGCTCTTACATATATTCTAATTGTCATATCATTAGCCTTTATCATATAGCTATCATTCAATATGACTTATGATAAAACTATCATTTAACCGAGTAAATAAGTTAAATGATAGATAACCAAATATAATTATCAAATTATCTTTTGGGTATAGTCTAATGATAGATTGGGTTACTCTTTAAACTGGGTCGAAAGCCAATGCTCAGACTAATAAGGAAATCTATCTTGCTTAAACTCAACTTTATTCTTTTCTACATGCTTGAAGAACATATCAATCAATTCTAAAAAGTTCGATGTTGTATTTGAGTCAAACTTATATAGATACTCTCCATCTTTTTTATACTGAGTTACATCAAGTACTTCAAAGTATTCTGACTCCGCATTCTTTTTACGTTGAATACTTACTTTAATAATTAATCTTTTTGTGGAGCGTTCAGCAAGGTTGTATTCTTTCTCATTGCGTTTTTCAGTTATAGGATTAACTATTTGAATCGAAATATTTAATTCTTTGTACTTAAACAATAAAATATTTTCTTCTTTAATCTCATGATCGAAATCAGGGCAGATAGAAAGGAACTCTGTTGTAATCAAATACTTTAGATGATTTACATGTTCCTCCAATTGTCTAGCTTTCTCACTTTTATAGGCTTCAAATTCGTTTTGTTGTTCAATAAGTAATTGAAGTCCATCCATATCAAATGCTCTTCTTTGAAAATAAGGGATAATCATTAAGTATAGTCGATGAAGATTAATGCCGTAACTGCCTATGTTGATTCTTAAAACCACGTTGATGGTTTTGCCGTGGTGTTCCCTTTGGCAAGGGGAAATACCTTTCCAAAATTTTTGACTGACATGCAGTCACCTAACCACTATCAAGATTCATTTGCCTAGCTAGCCCAGCAATGGGGATATGGGGTCAAAAGTCGCTAACCTCACATATAAAAAGACCGTCCCCCCATGAAATTTTCTCTTGGTCAAAAGTCGATGGGAGGGGGTATTATTTTTGCGGATCATATTGGTGCAAAATTAGAGGAACATTCAAAATATGGTAGGTTTTGCCAATAATTTAAATCTCATATTTTAAGTGTGTTACAGGTGTTACATAGGGTACAAAACTGTTTTATAATGATTTTTAATTAAGCTTATAAAATCTTATGAATATCTATAGGTATATAAAATAATATAAATTTAAATAAATATAATAATATCAATTAGTTATATGCTTTATTTCTATTGATTCTATTGCTATTTATTTCTATACACATATCTATAATTTTTTAGATGTTACAAGTGTTACATAGGTTACAACTTTGTTTTATATAAATTTATCTGTAACACGTTTAACCTTTAGATCATGTTACATGGGGTACATTTAAGGGTATGGGGGGCATGAAAAACATCTTGACTTGCCTTAAGCGGACACCGCCCTCCTTTCTCATTTGTAAAAAAAAGATCGTTTTAGATAAAAGTAAATAAAAATATGGAGTGAACTAGTAAATATGGATAAAAATTCAAGCCTTTTTAAGTCCGATCTACTCCAGTTAAAGACTACATTACAAAACAGTGCCAAAATTTCGGAATAAGCAACCTCGCCCTTGCCACCTCACGGCGCAAATTTTCAACTAAAAATGTTTTAGTTAGTTTGGGAAAAGTGATTGTGTTGCTGAAAAGCGGTCATGGTTGGATGGGTGAAATTAGGAAATAAATAGAATCTAAAGTTGCTGTCGTAATAAAAGATATTCTGTTCAATTAGGGCATTAATGAAATGCTGAGCTTGATCCTGATTCACTAGAAATTTCTGTATTAGGTCTTGCCGTACATGCTCAGGTTTAACAAGGGCATTTTCTACAGGATTATTTATTTTACGCAAGTTGCTACGGTATCGCTCCAGCCGTTCAAAATAGGTCTGTATCACTTCTTGCTGTATATCTTGGTCCAATATTTCAGAATCGGATGCGGTTGCATTACTCAGTATTTCGATGATGTCTGCTTTAGACTGCTTTACTTTCCGTATTTCAATATCTGTGATGCGCTCTGCATGATGTAAACGCACGGTTTGGCTGTCTATTAGCTCTATTTCTGCACCCTCTTGCTGGATATGCTCTAATAGCTCATAACATGATTGAAGTCGTAAACGGCGTATTAGCTGTGGTTTATATTTCCGCACAAGGTCTGTGCATTGCTGGGGTACATCATCAGTATGATGTAAGCGTAAAACTTGATTATTGATTAACTCAAGACTTGCGCCATAGCGCTGTAAAACTTGGCTAATTAACTGTGCAATATTCATTATTTAAGATCACAAATAAAAAGACTGCACGGCGTTAAATGCTCGTACAGCCTGTAATTGAGTTAAATATCTATGGTTGTGCCTGTGTTTACTTCATCCGTGTATGGATTGGTAGCTTTCTCAATGTCATAGCTAAACATTGAAGTGTTGAACACATATAGCCAAACTGGATTCTTACTTTCTGGAGTACGTTCCTGTTTGGTTGTTTTGCCATTGGCACAGTCTAACCAGCCATGTTTTTTAAGCACTTTTGCTACTTTCTTCGGGTCAAAACCTGTGCAAAGTTCCTGTTTAAATTGCTCTTTAAAGAACAAATAACGCAAGGTTTCACGCTGTTGGGCATTTACCACTTTATATCCCACTCGATACATGGTTTTTTCTCTAAAGCTCTTGGTATCGGTGTTTGCATCATCGGCATGATCTGAATTGCCATAGCTTGCACACTTATTGCCCTCGATTAAGGTATCAAAACGGCTATTTCCGTTCGCCTCAAAAAATGCTCTGACTTGCTGGAGTATCTGCCGATCCTCAAAGTCCCCGACCATTTCAAAGCTATTTAACCATGTCTTAAATACGCTGATTACAGCCTCTAAAGCCCTGCCTTTTTTCCAGCCTGTAATATTGGCTTGTGTTGCCAGCTCGCCAGCCACGGCGACAACGGCAAAACGTGAAGCCACTCGGGCAATGTGTCCTTGTGCATTGTCGGGAGTAAGTTTTGCTTTATATTGTTGGTACAGTTTTAAAGCTGTTTCAGTCATTTGACCTTTATCACTGGTCAAATATTCAAGCCATGCTTTACCAGCTACACCATAAGCATTGATCGAATTTTCATACAGCATATTGGCTTGCTGTGAAGCATCAGGGGCAAAATCTACAAGATCAAATACACCATACTCACAAGCATCTAAGCTAATTTCAGGTAATCGGATTTCTTGCCCAAGTTTAGCCGTTTGTCCGATCTCGTTTAAAATCTCTTTAAAAGTCTTTTCGCCACTGGAGAGAAACAAAACACGCCATTGCTGTGGGGCTTTGGTTATCGCTGTACGTGCCATACGTGCTTTACCTTGACCATTGGCAAGCATATACACGGTTTGTCCAATATCTTTGGCACTGGCTTCGCCAATTTCATCTAGCACTAAAAAGCCATCATTGTGCATAAAGGCTGTTTGCTCTAGGGCGTTGCCTGTAGATCGCCAAGTACGGTAATACTCTTTAGGGTGTCCCCACACACTACAAGCAAGGTAAATAGCGGTACTTTTACCTTTTGATGATGTGCCATTGATATGGAAGCCACCACCTTGCTGGTTTAATGGTTCAAGTAATTGCCCAGCAAAGGCACACGCTACACTAAATACAAGCTTAGAATGGCTTTCTAACAATAAACTTACGCCATTTTTCCACGTGTCTAATTCACCTTTGAATTGAAAGCGGTTATCTAGCCCATCTGTACGCTGGTACACGATCACTTCATCATGTTTAGTGGCTGGATTACTATAGGTTTCAGTCGGTAATACATAACGATGACCATGCCAGCCGACACTATCCACACATAAAGCAAATTTATCGACTGGATAGCTCATAAGGTAAATTTGAAAAAGCTCTCTGCCTCTGCGGTCAGGAGTAATAATCACGCCTTGATTGGATAGGGCTTTTCGTGATTCTGTCCCATCACCTTGAAATAGCTCATTCGGCACAGCCCAGTTATGGTGAATAAAAGCATCGTCTTGCCACTGCAATAAACGCCCCCAGTTGTTACTGGTGTTATCTCTTGTTTTAGCAGTCACAAGAATTGGGCTAGATATAAAGCGTTCCCGATATTCACCATTTTTTAGCTTTTCGATATAGAACACGCCTTTATCGTGTACCTCAAAACTGCCATTTTCCCATTCCATTGGCTCCGCAAGCATGCCATCAGGTAAATTATCGCTTGGTGATGGTGGCTGGTACTGTGCTGTGATTAAGGCTGTAATATCGCTTGCTTTCGTGATTAGCCCTTGTTGCTTGCGTAGGTCTGCCCAGTCCATTACATCGCCTTTTTCAGGCAAATTCAGCCCATCTAAAACGATATATCGAATATCACAGCCCAATAAATCAAGTTGCTGGGCAATTTCATTAAAAAACTTGGTCCCTGCCTTGTCATTATCTGCCCATATGATAATTGAATGCTTCGCAAGTGGTTTTAAGTCGGTTTTATCCGTGTTGCCACTGCCTCCGCATGTAGTCGCAGTTAAGCCCAGTGAATTAACAAAATCAGCTTTCTGCTCACCTTCAACGATATAAATAGGCTGCTTTTCGGGGATATTTAGCACTTGTTCTAAGGCATATAAGGGCTTTTTACCTTGCCCTATTGGGTATAATTCCGTGAAATTAGGATCACCAAATTTAAAACCACGTTCACCACTGGAGAATACACGTATCCATTTATCACCAGTATGGTGATTCTTAGCTCTCACTTTCCAATAAACAGGCATGCCGTGACCATTGGTATAGCAGAATAGATACTCAAACTGATAACCGTTTTTAAACTCACGCTCCGCCAGCTTTTGAGCATGGATAAACGCTTGTTCTTGGACTTCCTGATAATCTAAAAATTCAGTCATTTGTCATTCTCCCATGCGCCTAAGTCTTTACATGCCTCGATAAAAGACTTGCCTGTAAGCAGTTGGTGAAATGCAATCAAATCACCGCCTTTGGCTTCGCAAGCCATACACTTGAAACAACCTTTACGGCTGTTTATGCGTAGGCTTGGGGTACTGTCATCATGGAAAGGACAAATCATTTCTCGCCATTCGCCACGACCTTTTACGGCGTAGCCTCTAGCATTTAAATATTCGATAGGATCAGGAAGTAGTGCCCGATTTAAGCCAAATTTCTTTGGTTTATCGGTATTGGTGTTTCGGTATTTCCCTAGCGTAGGGTGCGCTTTTTTCATAAGACTACACCTCTACTTTAAAAATCGTAGGGTATAGCTCACCTAAAACATCACATTCAGCGAAAATATCGGATTGTAATTGGATGGTCATGCGTTGGATTGCACTGATCATAAGTTGAATAGTGCTAAAACCTATCCTCGAAATTTTAAATGTTGCTGGATCAATCTGTAATGATTGATCACAAGCGATTTTGGCAAGATTTATCAAATGCTGTGCATCGACATCAAGTTTTTGAAAATCATTCAGAATGATGTGAATTAAAGCTATTGGATCGTCATTTTCTGCAATATCACTAATAGCGTCTGCTCGCTCATCTAATTGGATAAGCCACGGGTTAATAATTTGAAGTGAAGCATATAAAGCTGAATGTGCTGTTTTGATTTCATTCTTAAACTGCTGATTGCTTTCACAGCCTATGAAATAAATCACAGCATCATGTAGAGACTGAATTTCTTTCAAGCAAAAGAAATAATCTTTAACTGGTTTATCCAGCTCTGAAAGGACCTGAAATATTTTGTTTTGAGTAGTAGTAATTTGATTAGGCATGATTAATGCGCTCCTTTGAGATTAAAAGAGCTTTGCCATTTACTGCCAAGTAATTGGTGGCAAAGCTGAAAAGGGTTGGCAGACAAGCTCTCAAAGTCACTTGCACACGTAAACGTGTCCCTCTCCAGCTTCGCCATAAAATGCGAACGCATAGAGATAATACGCACAAAAAAAAGCCCTTATAGCAGACTGTGCGCTTTGAGAATTGATAGTCTGCCAAGACTAGTCCAACTGCTTGTTGTTGGGCAGGTTTAGAATATAAAGCTTTGACTTGGTTTGCAAGAGTATTGGGCTTAGAAAGGATTGTTTTCACGTGAACTCTCCTTAGTATGCTGACCAAGTGCAACCAGTTGACGAATAGCTAATCCGCTAAATTCAATAACACTTGCCGTACCATGTTTGTCTTTAAACCATTTAACAGCATCATCAAAAGTAAAACATTCAGGTGTTATTTCTTGGTAAAAAAACTCCATATCATGCCCATCAATTGTTAAATGAGGCGTTTCAATTGATGTATCTTTATTCGCACAAAGAATTTTTATGCCCAGTGGTTTAATTTGTGCCATGAGTGAAATATATTTCAACATACGTGCATTAAATGAAATAAATACAACATCATAATTTTTAGCATAACTATCAATGAATGGATTTAAATCAATAAATTGGTCTGTCGAAAGTACATCTTTGATAAACAACATATCCCCATCTAAACTTAATAATGGTCGTCTATTGTCATTTTCATCATGGTGGTGATAACAAATAAGCGTCAACCATGAAAATTTATAAGGACAATAGATTGGCTGTATTTGTTGCTGTAAATCAGGGACGTAATCCGTTGGAAAATGCGTAATCATTTTGAACACTCCATTTCTTTTGATTTCATCCATTCAGCTATATCTGTTGCATGCCATACGGTAATGGTCGGGCTTAATTTAATGGGTTGGGGAAATTCACCTTTACGCACCCATTCCCATAGTGTTTTTTCAGATACACCAATTAGACCTTTACTGGGTCTACGTTCGCCAATTACTCGAGTTTTTCCCTTGTTAATGCCTGATTTATATTGATGGATACGTGCTGGACGTTCGGGAATGTTGGCAAGGTCTTTCATGCGGTAGTAACGCTCTAAACCTTGTTGGTTTTCACTCGACTTGTATTGTTCAAGCATGACTATTCCCCCACCTAAACCGATTGCACTGTATTGGCTTGCTTTTGGTTGTTATGCCATTGCACCAATTCTGCATAGTCGAAATAAACAGCCGATTGCCTTGTTTTTCCTGTCTTATATGGCACTGGAAAGGTCGCATCTTTTGCCATAAGTTTGCGTAGTCCCTCTGCTGTAAGGTCTAACATTTGACAAGCTGTTTTTTGAGATACTCGTATAGGTGTGGAGTGATTAGATAAATTATGGATTTGCATCTGTTAGCCCTCGTTGGTTTATGAGGGCTATTTTGTGTTTCAAGAAAAGTACAAAATAGATTGCAACTTAAAATTTAAGCTATCATTTCTTAAGTATATGAATTTTAATTAAAAAATTAGTGGGTATGGTTTTTTTAACTCTAGTAATCATTATTCAAGCAATTGAAAACAAACTCACTTTATTTTCAATTCAAAATTTCTAAAGGGGCTATCTTTAAATTTTCGATTAAGTCTTTTTTGATGTGCTATTTCTTTTTGCCTATTGGGTAAATTCTCCCACTCTTTTATCCAACCAATAGCTAAACGTGGTATTTGTGTACTATCTGTATACTTTTCATCTATTAATTTTTTATTTTCCTCACTTGCACCTTTTAGCCTTAGTCCTGTTAAAGCATTATCGAAAGACTTTTCAAAACTTTTTATAATTTCTTCTATTTCATTTTCGTATTGGCTAAATTCTCGGATATATTTTTGCCATTCAGGGATATTTCTTTTATATTTTTCCCATTCTGTTTTTGCCCTTTGTCGTGTAATTTTATACCTATTTTCACCTGATACTTTACCGCCTTTAGACTGCCCCTTAGTATTTCGTACTTTTTGTTTAGGTTCTCCAGTCGGAGATAAAGCACCTAAAATTGCCAACTGATTTTTAGCATAAGATAAGTTGCTTAATTGAGTATCAAAGTCCATCGTTTTAAAATTTCTAAAAAAATGTTCTGCTGTTTCCAATCCGAAATACATTGCCAAGTAATAATCTAAATTGGCTTTTTTCTCTTTTTTTGCTTCAACATGCTTTGTTTTAAGTCCATTTTTTTTAAGATATGTCATGACTTCATAATCAACATCACTAAAGTCATAAGAATGATCATAACATTGCACAATATATGAAATATCATCTTGTACATCATACATTTCACTACGAATCTTGTTAAAAATTCGTTCTTGAAAATCAAAAAATTGGTGCCGTGCTTCTACTGGGTCTAATTCATATGGATTAATTTCCATCATATTTATTCATTCCCAAATTGATGACATCCAAAAACTATATAGTGCCTTATATTTGCATATACTCAACTTATTCCACAAAAATTAAATCATCCATCGTGCCTATGCAAGGCACAGAAGATTGTTCTAAAAAGATGTCATTTTTGTCAATAAAATAAGTATTCATCCAAGTGTTAAGACTTTCCATCATTCATATGTCTGGTAATTTCCTATTCTGTAACCTATTCCCGATTTCTAAAATTCATTAAAAAATAGGTTACAAAACTGGTTACAGCCAAAATTAAAATTTAATACTTATAAAACAGTATTTTATTTAATAAAGTGTATTCATTTTATGCCGTAAAACCCAATTCAAAAGTAGGTTACAGCCATAAAACAAAGGTTTTAAACTTTAAAATAATTCAATAAAAACAGAGGTGTAACCTACTAAACAAAAAGTGTTACAGCTTTTTAAAATTAATTTCTTATAAAACAATGATGTAACCTTGTAACACCTGTAACACTCAAAAAAATGGCATATCCGTAAAATAGAAAAATTAGAATTTTGAAAAAATCTGCAAATTAAAGGCTGTTTTTGCGTATGCCATTTGCGCCTAATTAAGCAATGAATGAATTTGTCATTTCAGCCAATTTAAGCTTAATCAACTTCGCATATTTAATATTAATTACACCCTGCTTTGCCTGCTCCATTAATGAAAGGCTAAACTCCATCGGGCTAATAAATTTCTCTTGGTTAGCTTCTAGGTAATCACTCCACCAACAAAGCATCATTCTACGTTCTTCCATAAATTCAGCATGGTGCATATAAGCCAGTCTAACGCCATTTCGTTCTTGGTGGCTCATTTGCTTCTCTACTGCATCTTCAGTAAATAAAGTGCTTTCAATCAATGCACCACAAGCCATCCCCCTAAAGCCATGAATACATACATCATCTTGGGTGCTATAACCCATACGCCTAATCATGTCATTGACTGTGTTTTCACTCAAAAAGCCAGCCATATCTACACTGTTAGGAAATACATTTAAGGAAATACCACTATAAACCTGTGTTTCTTTTATGAGCTTCAATGCTTGTGGAGATAAGGGAATAAGATGCTTTTCTTTCATCTTTGCGCCTCTGTGAGAATCTTTATATCCAGCAATCAATTCCCTTGTAGGCGGTATGGTCCATATCTTTTTATCAAAATCAAATTCATTCCAGCGTGCAAAGCGTAGCTCACTAGATCGGGCAAAAGTATGTAAGGCAAATTCTAAGCACAACTTAGTAATTGGGTTGCCTCCGTCATTTCTTAAACGGCTGAAAAACTCAGGTAATCGTGCCAATGGTAATTTAGGATAGTGCTTAGTTTTTCTTGTAATCGTGATTGCATCACTCAATGCCACGGCTGGACTAAGGTCGATATAACCCTTAGTGATGGCATAAGCGAAAATACCCGAAAATCTTTGGCGTGTTTTACTCACGATTTCTAAATAGCCCTTTTCTTCAATCTTACTCAGGACGTTATACAAATCTCGGGTTTTAATCGTGTCTATTGGCTTGCTACCAATAACTGGGAAAACGTACATTTCAAAATTACTTAAGGCTTTTCTTGCCGTAGCTTGATTCCACTTGCCAGTAGCTATATAAGCCTCATGCCAATCACGTGCAATACGTTCAAAACTGAACTCATCGCTATTTTTGGCTTCTTCAATTTTTATTTGATTTATGGGGTCAATATTATTGGCTAATTGATTTAAATAAATGGCTCTACGTTCCCGAGCTTCTTTTAAAGTAAGGGCTGGGTAGTTGCCTAATGTCATTAATCCATCTTTGCCATTAGGACGTTTATATTTGAATCTCCAGACCTTTGAACCATTTTTACGGACAAATAAAATCAGACCTTGCCCATCATATAGGTTGTAATCTTTTTCTTTGGGTTTTGCGCTATCACATTGAGTAGAAGAAAGTGGCTTAATCTGTTTAGCCATAAGGATTTCACTCCGAATGAGGATACGGAAGTTGACCGCAGTGAATATATCCTCAAATGTATCCTTATTATTCTACGCTGTATATAGTGGTATATGTTTGTATGTTTCAGCATTTAAAAACAACAAAGCCCTGAATTATCAGGGCCTTCGAAGTTTATATGCTGTATGTTGGCATATAATTTTATATCTGTGGTCCCGAGGGTCGGACTCGAACCGACACGTCATCTCTGACAGCGGATTTTGAGTCCGCCGCGTCTACCAATTTCACCACCTCGGGAAGAGTGCGATGCTTTGTGTTGCGTATCATAACCTGTTTGATTCTATTGTCAAACACTAACTATCGCTTATTGCTCACTTTTAAATCATTCAGATATTTTTATGCTTATAAACACGTGAACTCAGCGAGAAAACACAAAAAAGACTATACTACACCCAATTTTTTGCAATGTTTTAGATGTATGCAACTCTCCGACTTTTCGTTTGATCTTCCTGATGAACTTATTGCTCGCTACCCACTAGATAGCCGTAGCGCATCTCGCCTACTCCATATCGACGCTCAAGGTCAATATCACGATCATGTTTTCACCGATATTCTTGATTTACTTGAAGAAGGTGATTTGCTGGTACTGAATGATACTAAAGTCATGAAAGCACGCTTAAAAGGCAAACGTGCTACAGGTGGTGCAATCGAAGTTCTAGTTGAGCGCATGTTGGATACCCACACTGCCCATTGCCATATTAAATCAAGTAACTCACCTAAAGCAGGCGCAGAATTATATATCGGTGAAGATGCTGTTCCTGTCACGGTACAAGGTCGCCATGAAAATCTGTTTGTGGTGAAGTTTTCACAACCGATTTTGTCGGTGCTGGATCAATACGGTCAGCTCCCGATCCCGCCTTATTTCAACCGCGAAGCCGAAGACATTGATACCGAACGCTATCAAACTGTATTCCACGATCCTGAAAAAATTGCCAGTGTTGCAGCGCCGACAGCAAGCCTACATTTCGACCAAGGCTTATTAGAAAAATTAGCCGCTAAAGGCGTGCAAAAGACTTTTGTGACCTTACACGTAGGTGCAGGCACCTTTATGCCAGTACGTACCACCGACATCACCAATCATATTATGCACAGTGAATGGTGTGATGTGCCGCAAGCCACAATTGACCTAATTTTAGAAACTAAAGCTCGTGGTAATAAAGTCATTGCTGTTGGAACGACTGCGACTCGTGCCTTAGAGAGTGCTGCGCAAGCTAATCAAGGTAAAATTGCAGCTTGGACAGGTGATACGCAAATCTTTATTTATCCAGGTTATCAATTCTGTATCGTAGATCGTTTGATTACTAATTTCCATTTACCAGAATCAACTTTGCTGATGCTGGTTTCTGCATTATCAAATCGAGACCACATTTTAGCGGCTTATCAACATGCTGTTGAACAACGCTATCGTTTCTTTAGCTATGGTGATGCTATGCTAGTGGATCAATTAAACAGCTGATTTAAATAGAACGATGCCGATCGATACTGTAGAACAAGCCTTACATATAAGACGAAAAAAAAATGCGCAGGTTTTCCGCAATATTGCTCGGCTTTGGGATATAGGGCAAAAATCACATAGTGATCAAGATTTGCTGGATGCTTTACATCCGTGGCGTGATGATCATAGCTTATGCTTTTTTAATGTATTGCCTTTTATTTTAGGCATTGTGAGCGTCTGCACATTAGTATTTGGCTATTTTTTTCACCCACATATTCAGTATATCTTTAGCCTTCTCGCTGCCTTTTTGACTGGCTTTTTAGCGTATTTACTTTATGAGCCGAAAGAGCCGCTCACACAGGTCATTACATATCTCGAACAACGCATGACCGTCTTACGTTATGGTCTGCAATTTCAACAGCTACCCGCTTATTTACCCATTCAAGCACAGCCATTATTGGTGATCAGTAGATTGAAGCAATTTTTCCCATTATTTAATCGTGGCACTGAATCTAACGAAATCACCCAATATGCTTCAACTACATGGCATGATGGTACGACAGAACATCAAATTTTATTGTTTCAATATCACTATGTCAGTGAACTACCCATTTTTCAGGAAGAAAATAGCAATCAGAAAATTGCCAAAGAAATTCACAAAGATCTATGGGGAGCATTTATTTTTCAAATGCCTGCTTCAGGAATAGCGGTCAGCAATAAACGTTCTCGTTTTTTTGAACCATATACAAGTTCATGGCAAAGCAGCGATATTTTAATTAACCAAGAGTTAAACATTTTTGGGATCGATCAACATCAGTTGGCAAAAGAAATTAGTCCGAGTTTGACCTTAAAGCTACATGATTTTTTTCAACATTTTACTGGTGATTTAATTTATCATCATGAAGAGCAAATTTTGTGTTACCTCGGCGAACAAAACCTTTTCCAAACCGCCAGTAAACGCAGTGAAATCCATGATATTTCAGCATTACGTGGACATTTACGTACCATGACCATGCCGCAATATCAAAAGTTTCAACAATTGATGCTTAATTTAATTCAATAAATTCCCTTTATCTCTTTGAGACAGGGCTTAGGGAAAACATAATAAGGGGAATGACGATGACCGGTTTACTCATATTCTTGGGAATTTTTGTTGTGATCGTTGTATGGGCGATTTACACACGCAACAATATTGTTCGCTATTTTAATGCGACTAAACGTGCTTGGTCAGAAGTTGCTAACTTTGAGCGTCAAAAAGTAAAGACTTTAGAAGCGTTGGAAGCAACATTAGATCAATATACTCAGTTTGAAAAATCAACTTTGGAAAAAGTGACTGAATTACGCCAACAAATTTTGAATCTGAATGTCAATGATACCGATATTTCTCAATTACAACAGATTGAGAAAATGAGTAAGGAACTGATTCGTAGCCTCAATGTGGTGGTGGAAAACTATCCCGAGCTAAAAGCTGATGCACTTTATAGCAAGATGATGGATGATATTCAGGAACAAAACGAGAATGTGGGTGCGGCAATCACGATATTTAACCGCAACGTAGAATTGTTTAATAACCAGATCGAAGTGTTCCCCAACAACCTGATCAATACCCTAACCTTATCCAAGAAAGCCATTCGTCCGTTTAAGGATAATCTTGCAACTGAAAATTTTGACTATAAACCGAATTTTTAAAATTTATTTTTACTTGAATACAAGTCAATCTAAGCTTTATCTTGATTGGCTTTTTTATTTTTTAACTTACGCTACATTTAGTAGTAGAACTACACGCCATAATCAAGGAAAATAGCCGCTTTTGATCAGCGAACTGTTTTTTCGCCTTGATGGATGTGTCATGAAATTTGAAAAATTAGGTCAGTCGGGACGTGCCCGTCGTGGTCGACTTACGTTAGAGCATGGTGTGGTTGAAACACCTGTATTTATGCCCGTGGGTACTTACGGTACAGTGAAAGGCATGTTACCTCGTGACATTGAAGAAATTCAGGCACAGATTATTTTAGGTAACACCTTCCATTTATATTTACGTCCTGGCTTGGAAGTGATCAAGGAGCATGGGGGTCTACATGAGTTTATCCAATGGGATAAACCAATTTTGACCGACTCAGGTGGTTTCCAAGTATTTAGCTTAGGCGCAATGCGCAAAATCAAAGAAGAAGGTGTAACTTTCCGTTCTCCTATTGACGGTTCAAAGGTGTTTTTGTCTCCAGAAATTTCAATGGAGATCCAACACGTACTGAATTCAGATATCGTGATGATCTTTGATGAATGTACTCCTTACCCTGCAACACATGAAGAAGCGCAAAAATCTCTACAACTGTCTTTGCGTTGGGCTAAACGCTGTAAAACCCACCACCATGATGAGCTTAAGAATAAAAATGCCTTATTCGGTATTATTCAAGGCGGTATGTATGAAGATCTTCGTGATGAATCACTTAAAGGTTTATTAGAAGTTGACTTTGATGGTTATGCAATTGGTGGCTTATCAGTTGGTGAACCAAAAGAAGAGATGATCAAGGTGCTTGATTATTTACCAAACAAAATGCCACAGGACAAACCACGTTATTTGATGGGTGTTGGTAAACCAGAAGACATCGTTGAGGCAGTTCGCCGTGGTGTCGATATGTTCGACTGTGTCATGCCAACCCGTAATGCACGTAATGGTCATTATTTTGTCACTGATGGTCTGGTAAGAATTCGTAATAGTAAATATCGTCATGATAAAGGACCTTTAGATCCACATTGTGATTGTTACACTTGTAAAAACTTCACCCGTGCCTATTTATATCATTTAGAGAAATGCGGAGAAATGTTGGCATCGATGCTCGGCACCATTCATAACTTGCGTTATTACCAAAGACTGACACAAGGGATGCGTGATGCATTGGATAACGGCACATTTGACGAATATGTTCAGGACTTTTATGCACGTCGTGGTCTAGAAGTTCCCGCTTGTCCTGAAGACTAATGTGAATGAATTGCATCAAGATTTGCGCCTGACCGCAAGACAAGGTACATTGCAAAACGAATTGGAATTTTATTATTAATTTTTGACTTTTTAATTTTAGGAAATCGAAATGAGCTTTTTAATTTCTACTGCTCACGCTGCTCCAGCGGCTGCACAAGGCCCTAGCCTGATGGCAAACTTGTTGATGATTGCTGTATTTATCGGGATCTTCTACTTCTTGATTTGGAGACCTCAAGCAAAACGTGCTAAAGAGCATCGTTCTTTAATCGAAAGCTTAGGTGTGGGCAGTGAAATCGTATTTGCAGGCGGTTTGATGGGAAAAATCACCAAACTTGATGGTGACTTTGCAGTAGTTGAACTCAGCCGTGGTGTCGATGTAAAAATTCAACGTGCGAGTGTCATTTCAGTATTACCTGAAGGCACACTAAATAACCTTTAATCATAAGATAGTCGTGCCTCAGCACGACTTTTTCATTTAAGAAGAAAGCGAATGCGTTACCCTGCATGGAAATATTTACTGATCCTTGTGGTACTTGTGATCAGTACGTTATATGCACTTCCTAGTTTGTATCCAGATGAACCTGCTGTCCAAATTTCAGGCGCTAAAGCAGGCACAAAAATAGATCAAACCATTGTGCAAAAAGCGGAGCAGATTTTAAAAACTGCCAACATTAGCAGTCACGACAATAGCTTCACCAATAATGCGGCATTATTACGATTAAACTCTTCAGAAGCACAGTTAAAAGCCAAAGAAGTGTTGCGCCGTGACTTAGGTGATGACTATGTGGTTGCACTCAACCTTGCACCAACAACACCAGAATGGTTGCGAAAGATTGGGGCTAAACCGATGAAACTCGGTTTGGACTTACGTGGCGGTGTACATTTCTTGCTTGAAGTCGACATGGATAAAGCGATTGGTCAGCGTATGGAAACATCTGCGACTGATTTGCGTCGTCAATTTCGTGACAACAAAATTAAATTTAATAACCTTGCTTTAAGTAATAACACCATTACGATCCAATTTGCTGAAAATGCAGATCGTGATGCCGCGGCAGATTTTTTACGTCGTAACGGTAATGAGTTTACTCAACAAGCCGTTGCAACGACATCTGGTGCGACTCTAAAACTGAATTATACAGATACTCGTCGTCAAGAAATTCAGTCTTATGCAGTCAACCAAAACTTAACTACACTACGTAATCGTATTAATGAACTTGGTGTAGCAGAAGCATTGGTACAAACGCAAGGTAGTAACCGTATCGTGGTTGAGCTACCGGGTGTCCAAGATACTGCTGAAGCAAAACGTGTATTAGGTCGTACCGCGAACTTAGAATTCCGTTTAGTTGCTGACAGTAATGATCAATATATTGATCAATACACTGGCAAATATAATGGCCAACCACTTCCACCGGGTACTGAGGTTTTTGCTTATCAATCTCTGGACAGCGGTCGTCAACTTCTTTTACAACGTAATCGTATTTTGACAGGTGAGCGTGTTCAAAATGCAAGCTCTGGTTTTAGTCAAGATTCTGGCGGCGCTGAAGTAAATATCACCCTAGATACCGCTGGTGGTAAGCTCATGGCAGATGCAACACGTAATGCCGTGGGTAAACGTATGGCGGTATTGTTTATTGAAAATAAACAAAAGATCTCTTATGTTGCTGATCCTAAGACAGGTGCTCAAACTGAAGTACGTACACCATATACTGAATCTGTGGTCATCAACGCGGCAACAATTCAAGCGGTATTGGGCTCACAATTCCGTATCACTGGCTTAGATTCACCTCAAGAGGCAGCAGAACTTGCCTTGATGCTTCGAGCGGGTGCTTTAGCTGCACCAATGTACTTTGTAGAAGAGCGTGTCGTTGGTCCAAGTCTTGGTCAAGAGAATATTGATAAGGGTGTGTTATCGACTCAAATCGGTTTCTTATTGGTTGCAATTTGGATGGTTGTTTTCTTCCGTCTCTTTGGCTTAATTGCAAACTTTGCCTTGGTGTTCAACCTTGCCATGATTTTAACTTTCATGTCATGGATTGGTGCTTCCCTCACCTTACCGGGTATCGCGGGGATCGTCATTGGTATTGGTATGGCGGTTGATGCCAACGTACTGATCTGCGAACGTATCCGAGAAGAAATGCTTTGGGGCGCCTCCCCTAAACAAGCAATTGTCGCAGGTTATGATCGTGCCTATAACACCATTTTCGACTCGAACTTAACCACTTTCATCGTGGCATTTATCTTGTTCGCAATTGGTACAGGCCCAATCAAAGGCTTTGCGGTCACCTTGATGATCGGTATCGTATGTTCAATGTTTACTGCGATTACTGTGACCCGTGCTGTCGTCCAGCTCATTTATGGCAAACGCCGTAATTTGACTAAGTTGAGTATTTAAGGAGATTCACATGACTGATCTGACTCAACAAGACTCAAAACAATACGGTCGCCCAGATGATCTAAAAATCATTCCTTTCATGAAGATTGCTAAACCTGCTGCAATCTTCTCGATCTTGATTACCCTTGCGAGCGTTTTCTTTATCGTCACAAAAGGGCTGAATCTTGGTTTGGACTTCACTGGAGGTATCTCTGCTGAACTCAACTACAAAGAAGCTGTTCAACCAGCTCAAGTTGCTCAAGCACTCGATAAAGCAGGCTTTAAAGATGCCGTTGTACAAACATTAGGAAGTAATAAAGACCTGATTGTACGTATGCCAGTGCAAGAAGATCTTAAAGTTGAAGATCTGAACGACACCATCACTAAAGCAGTCCAATTGCCAAATAACCAAGCAGAAGTTCATAAAGTTGACTCTGTTGGCGGTCAAGTAGGTAATGAGCTTTATATCCGCTCTGCAGGTGCGCTTGCACTTGCTTTGATCTTAATGCTGATCTACGTCACCATTCGTTTCGAGTTTAAACTTGCAATGGGTGCCGTAATCTCATTATTTCACGATATTGTAATTATCATCGGAACGTTTGCATTGTTCCAATGGCAATTTGATTTAACCGTGCTTGCAGCAATACTTGCGGTAATGGGTTTCTCACTCAACGATAACATCGTTGTATCGGATCGTATCCGTGAGAACTTCCGTAAAATTCGTGGAGCAACACCACGTGAAATTGTAGATATCGCATTAACAGAGACCTTGCGTCGTACGATCCATACCTCAATGACTCTATTACTTGTGGTTCTTGCCATGATGTTCTGGGGAGGTGATGGTTTACATTGGTTCTCAATTGCAATGTGTGTTGGTATTTTTATTGGTACGTACTCATCTATTTATATTGGTACAGCATTTGCTTTATGGCGTGGTTTAAATCGTCAAGATTTTATTGTCCAAGTTAAACCTGAATTTGATGAAGAAGAAATTCCTTAAATCTGAATCATCGTAAAATTCAAATCAAAAAAGCCAGCATAATGCTGGCTTTTTTGATTAAGATTAGAGCACGAGGTTGTACGTTCTTCATTTATCAATGTTGAATAATTTGAATCTGCGGAAATTGAAAACCGCGACAAGACTGCTCTGCACGCCATGCAATAGTCAGCACGATCTTCTGATTTAAAACAAAATTTTGATAAGCAAATGTTCCAATCAAAGGATGAGTACACATTCCACCATCATTTGATGGATGAACTTGTGTATTTAAACTATTTAAATCCAGTCTAATTCCAAAACCTGATGCTTTTAAAATTGCTTCCTTAGTCGTCCATACTCTGAGCCAATACTCTGGGTCTTGATCTTGTTGCAACCATGCTTGATATTCTTCAGGATGAAAGGCATGTTGAGCCAAGGCATCAAAACGAACTTTCCGATCCAGCTCTTCCACATCGACACCAATCTCTTTCACACGCTCGCTCATCGCCAAAGCATAATATTGTTGACTATGTGAATGATTAAATTCCAATGTATGAGAGCTTAAAAATGGCTTACCATATTCATGTTTTGAAAATTGTAAATCATTCGTTAAACACTTTAATTTATTTGCCAGAAGTTGATCCCGATAGGTTTTGATCTGTTTTTTTTTATAATCATTAAACGATCTAAAATCTGAGAAATCTGCTTTATCTCTCTCAAGAAGTGGAGCCAAAGCTTGAATATGTATTTCAATTTTACGTGCCACTATCAACTTCACTCAACAAAACATCGTTCAATATAAACCTGATTGTATAAAAATTTAGAATATTATAATCAAGCTTATTTCTTTTAATCACCTATCTTAAGACTTGATTAACAAGTGAATAAGCAACTTATCTCATGAGTCACATTTAAAAGCATAAAAAAACCCAAAACAATGTTTGGGTTTTAACAGCAAAATCAGCTTAACGCTTAAATTTTTTCTCAGCCTTTTTAAACTTCTGTACATAACGACGTTTACGTGCTGCAACACGCTCATCAACTTGAGATTTGCGACCTTCAAATGGGTTTTCTGAAGTTTTAAAATCAATACGTACTGGTGTACCTTCCAGCTTGTACACTTTACGGAATACGTTTTCCAAATAACGACGGTAATCAGCAGGTGTTTTGTCTACTTTGTTACCATGAATCACGATTGTAGGTGGATTTTGTCCGCCCATATGCGCATAACGCATTTTAATACGCTTACCACTAATCATAGGTGGTTGATGCGCGTCAGTCGCGTCATTCAAAATCTGCGTTAATTTTGCTGGTGACACTTTTAAATGTGATGAATCATAAGCACGATGGATGGTTGGATATAAATCACCCACACCAGTTCCATGTAAGGCTGAGATTAAATGTACTTTCGCCCAAGGAATAAAGTCAAAACGGCGATCAACATCAAGCTTACATTGTTTACGATCATATTCAGTCATGTTGTCCCATTTATTAATGGCAATCACCATGGCACGACCAGCTTCTAACGCATAACCAATCAAATGTAGATCTTGCTCAACGACCCCTTCACGCGCATCAAGCACAACAACGATCACGTGAGCATCTTTGATTGCTTGTAATGTTTTCACGATTGAGAACTTCTCAATCATTTCATCAACTTTACCTTTACGACGCACACCCGCTGTATCAATCAACGTATATTGACGACCATCACGCTCATAAGGAATATAAATTGAGTCACGCGTAGTACCGGGCTGGTCAAATGCAACTACACGCTCTTCGCCAAGCAAGCGGTTGACTAAAGTCGACTTACCTACGTTTGGACGACCAATAATCGCCAAACGCAAACCTGTATTTTTGTTATGTTCTTCAGGATTTTCATCTTCTGGCACTTCAACTAATACTTCCTCAAGCATTTGCTGTACACCGCGACCATGGCTGGCCGCAACTTGAATAGGTTCTCCCATACCAAGTTTATAGAATTCAACTAACGCGGCTTCTGCATGAACACCATCAACCTTATTGGCAACTAAATAGACTTTCTTACCTAGTGTACGTAATTCACGAGCAATCTGTTCATCTGATGCCAATAAACCTGCACGTGCATCCACAACAAAAACAATAATATCTGCTTCATGGATGGCAGTTTTTGACTGCTCCGCCATGTATGAGTCAATACCGCCTTCATTCTCACCAATACCACCCGTATCAACGACGATGAATGATTTATTTTGATACACCGCATCGCCATATTTGCGGTCACGAGTTAAACCAGCGAAGTCAGCAACCAAAGCATCACGACTTTTAGTGATTTGGTTAAATAGCGTTGATTTTCCGACGTTTGGACGACCAATAAGCGCAATAACGGGTTTCATAAATTAACCTTAATTCAGACGAGCCATCGTTGATGACATCGTATCAGAAACAGTATGGAAGATTTTGGTGATCAAATAATCACAATAAAAATTCGGGGTTTTGTTCAAACAAATACCCCGATCATTCTTTTATTAGCAATTGCTAATTAAATATTTTACCACAAGCTAAGGCAAAATTAACGATTCTGCCAAATGCTTAATGCACCTTTTCGAGTTGCAACGTAAAGCTGATTATCAATCACTCGCAATGAACGGACTTCACCACTGGTTTTCGCACGACCAATCAACTTCCCTGTGTTTGGATCAATCAAATGAATAACTCCATCTAAATCGCCAACCACAAGGTTCTGTCCAAGCATCACAGGATTACTTAATTGACGGTTAAGTAATTCCTCATTCTGCCAAAGAAGTTCGCCTGTCGCTAAATTATAAGCTTTCAATTTTCCATCTGCAGTCGAGACAAAAGCTTTATCACCTGAAACTTCAGCACTATTGGTACTACTTGCATCTTCACTCCACACCACACGCTGTGTCGCAAGATCAGTAGTTGTGACTTGCCCTTGGAAACTGGTTGTTACCAAATATTGGCCTGCAACAACTGGGTCACCGACAACATCAATCAAACGTTGAATATCCGAACGACCATCGCTTACTGCAACTCGACGTTGGAAACGTGGCACACCACTAATCACATCCAATGCATAAACATAAGCATTCGCGGATGCAACAACAACAGTGCGTTCATCTAAACGAACGGGTGCAGGTTGACCACGTAAACTAAACTGAACGTTTGGTAATTTATATGCCCACACTTGCTGTCCAGTAACAGCATCATGCGCAAATACAGTACCGTCATTTGCAATCGTAACAACTCGTCCCGATTGAATGAGTGAAGGAGACAAAATCGCACCAGATAATTTGGCAGACCATTTCTGGCTACCAGTAGCCTGATCTAAGGCAAATAACTCACCTTTGCGGTTACCAATAACGACAATACCCTCACCCGCTTCTACACCAGCAGTAAGTTCTTGCTTAGTAACCTTACTTTTCCAAAGACGCTGCTTATCTTTATAAGCAGAAACCTGACCATCTGGATCAATCGCAAAAATTACACCGTTATCTGTATCTAACTGCAAGCGCAAAGCTTCTGCTGCATTTGTCGACGAAACACTTTGAGAAAAGACCAGATTTAAGCCTTGCTGTTGCGTAATTTTTGGCAACGGATTCGGTTTCACTTCTTTTACTTTATTGGTTGAACATCCAATTAATAAAGCTGAAGCAATTGCAATTGCCAAAGGTAATTTTAGTTTGTTCTGCATTAAGACTCATCCACTTTGGTATCTAAGATCGGGCGCTCAATTTCAGGATCATCTACTAAAATACCAACGCTTTCGAGTTTAATTTGTAAAAGCTGACGCTCTTGTTTACGTTCAATGAGGCTATCCCAAGCACTTTGATATGCTTTTCGCGCCGATGCAGTATCTTTCTTTGCAACAAAAATATCACCACGTAACTCTTCTGCAGTTGCTTTAAACGCTGGTTCAGTCACGTTTGATAAGGTTTTCAGCGCCTCATCATATTTCTTTTGTGCTAATTGTGAATCCGCTAAACGTATTTTTACAATTTGCAGCAAACCCGCATCTTTAACTTTTGAGTTTTCAACTTTCTTTAATGCTTTTTCAGCTGCAGCGTAGTCTTGTTTATCATAAGCAAGCTTCGCCAAGATAAATTGGGTTTGAATCGCCTGAACCGAGTTAGCATCATCTTTCACAATTTTATCTGCTGCTTCAGATACTGTAGCTAAAGCATTTGGTTGACCTGATGCAGCCTTAGCTTCGTCCATCAATTTTTGTACTTTCGCCGTTTGGCTCTGTGCCTCAGCTAAATTTTTCTTTTGCCAATATTCCCATCCGAAAAAGGCAATCAAGGCAATCAGAATCCCGCTAATCATGGCAGAACCATATTTTTTGCCAAAAGACTTTAATTGGTCGAGTTGTTCTTCATCACTTAAACTCATGTGATTGTCCTTTCCCTAAATATTGTGCAATTTATTGTTTAAATTTTTCGATAAAAAAAGATGTCAGCTCAGTTAAAGCGACCTGCGCCTGCTCACCCGTCGCTAGCTCTTTGACCAAAAGCTGTTGTGATTCCCACTCGCGCTCACCCAAAATCACTGCATAGATTGCACCAGATTGATCAGCCTTTTTCATTTGGCTTTTCATACTGCCTTGTGAACCTGTTTTCAGACGAATTGAGCTGTTTGCTGCTTCTAACTGGTCACGGATTTGCTCTGCTAATACTAAAGCTTTAGCTTGAAATGCAGGCTCAGCCAATAAGAAAACTTCACAATCACGTACTTCTTGGGCTTGTTCAACCTGCTCAAGCAACAACAGTAAACGCTCCATACCCATTGCAAAACCAACCGCAGGTACAGATTGATCTGCTTTACCTTTCAGTTGTCCCACCAAGCCATCGTAACGACCGCCAGCACAAACTGTTCCTTGTGAACCCAACATCGTTGTCGTCCATTCAAATACAGTTTTGTTGTAGTAGTCCAAGCCACGTACTAACTTCTGGTTAATTACAAACTCAACGCCTGCATCAGTGAGGTACTGTTGTAACTGTTGGAAATGATTAATCGAATCTTCTTTTAAGAAATCATGCAACTTTGGTGCATTTTCTAAAATCTTTTGTGTTGATTCAATTTTAGAGTCTAAAATACGTAATGGATTAGTACTTAAACGGCGTTGTGAGTCTTCATCTAATGCATCTTTGTGCTGATTTAAAAACTCAACCAAAGCAGCACGATATTCGGCACGCTCATCCGTCTCACCTAAAGTATTGAGTTCTAGACGAACATTTGCTGCTACACCCATACGTTTCCATAGGCGAGCCGTCATTAAAATGATTTCTGCATCAATATCTGGCGTTGCTACACCAAAAGTTTCAACACCAAATTGATGGAACTGGCGATAGCGACCTTTTTGTGGCTTTTCATAGCGGAACATTGGACCCACATACCAAACACGCGGTGTTGCGCCACGCAATAAGTTATGTTCCAACATCGCACGCACACACCCAGCCGTACCTTCTGGACGCAAAGTTAGCGATTCAGGCGGAGTACCTTTATCAAAAAAGGTATACATTTCCTTTTCAACGATATCGGTTGCATCACCAATTGCACGCTTAAACAAACCAGTTTGTTCAACGATCGGTAAACGGATTTGTTGATAGCCATAGGCATCCATTAAAGATGCTAATTGTTGTTCCAGACTTCTCCAAGCAGCAGTTTGTGTTGGAAGGGTGTCATTAAAACCTTTGATCGCGACAATTGAACTCATGATGAACTACGAATAATTTCTTTAGATTTAGCTTCTTCAAGCTCTTGAACACGTTGACGAACCATTGTTTCAATTTCATCAACCAACTGATTTGTGTCAATTAAATGACTTTTTTCACCATTACGATAGACCAGTGAACGTGGTGATGCGCCAACGATACCGATATCCGCCTCTTTAGCTTCACCAGGACCATTCACTTTACATCCAATCACAGATAAATCCATCGGGGTGCGGATATCTTCTAGCCGCTCTTCCAAAGCCTGCATCACTTGAATCACATTAAATTCCTGACGTGAGCAGCTTGGGCAAGCAATAAAGTTAATCCCATTTGAGCGTAAGCCCAACGATTTTAAAATATCAAAACCGATTTTAATTTCATCCTCAGGTTCAGCCGCGAGCGAAATACGCATGGTATCGCCAATGCCTTCCATCAACAGTCCGCCCAAGGCAATTGCTGATTTGACTGTTCCAGTACGGTAAATCCCTGCTTCAGTCACACCAAGATGCAGTGGATTATCTATCTGTTGAGACAGCAAACGATAGGCATCCATAGTTAAAAACACATTCGATGCTTTAACACTGACTTTAAACTCATGGAAATCTAAACGGTCGAGAATATCGATATGACGCATCGCTGACTCAAGTAAGGCCTGCCCTGTCGGCTCACCATATTTTACTTGTAAGTCTTTTTCCAGAGAACCTGCATTCACACCGATACGAATCGAAATACCATGATGTTTTGCCGCAGCAACGACTTCACGTACTTTCTGATCCGAACCAATATTACCTGGATTAATGCGCAAACAATCTGCGCCATAGTCTGCAACTGCTAAAGCAATACGATGATCAAAGTGAATATCAGCAACCAATGGTACAGAGACTCGTTTTCGAATTGCCCCAAAAGCTTCTGCTGCTTCCATTGACGGTACAGAAACACGCATGATATCCGCACCTGCATCTGCACAGCGCTGGATTTGCGCTACAGTTGCATCCACATCACAGGTTTCAGTATTGGTCATACTTTGAACACTGATCGGGGCATCACCACCGACATACACTGAACCAACACGAATTTTACGTGTTGGACGGCGTTTAATTGGATTCACAATCATCGTATAGCTCTACTCTTTGGCATTAACGAGACAAACGGAATTCTGCTTTTCCATTAACCGTATATGGAGACAAAGATATTTGCTCCTGATTCAAGGTCAAGGATACAGCTGTTGCATCATCTAAACGAATTTGGAATGGTGATTCACCACTCAAAGTTAATGTAGATGCTTGACGACCTGTTGCCAATACTTTACCTGTTGCATCAACAATATGCACAGATGTTGGTCGACTAAAGTTCAAAACTAATTGATCGCCAGAAGTTGCGCTCGTTGCCGTTCCCATCGGTATAATTTCGACATCAGAACTTTTTGCTTTCGGCGCTTCAACTTCAGCATCATCTTTGTGGCTAGATGTCCAATTTTGTACAGCCATCACTGCCAACCAACCTAAAACTAAAACAGCAGCTAAAATAGCAATACGCTTCAACCATTTACGGTTACGTACACTTTTCGAACCAGATAGTTTACCCATGATCTTGATAGGAGAATTATTCAAGGCATGGTTTGCTTTAAGGCCCGTATCATTAACATAAATTTCATCAAAACGCTGAATAATCACACTTGCGTCTGCATTTAAATATTTTGCATAAGCTCGATAGTAACCTTTGATAAAGGTCGCCTCAGGTAATGATTTATAGTCATCTTGCTCTAATGCCGTTAATGTTTTAACGGGCATATTCAATACGCTTGCAATTTCTTCAAGTTCTTTCTTTTGTGCAATACGAATTTGACGCAAATACTCACCAGGTCGTTGAATATTTCCTAACGTTGACGATGGCGAGGTTGAGCCAGTTGGCTGATGTGAATTTGGATTTATTTCCATACGGCCTCAGTACTGTACTGTAATTGCAAATAACGTTGATATTCTGGACTATCAGGAAATAATGCTCGTAATTGATTCACTAACACTTGCATTCCTAATTGATCCGCACTCGCTCGAGCAATGCGTAAACCAATCCAAAGTGCACGTGCACCTTGGTTTTTTTGCCCCACATTACGAACATACTGTTCGTATAGTTGCGATGCATCTCTATTATTTTGTTGCAAATAGAAAATTTCTGCCAACTCTAACATTGAAATAGTTGCGTTACGATTTGCTTGTAGCGCTTGTTTGAATGCTTTTTCAGCATTCGCAACATCGCCCAACTTTAAATAGATTCGCCCCAAGTTTTCCAACGATTGAAATCGCTGTTCATAACCTAAGGTTGCACCTGCACGGGTAAATTGCTCAATCGCTTCATTATAACGTTGCATTTGATACAAATATGTACCGTAATTATTACGAGCTTGTGCATTATCTGGTTCTGAAGAAATCGCACGCTTAAAATAAGCATCTGCTTTTTCCATATTGGACTTACTGCCTTCTTGTTGCAGTAGAATCCCCATCATCATATTGGCATTTGCATCACGCGAATTAATATTTAAAGCTTGATCAAGAGAACGTTTAGCGGAATCCAAATCACCTGTACGAATATATTCAGCAGCCAGTTGAGAACGAACTTGAACAGCCTTTTCTGGGTCTTTCTTCAACCCTGTCGAAGATTGACAAGCTGTTAAACCCATTACAGTAAACACAACAGTAGTCGCTATAATCGTTTTTAGTCGAGTTGTATTCAACGCTATATCCCCAAGTTTTATCCTTGTGTGCGCAAAATTTCTTGTCGTTGCGCCACTTTCTTCTTCCACTGTTCCGCACGACGCGTACGGTCAGCAACCTGTCCTACCAATTGACCACATGCAGCATCGATATCATCGCCACGTGTCTGACGAATCGTACACACAAATCCGGCGTCAGACAAAGTTTTTTGAAAAGCAATGATACGATTACGACTCGAACGCCCGTAAGGTGCATGTGGAAATGGATTAAATGGGATCAGATTGATTTTACTTGGCAAGTTTTTCAATAATTTTAATAACTGTTGTGCATGCTCAGGGTGATCATTTACCCCCTCCAACATCACATATTCGATGGTGACATGGCGACGTGAGCTTTCATTACCATCTTTAGCTAAATAACGTTGGCACGCTGCAATAAGTTGCTGTAATGGATATTTTTTATTAATAGGAACCAATTCATTACGTAGTTCATCATTTGGCGCATGTAATGAAATCGCAAGTGCAACATCAATGTCTTGTGCTAATTGATCAATTTTTGGAACAACACCTGATGTTGATAAGGTCACACGGCGTTTAGACATTCCGTAGGCAAAATCATCTAACATTAACTGCATTGAGCTGAGTACTGCATCATAATTAAGTAAAGGTTCACCCATACCCATCATGACCACATTGGTCACGGTACGTTCACGCTCAGCAACAGGCACATCTTCCATATAAGAATAATTTGCCATCCATAACTGACCGATAATTTCTGCTGGCGTTAAATCACGCTGAAAACCTTGCTTACCCGTCGAACAGAATGAACAATCCAGTGCACAACCCACTTGTGATGAAATACACAGGGTTTTACGTGCACCTGTTTTATCTTCCGCAGGAATCAGTACGGTTTCAACCAGAGAACCTTCACCATCACCTACACGAAACACCCATTTACGGGTACCGTCTTTAGAATAGTTGCGGTGTACCACCTCTGGGGCTTTAATTTCACAAATCTTTTCTAATTTTTCGCGCAATTTTCCTGAAATATTACTCATTTCAGCAAAATCAGTGACGAAAAACTGGTGTATCCATTTCATGACTTGACTAGCACGAAACTTCTTTTCGCCCAAGTCTTCAAAGAACTTTTCTAATTCAGCTCTGGACATGCCAAGTAAATTTACTTTCTTATCGGCAGCTTGAACGACAGACGTAGTTAAAGACTGTTGTTTTTCATCGACATTCTCAGATGAAACGACCACTACAGAACTCATGTATATTTACCTAAACGATATCAGCGCTAGAAAATGCTGTGTATTTTTCACACAACTCAATCTATAAAAAATAAAAAACCAGATAAGTAGTATACCACTTATCTGGCTTGAATACTTTGGATTAACGAGTGCGTGGGCAGATCTCGTTATCAGCAAAGAAGTAAGCGATTTCACGCTCAGCAGAAGCAACTGAGTCAGAACCGTGAGCAGCATTTTCGTCGATGCTTACAGCGAAATCAGCGCGGATTGTACCTGGAGCTGCTTCTTTAGGGTTTGTAGCACCTAAGATTTCACGGTGAGCAAGAACTGCGTTTTCACCTTCAAGAACAGAAACAACAACTGGGCCAGAAGTCATGAATGCAACTAAATCACCAAAGAAACCACGTTCTTTGTGCTCAGCATAAAAACCTTCAGCATCAGCTTGAGAAAGGTGTTTCATTTTAGTCGCAACAATTTTTAAACCCGCTTTTTCAAAACGAGCAAAAATGTCACCAATGTGGTTTTTAGAAACTGCATCTGGTTTTACGATAGATAAAGTACGTTCAATCGCCATGATTGACTCCTATTTATGGTGTAAACTAAAAAATTTGCCGCATTATACCGATGTCATCGCCAATAATCAGCTTGAATCTGTAAAAGTTCAGTGATTTCTGATGTTTTTTTAACGAACTTCATCCAACCAAGCCATTTGAATCGCTTCAAGCAAACCTTCCGTCGACTTATTTGGGTCATCATTAAAGTCTGGTAATGCACAAACCCAAGCATGTAAATCAGTAAAACGAATCCATTGAGGATCTACATCTGGGTGTGCTTCAGTAAGTTCGATTGCGATATCAATCGTATCTGTCCAACGTAAGCCCATTTGATAACCTAATTAACAGTTTGTGATTGAGCGTACTTTAACAAATCCCAAGATTTAAAAAATAGTCTTCTATCATTAAAACCCGTTAAATTATTTAAAGAATGATATTGAAGCTTGGTGCCAACAAAATAATACAGCTAGCAACGGATGCACCAATCACCGCCCCCACGATCACATCACTTGGATAATGTAATCCTAAAATCATACGGGACAATGCAACCAGAATCGTAAATGGCAACATCAAAATTAATAACAACGGTTGGATATAGCCTAATGTGATGGTGACCATGACCGCATGCAAAGTATGACCTGATGGAAAACTAAAATGATCCAATGGTCGCTCGCCCAGTACAATCACTTGGTGAACTTGATAAGGACGTGGTCGAGTCGTTTTATGCTTTAAAAACTTATAAATCCCCGTACCAACAGAACCTGCAACGAGCAAATATAGAATTTGCAGACCGTATGTCAAACCTTGTGCGATCCATACTGATAACAACATAACATACCAAAATGGTCCATCGCCCAAACGACTAATCGTTTTAAAAAATAAGGCAATGCGTTGTGACTGGGAGAGATGATTAAGGTATACACACCCTTTTAGGTCTAGATCGAGCATTTTTATTTTTGCATTTTGAAATTTCATACTTTTCTCCTTTCTGAGGATACTTTAGGTAGAGTTCATAAGAGGTTCCTTCGCTACCTGATAAAGTGCTTGTTCTAATTGTTGTACAGGAAACTGCCAACTGGTTTCTTGTACAGTTTCGCTTGCTAATAAACCCATTTGTCTCAGTTCTGGGAGAGCTGGCAAATGACAAATGGATTGGGTTAAATCTGCGGTCTGCCCTAGAGGACTCAACCAACCTGTAACACCATGTTTGACATGCTGATGCGCACATACGTAGTCATAAGCAATCACTGGTAATCCGCTAGCAATTGCTTCTAGTACTACATTTCCAAACGTATCAGCTTGACTAGCAAATGCGAAAACATCTGCACTTGCATAAGCGGCTGAAAGATTCTTACCACTTAAGCTACCAGTAAAAATAATATCTTCTGATATCGCTAATTTACTCAAACGAATACGATCAGGCCCATCTCCAACAATTACAAATTTTGTATTTGCACCTTGCTGTCTCTGCCAAGCATGGAAAGCTTTAATTAAGACATCAATTTCTTTTTCTGGTGATAAGCGCCCGACATACAGCATTACACGAGTATCAGCATCTACACCCCATTGTTGGCGTAATTGCTGTGAACGATGTTTTGGGGAAAATTTCGCAGTATCAACACCCCGTCCAACAACAACTAAAGGACAAGTCACACCAAAGCCACGCAGTGCCTGTTCCGTGTATTGACTGGGTACACACGTGACATCTGTACTATTATGGAACCATGTTAGGTAACGTTGAATCGGTTTGACTAAAAAAGCCAAGTCAAAGAAACGGCTAAAATCTTGGAAAGCTGAATGGAATCCACTCGATACGGCGATTTTTTTTGACTTTGCAGCTTGTAGTGCTGTTAAACCTAATGGACCTTCAGTCACGATATGCACCACGTCAGGTGCGAACTGCTCAAATGCTTTAGAGACTTTAATATATTGTGGCCAACCAAATTGAACACTTGGGTATTTTGGAATAGGCTGAGACATCACCAAGCATTCTTGTTCAGGTAAAAATTCTGCGCAAATCGCTTTTTGTATAGGTCTGACCAATAGAATTTTATGCCCAAGCCGTTGTAGTCCCTGACATAATTGCATCATAGATAATGCTACACCATTAATTTCTGGTGGCCATGTTTCAGTGACAATTGCGATTCTCAAACGAGGGCGAACTAAATCCCGAAGTTCAGACAATTCATCTTGTTTATTTTTAAGTTGTTTCCTTTTAAAGTAAAATTTAAAACTTTCAGGAAACTGTTCTTGCTTTAGTAGAGATGTCGCGTATGTACTTTGCATATCGCCATCCATTTGTGTCGTTATTTTCATGCTTCTAGTTTATAAATATTTTTTGACACTTTAATGATCAGTGTATGACAGTTTTTTGACAGTCAGAAAATAAAAAATGCCCAATTTTAGTATAAAAATGGGCATTTAAAAGAGATCACTAACTGATCAAGCTAAAGGATTATCCACCGCAAACATGTGTTGATCTTCCAAACGGAACGCTATCAACTGCTGTCCCCAAACACAGCCACCATCGACATTTTGGATTTTCGGGCTAATGGTTTTGCCCTGCAACGCCGCCCAATGTCCAAAGATCAGTTGGTGGGTTTGGGTTGCTTGGCTTTCAAACTCAAACCAAGGCTGAAAACCAACTGGCATCGGTGCGTCTAACGCATCTTTAAATTCAAATTCAAGTCGCCCTTCTGCATCGGTTAAACGTATACGAGTTAGATAGTTGGTGATACAACGTAAACGTGCTGAGCCTGTTAAATCATCCGACCACAAATCAGGCTGAGCACCATACATTTCAACCAAGAATGCATCTAAAACAGATAAATCCTCATGCCCTACCGCGTATTGAACTTCCTGAGCAAGCGCAATGGTTTTTTGTGCATCCCAAATACATGGAACACCTGCATGAGTAATCAGCGTTTGATCATTGGGAGATAAACTCAATGGCTGCTTCCGCAGCCAATCAATCAATTCATCACCATCAATCGCATCAATCACTTCTTGAGTACGATCTTTATCTTTAACTTTTTTAAAACCGCGAGCACAAGCAATGAGGGTCAGATCATGATTGCCTAGTACAGTTGCCGCAGCACCACGATCCGCCAGCTTCTTGATAAAACGTAATGCACCGACCGAATTTTCGCCACGTGCAACCAAATCACCCGCAAACCATAAAAAGTCTTGATCTGGATCAAAGCGAATTTCTTTCAATAACGCTTTCAGCGCTTCAAAACAACCTTGTACATCACCAATGACATAGTTATAGCGTTTAGACATTAAGATACCATCTGATCAGAAAGTGCGACAAAATCAGCCAAGGTCAGCGTTTCTGGACGTGCCATTGGATCTACACCCGCTTTCTCAAAGCCATCTTCCACCAACATACCTTTTAAGCTATTACGTAAGGTCTTACGACGTTGGGTAAACACATGCCCCACTAACCGCGCTAATGCTTTCTCATTTTTGGCTACGATCGGTTTAATATCATAGGGTTCTAAACGAAATACGGCTGATGTCACTTTTGGTGGCGGATTAAATGAACCTGGTGGCACTTCAAATAAGAAAGTCGGTTTACAGTAATACTGGATCATCACCGATAAACGACCATATTCTTTAGTATTTGGCGTTGCCGTAATACGATCAACCACTTCTTTCTGCAACATGAAATGCATGTCTTTGACTTTGTCACCAAACTCCAAGAGGTGGAACAACAAAGGCGTAGAAATGTTATAGGGTAAATTTCCAACCACACGTAGTGGACGACCGTCTTGGAACAATTGCGTGAAATCATATTTTAAAGCATCAGCTTCAATAATGGTCAGACGTTCAGGATGTGGCACACGTCCCGGTAAGCCGGCAGCCAAATCACGATCCAGCTCAACCACGGTCAACGCATCACACTCGCCAATTAAAGGTGAAGTCAATGCGGCTAAACCCGGTCCGATTTCGACAATGTTTTCGCCCGCACGCGGATTCACTGAACGTACAATTTTGGCAATCACACGTTGATCATGTAAAAAGTTTTGACCAAAACGTTTCCGAGCCTGATGCCCTTCATCTTTAGGGTTTAGGGCATTAATTTGATACATAATAATTCCAACGTGAATAATTTACTCGCCCATTACTGACGGGCTAAATCAAGTGCTAAATCCACTGCAACATGCAAACTTGATGCTTTTGCCTGTCCAGTGCCTGCAAGAGAAAGTGCTGTACCATGATCGACCGAAGTTCGAATAAATGGCAAGCCTAATGTAATGTTTACTGCTTCACCAAAGCCTTGTGATTTTAACACAGGTAAACCTTGATCGTGATACATTGCTAAAACAGCATCTGCATCTTTTAGATTTTCTGGGGTAAATAAGGTATCTGCAGGCAAACAAAGACTCATCCCTATCCCTTGTGCACGATAGCTTTCTAGCACTGGATTAATCACGTCGATTTCTTCTCGACCTAAATAACCATCTTCACCTGCATGTGGATTTAAGCCACAGACTAGAATACGTGGTTGTGCGATTTTAAATTTGCTTTTTAAGTCTTGAATCAGAATATCAATCACTTGATGCAAACGCTCTTTAGTAATCGCATCAGGTACGTCCCGCAAGGGTAAGTGTGTCGTCGCTAAGGCAACCCTTAATGTTTTCGTTGCCAGCATCATTACCACACGATCAATACCTGCAAACTCTTGGTAAAACTCAGTATGTCCGCTAAATAGAATACCTGCATCATTAATAATCGACTTTTGCACTGGCGCTGTAGCAACCCCTACACTCCGCCCCGACATCGCATAGTCAGCTGAACGACGCAATTGCTCTAACACATAAGCAGCATTGGCTGAATCTAACTGACCTAGAATAACAGGTTTTGCTAAAGGCACATGCTCAACGAAAAGCTGCCCTGCTAAACTCGACTTTTTCTCACCTTGAAATGGAATAAGTTCAACATCAATATTTAACTGTTTGGCGCGCTGCTGCAACATTTGGATATCAGCCAAAATAACGATCGGTCGCTCATCAACACGGTTTGCTAGACTTAGACAAATATCTGGTCCAATTCCGGCTGGCTCGCCAGAAGTGACATACAAAGGCAGCATGACTCACCAATTCCAATTTAAGCATTACATTATAGTTTACCGAAAGTTTTTTATTTAGAAAGTTTTTGCAAATGTATACCCATAAGATTGGCTAAACATCCAATAGATAGACCAACACCAATAAAAAACAATCCACTAAACATATAAGCAAAAGTTTTTTAAAAAAATATGAAGTGAAAATTTACAAACTGATGAACAACAAATAAAATAAATTAATTTTTATAAATAAATACAGCGACATACGCTATAAAAATAGAATTTAAATACGAATCAAGAAAATCAATCGAAATAACATCAGAGCGATTAGATGCCACGCCATAACGCTGATGAAACACTTGAAATGATTATCCATCAAATTCTATTCTCTCTCAGCACGCCCCTCCTACATAAGAGGCAACCAAGAACGAAAGAGAATAAAATTAAATAGTGAACAATTTAAAACTTCTAAGGCTTTTTCGCTTTAGGCAGATTTTCAGGCACTAGATTAGAAGGCACAAATTCAACTTGACGAGTCCACGGGTTAATTTTTGGTTGTACCTTTTTCTCAGGTTGAACAACCGCTGTCTCTTCTTTCTTTTCTACCGCAACAACCACAGCACTACTCGGCTTCTCTATAAATGGATTTGCAATCGGCTCTTTTTTCTCTGTAGGTTGCTGTACGAGTTGTGGTTCTTTCTTCTCTGGTAATGGAGCTGTATTTACTGGATGAGAAGTATAAGGAGAAGCGATAGCACCTTGTTTTACTACCGTCTGCGATGATTGTTGATGCACAGGAGCATTTGCTTGCACTGAAGAACTTGAGGATTGCGCCAAGGGATTCGTTTGATCATCTGGTATTTCAATCGGTTTCATTTCAGCCGTGACCATCATTGCTGGATCAACATGCTCACCACGACTTTCCAAAACCTCAACTTTACGACTCGTACCTTCTTTGGGCTGAAATTCAGAATAATTGGTTACACTGCCCTGATCGACCCATTTGTAGAGGCGTCGTGCATTCGCTTGTGTAGAACAAGCTATTACGCAAATAGCGACTACAATAATGTTTGTAGAAAACGACAATTTCATCAAATTCCCCAAAAGAAGAGGTAAATACTTCTACTTATTTCAAATAATTAATTCAAAAATGATAGGTCAAATACCACCGCCTCTCAAGCCAAAAAATGTAGCTCAAAATTAACGGCGATATAGTTACAAAATCAGTCACATTGCAGCAAAATATGACATTAACAATGAATTGTTCTTGTGTGATTTTATAAATTCATATAGAATTCGGTCTCCTTTTGTTTGGGCGATTCCTTGCTCAAACCAACTATAATAGGTAGTGGTTAATGAAAACTCTCAGCGCTAAGCCTGCTGAAGTTCAACACGACTGGTATGTTGTTGATGCTTCTGGCAAAACTTTAGGTCGCCTTGCGACTGAAATCGCTCGTCGTTTACGCGGTAAGCACAAAACTTCTTATACTCCTCACGTTGACACTGGTGACTACATCGTTGTGATCAATGCTGAACACGTTCAAGTGACTGGTAATAAATCACTTGATAAGAAATACTATCGCCATACTGGTTTCCCTGGTGGTATCCGTGAGACTAACTTTGAAAAGTTAATCGCTCACAAACCTGAAGCAGTTTTAGAAAAAGCTGTTAAAGGTATGTTACCAAAAGGTCCTCTTGGTTATGCAATGATCAAAAAAATGAAAGTGTACGCTGGTAGCGAGCATCCTCATACTGCTCAACAGCCACAAGTTTTGGACATCTAAGGGATACAGCACATGGCTACTAACTATGGTACAGGTCGCCGTAAGACCGCAACTGCACGTGTTTTCTTATCAGCTGGTACAGGCAAACTCGTAATCAACAATCGTACTTTAGAGCAATATTTCGGTCGTGAAACTGCTCGTATGGTTGTACGTCAGCCTTTAGAGCTTTTAGAAGTTACTGAAAAATTTGACCTTTACATCACTGTTAAAGGTGGTGGTATTGGTGGTCAAGCTGGCGCTATCCGTCACGGTATTACTCGTGCATTGATCGCTGCTGACGAAACTTTAAAACCTGCTCTTCGTCAAGCTGGTTTCGTTACTCGTGATGCTCGTGAAGTTGAACGTAAGAAACTTGGTTTACGTAAAGCTCGTAAACGTCCTCAATTCTCTAAACGTTAATCGTTTTACGAATTGGACAAAAAACCTCGGATTTATCCGAGGTTTTTTTATTTATATAGATCTACATATTTCTAAGATGCTTTTCTTATATTTTTTTAGTATGCTAAACCGTTTACTTGATTAGCTTTGTGATATGTCATCTGTTGAAACGACCCCAGTTCAGGGCATTACACTTTATAGTCATGCTGATGATTTCCGTTCACACTGGATTCGTTTTTTACTCGCTGAAAAGCAGATTAAATATCATCTGATTATCACCGATCATGAAGATGAAGATTTAGCTGATCTCAACCCCTACAATCAACTTCCTATGTTGATTGAACAAAATCTAAAACTTTTTTCACCAAATATCATTAGTGAATATTTGGATGATCGCTATCGTCAAAATAAGCTTTATGCGGATGCTCCAATGGCCAGAGCGGAACAACGTCAATATATTTGGCGTTTTGAACAAGATTGGTTCAAGCTTGCAGATCAAATGCTTAGACATACCGATACCCTGAACCCACAAGAAAAACAAAAAGCCCAGAAAGAACTTAGAGATACGCTTATTTCACTTACCCCATTATTCCAACATTTTCCTTTTTTTATGTCTGAGACGTTTTCAATCTTAGATTGTATGCTCGCACCAATTTTTCTCAGATTAAAAAGTATGGGAATTGAACTTCCATCACAACATTGCCGACCTATTTTTTTATATTGTCATCGTGTTTTCAGTCGCCCATCTTTCATTAAATCAATGACAGCTCAAGAAAAAAACAGCTACAATGATTTAATTCCTATGATTAAATAAGCTTGTAAATTATGTCAGATCAATTAAATGTTACGCCCACACGCCCTTATCTTGCACGTGCCATTTATGAATGGATTTGTGATAACCAATTGACGCCTTATTTACTCGTTGATGCAACACAACAACACACAGATGTTCCTCAACAATTTGTAAAAGATGGACAAATCGTTTTAAATCTAGCACCACATGCAATCCATCAATTTCATATGGATAATGATGCTATTTCATTTTCAGCTCGTTTCGGTGGGGTTGCAAAAGATATTTATGTACCTATTCGCGCTGTTTTAGGGCTCTATGCTAGAGAAAATGGACAAGGTTTATTTTTTGATCCAAGCGAATATGGCGATATTCAAGAGACTATCGAAACTCCAATAGAAGATAAAAAGCAAGAAGCCGAACCGAATAAGAAAAAACCTTCTCTCAGGATTCTAGATTAAAAGCGAGGAAATGCACGATGGCATTTGACTTAGTTCAATACTTTTCTGAACAAATTAAAATTCAAAAACCACAGCTCTTTGAGCAATACTCATCAAAAGAAAGACTTTATTTTATTGATGAAGTGAATATGCTTGCTCTTGGACAGTTGATCAGTCTGTGGAAAAAAGATAATCAAAAACTTTATCAGGAAATAAAAGCATCTGATCCCCTTTATATCCAAGGAATAGCTAGACATCTTACAACCTCTGCATATAATCAATCCGCTTTAAGCGCTTCTGAGTTAGAGTCAAGTATTTCAGAAATACTCACTTTACAATTCGCAGAATTAAATCAATTAGACCAAACAGGTAGCTTTGGTCAAACAGGTTTAAGTGAGCTTCTCTTGGGTCAAATAGAACATCTATCTGGGCAAGCAGAAGATTGGGTTTGGTCAACCAACCAACTCACTGAACTTTTAGGTTCAAAACCAGTCATACAGCAAGAAGTTTCTCTAGAAACAACGATACAGGAATTTAATCAAATGGTACATCAAGCACAACATACTGAAGAAATTTCAACTCCAGAACCAACTACACCGACATGGTCTTTTATTATTGCACCTGTAACAGCACTTATTATTTTATTATTTTTATATTGCAGCTACATTCAGCTGACGACTATTTAAGCATATTAAAAAATGATAAAGAAAGTATATTACTTTCTTTATCAAACATTTACAGATATTTAAATCATACTAAAATAAAAAGATCTATATAATTATAAAGATTTACATTTATTTACAATCAAAAAAATAATTTAAATCACCTTGTATTTGTGACAAAAATCACTTTTTTTTAAAAAAAGATACTTTTATATACAATTTTGATTTATTTTTTTGACAAAAACTGTCATTTATTACCAATTCTATTATTTTAAGTGTGTTTAAGTATTATTGATTTAATAAAAGAGTTTCCTATAATGATATCAACTGCTTTTGAAAAATAATCTAAAACAAAAGCAGGGAATATAAATTCATAAACAAAGATGCATAAGTAGAGATAATATCATGGCTAAAATTTCACTAGAAAGCTTGACAAATATTGATGGTTTTGTAGCAGCGGCATTAGTAGACACTGAAAGTGGCTTAGCGCTTGCTACTCAAGGCGGGGGCGCACTTGACTTAGAATTAGCAGCAGCAGGTAACACTGAAGTGATTCGCGCAAAACGTCGTGTTGCAAACTCACTCAAACTTAATGATGATATTGAAGATATTCTAATTACACTTGGTAAAGCATATCACTTAATTCGACCATTAGAGAGTAACGGAAATTTATTTCTTTATCTTGTATTAGATCGTAGCAAATCAAACTTAGCAATGGCACGCCACGAATTAAAAACGTTTGAAAAAGAATTAGACTTTGCTTAATTAAAATCTTAAGATTTTTTAAAAATTAGACTTCTTATATTTATTTTAATTATAAAAATTAGAATTATATAAGGGGTCTATTATTATTCTTAAGTAAAAGTATAATTTCGTGCAGTCCAATATTTTATAAAACATTAAAGTGATACTATGAATGGACATTGCATTAATATCGCAATTTCAGGTATAAGTTTAAAAGTTTCAGATGAACTAAAAATAGAACTTAGAAAAACAATACCTAATGAGTTTGGCATCAACTGGATCAATATTTCAGACCCAAATCTCGATTTATTATTAATAAATGAAAACTTTTTTGATACTGAAGGTATCCAACGTATTATTCAACAAAAACAACTACCATGTTTAAAAATTTCTAAGGGGCAAGGTTCTTGCCAAATCGAGGAGGACAACACACTCTACCTCCCCTTTCAACAAACGGATGCCTTAAAGAATTGGATACAGATTAGATTACTGAGTTATATTTCTAATCAACAACCTAAAAATGATTCTCTATCTAATCATAACGCTGTAAGTGAAAAGTTTTTAAAGGATATGCTAAACCCTGAAAATGCTCGTCTTCATCTTTTTGATGATCATGGGACTTTAGCGATTATTGATACGCGTAGTCAGATTGCATGGTTAGAACCAACTCGCATACACACGCAAACCAATCATAGCTTTAAATATGAATTTGCAACCACTTTTGATTTCACAAAAGTTTCTCGTAAAGTTGAATATGACTTACAGGATTGGTTATGGAATTTATTTTGGCATTCTTTAGAGTTTCAAAGACTTGCGCCGAATGAAAATGAATATTTTAAAATTGAACATTGGCCTCAACCTAGTCGAAGTGCGGATCGAAAAATTACACTTTTGCTTTCAGCATGTTTTATACAAGGAGCCCAACTTTCACAAGTCGCAACGCAATTAAAAATCCCAATTCAAACGGTTCAACAATTTATTGCTGCCTGCATCATTTCAAATAATGGAGACATTATTCCAGCAACAGAAAGTCATTATTTGAAATCAGAAGCAGCCGAACAGCCTGTTGAAGAACACAACTTTTTTAATAAATTTTTCGGCAAAATTAGACGCCGATTTGGGCTTTAAGGAATTATATGATTTTACAACAATATAAGATTGTATTTGCTGGAAGTATGGGTGCTGGAAAAACTGAAGCGATAAGATCACTTTCTGAAGTTCCAGTACTCGCAACTGAAGCATTCAATACAGATAGTCAGGCTCATAATAAAATGCAAACTACGGTTGGCATTGATTATGGTGAAATTACCTTAGATGATGGTGTCAAAATCGGACTATATGGCACACCAGGTCAAGCCCGTTTTGATTTTATATGGCCAGTGATTTGCCAAGGTGCTCTTGGTGTTATTATTTTAGTAGATCATAATAGTAAACTCCCACTTGATGAACTTGAGGGATATTTAGATACATTTAAAGACTATACAAAAAATATATCAATTGGTATTACTCATATTGATGAGAACAAAGGTCAACCAACTTCAATTTATAGAGATTGGTTGATTCAAAATGAATATCAATACCCTTTGTTTTTTATCGATGCCCGAAAACAAGAACACATATTGCTGATGGTTGAATCCTTAATTGCAGCCTTGGAAGTCAATCTTAAAGCAACGAACTAAATGACTTAATAACTTTAATAAAGAGAAAAATTATGTTCAGTATCCCAAGCCAACAACGCACTGCGCCAAAAGAACTCATTCAATTAGCAAAAACACAGGCGAATGACATTTTAACGAATATCCGTGGTATTGATTACATTATGCTTTGTTCTACGGATGGCTTTGAATTGGCATCAATCTATAAAAAGAATCCTTATAACAGCACTAAGTTAGCTGCTGTAAGTAGTTCAATTTTAGCGATGGTTAGCGCATTTTTAAATGAAATTCAATTAAATGGATGTCAGAGTATCACGCTTGATGCTGAAAATGGTAAAGCAATCCTGACTTCTATTCCTGCACCACACCATCCGATGGTGATGGTGACATTAAGTAATAAAGATGTTCTTTTAGGACAATTACTTTATAGCTTAAAACAGGCTAGTGCAGCGATTATGGATGCAGATCAAGCTTAATTTTTCTTCTAAAAAATCTGAAAGTGAGACGCACTTTCAGATTTTTATATTTAAATCTAAAATAGTCTTAAAATAATGCTTAGTATGTCAATAAAAATATTTTATCCTAGTCCTTTATGTATAAGTAATTAAGAATATATATCTCTATTTTATCTAAAACTTTCCCAAATACCTATCTGCCCTTCTTTCACTCTAGGTGTGTTACCCAGTTTAATCCACGGCATATTTTCACCATGAAAATCACTACCAATCGAAACAGCCAAATCAAACTGCTGAATCATTCGATCCACCATTTGACGTGTTGAGACTGGTTCTACACTCGGAGGAAGTTCAACAGCATCCCCACCCGATTCAGCAAATAATTCAATCAAATAACGGATATTGGTCGCTGATAAATCATATCTGGTTGGATGCGCTAAAACTGCGAAGCCTTGGCTAGCATGGATCACGTCAATCGTTTCTTTCAACCCTAAACCTTCAAATTTCACAAATGCCTTTTTTCCTTCTTTAAGAAAACGGTCAAATGCTTGTTGTGGGCGACTGACAATATTTTTCTCTACTAATGTTTTGGCAATATGAGTACGGGTTACTCGATCTGGATGTCCATCAACCTTGGCAATCACATCAGGGTAAATATCAAAATCAATACATTTCTCTAATAAGCTACAAATCACTTTCGCACGTTCAGCACGGATTTTTTTCTGATTTTCAAGCATTGCTTTTATAGGCGTCTCATCTTGCATATTCAAAGCAACAATATGAACACCATAACTCTTTTTAATATTTGGCCTTGACCATTGACTAGAAACTTCTGTTCCAGAAACTATTTTAATATCATGATCTTGAGCATAGTTTCTAGCACGACTTAAACCATCCATCGTGTCATGATCAGTGACCGCAAGTGTATGTATTTTTAAGTCAACAGCTGCTTGCACCAGTTGCTCAGGAGAGTACGTGCCATCTGAAATGTGGGTATGTGTATGTAAATCGACACCGAACATGGTTTGTATTATGCTATCTGACCTATTTCATCATCGTACTGTAACATGAAAGCGTTGCTCGACTATCTGCCGATTATTATCTTCTTTTATTTTTATAAAACCACTGATCCCAAAGATAGTCATCACCCTTTATTACAGTTGGTTGGTAGTGCAGGAAATACCGATCAAAATCATATTCTTGTTGCAACCTGTGCGCTTTTAATTTCAACGCTTGTTGTTTACGGTTGTTTGTTCTTTTTCCAGAAATTTAAACTGGAAAAAATGCAATGGTTTATTGTTGTCATGTCGGTGATTTTTGGTGGAATCACACTCGTATTCAGTGATGTGACCTACATTAAAATGAAAGCAATCATCATCAATATCGGTATTGGAATAGGTTTTTTAGTTACCCCATTATTCAATAAAGAACGTACCCCGATTATTAAAAAGCTTCTTGGTTCATTACTCGAGTTAAGTCATCAAGGCTGGATGAGATTGAACTTAGCGTGGTGTGGACAATTCTTTTTGCTTGCCGCTTTACATTTTTTCTTTGGATTCGTCTATATGCAAGGCAAATATTGGGGCGAATTCACGGCTTTCGGCGATATTATCGTTTCTATCAGTTACCTTGCTGCTATACTATTTTTCTTAAGAAAGCATTTTAAAACCACCGACTGAATTTTGAATCATTGAGCGACTGCCATGCCTTATTTTGTCCTAACCTGTACTGATCATGAAGGTACCTTAGAAAAACGTTTAGCAATTCGTCCACAACATATTGAACGATTGCAAAAGCTAGATGATGAAGGACGTTTAATTGCTGCTGGCGCTCATCCTAAAGATCCAAACAATCCACAAGCAGGTTTTTTAGGCAGTACGATTATTGTTGAATTTGACACGCGTGAAGCCCTAGATAGCTGGATTCAGGAAGAGCCTTTTTTAAAAGAAGGAATTTACTCAAATATTGACGTAAAGCCTTTCAACAAAGCTTTTCCAAAAGGGTAAATCATGCACTTTGCAGCCAAAAGCTTTTTCGCCTTATGCTTAATGAGTTCATCAGTCTGGGCTGTTGAACCGACACCAGCTGTCACACCAACAACAACTGTTCAAGCTAAACCGAACTCAACAACAGCTTCCACCACTGTTGCCACGGCAACTGCTAAGCCCTTAACTGCTGAACAAATTGCAAAGGCTAAACAGCAACAAGAAGCAAAAGTCAAAGCATTGGTTCAAGATCAAGCCAATCGCTTAAAACAACTTGAAAATGCCAATCTTGAAGCGCTCTCGCAAAATCAAGAATTACAACTCAAAAATGACAATCTTACTGTTCAGATTCAAGTTTTACAAAGTGAGCGCAGTGCTCAAATGTTCTTGTATGGTGCTATGACCATTGCAGTTGGTGTCATTCTAGGTTTCTTTATTGCGAGCTATGTCTACACCAAACGTCGTCGCCAGTGGTAAAAATATAATTTTTATTTATGTCTCACTCATCAAAATTACAAACTGCTGAATTAGATTGGGAAATAGTCGATGACATCGAAATTCCTATTTCTAAGCAATTCGGTGATGTTTACTTTTCTAAAGACAATGGTTTGCTTGAAACCCGACATGTATTTTTAAATGGCAATGATTTAACCGAACGCCTCTCTCAACTACACGATTATCAATATTTCTGTGTAGGTGAAACTGGTTTTGGTACAGGACTCAATATTTTGACTCTGTGGCAACTCTGGCAACAAGTTCGCTTAGATAATCACAGCCATTTACATGTTGTCAGCGTTGAAAAATTTCCATTAAATAAAGCAGATTTGATCCGCGCACTCAATGTTTGGACAGAACTCAAACTTTTAGCAGAAAAATTGATTCAGCAATATCCCTTGCCAATTGCAGGTTGTCATCGCTTAAGTTTTCCTGAAGAACGTTTTAGTATTGATTTATGGCTAGGTGATGCTCAGGATATTTTTCCAACGATCCCTAAAACACAAGCAGTTAACGCATGGTTTTTGGACGGTTTTGCTCCATCTTGTAACCCAGATATGTGGCAAGCAAATGTCTTAGATCACATAGTGCGTTTATCTGATTTTGGAACAACTTTCGCATCTTTTAGTGTCGCAGGCATATTAAAACGTGGGCTTAAACAACACAGCATCCAAATCAGCCGTCCACGAGGTTTTGGTCATAAACGAGAAATGCTCAAAGCTATTTGGCTAAATGCGTCACAAGAAGAAACAGACACCGCCGATTCAAAGCAAGACATAACGATTCAAAATGAATCTGAAATAGCGAGCTCAGCATCTGTACAGCGACATATTGCGATTATTGGCGCAGGAATCGCAGGTTTAAGCTCAGCATGGGCATTTGCTCAACGAGGACATCAAGTTACGATCTACGAGCAAAATGAGCCGCTTTCAGGTGCATCTGGCAATCCACTGGCGTTGCTCAATCCAAAGCTATGCCCAATTGAACAGGCGCATGAACACTTGATGACCTTGAGTTGGCAGCATGCGTTGAATTTTTATCCTCGTTTTAAGGCATTTAGACCGATTCAAGTAGAGCAAATTGCATTAAAAAATGCAGATGAACTGTTAGGACTGGTTGAGCAATATCCGGAAAACGTTTTAACTGCAAATACAACGCTTGAATGCCTTCCTGAAACAGAGCTTTCAAGTCTGACCTTACATGAAGCAGGTGCAGTTTCACCACATAAATTACGTGATGAGATTTTACAACATCCTAATATTCGAATTGAAAAAGCAAAAATTTCTCGATTAGAGTCGACTGATAGCCAAGTTACACTCTGGCATGACCAACAAAAAATTGCCATAACGGATCATGCGATTGTCTGTTGTGCCAAACAAAGTGCTGAACTCTTTGAAAACTATCCTGTCTTAAAACCAATTCGGGGACAAGTCAGCTGGGTTGAGAATAGCCAGCGACCTTTAGCACTGGATCAAGCTTATAGTTATGGTGGCTATTGCATGCAACTGGATGCTTCACAGTTAATTCTTGGTGCATCTTTTTATCCCAATCGGGATGATGCAGAAGTGCTAACTGAAGATCATGTGCATAACTACGAACTTATCCACAGTGTCTTCCCTCAATATGCCAAACAACTTCCTAAGCTAGAGACTTGGCAAGGAAGAGCATCCGTTCGCGCACAAAGTTTAGATTATTTCCCCTTTGTTGGGAAAATACAAAATCTTGATCAAATCTATACTTTTGCTGGTTTAGGATCGAAAGGTTTCTTATTTGCGCCATTATGTAGTGAAATCTTAGCAGCACTAATTTTAGGTGAACTTTGCCCAGTTCCTCAAAGTTTATTGGATAAATTAAATCCTCAAAGATTTCAAAAGAAATTAAAAGCTAAAAAACCTTATTATTCTGGGTAAATTATTATTTTAGTTGTTCATTCTTTAAATTTGCCAAAATACCCAAGTATTTTGGCAAATTTAACTGATCTATGCGCCTTGTTCTAAAGCTAAGCCAGCATCACGTGCTGCACGTGTACCGCCCATCAATACAACATATTCACGAGAATCATCTAAACCGTCTAAAAGCTCTGCTGCGCGTGGCGCTTTACTACCACCACCACATAAAATATAAATCGGCTGATCCGCTGCAACCTGAGTCAAACTATCCGCATTAATTTCAGCAATTGGACGATTCAACGCCCCTTTGACGTGTGCCTCTGCATAAGCTTTGGCATCTCGGACATCCCAAATGACTGCGCCTTCTGGGAACTCAAATGTTGTAATTTCTTGTTTACGGATCATTGTGCACTCCTTTGATGTAAACAACACTTGGCAAATGAAGAAAACACCCTTAGCATCTCAAATATTCTTTCCCTTTGTAAAGGTCTAACCATGCCTTCTTTTGATATTGTTTCTGAATTAGAGTTATTTGAAGTCAATCATGCTGTACAAAATACAGAAAAAGAGATTGCAACACGTTTTGACTTCCGTGGACAAGACGTTTCAATTGAGTTAAATGAAAAAAATAAAGAAATCAAAATCTCAACTGAAAGTGACTTCCAATGCGAACAAGTCTATACCATGCTTGAAAATCACTTCTATAAACGTAAGATTGATGTACAAGCTTTAGATCCACAAAAAGCCACTGCTTCTGGTAAAAATGTGGTCCAAGTGATCAAGCTGAAAGATGGACTTGACTCAGATACCGCAAAAAAAATTAATAAAGCCATTAAAGAAAGTGGTATCAAAGCGCAATCTTCTATCCAAGGAGACAAAATCCGTGTCACAGATAAAAAGCGCGATACATTGCAGCAGGTCATGAACTTTTTACGTGAACAACAATTTGGTCTACCACTTCAATTTAATAATTTCAAAGACTAAGCATTAGGTTCACTATGGCAAAAGATAACCGTCTTTATACGCTGGTTAAAACCACTTCTAAATTTCCAAAAAGTATTCGTAGCACGCTATGGAGTAAAGCTTTTGGTCGTGTTGTTCCTATGGTTGGAACAGCAAATATTCGTTATTTAGAAGTTGATAAAGACCATGTCACTGTGCGTATTGAAAACCAACGTAATATGCAAAATCATATTAAAGGGGTTCACGCAGCAGCAATGGCTTTATTAGCAGAAACTGCAACGGGCTTTTTAACGGGCTTACATATCCCAGATGATCGTATTTTGTTAATTAAATCATTACATGTCGATTATTTAAAAGTTGCGCAAGGCGGTTTAACTGCTACAGCAAGCTTGTCAGCAGACCAAAAAAAGTTTATTGCTGAACATGACAAAGGCGAGTTATTGATTCCTGTGACCGTAATTGACGATTCTGGTAACGAACCAATCCAATGTCAGATGCTTTGGGCTTGGCTACCAAAACGTAAAAAATAGTCTTAGATTTAAAATAAAGCCCAATTAAATTTGGGCTTTATTGTTTTATCAGCTTGCTAAAAAATCTTGCTTAATTTGTTCTGAGATTTGTCTTTTATTACCATTCACATCAACAGCAACAAATGTAAAAACACCTTGAGTAATTCGAATCGGATCCCGTGAATTGTCGTGACTATTCCATACCTCGATTTGCACCTGTACGGAAGTATTGCCGACTTTCAAAATTTTAGTATAGCAACTAATCACATTTCCAACCTTAACAGGCACAAGGAAAGTCATTTCATTAATCGCAATTGTTGCACATCGTCCCTTACTCAAACGCTCAACATGAATCGCTCCTGCGAGATCCATCTGTGAAACAATCCATCCTCCAAATACATCACCGCTCCAGTTTGTATCTGCTGGCATAGCAATATTCTGCAAGGATAAAACCCCTTCTGGATGATTTGAACGTTCAATCATGTTAATGTCCTTGATGTTGCTGTAATTGCTGATTTAACCATTGCTGTAGCTCTGGTGTACGTAATGCACCACTTATTCTGGCCAATTCAGTCGTCTTATTCATTAAGACCAAAGTCGGAATACTGCGGACATTAAATGCAGCACTTAAACGCGGGTTTGCTTCAGTGTCAATTTTAGCAAACACGACGTGAGGATTATGTTTGGCAACCTCAGCAAAATGAGGTGCCATCATTTTACAAGGATTACACCATTCTGCCCAAAGATCGATTAGTACAGGTAAATCTGAATTACTAATGAAATGGCTAAAATTTTGTTCATTTAATTCAATTGGCGATAACGTTAATAATGGTTGATGGCATTGCCCACAGTTTGGATGAACTGCTAATTTTTCTTCAGGTACACGATTTTTTGCACCACAGGATGCACAGACAATTATCATTTACATCACTCCGATATGTTGATGTAAAAATTCTAATTGGGTTGTGACTGCTTTTTCAAACCAAGAACCGTGATAAATATCGAAATGTTTCATTTCCCACTCATGATAGCTTACAAATGGTGCAATATTTGTAGCGGCTTCACGACTAGATTCAATTGGAATCAAAGAATCATGTTTCGCAGCAATAAACAAAACAGGGATATTAATTTTGCGTACAAATTGAATTGGACGATAGCGCATTAAATTAAAAAATACACGTGCAGGAACTTCACCACTCCAATAATAGTCAGGATTTACAATCGAATGATAACCATAATAACTATCGGAGGTCGGTAAAAAGCATAGTTTATGCTGATCCACAACCGGCAAAGTTTTAGGTACTAAGCCCATCTTAGATCCCATGTAATCCTGACTAGAACGCTTCAAAGCCTCTGGATAACGTTGTAATGGGTATAATTTTGCTGTTTCAGCACCATCAACATAAGGCACTTGTACCATCACGGCCTGAATATTTTTAAGGTCAGTGGCTAAACTAAGCGCATATCCACCGCTTAGAGAAGTTCCCCATAAAATAATACGTCGACTATCAATCAATTTGCAATTCGAAGCATATTGAACAATGGTTTTCCAATCATCTAGTTGAGCACCAAGTGAAACCAATTCACGCGGTTTTCCTGTGCTCCCCCCCCAATAGCGATAATCAAATAAAATGACAGCATATCCAGCTTTAGCGAAACGTTGTGCATACTGAACTAATTTAAATTGGCGTAATCCAGCAAATCCATGTGCCATAAGAATTACAGCAGGTTTAATATTGGTCTTTGGTAGGTAGAAATCTGCTGCTATGGTTTCTTCGCCACTAGGAACATACAACGGCTCAACTGTATAGGTGTGCATGCGCGCTCCAATGCTTTATCTTATTACTTATCATCATTTATTTGCTACAGACATTTAAACTCAAGATCAAGCTTAATGCTATGATAGAGCATAAAATGTTTTGTTTATTTTTGGAGTGACAAGATGTCAGAAAATGTTGGTTTTGCAGGTCAAATCGGCCCTGAGCATGTAGATCAAGTTGTCGAAAAAGGCTTCAAATCTATTATTAATAATCGTCCAGACATGGAAGGTGGTTCTGAACAACCTACAAGCGCACAGATTGAAGAATCAGCTCGTAATGCTGGCCTAGATTATGTTTACCAACCAGTTGTTGCAGGTCAAATTACGGAGTTAGATGTTCGCACATTTGCTAATCACTATAACGAACTACCAAAACCTATTTTAATGTTTTGTCGTACAGGTAATCGCTCTAATAATCTATACCAATTAGCGAAGCAGATGGATTTGTTGGATGATTGAATATTTGGAGATATCCAACATAATTTACATAATACTGAATTAAGAAATTAGCAAAAAATAGGCCCTTATTCATATTATGGGTCTATTTGATTTTTCGATTTTAGACAAAGGAGTTAATTTCAGCCAATATAATTAACAATAGATTTAAAGCTTATATCATTTGATATTTCTTTATGAGATTAAAAATACTTTCCTATAAACTGCTGTAAATCAATCCTTCAAAATAAAATGCTCAATCAAGTTGATTGAGCATTTTATTTAAATAAAAAATTTCTAAATTATTTGTAATTACTACAAGTACTAATATCTGTACCGAATGGACTAGTTTGATCTGGTCTCCATTTGCCATCTGTATCATCTACATCAGCCGCTGCAACAGGAGGTACAAAAGATAAAGCCATAGTATTATCTTTGGTTGATACCGTAGTAGATGCATTTAAATTAACACGTAGCCAATTTGAATAATTCTTACCATAACGTACTTTAAAATCAAACTTACCTTGTGAATCAGTAATAAAGGTTGCTTTAGTTCCAAGTGGCGCATTATTCACACTTAGAATAGCAAGGTTACTTGCATACTCATTAGATGGGCACTCAACAAAAGTGGTAATTCGTTTTGGAAGGTTATTCTCATAAATAGTATAATCACGAGACCAACGCCAAATACCTAACCATGACCACATACCATCACTTGTTTGTGCGTAGGTATAATCGCGTACCCAATTAAATTGCCCTTTCATAAAACTTACCAGTTCTAATGAAATACTAATTTTTTGGTTTGGAATTGGATTCCCTGCTGTATCTACAACAGATGCAGAGAAATCTTTATTATAGTATGTATTATTATCTGGATCTGTAGCAACTAAATGGTTTTGTGAAATTGTGATATAGGCAGATTGAGTTGCAACGGTTAATTTCAAAGTTGGTGAATATACTGGTTCTTGTACTTTTGCATCGCCAGCTGAAGCATTAATCTCTACGCCACCACCTAATGTCTGAGCAGCACCAGCAGTATAAATCACTGTTGCACGACCAGCACTATCAGTAATAGCTGTTGGTTGAGAAATCTGTCCCGTTGAAGAAGTATCTTTTATAATATTAAAAGATACTTCTGTATCAGGGATTGGAGAACCATTTTTGTCTTTAACTAAAGCAATAACCTTAGTATTTGCCCCTGGAGCTAAAACACTAGACTCAGACTGTATCGAAATCATAGCAGGTACGCCAGGACTTACTCTTTGAGCAACATAAATAACATTTGTACCAAATGTCGCTGATATCGTAGCTATTGAGGCTACAGCACCTGAGAAAGTAGTAGTAGCATCACCGACCCACATACCATTTTCTTGTCTAATATTAGTAATGGCAACTTGAGGAGTAACTGTGCCATTTGTAGTTGCAAATTTAACAGTTTTTCCACTTAATTCTGCTTGAGTAGCTGCACTTACTTTGAAAGTAAGAAGCTTAGGTATATCAACACCAACTGGGTTTGTATTTGAAGTTAACTGTAATGCATTATTTGCAACATTTGCAGTTAAAACAACAGCATCAGTTGTCAAAATATTTGTAACTGTTTGATTGGAACCTTCAACTGTCAATTTACCAAGTAAACTCAATTTATGATTTGTTGAATTTAAAACAGTAGCATAAGGGACTTTAAAAATAGCACGGCCATTTAGATCTGTTGAAATTACATCTGAAACAGTTTTTCCTGATGCATCAACTAAACTTGCTTTAGCTCCGCTTAATGGTTTACCAACTGCATCCAATCCAATTAATGTAATATTAGCAGTAGCCCCTTCCTCTAATAAATTCATATCTGAAGAAATAGTAATAGCCGTACCATTCACTGGAATAGCTAATTCTTGTTTTGTTTGACCAGATGTTACAACAACAGTAATTGTTCTATTCATTTGTTGATTAAGTGTGGTGTTTACTAAAGACAATGTTGTTTTAGTTAATCCATTCTCATCACTTACAAGATTACTTTTAGTACTTAAACTTGCGCCAGAATTTTCAGCATCTTTAATTTCAATTTTGACATTTGCTTTAGGTATGATACCGCCAGTCTTATCCAATGTTCGAATCGTCAAATCTAAGCTATCTTGACCACCCGCATTGAGGCTACTTTTACTTTGGCCTACAGATAAGAGTTCAGCAGAAATCTGATTTGATGTATTCGTGTTATCTGTATTGGAAGAGCCACTATTTATATTAAAATAGCCCCCCCCTCCACCACCACAACTTGCTAATACTATTGAGATAGCAATTACAGACAACTTTAGAGTAAGCTGTTTTTTATTCATCATCATTCCTTTATATCCCCAATCTAACCTAAAAACAGGATAAGATTTTTAATTATAAAAATATGCCTAATGAAATCACAATCTAGCTTTTATGTAAATATACTTTATCTTCAAGTAAAAAATATAAAAGAGAACTTATTCAAACTATTTTCTTGAAACGAGATTTTTACTAAATTTTAAGATTGAATTTTTTATAACTCGCTGAATTTTGAGATTCAATTCAAAAAATTTGAATTACTTGCTATATATCAATTAGAAATACTGATACTACAACTATATTTCTCCCCTCGATAAAAAACACCCCCTCTGCATTAGCGGAGGGGGTGTTTAGTATTTAAAAGCTGGCGATGACTTACTCTCACATGGCAAACGCCAC
>NZ_BMDV01000005.1 GCF_014636095.1 Acinetobacter modestus
TAGAGTTAATCCACCCGATCGCAATGGACCCAGGTCTACGTTTTGCGATCCGTGAAGGTGGTCGTACTGTAGGTGCTGGTGTTGTTGCTAAAGTAACTGCATAAGTCCAATATTGTATTACATTCAAATCGGAAGCTTCGGCTTTCGATTTGCTTAATAGGCTAGTAGTTCAATTGGTAGAGCGTCGGTCTCCAAAACCGAATGTTGGGGGTTCGAGTCCCTCCTGGCCTGCCACTTTTTTTAAATAAAAAAGCTTAATTCTGGCTAAGTTGTCATATAATAATTCGCGAATTCTACGACGAGTAAAAAAATGTCGAATGATAAATCGCGTGACGCATTAAGCGACGCGCCAATCCCTCAAAGAAATAATGCTGCAGAAGTTATAAATGCAAGTTCTCCACTTGATATTGTCTTGTGGTTAATTGCAATTGTTTTGTTAGTTGGTTCAGCATTGGTAAATCAACATTTACCAGCCTATTGGGCACCTGCAAATGATATTTGGGTGCGCGTTGGGGTAATTTTGGCTTGTGTCGTTGTCGCTTTAGGTTTATTATACGCCACCCATCAAGGCAAAGGCTTTGTGCGTTTGTTGCAAGATGCGCGAATTGAACTGCGTCGAGTGACCTGGCCAACAAAACAAGAGACGATCACGACATCGTGGCAAGTGCTTTTGGTTGTGGTTGTTGCATCATTGGTTTTATGGTGTTTCGATTACGGGTTAGGTTGGTTTATTAAGTTAATTATCGGGTAAGAGTGCGATGAAACGTTGGTATATTATTCATGCCTATTCAGGTTTTGAAAAACAAGTGATGCGTTCACTTAATGACCGAATCCAGCGCAGCACTGTTGCTGATAGTTTTGGTGAAGTCCTTGTTCCTACTGAAGAAGTAGTGGAAATGAAGGATGGTAAGAAGCGTAAGTCTGAGCGTAAATTCTTTCCTGGCTATGTATTAGTCGAAATGGAAATGAATGATGATACTTGGCACATCGTTAAAGAGTGTCCAAAGGTTCTAGGTTTTATTGGTGGTACACCAGAAAAACCAGCGCCAATTTCTCAACGTGAAGCTGATGCAATTCTTGCGCGTGTACGTAATACAGGTGAAGCACCTCGTCCTAAGACAATGTTTGAGCCTGGTGAAGAATTACTCGTAGTTGATGGTCCGTTCACTGACTTTAAAGGGGTCGTGGAGGAAGTACAATACGAAAAGTCACGTTTAACGTTGACGATTAATGTATTTAATCGACCAACGCAAGTTGAACTCGAGTTTCGACAAGTCGAAAAAACGATTTAATTTGAGTTGGTTGGTAAGCGCCCGATTTGATCGGGCATTGTTGTTCTAACACTTCGGTGTTGTTTAATTTTTTGGGGAGCCTGACGGCGTCTGTACCCAGAGGTAATTTTCAATGGCTAAGAAGATTGACGGCTATATCAAGCTGCAAGTTCCAGCTGGTAAAGCAAATCCATCTCCACCAATTGGTCCTGCTTTAGGTCAACGTGGTGTAAACATCATGGCATTCTGTAAAGAATTCAATGCTGCTACACAAAAACTTGAAGTTGGTTTGCCAATTCCTGTCGTGATCACTGTGTACAACGATAAGTCGTTCACATTCATCATGAAAACTCCACCTGCATCTATTCTTCTTAAGAAAGCTGCTGGTATTCAAAAGGGTTCTTCTGTACCTAACAAAACTAAAGTTGGTAAGTTGACTCGTGCTCAATTAGAAGAAATCGCGACTACTAAAGAACCAGACTTAACTGGTGCTGATTTAGACGCTCGTGTGCGTACCATCGCTGGTTCTGCACGTTCTATGGGCTTGGAAGTGGAGCTATAAGACATGGCAAAGTTAACTAAACGTCAAAAAGCCATTGCTGCTGCTGTAGAAGCAAACAAAGTTTATACTTTGGAAGAAGCAGTACAAGTTCTTAACAGCCTTCCAGCTGCGAAGTTCAAAGAATCATTAGACATCTCTGTAAACCTTGGTGTTGATCCACGTAAATCTGATCAGGTTGTTCGTGGTGCGACGACTTTACCTGCAGGTACAGGTAAAACTGTACGTGTAGCAGTATTTGCGCAAGGTGCTGCTGCTGAAGCTGCAAAAGAAGCTGGTGCAGATGTTGTTGGATTTGATGACCTTGCTGAAAGCATTCAAGGTGGAAATCTTGATTTCGACGTAGTTATTGCTGCTCCTGATGCAATGCGCGTTGTTGGTAAGTTAGGTACAATTCTTGGTCCACGTGGCTTAATGCCAAACCCTAAAGTGGGTACAGTGACTCCAGATGTTGCTAATGCAGTTAAAAATGCGAAATCTGGTCAGGCACGTTACCGTGTAGACAAGGGTGGTATCATCCATGCTGCAATCGGTCAACTTGGCTTTAGCGAAGAAGCTGTGCGTCAAAACGTTGAAACTTTAATTGCAGATTTAAAACGTTTAAAACCTGCAACTTCTAAAGGTGTATACGTTAAGAAGATCACTTTGAGCTCAACTATGGGTCCTGGTTTGATCGTTGACGTAAACAACGTTTCTAAGTAATTAGAAAGAATTTTGAAGCCTTAGATTTTTTCATTGGAAAAATCTAAGCAAACTTTGAATTGATAAATGAAGGTTTATCAGCGTCAAAGACCTCAGGCGAGGCAGGTTTTAGGATTTGCTTCTTAAAATACCAGTCTGAGTAGACGCGGTGGTGTGATTTGTTGCTCCTCCGCGTGTAAGTCGAAAGACTTACGAATTGGGAGTGTACCTATGTAGGTACATAAATCACCGTTAGGAGGTTTTACAATGGCTCTTCTTATCGAAGACAAAAAACAGATCGTTGCTGAAGTAACTGAAGTTGCTTCTACAGCGTTCGCTGCCGTTGTTGCTGACTACCAAGGTTTAACGGTTGAGCAATTAACTGCTCTTCGTGTTGAAGCTCGTAAACTAGGTGTTGCTACACGTGTTGTACGTAATACTTTAGCTAAACGTGCTCTTCAAGATACGCAATTCTCTATCTTGAATGACAATCTTGTTGGTCCAACAATCTTAGCATTCTCAACTTCTGAAGACGATATGGGTGCAGCTGCACGCTTGTTCGAAGAATTTGCTAAAACTAACAAAGCATTTGAATTAAAAGCTGCTGCATTTGACGGCAAACTTTATCAAGGTGAAGAAGTTAGTATTATTGCAAACCTTCCGAACCACGAAAAAGCGCTTACTATGCTTGCCTCTGTTCTTCAAGCTCCTATTTCGAAATTGGGTCGCTTACTTACAGCGCTCCAAGAGAAAAACGAGTCAGAAGCTGCTTAAGCTTAAATCTACTTTCACACCATTCAATATCCATTTGGAGTTATTCTCATGGCTTTAACAAACGAACAAATCTTAGACGCAGTTGCTGAATTAAAAGTTATCGAACTTGTTGACTTAATCAAAGCATTTGAAGAGCGTTTTAACGTATCTGCTGCTGCTGTAGCTGTAGCTGCTGGTCCTGCTGCTGCTGCGGTTGAAGAACAAACTGAATTCAACGTTGAGTTGACTTCTTTCGGTGCTAACAAAGTTGCTGTAATTAAAGCAGTTCGTGAAGCTACTGGCCTTGGTCTTAAAGAAGCTAAAGATCTTGTTGAAGGCGCTCCTGCAGTTCTTAAAGAAGGCGTTTCTAAAGAAGAAGGCGAAGAACTTAAGAAGAAGCTTGAAGAAGCTGGTGCTACAGTTACACTTAAGTAATGCTGTAGGGAGTCGATTTTTTCAAAATCGGCTCCAAAAAATGGCTGATGGCTCTTGGGTCATCAGCCTTTTTGCGTTACAATAATCGGCTCGTTTTTTGATAGTTTTACGTTTATTGTGCGTATTATTTAAACAAAATTCATGAAATCAAACGCTTACCAATATTTTTTTGCTTATAAAAATATTGTTAAGCGTTTTAATACCACTAAAAATTGCAGCATTTGTAAACAGTGGTGGCCATATCGGCCTGCGTAATTCCTTCTAGACCCGTTCTGCAGGCGGGTTTAGTTTACTTTCCGAGGACTCCAGATGGCATACTCATATACCGAAAAGAAACGGATCCGTAAGAATTTTGGTAAATTGCCCCACGTAATGGAAGCACCGTACTTACTGTCGATTCAGGTCGATTCGTACCGTACATTCTTACAAGGCGGTAAAACTCCAAAAAATCGCGAAGATATCGGTCTCCAAGCCGCATTTCGTTCAGTTTTTCCTATTGAAAGTTATTCTGGCAATGCTGCTTTAGAATTTGTTGAGTATAGTCTTGGTAAGCCTGAGTTTGACGTACGTGAATGTATTTTACGTGGTTCAACTTATGCAGCACCAATGCGCGTAAAAATTCGTTTGATCATTAAAGATCGTGAAACGAAATCAATTAAAGACGTTCGTGAACAAGAAGTTTACATGGGTGAAATGCCACTCATGACCGATAACGGTACTTTCGTTATCAACGGTACTGAGCGTGTCATCGTATCTCAATTACACCGTTCACCAGGTGTATTCTTTGACCATGACAAGGGTAAAACCCACTCAAGTGGTAAAGTGTTGTATTCAGCACGTATTATTCCTTACCGTGGTTCATGGTTAGATTTTGAATTTGATGCTAAAGATTTAGTATTCGTACGTATTGACCGTCGTCGTAAGCTGCTTGCAACGGTGATTCTACGTGCCTTGAATTACAGCAATGAACAAATCTTGAATTTGTTCTACGAAAAAGTACCTGTATATCTTGATATGGGTAGCTATCAAATTGATCTTGTTCCAGATCGCTTACGTGGTGAAATGGCACAATTTGATATCTTAGACAATGATGGTAAAGCGATCGTTGAACAAGGTAAACGTATTAATGCACGTCACGTACGTCAAATGGAAGCTGCGAACTTAGCCAAGCTTTCTGTACCTGATGAATATTTATATGAGCGTATTACAGCTGAAGATATCACACTGAAAAGTGGTGATGTGATTCCTGCGAATACCGTTCTTAGCCATGACATCATGGTGAAGATCGCTGAAGGTGGTGTTAAACAGTTTAACATCCTGTTTACGAACGACATCGATCGTGGTCCTTTCGTTGCAGATACATTGCGTGCGGATACAACAACAGGTCGTGAAGAAGCACTTGTTGAAATCTATAAAGTAATGCGTCCAGGTGAACCACCAACGAAAGAAGCTGCTGAAAACTTATTCAACAACTTATTCTTCTCTTCTGAGCGTTATGACCTTTCTCCAGTAGGTCGTATGAAGTTCAACCGTCGTTTGGGTCGTCCTTACGAAGTGGGTACAGACCAGAAGTCACGTGAAGTTGAAGGTATTCTGTCACACGACGATATTATTGATGTATTACGTACATTAGTAGAAATTCGTAACGGTAAAGGTGAAGTCGACGATATCGATCACTTGGGTAACCGTCGTGTACGTTCTGTGGGTGAAATGACAGAAAACCAATTCCGTGTTGGTTTAGTGCGTGTTGAACGTGCTGTTAAAGAGCGTTTAAGCCAAGCAGAAACAGATAACTTGTCTCCACAAGATTTAATCAACGCAAAACCAGTTGCTGCTGCAATCAAAGAATTCTTTGGTTCAAGCCAATTGTCTCAGTTCATGGACCAAAACAATCCATTGTCTGAGATTACACACAAACGTCGTGTATCTGCGCTTGGTCCTGGTGGTTTGACACGTGAACGTGCGGGTTTCGAAGTACGTGACGTACATCAAACTCACTACGGTCGTGTTTGTCCAATTGAAACGCCTGAAGGTCCAAACATTGGTTTGATCAACTCGCTTTCTGTCTATGCAAAAGCGAATGACTTTGGTTTCTTGGAAACACCATACCGCAAAGTTGTTGATGGTCGTGTGACTGATGAAGTTGAATACTTATCTGCAATTGAAGAAGTAGGTACTGTCATTGCGCAGGCCGATTCTGCAGTGGATAAAGATGGTACGTTAACTGAAGAAATGGTTTCTGTACGTCATCAAGGTGACTTCGTTCGTATGTCGCCTGAGCGTGTAACGCATATGGACGTTTCTGCGCAACAGGTTGTATCTGTGGCAGCGTCATTGATTCCATTCCTTGAACACGATGATGCGAACCGTGCATTGATGGGTTCAAACATGCAACGTCAGGCTGTTCCTACCTTGCGTGCTGACAAGCCGCTTGTTGGTACAGGTATGGAAGCAAACGTAGCACGTGACTCAGGTGTATGTGTGATTGCAGACCGTGGTGGTGCGATTGAATATGTAGATGCCTCTCGTATCGTTATTCGTGTCAACGAAGATGAAATGATTGCGGGTGAAGCAGGCGTAGATATTTATAACCTGATCAAATATACACGTTCAAACCAAAATACATGTATTAACCAAAATGTCATCGTGAACTTGGGCGACAAAGTTGCTCGTGGTGATATCTTGGCTGACGGTCCATCGACTGACATGGGTGAACTTGCGCTAGGTCAAAACATGCGTGTCGCGTTCATGACATGGAACGGTTATAACTATGAAGACTCGATCTTACTTTCTGAGCGTGTTCTTCAAGAAGACCGTTTAACCTCGATTCACATTCAAGAATTGTCATGTGTAGCACGTGATACTAAGTTAGGTGCAGAAGAAATTACTGCCGATATTCCTAACGTTGGTGAAGCTGCACTGTCTAAATTGGATGAGTCAGGTATTGTTTATATCGGTGCTGAAGTGACTGCAGGTGACATCCTTGTTGGTAAGGTAACACCTAAAGGTGAAACTCAGTTAACACCTGAAGAAAAATTACTTCGCGCAATCTTTGGTGAAAAAGCGGCTGACGTAAAAGACTCGTCTTTACGTGTTCCGTCTGGTACCAAAGGTACAGTGATTGACGTGCAAGTCTTCACACGTGATGGTTTAGAAAAAGATGAACGTGCTCAAGCAATTGAGAAAGCTCAGCTTGACGCATACCGTAAAGACTTGAAAGAAGAATACAAAATCTTCGAAGAAGCAGCACGTGAACGTATTGTTCGTTTGTTGAAAGGTCAAGAATCTAACGGTGGTGGTTCAACTAAACGCGGTGACAAACTTTCTGAAGACGTATTGTCTGGTTTAGAGCTGGTTGATTTACTTGAAATTCAGCCAAATGATGAAGCAATTGCTGAGCGTTTAACTCAAATTCAAGTGTTCTTGAAAGAGAAGAGTTACGAGATTGACGAGAAGTTTGCTGAGAAGAAGCGTAAACTTTCTACAGGTGATGAGTTAACAACTGGCGTATTGAAAGTTGTTAAGGTTTACCTTGCAGTTAAACGTCGTATCCAGCCTGGTGATAAGATGGCGGGTCGTCACGGTAACAAGGGTGTTGTATCAAACATCTTGCCAGTTGAAGACATGCCACATGATGCGAATGGTGTACCAGTCGACATCGTATTGAACCCACTAGGTGTACCGTCACGTATGAACGTGGGTCAGATTCTTGAGACTCACTTGGGTATGGCGGCGAAAGGTCTTGGCGATAAGATCGAAAAAATGTTGAAAGAACAACGTACAGTGATTGAACTGCGTGAATTCTTAGACAAGATTTATAACAAGGTCGGTGGTGAGCAGGAAGAGCTTGATAGCTTGACTGACGCAGAAATCTTGGCGCTTTCAGGTAACTTGCGTGCTGGTGTTCCATTAGCGACTCCTGTATTTGATGGTGCTGAAGAAAGCCAGATCAAAGACTTACTTGAGTTGGCAGACATTTCTCGTACAGGTCAAACAGTATTGTTTGATGGTCGTACAGGTGAACAGTTTGACCGTCCTGTAACTGTAGGTTACATGTACATGCTCAAATTGAACCACTTAGTTGATGACAAGATGCATGCGCGTTCAACAGGTTCTTACTCACTTGTGACTCAACAACCGCTTGGTGGTAAAGCACAATTCGGTGGTCAGCGTTTCGGTGAGATGGAAGTATGGGCACTTGAAGCATATGGTGCTGCATATACACTCCAAGAAATGCTTACAGTGAAGTCGGATGACGTCGAAGGTCGTACACGCATCTATAAGAATATTGTAGATGGAAACCATTATATGGATCCGGGTATGCCTGAATCGTTCAACGTATTGACCAAAGAGATCCGTTCTTTAGGTATCAACATTGAACTGAAAAATGGTGACTAAAAAATCTCCCCCAATCCCTCTTTAAGAAAGAGGGAAGAAAGGCTCCCTTTATAAAGGAGGCTTTAGGGGGATTCGAGATTCCCAAATTTCAGTAAAAACAATATTTGTGACCCAGTCGGAAGAGCGTAGCTCCCCGACACACGGAGAAAAAAATTGAAAGACTTGCTCGATATCATGCGTAAGAAAACGGATTCAGAAGGTCATGCACCTGTTGAATTTGACCGTATCCGTATTGGTCTTGCGTCACCAGAGATGATTAAGTCATGGTCTCACGGTGAAGTTAAAAAGCCTGAAACCATTAACTACCGTACTTTTAAACCTGAACGTGATGGTTTGTTCTGTGCCAAAATCTTTGGTCCAGTAAAAGATTATGAATGCTTGTGTGGTAAATACAAGCGTATGAAATATAAAGGCGTCATTTGTGAAAAATGTGGCGTTGAAGTAACGACTGCTAAAGTTCGTCGTGAACGTATGGGTCATATTGATCTTGCTTCTCCAGTTGCACACATCTGGTTCTTGAAATCATTACCGAGCCGTATCGGTTTACTGCTTGATATGACATTACGTGATATCGAACGTGTATTGTATTTCGAATCTTATGTTGTTACTGATCCTGGTATGACTCCGTTTGAAAAGTATCAACTTTTAACAGACGAAGAATACTACAATGCACTTGAAGAACACGGTGATGAATTCACTGCGAAAATGGGTGCAGAAGCAGTTCAGGATTTATTAAAAGATATCGATCTTGAAGCTGAGATTGCACGTTTACGTGAAGAAATTCCACAAACAACCTCTGAGACGAAACTTAAAAAAGCGTCTAAGCGTTTGAAGTTGATGGAAGCTTTCAAAGATTCGAACAACAAGCCTGAATGGATGGTGATGAATGTACTGCCAGTACTTCCACCAGACTTACGTCCGCTTGTACCACTTGAAGGTGGTCGTTTCGCGACTTCAGACTTGAACGATTTATATCGTCGTGTGATCAACCGTAACAACCGTTTGAAGCGTCTTCTTGACCTTGCTGCACCAGATATCATCGTACGTAACGAAAAACGTATGTTACAAGAGTCTGTTGATGCGTTGCTTGATAACGGTCGTCGTGGTCGTGCAATTACAGGTTCGAACAAACGTCCGTTGAAATCTTTGGCAGATATGATCAAAGGTAAACAAGGTCGTTTCCGTCAAAACTTACTTGGTAAGCGTGTTGACTATTCAGGTCGTTCGGTGATTACCGTTGGTCCTACTTTACGTCTTCACCAATGTGGTCTTCCGAAGAAGATGGCACTTGAACTCTTCAAGCCATTTATTTTCGCGAAACTACAAGCATCTGGCCAAGCAACAACCATTAAAGCTGCGAAGAAAATGGTTGAGCGCGAGACGCCGGAAGTTTGGGACGTTCTTGCTTCTGTAATTCGTCAACATCCAGTCATGTTGAACCGTGCGCCAACACTTCACCGTCTAGGTCTTCAAGCATTTGAACCTATTCTGATCGAAGGTAAGGCAATCCGTCTTCACCCACTCGTATGTGCTGCGTTTAACGCCGACTTCGATGGTGACCAAATGGCGGTACACGTTCCATTGACATTGGAAGCACAGTTAGAAGCACGTGCGTTGATGATGTCGACCAACAACATCTTGTCACCTGCAAACGGTGAGCCGATCATCGTTCCTTCTCAGGACGTGGTCTTGGGTCTTTACTACATCACTCGTGATGCGGTAAATGCCAAAGGTGAAGGCATGGTGTTTGCGGATACGCATGAAGTTAACCGTGCGTTAGCGACGGGTAAAGTTGCGATCCATGCACGCGTAAAAGTACGTGTACACCAAACTGTTATCGATGAAAACGGTAACCGTGAAAAGCAAACTATCATTGTTGACACAACACCTGGTCGTTGCTTGTTATGGGAAGTTGTTCCACAAGGTTTAAGCTTTGAATCGATCAACCTTGAGATGACCAAGAAAAACATCTCGAAGTTAATCAACTCTTGCTACCGTAAACTTGGTTTGAAAGATACAGTTATCTTCGCTGACCAATTGATGTATTTGGGCTTCCGTCAAGCGACGCGTTCAGGTGTATCTGTTGGTATGGAAGATATGTTAATTCCACCAACCAAGCATACGATTATCGATAAAGCTGAAACAGAAGTTCGTGAAATCGAACAACAGTTTGAGCAAGGTTTCGTAACTGCGGGTGAGCGTTATAACAAAGTTGTCGATATCTGGGCGCGTACAAACGACCAAGTAGCGAAAGCGATGATGGATAACTTGTCTTATACACTTGTGAAAAACAAACAAGGTGAAGACGAGAAACAGAAATCATTCAACTCGATTTACATGATGTCTGACTCGGGTGCCCGTGGTAGTGCGGCGCAGATTCGTCAGCTTGCGGGTATGCGTGGTTTGATGGCGAAGCCGGATGGCTCGATCATTGAGACCCCAATTAAAGCGAACTTCCGTGAAGGTTTGACGGTACTTCAGTACTTCATCTCGACACACGGTGCGCGTAAAGGTTTGGCCGATACCGCATTGAAAACTGCGAACTCGGGTTACTTGACACGTCGTCTTGTAGACGTAGCACAAGATTTAGTAATTACTGAGTCTGACTGTGGTACAGCGGGTGGCCTAGTGATGACACCATTCATTCAAGGTGGTGACGTTATTGAACCATTACGCGATCGCGTATTAGGTCGTGTAACTGCTGAAGATGTACGTCGTGCATCTGATGATGAAGTTGTACTTCCACGTGGTACGTTAATTGACGAGAAAATTGCTGCTCAGCTTGAAGAAGCGGGTGTCGATGAAGTGAAAGTACGTTCAGTTATCGCATGTGAATCAACATTCGGTGTATGTGCGCGTTGTTATGGTCGTGACCTTGCACGTGGTCACTTGGTGAACCCAGGTGAATCAGTGGGTGTAATGGCTGCACAATCAATTGGTGAGCCTGGTACACAGTTAACGATGCGTACCTTCCACGTGGGTGGTGCTGCAAGCCGAACGTCTGCTGCAAACAGTGTTCAAGTACGTAACAAAGGTACTGTACGTTTCCACAACGTGAAAACTGTACAACATGCCAAAGGTCACTTAGTGTCAGTTTCACGTTCAGGTGAAATTGGTATTGCGGATGATTTAGGTCGTGAGCGTGAGCGCTATAAACTTCCTTACGGTGCAAGCATCTTGTTGAAAGATGGCGAAGCTGTAGAAGCGGGCGGTATCGTAGCGACTTGGGATCCACATACACATCCATTGGTAACAGAAGTTGCTGGTAAAGCACGTTTCAGCCAGATCGCTGATGGCGTAACTGCAACATCTAAAACTGATGATGCAACTGGTATGACCACTGTTGAAATCTTGCCTGTAACAGCTCGTCCTGCTTCTGGTAAAGATTTACGTCCTGCAATTGTGTTGGATACAACAGATGGTGGCGAACAATTCTACTTCTTACCACAAAATACGATCGTAACCGTTCGTGATGGCGCAACGATTGGTGTGGGTGATGTACTTGGTCGTGTACCACAAGAAACTTCACGTACCCGTGATATTACCGGTGGTCTTCCACGCGTAGCTGACTTATTTGAAGCACGTAAACCGAAAGAACACGCGATTCTTGCAGAAGTATCAGGTGTTGTAAGCTTTGGTAAAGAGACTAAAGGTAAGAACCGTTTAGTGATTAGCCCTGATGATGGTTCTGAGATCTACGAAGAATTGATTCCAAAATGGCGTACCATTAACGTGTTCGAAGGTGAGCATGTGAACCGTGGTGAAACCATTTCTGATGGTCCACAAAACCCACATGACATCTTGCGTTTGAAAGGTGAAGTTGCATTAACCAACTACATCGTGAACGAAGTTCAAGACGTTTACCGTCTCCAAGGTGTAAAAATCAACGATAAGCACATTGAAGTTGTTGTACGTCAAATGTTGCGTAAAGTTGATATCACTGATGGCGGTGATACAAGCTTCATCAAAGGCGAGCAAGTGGATTACATCCGCGTTGTTCAAGAGAACCAAGCTGTCTTGGCTCAGAACAAGTTCCCAGCGAAGTTTGAACGTCAATTGATGGGTATCACCAAAGCGTCGCTTTCTACTGACTCATTCATTTCTGCTGCATCGTTCCAGGAAACAACACGCGTGTTAACTGAAGCTGCTGTAACAGGTAAAGAAGATGATTTACGTGGTTTGAAAGAAAACGTTGTTGTGGGTCGCTTGATCCCAGCGGGTACAGGTCTTGCATATCACTTAGAGCGTCGTCGTCAAGAGGCAGAAGCTGCTGAATTTGAACTTCATAACGATTTCAGTGAAGTTGACCAAGCATTTAGTCAAGCATTGAACTCAGACCAGTTCTAAGTCTTAACAAATTAAAAAAGGCACCTTTGGGTGCCTTTTTTATGTTTGAAAATAGCAAAATGATTGTATTTAGAAAACTAAACTAAGTTTTCATAGATATAGATTAGTGTGATTGTATAAATTGATTCACTTGTTGAGTATATGCATTATCTTCTCCCAAAGATCTATTTATTTCACGATGTGAAAGTGGGAGTGATAATAATTGTGCGGATGTCCCAAGTTTTTGTGCTTGCTGAATAAATTGTTGAGCTTGTATACAGGGTTGATCAGGGCGAGTGGTTGAGCAGACAGCTAGAAATGAAGGTAAACTTTGATGAAGTTGTAAAATTGGAGATAGGGCTTTCCAGTTTTCAGGTTGTTGACCAAAGGCTCGATCATAAAATCGAGCATGCCGATTTTGCATTATTTTTTCGATATCGTAAGCAGCGCTATCTAAGGCAATGGTTGCTCGCCAAGGTTGTGGTTGTGGAGTTAACCACGAGGGTCGTACTGTAACTAAGCTGACTAAATGTGCACCAGCAGAATGCCCTAACAAAATAAGCCGTTTTGAGTTTGCCTGCCAATCATTTGCATGTTTTTGAATATAAAGTAAAGCGTTTGATATATCTTGAGTCTGTTGCTGTACGGTTGCATTTGGAACTAATCTGTAATTAACGGAGATCAAAAGCCACCCTCGTTTACCCCAATAATCGACTTTATTTTTTACTACAGCAGCATTATTTTTATCACCTATACTCCAAGCACCACCATGTACCATAACGATGATTGGAGCTAGATTATTATCGGTGTGTGGTTTAGATGATGGGAAATAGATATCCATTATTTGTTGGGAATCATTACCATAAGCAATATTTTTAAGTGATTCTACTTTCGCTAATGTTTGGAACTTGAAAAAATTTGCCTGAGTTGCTGAATTCAAACTCATCAAGATCAACATGGATAGCATAAATCTTGTCATTTTTTCGCCCCTGTTAAATTGTATTTTTACATTGAGCCAAACATTTTGTTTTCATGCTGGTTAGATTGGAACTTTGACTTCATTTTTAATAACATAATTCGATCAACAGTGTAGTACTGTGTTGATCAAATATTCTTCCATTTAGTTTATTTTATTACAAAAAGAAAAGAATGCACTTAGAGCAATTACATAATCTGATTATTTTCTAACAAAAATCAGATTATGCTTAGACTATAAAATTGAGGAGTTTTGGACATGAAAAAAACAATTGGTTTAATTTCAACATTAGTATTATCTACTTTGATGTTTACAGGCTGCCAAAACATGAGCGCATCTGATCAGCGTATTGGTGCAGCAGCATTGGGTGGTGCAGTTGGTGGTGGTGTAGGTAATCATGTAGGTGGCGGCTTAGGAGCGGGTGTAGGTGCAGCAGCAGGTGCTGGTGTAGGTGCAAATGCCAAGGGTGGTAGTAGTAATTCAACCACAAGTAGTGCAATTGGCGCAGGTATTGGCTCTGTGATTGGTAAGTCTATTTTTGGTGGTGATACTGGTGCAGCGATTGGTGGTGCAATCGGTGGTGGCGCAGGAGCTGCAATCCAAGAAAAGAAAAAGTAGTATGAACTAAAATTTTAGTAAATGCCTGCTATTGTTTGCAGGCATTTTATATTTATGTTTATCTTGAAGAACTTGCTTTGGGCTTCTTCCGACGTATATATAAAATTTTTTCAACCTCTGCAATTCGTGTTCCTGCATCATCTAAAATATTTAGCGTGTAATGACGTAAAATAGGTTCATAATTTTCTGCCAATCGTTTGATTTCATCAATTTCATTTTTACTCAGTTTAATGTCGGCAACGACCTCACTACGACCAGGTGACAGGAAATTAATAGAAGCACTTTTGTCCCAAACAATATATTTATGCCCTAAATGATGCATGAGAATCAGCATATAAAAGGGATCAACCATTGAATATAAACTGCCCCCAAAATGTGTCCCGACAATATTACGATTTTTTCTAGTCAGCGGCATTTTGACACGAATGAAGTAACGATCAAGATCAAATGTTTCGATTGCAATGCCTGCCCCACGATAAGGGGAATAGTGATTCAGCATAAATTTAGAAATCGCTGGAATGGTTCGAATTTTTTTGAAAAAGTCTTTCATGGTCAATTTTTTTTCTTGCAACTCTATTCATACTCCATAAGTATCATTTTTAGTGCATCGCTGGCAATGGTTGTTTTATAACCAAGCCGATAGAAAACAAAATGGGAAAGAATTATGCAAGCACAAGTAAAAACAGTAACCACTTCTGACCAACAAAGCCTCTGTGTCAAAACATGGGGTGATGAAAAGAAAACACCATTGGTGTTAGTACATGGTTATCCCGATAATCAAGAAGTATGGGAACCGATTATCGAGCAATTGGTTGATGACTATTATGTCGTTACTTACGATGTACGTGGTGCAGGTTTGTCATCAATTCCAAAGCGTATTAAAGACTATCGATTACCGCGTTTATCTTTGGATCTACAAGAAGTCGTTGATCAAGTGTTACCAAACCGCAATTTCCATATGGCAGCGCATGACTGGGGTTCTTTACAGTCTTGGGAATCAGCAACTGAACCTAAGTTAAAAGGCCGTTTACTATCTTATACAACAATCTCAGGCCCTTGCTTGGATCATGCTTCTTTATATTTGCGTGAAAAGTTTAAATCTGCACCAAGTAATGTACTGAAAATGCTGACTAAATCTTGGTATATTGGTGCTTTTCATTTGCCATTAGTTGCTCCAACCGTATGGACTTTCTTTAGTCCAGAAAAGTGGGGTAAGATTTTAAGTGGCTTAGAGAAAAAACAAAACTTGCCATTAAATGCAAATATTGTGTCAGATGGTAAATACGGTATTAATCTGTATCGTGCTAACTTTATTCCTTCACTGACTCAACCACGCCAACGCTATGCTCAATGTCCTGTACAGGCGATTGTATTAAAACGCGATGCATTTGTTAGCCCTGAGTACATTACGGAATCAATGCCAAAATGGGTTGAAAACTTTGAATATGTTGAACTTGATGCCAATCACTGGGCAGTTCTAAGTCAGCCAACCAAAATTGCTGAACTAATCCGTCATTTTGTAAAACGCCAGACTGTTTAAGAGTTTAGCGGATTAATCAAAATAAAAATCACTTAAAACAGATTGCAATTTGGCGACATTTTCAGCTTCTATACAATGAATCTGCTAGAATGTCGCCTTTCTTTTTGCTCCTAAATTTTGTCCATGAATGCTGTCGTAATTGCGATTGCCGTGATGTTTATTTTGTCACTGGCACGCGTTTCTGTTGTTCTCACTTTGGTCATATCAGCCATTATTGGTGGTTTGGTTGCTGGACTGAGCCTTTCTCAAACTGTAGAAGCTTTTAATGCAGGACTGGGAGATGGTGCTGAAGTTGCTTTGGCTTATGCTGTTCTAGGTGCTTTTGCCTTAGCATTATCTAAATCTGGTTTACCAGATTTACTTGCACATAAACTGATTGGTTTATTAGGAATGGAAGCCAGTAAAAATCAAGAAAAAAAAGTGAAATATCTTTTATTAACGATTTTACTCATCGCTGCAATTTTCTCTCAAAATCTAATCCCAGTTCATATTGCTTTTATTCCTGTATTGGTTCCGCCATTGTTAAAAGTGATGAATCACCTCAAGCTTGATCGACGTGCGGCAGCATGTGTACTGACGTTGGGTTTAGTTGGAACATATATATTCTTACCTGTGGGCTTTGGTGCCATTTTCCTTGAACAAATTCTGATGGGGAATATTAATAAAATTGGGGCTGCATATGGCTTGCATGTAGAACGTAGCATGATGCCTATAGGCATGGCGATACCTGTTTTGGGTATGGTTTTAGGTACTTTAGTCGCTGTGTTTATTAGTTATCGTAAACCCCGTGAATATGTTGATCGATCAATTTCACCTGTTACAAGCATTGATTTGGATAAACCACTACGAGCAACAACACAAGCTGAATATGATCTCAAGGTGGATGCTGAAGAGTTGAAGCATGAAGCTGAAAATGTACCTTATATTTCCAAAAAAACCATGCTCATGGCTTTACTTGCAATCGGTTTAACCTTAGTCGCACAGTTGTATTCAGGTTCGATGATTTTAGGTGGCCTTGTTGGTTTTGCTGTGTTATCCGCTTCTGGCATCTTTAAATGGCAAGAAGCCGATGATGTGTTTGTGCAAGGGATGCGAATGATGGCCTTAGTTGGTTTTATCATGATTTCTGCGGCAGGTTTTGCTTCAGTCATGACGCATACGGGCGACATTGCTCATCTAGTGAATGGCGTTGTACATATCATTGGTGATAATCATGCTTTAGCTGCGTTCTTGATGCTATTTATTGGCTTGTTTGTCACGATCGGTATTGGTTCATCTTTCTCAAGTGTGCCTGTGCTGGCAGTGATTTATGTGCCACTCTGCGTACAATTTGGATTCTCACCTTTAGCAACAATTGCATTGATTGGTACTGCTGCTGCATTAGGTGATGCAGGTTCGCCTGCCTCAGATTCAACATTAGGACCTACAGCAGGACTAGGTGTAGATGGTCAACATGATCACATTTGGGATACTGTAGTGCCAACATTTATACATTTTAATATCCCGCTACTTATTTTTGGCTGGATCGCAGCAATGGTTTTATAATAAAAAAGGCTCAATATGAGCCTTTTTTATTAAGTATAAAAAATATCAAGAAGTGACATTTTTTGTCTGTTTTTTAATCTAATTTTATAATATATTCTAAATGGAAATTTATATGTAATTTAATTTTTAAATTAATCTTAATTTTATTTTTTTTAAAACTTCAGCTAAATTTTAAATAATAAATCTTGATAAAAATACTAGGTTTTATAATGGTTTAAGTTGATTAAATTGGTCTGAATTATTTTTTATTACATATTGTAACAAATATATTTTTTTATTATTCAATATATTACAAAATCAATTAAAAAGGTTGGAATTAATATGTATTGCATAATATAAAAACACGTGTTTATTATGTTGAACAAGAACATAATTTTTTAAAAGAGGTTGTTTAAATGCTAAAAAATGTATTAGTCGTTGCATTATTGGGGTTATCATCAACTGCGTTTGCAGGTGGTTTTCAGGTTAAGGTCGGTGGTAGTGTTATTGCGCCAACAGATGAAACAAAAATTGCGGGTGTAGGTACTTTAAAAGGTGACAATGAGTTTGCTTTTACACCTTCAGTAGAATATTTCTTTGGTGATACGCCATTTTCAGCAGAGCTATTACTTGCAACACCTATTGCACATGATGTTTTGCTAGATGGTGAGAAAGTAGCGAGAATTAAGCATTTACCACCAACAATAACATTCAAATATAATTTGAAGAATTCAACAGGTTTTACACCTTATATCGGTGTTGGTGGCTCAGCATTTCTTGCTTGGGATGAACAAACAACAGGTGGATTGACTGGGAAAGATTTATCAGTCAAAGAAGACTTTGGTTTTGCAGGTCAAGTTGGTTTTAATTTTAAACCTGCTGATGCAAAGAACTGGGGTGTTTTCTTTGACGCGCGTTACGCACAATTAAGCCCAGAAGTTAAAATTAATGGAACTAAGCTGACTGATTTAGATATTAATCCTATGGTCTATACCTTGGGTTATAGCTATAAGTTCTAAGACGATTTAGATTTAAAGAAACCTCACAAATCGTGAGGTTTCTTATTTTGCAATCGTAATATAAAACAGATACAAGCCTGAAACAGAGCGTGCGGTAAGCTAAGAACTAGTTTTTAATAAGTTGTGATCGGTGATGAAAAAATTATTAAGCTCAGCATTATTTCTTATGTCATTACTCATTTTATCTCAAACCCATGCTGCCAGTTTCTCATGCAAAGCTGCAAAATTAAAATCGGAACAACAGATTTGTAACGATCTTGGTTTAAATGATGCAGATGTAAAACTGGCAACAACTTACCAGATTATTTTGCACGCACTACCTATGGGAGGACGTGATGCAGAAAAAGATAAGCAATTCCAATGGTTGAAACAGCGTAATTCATGTTCGGCAAATACTTCTTGTCTTCGTCGTGCATATGCACAAAGACAACAGCAATTGGATCAACTTCTACAAACACGTATATTGAGCCAAGGACCATTCTAATTGTTCTTTTGTGCATTTTTTAACTGAAAAAATAAAACACAAGGATTGAAATATTCAAGATATGCACCATTCATAAATCATTCCAAATATATAAGCCTCAAGATAAGGAGTGATTTATGAGTGAACAAGTCGCACAAAATTATAGTTTCCAAGCTGAAGTTGCTCAGTTATTACATTTGGTGACACATTCTCTGTATTCCAACCCAGAAATTTTCTTACGTGAACTGATTTCAAATGCTTCGGATGCTTGCGATAAGTTACGCTTTGAAGGGATTAATCACCCTGAATATTATGAAAATGATGCAAACTTACATGTTCGTGTGAGCTTGAATAAAGAGAATAAAACTTTAACTATTTCCGATAATGGTATTGGTCTGAGTCAACAAGAGGCGATAGAGAATCTTGGTACGATTGCAAAATCGGGCACTAAAGATTTTATGTCAAAGTTAAGTGGTGATCAGAAAGCCGACGCACAGTTAATTGGTCAATTTGGTGTTGGTTTTTATTCTGGATTTATTGTAGCCGATAAAATTACGGTTGAATCACGCCGCGCTGGCTTAGAGACTGCTGAAGGTGTGCGTTGGATCAGTGGCGGTACAGGTGAGTTCGAAGTTCAAACAATTGAGAAAGCAACCCGTGGTACCGATATCATCTTGCATTTACGTGATGATGCACTCGACTATTTAGAGTCGTGGAAAGTTAAACAAATCATCAATAAGTATTCAGATCACATCAGCTTGCCAATCGAAATGCAAAAAGAAATATGGCAAGAAGAGGAAGTCGCTGAAGGTGAAGAGCCTAAAGGCGGTCAGATGGTTAAAACGGATGAATGGGAGGCGATTAACTCTGCTAGCGCATTATGGACACGCAGTAAGAGCGAAATCACTGATGAGCAATATATCGACTTTTATAAGAATCTCAGCCATGATTTTGCAGAACCTCTAGCATGGGCACATAACCGTGTCGAAGGTAGTACTGAATATACACAGTTATTGTATATCCCAAGTCAAGCCAAACAAGATCTGTTTACACGCGAAGCAAAAGCGGGCATTAAATTGTATGTGAAGCGTGTATTCATTTTGGATGAAGCAGACAACCTCATTCCAAACTATTTACGTTTTGTACAAGGCGTGGTCGATAGCGCTGATTTACCATTAAATGTCAGTCGTGAATTACTTCAAGAAAGCCGTGATGTGAAAACCATTCGTGAAGGCAATGCGCGTCGTGTCTTGACTTTATTGGATGGTTTAGCAAAGTCGGAAGATGAAAAAGACCAAGAGAAATTTAAAGCGTTCTATACTGAATTTGGTTCGGTATTAAAAGAAGGTTTAGGCGAAGATACCGGTAACCGTGAACGTATCCTAAAATTATTGCGTTATGCGACGTCAACCCATGATGAAATCTCGACTTCATTTGCTGACTATAAAGCACGTATGAAAGAAGGGCAGAAAGCGATTTACTACGTGACTGCTGATAACCTTACAGCCGCGAAAAATTCGCCACAACTTGAAGTGTTCAAGAAAAAAGGCATTGAAGTATTGCTCATGGCAGATCGTGTTGATGAGTGGGCAATGAACTTTGTATTTGAATTCGATGGCACACCACTGCAAAACGTTTCTAAAGGCGCTGTTGATCTTGGTGACTTACAGGATGCTGAAGAGAAGAAAGCTTTAGAGCAAGCGGCTGAGCAGTTTAAACCTGTGGTGGATCGCTTAACAACATCGTTAAAAGACAAAACCAAAGAAGTGCGTGTTACGACGCGTTTAGTTGATTCACCAGCATGTTTGGTAACGAGTGAGGGTGAACTTTCTCCGCAATTGATTCGCATGTTGAAACAGGCAGGTCAAGCAGTTCCTGAGATTAAACCAACATTGGAAATTAATCCTGAACATCCATTGGTAAGAAAACTAGAAAACTCAGCACAGTTTGATGATCTCGCGAATGTGATCTTTGATCAGGCGGTAATTGCTGAAGGTGGCTTACCTGAAGACCCAGCAGCTTATGTAAAACGTATCAACAGCTTGTTATTACAATAAGCTACTTAATCAAACCTCTGCTTCGGCAGAGGTTTTTTTTATATCTATGGATAACATTTAAGTTATCCACAGTTATGTTGGTCTTTTGATCAAAACTGTGCTTCAAACTTCATTTGATAGTTGAAAGAATATCCTTGTTCACTCGTTGGCATGTTTACATAATTAATATCATTTTGCATAAAAACCCAATTACGCCAAATTGGTCTTTTCCAAGAAAAATATGGCCCCCACTCATTCACACGAAGAGCCTTGTTTTCATAATCACCTGTAGTCAAAATTCCATAGGTGAGATTGTTTTGAGATAACAGATTTAATTTCTGAAAAGTGCGATTACTCCATACATATTCTGAGTCTTGAGTTTTAGAAAAGTTAAATTGCGTTGAAATTTGTGCTTGTTGCTGAAATTTTTGGGTTAAATCTAAGTAGGTTTCCGCATAGTTTTTACTGCTTGAACCGTAACGAAAGATTTGAGTTGTATTGAGCCGTAGCCCTGAATGCAAGATCCAGTTTTTCTTTGCGAGAAATTGGACATAAATATCTGTATCTGAATTTGACCCTAAATCTAGATCATTATGAAAGGGCAATAAATTAGAAATGGTTGACCAACTTGCGCTGAGTGGATTTGGCGTGGCAATTATTTTGTGGGCATTGTGCTTGGTATTTTTGCCTAGTTTTTTAGGCGGTTGAGTTTGCTGAGTACGTTGCCATAAAGTGTCATGACCAAAAACCTGCATAAGTTCATCGGCAAGTTGTTGATCGTTGCTGACTTCATGAGCTTCATCTGTAACCACCGTAGAACATTTTAAAACATGATGTACTTGTGAATGTGGCTGTAAAAAAGATTGATGAGCAAGATGCGTATGATGTCTATTGATTGGGATCAAAACAGGAAAAAAGGGGAGCAGTAGGTAACCTAAATATAGATTTCCTATAATCAAAACATACACAAGTATGGCGTATCGATGATTCATGCATAAAAGAAAAATTAAAGAATCAAATAATAACAATCAAAGCTTAATTAATTATTTATTTTATAAGATTGTATAAAAATGAAAATGCTCAATTAAAATTTAAATTGAGCATTCAGATCATTTAAATGAATTTAGAATAGGGTTTCAAGACGAACGAAAGTACTCACATAATGATTGCGATCCTCGCGATGATCATTGAAATAGTTTAGATCACCTTGTACATAGAACCACTCACGCCATAAAGGTTGTCTCCAAGAAACAAAAGGGCCCCAACTGTTTAGACGTAAGTTATTATTGTTGTAATAGCCACCTGTATAGAGACCGTAATTAAAATTGTTATGCGCAAAGAATTGGTGTTGGCGGAAAATGCGATTGTCCCATAACAAATCATCATCTTGCTTGTCAGCGTAAGTTAAACTGAATTGATTTGAAAGAAAAGGTTGGTTGGGTCGAGCATGTATCAATTCTAAATTTGTACGCAGATAGTTCTCACTTTGACTGCCATATCGATAGATTTGTTCAGCATTAAAGTGGAAATCATTGTGCAAATCCCAGTGCTTCTCGGCTCTTAGACGTAGGTAAACATCATCACCGGAACGAATACCAATATCTGCATCTGTATCAAATGGTAGTTTTTTGGAAAAATTAGACCAACGTAATGCAATAGAGCCATTACTATCTCGTGTTTGTTTAGAATCAAGTTTTTTATTTGGATCTTGATTTGGTTGTGTATTGGTATTGGCAATATTATTTTTGAATTCATCATCTAAAGAATCATCACCAAAAACTACGCTAAATTTTTTTTCTAAAGTTGGAAGTTTGATTTTTCCTCGAATACGAGGTTTGACCTCGTAGTTATCATATTCATTCCAATAATTATCCAACATAAAACGAATTGTTGCTGAAGCTGGTTTTTCAGGGTCGACATCACCAAACCAGTCATCAATCTTAACCGAGGTTCGATCAGCCCAGTTGCGAATATCACGCTGTTTACGATCAACCCAAGTTTTATTCTCAGTTTCAGAAGTTGGAGGAACAATAGATTGATCAGATTGTTCAGGAAGAACGGTGGGGCTCGCATCTACCCATTTAGGAATATAGTCTAAGAAATTTTCTTGATTTGATGTTTCCGCTTTGGGAATATTATTCTCAGTTTGTTCAATCGGTTTAGTTGCTGCACTGACAGTTGTTGATAAACCGAATGGAAGTACAATCAGCGTATATAAAATATATGATGGTACCGTTTGATTTAAAGTCGTCATAGTTAAAACTTATATATTGTTCTTCATTTAACTTTTGATTATTCAAACAATAAAATCAAGCTAAAGACACAAAAAACAGCAATTTAACAATTCTTTTGAAAATTTTAATTATTACTTATCAAAGTCCACCATGAAACTTGCAATAAGCAATCACAAGTTTGATGGTGGATTAGATGTATCTTAAAAATGGATATTTAGGTCGCTGAAACATCCGCATTTTCGAGTGCTTGATAGAGATCGTGAACTGAAATTGGTTGAGGGAGACGGCTAATCACTTGACGTATTAATTGCCATGTATAGCCGTCTGCACGATCTAACAATAGATACGGATAAGCTTGATCTTCGCTCGATAATTTTACGCGTTCTGCGCCGTGTAGCACTCTGATTTTTTGACGCTCTTTGAGTAGGATGACTGGCGTCAGAAAAGTCGCTGTTGTTTCTTCAAAAGGAATAAATTTTTGAGTGTTAATAAAGGCAGCAGGAATATAAGGGTAAGATCGCTCATTACGTTGCCAAACTTGACTACCATTCATGATACATTCATTAAATAATGTTTCATGTTGGTGGTAATGTTGTTTAAAAATAACCCAGTCTGTTTGATGAATCGAGCTTGTTTGAGTATGACGTTGGTCTGTATAAGCTTGTAAGATTGTTGCAGCATATTCGACACTATGAGTACCAATAAGTACGACATAATGTGAAAACTGTCCTTGAGCATAAAGCTGTTCAGCAACAAAGATTTGAGCTGTTTCCCAAACAGGTTGAACATCATTCTCAGCTTTTAAATATAACCAATCAATTTTAATATTTTGATCAATCTCATCGTGTAGCTCTACACGATATAAAGATGGAAATGTTTTAGGATCGATACGCTCTAAGCGACAAACGAGTCCATCTAAATTAAAATCTTTTAGCGCAACAGGTTTAGCTTTATTTAGATTTGCAACAGGACGCACATTTTGTCTAAAACTTGGTTTAGGCTTTGCGACCGTTGGCATACTTGGTGCTGGAGTATTAGGTACAGATTGAATTCTTTCCTGAATAATTGCTTCGAGTTGTGCTTCAAAATTCGCAGTTTCTTCTCTCATTGCAGATAATCTGTCCTTGTGAATTGTCTGATTTAGATCTAACGATAATTCTGTTGAAGTTTGATGAATTGGTTCTAAAACAGGGATGAGACTTTTGAGTTCATCATCTGTTTTTATATAATCACTTGTGCTCGTTTGAATCCATTCAAGTGCTTGTCGAGTAGATGTAAACCAAGGGCTCTTTATAAAAGACAATGCAGGACGAATAACCCAAATTTGCCAATGCTGTGACTGACGTAAAGCTGCCCATCCCATGTCGCCTGATGCAAATAAAGCATGTTCAACACGCCCCATAAATTTAAATGTTCCGCGATAAGTGAGTGCATACCCAAAGCTTTCTAATTCTTCAGCCGAAAATTCTTCTTGTTGAATAAATTCTTTAAATGGAGTGAGTTGTTCTTGAAACAATGGATCGTCACAAGAAGCACAAATATCCTTAATACGTTGCTTTGATTTTGCAATCTCAAAAAGTGAGTTTTTATCGTTGTTTAGCCCAACAATCAGATGTTTGAGCTCATCAACCAATAATGCTTTCTCTAATACGTCCATTGATAGTTTCCCTTAGAGATAGGCTTGAGCCTGTTTTAAATAATGAATAAGTACAATATTCACAGCATCATCTAACAGTTTGTATTCAGGTGTATTCGTCAAATTATGCTGTCTAGCCAAGGCTACAAGTTGCTCAATGCATATTTGTTCGGGTTGAATCTGACCATTTATTAGGGCTTGTAACTCTTGAATTTTCATAACAAAAGAATGTCACTTTATGACGATTATAGAAGAAAAATATGCAAAATCTATAGACTGCAAGTTAGTAAAAAATCTCATTTAGGTATTCCAAATAGAGATTTTGATCATGTTTTGGCTTTCAAAGTATCAACATTTTAAAACAATAAATCGGATAAATAGATCGCACTGGGGAAGTATATCTATAAATCTATCTCTGTAGTGTGATTTTAATCACATTTTTTTTAGTTAAAAGTTGATCAATAAAATACTTAGTTTGTTACAGAATTTACCACTAGAGATAAACGGTATGCTTTTTAAGATAATAGGTGACGTAACTATCACATCTAGCTTGAATAGTTTGCTGTATACAAGCTTCAGACAGTTGCTGAAGCTTGCATTTTAGTCAGCTTGTTAAGGCTTAATTTCGCATTGATCATCGTTGCATTGAGCTGTATCTGTTTGCTGAATTTCTTCTGTAGAAGCAGATTGAGCTTGTTGTAATGCCTGTAAGAAAATTTCACGCGGTTGTGCACCTGAAAGTGCTAGTTTTTGATCAAAAACAAAAAAGGGTACACCCGTTACATTTAATTGCTCATGGGCAATTTTTTCATCATGGCGAACAAAATCTGCCAGTTCATCTGAATTCAATACATACTCTACTTCAGCATGATCCAAACCAATCCGTGAAGCGATTTCTTCAACCACTTCACGTTCACCAATTGCAAGACCTTCAGTCATATAAGCATGAAAAAAAGCTTCTTTTGCTTCGTTACCCAAGCCTTTGCTTTGAGCCAAATGGATAATACGATGTGCATTAAAGCTGTTGCCTGAATTGGCTTTTTGCCATTGAAAGTCAATGTTTTCAGTCGCTGCCATAGCCGCAACATTACGTTCCATTTCTTCCATTTCAGCAAAGCTACGCCCATATTTCTTTGCTAAGCGCTCCGTATTTGAAGTCTCGTGTTTAGCTGGGGCATCTGGATCGAGTTCAAAGCTATGCCAATGAATATCGAGCTCAATTCCTGCTTGTTCAGCAACATGTTCAAGACGCTTTTTCCCAATATAACAAAAAGGGCAAACAACATCTGACCAAATATCTACGCGCATGGCATATCTCTACAATTTCAGTTGATTTGATAATAGGGGCGAAAGTACGAAATTTAAAGCGATGAAAATGTAATGCTCCGTTACGAGAAATGAAATAAAAATCAATTAACAGTCTGTGTTTGATTGATTAAACTTAAATTCAGAACATAAAAAATATAAATATACTTGGAGGCTGTATGCGCCGTTTTTTATTATTTTTAACTCTAGTCGTGATTTGTTTGGGTACATTCTTTTTCTATCAATATCGCGTAAAGCAAAATGCAGCCAATACCGAACAAATGTTTGAAATGGTTATGGCTGAAAAAATGCGTGGGCTCTATGATCAAGCGCAGGATTGGAGCAAGCCTATACAACTCAATGTGCATGATGATCGTTTATCTGGTGATTATAAGTTGATGTCTGAGTTTCTACTTAGTTATTGGATGCAAAATGTTGAGGCAAGAAACGCTTATTTAAGGCAACTTAAAGCAGCAAATTGGGATACTTTTCTAGATGTCGAACGTTTAGATCAAGACCGTCAAAAAGGTTATCGTGAGACTGAAAAAATGCTTCAGGATGTTCGAAAAATCTCGACTGAATACGGAATAAAGAGACAGAAAATACAGGCAGATTCACTTGAACAAGCAAAAAATCTTGCCATTCATAATGAAATGAGAAAATCCTTACAAGAAAAATTGCAGAATAACCTGAAAACAGACAAGGCGCATGACATTTTCCCGATTGAACAACAAGTTATTGAGAAAGCACAAGCGATGTTTGATATGTTAAAAACCTACCCTTGGCAAAGAGAAGATAACAAGATTCTTTTTGAGGAAACAGCACAAGTCAAAAAGTTTAATTCGCTTTATCAAGATGTGCTCAGATTAAATCAGAAGATGGATAAAATTAAGCAAAACAATGTTGAAGTATTAGATGAAGAATTATAATTTTGTGATGCAATGATGCCTTGCATACATCATTGCATGACTGAGTTCGAGCTTAAGCTTAATCAAAGATCTTTTCTGCTGCTTGGAAAGGTAGACTCACTACATCAATCGCCACGGCAAAAGGGAGCAATACCAGTTTTTCCAAAGGATTCATACCTGATTTTGATTTATAACTTTCTTCTTTATTGGTATAGATAGAGACTTGATAAGGCTTACTTAAAGCTTTGAGTGAACTTAGATTATTTGCTGTAGGATAAACCACACCAGCGAGTTTGATATCGAAACAGAAGCGTTGAGCTTGCATACGTTCATCACTTGAAGAAGAACATTCTCTTGCACCATTCTCAATGAAAAACTTTAAATCTTTTTTGCTCAAGTCTTCTTTTAGTTTTATATATGAAAGTGGTAATGTGCCCGAAAAATTGCCATCATTTTTTTCAGAATAAAAGCTTAGCTCACGTGTAATTTGAATATTTTTTGGGTCGAGTTTTGTGATCAAACTCACAAATTGGGATCCACCTTGGGTGAGGATATAGCTATTTTTTTGCCCAGCGATTACGAGACTATCTTTAGGTAAATTTGAAGATTGTTGAGCGGGTCTTCCAAATGCAATGACAGTATCTTCAACTAAAGTAACCTTAGTTGTGCGAACATAAGTTTTACTGTCTTTGGTAATAAGGGTTTTGGTCGCACAACCTGCTAAACATAACCCTGTAATCGATATTGCTGTAGTCATTTTAATTAGAGTTGAAAACATCCATTTCTCCTAATCGCTTTTTAAAGTATAGAAAATAATCAATATTTATAAATTCACTCGAGCACAGTAATCAAAAAAACGAGCTTATGCGAGATTTTTTCCTCTTTTATCTATTCATTTTACAAAGATCAGACATATTATTTGATTCGCTCATTTTATCTTACGTTCAAAAAATAATCCTATTTACCGTTTATCAGAGTGATACAGAATTCAATATCACTTTATTGTAGGCTTAATTTATAGCTATTTTTATTCAATGTTTATGGTGAATGATTTTTGGAGCAAGTGATGAACTTTCTAAAACGATCAGCGCTGATGATGGCATTTACTTTGGTTGGATTTTCAGCAGTACATGCCGAAGAGGTTGCAACTTTACCAACCATTCATCTTATGGCTGAATCTGAATTACGTGAAGAAGTCGTAGGACCTACTCCATTTCAAGAAGATAAAAAGGTACGTCAAGCACTTCAGCATCGTATTTATAAAACCCATACTGATATGCAGAATGCAGGAATTCCTGAGAATATTAGTGCAGTTGAATTTGAGCCAAAGGCTGCGCAGCCTGATTTGTCTCAGGTTTCACCATTTTTAGAAGATTATATTTTAGCTGTCGCAATGGGATTTCAGTCTTCTAACCCAAGTAATGGTGTATTTAAAATATTAGAGCCGTTGAATATTAATCGAGATAATGCTGAGGCTTTTCGTGAAGGATCTATAAAAGTTAGGTTGGATGATTTATTAAGATTACAACAACAGATTGATGCTGGTTTAAAAACACCCCAAAATTTTCCAACGCGCTAAATTTTATATTTTCGTTATATGTAAATCCCCGCATATCTGGCGGGGATTTTTTGTATTATTGTTTGAGATAACGCTCAAAAATTCTAGAAAAATCATAATTTTCAATTTGTTTACGGCGTTCAGTAAACTTATTTTCAACTTGAATCGTGGTCTGTGAAATAATATCAGGGAGGTTTAACAACACTTGTTCTGGTAATTCACGCAGAGAAAACATGTTATTCACAGCTTGTTGAGTAATTACTAGTGAATTTATTTGACGTTCAATTTCTTTACATGCTTCCCCAATACTAAACAGAGCTTTATATAAATCTCGTACTTTTTCTATTTGTGATTTTTCAATATCAATGGAATAACTTGCTCCACCAAGTTGGAATTTAATTTCGACATCGCGATCAATTGTACCTGCGGTTTCAAGCAACACGCGACTGATCTGATAATGTTTATAAGGATAGCGATTTAAAGTGCGTTTTTTGCTGACCGCACTGGTACCATCAAGATGAATAAATGATGTGTTGGTGAAACAATATTCATCAGTTTTTGCTTTAATTAAAAAGAAAATTTTTTCATTGTCTTCATGGAAAATATAGTCATCAATATCCGTTTATCATAATCTTTAGGTTCAATAATTTTACCGATATCGCTTGTTCCCATTAGATCGGCTGCCATATTTTTAAACATTGTTAGAACCTTATTATTTGTTGGAACTGTGATCATAATTTGCCGTGTATTGTTGTGTCTACAGTGAGTATTTGTATTTCAAAGATTCGATACAAAGATGAAATGAATTTCTATCACATAAAAAAATCCCCGCGTATAGCGGGGATTTTCTTTTTATCTCAGTGTTGATTAAACACGTTCGATAATTGTCGCGATACCTTGACCAAGACCGATACACATGGTCGCAAGACCGATTTGAGTATCTTGTTGTTCCATCACGTTTAACAATGTAGTTGTGATACGTGCACCTGAACAGCCTAATGGGTGACCCAATGCAATTGCACCACCATTCAAGTTGATGATGTCTTGTTTGTCATAGACGCCTAAGCCTTTCATTACTGATAAGCCTTGGGCAGCAAATGCTTCGTTTAATTCGATAGTTTGAATATCGGCCATCGTTAAACCAGCACGTTTAAGCGCTTTTTGAGTTGCTGGAACAGGACCGTAACCCATGATTGCAGCATCACAACCTGCAATCGCCATAGAGCGAATCACAGCACGAGGTTTTAAACCTAAAGATGCAGCGCGTTCAGCTGACATCAACAACATTGCAGATGCACCGTCAGAAAGAGCAGAAGAAGTTGCTGCTGTTACTGAACCACCCTTAGGATCGAAAACAGGTTTCAATGCTTTGAATGCTTCAAGGTTTGCATCAGCACGAATTACTTCATCGATGTCGCAAAGGATTTTGAAGCCATTAGCATCATGACCTTCAACACCAACGATTTCGTTTTTGAAACGACCTTCTTGAGTTGCAGCCCAAGCACGACGGTGAGATTCAACACCGAAGGCATCTTGCTCTTCACGAGAGATACCGTTCATACGACCTAACATTTCAGCTGTTAAGCCCATCATGTTTGATGCTTTCGCATAGTGTTTAGATGCTTCTGGGTTAAGGTCGATGCCGTGCATCATACCAACGTGGCCCATGTGCTCAACACCACCAATGATGAATACATCACCTTGGTTGGTTGCAATCTGTGCAGCAGCTGTGTGGATTGCTTGCATAGAAGAACCGCAAAGACGGTTTACTGTTTGACCGCCAGCAGTTTTTGGAATGTCAGCCAATAAACCAATATTACGAGCAATGTTCATACCTTGCTCTAAAGTTTGGTTTACACAGCCCCAAATTACGTCTTCAACTTCATTGGTATCAAACTGGTTACGAGCAACAAGTGCACGTACTAATTCAGCAGATAAACTGTCGGCACGTACATTGCGGAACATACCGTTACGTGATTTGCCCATGGCAGAACGAACGCCATCAACAATCACAACGTCACGTGGATTTAAAGTAGCCATTCACGTTGCTCCTTAACCGTAGAATTTTTTGTTGTTAGCAGCCATGTCACGCAACATTTGTGGCGCTTCATAAGCCTTACCTAAGTGTGCATATTTGTCGCAAAGCGCAACGTATTCAGCAACACCTGTTTGGTCGATGTAACGGCATGGACCACCACGGAATGGAGGGAAACCTACACCCATGATCATCGCCATATCTGCTTCAGAAGCAGTTGCAACAATGTTGTCTTCTAAGCAACGAACTGTTTCGTTACAGAAAGCAAGCATCATACGGTCAATGATTTCTTGGTTGTCAAACTCGCGTTTTTCACCAGTAACGAAAGGCGCAATGATTTCGTAAGCTGTTGGATCAACAGTTTTCGCTTTCTTACCTTTCTTATCTAACACGTATTTGTAGAAACCAACGTCATTCTTTTGACCAAGACGTTTTGCTTCGTACATTGCTTCGATAGAACCTTTGTAGTCAGGCTTCATACGGTCAGGGAAACCTTCAGCCATTACTTCTGCGCCATGAACACCTGTATCGATACCAACAACATCGATTAAGTATGCAGGACCCATAGGCCAGCCGAATTTCGCCATTACATTATCCACTTGTTGGAAATCCGCACCATCTTTTACAAGAAGATCGAATGCACCAAAGTAAGGGAATAATACACGGTTAACTAAGAAACCTGGGCAGTCGTTGACAACGATTGGTGTTTTACCCATTTTTTGAGCAAGAACAACAGTTGTTGCAATCGCTTCATCAGATGTCTTCTCACCACGAATCACTTCTACCAATGGCATCATGTGTACAGGGTTAAAGAAGTGCATACCAACAAAGTTTTCAGGACGTTGTAATGCTTTCGCCAAACGCGTAATTGAGATTGTAGATGTGTTAGAAGCAATAATCGTATTTTCACGAACATTCTTCTCAGTGTCTGCAAGTACCATCTCTTTTACTTTTGGATTTTCAGTCACTGCTTCGATCACGATATCCACTTCTTTAAACTCATCGTAGCTTAAAGTTGGACGGATGCGAGCAAGTGTTTCACCCATTTGCGCAGGTTTCATTTTCTTGCGTTCAACTTGCTTAGTCAGTAAGCCGTTCGCTTCTTTCATACCAAGTGCAAGTTGTGGGTTACCAATGTCTTTCATGATGATTGGTGTGCCTTTGCTTGCCGTTTGGTAAGCAATACCACCACCCATGATACCCGCACCTAATACAGCTGCTTGGTTTACAGGGTGAGCACCTTTCTCATATTTCTTCGCAGTTTTCTTCACAACTTGGTCATTGATGAATAAACCAATCAATGCACCTGCTTGTGGAGTAATTGCTGCTTTAGCAAAACCTTGAGCTTCTGCTTTTAATGCATCATTACGTGTAAGGCTTGCACCTGCTTGTAATGAGTCAAGTAACAATTTTGGCGCAGGGTATTGTGCAGGGTTTGCTTTTGCAAGTACCGCACCTTTTGCTGTATTGAACGCCATCATTTGTTCAAGTGGGTTCAATTTAATTGCGTCTAATTTTTCTTGACGTTTTGCTTTCCAATTCAAACGACCAGCAATGGCTTGTTTTACCAAATCAATTGCAGCTTCTTGAAGTTTGTCAGCAGCAACAACCGCATCTACAGCACCATCTTTCAGTGCAGCAGCTGGTTTTTTCGGGTTAGCCATTGCCATCCATTCAACAGCATTGTCGATACCAATTACACGGCTTAAACGAACGCTACCACCAAAACCAGGATAGATACCGAGTTTGATTTCTGGTAAACCAACTTGAGCTTGCTCAGACATGACACGATAGTCACACACTAAGCACATTTCAAAACCACCACCAAGCGCTGTACCATTAATAGCAACAACTTTAGGGATGTCTAAATCTTCAAAGCTATTGAAGACGTCATGTACAGGCATAAGCCAATCAACAATTGCTTGTTCACCAGCAGCGAAGTTGTCGCCAAATTCAGTAATATCTGCACCAACGATAAATGTTGATTTACCAGAGGTAACAACTAAGCCTTTAATGTCGTTATTGGCTTTAACCGCAGCAATTGCTGCTTGGAAGTCTTCGATGGTTGCACGGTTAAATTTATTAACCGACTCACCTTGTAAGTCAAAGCGGAATTCTGCAATTCCGTCCGCAAGCATTTGGACGGTAATGGCATTGCCAGCGTGGATCATGCCTGATCTCCCTTGTTGTGGAGGATTCTGAGTTGATGTCATAAAGCGTGTATGCGTTAGCGCACACAAAATGCTTCGCTAATCTTACGATAACTATATCCAAAAAGGACATAACAAGTTGTATCAAGCCGTGACGCTAGGGTCATCTATTCTTTTAAAGAATTTATTTCTAAGGCTTGTATAAAAATAGAAAGCTATTTTTTCCTTTAAAAACAGTGAAAAGTTGATTGATTTTAGTCATGTGATTATCGGTTTTAAACGTAAAAAGTGCATTAAGCAACCCATAAATCATTTTTAAATTCATATATTTTTTATTAGCATATTTAAGCTAATATTTAAGTTAAGTTGATAAAGTTATGGCTTATTTATTGCTTTATTATAGATATAGCGAAAGCAATGTTTTATTGTTAACTCTTTGTTGAAAAAGGATTTTGAAAGATTTTTTTTGTTTTTGAAATGAGACATAGTTTGATTTTATGACAAAAAATGTTAGTTATAGCTATTTTTAGGGTTTATGTGAAAACGAATAGAAAAATAATTATTTGTTGATGATGTGGTTGGGAAGCTGAATAAAAAAACAAACCTGTTAGGGAAGGATGGGTAAAAGATGAAACCAACAGACCAAACATTGATGAAACAAATGCATATTTCGATTGAAGAAATTGAATATCGACGATCTTTGCTTAGTTTAAGTCATCAAGAATTACAGCAGTTGGTTGACTTAGGGGAACAAATTGATCTTGAGTATCTACTTGACCAAGTTGTGATTACCTTTTATCAACAGCAAACCTCGATTTCTGAGATTGCTTCACTGATTGGCGATATAGACACTTTATCTCGGTTACAACATGCACAACGCCAATACTTGGTAGAACTTTTTTCAGGTAATTATGATGCCAATTATGTCAATAACCGATTGAGAATTGGTTTAGTGCATAAACGAATTGGTGTCGAACCCAAATTATATTTATCTGCAGTCTATCATCTCAAAACCATGCTGATATCGATGATTCAACAACAGCTAGGCGATACAGAGAATTTTCATCAAATACGTTCTACTTTAGAAAAGTTATTTATGTTTGATATTTCGCTGGTTGTAGAAACCTATGTGTGGAGTCTGGTCAGTGAGTTGAAGGCATCTAAAGAAAAAATTGAGCAATATGCTTCTGTGTTAGAAGATCGTGCTCAGCAAATGGAAGCTTTATCTCAAACTGATCCGCTCACAGGACTATTAAATGTGAGACATTTAAATCGTATTTTAAATTCGACAATTTATGCAGCTGAACGAAGTTTAGAGCCCGTTACAGTCGTATTTATTGACATCAATGATTTTAAAATGATCAATGATAATTTTGGGCATTCTAAGGGGGATCAAATCTTAAAAGTGGTGGCGGATGCGATTCGATTCGTTGCACGTTTGGATGATCATTGCTTTAGATGTGGTGGAGATGAGTTCTGTATTGTATTTCCGCGTTGTACTGAAGCACAGGCACTTGAAAGTTTCGTTCCGAGATTACTACAGTATGTTTATCAAATTGAGCCGAGTATTACCTTAAGTATAGGTGTAAAACAAACAGATCATGTTGATGGCTACTTGGACGCATCTACTTTGATTCATGAAGCTGATGCAAAAATGTATTTGGTCAAAAAACAGCAAAAAATAAAAAAATAACAATTTTCATTGGAAGATCAATTTTTATATATACATGATATTTATTGTTTATTTTATCTAATGAATTAAGTAGAACAAATTGTTGAACCAAAATTGGCTAGAAATTAAAAAAGACGATGATAAAATTCCGAGATTCATTTTTTTGGTCGATTTTTTCAATGGTTAAATGGATCATTTTAGCGATTTTTATTATTTCAGCTTTGTATATTCAACGACGCGGTAAAGTAAAGCATTCGTTTTATCGTCAATTTTTCGATCATTCAACGATTCTTGCACCTATAAACTTTTTAATGTACATGTTTTCTAAAGTACCGAATCAACCTTATATTGATACGCAGTATTTTAAAGATTTAAAAGTTTTAGATGAAAATTGGGAAATGATCCGAGACGAAGCCAAAGCTTTATATGACAAAGGTGGGATTAAAGCTTCAAGTAGTTATGATGATCTCGGTTTCAACTCCTTCTTTAAAACAGGTTGGAAACGTTTCTATTTGAAATGGTATGACTCGGCACATCCATCTGCCGCTGAACTTTGCCCAAAAACAACAGCATTATTAAAAACGCTTCCAACAATTAAAGCTGCGATGTTTACTGAGTTAGCACCAGATAGCCGTTTAGTTCGCCATCGTGATCCTTATGCGGGTTCATTGCGTTACCATTTAGGTCTTATTACACCAAATGATGATCGCTGTTTTATTGATGTCGATGGTCAGCGTTATTCGTGGCGTGATGGTGAAAGTGTGGTGTTTGATGAAACCTACATCCATTATGCTGAAAACACCACTGAACAGAATCGTATTATCTTTTTCGCTGATGTAGAACGCCCATTAAAAACCCATTTTATGGAAAAGTTTAATCATTGGTTTGGTAAAAGTGTCATGACGGCAGCCAGCTCACCCAATGAAGCGGGTGATCAAACAGGCGGGTTAAATAAGCTTTTTGGATATATTTATCAATTTCGTTTAAAAGCCAAAGCCTTAAAAGCAAGTAATCGTGGTTTATATTATTTTTTGAAATGGTTCATCATGTTAGGGCTATTTTTCTTAATTTTTATTCGACCTTATGTATTTTAAGTCTGAATGAGATCAACGCCCGAAAGGGCGTTTTTTTATAACGATGATTTGGTTATTTATTTGTTTATTAATATTGTATCAAATGGTCTAAATTGAGCATAATTTGCAGGCATTTTATTAAAATTGAGAAACCATAATGAAAAAATTTTTACTGATTAATTTAAGCCTTTTAAGTTTAGTGGCTTGTAGTGATGAAAATAATGATATCTATGGAAAGGTTGACCCAAAGAATAAAGTTTTTTACAGTTATGATTTTGCAGCGGCAAATACCTCAAACAAACTAACAAAGAAATCATACCAAGTAGATAAAAATAATGATCTTTTAATTAGTTATACTGAAACACCGAAATTGCAAACAGAAGCGCTTCGAAACTTTATAACGAACAATGGTATATCCACTATATTACCACCGCAAAATTCTGCGGGCGCTTATATGGTCGGTCGTAAAGCGATATTAAATGACACTGTTTTAGAATATGAGCCTTATAATTTAGAGCAGAGGACAACATTTAAACTCACCTATCAACTTAAAAAAATTGATTTATCTGGCTTAGATGTTTCTGACTATATAGGATACTTTTTAAGACAAGCGAAATCATCATCGTTCATAAGCGATGTAACATTAGATATTATTAAAGGAATATTGTTTGCCAGTCAGGATAAATTCCCAGCAGGTGCAACATGTTGGCAAAAACAAGTTCAGTTGAGTACTCAAGATTATATTGAATCTTATCCAACCCAAAATCTGTCACATGTAAGTGTAGGAAGTAATATTATCCGCCAAGATATTTGGCAAAATGCAGCTTGGACTGCATTTCAACCTAATACTGAGTTTAATTTAGCAGATACACGCATTCGTCATCAGTCTCGTGAATATTGGGGTTTTTACCATACAACTAGAGAAGTTAATCCAATCGCTCCAACAAATGAACTAGCCTGTGATTTCTTTAATGAGTCTGCATTTAATAGCGCTAATAACGTATTGAGTCGAGTTTTTAAATAATTGGTGTTATTTGAGTTATTGAATTGATGGATTTTAGCTCAATTGACTTGAAATTGATTTATGCAGACTACATCATCGAAAGCATTACTGATGATGAAAGTCTGCTGTGAATCCAAACGCGCGTGAACATATTGAAAAAATTCTGACTCATATGACTCAATTGCCTGGTGTTTATAAAATGCTCGGCAAAGATGGAGAGTTGCTGTATGTCGGGAAGGCCAAAAACTTAAAGAATCGTGTATCCAGCTATTTTGTTAAAACAATTGACCATCCTAAGACACAGGCTTTAGTCGCGCGAATTTATGACATCGAAAGTTTGGTTGTTCGTTCTGAAACAGAAGCATTATTACTTGAACAAAATCTGATTAAATTACATCGTCCGCCATACAATATTATGTTGCGTGACGATAAGTCGTATGTCTATATCTTCGTTTCAGCAGATAAACCTTACCCACGTATTGCCAGTGGCCGTGGCAAAGGTAAACATCAAATTGGCAAGTTTTTTGGTCCATATCCAAGTGCTTATAGTGCTAGAGATACGCTACTTGTATTACAAAAATTATTTAATGTCCGCCAATGTGAAAACAATTATTTTTCACAACGTAAACGCCCTTGTTTACAGTATCAGATTAAACGTTGTACAGCGCCTTGTGTCGGTCTGATTAGCCCTCAGGACTATAAGGAAGATGTGGATAATTCAATTCGTTTTTTACAGGGTGATACCAAAGAACTCAATCAAGAGCTGATTGGAAAAATGGAACAGGCTGCCGAAGCTCTTGAGTTTGAAAAAGCCGTATTTTATCGTGATCGCCTCGCTTTATTGCGCGAGGTTCAAGCACAACAAGCAGTATTTAAGATCAAAGGCGAAGCCGATATTCTGGCGATTGCCTATCAAGCGGGTGTGACTTGCGTACAAATCATGCATGTTCGTAATGGACGTATGCTTGGTGGAAAAAGTTATTTTCCAGATATGTTGGGAGATGATTTGGCGCAAATGCTGAATGATTTTATGGCGAATTTCTATTTCCAAGTGGCGGATGAAGTGCCATCAGAATTGATTGTAAATGTAGATATTCCCGATCAAAAACAATTAGAAGAAGCATTACAACAAACCTTCAATAAGAAAGTTCAAATCAAGCATAAAGTGCGAGAGACTCGGGCTGAATGGCTAGAGTTGGCACAAATGAATGTGCAACATGCGATTAAAGGCAAACTGAGTAATCATTTGGAATTGAACGAGCGTTTTCATCAACTTGAACAAGTGGTTGGGCGTCCGATTGATCGGATTGAATGCTTTGATATCAGTCATACCATGGGTGAAGCACCGATTGCTTCTTGTGTAGTCTTTGATCAGGGCGGTGCAAGAAAGCGAGATTATCGTCAGTTTGCGATTCAGGATATTACGGGCGGTGATGATTATGCGGCGATGCGACAAGCGTTGATACGCCGTTATAAAAAAAATATGTTACCTGATCTACTCTTGATTGATGGTGGTAAAGGGCAGTTGCATATGGCGATGGAGGTCATGCAAGAATTAGCGCTTGATGCTTTTATGATTGGTGTTTCTAAAGGTGAGGGACGTAAACCGGGATTAGAAACGCTGCATTTTACTGATGGCACTAAGATTCAATTACCCGAAGACCATAAAGCTTTACACCTCATCCAACAAGTGCGAGATGAAGCGCATCGTTTTGCTATTACCAAACATCGAGCTAAGCGTGATAAACGCCGTAGTAGTTCAGTTTTAGAGGCTATTCCTGGGCTAGGGCCAAAACGCCGTCGTGATCTACTCACTCATTTTGGCGGTATACAAGGTGTTTTAAAAGCATCAGAAAAAGAGTTGATGCTTGTACCGGGTCTGGGTGAAGTCATGGCGAGAACGATTTATAAAATTTTGCATGAATAATTTGACCGATTGGCTCAATCTCTCAATGACTGATGCGTCAATGATCATTCACAAACAGAGAAAAACATTTAAAGATAAGATGGTTTGACGATTAAGGAAAGATAATGTCATTGCTTCCGCTATATCAACAGGTTGAACATCAAGAGTGGATTGATATTCCATTAGGATGGTTACAAGGTCGCACCGTATTTGGCGGTTTAGTTGCAGGATTATTAATCCAAAAGGCGCAGAGTGTGGTTCATGATACAACAAAGCAGTTGTTGAGTTGTAATGTGACCTTTGTTGGCCCTGTGCAAGAAGGGCAGGCTAAACTCACGGCAGAGGTGTTGCGAGAGGGTAAATCGGTTACAACCTTAGAAGTGCGGTTATGGCAAGCAGATACTGTACAAAGTATTTTAATAGCAAGTTTTGGTTCGCAGCGTGAATCTCGGATTCATGTGCAAAATCTACCGCAAATTCCTGATTATCCACTGCCGGCACAGTTGGAAAAAACGGCTTATATTGAAGGCTTAATGCCACAATGTTTGCAACAGTTTGAACTATGTTGGGCTGAAGGTAATTATCCAATGGCTGGCAGCAAAGTGCCTGACTTTGGCGGATGGTGTCGTTTTATGCCTCAGTTGCATCCAAATCGCGAAATGAAATTAGCCGATCTATTTGGATTGATGGATGTGTGGCCACCGGGTGTGTTACCGATGTTTAAAACCCCTGCACCTGCAAGCTCATTAACATGGCAAATTACCTATTTGCAGCCGATTGTTCATCAAGTACAGGATTGGTTCAAATACAAAGTAGTGACTGAATATGCTGAACATGGTTATTCAACAGAGTATGCCTATCTTTGGGATGATGAAAATCGACTGATTGCGATACTTAGACAAACAGTTGCCGTTTTTGCCTAGTCGACACTGCCGTGCATTTCGTATAAAGTTGCTTACACATGGATACAATCTCGGCACATCCTTTGTGCGACATGCATATTTGATGCGAACAACATGGCGGTGTTTATGAGCACAGGGCGAATCCTGAACATTCCTAATATTTTAACTTTGGCGCGTATCGCCCTCATTCCTGTATTTTTGGCAATTGCCTATTGGCCACCTGCAATTGGAATTGCTGAGCATCATGGGGGAATGATGCGACATTTGGTATTGACTGCAATCTTTGTTCTTGCAGCAGTGACAGATTGGTTCGATGGTTATTTAGCTCGGACTTTGAATCAGACTTCTGCTTTCGGACGTTTCCTTGATCCAGTCGCCGATAAGCTTATGGTTGCAGCTGCATTAATTGTATTGGTGCAATGGCAACCGACGATCTCAATGGCTTTTGCTGCAATTGTGATTATTTCGCGTGAAATTACTGTTTCGGCATTGCGTGAATGGATGGCTGAACTAGGTGCACGTACTAGTGTTGCAGTTTCTACGGTAGGAAAGTACAAAACAGCATTTCAAATGATTGCGATTAGTGTGTTCTTATTAAACTGGAAACCACTCGAAATCTGGGCATATGCTTTACTGTATACCGCCGTTATTTTGACTTTATGGTCGATGTTTATTTATATGAAAGCTGCTTGGCCATATTTGAAACAGCCTTAAAATGATTTGCTATCACTATTTTATTTAAATTTAATAAAAATCTAGATAATCAAAGCATTCACTATAAAAATTGTGAAATATAGTGAATGTTAAAAATGATAACGTAGGAACACGGTTACATGTCATCTTTATTGTATTTATCAAATCAAGAATTGTATCTATTACAGAATCAAAAATCGCAGACTATAGATTGTCATGCGGTCAGTCAGTACAAGAAAAATTTACAAGAAATTAAGCAGCGCAAACAATGGAAAACCACTGGGACTGGCGCGCAATTTATGGGGTTGACCAGTCAAGATGATCCAAATGAATTAGCCTATGTATTTCCAGTTGATGCTGTATTGATTGATAATCAACAGATGATTTATGCGGCGCGACTACAAGATGGTTGCGCAATTTATATGAAATCATTAACTGAGTTACAACAGCCAGAAGCTTTGGTTCTTAGAAATAATGAATTTATTGTTCATCATCTTGATTATGCAGCGCAAAAACAAAGATTAATTTTATCTGCAAGTAAAGGTTATGCATATGAAAGGCATCTTTGTGTTTTGGGGTTAGATTCGAGTCGCATCCAATATATCACCGAAGGTGACTGTCAAGACGAACATCCAAGTTTTGATCCTCAAGATCCTGATATTGTTTATTATGATAGCTGTGGTTTTGCCTATGATCATCAAGGTAATGTCAGTGTGGGACCGAAAGAGATTTGTCGCTTGAATCTAAGAACAGGTGAACTAGAAACAATCATTGCTGATCCGAAGTTTGATTTTTATAAACCAAAACTTGATGCGGCGGGACAGCTTTATTTCCTTAAACGTCCATATAAAAATCAGCATCACAGTGGCAATTCACTCAAAGATATTATATTTGCGCCGTTCAAAATTATTCGTGCTGTGATTGGTTGGTTAGACTTTTTTACGCAACGTTATACTGGCGAATCGCTTAAGTCGACTTCAGGTGCAAATCCTGCTAAGACTAAACAAAAATCTGAAGAAGAATTATTTGTTGAAGGTAATTTGATTAAAGCTCAGAAAACTTTGCAACAAAATCAAAGTGCAGGTGAGAAATTTGCTGGTGTGATTCCTCGTAATTGGGAACTGATTCAATATGCAACGAATGGAGAGCAGAAAGTTCTGAAAAGAGGGGTGTTAGGCTATGCCCTGAGTCAGGATGGTTCGCTTTATTATTCAAATGGTAAATATTTGGTTGCAATGACGGCTGATCAGACTGAACAGATGCTGGTCGAAGCAAAGTTAATCAATAAAATTATGTGTTAGTTCAATAACGATATTCTAACTCATTGTTTATAAAATGTTTTAATTAATATTTTTAGATAGTGATTAAGAAAAAAGCCCATAACAAAGATGGGCTTAGTTCTCTGAGGAAAGTCATACTCTTTTTAAGAGGGTATGCTGAAGAACATAATCATAATATGAGAATATATTGCTATTTACAACGGATAAAAATGTAAATATTTTTTAAAATTCTCAATTCAGTTTGACTGATTTTCGGAAAGTGTTGCAAATTTATGCTCAATTTGCGCTGCATTATTTTGCAAAATCTCAATCAGTTTTTGAATATTCAAGAAATCAAAACGATTTTTTGATGCTACCAGCGTGAGTGCAATCGGCGCTTCTTTAGTAGAAAAGCGAATCGGCACGGAAAGGCCACATACCATTGGATCAATCTCACCCTGTGATAAATAAAAGCCTTGTTTTTTAATTTTCCGCATTTGCTGCATGAATTCGTCGAGGCTATGGGCAAAGCCTACCTGAGCAAGCTCCTGAGTAAACTGATGATAATAAGCTTGAATATGTTGCTTGGAGAGATGAGCAATCACAATTTTGGGTGAAGCACCTACATAAACAGGGCGTGGGCAGCCTCTTCCGTACGAGATAAGTTCTGCTTCTTTAAAGGTTTCATGGTGTAGATCAATACAATAATCATGATTTAAATAGGTTAATAAACAACAGAGTTCAGTACGATCTACGATATCACGCATAAAAGGAATACTGATCTGAACCAATGGATCGGTACTATGAGAAATATAATCAAGAACGGCAATTTTAGAGCCTAAAGTGTAGTCTCCTGATGTACCACTAATGCGCTTTAAAATATCTGTTGAAACAAGTTCTTTAAGATAACGATAGGCTGTGGGTTTTGAGAGACCAAGCTCATCACAAATGATATCGACATTGATAATCGGACGTGAAACTGAAAATAAATCCAGCACGGTGAGAATTTTACCAAAACTCGAAATTGCCATGATCCGTTGTCTACTCCTTAAAAATAACGTGAAAATCGAACTTTTATTGCTTTATAACAGAAAAGCCCGAGATCGTGTATGGACTTTTAGGTCGGAATATTTTTGCTCAATCAATCAGCCATTGAATTGAGAAAAAATATGGTTTTTATTGAAAATATTTTAAATTAAAATGAAAAATTATCAAATAGTGATAATTTATGTTGACTAATTTGCTTTGTTTTGAAAAAATTGTAGATGTAGTGTCCTCATTGGATAATGAAATTAATTAAATTATCTCCATTTGCTCTAGACACTATGCCTTGCTCCCCATAATCAGCTTTTTCTTGTCAACTGATTTGATACTCCAAATCGGTCTAACTTCGTGCCACATTGTTATGTGTCATCTAGATCATGCTGACTTAGAATTGAGACATATTCATGTTACTTAAACAGCTGTTAGCTTTCAGACCAAGCCGACTTGATCTTATTTTTGCTTGTAAAACCTTTGTAGCAGGCATGCTGGCACTGTTTATTTCTTTTGAATTAGATTTGATTAATCCTATGTGGTCGATTGGAACGGTCATGATTATTGCCAATCCTTATTCGGGAATGGTGTCTTCGAAATGTGTATATCGTTTGATTGGGACTGTAGCAGGGGCAGTCATAGCACTGTTATTAACCCCACATTTTATTAATACGCCGTGGCTATTTACGGTTATTTTATCTCTCTGGGTGGGCTTTGCTTTATATGTGTCATTACTAGACCGCACGCCGCGTAGCTACGTATTTATGTTGGCAGGATACTCAACTGCCATGATTGTTTACAATGCAATTACCTATATCGATACCTACAATATTTTTGATATCGCTGTTGCACGTGTACTTGAAATCTCAGTTGGCGTGGTCTCTTCTGCGGTTGTTTCGGCAACTTTTTTTCCAGTTCATGTTGGCGCAATGATTAAGCAACGTGTCAATAAAACATTAAACGATCTAGAAGCAACTTTTGAAAAATTGATTGCAGTTCAAGAAACACCTGAAAATTACACGCAAGTTTTATCTGTGATTACTCGTGATGCCTCTGATATTCATGCTTTAGCTGTACATTTGGCTTATGAGAAAGGTGAGTTGAAAGGCATGACCAAACCTTTACAAGAAATGCTACATCAAGTGTCCTTGGTGGTTGCGAATTTGGTTGCATTGTCTCAACGTGTGAAACAACTCGAACATTTGCACTTAGTTAATCTTGTTTCGAATTTGGATATGATTCGTCAGCATACTTTGACATTTTTAAAACAAGAGAAAAGTTTAGTACCTGCTGATTTACAGACTTTGCCGATTGGATTTGAAGAGGATTTCGCTGAGCTGATTTCTAAAGCAACGTCTGAACAGGAAGTTGTATTGGCTGCATTAAAGATGGATGTTCGTCATTTTATAGCCAATATCTTGGCAGTAAAACTACTTTGGCAACAGATTCAGCAAGGTAATAAAGAGATTCCAATAGAAATTACAGCAATTACGACGAAATATCCAAGTTTACATCGTGATCATGGTATTGCGATACGAGGTGGAATTAGTGCCGTATTGATTACTTTTATTGTCACTGCAGCTTGGATTCTGTCAGGTTGGAAGGCGGGTTTTATGATGGCGCAAATGGGGGCTATCACGGCGTGTATCTTAACCGCATTGGATAACCCAGTACCTGTGCTGCGGATTTTTATTTGGGGCAGTATTGTGTCAGCAGGCTTAGTATTCTTATATGCATTTGGTATTTTTCCGCATGTGACCCATTTTTGGCAATTGGCTTTGGTGCTATTTCCAGTGTTTTTAGTGGCTGTCACCATGATGGCAAATCAAATGTTAATGCCTGTAGGAATGGTACTTGGGATTAACACCATGATGGGATTGAATCTGCATAATAAATACACCATGGATGCTGTTTCTTATTTAGATAGTTCATTTGCAATGGTTCTGGGCGTATTGGTTTCACTCATTGTGATTGATTTAGTTCGAGCTGTTTCACCTGATACCAGTGCAACGCGAATTTTAACTTTACATTATCAGGCGATGCGTCAGGCATTAAATCTATCTTATGGCAGTGAGTTCAAAATTCATCTACGCAGTATGTTGGACCGAGTTGGAGTATTGAATACCAAAATGGTTCAAAATCCTGAAGTTAAGATTTCGATTCAGAATGCTCTGATTGAAAGTAGTTCAATTATTGACTTAGTCCGATTGCAAGAAATTAGCCAAAAACTTCCCCAATTGGTCGGTTTGAAAAATGAAGTCAATGTGCTGCAACAGCAACTGACAGAATATTTTCAAATGCAGGAGAAACAACTTTCTCTGAACCATTTTCCAATTCGAATTGTACAGCAGATTGATCTATTACAGCGGATTGCAGCGCAAATTGAAGAAGAGCAACTCGCTCAAAGAATGTTGATTTCTCTGAATAATATTTGTGAAAGCATAGGGCATGTCTCAACACAAAAGATGGATTCAGAAACATATGATTTAGGTGTATTGCATGGGTGAAATTAACGTTTATGGAATCTATATTCCAATTCTTTTGGTGCAAGCCATCATCGCCTACGTGCTCTTTAAGCTGATGAGTCCACTGATCGATCGTTTAGTTATGAGAGGTTGGATTGTACTACCGAACATTTTCAACTTGTGTTTGTACTTGGGATTGTTGCTGTGTATGCATTGGTTATGTCTTTATTTACAAGGTACAAGCCTTTAAGTAGCTATCTCCGAAATTTAATGATTTAAAAATATGTGGTAAAGGTGATGAACATGAATGCATTTGATGTACGAAAAGTCATACGTCCAATTGTATTAGTACTTTCGGTTTTGATTGCGATATATGCAGTCGTGCATTTATGGAATTACTACAATGCCGCACCGTGGACACGTGATGGTCGTGTGCGTGGTGATGTGGTTCAAGTGGCTTCAGATGTTAATGGATTAGTAACTGAGGTGCTGGTGCAGGACAACCAAACGGTAAAGAAAGGACAAGTTCTTTTCAAGATTGATGTAGAGCGTCAAGTGCTTGACGTTGAACAAGCTAAATCTGATTTAGCTAAAGCTAATGCTGGTTTGGCTCAGGCGCATGCAAACTTAGTCGGTTCAAAGGCAAATTTGGTCAAGACTGAAGCTAATATGAAATTGGCTGAGAAGAATGCAGCACGTTATGCGAGTTTGATGGATGGTGCGATCTCTAAGCAAGAGCAAGATCAGGTTTTTGCTACACGCGATCAGGCGATTGCGGAAAAAGAGCAGCTAGCAGCGAGTATTGAACAGGCTGAGGCTGCCATTCAACAACAGCAAGCTTTGATCGACGTGGCGAATAGCAATTTACATTTAGCTCAGCTCAATATGAGTCGTTCAGCAGTCGTTGCACCTGCGGATGGGACTTTAGCTAACTTTGATTTACGTGTTGGGAATTATGTTAAGGTTGGGCAAGCGGTAGCTGCGCTGCTAGATCGTCATCAGCTTTATGTCGTGGGCTATTTTGAAGAAACCAAATTGAATCGTATTCATGTCGGTGATTCGGCAACCGTACAGTTGATGGGGGATCGTCAATTAATTCGTGGACATGTTCAAGGTATTGCAACAGGGATCGAAGATCGTGAGCGTTCTGGCAGTTCTAATCTATTGGCAAATGTAAACCCTACTTTTAGTTGGGTACGTTTAGCGCAACGTGTGCCTGTAAAAATTGTTTTAGATGAACAGCCTCAGAATCCATTGGCTTTTGTTTCAGGGCGAACTGCAACGGTGAGAATTATTGAGAAATAATCAGGCGTAGTCTGAGCTGATTTATTTTTTAAGAATTGCATTCTAAATTTTATTCAAATGGTTTGGGGTGTAGACGTGCTAAAGCAATTGTTTTGAGCGTTTGGATCTGATTTTTATCACGGTACATCAGTGTGCTATACCGTGATAAAGCGCTTAAATATAAATGATTAAGGTGTTATTCCATTAGGATCACGATACCAGCTTTGAATGAGTAGCGCAGCTGCGAAACTATCAGCCGATAAGCGTTTTGCTTGGCCTTTATTTTGATAAGACTCAAGTTCTTCTCTCGCTTCTCGTGTAGTCAAGCGCTCATCCACCATCCACGTTTCAATATTGGTTTGATGACGCAAACGTCGTGCAAATTTTCGTGCACGAGCAGAGAGTTCAGATTCACTATCATCCATATTTAATGGCAAACCGACTAAAAAAAGATTGGGCTGCCATTCTTTGACAAGTTTTAATAGCTGGTTCCAGTCAGGGATACCATCTTTCATCACGAATAATGGCAAAGGATTGGCACTCTCAATAGTTGATTGGCCAATTGCGATGCCCATCTTTTGAGTACCAAAATCAAAGGCCATAATGGATTGCGAAGTTTTAAAATCAGGCATGTCCAATCTCTGAAGCAAACCATGTGCGGTCTACCCCAATTTTCTTGTATGCTGCATCCCAACGATCGCCATAAGGTAGATTAAAGATTAAATCCATGTCTGAGTCACAAATCAGCCAGTCACCACGTGCCATTTCTTCTTCAAGCTGATTTTTGCCCCAGCTGGCATAGCCTAGAGCAATTTGGTAACGACCGACACCTTCGTTATGTGCAATTGCATCCAAAATATCTTTACTAGTCGTAATACAAACATTTTCACCTACTGCGATTGATGAATGCCAAGTAGGTTGACCTGTGTGTAGTACAAAACCTGCTTCTGGGCGTAATGGTCCACCTTGCAACACGGCATGAGGCTGCACATTATCTGCATCAATCTCTAAATCGTTCAATAATTCTTTGATCTGTAACTCAGAAGGGCGATTGATAATAATGCCTTGTGCACCATCTTCATCATGGCGTGCCACATAGATAACAGTATTGGCAAAGAAGTCATCTGTTATGTCTGGTGGAGCGATGAGACAACGGTGAGTTAGATATTGTTTCGTCACCTAGGCGATTCTCCATCAAAAATATTATGCTGATCTATCTATATAGGTTCTTCTTATCAACATACAAGAGTTAATCGGATTTCGCCAATCTTTTTCTCACATTTTGTTATGCGTATTAAGCTGATTGAAATTTTAGTTGACGCAGTTGTTTAGCATGTTGCAAGGTGGTTTCGCTAATCTCGACGCCGCCAGACATACGTGCTAGTTCTAGAATGCGTTGTTCCTCATTTAACTCAATAATGGTACTGCTTGCTGGATCTGTTTGTTGTTTTTTGACCAATAGATGTTGGTCAGACTGTGCAGCAACTTGAGCTTGGTGGGTGATACAGAGCAGTTGTACATGCTGAGCTAGATCGGCGAGTAAACGACCAACTACTTCGGCCGTACCACCACTAATTCCAACATCAATTTCATCAAAGACCAAAACTTCGGATTCTGTTTTTTCGGCATTCATCACTTGCATGACCAGTGCAATACGAGAGAGTTCACCGCCAGATGCAACGCGAGCCAACGGTTGTGGTGGAATGCCTTTATTGGCAGTGAAAAGAAGCTGAATAAAGCTGAGACCTTCGGCATTTGCTTCCATTGGCTCGAACTTAAATTCAAAATATGCTTCAGGTAGAGCAAGCGGCTTCACTTGTTCAGTCAATTGCTTTGCCAATGGAACTGCGGCTGCACGACGAATCTGATCTAGGTGCTCAGCTTTTTGCATAAAAGTTTGATAAGAAATTTCAACCTGTTCCGCTAAGGTTTCAGGATCTTCTAATAGATGTAATTGCTCTAATTCCTGTTGCCAAGTTTCATATTCTTGTTTGAGTAATTCAGGTTGGGTACGGTGTTTGCGCGCGAGACGATGAAAAATTTCTAAGGTTGTATTGAGCTGTTCCATTCTTTCAGGATCAAAGCTTTGGCGATCAATAAATTGGCGTAAACTGGCGGTTGCATCTTCAATCTCACTTTGCGCATTGAGTAACGAATTATAAATATTTGATAACTGTTCACTGCGTCCCGCATGAGACTCTAAACGACGAATGATTGAAGCAACTTCTTGAGTGATATTTTGTTCCGCCTCATCCAAGACATTTAGACTGTAACTACAGTCTTGCATAATATGTTCATGATGGCTGAGACGATCAAATTCTTGTTCAATCTCTCGATAATCCGTTTGGACAATCTCTTCAAGTTCTTCTATTTGGGATTCTAAATTTTGTATTTTTTGAATACGTGTGGCTTGCGCATCTAAAGCGGCTTGATGCTGGCGAATGTTTTTTTGCCATGTGCTATACGCTTCACGTACTTCATCTGCTGGTTCGGCAAAATTATGATAACGATCTAACCAGTGCTTCGGATAAGGGGGCTCAAGTAATTGCTGTTGGCTATGCTGGCTATAAAGTTGTACCAGTAAGCGTCCAATTTCTTTTAACTCTGACAAACTACTTGGGCGCCCATTGATCCATGCTTTACTTCGGCCTGTCGCAAATATGACACGTCTTAAATGAATTTCACCAGAATCATCATCTAGTTCATGTTCTGTAAGCCATTTTGCTTCCGCACTTTCAGCTTGATAACTAAATACAGCAGTGACATCTGCTTTATCTGCACCATAACGGACATAGTTGGTATCGGTACGTTCACCCAAGCATGCAGACAGTGCATCTAACAATAACGATTTTCCTGCACCAGTTTCCCCAGTCAAAACATTGAAACCTTGTTCAATATCTAAAGCTAAATGGTCTGCAAGTGCAAAATTAATTAAAGTTAAATGGGTGAGCATATATGCATCCAGTGCACGCAATCTTTTGCTTAAAGATAGAGAAATTTTGCTAATCGAACAAGAGGATCAGCGTTGTGTTGATGAAATCATGTTTTATTTCTGGAGTTGTTTTGAATAATTTAGTGATGTAAAACTCGTCTATCAATTTATAAGATTTTTTCTATTGTATTTTAGATCGGATGCTTTGATCTAGAAGTGCTTGTGAGTTAAACATAACTTTAGTAGAAAGGCATAAAAATTGCTGTTAAAGCATGATAAAAATGGATTGATTAGTGACGCAGGCACAATTAAACTACGTCCATCATAACCTAATATAAATGCTGCATTATTTGGAGAGTATGCATGAGTTCAGTGCAGTTTGATCATGTTACGGTCATTAAAAAGTCAAATGTATATTTTGGTGGGGCATGTATCAGCCATACTGTACAATTTGAAGATGGTACTAAAAAGACATTAGGTGTGATTTTACCTACTGAACAGGCATTAACTTTTGAAACACATGTGCCAGAACGTATGGAAATCATTTCTGGTGAATGTCGTGTAAAAATTGCAGATAGTACAGAAAGTGAGTTATTCCGCGCAGGTCAGTCTTTTTATGTCCCAGGAAATAGTGTTTTCCACATCGAGACTGATGAAGTGCTTGATTATGTATGTCATTTAGAAGGTTAACCTATTCCGTTCTAAATCGAGTACACTATCGCTAAAGAAAATCCTGTAAAGCTACTTTGCAGGATTTTTATTTTTTCAAAATCTCCCTTTAAAGATCGGGAATACTGCAAGAGGTCGTTCATGGCAAAACCTGAATATTATTATGGCGTTCATTCGGTTGAGTCATTATTGGAGTTAGAGCCTGAACGCGTTTTGACTTTATTTACCTTAAAAGGTCGTGATGATCAGCGATTACAAAAGATTTTGCAACTCGCAGAACCTTTTGGTATTAGCGTCCAAAAGGCGAGTCGGGATAGCTTGGAAAAGCTTGCAGGCTTACCTTTTCATCAAGGTGTAGTTGCTGCAGTTCGACCACATCCGACCTTAAATGAAAAAGATTTAGACGAATTGATGCAGCAGTCACCAGATGCTTTGTTATTGGCATTAGATCAAGTAACTGATCCGCATAATCTTGGTGCATGTATTCGTACTGCAGCTGCGATGGGTGTTCAGGCGGTAATTGTGCCACGTGACCGTTCAGCTAGTTTAACTCCTACGGCACGTAAAGTTGCAGCAGGTGGGGCGGAAAAAGTTAAGTTTATTCAGGTGACTAACTTAGCTCGAACCTTAGCTCATTTAAAAGAGACCACACATATGCGTGTTATTGGCACAATGCTAGATGAAAAAGCATTGCCAATTCAGCAATGTGACTTTAAGGGTGCAGTTGTCATTGTCATGGGGGCGGAAGACACAGGTTTAAGACCGATTACTCAGTCACAATGTGATCATACGGTTTATATTCCAATGTCTGGTGATTTGCAAAGTCTAAATGTGAGTGTCGCAACTGGTATGGCACTTTATGAAGCATGTCGCCAGCGTAGTGTTGTATAATTCAAGCAAGTATTGCCAATGTAATCTTAAATGACTGCTCGTACACAAGGTTATCTATTTGTTTTAATTACAATGTGTATTTGGGGGGGATTCACCATTTTCTCCCGTTTAAATTTACATTGGCATGTGAGTGCATGGGATTTGGTGGCAATGCGTTTTGCGATAGCCTTTCTTATTTTAATGCCTGTGCTCATTTATAAAAAAGATTTAGCTTTCTTATGGCATCCACGTCCAGTCATTTTAGCCTTAACAGGTGGTTTAGCCTACTGTCTGACCGTTTATACTGCTTTTTTGCAAGCACCAGCAGCCCACGCTGCAATTTTCTTAAATGGCTGTATTCCTTTATGTACGGCAGTTGCTGCTTATTTATTGTTTAGACAACCTTTTGATAAACATACTTGGTTAAGTCTGAGCATCATGTTAAGTGCGCTTGTATTGATGAGCTATCTGATGCTGCATGATCAAGCGGTCGCTTTTGGCTTAGGCGATTTACTTTTTTTTATCAGTGCTGTTTGGTGGGGAATTTTTACAGTATTGCTTAAACAATGGAAATTATCGGCTTGGCATTCCATGGCAAGCGTGGCAATTTGGTCAGCGATTATTTATTTACCTGTCTATATTTTATTTGTTCCAAAACATTTTCAAGAAGCAGAACCCATTCATTTAGTCATTCAAGGTTTATTTCATGGTGTATTGGTCGTAATTATTGCGACCTTGACCTATGTTGCTGCGATTGAGCGTTTAGGTGCATTTAAAACGGGGAGTATTGTTACTTTAGCACCTTTTATTGCAGCTGTGATTGCTGTTCCACTGCTTGATGAGCCTTTAAATGCAGCGATTGCTTGTGGTTTAGTAGGAATGGGTATTGGTGCATTACAGCCGTGGCGCTGGTTTAAAAAAGACACGCTGAGTGAACAACTCGCGCAACAGAAGCAGGATTAAAATGCCTGCTCAGCGCTTTGTAGATATTTTAGATGTAATGGTTTTAGTTGTTGGTGAAGGTGCTCAAGTAAACCATCATTCATAACAATATCATTTGCGAGTAATTGCTTTTGAGTGCGAGGCATTTGAACCGAGATAATTTTTCGGATTTGTTCTTCATTTTGTCCATCTCTTTGACTTGCACGTTGTAGTTGTGTTTGTTCATTCGCGTCGATGAGTAGGGTATGATGCACAAGTTCATGTTGATTGGTTTCAAAGAGAAGAGGCGAAACTAAAATAACATAAGGGCTTTCTGCTTGTTGTAATTGTTGAATAATGGATTGGCGTATAGCAGGGTGAGTAATCTTTTCGAGAGTTTCTCGCGCTTCTGGAAACTGGAATATGTGATCACGAAGTGCATGTCGATTCAGATTTCCATCTTCTAATAATACCCAGTCTCCAAAAGAAAGTTGAATTTCTTTCAAAGTAGGTTGACCTAGATCAACCACTTCACGAGCTACAATATCTGCATCGACTACAACAATTCCTTGGGATTCAAACCATTGTGTCGCGGCGGATTTGCCACTACCAATGCCACCAGTAATGCCCAAGATAAAACTCATATTATCCACCTAGATATATTTTCATAATTTGATTTCCCCATAAAAATGCAATCCAGCCAGCAATTGCAATATAGGGACCAAATGCAAAAGGTTGGTTTTCACCACGCATTTTTATCAAAATAATTCCAATAATTGCACCAACAACTGAAGAGAGTAGCACAATTAGGGGTAGCATCATTGGCCCCATCCAAGCACCTAAAGCTGCAAGCAGTTTAAAATCACCATAGCCCATACCTTCCTTGCCTGTGACGAGTTTAAAGATATAGTAAACAATCCATAAACATAGAAAGCCAATCAAATAGCCCCAAATCGCTGAGCCTGCAGAAGTATAAATAGTGAAACTATTGATTCCTAAGCCTAGTGCGGCAAGTGGTAGGGTAAAGCGATCAGGTAACAGCTGTGTATCGAAATCAATAAACGTTAACGTGATCAAGACCCAAGTGAGTATTAAACCAAATAACATTTGTACTGTCGCACCAAATACAGCAACTACGATTAATGAGCAAATCATTGTTAATAGTTCAATAAGTGGATAGCGAATACTAATTGGATTTTGGCAAGCACCACATTTGCCACGAAGTATTAACCAACTAATTACAGGAATATTTTGATACCAGTGAATAGCAGATTTACATTTTGGACATGTCGATGGTGGGGTACTTAAGGTTAATTTCGTTTCGTCTATTATAGGTTGTTCTGGGTGTAACAACATTTGGCATTCATGATGCCATTCTTGTTCCATCATCTTTGGTGTTCTATAGATGACGACATTTAAAAAACTACCAATACATAAACTTAAAAGTCCAACTGCGACGTATAATGCAGTTGGATTTTGGATAAAATAAGAAATGATTTCTTGCATTAGACGACAGAACCCATTTGGAAAATTGGGAGATACATCGCAATTACTAGACCACCAACAAGTACACCTAAAATTGCCATAATTAAAGGTTCCATCATTGAAGTAAGACCATCGACTGCATTATCGACTTCATTTTCAAAATGAGTTGCTACTTTATCTAACATGCTATCTAGAGCACCAGATTCTTCACCGATTGCAACCATTTGAATCGCCATAGCTGGAAAGCGATTGGAAACTCGCATTGCAAATTGTAGTTGTTGTCCTGTTGCCACATCTTCACGAATTTTCATTACAGCATTTTCATAAATAACATTATTTGTTGCACCTGCTGTAGATTCTAGAGCATCAATTAAAGGTACACCTGCCGCAAAAGTAGTTGCAAGTGTTCGACTATAACGTGCAATAATTGCTTTATAGACTAGGTCACCAAATATTGGAAGCTTAAGAGCTAGATGATCCAAACCATCTCGAAATTTTTTGCTACGCTTTTTTGCTTCTAGGAAGCAAGTAATAATTGCCCCAATTATAATAATTAGGATAAACCAATATTTTTGCATCCAATTCGACATATTTACAACCATCTTTGTGAAGGCTGGTAAATCAGCTCCAAAGGATGAAAAGACACTTTCGAATACAGGAACAACTTTAACCATTAGAATAATAGTTACAATTACTGCAACACAGATAACAGTGATTGGATATTTCATAGCTTTTTTAATTTTTTGTTTCAGTAATTCGCTTTTTTCTTTATAAATCGCAACACGATCTAACATGGTTTCAAGCGCACCTGATTGTTCACCAGATTCAACTAATGAGCAAAAAAGATTGTCAAAATAAAGTGGATACTTCCGTAAAGCACCTGCAAAAGTATTGCCACCTTCTACTTCACCTTTGATACCAAGTACAACCTCACGCATTGCTGGATTTTCTAAACCCTCTGCAACAATCTCAAAACCTTGGACGAGAGGTACCCCTGCTTTCATCATGGTTGCTAATTGACGAGTAAAGACCGTAATATCTAAGGTAGTTACTTTCTTCTTCATCAAACCCTCAAGAATATTCTTACGTTTTTCTCGAATGGTTTTAATGGTGACGCCTTGTTTGCGTAATGTGACCTTTGCTAAGGCCATATTGCGTGCTGGTAATTCCCCTTTAATTTTGGCGCCTTTTCGATCTACCCCTTCATAAGCAAAAGTAGGCATCATTTGCGCTTTTTTCGCTGCCATGATTCTTAATCCTTTTTATTAATTTTATTCACTTGTTACTCGGTTAATTTCTTGCAAAGAAGTAATACCTTGCATCACTTTTTTTAGGCCTGAACGACGCAGATTGTCAAAGCCGGCTTGTTCTGATGCTGCTGCAATTTGCAGTGCGTTACCATCTTCCATGATGATTTGAGAAATTGCAGGGGTGACTTTCATAACCTCATAGATACCTACACGTCCTTTGTACCCTTCTCGACATTCAGCACAGCCAATCGGTTGAAATATTTGTAAATCAGGGTTTGATAAATCCTGTTCTGTAAATCCTAACTCTAAAAGACTTTGTTTAGGTACATCTACGGGGGCTTTACATTGTGAGCATAAACGTCGTGCTAAACGTTGTGCGATAACAAGATTAACTGATGTTGCGATATTAAACGAAGGTACACCCATGTTGCGTAATCGAGTTAAAGTTTCTGGCGCACTGTTGGTATGCAGTGTTGACATCACCATATGACCTGTTTGCGCTGCTTTAATTGCGATTTCGGCTGTTTCCAAATCACGAATCTCACCGACCATAATTACATCAGGGTCTTGACGTAAGAAAGCCTTTAATGCAGCTGAGAAAGTCAATCCTGTCTTTGGATTCACGTTGACCTGATTAATGCCTTCCAAGTTAATTTCCACAGGGTCTTCTGCTGTTGAAATATTGGTATCTTCAGTGTTTAGAATATTTAGACCAGTATATAGCGATACGGTTTTACCAGAACCTGTTGGACCTGTGATCAGTAGCATTCCTTGAGGCTTTTCAAGTGCTTCCATGAATAATGCTTTCTGATCATCTTCATAGCCTAATGCTTCAATTCCGAGCATAGCACTTGATGGATCCAAAATACGTAGTACTAATTTTTCCCCAAATAAAGTAGGTAAAGAGTTAACACGGAAATCAATTGCTTTGGTTTTTGATAACTTGAGCTTAATACGGCCATCTTGAGGCATTCGTTTTTCTGAAATATCCATTTGGGACATAACTTTCAAGCGAGAGGCAAGCCGATTTGCCATTTGTAATGGTGGGGTAGCAATTTGGCGTAGAACGCCATCTACACGATAACGCACACGGTACATTTTTTCATAGGGCTCAAAATGTAAATCTGATGCGCCCATGCGAATGGCATCGATTAAAAGTTTATTAATATATTTAACAATTGGAGACTCATCGCCTTGCGGTGACGCATCATCATCTTCTTGAGGAGAGTCTTGATTAACATCAATATCTAAGTCGAAGTCTTCACTGTCACCAAAATCGAAATTACCTGAATCACCGAAATGTTGTTCGATTAACTTTTCAAGTTTCGTATGCTCAACAATAATGGGTTCAATATTAAGTTTGGTATTAAAGCGAATTGCATCTAATGCATCAATATTGGTTGGATTGCTCGTAGCAACATACAAAATTTGTCCACGTTGTATTAACGGAACAACACGATGTTTTTGTATGAGTTTATTGTCGGTTAATTCTCGAGGTAATAATCCAACATCGTAAACCGCCAAATCAAAAAGTGGTTCGCCAAATTCTACAGAGATGCTTTCCGCAATGGTAAGTGGAGAAAGACGATGTTGTTCGATTAAATGAGCAACAATATCTTGTTTGGCTTTCTTGGCTGCATCAATTGCATTCTGCATATTTGCAGCAGTCATATGACCATCTTCAACTAAACGTCGAATGAACCCCGAAAACTTTGGAGACGTATGTAATCCTGACATCTGTCCGCCTTACTCACAATATGGTTATAATAGCTATTCTCAAAATTATACTTTTGTTACGTAAAAATACTACTACAGAAAGTGTTGTTTTTTACTAGGTTCATATTGAAAAACTTGAACTGATCGATTTTTTTACAAATTAATTTCATATTCAGAGAGTAGTCTTCGCTAGAAATAAAGCAAACGATTGTAAGAAATCGACATATATATGTAAAAAAAGCTGATGGTTTTTTAGATCTATTTTCTGTTGGTTGAAACTTAAACTGAAAAGAAAAACTGAATTTTATAAAAATACGTGTAAAATATGCAGCATTTTTTATAAATTAGTCGTAGGTGGGCGAAGTATGTCGAATTCGGCGATTACCCCTTGGGTTATTGGCAATTGGAAAATGAATCCAATGCATGCGAATGCTTTCCAATTAATAGAAGAATTTAAGCAGTTACTACAACAGGACAATATTTCTCCTGAGCAATGTCATATTGGTGTAGCGCCAATAACGATTGCGTTGACTAGTGTTCATGCTCAGTTAAAAGATGCAACCAGAGCCGTTTATACTGTGGCTCAGGATCTTTCTCGTGTGGCAGGTACTGGTGCTTATACAGGTGAGGTAAGTGCGGAACTATTAAAAGATAGTCAGATTGAATATGTATTGATTGGACACTCTGAGCGCCGTGAATTATTTGGTGACAACGTCAATATTTTAAAAGCAAAACTGCAAAATGCATTAAATGCAGGTTTGACGGTGATCTATTGCGTTGGCGAAAGCTTAGAGCAGCGTGAGCAAGGCGCTGCGGAACAAGTTGTATTACAACAAATTTGTGATATTGCATCCGTCGTTAAAGCTGAACAATGGCAAAATATTGTGATAGCGTATGAGCCGATTTGGGCAATTGGAACAGGGAAGACAGCTTCACCTGCGGATGCTCAAGCAATGCATGCAAAAATACGTGAAGGCTTAAAACAAATTACATCATTCGGTACAAACATGGCTATATTGTATGGCGGTAGTGTCAAAGCCGAGAATGCTGTTGAGTTGGCTGCATGTCCTGATATTAATGGCGCTTTGGTTGGAGGTGCATCACTCAATGCACAATCTTTTTATCAAATTGCAAAAGCATTTGCTCAAAGCAAATAATAGGAAGTAGAAATGTATAGTTTTATACTCGTTGTACATATCATTTTAGCAGTTATGATTATTGGATTGGTTTTAGTACAACAAGGTAAGGGTGCTGAAGCAGGAGCGTCGTTTGGTGGCGGTGGTGCTGCTACGGTATTTGGTGCTTCTGGAGCGGGTAACTTTTTAACACGCTTAACCGCGATTTTTACAGCCTTGTTTTTTGCTACGAGTTTAACTTTGGCTGTTTTTGCAAAAAAACAAACAGCTGATGCGTATAGCTTAAAATCCGCTCAAACCACGACCTCCGCACCAGTAACATCGCCTGAAACTTCATCAAACGCACCTAAAACAACTCAATAAGTTGAATTAGCGCTTTCCTTTTTATATTTAAAGGAATAGAATGCGTCCCACAAAGCTGCGGTGGTGGTGGAATTGGTAGACACGCTACCTTGAGGTGGTAGTGCTTTCGGGCGTGGGGGTTCAAGTCCCCCCTTCCGCACCAAGCTTAATAACCAGTAAGTTTGGTGTATGCAGCGATGTTGTTAATGCGGGATGGAGCAGTCTGGTAGCTCGTCGGGCTCATAACCCGAAGGTCGTTGGTTCAAATCCAGCTCCCGCTACCATTTGATTAAGGTGCAACTTAATCAAGCAAATATAGAAAAACTTAAATTGACTTTTTTTTATATTTGTATATAATTTTTGCACGTTGATGCGGGATGGAGCAGTCTGGTAGCTCGTCGGGCTCATAACCCGAAGGTCGTTGGTTCAAATCCAGCTCCCGCTACCAAGTTTCTAAAAGAGGCTCACAATAAGGTGGGCCTTTTTGCACAGTGGACTTCGGTTTTCTGTGTAATATAGGGGCGATTTACGCCCTTTTTTATTGGTTGTTTAGCTATCGTGTAGTGTTCGACATCAATTGGTCAAATAGTCGTGCTTCACTATACGGTTAAGATTGATTGGCTCGCATGAGAGCGACGAGAGTAAATGAAATTATCAAATAAATCTCAAGCATTGCATGATCTAATCGCGCCAGCAGTAGCTGCGTGTGGTGTAGATCTATGGGGGATTGAATTCCTACCACAAGGTAAACGTTCTTTATTACGTATTTATATTGATAAAGTAGTTGATGAGAATGTTGAACCTATCTTGAATGAAGATGGCGAAGTTGAACAAGGGCGTGGTATTGGCGTTCAAGATTGTGTTTTAGTGACACAACAAGTGGGTGCAATGCTTGATGTTCATGACCCAATTTCAGGTGAATATGCTTTAGAAGTCTCTTCACCGGGCTGGGATCGTCCATTTTTCCAACTCAATCAATTGCCTGCTTATATTGGGCAACAAGTGGCTTTACGATTAATTGCTGCCGTCGAGAATCGTCGTAAGTTTCAAGCAAAATTACTTTCTGTAGACTTAGAAAATGAAATCATTCAAGTCGAAGTGGAAGGTAAACATGTGCTTGAAATTGATAGTAATAATATTGATAAAGCAAATTTAATCTATCAAGACTAATATTAACTTAATTTTATAAGAAATCGGTAGGTGACTTATGGGCCGCGAAATTCTTACCGTTGCAGAAACGGTTAGTAATGAAAAAGGTGTTAGTCGTGAGGCGATCTTCCAAGCATTAGAGCAAGCACTTGTTGCAGCAACGAAGAAAAAGTTTTACGAAGGAACACATTCAGAAGAAGCACAGCTTCGTATTGAGATTGATCGTAAAACAGGTGATTATCGCACCTTCCGTCAGTGGACAGTTGTGGCGGATGAAGATCATGAAATGCCAGCTTGCCAAGATGCAATCTCAGATGTTGATCCATCAAAATGGTCAATCGGTGATGTGCGTGAGCTAGAAGTTGAGTCAATTGAGTTTGGTCGTATTGCTGCTCAAATTGCGAAACAAGTCATTGTACAAAAGATTCGTGAAGCTGAGCGTGCTTTGGTTGCAGATGCCTATGAATCTAAAGTGGGTGAGTTGATTTACGGCGAAGTCAAAAAACAAACCAAAGATGGTTTCATCATTGATCTAGGTGATAACGCTGAAGCTTACTTGGCGCGTGAAGAAACCATTCATAAAGAAATTTTGCGTCCTAAGCAACGTATAAATGCCATTTTATACAGCGTAAACCGCGAAGGTCGTGGCGCACAATTATTATTGTCTCGTGCCCGTCCTGAGATGCTAATTGCATTGATGAAAAAAGAAATTCCAGAAATTTCTGAAGAAATCATTGAAATTAAAGCAGCTGCTCGTCAACCGGGTGTTCGTGCTAAAATTGCAGTGAAAACCAATGACCATCGTATTGACCCTGTAGGTGCATGTATTGGTATGCGTGGTACGCGTATTCAAGCAGTACAACAAGAGTTGAACGGTGAGCGTATTGATGTAGTAGTGTGGTCTGATGATCCAGCACAATATATTGCAAGCGCATTAGAGCCAGCTGATGTATCAGGTATTGTGCTAGATGAAGATGCACGCAGTGCAGATATTATCTTCGCAACCAATGATCAGTTAGCACGTGCAATTGGTTCGCAAGGGCAAAATGTTCGTTTAGCATCGGAATTGACGGGTTATAAACTCGACATGATGTTAGAAGAAGAGTATCGTGCTCGTCAGCAAAATGAAGCACAACAGTATTTAGATATGTTTGTTACACGTCTCGATATTGAAGAAGATTTAGCAATAGCATTGGTGGAAATGGGCTTTACTTCATTAGAAGAGATTGCTTATGTTCCAGCTGAAACATTTGATGAAATTGAACTAGATGCAGATTTAGTTGAATTGCTTCAAAGCCGTGCTAAAGAAGCTGCTTTAACTGATGCACTGAAACAGCAAGAAAATATTCAAGAGCCAAGCGCAGAACTTCTCGGTATGGATGGTATGACCACTGAGATTGCTTATGCATTGGCGGCGCGTGGTGTGATTACAATTGATGATTTGGCTGATCAAGCGACTGATGATATTTCAGATATCGAAGGTTTAGGTCATGACAAAGCAGGTCAATTGATCATGAAAGCACGTGAATCATGGTTTAACTAGGAGATAATAGATGACGGACAAGTCGATTCAAGAGTTAGCGCTCAGCGTAGAACGTCCTGTAGAGAAACTCCTAGAGCAGGTTCGCGAAGCAGGTCTACCACAGCGTAAAGCAGATGACATTATTACCGCTGAACAGCAAGATACTTTGATCAATCACTTGAAAAAAGTACATGGTCAGGACAGTGGTAACACAGGAAAAATTGCGTTGAAACGTAAAACAACCAGTACTGCTAAAGTAACAAGTACTTCGGGTAAAGCAAAAAACATTAATGTTGAAGTTCGCAAGAAACAAGTTTTTGCTAAACCGAATCCAGAATTACTTGCAGCAGAAGCGAAAGCACGTGCAGAAGCAGATGCTAAAGTACGCGCAGAGCAAAATGCACGTGATGTAGCTGTTCAAAATGCACGTGATGTAGCTGAACAAAAAGCCAATGCAACGTTAGAAGCAATGCGTGCAGCACATACTTCTGATAATGCAGGTCAAACAACTGCGAAAGCAGCAGTTGTAGTGAAAAAGCGTAACAGCGATAAGATTTTGAAAGCGCCTGTTGTTCGCCCTACAGAAACACCTGAACAAAAGAAAGCACGTGAAGCACAAGCAGCACAGTTGAAAGCAACTGAAGAAGCAGTGCGTCGTAAGGCTGCTGAAGAAGCGCAACAGCGTACGCTTGAGCAAATGCGTAAAATGGCATCAAAATATTCGAGTGATGATGCGACTACAACCATTCGTGTAATTGATGATTCACCTTTAGCTGCTGGTCTTGTTGGACAAGCATATGAAGATTCCTTTAATAAGGAAGACCGCGAAATTAAACGCGGTGGTGCGACAGCAAACCCACGCGCTGGTAAAAAAGGCGGTCGTGGTGGTGATGCTCAGGCAGAGCAAAGCTTCAGCAAAAGCCATCATAAGCGTGGTTTAAAAACCAGCCAAGCGAATAAACATGGTTTTGAAAAACCTGTGAAGAAGCAAATTTATGATGTTGAGATCGGCGAAAAAATTATTGTTGCTGATCTTGCGCAGAAAATGGCGGTTAAGGTTCGTGAAGTAATTAAAACACTTATGAAAATGGGTGAGCTTGTTACTCAAAACCAAGCGATTGATCAAGATACAGCAGTATTGGTAGTTGAAGAATTGGGTCACAATCCAGTTTTAGTTTCTGATACACAAGCAGAAGACAACTTATTAGTTGCAGCTGAAGAAGCGCGTGGTGAACAAACCACTCGTCCTCCAGTAGTAACAATCATGGGTCACGTTGACCATGGTAAGACATCGTTACTTGATCGCATTCGTCGTTCTAAAGTGGCAGCAGGCGAAGCGGGTGGTATTACCCAGCATATCGGTGCATACCATGTTGAAACTGAGAAAGGCATTATTACTTTCTTAGATACACCAGGACATGCTGCGTTTACATCGATGCGTGCACGTGGTGCGAAAGCAACGGATATCGTAGTTCTTGTTGTTGCAGCTGATGATGGTGTAATGCCACAAACTGCTGAAGCAATTGACCATGCGCGTGCTGCGGGTACACCGATTATTGTTGCCATCAATAAGATGGATAAAGAATCTGCTGATGTCGATCGTGTATTAAATGAATTAGCACATAAAGAAATCGTGCCTGAAGAATGGGGTGGGGATACACCTATCGCTAAAGTTTCAGCACACTCTGGTGCGGGTATCGATGAGTTACTTGATCTCATCTTGATCCAAGCTGAATTGATGGAGCTTAAAGCTTCAGCAGAAGGCGCGGCACAAGGTGTAGTGATTGAAGCACGTGTTGACAAAGGTCGCGGTGCAGTGACTTCTATTCTGGTACAAAACGGTACTTTGAATATTGGTGATTTGGTTCTTGCAGGTTCATCTTATGGTCGTGTACGTGCGATGGTTGATGAAAATGGTCAACGTATCACTTCAGCGGGTCCTTCAATTCCAGTTGAAATTTTAGGTTTACCTGATGCACCAATGGCTGGTGATGAAGTTCTTGTCGTGAATGATGAGAAGAAAGCACGTGAAGTTGCAGATGCTCGTTCAGATCGTGAACGTCATAAACGTCTAGAGCGCGCAAGCGCAATGCGTCTTGAAAACATCATGGCATCTATGGGTAAAAAAGATATTCCTTATGTGAATGTCGTACTCAAAACTGATGTGCGTGGTACTTTAGAGGCATTACATGTTGCGCTTGATGAGCTTTCTACAGATGAAGTGAAAGTCCGTATTATCGGTTCCGGTGTTGGTGCGATCACTGAGTCAGATGTGACTTTAGCTGAATCTTCAGAAGCAGTATTGTTAGGGTTCAACGTCCGTGCAGATAACACTGCTCGTCAAAAATCTGATCAAGATGGCATCGATATTCGTTATTACAGCGTCATCTATCATTTAATTGATGATGTAAAAGCTGCAATGAGCGGTAAGCTTGCACCTGAACATCGTGAAACGATCTTGGGTGTTGCAGAAGTACGTGAAGTCTTCCACTCAAGTAAGTTTGGTGCAGCAGCTGGCTGTATGGTACTTGAAGGTACATTGCATCGTAATAAACCGATTCGCGTATTACGTGATGATGTGGTTGTATTCCAAGGCGAACTTGAATCTCTTCGTCGTTATAAAGAAGTTGTTGAAGAAGTTCGTGCTGGTATGGAATGTGGTCTTGCGGTCAAAGGCTATAAAGACATCAAAGTTAAAGACAAGATCGAAGTCTATGATGTTCAATTGATTAAACGGAGTCTTTAATGGCGGGTAGCCAACGCTTAAAGCGCATGGCGGATTCAGTACAACGTGAGTTGTCTGAGCTGATCCGTCAAGAGCTTAAAGATCCTCGCTTAGGTGGTCTAGTGACCATCTCTGCGGTGAAAGTCAGTGCAGACATGGGTTATGCTGAAGTTTATGTCACTGTGATGGGACGTGAACTTGGTGATGAGCAAAGTGAAGTCGCAAATAAAGAAACTTTAGATGTATTGAATAAAGCTTCTGGTTTCTTGCGTCATGAATTGAGCCGTCGTATCAAGACACGTATTACGCCAAGATTGCGTTTCCATTACGATAAAACCAATGCTTATGGTAACTATATGTTTGGTCTGATCGCGGAAGCTGTGAAGGATCTGCCTGAACAAGGGCAAGACGATAAAGAATAAGTTTTAAAAGGAAGCCACCTTCGGGTGGCTTTCTTTTGTGCTATAGATCATTGTGATTGATATGATTTTTTCTATTAAAATTATATCTTTGAGCTAGTTAATTAGTTTAGGCTTTCTAAAAATTAAAAAATACATTGAACTCAATAAAAAGACCAACTTAAAGTTGATCTTTCTTTTCTGTATTACGACGATAACGTTGCCACGGTAGCGGACGATTTAAAGCTTCTGGAACATCACCACTGGTTGAACGCAAACGTAAATGAATTGCAGCTTGTGCCATCAAATTTGCAGATACTGGGGCAGTAATAAAGGCAAATAAAGTAATCAATAATTCAGCAAAACCGAAACGACCTTGAGTCGCTCCAAATATCATAGCCGCAATTAAAAAGCTCCCTAAGCCTAGCGTACTTGATTTAGTCGGTGCATGTAGGCGCATGAATAAGTCGGGTAGGCGAATCATTCCGATTGAACCTACGAGCATGAAAAATGCACCAAAGATCAAAAAGAACGAAATGATAATCTCAAAAATTATTTGCATAACCACTCTCCTTAATCAATCACATGTCCAGTGGTAAAATAGCGAGCCAGTGCAACAGTTGAAACGAAACCGAGCATCGCCACCAATAAAGCACCTTCAAATACATTGGTACTTGCCCAATAGATACCTAACACCACAATCAAGCATGTTGCATTAAGAAAAAGAGTATCGAGTGCTAACAAGCGATCAACAACAGATGGCCCAATGATCATGCGGATGAGACAAAGAAACATGGAGATCGTGATCGCCACTAAACTAATCGCAAGTGCATAAGGTAAAATGGTCATTTCGCTGCTCCTTCTGCAATCTTTACATCAAAGATTTCGAGCAAAGGTAGCTCATAACGATTTTTGATGTCTTGAATATCTAATTCAGCATTATCGGTACTGAGTGCATGAACTAAAATATCTCCTCGCTCTTGATCAATCCCTGCGGATACTGTACCTGGTGTCGTTGTAATGATCATTGCGAGTAGAGTATTTACTTGCTCATGCTCAGTTTCTAATGGCACGCGATACCATTTTGGATGCAACTCATCCATTGGTCCAAGCACCATTTTAGCTACACGAAAGTTTGAAATCACAATATCCCATAACACCACAAAAAAAAGTTTGATTGCAGGAAACCAATGAATATGTGGTGTACGTGCAATAAAAGGGCTTACCAAACGTGAAACAAAGATACCTAATAGAATTGCGATAAAAATATCTGTGATGTCTAAACTATGTGACAGCATGAGCCAAGTCACAAAAATTAAAAATGATACAAAGGGGTGGGGAAACCAACGATCAAGCAAAGCACGTTTTTGCATTAGTGTTCCTCCATCGGTTTTAATTGTGTAGCATTTGGAATAGTTGGATTCGACAAAGTTTGTTCTGCAATTTGACGTTGTTTATACTCCGAAATATGCTCACCTTGTAGCGTCGGTTTTGAGATAACATCTGGAATTAATACCGCATTATGATCTTCAACCTCACCGCCATATTTAGTTTCAGGCAAATATGCTGCATCAAATGGCTGCACGCTAATGGCACGACCTTGACTATCATGTTTTAGAATCGCTTGTTGATAAAGCGCATGATTTTGAATTTGTTGTGCAGTTGAAGTTGTATAACTCTGAATTGGTGCTGCAAATACAACATAACTCATCAAAGCAATCAGTAGTACATAGATTGCTTTGTCATTCCGATTAGGAGCTGTATCAGGTAGTGCTTGATAAGCGGTATATGCTGGTTCTTTAGAATTTTCTTCGGGTGGGCTAGCACGCCAAAAAAGGATAAAACCAACACGTGTGAATGCGATAATGCTAAGTAAGCTAACAATCAAAATAACAGCAATAATCCAACCTTGATAAGGCGTTTCAGCAGTAGCCTGTAAGATAAAAACTTTACCTAAGAAACCGCTGAAAGGGGGTAAACCTGCCATCATTAATGCAATGGTAAAATAAGTAAAAGCAGCCGCTTTTTCCTGTTTGATTTTCGGTGCAACTTTTAAATGATCTTTGAATGAACCACGTTGCGCAGTCATCCAACCACAAAATAAATAGAATGCAGCCGCAATTAGGGTACTGTGGACTAAATAATACAATGCTGCTGACCATGCTTGGGTATTAAACATGGCAATAGCGATGAGTAATGTTCCAATCGATGACAACACCATAAAGCCAACAAAACGGCGTAAGCGTTCAGCAGCAATTGCACCGATTACACCATAGAATGAAGTAATCAAACCAATCATTAATAAGCAGTTTTTGAAAATACTCTGTGCCATTGCATCATCAAAAACAGTACCATTGACACGTAGAATGGCATAAATACCAACTTTGGTCATAATAGTAAAAATTGCAGCAACGGGTGTGCTCGCGACTGCATAGGTTTTTGGTAGCCAAAAGCCGACAGGTAACATTGCTGCTTTGATCCCAAATACCACAAAGAGTAACAAGCCACCAGCGATTGCAAGTTTATGTTGATCACTGTCTAAGGTTGGGATAAGGCGACTCACATCAGCCATATTTAAACTACCAACACTGCCGTAGATCATCCCTAAACCAATCAAAAATAGCGCTGATGCGAGTAAGTTAATCGTGACGTAATGTATACCTAGCTGGAAACGTGGTCGCCCTTGACCATGTAATAGCAATACATAAGATGCCATTAACAGGATTTCAAAAAACACGAATAAGTTAAATAAGTCACCTGTCAGGAATGCACCCGTTATACCCATTAACAAAAAATGGAACATGGTGTGGAAATAGCGCCCACGTGTATCCCAGTTATCACTTGCATACCAAATGACTGGCACTGCAAGTGCATAAGTGAGCACCAACATGAATGCAGCGAGGCGATCTAGAACTAAAACAATTCCAAAAGGAGCTGACCATTCACCAAGTTGATAAACGGTAACTTGACCTGTATTGGCGATCATCAAATAACTGATTGCTGTGATTAAGCCTAGAAGTGCAGAACCTAAACTAATGCCACGTCGCCAAGGTTGGCGCCAATCCTGTTTTAGGGAACCGGAACCAGGATTGCCTAATAAAAGTAATAAAAAACTCGTAAATGCTGGAATCAAAATACTTAAAATTGGAGTATGAGCATGCCAAAAATTATTGAAATCAAACATTATGGCTCATCCTTACGTGGGTCATAAGTCACAGTTGGTTCTTCTTTGGAGTCAACATGATCTGTTCCAGATTCATAGCGACTGCGTAAAGCAAGCTGTACAATAAAAGCGGTTGTTGCAAAACCAATCACAATCGCAGTGAGTACCAACGCTTGCGGTAACGGATCTGTTACTTTAGTTGTTTCTGTAATGATTGCAGGTGCATTAATTTGAATACGACCGACTGCAAATAAAAATAAATTTACGGCATAACCGATCATGGCCAGACCGAGTACGACAGGAAAGGTTCTGGCACGTAAAATTAAATAGATGCCTGTTGCTGTTAGCAGACCAATTCCCGAAGCGAGCAAAAATTCAATACTAACCATTTTTATTTATCTCCACTTGGAACAGGTCCAGACATACTTGAGTGACGCGAATCACCTAAGACTGAAATTAGCAGCATTGTCGCGCCAACAACGGTCATATAAACCCCGAGATCAAATGACACAGCCGAAGCTAAATGCATTTTTCCAAATAATGGCGGTTCTATATAAATATGTGCTGTTGTTAAGAATGGGCGTGCCCAAAACCAAGCTGCAATACCCGTTAAACCTGCAATTGCTAAACCTGAGCCAATCCAAATTTCATATAAACGACCAGATTTTGCTTTGATCAGTTGTTCAGTTCTATCTTGACCTAAAACAATATATTGAATGATGAGTGCCATTGCCGTAATCAGACCTGCAATGAAGCCACCCCCTGGATAGTTATGACCACGCATGAAAATGTAGATACTGACGACAAGGGCGAGGGGAAGTACCCATGAGGCTGAAATACGTAACATCAATGGTGAAGGGTTAAAACGATAAGATAAACCTTGTGTCATGGTGGTGCCATGTGCACGCATACCATCCATGAGACACAGTGCTCCTATTGCCGCAATACCCAATACTGTAATTTCACCGAAGGTATCAAAACCACGGAAATCAACTAGAATGACATTGACGACGTTTGAACCACCGCCTAATGGGAGAGATTGCTGTAAGAAGAACCATGAGATTGAATTATGTTCTCGCGTTAATATTAGCCATGTAATCCAACCAATACCGATACCACCTGCGATTGCTAAGCTTGCATCTCGCCAGCGGCGTGGACGGCTCGATTCGTAAGGGGTTAACTGCGGTAATAACGATAAGCTCATCAACAATAAAACGGTGGTAACAACATCAACAGTAATCTGCGTGAGTGCAAGATCTGGTGCAGATAGAGTGACAAACACCATGGTGACGACAAGTCCAACAGCACCACTAATTAAAACAGCTTTAATCCGTTCGTGGTGGAACCACAACATCATCCAACAGCCAGAGAATAATGTGAGCCATAAGACCACAGCAATCCATGGGGCATGGGTAAGCTCACGTGTGCCAGTTGTTAAACCCTGATTAAATAAAGGTAAACCCACCATAATGATGCTAAAGAAAACAATCCAAAGAAGATAGCTTTGTAGAGAACCTGTTTCAGTCTTTTGTTTGATTTTTCGACTGGTAAGTAAAAGATGCTTCAGGAATGATTCAAATAAAAGTTTGCCTTGGAATTTACCTAAATAAGGATCTAAGTCAATTTTACGCAAACGCTCATTTTTAATGAGGCTAAAGTAAAATAAACCACCACCCATCAATGCAACCAGACTCATGATTAAAGGTGCATTAATACCGTGCCAAATCGCTAAATGAACACCCTCAAATTCAGGTTGAGCCAAACTCGCACGCGTTACACTATTCACGACTGTTCCAGCCAATAGTGCAGGCAGAATGCCGACCAGAATACATAATGTAGCTAATATAATCGCTGGTAAGCGCATTCCGAGTGGTGGTTCGTGCGCATCTTTATTAGGAACGTGTTTACCAATCCCACCATCAAAGAACACACCATGTACCAAGCGAATAGAATAAGTAACAGCAAAAATACCGGATAAAGTTGCAACGATCGCTGCAATTATCATTACTGGGCCTGATAGGTTTGCCAGTAATTCCGTAAAGAACATCTCTTTGGAAATAAAGCCATTGGTCAGCGGTACACCAGCCATCGAAGCAGCGGTGATCATGGTTAGGGTACCTGTGAACGGAAGGAGTTGCCAGATACCACTGAGCTTACGTAAATCACGTGTTCCTGTTTCATGATCAATAATGCCTGCAATCATGAAAAGAGCAGCTTTGAATGTTGCATGATTAATGATATGAAAGATTGCTGCTGCAACAGCGAGTGGTGAACCGATGCCGAGTAAACAAACAATCAAACCTAAATGGCTGATGGTTGAATAAGCTAAAAGCCCTTTGAGATCTTCTTTAAATATGGCGAAACCCGCTGCCATACATAAAGTGAATAAACCGACGAAGGTTACGATATTGTGGTACAACGCTGCCCCAATAAAGAGCGGAGCTAAGCGGGCTAATAAAAATATACCTGCTTTCACCATTGTTGCTGAATGGAGGTAGGCTGAAACAGGCGTAGGTGCTGCCATTGCATTTGGCAACCAAAAGTGAAATGGGAATTGCGCACTTTTGGTAAATGCACCTAGTAAAATGAGCAGTAGAGTGGGAACGAATAATTGATGCTGCTGAATAGACTCTTTCATTAACACCAATTGGTCAATCTGGTAAGTACCTGTCATCTGTCCTAAGAGGACAAAGCCCCCTAGCATCGCCAAACCGCCCATCCCTGTGATCGTGAGTGCCATACGCGCGCCACGTTGGGCGGCATCATATTGACTCCAATAGCCCACGAGCAAGAATGAAGAAATACTGGTCAGTTCCCAAAACACCAGTAAGATAATCAAATTGTTGGAGAGTGAAATTCCAAGCATAGCCGCCATGAATAGCATGAGCAACTGATACAGTTTACTGAGTGAGTTTTTGGGGCTGAGATAATAATAGGCATAAATATAAATCAGTGTGCCGATCCCACTAATGAGTAAACCGAACAATAATCCTAATGCATCAAGGCGAAAACTAAGATTGATGCCCAGTTGTGGAAGCCATTCCCAACTCTGTTGCAGGGCATTACCCTGTAAAACCGTTTCAGCTTGGCTAAGCAGTAAAATAAAACAACTCAGGCTAATGCTAATTGCTCCAATTGCCGTCATACCCCGTGAAATACGTTGCAATTGTGAGACAAGGGTTGTGCCAAGTATGAGTGGTAATAAAATAATAATCGGTAGCACACTGGTATCCATGTCGATGATTTAGGTCGAGAGAGACCTAATGGTGGATTTTCTTCCAAGACTTAAGGCGTTCAAAGAGAAAGCCAAAGTTTCAAGTCTCGAAACCCAATCAAGTTAACGGAAAGAGCAAGTTGTATTGCACAACTTGAAAGTAAAAAATGAATTTTATTTTACTATAAAAAATCAACAAAAATCTGATGTTATTACATGAAACTAACAACATCTTTGTCGCTAAAACTTGTCTATCAATGTTTTTTGTTCGCTATTTAATTGAATATTTTCCATTCGATTATCTGTATACATAAGAGGGATGGAGATCTGGTCTTGGATCAAATGCGTATCCCTACAATCTAGTGTTCAGGTATATAAGACCTATTCAAAAGAAAAAATTGACCTCTAGTTTATAAGGATTAATGATGCAATCAATCTTAAAGCCCAATCTTAAAGTGATGTCTCTTGAGGGGTATCATCAATTTTAAGTAGATGAAGCAAATTACTCTTTTCTTGCTCATCAAGCGCTTGGATTTGATGAAAGAGTTCATCAACTTTACTGACCAAATTTTCTGATTCTAATAAGTTTTGATTCTGCTGCAAGGGAATGCTTTCTGATTGGCTTAACTCATTATAGAGTTGTGAAAGTTGTTGTTGAGATTTCTCAAGATTAATCTCATAAATTTCTTTATCACCTAACCTTAAGCATTGATATTCTAAAGCATGTTCTAATAATTCATCGCGATTGCCTGAAGCAATAATTTGCAGTCTTGGAAATGCTTGATGCAAACGCTCTAAAATTTCAGCACTCATATTTTGATCTAATTGATGCTCAATTTGATCAATTAATAATATGCCTTCACCTTCTAAACATGGGTCGAAACAATGTGGATTAAGCAAGCATAAACGACGTGTAATATCACCTACCAATGCAATCCATGATTTAAGAGAGGCCGATAATTGCTGAAAGGGAATGGTCTGATCTTTGTAACGCACCATTAATTGAAGTTTAGGAATATATTGAATATAGATATCATGCAATTCTGGAAAGATGGTATGTAAGCTTTTTTTCAGCGCATATAAATTAGGTGCTGAAAGTTGTTTAGGATGATTCATCAGTTCTTGTTGTAACTGCTGCAAAACCTCTGATTGATTCTGCTGACCGAAATCGTTGCCAATAAGACGTCTGACGATATGGGCAGAGTGAGCATTTTCAACATCACTGATTTCCCGTAGCCACTCAAAGAAACGCGCAAAAGTTGTGTATGGAATCGCTGTTAAATCGTAGGCAGCAATATCTTGTAGTGTTCCTGGCGCATTCTTGCTTTGTAAATTAACTTCTTGTACAAAACGTTCGGCAGGATAATACGCAATTAACGGTAATCCAAATAATGGATCTTGAAGACTAGTTTTTTGGTATAGCGATACCATTTGATCAAGTTGCTGCGTTTCAACTTGGCTAATTCCAACGCCTTGACTGTTAAATGTTTTAAATAACTTCCAACTACAGTTCTGAGTGTCAGTCGTTTGTGCAGAGCTACTTTCTGGTAGATGATGATTTAATTCGCTACTCATTCTAACTTGGACTTGAACTTTGGCTTGTAAGCGTGTCAACAAAATATCTTGATCAGCAATCACCACACCTGCGGTGCGAATATCTTTATAACGTGCGGAAAACCACGTTAAGGCTTGATAGATATTTTTTAAAATTGTAGTTTTGCCTGTAGCTTGCTCACCTAAAATAAGTGTAATTGGACGTTGAGTCGGTTGAAATTCAATAGTTAAGTCGCGAAACATGCCAACATGTTTAAATAGCACTGATTCAAGTTGCATAAGCTCTCCCTGAACATAAGCGCTTTAACCTACGGACTGGCGAAGACTTGAGGGAGCGCCCCGTTTTAATTGTTGTATTAAATCGTAAAGATGATGAATATTTAAACTTACTTTAGCACGAGTACAGGCAACATAAAGTAGTCTTAATTCCTCATCTGTAATTTTATGTTCTAGGCCATTTATTTTAAATTGGTAATCATCTTCAATATGCACACGATTCCATTCCAAGCCTTTGGCTTTGTGTGCAGTTGAAATGACATAATCTGCTTGCTCAATCGGCGTGATTTTGGCAAGTGCTTTCTTGAGTGGCTCAGTACCATGATCATCAACCAGTTTAACTAAGGGCTTAATATCACTACCATCATTGGTTTCGCAATATTCATGTACATCATGCCAAGAGTTGAACCAAGCCAATTCGGGTACATCGGTGATCCGTTTGCCTTGTTTAAGTAAACTGGCAGCATCCACAAAACGACTGAGTTTCTGATGATCAGCTTGTAGGCTGACTTTGTCACCATGCACTAAACCAGAAAGTAGTAGTTCCATTGCACGCGCATTGGTACGACACAAAATTGCATCGCGCATTTTGGTATGGGGTTTATTCACCACACTTGATTTAACATTTGGATTGCCCAATAGTGGAACAGTTTCGTTTAATGCGCCAAGCAGACTATTGGCAACATCAGCAATCGCATCACCAAAACGGAATGAAGTCGTTAAGCGACTTTCATGTAAAGGCATCTGTTGCATTGCATTGACTGCACCACGCCACGCATAAATCTGCTGATGTGCATCACCGACATAAATCACTTGTGTGCTTTTTTGACGTAGTAAAATACCCAACATGAGTGGGTCAGCATCTTGTGCTTCATCAAACAGAACATAATCTGTTGGAATATTAGGTTCTGATAATGCCCAAAGTTTGAGGTAAATATCGTGACCAATCCCTGCTTGATGGTTTTGATCAATTGACTCTAACCAACGGCGTTCAACAGCTGGATATAAGTGTTGTTGTAACGATTCAATATCATCTTGGTGCAACCAGCTTGGCGCTTGAATATGGCGAGGGGCAGGATATTGTGAGCTGGTCGAGCAGAAATAGCTGACAGCATTGGCAACCAAACTCGCAAGACGACTTGGCATCAGTACATATTTTTCATAACGTCCGCCCATGAGCCGACGAAGTGTGATTGGTTCTAAACGATATTCTTTAGCGATAAAACTTGGGCTTAAGCGAGGTAGTCGTAATTTATCAGTCACGCCACGCGGTACGCTACGAAAGGCAAGAGAGTGAAAGGTACGACAATTTACATTGCCGTGAAATTTACTCTGTGCTTCAGATGCAATCGCTTTGTTAAAAGCCAAATACATACCACGCCGTTCGGGCATGGCGTCACTGATCATTTGTAAAGTTGTCGTTTTACCTGTGCCTGCATAGGCAATCACTTTAAAGGACTGACCTAAACGAGCGTTATCTATTGCAATCGCTTGCTCATAGGTAGCTTTGGGTTTCTCGATATTCGACACAGGCGAGGTTTACGCTTCTTGACTACGATTGGCTTTTTCAACCAAGCCAGATAGACCTTGGCGACGAGCAAGTTCATCAAGGACTTCTTGTGGATCAAGGTCGAAGTAGCCGAGCATTACAATACTATGAAACCATAAATCTGCAACTTCATAAATCAGATCATGCTTATTTTCTAAAGAAGCATGTGCTGCATAATCTTTGGCTGCAATAATACTTTCGACGCTTTCTTCGCCGACTTTTTCTAAAATTTTATTGATGCCTTTTTTGTATAGGCTGGCAACATAAGAACTATCTGCTTCAGCTTTTTTGCGTTCTTGCATCAAACGACCTAAGTGACTGAGTACGTCAACTTGTTCAGCCTGAGTATGATCGTGTGCTTCGACTTTCGCAGATGCACCGTAAATTGTAGTCGGATCTTTCAGTTGAGCATCAACAATTTCCCAGCCTTGTGGCGTGAGTTTACGATAAAAACAAGACTCCCGACCTGTATGGCAAGCAATTCCACCATGCTGTTCAATTTGCAGAATAATCACATCGGCATCGCAATCCAAACGAATTTCATGCACTGTTTGGAAGTGCCCTGATTCTTCGCCTTTGTGCCACAATTTTTGACGTGAACGTGAGTAATACACGGCTTGATTTTTTTCAGCCGTGACTTGTAATGCATCACGATTCATCCATGCAACCATTAACACTCGACCAGTTTGATGATGTTGTGCAATGGCAGGAACAAGACCATTGGAATCAAATTTAACTTCATCTAACCAGTTTGACATGAGTGAAAAATCCATTGAGTGGAAAGCCGTTAGTGTAGCGGTTGTGACTTGGGTTGGCTATGCTTGTTGAGGAAAAAATGATTTAGGTGCTGGGTTGGATAGATGATCCCATTAATTCACTATTTTTTGTACGTAGGAATATCAGTACAAACATAATGATAGATGCGGATGAACTTGCATAGTCAGCAATAAACCAGTGGTTAATTATATAATAGACACCTGATAAGCAAGCCCAAATAATCAGCATTCTAATCAAGTATCTTTGATGGATAAAAAGTAGTAGAAAGAGTGGGATTAGGTTAAATAGGATCATCCACCAAAAACCTGAACTTTCAATCATACGCCCAACAGTAGATTGAGGGTGTGTATACCAAAAAGGAAATGCGTACTTCTTATCAAAAAAGCTTAAGATATCGAATAAGCTCGGTAACAAAAACAGCGCAATATAAAGAATGACGCTAGACTTTTTCTGCCGATACAAAGCCCATAGAAAACTATATTTCATGTCTAACCTTATTTTTATTGATGAATTTTAATTTTTTAAGTGTTGAGATAATTCGAAATTTCAATCAAGTTCTGATCTGGATCACGAAGATAAACTGAGACAATTATATCAACAGCACCTGTTCTCTGTATTGGCCCTTCAACAATCTTAATATTAAGCTGTTGTAGATTAATTACCTCTTCTAATGGCGTTTCTGCAATAAAACATAAATCAGCAGAACCTGCTGTCGGGCGAAGTGCTTTAGGTTCAAACTCTTTTCCAACTTGATGCAAATGGATTTTTTGATGACCAAATTGCAGTGCTTTGCGGTTTTCACCAAAAGTAATCACTTCAAAATTCAGGGCAGATTGATAAAACTGACAACTGATTTCAATATCAGCGACTGTCAAAACCAAATGATCTAAATGACTTATTTTCATTTTTAATTCAAATCCTATTTTTGCGCTTAATCATATTCAGGTAGTGATTGATTGTTTTGAATCAAGACATTTTGATTGTGTTGGTATGTCGCAATCTGTTGATAGCTCATTTGTTCGAACATGCCCGTTTTTAAGCCTGAAATGGTAATCGCCATTTCTTTACGGAAATAGGGGATTTGATACATCCACGGAAAAGTAAGATCACGTATGCTACCCGCCCACCAATGATCAGATTGATAAAGTGGGGTCAGTAAACGACTAAGGAACTGATAGAATTGAGTCGAGGAGCCACGCTGTTGGTGATAGTGTTGCCATAATATCGACCAGTCAATTTGCTGATTTTTCTGAGTAGCTTGTAATGATTGGGAAAAAGCCCACGCATCTAAAAGCGCCATATTCGCACCTTGTCCCAATTGTGGACTCATGGCATGTGCAGCATCACCAATCACACCGATTCGACCTTGTCCAAATTTTGACATGACCACATCACGATATTGTGCCGAGAGCCATTGTGGTTGATTTTGTTCATCCAATAAAAGCTGTTTAAGCCATTCTGCGACTTCGGGCCAACGCTTAGAAATTTGCTGTAACCAATCCTGTTTTGATTCGTCAGTTTTTAAGAATGATTGCAGTTGCGAAGTCGGCAAACTCCAAAATACACTGGAAAGCCTTTGCTGAGGAGCAGTTGGGATAGCACCTGTTGGCAGAACGCCCATCATGATTTTAGAGCGATCATAAAACTGGTGTAGGATCTCAGGATTTAAATTTAAGCATTCAGGCACGATTGTCCATGCAGCTCCCCACGGATAAGCTTGATCAACCTTGACCCAAGCTTTGGGGCGGAGTTGACTGCGCGTACCATTGGCAATCAATACCGCATCGAAACAATCATCAAAGTTATGTTGTTGGTGAGTGCCAAATAATCGAATTTCATTCGGCTGTTCTTCAATTTTCTCAATGTTATGACTCATTCGCCAAGTGACATGACTTGCATATTCCGCCAATTTTTCAGTTAAGACATGACATAAGGTCGCACGATGAATACCAAGACCATAAAGGTTATTGCCAGCCTGATGATAGTGGCTATTCACCAAGAGACGTTTATTGGGAAGTTGCCCTTCTAAACCTGTGACTTTCGCACCGAGTTTTAACGCCTGATCGAGTACGCCTAAATGTTCAAAAACAGCCAAACCCGCAGGTTGTAGCAATAAGCCAGCACCAACAGGAGATAGTCTGTCAACTTGTTCAAAAATCGTAACGTGATGACCTTCTCGCGCAAGAAGAATCGCTGTTGCAAGTCCTGCTGTACCTGTACCAATAATGGCAAAGTGTGGAGTTTTCATTATTTATTCTTTTTTAAGGATCTATAAATTTGTTGAGTTATGATCTTAATTGAAACTAAACGATTTTTGAAAAGAAATCTTAACCATAAAAAATCCCTTGTCAGAGCAAGGGATTTTTGAACTTATTTCATAATTCGCCAAACTGCAATCAGTGCACTCAATACGATTAAAATGATGGAGACAAACCAAGGACTAATAATCGCAATGGTGAGCATAATCAGCATGGTGCTACCAAACATCCAACTACGGCGTTGCTGTTGTTGCATTTGTAAACGCATTTGCTGAATTTCACGGAGTTGCTTATCTTGCCAAGCAGATTGATTTTTCAAACCATTCAAGCTATCAATCAGTAAGCTTGGGATATCTTGAGCACCTAATAATAGATCCGGGATTTGTTGTCCAAGTTCTTTGATATTTTTGACCGGATTCATATTGGCTTTGACCCATTCGGTCAAAATCGGTTTAGCCAGCTTCCAAATATCGAGTTGTGGGTAAAGATCAGTACCTAAACCTTCAACGTGTACCAATGTTTTGAGTAATAGCATTAATTGCGGCGGAATTTCCAAATGGAAACGACGAGCAATATCCATCACCTGAATCAAAATTCCTGCGAAATCCAATTGATCCATTGGTTTTGATACCATTGGGCCAACGGTACGGCGCATCTCACGTGACAAGGCATCTTGATCTGTGCCCGGTGGAATCCAACCTGCTTGATGTACGATCTGAATCAGTTGCATAAAGTTGCTATTCATTACTGCAAGCAACATACGGGCAACTGTCATCTGGTCATGTTTGGACAGTTCACCCATGATGGCGCAATCTAGAGCAATAAAGCGCGGATTACTTGGGTTAATGGTTTCAACAAACACATTACCGGGATGCATGTCGGCATGGAAAAAGTTGTCTCGAAATACTTGGGTAAAGAAGATGGTTAAACCTTTTTCAGCCAAGTCCGCACGATCCATACCCAAACGATCAAAGGTTGCGATATCTGAAATAGGCACACCCGTGATGCGTTCAGCTACCATCACATCTTTACTGTCCATATAGACTTCAGGCACGTACATCATGCTTGAGCCCGTAAAATAATGACGCATTCGGCGGGTATTGTCCGCTTCTAGACTCAGATCAAGCTCATTCAAGATAATTTGACGATAGTCTTGAATGATTTCAGTCAGATGTAAGGCGCGAGCAGCCTCTAAACGATTTTCAAGCCAATCACCCAGCCAAGCTAAGATTTCAAAATCTTGCAGAATTTGATTACGAATATCAGGGCGAGTGACTTTCACCACCACTTCACGACCATCATGCAGAGCCGCAGTGTGAACTTGTGCAATCGATGCCGCAGCGAGGGGTTGCTCATCAAAGCGAGAGAATAGAGTGGATACGTCTGCTTTGAGCGATTCTTGGATGCGTTGTTTGGCCAATTGGGTGTCATACGGTTTGACACGGTCTTGTAACAACACTAATTGTGATAATACTTCTGGTGGAATCAAGTCACGACGTGTAGACAGTAATTGTCCCAACTTAATCGCTAACGGACCCATATCCTCTAAAGCTTCTTTAAGCTTGAGTGGATTTTTTTTCTCTCGACTTGACCATGCCGCAGGATGGGTTTTGATAATATTTAGGGCATGGCGGGCTTTAACTGGTAATTCTTCCGCAGGGAACAAGGTGTCAAGGCGATAATGTGCTGCAATACGCCAGAGTTCGAGTAACCGTGTAACATGCGGAATCATATAAAATCTTACCTAGTCTTGTGAGGAATGTTTTGCTGAATTAAATGAAGTGTTTAACTGTTGCAACTTTGCTTCTAAACGATCTAATTCTTGATTGAGTTGACGTGTCTCGCGATGAAGATCATCCATTTGCCAACGTGGTGCAAATAAACCACTATCTTCTTTTAAAGTATCTTCAATAAAGAACAAATGGCTTTGTAATGAACGCTTGAGTTGTTTGGGTGCAAGTTGAATCTTACCCAATTCATGTGCCAGTTGCGGACCAATCCAAGGCGATAAATGCGCAGCGAGATCAGGCTCTGCTTGCTGCATAATTCTTTGAATATCTTGTAATAGATGGTAATCGCCTTGTAGGGGAATATTACCAATCTGATCCATATCACTCAGCAATAATTTAATTAACTCAACAACATTTTCAACTTGTAATGTCGCAGTTGCATCGGTGATTTTGTATTGAGGATCAAATGGACGCTGTTCAAAAATAGAAGACTTTTGACTATGTCCCGTTACGGTGGGCTCTAGACGAACTTTATTTTCATCAAAAAAAACATCAACTGAGAGTTGTGGGCTATCAATCACGACACGTAATAATTGCCCTTGCAGTTGATTGATTTGAATACGAGTGATCGCATCCAAATCAATCACATGATGAATGATACGTTCGACTGCACCGAGTGCTAAAATCGACCACATATCTTAAGCCTTAAAGTTTGAATCCGCGGTGAACTGCAACAATACCACCAGTGAGGTTATGGTAGTCACAGCTTTGGAAGCCTGCATTTTCCATCATGCCTTTGAGGGTACGTTGGTCTGGATGCATACGAATAGATTCTGCAAGATACTTGTAACTTTCAGAGTCATTTGCAACGAGTTTACCCATGATTGGTAATGCAGTGAATGAATAAAGATCGTAAAGCTTAGAGAATGGTTCGAACACCGGTTTAGAGAATTCGAGAACCAATAAACGACCACCTGGTTTAAGTACGCGATACATCGCTTGTAGTGCGGCATCTTTATCCGTCACGTTACGTAAACCAAAACTGATGGTCACTAAATCAAAACTGTTATCGGCAAAGGGTTCTAAAGTTTCAGCATTGGCAAGTACGAAATCAACGTTAGTACAGCCAGCATCAATCAGACGATCACGACCCACATTCAACATTGATTCATTAATATCTGAAAGAACCACATGACCTTGTGGACCGACTTCACGGCTAAATACTTTTGCTAAGTCACCTGTACCACCAGCAATATCAAGTACATGTTGACCACGGCGAACACCTGACATATTAATCGCAAAACGTTTCCAAATACGATGGATACCGAATGACATCAGGTCATTCATAATGTCGTATTTACTTGCAACCGAATGAAAAACTTCAGCAACTTTTTGTGCCTTATCATCACTGCTTACAGTTTGATAGCCAAAGTGAGTGGTTGCTCCAACATTTCCTGTATTGGCACCACGTGGTAAATTATATTTTGGTACTGATGTATTCGGTGTTGATGTTGAACCTTGTTGTAACGATTGCTGTTGACCTTGAGGTGCTCCTTGAGGAAGTGGAGAACTGAGGAAAGGACTGACTTTGTCTGAACTTGGGTTTTGCTCAACTTCTGGGGTAGGCTGTTGGTTTTCGTTAGACATTGTTTTCTCCTAAACTTTCGCTCTAGCGGCACGAATCAGCAAGCATGATGACAGATTTTGTATTTTTTTACAGGGTTTAGCATATCATTGTTATGAATAATATACAGAAAGTCACACGCTCAAAAGCATTTTTAATTTTTGTTTTGGAATTCAATAATCCCTCCTAACACGAAGAGGGATGGCTATCAATTCAATTTAGTCACGAAATGGGTTTGGGTGACCAGCGTGGACTTTTTCGATGATTTCACGTTCTTTTGCCGTAAATGTTTTGATAAACGTTGCAGCAGATTTCATTGGTTTCATTGCAGCAAAACCTTCTTGGATAAACTCGTACATACGTTCAAATTGATATTTGGTTGCAATGCCTTTACACATTTTAAAAGCTGCATACATCATCGTAGAGCGCATATACTTATCTAATGTGAGACCAAGCTCGTCAAGTAATTGTAATTGTTCATAACGTACATCGCCTTGATCGAGTTTGACTAAGGTCTGGCGCATGATTTCATCAGTTAATGGTGTTTCTAAAGGATAATCTTTGAGTAGTTGTTCTGCGACTTGTTCATCGAGTTGAGTGGCAAGTACAGCAAGACTGACCGATTTTGTTCCTGTTTTAATTGCATTTTCAGGGAGTAAGCTTTCTGCTTTATGTGCATATTTCAACAGGCGTTCGATTTGCTGTGCAATTGCATCAAAATCAGGACCACCGTACAAGCGATTGAGAAAATACTGTGCCATCAGTTGATTTTCAGGCAGAGCAAAAAATTCTTTATGGGTTTCTGCGATGCGTGCTTTCATCCACGCTTGTACTTCATGCAGACGTTGCTTAAGTGCTGGATTTTGGTGGTAATTCAGAGTTTGGTATTGTAATAAAAGATGATCAAATGCTGCGAGTTTTGACATATTCGAACTCAAAGAAAATAAAACAAGAAAATCATAGGCTGCATCATAACGAAGAACCATGACAGCTTAAACCCTAAATGTCTAACAATCGGTCAGTATGTTTATACACTGATTTTACTCTACAGAAACTGTACAAGGGTTTTGCATTCAGTGAAATAGATTTCACTATACTTATTCTTAATAATGAGTCATTTAGAGCAGAACATGAGTGTACAACAACCAAAATTTGAATTGCGCGATGAAGATGAGCTTTCTTTAGATTTGATTGAAGCACAATATGCCTTAAAAGATAGCCAAGATAAAAAAAATGCAAAAAGTGTTCTGATTTTAGTAAGTGGCATTGAATTAGCAGGGAAAGGCGAGGCGGTTAAGCAATTACGTGAATGGTTAGATCCACGCTATTTAAGAGTTAAAGCAGATGCACCACGGTTATTAACGACCTATCAAACCTTTTGGCAGTCTTATACGCGCTTTATTCCTGCCGAAGGTCAGATCGTGGTGATGTTTGGGAATTGGTATAGTGATTTGCTGTCAACCGCCATGCATGTGTCAAAACCATTGGATGAAACATTGTTTGATGCCTATATTGATCAAATGCGTTCATTCGAACATGACTTACAACATAATAATGTACATGTGGTCAAAGTTTGGTTTGACTTATCTTGGAAGTCTTTACAAAAACGCTTAGACCAAATCGATGCGTCCGAACAACATTGGCATAAATTACATGGTTTAGATTGGCGCAATAAAAAACAATACGATACTTTGCAGGAGTTAAGCCAAAGATTTACCGATGATTGGTTTGTGATTGACGGTGAAGACGAAGCTCTGCGTGATCAATGTTTTGCTCAATACATATTACAAACTTTACAAGAGTTGCCTGACCATCAAACTAAAGTCACGGAAAAATGGCAACAAGCACAGATTCCCACAGCACTGTTAGAACCTTCAAAACAAAGCTTAGATAAAGATGACTACAAAGAGGAATTGAACAAATTAACCAAAAAAGTTGCTGATGCATTACGTTACGACGAACGAAAAGTGATTGTTGCTTTTGAAGGTATGGATGCTGCAGGTAAAGGGGGAGCGATAAAAAGAATTGTTAAAAAATTAGATCCACGTGAATATGAAATTCATAGTATTGCTGCACCTGAACGTTATGAATTACGCCGTCCTTATTTGTGGCGTTTTTGGAATAAACTGAATGATGGCGGGAAAATTACCATTTTTGATCGTACATGGTATGGTCGTGTTTTGGTTGAGCGGATCGAAGGTTTTGCTTCAGTCGTTGAATGGCAACGTGCTTATAATGAAATTAATCGGTTTGAGGAAAATTTGGTTGATAGTCAAACCGTGATTGTAAAAATTTGGCTTGCAATCAGTAAGGATGAACAAGAAGTTCGATTTAAAGATCGTGAACAAACCCCACATAAGCGTTTCAAGATTACTGAAGAAGATTGGCGTAATCGTGATAAATGGGACGATTATTTAAAAGCTGCTGCAGATATGTTCGAACGAACCAACACAGATTATGCACCATGGTATGTAATCGCTACGGATGATAAAAATACAGCACGAATTGAAGTTTTAAAGGCAATTTTAAAACAACTCAAGGCGGATTAAACCGCCTTGTCGTCATCAAATATTATTAAGCCACAATAGTACTGCGACTTTTTTGTTGAATTCGTTTAGCAAGGTTATAGCAATCTTGAATATGTGCTTCAGTAATTTTACGCATCATGAAATAACCAAGGCTTGCAGCAACCAATTGTCCACCTAAAGGAATAAACTTGGTCACTTGCTTGGTGGCAATTTTCGTGAAAAAGCCATTAAAAGATTTTTTCATTGCAGTGCGCGCCACCACAAAACCTGAAAATTCGAAACCACGTTTACGTAGCTCATCCCAATGCACTTTTTTGGTTTCAGGATCATAGACACTAATATGTTCAGGTGCTAAACCAAAACGCGCATTAATATAAGGAATAATCTGAGTGAGCATCCCCAAATCAACGACCACATCAAAAAATGGGATGGGTACAATCGCTGCACCTGCAGACCAATATGCACGATTTTTGGTAAGTGTCAAACACTCTTCGCGAATTTGCTCCAAATTTAAACTTGGATCAATCGAATCAGGAATTTTTTCAATTTTCATAAAGTTATACCTAAAGTCTATCCCTCGATAGTACATTCAATCGTATTGAGTGGTGAATTTCAAAACAATTTATTTATTTCCTTGTGTGTTTAACGTGACATAGTTACATGAAGTTGTATAGTGATAAATATGTACGTTTTCGTGCAATACAATAAGCATTCCTGATGAGGTCATATTCGTAGATGGGTATTCATGTTATTCAAAGTCAACGCCTTGAAGTGTTATTACAAGGTGTGATGGCATCAATCACCCAACCGAGTACGACACCCTTTCAGGTGTTTAAAACCCAGCATTTTATTGTTCCCAGTCCTGCCCAAGAACAATGGCTCACACAAAAAATTGCTGAACAACAAGGCATGACCGCCAACTATCAATTTCATCAGCGCATTCGTGGTTTTCAGTGGTATGCCTACCAACAAGTATTAGACAATAAAGAACAAGTGCGTAAAGCCAATATTCCGCGTTTGATTTTAAAGTGGCGTATTCATCAAGCCTTACAGCCTTTTATTCAATCTGAACAGAATAGCCTTGCACAAGAGCACCCTTTATATTCGATTGTGCAACGGATTTATGCCAGTGCCGATCAGTTGCAGCAAGGCATGGAAAAACAACTTAAAAAACAAAGTATGTTGTATTGGGTGGCGGAACAGGTTTCACAACTGTTTAATAACTACATGATTTATCGCGGTCATTGTCAACGCGGCTGCCAAAGCAATTGTACTTGTGCGGGGAATTGGCTATCGACGTGGGGACAGAATAAAGCCTTAAATATCGAACAACTGATTGCGCATACGGATCAACAAACTTCAGCCTTTAGCTTACAGCAAACCGAACAGTTGGAAGCATGGCAGCGTTGGTTGTGGCAACACTATTTTCACGATGATTTTGTTGAAATACAAAGTATTGATGCTGATTTCTGGCAACTTTTAGACAATCAGCAGACACGATCCCGAGCTTTGGCACAACTACCGAATCAGGTGATTGTATTTACGATTCTAGATTTACCACCGAGCCAACTGCAATTTTTACGTCGTTTGGGGCAGTATCTAGATGTGGTGATTCTGCACTATAACCCATCGCAGGAATATTGGGCCGACAGTGTTGATCCCCTCTGGAAAAAGCGTTATGACCTCGGCGTGAAAGAGCGCTATATTGCGAAACATCCCCATGCCAGTGATGCAGAAATTGCCGCATTTTTTGACAGTTTTAGTCTGGGTTTTAATGCCTTAAATCGAGAATCTCGGCATCCCTTACTGACACGGTTAGGTAAGCAAGCGCGGGACCACTTTTCGCTGTTGTCGCAACTGGCAACAGGAGAAGAGGGTAAATGGGTGGATGCTTTTGAGGATTATTTCCCTGAAACGTTACTCGGTAAAATTCAGTCGGACATTTTCTATTTGGCAGAACCTCAGCCCCAGCAATATGAACTTGCACCTGAGGATGAATCGATTCAGATCCATGTTTGCCACTCCAGTGTGCGGCAACTCGAAGTTTTAAAAGAACAGTTGCTGCATTGGCTGTCTCAAGCAGATAGCAATCCACGTCGTCCGAGTGATGTGTTGATTCTGACTCCGAACCTAGCTGAACTTGAGCCCTTGATTCGTAGTGTTTTTCCTGCGCTGGCCCATGAGCATGAGGTGTTCTTACCTGTAAAAATTGCTGGCGTTGCCCAATTAGATGCCTTAAACGCATGGCGTGCTGTACTTGGACGCTTGCAATTGACCCAAGGGCGTTTTACGCAGGATGACTTTGCTGATTGGCTCAATCTTTCCGCGACGCAACAACGTTATGGATTGGATTATACGCAGGCACAACGGATTCTAAGTTTACTCGATGATGCTGGCTTTAAGCGTGGTTTGGATGCTGAAAATTTAAAACAAACGCTCAGTGATGATGATCAAGACTATCGTTATAGTTTTAAATTTGCTCTCGATCGTTTGGCGCTTGGGATTGCCGTGCCTGCGCATGTGATGGTGCAGGATATGCTCAGTTATGCCTTGGTGCAGCCAAGTGATTTTGAACTTATTGGTATTCTGATTCAGATCTATCAAGATTTAGCAGCGCGACGAGATTGGCTGGTGGCACATGAGCAAGGACAGCGTTTGCCTGTTGAGGTCTGGTTGCAACGGATCAAACAGGATGTACAAGAGTTTGAACAAGCCGATGTGGTGGCATTAAAAGCAATCCGTGAAATTATTCAGAAGCAAGAGCGGATGCTGACTCTGGCCAGCTATTATGACGATGCAGAAATGCAGTTGCGCCAAATTACTTTACCTTTGCCTTATATTATTGAAGAAATTCAGCGCACATTGGAAAGTCAGTCTGCGCAAGTTGAACCGACAGGACAAATTACCTTTAGTCAGATTGGACAAATTCGCCCGATTCCTTATCGCTTGATCGTGATGTTGAACTTGGATACAGGTAAATTTCCAAATCGGGACAGTCATATTCCGTTTGACTTGATGGATGCACTACGTCAGCAATTGGGTGATCGTTCTCGTTTGGAGGATGATCAAGGGGCATTTTTGGATGCCATCCTGTTGGCACAAGAACAGGTTTGGCTGTTTTATAATGGCTTTGATCTCAATGATGGCGAAGTTAGAGAGCCATCCAGTGTATTGCAGGGCTTCCGCGAGCATTTGGCTTTGATTGTAAAACCGACTAGCAGCGAAGATAGGCTTCCTTTATCAGAAGTGGATTTAGCTGGATTGGAGGCATTACAAATCCCGCCACAGCTTTACCCGCTGTATCATTTACATCGTCTACAACCATTCGATCCACTCGGCTTTGTTTCGGATCGACCTGTGCGCTTTCAAGACCAATGGTTTAAAGTCGCGTCACAGATTCAGCAAGTCAAAGGTGAGCGACAGGCGTGGGCCAATACAGCCTATCCCGTTGAACAGAATGAAATGATTATTTTGGAGAGTCAGCAATGGATTCAGGATATCAGTTTCCCAGCGCGGCTGTATTTAAAGACCTTAGGTGTGGAAAATTTAAGCGCACAAGCATTGCTTGATCAAGCTGAACCATTATTACTCGATGGTCTCGGTAAATATGCCATTCGGCATTTTTTACAGCAGCAGGATGACCAGCTCTCTCCGAGTCTGTTGCAAGATCAGTTGCCCGTTGGGAAAGTTCAGCAGAGTGCTTGGCAGCAAAGTCGCTTAGAGCTGCAACGCTTGTTGGAGCGCTTGCAGCAATACGCCCCAGCGCCGACTGAAACCACGCAACGGATTTGGCGGGTCTCGAAACAATTACAAATCGCCTGTGTGACCCCGAAACAGCAGACCCAAGATTGGGTCAGTTTGGATGCTTCCAATGCCCGTGCCAAGCGCTTTGCCAAAGTCTGGCTGGAATATCTGCTTTGGCTGGCGGTAATCAAGAGTGATGCTGCCACAGCGAAGCGTCGAATTGTGGTATTTAGTGATCAGACCGTGATTTGTGAAGGCTTAAGTTCACAGCAGGCACAGCATTATTTAAATGCATGGTTACGGCTTTGGCACGATGCACAGCAGCAGCCTGTGGTCTTGCCTGCAGCCTTAATGTTAAAGCCTTTAGAAAAGGGCAAGCAATATGAGTGGATTGAGCAGGATTCAACTCAGGTGTTAACTGAAGACAGTCAAAAGCAAGTATTGAAGGACTGGAATGATACGGGGGATTTCTCGGGTTTTGATATGACCCAGAATGAAGCCTGTAAATTGCACCGCGATTGGCAGTTCATTTTGCAAGAGCAAGATGCAACCGCTTTATTACAGTATGCCTGTGATCATTATTCCTATGCGTTGTATCAACCGATTTTTGAATTTTTACGGGTGGAGTAAGACATGAACTCAAAGTATCCAGTGTCTTATCAGCCGATTGGCGATATTCAATTTGAAGGCTTGCATCTGATTGAAGCCTCAGCAGGAACGGGGAAAACCTATACGCTATCCAGTTTGATGGTGCGGGTTTTCTTAGAAAAATATCTACCCAATCAGGTGATTGCCACCACCTTTACCCGTGCTGCAGCCGCAGAACTCAAAACGCGTATCCGTCTACGTCTGGTTGAAATCCTTGAGTTTTTAGAACCTTTTCGTGATGTATTGGAACAAGATATTCAAGCCAAGGCATTACAAGAGTCTGATCCATTAAAACAGCAAGTCTTACAAAACTTTGCTCCACGGATTGCCTATGCCAGTGAACGGCTCAAATTGGTCATCGATCAATTGGATGAATTGTTTGTTGGAACCTTGGATAGTTTTAGTCAAAAGCTATTGCGTGAGTTTGCCTTTGAAAGTGGCAAAATCGAACGCGCTGAAATCACAGAGGATGCCAAAAGCTATACCCGTCAATTAATTCATGATGTGTTGCGGGAATGGATTCAGACTCAACCGCAGCAAGTGATCAATGCGCTATATAGTGTGGGGGGGCTGAAAAGTGTCGATCATTTTGTCGGGATGGTGGAAAGCTCGCTGAATTTTAGTTCGGCACAATTTAAACTGCCTGCCATGCCTGAAATTGAGTTAGCTCAGTTGCAGCAGTGGCAACAGCAAGCACAGCAGACTGACTTGAGCAGCTTGGCGGAATACTTCCAGTTAGAGGGTGCCTATTATGGGCATATTAATGGTGCTTCTTTCCGCAACAACGCCTTTCATAAACTGTTTACAGAATCCTTGCCACCATTATTAACTGCACTCAACAGTCCTGAGAATATACAGATCTTTGATGTCTATTTTGCCGATGCACGTGATGCGGTATTTAAGTTCTTAGACAAACTCGAAGCACAAAAAATTTTTAAGAAATGTCCTGCGGAAATTGCCGAAGGCTTCTATCAACATCCAAGTGTGTTGCAATTGCAAAAGCTGTTTCAAGCTGTACAGCAGACTCAGCAAGAATTTGAGCAGTTACAGGTCTATTTAAAAGCCTATTTGTGTGTTGAGGTCAAAAAGCGCTTGCCGCAAGTGTTGCAGCAAAAAGGAGAGACTACCTTTGCTCAACAAATCAAGACCTTGTCTGAAGCTTTAAAAGGCGAGCAAGGACAATCTTTCGCGGTATTTGTACAGTCACGCTACCCATTGATTCTGGTCGATGAGTTTCAGGATACCAACCAAGACCAAGATGATATGTTAGCCAGTATCTGGCGTCATCCACAGCGTTATCAAAAAGGTTGCATGATCATGGTCGGCGACCGTAAGCAGGCGATTTATGGTTTCCGTGGTGGAGATATGCTGACCTTCCTGAATGCCTATCAGGATATTATGGCGAAGCAGGGGCGTGAGTATAAGTTGATTCATAACCACCGTTCGGTGAAAGAACTGGTTGAAGTGGTGGATCTGCTGTTTCAGCGCCAGGTCGATTTTGGTGAGCAGGTCAGCTATGACCCGATTCAAGCGGGTTCACGTCCACACCCCGCCTTGATTGAAAATGCCCAACCCAATCCAATGCCGTTGCGTTGGTTACATTTGCAAGAGGGCAATGAGCAGGCCACACAGGTGGCATGGCAGATTCAGCACTTACTTAATCAATCGTATTTAAAACAATTGTACCTAGAGGGTGATGTCCCAACTGCGATTGATGAAGATGATATTGCCATTCTTTCGCGTAGCCATCGCCAATTGGATGAAGTGCAATATGTGCTGGAACGCATGGGAATTCGGGTCAACCGACCTTCGAAACGTAGTGTATTTGATTCCAGCATTGCACAGGATGTGGGAGCCTTGTTGACGGCATTGCTTCATCCTTATGATGAAGCCAAGCTCAAACGGGCTTTGCTCAGCCGTTTATTTGGCTTTGATTTGGCTCGACTGTTGGCCTTAGAACAAAGTGCAGAAGGCTTGAGTGATTATATTCAGCAATTTGATGACATACGCGAAATGTGGCTGAATCAGGGCTTTTTATCGGCATGGCAGCGTTGCTTAAATCAGTTTGGTCTTTGGCAACAACTGGTTGCCACACAAAGTAAAGACAATGAACGTGCCGTGGTGAATCTACGCCACCTCACTGATCTCTTAAGTCAACATAGTGAACATGTACAAGGGATGCAAAACCTGTATCACTGGTATTTAAAACAATTAAATTCACCAAGTGATCGCGATTGGGAGCTTGAACACAAGCTGTCCAGTGAAGCGGGCGTGCAACTGATGACGATTCATCAGTCCAAGGGCTTGGAGTTTAAAATCGTGTTTTTACTGGGGGCGAATAAGGCCTTTACTGAAGTGCAGAAAACACTGAATTTTTCCACCACTGAAATCCAGTTGCCCGAGACAGGTCAGACGCGTACTCAACGTGTCGTGGCAGTGGCGGATAAAAACTTTTTACAGCAGATTGAGCTGGATCAACATCAGCAACGCGCTTTAGCAGAACAAAATCGGTTGTGGTATGTGGCGCTGACACGTGCCAGCCATCGGGTCTATGCGGTGTTTGAACCAGAAAAAGGCGATAAAAATAAATTTTCAGGTTTGGCTTTTTGGAAGAATCAGGGTGACTACTTTCAACATCCCTATAGTACCGATGCTGCGCTTATGTTAGAGCGACCACAAGCCTTACAGTTACAGCAAAGCCAACAACAAATTGCACTGTTGGCTCAAGCGTTGCCGACACAACGTTTTTATGCACGCGGAAAAACCAGTTTTAGCTATCTGGCACAACATTTAAAGCATAAAGCGACTCGGGCTGATCGCTTGGCCAATATCGATATTGATTTTGAGCAAGCAGAAGATGAATTAAATTTTGCTGAAACGGAAAAAATCGCCACGGCTCAGCCAATCGCTTGGATTAAGCAATATTTCCCGAAAGGGACTTTGGCTGGTAATTTCCTGCATGAGATTTTTGAGCAGATTGATTTTCAGCAACCCCAAACCTGGGTGGAAGACATTCGCCGTCGTTTTAAAAACACCTATCAAGGCTTATGGTTAGAGCTGTTACAACAGTATCAACTGCATTTCCCAGAACAAGAAAATGGCGAGCAACAGCTCTATCAATGGATTGCTGATTGGCTTGGTGAAGTATTACATACGCCACTGAATCAGGGCTTTCAGTTAAAGCAATTAGCTGCAGGACAATATCTGTCGGAATGTCCATTCTATCTGGCTTTATCGGATCGAGTGCTGGCGATGCAGCGTGTACAGCAGTTGTTTGAGGAATATAGTATCGAAATGCCTGAGTTACTTGAAGCGAAATCTGCCCGTTACTTGAATGGCTCCATTGACTTGGTCTACTTCGATGGTCAGCGTTACCATATTGCCGATTATAAGAGTAATTATTTAGGGGCAGAGCAACTGGATTATCAGGCTACTCAGATTGCAGAAAGTATGTCGTTGTCGAGTTATTGGTTACAAGCGGCATTATATCTGGTGGCGCTACATCGTTATCTGTCAGTCAAATTGCAGGATTATGAGATGCAGCAGCATTTGGGTGGTGCATCTTATCTGTATTTACGCGGCATGAATGGGCAGGTGCAGCAAGGCTGTTTCTACTGGAAGCCTGAGGATGAGTTTATCTTGCGTCTAGATGCAATACTTGGATATTTTTCTGAGGATAAAGCTGGAAAAATGGTGTAGATAAAGTGCGTGATTTTAAATTAAACAAAAGCTTAGCTTGTGAATAACTCTGTTTATAACCTTGTGGACAAGCGTGTGGGTAAGTTTGAGGATAACTCTGTGGACAAACAAGTTGATGATCAGTCAACGCAAATGACATGGTTAAATATGTGGAGTGACTATCTCTCACAAGCACCATTTTCTCAATCTGCTCAAGCAGTTAGCGCTGCACAGGTACTACAACAACTGGTTGAAGCCAGCTTACAAGGTGACAGTTGTATTGAGGTTGAGCCAAGCCAGATTGCGGCATTGGCGGATTTGGCTGTTTCCAGCGAAATCGCAAACACGCAGGTTGCCCCTTGTGTCTATGATCAGCAGGGCTTGGCATTATACCGATATTGGCACCTAGAGCAACGCCTCGCACAGCAGATTTGTCGATTAAAGCGACAAACGATTCAGGCTGTTGATGCCGAACATTATCAAGACTTACTCAGCGATGAACACCAGCAGGCTGCACTGAAAATGGTGTTGCAACAAGGTCTGAGCATTATTACAGGCGGGCCAGGGACAGGGAAAACCTATACTTTGGCACGTATTATTGCAGCCCTTAACCAGACCATTCCCGATATTCGTATTGCCATGGCAGCGCCGACAGGCAAGGCTGCACAACGTATGCAGGAAGCATTACAGAACTCATTTAATGATCCAAAATTATTGGAATCAGGTTTAATTACAGATGAGTTGCGTAATCAAACCACGCAGACTTTGCACCGTTTATTGGGCATGGGCAATCGACAAATACCACGTTTTCATCTAAAGCAACCTTTACCCTATGATGTGATTGTGGTGGATGAGGCCTCAATGCTGGATTTGAATTTGGCAACCCTGTTATTTGAAGCCGTTCCAGATCAATGCCGACTTATTTTGCTTGGTGATGCCAATCAATTGGCTTCGGTTGATGTCGGCTCGGTTTTGGCTGATTTACAGCAAGTACAGGCATTGACTGAAAATCGAGTCCAGCTACAGACCAGCCGCCGTTTCTCTGGTGAGGCCAAGATTGGACAATTCGCACGATTTATTCAGGCACAGCAACATCTAAGCAATCCCGATTTAGTCTTATCAAAACTAGAGGCAGAAATTGTTCAGGCTGCACCTTTGCAAACGATTTCCTTGAGCAAGGATATGCCAGACCTGATTCAGCTGGAATATTTACTTGAGCAACAGCAGGTTGATATTGAGCTTTATCAGAATAAATTGATGGCTGGATTCCAAGCCCATATCGAAGCTTTAAAACATTATATAGATGCAGATGAGCCTGCCGAGCAAATCCAGCATGTGATTCAAGCCTTTGATGATTATCGAATCTTAACGGCTGTTCGACATGGCCCGTTGGGAATCGAGCAACTGAATCGTTATGCGGGGCATTGGCTTAATCAGCAATTGAAACAAATCGCTGTTGGAGATTGGTATATCGGACGTCCTGTAATGATGACCTATAATGACTATCAGCTTGGGATTTCTAATGGTGATATTGGCATTTGTTTTAAACATCGCACCCAGTCACAGCAATTCGAAGTGTTTTTCCCGAGCTTAAATAAATGGATTGCTGCGCACCGACTGCCACGCAGTATACAAACCGCTTTTGCTTTAACCATTCATAAATCACAAGGTTCGGAGTTTACCCATACCGCGATTGTTTTGGATGCACATGCCGAGAAATTATTGAGTCAGGAATTGATCTATACCGCAGTGACACGTGCTAAAAAAGTAGTGAGTATTCTGGCTGATCGGAAGGCATTACAACAGTCATTGATTATTAGAACCGTTCGTCGTAGTGGTTTAGTGCAAAAGATCAATTTAGAGGGATTGTGAAATTATTCTTTAAAATTCACTGTTTTGTAAGTAAAAGCTTACAAGGATTCGAGATATTGTCGCTAGAGTGAAATAAATGTTTTTGAGATCATGTACACACAAAGAGCCTAGCACGGAAAGCTAGGTAAATCGCAAAAATATAATAATAAAGTCAATGAGACAGCGAACTTACAGTGAGGTAAGTGATAAAAGAGGAAACTTACAGCCGCTAAGCCTTGTAGTTTTGGGAGAGACTACAGGGCTTTTTTATTTTTAATCCTTAATCTTACTAACATCATGATAGTCATTGTATTTATTTTAATCAAAATGATTTTAATGAAGAATATCTATCTTTAACAGTGTGCAGCAAAAATTAATTTTTCTATAAAAGCTTTGAACCAAAAGTTTAAATTAAAAATATGATTGTTTGACAATTTTTCTGTATTATTAAGTTAAATGTTATACAGACCTGTACGTTTTTGCTTACATAGAGATAAGAAAAATGCTATTTTTCTCCACAATTAGTTCTGACAGAATAGTCGGTATAAAGAAGATACACACTCAAAGCAAAAACATAAAAAGTGATGTGTAAAATACGTTCAGAGGGTCTGAAAGTAGCTTAATAAGAAACATAAAGAATAATAATAGAAAAATGAAAAGAACCTTGAATAACGCGCAAAAGCCCAAGTCTGACTTGGGCTCTTTTTTTTGCTCATCAAATGAATTAGACGATGTCTGCCTCGTGTCGATCTGTTGCAAACAATGAACGACGTTGATTCTTTGGAATCTTAGGGCAGTTTGTTGAGATTTGATATAATGTTTTGGCAAGAGCAGGGAGGTGTGTCCCAACGACAGATTTTCCTGTGGTAAGCAACGATACACTAATATCACGCTCTGGATCTGCCCAACATAAAATATTAGAAAAACCAATGTGCCCAAAAGCCTGACCAGTCATTGGGCCAAATAAACCGACTGGATTACTACCAAGCATTGGACCTAACGCATAACGCATCGGGGCGAGTAGGGTACGGTCTAGACTTGTTCCTGATGTTGGTAGGGTTGAGCGAAATACAGTTTTTGCGCTCATGATCTCTTTACCCTGATATTCACCACCGCTGAGTAACATTTCAAAAAAACGACCAACTTGTTCAGCGCTGGTATAAATGTTCCCAGCAGGACAAATCGTATCCATGAAACGAGTATCGTTGGTTACATCCACTGCAAGTTGTAAACCACCACCGAGTACATGATTAAGATAATGGTCTGTACCTAAGCTTGGGTGAATTCCTGTGGCATAATTTAGTGCAACATTATCTCGATATTCTGGTTTCAAACCATAGTTGAAATAATCCAGCCCCATTGGTTTTTCAATATTTTCAGCCAAAAACTCACGTACGCTTTGTCCAGTTACACGCTGAACGATTTCACCTAGGATATAACCAGCGGTAACAGCGTGATAAGCAAGATGTGTCCCTGATGGTGAAACAGGTTTAGCTGCGCAAAGTACTTTTAAGATTTCTTCTTGGTTAAATAAAAGTTCTGGTGTGACTTCCGTATCAATGCGTGGAATCCCGCCACGGTGAGAAAGCAAATGGAAAATAGTCGCACGACGTTTACCATTGACCCCATATTCAGGAATATAGTAGCTAATCGGATCGAGCAGATTTAAATCACCGCGCTCATCCAACATATGGATCAGCATTGCTGTAACCATTTTTGACGCAGAGAATAAACATACAGGCGTATCAGGCGTACCAATTTTTGCATCCGCGGCTAAGCCATCAGGGGAGTTGCCCTGTGCATAACCAATACTGCGGTTTAGTAAGATTTGTCCTTGACGTCGCAAACATAATGTAACGAGTGGATAGTTTCCTGTTTTATACAGGCATTCAACGCTATTCCAGATCTTTTGGATCTGCTTTTCAGTCATTCCACCCAATTCAGCTGCAACTTCATCTTTTGAGCGAATCACTTGATTTAAGTCATTTGGTACATAACAAGTATTGGTTGATAAAATTTTCACGATTCCCTCGCAATATTTTCGTTTTCTTTCGTCTCTGTCATAAATTGAAAACAGATATACGATAGTGTGCCTATTTTGTACAACGCTGTCAGCTGCCGAAATGCCAGCAAAGTTAAAACATTTTTGCAATATGGTGATAGATCACTTAAAATAGGCGACTTGCTGTAGTGATGCACGGCAGTCAGTTGCTTGCAACTGATCATTATCATTTTATTTTTTAAGCATCTCGGAGAAATCGAATGGCTTTAACTAACGCAGATCGCGCAGAGATCATTGCTAAATTTGCTCGTGCAGAAAACGACACTGGTTCACCTGAAGTACAAGTTGCTTTATTGACTGCTCAAATCAATGATTTGCAAGGTCACTTTAAAGAACACAAACATGACCACCACAGCCGTCGTGGTTTGATTCGTATGGTTAACCAACGTCGTAAATTACTTGACTATTTAAATGGTAAAGATCACGGTCGTTATGTTGCTTTGATCGGCGCATTAGGTTTACGTCGTTAATTCGATTTTACTTTGTTTTCGCTATTTCGCATGTTGCTATGCTTTATCGCTGAAAAGAGAGTTTCACCTGATTTACTTTAGGTGATTTTAGAAGGGGCGCTTGTTCGCTCCTTCTTTGTGTTTAACTTTTATGTAAAAATTTTTGATCTAGTGCGATGGCTTCTAAGCTTTGTCATTTATCTACACATGAGTTGTAGTCTGAATGCCAAACCTTAGGGGTCTCACTAGAATAAAACTAGGAAAATATAATACATGTCAATGTTTAATATCGTTCGTAAAGAATTCCAATTTGGTCAGCACCAAGTTGTTTTAGAAACGGGTCGTGTTGCACGTCAAGCAAATACAGTTTTAATCACAATGGGTGGTGTAACTGTGCTTGTTGCGGTTGTTGCACAGCCAAAAGCAAAAGCGGGTCAAGACTTTTTCCCGTTAACTGTTAACTATCAAGAAAAACAATATGCGGCGGGTCGTATCCCTGGTGGTTATGGCAAGCGCGAAGGCCGTGCATCTGAAGCTGAGACTTTAATTTCTCGTTTGATTGACCGTCCAATTCGTCCATTGTTCCCAGAAGGCTATTTCAACGAAATCCAAGTGACAGCAACAGTTGTGTCTTCTGACAAAACGATGGATGCTGATATTGCTGCAATGTTAGGTACATCTGCTGCATTGTCGATTGCGGGTACACCTTTCCGTGGCCCAATTGGTGGCGCACGTGTTGGTTTGATCAATGGTGAATATGTTCTTAACCCAACGCTAGAACAACTTGCACAATCTGATCTTGATCTTGTAGTTGCAGGTACAGAATCAGCAGTGTTAATGGTTGAATCTGAAGCAAAAGAACTTTCAGAAGACCAAATGTTAGGCGCAGTACTTTTCGGTCATGACGAAATGCAAATTGCTGTACAAGCAATCAAAGAATTTGCTGCAGCTGTTGGTGCGAAAGAATCTGAGTGGGTTGCTCCAACACACAACGAAGAATTACGTGCGAAATTAAAAGAAGCATTTGAAGCAAAAATTTCAGAAGCGTATACGATTGCGGTAAAACAAGAACGTTATGCAGCTTTAGATGCACTTTATGCAGAAGCAAAAGCGCAATTCGTTCCTGAAGAAGATGTTGATGGCATCGCTGATGAAGTTGATTTCTTATTCGAAGATCTTAAATACCGTACCGTACGTGACAACATCTTGTCTGGTAAGCCACGTATCGATGGTCGTGACACCAAAACAGTTCGTGGTATCGACGTTCAAGTGGGTGTATTAGGTCGTGCTCATGGTTCAGCATTATTTACACGTGGTGAAACACAAGCACTTGTAACTGCAACTTTAGGTAACACACGTGATGCATTGATGGTTGATACCTTAGCAGGTACGAAAACCGACAACTTCATGTTGCATTATAACTTCCCTGCTTACTCAGTAGGTGAAACGGGTCGTGAATCAGGTCCTAAGCGTCGTGAAATTGGTCACGGTCGTTTAGCGCGTCGTGGTGTACAAGCGGTTCTTCCACCTGTTGATCGCTTCCCTTACGTACTTCGTATCGTATCTGATATTACTGAATCAAACGGTTCATCTTCTATGGCGTCTGTTTGTGGTGCATCTCTTGCACTTATGGATGCAGGTGTTCCGCTTAAAGCACCAGTTGCAGGTATTGCAATGGGCTTAGTGAAAGAAGGTGAGCGTTTTGCAGTTCTTTCTGACATCTTAGGTGACGAAGACCACCTTGGTGATATGGACTTTAAAGTAGCAGGTTCTGCAAACGGTATTACTGCGCTTCAAATGGACATCAAGATCGAAGGTATTACTGAAGAGATCATGGAAGTTGCATTAAACCAAGCTTTTGCTGGTCGTATGCATATCCTGAATGAAATGAATAAAGTCATTTCACGTGCTCGTGCAGAAATTAGTGCTAATGCGCCGACTTTCGAAGTGATTAACATCAATCCAGATAAGATTCGTGATGTGATTGGTAAAGGTGGTGCTACCATTCGTGCCATTACAGAAGAGACTAAAGCTGCGATTGATATCGAAGACAATGGTACAGTTCGTGTATTTGGTGAAACTAAAGCTGCTGCTCGTGCTGCGATTGCAAAAATCCAAGCACTGACTGCTGAAGTTGAGCCAGGCAAAATCTACGACGGTAAAGTGATTCGTATCGTTGAATTTGGTGCGTTCGTAAATATCATGCCTGGTACGGATGGTTTACTTCACATTTCACAAATCTCAAATGAGCGTATTGCGAATGTGACTGACGTGTTAAAAGAAGGTCAGGAACTAAAAGTACAAGTTGCTGATGTCGATAATCGTGGTCGTATTAAGTTGACAATGAAAGATATTGAGCAAGCTCAATAATAGCAATACTTTTGCTTAAAAAAAGCGCATTGTTTTTACAATGCGCTTTTTTATTAACTAGATGAAAACTATAAATATAAATTGGCGAAACAATAAACATAAAATTATTTTATATTAGACATTAGTCGAATGCTTAAATTGTGAGGATTACAATTAACGTAGAATTCCCCAAATTTCCGCTCCTGCCTGTGTTTATAAGGTTTTAGATAGACAGTCGGAAGTCTATTTGTTATCCCAATATGAAGGAATATTACACATGCATATCGATCATGCCGCCACAGGTCAAGATGACCAGCAGCCACCAAAGAAACCCAAGTTTTATCAAATTCTTTACGTACAGGTCATCTTTGCAATTGTTGCAGGGATATTGTTAGGTCATTTTTTTCCTGAATTTGGTGAAAGCTTAAAACCGCTTGGTGAAGCCTTCATTAAAATGGTGAAAATGATTATTGCACCCGTAATTTTCTTGACCGTTGTGACAGGGATTGCTGGGATGAAAAATCTCGGCAGTGTTGGACGAGTCACGGGTAAAGCGATGATTTACTTCCTAACCTTTTCAACATTGGCGTTAGTCGTCGGGTTAATTGTTGGGAATGTGATTCAACCGGGGCATGGGTTAAATATCGATCCAAGTACATTACACAGTACTAAAGTTGATGAATATGCAGCTAAAGCACATGAATCAACTATTACAGGTTTCTTGATGAATATCATTCCAGATACATTGGTGAGTCCATTTGTATCAGGTCAAATTCTTCAAGTTTTGTTTGTCGCAGTCCTATTTGGTTTGGCACTTGCTAAATCAGGCGATTTGGGTCGTCCAATTACTGACTTCTTACAACAATTAACCAATCCTGTATTCACTCTAGTGGGTATGTTGATGAAGTTTGCACCTATTGGTGCATTTGGTGCGATGGCATTTACCATTGGCGCTTATGGAATTAGTTCAATTGGGAACTTGATGCTATTAATCGCAACCTTCTACATTACCGCATTACTTTTCGTTATTGTTATCTTGGGTGCAGTCGCTCGTTATAACGGTTTTTCGATTATCGACCTGATCCGTTACATCAAAGATGAACTGTGGTTGGTTCTTGGTACAAGTTCATCAGAAGCAGCACTCCCATCATTGATGGCGAAAATGGAAAAAGCAGGCTGTGAAAAATCGGTTGTAGGTTTAGTAATTCCGACTGGGTATTCATTCAACTTAGATGGTACCAACATTTACATGACATTGGCGGCATTATTCATTGCACAAGCATGTAATATTGAACTGACACTCACTCAACAAGTGACAATTTTATTGGTGGCTATGCTTAGTTCTAAAGGTGCTGCAGGGATCACGGGCGCAGGCTTTATTACTTTGGCTGCAACGCTTTCTGTTGTTCCTGCGATTCCAGTCGCGGGGATGGCGTTGATCCTTGGTATTGACCGTTTTATGTCTGAATGCCGTGCTTTAACCAATTTAGTTGGTAATGCTTGTGCAACAATTGTTGTTGCAAAATGGGATAAGGCGTTAGATAAAGAGCAACTCGACCAAGCCTTAAAACATGGTGTGGTACTAAACAAAGAAGTTTAATACCCCTTAATTTGAAAAAGCCTCGATGCCTCGCATACGAGGCTTTTTCATATCATTTGATTTTGATAATAGAATAAACATAGCTTTTTATTGTGCTTCATGGCAGCATTTCTATAGATTTTCAAACTTATCTCGACTCTATGCAGCTTTATTATTTTTATCGTCATAACAGTGAAAATACGATTTTTATTAGCGTGGAACAACAAACAGAACATACGCTTGAGTTTTTGTGGGTTGATAGTTTGAGACAGGATTTGGTTAATCATACCGATTCTTGGCAAAAAAATATTTATGAGCATACAGGTGTGGTGCTTAACGAATTTCATATGCGTGATTTGCTCAATATTGAACATCCTTGTGCCTTTGATACAGTTGAAGAATATGACCTATTAGTATTTCGGAAATTGATCAGTCCAGACGATCAAATTTATGAAAGTGACAATGCTTTAGAATCTCATGAAAGTATTTTTGGCCTAGCGACCACACCGATGAGTTTTATTCTAACGCCGAATATTTTGGTGAGTGTGAGGGAGCAGGGCAATAAAGCAATCGAAAGCTATATTCAACGTATTCAAGTAATTATGGGTCGTCCGATTGCTGAACAAAATAAGCCGAGAAAATTAGCCAGCACACCTGCCGATTTATGCTTGCGTTTGCTGAACAGCATGATTGATGGCTATTTGAATTTACGTACGCCCTTGACCCGTCGTGTTGAATATTGGCAACAGCAACTTTTGCAGGGCAATCGCCGTTTTAAACAGTGGCATCAATTGTTTCATGAAGATATGGCTTTCCAGCAAATTGAAAATTTATGTGAGGAACAAATAGAGACCTTGCAGGAGTTCCGAGATGAACTGGTGGATAATTATCATCATGTGATGGGGGAACATAAGCATAAGAATCAAGACATTCTCTTGGTTCGTCTTAATGATTTAATGAGCCATGTGGAGCGTGTTCAAAAACATACCTTGCGTTTAAGAAATGCGATTCAATCGGCGATTGATTTACATTTTTCAGCTATAGCGAATCAAACCAATGAAAATATGCGTATTTTGGCAATTATTACGGCAATATTTGCCCCTTTGACCTTATTAACAGGGATTTATGGGATGAATTTTGAATTTATCCCAGGGTTAAAGTCACCTGTTGGTTTTTGGATTATGCTTGCAGTCATGCTAATGAGCACGGTGGTACTGTTGTACTATTTTTACCAGCAACATTTAGTAGGGCGTGGTGAACGGAGCGTAATTGATTTATTGGCACAACAGCATAAACAACGAAATGTAAATTTACTTTGGTTCTTAGACTATGAACCAATTAAGCAAACACTTAAAGAAGTAGAGAAAATGACTAAACTTAAATAAAGCGTTTAGTCATATATAAAGATGTTGCCTTAGTGAAAATGTTTGAGCTGTTTACGCAGTTGCTGTACTTCATCAATCAGATCCAACATCACCGCAACTGCTGATAAGCTAGCATCGAAGTCACGTTGTAAACGATAAGCTCGACGTGCTCGGGCTACATCTTCACCGATAAACTGATAACTTTGTGGATCGACTTGGATTTGTAAAATTTCATAATCAATCAGTTTTAAAACCCAATCTGTACTTTGGCCACATGCTTCTGCAAAGTGTTCGAGATCAAGTGCCAATTGTTCATCAATAATTTCAACTTGGCAGTGACCGTCATATTGAATTTCTTTGTATTGAATAGTTGTCATGATCTTACTCCTTATGAGGCACGAGGTCTGAATGAAGCAAAAGCATCTGCAAACTGTTGATAAGCCTGTTGCTCTTGCTCACTGTGTGCTTGTGGTAAAACAATATTAATAATTAGATATAAATGCCCTGCGGTTTTGTTTGGTATTCCTTTATCTTTTAGACGTAATTGTTGTCCATTCTTAGCATTTTTAGGTAAATTGACCTTGAGTTGCCCTGCGGGAGTATTGACTTCAATGCTTTGTCCTAGAGCTGCTTCCCACGGAGTTACATCAATAGTTTGATAGACATCAGCTCCTTCAATACGAATGCGGTCGGTATCTTTATATTGGATTTCAATATAAAGATCACCATTTTCACCGCCATTGATACCACTTTGTCCTTGACCATTTAAGCGAATTTGCTGACCTTCTTTCATTCCTTTTGGAATCTTAACCTGTAAGGTTTTTCGCTGGACTTCAGGTTCACCATAAACATTGTAGGTTGGAATTTGAAGCGTAATTTGCTCTGTTGAACCGTGATAGGCAATATCTAAATCGACTTGAATACTGGCATGTTGATCCTCACCCCGATAGCTGTGTTGTTGACGTTGCGAACGTTGTTGTCCGCCACCAAAACCTGAGCCAAATCGACCAAATAAATCCTCAAAGCCACTAAAGTCAGCACCTTCACCTGAGCTTTGGCGATAGAACTGTGAGCCGTCAAACCCGTTTGGATTGCCTTGTCCAAAATTAGAGAAACCTTGTGGATGATCTAACATCTGATCGTATTCAGTTTTTTTTGTAGCGTCACTTAAGGTGTCATAGGCGACATTAATCGCCTGCATTTTAGCTTCCGCATCGGTTTCTTTGCTCACATCAGGATGATATTTACGTGCTAGTTTTCGATAAGCTTTTTTAATTTCATCTGCTGAGGCATCTCTTGAAACACCTAGCTCTTCATAATAATTTTTTGCCATGATCTTAAATATAATAATGAGATGTTTCTTTCATTATGAAACGAATCCAAGAGATTTCAATGGATTCGATTGTATAAGAGTTGTTTTGTTTAGCTAAAAGCTTAGAGTAAGTATCGGTACTTTCGGTTTTCTAAGATCACTTTAGATAAATATTTCAATCAGCCCATAGAGTGCAATCAACACGAGCAGAGCACCACACAGACCTAGAATCTTTGGATAGATTCTGCTTTGAGAGAGACGACTGAAGAACAGATAGACTAAAGACAAGGTTAAGAAGTCCAAAATAATCCATGTGACCGTAAGTAAGCTTAAACTGAAATTGATGTTCGGCGAGAGATGAATAAACTGTGGGAAAAAAGCCGAAAAGAAAATAATATCTTTTGGATTGGAAATTCCCACCAGAAAGCCTTTTTTAAAGCCTCCGCTTTGTGTGGATACGGTTTGAATGGTGGTTGGGTGTGGTGCCTGAAGCACTTCTTTAATAATGCTATAGCCTAGATAGGCAATATAAAGGCAACCTAATATACGAATGGCTTTTAGGTAGTTCTCATCAATGGTGAGAAAGCCTTTGAGAATGAGTACAGAAATAAAAATCAGGATTAATGAAGCGAAATTGGTACCAAAAATAGTTTCTAATGCTTTTCTATAACCCCCTTTCAGACCAGCGCTCGCCACTAAGATCATTACGGGGCCTGGGGTAGCAATCAAGACAATAACGCTAATAATAAATAAGAAATATTCAAAGTAATTCATAAGTCAAAATTAAGGTCTATGTTATTGGGAGATTTGAAAATTGTTCTATCAGATAGACCTTAATACAAAATAAAAAAAGACGGAAGCCCGTCTTTTTTATTTTACTTTTCAATTAACTTAAATGTTCACCAAATAAGCCTAAAGCTTCTTCTGCACTGAACTCGTAACGTGTATTACAGAATTGGCAATCCATCTGGATTGGATTTTGTGCTTCTAGTGTTTCATGAACTGCATCCACACCGATTTGAATCAAAGCGTGGGCGCAGCGTTCCTTTGAACATGTACAACCGAACTTTAATTGCTCAACTTCAGGTAAACGAACTTCTTCTTCGTTATACAAACGATAGAGAATTTCATTGGCTGAAAGATCCGTCAATTCCTCGGGTTTAAGGGTTTCAGTCAACATGGTCAAACGAGGCCACAGGTCTTCATCAACCAACTTTTGTTCTTCTTCGTTATTACGAGGGAGTAGTTGGATTAATAAACCACCTGAACGTTGACCATTGGTTGCCAGTACGATATGTGTTGGAATCTGTGCAGACAAATCATAATATTGCGTTAAGCAACCAGCTAATGTCGGTTGATCAAATGGTACGATACCTTGGTAGCGTTCGCCGTGTTCAGGCTCAATATTGATGAACAGCACAGGGTTGGTCAGGGCAGCAAGCACGGTACGACTATCTTTGCCTTCTGTGAAGCGCGGATCTTCTTCATAATCTGCGAGCGCACGAACTTCACCTAAGTGATTGCATTCGGCCATAGCCCATTTAAATGTTCCACTTGCTTGAATTTGTAAACTAATACGACCACGAATCTTGAGTGTACTCGCAAGTAAGGCGGTTGCACTCAGCATTTCACCCAAGAGACTTTGTACCGCAGGCATATATTCACGTTGCGCCAAAATGGTTTGTAGTGCTTCTTCCAAATGAACCACTTCACCACGAACAGGGCAGTCTTCGATAAAAAAGCGTTGGCGTAAATCAGACATATTTTTCTCCAGTGCTCCTTCGAGGGAGCGCAAAGCAACGCTTTGCTTTGTAACGCACTTCAGACTTTATAAAGAGGTGCATGGTTATGCAGTCAATAATGGTGTCAGTTTGCCAAAACTCAAGATGTTTCATTGAGTGATTTTGCATCACTTTGTGTGTTTTGATCATTGCTCGCACGATCTAAAATCAAAGTTTTTGTATTTGCAAATAAATACTCAAGCTCGGCAATAGCACTTGGATGATTTTTAATGATCTCTTGTTGATTAGAATTCCAATGTTGCTGGATAAGCCGTTCATCTTCTTGTTTAAAATGCATCATAAAATTTTGTGCTTCATCTTTGGAAAGACCTGTTTCAACCAAGGCTTGCTGCGCCATACTTAACGCAGATGCGTAGGTTTCACGCCAAATCTGTGAGATACCTAAATCATTAAGTAATCGTGCATGATGACGATCTCGAGCACGAACCAAAATGGTTAAATCTGGATAATTTAAACGCAGATGTCGTGCTAGATTCATGCTGTCCTCGACATCATCAATCGCAATAATCAGTAACTTACAGTATTCAATACCTGTAGCGCGTAGGTTTTCGATTTGTGTAACATCGGCATCAATAAAATGATGTCCATATAGTTCAATAAAGTCAGCATCAGGTTGGTTGCTATCAATCACGTTAAAGTTTTTGCCTTGCGCATGTAAAGCACGTGCAATGACTTGCCCAAAACGGCCAAATCCAATAATGAGAATTGGATGTTGTGGGATATCAGCATCAGCCACAGCGACTTTATTTTTTTGCAGCATCGGTAAAATTTTCCGATTAAACAGTGCGTAAAGTAAAGGTGTGAATAGCATCGAACCCAAGATAATGAGAAATGTTGGTGCTAATAATTCTGCGCTAAGTAAATTTTCACTTTCAGCCAGCTTGAGCAGAATAAAACTAAATTCACCACTTTGTGCCAAGTTGATTGCAAACAGCGTACTGAGCTTGGCATTGCGTTGTTGGTAATAGCTGATCACACCTATCACAACTGCTTTAATTAAGACCAGTGCAAAGATTGAACCTAGAATCAAGAGCGGAGATTGGCTTAAAGGTGTCAATGAAAGACCCAAGCCAATCGCCAGAAAAAACAAGCCTGTCGCCGCATCTTTAAAGGGTTCTAGAATACGTTCAACTTCAACTTTAAATTCAGTCTCAGCAAGTAAAAGTCCAGCTAAAAATGCAGCAATCAAAATATGAAGATTTAAAATATCCATAATCAGGATGACTGAAAGCAGGATGAATAAACTGAGCGCAGGAATGAGATGAAGACTTTTTTTATGTGCTAAGAAACGAAATATAGGACGAACTAAATAACGATTGGCTAAGAAAAGGCCTGAAATCGTAGCGATGAGCGCTGCAAAATAGGCGATTCCGTGTCGAGTAGAGGCTGTGTCTTCTAGCAAAGGAAAGAGTGCAATCAGAATGACGGTAATAAAAGCCTGAAATTGTAAGGTGGCTAAAGTAGCTTGTTCTAATTTATGGTTGCTCTGTTGTTTTTGTTGGAGTAGTTGTTGTGGAAGAATCAACGCGGAGAGCGCTAAAGCACATCCGAGAATCAGACTGTGCAACACTTGATCAAACAGTAAGAAACATGCTCCAACTAGAAGGATCGTGATGATGAAGTATTGTAGGCCACTATTTTTTAGGATGCCTCTGCGTTCTCCCCACAGTTTTAGCGGGCGAAAAGCAAAGCCAATAAAGAACATCACGGCAATCATACCGAAATGCAGCAGTTGATTAATCAGTTTAGTATCTTCAATCAAACCAGAAATGCTAGAACCAAGTAAAAGCCCTGCAATCAGATAACCTAAAACAGTGGTGGAGGCATAGCGTTTTGTCAAAGGAACAAAAATTAAAGCCGCAGCCAGTAAAAAAATAATCGGGAGCAGTAAAGACATTGAATGCCTCAATTTTTCTATTTTATCTAGACTAACTCAAATGAAGCGCCTGTAAAAATATGATCTGCAAAGATGATATTCGGAAACGTCCTTGGTCATTTGAATCAACGGACGTTCAACTTTAACTAAACTCTTGTGGATCAACATCGATCGAGAGTCTGAGCAAATGCTGACGTGGTAAATGTACCACTTGTTGCCACCATTGACGTAAATAAAAGTGCAGCTTGGCGCGATCAGTTGATAAAATCACCATATGCGCGCGATAACGACCAGCTTTACGTTCCATCGGTGCGGGAATTGGTCCCCAAATATCAACTAAATCTCTAGCCATTGTCCGTAATAGTTGTGCAATATCTGCTAAAAATTGTTGGCTATAGTCGCGATCTTTAGATTCAACCCGAACCAATACTGCATAACGATAAGGTGGTAGCAGGGCAATTTTGCGATCAGCTAGCATTTGTTTGGCGAAAGTACGATAGTCATGTTCAATTAATGTGGTCAGCATCGGATGATCTGGACGCAAACTTTGCAAATAAACACTGCCTTTATGCTCGCCACGACCAGCACGGCCAGCGACCTGCACAATCAGCTGTGCGGTTCGCTCAGGTGCACGTGGGTCAACACTGAGCAGTCCTGCATCAATATCTAAAATCGCGACGAGAGTCACATGCGGGAAATGATGGCCTTTTGCCAGCATTTGTGTGCCCAACAAAATGCTCGGTTTATTTTGCTGAATGCGATCATAGATTTTTTGCCAGCTACCGACTCGACTGGTGCTGTCACGATCGACCCGAATCACTTCATGATGTGGGAACAGCTCCTGTAAATGTTCTTCAAGTTTTGCTGTTCCTGCCCCAATAGTTTTTAAGCTTTGTTTCTGACATGCAGGACAATGATCAGGCAGACGATTGATCGTGCCGCAATGATGACAATGCAAATAATGGTAGGGCTGTGAATGCAAAGTAAAATGCGCATCACAATGTGGACAGTTGGCTTGCCAACCACAGCTTTCACACATCAGAATCGGTGCATAACCACGTCGATTTAAAAAGATCAGCACCTGTTCTTTATGTTCTAAAGTATGTTTGATCTGTTCGATGAGCGTTTGGCTGAGACCATGCTTCTTTTTTGCGACTTTTAAATCCACCACATACATTTTCGGCAGTACAGCGAGGCCTGCACGCTGATTCAACTCAAGCAGATGTAACTTGCCCGATTCCACCAAGTGATAACTGTCAATACTTGGGGTGGCTGAACCGAGAATAACAGGACAGTTCTGTAAATAACCACGATACAACGCCACATCGCGGGTATGGTAACGGAAACCTTCTTGCTGCTTAAAGGAGAGGTCATGCTCCTCATCCAGAATGATTAAGCCCAGATGCGGCAGTGGGGTATAGATTGCTGAACGTGTGCCAATAATGATCGATGCTTTGCCCGTTTGTGCATGTTGCCATGCTTGTAAACGTTTTGAGTCGTTTAAGCCTGAGTGCAGTAAAGCCACATCGCAATGGAAACGTGACTTAAAACGAGCTACCGTTTGCGGGGTTAGACCAATTTCAGGCACCAGTACCAATACTTGTTTGCCTTGTTTTAACACCTCATGCATGACTTGCAAATAAACTTCAGTTTTGCCACTGCCGGTCAAACCATCGAGTAAAAATGCCTGATAGTGATGTTGTGCTTTGAGGATCTGTTGAATGGCTTTCTTTTGATCTTCGTTCGGTGTCAAAGGCACTTGAGCCAGTTGCACACGTGTAGGGGTGAAATCATGCGGTTCTAGACAGCATTCAACCAAGCTCTTTTTCTCTAGGGCTTTGAGGGTTGATGTTTCTACACCACTCAGGTTAAGTATATTCTCGGTGGCTCCATGTGGATGAAGTTTTAACACCTGATAGGCATCATATTGTTTTTGAGAGCGTTTTAATAAAGCATTCGGGTCATCGTATGGGATGATTTTCCATAAATGAAACAGAATGTCTAAGGCGCGCCCTTGTCTTAATAAAGTAGGCAGAGCGCTTTGCATCACCTCACCAATCGGGAATTGGTAATATTGTGCTGACCATGTCAACAAAGTTAAAACTTGTTGATCTAGAATTGATTCCTGATCGAGTAATTCTGTGATGGCCTTAAGTTTGAATTGTCCTATAAATGCTTCGTTTGGATCAACTTTTTCAGTAATGATTCCCACGAGATTTTGCCGTCCAAAAGAAATAGCAACGCGTGCACCGATTTGAGCTTGTGCGTATTGTTCAGCACTGACCGTATAGTCAAACGTGTCGTATACATAAACGGGTATTGCAACTCGAATACGGTACAAAATAGCGTTAGAATTTTGGCTAGGCATATAGGCTTCATTCATGGGTAAAATGGCATGACTGCATGTCATGGAATTATGCTAAAGTGCGAAGTGTTATGTCGATGAATTTCTTGTGAAAGTATCAGGTTTCATTTCAAACACGGATGCAACTGTAACAACAACTATTTTGGGACAATTAGAACAGAACCATGCCTGCTTATCAATTTACCGCTCTTGATGCCTCTGGAAAGCAACATAAAGGTGTGCTGGAAGGGGATTCTGCACGCCAAATTCGTCAACAGTTACGCGATAAAGCATGGACACCGATTGCGGTTGATGCTGTTGAGCAAAAAGACAAACAGCAACAACGCTCATGGTTTAAAAAAAGCTTTAGTGCCTATGATCTTGCCCTGATGACCCGTCAGCTTTCCGTTTTAGTTGCCGCAGGTATTCCATTGGAAGAAGCTTTGCGTGCGGTCAGTAAACAAAGTGAAAAATCACATGTCCAAAATTTATTGATCGCTGTGAGATCCAAGGTGCTTGAAGGGCATTCACTGGCAAAAAGTATGCAGCAATCAGGTCGTTTTCCTGAGCTGTATATTGCAACGGTTGCTGCGGGTGAGCGTTCAGGTCATCTTGATCTGATTTTAGATCAGCTTTCGGATTACACCGAAAATCGTTTTGCTATGCAAAAGAAAATTCAGGGCGCGATGATTTATCCGATCGTACTTATGTTGATGTCTTTCGGAATTGTCATGGGTCTAATGACTTATGTCGTGCCTGAAATAGTCAAGACTTTTGAACAAAGTAAAGAAGCCTTGCCATGGATTACGGTTGCCTTGATGAAAGCCAGTGCTTTTATTCGGCATACTTGGATAGCTATGCTGATTCTCGCTTTTATTGCCATGATTCTGTTTACTCGTTTCCTCAGAACGACTGCAGGACATTATGCATTTGATCGGTTAACACTCAGATTGCCACTATTTGGTAAACTTTCGCGTGGTATAAATGCGGCGCGTTTTGCCAGTACTTTGTCGATTTTAACCCGTTCAGGTGTGCCTTTGGTTGAGGCTCTACGTATCGGTGCTGAAGTGAGTAATAACTGGGTGATACGTGATGCGATTGAGGTCGCGATGGAGCGTGTAACAGAAGGTGGTAATTTAGCAACACAATTGGAGCGTTGCGGTTATTTCCCACCAATGATGGTACAAATGATTCGAAGTGGTGAAGCGTCAGGTGAACTGGATCGCATGTTGGACCGTGCATCCACGATGCAGGATCGCGAGGTGACTACCTTTATTTCTACATTACTGGCCTTGCTTGAACCTTTGATGCTGATTTTTATGGCGGCAATTGTATTGGTGATTGTGATTGCGGTAATGTTGCCAATTATTAATATGAACAATATGATCTGATGAGTAAGATGTAAGAGATGAATATGAATAAAATGCAAAAGAAAGAAATTGCTGTGGATAATACTCAAACCCCAAGCGTAACTTTCACACCTGCGGTACGTTCGAGTCTTGCTCGAATGAGTCGGGCCTCAGGATTTACCCTCATTGAGGTGATGGTTGTTATTGTAATTTTAGGTGTTTTGGCTGCTTTAGTTGTTCCTAGTGTAATGGGGAGAAGTGAAAAAGCCAAAGTTGACACAACTAGTATTACACTCAAAGGTGTTGCTGGTGCTTTGGATCAATATAAGCTCGATAATGGTCGTTATCCATCGATGCAAGATGGTGGTTTAGATGCTTTGGTCAACAAACCTGCGGCTGCTAAAAACTGGTTGCCAGGTGGTTATGTTAAAGGTGGTTATCCAAAAGATAGTTGGGAAAATGATGTTCAATATGTGATTCCGGGTCGTGAAGGCCGCGCGTTTGATTTATATTCGTTTGGTGCGGATGGTAAAGAAGGCGGTGAAGGCAATGATGCCGATATTTATTACCAGCCATAATGTTTGAATAAAATATCACTTCATTTTTTTGATTAAATAAATCGAGAGTGAAGTGATAATGTTTATTGATTAATAATGTTTATTTAAGCTTTTGAAAAATATATAAAATAAAATATTAACTATGTGAGATTTATAATAAGAATTATTCCCATACTTAATGGTTACAAGAAACAATGAATTATGTAGGTAAATAGACTTTTCCTTTAAATCAAAGCTTTGCATAATAAATTCAGACCATTTAAATCAGGTATGGAGAAATGAGATGAAAGCATTTTTTATGTTGGATGAGCTGAATCAGTTTCATTGGACAATGCTTAAATCTGTCTCACTGATTTTAATGTTATTACCGATTACAGAAGGGGCTTTAAATTTGTGGCAAGCCACGGAAGGAAGTAGTCAAATTATGATTGGCTTTTTTGCATTGAGTATGTTGAGTGCATGGCTTGTGCTGTGTTTTTTAAGCGCATTAAAAACTACTGTCTGGAATAAGGATGAGACCATTTCTAAATATGAGCAGCTTATGTTTAAAGCCTATCGATATATTCCAATGTTGTTTTTATCCAGTTTAGTGGCTTATTTATCGGTTCAAGTGTCGATTAATTTCTAAGCCCAATATATTCAAAAAAACGTAGACCAAGATCTACGTTTTTTGTCTCAAATTAAGTCGGTTGAACCAGTAGCATGGTTAATTTACGCACAATAGGTAATACCAATAGTAGCACAGGGAATGCAATCAACCAAGAAATCCCCCATGCTGACATCCACGTCGCAGAAGAAAATTGTTCAAAACCCATACTTCTGAGTGTACTAATACAAGACACGATAAAGGTCATAATAATTGATAAGAAGAAGGGTAAAACAATAGATGCGTAACGATTTGGAATCTTTTGAAAACTAAAAGAAGAAGATTTTGAACTCTGCATTTTTTACTCCGTAAACCAACAAACGTCAGTGCCTTATCAAAGATAAAAATATCTTGATCAAATAGCTCCACGCTTTGTTGGAGATATGTTGGCACGTTGATTGACGTAAACGTTTACGGCTTTATGATCAGCAAAATTAATTTAGCATGAAGTCTATAACTTTAAAAGAAAAATGAGAATTTTATTAAATTTCTTCAATGATCCACACCGTATGTAAATGGAATAGATTAAGTAGAATAATTTTACCAAGATTGAATTACGGGCTGGGCGAATCATTCATGCAGAGGTGTTTAAGGAAGCTAGGAAACCTACTTATATCTGACAGGTTGATTTTGACGAAGAGTTGGAGATCTGAAAATCCAGTGCACAAATGACCAAGCTATATCAGCCTGAGGATTTGGTTGGAAAATTGGCTGTTGCTGTAAATTTCCCGAAAAAAAATTAGTCCGATTCAATCAAAGTGCTTGGTGACGGATTTTCATAATCTGGAAGGGATGTTGTGGTTTGTGTCCTAGAGTTTGATGTTCCTCTAGGCACAAAGTTATTGTAATTTATCGACGGGATTTAAACGAAATATCAACTTTACGTGGGCGATAAATCCATCCTATCACTAACAATAATAGTGAGAAAATCAAGATTGGATAATCACTCAGACGATTATATAACGTTTGCCCTTGCATAGCAGGCAAATCACCACGTAATACAAATTCCTGATCTAAAGGAGCTTGTTTCACAATGTGCCCATTGTGATCAATAAATGCAGTTACACCCGTATTAGTCGCGCGAATAAACCAACGACCATTTTCTTTGGCACGCATTTGTACCATTTGTAAATGTTGCCAAGGACCTGCTGTACCTGTAAACCATGCATCATTTGAAACAGTAATTAAAAAGTCACTATTCATCGCATTACGACGGGTCAGATTAGGATAAGCGACTTCATAACAAATGGCTGCTGCAAGTGCATGCCCTTTAATTGTTAGAGGCTTTTGATTGGCTTCCCCACGTGAAAAGCCACTCATACTAATATCATTTTGCATCGCAGGCAGCACCCATTTCAGCATTCCTGAAAGAGGAATATATTCGCCAAATGGAACAAGACGTTGTTTTTTATACAAGCCATGCGAGTCACTGCCTGACGCCATAATACTGTTGTAATATAATGGTTCACCCACTTGTTGAGACTTTGGCATATCCCAGTAAGGGATTCCAGTCACCCAAGCGCTATCTGCCTTTTTTGCTTGAATATCCATTGCTTTTAAAAAGTCTGGAATATCCGTTTGAAATAAGGGAATAGATGATTCAGGCCAAACGATCAGATCACGCCCCCATTCCGCACGGGTTAAAGTGGCATAAATTTCTAAAGTTTTAATTTGATACTCAGTCAACCATTTCAGGTCTTGTGGAATATTCCCTTGAATCAGTGAAACACTCAGCGGTTTAGCTGCTTTAGGCTGCACAAATTGAATCAACCCAGCACCCCATGCACCCATTATCAGTAGTGCCGAAGGAATAGCCCAGAACCAACGACGATTTAAAACCTCGACTAAGGCACAAGCCAAGACAATCACAACAAAAGAAACAGCATAGACACCAAATAAAGGGGCATAGCCATCGAGTAAGCGTTCAGTGAAGGCATAGCCTGCAAATAGCCATGGAAAACCTGTGAATACCCAAGTTTTTGCCCACTCAAATAGCACCCAAAGTGGAGCGAAGGTTAACGGTGTTTCTGGGAAAAAGCGACGGTACAGCCATGTTTGAAAAGCTGTAAATAAACCCATTGCTGCTGCCATAAAGGCAATCATCAAAATGCTTAAAAATGCATTGGTATCACCATAAGTATGGATAGAGGTGTAGAGCCAGAACGCGCCAACAAACCATAAACCAAAACCATAGGCCCAACCTAGCGCAAAAGCTTGGCGTGGGCTACGTTGACGTAATACAGCATATAACAGAGCTGGTGATAGAATCGCCAGCCACCAAAAATAATAAGGTGCTAATGCTAAACTAAAGATTGCACCTGAAATGAGTGCAATCAAAAGGGGAAAAATAAAGGGTAACTGTTTTTGCGGTTGAGAAGTTTTTAACAGCTTTTCAAAATAGGCTCTCATTGACGTACAGCTCGAATCAGATGAATAGTGCGTGCATCTGCTTCAATAATGGTAAATTGCCAATCTCCAAGCTCAATGGTTTGACCTTGTAAATCGCTTACTAAACCAATCTCTTGCAGCAGTAAACCGCCCATAGTTTCAACTTCATCATCAGAAAAATCTGCATCTAAAATTGTGTTGAAATGTTCAATTGGTGTAAGTGCCTGCACAATCCATGTATTGGCTGTAGTTGGATCATTGTCAGGTACGATATATAGCGCTTCTTCATCGGCAATATCGTGTTCGTCTTCAATTTCACCGACGATCTCTTCGAGAATGTCTTCAAGAGTGACTAGGCCAGAAGTTGAACCATATTCATCGATGACAATTGCAATATGTGTTTGGGTGTTTTTTAGCATACGTAACACTTGGTCTGAACGTGCACTTTCAGGTACAAACACAGGTTGGCGCATCAGAGAGCGAATATCGACTTTGACATTGCGCTCAGTCAAAAAAGGTAAAAGATCTTTTGCTAATAAAATACCAACAACATTATCACTTTGATCTGCTGAGAACACTGGGAAACGCGAATGTGCTGAATCAATCAGGACATCTAAAATATCCAATAACTGATCATCTTCTTGTAAGCTGATAATTGCAGTTCGAGGCGTCATGACTTCCCGGATTTTTGTTGCTGGTAGATCGAGAACACCCTCAAGCATAGCAACAGTATCTGGTTCTAAAAAACGACGTGAGTCTTGAACTAACCTGAGTAATTCATCGCGGGTTTCAGGTGCAGTACCTAACCATTTTCTTAAGCCACGCATACCCCACGACGGACTGGATTCCTCGACCATGATCTTTCCTAAAGACTCTCTATATCAATTAGATGATTTTCATCATACCGAAGAAAAAGCGGATATGCATCAATAAAACGATGCGAAAAATGTACAGTTTTTCAAAAAGCTGTTGATGATTTTTATCGACTTACTTTATGTTAAAATGTGAATATTAAAATATATGAGTATGATGATGTCCGAACAACCGCAACTTCCCACTATTCAACTTAATACTAGAGGTTTACGTTGTCCTGAGCCTGTAATGATGTTGCACCAAGCGATTCGCAAAGCAAAATCAGGTGATATCGTCGAGGTGTTTGCTACAGATCCTTCTACATCTTGGGATATTCCTAAGTTTTGTATGCATCTTGGGCATGAACTATTATTAAAAGAAGAAAGTCTCGATGAAAATAGTCACACCGAATATCGTTATTTAGTTCAAAAAGGCTAAGTTTTGCTTTCTACATATTTCTCAGGTCTACTTTTAGGTTTCTCTTTAATTCTAGCAATTGGTGCACAAAATGCTTTTGTACTGAAGCAGGGCTTATTGAAACAATACGTTTTTTGGGTTTGCTTAGTTTGTGCGTTATCTGATGCAGTTTTAATTTGTTTTGGCGTATTCGGTTTTGCATCAATTCTGAGTCAGCAGATTTGGTTGATTCAGGTGATGAAATATTTTGGTGCCGCTTTTTTACTGATCTATGGTCTACGTAGTTTTTATAATGCGTACAAGGCTGATACAGGTCTAGTTGCCTCTGATCAACCTACGACAACTTTGGTACAAACTTTGATTTTGTGCCTCAGTTTTTCTTGGCTCAACCCACATGTTTATTTGGATACAGTGGTGTTGTTAGGTTCTATTTCTGCTCAATACCTTAATAAAACCGCTTTTGCTATAGGGGCAGTTTCAGCATCTTTTATTTTCTTTTTTAGTTTGGGCTTTGGCGCTCGTTTGTTACGGCCTTTTTTTGCTAACCCTAAAGCATGGAAAATTCTTGATGTGCTGATTGGCATTATTATGCTTATCCTTGCTACTTCTTTATTAATCTAATATTTGTTGAAAAGTGTATTAATTTTATATTTAAAATATCTGTGAATTGCATTTAGGGTGAAAAAAAATATATGTTTTTAATATACTAAATATATAATTCATCTGTAAGTGATACTAAATGATTGTGGAATTATAATGATTTTTATTTAAATATAATGCTTTGATGTGACAAATATTGCCACAAAAGTCTCATTAATGTATGCGAAAATAAATGCATAGTAGACAGGCGTACTATATTGTAATTAACAGTAATATTTGTATAATTTTTATAATCTGTCTCTTGTGTTAAAGAAGAAAATGTTTTATTGGGCTTTGTTCGGACTAATGTTGTCATCCATTATCTCTTCTTTTTTACTAGGAGGGTATTTCCTATTTTTTAATAAAGATTACTTTTTTTTAATCATTGGTATCTTGCTTCTATTTTTGGGCGTTTTAATTTTCTTAGAATCTGAAAATTTGAAATATAGTTCGCTTCGTAAAAAGTTTAAAGAAAGTGATGGTGCATTCCCTAAAGAAAACAAACTGATTTCATCGATCCTTCTGCTAGATGAGCTTGGTGGAAAAATCGGTTTTAAAAGAAGGTACAAATGGCAGTATAAAGATCGTGAAGTCTTTATTGTGATTGCTTATAAGACCTATTCGATCTATTACGACTCTGAAGTTTTATATAAGAAAACCTTCTCTAAAACAGTTGTGTTTAAATCAGGACCTTGGGTAAATGAATTTAACGAATATGTAAAATCGTTAAATACTGAGAAGAAAATTCCTTTAGCTAAAGATCTAACAAAAGAACAAAAAATTTACGAAGAAATAAGTTTTTAAGTTTATTACTTAGTATAAAACCAATCTTTAAGGTTGGTTTTTTTATTCTTATTATAATTAATATTTTATTTGAAAATAATTTAGATATTTAATATTCATTTAATAATAGTGTGATTTTTTATTTTGGTGAAGTTTGTCTCTTTTGTTAAATTAATTTTGTTAAAGTATTTCAAATGATTGTATTTGTATAGGTTTAATATGAATTCATTTCTTGAAAATACCATTCTGTATTGTTTATTTAGAAATTAAAAAAGCCTCAATAAATTGAGGCTTTTTTAATACTAACAATTACATGTTTGGATAGTTTGGACCACCACCACCCTCAGGGGTTACCCAAGTAATGTTTTGTGAAGGGTCTTTAATATCACAAGTCTTACAGTGCACACAGTTTGCTGCGTTAATTTGGAAGCGCTTAGAACCATCATCATTTTCCATGATTTCATAAACACCAGCAGGGCAGTAGCGTTGAGCAGGCTCATCCCATTTCGGTAGGTTTACATTCACTGGAATTGATGGATCGGTTAGCTTTAAGTGAGCAGGTTGGTTTTCTTCATGCACTGTATTTGATACGAATACTGAAGATAAACGGTCAAAGGTCAACTTACCATCTGGTTTTGGATAGTTTGGTTTGAACGTCGATGCATCTACAGTTTTAAGTGCAGCAAAGTCTTGTTTTAAGTCATGTAACGTAAATGGCACTTTAAGGATGTTTTGATCAATAAAGTTAAATGCGCCACCAATCCAAGTACCAAACTTGTGCATCGCTGGACCAAAGTTACGTGCTTGATATAACTCTTCTTTTAACCAAGAGTTATTGTACTTATCTGTGTAAGTCGTTAACTCTTTAGCAAAATGATCGTCGCCTTCAAGAACGCGAGCAATTGCAAGATCACCACCTTTTGCGACGCCCGCTGCGATTGCTTCAAACACAGCCTCACCACACAACATACCTGACTTCATTGCAGTGTGAGAGCCTTTGATTTTTGAAAAGTTCAAGAAACCAGCATCATCACCGATCAAGCAGCCGCCTGGGAAAGTAAGTTTCGGTAAAGAGTTAAACCCACCCTTGACTACCGCACGTGCGCCGTAAGAAATACGCTTACCACCTTCTAGGAATTGCTTAATCGTTGGGTGCGTTTTCCAACGTTGCATTTCCATAAATGGATACATATTTGGATTTTCGTAAGATAAGTCTACGATCATACCCAAAGTTACTTGGTTGTTCTCAGCGTGGTATAGCCACCAACCACCAGCAGAACCAGTTTCAGATAATGGCCAACCTGCACCATGCATTACTAGACCAGACTTATGCTTAGCTGGGTCAATTTCCCAAAGTTCTTTAATACCAATACCGTAATGTTGCGGATCAGCATCTTTATCTAGGTTATATTTAGCAATTAGGCGCTTACCAAGATGACCACGGCAACCTTCAGCAAATAGCGTATATTTTGCATGGAGTTCATAACCAGGCGTGAAGTTATGTGTTGGCTCACCATTTTTGCCAATCCCCATATCACCTGTTTGAATCCCTTTCACAGTACCATCTTCATGGTAAAGCACTTCAGAAGCAGCAAAACCAGGGAAAATAGAAACTTCAAGCTCTTCAGCTTTTTGACCTAACCAACGCACAACATTACCGAGGGAAATAACATAGTTCCCTTCGTTGTGCATTGATTTTGGTACCATCCAATACGGCATTTTTTGTGCTTTCGTATCAGAAAGTAAGAAATAGGTTTCGTCGCCCGTTACAGGTACATTGAGTGGCGCACCTTCTTCTTTCCAGTTCGGGAACAATTCATTCATGGCACGTGGTTCAAGTACAGCACCAGAAAGGATATGCGCACCTACTTCAGAGCCTTTTTCAACAACACACACTGAAAGATCAGGTAGGTTGTTTTCAATCGCTAATTGACGAATTTTAATCGCAGCAGATAAACCCGCAGGCCCTGCGCCTACGATCACTACGTCAAACTCCATCGCTTCACGTTCGATGTGTTCCATGTAGGACTCCTCATATTTTTAAGGGTGGCAACCGTAATATTGCGATTCGGTGCTGCCATGAGTGTTCTGAATTGCCAAACACAAATGCTATTATTGTGCTTGCAAACGTTTGGGATAGTATAGTTTTAAACCTTGGGCTCGCCAATTGGCTGAGCGGTCATATTTTCTCGTCAGCAAGGCATAAACTATGATAAATGAAAATGATTCTTCACAAAACCCTTTAGAAAATCAGGGAAAAATCATGTTTTCTGATGATAAAAACTTAATGAACATTTCACAATACTTAAAAGATGTACAGCAAAGTCACAAAAGGTCAATTCCACCTTTAGACCAATGGCATCCAAAGCATTGTGGCAAAATGGATTTGAAAGTAAAAGCCAATGGTGAATGGTGGCACGAAGGTCAATTGATCAAGCGGCAGGCACTATTGGATTTGTTTACTAAAGTGCTTTGGAAAGAAGAGGGTAAATTTTATCTTAAAACACCTGTGGAGCAGATTGAAATTGAGGTAGAAGATGAGCCTTTATTAATCAATCATGTGGATCAAATTGAAATCGATGGAAAATATTATTTGCAAGTCTCTACAACCAATCAGGACGTGGTGATTGTGGATGAAACACATCCTATTTTTATGCGTGAATATGCAGGTGAATTACGCCCATATGTACATATACGTTTCGGTATCAATGCTTTAATCCAGAGACAAAGTTTTTATCATCTCGTGAACTATGGTTCTTTGTCTGAAAATGCTCAAGGTGAGGCTGTTTTAACGTTAAAAAGTGGTGATTTGATCTTGCATTTGAGCACCTGAGGTTTAAGCTTAAAAGATTAGATAAATTAGTGCTCACGTGTGTATGACAGCTGTTCAACCTATGCCCCTCTTATTGGATCCTATGCCACACGCATCTGCTGATGCGCCAATTGGGGTTTTTGATTCGGGTATTGGTGGATTATCGATTGCACAAGAAATTGCACAACATTTACCGAATGAACGCATTCTTTATTATGCAGATACAGCACATGTTCCCTATGGTGCGCGTTCAGATCAAGAGATTCGCAAGCTTACTGCTCAAGCAATTGAGTGGTTGTATCGACAAGGTTGCAAAATTGCAGTTGTCGCTTGTAACACTGCTTCAGCTTTTAGTTTGGATTATTTGCGAGATTATTATGGTGAGCGTTTTCCAATCGTAGGTTTAGTTCCTGCGTTGAAGCCTGCTGTGATCCAAACCCAATCTAAAGTTGTAGCAGTGTTAGCAACACCAGCAACTTTTCGTGGTCAATTGATTAAAGATGTCATGCTCAAATTTGCTGAACCTGCTGGGGTGAAAGTTCTCGCTGTAACCAGTTTAAAACTGGTACCTTTTGTAGAGTCAGGTCAGCAAATGAGTCAAGATTGTTTGAATGTATTGCAAGAGATTTTACAGCCTGTTGTTGCTCAAGGTGCGGACTTTTTAGTGTTGGGTTGTACCCATTATCCCTTCCTAAAAGATGCGATTCGTCAGGTTTTTGGTGAAAAGTTAAAGTTAATTGACTCTGGGCAAGCGGTTGCACGACAAACAGCATATATTTTGATAAAAAATAGGTTATTATGTGACAAAATAAGTCATAATATTACACGTATTGAATGTTATGTCAGCGGTAATAATGCGATTGAGTTATCATTAGTGCTCAAACATCTAGTACCAGAACAAATAACATGGACGATTCGCAATTTGGATGAAATTACTGCTTAAGTGCGTAAAATCTAATCATATTTGTGGTTTTATCTAGGTTATCTATTAATAAAATTTAAGCAAAATAGCTTAAAATTATTGATCAGTGAATTGAGGCTTAGCCTATGCAAGATACCCGTTATCAAGTGTTTATTTCTACGTCTGGCAATGAAATGCAACCAGAGCGAGCAGTCTTGACTCAAACTTTGGTTGGGATGGGTTTCTTTTCGTGGGGCTTAGAACAGCGCACACCATTAAGTACCTCTATTGCTCGTCGTCAAATAGATGACTGTGATTACGTCGTAATCTTATTAGGTAGCCAGTATGGCGAACAATCCGTTTCAGGTGTCGGTTACATGCATCTGGAATATATTTACGCCATGACGAAGCAGAAACCCGTGATTGTATTCATGCATGAAGATCCTGAATCACGTGATGCTGTATTACATGATCATAAATTAGAATTAAGAGAAAAATTCAAAGAGTTTAGAAAACAGCTTCAACATGAAGTTGATCAAGTTTTTACTTATCGTACTTTGCGTGATTTAGAACTTGCGGTACGTTCAAATATGCCACAAATGTTAGAGCGTTATCCTGTGGTCGGTTGGGTGCGTCCGCAAAATACGCAAGTTTTACAAGATGAAATTGATAGTTTGCGTGCAAAAGTAAAACAACTTGAAACTGAAGTTGGAAGTCGAGAAGTAGATCCGATTGCAACTGTTCCAAAGGTATCAATGCATGAGATTTATTCATTTGAATATCGTATGCATGCTTATCAAGATGGTAATTTCAAAGAAGTTAAACCATTTCGTAAAATGACATGGGCACAATTACTGAATGTCTTAGGTGCCTCATTTGTAATTCCTACGCCTGAAGAATATTTTTCTAAACGTATGAATGAATTTTTAAATGAAACAGGTCTCGATGATGCACGTGTAGAAATGCCACGAGCGCATGCTGTTTCTCGCGCGCAAATCAATATTCGTGCACTCCATGAAATTAAAACACAAATGCGTCAAAATGAATGGATCATGCCAACTGGTCGTGATGATCGCCAACGGATGCTATGGCAATTGACCTCAAAAGGGCAAAAGTTATTAGAAAGTAACATTTTGGATAGTAATCGGGTTTTTCAATTTAAGACCATGCATTAATTCAATTTAAAAAATAATCATAAAACTGCTAAAGTAATTGAAGAAATTCAGCTATAGCGGAAGCGATCTATGTCAGCTACACCAAAACCAAAAGTGACTGTGGTTTTAGCAAATTTAGGTACGCCAGACGAAGCAACTGTCCCAGCAGTACGTCGATTTTTAAAACAATTTTTATCCGATACACGTGTAATTGAAATCCCGAAACCGATTTGGTGGATTATTTTACATTTATTTGTATTGACATTCCGCCCTAAAAGAGTGGCTGAAGCTTATGCTTCCGTATGGTCAAAAGATTCACCAATGCGAGAAATTGTGCTTGAGCAAACTGAATTGGTGAAGCAACGCTTACAATCGGAAAATCAGCATTTTGATTTGACGGTTGTTCCTGCTATGACCTATGGGCAACCCAGCATATATGGTGTTTTTGAGCAGCTTGAAAAACATCCACAAGAGCATGTTATCCTTTTACCTTTATTTCCGCAGTATTCCGCAACATCAACAGCCCCCCTGTATGATGCTTTTGCAAAATGGATTCCTAAACAACGCCATTTACCCGGTCTTACTTTAATCAAAGATTATTATCAACATCCCATGTTTATTCAGGCATTGGCGGATAGTGTCGTCGCTTATCAAGCCCAATATGGTAAACCTGAAAAATTATTGATGTCTTTTCATGGTATTCCGCAGCCTTATGCGGATAAAGGTGATCCTTATGCTGATCGTTGTCGTATGACAGCGAAACTCGTCGCTGAAGCATTACACTTAAATGAGCATGAATGGGCAATCAGTTTTCAATCTCGCTTTGGTAAGCAGGAATGGGTTAAGCCATATACGGATGTGATTTTACAGCAATGGGGTGAGCAAAAAGTTAAATCAGTGCAAGTGTTGAGCCCTGCATTTTCGGCGGATTGTTTAGAAACATTGGAAGAGTTAGCCATCCAGAATAAAGAACTGTTCCAACATGCGGGTGGAGGGGGATATGCTTATATTCCTGCTTTGAACAGCGATCAAGCGCATATTGATTTGCTTGCAAGTCTAGTTCAGGCTAATCTTGATGCCCTTACTCATACCTTAGCCCATCGTTAAATTGACGTTTTATTTCGCCAGAGGTTTTTATGCTGCAAGTCAAAATTGTACCCGTTACTGCATTTGCCCAAAATTGTTCTATTCTTTGGGATAGTGAAAGTAAAGAGGCTGTTTTGATTGACGCAGGTGGTGATGCCGCGGTACTCAAACAACAAGTAGAAGCACTCGGTTTAAATGTTAAAGCACTTTGGTTAACGCATGGGCATCTTGATCATGCAGGTGCGGTGGGTGAACTTGCTGAGACATGGAATATTCCAGTGATTGGGCCGCATAAAGAAGATCAATTTTGGCTTGATATGATCCAAGAAGTCTCAGCACGTTATGGTTTCCCGATCCCACAACCTGTCAAAGTTGATCAGTGGTTAGAGGGGGGGGAAACGTTGAAACTGGGTGAGGATGAGTTTGAAGTGCGTTTTGCGCCAGGGCATACTCCAGGTCATGTGATGTTCTATAATGCTAAACATGGTTTGCTATGGACAGGTGATGTATTGTTCAAAGGTTCGATTGGGCGTACTGATTTTCCAAAAGGTAATCATCAGCAATTACTTGATTCAATTCAACATGAATGCTTTAGCCTGCCAGATGAAACGCAATTTATCTCAGGGCATGGACCGATGAGTACCATCGGCTATGAAAAGCAGTTCAATCCTTTTGTGGCAAGTAAAGCTGGTTAATTTCGGCACGACTAACCAAGAAGATGATTAATCTTCATAATCGTCTTCTTGGCGTTGCAAGCCTGATTGAGGGGTATCTTGAGTAGGTAATTTGTATTCATCGCTCGCCCAAGCTCCGAGATCGATTAGTTTGCAACGCTCAGAGCAGAATGGACGAAATTCATTACCTTCCCAAGTGCTGGCTTCACCACAACGAGGACAGGGAAATGTACGTGGCATAGAAAATTCCTAAAACATAAAACAAATAGATTAGGCAAAAGTAAAGTGAGTTGTTAGACTTATGCCGATTTCTAGATAGTTTGATGAGATTATGTCGATTCGTCAATTTCAAGCACAACGTATGCAAGCCCCTCGTGATTTTATTGCTATTCCTAGTACACCGATTTGTGTCGAAATTGGTGCTGGAAAAGGCAAACATGCCTTGTTGTTTACGGGGCAAAATCCGCAAACCACGTTGTATGCGATTGAACGAACCAAAGAAAAATTTCTGGCTATGCAAAAACAGCATCAACTAGAACCGCGTGAATATCTCAATCCGATTCATGCCGATGCTTTACCTTGGATTGTGCATGCCTTATATCCTGCACAGGTCGAACAATTTTTTATTCTCTATCCAAATCCAGAACCGCATAATCCTGCACAACGTTGGCTGAATATGCCATTCTTTGAGTTCCTACTTTCTCGTCTTCAGCCCAATGGCTCGATTACGCTCGCAAGCAATATTCCTGAATATATTGATGAAGCTGAACAGCAGTTGATTGAGCTATGGAAACTGCCATATGAAAAGCAGAAAATTGCAGTAGATTCTGCACGTACTCATTTTGAAATTAAGTACTTAGAACGTGGTGAATTGTGCCAACAATTGATCATTCGAAAACCAGAAGGCTATACAACCCGTTTTGATGATTTTGCACCATTGCAAGGGCAGAATATTCAAGAGAACCTTGATGTCTAAACGCATTGCGATTATTGGTGCAGGTCCAGCAGGCTTGATGGCTGCTGAAGTGCTGAGCCAATACAACTATCAAATTGATGTGTTTGAACAAAAGCCTTCTGCAGCGCGCAAGTTTTTAATGGCGGGCAAAACCGGTTTAAATATCTCACATGCTGAGCCTGTAGACGTATTTATACAACGCTATGATCGTACGGATTGGTTGAATCCTTGGGTGAAACAATGGGATGCTCAGTGGATTCAAAATTGGATGCAAGGTCTTGGGATCGATTCCTATGTCGGCAGTTCAGGGCGTGTGTTTCCAGTAGAAATGAAAGCAGCACCGTTACTTCGTGCTTGGTTAAAGCGATTGATGAATGATGGCGTAAAATTTCATTATCGTCATCGTTGTGTGGATTTATCCAACAATCAACTCACGATAGAGAATCAGACTCAGCAATTTAGTGCAACTTATGATGCGATTGTGTTGGCCTGCGGAGCAGTGTCATGGTCACAACTCGGCAGTGATGGGGCGTGGCAGCAATGGCTTTCCATCAATGAAATTGAACCATTTCAGGCTAGCAATGCTGGGGTGCTGAAACAATGGTCGCCGTTTATGCAAGATTGTTTCGGTCAGCCACTCAAACGAGTTGATGCGTGGGTTACATCTGAGCGAAAGACACATGGTGATATCATCATTACGCATTATGGTTTTGAAAGTGGAGTGATTTATAAATTGGGTCGTGATCTCAGAGCACAGCTTGCCCAACAGCAAGTTCTACAATTGCATCTGGATTTGTTACCAGATCTCAGCATCGAACAATTAGAAAAGAAATTACAGGGCAATAAAAAGCAGTCTCTTACCAATCTTTGGCGTAAAGCAGGGTTGGATCAGGTCAAAATTAATCTGCTTCGGGAAATCGTTGATAAAAGCTTATGGTCAGATGCCAAGCAAATGGTGCAGCAGATCAAGTATCTCAGTATTTCTTTAGATGGCTTCCGTCCAATCGAAGAGGCAATTAGCTGTGCGGGCGGGGTCAAGCAAGATGTTTTATCTTCACAACTGCAATTGAAATCTAATCCTTATCTGTTTTGCTGTGGCGAAATGCTGGACTGGGATGCACCAACAGGCGGATATTTGCTGACGGCTTGTTTTGCCACAGGGCGAGCAGCAGGGCAAGGTGTACAACATTTTTTAAGCAGATAAACATGCTGTTTTGTACTTTGTTTGATATGTGAATAGTGTTAGTTTTGAGTAGTCAATAAATATAGGATGCATGATGGTATGTCTGAACAATCGCCAGTATATCAAGGGAGTTGTTTATGTCAGGGCATCCGCTACGAAATTCAGGGTGAAATTGGTGAGATAGTCCAATGCCATTGTCAGCGTTGCCGTAAAGCTAACGGGACGGCTTATGCCACCAATGCACAGATTAGTAGTAGAGATTTTAAAATTGTACAAGGTGAGCACCTCGTTAAAAAATTTGCTGTTGCAGGTGTTTATCGCTGGTTTTGTGGAGAATGTGGTTCACCACTCATTAGCTCACGTGATGCGCAGCCAGAATTGTATCGTTTAAGAATTGGTACATTAGATACACCTTTACAGCAAAAACCAAGCATGCATATTTTCGCGGCGTCAAAAGCAGAATGGGACTGCATTACAGATGATTTACCACAATATACCGAACGCCCATAAGTAGGTAGTGCAACTATCATGATTTTTGAAACTTCTGAATTAGATGCCAATCAGATCTATCGTTTGTTGGTTGGGGGAATTACGCCTAGACCCATCGCATGGATCAGTACAATTTCTGCGGGTGGCGTAGCCAATATAGCCCCTTATTCATTCTTTAACGTTGCGAGTTGTAATCCTCCCATCCTTTGGTATTCGCAAGTCAATCCAAGAAATGGGCAAGATAAAGATACTTTGAGAAATTTAATCGAGACTCAACAATGTGCGATTCATATTGTAAATTCACAACTACTTGAACAGATGAATTTATCTTGTGCTTTATTGCCCCCAGAGCAAAGTGAGTTTGATTTTGCTGAGATTGAGTCTGAACCGAGCCATGCGGTCGCAGCCTTGGCAGTAAAATATGCACCAGTGCGTTATGAATGCCAATTAAGAGAAGTGATTCAACTCAGTAGCTTAGCATCCGGAGGTACAGTCGTATTGCTGGATGTCAAATCGATTTATGTTGATGATCGGTTATGGGATGGGCAGATGATTGATCAACAGCAACTCGATAGTGTTGGGAAAATGGGTGGCGATTTTTATAGTTTAACGACAGATTTATCTAAATTGGTTAGACCCAACATTACAATAGAAAATGATGATAAAAAAGGAGGCTAAGTACCTCCTTTATCTTATTTTGCAGTCAGTGCTTTACCTTCAAACTTCACGCCATCCCAACCATTTTGCATAAACTGACGAATATTTTGATGATCCGTTGCTTCGGGTGTCGCCAATACAGATGCATAATGTTCCGCAAATAAACTGAGCGTATCCGCTTGATTTAAGCCTTCGATTTGAGCAAAGCTGAGTACTTTTGCGCTGCCTTGGTTTTCGGTTTCAGCATTTGATTGTGCGCCATTTTGAAAGGCTGTTGGTGTATGTTGATAACGCGCTTCAATAAATGCTAATACGTCTGCAAACTTTGCTGAACCATCTTTAAGTTGTGCCAATAAGCTTTGAGCCATTTCAAAATTCCATGTTTGATGAAGTAATGCCCGCATCATAACATTTAAAATACAGCATCGCATTTGAACTGGACGTTGTAATCTTGGCAGTTTATGCTCAAAACGAGCATCAATCTTTTGAATAATAATGAATAGACACCGTTTAAAGTGGCCCTCATCAAGGTCTGTGTTACGATTTTTAGTGCTGATATTAAGTTGTCGTTTTGTCTTGCAACTCCGTCGTATGGTGATGCGCATACTTCCTTTTATGCGTTTACAAAGTCAGGTTAGCAATGTGGTTTATTTATCTTGGTTGGTGGATGTTGAGCAAGTTCGCCAGCGTTATCCAGATCCTGTTGTGTTATGGGAAAAGCAGGGCAAAACCATTTTTACTATTTTAACTTATCAGCACCAGCACTTTGGCTTTACTTTCCTTGGAAAACTACGCCAGTTAATGCCTTCACCTCGGCAAAGTAATTGGCGCTTTTATTTAGATGAATCAAAGCCCAAGACTGTAATATTTGAACAAGTGATCGTTGATCAAGCTCTGTATGTGATCGGTGGTCGCCTCGCCAGTGATGTGATGCCTGCACAATATGCACCAAATTTTCAGCATCAACGAGATGAAAATGCGATTCATACTCATATTCGCATGGATGAAGATTATTCTTTTAGCAGTGATATACACATCACTATGCAGAAACGTTTACCTGAGGCTTGGCAAAGCTTATTTTCCTCATGGGAGGAGGCTGTTCAATTTTTGGTGGATCAAGATCATGCGTGGGCTGAATGGGTTGACCAACCGACTCGGATGTCGCAAGGGGATATCAACATGCCTGTGCAATTTCAACAAATTCAGGCTGCTGAGATCGATAAATTACAGACTCCTCAATTATTGCAACAATTTGGTTTAGATGATGATGCCGCAGCCGCAGCTTTTACTTTTGTGGTTCCTAAACTGGATTTTTATGTGGTGGGAGAAAAAGTATTGCCAGAATCTCAATAAATTGTGGATAACTTTGTGTTTATACACAGCAGTTGAGTTGTCTAAAAATTATGTTATTTTAGAGCAAAGGAGATGGCATTCCTCCTATTACAAACCGCCGTTTTGGCTAATGATGCCTACGTTACCCTGAACAGGGGGCGTAGGTTTGTGCGTGCTCTGTTCCCATTTTGGAGTTCGCAAATGAAAAATCTTCAGAAAATTAGCTATAAACTCATGCTGAATATCATTTTAGCTCCAGCGCAGTGTGTGGAGTAAATCATGTACTATCCTTTACTCTCAATCGCACTTGGCTCGGTATTAGGTGCATGGTTACGTTGGTTTTTGGGTTTAAAGCTGAATCCTATTTTCCCCAATATTCCTTTAGGAACGGTCACCGTCAACTTTGTTGGTGGCTTTATTATTGGTTTTGCAATTTCCTATTTTTCTCAAAGTTCATTGAGTCCCAATTACAAACTGTTCGTGATCACGGGCTTTTGTGGTGCATTGACCACGTTCTCAACATTTTCGGCTGAGATTATTACCTTATTGCAAAGTGGTAAATTGGGTTATGCCTGTGCTGCGATTTTGATTCATGTGCTTGGATCATTGCTGTTTACCATCTTAGGTATGAGCCTGCATCAATGGCTTAGTGCTACATAGCCAAGGAGTGATCAAATGAATGGATTTTTAATTACTTTTTATACAACACAAAACCATAATGTTCAGGGTCAACCAATTAGCAAATGGTTGTTGGCAGTCGCAAGTCAAATGAATTTGCGTGGGGCGACAGTATTAGCGGGTTTGGAAGGTGTTGATCATCAGGGTTTATTTCATTCTGCTCGTTTCTTTGAATTAGCGGATCGACCTATACAAATTCAATTTGCAGTAAGCTCTGAACAGGCAATCGAATTATTGAGTTATCTGAATAGTAAAGAGATTTCTTTATTTTATGTGAAAACACCGATTGAATTTGGCATGGTGGGTAAATCAACTGATCGCTAGGATCTATAGAATCTAGACATAAAAAAAGAAGTCTAAGCGGAGGAGATATAACCTTAGACTTCCAATATTAATAGCTTAATGAATGAAACTTAAAACAAGATTTACCTTTGCGATTAAAACGTGCAAAGCGTTTGTTAAAGCTGGCAACACGACCTTCATTACTTGCTTGGCGTACTTCACCTGTATAAAACGGATGCGATGCACTTGAAATATCTAGGGTAACGTATGGATAGACTTTCCCCTGATATTCTTTGCTTTGTTTGGTCTGTAGTGTGCTACCAATTAAAAAGTAGGCATCAGCATTGGTATCATGAAACAAGACTTGTTGATAAGCAGGATGGATATCTTTACGCATTTTAAATGACTCCTATTTTTAGGGTATGTTATAACATAACAACATATGGAGTCAATTCTAATGCTTTCAAGTGAGTGATCTATAAATTGTAGGTAAAATATTTCACCCCCTTTATTCAAAATAAAGGGGGTGGTTTTTTAGTAATTTGGAACAAGCTCTTCAAATAAATCATTTAAGTTGTCGTGAACTTTAAGGTGAATCAAGTTCCAATAATGTCCTGAAATCGTACGATTGACCATGAGCGTATCTGGAGAAGGTTTAAATACATCCCAATATTTCAGCGATTTTTTAACAAGTCGCATTCCATCGTGATGCGATGAATTTTCGGCAAAGTCATAATGTGTACTTAAGGGGCGTAATAGAATTTCAATCCATTGCGTATACAGTTCAGTTGGAAATTTCTGCTTTTCAGCAATTGAATGCAGTTCAACCAATAAATCTTCAACCTGAGCAATATCCTCTTGGCGAGCTGCATTGACCAATGCTTTAAAGTGTTGAATGATTTCAGGGGATAGTGTTTTGACGCTACCGTAATCATAAATAATCACACTGCCATCTTCACGAAAAGCGAAGTTGCCTGGATGAGGATCACAATGAAAACGCTTCAAGAAAAACATTTCTTGTCCTAAAGCGCGAATCAAACGACGACCGATTTGATTACGGGTTTCAACTGACCATGTACTTGCGGTTTCAATGGAATCACCTTGTTCAAGGCTCAGCGTCAGTACGCGGCGAGACGAATAATCCTTATAGACGGTTGGTATGATGATTTGATCATCCAACTTCTCATGAAAAATTTTAAAAACCTCGAGGTTTTGTGCTTCGATTTCGTAGTTCAATTCAGCAGAAAGGCTGTCCTGAATTTCTTGAAAGAGTTGATCTTGTAGCTTTTTATCAATCTTAAGTACGCCCATTAAGCGTAATGCGAGGCGGACTTGCTTTAAGTCACTTTCACAGGCTTGGTCAACTCCTGGATATTGTACTTTCACCACAACTGCTTGCCCATTTGGAAGTACCGCACGATGTACTTGACCAATCGAAGCTGCTGCAAATGGTTCGGTTTCAAAAGAGCTAAAAATTTGGTTTAAGGGTTTGCCTAACTCTTTTTCGACTTGCTGCTGGATCGCAGCAAAAGGCATGGCAGGGGCTTGGCGTTGTAATTTAGCAATTGCTTTCGCCACTTCGGGTGGAAAGATATCTTTATACTGTGAGGCAATTTGCCCGACTTTCATTACCGCACCTTTCATTTCACCCAATGTATCGGCAATCTGTAAGCCAATATCTTGAAATAGTTGGCTGCGTGCTGCGTTTTTTTGTTCTTCATCTGCGGTGAGATTACGAATGGAGTTGGCAACGCTTTTACTGGCAATACTTGCGGTCATACCAGCCAGTTTTAAAAAACGTCTACTGGGAGAGCTTGCATGTTTTGCCATATTCGCTTGACCTCATTCGATTCAGTTTCAAAGTGATATCCTGATCATAGGCGACAAAACTTAAATTGCCTATAACAAAATGTTAAGTCGTGTAATAAGATATTTAGATGCTCTATAAATATAAGTTTTAATATATAAATGCCAAAATCGATCTGGAAATTACATGTCAATGCGACTTCAGAACGTTCTGCTCAAAAGATCATACAGCAATGTATAGATGTATTTGAAAGAGTACCAATAAGCTTAAAGATTGAGAAATATAACAAAGGCGGTTGTATGGCAACTTTAGAACTTGCACATAGTGAAAACTATTCTTGGTCAGAACTTGTTTTAGAAATCATCGCATTAGGTCAAAGTTTGGGTAGTGGGTGGAGTATCTATGGAAATGTTTATGATGACCCAAGTGCAGTTTTAAGCAGAAGTGTTGGTCATCATATCCGAGTGAGTGGAGTTGAATGGGCAGAGTGGTTATTACTCAAAGATCAATTTTAAATGCGATCAATCATCTAAAGAATGTCATTTCGTTAGTCTATTCATTAGGATGGTAAGGGTGAACGATGTTCCCCCTCGTAAATTTTCTTAATTCACTTATAACTTAGCACTGATCATTTGCGCTAATCGTTTATTGTTTAAATATAAACGACCAATCAAGAATACACAGGCAATACTTAAACCGATAATCAATCCTAACCAAACACCTGCAACACCCCAAATCGTATAACGCGCCAGATATAAGCCTATTGGGAAAGCAATGACCCAGTATGCCATTAAGGTAATCCACATTGGTGCTTGCGTGTCTTGCATGCCACGTAGGCAGCCTGCAGCGCTTACTTGCCATGCATCCATTAGTTGATACGCCATCGCGAACCACAAGAGATACATCGCGACAGGAATGACATTAATATCATTGGTATAGATTGCCACGATATAAGGGCGTGCGACAGCAATCAAGGTCATGGTCAAAGCAGCAAAAATGGTTGCGCTAATTAACCCTACTTTTTGAACTTGGCGCATCGCATACCAATTTTTCTCTCCATAATAAGTGCCCACACGAATTGTGAGTGCAATGGCAAGAGATAATGGGATCATAAACAATTGTGAAGTCACAGAAATTGCAATCTGATGCGCCGCAATCGCATTTTCACCGAGTGGACTCAGGACAATCGCGCCTGTACTGAAAATACTTACCTCAAAAAATACAGCTAGACCAATCGGCAGACCCAGCTTTAAGATGCGTTTTACCCATACAGGATCAATTTTTTCCCATTTTGTGAAAATGGGCGCTTGTTTATAAGCCTTAGCTTTTGAAATATAAATCGCCAGTGTAATAAACATCAGCCACTGTAAGATTGCTGTTGCAAAGCCACAACCCGCACTCCCTAAAGCAGGAATAGGTCCAAAACCGTACATAAAAATAAAATTCAGTGGAATCAGGACCAACAATGCAATTAAGCTAATCGCAGTCACAGGTCGTGGGTGCCCTAAGGCTTCAGAATAACTACGTAAAGCTGCGTACATCATCACCGCAGGCATACCAAAGCCAATCGCATGTAAAAACAAGCTTGCTTTGGGTAATAAACTTTCAGGTACTCCAAAGAGAGGTAAAAACATCGGCATACATTGCAAAATCAACATAGCAACGATGCCGAGGATGACCGCAACCCATAAGGATTGACGTGCAATAGTCGGAATTTTCTCTGGTGTTCTTGCACCGCGTGCTTCAGCGACTAAAGGTGTTGTTGCGATCATAATCCCTGCAAATAACAACATAATTGGAATCCATAAACCAACACCGACAGCAATGGCTGCCAAATCAGCAGCAGAAAGATGACCTGCCATGATGGTATCAATAAGACCAAGCCCAGCCTGAGCAAATTGGGTGATCAAGATCGGAAACATTAAATGAAATAATTGCTTAAGTTCAAACCGCTTGGTTGTCGCGTGAGACACAAAAAATACTCTTATTGAATTGAGGGAGAATTAGCGTTGTAGAGTGAATATGACACCAATAAAAATGACAATACTGCCGACAAGACGTTGCCAATTAATAGGTGTTTTTTCTGTACCTAACCAGCCGAAATGGTCAAGTAACATTGAAATGGTCAATTGACCGAAAATAACTAAGCCTGAAAAAGTTAAAAAACCTAGTTTGGGTGCAGTATAAATGCTCATGCTGATGGCATAAACCCCAAGGCATCCACCCACCCACAGAAACCATGGAATTTGGGATAGTTCTCCAAGACTAGGTTTTGCTGTGCTTTGAAAATAAACCATACATGCAAGCACAATTGTCCCTACCAAAAAAGATAATAAGGCAGCTTGAAGAGGTGAGTGTAAATGTTCTCTAAGTTGTGAATTAATTGCAGTTTGAAATGCCATTGCAATACCGACACCTAATGCAAGAGGAAGAATAAATAGCAATTGGCTGGTAATTTTGATCATTTTATCAATCTAATTGTTCTTCATTGTCTCAGTCTAACCGAATAGCGAAGTGATGATAATAAGCGGATTGATAGAGTCATGTTAAAATAAAAGAGATCTGTTGTTGAGCTTCCATTTTGAGTCATTTAAATCCAGAAAATATTCCACTTTCACTTTATATCCATATGCCTTGGTGTGTGCGTAAGTGCCCTTATTGTGACTTCAATTCACATGCTGTTCCTGATGGGGAATTGTCTGTAGATTTAGAGCAACAATATCTTGAGGCACTGGTGGCTGATTTTGAGACTCAAATTGAAATGGCGCAAGGTCGGTCAATTCATAGCGTATTTATTGGTGGTGGAACGCCGTCTTTAATTTCAGCACAAGGCTATCAGTGGTTATTTAGTCAATTAAAGGCGCGATTAGACTTTGAAGTAGATTGTGAAATCACATTGGAAGCTAATCCTGGAACGGTTGAACATGATCCATTTGCGGATTATCTTGCTGTTGGCATCAACCGTTTATCATTAGGTGTACAAAGTTTTGATCCTGAGCATTTACAGAGATTGGGTCGTATTCATACAGCGAATAATGCTTTAGATGCAATCCAACAAGCGCGTCAAGCAGGCTTTGAGCGCGTTAATGTTGACCTCATGCATGGTTTATCACAGCAAACGCAAGAACAGGCTTTAGAAGACCTTAGATTAGCTGTAGAACATGGTGCAACACATATTAGTTGGTATCAACTGACCATTGAGCCAAATACGGTGTTCTTTAGAACCCAACCCGTATTGCCACAAGATGAAGTTTTAGAACATATCCAAGAATTAGGTGAGGCTTATTTAAAAGCGAATGGTTATATCAATTACGAAGTCTCAGCATGGCGTAAAGAAAAACCCTCAGCACATAATTTGAATTATTGGAGGTTTGGTGATTATTTAGCGATCGGTGCAGGTGCACATGGCAAAGTGACTCGCTCAGAGGGTATTTATCGTTTTCAAAAGACGCGGCTGCCAAAAGATTATTTGGCTAAAGTACCTGCTGAACATGTGCAAATGAAACGTATCGAAGCAGATGAATTGCCATTTGAATTTATGATGAATGCCTTGCGTTTAAATGATGGGGTGGATGCGAAATTTTATACTCAACGCACAGGGCTTGATTTGCAAGATATCAATGAGACGCTGAATCAATTACGTGACAAAAAACTTTTGGTCGATGATGTAAATCGAATTGCTTGCACAGAGCGGGGGCATATCTTTTTAAATTCGGTGTTGGAAAGTTTTTTATAATTTAGGTGAAAGATTGCTTTGAGCAAGGATGCTTAAAGCAATCTAATGGTTGTTGTCATCTTTTAGAAAGATAATTCGCACAAAATAAAAAACCTCATCATTTACGATGAGGTTTTTTAGAATCTGGTGGGTCGTCCGCGACTCGAACGCGGGACCAACGGATTAAAAGTCCGCTGCTCTACCAACTGAGCTAACGACCCATAAGGGTTCAAAACATTAGATGGTGGGTCGTCCGCGACTCGAACGCGGGACCAACGGATTAAAAGTCCGCTGCTCTACCAACTGAGCTAACGACCCATCTCGTTTTGATGTTGCGTATTCTAGCAACTTATTCAGCTAACACAAGAGGAAATTTAAAAACATCTGCATGATTGTTTATAAAAAGCACGATTTCCTCTTGTTTAGCTAAAAAATAAACTAGAAACGGTACTGATAGCTTTGAATGTTATCAAAGATTTCAGTATTTACATCACTATAGCTGTTTGTACCTGGTAATAAAACCAATAAACGTTCAGATGTTTTGCTCGGATTAAATGAGTCTTCTTTCAGTTTATTTTTTTGGTATTTAAATGTTCCAGTGGTTTCTACTTTGGCTTGAATGCGTAAAAATACTGGAATTGCATATGATGGTAAGCATTTTTTAAATACATTCACCATAGCGCTTAGATCAGCTTCGTTAAGCTCTGCACCATCAACCAACGTTATTGCTGCCATACCTGCACGACCATTGGTATTTGGAATCTCTACCCCGTATACCACAGCTTCCGCGATCTTTTCATATTCGCAGACCATATTTTCAACTTCAGTTGTAGAAACGTTTTCACCTTTCCAACGGAAAGTATCGCCTAAACGGTCTACAAACTGCGCATGACGGAAGCCGATGTCACGAACCAAGTCTCCAGTATTGAAGTATGAGTCACCCTTGTTAAACACATCTTTTAAAATCACAGATTTGTTCTTCTCTGGGTCTGTATAGCCATCGAAGGGTGATCGGCTAGTGATCTTACCAACGAGTAAGCCGACTTCACCTGTTTTGACTTTTTTACAGTTGCCTTTCTTATCGCGAACTAACTCATTCTTTTCTTTGTCGAATTCAACGATTGCATATGGGGTAGGAGAGAAGCCAACTGTATTGTCAAAGTTAAAGATATTACTAAAACCAACATTGCCTTCACTTGATGCATAAAGTTCAAGTACTTCTTGCACGCCAAAACGTTCTTTGAACTTACCCCAAATGTTCGGACGCATACCGTTACCAATCATTTTGGTAACACGATGAGCACGATCCTGTTCAGTTGCAGGCGCATCGATGAGGTAACGGCAAAGCTCGCCGACATAACCAATCGCTGAAGCATTAAACTTCTGAACATCTTTCCAGAATGCGCTAGTTGAATATTTACGACGTACTGCAAGCGTTGCGCTACCTGCAATTACACCACACCAGCACACCACAACTCCCGTTGCATGGTAAAGCGGTAAGGTAACGTACATCACATCATCTTTACCGAGGTTAAGGATATGTCCATACGTACCGTAAGCTAGAGTCCAACGGCTGTGTGTGAAAATAACAGCTTTTGGTAGGCCAGTTGTACCAGAGGTATAGATATAAAATAAACCATCTTTACCCGTTACTGTACGCGTTGTAGATGGATTAAATTTTGGAAATTGATCAATTTGTTGTGCCAGATTGACATAACCCTTAGGTGCAATGCCTGCATTTTTTCGTGTTTCTAGATCAGCAAACCAGTGGAAACGATCTTGTGGCACTTTTAATTCTGGGCGAGCTTCATCAATCGCAGCACGGACTTCTTCACCTGCAATCACTGCAATTGGATTAACCAAATTAATGCTATGAGCAAGGACCTTACCGACTTGTGATGTGTTTACGAGTGCGATCGTGACACCAATTTTAGCTAAAGCAACAATCGTAGCAATCAGTTCAGGACGGTTTTCAACCATCACTGCAATTACATCACCTTTTTTAGCACCAAGCGATAAATAGTAATGCGCAATTTGGTTAGCCCATTCATTTAGTGCTTGGTAGCTGTAACTTTGATCTTCAAATAACAGTGCGATGCCTTGAGGGTTACGCTTGACTGCTTTTTCAAAGGCAATGCCTAAACCAGCAGGTGAAGTTGGCGTTCGTATATATGCTTGTTTAAGTCCATTGAGGATATGAGGTACTTTGGTGATGAAGTTTGGAAGTCTAGTAGCAACATCACTAAGGGTAATAATATCGGTCTGCGTAGTTTGGCTCATATCAATCCTGTTTATTTTTCGATCAGTCCAAAAATGGCTATCTGTTAGAACACAACCATTAACATCATTGTTGTTGATGCTGTTTTTACTGGTAAGTTCCTAGAGCAATCAACCTAATCTGACAAAATAACAAAAAAGCCTAGTCATCGAAATGACTAGGCTTTGCCTTATTGAGTGCAATTTAGCAAATTATTCATTGCCAGTTGTGCTCTTTTTAGGTGGTCTTCCACGAGGGCGACGAGGGCGGCTAGATTTTTCCTTTTCTGCCTTCGCTGCTTCATCCTCTAGTTCTGCTTCAGTTGGCTCAGCTTTTTCAACAGCTTGAACAGTTTCAGTCGTTTCAGAAACCATTTCAGCTTCAGCTGTTTCAGTCGATGTTACTGGCTCAGAAGCTTCAACTGGTGCAGCTTCTGCTGGCGTAACATCAGTGCTGTCTAGTTCTAGTGGTTGTTGCGCTGGAGTGGAGGCTGTGGCTACTGTTTCATCTGCAACAATATTAACGACTGTTTCTGGCACTTCTTCTTTAGATTCAGTGCTTTCAATAGGCGCAGCAGTCGTATTTGCAGCGATATGAGCTTCCTTAGCTTGTTCAGCGGCAAGTTTAGCCAAGCGACGACGTTCGCGTGGATCATTTGCAACACGAGTAGCAGGTGCTTCTGGTGGAGTTAGTGCCAGTACAGGTGCAGGTTCAACTTCGTCAGTTTGCTTTTGAGTTGGAAGTTCAGCATCACGTGTTACGGGACGTTTTTCTTCAGCAACAGTTTCAACCACTAAAGTATTTGCATATTGCTCAGCAAACTTTTGTAATGCACGATTAAATGTTGTCACTAAGCCGAATTGCTCAATCAAAATAGTACAGTCTTCACCATATACATGACGAATCAGACTACTCATCGTGTACTGAGCTAACGTTGGAATTTGTGACGGTACAACTTTAGGCACAATGGCTTTAGGCGATGATTGCGAATCACGATGACGACGACGTGAACGTGGATCATTGCTAGCACGTTTTACAGGTGCTGGGGCAGCTTCAGTTGATGTCACTTCTTCAACTTCTGTAGCCACTTGTTCTGTTTGAACAGGTTCAAGGACTTCAGTTTGCTCTACAGCAACAGGTACTGTTTCAGTTTTTGTAACTGGATTAGCCTGTTGTTGATTTAATGCAACAATTTCACTCTGACCTTGATCAATATTTACGATCAATGCTGTGTTCATTGGTTCTGCACGAGGTGCATCAATCACATCAACTTTAATTTGTTGAGGATTCGCTACAGTTTCAGGTGTAGCAGCAGCCGTTTCATTTAAAACACTTTGGTCACGATGACGGTTTGGTCGATTTGGACGCTGTTGGTTATTGCGATCACGACGTGGCAACGCGTTTGTATCATTACCATGTCCAGCATCTTGATGCTGCTGTTGGTTTTGATGTTCTTGTGGTTGCTGACGTTTTTGCTGACGCTTTAACTCACGTTGTTCTTGACGTGATGGTTGCTCTTGACGAGAAGAAACTTGAACATTTTCTTCCTGCACTTGATTTTGTTGTTCATGTGCATGTGAATGATGTTCACGTTGTTCTTTATGTTTACGTTTCTTCGGATTTTGCGATTGATTTGGGCGATGAGCTTTTTCATCTTTCTCAAAGGTTTCGCGTGCTTCTTGTTTCACTGGTGATTGTGAAATATAAGCATTATTTACGGCTGGTGCTGCAGTTTCAGTGATAGCAGCAGGTGTATTCATTTGACCAAACTGACCACGGCTGACTGCACCGTTATTAATCATTTGTTCAATTGCTGCGGCAGCATTTTGTGCAGAACGTGATTGATCAGTCGTTTGTGCTTGCTTTTGAACGAATAAGTTCTCTAACCATGCGCAAGGGCTTGCTGACTTTTGTGCAACAGCTTGTTGTGCTTGCTTAGGTTGAGCAGCTTGTTGTTGAGTTGCTTTCTTTTGCTGTGCAGCTGCATTATTTTGTGCAGGTGCTGCATGGTGATGCTCTGCTTCTTCTAAATGCCATTCAGAAGATTCATACCCCAATTCTTTTTCACTTGAACGGGTTGCTTCAGTACGTTCATAACTCGATGGAGCAAAGCCATCAGGATTGTACTGGATTTGATAATGTGGGGTTTCTAAGTGTGGGTGAGGCAATATGGTCACACGAACATTTGATGTTTGCTCAAGATATACCAGACTGTGACGCTTTTCATTTAATAAGAATGCTGCGATTTCAACTGGAACTTCAACTTGAACTTCACCTTGACGCTCGCGTAAAGCAATTTCTTCGACCTTGCGCATAATCGAAAGTGAGAGTGAACGTAAGTCACGTACCATACCTGTGCCATGACAGCGTGGGCAAACGTAGCCAGTCGCTTCTTCTAAAGAAGGGCGTAAACGTTGACGGCTCATTTCCATGAGGCCAAAACGTGACAGTTGACCGAATTGAATACGCGCACGATCGCTCTGCGTTGCTTCACGTAATTTCGCTTCGACCATACGTTGGTTACGGTCTTTGGTCATGTCGATAAAATCGATCACGACTAAACCACCAATATCACGTAAACGAAGTTGACGTGCGATTTCTTCAGCTGCTTCCAAGTTGGTGTTTAACGCAGTTTCTTCAACATCATGACCACGTGTTGATTTCGCCGAGTTAATATCGATTGAAACTAAAGCTTCAGTTTGGTCAATCACGATTGAACCACCAGACGGAAGTTTAACTTCACGTTCATAAGCGGTTTGGATTTGGCTTTCAATACCGAAATGAGCAAATAAAGGCTCATTCAAGGTATAAGTTTTTAACTTATCAAGTTGGCGTGGCATGACTGCTTTTACGAAGTTATAGGCTTCGTTATAGGCTTGTTCACTATCAATCAGGATTTCTGCAACATCATCACGTAAGTAATCACGGATCGCGCGTGTCACTACACCTGCTTCTTGGTGAACTAACATTGGTGATGGGCCAGAACCTGCTGAACCTTGGATTTGAGCCCAAAGGTCAAGTAAATGTTGCAAATCAAGTTGTAATTCTTCTTGTGTACGACCAATACCCGCAGTACGAACAATGACGCTCATGCCACGAGGTACATTTAAAGAAGATAGAATTTCTTTGAGTTCTTCGCGCACAGAACCTGAAATCTGGCGGCTAATACCGCCACCTTTCGGGTTGTTTGGCATAAGTACTAAATAACGGCCTGCAAGAGAAATAAAAGTAGAAAGCGCAGCACCTTTGTTGCCACGCTCTTCTTTTTCAACTTGAACCAATAATTCTGTGCCTTCAGTGATGAGTTCACGAATATTTGAAGTTTGACGAGGATCCGCTTTGAAATACGAGTTTGCAATTTCTCGCATAGATAAAAAGCCTTGACGCTGTGCGCCGTACTCAACGAAAACTGCTTCTAAAGAAGGTTCAACGCGAGTGACATGACCTTTATAAATATTTGATTTTTTTTGTTCACGAGTACGATTTTCTAAATCGAAATCGTAAAGACGATTACCAGTAATCAGTGCAACGCGAACTTCTTCGGCGTGGGTTGCATTAATCAACATACGTTTCATGGGTGTGACACCTAATAGTGATGCACACAAACAACCAGCCCGATACTTTTGAGCAAACATCAAATTGGCGCGATCAAGATTCAGAAGCAGCTTTGTACATGATGCTCTGAAACCACTGACTGTAAATATTCAGTTTGTGCTTTGATACGTTTATTTCGATGTCAGCAATAGTGCCTTAATCTTCAGTCTAATGATATTTCATCCATGTTTTGCATCTGTGAAATATCGTTAGACCCAGCATAATCAAAGTTCCTAGACGCTTCACTGGCGGGTGAGCGGTGCATTGGATGGTGACTTTCACTGTCATTAAGCATTGAAGTCGATCCATCTGGAAGTCTCGTGATACGGAATGATCATCGTATCTCTGCTTAGCAGTTCCAATGCATCAACGCTTTAGCCTGAATGCGACATCAGGGAGCAAATTGTCTGATGTGGATCAGTTTACGTTTAATAACCAACAAATTTGTTGGCAACATATTTTTTCTGAACAAACTGTATGTGCTGATGCACAATTAAACGCAACAGTTTGCCATTTTGCCGATATAATAAGCCTTCGGCGTCGGCATAATTCTTTAGGACCTATCCGAGTTATTGGTGAATATCTCGTCGATTTAAAATTTTATCTAAATAAAATTTCTGATCTGATGCTCACTTACGGTGGTATCCGTGCGCTGAATATATCAAACCTTGCGGCATCTGCCTATGGGCTAAGTTTAGGTTTCTTGTGAAATAACTTAGCTAAATGATCAATTTTTAATCATATTTAGCAAATCTTGGATTAATCGAGCGTATGAATTCTACACAACAATGGCAAAGTGTCACTTGGTTTGACGTGGATGAGCATCAAGACGGGCAGCGAATAGATAATTTTTTATTTACCCGATTAAAAGGTGTACCGAAAAGTCGAATCTACCGTTTGATTCGTGAAGGACAAGTACGTGTAAACAAAAAAAGAATAAAAGCAGAAACACGTTTGAATATTGGCGATCAGATTCGTGTCGCACCAATTCGTTATGAACAAAAGGATGAAAGCGCGGCACCAGTGAGTGATGGCGTGGCGCAAAGCCTGCTTAGTCGTGTGGTTTACGAAGATGAAGGCTTATTAGTGGTGAATAAACCGTCTGGGATTGCCGTCCATGGCGGCAGTGGTGTGGCGTATGGTTTAATCGAAGCCTTGCGTGCCGCGACAGGTAAAAAATACTTGGAACTGATCCATCGTATTGACCGCGACACTTCGGGCTTGGTCATGATCAGTAAGAAACGTAGTACCTTAAAACTGCTTCAGGATTTACTACGCGAGCATAAAATTCAAAAAACGTATGCGGCGATTGTCAAAGGACAAGTCAGTTTGGATCGGCAATTGATTGATGCACCCTTATTGCGTTATGAACTGGCGAATGGCGAACGTCGTGTTCGTGTGACTAAAGACGGTAAGCCGAGTAAGACTGACTGGAAAGTGGTTGAACGTTTTAAGACAGCGACTTTGGTGCATGCATCACCGCTTTCGGGACGTACCCATCAAATCCGTGTACATGGTTTAAGTATTGGCCATCCTTTAGTTGGGGATGATAAATATGGACATAACACAGACTATAAAGGCCCCGAAGCACGTCGTTTATGCCTACATGCCATGCGTTTAGACATTCCAAACTATCCAAGCATTGAAGCGCCAATGCCAGAAGATATGCAACAAGTGATCAATGAATTGAGAAAGCAGAAATGAGTCAAAATATCGAACTTGTGATTTTTGACTGGGATGGCACTTTATTCGATTCGGTTGGGCAAATCGTAGCAAGTCTGCAATATGCAGCACAGCAATTTGAACAACCTTTAACGGATGACGCTGCAAAAAGTATCATTGGCTTAGGTTTGCCTGAAGTCATGCAAATCTTATTTCCGCAGGTTCCAGATTTGCAGCAAGATATTTTGCAATGCTATGCAGATCATTATGTTGCAAATTCAAAAGGCGATGCATGGTTTAGTGGTGTGGCAGAGTTGTTGGCTGACTTAAAACAACAAGGGATCAAGCTTGCAGTTGCGACGGGTAAAAGTCGTAAAGGTTTAGATCGTGTATTAAGTCAAACTAATAGTCATCAGATTTTTGATATTACCCGTGCAGCCAGTGAAACCAAGTCTAAACCTGATCCATTGATGTTGCAGGAGATTCTTGCTGAGTTGGGTGTAGCAGTTGAATGCGCAATTATGGTAGGGGATACCAGTTACGATTTAGAAATGGCAGAAAATCTGAATATGCCACGTATTGGCGTAAGCTATGGGGTGCATAGTATTGAAACTTTGCAACAATACCAGCCTTTAACGATTGCTCATAATGTGCAGGATTTACATGTTTATTTGCAAAGTATATTAGAACGCGCAGCGATTACTGAAAGTTAAGCGATTCACATTATTTGCAAAGATAAGATGGTGAGAAAGCTGATTTTCTCATCATCAATAATAACAATAGGGATAGCATGAGTCGTTCTATTCGATTACTGAATTTATTACAACTACTTCGACAATATCGTTATCCAGTCACCGCACAAGTTTTGGCTGAGCGTTTGCAGATTAGTCAGCGTAGCATTTATCGTGATATAGACACTTTGCGTGAACAAGGCGTTCAAATTGATGCAGCGGCAGGATTGGGGTTTCAGCTCAAAGAAGATTTTTTGCTTCCTCCAATGACCTTGAATGAAAATGAAATTGAAGCCATGTTTTTAGCCTTATATTGGCTCAAAAGTATTCCTGACCAAGCTTTGAATGAAGCATCAATTTCAGTGTTAGCAAAATTAAATGCGGTATTACCTGAACATCGGCAAAGTTTATTAGAGCAAACCACATTAAGAGCATTTAACGTGTGGTTACCTGTCAATCAAATATTGGTTGAGCAAGTCAGAGTATCGATTCGATCTCAAATTAAAATTTTCTTTGATTATGTTGATGAACAGCAACGTACCAGTGCGAGAACAGTTTGGCCGTTTGCACTTGGTTATTTTAATGACAAGATTGTGCTCGCTGCTTGGTGTGAATTACGCAATGATTTTCGAAATTTTCGACTTGATCGTATGCAAAATCTAAGTTTAAGCCAAGAACTCTATCCACAATTCAAACAACAACTTTTTCAACAATGGTGGACTCAGGAAGTATGCCGTTCGACTACTGACAAAAACTGACAATGAGAACGATTAAATTTTAATAACACCAATAAACAAGGAAATATGAAAAATGGCACTTAAATTTTATACAAATACTCAGTCTCGCGGTATGGTTGTTGATTGGTTGCTCATTGAACTGGGGGTTGCCTGTGAGCGAATAGAAGTGGCTTATCAGACAGAAATGAAGTCACCAGAATATTTAAAAATAAACCCTTTTGGAAAAGTTCCTGTTCTAGTCGATGGAGATATCGTGATTTATGAGCTTGGAGCAGTGTGTGCATATTTGACAGATAAGTTCGCGGATAAGGGCTTAGTACCAGCACTCAATGATCCTAAGCGAGGGTTGTACTATCGTTGGCTTATGTTTATTTCTGGACCTTGGGAAGCAGCATCGACCAACAAAATGTTGGGTGTAGAGATAAAATCTGATCAGAAAATGTTTGTTGGCTATGGTGATTATCAAGAAGCTTATCATGCCTTTATTCAGGGCTTAAATGAGGCTGATCCATATTTATGCGGGCAACAATTTACCACAGCAGATGTGATGGTTGCAGCAATGTTATTTTGGCAGTTGAAAATTGGTCAAATACAGACTCATCCCGTAATAGAACAATATTTAGAAAATGTAAAACAGCGTGAAAGTTATCAAAAATTTGTAGCATTTTTTAGTGAACCAGCCTAAGTAGACAAACTAAAAGCCGATTTAAATCGGCTTTTTTCTTAGCTTGCATAAAGTGCTAACTGTTCTAGTTCGAAAACTTGTCTAATTTCTTCCAAAAATTGTTCCGCTGCTTGGCTTGGTGAAGTGCGATGGAAACTCATAAATACATCGAGACTCGGCAGAGGGTAGTTTAATGGGCGAACAACGATTTGATCCGTCGCAAGTGCTTGCATATAAGAAGGTAAAATCGCGCAACTCAAACCACTATGTACTGCTTGAATACATTCAGCGATCGTGTTGGTTTCGTGGACCGATTTAAATTTAATTTGATGCTGATCTCTGTATTTCAGAATCGTTTGAGCCAATGGTTGAGAAAGTTTATGTGATAGGATGGTCAGTTCCAATCCATTCAGTCGTTCAATATTTAACTCATTAAACTCCACTAAAGGATGCTGTTTGGGCAAGATAAAAATTAAAGGTTCTTTCAAAACCAATTGACTGGCAAAATATTCATTTTGAAAGTCTTGATTAATAAAAATAATGTCTAAATCGCCTTTTTTTAATTCTGCGATTTGATCACTTTCTTTTAAGTTTAATGTGTTGATTTGCAGTTTAGGTGTTTTGACACGTAACCTAGGGAAAATATAGGGAAAAATTCTAATTTCAGCAGAAGGTACAAATCCGATTCTTAGACATTGTACTTTTGCTGCCGCAACTTGTCGCGCCATGGTAATGGCTTTGTCCGCTTGGGTTAAGGTTAAGCGTGCTTGCTCTAAAAAAACCAGACCTTCCTCAGTCAATTCAACTTTACGTTTGGTGCGATAAAATAATTGAACACCAATATCATCCTCTAAATCTTTGATTTGTTGGCTTAAAGAGGGTTGGGCTGTATGCAGTTTTATCGCAGCCTTACTGAAGCTTAATTCCTCGGCAACAGTAATAAAGTAACGTAAATGGCGTAATTCCATTAGACTGATCCAAATATGTCTTACTATTATTGTAAAGTATGAGTGTTAGAAAGTACTTCTCGATGTCCATTATATAATAGCTGTTTTTATAAACAATATACTTTCTCTTAAAATATAAAAAATGTATTAGAGAAATAAAAAAACTATATAAGCTAAATAGTGGAAAAGTTTGATATGTCCCCTAAAATTGTATTGACTCGACTGGATAAAATCAGCATAACTAACAAGCTTATGTTAGGATCAAGTTCGATTGTTAAGAGGCAGTTAAACCCTCTAAAAAAATCATACAATTAGATTGATTTTAAAAGTTAGAGTAAAGGACTGCTCATTATCCCAATTCTATCGGAATTTTGTGCGATTCAATTCCAGCAAAGAAGAAGTACATGAAAGATAAGCCGACATTAACCTATCAATTGCCGACCCAATCTTGCTTGAGCCATACTTGGGGGAAACCTCCATTTCCACATGAGCCTTCTGATCATTGTGGTATTGATCGTTTTTATAATTTAGAAAAACCGCTTACACCGTTTGACCGTAAAGGTTTATTTAAATGGCTAGCGACACGAAAATCTTATACTTGGAATGTTGATCGCGCGCATGAAGCTAATTTGCGTAATCAAATGCTTGAGTTACCACAAAATAGACCACACGCAGATTTAAATAATTGGCAGATTTGGTTTGTAGGACATGCAACCGTTCTCATCCAAATAGGCCCTTATAACTTCTTAACCGATCCTGTCTGGTGTGACTATGTTAGCCCAAAGCAAGGACAAGGCCCGCAACGAGTTTGTCCAGCAGGGATTGCTTTAGAAAAGCTTCCAACGATTCATGCAGTACTATTAAGCCATAATCATTATGACCATATGGACTTGGCAACGTTGGAGTGGCTGCATCAGAAATTTAAAATGCCGATTTATACGGGTTTAGGTAATGGTTACTACTTAGCAAAACATTTACATGTGATTGAAATGGATTGGTGGCAAGAAATTCCTTTTCATGACGAAATCAAGATTGCCTATACACCAGCACAACATGCTTCTGGACGTGGAGCACGGGATCAAAATAGAGCCTTGTGGGGTGGTTTTTCACTTCTATCAAAGACAGGACATTGTTTCTTTGCGGGCGATACAGGTTACGCAGGGCACTTCAAACAAATACATGAGCGATATGGTGATGCACGTATTGCATTATTACCCATAGGTGCTTATGAGCCACGAAAGTTAATGCGATATGTGCATATGAATCCACAAGATGCTTTTCACGCTCATTTAGATTTACATGCGCATCGTTCATTGGCCATTCATTTTCGTACTTTCCAGCTTACCGATGAAGACCGCAATGCTCCTGAACATGAGTTACAACAAGCAATGAAATCTTCATCTAAATTAGTCAATCCATTTTATTGTATTCGTGAAGGACATTTCATTCGGGCTTAGTGTAAGTCTTTGCGTTGAGACACCAGATTGAAATCAGCGAAAGACTCCCTAAAGCAATATTCATCACGACGGGATTAAATGCTTGGTAAATTTGATTTGGGTAAATGAATAGAATAAAAATAAATAACCCAACTAAACTCAAAATGCTGAGCCAGTGCAAATATTGATGTTTTATAAACAGAAAGAGAATACCAAAAATGACCTCGCCAATCCCTGAAAGCGAGACTAACCATGGTATATACACATCAGGAATATGTAATTGTTGCCAAACGTATTGTTCACCCTCTACCTGAAAAATTAATTTAGGAATTAAACCTTGATAAATCCAAAGAAAGGCAATAATCAGTTGACAGAATTTTAAAATCTGTGCAATTGTAAGTTCAGCATTTCTCATCTTAAAACATCATCCAATAAGAAATGCTGTTTATCACTCGCTTGAATCACATAACAATCTTCAGTCTTACCAAAAAGTTGATAACGATTAAGGGCAATACGTCGATAAGTAAAGTCACGTACAAATTTTGGAACAAACTTGCCATATCGTAATATGTTGTAAGGAAAATCAAGGGATTCCATCACACGTAAGAAAGCTGTTGATTCAGTGAATAATTGTCCCTTCTCAAGTAAAAGCATGGTTTCAAAATGGTCAGTTGGGAAATGATACTTTTTTAAGATTTGTTGCCCCAAATCTGATTGCACAGAAACGAGTTTGAATTGATAACGTGGATCATGCTTGATCATAAAATTTGCCCATGCTGAGCAAAGAACACATTTCGCATCGAATAAGATCAGGTTATAACTTTGGATTAGTTGATCTAATTGTTTTGACATGATTATTTTTCTATAAGAGATTGACTAAATTGTTACCTAAGTTCATAAAAAAAGCCATCCGCAGATGGCTTTTTATTTGGATGTTTTAGGGTTTAAAGAAAGCTTGGTAAATGACGAGCAGGGTCAGTCTCACGGGCAGCTTGCGCATCAGCAACAGTCATACCAAGTGCTTTTGCAACACCTTCACCATAAGCAGGGTGGCAAGCATAGCAGTTTCGGATATGACGATACTTGATAAAGTCCAAAGCATCGCCCATCGCGCGTGCTGTATTGCCAAATAAGGCATCTTGCTGTTCAGGTGTCATTAACTCGAACAAGGCACGCGGTTGACTGAAGTAGTCATTATCATCTTCACGATAATCCCAGAAGTCTGCATCACCATTGATTTTCAATGGTGGTTCTTTGTACTGCGGCTGTTCTTGCCATTGGCCGAAGCTGTTGGGTTCATAATGTGGTAAACCACCATAGTTGGCATCAATGCGACCTTGACCATCACGGTGATTACTGTGAACAGGGCAGCGAGCAGCATTCACTGGAATTTGTTGATAGTTCACACCTAAACGGTAACGTTGTGCATCCGCATAGTTAAATAGGCGTGCCTGTAACATACGGTCAGGTGAAACGCTAATACCTGGCACTAAGTTACTTGGTGCAAAAGCAGATTGTTCAACATCTAGGAAGAAGTTTTCAGAGTTGCGATTCAGTTCAAACTCACCGACTTCAATCAGTGGATAGTCGCCATGAGGCCAAACTTTAGTTAAATCGAATGGATGATATGGAACTTTCTCAGCATCTTGTTCTGGCATGATTTGTACGAAAAGCGTCCATTTTGGATAGTCTTGACGTTCGATGGCATCGAATAAATCGCGTTGATGGCTTTCACGGTCTTGACCCACTAATTCACCTGCTTCTGCATCGGTTAGGTTTTTAATTCCTTGTTGCGTTCTAAAGTGGAATTTCACCCAGAAACGTTCATTGGCTGCATTAATGAAGCTATAGGTATGACTACTAAAACCATGCATATGTCGGTAGCTAGCAGGGATACCGCGATCTGACATCACAATCGTGACTTGATGCAGGGCTTCTGGCAATAACGTCCAGAAATCCCAGTTATTGGTGGCACTACGGAGATTGGTTTTTGGGTCGCGTTTTACTGCTTTGTTGAGATCTGGGAATTTGCGTGGATCACGTAAGAAGAATACAGGGGTATTATTACCTACCATATCCCAGTTACCTTCTTCAGTATAAAATTTTAAGGCAAAACCACGAATATCTCGTTCAGCATCTGCTGCGCCACGTTCGCCTGCAACCGTGGTAAAACGAGCAAACATTTCTGTTTTTTTTCCGATTTCGCTAAAAATTTTAGCGCGGGTATATTGAGTAATATCATGGGTAACTGTAAATGTACCGAATGCACCAGAACCTTTAGCGTGCATACGGCGCTCAGGAATCACTTCACGGACAAAGTTGGCAAGTTTTTCATTTAGCCATAAATCTTGGGCTAATAAAGGACCCCGAGCACCTGCTGTCATACTATTTTGATTATCCACCACGGGTGCACCAAAATCAGTGGTTAAGTGGCTATAAGGACATTTTTTATCGTCTTGGCTCATGTTCTATCTCCATCAAGATGACCTGTGAGCTGGGTCATCCGAACTGTTTGACCGTTCAAAGATATGAATGTTTAACCGTATCAGCTACAAAATGGGTATCAAAAAATGAAGATGCCTAAATTGATTTGTAATGATGGGGTTTACATCCTTTGTATTTTTACTCTAGGTTGATGAAAGTTTTTTTTCCAATGGATTAAAGTTGATGTCATAAATGCTTTATCCGATTGAAGCTGTTTAAAGCTTAAACATGAACTTAGCTTTTGTAGATATGAAATTTGTTAAAAAAAGATAAAAGATAATGGAAAAATAAAGACTTACTGTATTGCTAGGTTTTAACTAGAAGTAGGAAAAAAGCTGACATTCAGAAGCAAGCTTTGATTAATTTGTTTCATTCAGGGACATCTTTGCCATGTTGGAGTTATGTAAAATCACCTAAAAATAGCCATTTGAAAATGCGGTCGTTTAATTTTTTTTGACGTGAATGAGTGGATTTAGTACCTGTTTTTATATTCAATTTTGGTATCTAAAAACATAAACTCGGTTGGAGATATGTAAAACCCCATGATATTAAAATTTGCTATGTTATTTTGAGCTTAATTTTGCAGAGATTAAAACAAATGAAGAAATTAGTGCTCGGTTTAGGACTATCTTTAACCGTTTTAGCAGGATGTACATCTATTATGCCACATTCAGATCAAACTAAAGCAGATGCAGCTCAATCACTCAGTGTTGAATTTGTGGGACAAGGCACTTATAACGTTGTACAACAACAAGGTACAGTTCGTTTATATGCGGTTGAAAACCGTATGGCAGATGTTCCGGCGACCTTGATCACACAAAAGAAAATACAAGTATCTCAGGTGCCTTTTACAGTTGATTTGAATATTCCTGCAAATCATCGTCAAAATATTCAGCCATCAGTTCGAGATAATGCAGAATTGAATTACTATATTACATGGGAACCTGATGTTAAAAATTTAACTGGTAAAGATTTGATTGCAATTGATTATGATCGTAAATTCCCAGCGGTTAGCCTGAATAAAACCAAACAACAGATCTATTTACGACAGAATTAATAAATACTGAAAATAAAAAAGCGATCAACTAAATGATGATCGCTTTTTTATTTTCTAAAATCATTTTAACTGACTAAACGATTTGATTTGACCATATCTGCAAGGCCATGAGTTTTAAAGTAGTGTTCAAGCCAACTTTTAATGACCAGAGGGTTATTCATGTGTAAAACATCGTCTAAGAGTTGTTTTGCATCACTCATTGGGACATGACAAATCGCTTTACGAACTCTTAATATATTGCTAGAACTCATGGAAAGCGTATTGAAGCCCATCGCCATCAGTAGAATGGCAGATAATGGGTCTCCTGCCATTTCACCACAGACACTGACTGGTTTTTGATAGATATGACAATCTTCTACTAAACGGTTTAAAGCGCGTAAGACAGATGGATGAAAGTGCGAATATACGTTAGCAACATGAGGATTATTACGATCAACAGCCAATAAATATTGGGTTAAGTCATTTGAGCCAACTGAAAAGAAGTCGACTAGCTCCGCAAACTCCCCAATTTGTAAAAGTACACTCGGTACTTCAACCATGATCCCAATTTTAGGCTTAGTGATTTTGACTTGTTCTTCTTCTTGTACAGCTAACCAGTCTCGTTCCAATAGATACAAGACTTCCTCAACTTCACTGACACTTGTCACCATCGGCAATAAAATATGCAAATTATTCAAACCAATACTAGCTTTTAGCATGGCACGGATTTGCGCTGAGAAAATTTCAGGATGATCCAGAGTAAAGCGTAGACCACGCCAACCTAATGCTGAGTTTTCTTCTTCAATACTAAAATAAGGCAAATCTTTATCCGCACCGATATCGAGAGTTCGCATAATTACGGGCTTATTGGCAAAATGGCTCAACTGCTGACGATAGATGGCACGTTGTTCTTCTTCACCTGGGAAGCGTTCGCGTAGCATGAACGGAATTTCGCTGCGATATAAACCGACACCTTTTGCACCACGTTGCACGCCACGAACAACGTCAATCATCAAACCTGTATTTACGAATAAAGGAATAGAGACACCATCAGGTGTAATCGCATCTTTGGTTTCATATTGCTTCAAATCTTTGGCGATTTGTTCTTCTTCTTTCTGGACTTCTTTATATCGTTGACGTAATCGACGTGGTGGGTTAACAAAAACACGACCTTGATAGGCATCGACAATCATTTCAATATCATCAAGAGTCGTGATTGGTAATTCAGTCACACCGACAACAGTTGGAATACCTAACGCACGTGCAACGATCACCATATGTGAATTCGCTGCACCTTCAGAAGTCACAATCGCAGCGATTTTATCAACAGGAAGTTCAACTAAAGCCGCCGTGCTAATTTCCTCACCAATTAAAATACTGTCTGGGCTAAGTTCACGGTGACTGGAATCATTTTCTTGTAAACAAGCTAAAATTCGTCGACCAAGATCTTTTAGGTCAGAAACACGTTCGCGTAAGTAATCGTCCTCCATTTGAGCAAATAGCGCGATATGTTTGTCGATGACTTTACGCACCGCACCTTGTGCCCAACTACCTGCACGAATATGGTCTTTGATTTCACTTGGCAATGCATTTTCATCTAACATTCGTAAAAACACGCTAAATAATGCGCGTTCTTCTGACATCAATGAGTCTTGCATTTTCTCATCTAAAGATTGGATTTCTAAACGTACTGCAGCAATCGCTTGATCTAATAGGTCAAGTTCATCACTAATATCTTCAGCTTCACGATCGGGAATTGCAGCAAGATCGGCTGGGGGATAGAGCACGATGGCACGACCTAATGCAATCCCTCCAGCACCTGAAACCCCTTGGAATGTTTTGTAAGATGAACCACTGGTCGGTTTGCGGAAAACATCAATATTTCCGACCGCATGAGCATGTGCAATTACCCCTGAGAGTTGCGCACATAAGGTGACCAGAAATGATTCAGCTGCTTCACTAAAGTCTTGAGACTCTTTATTTTGAACAACTAAAACGCCCATCACTTTACGGCGATACATCACGGGTACGCCAAGAAATGAGTTAAATAGCTCTTCACCTGTTTCGGGCAAATAAGCAAAGCGTTCATGCTTAGGTGCGTTATCTAGGTTTACAATTTCTTCACGTTTACCGACTAGACCGACTAAGCCTTCACCAACACTCAAAGAAACGTGTCCAACAGCTTCAGGTTTTAAACCCTTTGAAGCCATGAGCACATAGCGTTTGTTTCGTTCATCCAATAAATAAATGGAGCATACATCTACATGCATCGCTTCAGCCACATGATTGACCATAATGTCCAAAGAATCATGCAAACTGACGGACGCATTAATTTCTTGCACAATGCGTCTAAGCGTGTCGAGTTGCATGTTTGACATGGATGTTTACTCCAATTTATAAATCGTTATCGGTCTAGTTATAACAGCTCTATGATCAAAAATCATTGCTTAAAGTGATGATTTGTTGACGATTAACGCTGCGGTAATTGTAAACACAACTCCATCATGGCTCTGCGGTAAACATCTCTTTTGAAGTTCACTACTTGACCTAACGGATACCAGTAACTCACCCATTGCCATTCATCGAACTCGGGTGGGTCTGATAGATTTAACTGAATATGATGCGGCGATGCCGTTAATTTCAGTAAAAACCACTTTTGCTTTTGTCCAATACATACCGGATCAGAATCTGACCGAATGTACCGATGTGGCAAACGATAACGCAGCCAACTTTTAGTTTGCGCTATAATTTGGACGTGTTCGGGCAATAAACCGACTTCTTCTCTCAGTTCACGATAAAGTGCCTGTTCAGGGGTTTCTCCAAACTGGATCCCTCCTTGTGGAAATTGCCAAGCATTGTGACCAATGCGTTTTGCCCATAAAACTTGTCCGTCATCGTTTGCCAAAATGATCCCGACGTTGGGTCGGAAACCTTCTGAATCGATCATTTGGCTACCTAAATTTTCTCTATATCGTTGACTTTGATCTCGGGGACAGTCACTCTTCACGTCCAACTCGAAAAAGGTCAAAGTAAAATGTTTAAAATTGCTATGATCTTAACGAATTTTTAGTCACTTACGGAAATAGATTTACGTTTTTTTTCTTTAATTTGCATTTAAATGAGCATTTATATGAAATTGGCTTTGTTTGATTTAGATCACACCCTGTTAAATACCGATTCTGACCATTCATGGGGTGAATTTTTAGTTAATGAAGGTTTGGTTGATCCAGTTCATCATCGCCAAATGAATGATAAATTCTATGAGGACTATAAGGCAGGACAACTTGATCCGATTGCCTATAACGAATTTGTATTTGAATTTTTAACTAAACACGACAATGACTATTTAACTGAACTACATCAGTTGTTTATGCAAAAAGTGATTCGTCCCCAAATGCGTCCGAAAGGTTTTGATGCAATAAAAAAGCATCAAGATTTAGGTCATGCGATTGTAGGTATTACTGCAACGAGTGATTTTATTACGGCTCCGATTTTTCGTGAATTTGGTATTACTGAAATTATTGCGACGAATGCCGAAGTTCTTGATGGGAAGTATACGGGTAAGGTGACAGGTTTACCTTGTTATCAGAAAGGTAAGCTTGCTCGTTTAGATCAATGGTTACAGGGAAGAGTAGTTGATGAGTCTTGGGCGTATTCAGATTCGATTAATGATCGTTTTTTGCTTGAATATGCAACCCATGCGATTGCTGTAAATCCAGATGACCGTTTAGAGAAATTAGCTGAAGAAAAAAATTGGGACATCCAAGACTGGTCGATCTAAAATTATGGAGTTGGAAGAACAACGAGTCTATGATCGAGGTCTCCCAACTCCTCATCAGTAATTGTTGCAATCAAGTTCCAATAACCTTTGGCAAGTCCAACACCAATCATTGGATAAGCTATTTTTGCTGTAGAGAAGTTTTGTTTAACTTGTTTAAAGACGTTTCGAATAGCATGATAATCAGCTTTAATACCTTGTCCGCGCCAATTAAACTGCGTATAAGCATTAAGAATAATAAAATTACAATCATCACGAATAATATTCGCTGTGCTGTATGTTCCTAGCTTTTCCTTATCGCCAGAAATGGTATTTAAGTCAGCATGGTAGGCTTCTGGAAACTCTTTTTTGATGATTTTTGCAATTCCAGCCCCCATTGTACAGAAGCAATTGCAACCATGAATGATGACATCAAATTCTCCAGCTTGAGCAAGAGCAATTAAGTCTCCAGTAATTTTATTCATTTTAAGATTCTCTAATTTAAAAATATAATATTTGAGGGATATATTATTAACCCCAATAAAAATATTGAATTATATCTCTGTCAATATTATAAGAATAACAAATAATTATCCTTTAGAATAATGAGTAAATAATGCCTAAAACACCACAAATTAAATTACCCAAACAACTTTGGACAGAAGACTGCATTGATCTTACTCGGCATAGTTATCAAGGTAAGTTACTGACAAAAACCGAAGGTTTTAAATTAGGAAAAGCGCAACGTCAAAAAGTTTCACGTGAACAGTTGTCACAACTATCGCAACGACCTAAAGGTCTAACGGCTTTAAATATCTATGATTGGAGTAACCAAGGACGTTTAGAGCAGCTTAAGCCGATTCGTGCAAAACGTATGAGTGTTTCTCCATTTACCTATTATCGCGGTATGCCTTCTTTAATGTTGTTTGATCAAGCATGGGAGCAGTTTAACTCAGGCTTATTCCAGCAAATTTGTGGTGATTGTCATTTAAGTAATTTTGGCGGTTTTGCTAGTCCTGAACGTAATTTATTATTCGGTATTAATGATTTTGATGAGACATTGGTTGCTCCATTTGAATGGGATTTAAAACGGTTAGCAACGAGTTTTGTGATTGCCGCTCGTGATATTGATCTCGCCGATAAAGTGGGTTTAAAAGCAATTAAAACCATGTTGCATAGTTATCGTCAGCATTTATTAGAAAACTCGGACTTGTCGCCACTACAGGTTTGGTATGACAAGGTCGATGCCACGACATTGCTAGAGAATACGGAATGCCGAAAGCTCAGAAAGAAAAGAGAGAAACATCTTGATTCAGCACAAAAGAGAAATGCACATTCGGTTTTGCCAAAGTTAACTGAAAAAAATGAGGATACGGGTTTTAGGCATTTTATTGATGACAAACCACTTTTATGGCACCCCCAAACAAATGAACCTTTTGCCCACAATCTTGATCAATTCTTTTCGTGTTATCGAGATTCATTGAAATTTGATCGACAAGTTTTATTTGATCGTTATCAACGTACAGACGTTGCACTCAAAGTAGTTGGGGTTGGAAGTGTTGGCACACGCTCTGCTGTTGCGCTGTTCCAAGATGCAGATCGAGAGCCATTGATATTACAAATGAAAGAAGCGAATCCTTCAATACTTAGCCCACTTTTCAAAGATAAAGTAGAACATGAAGGTGAGCGAGTCATTCATGGTCAACAATTAATGCAGGCTGCTAGTGATATTTTCTTAGGATTTTCTACATTAGATAAACATTTCCACATCCGTCAGCTTCGAGATATGAAGATTTCTGTGGATTTAACAGATATGGATGACGAATATTTTTATGAATATGCTGAAAGTTGTGGCTTAGCATTGGCGCATGCACATGCAAAATCTGGTAATGCCGATGTTTTGATAGGCTATTTAGGTGAAGGCAACAAGATTGTAGATGTTTTGCAAGAGTATGCCATGCGATATGCTGAGCGAAATTTGAATGATTATCAGCAATTTATGAACGAAATAGCAGATGGCAAGCTTGAAATCGCTGGGGATGAAGCACTTTAAAAATAAGTAGCCAGTTATAGATTTAACGAAATAATTCAAAAGGGTTGAAACATGTTTAATAAAATTATGTCAAGTTTGGGTATTCAAGGGGTAACTGTAGAAACGCATTTGCATAATCCTACTTTACAGGCGGGTGAAACGCTTCACGGAGAAATTAGTTTTAAAGGTGGTTCATCAGATAAAGAAATCAATGCTTTGTACTTACAATTGATGACGATGGCTGAAGTCGAATCAGGTGATCACGAGTTTAATCAACCTTTGATTTTGGAACAGTGGTTAATTAGTTCTAATTTTTTGCTGGCTGCAAATCAATCACACAATATTCCTTTTACTATGGAAATTCCGCATGAAACGCCTATCACTGAAGTTTCTTGTCGCCGTAATGGTATAAGGGTTTGGATCAATACCCGTCTAGATGTAGATTGGGGTATAGATGCAACAGATCGTGATTATTTAAGTATATTACCAACGCCAGCGATGCAAATGTTTTTACAGGCGATGCAACAATGTGGTTTTGTTTTATCGACTGTAGATGTAGAAAAAGGGCAACTCACTGCGCGTAACTTTAGGTCGACGATTGGTTGTTACCAAGAGCTTGAGTTTGTATCTTCACATCTGTTCAGCGGTTTTAATGAGGTAGAAGTTTCATTCGTTGCTGAACCACATCAAACGCATGTCATGCTTGAAGTAGATCGTCATTTTCGATCTGATCAATTATTGACGATGACTATTCCGCATCATTTATTAGATGTAAATCAGATCGTTCAGCAAATTCGTCGACTATTACAAATCGCGTAGTGAATATTAAACTTCCTTGTTCGGGAGGTTTTTTTGTCATCTCACTGTCATCTTCTCTTTATAAGATGACAGTATGAAAATAAAAACAAATCAGGAAGAACATACTTCCAGCATGCTTAATGCATTACTCAAATTAGAACGCCAGCAACCGATGATAAAAACACGCTGGATTATCCTGCCGATTTTAGTCTTACTGCTCATGTATAGTTGGCAACAGCAGATATTTACCGCTTGGGTTTTACTCTCATTAATATGGACAATTATTGTTTTAAACCATGTTTTGATCGCCAAGACTCGAAGGAATAAATTAGAGAAGATTGAGCAACTCAACATTGATCCAATATTTTGGAATAAATTAAAACAACAGTATCCCGAACTGAGCTTAAAACAACGTCGACTGATTGAACTAGGCTTTAAGGATTATTTGGCATTACACGTGATGCAAAAACAAGCCTATACCATGCCTTCACATGCTGTAGATGCTTTATGGCATGTGATGTTGCAATATCCAATCCAATATCAATATTTATGTAAGCAAACTATTGGCCGAACTTTGCATCATAGCCCTTATGATGCAGGCATTAAACCAGAAGAACAGGCACGGCAATTATTTGAAGCTTGGAAGTATAGTTGTATGTTACATGGATATAATCCAAGGAATACGATGCAATTGCCACGATTGTTTGCCATTGATCAGGCTTTGGCTTGGGAAAATGGACAATTATTTGAACTTGAACAAATGACCAAAGATTTTGCAAAATACATGCAAGATCAATCATCATCTTCATCCAGTTGCGGTAGTAGTTGTAGCAGTTGCGGTGGCGATTAACTGACTCAGCTTCACTGCATCATATGAATTAATTCTTCCGCTGCTTTTGATTGGATTCGTGCAGGATGCCACACCATACCCAATTGGCGTTGCATATCAAGATTGAGATCGAGTTGTTTTAAATCTTGATTCACCAAAGTTTTGGGTAATACTGACCAACCTAAGCCAATAGAAACTAACATTCTAATCGACTCTAAGGGATTGTTACTCATACTAATTTTTGGTTTTAAGCTCTTTTTTTCAAACTCTGCTAATGTGATTTGACTGGTATAGGTGTGTGCTGCGGGTAAAAGACTAGGATAAGCAATCAAATCTTCTAATTTAAGTTGTGATTGTTGCGCTAAAGGATGAAAAGGTGAGGTGACAAAAACCAAAGGATCATTCCAAATAGTCAAGTAACTTAGGCGTTCATCTCCAATTGGAGGGAGAGTTAAAAAGGCCAGTTCGAGTTCACCTGCTAAAACTTGTTCATGCGCCTGTTCTGAGTCTACAAAATGCACATCTAAAGTGACTTGTGGAAAAGATTGCACAAAAGCTTTCAGTGGGTCTGCGAGATGATGCAATCCGATATGATGACTCGTCCCAATTTTTAAACGACCTTGTACCTGATTCTGCTCATGACTCAGTGTATGGTGAATTTCACCTAATTCATTGAGCCATGTTCTCACTTTCGGTAATAAAGAATGGGCAGCATGGGTCGGTTGAATACCGCGTCCTGCGGATTCAAACAGTTTTACTCCAAAATATTCTTCAAGCGTATGAATGCGTTTGGTCACCGCAGGTTGAGTAATAAATAATTGTTCCGCCGCGATAGAAATTGAACCCGTTTCCATCACTTTTAAAAATGCTTCAAATGCAGCAAGATTCATACAGGCTTACTCAAATAACTTTAAAATAGGTGCTCAAATATTGATGTTGAAAATTAGAAATAATTCCAAACTTTTTCATGGAAGAAAAAGGCAAAAGCTTGTACGGTTGGTTCAATTAAACTTAAGGTTGCAGCCATGATTAAATTCCCCGTAATCATATAGGCAACTATCATCGCAACACTAATATGCATGATGTAGTAACTCAAGGTTTTTTTTAAAGTCCGTTGATTGTTAATCACGAATTGCTGAATGTTTGCCATATCGCTCACCGTTTCAAATCCTATTTAATTAAATAATAATTATTATCATTTATAAAGTAAAAAAGAAATTTCGATTGCTGATGATCGAACTTTTAGATAGAAAAGGATTTATCTCTTTTATTGAAAAAATTGATGCGCAAATGAATTATTTATTCCAAAAAGTTTGATAACTAATAAAAATGATAAATTAGATTTATGTGAAAGCATTGCTATAATAAATTTAAGATTTAGTTACCCAGTCCTATGACAAGCACGTTGGAGAGCGACGACATGGCAGGCAAGACATTATATGACAAATTATGGGATGACCATTTAGTTAAGCAACGTGATGATGGTTCAAGCTTGATTTATATTGATCGTCATTTATTACATGAAGTGACTAGCCCTCAAGCATTTGAAGGCTTACAACTTGCTGATCGTCAGCCATGGCGTTTAAGTGCCAATGTCGCAACACCTGACCATAACGTTCCAACTTCTAAAAAAGAGCGTGAGCAAGGAATTGCTGGAATCGAAGATGATACGTCTCGTATCCAAGTCCAAACTTTAGATGATAACTGTAAGACGTTTAATATCGTTGAATTTGGTATTAATGATATTCGTCAAGGTATCGCCCACGTGGTAGGACCAGAGCAAGGTTTAACTTTGCCGGGTATGACAGTGGTCTGTGGTGACTCACACACAGCTACACATGGCGCATTTGGTTGTTTAGCGCACGGTATTGGCACGTCAGAAGTTGAGCATGTGTTAGCAACTCAATGTTTAGTACAGAAAAAATCGAAAAACATGCTTGTTCGTGTTGATGGTGTATTAGGCAAAGGCGTGACGTCGAAAGATGTTGTTTTAGCGATTATCGGCAAAATTGGAACGGCTGGTGGTACAGGCTATGCCATTGAATTTGGTGGTCAAGTGTTCCGTGATATGTCGATCGAAGGGCGTATGACCGTATGTAACATGGCAATCGAAGCGGGTGCGCGCGTAGGTATGGTTGCTGTTGATGATAAAACCATTGCTTATGTGAAAGATCGTAACTATGCGCCTAAAGGCGAGCAGTGGGATCAAGCCGTAGAATATTGGAATACCTTACATTCAGACGAAGATGCTGTATTTGATGCAGTAGTCGTATTGAATGGTGCTGAGATTGAGCCACAAGTTTCTTGGGGAACTTCTCCAGAAATGGTGATCCCTGTTTCGCAAGCAGTACCGACTTTAGAACAAGCAAAAGATGATGTTCAGCGTAATGATTGGACTCGTGCTTATCAATATATGGGTTTAACTGCTGGTCAAGCGTTGTCTGATATTCAATTAGATCGTGTCTTTATTGGTTCATGTACCAATTCTCGTATTGAAGATATTCGGGCTGCGGCAGATGTCGTGAAAGGGCGTAAAGTTGCATCTAGTATTAAACAGGCGATGATCGTTCCGGGTTCAGGTTTGGTGAAGCAACAAGCAGAACAAGAAGGCTTGGATCAAATTTTCTTAGACGCTGGTTTTGAATGGCGTGAGCCAGGTTGTTCAATGTGCTTAGCAATGAACGCTGATAAATTACAACCAGGCGAACATTGTGCATCTACTTCGAATCGTAATTTTGAAGGTCGTCAGGGTAACGGTGGTCGTACACATTTAGTGAGCCCAGCAATGGCTGCAGCAGCTGCAATTGCAGGTCATTTTGTTGATGTACGTTCATTCTAAAGGAGCAAAATCATGAAAAAATACACTGTAGAACAAGGTATTGTTGCACCTTTAGATCGTGCAAATGTTGATACTGATTTAATCATTCCAAAACAGTTTTTGAAGTCAATTAAACGCACAGGTTTTGGCGATAACTTATTTGATGAATTGCGTTATTTAGATGAAGGCTATTTAGGGCAAGATATTAGCAAACGTCCAATTAACCCTGAATTTGTGTTGAATAAACCGCGTTATCAAGGTTCAACGATTTTATTGGCACGTACTAACTTTGGTTGTGGCTCTAGTCGTGAACACGCGCCTTGGGCTTTGAATGAGTATGGTTTCCGTACGGTGATTGCTCCAAGCTTTGCAGATATTTTCTTTAATAACTGCTTTAAAAATGGCATGTTGCCTGTGATTTTATCTGAAGAGATTGTTGATCAGTTATTCAAGGAATGTGCTGAAACCGAGGGTTATCAATTGACCATCGATTTAGAAGTTCAGGAAGTGCGCACGCCAACAGGTGAAGCATTTAAATTTGAAATTGATCCATTCCGTAAGCACTGCTTATTAAATGGTTTGGATGATATTGGCTTAACTTTACAAGTGGCAGATGATATTCGCGCTTTTGAAGCCAAGGCAAAACAAGTACGTCCTTGGGTGTTTCAAGAGATAGAAGCTTAAGTTTTATTTATATTTCATCAATATAAACATAGCTTAATGTTTTAGTACATTTTAAATATAGCCATAGCGCAGACATGGAACTCTTGTTAACATGCGAGTAGATATATTCGCTTGCATGTTTGCATGATATAGGACTGGGCTTGAATAATGAAAAGAAGACTCGCTCGCAGTATTTTGCTGTGTTTAGGTGTTGGTATGACATTAACCGCATGTCAGAATTCTACGAATATGGTTGATCAGGTTCGTATTGCCCAAAATACAGTAGGTAATAAAGCGGAAAATGCAACTTTGTATTGTTCAGGCGTCGAAAATTGTGAGTTTGAACGAATCAATGACATTGCTGTGATCGATGCCAAATCGCACCGTATTAGCCAACAGGCGATGGAGCGAGGGATTGTACGATTGCATGGTTCGGTTTTTAGTAGAAAACAACAAGTCTACTTAAATGTACCAGCCAAACAATATGAAGTAGTCATTCGCTTTTATCCTATTTCACCAGACCGAGCTGAAACCTTCCATGTGATTCATGCGTTCAAGCCGCATCAAAGCTATACCTTTAAAATGTACCGAGACCGTGCATATCGTTCGGGTAGTTTATTAAATGTTTCTATACCTGAACCTTTATGTGTGGATTTGCAACAAGAACAGCATACGATTCGTCGATTCTGTCGCCCATATGATGTGAGCACAGGTTTGGGTGAATTTGTTGAGAAAAAGATTTAATCGGCTTGCAGTATGAAAGCTGCATATATGAAACTGGAAGAATAAATGTCTAAACATATTTTAATTTTAGCAGGCGATGGTATCGGTCCTGAGATTGTTGGTGCAGCTGAGCAAGTACTAACTAAGGTGAATCAAAAATTTAATTTAGGTTTGACATGGGAACAAGGTTTACTGGGTGGTGCAGCAATTGATGCTCACGGTGAACCATATCCAGCTGTAACAAGCGAACAAGCTAAAAATGCTGATGCCATTTTATTAGGTGCGGTTGGTGGTCCTAAGTGGGATACCATTGAACGTTCGATTCGTCCAGAACGTGGTTTGCTTAAAATTCGTAGCGAATTGAATTTATTTGCAAATTTACGTCCAGCGCTTCTTTACCCACAATTGGCTGATGCTTCTAGTTTAAAGCCAGAAATCGTTGCTGGTTTGGATATCCTAATTGTTCGTGAATTAACGGGGGGGATCTACTTTGGTCAACCACGTGGTATTCGCGAATTAGAAAATGGCGAAAAACAAGGTTATAACACTGATGTTTATTCAGAAAGTGAAATCAAGCGTATTGCCAAAGTTGCATTTGAGCTAGCAGGCTTGCGCGGTGGCAAAGTATGCTCGGTTGATAAAGCCAATGTATTGGAAGTGACTGAATTGTGGAAGCAAACGGTTACTGATTTACAGCAAGCACAATATTCAAACATTCAACTCTCACATATGTATGTTGACAATGCTGCGATGCAGTTAGTGCGTGCACCAAAGCAGTTTGATGTGATCGTCACAGGTAATTTATTTGGTGATATCTTATCTGATGAAGCAGCAATGTTGACAGGTTCGATCGGCATGTTGCCTTCTGCATCTTTAGATGAAAATGGCAAAGGCATGTATGAGCCATGTCATGGTTCTGCACCAGATATTGCTGGTCAAAATGTTGCTAATCCATTGGCAACTATTCTTTCAGTTGCGATGATGTTACGTTATACCTTCCGTGAAGAAGCTGCAGCAAAAGCAATTGAAGATGCTGTAGGTCAAGTATTAGATCAAGGTTTGCGTACAGCAGATATTATGTCTGAAGGCATGACAAAAGTTGGTACAGATGCTATGGGTGAAGCTGTAGTTTCAGCACTAAACTAAGTGTTATAGCCAATTAAAAACGCAGCTTGGGCTGCGTTTTTTTATAACTTAATGTATATAGGCGAACTAACAAGCCTTGCCTTCATAGCGAATAGAGCGAGCAATTTGTTGTTGGTCTAGCTCAAAAATGATGTGACAATAAAACTTAACGTCATAGGATTGACTATAAGTAACACCTGATGATATTCGAGAACCATTAATTGAGGTTCCCATATCTTGAGGAATGGGGATGCTTATTGGACGAAGAACAGTAAATGTTAAATCTTGGTTGGTTTTTTGAGCTTGCTTTAAGGTTTGAAATCCTAAGCTTCTAAGATTAAGGTTTTGCTGAATATGATCTGCGGACTGACCAATATAAGGCTCTAAGTAGTCTTGAAGTTTAACTGATTGCCATCCCGGCGTTGTACAAGCTTGTAAAATAAAAAAAGATGATTAGATATTTATAATTCATATAGAAGATTTTCCTGGGATGTATTCTTTGGTTTGAATTGATATATTCGAATATTAGTACAAAGTAAAGACAAAAATATACAAACTAGTCTATTTTTAGGCAATATTCAATTTAGTTCAAATATGCTTAGATAGATAGCAAATTAAGCGATTGAGAAAACTTGATGCACAAATTTATATTTGGACTGATGTGTGGCGCTTTAGCAACATTCAGTCATGCAGATAATTGTGATAAGGCACGCAATACGTATGATGATATTTATTGCACGAATAAAATTTATGCGAGTGCTGATGCTGATTTAAATAAAAATTACCAGCAATTACGTCACCAACTCAATGAGACACAACAAAAGATTCTTAAAAAGTCCCAGCTCGCATGGATTCATCATCGAGATGCAGAATGTACTGATGATCAAAAAAATAGCGTAAGCGTGCAATGTAGACTTACGACGACACAAGAGCGTAATCATTGGTTAGAGGAAAGATTGCGTGAGTGTCAAACGGTAGGATGTAAAACAACACGTTTGAGTGAGTAATAAGAATCAAGCATAAAAAAAGCCACAAACAAAATGTGGCTTTTTTGCATTCACGAATCTCTTAGCGCGCGCGATAAGTGATACGACCCTTTGTTAAGTCATAAGGTGTCATTTCTACTTTTACACTGTCACCCGTCAAAATACGGATATAGTGTTTGCGCATTTTACCAGAAATGTGAGCAATAACTTCGTGACCGTTTTCTAAACGTACACGGAACATCGTATTAGGAAGCGTTTCGGTGACAACGCCTTCGAACTCAATGAGTTCCTCTTTATTGGCCATAGCCTACCTGATGATCAAATTGGAAAGGGGCAAATTATAGTCAATTTATTTGAATTTTACAAGGTGGAGCTTATGTAAACCTTTTAGATCTTTATTAATAAAAACTGTCGGACAATTGACAATTTTTTTTAACAAAAGAAGCAGAATATTGTTGTCAGTTTGGTCAATCAACGTTAATCTAAAATTGTTGTTATTGTTACAAGAACGTATCTACAGGGAAGGGCACTGCGTGGGTCAGTTAACAGATGCATCAGTTGTATTGCGCTTTGGTTATCAGGCAATTCGTAAAGCAGGATTGCCAACTGAAGAGATTCTAACAAAAGCAGGGGTAGCGCTAAATCAAATTGATACCAATGCCCGAACGCCATTAAGTGCGCAAAATGCATTTTGGATTGCTGCACAGGAAGTCAGCAATGATCCTGATATTGGATTGCATTTAGGTGAGCATTTACCACTCTATCGTGGCCAGGTGATTGAGCATCTATTTATTAGTAGTGAAACATTTGGTGAGGGTCTAAAACGAGCTTTAGCTTATCAGCGTCTGATCAGTGATGCTTTTGATGCAAAACTCGTAGTTGAAGATGGTCGTTGTTATCTTACCAACGGTGAACAGTTTTGGTCAGATAATTTAGTCAATCGCCATTTCTCAGAATGTGCTATGTCAGGCATATTACGTTTCTTTAAATTTATTACTGAAGGTCAGTTTCAGCCAATTTACATCGACTTTAATTTTAGTGATGGTGCTGATGATGATGAATATTTCCGAGTGTATGGTTGCCCTGTTAGCTTAGGACAAAAAGCGACACGTCTTTATTTTGATGTTGCAGTACTTGATTACCCATTGTGGCAAGCTGAACCAGAACTACTACAATTACATGAACAACTAGCGATTGAGAAATTACAAGAGCTTGCGCGGTATGATTTGGTTGGTGAAGTTCGCCGTGCCATTGGTTCAACTTTAGAAAGTGGTGAAACTACTTTGGAAACGGTTGCAGCGCAATTAAGCATCACTCCACGCCGCTTAAGAACACAGCTCAGCGAGGCGAATACGAGCTTCCAGCAAATCCTTTCAGATTATCGTTGCCGTCTAGCGAAGAAATTATTGGCGAATACCAATGAAAGTGTAGAAAGAATTGTGTATTTAACGGGTTTTTCTGAACCAAGTACGTTCTATCGTGCATTTAAGCGTTGGACGAATGAAACCCCTGTCGAATATCGTAAGCGTAAACAGCGTTAATTTTTTAAGAAAAAAGCCTTATCTCTCGATAAGGCTTTTTTTATTCAGGCAGATTTAACCATTGGGGACCTAAAGGCAGCTGTGGTAAATCAAACTCATCAGGATAATAGGACTGAATAAAATATAAACCATCAGGTGGGGCGGTGATGCCTGCAGCTGTACGGTCTTCTGCGGCAAACATGGTATCGATATGATTAATCTCATACATACCTTGTCCGATTTCTAGTAAACATCCCATGATATTCCGTACCATATGATGTAAAAATCCATCGGCTTGAATATCTAATACTAAATAGCGTCCATGCTCAAATAGACGGCAGTGTTTTACATGACGTATGGGTTGGTTGGATTGACATGCAGCAGCTCGGAAAGTCTCAAAATTATGCGTTCCCTCAAATTTGGATGCAGCGACAATCATCTTCGGTACATCTAATTTTTGATAAAGATGAGTGACTTGTTTAAACAATAGTGCAGGACGGGTGGGTGCGTTATAGACGACATAACGATAACGTCGTGCAGTGGCTTTGAACCGTGCATGGAAGTTCTCATCCATGCATTTAATCCATTGAATTGAAATATCTTTTGGAAGTTGGCTGTTGGCACCACGAATCCAACCTTGTTCTGGGCGAATGGCTTCGGTGTCGAAATGAGCTACCATATTGGTTGCATGTACACCAGCATCAGTTCGTCCAGCACCATGCAAAATAATAGGCTCATTAGCAATACGGCTCAGCACTTTCTCGATGGTTTCTTGAACAGTTACAACGCCAGCCTGCTGGGTTTGCCAACCACGGTATTGTGTGCCACAAAATTCAATACCGATTGCATAACGTTGCATGTTTTAACCTCAAATATTAATGCTGATGCCAATTCGCGAACCATTGTTCGTGGCTCGGATATTTTAAATAGATTTGCAAGACTTTTGCATATAAATCAGCATGGCTATGGCAATCATTGATTAAAACTTTGGCAGATTGAATCCATGAACTGACGGCATAACGTTGATCTAGTTGCCCAAAGGTCACTTGGGTGCTGATAATAGGCAGACATTTTTTTTGATACAGTTGCTCAAACAGCATCAGAATTTCGTCATTTACTGCAATATTGCCTGTGCCAAATCCTTGTAGAATCAAGAAATTTGGTGGGTTAAGCAGAATATTTTTTAATTGTAGAATGAGTTGTTCTTTTGCAATCGGCTGCAACATCAAATTTAAGATGCAGAGTTCAGTTGCTTTCAGAATATATTCATTTTGAATAACAAGAGAATCTGCTGTGGTTTGACAACTTTGATTTGCTTTAACACCAACAAAAGCATCCAATTCAGTGGTATGCGCTTTTAAGGTCGTTTGTGCGTGAAAAACTTGTTCATGGAACGCCAGATAAACACCAGTTGGCAAAGTAAGGACTTGCTCTAATGCTAAATATAGGTTGCCTGTGGCATCTGTAAATTCACGGGTATCATTGCCTTCAACATTCAATAATGGGTATTGGCTACCTGTAATGATGGCATGACAAGAATGTCCCAAGAAACGAGCAAGTGTTGCTGCAGCGTAACTTAATGTGTCTGTCCCATGAATAATGACAAAATGTTGAAAACTATTGAGTTGCAATTGCTGGATTTGTTGTACCAACTTTAGCCAATCCGTTGCGGTGCAGGCACTACTGTCTTTGATACTAGGCGCAGCGAAGCATTCGACCTGTAAATGAGGTGGAATGATCTTAGCAAGTAAAGGTAAAAAATCCTGTTCTGGCATCGGCATCAATGGTTCGCCAACGCAACCAAACGTCCCACCCATATAAATTAAAGCGATTTTTTTCATCATAAAAAAAGCAGTCTGAGAGACTGCTTATATTAGACCGATCAAATTCAGGAAGCTATTTTATTCAGTAAACTTTGTGAATGTTGTTGTTGCTCTGCATTAAATGATGGGCTATTTTTTAATAATTCACGTGCAGAATCATAAGCGCCTAATTCAATATATTGCTCAGCAAGTTCTAGATTGAGCTGTGCTTCATCAAGTTGTTGTAAATCAGGAAATGATTGTACAAGAGGGTCATTGATTGCAACAGATGTAGTTTGAGGCGAGGTTTGAACAGGTTCAAGTTCAACAACTGATTCCGTAACTGCTTCTGTAACTTCAACTTGCTTGTTTTCTGTTGGTTCAAAACTAAAATCTAATGTTGGTGCTGCTTCAGTTTTTTGTTCTGTAACTTCTAAGTTTGAAAAATTGAAATCTAATTCAGGCTTTGCTTCTTCAACTACAGGAGGAGTTGCAGGTGCAGCATCTAAATTGAATGAGAATTCTAAAGGAGCAGGCTCTTTATTCTCTTGTTGCTCGATTGTTGGCGCAACTTCAGTTGTTTCTTTTTTCTCGAAGGAAAAATTAAAATCTAATGGCTGAACTTCTGGGACTGGTTCAACTGGTTTAGCTTCTTCTGCTGGTGCAACATATCCAGATTGTAAGTCATCAAATGATTGTGACGTTTTTGATGCTGCTAATGCGTCAAAATCTGCGTTGTTTTGCTCTTTTGCTAAAGTATCTGGTGTACTGGTTTGCTGGAAATGACTTGAGCTTGAACTGAACTCAATTGCATCAGGTTGTTTATTTTTTTCATATTCACGTTGTTTTGCTTCAGCAGCTTGAGCAATATCATCAAGTTTCAAAGCATGAATATGTTTGATCAATTGATCAATTGCAAAATCATCTTTTTGAGCTAAGTGAATATCAAGGAGAAATAAATATAACTCATGTTGGGAGTTATCTTGTTTTAAAATCTGATTGATTTGTGCTTCTGCGCTTTGATAATTGCCGCTTTGAATTTGCTGTTCAATTTTCTGGCGTAAAGACTCTGGAATCGCGGTTGCGGCGGCTGGAACAGATTCTTGTTCTTCACGTGCTAATGTCGTACGTGAAGTTTTAGTTGTAGCTGCTTTCTTCGCTGATTTTGCTGTAGCACCTTTTTTAGATGTTGCAGTAGTTTGGTTGTCACTGCGTTTTTTTAAAACGATTGCAACAACTAATACGACGATTAGCAGTACAATTATTATAGTTGACATGATCTATACCCCTTAAAGATAGAGCCGCTTTGTTGCAAATTTATGAGAATCTTCTCGTAACCTAGCGTGTTGGCTTTTTAGTTTCCTGCTGCACTTTCAACTGGTCTTGTAACTCTGCAAGCCGAGCATTTAATAGCTGAATACGTTGTTCCTTGTTACGTAATGCCAATTCTAACTGTGTTACGTTTCTTTGTAATGTAACGGTTTTTTCTCGTGCTGTCATAACTTTTAATGATAAATCTGCACTGGTTTTTTGCTGTAATGTGTCTTTTTTCGCACTTCCATTGCTTGAATCTTGGTTACTTTCAGCGACCAGTGACATTTCCGCTTGCTGCAGGCGATATTTGGCTTGACCTGATCGAGGATGTGTTGTCTGTGCTGCTATTTGGTTTATTGCTGTATTTTGACGAGATGGTGTTGTATTTAGATTGAAATTTAAACGAGACCCTTGTCTTAAACGATTTGCATTACCACCAATAAAAGCATGCTCATTCTGTGCTTTGATCTGATTCATAACTTTAGCAACAGGCTGTTGTGTTTGTGATGCGATTTGTTGCGCAATACTCCACAAAGATTCGTTACGCTGCACGACATGCTGTTGAGCTGAGTTATTAGATGCAGTCATGGAGTTACTATTTGTGGCTGGTACTTTCTTTTTAACCTGTTGTGTATTTTGCGTAGATTGTTGTTTTTTAATTTTTTCTTTTGGTTCAACTGGTTTTGTGTCAAGTGGTTTTGATTCTTTTTCGATTGGTGTTGGTGGTTGACTCGCAGTTTGAACTGGCTGAGCTGCGACTTGAACAATAGGCTGTTTAGTCATGGTTGGAGTTGGATTTGATTCAATTTTTACTGGTGCAGTCGTATTTATATTATTTGTTTCGATTTTAGGGCTAATTTTTGCAGTTACAGTGTCCTGATTCTGGTTCGACATCGGCGTTGTAACAACGGATATTGCTACTGGAGAGCTTTGCTTTGATTGTGAGCTATTTAATATTGGTGGTAAAGCTGAGGAGACATTTAATAAATTTTCTTGCTTTAAATTAAGCTCTTTTGCATTTGTTGCAATTGGTGAACTGAAGCGAGTGCTTTCGGGCAAATTGAGTGCAATATCTTTTTCACTGACAATATATTTAGGTGAAAGCGTTTTTTCATTTGCAGCTGCTTTAGCGGATATCGCTCTCGAACTTTGTCCTATAGGCTGCTTAATATGCTTTAAATGTGCTGCACCACTTTCTTGTATTTTAAGAATAATATTAAGTTCACTGTCTGTCATTGGACGTGTCGAGGTAATAACAATCACCCCTTCACCTTGTGAATTGCGACGTGTATAAAAATTTAGGCCACTCGGAGGCTGATGAGCAGCACCCATCATTAAAAGATCTTCAGGTGTTGCTAAGCCTACATCTAATTTTGCGGTAGGATCGGCTTGATGAAAACTCATTTCTGCGTAGAGTAATTCACCAGGTGCAGATTGGATTTGCAATGGATCGAGTGTAATCGCATAAAGGTGTTGCGAAGAAATGATGGCTAAAATGGCAACTTTTAATTTGTTATAAACAGTCATCTCGATCCATGAAAAAGTGATGTTTTAGTCAATTCAAAAGTATACATTACCGTGATGTAAATGAATTGTAAAATATTCATGTTTGATAAAAAACAAAAGCCGATCAAATGTGATCGGCTTTTGTTTTTTAAATATTTTTGCTTAAGCGTTCTTGTATTCAACCAAAATACGAAGCATACGACGTAAAGGTTCAGCAGCACCCCAAAGTAATTGGTCACCCACAGTGAATGCGCCTAAATACTCTTTACCCATATTGAGCTTACGTAAACGACCAACTGGAACTGTTAAAGTACCAGTCACAGCAACAGGAGTAAGGTCAGTCATAGAGGCTTCACGGGTATTTGGAACCACTTTCGCCCATTGGCTTGATTGACGAATCATATCTTCGATTTCATCAAGCGCTACATCTTTTTTCAACTTCAAAGTAATGGCTTGAGAGTGACAACGCATTGCACCAATACGAACACAATGACCATCAATTGGAACAATCTGTTGATTGCCTAAGATCTTGTTAGTTTCAACTTGACCTTTCCATTCCTCTTTTGATTGACCACTTTCAAGCTGTTTATCGATATATGGGATCAATGAACCTGCTAATGGCACACCAAAGTTAGACTTTGGAAAACCTTCACCACGTTGCAACTCGGCAATTTGACGGTCAATATCAAGAATTGCAGATTTTGGATCATCCAATAACGTTTTAGTATTGTTATATAAATAGCCCATTCCAGTGATCAATTCACGCATGTTTTGCGCGCCCGCACCAGAAGCTGCTTGATAAGTCATCGAAGTTGCCCATTCCACTAAATTATTTTGGAACAGAGAGCCTAAACCCATCAACATTAAAGAAACTGTACAGTTACCGCCAACGAAAGTTTTAGTGCCGTTGACTAAACCATCTTTAATCACGTTTAAATTGACTGGATCAAGTACGATGATCGCATCATCTGCCATACGTAGTGTAGAGGCAGCATCAATCCAGTAACCATCCCAACCTTCAGCTTTTAGCTTAGGGAAAATTTCAGATGTATAATCACCACCTTGACAGGTTAAAATGACATCCATTTGCTTCAGACTGTTAATGTCTGACGCATCCATAAGTGCTGGTGCAGTCTTACCACCAAATGAAGGTGCTTCGCCACCTGCATTACTGGTAGAAAAATAGAATGGCTCAATGTGAGCAAAATCATTCTCTTCAACCATACGTTGCATGAGGACAGAACCAACCATCCCACGCCAACCGACCAGACCTACTTTCATGTCATTGTGCCTCGGTATCTAAAAAACTTTAAAGGGGGTTTGAGTGTATCAAAAGCGACCACAACTGCAAGCTTTACGTAAATAAAACGATAATTTTATTGAGTGGAATAACTTGTTTGTATTAGATAAAAAATTGATAAAGCTATAACTTCTTTAAAAAATCCAAGATAACCCTAAGAGTACAATTAACATGATATGGATCGAATTTTGTGCGGTACTGGTTATTTGGCTGAGCCTATGGTCCTTGATTCCTCGTGATGAATGGTGGTTTCGCGGTGCAGATTTTCCTCGTTTGCAAATATTGGCAATAGGAATAATCGCCTTATTGGGTTTGCTATTTATGCAAACAGAATGGACTTTAACGCGAGAAGTACTGCTTTTGGGGCTTATCGCAGCGGTCGCATTCCAATTAAAAATGGTTTTGCCTTACACGCCAATATGGCGTAAACAAGTTCAGCAAGTGAAACAAGAGCAATTAAATCCAGAACAGCAAATTTCTTTGTTAGTTGCTAATGTGCTTACACCTAATCATCAATATGATTTATTGTTGAAACATATTGATGATTTACAACCAGATCTAGTACTGACATTAGAGTCGGATCAGAATTGGCAAGATGCATTACACCCTATAGAAAAACAATATCCTTATCGTGTTGCAGTGCCATTAGATAATTTATATGGCATGCATTTGTATAGCCGTTTACGTTTAGATGATTCTGAAATTAAATTTATTTTAAGCGATGAAATTCCATCTATACACGCCTCGGTAACATTACGTTCAGGTATCCAAGTACAGTTATATTGTTTGCACCCTAAACCACCGAGCCCAACTGAAGCCAAAGATTCAACTTTAAGAGATGCTGAGCTTTTAATTATTGGCGATCGAATAAAAGATTTGGATGAAAGTTGTATTGTCATGGGGGATCTTAATGATGTGGCATGGTCACGCACCACGCGATTATTTCAACGAATCAGTGGTTTGCTAGATCCACGGGTAGGTCGCTATTTCATGAATACTTTCCACGCAGATTATCGGCTTTTACGTTGGTCTTTAGACCATATCTTTCATAGTACTGACTTTGGCTTAGTGGAAATGAAACGTTTATCTCATATAGGTTCTGATCATTTTCCAATTTATGTCGTTTTACAGACGGGTCGTATTTTTGAGCAACAGCAGGAAGAACTAGAACAAAGCGCTGAAGATGAACAAGAGGCTGAAGAGGCGATTCGGGATGGTATAGAAAAAGCAGAACAAGAGCACAAACAAGTTGTAGATGAATTGGCTCAGCCTTATAAGTGACTCAATAGAATGAAATGGCAAATATCGTGATGTAAGCAATATCGTACATTGATTTAAGTCTACGGCGAATAGTCGAGTTTGATCAAAAGGTTTATTCTAAATACATCAGCACAAGGACGCAGGAAAGGATTTCCGATTAAGGATAGCGACGCTGAGATGGAAAACGCATCAAGGATATGATGCATGCGATGGAAGCAAGATAATAAAAATGACGTGAAAGCACAACCTCATTTGCCCGAGTTTTGCAGGATGCGAAACTCGGGTTTTAATTTGACTATTTTTTTCTATCATTTAATCCCATTTCGTTTGATTTTCAAACCCACTATCTCACTTATTGAGGTGGCTCTGCTTCGCTTGGAAGTTCAATAGGGGGAAGGGATGTATCATTGTCTTCAGTTTTTGGCACACGCCGTTTATACATCAATACCGTTGTTTGAGTTGTACCACATTTGTCCCAAATGGTGTCAGACGATGGTAGTTCAGTACTATAAAATGCATAGTAACTTATAGTAATAGGTTCTTGTGTAATAGCGAATTTTAGATCAATTTCATAAGTACGTGTTTCAAATGGCTTAAGGACTTGAATACTATTTTGCTCGCTAACACATTTGAACGATTGGCTCGCTTCTATATTCATGCTGCCAATTTTGAAGTCAACAGGACGACAATTAGGGATCATCTCATAAATATAGTTGGGCGTTGTATTATGGATTTCAATTTGTAATGGTGAAATTGATAGCGAACGAAGTGTATCTGCAGGAATAGGCAATTTACTTTCTGCTTCAACAAACCGCATATGACGCTCTACACCTGAACATATGCTTTGAATGTCAGCAGGGATTTTTGCAACATACTCATATGTTTCATCACCATCACCTGTCGATGGGTTTGAAGAATTGTCGTTACTGCCTGGTACGGGTTTTTGTGCACCCGAACCACTTCCACCTAAGCTGACATTTGAAGCGAGAAAGTTTTCACCACAAGCGACTAAGGAAATTGTGAGGCTACAAAGGAATACAGATAACGAGAATTTTTTCATTGTTATTTACCTTTATATTGATAAGGTATCTGGAGTCTAATTTGCTTATCGTATTGATAAATACCTAAACGGAACTGATATGTAGCATCATTCTGATTTTGGTCTTGTTCACAGCACATAATCGCTGCATTAAGAAGTTGCTTGGCCATGTTTTGCCAAAGCTCAATACTGAGTTGTCGTAAGCTTTCAATTGATTTAAGCGTTAATTTCTCTGCGTGGACAGCTTGTTCAAGATGAGTAAAGGTTTTTTCACTAATAAAGTTGTCGACGCCTGCTGCAAGATGATCAGTCAAGTTTGCAGAAAATAATGCTTTACTTTCTTGCATTTGATTATCAGGAGTAAAACTATGTTGTTGTAAAATAACATCAGAGCCTTTTTGCTCAACGACGCCTAATCTTTGTAATTCAAATAAAATCGAACGCGGGTGTTTCTCTGTAGAGATATATCTTACCAATCCCTCAAAGCTGTGTTCATCACCAGAAACAGGAATTTGATGGGGTAGATCTAGAGCAATCCACCTTGCAATAACACGGGCAGGAACACTAATTGCAAAAGTAGGTTGAACATCAGTAATGAGTTGTTCTGCTTGTTGTCTAAATGCGCTGACATCTTTTCGATGTAATCCTGAGAGTAAGCTTACAGCTGAATCTGTTTTATTTTGCTGAATACGTTCTAATTCAGCGATAGCTTGCTCATAAAAGATTGGTTTTAAGGCAGCAACAAAGTCAGTATAACCAACACCTGAGTGAATCAGCCAACGAGCAATATGTTGCATCATCGGGAAAATACTTTCCAAGGTCGTCTCCGCATCTTGAGGAATTATGCCTTGAAGATCTTGATGCGATGATTCGGTAGGGAGAATCATTTCATTCGTTAGTTTTGCCATAAAGATACCTAAAATCAATTACCGTCAGTTTTTCTAAAATTCAGTCAATGTGAGTTGGCTGCGGAAATGTCTCAGCGCCGCCATTATCAAGATTAAAATGAGTAAAAGATACACTTATAGACGTATCAAGACTTTCTACACAATGCCACCAACCCATTGGGATAAATAGCGATTCTCCTTGATTTAAGATGCATTCAATTTTTAGGCAATCATTTAGCTCTGGGAATTGTTCGGTAATATTGGGTTGGTGTGGATTTGCAATTTGACTAAATACAGCAACATCGTTGTATAAATGAGGTACTTGCATCGATGGAATCAATGTGACTTTTTTTCTCCCATAAATCTGAACCAAAAAATTATTTGTTAAATCATGATGCAAAGGAGTAAATGCCCCTTTAGGTCCAAACCAAATAAAACTTCGATCAAGAACTTGGTGGTGATTTGTATAATTGTGGAAATCGCCAATATCTTTGAACAGTTCTGAAAGGCTAGATTGACTTGCTTTCGCATTATTCGCAGTCATATAAAAATTATTAGTATGCATATTTTGTTCAACTAACTCTACAAATTGGTTCATACTCATTTTCGTTTTGTGTTGAATGGAATTCCTTTCAAATAATGGGTCTTGCTCTCGATTAAACTGAACTTCAATCTCTTGATGTCCTACTGTTTGCTTGAAATATTGAGGCGACCATTTCTTTAATGCATTCCAATGATCGATAGCATTAGTCAGCAGTACAGGCAGATTTCGACTGTAATAATGTTCAACAAAATGCTCAAAATACGGTGTAGAAATTCGCTTCACTTCCTTATAGCTAGGGTTGAGGCGCGCAAATCGGTCTAAGGTATCCAATAACCAGTTTCGTTTTTTGACTAAAAAGTGCTGTTGTTGAGCAATCTGAAAATATGGATTTTGTTTTAACTCGACTAACTCAATAGCAATATCAATTTCATTTAAACCTTGGGCTTTAAGGGTTTGGTAGATCATATTTTTAGGTTTTTCTTCGAGTACTGCTTCAGCAATCCATTTCTTTTGTCGGGAATTTAAGTTGCTAGGAGTAAAACTTTGCTTTTGTGCAACAAGTTGTTCTAGCCAATTATAATTTTGCTCATTTTCAATATTGCCATCCAATTTTACTGGATTAAGTTCAATCAGGCCTTCCTGTAGCAAAATTTTAGCTAAATCTTCTGGATGACAGCCACGTTCTAAATTTTCCAATAACCAAGCATTCCAATTTTCTGGTAGTGCCTTGAATTGGTTTATTAAATTGATTTCAATATCCATATATTGCAGCCCGCTAATTTTAAAAATTGACCTTCCGTTATTAATTTAATCATAAAAATATTTGCACTCAAGCAGAAAAGTGTTAAATTTTCACATGTACAATATGTGAAAAATTCACACAGAGGGTGAAAATCATGAAAAATATTTGGACTCAACTTGCGTTAAGCGTAACTTGTGTAGCCTTAGTTGGTTGTGGAGGAAGTTCTTCTAATAATTCACCAACACCAACACCAACACCAACACCAACACCAACACCAACACCAACACCAACACCAACACCAACACCAACACCAACGCCGACGCCGACACCAACGCCGACACCGACACCGACACCGACACCGACACCGACACCGACACCAACGCCAACACCGACACCAACGCCAACACCAACGCCGACGCCGACACCGACGCCAACGCCGACACCAGCTCAGGCTTTAGCAGGAACATGGGAGTCTACATATTGTAATAATCTCAGTGCGGGTGCATTTCGATTGCTAGTTGAAAACTATCAAACGAGATCGAATTCTTTTGATATGGTTGTGGATAGCCAACAATATACCGAACCACAATGTGCTGGAATGGTGAAGGGAAATCAGGAACTAGATGGAGGGCCTACGACTGGAATTGTGGTTGAAAATATGGGTAATCAATTCACTGTAAATCAAACTAGATATTATACAGCGATGATTCGATCTCGTAGTTCAGCCACTGGTGCGCAGGGGGTTGTGGCATTTCGAGATGCGAATACTTTCTGTTTGTTGGAAAATATTACTAATCCTGTGGGGAGCGAAATTGACCGTACTGTTCAATCCATTAATTTAGATGCAACTCAAATATGTTGGAGAAAATCATCTGTTCAACGTTTCCAAAGAAAAGCACCAGCAGCAATAGTATCGACCTCTAAAACTCTACTAGCAGATGTGCAACCAAGTTTACAGAAGCTTCAAAACCAATTAGATACGCAAGCAAATGCAGGTTATCGTCTTAATCTAGCTAATTTTGATACGCGGACAGATTCTCCAACAGCTTCTTTTGAATTAAATCTGGATGCGAGAGATGACCGCAATTTATATACCAAAGATGAAGCAACGAATGTTAATAAATACCAATACCATGTATTGGATGGCGCTGGTGCAACGGCAACTGCACGTTATACATTATGGAAAACACAGCTTGCTCAACAAGCGAGTTTGGGTTTTATTTATAAACAACAGGCCGTTGTGAAACTTGCAGATGGTAATCCATCACTTTATAACAATATTTTTGAAAAACGCATGGGTGATACTGCAATCTTTACCATAACTCATAAAGAAGTAGCTCAATCGGCAGTAAAAGATAAGTCTCTTTGGGAGGCAACGGCAAACCAATTGGGTAGTCAGGGTTGTCGAATTTTCTTTGCGGAATATATTTATGGATCGCAGTTTGCTTTTGCGTGTAGTAATAGCAATACACATAACGGAACTTATCAATATCGCTGGATTGCATCGACATCGAATGCCAAAGCAAGTGAAGTTCAAGCGATTTTAAATGCGCAAAAAGCAGAAGGTTTTGTATACCGTTTTGAACTTGAATTGCCAAATGGGCAAGTGGGGTTTGTCTTTGAAAAAGACAGTACAGAGCCGAATTTAGCAACATCGTTAGAATATAAAGTGTTTGAAGATAGTGTACTTGATAGTGGTGATTCAACTAGTTTGATGGATGAGCGTATGACACATCAGGGTTTACTTGGATGGCATCTCTTAGATGGTCGTTCGGTATTGGCTGAGGGTGGAATCACATCATCTTCAAATATTAAAACAATCTTTGTAAATCGACCATTACCTTAATAAATAAGCAAAAAAATCTGTGCCTATAGGCACAGATTTTTTTTATATTTAATAAATTTTCTCGTAACCTTCTGCTCGGGTTTTGAATCTACGGTGAAACCACATCCATTGAGTTGGTGCAATGCGCAATTGAGCTTCAATGATTCTATTCACCCGAATTGCATCATCGAGTTCATTTTCACTCGGCATATTTTCAACAATAGGCTCAATCAGAACTTTGTATTGTGGATTACGAACATCGCCATAACGATAAAAATAAAGCGGGATTGCAACAGATTTGGAGATTTTTAATAGACGACGATGTGCAGTAACAGTTGCAGCAGGAACACCAAAAAAAGGCGCCATGACACCTTGTTTTAAGCCAAAATCTTGGTCTGGACTATACCAAATCGCACCGCCATCTTTTAAGCGACGAACCAAACCACGCATATCATCATGATCAATTTGCTGTTGATAAATGGTTGCGCGACAACGATAAATCAGCATATCCAACATCGGATTATTCTGAGGACGATAGACCACATCAGGCTCAAAATATTGAGCACAAATATAACCACCTGCATCCAATAAAGTACTGTGTGTACCTAGCAATAAGATACCTTTGCCTTGAGCTTTGGCTGAGTTGATGTGCTCTAGACCTTCAATACTATGGCGTCCTTTAAACCAATTTGGACAATACCAAGCATTTAATGTTTCAAATACCCCCAACATCATGTCGACAAACACTTGTTTTGCTTGTGCTTCAACCTCAACAGGAGACCATTCAGGGAAGCAAACTTCCAGATTTCTGATTGTGGTTTTTCGACGTGATTTGAGCAAGTGCCAGCATAATGAGGCTAAGCCATGTGCCAAGCGCCATTGAATTGCCCAAGGTAAGATTGCTAAGAGCATGAGAAAAGTGATGGCGATCCAGATTTTCCAATACTTAGGGAGTAAAAATTCCCATTGAAACTCACCAGGAATATAAGACGATTGTTGGCTCATAAACTAGAAATATGAATGATATTGAATTTTGAAGCAGTGTAACATGAAGTCGGTTTTACGACTTTAAATCTAAAAGATAAAGCACAGCCTTTTTGTGTATAGATAAATAAATATTTTGATCAGGAGACCATGTTGAAACAGATAGGCATACTTAAGGGAGATATTACCCAAATTGCAGTGGATGCTATCATCAATGCAGCAAATACCTCGCTTTTAGGTGGAGGTGGGGTGGATGGAGCAATTCATCGTCGTGGAGGTGTCGCGATTTTGGCAGAGTGTCAAAAAATCCGTGCCAAACAGGGTGGTTGTGCAGTAGGTGAAGCGGTGATAACCACCGCAGGAAATTTACCAGCAAAATATGTGATTCATACTGTTGGACCAACATGGTTAAATGGTGAGAAGAACGAACCAATTTTATTAGAAAATGCTTATCGTAATAGTTTTAAACTCGCTGATCTTCTGGGTTTAAAAACAATTGCCTTTCCAAATATTTCAACAGGAATTTATCGGTTTCCTAAACAGCTTGCTGCTCAAATCGCGTTTAAAGTGATTAATGACGAGTTAAAACAAAGTCAGTCAGTCCAAGAAGTAATTTTTGTTTGTTTTGATGATGAAAATTTTAATATTTATCAGTCATTAAAAGATGATTTTGAAATCTAAGCATTCATTGGGTTTTAATAGAGCATCTATCATTTTATGGATAGATGCTCATCATCTGATTAATTGCCTTTCGACATATTTTCTAAGATGTCCCAACGTTCTAATTTCTCAAGCAAAGATTCTTCAATTTCTGCTAAACGTTGACTCGCTAAAGTTGCAGCATTAGCGTCAGAGACGAACCAAGAACCATCTGCAAGTTTTGCTGAAAGTTCGGCTTGTTCTTTTTCTAGCTTTTCCATCTCAGCAGGGAGTTGTTCTAACTCACGCTGATCTTTATAACTCAGCTTGACCTTCTTTGATGCTGATGCTGCGGCAACCGCTGCTTCGGCTTTAGCTTGTGCTTTTTTCACATCACTTTTCTGATCAACCACTTTTTGGTCAGGGCGTTGTTCCAAGTAATCTTGATAGCCACCAATGTATTCATCAATATTGCCCTTACCATCGAATACCCAAGTCGAAGTGACGACATTGTCCATGAAAGCACGGTCATGCGAGATCAGTAACAAAGTGCCTTTGTAGTCAGACAGCATTTCTTCAAGCAACTCAAGTGTCACCATATCCAAGTCATTGGTTGGCTCATCCATCACGATCAAGTTCGATGGTTTGAGTAACAGTTTTGCTAATAGGATACGGTTTCTCTCACCGCCAGACAGTGCTTTGACTGGCGTACGAGCGCGTTCTGGTGAGAATAAAAAATCTTGTAAATAGCTATAGATATGACGGCGGTTACCGTTCACATCGACAAAATCAGAACCTTCAGACACGTTGGCCATCACGGTTTTTTCAAGATCAAGTGCATTACGCAGTTGGTCAAAATAAGCCACTTCCAGTTGAGTACCTGTTTTTACCGCACCGCTATGTTCGATTTCACCTAAAATCGCTTTGATCAGGGTGGTTTTACCCACACCATTATCGCCGACTAAACCGATACGATCACCACGTAATACGATCGCTGAGAAGTCTTTGATTAACGGTTGCTCACCATAACTGACTCTTAGATTTTCAATCTCAAACACTAACTTACCAGAACGATGAGCTTCTTGTGTCGCCATGCTGACTTTGCCCTGCTGTGAACGACGCGCTTTAGATTGTTCACGTAAGTCTTTTAAGGCACGGACACGGCCTTCGTTACGGGTACGGCGTGCTTTGATGCCTTGACGAATCCAAGCTTCTTCTTCTGCTAATTTTTTATCGAATAAAGCATTTTGTTTTTCTTCAGCTTCCATTTGCTGAGCTTTGAGCTCTAAATAGCGTGAATAATTGCCTTCATAGCCACGTAAAACACCACGATCGAGTTCAACAATACGTGTTGCAATGCTATCTACAAATGAACGGTCATGTGAAATAAATAAAAGAGTTAGATTATTTTGATCAAGTAAGAACTTTTCTAACCATTCGATACTTTCTACATCTAAATGGTTTGTCGGTTCGTCCAGTAATAACACATCAGGTTGGGTAAGTAGGGCACGTGCCAAGAGCACACGACGCTTACGTCCACCTGATAGGTCTGCTAAATCTGCATTTGGATCTAGCCCCATTTTACCTAAAATGGTATTTACTTTGTTTTCAAGTGCCCAACCATCGAGCTGATCAAGTTTATGCTGCAACATGCCCATACGATCGCAAGCTTCCATATCACCTAATACACAGGCATCACTTGCTTCATGGTAGTCTTTGAGTACGGTTGCTGCTTCTCCTGCACCATCAGCAACAATATCGGCCACTTTGCCTGAATCCATCGGCACGTCTTGGGCTAACATTGAAACAGTTAAACCATTTTGAATCGAAACTTCACCTGTATCAGGTAATAAACTTCCCTCAATCAGTTTTAATAAAGTAGACTTGCCTTCGCCATTACGACCAATTAAACAGACTCGTTCGCCACGTTCTAGGTTAAAGTTCGCGCCGTCGAGTAGGGCAGGTCCGCCAAATGCGAGATGGACATCCCTTAAAGTAATGTAGGCCATAATGTTTCCTAAGAGTTCAGATGAGGTCTGAAATGACTAAACCACAAAAATTTGATGATCACGCGTCATTGTCCGCACCCATTGAAGATTTGCAAGTCCGAATTGCATTTTTAGACGATTTAGTTGAACAATTAAATCAACAGCTCGCAATTCAGACTCAAGAAATTGCAATTTTAAAAAAACAAATGCAACTTTTATATCGTCGAGTTGAATCTTCTGATTTATCGGAAGGGATTGCTCCTTTTGATCCGATGAGTAATAAACCACCACATTATTGATGGTGATAATATTGAATAATAAAGGTGTAGTTTTAAAGTTCGTCATTCATTGAATGAATAATATTTTAAAACTTTAAATTAATAAGCTTCAATTATAATTATATTTCCGAGTTTAACTCTTATTCCGAATACAATTGTAAGGAAAACTTGCCTTTTAACTCAAACTTATGTAACGCTAATAAAAGGAAGTTTTGGGCAAGTTTATGAGTAATGTTGGAATTTGGATTACAGTTGCGATAGTTCTATTTGTCTTGGGCTCGATTTTTGGTCTGCGTGTGAGTCCTCGAGAAAAAGCGTTAGGTATGATGCGTGATCAAGCTAGAAAAATGGGCTTACATCCCCGTTTAATCGTTGCACCTGACTGGACAAAAATTCCAATGGCTTCTGAAAAGCGTGCCAGTATGGTGGCTTATTATAGTGTACTGATTCCAGAAGGTCGTTTAGCTTTGATGCGTGCAAGAGTCGTGGATGGCAAGCTTCAGGTGGTGCAAGGGGATCAGAAATTTAATGATTCACCCATTGCATTAACAGGAGTTTATGCTATTGATATGCAGGCAAACTGTGTCGGGCTATATTGGGATGAAGAAACTGATTTAAGAGCCACTCAGCTTGAAGCAATGAAAGCATATTTACATGAATTAGCTCAGCGCTAATTATTTGATTAGATTATAGGAAAAACGATTTATTATGGCGAATACTCCACGCTCTGCTTCAGAAAGCACAGCAGCTCCTACACCTGCTGCAAAGAAACGTGCCTTAGTGATTGTGGAGTCGCCTGCAAAAGCGAAAACAATTAATAAATATTTAGGTTCACAATATGTGGTGAAGTCATCGGTGGGTCATGTGCGTGATTTACCGACAGGAGGCGGGGCGAAATCCACTGAAAAGAAGCCCGCAACTCGTACTAAACTGACGGATGAACAGAAAGCCGAAAAAGCCCAGTCCGCACTGATTAATCGTATGGGTGTGGATCCAGAGCATGATTGGATTGCACATTACGAAGTGCTTCCAGGCAAAGAACATGTGGTTGCCGAACTGAAAAAACTCGCCAAAGATGCCGATGCAATCTATCTCGCAACGGACTTGGATAGAGAAGGAGAAGCGATTGCTTGGCACTTAAGAGAAGTGATTGGTGGGGATGATAGTCGCTACCATCGTGTGGTCTTTAACGAAATTACCAAAAATGCCATTCAAGAAGCATTTAAACAGCCAACACGACTTGATTTAAACCGTGTGAATGCTCAACAGGCGCGCCGTTTCCTCGACCGTGTGGTGGGCTTTATGGTGTCACCATTACTCTGGGAAAAGATTGCCCGTGGTCTATCGGCAGGACGCGTGCAGTCCGTTGCTGTAAAACTAGTGGTTGAACGTGAACGTGAAATCCGTGCATTTATTCCAGAAGAATACTGGCAAGTTTTTGCAGATACCATTTCCAAGAAAGAAGACATTCGCTTAGAAGCGGTTAAGCAAGCAGGTAAAACACTTAAGCTTAAAAATAAAGCTGAAACTGATGCCTTACTCAGTGTATTGAAAGATGCTGAATATAAAGTTGCACTACGCGAAGATAAACCAACTAAAGTTAATCCGAGCGCTCCGTATATCACTTCAACCTTACAACAAGCGGCGAGTACGCGTTTAGGTTTCTCTGTGAAGAAAACCATGATGCTGGCGCAGCGTTTGTATGAAGGTGGTTTTATTACCTATATGCGTACAGACTCAACCTTTTTGAGTGATGACGCTGTGAATATGGTGCGTAATCATATTCAACAAAATTTTGGTGAAAAATACGTCCCTGCCAAGCCAAATCGCTATGGCAATAAAGCGGGTGCACAAGAGGCCCATGAAGCCATTCGTCCTTCAGATGTTGCTTTGACTGGTGATAAACTTGCGGGCGTAGAGCGTGATGCACAACGGTTATATGATTTGATTTGGCGTCAATTTGTTGCCTGTCAAATGACACCAGCTGAATATTTATCTTCAACGTTGACTGTTGAAGCGTCAAATGTTGAGTTAAAGGCGAAAGGCCGCACACTGGTATTTGATGGTTTTACCCGTGTTCGTGGTGCCAATAAATCTGATGATGATATTTTATTGCCTGCGGTGAAAGTTGGTGAAGTCCTTAAGTTAGAAAAACTTGATCCGAGTCAGCATTTTACCAAACCGCCTGCACGCTTTACTGAAGCGTCTTTGGTGAAAGAATTAGAGAAAAAAGGCATTGGTCGTCCATCGACATATGCTGCAATTATTTCCACCATTCAGGAACGTGGTTATGTGAAGCTCGAAAACCGTCGTCTTTTTGCCGAGAAGATGGGTGAGATTGTTACCGACCGCCTAGATGAAAGTTTTAATAACCTGATGAATTATGCTTTTACCGCTGATTTAGAAGGTCAATTAGACCGTGTTGCAATGGGTGAGCGTAACTGGAAAGAGCTATTAGATACATTCTACGGTGACTTCAAAAAGCGCCTGACCAATGCTCAAGGCGAAGACGGTATGCGTCGCAATCAGCCTATTGAAGTAGCTGATGTTGCTTGTCCTGAATGTTCTCGTCCAATGCAAATTCGTACAGGGACGACAGGGGTATTCTTGGGTTGTTCAGGTTACAACCTGCCACCGAAAGAACGCTGTAAAGGTACTTTAAACCTTACGCCAGTCGAATCTTTAGCTGCGTTATCAGATGATGATGGTGCTGAAACTGCTGATTTGATGTCAAAACACCGTTGTCCAAAATGTGGTACTGCGATGGACAGCTATGTCGTGGATGGTGGTCGCAAATTACATGTTTGTGGTAACAACCCTGATTGCGATGGTTATGAAGTCGAAGAAGGCGAATTCAAGATCAAGGGTTATGATGGCCCGACTATCCCATGCGATAAATGTGATGGTGAGATGCAGCTTAAAACGGGTCGTTTTGGTCCATATTTCGCATGTACTAGCTGTGACAATACTCGTAAGGTACTCAAGAGTGGTCAACCTGCTCCACCACGCGTAGACCCAATCAAAATGGAGCATCTACGTTCAACGAAGCATGATGACTTCTTTGTCTTGCGTGATGGCGCTGCTGGTTTATTCTTGGCTGCAAGTAAATTCCCGAAAATTCGTGAAACGCGTGCACCAAAAGTATCTGAATTACGTAGCGTAGCTGAACAACTTGATCCAAAATATCAATTCTTGCTGCAAGCTCCTGATACTGATCCTGAAGGTAATCCGACAGTTGTTAAATTTAGCCGTAAGAATCAAGAGCAGTATGTTGGTTCAGAAACTGCGGAAGGTAAACAAACCAAGTGGAGTCTAGTATTCCAGAATGGAAAATGGGTTGAAGCTTAAATGGAGTTAAAACCGAAGAAGCTTGCGGTATTGATTGATGCTGATAACTCTTCGGTCAATTCAGTTGAATCCATTTTAGAAGAAATTGCTAAATATGGTATTGCTAGCGTAAAACGAGTATACGGTGATTGGAGTAGTGACACTTTGAAAAAATGGCGTGATGTGTTATTACCTCACGCTATAACGCCAGTACAGCAATTTGCTTATACAAAAGGTAAAGATGCTACTGATATGATTCTAATTATTGATGCGATGGATTTACTTTATAGTGGTGCACTAGATGGTTTTTGCATTGTATCCAGTGATAGTGATTTTACTCCATTAGCTTCAAGAATTCGAGAAAGTGGTTTAATTGTTTATGGTTTTGGACGTAGTAAAACACCTGAAGCATTTATTCGCGCCTGCGATAAATTTATTTATGTAGAAAATTTAATTGAAGAGCAAGAACGAGTTGTTAGTAATATTGAACCTAATTTCGAACCTAATGATCTAACTGTTAAACAAAATAATAAACAAAATGCTGTTCAAAAAGATGAGACTGTTCTTAGTGAGACAACAATCAACTCTGATGATAAGCGAGATACTTCTGTTATTGATAGAGCAACACTAAATTTAATTTATAAAGCTGTGAAAGATAATACAGAAGATAATGGATGGGCTAATTTATCAATAGTTGGACAATATATTACAGCAGTTAAACCTGATTTTGACTCTAGAAATTATGGTCGTGCAAAATTATCTGGTTTAATAAAAATGTTAAATTTATTTGAAACTAAGATAGAAGATAGTCAAATGTATTTAAAAAAGAAGAAAAAAAATGGCACGACAACAGGCGAACAGAAATAGAGCTTCAATGTGGAAAAATATTAGGGTTGCATGTCTTTTAGTTGTTTTATTGATTGTAGCAATTAATGCGTATCGTGATCAAAACCAAGACTGGAACCAACCGATCAATATTCTGCTACATCCCATCAATGCTGATGGCTTACCCTCTACTCAAAAATATATCCAAGAATTACAGCTAGATGATTTCTATGAGGTCAAACAGTATTTAGAAAAAAATAGTCAACAATATCGTGGGAAAAGCAGTTATTTTATGGTTCAGATAGGACGTGAATTACAACAAATACCACCTAAGACACCTGAACAACTAAGTGTTATCAATAATATATTGTGGAGTTTAAAGTTTCGTTTCTATGCTTGGAAACAACATGAATCAATAGATGGTTCTCCAAGTTTAACTTTGTATTTGAATTATTATGATCCAAAAAATACAAAAGAGTTAAAACACTCTACTGCGCTTGAGCGAGGTCGTATTGGTTCAGTCAATTTATTCGCAGCTCATAAGCAAGAAAGACAGAATAATGTTGTGCTCGTACATGAGTTGCTTCATGGTTTTGGTGCTACGGATAAATATAATTTAGCCAATGGCGAACCACTTTTTCCAATTGGCTATGCTCAATACGAGAAAAGACCCCTATATCCTCAAACTGAAGCCGAAATTATGGGGGGGAGAATCCCTTTATCAGAGCAAAAAAGTAAAATGCCTGATGATTTAGAACAAACAGTTATTAGTCTGCTCACAGCAAAAGAGATAGGATGGGTTCAATAATCTGTGGATAAGTTCTGACTTATCCATACCAATCAAATAAAAAGATCAATGTAATAAAAAGCGTGATTTCCTGACATTCGGTCATTATTTCTCAACATGCTTTATACAATATCGTGTATGGAACACGCTCAAAATAGAGCTATAACATTGATGATAAAAGAGTAAATAATGATGAAAACGGTGGGTAACGATCTGATTCGCAATCAGCTACACGCTGATCGTAAATGGTATCTGTTATTAGGTGTCTTATTGGTTATTTTTGGTTTAGTTCTTTTAGCTGCACTGCCTTTTGCAACATTATCAGCGGTCCTTCTTTTTGGTGTCCTTATGATGCTCGGCGGTATTTTACATTTTATCGCTGCATTTATGGTCTTTCAGGGTGGGACACGGTGGTTGTGGGCATTATTCGGCGTTTTGTATATTGCAGCTGGTTATTTCGCTTTTACTACGCCCGTGATTACAGCAGTGGTTTTGACCAATTTATTGGCAATCGCATTGATTATTGCTGGAATTATACGTAGTGTTAATGCCTTTATTTTAAGACCGATCTCAGGTTGGGGATGGGTGTTGTTTTCTGGTGTATTAACACTTTTAACAGGTATTCTCATTCTATCGTCACCTGATTCACCATTTTGGGTACTTGGTATGTTTCTCGCGATTGATATCCTTTTTCAAGGGATTAATTATTTAACTTTTGCAAGTGCAATCAAACAGCTCCCACACAGTTCAACTGTGATTTAACATTCGACAATTATTGAAATATTGAGAGCATGTTGATACATGCTCTTTTTGTTTTGGTAGTAGAAAACCGCGATGCAGTTTTAGTCTGCTAAAATAGCACTTCATTTCTGATTGACCAATTTTATGACGCTCGCCAAGCTAATTGATGAACTCAACCCTCAACAAAAACAAGCAGCCACTACGATTGCGCATAACTGTTTAGTTTTAGCAGGGGCGGGTTGTGGAAAAACCAAAACGATTGTAGCTAGAGCAGCATATTTAATTGATCAAGGTTTACCTGCACAGCAGATCCAAATTTTAACGTTTACTCGGCGAGCTGCCAGTGAGATTGTTACGCGAGTTGAACAACATATGGGGGCACAATCCAAAGGTTTACGTGCCTCAACATTTCATACCTTTTGTATGTATCTTTTGCGCCGTAATCCACGCGCTTTTGGTTTGACACAATTCAGTATCATTGATCGAGATGATCAATTGCTGATGTTCCGCTTATTGCGTGGTAAGGATAAAGGTAATGTGTTGCCAAAAGCTGCTGAATTATGTGATTTATATTCTTATGCACGGAACACGAAAACCAAATTATCTGATGCTTTATTCGAGCAATTACCGCAAGCTGTAGAGTATAAGTCGCAAATCGCCGAGTTGATGAAAGCCTATGAGCAGCGCAAGCAAGAGCGTAATTTCCTCGATTATGACGACATTCTTTCGATTGTGGCGGTGCATTTACAAAACTCACCTGAGTTGGTGAAGTGGGTGACGGGTTTCTGTTCAGCATTGTTAGTCGATGAAATGCAGGATACTAATCCACTGCAATGGGCTTTATTGCAGCCTTTGGTAGGTAAGGTGAAATTATTCTGTGTTGGTGATGATGCTCAATCTATTTATGGTTTTCGTGGTGCAGATTTTGAAAATATTCATCACTTTAAAGAGCGTGTACCAGATGCTGAAGTGTTGACTTTAGAAATGAATTATCGTTCGACCCAAGGTATTTTAGATTTATCCAATTGGTTACTTGAGCAAAGCCAAATTGATTATGACAAGCATTTACAAGCCTATCGAGGAAAGGGTTTAAAACCACAATTGCATATCCTGAGTAATGAGTTTGAAGAAGCCAATTGGATTGTTCAAGATCTAAATCAACGGCATTCGCAGGGTGCTGCTTGGGCAGAGCATATGATTCTATTACGTTCAGGTTTTAGCGGGCGGTATTTGGAAGGGGCTTTGATTGCGGCGAATATTCCTTATCGATTTATCGGTGGCGTAAAGTTGCTTGAATCCGCTCATGTCAAAGATGTTTTAAGTTTGCTTCGCGTCAGTGTCAATCCACAGGATGATTTAGCTTGGATGCGCTTTTTGACGCTTTGGGATGGTGTAGGTGATGTTGGGGCAAGTAAATTAGCGCAAGAGCTCATTCAGTTGCCTGATATCGAAGCACGTTGTCAGCGATTAGAACGACATGGCAAAGTGCCACAAAAAGCGATTTTGATCTTGATGCAATTAGATGTATTACAGCAGCATGTAGAAGCTTGTATCGGCTTAGCTTTGGATGCTTTAAATGAGCAATTAGAAAATAACTACAAAACCAAAGATTGGTCACGCAGAGTCAAAGATTTTGATTTGGTGAAACAATTAGCACGTAAGCATCATTCACTTGGTGAATTTTTAGAAGAATATGTACTTGACCCAATTTCGATATCAGAAATTGATAAGACACCCGATCAAGACTTAGTGACTTTGATTACGATTCACTCTGCAAAAGGAGCTGAACAAAAGGTTTGTTATGTTCCACATGTATCTCCAAATCAATATCCACATGCACGGGCGCAGGGGGATTTTGATGATGTCGAAGAGGAGAGGCGTGTTTTGTATGTCGCATTGACGCGTGCAGAAAATGAGTTGATTTTAACCAAACAAAATTTAAATTTATGGTCACAAGATCAATATGATGAGTTAGGAAGAAAAATAGAAAGCTACTTCCTCAATGATTTACCTCAACATTTAGTCGATGTTCAGATTCATCGAGATATTCCACGTGCCTATGGTCAAAGTAATCGCTCTCGCACTACTGCAATCAATTTAGGTTTTGGGATTGATTTCGATTAAACTAGGCAGATTCAATTTCTTTTGATTCATTGATTAAACAGATGAATCATCTTTTAGGTTTTAGCATGAAAATTTTAGTTCGTAATTTAGACCGTAATGTGACTGATGCGGAAATTCTCGACTTATTCAAAGCATATGGAAAAGTTGAGTCTTGTGTCGTGGTCAAAGATGAAGGAACAGGAAAATCGAAAGGTTTCGGTTTTGTTGAAATGCCAAACCCTCGTGAAGCGATTAAAGCAATTAAAGGTTTAAACACCTTGAAAGTAAAAAGCCAAGGCATTCGTGTTAAAGCTGCGGATGACAAAGCTTAATTATCGATGTTAAAGCAATATACTGCTTTATCAATGGTTGCGCCAAATGCTGAGCGAATAGCCAAGAAAATTAAAACACTTGAAGTTCGCTCATGGCAACCTGAAATGTTGCCACTGAAAGATTTGATGATTGTAGAGAATCAAAATTTTCTTTTGAATGATGGCGATGAAGAAACTGGTTTCGCAGTTGCACTTGTAGATATTGAATCAGTGAATCCGTGGCAATCTGATGAAGTTGATGCTGCTTGTGCAACGTATTGGGCTCAAGGATATTTGGCTTGGGTTATTCGCAATATTCGTCCGATTGATCCACCGATTCAAGTCATTGCCAAGTGAAAACTTTATCGTATTGAATTGATGTTGTGAGTGCTATTTGTTTCAGCATCAATTCGCTTTACAATCAGTCTTGATTTAAATGAACTGAAAAAGGGATTTATTATGTCTCGTGTTGCTCGCTACCATGCTGATCGTACCAATCAAAAATTGTATTTTGCCCGACTTGCATGTCAACAAGCTGAGCAAACTGAACATATTCAACAAGCGCAGGCATATCGTGAGGCAGCAGTATTTCATTTACACGGGGCAATTTTAGCGTTTTTACAAGAATTAGTGCGTTATTATCGTTTAAATGATTTACAACCAACGTTTAAATCGATTGAAGAACAGATGGCAGTTAAAGGACAAGTCTCACCAGAAGTTTCAGTATTACAGCAACTTGCTAAAGATGGTTTTATTGCAGAACTCAAACGTGCGTATCGTTTATGTCAGTACGCACCAGAGCCAACAGCACCAGAGCCTGAAAATGAGACCTCATCGAATTTGATTATTAAGGTGACTCAAAGTCCTCAAGCATGGTTACCTGATGCGAAAATATTACGAGAATGGCACAGAGAGTTAAGCCATTTGATTGACGGTTTTCGTAATGAAATGGTTGAGTTTTAATTCGAGTACAACATAGACTTGAAATATGAGTGAATAGCACTTATATAAATAAGACGTGAGATTGCAAAGTGCAGTAGCGCTTTGCCACCATGTAGAAACATGGAGTAATTGTATGTCAATGCAACAGTTAAAAGAGTTATTTGGTAGCCAAGAAGCCGTTCTCGAGTTAGTTCAACTTGAAGGTGGAGAGCTTGCCTTGCGTAATGCTGGTTCGGAAGCAGAGCCTTTGGTTAAAATTCAATTTAGTGAAGATGTTAAAAAGATTTTGGGTGATCAGACACCAACCGTTGCACAGCATATGATCCAAGCCGCTTTATTTGGTTTGTTGGAAAAACAGATGAATCAGTTACAAGCAGAAGTTGTTGATGAGCAACCGCAGCACTTTAGCTAAAAGAGCTGTAATATTTCACTCTAATCTAAGAAATGATTTAAAAAGGAGTCCTAAAATGCGACTCCTTTTTTTATTGCTTATGTTACTTAGATGAATACAGATTTTATTAAAATTAATTCACTTGGTATAAAGATATCTCGACTGTAAATATAAGCTTATGGTTCTCGCTACGGAATGAAAGTTATAGTTATAAAATGTGCTTTAATTTTGCAATCAAGTACTTTGTTTCATATATTTTTAATTGATTAGCTATCAATAAATTGCAAAAAAATTAAAGCTTTATTAAATGTAAAAAATATTGGGATTGAATAAAAAATATCATAAACTCAATTTTTATTTGCTTACTATAAAAAGAGAGCTTACATGCAAAGTAATAATCCAATTTTAACTCGGGTGGAAACCTATACTGATATAACTGAGCCAATGACCATTCAAGGTGCTATTCAGAAGTCAGTATTATTGACAGTGATTGCAGCTGTATTGGGAATGGCGCTATTTTTCTATTGTGCAATCACTGCTAATCTTTCAATTGCGTATGCTGCAACAATTGTTGGAATTATTGGGAGCTTAATTTTAGCTTTGATTACCACTTTTAAATCAAATACTGCACCAGCTTTAGCAATTCCTTATGCATTATTTGAAGGTGCATTTTTAGGTGGTATCTCTTTTATTTTTCAACTGAAGTTTCCAGGTGTTCCTTTACAAGCTTTGCTTGCGACCTTTGTTACAACCTTGGTTTTATTTGCGTTATATAAATTCCAAATTATTCGTGCTACTGAAAAATTTAAGGCAATTGTAATTTCAGCTTCTATTGCGATTGCTTTAGTTTTTGTTGTGCAGATCGTTTTACGGTTGATCTTTGGCTCAAGTATTCCTTATATTTTTGAAAGCAATTGGTTAGGTATCGGTTTTGCTGCATTTGTTGCAGTAATTGCATCACTTAATCTGATTTTAGATTTTGATCTTATTGAAAATGCAGCAGCACAACGCGCTCCTAAAGCATTTGAATGGGTATGTGCGATTGCTTTACTTGCGACTTTAGTGTGGATGTACTATTCATTCATGCGCTTATTAAGCCTAATTCAAGGTGATGATTAAATTTAAATTAATATAAAACATAAATCGTCTTCAGATGAAGGCGATTTTTTTATGCAAGATTGTAAAAAAGGTGGATTATGCAATTCCGAAAAATCAGGAATGTTGGCATGATGTGGTGAAAATTTTTCGAGTGAGAATAAGATGTCACAAGGACTTTTAGCTGGTAAGCGTTTTTTAATTGCTGGTATTGCAAGTAAATTATCAATTGCTTTCGGTATTGCGGCAGCATTACACCGTGAAGGCGCAGAGTTAGCATTTACTTATCCAAATGAAAAGCTAAAAAAGCGTGTTGATGACTTTGCAGCGCAGTTTGGTTCAACACTGGTTTTCCCTTGTGATGTAGCGATTGATGCGGAAATTGACAATACTTTTGTTGAGTTGGCAAAACACTGGGATGGTTTAGACGGTGTTGTGCATTCGATTGGTTTTGCACCTGCACATACGTTGGATGGTGACTTTACCGACGTGACTGATCGCGACGGTTTTAAAATTGCACATGACATTAGTGCCTATAGTTTTGTCGCGATGGCTCGTGCGGCAAAACCATTATTACAAGCACGTAAAGGTTGTTTATTGACTTTGACTTATCAAGGTTCTGAGCGTGTGATGCCAAACTATAACGTGATGGGAATGGCAAAAGCATCATTAGAAGCGGGTGTACGTTATTTGGCATTAAGTTTGGGTAAAGAGGGGATTCGTGTGAATGCGATCTCTGCCGGTCCAATCCGTACGTTGGCTGCATCTGGTATCAAGTCTTTCCGTAAAATGTTAGATGCTAATGAAAAAATCGCTCCATTACAACGTAATGTAACGATTGAAGAAGTGGGTAATGCAGCATTATTCCTTTGCTCGCCGTGGGCTTCAGGTATTACCGGTGAAATCCTTTATGTTGATGGTGGTTTCAATACTGTAGGTATGAGCCAGTCAATGATGGATGATGAATAATTAGATTAATCTAATTATTTAATAAAGCCGCTTTTATAGCGGCTTTGTTTTTTCAAAATTGTGGAATCTTCAAATTATAACGCCCGCGTTAGCTCTCACCGTTCGGAACATTTGCTACATAACCCCATTGTCTAGAACACAACTCGTGTTCAGTTTTGCACTCTCCACACTTGAACTTGAACCCAAGCTTTAGATGACGGTTTTCAACTGAGATTTTGGCATCACATGTGGCACAGTCAAATGTGGTAGCTAAGAGACAAAATTTTGCTGAATTTTCGCCAGTTAGCTCACCGTAGTACTCAGCACGACAGTTGGCGTTGAAGCAATAAAACTTTTTTGTATTTTCCAGTGAGCATTTTGCAACAACGAATGGCTGACCACATTTCTCGCACGTTACGTCAAATGGCTGAATGAAAGCTGCACCTCGAATATTGCCAGAGTTGGCTTCTTCAACAGCGGCAGCAACTTCTTGTAGATAGTTCTTTAGCTCTTTCTCAGGCATGAGCTCTTCAGTAGTTCGATGGCCGTGCAGATATTTTCCAACTTTGTTGTAGTGCTTCCTAAGCCACTTGAACCCGAGTGATTTGTGCTCTCCAACAAGCTTCATATCCTTTGCAGGCTTTCCGTATTCCTCTTCGATACCAGCGAAGATCTTGAAACTTTTGTCTCCGAGTTGATCGTACTCTAGAAGTGCCTTAACCGCTTGAGGTGGTTGCCAAGCATCAACGATATATTTTGGAATATGGTTGCCTGTAGCATCTAACTTTTCATACGTTAAGAATTCCATCGCCATTCGGAGTTCGAGTGCCGCATATCGCAAGCTAACCTTGTCCCCGACTTCGATCAGCTTCTTTGCACGTTCAATACAGTGGTGTGGACTGGAATATTGCATAGAGAGAGCTAACTATAGTTATATGGCAAATTTGCCGCATAACAAAAATGAAAAATAACCAATTTTATACCTATTAAATGTAATTATATTTTGATCAGCATATAAAACAGCAAGATTTACGTCAATGCATAAATTTGATGAGTAAAATCAAAAGTTCTCAGCTCATTAAAAATGAGCCAAAACTGTAAGTGAGTAAATAGCAGCAACTCGTGTGTTATTGTTCAGGTCGTTCTTTCACAGGACTTCCACCTAGTGCTTGCATTAAGGTTACATAGGCATTGTATTGACTCTGCTTGGTTTCGACCAAGCTAAGTCGTGCATTACGTGTGGTTTCCTGTGCATCCAGCAAGTTCTTTAATGCAATCGCACCATTACGATAACGAACTTCGGTAAGTCGCTCAGTTTTATTAGCTAACTCGACATTGCGTTGTTGCAGTTGTACTTGTTGATTCAGTTGAGTTCGATTCGACAAGGCATTTTCTACATCAGCAAAAGCTTGGTATAAGGTTTGACGATACTGGGTAATGGCTTTTTCATATTCAAGATCACTGATCTCAATGTCTTTCTTCATATCATTATATTGAAGGAAAGGCAGGCTAAGGCTCGCACCCAAAGTTAAAGCAGGATTCTTTAATAATTGAGTCAAAGACGTGCTTGAAGAACCAACATTCCCAGTCAAATTGATTGAAGGATAATAGCTGGCTTTGGTTGCATCTTTATTGGCTAAGGTTTTGCGTAGGCGTAATTCAGAAGCTTGTAAGTCTGGACGACGCGATAAAATATCCGCAGGGAGTCCGACCGCGATATTCGGAAGAGCATTGCGAGGTAGTTGTGTAGGCTCTTGAATATTCAGTTGTTGAACAGGTTCATGTAGCAATACAGCAATCGCAGTACGCGCTTCAACACGAAGCTGCCCAATTTGGCTTAAACTGGCTTTTTGGCTTTGCACCGATTGTTCCGCTTGCGTTAAATCTAAGCCTGAAACCGCACCCGCTTTATACTGTGATTGCACCAAAGAATAGATTTTTTGCGTCGAAGCCAAGTTCTGCTGAATGGTTTGATAGCGTTCGTTCAGATAGCACAGTTGCCAATACAGTTTCGCTGTGGTTCCAACTAGACTTTGTGCTGTGGCTTGTAAATCTTGCTCAGTGGCTAAGGCTTCCCATCGACTTGCTTCCGTTTGGCTAGCAAGTTTGCCAAATAAGTCAAGTTCATAACTGACACCGACACTGGTCGATAAACCACGATCAGAACCATCACCAGAACGCAGATCATAATTATGACCTGCGGAAACACTAGAACTGGTTCGAATACCTTGTTTATTTTCAGCCAAACCTGCCTGTAAACGAGCTTGTTTAAGGGTAATCCCCGCAACAGTTAAATCACTATTTTTAGCGAGAACCTGATCGACCAATTGATTCAGTTGGGCATCATTAAACAGTGTCCACCATTGATCAGTTAGATTCACATTCTTATTTTTTTGCGCATCATACTGAAACTGTTGCGGCACTTGTACTGTTGGGGCGTTATAGGGGGTTTTCACCACAGCAGAACAGCCAGCCAAGGAGCCAGTGAGTACCAGTGCGAGTCCTAATTTTGTGAATTGAAAAGACATACTCAAATTCCTTATTCTCTCGCTAAAGCAGCAACTGGATCGAGTTGTGCCGCATTTCGTGCTGGCAAAAAGCCAAATACAATACCAATCATGCTTGAACACACAAAGGCCGCCACAATTGAGGTGGTTGAATAACTCATTTCAATGATGCCTTTGGCAAAGTGCCCAATAATTTGCCCAATCCCTAAAGAAAGCAGCACACCAAGTACACCGCCCAATAAGCAGACTAAAATTGCTTCAATCAGGAATTGCTGCAAAATGTCACTTTGTCGAGCGCCAACGGCCATACGTACGCCAATCTCTTGGGTTCGTTCGGTCACAGAAACCAGCATAATGTTCATGACCCCAATACCACCAACGACCAAAGAGATCACTGCGATTGCAGAAATTAACAGGGTCATGGTTGCCGTCGTCTGTTGGATGGTTTCACGAATACTGTCGGAGTTTTGGGTAAATACGTCCTGTGCGCCGTGACGTTGTTCAAGTAGAGTCAATATGGCATTCTCAGCGGCACTACTTGGATATTCATCTTTAATACGAACAATAATGCTGCGTACATTAGACTGACCTAACATACGGCTCATGACTGTCGAATAAGGTAAGTAAACATTCAAGCTGTCAGAATTGCCCATAAAGCCTTGTTGAGCATCAATCACACCAATAATACGGCTGGGTACACTACCTAATAGCAGTACTTGACCGACAGGATTGGTCCCATCTGCAAAGAAGGTTTTTTCCGTATTGGTATCAATTACTACATCTTGGGCACGCTGGGTAACGCTGTTTTTGTCAAAAGGCTGTCCTGATTTAAAGGTCATGCCACGGACATAGAAGAAATCAGCACTGACACCATTTACTGTTGCCGATGCTTCAGTATCTTTGTAGCGTAGTGTCACACTGGTATTGGCGGATGGACTTACTCCATCGACGTATGGCTGTTCTGCCAATGCTTCTGCATCAGCAGGCACTAGGGTTTTGACTTGTGAAGCACGTGAGTTATCACCAAAACCACGACCCTGATACACGGTAATGGTATTGGTACCGAGGCTACTGATATTTTCTAAAATTTGCTTTTGCGAGCCATTCCCCAACGCAACCACCGAGACCACGGATGCGATCCCGATAATAATCCCAAGCATGGTCAAGAAAGTCCGCATGCGGTGTGCATTCATGGCAAGCAGTGCCATGCGGAATGCTTCACCGAGACGATCAAAGAAAGAACGCCAAGCTGAGGTTTTCTTTTGTGGTGTGCGTTGTAGGGTTTGATGTTCTAAATCGGAATCTGCATTTTCAGGCACGTTGGCACGGTCTGAAATAATATTACCATCACTGATCTCGATAATACGGGTCGCATTTTTTGCAACATTAAGATCATGTGTGACCAGAATAATGGTATGACCTTTGGCATTCAGCTCACGCAAAATGCGCATCACTTCAATACCACTATTCTTATCCAATGCACCTGTTGGCTCATCGGCAAGAATCACATCACCGCCATTCATCAAGGCGCGGGCAATCGAAACACGTTGTTGCTGGCCACCAGAGAGTTGGCTTGGGCGATGGTGTAAACGTTCTTCGAGTCCGAGTTCTGAGAGTAGCTCAGCCGAACGCTGTTGGCGAAGTTGGCTGTCGACGCCTGCATAAATTGCTGGGACCTCAACATTACCAGAAGCACTCAAATCACCGAGTAAGTGATAACGCTGGAAAATAAAACCAAAATATTCACGGCGTAGTTGTGCCAGTTCATCTGGTTCCAGTTGGCGTGTTTCTCGACCATTGACCTTGTAACTCCCTGCGCTGGGCTTATCCAGACAACCTAAGATGTTCATCAGGGTCGATTTACCTGAGCCTGATTGTCCGACGATTGCAACCAACTCACCTGCATAAATTTTTAAATCAATGCCTTTGAGAATTTGTACTGTACCTTCACCCGCAGGGAACTCACGGGTGAGGTCACTAACCTCAAGTAATGGCTGTGAAGAATGCGTTTGATCTTGAGTCATATTACATTCTCATTGCACGTTGATTGCTACGTTTTGCTGATTCGTTTGAGCTATCAGTTGCATCTGCAATCACCACTTGATCACCTTGTTTTAAACCTCTAAGCACTTGTGCAGTGACACGATTGTTAAGGCCGATTAACACAGGTTGAGGTTGAGCAGTCCCATCCGCTTGTAACACACGAACCATACCTGTGGATGCTTTACTTTGAGCAACTAAGGCTTTTTCAGCTTCAGTCAAATCTAGGCGTTTAGGATGTTGCGCTTTCTGAGTATCTGTATTTTTTGCTTTATCTGTTGCAACCGAATTATTGCCATTTTCTTTTTTGTTTGAACGTCTAGTTTGGATGGCAGCGGCAGGAATTGTTAGTACATTTTTTGCTTCAGCTAAAACAATATAGACCTGTGCAGTCATATCAATACGTAACTTACCGTCTTCATTTGGAACATCAAACAAAGCGTTGTAATACACTGCCGTGCTTGATGACGATGAACTGGTATTGGTTGTTTCCGTATTGATAGAGTTTGGTGCTGGCTCAACTTGACGTAGTTGTGCGTAATGTTTTTTGTCACTATTGCCTAATGTAGTGAAGTAAACGGTTTGACCTTTTTCAACTTTCATAACATCGGCTTCAGAAATTTGAGCCTTAATTGTCATCGTATCTAATTTCGCCAATTTCACAATTGTTGGCGCGGTTTGGTTGGCATTCACCGTTTGACCTTCTTCGGTCACAATGGCAACTACTGTCCCATCCATTGGTGCAACAATACTGGTATAACCTAAATTCTCTTGTGCAGTTGCGAGTGTTAAACGAGATTGTTCAATTTGCGCATTGATTGCTGCAATTTGAGCTTGTGCTGTTTTAAAGTTTGCTAGTGCTGTTTCAAGTTCTGCACGTGAAGTTGCATCTTGGCTAAACATTGCCTGCTGGCGTTTATATTCAGCTTCAACTTTTGCTAAATTGGCTTGTTGTACTGCCAATTGAGCCTGTTGATTTTGAATATTCGCTTTGGCTGTTTTTAATTCATTTTCTTGACGAATCGAGTCAATTTGTGCAATCAGTTGACCTTGTTTGACTTGATCGCCTAACTGAACATACATTTTTTTCACTTGACCTGAAACCTGAGCACCCACACTGACCATCTTGGTTGCTTCAAGTACACCCGTTGCGAGTACTGAATCTTCAATATCACCTTTGGAAACTTCAGCACTAATATATTGTGGTGCTTGATCTTTAGGTTTAAAGAAAAACCATGCAACGGCTGCAATAATCGCCACACCGATAGCGATTATTATTATTTTACTTAATGGTATTTTTTTAGAACTTGTTTTTGGCATGGCAACAGATCGAAATTTGGAAACTCAAACCAGTATAAAAGCGAAATAAGGATAAAACGTGGATATTTTTAATCTAGAATGATAATTATTATCAAATTTTATTGAAATTATTCGACTAGAATCTGATAAATATTTTGAATACCAATGACTGCATTTTCTGCGATTGAGACTCCTCCCTTGGATGGAAGCATTGCTTCACGAGGATTGATTCGGATGAGTTGTGGTGCGAAACGCTCACTGAAATAACGAACGGTTGGAATGGCTGTGCCTGCACCTATTTCAATGACAATAGATTGATTGTGGGCTTCTAAAAAATTTTCTAAGCGTCTCGCTTGTTGCGTGTGTCTTTGGCTAACCCAAGCATAATCATTAAACATCAAAATATTTGGACGGGATAACTTGCCACAATGTGGGCATAGTGGGAGTTGTCCTAGCCATTGACAATTTTGATGATCAATCTCAGGCGTTAATTCATTTGCTGACCATGTTGTGAGTTGGCAAGGTTCTGAGCATTGAAGATGGTGGATCGAGCCATGACATTCATAAATTTGGTTTGGATCAAAACCTGCTTTTTGAAACTGCCCATCAACATTCGAAGTAAATACAAAGTAGGGTAGTGCTAATTTTTCAGCGAGTTGTTTGAGTAAATTAAAACCTTGATGCGGCATGGTTTGACGATATAGTGCCAAACGATGTCCATAAAAACCCCATGCTAAATTTGGCTGAAATTTAAATGCTGCTGGATTGGCTATTTCAGTAAAGTCGATACGTTGTTTACAGAGTTCTGGATAAGCTCGCCACATGCCTTGATTGCCTCGAAAGTCGGGCAGACCTGAGTCAACGCCCATACCTGCACCCGCACTGATAATCAGGCTATCGGCTTTTGAGAATAAACTTTTAACTCTTTCAATTTCGATGGGGCTGAGTTGCTGCATGATCGGTATTCTTATCCTCTGTCATCGTATTTTATTGAGATGATCTCAGCATAATTTATCCTAAAATTGAGAAATATTGAGTTAATTATAACTTTCTGGTGATGATTGAGCTAACGGCGATTGATAGCTTATTGAATCCTATTGATGAGACGATCTTGATTCAGAAAAGATCACATTTATGTATTTAAAGTAGATTGAATTACATCATTCATTCAAAATGAGTTAGGTCTCTAATTTAGCCTTATCAGCCTTTCCAGATTTTCATTAAAATAGTTATTTTAAAAATAATAATTATAAATTTCAATTTCTTACATTTATTTTTAATATAAGGTAAATAAATTTAATAAAACCTTAATTTTTTTATGGATTTAAGGGTGTAAAAATTGTAAGATCTAATTCCATATTTTTTTTATGGTTTTAATCTAAGCAATAAAGTCATAAAAAATATGCAAATAAGTACAAGTGATTTGATAGGAAAATTCACAGGGGAAATAAAATGGAATGGCAAGAAAGCTTTAATATCGGTATCGATGTAATTGATCATCAGCATCGCCAAATATTAGATTATATCAATAGACTAGAAGAAATTCGGGTGAGTGGTCATCGCTCTAAGATTCAAGAAGTATTGGAAGATCTAATTGATTACACGCAATCACATTTTAGCTTTGAAGAAAATTTATTAATGCAGGTTAATTATCAATATTTACCTTCGCATAAAGGTATACATGATTTATTTGTCAAAAGACTGAATGATTATCGTCAACGCTTTGAAAAAGGGGAAGCAGTTGAAAATGATTTATATCGATTACTCTCAAAATGGTTGATTAATCATATACAGCATGATGATCAGGATTATGTCGATGCTGTGCGTGACAATATGATTCGATATTTACGCACCCAAGAACAAACCAAAGGAAAGAGCTGGTTCTCTCGTATATTTAGCTAACTCATTGATGCTTAAAGTTAGTTATCCTTAATTGCTTATGAATATTTAAAGTCGATATCAAAAAATGGGGGGAGAAATTCTACTCCCCCATTTTTTTATAAAATTATAAAATACTTATGAAAATCATTATTTTATTTAATTTTAAGAATCAAAATTTTATTTTTCTCAATAGAAGTAAGCAGAATAAACAACGTATAGCTTTAGAACTAAAAAGAAATTTGAATATTGACTTTACTTTTATCAACATTGGCAGCTTGTGCAATTTTTTGACGAGCTTCATTAATAATATCAGCAAGTGAAAGGTTGACTTCCTCTTCTTGAAGCTGTTGCATTTTTTGCCATTTAAATTCAGGGTTATCTAGATTCAGCTTAATTTTCTCTAGAACTTCGCTAGAGTTTTTATAGGTAATAGGATTGCGTTGTCCTGATGTTAATTTCGCCCAAGCATTCTTAAATGATTCTTGATGTGGAAGTTGGACAAACTCTGAAATTTGAATAATTTTTCGATCTGATGCTTCTTTAGGTTTAATTGCTTGAAACTTACCGAGAATAAATGCTTGAGCATGATCGTATCCATCTGATTTATCAGCAAGATCTTTTTTTAAATTACGGATGATCAATACATATTCAACGTTTATAAAATTATTGGTTTTTAGAACCCAATCACCAGTGCCACCTTGTTGTCTAAGTGTTTCTAAACTTTCACCTGAAAATACGATAACAACATTGAGAGGAGCGGATGAAAGACTATTTGGCATTGTATTTGCTCTAGGATGTAACTGTATGATGCGGTAATTATTCTATATCTAAAACGGTCTTCTGTTGTTGTTTATTTAAGTGGTAATCTTTAATATTGTTACATAAAAATAACACAACTATCGTATAAGTATAACACTTTATTAATTTAAATGTCTTAATATAACTACATCAAATGAATTAAAGAACATATCGATACAGCACAAAAAAGCGCTTGCAGTGGTTAGGTATACCCTTTTTCATTTATGTAAAAAATTAAAAAGGTAGTGTTGTCTAATGATTATGTATTCCTAAGAGTTAAATTATTTTAGTCGGATTCTTAATGAGTTGTCTGAGGAAAAACTATGTTAAATCAATTAATAAAAATGAGTTTTGTGTATGTGGTTGGTAGTAGTTTATTGATTACTTGTGCTTATGCTGAAACTGCTGAAGAAAGAATGATGCGTAATAGTAAAGCATTATTCGAAGGTTTGGAAAATGTGAGAGTTGAAAGAAGCAAAGCTTTTACTCAAAGTGGCGGTGATGTGCAGGGTGCAAGCCGTGCTGTGAATAATGAAATCAAGAAATATAACATTATGCGAAATAATGGTGCATCTCTGGTGGATTTATGTTTGCAATCATCAATGATCAGTGAAATGTTTCTGAACGAGGGGCACGAGCAAGGATATAAGTCATGGAATAGAGCAGCAGTAATGAATTGTCAAACTGCAAAAAATCCTCCACATTTATAGAGGGTTGCGGTTACTAATTCTTTTAATTTATTAAATTTTGGAGATTTATACATGAACAATCAATCTACTCAAAAATATATCGAGCTTGGTTATCTTGATTTAGATGATGATGTGGTATTTGAATATAACTATGAAGCGGCAAATTGTTTTGGTAACTCATATACTACATGGATACAATCAGGTGCTGCAAAACATGCTTATGATGATAATATATTGATTTGGTTCCCAAAATTCTTTAAAAATGAAGAGTGGGCAAATTATCAGATGTTAGATTATAAAGTTATAAAAGAACGATGTCTTGATATATCTAAGATTGAAGATCATTTAGAAAAAACTAGAAATGGACCACAAAAAAGAATTATTTTTGCATCTATGGAAGATAAAAGCATTAGTAATAAATCCATTTATAGATTTTTAGGTTTGTATGAGTTGATACCTGATGGAAAAATTGGTGAGACTACATGGAAGCGCATAGCCACACGAGTTAATACCTATTCTTCAACGTAAGAGGTAATTGTATGCATGGAAAAGTAATGCTAATTGAAAAAACTCGAACAGAATTGTTGGCTTTAGCTCAAAATCCAAACTTAACCATAGTGGAGCAATTTCAATTAGCAACTTATCAAGATAGTTGGCAAAATCGGGCGGTGCGTGAACCAAGTATCGCTATGATTTTGGCAAAAAATCCAAATTTAGATGAACAAGTTCAACAATTGTTATTAAAGCAAAATATGGTTGTACGTCGAAATTTAGCGGAGAATTTAGGTGTTATTGAAAATATCCAACTGCAATTAATTGATTATGCTATCGAATACGGTGGTATAGAAATTATGGTGATTTGGGCATTAGTTAAAAATCCTAGTATCTCAGAAATCGTACAACGGAAGTTATTAACATACCCAATTCAAGATACATTTGATGAAACGTATTTGTATAAAATGTTAGCTAAAAATCCAAGTACCTCATCAGATATTTTTAGCGAAATAGAAAATTATTTACCGCGTAATTTTCTGCGGCACAGAACAACAATAGATAATATCGAGGAAGAAGAGTGTGGCGTTGAATCAGCTACTCTATTTGATTCCGATGTTCTATTGAGCGAGGAAGAACAATGGCAGCTCTTTCTATCTCAGACTTTGAGTTCTCATATTAAATTAGCAAGACAGCCTAATTTGCAAGAAGAAATACAATATGCATTACTTGATCAGGATGATAAATTAATTATCTCTTTTTTGGCAGATAATCCTTATTTATGTGATGATGTAAAAGATAGAGTTTTTCAGTTACGTTTGATTTATTTATAATTTTAAAGATTCTGGAATTAGTTTATGCCACACTTGATTAAACATATAGATAAAATTGCAAGAGAAAAACAAAGAGATGTTTTATATGTGCAGTTTGATAGTAAATTTTACTCCAGTGATAATTATGAAAAATGGAAAGCAAGAACTAGATTTATTCATTGGCTTCAGCAAAATCGTATTGCCTATGAAAAATGTGGATGTTTTGCAAGTGAAAATTCAATGGAATCTTATCAGGGGCAGCTTTATATTGATATTGCTTATGATGAATCGTTAGCTGAATATCAAAAACTAAGTGAACATTTAGAATATGCAGATGGTCGTATGAAAATTAAAGGTTTACTTTTTTACTATGTATCTTTAGAACAAGCTATGAAAAATAAACATCATGATGACGAGGGGTTTTGGGAGAGATGGGCAGAGAACTTCTAAATTAAGAATAATTGTTTCCCACATAATTCCCCAACTGCCTGTAACATGAGTTGTTCGGGATTCTCTTGAGACATTCCTTTAATTGCAGCATCAATTGCTAATAAAAGTTCAGGCCATTTTAAAAACTGACGAGGGTTTAAGCGGCGTAATGCTTGCTGATAAAGCGAAACTTTAGTTTTCCAAATCCCTAATTGCAATGCATTCTGTGGCTGCTCAAAAAGTTGCATGAGTAGACGCATTTCTTTGCTGAGTGTCCATAAGATCAAGCTATCTGGTTCGCCAGCAGCAAGAAGATACTGATAGATTTTAACGGATTGAGCTAAATTTCCTGTTAATAATGCATCACTTAAATCATAGGTGGTATAGCGTGATTGATCTTGTAAACAAGCATAGAGTTGTTCAATTTGGATTTGTTTGATATCGGGAAAGGTATCTGCAACACGCATCAAACTGTTTTTGGCTGCCAGTAGGTTATGTTCATGATGCTGCATCAGCCATTGCCAAGCATCATGATCCAGTTGAATGCCTAGTTTTTCTGCTTCTAAATTTAAGATTTTTTGTCGGTCTTGTGGATAGGTTGCGGTCAAAGAAACCACAACACCATTGGCCTCCACGACTTGGAAAAAGGCAGACTTTAAACTGCTGCTGTCTTGTTTAGGTAAAACGATGAGCAATAAGTTGTGTTCATTATGTTGAATATAGTGTTTAAGCAGTTTTAAGCCGTTGGCATCGGGCTTGATATTGCCATGTACTTCAATGGCAAGTTGCTGGGAAAATAGCGATAAGCTATTCAGCGCATTAAAAACATTTTTCCAATCATTGACGCTACTGATATCATAACGCTGACGTTCAATCTCATGCTGTTGCCAACTTTTACGAAATCCATCAAGTAAGTTTTGCTCAAGCAAAGGTTCTTGCCCATGAATGATCCATGCACCACGGGCTTCTGTAATGCGTTTTAATGCTTGAACATAATCTAACTTCATAAAAAGTAATTATGGTTGAGCTTTGGGTAAACGATTCGCTGCAATTTGACGCGTAATTTGCTGGGCAATATCATCAATAATGATACGGTTCAGATACGCTTCTTGTTGATTATCTGTATTTACAGTTGCCACATCATATTGGTAGGTGCGAGATGCAGTGAGTGTACGTGGTTCTGTGATTTTATTGCCTTGACGATCTTCAACTTGGAAAGTCACGGTTAAACGCAATAGTACTTCAGTCAATTTACCATTCAATAACTGGCGACGAGGAGTATAATCTAAGATACGAAGTACATAGGCATCATTGGCATTACTGAGTTGTACACCCGTAGCACTGAGATAGATGCTGAGACGATTCTCGAGTTCATCGGTATTGTCAGGTAAAACCAAAGTTAGTTTGTTATAAACCAATGGTGTTGCCGTTGGATAGCTTCCCTTTAAATGAAAGCCACAGCCAACTAAGCCTGCACTTAGACCTAAAGTTAAAACAATAGCAGCTAAACGTTGTGCTAAGTGCATATTTATTCCTCTAATCAAATCTATTCTAATTCCTCTTTGGTAGAGGATTAAAACCTCTCTTATATTTAAGAGAGGTTAGAAAGAATTATTAAACAACTAAATTAACAAGTTTATTTGGTACTACAATTTCTTTCTTGGTTGGACCAGTTAAGAATTGTTGAACTTCTGGCAGTGCTTTTGCCAAAGCCAATAACTCATCTTTTGAGATATCGACTGCGACGTCTAACTTACCACGAAGTTTACCATTCACTTGTACAACAATCGTTTGCGTATTACGGGTTAACGCTGATTCATCCACTTGTGGGAACAGTGTCGTATTAATATCAATATTAAACTGTGCTAAAAGTGTTTGACTTAAATGTGGTGCAAATGGGGCAAGTAAAGTCAATAAAGTTGTAATTGCTTCACGTGCAACGGCTACATCATTGTCATCTTTTGCTTCAAATTTGTTGGTCGCATTCAATAATTCCATCAATGCAGCAATAGAGGTATTGAATGCATGACGACGTTCGATGTCATCACCCACTTTTTGGATGGTTTCATGGGTTTTACGACGTAAATCTTGCGCATCTTTCGATAGGTTTACTGTATCAATTGCAGTAGCTAGATTGCCTTTTTCTAAGAAACCAGTCGCCAAACGCCATACACGTTTCAAGAAACGGTTTGCACCTTCAACACCTGCATCTGACCATTCTAATGATTGATCAGGTGGTGCAGCAAACATCATGAAGACACGTGCCGTATCTGCACCGTACTGATCAATAATGGCTTGTGGGTCGATACCGTTATTTTTCGACTTAGACATTTTTTCTTGTCCGCCAATCACAACTTCTTGACCATCACCTGAATATTTTGCAGACAGGATACGACCTTTTTCGTCACGTTCTAATTCGATGTCAGCAGGGTTAAACCAAGTTTTCTTGCCGCTTTCTGCTTCGCGGTAGAAAGTATCCGCCAACACCATGCCTTGGGTGAGCAAGTTAGTAAATGGCTCGTTACCTTGTACCACGCCTTCATCACGCATCAATTTATGGAAGAAACGTGCATAAAGTAAGTGCAGAATTGCGTGTTCAACACCACCGATGTATTGGTTCACTGGAAGCCAGCTTTGAGCTGCTTCAGGTTTCACCATACCGCCAGTAAAGTCTGGAGATGCATAACGTGCATAATACCAAGAGGATTCTACAAAGGTATCCAAGGTGTCTGTTTCACGACGTGCGTCGCCGCCACAGCTTGGACACTTAGTTTCATAGAATTCAGGCATCTTGTTCAATGGGTTACCAGAACCGTCTGGAACCACATCCGTCGGTAATACCACTGGCAATTGATCTTCTGGAACGGTGACTTGACCACAGCTGTTACAATTGATCATTGGAATTGGACAACCCCAGTAACGCTGACGAGAAACACCCCAGTCACGCAAACGGAATTGAACCTTAGAATTTGCCAAAGCTTGTGGTTCTAATTTTGCAAGGAAGGCATCAAAAGCGGCTTGGAATGCTAAACCATCAAACTCGCCAGAATTCACCAATTTGCCATCTTTAGAACCGTACCATTCTTGCCATTCAGTTGCTGAATATTCAGCATCATCAGCGCCTTTAGCATCGATGACTTGCTTGATTGGTAAGCTAAATTTATTAGCAAATTCAAAATCACGCTCGTCATGTGCAGGAACGGCCATCACAGCGCCTGAACCGTATGACATCAATACATAGTTCGCAATCCAAACAGGTAAGTCTTCACCTGTGACTGGGTGCTTAACAGACAAGCCGGTTGCCATACCTTTCTTTTCAGCAGTGGCGAGATCGGCTTCTGCAACTGAACCCATACGGCATTCTTCAATAAATGCAGCAAGTTCAGGATTGCCTACTTCTGATTGAAGGGCAGCAGCTTTAAGTGCCATAGGGTGTTCTGCTGCAACAGCAACATAAGTCACACCCATTAAGGTATCAGCACGCGTAGTATAAACAGTTAAACCATCTGCATAGACTTCAGTATTCTCAGAAGGGAAGGTAATTTCCATCCCTGTAGAACGACCAATCCAGTTACGTTGCATGGTCAAGACCTGTTGTGGCCAACCATCTTTTAATGTGTCTAAATCGTCTAATAATTCTTGTGCATAGTCAGTGATGCGGAAGTAGTACATTGGAATATCACGTTTTTCAACCAATGCACCTGAACGCCAGCCACGGCCATTTTCAACTTGCTCGTTGGCCAACACTGTCTGGTCTACAGGATCCCAGTTCACTGTTGAAAGCTTACGATAGATCAAGCCTTTCTTATAAAGTTGTACGAATAACCATTGTTCCCAGTGATAGTATTCTGGTGTACAGGTGGCAAATTCACGATCCCAATCGACAGACAAGCCCAATTTTTTTAATTGGTCACGCATGTACGCGATATTTTCAAAAGTCCATTTTGCTGGTGCAACTTGATGAGCAATCGCTGCATTTTCAGCAGGCAAACCAAATGCATCCCAACCCATTGGTTGTAATACGGTTTCACCTTTTAAACGGTAAAAACGGCTGATCACGTCACCAATGGTGTAGTTACGCACATGCCCCATATGCAGTTTGCCACTTGGGTAGGGGAACATCGACAGGATATAGCGATGTTTGCCCTCTACAGTGTCTGCAACTTTAAAAACTTTGCGATTGTCCCAGTCTTGTTGAACTTGAGGCTCAATGGCACTTGCTTGATATTCGGAGTCAATGTGAGAAGTCGTCATAGGGATATGCGATACAACAAAAATTAAAGTTAAGATTGCCGCACAGCATAGCGCAAAATAGGGGCGGATGTCAGTTTTTAGATCAAGATTTTATCTTCTGGTTATTGGGTATCAGTGGTTCTATCTAAGTATTTTTATCGATTTGATGCTCTTGAATTTGCTAATTTCTCCTTCTTTTGTTGATAAGCTACCTCCATTGATCTACGAATATCTTTTTCGTTTGTTGCACCAAACATTACTGCATACGGATCTTTTTTAATTTCTTGGAGTTGCTGTTTTACTTGTTTCTCAATTTCAGCTCGTTCTGCTGTTGTAAATTCATCTTTTGGAGCTACTGGACGTGATGGCTGATTGAGATTTTGAACTGGTTTATTATCTGGAAGTTGTTTTTTAGTTTGTTCTAGACTGTTGCTATATGTGGATACTGAGCCTAACTTTTTCGCACTTGAGGGTGGAGGTGTTGCTGAATAATGAGTTGAGCCACTCGCGTCGACCCATTTATAAAAATCTTGAGGATAGGTTGTAGCTGGATAAATAGATAATATTAATGTGATTACAGAATATTGTTTGAAAAGGGTTTTTGTCATAAATATTCGTATTTTAAAAAATTGAATAAAGTGGTGATATTAGAGTCACCATTTTATTCAATTATATTAAAAGAATCTAAAGATTTGGTTTTACTCTAACTGGTGCTGTAGTTGGAGTTTGAACAGGTGCAGTAGTAGCTGGAGTTTGAGAAGCTACATTCGTTGAAGGTTGACCAAAGCTTTGAGGTGATTGTGTTTCAGAAGATGGTTTATTTTCGTTTTGAGGTTGCTGTGCTTTCGGCGGGTTTGTATTTTGAGTGCTACTTCCATAAGTGGAAATTTTATCTAATCGTTTTGCTCCTTTTGGTGGAGGAGTCGTGGTGTAATGGGTTGAACCATTAGCATCTATCCATTTGTAATATTGCTGAGCGTAATTTTGGCTAGAACAAAGAAGCAGAGTCGTAGTTGCGACAGCGTATAGGCTTGTTTTTAAATATGATGGTTTCATAATTTGATCTCCCCAAAAGAATTCCGTCTATATTCGATCAAAATGTTTGAATTAGCCAATCACAATGCCTATTTTTGTATAAAAAGAAAATAGTTTTTTGATAAATGGGCATTTGAATCGATAAATTACCTTGAGCTGAGAGATTAAAAAAACAACAGCTAAAAATTATTCTAAAAAAACCTTTTCTTTATTCTTGACTTTGTGTATGAAAGCAACAAAAATGCTTGCTTAGTTTTATATGCGCTTATTTGATCACCCTTCGAATAAATGTCATGGTTTGCAATGGACATTCTTTCTAGCCGAGAGAATGATTTTTTGAAATATGTTTATCCCAACATGTTTTGATTCGAGATGTAATAACAGCTTATACGGCTGATGAGTCAGAAAATTTTTCCTATTGCAGCAAAAACGAGTAGAATACGCACACTTAGAAAAGTGCATAAGTTAATGAATGAAAATACAATTTATGTCTCCCATAAATTGTACTAACACTAGGGTGAATCACGTTGGAACTTTTATCTGGTGGTGAAATGCTCGTTCGTGCGCTTGCGGACGAAGGCGTAGAGCATGTTTTTGGTTATCCAGGCGGCGCAGTTTTACATATTTATGATGCGCTTTTTCAACAAGACAAAATTAATCATTACCTTGTACGTCATGAGCAAGCTGCTGGTCATATGGCAGATGCATACTCGCGCGTAACTGGTAAAACAGGTGTTGTTCTTGTGACCTCTGGTCCAGGCGCAACAAATACTGTTACTCCTATTGCAACTGCCTATATGGACTCAATCCCAATGGTGATTTTGTCAGGACAAGTTGCAAGTCACCTAATTGGTGAAGATGCATTCCAAGAAACAGATATGGTTGGTATTTCTCGTCCAATCGTAAAACACAGTTTCCAAGTGCGTCACGCCAGCGAAATTCCTGCAATTATTAAGAAAGCATTTTATATTGCCTCTTCTGGTCGTCCAGGCCCAGTTGTTGTTGATATTCCTAAGGATGCCACCAATCCAGCAGAAAAATTTGCCTACGAATATCCTGAAAAAGTGAAGATGCGTTCGTATCAACCGCCTTCACGTGGACATTCAGGTCAAATCCGCAAAGCGATTGATGAGCTCATTACTGCTAAACGCCCAATTATTTATACGGGCGGTGGCGTTGTTCAAGGTAATGCTTCTGCATTATTGACTGAACTTGCACATTTATTGGGTTATCCAGTAACCAATACTTTGATGGGCTTAGGTGCGTTCCCTGGCAATGATCCACAGTTTGTGGGTATGTTAGGGATGCATGGTACCTATGAAGCCAATATGACGATGCACAATGCAGACGTGATTTTGGCCATTGGTGCACGTTTCGATGACCGTGTAACCAATAACCCTGCGAAATTCTGTTTGAATGCGAAAGTTATTCATATTGATGTAGATCCAGCGACCATTTCTAAAACGATCATGGCGCACATTCCTATCGTTGGTGCGGTTGAGCCAGTTCTTCAAGAAATGTTAGCTCAGCTTAAACAGATGAATGTGTCTAAGCCAAATTCTGAAGCAATTGCTGAATGGTGGTCTCAGATTAATGAGTGGCGTAAAGTTCATGGCTTACGCTATGAAGCTGCTCAAAATGGTGAAATGAAACCACAACAAGTGGTGGAAGCGCTTGATCGTGTGACCAATGGTGAAGCGATCATTACGTCTGACGTAGGTCAGCACCAAATGTTTGGCGCAAACTACTACAAATACAAACGTCCACGCCAATGGATTAACTCTGGTGGTCTAGGCACTATGGGTGTTGGTTTACCGTATGCAATGGCAGCGAAGCTTGCATTCCCAGATCAACAAGTAGTGTGTATTACAGGTGAAGCATCAATTCAGATGTGTATCCAAGAATTATCAACATGTAAGCAATATGGCTTAAATGTGAAAATTCTTTGCTTGAATAACCAAGCTTTAGGCATGGTGAAGCAGTGGCAAGACATGAACTATGAAGGGCGTCATTCAAGCTCTTATGTAGATTCTTTACCTGATTTTGCAAAATTGATGGAAGCTTATGGTCACGTAGGTATTCAAATCAATCATGCAGATGAATTGGAATCTAAACTGGCTGAAGCAATGGCAATTAATGATAAATGTGTATTCATTAATGTCATGGTTGATCGTACAGAACATGTTTATCCAATGTTGATTGCAGGTCAGTCGATGAAAGATATGTGGTTAGGTAAAGGGGAGCGCACATAATGAGACATATTATTTCTGTACTCGTTGAAAATGAAGCTGGTGCGCTTTCTCGTCTTGTGGGTTTATTTAGCCAACGTGGTTACAACATCGAGACACTCAATGTTGCACCTACTGAAGATGAGACTTTATCTCGCTTGACACTCACCACTTATGGTGATGATCACAAAATTGAGCAAATCACTAAACAACTCAACAAATTGGTTGAAGTAGTTAAAGTAGTTGATTTGTCTGAAGGTTCACATATTGAGCGTGAATTGATGTTGATCAAAGTTAAAGCGCTCGGTGCTGCTCGTGCTGAAATTAAACGTACAGCAGACATCTTCCGTGCCCAAATCGTTGATGTAACACCAACCACTTATACGATTCAAATCGCTGGTACAACTGAAAAGATTGATGGTTTTATTGATGCACTTGCTGAAAATACTATTTTAGAAGTTGTACGTTCAGGTGTATCAGGCATCGCACGTGGTGAAAAAGTTTTAAGTATTTAATTGCTTCCCTAATTCTTCATATAGAAATGCAAGAATTGGAAAGTTTCAAAGGATCTATCCTTGTATAACAAGGGAAATGACAAAAATTTTAGCGGAGAAAACAGATGCAAATTTTTTACGATAAAGACTGTGACTTATCAATCATCCAAGGCAAAAAAGTTGCAATCATTGGTTATGGTTCACAAGGTCATGCTCATGCACTTAACTTGAAAGATTCTGGCGTTGACGTAACTGTTGGTTTACGTGCTGGTTCAGCATCTTGGAAAAAAGCTGAAAATTCAGGTCTTAAAGTATCTGAAGTTCCAGCAGCTGTTGCTCAAGCTGACTTAGTGATGATTTTGACTCCAGATGAGTTCCAATCTCAACTTTATCGTGATGTGATTGAGCCAAATATCAAAGAAGGCGCGACTTTAGCATTTGCTCATGGTTTCTCTATTCTTTATAACCAAGTTGTTCCACGTAAAGATTTAGACGTAATCATGGTTGCTCCAAAAGCACCAGGTCACACTGTACGTTCTGAATATCAACGTGGTTCAGGTGTTCCTGACTTAATCGCAATTCACCAAGATGCTTCTGGTAATGCACGTAACGTCGCTCTTTCTTACGCTTCAGGTGTAGGTGGTGGTCGTACAGGTATCATCGAAACTTCTTTCCGTGAAGAAACTGAAACTGACTTATTCGGTGAGCAAGCAGTTCTTTGTGGTGGTGCTGTTGAATTGGTTAAAATGGGCTTCGAAACTTTGGTTGAAGCTGGTTATGCACCAGAAATGGCTTACTTCGAATGCTTACATGAACTTAAGTTAATCGTTGACTTAATGTTCGAAGGCGGTATTGCTGACATGAACTACTCAGTTTCTAACAATGCTGAGTACGGTGAATATGTGACTGGTACTGAAGTAATCAACGAACAGTCTCGTGAAGCAATGCGTAATGCATTGAAACGTATCCAATCTGGTGAATATGCGAAAATGTTCATTCAAGAAGGTGCGTTAAACTACCCATCTATGACTGCTCGTCGTCGTCAAAATGCTGCGCATGGTATCGAAGTAACTGGTAACAAGTTACGTGCGATGATGCCTTGGATTCAAGCGAACAAAATCGTAGACAAAGAGAAGAACTAAGTTTTAGTTTAATCTTTAAAAGCCCTTGTTTGTACAGGGGCTTTTTATTGGATCATCCTAATGTTACGCATTAGCGAAGCATAGCTCTACTCTTGCACAGGGACCTTATGAAGCGATGCTTCTCATGCTTTTCTATTGTCCTGTTGCGTAGGAGACCCTACTCAGGATTCAAGCAAACAAAATCGTAGACAAGGAGAAAACTAAGTTTTATCTCTGAGTTAAAAGAACCCCCTTGTTGATAAACGAGGTTTTTTTAATGCTGTTGATAACAGAGTTATAACAGTATAAAAATTAAAAAAGGCTTAATATGTATCTCAAATAAGCATTTTATATCGTGCTTAATACATGAGAAAAACAACAAAACTGCAATGAGACTTAAGTTCATAGTGCAGTTTAAAACAAATAAGAAGTAACTACTTAAATACTAAAAACACCTAGCAAAAATAAATTGGTCTTTCGGTAAAAAAGTGCAATAAAAAAAGCAAGTCTTTTCATTGGTTTGAAATGATTATATGTTTTTATTCTATTGATTTATAAAATGAAAAAGACTTGACCTTATGCTAGATGATGTTATTGTTAAGGAAAGTTTATGAATACACAATTTGTATCTTTTTTGAGTGTTAAGGATCGTTCTGATTTCGAGCAATTCGCTCAACAAATAAAAAAAAGTACTGAATAATCATGGAAGTCCTTTATGGTTCACGTTGATTACGATAGCACATGGGTCATCGTTTCCATTTTGGTTGCAGTAGCGACTTGTTATGCTGCAGTTTCAATGGAAGAACTCGTTTTTAAAGCTGCTTATAAAAAGTTTGAGAAAAGCATTTTAGTAACGAGTGGGTTGACTTTAGGCTTGGCAATATGGGCAATGCATTTTATTGGAATGCTCGCGAGCCATTTGCCTGAAGGCTATCATTTTGATATTAGTTTGACTGTGCTTTCATATTTGATAGGCGCAACTGCTTCGGTATTTGCTGTTTGGCTAACGACTAGACCTACTTTACCTATGCCACGTCTGATTTTAGGTGCATTATTCTTAGGGCTAGGGATATCTGGGATGCATTACACGGGGATGTTGGCGCTTTCAGTTGAGCACCATCAATTGAGATATGATCCATTATTGGTGATTTGTTCAGTACTCATCGCTGTATGTGGTTCTGGTTTGAGCTGTTTATTCGTTTTTAAATATAAAACCGCAGTTAAATATAAAACTTCATTAAAGGCTGTCGTTGCAATATTGATGGCTTTTAGTATTGTAGGTATGCATTACACGGGTATGGCAGCCACTTATTTTGATACAGGATTTGCGGAAGCACTTGGCTCAGCACAAACAGAGCAAGCCGTTTTATTATTTACCATTATTTTTATTACCAGTTTGGTGTTTGTCGCTGGTTTTGCTGTCGCAGTTTTAGAAGCCCGACTAGAAGATCGTAATCAACAATTAGTTAGAATAAACAAAGAATTAGCAACTCAGTCACTACATGATTCATTAACAAAGTTGCCGAATCGATTATATTTGACAGATTATGCGGAAGTGATCTTCAGCCATCATCGCTTACGAGAAGAAAAAGCAGCATTTTTATATGTAGATTTAGATCGCTTTAAATCAGTAAATGATGCTTTTGGACACCATATTGGTGATCAACTTTTAATTCAAATGGCCAATCGGTTACATGAAAAATTAAGTTCAAGCCATAAGCTATTTCGTATTGGTGGTGACGAGTTTGTATTGATCTCTGAAAATACTGATGTTAATCAAGCGATGTTACTAGCAGAAGAAGTTCTGCATTTTATTCAAGAAGCATATCTGATCGCGACAAAAGAAATTAATATTTCTGCAAGTTTGGGAATCGCAATGTATCCTGAGCATGGTACGAATGTTCAGGATTTATTAATTAATGCAGATGTAGCAATGTTGGCATCTAAAGAACAGGGTAGAAATACGTTTACTGTTTTCCACTCCGCAACAGATCAGCAAGATGTCCGTAGCCAATCCAAATTAATTAATGATTTATATAAAGCGGTAGATGAGCAGCAATTTGTTTTATTTTATCAGCCTAAATTTACTGCGAATTATCAAGTTTGTGGTGTTGAAGCGCTCATCCGTTGGAAGCATCCAAGTCTAGGTTTGTTGACTCCTCAAATGTTTATTGAGGGAGCAGAAAAAACAGGTTTGATTATTCCGATGGGATATTGGGCACTGGAGCAAGCCTGTCAGCAGATTCAAAAATGGGAACGAAGTAATAGTCCGTTCTACCCGATTGCCGTCAACTTATCTGCATTACAATTTGAAAATAAAAAACTTTTTAGTGTATTAGAACAGCTCTTAGAACAATATCAAATTCAGCCCCACAATCTTATTTTAGAAATCACTGAATCAACAGCAATGCATCATATTGATTCAAGTATTCGTACTTTAGAACGTTTGCGTAAGTTGGGTATTCGGATCGCCATTGATGATTTTGGAACTGGTTACTCAAGCTTTTTATATTTAAAAGATCTGCCTGTTGATGAACTTAAAATTGATCGCGGTTTTCTTATAGACTTACAACCAAACTCGAAAGAAGAAGCAATTCTAGAAAGTATCATTCATCTTGCTGCTAAGTTAGGCTTAATCGTCACAGCTGAAGGTGTAGAAACACAGCAACAAGCTGATATTTTAACTAATTTAGGATGCAATCAATTACAAGGTTATTTATTGGGTATACCTGTAAATGTTGAAAATTTAGTGTTGAATCGTCACAACTTTGCTTAATTTATTTTGATTTAACGATATCTATATCATCTATTTATGAAAAAGGCTGCTCATATCTTTTCAAGTAAAAGAGATTCACAGCCTTGATTATTTTAGCAATTATAAGCACTTAATTTGAGCGCTGTTGTAACCATGCGCGAACTACAGGCCAAACTGCTTCTGGTGCTTGGCTACCTGAAACCAAACCCATATGACCACCAGGAACGATTTCAAAGGTTTTATCTTGGCTACTGATCAAATCCATTAATGGTCGTACAGCTTCTGCAGTCACAATAATGTCAGTATCCCCACCAATCGCAAGTACTGAACATTCAATATCTTTAAAATTAGCAGTTTGATCTCCAAATTTAACGAGACCTGTCGAAAGTTCGTTATCAATCCAGAAGCGTAAAATAATATCGCGCATTACACCGCCAGGATAGGCGAGCATATTGTCAACAAACGAACTTGATGTTGCGTGATTAATTACAAACTGCCGATCGTTCAAATTTTTCAGTAATTGCCAATAATTTTTAAAATTACCCACTGGATCTGTGAGCTTAAATCCGAGCGTATTTTGCCAACCATGAATATGGAAATAGCGGCTCGGAATTTGACGGATTCGGAAATTAGTATTGGTCCGCACCCATTGTGCTGGTGTATTTAACTTTTGATAAAGCTTGCCAATATAACCTGATTGATGAGTGTTAATTGGTGATGCCAAAATCATTAAATTCTTAATATTTTTATCTTTAAATAATGAGGTGTAGCAAAGTGAGATAGCTCCACCGAGACTCCAGCCATACAGTGATAGTTGTTGTTGTCCGCTATGTTCACGAATTTTGCTGATAAAGTCGGGCATAAAGATTTTGATATATGTACCGAAATTATATCTAGCTTGTTTACGGCTTGGTGTGCCCCAGTCAATCATATACACATCAAAACCTTGACTTTGAAAGTAACGAATGAGACTACGATCAGGAAACAAATCGAACACTAAGGTATTCGCTGCTAATGGGGGAATAATAACGAGTGGTACACGGTGTTTATTTTCACCTGATTCTACGTCTGCCTTGTAAAACCGTAAGCTAATAATTTCACGTTCATAAACGACTTCAAAAGGTGTCTTTCCTGACAATGCCAGTTGATGTCCCCTCAAGAAACGATCTGCCGCATTTGAAAATACTTGTGCAGCTTGCTTACCCGCACGCGTTTTTAAGATTGATTGGGCTGTTTTAGCATTAACAAAGGTATCTTTAACTTTAGGCAATTGAGTCATCGTGTAAGAACTCTATGGTTACAACTGTGTAGCCGCATATTAGAAGAAAAAGTCTCTAAGCTCAGTGACTCATTTGCTTAACTTGTATTCCAAAATGATCAACTTGAGACAATATTCTTTGATTTGCACGATTGAGTTTTAAAGTTTTGGAAAAAGAGACAGCAGGTAAACTGATTTAATTGTGGTGTGCTATATATGAATTTGCATATATATGAAAATTCATATATAAAGAACTTAAAATTAATCAGGTTTTAATGCGATGGCAATTTCATTAGATGTGACGATATATCACAATCCAGCATGTGGAACTTCACGTAACACATTAGCTTTGATTCGTAATACAGGAATTGAGCCAAATGTTATTGAATATTTGAATGCTCCTCCGACTTGTAGCGAGTTAATTCAGCTTATTCAAGATGCAAAGTTGATGGTTAGAGAAGCGATTCGTAAGAATGTTGATCCTTATCACGATCTAGCATTAGATCGTGAAGATTGGACTGATGAGCAACTGATCAGTTTTATGCTGGAGTACCCTATTTTGATCAATCGGCCATTTGTGGTGACGGAACGAGGAACACGTTTGTGTCGTCCATCTGAACTTGTGTTAGATATTTTGTCACTACCACAGAAGGGCGCTTTTACTAAAGAAGATGGTGAGCAGGTGATTGATGAAAATGGGCAACGAGTAAATTAAAAATTTGGCTTTTATATATGGAAATTTACATATTCATATAAGCAAATAGGAAGTGAAGATGGATCAAGTGAATTTTTTTAAATGCTTAGCAGATGAAACACGTCTCAATATTGTCACTTTAGTTGCTGAGCATAAAGAATTATGTGTGTGTGACTTGACTGAAAAATTACAACTCAGTCAACCAAAGATCTCTAGACATTTAGCGTTATTACGTTCATCAGGTTTATTGCAAGACAGACGACAAAGCCAGTGGGTGTATTACAGCATTCATGCAGAGTTGCCTGCTTGGTGTCATGAATTACTCAATCTCTTGGTACGTGAACAAACTTCCGCAAGTAACCAATCTCAGTCTCTCCAAATTAAAAGTTATTGTGAGTAATACCGCATGAAATTTATTTTCCTATGTACTGGAAATAGTTGTCGCAGCATTTTGTCCGAAGTACTTTTTAACAGTCGTGCACCTGAAAATTGGAAAGCATATAGTGCAGGTAGTAAGCCTTCTGGACAGGTTCATCCACTGACGATTGAAACGCTTGAAAACTTAAGCCTTTCAACCGATGGTTTGTGGAGTAAAACCATTGATGACTGTGAACAATATCAGGCAGATGTGGTGATTACAGTTTGTGACTCTGCGGCTCAGGAAGCTTGTCCACTTTATTTAGGCGGTGCAATCAAAGCACATTGGGGCTTGGCTGACCCTTCACATTTAGATTTACCTAAACCAGAAAAATTACAGGCATTCCAAGTGACTGTAGATCATATCAACCGCCGTTTAGATGCTTTATTTGCATTGGACAGCGCAAATATGTCTCGTCCTGAATTGATTGCTGCAATCAATCACATCTCAGATATTGAATGAGAACATCATGGCTCAGCAAAGATTGTCATTTCTAGATCGTAACTTAACCCTATGGATTTTTATTGCCATGGGATTAGGAATTGCGATCGGTGTATTTTTACCTCAAGCTTCTGTTGCTTTAGATAAAATGAGTGTGGATTCTGTCAATATCCCAATTGCGATTGGTCTGATTTTGATGATGTATCCTCCCTTAGCAAAGGTTGATTACGCAGCATTGCCTGAAGTATTTAAAGATAAAAAAACGCTGACTTTATCTTTAGTACAAAACTGGTTGATTGCACCTGTCTTGATGTTCGGATTAGCCATTATTTTTCTACAAAGCTATCCAGAATATATGACGGGCTTAATTTTGATTGGTTTAGCACGCTGTATTGCAATGGTCTTGGTCTGGAATGGTTTAGCTTGTGGTGATAATCAATATGTTGCAGCATTGGTGGCATTTAATAGTATCTTCCAAATTCTATTCTTCAGCAGTTATGCTTGGTTATTCCTGACTTTCTTGCCGCCTTATTTTGGTATTGCAGGGCAAGTCATTCATGTAGATTTTTGGACGATTACCCATGCGGTGTTGGTTTACTTAGGGATTCCATTTTTTCTTGGTTTCATGACGCGAATGATTTTAGTGAAAGCCAAAGGTCTAGCATGGTATCAAAATGTCTTTTTGCCGAAGATCAGTCCTTTAAGCCTGCTTGCATTGCTGTTCACGATCGTTGCGATGTTTAGCCTAAAAGGTGCTGATGTCGTAAGCTTGCCTTTCGATGTGATTCGTATAGCGATTCCATTAACAATTTACTTTGTTGTGATGTTCTTCATGAGCTTTTTTATGAGCAAGTGGATGGGCAATGACTATCCGAAAACCACTGCAATTTCCTTTACTGCTGCTGGGAATAACTTTGAATTGGCATTAGCGGTTGCGATCGCAACGTTTGGTCTAGCTTCACCCGTGGCATTTACCACAGTGATTGGTCCACTGGTTGAAGTGCCTGTGCTGATTGCTTTAGTCAGTGTGTCTTTATGGCTTAGAAAAAAGTATTTTAAATCGGTGTAAATGTGATGACTCTTCCAAATATAGATATGAATTTACTTGATCAACCCACTTTAGAAAAAGTGCAAGCGCAAGCCTTGGATCATGCACCACGTATTTTATTGTTGTACGGTTCGAATCGTGAACGTTCCTATAGTCGTTTAGCCGTGATGGAAGCAGGGCGCATCTTGGAGCACTTTGGTGCTGAAGTAAAAATCTTTCATCCTAAAGGTTTGCCCCTACCTGAAGATGCGGATATGGAACACCCAAAAGCCAAAGAGCTACATGAATTGTTGGCGTGGTCAGAGGGCATGGTGTGGTGTTCACCTGAACGTCATGGTTCGATGAGTTCCATCTTTAAATCGCAAATCGATTGGATTCCACTGGCAGGTGGTGCAATTCGTGCAACCCAAGGTAAAACTTTGGCATTGATGCAAGTTAGTGGTGGCTCGCAGTCTTTTAATAGTGTCAATCAAATGCGTATTTTAGGACGTTGGATGCGCATGATTACCATCCCAAATCAGTCTTCAATTCCAAAAGCATTTTTAGAATTTGAAGAAGATGGTCGTATGAAAGCATCGTCTTACTATGATCGTATCGTAGATGTAATGGAGGAGTTGTATAAATTCACGTTGTTGACGAGAGGGCAGAGCAAGTATTTAACAGACCGTTATTCTGAACGGAAAGAGTCCGCTGAAGAGCTGTCAAAGCGTGTCAATCAACGTAATCTATAATGTTTATTGCTTTTCGTTAAGATAATAAAAAAACAGCCTCCTGACGAGGCTGTTTTTTTATGAAAATCCATCGTTTAACGATGGATTTTCAGGTTTTAGTATTTGAAGTTTACAGATAATACTGCGCTGCGACCTTCCGCTTCAGTTGCGTAGTGTGATGTATAAGCTTTAGTGAAATAACGTTTATCAGATAAGTTGTTTACATTAAGCTGTAAATCAACATTTTTATTTACATTATAACGCGCCATTGCATCATAACGAACATAACCTGGAACCCACTTGGTATTTGCTGCATCACCATAGACCTTATCCATTGCAACAGCACCAGCACCTAAAGTCAAAACAGGTAAAACTTGATATGTCGTCCAAAGCGTAGCACTATTTTTTGCTACATTTTGAATTTGGTTACCATTCGTTGGACTTGGTACGTATTTACCGCTTGTATCCTTAACAAAACCTGCATCTACGATTTCACTATCTAAATAGGTATAACCAGCCGACACTGCCCATTTTTCAGTAATGTTGCCGTTTACACCAAGCTCAATACCATCAACACGTGTTTTTCCAATATTTCTTGTGAAACCATCGGTATCTAATGCACGTGTATTTTCTTTTTCAGTACGGAAAATTGCAGCTGTGAGGTTTAATTTTTCATTAAGAACATCCCATTTTGTTCCTAATTCATATGTCTTAACTTCTTCAGGTTTCAAATTGTTGATAGCGCGAGATTGTTCATCAGTCGTATTTCGGCCAGGTACACTAATCCCTTCTGAACCATCACCAGCATCAACGCCTACAGGGTTTGCTGATGTTGCATAGCTAATGTAAATTGCCCCATTTTCAACTGGTTTAAATGTAAGCCCAGCTTGATAATTAAAGAAATCATTGCTAGAGCTGTATTTTGTTCCCGCCTTGATTAGAGTTGCACCTGATCCTGAATCTTTATTATATTGCACATCAGTTTCAAATTTGTCCCAACGAACACCAAGATCAAGTAACCATTGTGGTGTAATCGTAATGTTATCTAGAACATAAACTGATTGGGTTTTCGATGTGATTTTTGTCACATTAGGATTTGCTTTTATATTTCCTAGCCATGCATCTCCTGAATTAGGATTATCTAAGCTAGTACACCATCCGTTTGAATTTATTAATGAACAAGCATTGGTTGTGCCACTACCACCAATTTTTGAGGTGTTCGGATCCGTTACAAGATTTGTTCCTCTATCTGATTCCTGTTTAGCGTATTCTGCACCAGTATTGAAACTGTGTTTTAGTGAACCCGTATTAAATTTACCTGTTAAAGTGAGTTGATCTGTAAAGCTATCAGTATTAGTTAAGTTTGTATTGACTCGGCGCCAAACTTGACCATTTACAATATTACCTTGGCTATCATCAGGTTGAGTCCATAAATAATCGTTTTTAGACTTACTGTAGACCGCAGTATTACTTAGCACTAGGTTATCAGTTAAATCATGTTCTAATTTAAAAGTACCTATCTGGTTTTCTTGTTTTTGGAAATCACGATCTTTCCAACCATAGTAAGTGCCTTGTTTGACATCTACTGGCTTACCAGCAGTAACTTTCTTTATTGTATCGTATTGATATGGAATGCCAGAATCTGGCTCATCATTAGTTTTGAGGTAGTAATAACTCAAGGTACCGCGAGTTGCTGTATCTAAACCAAAGGTAATACTTGGTGCAATACCTGCACGTTTATATTCAGCACCATCATGTTGTCCCGCTTTTTCATTTTGATGGCCCATGACCACCACACGAGCTGCGACACCATTATTAAAATCTTTGTTTCCGTCTAAGGAAATACGTGCATAATTATCTGTACCACTTGAAACAGAACCCTCTAAAGCATCGCCTTTTTTAGCAACTTTAGAAATCATGTTAATGCTACCGCCAGAAGTACCTGCACCACCTAAAGCAGAGGCAGAACCCTTTGTAACTTCAACTTGTTCAACTGCAAACATCTCACGGTTTTGTGATGTTGAGTTACGAATGCCGTCTACATACATTGAGCTTTCTGAGTTATAGCCACGAATGAAAGGGCGGTCGCCGTTTGGATTACCACCTTCACCAGCACCTAAAGTAATACCAGGAATTGTACGTAAAGCATCAGAAAGGCTTGTAACTTGAGTATCTGCAATAAGCTGCTTTGAAATAACAGAAACAGATTTTGGTGTATCTAAAAGAGGAACGACAAATTTGCTATTTGAAGATTGGTCTACTTTAAGACCTTGTTCTTGTTCTGCTTGGGTATGAATTGTTGGTAATTGTACTGGCTGATCTTGAGCGATGGCTGGTACTGCAATCACGGAGAGTGAAGATGCGATTGCGGAAGATACTAATTTCTTACGTGATTTGATAAAAGACATAATCGTTCACACAGATATGAGAAAAATTTTGAGAATAATAATGATTCTTAATCATAATTTCAATTTATAACTGAACTATTTGTCGGATAGGCGGTAAAAGAAGAGTGAACTTAGGTCTAGGCTTTATGTACAAATAAGTTGTCGTCGTACATAGAGAATTTCCTGTGCAGATATCTATCTAAGAAAGATGATGAAAAGGGAATTCTATTATTGAAAGAGTTGAAACTAGATTGAAGTGTATTCTGTCACCTAATCAAATAGTGATGAACTCTTGAATTTCAAATAGGTGTTTAGTAATCACTGATAAAAATATAAGTAAGTTAGGCGATCAAGAGTTACTCTATTTTCAAAACTAGCTGGTTCATAAATGAAAAATGGATTAATGATAAATAAATTTGAATACTTAGAAATATAACTTTATAAAATTTTATTAGAGTGTCAATTTTTAAATAATTGGTGTCAATATTTTTTTTAATTTTTATAGTATTTTTAAAGAGAAAATTAGCTTTAAGAACTAAAAATAAATTTTTATTAAATTTTCAATTATTTTTAGTCTTATTTTAAGAATTGATGTCTATTAAATTATTTGATTTATTGAAATAAAAGAGAATGAAGTGAACAAGAAACAAGATATTATTGTAACAGCTATCAAGTTATTTAATACTAACTCTTTTAGTTCTATTGGTGTGGATCAGATTGTTCATGATTCTGGTGTTGCAAAAATGACTTTTTATAAGCATTTTCCATCAAAAGAAAAATTAATTGCATCATGCTTGCTTATAAAAGTTTCTGAAATAAGAGATGCAATATTGTATGAAGTAAACTTAAAAGACGAATTTGATTACTTAGGGAAAATAAAAATAATATATGATTGGCATATCCGTTGGATATATTCAAATAATTACAATGGTTGCTTATTTCAGAAGGCGACTATTGAAATATTAAATAAATATCCTGCTTTAGCTAAAACAATTACAGAACATAAAAGTTGGTTGCGAAAATTAATTGAAGAGTTATTGATAGGTCTGCACGTCGATCAACCAAAAATTTTAACTGATATATTCTTAAATGTTATAGATGGTCTAATGATTAATGTTAGAAACTATAGTGATATGTGTAAAAGTAAACAATCTTGGAGTTACATCAAAAAATTAATATTAGCGAGCCGAATGTTAAATGTTTAATACATCTGTATATTCAGTCCTATAGCCTATATTCTTTATTTTTAGTTCTACTAAGACAAGGCTTCTGTTAAAGCTTGTCTTAGCTTTCTACTTTTGGAAAACGATAAAATCTTAAGTTGAGTCTGCATGAATAAGTGCATTACTGACTTGCTTCAAGCTATAAAGTAATTGTCCTAAAAGTACATCTTTATTACTCAATGTAACCAATATCATTGGGTGGTGAGGTGCGGGGATGGGCGTCAAAATAGCTTTTCCATTTTCAGCATCGAAGGTGATGCTTTGACAGCCCGTAAGATTAATTTCATTTAAAAAAGCACTGATCATTGCAAGAATAGAGCTACTAACAGCTGCAAGTTTGGTACTATTATAATTACTTTTTTTATGGACAGCTGCTAGTTCAAGGCCATCTGTCGAGCATAACATGACATAATTAATACCTCTAATACTGGTTAAAATATCATTAGCATGGTTTTTTGCTAATTGAATTAATTCTTTTGGCGCTGTACGCTGTTGAGTGTCTGGAATTTTAAACATCAAATTAATCTCATGTAAATTATAGTTCTGAAATTTATTGAATTTAAAGATTCAACCAATATTGAAATACATTTTTAAAATTTAGATTGAAAAATATAAATATTCCAAAATTAGTGGAGGTGAATAAATAAAAATTAAATAGTTTTAACTTTTTAATTATTGTGTCTGTTATAAATTTTAATTCGTTTTTTTGGAATTGATAAATTAATTCTTCTTCTTCTTCTTCTTCTTCTTCTTCTTCTTCTTCTTCTTCTTCTTCTTCTTCTTCTTCTTCTTCTTCTTCTTCTTCTTCTTCTTCTTCTTCTTCTTCTTCAAAAGAAAGAATTTGATTGTTCTTTAACGTGTAATGATGTGCAGATATTGAATCCTTAATTAAATTAATGAAAATATTTTTTTTGATTTTAAAAATTATTATTTTGTGGTTGTACATAAAAAAACCTTATATTTTTAGGTGATTTCTAATTTTATTGAAAAAATTTGTTAAGAAGCTTCTGTTGCTATTTTCTTTGAGTATTTCATTTTTCTTATAATTGCTTTCTAATTCTAATATTTTTTTCCATTCATTGATATTAGACATGCAGATATAAACTGTTGGACTGTTTCAATTGGAATGTTTAGTTCATTTGCGACTTTAGAAAGCTGAGCACCTTGGATAAAACATGCTGAAAGTTGTAATATGATCTTTTGGTCCTTATTTTGATTAGATTGTGGCCAATAAAAAATCTTATAATATTCATTTTATTTTAATGTTAATTTACTAAATTCAGGTGATCTCCAGAATAAATTCCAAATCCAATCTTCTAAATTAGCTTCAGACGTAAAATTGTTTTTTAATGAATCTGAATTGGTTGCTATTTCATAATTAAAACTTTGATTTGTTTTTCTAGATAATTGTTGAGGATCAAAAAAAGCTAATCTTCTGCCAGTATCAATAATCGCTAAACTACCATTATCATCTGATAGGTGAAGTTTAGTGTTCTTAAATTTAAAAATATCATTTAAGTATTTTAAATCTATAGATTTTTTTCTAGCGAACTGTTATTGGTATTTGGTGTGATAAATTATTGATAACATAATACTGTATCCAGTTTTTTAATATTGCAGATTGGTGTATTGAGATAGATATGTCACTATTTTCAATAGTAGTAATATTTTGTTTTTCTGATATTTTTAAATATTTAATTTTTTTCTGTTTTATGAAACGTTGGATTGTATGTGTATCGAAAATTGAATCACCTACTATGATGAGGTCTATATTTTCATCTAATGTATAAATCCAATTAAGATGTATTTGTCTTGGAATTATTCTTCGTAATTCACTTTTTAACTCTAAAGTTGCTTTGATGTCTAAACCTAGAATTATAATATTGATATAAATATCACTCATGGTATCACTTTATTTTAAAGTTTATTTATTAGTACCCCTTATGCAAGATAAATTTGTATAAGGGGTTTGATTTATTTAAGAAAAGTCTAATTCTTTTTCGAAAGTTTTTAATTCATGTCGTGCCATAGCTAAATTAGATTTAGCACGATCTAATACAAGATATAAAAATAAGTTTCCATTGCTTTCTAATGGTCTTATCAAGTGGTAGGCTTTACCAAGCGTAATAAGAATATCTTCGATATCATCATTTAGTTTTAATGAACTCGCTACACGACGTTTTGCGCGAACTACTTCTGTATTACCAGCGGCTGCCAACTCTAAATCAAGAGTTCCTTTTTGTTGAGTTGATAGCGCTAAACCGCTTTCAGCATCAACCAATGCTGCTGCCACAAAACCATCGATGCCTGTCAAACTTTCTAAAGAAATTTTAGCCATTTTTATCTCAACTTTTTATTTAGATTTAATATTCATAAAGAAGATCTTTGCTGAATAACTTAATTTTAAGAACGAGAATATTTCACACATATTTTTATTAAGAAATTTTATGTAATTAATATTCCTAGTTAAAATTATAGAAAATTTGAAAAATTGTATTGACACCAATCATAGTGAAAATTGACATCTCTTAGCTTTTTGATAAATGGATTATGTGTATGAATTATTGAAAAAAGGATTTAGCCAATAACTAAGTTCTGCAAATTCAGGCTTGTTTTTTGATTATATGTTGTTATTTTCAATTGAATTTTTACTTTAAAATAATTGTTCTTTTGTTCACGTGATCTTGAAAATATCTATTAATTTAAATAAACAACACCAGATTATTTTTAAGCAGGATCAATTTTTTATCTTTCTATGTGATCAGTAATGAGGATCTTCAACAAATCATCATGATTTTGTCATTGATGGCACATGCTAATTGTCGCAGAAAGTTGAAATCTTCAGTAAGTACAACTCTAAACAGCGTAGAAAAATTCTATCAGTGGATTTCGCAATAGAACAAATTTTTCCCCTCTATATTGTATATAGTTTTTCTCAATCTAAATTACAACCAGTACTCATGAACTATCCTATTCAATAAATGAATCGCCTAAGTTTTTAAATAATATTACTTTTTTAGATATTACTAAACACTTCATTCGAGCTTATCGAAGCGGTCACATCGTCCATTGCTTGTTTAGCTTTCTTGAGGGCTTATTGAGCTGAATTCATTAATGTCAATTTTTGATTATTTTATTGTCAATGTATTTTTAACAATCTTTGCTAAAATTAATAATGTGACACATGTCACAATCTTGTTGGTTAATGTCAATTTTATCGTTTTAGCGAACAAGAAAATTTTTTTCTATAAGCCATAGTTATGCCAATTTCTATTTGAAATAGTGGGATAAAAAATAAATTTAAAATTAATATTTAACGATAGATTTTTTTAAATTTATAGTTGGAGATTAAATTTTTTATCAAATTCTATTAATTAGAATGATCGCAGAAGTTATGATTTTAAAATGACTTTTTATAAAAAGTTATAAGTAATGGAATACTTTTTTAAATGAATAAGTCTGTTTTTTTGGGGTCTGTTGCTACACCATTATTAATGACAATAGTTGATTTTTGCTTATTCAATAAAATTAATCTACCTGAAGAGTGTCTTTATTATTTGGATGTTAATACATTACAACCAAAAGATATTGATGAACGTGTACCATTTCAAATTTGGCATAATATTTTACATAAAATTAGTTTGCAGCATCCAATCGAAGGATTAGGTTTGGATATTGCTAAACATATTCAATTAGCTCATGCTGGAATTTTATCTTATCTGGCATTTTCTGGGGCTAATTTATTCGAAGCATTCTTAGATTTTGTGACTTATAATCGTTTAGTATATGATTTTAATCTTATAAATTTTTGTAGTCAAAATGATTCAATTGAATTAAGTTGGGGAGATTCAAGAGGGCGTCCAGGCTTGTTGGTTGATGAAACAGCAATTGCATTATTTTTGAATATTATTATAAAAGCGATAAATCCACTAAAATTTTCAATAAAAAAACTTAACTTTATTTACCAGCAACCGAAAAATGTAAAAGTATATGAAGATTATTTCGATTGCCCAGTTTTTTTTGATGCTCACATCACATCACATCAATCGTTTTTTCTTTTTCAGAAATTGAGACTATTTATCTAGATCGAGCTGACCCTATATTGTATAAGATATTAAAGAAGCAAGCCGATAACTTAATTGATAAATTAGAAGTATATGATGATATAGAGCATCGACTTTATATGGGTATTAAGTGTTGTATTAAAAATAAGAATATCAATATTGATGAGGTGGCAAAACATATGGGAGTTTCAAGGCAAAAACTAAAAAAAGACTTGTTTACGGCAAATATTAATTTTAATAAAGCAGTCAATCAAGTGAGGGAAAATTTAGCAAAGGAGTATTTAAGTGATAAAAATTTTAATATGAATGAAATTTCTGATTTATTAGGATATGCGGAGCAAAGTGTTTTTCAGCGTGCTTTTAAAAACTGGACTAAAAAAACACCATTACAATTCAGAAAAGATATATTAAAAAAGAGTTAGTTCATTTTTTATTTCTGTCTTTAGATAGCAACATCCTGTTTCGTAATAATATTTTAAACAACGATTACCTTGTGTAGCTAGTTGTCTTCGTGTTTATCTATATGAATAAGGGTCTTCGCTTTTATCTAAAACTTACACTTAACTTGAACATCTTTTTAGCTCCGTTTCAATTTGATTTTTAGCAAGTAAAGCTTCTTGTGGATAACTTGGTACTTATCAACAATCAATAAACAAGTTCACTAAATCTGCTACAATTGCGCCAATTTCGAATTCTCACTTTTCAGTTATGGTACATATCGAGTCATGTGTACGTAACTGTGTACATATTGAAGATTTTTCTCATGAGTTTTAAAGACGAATTAGCGGTACAAGTTGCCCAACGACGTACCTTTGCGATCATTTCCCACCCCGATGCGGGTAAAACCACGATGACCGAAAAGCTTCTGTTATGGGGCAAAGCTATTCAGGTTGCAGGAATGGTTAAAAGTCGTAAGTCTGATCGTGCTGCGACATCTGACTGGATGGAAATGGAAAAAGAGCGTGGAATTTCGATTACCACTTCTGTCATGCAATTCCCTTTTAAAAGTCACACTATCAACTTACTCGATACACCAGGTCACGAAGACTTTTCTGAAGATACCTATCGTACTTTGACTGCTGTTGACTCTGCATTAATGGTGATTGATGGCGCAAAAGGTGTTGAAGAACGTACCATTAAATTGATGGAAGTGTGTCGTATGCGTGACACACCGATCATTTCCTTCGTCAACAAAATGGACCGTGAAATTCGCGAGCCTCTAGAGTTGCTTGACGAAATTGAAAACGTTTTAAATATTCGCTGTGTCCCAATTACATGGCCTTTAGGTATGGGACGTGACTTTGCAGGGGTTTATAACCTACTTGAAAACAAGTTATATGTTTATAAAGCTGGTTTTGGCTCGACGATTACGGACATTGAGGTACGTGATGGTTATGATCATGCCGATATTCGTGAAAAAGTGGGTGAATTAGCTTGGGCTTCTTTTGAAGAATCACTTGAGTTAGTTCAAATGGCAAATGAACCACTTGATCGTGAATTATTCTTACAAGGTAAACAAACGCCAGTACTTTTTGGTACGGCATTAGGTAACTTTGCTGTTGATCATGTGCTTGATGCATTTATCAATTGGGCACCAGAACCTAAAGCGCATCCAACTCAAGAGCGAACTGTAGATGCCAACGAAGAAGGATTTACAGGCTTTGTATTTAAGATCCAAGCCAATATGGATCCGAAACATCGTGACCGTATTGCCTTTATGCGTATTTGTTCAGGTAAATATGAAAAAGGTTTAAAAATGAATCATGTGCGTATAGGTAAAGATGTACGTATTAGTGATGCATTAACCTTCCTTGCAGGTGAGCGCGAGCATCTTGAAGAAGCTTGGCCTGGTGATATTATCGGTTTGCATAACCATGGTACGATTCAGATCGGTGATACATTTACCAGTGGTGAAAAATTACACTTCACAGGTATCCCACACTTTGCACCTGAAATGTTCCGCCGAGTTCGTTTACGTGATCCTCTTAAATCTAAGCAATTGCAAAAAGGTTTGAAAGAGTTATCTGAAGAGGGTGCAACACAGGTATTTATGCCTCAAATTAGTAATGATTTGATTGTCGGTGCAGTCGGTGTGTTACAGTTTGATGTGGTCGCTTATCGTTTGAAAGAAGAATATAAAGTTGACTGTATTTATGAGCCTGTCAGTGTTCATACGGTACGTTGGGTCCATTGTGATGATGAAAAAATTCTCAATGAGTTCAAGAAAAAAGCGCATGATCAGTTATCGGTAGATGGCGGCGGTCATCTGACTTATCTTGCACCAAGCCGTGTAAACTTGCAGTTAATGCAAGAACGCTGGCCAGATATTCAGTTCCGTAACACGCGAGAACACTAAAATGCACAAAAACAGCTTCTAAATTAGAGGCTGTTTTTAATTGAAGGATCTAAAAAAGGAGGATGAGATGAATACTTTAAAACCACTTTTTGCTGTCAGTATAATGATTGGAATGATGGCTTTAACGGCATGTGATCATCCTAAAAAAAATGAGACTGATACAGCTCAAAACAAAAATCAAGTATCAACGCATACTGAAAAAGCTGAAGTCCTGCCATACCTCAATATGCAAGAAGCCAAAGCGGATTATGCCTTGCCGTTCTGTGAAAAGAAGAACTGTATTGATGTCGATATTCAAACTATCAAAACCCAAGATGCGTGGCTTAACACATGGATTGCAAAAAATCAGGCCAATGTGATTCAACAACAAATTGAGCAGAACAAGAATTTAACCTTACAGCAAGCCGTGAATGCTTATGTGAAAAAGTCAGATGAATGGCAAGATAAATATTCTAAGAATAAAGCGTATGAGCTGCGCTTAACAACACGTATTGCTTCACAGCGTAACCAGTATGTGTTGTTGCAAATTGGCGTTGATACGCAGCAAGAAGATATTGCGGTTAAAGATAGATTTTACTTTTTCGTTGCTGATCGTAAGTTACAGAAAAATCTAACCGTACTCGATGTGATACAGAAAAATCAGCAAAATGAATTAAATAATATTATTCAAGCACATTATCAAAAATGGATTGAAAAACAAAGTACAGAAGTGAAGAAACAAGTTCCTAAAAAACTGTATTGGGGGCAGGCAGATTGGTTCTTCGATGGGGAAGGAATCGGCTTGCATTATCGTGCCAATGAAATCAGTAAAGATGCACCACAGTTGGATATTTATTTAACCACTGAACAAAGCAAACAGATGCTACAACCTGAAATTTATCAGCAAATGTTTTAATCTACTTGCTTGAGTTTCGTATAGAAATTGCATGCGCTTATAGCGGTTTTGCTTTAACTTCGATAGCATTTAAAAATCTTGTGTAATAACAATACTGATAGGTTTTAAATGAAAGCATTTTATAAATATAGCATTCTTGCAGGTGCGATTTTGCTTGCTGCTTGCCAGCCGAAATCAGAGCCGAAAGAATCACAGGATAAACCGACAGATCCGCCAGTGGTACAGCAAACTGCTGAGCCAATTCTGCGTGGTGAAACCGTGAAATTGCAGGTAAATTTACCTGAATGTAAGGGCAATACCTGTCCAGATTTCACAGTTGAACGATTACAAAGTAATTTCCCATTTATTGATCAGTTACTGGATCAACAGATTCTCAATCAACTGAGTAAAATGCTCGATGTAGTTGATGCTGATACCGCAGCAGCATCCGCACCCAAAACGGCTGAACAAAAAACAGGTTTAGATACTCAAGCACAAGCCTATGCTAATGCTTTTGTAAAAATTGATGAAGAGTTGAAAGCGCTCAGTAGTAGTCATCAGATCAGTCTGATGATTAAGCCTAAAATTTTGCAACCGAAAGGCAAGCTGGCAACTGTAGTGTTAAATAGCAGCAGTTATTTGGGTGGAGCGCATGGTTCAACCTCACAACGTTACTATAACTTTGATTTAGCGAACCAAAAACAGATTCAATTGCATGACCTATTATTACCGAAGCAAAAAGCAACTCTAGACAAATTGGCGCATGAAGCCTTTAAAGTGTGGATTGTTGATGCCAAACTTGCAACTGATCCGAAAGAATATGAACAGGCTTGGCCATTCCAAGTCACCGATAATTTCTTATTGGGTGAACAGGGTTTAATTCTACAATATGGCGAATATGAGATTGGACCTTATGTCGTCGGTTTACCGCGGTTAGTGATTCCATTTAGTGAATTGCAGGGTGTTTTAAAACCTGAATATTTACCAAAAATTGATACGCCCGCAGCATCTACGCCTGCTGCAAGTACGCCAAGTCAAAGTTAATGCAACTGTTCGATACCCATACCCATTTTGATGTTGCCGATTTTGATCATGATCGGCAACATCTGGCTGAACAAGCAAAACAGGTTGGGGTCGATGCTTTGGTATTAATCGGTTTTGTTGAATCACGATTCGATGAACTGATCCACACCCATAAACAATTGCACGCGTGGGACAAGGTGCCGACTTCTTATCTGGCCCCTGGTTTACATCCTTTTTATATTGAGCAACATCAAACTGAACATTTACAGCAACTTGAGCACGTGTTACAGCAGCATGACTGTGTGGCGGTGGGTGAAATTGGTTTAGATACTTTTTTAAAACAACATAAACAGCCCGAACTGTTTGCCAAACAGCAGCATTATTTTATTGAACAATTGGTATTGGCAACACAGTATCAAAAGCCCGTGTTATTACATATCCGTAAAGCACATGCAGAAACGATTGCGATTTTAAAAGCACAAAAATTTAAATTGGGTGGCATTGCTCACGCGTTTAGTGGTGGAGTCGAAGAAGCCAAAGCCTTGGTTAAACTGGGCTTTAAAATCGGGGTGACAGGACAAATCACCAATCCGAATGCCAAGAAACTGCATCAAGTGGTACAAGCGATAGGCAGTGAAAACTTGGTGATCGAAACCGATTGTCCCGATATGACGCCGTTGTGCTGCCAAACTTCGACCGAGCATCGCACCCGTAATACCCCAGTCAACCTACCTTATGTTCTGGAGAGTTTGGCTCAGACCCTTGACCAGCCTGAATTGCAACTGGCTGCACAACTCTGGCAAAACTCATTGACTGCGTTGCGACTTAAATTTTAAGAGAATAAGCAAATAATCTCGTTAAAAATAAGATACTAAAAGGGAACACATGCTTTTCTAAACAGGGGTACATTAAAAGAACAATTTGATAATAAACACATCAGCCAATACTGGGAGGGTAACCTTATGGCCAGATATAGCAAAATCAATAGTTTCAATGCATTACAAACACTCACCGTCGGTTCAACATCCTATCAAATCTATAGTTTAGCGCGAGCAGCTCAAACCCTCGGTAATATTGATCAATTGCCAAAGTCTTTAAAGGTTTTACTCGAAAATTTACTCCGTTTCGAAGATCAAAAAAGTGTAAAAGTGGAGCATATTCAGGCTTTGGTTGATTGGCAGAAAAGCAAAAGTTCTGATCAGGAAATTCAGTATCGCCCTGCACGGGTACTGATGCAGGATTTCACGGGTGTTCCTGCAGTGGTCGATCTGGCTGCAATGCGTGCCGCAATGTCTCAAGCAGGCGGTGATCCCAACCTGATTAACCCTTTATCTCCTGTGGATTTGGTGATTGACCATTCGGTGATGGTCGATCATTTTGCCGATGAAAATGCCTTTGCCGAGAACGTTGAAATTGAAATGCAACGGAATGGTGAGCGTTATCAATTCCTTCGTTGGGGACAATCTGCATTTAATAATTTTAGTGTGGTGCCACCCGGGACAGGGATTTGCCACCAAGTCAATTTAGAATATTTAGCGCAAGCCGTCTGGTTAGGTGATGATGAAGGTCAGGTTTTTGCCTTTCCAGATACCTTGGTGGGAACAGACTCACATACCACCATGATCAATGGACTGGGGGTTTTAGGTTGGGGTGTGGGCGGGATTGAGGCCGAAGCAGCCATGCTCGGGCAACCTGTATCAATGCTCATTCCAGAGGTGATCGGATTCAAACTCACAGGTAAGTTGAATGAAGGGATTACTGCGACCGATTTGGTTTTGACCATTACTCAGATGTTGCGTCAAAAAGGCGTGGTGGGTAAATTCGTTGAGTTCTATGGCGATGGTTTGGCAGATTTACCTTTGGCAGATCGTGCGACCATTGCCAATATGGCACCAGAATACGGTGCGACTTGTGGATTTTTCCCGATTGATGAGGTGACATTGGGGTATTTAGCCCTAACTGGCCGCAAACAAGAACGTATCGATTTGGTCGAAGCTTATAGTAAGGAGCAAGGGCTATGGCATCATACGGGTGATGAGCCAATTTTTACCGATACATTGAGCTTGGATATGAGTACCGTACAAGCCAGTCTGGCGGGGCCAAAGCGCCCACAAGATCGGGTTTTGTTGGGCGATGTTCCGAAAACATTTAATGCGTTGATGGAGCTGAATCTCAAACCCGCCAAAGACGCCAAAGAACGTTTAGAGAATGAAGGCGGCGGCGGTACGGCGGTTGAAGCCAAGAAAGCGAATTTAGCGCATGAACAACCTGCTTGTACCATTGATGGAAAATCGTATCCATTGAAGGATGGTGATGTGGTGATTTCCGCGATTACCTCATGTACCAATACCTCGAATCCAAGTGTGATGTTGGCGGCGGGTTTACTGGCGAAAAAAGCCATTGAAAAAGGTTTGCAGCGTAAACCGTGGGTGAAAAGTTCATTGGCGCTGGGTTCTAAAGTGGTGACCGATTATCTGGCTGCGGCAGGTTTAACACCGTACTTGGATGAGTTGGGCTATAACTTGGTCGGTTATGGTTGTACGACTTGTATTGGTAACTCTGGAGCTTTGCCTGAACCGATTGAAGAAGCAATTCAATGTCATGATCTGAATGTGGCTTCGGTACTTTCAGGTAACCGTAACTTTGAAGGGCGTGTTCATCCTTTAGTGAAAACCAATTGGCTGGCGTCACCACCACTTGTTGTAGCCTATGGTTTGGCGGGAAATATTCGGACTGATTTAACCACTCAGCCGATTGGACAAGATCAAAATGGTCAAGATGTCTATTTGAAAGACATTTGGCCAAGTCAGATTGAAATTGATCAAGTCTTGCAGAAGGTCAATACCGACATGTTCCATAAGGAATATGCAGCGGTGTTTGATGGAGATGCAACTTGGCAAGCGATTCAGATTCCACAAAGCCAAACTTATGCGTGGCAAGATAACTCGACCTATATTCGACATCCGCCATTTTTTGAAGAAATTAATCAACCTCCAAAAGCCATTACCAATATCGAGCAGGCAAGAATCTTGGCGGTATTGGGTGACTCAGTTACCACCGATCATATCTCTCCAGCAGGGAATATCAAGAAAGACAGCCCAGCAGGACGTTATTTACAGCAGCAAAGGGTTGAACCGAAAGACTTCAACTCCTACGGTTCTCGACGCGGTAATCATGAAGTGATGATGCGTGGGACGTTTGCCAATATTCGGATCAAGAATGAAATGCTGGATGGTGAAGAGGGCGGCAATACCATCTTCATCCCAACAGGTGAAAAGCTGGCCATCTATGATGCATCCATGCTTTACCAGCAACAGAAAACACCGTTGGTGATTATTGCAGGTAAGGAATATGGCACAGGTTCGTCACGAGATTGGGCTGCAAAAGGGACTAATCTCTTAGGCGTTAAAGCGGTCATTGCTGAAAGCTTTGAACGGATTCACCGTTCTAATTTAGTAGGCATGGGGGTATTGCCTTTGCAGTTTGTGGATGGACAAACCCGTCAATCCTTGAACCTCACTGGCCGTGAAGTATTGTCGATTCATGGACTATCTGATGGTATCCAACCGCATCAAACGCTGGATATTCAGGTACAGCGAGAAGATGGCAGTCAAGATCAGTTCAAAGTGTTATGCCGCATTGATACCTTGAATGAGATGGAATACTTTAAAGCAGGCGGTATTTTGCATTATGTACTACGCAATCTGATTGCTGCATAACGAGACACTTTCTGGAAAAAAGATGAAAGCTGGTCTTTCATCTTTTTTTGTTTGAATTTCAAGCCTTCAGCGTTAAGGTAGTCAGGCTCGATTAAATTGGATAAAGGCTTTGAATCAGTTACCCCGTTATGTTTATTATCTGTTGGTGGCTCAGGCCTTTAACTTAATTGCTGCTGTTCTGTCAGTTACTGTGGCTGCAATTGTGGGGTTAAAACTGGCGCCGACTCAGGCACTCGCCACAGTGCCCTATGGCTTGCAGTTTTTAGCGATGTTACTGACAACCTTTGTTTTTTCTTTTTTAATGAAAAAGCTTGGACGTCATCTGGTTTTCCAGTTTGGTTGTGTCTGCCTGTTTTTGGCTGGTGTTCTAGGCTATCTGGCTCTACAGCAGCAACAGTTTTATCTATTATGCCTGAGCCATTTTTCACTGGGTTTATTTATCTCGACTGCGAATTTTTATCGCTTTGCTGCTTCTGATCGGCTGGCAACAGATTTAATTCCAAAAGCTACTGCGATGGTCATTTCGGGTGGTGTGGTTGCTGCGGTTATTGCACCGATGTTGGCAATCCAATTTCAACAGGTGCAAGGATTACCTGATTTCACTGCGATCTATTTAATTTTTAGTATTTTGGCGTTGTTCCTCTCTCCAATTCTGTATGGGTGGAATCAACAGTTTCAAATACAACAAACCGTGCAAATAGAGACAGCATCCATTCCGCGTGCCAAATTACCGAATACTTTGATTATCGCTGCCGTCATCAGCGGTGCTTTTGCTTACTATATTATGAATGTGATGATGATTATGTCCTCCTTGCATTTAAAGGAGCATCATTCATTTCATTATGCTTCGATCTCGATTCAGTTACATGTATTGGCGATGTTTATCCCATCCTTCTTTGTGTCGAAATTGATTCAACGCTGGGGAACGCAAACCACGATTTATCTCGGTTTTGCTTTGTTGATGTTATCGTCTTTCATTCCGATGTTTGGACAGGTCGGCATCTATATTAATGCTGCCTTGATCGTGCTGGGTGTGGGCTGGAATTTTGCTTATTCAGGTGCATCAACTTTGTTAGCTGGTCTCAACGAGCAGCAAAAACATCGTGTCCAAGGCATCAATGAAACAGGAATTGCCTTATTTGCGACCTTAGGGGCATTTTTACCTGCACCGATTTTAAGTAGCCTCGGATGGATCAATGCAAACCTATTGGCTTTATGCATGAGCCTGATGGTTTTTATCCTGTTGGTTATTTTAATTCGTCGAGATCAATCATCCCCTAAAGTTTCACGGGGCTAACCTAAAACAAGCGAAACACGCTAAAATAGTGCTTTGATTCAAAAGATAGACCACGACTGTGATGATCGATGTTCCTGTAAATGATGAATATGAACGCCGTTTTGCTGGTGTTGCCAAAATTTATGGAGAAAATGCCTTTTCGCATTATGAACACAGTCATGTCATGGTGATTGGGATTGGTGGTGTTGGCAGTTGGGCGGTTGAGGCACTGGCACGTACAGGGATTGGTGAATTGACTTTGGTCGATATGGATGTGGTAGCAGCATCAAATATTAACCGTCAATTGCCAGCGATGAGCTCAACACTTGGACAAGAAAAAATTGAAGTGATGGCGGAGCGTTGTCGCCAGATCAATCCACGCATGAAAGTGAATGTGATTGATGACTATCTGACGCCTGATAATGTCAAAGAAATTTTAAATCCAGTACCAAGCATTGTTTTAGATTGTATTGATGACGTCAAAGCCAAATTTGCCTTGATGCTGCATTGCCGCTTTAACAAAATCCCGTTGATTGTGTCAGGCGGAGCAGGAGGAAAACTCGATCCACTGAAGATTCGCGTGGCAGATTTGTCCAAGACCGAACAAGATCCAATGTTGGCAAAGTTACGCACGCAACTGCGTTCAAAAGGGATTTGTAAAAAACCAAAAGAGAAATTTGGAATCACTTGCGTGTATTCGATCGATAACCCATTTTCCAGTGCAGATGTTTGTCCAAGTGCGGGTCTGCGCTGTGGCGGCTATGGTTCTGCGGTGGTGGTGACTTCAAGCTTTGCCATGGTGGCGGTGGCTGAAGTGCTGAAAAAATTAGATGCTAAAAAGCCTAAAACATAATGTTCGTTTAGGCTTTGATTCAGTCTTTTATTAACCAAGACGGTAATAAGTATAAGTGACGTTTTTGTCTTTATAAACGTCATAGCTAGTCTGCTTAAAATCAGAAACCCATTGTGAGCCTGTAAAACCGGCAATATGACCATACACATGTTTTTTGGTGCGATGAATAATATAAATATCACCTGGCATTGGGTTATCAAAAGCAGGGTCAATTTGCTTATAGCCAATCTTTTGTAGCGTTCCACCCCAATCTGAGGCGGCTATAGGATGTTGTGCAATTTTTGCGCCCGCTGTTTGTAATGCGATACGAATTGATTTGGCACACTTTGCTGAACTATGAAATGAGGAAACACGAGAAAGTTTATCTGAAAACTTCTGTAAGTTAATTTGCTGCGAATTCTTGGATAATGCGTATGGCGGTGTAATATCTGCGGGAGTTTCTCTGAGCATAATGACTGCATTTTGAGTCTGTGCATGCATCATCGAATCTAATGAGGGTGCATCATAAATCATAGTTCAATCTCAACCAATCCTAAAACAACTTTGAAGCGGTCGCCAAATTCCGTGGCTCGCAGATATTAAGCGATAAATCTTAAAAAAACTTATTTGCAATGTAATAACGTAACTTTTTGAGGGTGTTGTGAGGAACTTAGCGTAAAAATCACATAAAGAATCTTTTTTATTATCATGAATTTAGTTGTTAATTAGTTTGAATAAAATGATTTGTAAGATTATATTTCTTTTTTGCTTGAAAAATATACGCAAGCACTGATTCAAAGAAACAAAGCTTTGTGGTTTTAAAAATAGTAAACTATTGTTTATTAAAGTGAAAAATGGAAAGAATAACAAGTGATACGTCCAGCAAAAGCAACAGATATCAAGCAAATAGTAGAATTAATTCAGCCATATATAAAAGATTTTGCACTGAATGCAGAGGGTGAAGCAAAATTTAGTCAGGATATGATTAAGAAATTACTTGAAATGCAAAGCATTGAATATTTTGTTTTCGAGAAAGATTTATCCATTATTGGTGTGATTGCTTATAAACAACCTTATCATTTGATTCATTTTTTTGTTAAGCAGAATTCACAACAGCAAGGAATAGGTCGTCAGCTTTGGATGTTTTTAGAAGATAAACTTTCTCAGCAACATTCGCAAATTACTGTGAATTCTAGTTGTTATGCGCAGCCCGTTTATGAAAATTTCGGATTTACAGTCACTTCAACAGTGATTGAAAATGGCGGATTACGCTATATTCCGATGTGTAAACGTTATGCGTAGAACATCAAATTAACTTTGATGTTCTCGAACGTAATCTTCAGTACGTTGCATCGCTGTTTGGATATTGATGATTGCATTTTCAATATCAGCAATCGTTTTGGCATTTCCACCACTGAGAGCCTGACGCCATTTACGTGCGCCCGGTAGATTTTGAAATAAACCTAGAATATGGCGAGTGATAATCGAAAGTGGAGCACCTTCAGCAACGCGTTGATGAATATAAGGCATCATGTGTTGCATGATCTCAAAACGATTAGGTGCTTCCAAATTCCAAAGTTGACCCATCTCCGCCAATAAGTACGGATTATGATATGCCTCACGACCAATCATGACTCCATCAACATGCTGTAAATGTTGTTGTGTTTCTTCAAAGGTCTTGATACCGCCATTAATCTCAATGGTTAGATGTGGGCGTTCTTGCTTTAAACGATAGACATCTTCATAGCGTAATGGTGGAACTTCGCGATTCTCTTTCGGCGATAAGCCCTGCAAGATCGCAATACGTGCATGTACAATAAAGTGTGTGCAGCCTGTCGTTGCCACCGTATCAACAAAATGCAGCATTTCTTCGTAAGATTGCATGTCATCAATCCCAATACGATGCTTTACAGTTACAGGAATCGATACTACTTTTTGCATACTATGAATACATTCTGCAACTAAATTGGGTTCAGCCATTAAGCAAGCCCCAATTTTATTGTTTTGCACGCGATCACTTGGACAGCCGACATTCAGATTAACTTCGTTATAACCCCAGTCTTCGGCCATTTTGGTGCAGGTAGTAAGTTCTTGTGGATTTGATCCGCCAAGTTGTAGCACAATCGGATGTTCTTGCTGATTGAAATCGAGATGCCGATTAGCACCACCGTAAATAATCGCGCCTGTAGTGACCATTTCGGTATACAACACGACATTGGGATTAAATAAGCGAGCAAAGAAACGATAGTCTTTTGTGGTCCAATCCATCATTGGCGCAACACTGATTCGTGGTGTCTGAGTTTTTTCAATATTCATAAAAAATCATGCCTTTATTCAGTGTTAAACAACCTAATAAAATGATTGAGCGGATTAGAAAATAGACTATTTATGACAAATAGTGGGAAATAAACTTAAAGTAAGAATTCATCACTGATGTATGTCCAAACATTTTTAGGCAAAGCGCAACCGATTGATCTGATCGAACAGACGCTATGACTAAATATTTGGATACATTGAGAGTGAGCATCAAAGAACGAAACTCTTCTAGCTTGATTAAGAGATTTCCAATTGCGCGCAATACTACCACAAATATTTAATCTATACATTTCGGACGGTATTGATGCTGTGCACATGTCGAGATTTTCTTTAAATGCTATCTAGCATCGTTCAGCTGTTAACTGATTGGAAAGTCTTTAATTCTGTTAATTGTGTCTACGGTGGGCGTAGCTTCTATTCTCATCTATTTAATAAGAGTTAATTTTGGTTTAAGTTCGTGTTTTTAGTCTATCTCGTATAAAGCCCTTATGGATTGATAGGCAATGTCTATTGAAGAGATCAATATTCGTATATTTAACTGGATTAATTCTAGTGCTACAGCAAACTCATTTTTTGCGAAAGTCGCTATGTTCTCATCATATAATCTGATAGGGGCTTTTCTGATTTTTCTAACGGTTTTATTGCTATTTAAGGATAAAAAATATCAATTTCAGTATTTTAAAACTGTGGTGATGGTCGTTCTATCTTCATTTGTTGTGAAGCTATTACACGCATTTTATCATCATCCTAGACCTTTCGATCTTGGACTAGGGCACACCTTGATTCACCACAGTTCCAGTTCATCTATGCCTAGCCAACATACACTCACTGTTGCAATTATCGCATTTTCATTTCTGATGTCTGAGTATCGTCAAATTGGTGTTTTCGGATTATTTGTAAGTTTGATTGTAGGATGGTCAAGGATTTACATGGGAGTTCATTTTCCTTTTGATGTATTAGGTTCTTTTGTTATGGCTTTTCTAATTGTATTCAGCGTCAATATTTTGATTAAACGATTTATTTCAAAATCAAAGCAATCAATTACTGTACAAACTGTAGATGTATAAATTGATAGGTGGTTTGTGTAAAAAACGAGCGATATATTATGGTCGCTTCTTTAAATAACGACTGTCTTTAAACCATAAGAAATTTACCATAGCATTTTGTGGATTCAGAAATCCTTGCATGATCTATTTTCTGTGAAGAGTATTTGTTTAAATCTTGTTCAGTTTTTTCATTTTTAATATTTTGATTTAATTATATTTCCATATTTTAAAATCTCTTTTTGTCCACTTGGTTACTTATATTCACTTTTATAATGAGTTCAATTTAATCTCTTTTTAAGTTCAGCTCTTTAACTTACAGCATAACGACTAAATTTGATTCGTAAGCAGAAAGTAAGATAGGTCTAAATTCTAGCGAAATCAGAACATTAAAGAGAGTATAAAAATGAACCAATGTGTGATGAACGCAAAAAATATTATTCGTGGTAAACACCACCCAGAGTTTTTGCAGAATGAAGTTTTAACCGATATTTTTATCCAGACAGCACAACGCCTACCAGAAAAAATAGCTTTAATCGAAGCAGATCAAACGATTAGCTATGGAGAGTTATATCAACAAGCTCAACTTATGGCCAAACATTTAACGCTCAAAGGTGTTAAAGCTGGCGACATCGTTGGATTGTGGTTACCACGTGGTATTGAATTATTAAAGTCTCAATTAGCAATCTGCTTAAGTGGAGCTGCTTGGCTACCATTTGACATGGATACCCCTGCAGATCGAATCGCAGTTTGTCTTGAAGATGCAGCGGCTGTAGGAATGATTACCACTGATGAGTGGTATGAGCATGTATTGGAAGTGCCACAAAGCAAATGGACCAATACTGAACTACAAAAAACGCTGCATGAAACTATAGAATTGGCAAAATCGACCCCTGAGCAACCTGCTTATATTATTTATACTTCAGGCTCAACAGGAAAACCCAAAGGTATTGTCATTACTCAGAAGAATATTTGTCATTTTCTGCGCAGTGAAAACAGTATTTTAGGTATCCAAGAACAAGACAAAGTTTATCAAGGCTTCTCAGTTGCATTTGATATGTCTTTCGAGGAAATCTGGTTGTCTTATTTGGTTGGAGCGACTTTGTGGATTGCACCAAAATCTTTGGTTAGTGATCCAGAACGATTATGTAAAACCTTGCAACAAGAGCAAATTAGTGTTTTGCATGCTGTACCAACTTTGCTCGCTTTGTTCCCTGAAGATGTTGCTAATTTACGCATCATCAATTTAGGAGGGGAAATGTGTCCAGACTCATTGGTTGAGCGTTGGGCATTGCCACACCATCAAATGTTTAATACTTACGGACCGACAGAAACCACAGTCTCTGCGAGTCTTGAGTTATTACAGCAGGGTAAGCCTGTCACGATTGGCAAACCATTACCTAACTACGGTATGTTGGTGATTAATGCTGATCGAGAGCTATTGGCACAAGGGGAAACGGGAGAATTGTGTATTTTTGGGCCAAGCGTGGCACAAGGTTATTTAGGTCGCCCAGATCTAACAGCTGATAAGTTTATTCAGAATCCATGGGCAACGAGTCCTGATGAAGAAAGTTTATATCGGACGGGGGACTTAGCTAAAATCGATGAATTTGGTCAAGTGCATTGTTTAGGACGTGCGGATGATCAAGTAAAAATTCGTGGTTTCCGCGTAGAACTTGGCGAAATCGAAGCTGCATTATGTGATCTCGATGGTATTGGCACAGCTGCTGTCATTTTACGTAATGAAGATGGTATTGATCAGTTGATCGCCTTTATAGCCGCAGAAATTGATGCAAAACAATCCATAGAAATTAAACAGCTTCGACATCATCTTGGTCAGCGCTTACCGCCCTATATGGTACCTAATCGTTTTGAAATTATTGAAGAAGTACCGCGATTACTTTCTGGGAAAATTGATCGAAAAGCACTAAAAGCAAGACCTTTAACGAGTGTGGTCGATCGGAGTGAATCAGATCAACCTCAAAATGAAGCTGAAGAAATTTTATTTGAAATCTTAAATCGACTATTTCCGAATCTTCCAATTAAATTGGATGCCGATTTCTTTGATGATCTAGGTGGACACTCTTTATTAGCTGCAGTTTTAATTTCAAATTTACGTGAACATCCTGAATATAGTCACCTCACGATTCAAAGTTTATACCAAGCACGAAGAGTGGGAGCAATTGCAGCTTTGATGCTTGAGCAACCAGAGCCATCAATATTTGATAGCCAAATTGGTCAAGACAATCCACGAAATCAAACCTATAAATGGCTATGCGGTATTGCACAGGTAGTCACAATTCCAGTGTTGATTTCAATTAACATCATGCAATGGCTCGCTCCATTCTTTACCTATCATTATTTTACTGGTGGCGCACGAGACAGCATTCCTTCTGCAATTTTGCTTTCTTTATTGGTTTATGTCAGTGTCATTATTGCTAGTTTTGTCCTTTCTATCACGGTTAAACGTGCGCTAATGGTTGGCGTGGGTGCGGGTCGTTATCCGTTATGGGGAATGACTTATTTCCGTTGGTGGTTGGCAGATCGGATTAGTAGTATTTCACCTGTTTATCTCTTATCAGGTTCAACTTTACTGAATTTATATCTCAAAGCACTTGGGGCGAAAATTGGACATGATGTTTCAATTAGTTCAGTGCATATTCGTATGCCATCTTTATTGACGATTGAGGATGGTGTCAGTCTTGGTTCTCAAGTGAATTTAGAGAATGCTAAAGTTGAACATGGGCATTTGGTCTTAGGTTCAATTCATTTGAAACGTGATAGTTATGTGGGTTCTTATGCGGTATTAGAGGAAAATACGGTGCTAGAAGAAACTGCTCATGTCAATGCTTTGACTGCGATTGAATATGATACGACTGTGCCTGCTGGTGAAATTTGGGATGGCACGCCTGCGAAGAAGATTGGTCATGTGGATCAGTTAGAACAATTGGCACCGCGTCCAAAACTTTCTTTAATGCGTAAAGTTTCAGAGTATGTTTACTATGGAGTGAGTGCATTAATTATCGCTTGTATTTTCTTTATTCCAATCTTTCCGAGTTTCTTATTGGTCGATTGGTTAGATGTGAATGTTTTCAATATTGACCCGAATAACCATATTCAAACAGCGCTTTATTATTTCCTATTGGCTATCCCTGCGAGTGCGATGATGATGATCATTACCGCCTTGATTTCTTCAGCTTTACGTAAAATAGTATTACCTCGTTTAGAGGTGGGTACTTATGCGATTCACGGTGCAACGTATTATCGGAAGTGGTTCGCAGCCCAAATTTTAGAAACCAGTTTACAAACGTTACATGGTCTATTTGCAACAATTTATGCACCAACTTGGTTTCGTATGTTAGGCGCAAAGGTTGGTAAAAATACTGAAATATCAACTGCAACAGGCGTTATTCCTGAAATGCTTACCTTGGGTGAAGAAAGTTTTATTGCTGATGCGGTGATGTTGGGTGATGAGGAGATCAAAGGCGGTTGGATGTCATTAAAATCAACAAAAATTGGTCATCGTAGTTTTGTTGGGAACAGTGCTTATATCGCAGATGGTACGGTATTACCTGATAATATTTTAATTGGTGTGCAGTCTAAAACGCCAGATAATCGAGAAATGTATTCAGGACAAACTTGGTTTGGTTCTCCAGCGCTACTTCTCCCAGCACGAGAAGCCGCAGAGAAATACCCAGATTATCTTACTTTCAAACCGAGTCTCAAACGCCGTGTCATGCGTGCTTTTATTGAGGGGCTACGGATTGTATTACCCGCAGCGCTTGCGATCGGTGTGGGGTATATGATTGTGCTAGAAGTGATTGATGTCATTAATAACTATACGATTCCAATAGGATTATTGGCCTTAACCCTCGCAGGATTATTGTATGGTGTGGGTTGCTTTATTATCGTGGCTTTATTGAAGTGGATTTTAATTGGACGCTACCAACCTCGTTCAGCGCCAATGTGGACAATGTTTGTTTGGTTAAGTGAAGGAATCACAAGTTTATATGAATCAGTCGCGATTCCAAATTTCCTGAATTATTTAAGAGGAACACCGATGCTGCCATTCTTCTTGCGTATTTTGGGGGTTCGAATAGGGAAAGACGTTTATATGGATACTGCGGATATTACAGAGTTCGACTGTGTTGATATTGGAGATCGCGCTGAATTTAATAGTTTTTCAGGTCCACAGACACATTTATTTGAAGATCGTATTATGAAGATTGGTCAAGTAAATGTTGGAAGTGATGTAGTTGTGAATGCGAGAAGTATCATTCTATATAATGCTAATGTCAGTCATCATGCGGTGTTAGGACCATTAACTTTAGTGATGAAAGGTGAAAATATTCCTGCCAAATCAGCATGGATTGGCTCACCAGCAGTACCTTGGAAACATAAATAAGCTCTGTGGCTTAGAATATTCGAATACATGAAATTAATTGAATATTCTAAGCCTTTCATAGGGCTTATAAGCGTTTGGTTAAATGATATTTCATCCAGAAATCTAAACTGATATAACGCCCACCACCGATAAAGATTAAAGCGAGTAACATCACTAAATAGGTCACTGCGAATTCAACACCATTATTTAAAATGACAAATGATCCGCTGGCAGTGAGCCAATCATAGTTACCATAGTTTTGTAAAATCTCATGGGCTTTTTCTAATTTTTCAGCAGAGGCGAGAACTTGAGCGTTTGCAAATGGTGCATTTGGATCAGCAATAGCTTGCCAACCATTCGGTAAGTGTACGGTTACAATTGCTACCAACATTGTGATGATGAGTGGAATACTGATAAAACGAGTGAATAAACCTAATCCTAGCAATACTGCACCAGCCAATTCTGTTGTGGTCGCCAGTACTGCCATCAATGTAGGGAATGGTAAACCGAGACCCCAATCAGGATTACCAAACCATTCAACTGTGTCTTGGAAATGCATGAGTTTATTACTTCCTGCCATCCAAAAAATAGGGACTAAATATAATCTGAGTGCAAGCGCTGCAATTCCATCGAAATGTTTTATACAGTGAGAAATTTTTTGATACTGTTGCGTTAAAGAATAAATAAAGTTTTTCATGGGAATTTCACATTAGGTGCTATTGAATAGTTATTAGTCGAATGAACATGGAACTTCTTACATATTTTTTTCATTTGATCTGTAATAAATCATCTTTTACTCCGTCTAACTTAATGTACCTCCGTACAAACCGAGCAATTACCTTACAAGGAATACAAAAATGAATAAATTAAACTCAATCACATCAGTCGCTGCATTATTGGCTTTATCAGCTGTAGGCATCACTCACGTATCTGCTGCACCAACCACGACCACAACTGAGTCTCATGCATCGAAAGCTGCTGATGGGAAATGTGGCGAAGCCAAATGTGGTGCAAATAAGGCAAAACAGCAACAAAAGTCTGCTGATGCAAAGTGTGGTGCAGATAAAAAAGTTGCAGATGGCAAGTGTGGTGCTAAATAGTTTAGATAAGCTGAATGATACCGATACATTTCAAATTGTCGGTATCAGTTCAAAAAGGAAAACAGCATGGCTGCAATGAATGGTGTTGGTTTGGGCTTAAGGCGTGATTTTATTGATACGTTTTTAAATGCGGAATCACATCCAGACTTTATTGAAGTTGCACCAGAAAATTGGATGGGTTTTGGTGGGCGACACGCCAAGTTATTGGCCCAATGTACTGAAAAAGCACCTTTGGTGTGTCATGGTCTGTCCCTTTCTATTGGGGGACCTCATCCTTTAAATATTGAATTTATTCAACAGATCAAAGCTTTTTTAAAGCAGTATCAAGTTTCCATCTATTCTGAGCATCTCAGTTATACCTCTGATGGGGGGTATTTATATGATCTATTACCAATACCGATGACTGAAGCTGCGGTCAAATATGTCGCTGAGCGTATCTTGCGTGTTCAAGACATTTTAGGGCAGCGCCTCGTTATTGAAAATGTATCTACTTATTTAATGCCAAATGCAGAAATGAGTGAGGCTGAGTTTATCTATGAAGTACTTGAGCAAGCAGATTGTGAATTATTACTTGATGTTAATAATGTCTATGTGAATAGTATCAATCATGGCAGTGATGCACATGGCTTTATCCAAGCGATGCCTAAAGAACGCATACGTTATATGCATATTGCTGGGCATGAACAAATGAATGAAAGCTTATTGATTGATACGCATGGTGCCGAAATTTGCGATCCTGTATGGCAGCTATTGCAATTTAGTTATCAACGTTGTGGCGTTAAACCAACCTTGTTGGAAAGAGATTTTAATATTCCATCATGGCAACAATTACATCAGGAATTGACAACAATTAAAACGATGCAGCAACAGGAGAACGGTTATGGTGCTCAAAGAAAGCACTTTCCAAACCACTCAGCAGCAATTCTGTAATTGGATTCGTGTACCAAATGCTGAACACACTAAAATATGTGATCTTGAGAGAATGCAGATTTATCGAGATTTATTGTTCAACAATATGTGTTCATTTATAAATTTGGTTTATCCCATAGCTCGCTCTATTCTACCTGAGGATCAATGGCAGCTTTTATTGGAAGAATTTTTTCAAAAAGCTAAATGCCAGTCACCTATCTATAATGATATTTCGTTGCAATTTAGAGACTATTTGACTGAAAACCGACATCCAGTTTTAAGCCAATATCTTTGGCTAGAAGAGTTGTTGCAGTTTGAGTGGTTGGAGTTGTATTTAGATACGCTTGAAATTGAAGACATTAACATTGTTGAAAAGCCAGATTGGCAACTCAGACATAAAGTGTGGATCTTGGTCTATCAATATCCTGTTTATGATTGGACGGTTGATACAACGCTGGCAGATATTGAAGTAATGCCAAGGGCAATTATGGTTTGGCGAGACAATCAGGATAAGATTTGCTTGGAAAGATTGTCCCCCTTATTTGCGATGTTGATTGAGCAAATGAACCTAAAAATATACTCAGAGCTTGAGCTTCATGACTTAATTAAATTAATTGCACCAACTTTTTCTGAGCAAGAGATTACAATACAACTGAATCAGTTGGCAGCAACACTCACGAATCTAGGCTTGTTAAATCATCCTCAGAACAGTAATAGGAAGTGATCATGTCTGAGGCTGAATTGAATAATAATCAAGAGATATTGCATCAGCTTGAAAATCCTGAATTTCTAATGGATTTAAGACAACAGATGCTGAAGTTTACTGTTTTACAACTGTCCTCATTTCAGCAAGCTGAAGATGTGGTTCAAGAAGCATTAGTGAGAGCTTTGCAACATCTAGACTCTTTTTCAGGAAGAGCGGCGTTTAAAACGTGGGTTTTTGCGATTTTAAAAAATAAGATCATTGATCTGATCCGACAAAAGTCTCGATTGGTGACTATGACTGAATTATTTGATGAACAAGATAATGAGTTGAGTATCGACGAATTATTTGATGCCTCGGGGCACTGGCATAAATATCAAGCGCCTAAAGCGTGGCAAAGCCCTGAAGAAATGATGGAACAGCAAGATTTTTGGATTGTTTTTGATGCTTGTTTGAATCATTTGCCTGCTAAATATGCGCAGGTGTTTATGTTGCGAGAAGTGATTGAACTTAGTTCGGATGAAATTTGCGAACGGCTAGAGATTACTGTCTCAAATTTTAATGTCTTGATGTATAGAAGCCGAACCAGATTACGTGAATGTCTAGAAAATAAATGGTTACTTAAGGAGGATTGCTCATGCTAACTTGCCGACAAGCAACACAGTTAATTTCCGAGAAACAGGATAGACCACTTCAGTTTATAGAGCAGAGCAATCTACAATTACATTTATTTGCTTGTCGTTCTTGTCGCCGTTATGGCAAACAAATCAAAACACTTCGTCAGCTTTCAAAAGCATTTAACAAATATGAGGGTTAAATGTTATTAAGTATGTGGATTTTAGCTTTAAATCATAAGACTGAAATTTAAAAGATAAAAAAATACCAACTATCTGAATAATTGGTATTAGATGCTTTAATTTGAAAATAGATTGTTAATGTAACGTACTTTGATGAGCAAGCTCAATTTGGTTCAAGATATGATGACTCATATTCTTGGCCATTTCTTCTTTCGCATAGAAAACTTCACCAATATTTTCATCGCGAATAACAGCAGCCTCTTCCTTACTTTCAGCACAAATTAAAACCTGAATTTGGGGGTTGAGTTGCTGGGCAATGTCAACGATACGATGAATGTCTAAAATATCCATTGGTGAGATCACCAATAAACGAGCATGTTGAATATGGGCTTGTATGAGTACATAAGGTTCAGTTGCTTCACCGCTTACAGCAGCCATTCCTTGCGCGCGCAGTTTTTCAACAATCTCACGATTTTCTTCAGCAATCACGACCTTGATATTCTGCTGCATCAGGTTTTCACTAATGCGGCGTCCTACACCACCATAGCCAATGATCACCACCTGATCACGTAAATAAGCTTGATCAACTTCATCTGGAAGCATGGCAAGCGGGTCGCCACTGCGTTCTAATAAGCGAGCTAAATGTGAGCGTTCTCGTATCCAGCGCTGAGCGGGTTCAATCGCTGAAAATACAAATGAATTTAAAGTTATTGAAAATAATGCGCCAGCAAGAATCAAGTTTTGTGCATCTGGGGTGAGTAGACCAAGTGACAAGCCCAATGTTGCTAAAATAAATGAAAACTCACCAATTTGTGCCAAACTAGCGCCTACAGTGAGAGCTGTATTAATTGGGTAGCGGAAGAATAAAACTAAAGCCATCGCTGCTAAAGTCTTACCAATCATGATAATGGCAACGACAGCTAAAATATGTAAAGGTTGTTCAATCAAGATTTTTGGATCGAATAGCATTCCCACCGAAACAAAAAATAAGATCGCGAAGATTTCACGCAATGAAAGCGTCTCTTCCTCTGCTCTATGGCTGAAATCGGACTCTTTTACAACCATGCCGGCAAAGAAAGCACCTAATGCCATTGAGACACCAAAGATTGCATAAGAACCATAAGCAATAGAAACGGCAGCAGCAACGACGGTAAGTGTAAATAATTCACGAGAACCTAAACGAGCAACCAATTGCATAATTTTGGGGATTAATCGCTTCCCAATAATCAGCATGAAGGCGATAAAACCTGTTACTTTGAGTAATGTTAGGCCGATGGTGATCCAAATATTTTGAGAGGTATCCGTTCCAGCTAATGGGTGTCCACCAAGTAGAACAGCTGTTGCAGGTAATAAAACTAAGACCAAGACCATAACAAGATCTTCAACCAAAAGCCAACCCACTGCAATTTTGCCATTTACAGAGTCGAGTAAACCACGATCACTCAGTGCTTTGAGTAATACTACGGTACTTGCACACGATAAACTTAAACCAAAAATCAGTGCAGAACCAAAACTCCAGCCCCAAAACATAGATACAGCGACACCTAAGAGTGTTGCTACAGCAATTTGTAAAATCGCACCGGGTAGGGCGATACGACGAACGAGTAATAAATCATTGAGGGAAAAATGCATCCCTACGCCAAACATTAAGAACATTACCCCAAGTTCGGCAAGTTGATTGGCGAGATGTATATCTGCCACGATACCGGGGGTGTTTGGGCTTATAATAATACCTGCTACCAAATAACCAATTAATGGTGGTAGACGTAAACGTGCGGCAATATAACCAAAAATAAGTGCTATACCGAAACCGACGGCAAGTAATATAATTAAATCAACATCATGAGGCATTGAAACTCCTTAATCATTGCGGTTAAGGTACAAATAATTCAGCATAAAACATGCCAAGAAAACAGCGAATAAATTGTAACAAGTAAAATCGGATTTGTTGATGACAATTTTTTTATTTATCAAAAAAAATTATGAAATAGTGATTCATTTTATTTTAGCCAAAACATTTTTTTAGCAAAAAAAACGACTTCAGTTGAAGTCGTTTTTTTAAGAAAACTAAAATTATTTAATTTTAGCTTCTTTGAAGATTACGTGTTGACGGATTTTTGGATCAAATTTTTTGATTTCCATTTTTTCCGGCATAGTACGTTTGTTCTTAGTAGTGGTATAGAAATAACCTGTACCAGCTGTAGAAACGAGGCGGATTTTATCACGCATTGTTCAGACTCCTTAGATCTTTTGACCTTGAGCACGGAGATCAGCAACAACTTTCTCAATACCCAATTTATCAATAATACGCATACCTTTAGTGGTTAAACGAAGACGTACAAAACGCTTTTCGCTTTCTAACCAAAAACGGTGGTGGTGCAGGTTCGGCTCGAACCGGCGTTTGGTTTTGTTGTTTGCGTGCGATACGTTGTTACCAACGATAGGACGCTTGCCGGTAACTTGGCAAACCTTAGACATGGTGAACTCCATTGCTAGTTTATATAGCACCGTTTCGTGCAACTAGCCATTCAAGTAAACGGATGAAATCATTCAAGGGGCGTTTTATACCAAAAATACGATTAAAAGACAAGCGAATTTGGTAAAAACAGGGCATGATCTAGTGTGATAGATCATGCCTTGATCAGCTTAACGGAATAGTGTTTTCAAAAGCAGTTTATGCGTTGGTTTGTTGTACGGCGGCAGAATGAATTTTAAACTATAAAGTTTAGGGCTAACAGGGTTAGACATCATTGAGCGTTCGTGAGAGAAGCTGAAGAAGCCTTCTTTACCATGATATTTGCCCATACCCGATGCACCAATACCACCAAATGGTAGATCATCTTGCGCTACATGAGTGAGGGTTTGGTTAATACCAAAATGCCCAGAATGGGTACGTCCTGCAACATAATCAGCACGAGCCATATCAATATCAAAATAGTAGAATGCGAGTGGACGTGGTCGACTATTGATAAATTGAAGTGCATCTTCAATATGTTCATATTCTAGAATAGGAAGAATTGGACCGAAGATCTCATTCTTCATGATTTCCATTTCTGTGGTTACACCTGTGAGTAACGTTGGCGCAATTTTACGGACTTCGGTTAAAGATTCTTTCTTGCTGTTTAACTCGACGATCGTCGCACCTTGATCACGTGCATCTTCTAAATAGCCTTGAAGACGATTGTATTGTTTGTCATTTACAATTGAGGTGTAATCTTTATTGTCACGTAGCGTTGGGTACATCGTATTCACAAAGTCGTTATAGTGCTTGGTGAATTCTGCTGTTTTGCCTTTCGGTAGGAACATGTAATCTGGTGCAACGCAAGTTTGACCTGCATTCCAAAGTTTACCTACTGCAATACGTTGTGCCACATCACGAATATTCATTGCTGAATGTACGAGAGCTGGCGATTTTCCACCTAGCTCTAAAATTACAGGGACTAAGTTCTGTGAAGCTGCTGCCATCACGGTTTTGCCGACAGAAGTTGAACCTGTGAAAATTAATTTATCAAATGCTAAATGACTAAAGGCATCTGAAATCGCGCCACCACCATTGATAACACTCACAAGTTCCTGAGGAAATACTTCTGCAAGTGCATTTTCTAATACCATCCCAAAATGTGATGATGCGCTCGAAATTTTGATCATGGCATGGTTGCCTGCAGCGATTGCGCAGATCAATGGGCCAACTGAAAGTAATAATGGATAGTTCCATGGTGCAATAATACCAATCACACCTAATGGTTGATATTGTACCCAGCCTTTTGCAGGTTGGTGTAACATGCTGATATGGCGCTTAGAGGGTTTCATCCACTCTGTTAAGTTCTTGCTATAGTATTTGATATGTTCTAAACATGTTAGAACTTCGCCAATTTTGGTTTCCATAATGGCACGATTGCCATAATCTTGACTAATTGCGTTAGCAAATTGATCTTGATATTTTACCAAGATATTTTTAAGTCGAGCTAAGCGTTCAATACGTTCTTTGGCGCTTGGCACAGGATGGCGTTGGTAAGCTGCTTTTTGCTGTTCAAGCAAATCATGTAGCCGTTTCACATCAACATGAGGTGTCATAGCGGTTGTTTTTGTTTGACTGTTCATAGGAGTGGACCAAAAGAAAGCTTATTATTTTTTAATTTTTAGAGTAAATACTCTAAAGTGTCAAGTCGCTTTATAGGTTTGTTTTATAACCTATTGATAATGTTATAGATGGTTAAACTCAATGTCGCACGCTAAACCGAATAAAACAAAAGATCGAATTCTGCAAATTAGTTTGCAGTTGTTTAATGAGCGTGGAGAACGTTCGGTCACAACCAATCATATTGCTGCTGAACTCGGAATTAGCCCAGGCAATCTGTACTATCACTTCCGTAATAAACAGGAAATTATTAAAGAATTAGCACAGCAATATCAGGCTGAAACCTTGGAAATGCTGGCATTACCAACAGATCGACCTTTAAATGCCAATGATAAAATTAGTTATTTCCAAGTTTTGAGTAATCAGTTGTGGGCTTATCGCTTTATTCACCGTGACGTCTATCATCTTGTTGAAAATAATGAAGACTTCAGAAAAATCTATCCTCGTTTTGCGGGGCAGGTGATGCAGCAAGGACAAAAAATTTATCGTGCCTTTGTGGATGCAGGTTTGATGAAGATGACTGATTCAGAAATTGAAGCTTTGATTATCAACTTGTGGATTGTGCTGACCAACTGGACTAATTTCCTGTACATGTCAGGTCATATTAGTGATAACAATCGTTTAGAAGAAAAATGGGTATGGCAAGCTTTACGACAAATGGTATTTTTGGAAGGCCCTTATTTAATGGGCGAAAGTCGTCAAACTTATGAACAATTATTGAAATCTTTGGGACCGTCGGACTTATTTGCTAGTTTATCTAATCTTAAAAATGATGATGATGAATAAGTAGGTATTTAGTCATAGGCAAAAAAGAGCTAGAATGCTCGGCTTGATTTTTAATTTTGATTCCAATAAGTGATATTAACCACATGAACACGACGACCGCCCACACTGCACGATTATTGATTACTTGCGAAGACAAGCCGGGAATCGTGCAAGCCGTATCGAGCTTTTTGTATCATCAGGGAGCAAATATTACCGCACTTGATCAGTATGCTACAGAAGCTCAAGGCGGACGTTATTTCATGCGTGTTGAGTTTGAACTTGATCATTTGCATTCTCGCAAAGAAGCATTGATGCAAACCTTTGCTGCCAACGTTGCTGAACGTTATGAAATGCAGTGGAAACTCACTTTTGTGGGTGAATTAAAGAAAGTGGGTATTCTGGTTTCTAAAGTTGACCATGCTTTATTGGAATTATTATGGCGTCATGCACGTGGCTCATTGCCATGTGAAATTACCCAAGTCATCTCAAACCATCCAGATTTGCGTGAATCGGTTGAAAATTTTGGTATTCCATTCCATGTCGTACCAGTCAATAAAGACAATAAAGTAGAAGCTTATGCGCAAATTGATGAAATGATGCAGGGCAATGATCTATTGATCTTGGCGCGTTATATGCAGATTTTGAGTGAAGACTTTGTTGCCAAGTGGGAAATGAAGATTATCAATATTCATCATTCATTCTTACCTGCTTTCGTAGGTGCAAATCCTTATAAGCAAGCTTATGAGAAAGGGGTGAAGTTGATTGGTGCAACAGCACATTACGTGACTGCTGATCTCGATCAAGGTCCAATTATTGAACAAGATGTTGAACGTGTTAGCCACGATTACAATGTAGAACAGTTACGTGAGTTAGGCGAAGACGTTGAGCGTAATGTATTGGCTCGCGCTGTAAAATGGCATTTAGAAGATCGTATTATTGTAGATGGTAATAAAACGGTTGTTTTCTAAATTAAATAGAATTTTAAAAAGCATGCTTTAAAGCATGCTTTTTTTACATTAGCATTGTTATGTTATAATATTTTATTTTAATAAGTGTAAATTGATCAATCAATTAAAAGATGTTCACAAAAAAATAGTTGCAAATGAAAACACTTCTCATTTATTATTACACCACTTTAATTGTTCTATCCGATGACTGAAATCGTTTTTCACTTTTTAAAGATTTCATCATCTATTAGGTACTTAGATTCTTATGAGTCAATCTCCTGCGATATTGAATATGCCACACTCGATGAAAAAGAAGATCATCACTGCACTTGTTGCTGTTGTGATTGGACATGCAGGAGTTCTGTGGGCAGTTAGCCACATGAAGCCAATTGAGCTAAAACCAATTGAGAAAAAGCCACTAAAGGTTAAGTTTGTTAAAATTACGGAACCACCTAAACCAGAACCACCTAAGCCGAAAGAAAAGCCAAAACCTGAACCTAAAAAAGAAGTGAAAGAAGTAAAAGTGATTGATAAGCCTTTACCTCCACCACCGAAAAAAGTTGAAAAAGTACAACAGGTCAAAGCAGAAACACCAAAAAAAGTAGTGCAAAAGACTGAACCTAAAGTCGACTCCAAAGTTGAAACGAAGGTTGTTAGTACAACTGTGACAGAAAAGCCAGTGGAAAAACCACAGCCTGTTGTACAACCAGAGGCGCCTAAAGCACAGCCAGCTGCTGATTCTTCACCAAAACGAGTTTCTATAGGGGGGACAGGTATTCAATGGAGTAGATCTCCAAGAGTATCATTTACTCCGAAAGATTTAGAAAATCAGACACGCTTAATTACGATCTATATCGAGGCAGATGAAAAAGGTAAAGTAACTAATGCTCGAATTACTCGTAGTAGTGGTTTACCGAGTCTCGATGAAAAGGCCTTACGCGCTGTTAGAAGTTCAAAGTTTAAACCGTATATGGAAAATGGTATTGCTTATCCAATCAAAACAGAGCAACCGTTTGAATTTAATCCTTAATAAATTTGCGTCCTAGTGACAGATTAAATCAGGAGTTCGTATATGAACTTTTCAGTTTATTGGCAACATGCAGATGCAGTGAGTAAAACCCTGTATTTCATCCTTTTAGCAATGTCGATTGCAACGTGGACGATCTTTATTCTACGTCTATTAGGAACACGTCAATTAAAACAACAGGCTTACAGTCAACTTGTCCAAGCTTTGGCTAAGCTTAAATCTAAGTTACAACCTTTGACCTTTGAACAACGCAAAGCGGTTGCTGAGCAAGCTTTACTTCGTCAAATCTCGGCTGAAAAATCTCAAGCAGAAAAAGGTGTATCTGTTCTTGGAACAATTGCTTCGCTTGCGCCATTTGTGGGTTTGTTTGGTACAGTTTGGGGTATTTTCCATGCACTTGTTGCTGTAGGTACGAGCGGTCAGGCGGGTTTAGCTCAAGTTGCAACTCCTGTTGGTGAAGCATTGATCATGACTGGCTTGGGTTTATCTGTGGCGATTCCTGCGGTATTGGCTTACAACATTTGTGTACGTTTCAATCGAGGTTTAGCACATGATTTACAAGACCAAGCACATAGCTTGTTAATCGATACGATGTTGCAGCAAGAAACACCTGCAAAGACAGAAACTAAAGCGACTCAACAAAGTTTAGTTGGAGGTCAAGCTTAAGATGGGCTTTCAATTGGGTGAAGACCACGACAGTGGCATGAATGAGATGAATCTCATTCCTCTGATCGACATTATGTTGGTATTGATGATTATCTTTTTAGTCACAGCAACGGTTGCTAACCCATCAATTCCATTAGCTTTACCAAAAACAACCGCTGAAATTGTAGATCCACCACCAAAAGCACTCACCATCAGTATTAATGAAAAAGGTGAAGTGGCATGGGATGCTCAAATTATTAGTTTGGATGAGTTACAGACGCGTTTCCAAGAAGCAGGAAAAGCAGAAACAAAACCGACAGTACAGTTACGTGCTGATAAAGAATCAAAATACGATACAGTAGCGCAAGTCATGTCACGGGCGAGTGAAGCAGGGCTAAGTGATATTGCATTTGTGAGTGAAAACTAAAATTTGTTTCATAAAAAAAGCAACTCAGGGAGTTGCTTTTTTTATGCTTATTCTGTTTTTAGTAGTTCGAGATATTTTGAACGTAATTTTGACAGTTTTGGGGGAATGCTAAAATTGCAGTAACCTTGTGATGGATTACGGGCATAAAAATTTTGATGGTATTCTTCAGCAGGGTAAAATATTGGTGCTGGGCTAAGTTCAGTTACGATATTGAGACCATCATTTTCTAAATCTTGAATAATTTTCTCCGCTTGCTGCTTTTGTTCATCATTAAAATAATAGACAACAGACCGGTATTGGGTGCCAATATCATTACCTTGACGGTTTAAAGTAGTTGGATCATGGGTGGTAAAGAAAACATTTAGAAGTTGAGTATAATTGATTTGCTGTTCATCAAAGTCAATCAATACAACTTCTGCATGTTGAGTATTACCTTGGCAAACTTGATCATAACTTGGATTGTGAACGATACCACCAGCATAACCACTCACAACTTTTTCGACGCCTTTTAGTTGTAGAAAAACAGCTTCTACACACCAAAAACAACCACCACCGAATAATGCTTGTTGCATAAATTTTCCCAATTTTTAATTCTAAGAATACTAATAAAGTATACGAAGTCACTGAAAAGTAAAAGCCCATCATCAATCAGAGATTTAGCTTTTTATGTCACAAAATCAAATAACTGATTCAGTATCCCTTATAAATTTCATAAAAATTCACCTAAGCCTTAGCATATTTTTCCTATGTATTCATGATGTGGCATTTCTATCCACGATCTTGCAATAATTTGCGAGGATGATTGTGGATTCGCGATCATCAAGCGAATGAGTCCATCTTGATTGATTTAAATCAATCAAGATGGACTATAGAAGGAGATTGAGTATTATTTTGTTAAAAAAGCGAAATGGACTAATTTGCTTTTGGTAATCCATGTCGAATGATTTTCGAAAAATATTCACTGGATTGATCTGGTTGTTGTTCGTATTTTTCAGCACGTGTATTAATCCATGCCAATTGATACCATTCTTTCATACTATAATTTTGATTGAGTGCTTGTAGATCAAAAAGATAATTGGGTAAATAGCCTGAAGCCAGTAAACGATAATCTTTAGGTAAAGTTTGTGGGTTGATCGCTTGGATCATGTCAAAAACGAGCGTTGTACAGTTACTTGTAAGCGTGTTGTACCATTTTGCTTCAGCACGTAATTCATCTGCTTTATGTAGATATTCGATAAATAACGCTTTACGTTCGGTCTGAGGCATTCTTATTGGAAATAAATAAACTTGTTCATGACGAATATTACTTCGCGTATAAATCAGATCTTTTTCATCAGAAGCCACTAAACTGAGTTCATATTTACGGAAAAAGCCACCAATCGCGGAAAATTCTTCTCCTTTTTCTTTACGAATCTCGATAGAAAAAACCAAAGGTTTTTGATCTGAAAAATCGAAACTCACTAATGTATGCGCGATTTGAGGTCCCATCCAGTAGGATGTGATGACATTGACGCCTGTAATTTTATCTAGGTCAATTGTACGATTTTCCCAGCGAATGTCATAAGTGCCTTCTTTATGCCAATTAAAATTACGCACATTATGCAGCTGTACTAGATTGCCTTGCTTTTGGTAAGTAAGCTGCTCAGCGACTTCAGGGTTCCAGTCACGATCTTGGCGAGCCTCTAATGAAAAATACCAGACCAGTGAACAGGCGAAGGCAACACAGTAAATTAAAATATCAGTACGACGACTAAAAATATGCCCACTGACATAAACACCAAGTAGGCTGAGTGCGAACAGTGCCCAAAGAATGATAATGATTCGGCTGAAGATTATTCCAAAAGGATGTTGAATCCAGAATGCCAGACATAACCAGATACTTGAGAGGATCACAAATAAGGCAAAAAAACTGTGTAATAGTCCAATGCCTAGTGCCAGTAAAAACTCACGTGATCCAATATTATGCATGATGAGGCGCGATCCATTTTTTATTTTTGGTAGGTCGCAAACTCGAAAGCAATATTTGATTTTTCATCAATGTGTTGTTCTGAGTTTACTTTGCGAAAATCCTCAGAGATTTTTGGGTAATGTGCATCACCTTGTACATCTAGATCAACATGGGTTAATTCAAGACGATCAGCAATTGCGAGGGTTTGGGTAAAAATCTCTCCACCCCCAATAATAAATAAAGATGCTTTTTCAGAGTGTTGTACGTCTGTAAGTGCATGAGTTAAAGCATCTTCAATGCTATGAGCAACCTTAACACCCTCAAATTGCCATTCTAAATCACGAGTGATGACCCAATTCACTCGATTGGGAAGAGCACGCCCCATAGACTCCAAAGTTTTACGCCCCATCAGGACAACACCGCCTTGGGTAATCGCTTTAAAGTGTTTGAGATCAGCTGAGATATGCCACGGTAAAGCATTGCCCTTGCCAATACAGTTGTTTTTATCCATTGCGACTACGTGGACAACTTCAATACCTTGCCATGCCATTCTATATTCTCTCTCTGATCTATTTAAACTGCGACGGGTGCTTTAATAGTAGGGTGTGACTCATAGCCAATAATTTCGATATCCTCAAATTTGAAGTCAAAAATATCAGTAATCTCGGGATTGAGTTTTAATTGACATAAGGGTAGAGGCTCACGTGTAAGCTGCACTTGTGCTTGCTCAAAGTGATTGGCGTATAAATGAGTATCACCACCTGTCCAAACAAAGTCACCTACACCTAAGCCGCAAACTTGAGCAATCATATGTGTAAGTAGGGCATAACTGGCAATATTAAATGGCACACCTAGAAAAACATCTGCGCTACGTTGATACAACTGGCATGATAGTTTGTTATCTTGTACGAAAAACTGAAACAGGGTATGGCAAGGTGGTAAAGCAACTTTTCCAGCTTCGTTTGGATTCCAGCCTGAAACGATCAAACGACGTGAATTGGGATTAGTTTTAATTTCATTCACAAGCCATTGAATCTGATCAAAACCATTTTGCTGATAGCTACCATCTTCATTCTGGGTTGCACCAAAGTTGCGCCATTGATGCCCATACACAGGACCAAGTTCACCCTCAGGGCGACCAAAACGTGCAGTTTGTTCTGCGGTTGCCCATTCATCCCAAATGCTGACTTTATTATCTTTGAGATATTGAACGTTGGTATCGCCTTTCAGAAACCATAGTAGTTCAATCACGATAGAGCGGAAGTGTACTTTTTTTGTCGTTAATAGTGGAAAGCCTTTAGAAAGATCAAAACGCATTTGATGACCAAATACTGAACGTGTACCTGTGCCTGTGCGGTCGCCTTTGTCGCCGCCATTGTCGAGGATATGTTGTAAGAGGTTCAGGTATGTTTGCATCTTCACGCCTATCTTTGCTTTTAATCGCGCTGATTTTATCAGAATTTATGTGATAAATTCTTTTCAATTTGGCGACACTGATTGTCGCAGTCTAATTCTTATGCTCTATTCTAATATAGCTGATTGTTTTATATTAGATTCTATAAATAACGACATGGATAATGAGTACAATGAATTTTAAAGTAGAAAGTTTGCCGAACAGTTTGCAGCCATTCTTAGAAAAAATTTCAGCTACTATTTTGCCAACAGTAACTTTACAGCTCAGTTCAAACGATGCCTTGACTGTATGGCAGAGTAAGATTGGGGGAGAACCATATTTACCTTTGGATACGGCTTATCCTTTAGATTCTAATGGCAATCCTCTTGCTTTATTGGCCCAGTTTAATTTTGCGGAAATTCCAAGTTTACCTAATTTCCCAGACAAGGGGATTTTGCAGTTCTATATTGCTGCAGATGATTTGTACGGCATGAATTTCGACGACCAACAGCAGCAATCTGGTTTTAGGGTTTTATACTTTGATCATGTGATTGAGGATACTTCGCAATTAAGACAGGATTTTTCTGAGTTTGAGTTGAGTGAAGAGGATTATTTACCTTTTACTGGACAATACTCGATGGAATTTACCTTAACCACGCAACCAATCAGTTTGGGTGATTTCGCTTTTGCGCCGAAAATTTTAGGGGTTCAAGATCTTTATGATTTTGAAGATCAATTTGAGGGTGGTGATTTTGAAAATGATTTCATTGAACCTTATCATGAACTTTTATCTGCAAGTGGGCACCGTTTAGGCGGTTATCCATTTTTCACCCAAACTGATCCACGTCAATATAATGCAAATATTCAGGATTATATTCTACTATTTCAGTTGGATAGCGAAGATGCAGAGAATGAGATTATGTGGGGAGATTCAGGTGTTGGGAATTTTTTTATTCACCCTGAAGACTTAAAGAAGCGAGATTTTTCTAAAGTATTGTATAACTGGGATTGTTACTAAATAAAAAAGCGGATGAGTAATCATCCGCTTTTTTATTTTAAAAACTTATTCACTGATGAAAGTAACTTTGCCATCAGTCAAAGACTCAACACGCGCTAAAGATTCAACACGATAGCCTTTTTCAAGTAACACATCACGACCTGGTTGGAATGACTTTTCAATCACGATACCAACACCAACAACCTCAGCATTTGCTTGGTGAATCAAATCGATTAAACCTAATGCCGCTTGACCATTTGCCAAGAAGTCGTCAATCACAAGCGCCTTATCTGTTGCGTTAAGATGCTTGTTAGAGATCGCGATAGTGCTTTCAGTTTGTTTGGTGAAAGAGAACACTTTAGAACGGTAAAGATCATCTTTGAGTGTTAAAGATTGGTATTTACGTGCGAAAATTACTGGAACACCAAGCTCCAAGCCAGTCATGATTGCAGGTGCAATACCAGAAGCTTCGATCGTAATAATTTTAGTAATGCCAGCATCTTTAAAACGAGCAGCAAACTCTTTACCAATCTGTTGCATTAACACGGGGTCAATTTGATGATTTAAGAAAGCATCAACTTTCAAAACCTGATCAGATAGAACGATACCTTCATTTAAGATTTTCTGTTCTAAAGCGTACACGGGAGAATCCTCTAAACGGATGCTTTTTCAAGCAAAGGCATATTTTAAAAAGCATCTAAAAAATTGCAAGCTAAAATTGACCAGATGGTTAGTTGGTTTTACCCGAATAGCCTGTTAATAATAAGCCATAAGAGGATTTACCATCATTATGTGCCATTTTGACAGGTAGATAATCAAGTTTTGGTGCTAACCAAAATACCGTATTACGTTCTGGTTTATCGTGTTGCATAACGACTTTAATGGTGCTGAACGTCCCATAATTGGTTTTGATATTTTCAGTGCCTTGCTTAACAAAACGGCGTTCATCTAAGGCTTTTGCATCAGCAATTAAATATTTGGTTCTAAGTGAATTACTTTTTAAATCCTCACGGATTTGCAATTCAGCATTCAGTTCATCTAACGCACCTGCTTGCCATGGGAATGAGCGGGCGGTATCATCTTTTTTCGTATTCACAACTTTAGTGTTTGGATTAAAGTTAATACTCATCGTATTATTGTGAATTAAGATTTTGCTGCTGCGGCTAAACTTTTGTGAAGTAATTTTATTATCCACAAAGCTAAATTGACTCGTTTCCGAGGCCGAGGCAATTCCGCCAGCTTTTGCACTAAACTGATAGGTCCAATTATTTCCTTGTTGCGAAAGTGTACGTGTCGCTGAACCGAGATTTTTGTTGTTGTAGCTAAATTGATAGCTTGCTTGGAAAGGTGCCATTGCTAGAGCATGGCTAGACATGCTAACACTGAACAGTGCAGCCGACGTAATACTCACTACTTTCAATAATTTCTTTGTCATCACGCTATATATCCTTTGAATGATCATCAATGAGCAATCATTCATTTATCATTAAGATTTGTGATTATTATGCCTGTAGATTATGAAGAAAAAATCAGGTTTTTTACTCAATGCTTGTTAATTTTTCGTATAAATCATGATGGTATTTGAGTAAGTGGCATAAATCTGAAATTCAATTCATACCACCATATTCAATACGATTATTTTCTAGTGTCTTTTTGCTGAATTGGCGTGACTTCTGTGTCGTCTAATCCCTCTTCATCAAAGTCATCTTCATTTGGCGGATACAAAATGGCAGCCAAATTGACGTTCCCCCAAACAATCAGTTCGGCTGGACGGACTCTGGCGCGGTTTACATGAACTTTGCTCAGCGTTTCAATAATACTCGGTTTCTTTTTAAACCAGCGATTTAAATCTAAATAAAGCAATTCATCTTTGACTGAAACAACTTCAAAATGCTCTAAGATTTTTCCTAGAGGATCTTCATCACGAAATTTTTGGTAATACCAAATCGCAATATAAAATCCCCATTTTTGGAAAATATTCTTAAATGATGCTTCAATCACTTGTGTATTACTAATTTGTTCGAACACCATCAGTTGAACATCTTTATTCATTTCCATTTGAATAAGTTTTAAATCAACGGATAAGGTGGTATGTAGCCCTTTGACATCAATCGTGGAATATAAACGTAGCCATCCATCATATAGATCAGCGTGTAGGTCTTGAATAATTCCAACTTTTTCTGTGACATAACGCTCCATTGTCGCATTCACAAATACCTGTGAAAGTGCGAATTCTCTTTCTTCTTCGATGAATTCTTCGGCTTTTTGGTAAACTTTACGTAGACGTTTAACAACGGATGAAATTAGCGTTTGCATAAAAGTTGTTCCAGAAAGTGAATTGATTATAGATTTTTTGATGTTTCTAACTGAACTCAATCATCAACAAATCTGACTGCAATACCACGATCTTTGTATTAGCTAAAAAATAAAAATAAATTTCTGACTTGCAGTGTAGCAAAATTAATTGCTACATTTTCATAAAATGATGGTACGGAAACACTGTGACTATAAGTGGATCACATTTTTTTAATATTTTGAATATTAGTTTGGTTTTATACGGTGATTGCTGTTGGGGATGAGACATATTTTGTCGCTTGAATGCCATGTGGAATAAAAGAAATTTTCGTTCAGTACTGTCCCCTTACTGGTGGCAAGATCCAATTTTTATCGGGGCAGTTGCGTTGGCGATGCTTCTACATGCTGCTGTACTTGCAATTCAGTTCGCAATGCCATCACCTACAGATACATCAACCAAAGAAATCGCAGTTACGGTTCGTACAAGTCAAGAAAAAGTCAAAGATGCCGACTTCTTGGCGCAAGCTGATCAAAAAGGTTCAGGTGATTTTCGCGAAGCACATCGTATGTCGAGTGATATGCCAGCTCCGATGGAAGCAGATGCGACAACAGGAGAGTCAGAGCTCGAAAGTTTAGAGAAAGTCCAGCAAAAACGAGAATTAAAATTTGAAGAAAAAGTGCTCATGACAGTTTTAAGCTGGCAGAAGCAAGCAGAGCAAACTGAACGTAAAAAAACCTTAGATGAGTTACAGAGTCAATTTCAAGCTAAAGCCGCTATGGTTGCGAGTTTGGAAGCACAATATTTACAACGTCAGCAAAATTTTAGTCGTAAACAGCGTATTAAAACAGTAGATGGGATTCAGGCAAAACAAGATGCGTCAGCAGCTTATCTTGATAAATTTCGTCAGAAAGTTGAACTATACGGTAATCGTTATTATCCAGATGAAGCGAAACAACAACATTTATCGGGTGAAGTACGTTTAATGGTCATTCTGAATGCCGAAGGTGGAATTCGTGCAATTCGTCTTATAGAAAGTTCTGGACATCCCATTTTAGATGAAGCTGCAAAAGCTTCGGTGCGCCGTGGAGCACCTTTTGGACCCTTTGATAACAATATGAAAAAGGACATTTCTGAATTACGAATTATTCGAACATGGCGCTTTGATCCTGTCGATGCGGAATTTGAAGTACATTAAAAATGTGTACTTCATTTTGTTGTATTTTATAAAAATAAATAAAATAATAAAAATCAATATATTAATTTTCTGAAAAACACATAATTTTGATTATTAAATAAAAAACAAACAATTGAGTTTAATCGTTAAAACTTGAATTGATAATAAAAACAATTATCATTTGCAATATCTTTATTTTTGGAAATATTTGCATCCTTGTTTATTACTTTCGGGGGAATGAGGTGCGTATTTCCAAATGTTCCGTATGATCAAGGACAATCTCTCCATGTACCTATCTGCTAGCTCAAAAATATTTAAAACACATCCGCTTATGCTCGCTATGTCGGTATTACTGCCATCATTTGCATACGCTGAGTCAACCAATCAAACCACTCAGTTACCTACCATTAGCATAAAAGCTGAAAGTGGAAAGCCTAAGGATGCTTATACAAGTGAAACGACATCTACTGCTTTACCTTTAGATCTTAAATTAAAAGAGATTCCTCAGGCTATTTCAGTTGTTACGCAGCAACGTATACAAGATCAAGGTTTGACCACATTGGTTGAGGTCGCTGAAAATGTAACAGGGTTGTCTGTAAATCGCTATGAGACAAATCGTGGTGGATTATATTCAAGAGGCTTTGTTGTTGATAACTATATAATTGATGGGATTCCGACCTCTTATACTTTGCCGTGGTCATCAGGTGAAATTTTTGCAAGTACGGCAATTTATGATCATATTGATATTGTACGTGGTGCAACAGGTTTAACTACTGGAACAGGAAATCCTTCTGCCGCAATCAATATGGTACGCAAGCGTGCAACAAGTGATGTACCTACGGCCAATATTGAGGTCAGTGGAGGCAGTTGGAACAATTATCGTGTGATGGGGGATGTCGCGAATAGTTTAAATGAATCAGGTTCATTGCGTGGACGTGCTGTAGCGCAATATGAGCAAGGAGATAGTTTTACTGACTTATTGAGTAAAGAGCGTTTAACCTTAATGCTTACAGGTGAGGCGGATTTAACAGATTCGACATTGTTGTCAGCAGGTCTGAGTTATCAAGAAGATGACCCTCGTGGACCGATGTGGGGTGGCTTACCAGTGTTCTTTAGCGATGGTACACGTACAAATCTAGCTAAAGGTACGACAACAACCCAAGACTGGACTCGGTGGAATGTTAAATATACCAATTGGTTTGCTGATTTAACGCAAAAAATTAACCAAGACTGGAATGTTAAATTTTCCTATGCACATGGCAAAAGAGAAGCGGATTCAAAACTATTTTATGTTTCTGGGAACCCCGATAAAACAACAGGCTTAGGTTTATCTGGCTTTGCAGGTTCCTATAAAGTGAATGTTGATCAAGATAATGCAACCTTACAATTAGATGGGAAGTTTGATCTGTTTGGACGAAATCATAAAGTTGTCGCAGGATATCAATATTCAAATCAAGACTTCGAAGCGTTAGGACGATCTGGTACAACGCAAACTCCTGAAAGCATTTATGATTGGAATTCTGCGCTGCCAGAACCTGTATGGAGTGCATGGGCACCTTCAGAAAGCTATCAAGTTAAACAAAATGCAATTTTTGCTGCTACACAGCTTTCTCTACTCGATCCACTGAAGTTAATTGTTGGTGGTCGGATGACTGATTATGAAAAAGATTTAGGTTCAAAGGCTCCTAAGATTAAATATCAACATGAATTTATTCCTTATGCAGGATTGGTGTATGACATTCATCCCAATTATTCAGCTTATGTAAGCTATACCAGTATTTTTCAGCCACAGGATGAAAAAGATATTAACAATAACTATCTTGAGCCAATTGAGGGTAAGAGCACCGAAATTGGATTGAAATCATCATGGTTTGATGATCGTTTGAGTGGCTCTTTAGCTCTTTTCAATATTCAACAAGATAATCTCGCTCAAGCAGTCGGTCAAATCACTCGACCAAATGGGACTTTAGAAACTTATTATCGAGCTGCTGAGGGGGCAAAAAGTAAAGGTTTAGAGCTTGAACTGAGTGGTCGACTTACACCGAATTGGAATATTACTGCTGGATATAGTCAATATAAAGCAACAGAAGAAAACGGAACAGATATCAATACGCAATTACCGCGTAAGCTTATTCAAACATACACAACTTATCAGCTTCCGGGGCAATGGGATGCTTTAAGTATTGGGGGGGGGATTAATTGGCAAAGCAAGACTTATATTGTTGCTTCAAATGCACCAGTTGGCGCAGATCCTCGTATTGAACAAGGTGCCTATGCTTTGGTTAATTTAATGGCTAAATATAGAATTAACCAAGATTTTTCAGCACAATTAAATATTAATAATCTATTTGATAAGGATTATTATGGCGTATTCCCTGCTTATGGCCAAATTACTCAAGGCGCACCACGTAACGCAACATTAACCTTACGTTATCAATTCTAAAAATAGGAAATAAAAAACGGCTGAATTCAGCCGTTTTTTCTTGAAGATGTGGATAAGTTTGCGTTTATTCACAAGCCATTTTGATTTGAATAAGCACGTTCAACTGTGCAGATTTCCACACTAAAATCCTGATACCATTTTTCTTTACCCAAACGCTGAGCAACTAAATGTTCTGCATCGCGTTGCCACTGCTTGATATCTTCAAGACTGTGCCAGTAAGACAACGCGATTTCAAAACCATTTTCACTACACGCTTCAAACTTGACACAGTTAAATTGACTCAAGGCTTTATTTCTCAGCTTCTGTGCCATTTCAGAGTAAGTTGCATCAATTTGTTTGATCGTAGCTTTAAAAATAACAATATACATAGTGTCTTAAATTAGCTTTCATCGGTTTGATACGGATTGGCAATCCCTAGTTTTTTTAAAATCTCAATTTCTAAAGCTTCCATTTCTTCTGCTTCAGCTTCACTGGTTTCGTGATCGTAGCCCAGTAAATGTAAAACGCCATGAACCAGCAAATGGGTGAAATGATCAATAGGTGTTTTTTGCTGTTCAGAGGCTTCTTGTAAAACCACAGGGATACAAATCACCAAATCACCTAAAGGTTCAGCATCCAATAAGTTGAGCATTTCTTCAGGAATATCGCTTGGAAAAGACAATACATTGGTTGGTTTGTCTTTTTCACGATATTGCAGATTCAGCTCATGGCTTTCTGCGAGGTCGACGCAGGCAATTCCGATTTCGCAGTCTACGTCGAAACCGACATAACGGAGTGTCGTTTCAATCTGCTTTTTAATTTGACCACGTTTTAGTGGTAATTCATTCGCTTGAAAGTCTTGTTGAAGACTTAAATTGATTTTCAAAATAGATCCTTAAAATCGTCCCCCTGATATGCGATTAAAGTATTGCAATAAAAGGGGGAGTGAGGGGGATTTTTAAATGTGTTGCGCATCTGCCGCAGAATCATTTTCTGCAATCAATGCTTCTTGTTTGGCTTTGCGTTCAGCACGAGCTTCAGCAGACAGGCGTTGCTGTTCACTGTCCCAACCTTCGTAGGCCTCAACAATCTTTTGTACCAATTGATGTCGCACCACATCACGAGAATGGAAACGCGTGATATGAATTTCATGTACATTTTCCAGTACACGTAATGCTTGTGCTAAGCCCGATTGTTGCCCACGAGGTAAGTCAACCTGTGTCACGTCACCTGTAATCACAGCACGCGAACCAAACCCTAAACGGGTAAGGAACATTTTCATCTGTTCTGGTGTGGTGTTTTGTGCTTCATCTAAAATGACGAATGAGTGGTTCAGAGTACGTCCGCGCATGTAGGCAAGCGGAGCAACCTCAATCACTTGGCGTTCAATCAGTTTGGCCACTTTTTCAAAGCCCAGCATTTCATAGAGAGCATCGTAAAGTGGACGTAAGTAGGGATCGATTTTTTGAGTCAAATCACCTGGTAAAAAACCGAGTTTCTCGCCAGCTTCAACCGCAGGACGAACTAGTAAGATTCGTTGGATTTCATTACGTTCCAACATATCCACTGCAGCAGCAACTGCTAGATAAGTTTTACCAGTCCCTGCTGGGCCAATACCGAAGGAAATATCGCTTTGTAAAATACGTTGTACATAACGCTTTTGATTGGCACCACGAGGATTGATTCGCCCTTTGCGAGTCTGTAACCAAACGCTATCTAAGCCTGTATGTTCTTGTTCCGAATCATCCATGAAATCACGATCTGTCTGTGAACCTTGGATCATCAAATGTAAAACATCAGCACTGATTTGTGAGGAAATTTTTGATTCTTGATAAAGCCGTTGCAATAGTGCTTCGGCTCTTTCAACTGTTTCTATATCACCGTCTAGATAAAAGGCATCGCCTCGGTGAGTAATTTTGACATCTAAACGTTGTTCGATTTGTTTTAAATGCCCGTTATACGCACCGAGCATGCTTTTCAAACGTTCCATGGAAATTTCAGGGAACGTTACTGTACGTCGAATCGCTGCAGTCAAGAGAAACCCTTTTTGTTGACTTGTAAGAATACCCTTACATTACGCCACGTCAGGTTCAAGATTCAAGAGTTCACCATAAACTAAATTTAAAGTTTTAATTTCAGTGATCTCAATCTCTGCGAAACGTCCAACCCATGTCGCATCACCGATAAATGTAACCAAACGAGTATTGTCTGCTGTGCCAACCAATACATTTGGATCTTTATCAGATACTTTTTCAATCAAGACACGTTCAACTTTACCGAGCATAGCATCCGTTTTATGAATACTTGATTGTTTGATCACTTCTTGTACTTGTGCGAGACGGTCTTTTTTCACTTGATCAGGGGTGCTGTCTGGTAAGTCAGATGCAGGTGTTCCCGGACGTTTTGAGTAAACAAAACTATATGAATGATCAAAATCTAAATCTTTAATAAACTGTAATGTTTCTGCAAAGTGTTCATCTGTTTCACCCGGGAAACCAATAATGAAGTCGCTAGATAAATGCATATCTGGGCGGACTTTACGTAATTTGGCAATTTTATCGATGTAGACATCAATAGTGTGATTACGCTTCATGGCTTGCAATACATCGTTTGAACCAGTTTGTACTGGCAGATGTATATGTGAAACCATTTGTGGTAAATCACGATAGCATTGAATTAAATCGTCAGAAAATTCAAGCGGATGAGAAGTCGTATAGCGTAAACGTCCAATACCCGGAATTTCTGCAACTAAACGCAGCAGTTCAGGGAAGGTACAAATTTCACCTTCAAACGTTTCACCACGATAGCCATTCACGTTTTGACCAAGCAAGCTGATCTCACGCACGCCTTTTTCAGCTAAGCCCGCGATTTCAGCCAATACATCATCAAGTGGACGAGAAACCTCTTCACCACGAGTATAAGGTACGACACAGAATGAACAGTATTTAGAACAACCTTCCATGATTGAAACGAATGCTTTAAAGCCTTCCACACGTGGCTCAGGCAAAAAGTCGAACTTTTCAATATCTGGGAAAGAAATATCAACTAATTTAATTTTTTCTTTCTTAGGTTTTTCAACTTGAGCTTGATGTTGATCCAACATTTGTGGCAAACGATGCAAAGTTTGTGGACCAAATACCATATCGACGTATGGCGCACGTTTTTGAATGTTGTCACCTTCTTGAGAGGCAACGCAGCCACCGACACCAATCACCAGATCAGGATTCTGTTCTTTGAGTTTACGCCAACGACCTAAGCCACTGAATACTTTCTCTTGTGCTTTTTCGCGAATTGAGCAGGTGTTCATGAGCAGAATGTCTGCATCATTTGGATTGTCAGTGAGCACATAACCATGTGAATCACCCAATAAGTCTGCCATACGATGACTGTCATACTCATTCATCTGACACCCTTGCGTTTCAATATATAGCTTTTTAATTGAAACATCAGTGGTGTGCGTTGGCTGGGTAACAGTGTTTTCTGAAGCAGCTTTTACAGCACTTGGAATGAATGTTTGAACCGTCATGCAGGCTCCTAAACAAGGTGGATTTAAACAAACCGCGGATTATAGCAGTATTTTTGCAAGAACGCAGAGAATAAAAAACTGACAAAAATGGACAGTTTATGAATAAAATTGGATGAATTTTAATGAATATGAATCAGTAAGTTACATAACACAACAATAGTTGGAACTTAGACTTATTACACTATAATGGCGGGCAAAATTGAGCAAACGTATTGATGAAGATGAATAAACATCCCCAATTTATAACAATGGTTAGCAATAAAGTGAATAATAAGAAAAGCTTCCGTCGACTTGTTGCGATGGGAGGCGTGGTGATCTGCTCATCTGTATATGCTCTAGACGAACAATTTAATGATGCTCTACGTGCTGCGAGTTCTGGCAACGTTGCATTGCTCGATCAATATCAATATGAAATGCAAAATGATGTATTAGGTTATTACCCTGAGTATTGGAAATTGAATACCAACCTAGGGCTACAACCTGCTTCTTCAATTATCGCTTTTGCGCAACGTTATCCTCAATCAGCGATGGCTGAAAAATTAGCAGCCGATTATGTCGAGGAAAAAGTAAAACAAGCAAGTTTTAATGAAGCAAAACCTGTACTCAGCTATGTCACTAATCCTGACCAAGAAGAGAGTTGTGCGGTTGCACAAGTCCGTGCCAAAACGGGTGATAGTCTGGTTTTTGCTGAATATAAAGATATTTGGTTAACAACAAGTACACAGCCTGAATCGTGTAATGGTTTAGGGCGACTGATGTTATCTAGCCCTCTGATGACTGCTCAGGATCGTCAACAACGACTTTGGGGACAACTGCGAGCAGGTCAATCTGGTTTAGCGATTGCGACCGCCCAAACTATAGGTTTGGATTTGTCCTTGGCTCAGTTGAATCAGATCCAATCCAATCCATTGGCATATTTATGGAATGCTCCTAAAGCCAGCGATGCTGATTATGCATATCTAATTTTTGCATTGGGGCGTGTCGCAGACAATGATTTCACCAATGCTTTAGGAAATATTCAGCGTGTTGCACAAGATACTCCTCAATCTGTACAAAAATATTTATATCGTACGATAGGTTATGTGGGTGGAACGACGGTAATGAAGAATGGCTTTAACCGAGAAGTGTTAAATGCCTATGATCAAAGTTATGGTTATCCGTTTAGCCCAGAAGAAGCAGAAATTTATGCACGTCAAGCGATTCGTTTTGGTGCTTGGGAAAGTTTAATTCGTGCAATTGATGCGATGTCAATCACGCAGAAACAAGAAGATCGTTGGCAGTACTGGCTTGCTCGTGCATCTGAGCAACGCTCAGATGCTGCTTCAAAGCAAGCGGCTCAACAGATTTACCGTAAGCTGGCACAAGCTGGGGATGACTACCATAATTTGCTAGCCAAAGATCGTTTAGGTGAACGTTATAATCATCAGCCTTATAACGAGCAACCAAGTTCACAAGATATTCAACGTTTAAACCAAAATATCCACTTTAAACGTGCATTTGCATTAAAAAATATTGATGCGCCAGCAAATTATATTAATCGCGAATGGAATTGGGCAGTCCGCCAAGCGTATTTGCAGCATGATGATGGTTTGCTTTTGGCTGCCGCTAAGCAAGCGCATGATATTGGTTGGTATGACCGAGCAATCTATGCCGCAGACCGTACGACCTCGCGCCATAATGATACTTATCGTTATACAACACCACACCGTAGTAATGTCACGAGTCACAGTTACAATGCTGGTATTGATCCAGCTTGGGCATATGGTTTAATGCGCCAAGAAAGTCGGTTTGTTACATCAGCACGTTCACATGTGGGTGCAGGTGGTTTAATGCAAATTATGCCGAATACTGCAAAGTTAGTTGCGCGCCAAATGGGTGAAACTTATAACCCCGCGGCTCTAAGTGAAATGAATACCAATATTCGTTATGGGACATACTATCTGTCAATGATTCAAAGCCAACTGAGTGGTAATGCTGTATTAGCAACAGCAGGTTACAATGCTGGCCCAAATCGTGCAAAACGATGGCAGCCAGATTTTCAAACCATGGCGGCTGATCAATACACAGAAACTATTCCATTGTTGGAAACACGTGACTACGTCAAACATGTGATGACCAATGCGACGCATTATGGTGTTGTGTTAGGGTTAGGCGCGCAATCCTTAGAAAAAAGGATGGGGACAATACCTGTGCGTAATGAACCTTAAAGAAACAAAGACATTTAATTTGAAACAATGAAGTTTTTATATTTGATGAAATTTATGAATTTATTCAAGGGACGGTTAGTTCGATCATTGCAGATCTTGATCTGTTACTTGGTCATGTCACTTGCTGCGCCGTTACATGCTGCAGAGAACCCTGATATTTCAGGTTATGTGATGCATGTTCAAATGACTCCCGCAGCTTGTTCCTTTGATTCATCAAGACAAAAACAGCGTAAATGTTTAGAAGGTTATTCTCTTACTATCGCAAGCTTATTGCCGGAAGTTCCTTTAAATCGGGATTGTTCCACTAAAACTTCTGCGAAATTATCTCCTTTGCAAGCTAAAGTTGTGGCGCGTGTAATGCCCGATGAAAATGCACGTGTGCAACTCTGGCAAGATGTTGGAGGTTGTATGTCGATGAATGCCAGTCAATATTTTAGAACGATTATTAATTTTGCTGAGCGCTTAAAAGTACCTGCTGATTTAACGAGTCCGAATACTATTGAAGTGCAAAAAGAAAACCTTCGACAACAATTCATGAAATTAAACCCTTCATTACCTCCTACAGGAATTCGCTTTACCTGTCAGTCTTCAAAATTTGATTCTATTTTGACTGAGATTCGGGTGTGTTATCAAAAAAATGGGCAATATAAACAATGTGCAAGTCATATTGTGACGGGATGTCCAAATGAATTTACAATTAAAGGCAGTTATTAAGCTTTTTCTTCACTTAATTTGTATTTTCTATCAGACTTTTGTTGAAATCCATTCTCTTTTAAATGCATCTGTGTTTGCTTTAGAGTACAATATTTGCCGTTTATGATAATTCGATTGAACCACTTTAGCGTTCAATTGTGCAAACGCATCTCATTGGAGAATATCACATGAAGCAACCCGTTCGTGTTGCCGTTACAGGCGCTGCAGGTCAAATTGGTTATAGCTTATTATTCCGTATCGCAAGCGGTGAAATGTTAGGTAAAGATCAACCTGTAATTTTACAATTGCTTGAAGTTCCTTTTGAGAAAGCTCAACAAGCGCTTAAAGGCGTAATGATGGAACTTGATGACTGTGCTTTCCCTTTATTGGCAGGCATGATCGGGACTGATGATCCTAAAGTTGCATTTAAAGATGCTGACTATGCTTTATTAGTTGGTTCACGTCCACGTGGTCCAGGTATGGAACGTGCTGACTTATTAAAAGTAAATGGCGAAATCTTTATTGGTCAAGGTCAAGCACTTAACGAAGTTGCTAGCCGTGACGTTAAAGTATTGGTTGTAGGTAACCCTGCTAATACCAATGCATACATCGCAATGAAATCTGCTCCAGATCTTCCAGCGAAAAACTTTACAGCAATGTTACGTCTTGACCACAACCGTGCGTTAACTCAACTTGCTCAAAAAGCTGGTGTTGCAGTTTCTGATATCGAAAACATGACTGTTTGGGGTAACCACTCTCCAACAATGTATGCTGACTACCGTTTTGCAACTGCAAATGGTGTAGGCTTAAAAGACAAAATCAACGATGCGGCTTGGAACAAAGATGTATTCCTTCCTACAGTTGGTAAACGTGGTGCTGCGATCATCGAAGCGCGTGGTTTGTCTTCAGCTGCTTCAGCTGCGAATGCTGCAATCGATCATATGCGTGATTGGGCATTAGGTACAAATGGTCAATGGGTAACTATGGGTATTCCTTCTGACGGTTCTTATGGTATTCCAGAAGGCGTTATGTTTGGTTTCCCTGTAACAACTGAAAACGGTGAATACAAAATCGTTCAAGGTTTAGAAATCGACGAGTTCAGCCGTGAGCGTATCAACTTCACGTTAAATGAACTTGAAGAAGAACGTGCTGCAATTGCAGACATGTTGAACTAATTTATCAGTTTTATAGATTGAAAAAGCACCTTTCATAAGGTGCTTTTTTTATGCTGAGTACACACAAAAAACAACAAGAAAATATAGGCATCTTTCTGTATGTTAGCAGTATTACTGTTAAATTATTTCTATTAAGTAACTTGTTTTGGAGAATAATAATGTTTGAACAACAACCAACATTGGAGCTTTTATTCGAACAATTAGGGCTTGGGGCAGATGATGCTGCAATTGAAAATTTTGTGAAAACGCATCAGCTCAGTGCTGACCAGAAATTACATGAAGCTGAGTTCTGGAGCGCGGGTCAGCGAGATTTTCTAAAAAGTCATTGGGACAAAGATGATGAATGGGCCATTGTGATTGATGAACTGAATCAACAGTTGCATGTAGACAGTACCAAGTAATGATTCAGTAAAAATAAAGCTCACATCAGTGAGCTTTATTGCGTAATAGGGTACTAAACCATTCTTCTTTGCGGACTTCACCAAACGCAGGATGAAGCTGCAATAACTCTAAATCATGTTCTAAGCAAGATACGTATTTTGTTAGCCAATACCGTGTTAATGCTGGTTCCTGCTTCGCAGCTGAAGCGTAAGCCAAGAAGAAATAAATCTCTAAGTGTTCTGTATATGCCAAAGGTTTAAGAATTTGCTGTGTAATTAAAGCAAAACGCTGCTCTTTAGTTAGCTCAAAGTAAATCATATATGCTTTAGCTAAACATAAAGACAAATTCAAATACAAGCTTAATGGCATTTCGTCGTATTCAATTCGTGCTTGTTCCAGCAGTACGATTGCTTCCTGTAAGAAGTGTAATTGTTCCTGACGTACATGGCTGAGTACGACCAGCTGTAAACGCAGATCAGCACGCTCTAAAGCAAGTTCAGGACTATTGTTCTCTAAAAAGAGTTGGTCAGTTTCACCAATTCGTGCAATGACTTGTTTCGTCTCATTCGACATGTATTGATCCAGAATCATCAGTTATGCCTAGGTATATAAGGCTGTTTTCAGGAATTTAAAGGGCTTAGCCCTGATTCCAGATTGAGCCTCCACTGCGTAACCATGCAGTAATCGACAAGCGCTGGTGTTTTGAGCGTAGAACCTCATGTAATAAATCGCTCTGGAAAATAGCCAGACGATTAGGCGAGGGCTGGATAATATGCCATTGACCATTTTTATCCTGCAAACGTAATTGACCGCCCCAATCTTCCTGCCAATCTTTATGTAGATAAAAAACGGTTGAAATCATTCGGTCATTTTTTTGTTGAGGATTATCACGATGTAAAGCATAAAATTCACCTGCGTTATAGCAGGCAAAATGTGCTTCTACTTCTTTAATCCCAAGATAAAACGCCTGATTTAACGCTTGTGAGAACTCTTCTAAAGCTTTGATATGCTGTTGGGCAATCGGTAACTGACCATCAATCCACAGAATATGGTCACTACGGATATGACTGACAACGCCGTTTTGTACTCCTGCTGCTCTGAATTCAGCAAGATGGGTGCTACATTCTTGTACTAGCGATTTCACATATTCAGCTGAGTAGAGATCATCAATTAGAGCAAAACCAAATTCATTTAAATCATCTAAAATTTGATCTAAGTTCCATGAACTTGTGAAAGGGGGATGTTGCATAGAACTCCAGTTCATTAGTAAGTTGATTACAGTGCAATTTTAGATGATCACATCAACGCTAAAGAATACTTTTTTCTTTCATGTTAAACTATCCTTTGAATTGAGGAATAATTGTCAACATGAATTACCGTCACCATTTCCATGCGGGTAACTTTGCCGATGTTATGAAGCATGTACTTTTGCTTCAACTGCTCGCTCGTTTAAATGCTAAAGATAAACCTTATCGATATATCGATACCCATGGTGGTGCAGGTAAATATGATTTATCTACGTCTGAAGCACAAAAATCAGGTGAGTTTTTAACGGGTATCCATCGTTTGGTCAAGCTTGATGATTCGATTAAACGTAATGCACCTGAAGGCATAAAACAATATCTTAAAATTGTTGAAGATATGCGTGCAGGTTCAGGTAAAGGCGCTTATCCAGGTTCACCTTGGTTTGCGCTTGAAGGCATGCGTGATATTGATAAAGCAACTATATTTGAAATGCAGCGTGATGTGTTTCAACAATTGTATTTTAATATTCGCGATAAACGTGCGGGCTTGCATGAGCGTGATTTTTATGAAGGTTTGATGGGTGTCATTCCGCCTAAAGAAAAACGTGGATTGGTCATGATTGACCCACCATACGAAATCGAGCGTAAAGATTTTCCACAACTGGTTGAAATACTCCAAGCCGCACATAAAAAATGGCCAACGGGTGTATTTGCAGTGTGGTATCCGATCAAAGATCGCGCCATGATTGAACGTTTTGAAAAGAAAATGTTCAAAACAGGAATTCGTCGCCAATTAATTTGTGAAATTTGTGTTTGGCCTGATGACACGCCAGTTGGCTTGAATGGTTGTGGTTTACTTGTGATTAACCCACCTTGGAAATTCTCTGAAGATGCAGACCAAGCCTTACAATGGCTATTCCCGCATTTACGTATGAGTGAAAATGGTGGTCATGCCGCTGTGCGTTGGTTGGTGGGTGAATAACCCATCTTGCCACTAAAGAAGTCAAAATATTCTCGAGGAATTGAAAATAATGACAAATTCTTTTAAACCTGATGCTGATTTAAATAAAGAAGATCATTCTTTTGATGGCATCACCTTTGAAGTAGAAGAAGAAGAACAAACGCACGAAGGGCAAAAAGTAAAACGCCGTGGTATTTATTTATGGCCTAACTTAATTACTACAGCAGCATTGCTTTCTGGTTTTTACTCCATTATTGCGAGTATGAATGGCAACTTTAATCAGGCGATTTACGCAATCTTTTTAGCTGCATTACTTGATGGATTAGATGGTCGAGTTGCACGCGCAATCGGTGCACAAAGTGCATTTGGTGAGCAGTATGATTCACTTTCTGATTTATTAGCTTTTGGTGTCGCACCAGCAATTTTGATGTATAGTTGGAGTTTACATGACCTTGGACGTATAGGTTTAGCCTGCTGTTTTATTTATACCGCATGTGCTGCATTTCGTTTAGCACGTTTTAATGTGCAAATTGGTGTGGTGGATAAACGTTACTTTATTGGAATTGCGAGCCCATTAGCTGCTGTTACTGTGATTTCAGTGGTGTGGGTCGGTCGTGATTTCCCATTTGTTTTTGATTTAAAAGATATTGTGATTCAAGTAATCAACTCTGTTGTGATGGTTGGAGTTGGTTTACTTATGATTTCAAATATCAAATACTATTCATTTAAACAAATGGATCGTAAACGTGTACCTTTTGTTGTGATGCTACCTGTGGTCTTGATTTTTGCCGCAATCACGTACAACATTCCAGTAGGAATCTTGATTGTATGCATTCTTTATGTACTTTCAGGCTTTGTAACGACTTTATTTGCAAAAAAGAATGAAGCAAAAATAATAACTTAGAAAAGAGAGGTTCAGTATGCCAATATTGATGAATAACAATCAATTAAAGCGGCTGAACCTTAATAAGTCAGAAGCTTTAACATTCTATCCGCCAAAAGGCTTATTTAAAATTGTTTATCAAGCTTTAATTCTGCCGAATTTACCTGAGCCCTTTCATTACTTAAATTTTATTAGTCTAATCGGCCAACCTCGCATTCCGATTTGTTATAACGCCAGTGCTATTACTACGACGGCAATTGATACTGCGACAGTTTTGGTCAGTAGTAGTGCATCAACTGTTGGGCATCTCAAAAGTTATAGTGCCAAAGAGCAGTGTCAATTAGAGCAAGACCGTTATCAGTTTTTAGATGTAGATCAAATCCAAGTTGATTTCCCAAATTATTATTTTAAGCGTGATGATGATGAGCTCAGTTGTCAACTCAAAGTGAATATTGACTCTGAAATAGAAAATCATTCAGCTTTACAATGGGGAGTTGGCGATTATTGGTATGTGCGTTGCCAATGTGAAGGGGAAATCATCTATAAAAAACAAAAGTATCAAATTGAAGCGCAGGGTATATTGAAACATGCTAGAGCCATTTATTTACCTTTTATAGCCTTTCATTTTTTTACCTATCAAATCATTCAGGTTAATGCTGATTTGCAAATTATTTTGTCCGAACTCAGAAACCAGTGGAATAGCATTATTTTTTCTCGGATTGAAATTCAGTCGAATGAGCAGCAATCTCGACTTTATGATGATCAAGTCATTTTTGATGTCAGCCGTGTTTATCCAAAAGTTCAAACACCCAATGGTCGTGATATGTATTTACCAAGGGAATTCATTTGGCAATATTCAGAAAAGGATGCGGTTGTCTTTCATTTAACAGCACAAAGTCGGGGTGATTATAAATTTGGTTTGGCAGCTGGTTATGTGGGCAGCTTTCACTATCAACTCTTATGGAACAATGAAAGCTATGAGGGCACTGGATACTGTGAATATATCGATTGCAGACCTTTACACTGGCAAGAAAAAAATAAAACTGAGCAAATAATCGACCAAATCGCACATTTTCAGCCTTATTTGTGTAAAAAATAATCGGTTGATGCGATAAGTAAAATAAATTTGAATAAAGCCCTTGCATGTGGTCTGAAATGCTGTAGAATGCACATCCATCGGCGGTGATGCAGATAAAAACTTGTTGAGAAACAAGGATTTGGCTAGATTAGTTAGGTTCTTGGATTGATTGATAA
>NZ_BMDV01000006.1 GCF_014636095.1 Acinetobacter modestus
TCCATCTGAGCAGCACCAGTAATCATGTTTTTAACATAATCGGCGTGGCCCGGGCAGTCTACGTGAGCGTAGTGACGGATTGGAGAATCGTATTCTACGTGTGAAGTATTAATTGTAATACCACGTGCTTTTTCTTCAGGAGCTGAGTCGATTTGTGAGTAATCTTTCGCTTCACCGCCGTAAGTTTTTGCACAGATAGTTGCAATCGCAGCAGTTAAAGTTGTTTTACCATGGTCAACGTGACCAATTGTACCCACGTTTACGTGTGGTTTATTACGTTCAAACTTGGCTTTAGCCATGATGATCTTCCTTTATAAACTGCTCATGAGGGTCGCCCATGAGCACTTGGTTTTTTAACTAAATTTTAGTTGGGTAATATAGTAATCGAAAGATTACTCGTCGTCACCTTTTTTACCGCCAGCTTGGAACTTAGCGATGATGCCTTCAGCCACGTTACGTGGAGTTTCAGCATATTTAGCAAATTCCATAGAGTATGTCGCACGACCTTGAGACATAGAACGCATTTGAGTCGCGTAACCAAACATCTCAGCCAATGGAACTTCTGCTTTAATTGCTTTAGTTCCACCAGGAAGATCGTCCATACCTTGAACCATACCACGACGACGGTTTAAGTCACCCATGATATCGCCCATGTAGTCTTCTGGAGTTTCTACTTCAACTTTCATGATTGGTTCAAGAAGGATCGGATCAGCTTTCATGAAACCATCACGGAAAGCGTAAGAACCTGCCATTTTGAACGACAATTCGTCAGAGTCGACATCGTGGTAAGAACCGTCGAATAATGTCGCTTTGATACCCACAACAGGGTAACCAGCCAATACACCATTCTTCATACGTTCTTGAATACCTTTATCAACCGCACCAAAGAATTCTTTAGGTACTGTACCGCCGACAACTTCTTCAGCGAATTGGTATTCTTTACCAGCTTCTTCAACATCCATAGGTTCTAAACGAACATATACATGACCGAATTTACCTTTACCACCTGTTTGACGAACAAACTTACCTTCTTGTTCAACAGACTTTTTGATCGTTTCACGGTAAGCAACCATTGGTTTACCAATGTTCGCTTCAACACCGAATTCACGCTTCATACGGTCAACGATGATGTCAAGGTGAAGTTCACCCATACCAGCAATAATTGTTTGACCAGATTCTTCATCTGTACGAACGCGGAACGATGGATCTTCTTTAGCCAAACGACCTAAAGCGATAGACATTTTTTCTTGGTCAGCTTTAGTTTTTGGTTCAACAGCCAATGAAATTACTGGCTCTGGGAATTCCATACGTTCAAGTGTAATGATGTTTTTCTCATCACATAATGTATCACCAGTCGTAACGTCTTTAAGACCTACACACGCTGCGATATCACCTGCACGGATTTCATCAAGATCTTGACGTTCGTTCGCATGCATTTGCACGATACGACCAATACGTTCACGCTTAGATTTAACTGGGTTATAAACTGGATCACCTTGTTTAAGAACACCAGAATAAACACGTACGAAAGTTAAGTTACCTACGAACTTATCGTTCATGATTTTGAACGCAAGCGCAGAGAACGGTGCTTCGTCAGATGCTTCACGAGATGCTTTAGTTTCATCTTTATCGTCAAGAATACCTTCGATCGCTTTAACTTCTGTAGGCGATGGTAAGAATTCAATTACAGCATCCAACATACGTTGAACACCTTTGTTTTTGAACGCAGAACCACAAAGCATTACTTGAATTTCAGATGCTAATGTACGAGCACGAAGACCAGCGATGATTTCTTCTTTAGAAAGATCACCTTCTTCTAGGTACTTGTCCATTAATTCTTCTGAAGCTTCAGCTGCAGCTTCAACCATCTTGGTACGCCATTCTTCAGCAGTATCAACGAGGTCAGCTGGAATATCGCCGTATTCAAACTTCATACCTTGAGATGCTTCATCCCAGATAATCGCTTTCATCTCGATCAGGTCAACAACACCTGCAAACGTATCTTCAGCACCAATTGGCACAACGATAGGTACAGGATTACCACCTAAACGAGTTTTAACTTGTTCAACAGCACGGAAGAAGTTTGCACCTGTACGGTCCATCTTGTTCACGAATGCTAAACGAGGCACTTTATATTTGTTTGCTTGACGCCATACAGTTTCAGACTGAGGTTGTACACCACCTACAGCACAGTAAACCATGCACGCACCATCAAGAACACGCATAGAACGTTCAACTTCGATCGTGAAGTCTACGTGTCCCGGTGTATCAATTACGTTGATACGGTGTTGTTGAAATTGGTTACCCATACCAGACCAGAAACAAGTTGTCGCAGCTGAGGTAATTGTAATACCACGCTCTTGTTCTTGTTCCATCCAGTCCATTGTTGCTGCACCGTCATGTACTTCACCAATTTTGTGAGATACACCTGTGTAGAACAAAATACGTTCAGTTGTAGTTGTTTTACCTGCGTCAATGTGCGCAGAGATACCGATGTTACGGTAATTACTAATTGGGGTTTGGCGAGCCATGATGTCTACATTCCTAAATGTTATATTTAAAACAGGACGCATCAATTAAATTGATGCGTACAAATATTCAAGCAGGCAACTTAAATACCCGCAAAGCCCCCACTTTGGTAAAGAGCGATGTTGAATCGAGCTGCGGTACGCATGAATATTCTCCTGATTAGGGACTGTTTTATCCGCTTAGAAACGGTAGTGAGAGAAGGCTTTGTTGGCTTCAGCCATACGATGCACGTCTTCACGTTTTTTGATCGCTGCACCTTTACCTTCAGCTGCATCAAGCAACTCACCAGCAAGACGTAAAGCCATCGTTTTTTCAGAACGCTTAGCAGCAGCATCTACTAACCAACGCATAGCCAAGGCAGTACGACGGGATGGGCGCACTTCCATAGGTACTTGGTAAGTAGCACCACCAACACGGCGTGCTTTTACTTCAACCATAGGACGAACTTTTTCAAGAGTAGTCTCGAAAAATTCAACTGGGTCAACTTTATTTTTTTCTTGAACACGTTCTAAAGCACCGTAAACGATACCTTCAGCAACAGATTTTTTACCATCTTGCATTACGTGGTTCATGAATTTAGCGATTGTTTGGCTGCTAAATTTTGGATCTGGAAGGATCTCACGAGCAGCGACTACGCGACGTCTTGGCATTTTAATACACCTAATAATATGACACTTCAGGATAATCCAGCAGTTTGTACAAGTGTCATGTACGCTACGCTGGCCTTACTATACGTCGCTTGAATTACAAATCTATGAAGAATTCAAACAAGCGAAACGCTAAAGGGTTGTGGTGTTAATGTTTTCACATTAACTTCCTAGAATTACTTCTTAGGACGTTTAGCACCGTATTTAGAACGTGACTGGTTACGATCTTTAACGCCAGCACAGTCTAAAGAACCACGAACGGTATGGTAACGTACACCTGGTAAGTCTTTAACACGACCACCACGGATAAGCACAACACTGTGCTCTTGTAAGTTATGACCTTCACCACCGATATAGCTTGATACTTCAAAACCAGAAGTTAAGCGAACACGGCAAACCTTACGCATTGCTGAGTTAGGTTTTTTAGGAGTAGTCGTATATACACGTGTACATACACCACGACGTTGTGGACAAGCCTTCAACGCAGGAACTTTTGATTTTTCAATCAAAGTTGTACGACCCTTACGGATCAACTGATTTGTTGTTGCCATTTGGCAATTCTCCCGTTATTAAACAACCTTAAAAAGAAAAACACCTCTTTTTAAGGGCACATAATTGTAAGCTAAGAAGTAAAAATGGTCAACAATGCAAGATAAAGCAACTGTTGACCATTTCTATAATTTTGTTGTTTTATTGATGTCTAAATAACACCAACAAATAATTAACTGTGTTTTGTTGATGCAGGCTCTATATCGATTGTTTTTGGTTCTGTAGATAGTTCCGATTCATCGGAAGTGAGTAATTCATTTGATTGCACTTTCAAAGCAGGTTGCTGTTCAGTATGTTCGTGCTTGACCACATGCTCTGATGCAAGCTGTTGAATACCCTGCTCAACGTTTTCATTCGTCTGAATTTCTTTAGCAGCATGATCTTTAGATTGCACTGAAACATTGGTAATCACATCATTTTTGCTTTCATCAACACTACTTATTGCATTTGTCGTAGTCTCTGTTGCATTTAACAATCGTGAATTTGGCTTTCTTAATAATGCTTCCGCTTTGTAATAGGCTTCTAAAGGTGAAAGATTTTCATTCGGATATTCATTCAAATAAAAACGAGCTGCCCCGAAAACAGATTGTGCCTTGTGCCCAACATCTTCGAGTAAACGCCAACTATAAAAACCACCTAAAGCAGCACCAGCAACTGGTGTTAATTTACCAATCACAGATGCTTGAGGGATATGATTTAACCACCCCCATTTAAACTGCCCTTCCTCATCAACTAACCATTTCTTTACAAGCTCAACATCGTTGCTCGATCCAAGCAACTGCTGAAACTGTTGTAAGTCATGGGTTTCTAACATCGACTTCAAAGCTTTTAATGCAATCAATAATGTTTGTTTTTCAGCAATAATACCCAAATCAATTTCTTTAAAAATAAAGGCAACCACTTCTTGATCTGCCTCATCGGCTAAATCAAATCCATGTGAGCGACCCGTTTGATAAATTGTTCTTAGTGCTAGAACAATCGAGGCAGGAATATCAACAGCTGCACCCCAAACTCCTGTAGCACCCGTGATAACCCCTTGTGCAGCGGCTAATAATTTATTTTGTTCGATTAATGCCTGACTTAAACGTTGAGAACGCCCCGTATCTTGAGTGAGTTCGGTAATATCCTTTACACCTGCTTCTTCCAGAATCTTTTCTGTAAGTGAAGTATTGGAACTAAATTCATTCAACCACTGAAATAAATAATCAGAAACTTTTTCGCCCATGTCAGGTGAAATGAAAGATGCAACATTATTTACTTTTGTATAATGGCGACCCAAAAGTTGATGGGACAATTTAGGTAACTGTTGACGTAACATATGTTGTGGGCTTTCGTATTGCTCAATCTCAAATGGGCTTTTAAAACGCGCCTTCCCTTCGATCACATTCGATGAATCTGTAGATCCAGTTGCTAATGTTTTAGGAGCAGTTTGAAGTTTTTGTATTTCTGAACTGAGCTTTTTAGCCACTCCAAAGGCTTGGGTAAATAAACCTGAAGATTGCTTGTTTTTAGATTTTGTCATCAAGTACCTCTGTTCTATAATCTGTGCATCTCTAGGTAAATACTAGGTTGAATGTAAATTTATCTCAACTTTTATCTGTGTTCTTTCATTACCTTTTGTCTCAACTACATTTATATTTACGAATATTTACACAACTAGAAATAGGCATAAAATTTGCCATAAGAAATAAAAAACCTTTCTGCTATGATGGTGTCATTCACTCATAAGCCATTTAAATCGTTATTTTCTCCTGATTTGTACTTATAGCGATATGCACAAGGCTTCGTATTACCATAAAAGGGATCTGTAAATGAAACGTGTTGTAATCACTGGTATGGGCATTAACTCATGTATCGGTAACTCTTTAGAAGATGTCACTCATTCTTTAAAAAATGGAATCTCAGGAACACGTTTTAATCCAACTTATGCCGAATTAAATTTTAAAAGTCATGTCAGCGCTGCTGCTGAACAGGATTTTGATGGTATTGATCGTAAAATCAAGCGTTTTATGGGTGTATGCGCAATGTATGCCTATAACGCAGCGATTGCAGCGGTAGAACATGCGGGTCTAAAACAAGAAGATCTAGCAAATAATCCTCGTTATGGTATTGCAGGTGGTAGCGGCGGTAACTCAACTGCATCAGTTGCAGAGATGGTTAAGCTATTAGAAGAAAAAGGCGCACGTAAAATTGGCCCTTTCTTTGTTCCTCGTAATATGAGTAATACCATTACTGCAAATGTGGGTGTTGCACTAAAACTACAAGGTATTGCTCATTCAATTACCAGTGCCTGTGCAACTTCCGCTGATGCAATTGGTTATGCTTACAACTTAATTCAATTAGGTAAGCAAGATCTGATGCTTGCTGGTGGCGGTGAAGAAGATCACTGGTCGCAAAGCTTACTTTTTGATGCAATGGGTGCATTGTGTTCTAAATATAATGATACTCCCGAATCTGCATCTCGCCCTTACTCAGCGGATCGTGATGGTTTTGTCATCGCTGGTGGTGGTGGTTTCGTTATTCTTGAATCACTTGAACATGCACAAGCACGTGGTGCGAACATCTTAGCTGAAGTTGTTGCTTATGCAGCGAACAGCGACGGTGCAGATATGGTTGCACCAAGTGGTGAAGGTGCGACACGTTGTATCATCATGGCATTAGATGAAGCAAAACAGCATGGTGTAGAACAAATCGATTATGTCAACACACATGGTACATCAACACCAGCAGGTGACGTGACTGAGCTAAAAGCAATGGAGCGCGCATTTGGTGAAGGACAAGTTCCACCGCTTAGTTCAACTAAATCAATGACGGGTCACAGCTTAGGTGCTGCGGGTGTTCAAGAAGCGATTTATTCTGTATTGATGATGCAAAATGACTTTATCGCTCCAAACATCAACGTGACTGAGCTTGATGAAGGCGCACAAGGTTTCGATATTGTACTTGAAAAACGTGATGCAAAACTGAATACTGTGATGAGTAACAGTTTTGGCTTTGGCGGTGTAAACGCCTGCCTTATTTTCAAGAAGTGGGATGCATAATCCCACCTAGGATTATCGATGGATGCACCTTCTGATGCTTTCTTATGGGTAAAAGCATTACATATTATTGCCGTGGTTTGCTGGTTCGCTGCATTGTTCTACTTACCCCGGCTTTATGTCTACCATGCTATGAGTGAAGATGCCGTTAGCCATCAACGCTTTGAGGTGATGGAACGTAAGTTGTATCGAGGAATTATGTGGCCGTCTATGATTGCCACACTCATTACAGCCCACTTTCTTGTTGATTGGGGTGATGCAACCCGACACTACCATGAAGCTTTATGGTTCTATCTTAAAGTCGGTATGGTGGGTTTATTGGTCATATACCACTTTGTTTGCGGTTATTATCGCAAAAAATTGATTGGTAATGCCCATTATAAGTCACACAAGTTTTGGCGTTTTTTTAATGAAATGCCGACTCTCATCCTATTTGCAGTGGTGATCCTTGTTGTAGTAAAACCTCAGTTCTAACTGGGGTTTTTTTCTTTACTGGATACTGAGACAACTATCCTGATTCCAATCCACTTTTTTTAAATAAGGACTACGTATACAGAGTTTATCTTGGGTTTTATAGAACTCATATCCTTCTTTATTTAAGTTTAATTGCTCAATACTCCACTCATTTCCACTATGCAACACATTAAATACACGTATCTTGTTATCCAAAAGTCTTGATCTAACAATGTAACCAATAAATGTAGGGCTTCCCATATTTACAAAAATGTTACCTATAGCGTTTTTAAGCTTAAATACGGTTTGTTTAGCTTGCTCCTGATCCACAATTAAATTGGCTTCTTGCTTAAACCTTAGATACGGAGATTCGGATAATTGAATATAAGGTAAATACTGCTGAGCAAACTGATTCATCGTCATATTCGGTAAGAAAAATAAATTTGATTTTCTAATTAATCGCATAGGTAATGAATTATCTAGCTCGCTATTATCAGTAAAATCATTTCTTATATAATCTTCATAGCTTGGAAAACTTGTTTTTAAAAGAATTAGCTCCCCTCCAAAGACATTTTTATAAGAAAGTTGTTGGTCTATCATTGGTGGTATATTGATTGGAGTATTTTTTTCATTCGATAAAAAATGTAGCAATGTAAGCGATGAATCAATCATCCTGTGCAAGACCATTTTATAAACTAGATTTGTGGTATTAGCATATTGCAACATCAGATTATCAATGTAATTTTTTAGTGCAGAATTATTTCTATCAAGTGCTAATTTTGAAATATAAAGGTAATGTGTACTAAGTGTAGGGGAATAATTAAAAATTGGAGCATTTGCAGGTAAAGCAAGCTGATCATCGCTTTTTTCTTGTAGGCTCTTTAAATGCCTTTGAATTAGATCTTTATTTTCATCAAAAGCTTTAATTACTTTTTGTTCATTGATTTTTAATATTTCTAAATCAATTCCTTTATCTCTATTCTCATTCAAATTCAATAAAAGTTCTTTTGTAACTCCATCAACATCACCACCTACAAAACGATTAGAAATTTTTGATTCCAAAAAATTATAATCACTCCACCCACTCAATGGAGACATAAAATAATATGCCCAATATTGATGGTAACGTAATCTCCCCAACAACATAGGATCAATATTTTTTTTAGCATCGCTACCCAAAATTAAAAAAAATGGATGTTTTTTTAAATTCGGCTGATAATTTTTTTGAATAGAAAGTAGTTCCTTACTAGTACGATTAAGAGTTTGATCCTGTGACAACCAAACTAGAATAGTAATTATAAAAAAAATTGAAATTAAAAATATACAGGTGAACTTCTTAAAGCTACTCAAAATTATTACTCCCTTGTTATAAAAGTTATACTATTAAATATAACTCCTCATGAAAATAATAAATTAGATATTTCTACCACCTCACTTGATGTCGCCCCTTAAATTTTGCTTGATATAGAGCAGAATCTGCTGCTTTGATTAAATCTTCTGCCTGCATCGATTTCAATGGAATACAACTAGCAACACCGATACTGACTGAAATATTTTTTGCAACTAAAGAACCTTGATGCGGTATTGCAGCTTTATCAACTATTTTTAATATTTTTTCAGCAATATGGATTGCACCATGTAATCCTGTATTCGGTAGCAAAACTATAAACTCTTCCCCACCATAACGAGCGACTAAGTCAGCAGGACGAACCACGGCAGAACACAATGCCAAACTCACTTTTTTGATACACTCGTCTCCAGCCAAATGCCCATAGGTATCGTTATAGAACTTAAAATAATCAATATCGATAAAAATGACAGATAAGCTTGTTTTGTCTCGTAGGCTACGCATCCATTCTTGTAGAAAAATCTGATCAAAATAACGGCGATTCACTAACCCAGATAAACCATCAATTTGAGCAAGTAATGAAAGTTCATTATTCAGTTCCTCCTGTGCCCCAACCTGCTGTAAAAGTACAACTTGATGCAAAAACAATAATTTGTCCTGCCTTTCCATCAATAGAGAAATCGTTCCGCAAACAATTACTGTTGGCAAAAAATAAAGGAAAACATAAAGATCATAAGAATTTAAGGTTTTATATGCTGTCAGCCAAGCAAGAAAGCCACCCATGACACAAGAAAACATAGATACCATTGCTGTTAAGCGTAAAGCCAGCATATCGATTACAACGATCATAATGGTTGCACCCATATGATATTGTATAAGTTGAATATTTTTAAGTGACAAAGCGATATACAATTTATCCCACAGCACAACAATAATTAACAATCCTAACCAAAGCTGAAAACTTGATGCCAGTTTAGGGATATGTGCAAACACGACACCCGTAAATAAAATAATTGCACAAAGAAAAAAGTGATTGTCCCAAATTATATGGTCGTGACCCTGTAAATTTCGACTGTAAAAAACGTGTGCAATCGTCATTTCTCCAATCAGCATACATAACAGTAGTGGCCAGCCAAATTTTGCAATAGTTGTAAATTGTTTTTGTCGTTCAACTAAAAAGAAAGCGCGTAATTCTTTAGGTAAAAAAATTAAAAACGGAGATCTACTCAAAACTAATTGTGCATCTGTCAAAGTTTGTTGCTTTAACGCGGTATGAATGGAATTCTGATCCTTCCGAGCTAAAATACTCATGTTAATATCCTGATTTTATTAGAATCAATCCGATTCAGCATAGGTATCTTAAAAACTTAATATTGACTTATCTCTCCATCACAACCGATCACAGTTTAGTTTTGAAGCCCCTAACGTAAAAATAGACACTCAATTATTTTTATCGAAATATTAAGCATTTTTACAAATAAGTGTTAATTATTAGGCATTTTTAACAATCTTTCAATCAATAGTCGAATTTTCAATAACAATTACAACTATTCAAGACCATGTTTTTTAAGAAAAAATAGATGATAAAATTACTATTAATATGATTATAAAGAAAAAAATGTAATAAATTTCATCTTAAATTTTAATGAACTAAAATCAATAAATTGAATCACATCACAACAATTACAAAACTAAGCTCAATCAAAAATTGGTTTTCTAATTAAACTATTTGCTATGGTATTAAACAAATCATGAATTGAATTTGAATCAGATGAAATTATTCGAATCATTCCACGCTATTCCCTCTGTACTCATATCATTTCTCATTGTTTTTCTTAACATGAATGAATTTAAATGGCGTGGCTTAACTGATGGCGAAGTTGCTCTCGCTCAATCTGTATTCGGTGATCTGATTGATTATCATGCAGTAAAAATCTTTAACATTCCGTATTTACCGTGGCAACCATTGAATATTTTTATGGCACCAAACGGCAATCTATTTGTACATAAACAACATTTTTACCAAGATTACTCAAAATGTTCATTAGATCTTCAGGCAATTTTTATTCATGAACTCGCCCACATCTTGCAATTTCAGCAAAAAACCAATGTCATCTTAAAAGGAATGTTGTTACAGACAGGCTACTATCTTAGTTTTAAAAAGTATAATCCTTATCATTATCGCTTTATTCAAACCAAGGCTTTCACCAGTTACAACATTGAACAACAAGGTGATATTGCACGAGATATTTTTTTAAAGAAAATTCCAAATATTATTTTGAACTAATAAAAAAGCCCTGTGAAATAAATGACAGGGCTTTTAAGTTAGAAATTCGCAATCTGCTTTATGCAACAGAACCTTTGCGCATTTTAGATTTAAGTTCATGGCGGGTGTCCATATTCGTCGTAAAATCCGTATCTTTGCGTATATCATCCATGATAATTGTACCAATACGCCCCACACTAATTGCCAATCCAAAAGCAATTACTGGAAATAAAATTGTTGAAATCATCATCACTCTAACCTCTTGAATATAAGAAATTCTTAACTGACTGATTAAATCTAAAGTTTATTTGTCTTGCTCTTGAAACATCACAGTACCAATGCGACCCACAACGACAGCTAAACCAAATGCAACTACAGGCAATAATAAAACTGACATATTCGTTACCTCTTCAATTATCAATAAATATCTATTTACAATTAGGCTTGTTTGTCTTGCTCTTGGAACATTACGGTACCAATACGACCCACAACGACAGCCAAACCAAATGCAACTACGGGAAATAATAAAACTGACATATTCGTTACCTCTTTTTGTATGTTACTCACATACTTGATTTAAATTACAGTGTACATATGTTCACATTAATTAGGATAATAGCAGTGCACAAATGTACACTCAAGCAATAAATAGATTTACCCGACGAATGGTATAAAAAACAATCAAAAAACATAAGACATTGAATTTATTTATTTTTAAAATAATAAACCACTCAATAAATTAATCTTTTTTGCGAATTTTATTGGTGATTGAATAGGTCTAGCGTATAAAAAAATCTGTATTTGCTGTAATTAATCTGTCACCAGAGTATGAAAAGATGAAATGAAAAATTATACAAAAGCACTAAATTTTGAAATTTTTGCCTAATAGATTGATATGGATAACTTCAAATACACAGATTGATCCATAGATCTTCGTATTTTATACAGAAAAACTTGTTATTTTTACGCAGAAAAATGTGCATTTAGTATATATTAGTGAACTTGTCATTTTTCTTTAAGATGCAGAATGTTTAGCACCATGATATACAAACGTTTTTAAAACTATACTTATATAAATCAAAATCTTGTATATCAGCACTTGTTAAGACTTAGGATTAGGTTTGAATGAAAAATTTTAAAATTGCCCTTGCTCAATTTTCTCCGCATATTGGCAATATTGACGCAAATACTCAAAAGATGGTTGAGCAAGCAAATTTAGCGAAACAACAACAGGCTGATCTGATCATCTTCCCTGAACTTTCTACGCTAGGTTACCCAGCTGAAGACTTATTACTTCGCCCGAATTTACAAAAACGCACTCAAAAAGCGTTCGCTCAATTAAGTGAAGTAAAAGATATCGTCATGGTATTCGGTTTCGTACATCAAACTGAAGATGGTCACCGTTACAACTCAGCCGCAGTGATTAAAGATGGGCAAGTTTTAGGAATATACAACAAACAGAACTTACCAAATTATGGCGTATTTGACGAAAAACGTTATTTCCAAGATGGCCATCAACATCTCGTTTTTGAGTATTTAGGTCATAAGTTTGGTGTGCTGATTTGTGAAGATGTTTGGTCACTGAATACCGTCAAACAACTTAGCCAACTGAATGTTGAAACTGTGCTTGTCTTAAATGCTTCTCCGTATGAAGTTGGCAAACCGCAGCATCGCATCCAAACATTAAATGAACTCGCAAAACAACTGAATCTGAATATTGTTTATGTCAATCAAGTGGGTGGACAGGACGATCTTATTTTTGACGGGTCAAGTTTTGTTAGTAACAAAAATGGCGAACTTGCATTACAAGCACCAAGTTTTCAAGAATCTGTTTATGTGACTGAATATGATGCAGAGCAAAAACAGTTTAAAACTGCTAATGCCATCCCAACTTTAGATACTTTTGCCGAAATCTATCAAGCATTGGTCATGGCAACACGTGACTACGTGCAACGCTCAGGATTCCCAGGTGTGATCTTGGGCTTATCAGGTGGAATCGATTCAGCCTTGACACTTGCTATTGCTGTTGATGCGATTGGTGCTGATAAAGTACAAGCCGTGATGATGCCTTATACTTACACCTCTCAAATGAGTGTAGAAGATGCAACAGAACAAGCACGTCGTATGGGTGTAACGTTCGGTATTGCAGAGATTCACCCAATCGTTAATAGCTTCATGCAGACCCTATTCCCGTTCTTTGGCAATACGCCAGCGGATGCAACGGAAGAAAACTTACAAGCGCGTACCCGTGGTACGCTGCTCATGGGTTTATCAAATAAGTTTGGCAACCTTGTACTTTCAACAGGTAACAAGTCTGAAATTTCAGTCGGTTATTGCACACTGTATGGTGATATGGTCGGTGGCTTTTCTGTATTAAAAGATGTCTATAAAACTATCGTCTTCGAATTAGCAAAATACCGTAATACATTAAGTGAAACACCTGTGATCCCTGAGCGTGTCATTACTCGCCCACCTTCAGCAGAGCTGCGTCCTGATCAAACAGACCAAGACTCTTTACCTGCTTATGATGTACTTGATGCAATTCTGTACGCTTATATCGAAGAAGATCTTAGCCAAGCAGACATAATTGCAAAAGGCTACGAAGCTGAAGTGGTTGAAAAAGTAATACGCTTAGTTGATCGTAATGAATACAAGCGTCGTCAGGGTGCAATTGGCCCACGTATTAGTTCACGTGCTTTCAGTCGCGAACGACGCTACCCTATCGTCAATGGATGGACCGCGAATGACTGAAAAAATTGTTTCTGAAAAGTCACAATTACTTGCTCAAGCACTTATGCTTGAGCAAGTGGCATTTTATAAAAATCAGCTTACTACACAGCTTTCTCCTGAGTTCTTTCAGCAGTTTATTCAGTTGTTTCTACAACATGCACCAAATATCAAACTGAAAGAAGTAATAGAGCTTGAACAAATCCAAGCTGTTGTTAAGCGTTATGCCTTTGAAATGCAGCTTGGTGCTGGACTGTTAGAGTTTATTGGTGAAATTGCTCAACGCTTGCATGTTTTTTCTTTGCAGTCTTCAGCACATTTAGAAGATGTTTTTTCGGATCACCAATTTGAAATGTGGTTATCTAAATTTCTCGAATTAGAAAATATTCGACATTATTTAAACCACTTCTTGAAAGAAAGTCCTTCAATTCAGCAATTATGCCAATATATTGCAACCACAACTTTACAAAATAGATTACCAAAATTATTTTCACAATCTGACGAAGAACAAATTTCTGAAAGCAAATATCAGTGGCAGCAGAAACTAAAGACTTTTTCACATCGTCAACAACAACGCATTGAACAGAAAATCGAAGAAAGTATTGCTCGCTTTATCCAAGAACAACTTGCCGATTTAAGCTTACTTTCAAACGATGATTTAGAGAGTCTGGCGCGTAATATTTGGGAAGATAATAAAGCTAAACCTTTATCTGAATATACCAAACAAGTCACACCTCTGGATGTTGAAGAATTCTTTGTAATGATTTATGAATACTGGAAAGAGCTACGCCAGTCTTCCTATATTCAAGATCTGATTCTATACGGAGTAAAAGTCTTTTACGATTTTTATGAAGACGAAAGTTTAGAGGATGTATTTGCTGCTATCGGAATTGAAGAATCGGATCTTCAAAATGAAGCTGTACGTTTTTATCCTAAAGTCGTTGTAGCCTTAGATGAACATGGTGTATTAGAACCTATTATCACCATGATCGTAAAACCTTTTTATGAAAGTCATCAAACTCTAGCGACGATTGAAAAGCATTTATAATTTTTATTTTTTCTGCTGAGATATATTGAGACTAAATCAATATATCTCTTTAATTTTCTAATTCAATCACATTAAAGCTAATCAACTGAAGCCATCAGAAAATCTGATGGCTATTCTTTTTTACCTTAAATCTATAAATAATATTCAGTTGATACAGGATAAGTTGAGTAGCCAATAAAAGCACATAAAAAAAACCACGCAGGAGCGTGGTCTATAAAATGGTGGCTATGACGAGACTTGAACTTGTGACCCCCGCATTATGAGTGCGGTGCTCTAACCAACTGAGCTACATAGCCGTAAACTGTGTGCGCATTATCTAGTGTTCTATACAACAGGTCAAGTGTATGGCATTGAAAACATGAAACATATGAACAGTTTTTGTGCTTTTAATTTTTATTTGATTACTTTTCAACAAATCTTCTCTCAAACAGAAAAATTAATTAAAAAAAGTTCAAATAAAAAAAGACCACGCAGGAGCGTGGTCTATAAAATGGTGGCTATGACGAGACTTGAACTTGTGACCCCCGCATTATGAGTGCGGTGCTCTAACCAACTGAGCTACATAGCCGAAAACTGTGGGCGCATTATCTTAACTTTCAATACACACGTCAAGCACAATTTCAAAAAATTTGAGAAGTGGGCCTATAAGCCGGGTTCTGTCGAGGACGATCATTCCTCTAGGCGTACAATCACTCATACGCTCAAGCGACCTACCCGAATCCAGCACGGGCCGTGCCTCAGGATTCCTATTTGGTCTTGCTTCTGGTGGGGTTTACCTTGCCGTGAACTGTTACCAGACACGCGGTGCGCTCTTACCGCACCCTTTCACCCTTACCTCACGAATGAGGCGGTCTACTCTCTGCTGCACTTGCCGTCGACTTTCGCCGCCCAGGCGTTACCTGGCACCTTGCCCTATGAAGCCCGGACTTTCCTCCCCTGTTTCAGTCACGGAGACCTCCACAGCAGCGACCGTCCAGCCCACTTCGTGGCGCATATTATCAAAGTTAGAAATTAATTGCTCGCATTTTTTTGTGCAGTTAATTTTTTATATTTTGCCATCAACTCATCTTGTGACTCGACATGCTGAGGATCAAGCGGAATACAATCAACTGGACAAAATAACTGACACTGTGGCTGATCATGATGCCCAATGCACTCTGTACAAAGTGCAGGGTTAATTTCATAAATCAATTCCCCCATATAAATGGCTTCATTGGGGCATACTGGCTCACAAACATCACAGTTAATGCATTCATCAGTAATATAAAGAGACATCTACCAACCTTGCTGATGTTTACGTTCAAATGCCTCAACAACAACAGCGGGCACAAACTTATTCACATCACCTTTCAATCGAGCAATTTCTCTTACCAATGTTGATGAAATAAATGAATATTGCTCTGACGGGGTTAAAAATACTGATTCGAAATGAGGATCAAGTTGGCGGTTCATATTTGCCAACTGAAATTCATATTCAAAATCTGAAATTGCTCTTAAACCACGCAGTACCGCTGTTGCACGTTGTTCACGAAAGAAATTGACCAATAAACCATCAAAACCAACAAACTCTACATTAGACAAATGGCTTAATGAAGCTTTTGCTAATTCTACACGCTCTTCTAAACTAAACACTGGATTTTTATGATGACCAATTGCAATTGCAACAACCACTTCATCAAACATTTTTGATGCTCTTGCAACCAAATCAACGTGTCCGTTGGTAATTGGATCGAAAGTCCCCGGATAAATCACACGTGTTTTAGACATGCGTTGTACTCTAGTTAATGAGATAAGGTACATATTTTAACAAATTTAGCTCTAAACGCGAAATTGCTAAACGATGGAAAAAGATTGCATTTTACGGCACAATATATGTAATTGTGGAAGTTTGAATTATGGCGCAAGCAACAGTAGTAAAAAAACATAATGGTGGCACGATTGCTCAAAATAAAAGAGCGCGTCACGATTACTTTATCGAAGAAAAATTTGAAGCAGGCATGTCCCTCCAAGGTTGGGAGGTTAAGTCTTTACGTGCAGGTCGTATGACTCTGTCCGAAAGTTATGTCATTTTTAAAAATGGTGAAGCCTTCTTATTCGGTTCACAAATTCAGCCGTTATTATCGGCATCAACGCATGTGGTTCCTGAATCTACACGAACACGTAAGTTATTACTTTCTCGTCGCGAACTAGAAAAACTTTTGGGTGCCGTCAATCAAAAAGGCTATTCATGTGTACCTTTAGCATGTTATTGGAAAGGTCATTTGGTTAAGCTAGAAATCGCACTTGTTAAAGGTAAGCAATTACACGACAAACGTGCAACTGAAAAAGACCGTGATTGGCAAAGAGATAAAGCACGAATGTTGCATAAGTAAGTCAAAAAAAGAGCTTTGTATAAAACAAAGCTCTTTTGAACACAACGATTTACATAAATCATTCGAGAATGTAAAAAATCTGTGTAAATGCGTAAGGTCATAAATTACTCGTCTTCGTCCCCAATAGTATCAAGTTCGTGTGACATAAAATATTCAAAGACAGCATTAGGTCGTAAAGTATCTAACGATTCAAGGACACTATAAGCAGCAGCATTTTTTCTTTTCTTGCTTTGAATACGATTAACCAAATCTTTATAGACTATTTCAATATCATCCTTTTGAGATAAGTCGTAAGGCAATTCAAAATCATAGAATTTATGCCATAACCTATATAATTTATCATGATCTTGTTCAAGTTTAGCAAGTTTATCTCGCACTTCCTGAATAGGGTCTTTACTTTCATCAGACTTATCAATAAACCCTTCTACTTTTAATCGTTCAAAAGTATCTATGATACGTTGCTGATGCTCTATTAACTGTTGGTCTATATTTTCACTAAGTGTTTCAAAAATTTTATTCGTCTGGATCTTAGCACCAATTTCATGGAGTAATGGTGATGGCAGCCAATGACCTAAATAAGTTTCAATCCCTCTACGTAATAAGCGATTAAATTGTTTTTCATCTGCTTCTTCATCTTTTTTTAAGTTAGAAAAATCAAAAAATTGGCGACTTATCGTTTCTGCATCTACAGCAAAACCTAAAGACCTGAGTACATCATTACCTATCTCATTTTTTACCTTTTCCGATAATTTATACTTAATCGCAAAATACTGATTAAATGTTTCACTCCATTTGTGTACAAAGCGACCTTGTTGTAATAAGGCATATTTAAAAGTAAAATTGGCAGTTTTATACTCCTCTAACCTGTCTAATGTCTTAATATACTTGTCTTGAACTCCTTCTAAAGACAAAAACTGATTTACAGTTTCAATATCATTTGTCATTAATAGGCTTTCATAATTACCACCACGATTAGCAAATAATCCCCCCTTAGAAAAGTTAGCAGAACCCATTACTAACAGACCCGATTTTTCATCATGTGAAAGTAAAGTATAAGCTTTACTATGGAATAATGTTGGCGTATCAATCGCAATAATATCTAAACTGATATAATGGTCGAAGTAACTTTTTTGAAAATCTTGCAAGTGATTTAGCCCTATACGGATACATTCTCGCGCATCAATATATAATCGGACATCTGTCAATTTTATGTTATTCGATACTTCTTCAATAAAATCTTTCACTTTTGCTAAATCATCTGCTAAATAGCAAGTGAAAATACTCAACTGATATTTTTTTCTAGCATCTATATTTGAACATAGTGCATCAACTAGACGACTAGATTTTTCCTTAGATATGTTAAAAAATACCTTCATGCTCCCCCCTAGATTTAATTTACAAACTTACTCATCAAACATCCAACGTTCCCTTAACGTCCGAATTTTTGCAGATGGATGAATGATAGAACGATCAGGATTAACTAATCGAACAGAACCTTGTGGTAAACCATAATATAGTTCTATTTTTCGTTGAATTGTTCTTACACGAGCATCACTTCGGGTTGCACGTTGACCCGTAAATAACTTAAAACTTGCCCATTTTCTTCATCATTCAAGTTTAAATTCACAAGCTCTTCAACAAAAGTTTGATCATTATTAATTTCATCATCTACAGTCATAGATTCATCACTTTTCGATTCCGTAGCTAAACTGGGCAAATCTTTTTCATCGAACTCCAACAAAATATCAAACTGATAATTGTGCCCCTCTTCTCGCCAGTTTCCAGAGAACATCTCATACGAGTCATCCTCAAAATTTCCCTCTAAAACATAATTTAAATCAAAATTTCCATTCTCATCATTATATTCTACAACCCCTTGCACAACCTGAAATTCAGTTGTCATTTTTAAGACGATTCGTCCTGATTGAACTCAATCATACCCATTAATCTTGCCTTCAAATAAGATAAAAACTTCATTATCTTTTTTGCCAATCCGAGTCACCTTTGCTGGAAGATCATTCCAATAGATTTCACCTAACATGATGTTATCCTTATATGGCTGAAAATTTAAACAGCATACAAAACAAAAATTTCTTCTAGAAAAATATCACCACAATCTTTAACTTCGTACAGAATATCGCCCCAATGTCTATCAACTAATTTTTCCCCAACAACGCTCATTACTTCATTCATCTTCTCAAACTTTAAAGACTTTAAATTCATATGAATAATAAATGAAGTATTATATTGAAAATGATCAAATTCCATTTCATCCAAAATTTTCGTACTAAAAGTATTATAATCAATGTTTAAATACTGACCTTGTTTAAAACATAAGATTTTCTTTACATCCTGTATATCTATACTGTAATCCCGATCAAATATAAATGAGATCAGACTAATCAATATTTCTTCAATCGAAATCTGATGTGATTCATTTTCCGTATATCTATAAACAATAGCATTATATAAATGAGCATTTAAGGGCATCATAATTTTTTCTGGAACAATAAATATCAAAAAATTAAAATGATCCGCATTAATTTTTTCTAAAAAAACCTGATTTTCCGTCACAATAATTGTAACTGTATCTTTAGACTGAGTTGGCAATACATCAATCAATGAAGTGGTAACACGTAAATTTCTATAATAAAATCTGGTATGATCTAAACAGATCATCTTGTCGGAATCAGTATAGATAGAAATATCTTCACTCATGATCTAGCTCAACTGAATTCTGCGCTATACCCTCGATTTCAGCATTCGATTCATCATCAAAAAATGAATCAAGATCACTTTCTTCTTTTTCATCAACTCGATATTCTGCTAAATCATCATAGTCCACGTCATAATAATTTCGTGCAGCCAAGACATGTACTTTAACTTTTTCAAATAACTCTTGTGGTTCAATCACTTGTATGGAATGTGATTTTTCAACTAACCAATTTAAAACACTGGTTGTAATAATACTTTTTGCTTCAAGGATAAAATAACCTTCATTCTGATCAATAATATGCTGATATTCATCAATTGGATAAGACTCTAATTCGTCTCTTAAATAATTTTCACAACGGAGCTTGATTGAAAGATTTTCTCTTTCAAAATGAGCATCTTCATATTCTTTTTCTTCAACCAAACAGTCCAAGTCATATGAATCAATATCTATACTAATAGATTGTGGTATTAAAGTAACTCGATCAAATCTTTGCATATTAAACGTACGCAACTCATTTTTTTGATCTATAATTTTACTTGCCATCAAATACTGTTTATTCCCATATTGAATAATTCCATGCGGTTTCAATGTATAAATATTTTGTTTCTTTTCTCCCTCTTTACGATATAAACACTTTATCCACTGTTCATTATCCAATAATGCAGTATAAATATTTTTAACTTGATCTGTAATATAATATTCTATATCCATATTATGATAGCCTGTAGGTACAAAGCGAATCCTTTCCTGCCAATCTTGCAATAAAGTATTTTGTTCTAATTGCTTAGTGGCAGACTCAAAAAAACCTACAACATTCAGATAAACCTGTTCAGGTAGATATTGATGTAAATAATTACTCGCCATCACTAAAACCAAAGCCAATTCAGCATTCATTTTTTCAATTGCTGCATCTTCACTAAGATAATATTCGTTAGGCTGATTACCTTTTTTTGAAATACAATGTACCGTTCCCGTTACTAAAATCTTTTTAAGTTTATCCAAATCACGTTTAATTGCTTTACGGATAGATTGCTCATCAATTTCATTATTATACCAAGACTGTATTTCTGTCTTTAACTGATCCATCGGACAAGCTGCTTGTGGTGAACGTGGTAAATGATGATAAAGATTTAATATTCTGTTGACTTGATTTATATCAGCATCTAAGCGATATTTATGATGGTTTTTAATAAAACCTTTTGCTTTTGTTGTTTTCATATTCCAATCCAACCTTAACTGTAATTAAGATCAGAATATCATCCTTGTCAGACATATAATGTCTGACAGAAAAAATTTTATTATTTATTATAAGGTATTGATTTTAATTATTTTTAACCTTTAGTTCAGCCAAATATTTGCCAAACTTGCGTGCAGTTTCTAAATCCCCTTCGGGCGGTGTAATTTCAACGCTAGCATTATCGGACTGCGTCATTAAACCCAGAAAGCTCGACATCCGATTAATATCCAATGGGCTTCTTCCTGTTGGCATAAATGGCAAACCAGCCCATAACATGCCATGTTGCATCGCAAATAAATTAATTTGCTGTAATACCGCCAATTTGTCTCCGCTGAGACCACCACCGTTAGTAAAACCAGCAGCCAATTTCCCCTGCCATGTACGTGCCAACCAGCGTTTAGAAGAATCTTCCATGAACTGTTTCAATGCTGATGTAAGACTCCCCATATAGGTTGGACATCCCATCACGATTACATCTGCTTGATCTAATAAATCCCATTGCGGTGCAACCACAGAAAGTAGATGCACTTCGGCTCCCGCTTGTTCAGCGCCTTGTGCGATATATTGTGCAACCTTAGCTGTGTGCCCATAAGGACTATGATAAATCACACAAACTTTAACTTGGGGAGTAATTTGCTCAATAACAGACATGGATAATTTAAAAACCAATGAATTGAATCAAGTTTAACATTTTAACGAATGCAAGGCGAATCAATAGCACTAAGGATGTGATTTATTGCATAAATACAAATGTTGCCATTCGTCCCGTTTTTACATCACGACGATAAGAGAAATAATCTTGCGCTTGTTGATAAGAGCATTGATCACCACCTAAAACGGTTTCTACACCTAAACTGTTTAAAATAAATCGGGCAATTGCATACAAATCAGCCTGATATTTACCTTCAATTTGACCTGAAATAAAAGCAACGGCTAATTCAGGATATTTCTCACAGAAAATGGCTTTTACTTCAGCCCCGACTTCAAAGCAAGGTTGGCTGATCGCAGCGCCTAACCACGCCCAAGTTGGCTGAGATTTCATTTCAGTCACGGTATTTTCGACAATTCCATTAGCCAAACCACGCCAACCTGCGTGCAGATTAGCGACTTCTGTACCTTCGTTATTACCCAATACAATAGGCAAACAATCAGCAGTCATCATCATTAAGGCATGACCTGCGCGCTGTGTGACTAAGCCATCACCTTCAAGTGCAATAAATGGAATTTGCTCGTTAATCGTATGACAAATGCTGCTATGCGTTTGTGTCATCCACGTGATTTTATCTACACTAAATGCAGACAACTCATTCAACAATAGCATTCGATGTTGCTGAACACGTTGTGCATCATCATTCACGTGCAAAGCCAGATTAAATCCTGATAGATTTTCATTTTGAGTTGCAATCGTTTGAGGATGCTGAATACCTGTTTGCCCAACATATATCCCTTTGGGCAAACCTTGTACAAATTCCATAAAATCCGTCCTCTTACCAGAATATATTCCTTAGCTTTTGAACGGGAGAAGCTGAACACATCTCCCTTTATTTAAAGAGAACTTTTTTAATAAGCTTCATTCTCTTGGCGAAGTACTTCAACCAATTGAGTGAAATCCTCTGGCCATGGTGCTTCAAACATCATTTCTTCACCAGTACGCGGATGCACTAAACCTAATTTAGCTGCATGTAAAGCTTGGCGTTTAAAACTGCGTAGCATGTCAATTAAGACTTCTGATGCACCAGCAGGGAACCGTACACGATTGACATAAACAGGATCACCTACCAAACCATGTCCAAGATAACTAAAATGCACACGAATTTGATGAGTACGTCCTGTTTCAAGTTGAGCCTGAATACGAGTAAAGTCGCGGAAACGCTCTTTCACATTGTAATGCGTTACTGCATCACGTCCACCCGGTAAGATCGCCATTTTGACACGATCGACTGGGTGACGTTTAATTGGCTCATCAATCGTGCCACCCGCAATAATATTTCCATATGCAACTAAATCATAAACACGATAAACGGTTTTTTTCGCAAGTTGTTTACTGAGAGAAAACTGGGCTTCCAATGTTTTTGCAACAACCAATAAACCGCTGGTGTCTTTATCAATACGATGTACTAAACCTGCACGGGAAAGCTCAGCTAGTTTAGGTGCATGATAAAGCAATGCATTAACCAAAGTACCTGTAGGATTGCCAGCACCTGGATGAACCACCATGCCAACTTCTTTATTAATCACAATAATATCATCGTCTTCATAGACAATATTGAGGGGAATGTTTTCAGGTTGACTCGAGGTTTGGGCTTCTAACTCAACATTCAACGTAAGCAATTCATTGCCTTCGCAACGATATTTAGGTTTTACAATGTTACCATTTACCAACAGATGCCCGTCTTTCATCCATTGCTTGAGCTTTTCACGAGAGAACTCACTCCAAACCAATGCAGCAACCTGATCAATACGCTGACCTAGATACTCTTCATCGAGTTGAATTTGCAACGATAAACGTGTTGCAGTTGCATCAGAATTATGATTATCTGCATCGACAGAATCTTCAAGTAAGAAATCTGTCTCAGAAAGGTTTGAATTGGAAGATTGTGTTGAAGTCATTTTGATGATCGATACAAAAATGGTTTAATAGCACCATTGTAGCTTATTGTCCCAAAAGCAGAGGAATTTTTATGTCGCTACCCCATTATAAAATTACCATATTGGCTTTATCTTTAGGCGTAGCGTCTGTATTTGTTGGTTGTAGCAGTAATCCAAGCAAAAAAGAAGTGGTTGATAAAGGCCCACAGTCAAGTGAACAAGTCTATTTTGAAAAAGCACAAAAATCACTTGAACGTAATCAATATACCGATGCTGTTAAATCACTTGAAGCGATAGATACGTATTATCCAACTGGACAATACACTCAACAAGCACAACTTGAACTCCTCTACGCCAAATTTAAACAAAAAGATTATGAAGGTACGATTGCACTGGCAGATCGTTTCATTCGTTTAAATCCACAACATCCAAATGTTGATTACGCCTACTATGTTCGGGGTGTAGCCAACATGGAAATGAATTACGACAGTTTGATTCGTTATACTTCATTACAACAATCACATCGTGATGTGAGCTACGTTAAAGTCGCTTATCAAAACTTTGTAGATTTGATTCGTCGTTTCCCAAGTAGCCAATATTCAGTAGATGCTGCACAACGTATGAAATTTATCGGTCAAGAATTGGCCGAAAGTGAAATGAATGCGGCGCGTTTCAATATTCAACGTAAAGCATGGTTGGCTGCTGCTGAACGTGCACAATGGGTAATTGAACACTATCCACAAACACCACAAACACCTGAAGCACTTGCAACATTAGCTTATAGCTATCAAAAATTAGGCGATCAAGCCACGTCTCAACAATATATTGATCTTTTAAAACTGAACTATCCAAATTTAGTTAAGGCAAATGGCGAAGTAAATCTTCGTGCTGCTCGTAAAGAAGGTAGTTGGGTCAATCGTGCCACTTTAGGGTTGCTTGGCCGCGAATCTAAAACGGTACAAGTAAAAGAACAAACCAATGGTGAAACTGAGCAACGCAGCTTAACAAATCGTTTGAGCCTTGGTTTATTAGATAAGCCAACAACCGAAGAAATCGATTCTGCTCCTATTGAAGAACCAACCGATAAACCAAGTTGGATGAACCGTTTAAGCTTCGGGCTATTAGATAAGCCTGAGACCAAAGAAACTTCGGGGGCTGATGCTGCAAATTAATTTGTAATCATCAAAACCACAAAACAGGCAAGTCAACCCTTGCCTGTTTTTCATTTTATGCAACAATGAATTCTGACACACTGACTTCAACGAAGATATTATCTCTCAGTCCAAAATGGTTAAATGCACATGGCAATTCCACAACATACGATTGATCAAATCTTAGATCGAACTGATATCGTCGATTTAATCGGTCAACGTGTGAAGTTAAAAAAGACTGGGCGTACTTACTCGGGCTGTTGTCCATTCCATCAGGAAAAATCTCCATCATTCCATGTATATAGAGATAAGCAGTATTATCATTGCTTTGGGTGTCAAGCTAATGGAAATGCGATTCGCTTCCTCATGGACATTGATAGTCGTAACTTTGTCGATGTAATGAAAGACTTGTCTAATCAGACAGGCATCGAATTGCCGAAAGATAATCACGACAATAAAAAACTTTCTTATAAACGTAGTCCTCAACAAATTGAAGCGGCTCAACCAACAAACACGTCAGTCGCTGAAAATCCAGCACCTATTTCTGTAGCAGACGAATTTATAGATGGGCATTTTGTCGATATAGATCGCGTTATGGATGATCCTTTTGCTCAATTTGATCCATCCTTTTATATGGATGAACAAGTTCAAGAAGGTAATCTCTATGACTTACTGGAAAATGTTGCTCAGTTTTATGAACGCCAACTCCCAATGAGTCAAAAAGCACAAAATTATTTTAAGCAACGTGGCTTATCGGCACAAACGATTCAATTTTGGCGTTTGGGTTATGCACCAGAGGATTGGCAGCATTTAGAAAAAGCCTTCCCACAAGATATTGAAGGTTTGAAACAGTTGGGTTTGATTCGTTCTAGTGATAGCGGTCGAGATTTTGATTTATTACGTGAGCGGGTAATTTTTCCGATCCGCGATCATAAAGGTCGCGTGGTCGGTTTTGGTGGTCGTGCGCTCAATGATGAAATTAAACCTAAATATATTAACTCACCAGATTCAGAGGTATTCCACAAGAATCAATTGCTTTATGGTTTGTATGAAGGTCGTAAACTCAAAGCCAACGATTGGTTAATGGTCGAAGGCTATATGGACGTGATTGCATTGCAGCAATATGGTATCAATGGTGCTGTCGCAACACTGGGAACAGCCAGTAATGCGGATCATTTAACCACCCTATTTAAACAAAATTCTCGTATTACCATTGCCTTTGACGGGGATGCTGCAGGACAGAAAGCGGCACGACGCACCTTAGAAATTGCGCTACCCTTACTCAATGATGGTCGTGAATTAAAATTCTTTGTGCTTCCGAATGAACATGATCCAGACTCATTGATTCGTCGTGAAGGCTTAGAAAACTTCCAAAAATTATTACAACAGGCACCGCTTTTATCTGACTTTGTGTTTGCTCATTTAACAGGACAGCATGACGTTAGCACGCCTGAAGGTAAAAGTTTAGTTATGGGAGAACTACGTGAATTAACAGAGTTATTACCTAAACATGGCTCATTCCGTTATTTGCTGAGTCAGTCTTTCCGTGAGAAACTCGGTCTAGGCAAACGCTTTACCCCTCAAATCAGCCACGATGCCTCTTTATCTTTTAATATTCAAACCAAAGATGAAGATTTTGCAATCGCAATTTTAATGCATCACCCATTTCTCTATATTCATTTTGAAGAACTACTGGCAGTGATTGACCAAACTGAGCTGCTGGCTAAAGTTTTAGCGGTGCTCAATATTGTATTTGATGATTTACCGGATGATCAGGAATTAGCAACCTATTACGTACTCGGTGCATGTAGTCGTTATAGTCATGAGATTGCCGATGTTATGCAGAGAACCAATATTGAATCATTAACTCAAGCACCTGAGATTGCTGATAAATTGGCTAAGGACTTTTCATTAAATTTACAAGAAAAATATTTAAAATTAAAACTGAGATCACCTATCTCACTCATTGAATCACGCAATTTACGTCAACAATTAAATGAACTAACAAAACAGATTAGCTTGAAGTTATTGTCCTAAGCTAAGTTACTGTCTCGGTTTACGCTCATGCTCAAACACATCCTGTAGATGTTGCTGTAACCATTCAAAATAATCTGGATTTTCAGCTTTAGCAGCTTCTCTTAATAAAATAGAAGTTGGGTGCATAAGTTTTTGTGATAGGCGATGAGCAAACTCCTGCATCACCTGTTCTGCTGCATGACCATGTTGCAGTAACTCTAATGCATGTGCCAATTCTTTTTGGCTGACTTCTTCACTGTGCTGGCGATAAGCTTGAATGGTGCTACTCGCCTCTTTCACTTTTTGTTGGGTCATCAATTGAGTAGCCAATTGATTCACCATAATTTCAGCCTCAACAGCCGCCTGACGACGTTGCGCTAAATTTTCATCAATCACACTTTGTAAATCATCCACGCCATATAAATATACGTTATCTAATGATTCGACTTTCGGATCAATATCACGTGGAACAGCCAAATCGACCATCAACATTTGCTGATAGCGACGTTTTTTAAGTGCGGCTTTAACATCTGAATATTGAATAACTTGATGTAAACTCCCTGTACAGCTCGAGACAACATCTGCTCTATATAAATTCTGTGCAAGTTCAGCAAAAGGAATAATTTCAACCTCAACTTGGTGGGCAATTTCTTGTGCCAGTAAATCAGCACGCTCACGGCTACGGTTACAAATTAGAATTTTTGCCACCCCCATTTCCGCTAAATGCTTAGCAACCAAACTATTCATTTCACCTGCAGCAACTACCATAACCGTTAACTTTTCAGGGCGACTAAATACTTGCAATGCTAACTGAGCAACTGCATAACCCATTGAAACAGCATGGCTACCTACAGAGGTTTCTGAACGAACACGTTTCGCTGCATAAAAAGCATATTCAAAAACACTATTTAGTTCAGGCGAGACAGTTTGTGCATCTTTAGATAAAGCCAAAGCACTTTTGACTTGCCCTAAAATTTGCGGCTCACCCAACATCAAAGAGTCTAAACCACTTGCAACACGCATCAAATGTGTAACAGCTTGGGCATTTTCGTAACGATAAACATGATGAATTAACTGTTTTACATCAATATTATTCACTTGGGCTAACCAAGTCAGAACACTATCAGCATCTTCTGTCATGGCATAAACTTCAGTGCGATTACAAGTTGATACAACAACTAAATCATTCAAAGGTGAATGTTTATTTTGTTCAAGCAATAGCGCAGCTAATCGCTCTGCATTGAAAGCGATTTGTTCACGAAGTTCAACAGAAGCTGTTTGATGGTTGACACCCAATGCAAAGAAAGACATATCAGATCATCATTTCGCTAAATTTATGTTATTGTGCAACATCGGTGTCATAAAAAGCATTACTTTGGATCAATAAAAATTGCGTCAGCTATATCGCCGTACCCTTTTTAGCGGCAAGACGATTCGACGGTATTCTACCACAATCTTGTTGTTAGGTAGCATGAGCTCGTATGTCTCTGCACAAGCAATACACGACATGTATGCAGATAAAAGCTTTGACAACGCATTACAACAAAGTATGGTTGCTGAATTTTCTCTTGCTTATGATGATATTGCAACTGCATTACACAATTATACAGTGCTGGCAATTCGAAGTAATTCAACCACAATCAAACAGCGTGCTTTAGATGTCGCCTTAGAATATAACGATTTTCAATCTGCATTAGATATTGCAACACACTGGGTAGAACAAGAACCCAAAGATGTTCCTGCTTTATTTTACTTATCACATATTGCCCTGAAAACCCATGAATATGAATTGGCAGCTAAAACATTAGATAAGATCTTAAATATTGACCCAACTGCTGATCTCGAACAAATTTTGGCAGGGATTGCACCTGAACAAGCACAAGATCGTGAAATTTTATTAAATGCCTTACGTACCAGTAAAGAACGTGAAAACCCATCTATCTTGGCTTTAATCGCTGGATTAGAAGCGCAAGATGGCTTATATGAGCAAGCATTAAATAATATCAATAAAGCCTTACGTAAACGTTCAAAATCGACCAGTTTCATTCTGATGAAAGCCAATCTATTAATGGCTTTACGCGACGATGCTGAAACACAAAAATGGTTTGCACAAGCCAGTCGAAAAAATAAAACCAATATTGATATACGATTAGCTGAAGCTCGCTATTACATTCAAATCAATCAACAACAGCAAGCATTAGATAAGCTTGAAAGTATTATCAAAGATTATCCAAAAACTGAAGAAGCTTTATTTATTGCCGGCTTAACCAGTATTGATTTAAAACAATACGAAAAAGCTGAACAATATTTAGTTGAATTGCGTTCTTCAGCAAAATATCAGAATGAAGCTTATTACTATCTTGCTATCAATGCACAGCGCAAACAACATTATGAAACTGCCAAAGCATATTATCGGCTCGTGGATGGCAGCTTATATATTGTGTCTCGACGCAATATGGTCACTATTTTCGAAAAGCAAGGGCAATTGAATGATGCTTTACGCTTTCTTACACAAGAGCGGGTGAATTATCCACAACATGCAAGTTTTCTCTATCAAGCTCAAGCTGATATTTTAAAAAAGATGGATAATAAAAAAGCAGCTTTGGTATTGCTAGATGAAGCAATTAAGAGCTTACCCGATGATCCTGAACTAATTTATGCAGAAGTATTATTGCTGGATCCTTATACCGATCGGGATAAATTAGATAAAACTTTGAAGCAACTTTTAATTATTGAACCCAATAGCCCGACCTATTTAAACGCTTATGCTTATACCTTAGCATTGCAAAATCGTCGTCTAAAAGAAGCACGCAAATATGCAGAACTAGCGCTCAACTTTGCACCTGAACAAGCCTCTATTCTTGATACATTGGGCTATATCGCTTTTCTACAGAATGATTTTGATACCGCAGCCAAAGTCTTGGGACAAGCCTATTCAATTAGCCAAAATATCAATATTGGAGTTCGCTATGCTAAAGCGCTGTATATGCAAGGCGCACTCACACAATTTAGTGAGGTTTTACAGCAATTGAAACAAAAACATGCAAATGCCCCACAATTACAACAACTTGATAGCTTAATCTTACCTATCACTGTAAAAAAGAGTTAAATACATGCGCTTGTTTTCAAAATTATGTGTCGCGATATGTAGCAGTAGCGTTCTAGTATTAACAGGCTGCCAACATCTAAGCCAACCAAATAAGATAATTACTTCACCACAAGTGCAAGATGAAAATAACTTTAGCTTACAAGGTAAAATAGGTGTACGTACACCACAACAGTCTGGCAGTGCTTTTTTTACATGGGTTCAACAACAAGATCAATTTGATATTGAGCTCACAGGTATATTAGGTGTTGGGAAAACCCAGATTGAAGGCAAAGCAGGTCAAGTCACCTTAAATAGTGCTAAAACTGGACTCATTACTGCAACCACACCAGAAGAATTACTGGAAAAAGCGACAGGTTGGCAGGCACCGATCATGCACCTTGCCTACTGGGTACAAGCGAAGCCTGCGACGCAAAATGCTCAAGCGAGCAAAGACGAACAAAATCGCTTGAAACAGCTTATTGAAGATGGTTGGACTGTTGATTTTAGCTATAACGATAAGCAAATCCTTCCAAATAAACTTTTGTTGAAGCAAACACTTGCTGACGATAAAGGAAACCGTATTACAATGGTGATTCAAAACCGATAGATTAGATTCTTCTATGATTAGAGTACCTTCCCCTGCTAAATTGAATTTATTTCTGCACATCACTGGTCGTCGAGACAATGGTTATCATGAATTACAAACTATTTTTCAACTGATTGATTTATATGATTGGATGACTTTTGAGCCAATTGCGGATGGAGTGATTCATATTGAAGGCTTAAATGAGGTTGCTCTTGAACAAAACTTAATCTATCGTGCAGCACAATTACTCAAACCCCATGCAAAAGAACCATGTGGGTTAAATATTCAAATCGAGAAAAATATTCCTATGGGTGCTGGTCTTGGCGGCGGTTCATCTAATGCTGCCACCACACTCATTGTACTCAATCAACTGTGGCAATGCGGTTTAAATGAACAGCAATTAGCTGATTATGGTGTGCAACTGGGTGCAGATGTGCCTATCTTTATTTTTGGTCGAAATGCATGGGCAGAAGGCATAGGTGAACATTTATCATTCATAGACTTAGCTCAAAAACAATTCATAATTTTAAAACCTGACTGTTTTATCAGCACTCAAGCGCTTTTTTCACAAAAAACATTGACAAGAGATTCTAAGATCACTACATTTTGCGCCTATCAGTTAGAACCTTTTAATTTTGGAAATAACTTTGAACCTTTGGCTCGACAGTTATATCCTGAAGTAGAAGAAGCAATGCAATATTTAGATCAATTTGGTCTAGCAAAGCTTACAGGTACAGGTGCTTGTGTTTTTATTGAAGTAACAAGTGAAATAGATATAAAGAAAATTTTGCAAAACGCACCTTGTAAAGCTTACTTGGTCAATAGTTTGGCAGAATCTCCTTTAAGAAATTTTTCAGTTACATGTTAGGGGCGTCGCCAAGTGGTAAGGCACCGGGTTTTGATCTCGGCATCCGTTGGTTCGAATCCAGCCGCCCCTGCCAATTTTCATCTGTAGATATATGTAATATATAGGGGCGTCGCCAAGTGGTAAGGCACCGGGTTTTGATCTCGGCATCCGTTGGTTCGAATCCAGCCGCCCCTGCCATTACATATTATCAAATTAGGGGCGTCGCCAAGTGGTAAGGCACCGGGTTTTGATCTCGGCATCCGTTGGTTCGAATCCAGCCGCCCCTGCCATATCTTTAGACAGACTTGTTTTATATCGATACTTGCTCAATTATATTGACATTATCATACAAAACGATTAAAGTTCTGCCGCATTAGGGGCGTCGCCAAGTGGTAAGGCACCGGGTTTTGATCTCGGCATCCGTTGGTTCGAATCCAGCCGCCCCTGCCATCCAAATTCATTATAAGCCAACCGCCAAGGGTGCTTCATGCCCAATCTTGTCGTTTTTAGTGGAAGTGCTCATCCACATTTCGCCCAAAAAGTCGTAAGCCATTTACATATCCCTCTCGGTGCTGCTTCTGTAAGCAAGTTTTCTGATGGTGAAATTTCAGTTGAAATTACTGAAAATGTTCGTGGTAAAGACGTTTTTATCGTTCAATCTACTTGTGCGCCAACCAACGATAACCTGATGGAAATCTTGGTCATGGCTGATGCTTTGCGTCGTGCAAGTGCTGGTCGTATCACTGCAGTCATTCCGTATTTCGGTTATGCACGTCAAGATCGTCGTCCACGTTCTGCTCGTGTTCCAATTACTGCAAAAGTTGTTGCTGACATGCTGACAACTGTAGGTATTGACCGTGTGGTAATGATCGACTTACACGCAGACCAAATTCAAGGTTTCTTCGATATCCCAGTTGATAACATCTATGGTACGCCAGCGTTGTTAGCTGATTTACGTCAACAACAACATGACAACTTAATGGTTGTATCTCCTGACGTAGGTGGTGTTGTTCGTGCACGTGCTGTTGCAAAACAGTTAGGTGATATCGATTTAGCTATCATTGATAAACGTCGCCAAAAAGCAAATGAATCACAAGTGATGCATTTGATTGGCGATGTAAAAGATCGTGACTGTGTCATTGTTGATGACATGGTAGATACAGCAGGTACGCTTTGCAAAGCTGCAGATGCACTGAAACAATTTGGTGCTCGTCGAGTGATTGCTTATGCGACTCACCCTGTTTTATCAGGCAAAGCGATTGATAACCTTCGTAACTCTGTTATTGATGAACTCGTTGTTACTGACACGATTCCTCTTTCAGATGAAGCAGCAAACTTAGGTAAAATTCGCCAAGTTTCTGTTGCAAGCATGGTTGCTGAAACAATTCGTCGTATCAATAACGAAGAATCTATTAGCGCTATGTTCGATAGTTATCTATAATAGCCCAGCTTTTTTTCTTAAACCCTAGCTCGCTAGGGTTTTTCTATCACTAAACTGGTCGCAAGTTTAGTTACTCAAACTCAATGAGGATATGCCCATGGCAAACTTCGTATTAAACGCTCAAGCACGTGAAGTAGCACAACAAGGGAAAGGTTCGAGCCGCCGCCTTCGCCACGCTGCTCAAATCCCAGCAATCATCTATGGTGGTAGCGCTGAGCCTGTAGCCGTTACTTTAGAGCTTCGTGAAATCGTTAAAGCTTTAGAAAACAACGCTTTCTTCGAAGAAGTTATCGAAATCAAAATCGGCGATAAAGTTGAAAACGTTAAAATCCAAGCGTTACAACGTCACCCAGCTAAAAACACACCTATGCACGCTGACTTCAAACGCGCATAAGTGTTAAAGGCGTAAATTAGTGTCAAATATTTCGCTAATTGTTGGTTTGGGTAATCCTGGTAAGGAATATGCCCAAACCCGCCATAATGCAGGTTTCTGGTTCGTAGAACAGCTTGCAGATCGTTATGGTATTTCTTTAAAGGCTGATCCAAAATTTCATGGATACAGCGGTCGTGGTCAAATTGATGGTCATGACGTACGTTTACTCTTACCTACCACTTTCATGAACCGTTCTGGTCAAAGTGTCGTACCATTTGCCAAATTTTATCAAGTTGCACCTGAAGCAATTCTTGTTGCTCATGATGAACTCGATATGGATCCTGGTATTATTCGTTTAAAATCAGGTGGTGGACATGGCGGACATAATGGTCTTCGCGACATCGTTCCACATATTGGTGCTAATTTCCATCGCTTACGTATAGGAATTGGACATCCTGGTTCTAAAGAACGTGTTTCTGGTCATGTGCTTGGCAAAGCTCCTAGCAGTGAACAAGCTTTAATGGATGCAGCGATTGATCATGCCTTATCAAAAGTGAAAATGCTTATCGACGGACAAGTTTCACAGGCAATGAATCAAATTAATGCATACAAACCCGCTTAAATTTAAACTGAATTGTTGATCAATCACGCTTGCCATATTGCATTTTTAAGCGCAAAATGCGCATCAAACCGCCTATCGCCAGCGGGAAACGTGACAAGTCAACCAATAAGATATTCATCTTAGGTCTTACTCAGGAGACGCTAGCCATGCTATCTCGTTTATTAAAATGTAAAATTCACCGTGCAGTTGTCACTCATGCAGAACTTCATTATGAAGGTTCTTGTGCAATTGATGGTGTATTAATGGACTTAGCAGGGATTCGTGAATACGAAGAAATCCACGTATGGAACGTAACGAACGGCAAACGCTTCACAACTTATGCAATTCGTGGTGAAGATGACTCAGGTATTATTTCAGTGAATGGCGGCGCAGCACACCAAGCTGATGTTGGTGATTTAGTAATTATTGCAACTTTTGGTGATTTCACTGAAGTAGAAGCAAACCTCCACAAACCACGTTTGGTTTATGCAAATCCAGACAATACTGTCAATCACACGGCAAACTGTATTCCTGTACAAATTGCATAAATACTTAAAATATTTCTAAAAAGCCAGTCAATAAGAACTGGCTTTTTTATTGCGACTCTAAAAGGAAAATATTAAATACAAAAAAACTTAAAAATAGGCTTTTATTTTACTTAATCGGACTTGTAAAGCAGCCTGACACTTTATTAAATAAATAGAAAATAAAGAAAATTAAATCATATGGATATTATAGAGACACTTCGGAAAGTCAGCGTTTTCTCACATTTAGATGAACCTAGCTTGGTTAAGCTCACTCATGATTGTTCAATTAGATATTTACAGACAGGACAGCAACTTTACAATCTCAATGATCCCGCTTCTCATCTTTATATTGTCGTGTATGGGCGCATTAAATTAACGACCGCTTCAAATTTATCAACTTATTTAGGTCGTTATGAGATCCTTGGAGAAATGGGCGTAATCTCTAATCAACCCCATCATGGTTCAGTCAAAGCAATGCGGGATACAACGCTTTTGGTTATTCCCCGACAACAATTTATAGATTTCCTTCACGAGCAAACCGATACCTTATTTGCCTTATCTAAATTAATTATTGCTCGTACTCAGCCTGAGTTACAACATGCTCATCCTATGAGCCATAATCGTACCTTATCGATTATTCCAGTGTCTTCTCAGATCCCAGCAATTCATTTAGCAGAAAAGCTTACTGAGCATTTACAACGTTGGCCTCACGTACGTTTAGTCACGGCTGCTCATGTCGATGCCCTATTTGGAATTGGATTTAGCCAAACGCCACTTGATTATGGGCATGATGATTTAAAATTAAGAGAATGGTTGGCTAGCTTAGAAGAAAAACATTGCTACGTACTTTATGCTGCTCACCAAAATGGTGATGACTGGTCTAAACGCTGCTTACACCAAGCTGATCGCATTTTGATATTGGCTGAAGCGAATCAAACACCTGTACATACACCGCTAGTAGATATCTTAAATCAACACGATTGGCAAAGCCAAATTGAATTAGTTCTTTTACGTTCAGAGGGTGATCCATCTCCTTATACCCTTACTTGGAAAGAGCTCTATCATGCACGCGCTCATTATTTTATTCATCCATGGGCACAAACAGATATTTGTGCGATTGCCCGACAGATTTCGAGTCAAGGCGTTGGTTTAGTTCTTGGCGGCGGCGGTGCACGCGGCTTTGCTCACATTGGATTAATTCGTGCACTTGAACAATTGCATATCCCAATTGATATTGTGGGCGGAACCAGTATGGGAGCATTTGTCGCTGCTTTGGTGGCCTGCGGTTTTGATAGTATTGAAATGACACATATCGCTTATGAAACCTTTGTGGCAAGAAACTATTTAAATGACTACACCATGCCTAAAGTATCTTTAATTCGTGGACAACGTTTTCACTCTCGCCTACAAGCGATATTCGGTCATCAACGTATAGAAGAATTAAAAAGAACATTTTACTGTATTTCAACCAATCTCACGACTGGCGAAGCTGTGATTCATGATCAAGGTGAATTGGCCACATGGGTTGGAACCAGTATGAGTGTGCCCGGTGTCGCCCCGCCTGTTGCATGGCGCGAGAACTTATTATGCGATGGTGGGGTGATTAACAACCTTCCCACAGATGTTATGCAAAATTTGGAAAGAGGTACCATTATTGCCAGTAATGTCAGTTTACACGATGATATTCGCGTTCCGGGTATTGGTTTAGATCAACCAGATCAAAGTGCCCTACTCAATTGGAATAAACCGATCAAAGACAAACTCCTACATGCTCCACGTCTTGCAGAAATCTTAATGCGAACAGCAACTCTTGCGAGTGATACCATGATCCAGACTGCTGCGATTGAACGTGCCAATCTACATATTCGTATGCCAATCAATGGTATTGGTATGTTTGATTGGCATCGATTAGATCAATTGGTTGAGCTTGGTTATGAACATGCACTCGCCACATTAGTTCCTATTCGAGAGACCCTTCCCACTGCATAGATTTTAGCTTGAAGAGTAAATTTGATATCGCTCAAGTAAACCATCTAAATATTGATATGTTTCCACATCAAGTTGCTGCATATAAGTATTCAAAATTTGCTGGCATTGCTGCTGTTTCTCAAGTGGCATGCGACGGACAATATCAAAAGTTACTTCCCATTGCGAACGAAGTAAGGAAGCATAAGCAATATGATGTAGAACCTTAATATCAATTTGAGCAATAGCCGTTGCAACGACTTGTCTCGCTTCATTTTGCATGTAATTTACTACCACCAACATGTCTGTCCATAAATCACTTTCATCTGCGGCTTCAACGATACTTTTAATGATTTCAACTTGGCGCAAAGCTGGTAAATTTGCGACATAGGATTGAGCTTGTTCAGATAAACATGCAACTACTGGCAACATATCTTCCCAAAGTTGGTCTTCTTGCGCAGCCTGAATAATTGCATTTATCACAATTTCCCCTTGCTGTACGGCTAGATCACCTAATTCCTGTTTGAGCTCATAACCAATATGGCTCATTAACGCCAATAGCTTCGGCCAAACTAAGCGTTGTGTCGGATCACTTACAATCAATAATGTCTTTATGATACGTTCCTTCGGTAAAACATGCACAAGATGATCAATACGCTCTCTTGATTCAATATAAAAAGCGATTTCCAATAGATCACTTTCCTTTTCAATGATTTGAGCCACATCCTGTACCACTTCATCAGATAGCATGCCAACAAAACGCCCCATCGTTACAAAGTCTTTTTGTTGTAAAAGAACTTGAGCAATATCCTTAATTTGATGGGTAGTAAAATAAGCTAATAATTCTCTCGCTAATCTAGGATCTAAATAGACTGAAATTGAAGCTAATGTATGTGCTGGTAAATGTTTTGCAATTCGATAAAGGTTCTCTGTAGATAAATGTACTGCGATTTGAGCGACGATAAATGGATCAAATAATTGCTTTACCATAATGGCAGTTAATCTACTTGGCAGCCAATTCACCCAAGCAGCAAGATAACGGAAGCGTGTTTTTTGTTGGCTTTGTAGCAACTCAATAATTGCAAAACGAAATTGTCTTAAGCTTTCAGGTGCTAAAGGAATTAAAAAAGCCAATTGTTGCTCTGAAACATTAAGAATCTGGGTTAATTTTATAATTTCGGCATGAACAGCAAGTCGAGTCATAATCACTTTCCTTATGTTTGTTATTTTTTATTTTTAAAAAGAAAACGTAAAAAAAATGGCATCTGAAATAAACTTTTGTTGATTCTTTGATTTTCTAATTGAATAGTCCGTTGTAATTGTTGATTAAGCCAGTTCATATCCTGCTCAGAAACATGCTTAAAATCTTTAAAACTCATCACAGGTCGATGAAGTTGTTGTGCCATTTTTTCTAACTCTGATTTATGTTGTTGATCCATTTGATTGCCTATTTTATTGTTGTTTTATGACTTGAGTTTATGCTCAATTAACATCCAATACTAGTTTCATTAAGAACGAAAAGCTTCAAATGAACTTCAGCTTATTTCTAGATTTAGATAGAACGATTCATTCTATAAAAAGTTGCCTTTTCTCATAAAAATCTGGCTATAATCAAGGCACATCGCTTCAGGGCGGGGTGTAATTCCCCACCGGTGGTAAGTTAGGTTTTGCAATCAAGTGACCTAACCAGCCCACGAGCCTGTATATATATTTATATACTCGCAGATTTGGTGAGAGACCAAAGCCGACGGTATAGTCCGGATGAAAGAAGACGAAACCACTGAAATACGCTTTTCGCGTTGTTTTGGTGTACGCTTATTTTTTACATCAGTCCTGAAATGTTCAACCGTATCCTATTTACGAGAGCGTTTCATTATGTCGAGTTTAATTCAACCCGAACTTTTCTTTTCAGCCCTTTCTCCTGCTGAACAACGTATTCAACAAGCTCTAGAAGATATCCGCCAAGGCAAACCCGTCTTGGTTATGGATGATTTCGATCGTGAAAATGAAGCCGATCTTATTATTGCTGCCGAAACACTGACGATCGAAACCATGGCACAAATGATCCGTGATGGTTCTGGGATTGTATGCTTGTGTCTAACTGAGGAACTGGCAGATCATTTAGAACTTCCACCGATGGTGGTAGATAATTCTAGTCAATTTAAAACAGCATTTACGGTTACTATCGAAGCGGCACAAGGTGTGACCACCGGTGTTTCTGCCAAGGATCGTGTCACTACGGTTTTGGCAGCAACCAAAGATGGCGCTGTTGCAAGTGACTTGAGTCGCCCAGGTCATGTGTTCCCATTACGTGCACGTAATGGTGGCGTATTAACTCGCAGAGGACATACTGAAGGAACAATAGATTTAGCCCGTTTGGCTGGTTTAAAACCTTCTGGCGTATTATGTGAATTGACTAATCCTGATGGCTCTATGGCATCAGGTATTCAAGTTCTAGCTTATGCTCAGACACATGGCCTTACCGTGATTAGTATCGAAGAATTGGTTCAATACCGCTTAAAACATAATATTTAATGAAACAAAAAAGCCTCGATCATTCGAGGCTTTTTATTGCGTTCATGATTATGATACTTTTCGTTCTAAATTCAGTTGATTCACCGTATTAAGCAATTGGCTAAATTGTGAGATTTGAGCAAGCGGTTGTACTTGAGCAAGTTCTTCTGCTGTGCCATAACCATAATTTACAGCAATGGTTTCAATACCATGGGCACGTGCACCAATCACATCATATTGTCGGTCTCCAACCATAATGCACTGCTGCGCATCCAATTGCTCTTTTTCAAGAATATATGCAATTAGATCTACTTTATTGGTACGTTCACCTGTTAACTCACTGCCATACACCTCAGTAAAATATTGATCCAACCTAAAGTGAGCAAGGATACGTTTCGCATAAACTGTTGGCTTCGCCGTCGCTAAAAATAACCGATAACCTTGTACTTGTAACTGTTGCAACGTTTCTACCACTGTTACATAGACTTCATTTTCAAATAAACCAGTCACTGAAAAACGCTCGCGATAAGCAAGTAACGCTTGTTCAGCAAAATCATCATCCTGAGTATTTAATAACTTTGCCAATGAAGCTTTCAACGGAGGTCCAATCGTCCAATCTAAATCAACCTCATCCGCTAAAGGGTGGCCCAGTTTTTCTAAAGCATAACGAATTGAGCGATGAATACCCGCTTTAGGGTCAGTTAAAGTCCCATCTAAATCAATCAGAATATTTTTGATCGTCATTCGTTCAATCTCTTAAAGCCTTACATAACATAGTCGAGAGTTTCTCGAAACTCCCATATACTAGCTTAAATGAGAGAATAAAAGGAAATGGCTGTGCGTCCTAGCGTACTATGTTTTTCAGGTTTAGATCCATCAGGCGGTGCTGGCTTACAAGCAGATATTGAGGCAATTGGGCAAAGTGGCGCACATGCAGCAATTGCCTGCACAGCATTGACCATTCAAAACTCGCAACAAGTGTTTGGTTTTGAAGCCACTTCAAAAGAGTTACTACTTGCTCAAGCAAATGCAGTAGTGGGTGATTTACCGATTAAATGTGTAAAATCAGGCATGCTGGGTACAACCGATAATATTACTGCATTGGCTGAGTTTTTACGTCAACATCCAGATTATCAATATGTACTAGATCCAGTATTAGTCGCGAATAGTGGGGGTTCACTCGGTGATCAAGCAACATTAGTTAAAGCATTTGTTGAGTTAATTCCCTTAGCCACAGTCATTACCCCAAATACAGTTGAATTAAGAGCCTTAACAGGTATTGATGATATTGAGCAAGCCACTCAAAAATTATTTGAGATGGGTGCAAAAGCTGTACTAGTGAAAGGTGGACATGAAGATACACCTGATCATATTCGTAATGTACTTTATGCTGACGGCAAAATGATTGCTGAAAGCCATTGCCCACGTTTAGACGGACAATATCATGGTTCTGGCTGTTCTTTGGCAAGTTTTATTGCAGGACGTTTAGCCTTAGGTGATTCACTTAAAATTGCTGTCCAACATGCTGAAACGTGGTTATTTGGTGTATTAAAACAAGCTGAGACCCCTGTACCCAATGGGCAAAAAATTCCAAAGCGGTTTTAAAACTTAAATAATAATGAATAGAAATACATATATTTCTATTCATTTATTCAACATGATCTAACGACAATTCACACCATTATTCAAATCAAATACCTCGCCACTTAAACAATTTGGAGCTGCTTGCGCCAGCCAAAAAGCTGTTTCTGCAATTTCTTGTGTTTGGCAGAATTGCTGATTTAAAGTGGCTTCTTTTAACCGCTTTTGTCTTTCAATAGGAATCTTTTGCATCATCCGTGTTTCAACAGGGCCAGGTGCGAGACTAAAGGTTTGAATATTATGCTGGGCATGGCTACGAGCTAAACTACGCATCCCATTAATTAGCCCCGCTTTTGAAATGCCATACCAGATATCAGGATGCCCAATTTGCCCAGCAATGGATGCCATACTAATAATGCGTCCAAATTTCTGATTTTTAAAAATATTCTCCGCCACATCAATACTCAACTGCATCGTATGAATCAGATTTACATGCATAATTTTTTGCATTTCTTCCCACGTATATGAAGCGGCTGTAAGTGTATTCATATAGCCTGCATTATTAATCAGCACATCAAACTGCCCAATCTGCTGAATCACCTTTTCAATTTGATCATATTGCAACATATCCGCTTGCCAATGATGCAAATGAAGATGTGAATATTGTGGAGTATGTCGAGAAATATTATGCACCTCATAATTCTCATCCAAGAATTTTTGAGCAATCGCTTGCCCAATTCCTTGACTGGCTCCAGTAATCAATACTTTTTTCATGCCTAACCTATTATTCATCTAATTCAATAAAACGAGGCAATTGTTGAAAACGTGTTAACCAAGCCTGAACATATGGATATGGGTCTAATTCTATTTTTCCTTGATGCGCTAAAGCGATGTAGGGATAACAAGCAATATCTGCAATCGTGGCTGATTCACCAACCAACCAATTTCTTGTTTTTAAATGTTGATTTACAACTGCTAATGATACATGTGACATTGCAGTCGCATTTTCGATATCAATATTTGGTTTTTTAATCAGATGAAATGCTCGTGCTGCCGATAAAGTAGAAGCAATTCTTTGATTTGCAAAAAACAACCACTCTAAAATATGCGTCATTACAATTGTTTCTTGAGGAAACCAAAGCTGATGAGCATCATATGTTCTAGCGAGATAGCACAAGATTGCTTGTGAATCATGGATATGCCTCCCTTGATCTTCTAACACAGGTATCTGCCCTAAAGGATTCAGTTTTAGAAAATGCTCTGTCTTTTGCTCTTGGTCAGCTAAATTTATAGAAACTTTTTCGTAGTCTAAATTCAGAAATGAAAGTAATAATCTGATTTTGTAACAATTTCCTGAGATTACAGTATTATAAAGTTTCATTGTCATCTTCTTTTGTGGTTATATAATTTCAATGTACCGAACGATCGGTACAAAATCAAGTGATATGAGTAGTTTTTATGGATAAACCGACTTTAATTCGATCTTTATTAAGTATTTTCAGAGAATATGGTTATGAAGGCGCTTCTTTATCCAAAATTTCTGAACGGACAGGTTTAGGTAAAGCCAGTTTGTATCATCACTTTCCAAATGGAAAACAACAAATGGCACAAGATGTTTTGAGCTATTTAGAACAATGGCGCGAAGATCATATTTTTATTCACCTACAAAGCAACACATCACCTATTGAACGTTTAGAAGCTCTGACCTATTCATTAAGACAAGTTTATGAAAATGGCCATGTAGCGTGTATTTTGGCAGTTTTAACCTTAAGTGAAGTGCACCAAACCTTTTTGCCTCAAATTCAACCCGTATTTACAAGACTGATTGATAGTATCGCTGTCGTTTTACAAGATGCGGGAATATCAGAAGAACAAGCTTTCGAGCGAGCACAAGATACTGTGATACGTATTCAAGGATCTTTAATCCTATCTAGAGCATTACAAAGCCCAAAACCTTTTTTACAATTAATGGATAAACTTCCTGAACAATTATTATCTTAAGATTATTTACCACCATTACTTGCATTTAAGCTTAAAGTTGTTTTGACATTTTTTAATTGCTTATGTGGTTGTAAATTAATAACTTCAATTACATAAAGATCTTGGGATAAAGGAATCCAGCCAATACTTCTGTAACTTTTATTTTTACCATCATGTCCTGTTGAACATAAAGACTGAAATTGCTGATTAAAAACAATTTCATGATTTTTTGATTTTCTTACAAGAACTTGTAAGGTTATTGGTTGACCTAATTCTTTTCTCTTCTCTACAGGAATGTTGTTATATTTTATAGTCCCATCACAATATTGGTTAAAAGGATTTCCAACAACAAGATCATCAACTCGCTTTTGTGCTGATTCAAATTCAACAGTTAGGCTTAAGTGGTAAGACTTTGGTACATTTACCTTAAATTCAGTAGTTGCTAATGCGCCTGTATGAGTTAAATCAATCGGCAAATTTGAAAATAATGGAGGAAATGCACAAAGACCAGTCATCCACATGGCCACACTTAATACGGGCTTTTGACATAAAGCATAAGTAAATGAATTCATTTTTTTAAATGTTTTAGTAATTTCAATTTTATAGATTTTATCTTTTATTTTGAAATAAAAAAAAAGGCGCAATACACGCCTCTTCTGTCACATTACAATTTATTCAGGGATACGTAAAACTTGTCCAGGAAAAATATCATCAGCATTTTTGAGTAATGGTCTATTCGCTTCAAAAATTTTATTGTATTGATTTGGATCGCCATAATACTCTTTAGAAATCTTAGATAAATTATCACCTGATTTTACGGTATAGAATTTACTTTCTGGTTCGGGTACCTCAACCGTCATCTGATCATCGACCTGAGCAACGTGATCAATATTACCAACGGCAAGAACTATCTTTTCTTTATCTGCTTGGCTTTTGACTTGCCCTTTAATAATGGCTGTATCGGTATTTCCATTGTAGGTTACTGATAAACCTTCAACACCAAGACCTAAACTTTTAATCAAACCTAATAATTTATTGGCAATCTCTTGAGCTGAAGGCTCAACAGGTGTGGCTGGAGCAGGCTGAGGTTCTGCTGGTGCTGTATTTTTTTTACCAATGCCTTTAACAAAATCAAAAAGACCCATTTTTTATTTCCTCTGTAATTATTGATTAAGCATAGTCAAAACGGACTTACAACTAGTTATACCGAAAAAATAATGTATGCGAGTTTCAATTTAACGAGGTCTTGTAAATATATGTATATGCAGTAAAACTGATTTGAAATTCGTATATTTACGCATTTCTAAATATAAAAAGCCACTTTACAGTGGCTTTCAATTCGTTCAAAACTTCAAGCAATTTAAGCATTTTCTCCCACAATATTGGTCATATAATCAATTGCAGATTGAACTGTAATAATTTTCTCGGCCTCTTCGTAAGGAATTTGAATACCAAATTCCCCTTCCAAAGCCATAATGAGTTCAACTACAGCCAATGAATCAGCGCCTAAATCATCTGTAAAGGATGCATTCGGTAAAACATCTTCTTCATTTACACGAAGTTGCTCAATAATGATCTCTTTAATACGGTTTGCTATATTCATAAAATTCCCTTTTGTTGTTATGGTTTAATAAATTATTTTAAATAGCATAAACTTTATACACTCAAATAAATTATTTGCATATTTATAGTTTATTTTTTCTTGTAAAAATATTTATATAGCTATTCAAATCAAGAAGTTCTACATATAAAAACTAACTTTCGATGACTTTTCAATCATGTAAATGATTAACCTTTATTAGTCACATAATCAACCAGTGATTGAAATGTATCTATTTTTTCCATATCTTCATCTTGTACTTCAAAACCAAATTCCGCCTCAATCGCCCTACTAAGATCTAAGGTGTCTTGACTATCAAAATGTAAATCTTCAACCAAACGAGTGCTGGGTCTCATCTCTACAAGACCAAACTTCTCCTTAATTACTGTCTTAAGGCTATCTTCTATTGTTTTTTCAGAATTCATAGAATTTTCCTTATATTTTAATTTTTAATATAACTGTATTACTCTCTGTAATTAATAAATTCATGAAACATCATCTTTCGATAAACTAAAAGTATGATGGAATTTACATATCGCCTCCTACATTCATCTCAATATAATTAATAGCATCACGCACTGTAAGAAGTTTCTCTGCATCTTCATCTGGAATTTCAATTCCAAATTCTTCTTCAAAAGCCATAATTAGTTCAACTACATCCAAAGAATCAGCACCTAAATCATCTATAAACGATGCATTAGCTACTACCTCTCCCTCGTCTACACCGAGTTGTTCAACAATAATTTGCTTAACTCGCATTTCGATACTCATAATGTTTCCTTTTATTGTTATGATTTAATAAGTTATTTTAAATAGCATAGATTTTATACACTTAAATAAAATCATTTCATATTCGGAGTTTATTTTTTCTTGTAAAAATATGTATATATTCCCTCAAGCAGCAAAGATAGTACATAAAAAAGCCACCATAAGGTGGCTTTTAATCATGCAAGATAATTAACCTAGTTTCTTGGTTACATAATCAATTGCAGATTGAACAGTCGTGATTTCATTAGAATCTTCGTCTGGAATCGTGATGTCAAAATCATTTTCGAAAGACATTACAAGTTCAACCAAATCTAAAGAGTCAGCACCTAAGTCATCCATGAAAGATGCTTCGTTTTTAATCTCTTCGGCACGCATACCTAATTGTTCAGCTACAGCTTGTTTGATGCGTTGTTCGATATCGCTCACAGGAATTCTCCTCATTGCTTGTGGCGTTTTAATTTGCCACTAGTTTAATTGAATATAAAAACTTTTAAAAGTTTATACATCGCCAGTTAGGCCATGTATAGACCACCATTTACGTGTAAAACTGTACCAGTAATGTAACTAGCCTTATCGCTCGCCAAGAAACTCACTGCATCAGCAATATCTTGAGGTTCACCTAGACGACTTAAAGCTACTTGATCAGTCATTTTTTTACGAATATCTTCGCTTAACTGATCAGTCATTTCAGTGGCAATGAAACCAGGTGCAACACTGTTCACTGTAATCTGACGACTCCCCATCTCTTTGGCTAAGCTACGACTAAATGCTTCAATCCCTGCTTTTGCTGCTGAGTAGTTCGCTTGTCCAGGATTCGCAAAATGTGCGACCACTGAACTAATGTTAATAATGCGGCCAAAACGTGCTTTGGTCATACCTTTCAATACGCGCTTAGACAAGCGGTATACGGCTTTCAGATGTATATTGAGAATATCGTCCCAATCATCTTCCGACATACGAAGCAACAAGTTATCTTTGGTAATGCCTGCGTTGTTCACCAAGATCAGTACTGAACCATATTTTTGTTCAATATCTGATACAAGTGCATCAATCGCTGCACCATCACGAACATCGAGTACAGCACCTGCTCCATGTTCAGCAAAGCTTTCTGTCAGTTTTTGCGCACCTGATTCAGAAGTTGCGGTGCCTACCACAAAATAACCGTCTTGAATGAGTTGCTGTGCAATTGCTGCGCCAATACCACGGCTTGCTCCTGTCACTAACGCAACTTTTCGTTGTTGTGTCATGCAATTTTTCCTTCTGCCACTAACACTGCGTTTAGGGCATCTTCCATACGTGCTTTGCTATCAATCGCAAATGCTTTTTCTATGTTGGGTAATCGCTTGGCAAGATTGCTGAGTACTGTACCTGGTCCACACTCAACCACATACTGCACACCTTCATCTTGAAGATATTGCATGGTACGTGTCCATTGAACTGACTGATATAACTGAGCCGTTAATGCCTGACGTAATTGAGCAACATCTGTCGCGATTTCCGCGTTGACATTTTGTATTACAGGAAGGTAGGGTAGCTCAATGGCAGTTTGTTCCAAAGCTTCAGCAAACTTTTCTGCTGCTGTTTTCATCAAGGTACAATGTGACGGAACAGAAACAGGCAATGCAATCGCTTTACCAGATTGCTCTTTTGCTTCAGCCATGACTTGCTGAACCAAAGCTGTACTGCCTGCAATCACCACCTGACCTTGCGCATTATAATTCGCTGCTTCAACCGAACCTTGACCAGCCGCAGTTGCATTCACTTTTTGGCAAAGCTCGATCACTTTCTCATCGGCTAAACCAAGAATTGCCGCCATTGCGCCTGTACCTTGAGGAACAGCACTCTGCATCAATTTTCCGCGTAAATGAACTAATTTAACCGCGTCAGCTAGAGTCATTGCCTCTGCTGCAACAAGCGCACTATATTCTCCCAAAGAATGTCCAGCCAAGTATTTCGGTGCTATACCACCTAACTCTAACCATACACGCCATAAGGCAATACTTGCTGTTAGCAAAACTGGTTGAGTATTTTCAGTTTGATCTAAACCCTCACCACTTTGGGCAATCTGCCAAAGATCAAAACCAAGTGCTGCTGATGCTTCTGCAAAGGTATCTCGAACGACACTAAACTGCTCTGCAAGCTCAGCCAGCATCCCTACTTTTTGTGAACCCTGACCAGGAAAAACAAATGCTGTTTTTGTTGCTTGAGCAGCCTGCTCAAGTCGCTTAGTCGACATATATAAATCCTTAAAATGGTCTATCGCCAATTTTATCAACACTCATGATTCTACATGAGAATGACAAGAGACTCTTTTCCGATGCGGCAATTTACCATTGATTAAATCGTTTTTTAATTGCGAAAAACAACAAAAAAGGGAGCTTTCGCTCCCATTTTTTTTATACTTTAAGCTAACGCTTAATGCATATAACTCAATTATTCAGCATCAGCTGCTTTAGCGAATAATTGACGACCACGGTAAATACCGTCTTTAGTCACGTGGTGACGACGATGAGTTTCACCAGTAGTTTGGTCTACAGATAATGCATTCTCGGTTAAAGCGTCATGTGAACGGCGCATGTCACGGCGAGAGCGACTTTTACGGTTTTGCTGAACGGCCATGATGGCTCCTTACAAAGATCGAAAAATGGATCAGAACAAATTCAGTTGTCTTAACTCAACATGATAACACAAATTGTGTTATGAGTTAAGTTTGCCTTTCAAACTTGCCAAAACATCAAACGGATTATCCCGCTTTTCTTCGACAACGTCCTGAACGACAGGTTGATGTTTATGCTCACAAACATCATGTTTGGGAGACAAAGGCATCAACAATAACAATTCATCTTCTAGTAATGCGAGTAAATCAATCGAAGCAGGTGTATCAATACTCCCTTTTTTCGACGATTCACTTTCACCTAAAACGATGAAATCAGCATCCTCATCCAATCGCTCTATCAGTGACTCATCATCAATTAAAGCTAAATGAAATTCTGAGACTAATTCAATTTCAACAGATCCCAAACAACGTTGGCATTCCATTGGAACTTTAGTATCAATATGTCCATCTAACCATACAATGCGATGATAGGCATCCATTGATAGCTTACAGTCTATGTTGATCAATTGATCATCAATTGAACCAACAGCTTCTCGAGCAATACGAGCAAAGCGAGACAATGGCAGTGTTCCTGACCATGTATAGCCCTGTTCAGCCCATTTAAATGGCTCGATTTGGCTTGGAAAAGTATTTGCTGACATAATTAAGGCGGCAATTCTACAAATTCATCGGTACTCTGTCAAAGATTAAGATACAATTTTGCACTTCTTTAGACAGAACTCGTGGTAACACAGCAATGCATCTGTTGCAGCCGCAACTTGAAGTAACAACTTCATCACTTGTTAGCCCCCATTCAATCACTGCTCCTATGTTAACACCAGATCAAGTGCAACGCTCATCTTGGCAAAAGTTAACAACAGAACTAGAACAGGTTGATTGGCTTATTTTACACTTTAATGATTGGTTTTCCCACCATAATGTCACGCTTGTTAAAGGTGATTTTGAACCAGAATATTTCCCAGCCATAAATCAACAGCCTGCAAAAATCCAATTTGCACATGGTTTCTTTAACAGTGCCTTACATGAAATTAGTCATTGGAGTATTTCAGGTGAAAAACGTCGCCTTTTACCTGATTTAGGTTATTGGTATGCACCCGATGGTCGTACTGCAGAACAGCAAGCTTTATTTGAACAAGTTGAAATTAAGCCTCAAGCCATTGAATGGTTATTTGCAACAGCCTTTGGTCGAAAGTTTCGTGTCTCTTTAGATAACTTAACGGGTGATAGCGGCAATGGGACACAATTTAAAGATAATGTTTTTGCTCAAGTACAACGTTATTTTTCAGGTGAAGCCATTTTGCCACGAGATGCTGCACATTTTATTCACTATATCTGTGTTTGTACTCGTAATGGCTTACCATTACAACTAAATGAATTTAAACGTGAATTACTTGATTGAATGACAAAATTAACACATCTAAGACTTGCATCTTTACTAGAACAAGTTTCATACTTAATTCAGCCATAAAGATCAGGGAGTTACAATAATAATGTTACATTTACATATTCATCCTGAAAATCCACAGGCTCGCTTAATCACACAAGCTGTTGAACGTATTCGTGCAGGTGATGTGGTGGTTTATCCAACTGATGCAGCCTATGCGATTGGTTGTCAGATTGGGAATAAAAGTGCGATGGAGCGAATAGCTCAAATTCGTGGCTTAGGTCCTAAACATCAATATGCAATTATGTGTTGTGATTTATCTGATATTGCAACTTATGCAAAAGTCGATAATGCGATGTACAGACTGTTAAAAGCCAATACCCCTGCTATTACCACATTTATTTTACCTGCTACCAGTGAAGTGCCTAAGCGCTTAATGCACCCAAAGAAAAAAACAATTGGTCTGCGCATTCCAAGTAATCCTGTTGCACAAGCTTTATTAAAAGAACTTGGTGAACCGTTATTAACCAGTACATTGATCTTGCCTGATCAAAAAGATCCCCTAGATGATCCATACGATATTGAAAATCAGCTCGGTAAACGGATTGATGTGTTTATTGATAGTGGTTTTGGGACTTTATCAACCACCAGTATCGTGGATTTATCTGGAGAAAATCCTGAAATTATCCGTCGTGGTGTTGGTGATGTCAGCGCTTTTGAATAGATCTCAAATTCAAATAAAGTAGAAAATGGATTTATTTCAAGTTTTACTAAACATCTATGATTATCAAGATGATCAAACAATCTATGTCATTGAACCTTGGCTTTTAGAATCAACAGCTATTGTTTTAAAAGAGCCACCCGAAGGATTAATACAAGTGAAGCATAACAGCTCAATTTTTGAATATTTTTTAGAGGTATTTGTTGTAAAAGAAATATTGAAAAATCTAGAGCAGCAAAACTTGTGCCTTCGAGACCAATGTCTACATATTATTGAATATGCAATTTATGATGCTTAGTATTTAGTTGAATGATACAAAGTCTGAAAGTCGTTGTTTCTGAAAACCGTGTTCATCAAAATTATCAGGACTCAGCCATTGCTGATAAGCATTTTTTAATTCCGACCACTCATCATCAACAATCGAAAACCATGCAGTATTTCGATTTCGTCCTTTTATGATCCGATCTTGGCGAAATAAGCCTTCATACTGAAAACCGAAACGTAAAGCAGCAGCTTTAGAAGGCGCATTACAATCATCACATTTCCATTCAATACGTCTAAAACCATGTGCAAAACATTGTTCTAGCAGTAAAAAAATTGTTTCAGTTGACGCCTTTGATTTTTTCATTTTATGTGAAAAATAAACATTACCAATCTCAATCACGCCATGCCCAAGCCTCGGATTTAACAATGCAACCCAACCTTGTATCTCTTCAGCAACTTGAATTAGAAAGTGAGTGGAATCTTTAAAGCCGAATAAGTTGTCTAATGAATCTTTTAAGCTATGTTGGCTATGTGGGGCAGAATATGGCAGATAAGTCCAGCATTGCTCATCGGGTTCTGTGGATACAGCTTCCCATAACTGTTCTGCGACCTGATTCGTAATTCCATCTGCTACATCAATCAACTGAACGTATTGTCCAAATAAATTTCCTTGCACGGGTGAAGCTGTCACATTTTCTTCAAACGAAAAACCTATCGTTTGTCCGAACTGATTCTGTTGTGTTTTTAAATAATTTTTCATGGTGACTTATAATTTAGAAATGCGATGTTTAATGACCAATTTAAGCATAAGATTTTTATATCATCCATATTCGCTTGTATAAGTATAGAAAATACCCTGAGAACTTTAAGGTTTTTGTAAGTGAGTAATTTATTAAATGAAGGATTTCGATTAGAATAGGCTTGCTTATAGCATGTGTCACTTTCTTGAACACAAAAAAATCATCCTTTCATGCTTTTGAAAATTCGCGTGGCTTATAAACGGTAATGAATCAAATTCTTCCTTCGACCTTGGAATTAATTCCTTCCATTCGTGTGCTTGACGAGTGGCAAGAAGTCATACCTGAAGATTTGTACATTCCACCTGCCGCATTTGAAATTTTACTGGAGCAGTTTGAAGGGCCATTAGACTTTCTGATTTATTTGATTCAGAAAAATGGCTTTGATCTTTTACAACTCGATATCTCTCCAATCGCAACACAATATCTATCCTACATGGATAGTATGAAGTCTTTGAATATCGAATTAACTGCAGATTATATGGTTATGGCAGCACTACTCGCTGATTTGAAATCACGATTATTGCTTCCAAAACCAACTCTAGTTGATCAATTTGAAAAAGATCCTAAACAAGAATTGATTGATCGTTTAGAAACATACCTCCGTATTAAGCAAGCAGCTGAACGATTGGGGCAAATGCCAATTTTTGAAAGAGATACTTTTAGTGCCAATGTAAGTATTGGACATATTGCTCCAATTTATGAAGGTTATGATGTCGATGCCTTACGTGATGCACTATTTTGTGTGTTTAATCGTCCAGAACCGATCACACATATTGTTGCGCAGGAACCAGTACTGCTCGAAGAACGTATAGCATTTATTGAAGGCCAACTTGCATCAGGTCAAGCATTAAGTTTTATGGAATTATTAAATCCTATGCAAGGTCGTATGGGCATGGTGGTGACTTTTATGGCAGTGCTTGAACTCACGCGCCAGCAAAAAATTCAAATCATCCATACAGGTATTGAAGCTCCTTTAACAGTTCAAGGCATTGCAGCATGAGTTTAGATCCATTTGACACCAATGAAGGAATGTCACTTGAAGATATTCATCACGATGTCTTATTACAGATTGAAGCAATTTTGTTCGCTAGTGACTCACCAGTTTCACTTGCACGACTAAAAGAAGCATTTCAAAACCAATATAATAAACAACAATTACGTCATTTTTTGCAGCAACTTGCGATGTTACAACATGGCCGTTCAATTGAGTTAATTGAGACGGCTCAAGGGTTTCGTTTTCAGGTGCGAGCAAAGTATCGCAATATTATTGCGCAGGTTTGGCCAGAACGCCCAACCAAATTATCGCCCTCGCTACTCGAAACAGTCGCAGTGATTGCGTACCATCAGCCTGTTACACGTGCTGATATTGAACAGATTCGTGGTGTATCGAATAATAGTCAGATCTTGAGAAACTTATTTGACTGGAACTGGATCAAAGAATCTGGTTTTAGAGATTTACCTGGAAGACCTGCGTTGTTAGTCACAACGCCCCAATTTTTAAATGCATTTGGTTTAGCTTCGCTAGGTCAATTGCCTCCCCTGCAGAACGCCAAGGAAGCATTCATGACACTCGATGCACATGCACCGAAGTCTTGAGAGGTGAACTGTTGATCATTATGTCTAAGGTTGTGCTGTCATGAGTGAAAAATTACAAAAGGTTTTAGCGAGAGTCGGGTTAGGCTCACGTCGCTATATGGAGGAAGTCATTGCTGCTGGTCGCGTCAGTATCAATGGAAAAATTGCTCAAGTGGGTGAACGTATTGAACCTACAGATGAACTCCGTATCGATGGTCGTAAAGTTCAGTTTCAGGTTGAAGATGAAATTCGCCGCCGTGTTCTCATTTACTATAAACCAGAGGGTGAAATTTGCTCACGCAATGATCCTGAGAAACGTCCAACTGTATTTGATCATTTGCCTCAAATCGCAAATGACCGTTGGGTAATGGTAGGGCGTCTGGATATTAACAGTACTGGTTTATTGTTATTCACGAATGATGGTGAACTTGCTAACCGTTTAATGCACCCTTCAAACGAAGTTGAGCGTGAATATGCGGTACGTGTGATGGGTGAAGTCACGCCACAAATTCGCAATAACATGCTGAAAGGTGTTGAGCTTGAAGATGGTCCAGCCAAATTCGAATCATTCTCTGAAATTGGCGGTGAAGGTATCAACCGTTGGTATCAAGTTGTGGTTAAAGAAGGTCGTAATCGCGAAGTACGTCGTATCTTTGAATCCCAGAGCTTAAAAGTGAGCCGCTTGTTACGTACCCGTTATGGCACTGTCATTTTGCCACGTGAATTACGTACAGGCCGTTGGATGGAATTAGATAAAACAGATATCGACAATTTAGCGAAATCAGTTGAATTAAAACCACGTCAAGGTACTGGCTTATTCGGTATGGCGAAACGTCGTACAGAAAAAATGGCAGAAAAACCATTGGCTGCACGTCGTGGTGGTTATTTACGTCAGCAACGTCGTGATGATGAACAAGATCAGCAACAGCAACAGCAACGCCCAAGCGGTAATGGCAACAATAACAATGGTCGTAAAACCATTGGTTTTAATAAAGGCTTTAAGAAGTTCTAATTCTTGGCTTTAAAGTAAAAAAACGCTCTAATTAGAGCGTTTTTTTATTGGCTTCAAGCTTGCTGAACAATGCCTTTCGGGATCGCATTCAGCAGTTTCTTGGTATATTCATGTTGTGGATGTAAATACAACTCATCCGAATTGGCAATTTCAACCAATTCCCCATGATTCATCACCATCACTTGGTCTGAAATATATTTCACTACGGATAAATCATGCGAAATAAAGATATAACTCAGACCAAATTCATCCTGTAGATCTTGCAATAAATTCAATACTTGCGCCTGCACCGAAACATCTAAGGCAGAAACGGATTCATCACAAATCAAAATCTCTGGTTTTAAAGTCAAGCAACGTGCAATCGCAATCCGTTGTCGCTGCCCACCTGAAAACTCATGCGGATAACGATCATAAGCTTGTATTGGTAAGCTCACCCTTTCCAATAGCTCGAGTGTAATTTTCTTGCGTTCAGCATCATTCTGTCCAATACCATGAATCCGCATCGGCTCCAATAAAATCTGACCAATGGTAAAGCGTGGATTGAGTGAAGCATATGGATTCTGGAAAATAATTTGAATTTTACGCTGATACTGTGAAAATTCTTTCTCAGTCATGGCAAGAATATCTTTGCCACCAATCAAAGCCTGCCCACCTGTCGCCTCATGCAAACGCATTAACAATAGGCCAATGGTGGTTTTCCCAGAACCAGACTCTCCAACCAAACCTAAAGTCTTGCCTTTAGCCAGTTGGAAAGAAACACCTTTTACGGCCTGAAATTCATCACTTCCCCATAGTCCTTTACGGCTATAAAACGATTTTTTCAGATCTTTGACTTCTAAAACAATGGTTTCTTCACCAGTGAGTCCTCGCGACCGTTGTTTCAGATTTAATTCGGACAAATTGGTTGCTTCAATCAGTTGTCCATTTTCGTCCTGCTTCATAAAATCACTGGTCACAGGTAAACGGTATGGACGTGTTGAAAGTTGCGGACGGCAATGTAGCAAAGCACGGGTGTACACATCTTTCGGTTGTTCCAACACTTGCTCAACAGCGCCACATTCACGGATTTCACCATGACGCATCACGATCACTTCATCAGCAATTTCACCAACCAGTGCTAAATCATGGGTGATGAACAGCATCGACATTTCATGGCGTTGTCGTAGTGATTCCAACAAATCAATGATTTGCTTTTGAATGGTGACATCTAATGCCGTGGTTGGTTCATCCGCAATCAATAATTTTGGTTCACAGGCGATTGCCATCGCAATCATGACCCGTTGCTGCTGACCACCAGAAAGCTGACTTGGATACGCATCTATTTTTGTTTCAGGTGCTGGAATACCGACTTCTCGAAGTAACTCAAGCACTCGTACTCTAGCCTGCTTGCGTCCCATGCCTAAATGAATGCACAGCACTTCGGCAATCTGATCACCTACGGTAAATACAGGATTCAATGAAGACATCGGCTCTTGGAAAATCATGGCAATCTCCCTACCACAGATTTTCCTAATCTCTTTTGCAGATAAATTCAGTAAATCCTTACCCTCAAAAGTAATACGACTTTGCGCTGCAATTTGACTTTGTCCTTTCGGTAATAAACCCATTACCGCCAAGGAAGTAACTGATTTACCACTGCCTGACTCACCGACCAAAGCCACGGTTTTATTTTTAGGAATTGAAAATGAAATTCCTTTAACTGTTTCGATCCATTGTTTATTTTCGCCTTTAAAGCTGACCCGAAGATCGTCTACCTGTAATAGCGGTGTTTCATTTTGAGGTTGCATAATTTTGTCTCCGCTATTTCAACTTAGGATCTAAAGCATCACGCAATGCATCGGTAAACATGGAGAATGCTGTGACCAGAATAACCATTGCAATCGATGCCGCAGCCAGTTGCCACCATTTGCCCAAAATCAATTCACTTTGTGCCTCATTCAGCATACTGCCCCATGACACCACCCCCACAGGTACGCCAAAACCAAGGAAGCTCAGAATCACCTCTGATTTGATAAATGACACCACCAGAATCGAAATTTGAACCAACGCGATATGACTGACATTCGGAAAAATATGCACAAACATACGGCGTAAATGGCTGACACCAATGGCTTTTGCGGCAAGCACATATTCACGCGATTTATGCTTCATATATTCGGCACGAATCAGACGAAATACCCCAGTCCAACCCGTTAGACCTAAAATCAGCACAATCGATAGAATGCCCTTTTGTTGGAGCACCGCAGCAATGGCCAATACCAATAATAAATAAGGAATCGAAGTAAAAATGTTGTAGAACCAGTTCAGAACATCATCCACCCAACCACCGAAATAACCTGCAATCGCACCCAAGAAAGTACCAATCACTACAGCCAATAAAGCGGATAACAAACCGACCAGAATTGAGGTTTCAGCACCTTTAATGGTTTTGAGCAGGATATCCTGCCCCCACTTATCTGCCCCAAAAGGCAACGTGGTTTTTAACTCTTGTTTTTGATCAAGTAGATGCCCACCGAGCTGTTGATCAATTTGCTGCATATCCTCTGCCAAAGGATCAACCACACCATAATTATCAATGACTGAGCCACCTTGTTGTTCAGCCTGAATTTCGGCATTGAACTGTTGAATCACATCTTTCAATGGATCAACTGGATTTTCAGGTAATGCCTCTATCTTCTGGCTACTGTCTTTAATTTGATCTGACTCAATATCCGCCCCTAAAAATGTCGGTGGCGCGTAGCTGACTGCGACTTCTTTATTCCAGTTGGAAGCAATCACGCCTGTCATTGATAACGCGAGCAGGATGAAATAAAACAGCACCACCAAGAAAGAAACCACGGCGATTCGATCTGATTTCAGTCGATTCAATGCAAGCTGCCATAACCCTGTTGAAGCAGATGATTCATTTAAAGAGGTTTTGCCTTTAAAAATTGTACTGAGCATCGTCATCCCCTTACTTCAACTGTACGCGAGGATCGAGGAGCTTATAAATCAGATCGGCAATCAAGTTAAAAATCATGGTCACAACAGCGATATATACGGTAATCGCTTTAATTACAGGGAAATCACTACGCTCAACCGCAATAATAATTTCACGCCCGATGCCCGGAATACCAAAGAAACGTTCAATCAAGAAAGCACCAATCAGTAAGGCAGGCAGACTAGCCATCACTTCAGTGACAATTGGAATCGATGCATTACGCAATACATGCACACCTAGTACCCGAGACTCCCCCACACCTTTGGCACGCGCAGTCCGCACATAATCCTGATTAATTTCATCCAGTACAAAACTACGATACAAACGTAAAGTTGGGGCAATACTCACCACCAACATGATTAAGATCGGCAGCAATGCATAATGGAATAAATTTTGACTAAAATGATCACTCCAGCCCTGTACAGGGAACCAACTCAGTTGATAAGCAAGCACATACTGAAAAACAATGATATACACCAAAATACTGATCGACATGCCGATGGTACATAGCATCATTACTATACGATCTGTCAGTGATCCACGAACTGAAGCAACCGCTAAAGCAAGGATAATTGAAATCACTGTTTGTAAAATCGTGAGCGGAATCAATAAAGTCAGTGAAGGCCCTAAACGGGTCAGGATAATCTGTGATACAGGCTCTCCCGTACTCCAACTCGCACCATAATCGAAAGTCAGGATCTGTTTAATAAAAATCCACAGCTGCACATAGTAGGGCTGATCAACGCCCAATTGTTTACGGATGTTTTCGATTTGCTCTGGGCTAGACATTTTCCCTGCCAAAATATATGCAGGATCGCCCCCCACCCAGTTAAACAAGAAGAAAATCAGCAGAATGACGCCCAACATGGTCGGGATCATTTGCCATAATCTACGCACGACATAAGCAAGCATAATGGCAAATCCTTATTTGACCCGTTGACCTGTAATTTCACTAAAGAAAGCTTTGTTATCTGGTTCTCTGCCTAAGAAATCTTTGACCAGTTGTGCCGCATTTTTTTGACTGCCTTGTGACAGAATGGTTTGGCGGTAGCGTTGCCCCACCTCTGAGTTATTTAAATTATCACCAAAAGCTGACAACATATCGAGCGCCAAGACTTCAGACCACATATAGCCATAATAGCCCGCTTGATAGCCCATCAGATGTCCAAACTGCCCAGGAAATTCAGTCGTTGGGACATAGTCCAATGCGGTTGCTGATTCCATTTTTTTCCAAACTGCCATCGGCTGTACTTTCAGTGCATCAGCGCCATGCAATGCCATATCATATTGTGCATAAAGCGTTTGACGTGCATACCCTAATCCACGTCCATAATTATGCACAGCTTTTAATCGTCCAATCAGTGCATCATCCACTCTCGGACAAGCAGGATCACAATAGTCAGCGACTTTAGATAAAGTTTCTTTACGGCGCGCCCATTCTTCATACATTTGCGATGGTGCTTCAACAAAATCACGCTCTACAGATGTTCCTGACTGACCCGAATAGCGGGTTTTTGACAAAATTCCATGTAAAGCATGACCAAACTCATGCACAAAAGTTTCAAGCTCATTGCTGTTTAAACCTTTACGATTAAAATTGGTCACTAATACTGAGATTGGTTTACGTTTACTCAGCGTACTGCCACCATATACGCCCCATACTGCTGCATGACCATATTTACCTTCACGTGGGAACTTATCCATATATAAGCTACCCAATATCTCACCTGTTTTTTGGTCTACAACATCGTAATATTCGACTTCTAGTTGCCACGTATCCACTTTGGCAGCTTTAAACTGAATACCATACAAATTCTCAGAAATTGCAAACAACCATTTCTGTGCGGCGAGTGTTGGGAAATAATCACGCAGTTTTTCTTGGTCAATCTGGTACTTATCTTTGCGTAGTTTTTCGCTCCAATACCCCACATTCCAACGATTAATTTCAGCTTTATCCAAAGAGGCATTTAAAGTTTTTGCTTTAAATGCACGTAACTCATCCACTTCTTTTTGCTCTAACGGTGCCACGACTTTATGCACATCAGCCAAAAAGTTATTGACTGTTTTTGGCGTTTTCGCCATACGTTTCTTTAATGCCCAATCGGCATAACTTGGCTGACCAAATAACTGTGCCAGTTCATAACGTAAATCGATAATCTGTTTAAGGAGGACTAAATTCTTTTCTGTACCACGACGTGTAAATGCCGTTTGATAACGTTTTCTTGCATCATCACTGTCTGAAAGTTCCATAAAAGGTTGATATTCAGGATATTCAAAACCCAATAAATAATTGCCTTTATCATTTTTCTTTAAGCCTGAAATATAACTTTCAGGTAGTCCCTTTAATTCGGCTGGTGTGAATTCTAATTTTTCAGGATTGTCGCGGACATTACGAGAGAACTCTTGCGAAAGTTTGGTGAGCTCATCCAATATATGTTTTAAACGTGCTCGTTTTTCAGGTACAAGCTGCACGCCTGTATCTTCAAATTGATCAAGAATATCTTGACGATATTTACGATCAATTGGATCTGTTGTTTTGATATTTTTAATCCGTTGATACAATTTTGGGTTCTGATAAATTTCAGTCTGCAACTGATTGATTTTTACTTCACAATCATCAGCAGCCTTACGAAATTCCGTATCGGGATCCACATTGCTATATAAGCTAATTGGTCCTGCGAAGTCTTCAAAACTCGCCATCAATTGATCCCATTCAGCTAGAATAGGTGCAGCTGTAGATTGCGGTTGAATAGATTGTTTTTCTAATTGAGAAATACGCTGTTGTAACTTTTGTAAATTCGCATCACACCATTCTGCACTATCATTCAGTTTGAAAAGAGGTAGAGTCGCAGTTGTATTCTCTGCCCATACACCTTGGCTCATCCCTGTCATTACCATAGATAACAGACCCAGCGTCGATTGTTTCAACATGTTCTTCGCCATTATTATTTCTCTCCAATTTAATTTCATTCATATATTGTTTAGGTTTCTCACGAACCTTCTTTCGACACTATGGTTTGTTTTGTTGAATATCGATGTACATCCACTCTGCGGGCAGAATTGGATGCTTTTTATAGCCAATCACTCGAGGTTGTGCCACGACAGTACGGTAACGAGTCGACATAAATTGTACAGGGGCATAAAACTCTAAAAGACGTGATATTTTACGATAGAGCAGATCACGTTCAGGGCCATCAGCAAGTTTCAATGACTGTTCATATAAACGATCATATTCTGGCAATTTAAAACAAGTATGGTTGGTAGCATGAATATTGTTGCCATAAAACAACTGTACAAAATTGTCTGCATCAGGATAATCTGCAATCCAAGCAGAAGCTTTAAACATGGTTTTACATTGTTTTTCAGCCTTTAAACCTTCTGCAAAAGGCACAGGTTTAGAGACCATATTGACTTTGATATTGGCTAATTCTTTCTTTAACAGTTCAGCCATCTGCATACTGCGTGCACTACTACTCGATGGCATAAATTCAATCACCAGTGGCTTGCCATTCGGCAACATCCGCCAACCATCTTTGCCCACTTTGTAGTTATAACGATCAAGTAATAAATTTGCTGCTTTGACGGAATAAGGTATGCTGCTTTTATAATTGGGATCATGCCCCGCGATACCATAAGGAATTGGTGATTCTAATTTTTTGGCATTGCCTTTGGCTAGAATGTTGATAAATTTCTCTTTGGAAATTGCCATTGCCATTGCACGGCGCAAAGCAATTTTCTCCTTACTGAAACCACCCACCACAGGATTTTGTATATTCCAATACAAATAATCAATCGAAGGGTCAGCAATACGTGAAAGTTGAATGCCTTTCTTGGCTAATTCTGGCTTTAACTGACCGTCTTTTAAAGCTTGTGCAGGTAATTCACCATCTAAAGTAAATATATCTAGCCCATCTTTTTGGAACGATAACCATCCTGACTGTGATTCTTCAATCACCTGAATATCGACCACACCAATCTGCGGCATTTTTTTGCCTTGCATTTGCTGTACGATTTTCTGATCTTCAGGATTGGTCGCTTTAAAATTCCATGTGTAACCGCGATAATCAGGATTTGCTTTCAAAATAATACGCGAACCTGGTGTCCATTGTGCGAGAACATAAGGACCTGTCCCCACAGGATGTCCCATCGCATAGCCTGCTTTATCACGATAATGTTCAATCACTTCACGAGCGACTGCACCCGTTGGCTGATGTGCAAGTAGCATTGGAAAATTATAATTTGGTTCTTTTAATCGAATCACCAAAGTATAACGATCTGGTGTTTGTAGCCCTGCAATCGGCTGATCGTAATTAAATTTTCCATTTTTCGTTGCTTGCTGGATAGCACTATCCATTCCTGAGATACGTCCCTCAAACAACCAACTGTTGGGTGAATGTAGATTTGGATCGAGCAAACGTTTAAAAGAATAGGCATAGTCTGCTGCAGTTAATTCTCTCGCTTTGCCTTTAAATACAGGATCAGGAGTAAAATAAATCCCTTTTTTTATTCGAATGGTATAGGTCAAGCCATCGGTACTTACTTCTGGCAAAGCCACCGCCGTATTTGGAACAAGTTTTGCGGGTGAAGCTAAATAATCATAGGTATATAACGTTTCAAACACTGAATACAAAATATGTGCTGAATATAAATCTTGTACAGCAACAGGATCAAATCCAGTTTCAGCCACTGGAAAAGCATAACGTAACACTTTATTCGGATTAGCTGGGCTTTTTGCTTGTGTATAAGATGCACCTAAACTTAATGTTGTGCCCAATACCAGAGCTAGAGCATGACTTGGCATCGAATATTTAAAATTTTGCTTCATCCTGAACTCGTTATTTATTTTGCTGTGAGGGCACAATATCTAAATATTGCCAATTGGTATTCATAATGGGATGCGCTTTAAATCCCTGAACCTCTGGTTGAATCACCCAGTTTCTAATGCGTGTATCTTGCAAAATCCAAGGATTATCGGCTTCAACTTGTCGACTCATTTTTTCATAGAATAGCGTGCGTTGATCAGGCGCTAATTTCATCGCTTGCTGATATAAGCCATCATAAGCAGCCGATTTATAACATGATTGATTTCCACGACCAATATTTGCACCGTACAATAACTGAGTAAAATTTTCGCCCTCAGGATAGTCTGCATGCCATGCGCCACTCCACATCATATATTGACATTGAGTTGCTGCTTTTAAGTTATCGGCAAAATTACTCACTTTAAACTCAGCTCGTATCCCTATCGCATCTAAATTTTTCTTCCAAAGTTCAGAATACATTACTGAAGAAGAACCACTTTCTGTATTGATTTTTAAAGTTAAAACCTTGCCATTTGGAAAACGACGATAGCCATCCGTTCCTTTTTTATAGCCAAAATGATCAAGCAATTTATTGGCTAAAACAGGGTTATAACCAACACTACTGCGATAATTCGGGTTATGCCCATTCACACCTGCAGGCACTAACATTTCAGCCCTAACAGCCTGCCCTTTTCTTAGAATGCGAATATATTCATTCAGATTAAAAGACATCGCAATTGCACGTCTTAACGCGACCTTATCTAAGCTATTTCCGCCAACAATAGGATCACGCATATTGAACATGGTATAAGTGACTTCTGCCTCTTTGTTGGCATAAAGACTAATCCCTTTTTGTTGCATCGCAGCATTCAATTGATTGTTTTGATCTAACGCTTTAGGGATAGCGCTTGAAGTTAAAGTATCGAAATCCAATTGTTTCGATTGAAATGCTAACCAGCGCGATTGTTCTTCTTCAATAATACTAATATTCACTTTGCCAATTTGCGGCATACGCTTACCACTCATTTGCTTGACGAGTTGGTTATCCCACGCTGTACCTGTCGATTTAAAATTCCAAACAAAACCTCGATAATCTGGATTGGCAATCAGTTCAATCTTGCTACGCGGGACATATCGACTCAGCATATAAGGTCCTGTTCCAACAGGATGCATGCCTAACTGATCTTTATAATATTCAACTACTTCTCTAGCCGTCGCTCCAAATGTGCTATAGGCAAGAATATAAGGAAAATTATAATCAGGTTGGGTCAGCTTAAATTGAATTGTATATCTATCTAAGGCTTTTACACCTTCAATCTTAGCATCATAATTAAAGCGCCCTGTTTTATTGGCTTGCTCAACCAAAGCATTTGCCCCAACTAATTTGTTATCAATAAAAGAAAAAGATGGTGCATGATTTTTAGGGTCTAAAATGCGCTTAATCGAATAAACATAGTCTTCTGCAACCAACTCCCGACGCTTTCCTTTGAAGGCTGGATCATCGGTAAAGTAAATGCCTGACTTTATTTTAAAAGTATAAATTTGCCCATTTTTTTCAATGATAGGTAAGCTCTGAGCAGTTGCAGGAACTAATTTCACTGGATTTGCTAAATAATCATATTGAACCAAGCGTTCAAAAATCACATCAGCAACATTACCGCTATAGAAATTAAAGGTTTTGACCATATCAAAGCCATCATCAGGCGCAGGAAAAGCAACACGAAGCACTTTTTCTGCTTGAGCAGGCGTTTTTGCAAATCCAATCGGCATCGCTACAACAATAGTTGATACCAAGGCAACCCTAAAAAATATTGACTTCAACTCAATGCTCACATCATTGTTTTTTAATAAATACTCGACTTTAAGATTGTATTCAACCGTAGATACAAACTTGATTTAACTATTTAATAATTCAGTATTTTTATCAAATCATTATTTCTTTTGAAAAGTTTAACAAGCAATCAAAACATACTCTTGTTTTATCTATTTTATTTCATTGATCACAATTGGAATCAGTTTACTGCCCACCTTATAGCCTTGTGGTTTGTTATTACATGCATCTCCTGTGACAGTCGTTCGAATCACATAAGGTGAATAAGGCATCACATTTAAATAGCCTGAATTTTCTCGCCCTGTACGACAATCTTCTTCTCCTAACTTTTCATCGTACCGTCCGTTATAAGAAGATTCTTCGACCTCCGCAATCAGCTTACTTGTCCATTGAGTGAAATAAACCAAACTTTTACTCGATTCGACTGTGCCTTGTCCTGAACCTGCACTTTCGATTTCGATCAGTTGAATCGGTTTGCCTTTATAAACGGTTGGATGCACTTTAAAGCTATTCGATTGACCACCAAACTCCTTTAAAATTCGAGATTGTTTTAATTTTGGACGGGTTAATACATAGCCAGCCCAAAAATTACGTCCTGCATTTTCAAAACTCACACCCGATAGATAAGCTTCTTCTCCCGAGATCAATTTCACTGTTTCGGTAGAATCGATCTGAATGGCTTGAGGTGGGTTGGCATTTGAATCCTGAAAGTTAGTAATCCAACTGATGATGGTTTTATCTGTGGGTACATCAGCATGAGTTGTCGAGATTAGGCCTGATAGGCACAGAGCCATACAAATAAAATTATTTTTATCCATTGTTAGTCACCTTAAATTTATTAGTTAAATGGCTTCCAAAATCTATTAGCTATCGTGACGGCGGCATGGATGCCGCCCGTAGGGCTGCGGTATAAGGATATACCGTCAGCCCTACAAAGGATTTTTGTTACTTTTCATCCTTGAAAAGTAAGACCATGCGGTATTCATTTGAGAAAACTCGGGAAGACACTGCGGTTTCCCCTATTGAATAAAATTCTAAACTTAATGAATTAAATTAGAATTTTTCCAATTCAATCCATTGAGCATCAGGAAAATGCTTTGCCAAATAAGCTTTTAAATAATCTGCGGTATCTTTCGAAATAAGTGGATCTTTCGACTCATCCTTTAAGTTATACACCAAAGTATGCAAACTCAAACCACGCTGCTTTAATGCCTCTAAACTCAATAAAGTATGATTAATACTGCCCAAACGTCCTGAAGTCACCAAAATCACAGGAAATTGATGCTGAGCAATATAATCAATGGTCAACAACGCTGTGGTTAAAGGCACCATCAAACCGCCAGCCCCTTCTAACAACACCACCTCAAATCGCTGCGCCAATTCTTTAGTCGCTGCTTCGATCTTGGAAAAATCCAGATCACGCCCATCCAAACATGTGGCTAAATGCGGCGAGGCAGGATAAGTAAAAATTTCAGGCATGGTCAGCTTTTCATGATCTTCCTGAAACCAGCCACTGCCCATAATTTCACGATGCTTTTCGATATCTTCGGAGATATCTACATTCCCCGTTTGTACTAATTTTTGGGTAATGACACGCTGTCCCTGTTCAGTCCAAAGCTTGGCGAGATAACCTGTGGCATACGTTTTACCAATTTCAGTATCAATACCACTGACAAAATAAATTGCTGCACTCATGCTGTTCTCCACGCAATCACATAAATCGGGTGATAAGTCAGGCGAAAACCCTGCTCATCATAAAACTGTTGATAATCTGAATAAAACTGCTGCAAGGATTGCTTGGTCCAGCGATGCGATTTCGCTGTTGCAGTCACGCCAGTTGCTTTCAAATGCTGCAATACCGATTTGGGATGATCAAAATAAACCTGCTTATGATCTTGCTGTATCCATAGAATTTCAAAGCCTTGCTGTTCAAGCTGTCGCTTTAAAGATTCTAAGCCAACATAATTTAAGCCCTGTCCAGTCAGCTGTTTAATTTCAGTGAGATTATCTGGCCCAAAAGTAGAAAACCCGAAGTACGCATTCGGCTTTAACGCAGCATAAATCCGTTGCAATAAAGCAGGTAGATCAAGCATCCACTGTAATGCCGAACTGGAAAGCACTGCATCTAAGGACTGCGGTAAATTCAGTTGTTCAATATCTCCGATCAACCAATTTACATGTTTAAAATTGAGAAAATGCTGATCCACATCTGCATATAAATCATTTAAAAACAGTTGCTCAATTTGAAAGTGGGATTGGAGTAAGTGGGTGAGATTGCCCGAACCACAGCCAATCTCAAGCACAGAGGCTAAGTTCTGCGGACAATACACTTTAAGGTATTCAAATAACTGCACACTAATCTGTTTCTGTACCACAGCATGTTCGACATAGCTTTGCCCTGCTTTGGCAAAACGTTGGGCAACCAGTGCTTTATTGATGCTCACAAAAACTCCACCAATTGTTGCAATTCATTTTTTTGCACCAAAGAGGTTAATGAAATTCGCAGGCGTGAACTATTTTGTGGCACTGTTGGTGGGCGTACTGGCATAGCATAAAAACCTTGTTGTTGTACATAGCGTGCTTTTTCAATGGCCGCTTGGCTTTCACCTACGATAACTGGAATGATATGACTGCTCGATGGGCTTGAAAAACCTTTTGCAATCACCGCTTGCTGTAAATACTGACTGATCTCGGCCAAGTGCTGACGCTGTTGCTGCATGCTCAATACTTTATTAAAAATAAAATCTGACCATGCCATTGAGATCGGTGGTAATGCGGTACTAAAAATCAATGGACGCATCTTATTAATGAGATAGTCACGGATAATCGAATCACAAATGATATAGCCACCCACCGAGGCAATTGCTTTGCCAAAGGTTCCAACCAAAAAGTCAATCTGATCCAATACGCCATATTGTTCAGCACAACCCAGACCTTGCTCCCCCCTGACCCCAATCGCATGAGCTTCATCGACATACAACATGGTTTTGGCAAAGCGTTGCTTTAACTGCGCCAAGGCTGCTAAATTCGTCTCGTCGCCATCCATACTAAAAATACTTTCAGTCACCACAATAATGCGTTCAACTTGCTCATCTTGGTGATACTTTTGCAATAATTGTTCCAGATGTTGCAAATCATTATGACGATAACGAATATATTGAGCAGTCGACAGACGAATCCCATCAATCATACTGGCATGCACCAGCTTATCGGCCAAAACCACGGTTTTACTATCACACAAAGCAGGCAAAATACCGATATTCATGTGGTAGCCACTATTAAAGAGTAAGGCAGCACGACCAAAGGCTTTGCTTAGGCTATTTTCAAATTGTTCATATTCTGCAAAATTACCCGTCAGTAAGCGTGAAGAAGATGAACTAAAGAGCGCTCGTTCAATTTTTAGCGTATCCAGAAATTCTTCTCTTAAACTTAAATCAGCGGCCAAGCCTAAATAATCATTGGATGCTAGATTCAACATGCTTCGATCTTGAATCGTGATCCATCGTCCAGATTGCTGATTTGCAGTGAATTGACGGAAATTACCCTGTTGCTTAAGTAAGTCAAGCTGCTCGGCATAATGATCAAGCAAGGACATTGGCATTTACTCCTTGCATATTTTTTACCACTTCACTCATCTGTGTTAATAAATAATGGAGTTCATCATCGCTAATCACATACGGCGGCATCACATAGACCAATTTTCCAAATGGTCGTACCCAAATACCCCGTTCAACGAACTGTTGCTGCAAGGTTTTCATATCAACATTAGTGGTTAATTCAACCACGCCAATCGCCCCTAAAACCCGTACATCCGCAACGTGGTCAAGCTGGGCTAAATCGGTTAACTGTTCAGTCAGAATCTTTTCAATTCGTTGAATATTGGCTTGCCAATCCTGTTCCACCAGCAGTTGAGTACTTCTTAATGCAACCGCACAGGCCAGTGGATTCGCCATAAAGGTTGGGCCATGCATAAACACACCCGCTTCACCACGACTAATGCTTTCAGCCACTTGTTTAGTGGTTAGAGTTGCTGACAGCGTCATATAGCCGCCTGTTAAGCCCTTTCCAATACACATAATGTCAGGTTCAACTTGCGCATGTTCCCAAGCAAACATTTTACCGGTGCGTCCAAAACCTGTAGCAATCTCATCAAAGATCAACAGCAAATTGTACTGCTCACATAAGGCCTTGGCTTGGCGCAAATATTCAGGATGATAAAAACGCATCCCTCCTGCACCCTGTACAATCGGCTCAATAATCAGGGCAGCAATACTGTGATGATGCTGTTCAATCTGTTGTGTGAGTTCTTGAATATCTTGTGGATTCCACTCCCCATCAAAACGACTTTGTGGCGCGGGAACAAAAATTCGATTGGGTAAACTGCTACCAAAAATCTGATGCATTCCTGTTACAGGATCACATACAGACATCGCATTCCAAGTATCACCATGATAACCAGAACGGGTGGTAATAAAGTTGGTTTTGGCTGGTCGATGCAATGCAGCCCAATACTGCACTGCCATTTTTAATGCCACTTCTACTGAAACCGAGCCTGAATCTGCGTAAAAAATCTTATCTAAATTGGGCGGCGTAATTTTTAATAATAATTTGCCTAACTCAATCGCAGGTTCATGGGTCAAACCACCGAACATGATATGCGCCATGTTCTGTAATTGATCTGAAACTGCTTGGTTTAGTTCAGGGTGGTTATAGCCATGAATCGCACACCACCATGACGACATGCCATCAACCAAAGTTCGCCCATCTTCTAATTCGATGGTCGCGCCATAAGCACGTTTGACTTTAAAGGTTGGCAATGGATTTAACATGGAAGTATAGGGATGCCATATATGTTCTAAATCAAATGAGTCTGTCATCCGTTATTTACTCTTCATCCTAAGCCAATTAAATTCATGGCAGTACCTACGATCATGGAGGCGGCATGGATGCCGCCTGTTAAGCTGTGGTATCAAGGATGTACCATCAGCTTAACAAGTGCCTTTGCTTACTTTGGGCGAAACCAAAGTAAGTCTAGCTGAAAGCTTATCCTGAAATTAAATTAACACTCAGCATGACTCCGCCCTAACAGATTTAAAATTTGTATGCATAATCTTAAACTTGTCAAAATCTAAAATAAATTGCGAGAACTCTCAATTCAAGCAAGATTAAACCGTGTATTGAATAAAATTTTCAATTTTTTGCACAGTCTGCTCCACCATAAAGCATGGAAAACCATGCGAAGCTCCATCAATCGAAATAACACATAGATTCTTTGCAGCTAAATCTTTAGTTTTTTGTATAACTTGGTAAGGAACCAAAGCATCATACTCTGCAAAGACATGTAACTGTCTGCCCTGATAATTTTCATACAACTCAACCAAGTTCAATTGCTCCAGCAACTGCAATCCCTGCCGAAGCAATGCAATCGGTTGTGGATTAATCAATCTCTGCATAGCCACGAAGTCTTTTTTTGCCGAACTTGTACCTTGACAGACCAATAAGCCAAACCGTTTTAGCGTGGTAATGGCATCCTGTTCAAATGATTGTTTAAATTGCATAAAGGTTTCTACAGGCATTGCTGCTGACCAATCTGCTTGAGCCACAAAACATGGATTCGACGCTAAAGTGATTAAAACTTTCTGTTCTGCATATTGTTGTTGTATTTGATTGACCAAGATTGTTGCCAGTTGTCCGCCAAGCGACCACCCCACAATTACATCATATTTAACCGCAAGTTCAACATGCTGTTGCAAGATATCACCATCCAGCGCATTAAAGATATTAAGCCGTTCAACGCTATATCCCTTTTGTTCTAAAGCCTCATGTAAAGGTTTTAATAATTCGGCACCACCGCCCCATCCCGTGATGAGTAGAATCCTATAATTCACGCGCTTGCTCAATTCCAAAAACCTGAATGCAGTATACTCTCCGATTTATACGAGTCATTATTTTCCTAATCCATCCCTTTTATTATGCTTTGCTCAAAAGACACCATAAAACAGATCAAAATTCTTTAAAGAATTTTCTAACCCATATGATTTCGAAATTTGCTAAAGTAGAGTTTATTACACTTTGAGATCAACATGATGAATACGATAAAGTCCAAAGTTATTATTTTATGCAGTTCGTTTTTTTTACTTGGTATCCCTAGCCTTAGTACAGCGCAAACTTCTATTTTTTCTAAGCAAAATACAGCTCAAAAAGAATGGGTGGGACAGTCTGCGCCAGATTTCAAACTACAAGATCAAAGTGGGAAATGGCACACTTTGAACCAATATAAAGGCAAGTGGATTGTACTTTATTTCTACCCTAAAGATGACACTGCGGGATGTACTCAAGAAGCGAATCAATTTAAATCACTTTATCCTCAATTCTTAAAATCGAATGCAGTAGTATTGGGTGTCAGCTTGGATGATGTTGCATCACACCAGAAGTTTTCACAAAAGCTCGGTTTACCGTTCCCAATCTTGGCAGATGAAAAAGGCGAACTTGCTGGAAAATTTGGCATTGTTAGAAACCTCGGGATTACAAAAATTGCTAAACGTGAGAGTTTCTTGATTAATCCTCAAGGTGCAATTATGTATCACTACACGAGTGTGAATACGCAAACGCATGCGGATCAAGTATTAAAAGATTTAAAAGAAGCCCAAACTAAAAGATAATTCATAAATAAAAAACTCAGCAGATGCTGAGTTTTTTATTTATTCGTAAATCTTAAATTTGCGATTGAATATAATTTTGCAAACCAATTAATTCAATTAAACGCAATTGTTTTTCTAACCAATACGTATGATCTTCTTCTGTGTCCGAAAGCTGCTGACGCAACATATCACGACTAATGTAATCACCTTTATCTTCACAAAGCTTAATGCCTGTCGCTAATTTTTCACGCACATGATATTCAAGTGCTAAATCAGCTTTTAAACAACTTACGACATCTGTACCCACATTGATGTCTTCACGATTCATATTAGGTTGAGCACCCAAAAATAAAACACGGCGAATGATTGAATCAGCATGTGAAGCTTCTTCTTGCATTTCATGATCAATACGCTCGTAAATTTTACTTAAGCCCCAATCTTCGTACATTCTTGAATGAATTAAATATTGATCACGAGCAGCCAATTCACCGCCAATGAGCATATTTAAATAGTCGATGACTTCTGGATTGCCACGCATAATACTTACTCCTATCGAATAATAATATTATGGTGAACTTAAATCATATTTGCAAAATTAAATTGTGTAAGTTTATGATTTTTATAAAATTAAAATGAGAAACATACGCATTTACAGTTTTAATTCGCCTAATTTATCTAAATAAAAGAAGCATTTGCATATCATTTTAACCTTTTAAAATAGATAATCTTATTGAAAATCATTTGTTTGATTTTTTGTAACGATTAGCAATGCTTCTTATTCCGAATATATTTTGATCAAAAAATCATAAAAAATGACAGCTCGGCTGTTGTTTGTTTGAACAAAATTCGGTAAATAACAGCAATCACAAAAACATAATGCGGAAATAACAATGGATAAAAGTAAGCCAATCTTGGTCACTGGTGCTACGGGTTATATTGCAGGCTGGATTATTGAACGACTGCTGAAGCAGGGTTACAACGTACATGCCACGGTTCGAGATCCATCTAAGAAAAATAAAATTCAGCACCTGTATGATCTAGCAGATAAATCATCAGGACAAATCCAGTTTTACCAAGCAGATTTACTCGAACCAAATTCCTTTGATGAAGCTATGCAAGGTTGTGAAGTTGTTATTCATACTGCATCACCTTTTGTAGTCACTAACTATAAAGATGCCGTCAAAGACATTATTGAACCTGCAGTTAAAGGCACAGAAAATGTCTTAGATAGTGTAAATCGTACAGAATCAGTCAAACGTGTGGTTCTCACTTCAAGTATTGCATCAACCTATGGCGATGCGATTGAGATCCAAAGTACAGCAAATAACGAGTTTGATGAAAGTCACTGGAACAATACGAGTAGTGAAACACACCAACCCTATCCATATTCAAAAGTCGCGGCTGAACGTAAAGCTTGGGAAATGGCCGAGCAACAAAATCGTTGGAGCCTAGTTTGTATTAACCCAGCGTTAGTGATGGGGCCATCACTCACTGATGCCAGTCAATCAGGCAGCATCGAAGTATTACAACAATTCGGTAATGGTACGACCTTATTTGGTGTGCCGCCGATGTGGAATGGAATCGTAGATGTCCGTGATGTTGCAGATGCGCATGTTGCTGCGGCACTAAATCCTAAAGCACAAGGTCGCTATATCATTTGTGGTGGCACATTAAGTCTGCTCGACATGGGCAAAGCCTTAACGCAAAAATTCGGTTATAGATACCCATTCCCACATTTCACTGTACCTAAAACAGCTTTTTCTTTAGTTGCACCCGTATTTGGTCATTCACGCCAATTTGTAAAACTCAATATGGGTTATCCAATCTACTTTAATTCAAAGCGTAGTGTAAATGAGCTAGGTATTCAATATCGTGATATTCGGGAAAGTGTTTGTGAGCATTTCCAGCAATTACTCGATGATGGTATTGTAAAAAAACGAGCTTAAAACCAAGAACCGTTCAAGTTTAATCGCTTGAACGGTTCTAATACTCTTTATGATCAGTGATATTTAACAGCAAATTAATTTCTTTAAGAACTCAAGTTGATACTGAATGTTTTGTTGAAAAATTGGTTCAAAATACGGCTCAAAATGATTCGCATCCAATAACTGATATTCAATATATGGATTATTTATTTTGTTGATTTTCTCGGGATCAAAAGGTGCAACAGAATCTCGAGTCGCACCAATCAATAAAGTCGGTATTTTAATGGTTTTTAAATGGCGAATCGGTCGATACATGCCAATTGTCAGCACTGAACGTGCAGTGACACGGTTATCATAATCATCAATAGACTTTCCTGCATCATTATAATTTTTCATAAAAAATGCATAAGCCTGATCACGATTCATCGTGGCAAATTGATGTTCGGGTGCGATCACAGGGATATAAGTCCGTGACGGAGATGGTAAATAATCCTGAATCACTTTTAAGCCAATTTTCAACATATCTTTAACAGGATTGGCAAGAACGGCTTGTACCCCATCTAACATTGGAACATGGGCAATCGTCCCTAAGAGATGGGGATATTTTGCTGCGAGATCAATCGCATGCCCACCACCAAAGGAAGTCCCCCAAACCACGATTTTATCTGCATCAATCTTTTCTAAATTCTGTAAATATTGAATCGCTTGCTCAGCTTCACGGACACGTAGCCATGGGGAAATTTGATTTCGAGGCATTCCCTCACTTTTACCCCAAGTCGAGTAATCAAAAGTCATGACGGCGTAACCGATTTGCATAAATGCTTGAACAAAAGGCAAAGTCAACAAATCTTGTGTTCCACCCCAACCATGCACCATCAAAATGACTGGATGTTTTTGTGCAGTCTCAGCATTTGGATAATATATTTTTGCAGCACATTTATTGCCATTAGGTGAATAAAAGCTTGCCTCTACACTTTGATCAAGCACATGTTGAAATGTTCCCATTAACTTATTTCCCAACTTATCTTAAATATCATTCAAGAAATATACTTAAATCTTAAATACCATTCAAGATAAGAATGAAATTATCTTCAAATTTCTAAAAATGATCAAATCGCTGTAAAATCAGTTCTGAAATATTTTGAGTCCACACAATGGCGCGCAATAAACGTATTATTCAAAACACGGATGAAAAGAAAGCTGAAATTATTGCCGCTGCACGGATGTTATTTCTTGAGATTGGCTACGATGCAACATCGATGTCCAAATTAGCAGCAACAGCAAAGATTACTCCTAATACGATTTATTGGTACTTTAAAGATAAAGATGAAGTGTTAACACAAGTTCTGAGTTCAGAACTGATTGAGCGCCTAAATGAATATCACAATCAATCTTTTGCTAACCATACTCAGCGCTTATTGTGGGTCATTCAACAACTGGAAAGTGTCAAGCACCTGATTACGACGGTACATAACCGTTTGAATTATTCTGAGGAAATTCGAGTATTACATGAAAACTTTCATAGAATTGTCGAAAGTCTATTGTATATAGAATTGCAAAAAATGGGCTTATCTGCAGCAAAAATAGATGCAACCACTCAAATCATCATTTTTACTATAGAAGGTATTTTGTCCCATCAGCTAACCGATGAAGCTAAATATCAAATCTGTGAACTTCTGATGTAAAAATTCATCCAGAAGTCCACACTATTGATTTCATCACACTGGATATTGCGCCAAAAAGTCTAAAAATTCTTGTTCATTCATCACTCGAATTTCTAATTTTTGTGCTTTATCCAATTTGCTTCCCGCTTTTTCACCAGCAACGACACATTTGGTTTTACTAGAAACACTACCACTGACACGTGCACCCAAAGCTTGTAACTTTTGTGTCGCCTCATCACGCCCCATGGTTTCCAGTGTACCTGTTACTACCCAGCTTTCACCATTCAATGGTTGACGTGTTGGTGCAGTCGGTGCATCCCAATGAATTCCTGCTGCCAATAAACGATCGAGTACTTCAATGTTATGTGGTGCTTGGAAAAAGTCAGCAATCCACTCCGCTGTAATATCACCGACATCAGGCGTTTTCTTGAGTGCTTCAACATCGGCTGCTTTCAAAGCATCCAAAGTTTGGAAGGTATTGGCTAACATGCGTGCTGTAGTTTCACCTACACCACGAATACCTAAGCCATAAATAAAACGTGCCAAGGTTGTTTTCTTACTTGCTTCGATTGCATCAATCAGATTTTGAACGGATTTTTCACCCATTTTCTCGATGGTCAATAAGGTGTCACGATGTTCATGCAAATGATAAATATCAGCGACATCTTTAAGTAAGTCGAGATGCAGAAGTGACTCTACCCAACGATCACCTAGGCCTTCAATATCCAAAGCTTTACGTGAAACAAAGTGACGAATGGCTTCAATCCGTTGTGCTGCACAATACAGACCACCCGAACAACGCGCAAGCGCCTCACCTTCTGGCATTACCACAGGTGATTCACATACAGGGCAATTCGTCGGAAGATTTACCATCTCCGCATCGGCAGGTCGGAACTCAGCCCAAACTTTCTCAACTTTTGGAATCACATCGCCAGTACGATAGACGCTGACAGTATCGCCTACACGCACATCTAAACGATGGATTTCACCAATATTGTGTAAGGTCACATTAGATACCGTTACACCACCAACAAAGACGGGCGTTAAACGTGCAACTGGGGTAACCACTAAATGTAACACTAAAACTTTTATTTCATATAGATAATATTCTTGTTTTTATTGAATTTATTAAAATTATAAGCTATGTTTTTCTTATTGAATATTACAAATAGAAAATAAAATTGAGCCTACCTCAAAATTGGGATGTATTGAAAAATGAATTAGAAGGTATTACATATGCTCATTTATGTAATTACATCAAAACATGCCCGGTTCATAAACAGCAAACATTGCTTAGTTGCTTGTCTATGTACATTCATCTTCTAAGTATTCCTTTAAATAATGGCGACAGTTCTGGTTTATACACTGCCTTGATGCAAATTCGAATTCATCTATGTACTCGATTACTTTTTGACTCTGCCAAACAGTACTATTTGTATATCCTTGACGTCATTTATTTCTTTCAGAGTGTTAACTATATTAGTAAGAGCTTTTTACCTCCAACCAAGATAGCGAACAAAACCGAATATGAATCACTAAAATTGGCTCCACTTTCTACTGAGATTTTAGAAAAAATAGCAACACAGAATAATAGTCAAAAACTAGCATTGTTAATTAAAAAACACTGCACCCCAGAATTAGAAACTCATATAAACAGTTATATGAAGACTTTAAATGAAAATGCTTTACAGAGTTTCAGGATGTCTGCAACATCTTTTTTTAGTTCAATTAAATCTGGTTATGAATGGAGTAAATCACAAACTTATATTGAGAATACGCTCGCTAAATACAATATAGAATTAAACCTACGATCAACAAAAGACAGGCCAACCTCAAAATCCCTATATTATAGCTTGTACAGTTTCTTTTCTTATTTACTTGACACTGGAAAAATTCCACGTGAAGTCGATTTACCGCTCTACCAACCTCGAGCGAGATCTTTATTTTCTGAAAAATTAGCTGACAAGAATTCTCGAAGATTAAATAAGTCCATCGATGTAATTAAATCCCATCTAAACCCTGAGTCCTATCGAATAATAGAAAAAGAAATAGGTAACCTTTGTAATGCTAGGTTTAAAATTGACGTTGCTAATGACCTAATTAAGTACATTGAGCTAATAAAAAAACCTATCAATAATCGTGACAACAAGCTAGTTTTAAATGAATTCCATACAATATCGTGTCACATTTCAAAAATATATGTTTTTAAAGGTGCCAAAAATAGAATAAACACTCTTGCAACAATAATTGAACAGGTATCCCGAGAAAGTGTAATACTACCTAGACTAACTACTGAACTTCGTTACAACGAACTAAGAAAAAATCAGCTCCCTAAATTGGCAATGCAGAAAATCGCTGTCAAGCTCTCTAGTGCAGAAGCTTTGGAGGAAGCTTTAAATAAATACTGCTCGACTAAAGTAAGACAAAGATTGCTTGATTTCGTCAATTCTTACAAACCTAAAGAGAGAAAAGCTTATCGAAAACCATTAATTGATTTTTTGAACCAAGTTTCGGACAGTTCAATGGATTGGGAAAAAAGCCCCGAAAAAATTCAAAGTGAGTTAATGAATTATAGAGATAATCTACTAAGCGAAGTTGATAGAAGCACTGCATACCAAAGGTATAACAACCTAACAAATGCATTAAAAGTGCTTATCGAGCACGGGCTACTGGCTTCAACTACATACATACCAAAAAATATAAAAAAATCCTCCAATGTTGAAAAGTATAATAATAATCCACTTATCTTGCAGGTTAATTTACGAGATGAAGAAAATCATCAACACTTTTCGAGCAGCAAGGAGTTTATAACCTTTGTTCAATCAAGTTTGTCGAATAACTTAGATTACCTAGTCACGGTTTCAAGAGAAATCATAGCAAGAGGATATGCTAAATATCTTAGTAAAGATGAAGTGATTTCTAGAAGTAAAGGAATTACAAAATTTAGTCCAGAAAGTAATTTTGAAAATCAACATCCAGTAGATTATTTTGATATTAAGTCTTTTAACATCTATCCCACAGAAAATAAAGTTGCGTATTTCGATTATTTTTTTGACGAATTAGTTCGCAATGAAAGGCCTCATAATATAGAAAACCTTAAATTTGGTACTGATATACTTGAATATTTTGGTTTAACCCCCTTAATTGCTTCTGCTATGCAAATTGTAATCACAGAAGAACTTGGATTTAATCCCCATTCACTCTATGAAGCAGCTATTTCATCCCCTCACCGGGGAGAGGTTTTCATTTTAGTCAATGATGAAGGCAGTGTCAGGGTAAAAGTTTATAAGAAAAGAGCAAAACATATTAGGCAGGTTTCAGCCAAAGGTAGCAATAAACCTTTGAACCAGCTACAACCAGAAGAAATCGACGCGGCGGCATGTTTTAAGATGGCTTTAGAGATGAGCGAAAGAACAAGAAAGTCACTGAACTCTAAGTACTTATGGACCTGCCTCTTATTAGGAACTCCTGCAGCTCTTCCTTGGTCAACTACCTTCCAAGGTGCTTTCAATAAAATAAGACACCTAGCATACGAAAAATCAGGCTCAGAAGAGTTAAAGGCTGCTACGTTAAAAAAAGTACGTTGTTCAAAAGGGGTGCTGATCTATCTTGAATCTAAAGGTGACACTTTGAAAGCAACAAACTATTTTGGAAATCAGGTAAAGACCGCCTTAAAGAGCTATATTCCAAAATATCTATCTGAATTGATATACCGAGTAAAAATAAGAACTTTTCAGAACATATTGCTTTATATGTCTCTGAGCGAACACGATAGCTCATTTGATATACTAAATTTAACTAAAGAATCATATATAGCCCGACTAGAACAAGCTTTCAAAAATCCCGATATGGGGGGACCACTTTTTTCAAAGTTAACAATACAGTCGACGATGTCGAAAGAAACGAGCCCGACTTATTTTTGTCTATCCCAAGAAAACATTATCTTGGCTTTAAAGTACATAAAAGAAGGTACAGACGATCAACTAAAAGCAGATTGTGAGGATGTAATTAGAAAGTTATCTGAAGGTTCAACTCATTTAAAAGACATGCTTAGAAAAGCGCACAAAGCATTGAAAGGTTGATAGATATGGGAAATTTAAACTTAACTCAAACCTCCTTGGCGATAGAACTTTCAGAACAAGACTGGTTAAAACTGGCTGAATCCGGGCAGTATCCAAAGCCAAGATGGATGCTGAATGATTCTATAGAAGACGATGAGTGGCATATTGCTAGAAATGGATTTGATATTCCCTCTTCACAACCATACAAAAGAGAAAGTTACCGGATACTATCATTTCATAAAGAAATTGCACTTGGTGAGCTCCTTACCAACGCACAAAACTCAGAGCTGCTACATGATTTAAAGATCAGCTTTCTTTATTTAAGCTTCAGTGACGCAGTCTCACGACCTCAACGGTTTTTAGATATTTTTAATTCGATAATAAGCTTAATTAAACATACAAATGAATTGAGGATTAATCAAGACAAACCAATTATTCGACATTTAAAAATGATTAGTTTCACTGATACTAATGAATATTTAAAATCCTTTGGAGTAACTGACGAACATTTTTCACACGTATTAAAAATATCTTCTCAGCAGAACAATAATTTATCAAAAAAGGATTGGCAAAAAATTCAATCAGAGCTATCAATTACCACTAGAAAAGTTATTAGTCTACAGAGCAAGCTAAAAAATTATTTAAGCAATAAAACTAATAACAAAGCTTCACATTATACTTCCGAATACCTTAATGCATCCAAGCCTTTCTTTGATGTCGAAACCGACATTAAACCTAAGGAAAAAACCATTTCAAACGAAATTTTGAAATTGGAGTTACTTTATACCAGTAGAGTTATTCAAAAGCATTCTTTTAATCATTCACCCCGAGAATTATTTTCTGACGGTCATTCCATCTTAGATAGTTTAAACCCACCCCAAAAAACAAAACTAATCCCTGCTCATATCGCACTTCATGCTATGTCTAACGCGCTATATTTTGTAAGACAATTTGGCCCTGAGCTTAGGGGTTATTTACATTCACTTTGGGCTGCGGAAAAAAATGCCATTGACGCACTAAAAATATCTCCATCACGGATATTTAGAAACACAAAAGTGATACGGGCGCATGCTTTCGCTAACACCTGTATGCCGGACGCACTACGAAAGGAACTAAAAATTACAACTTGGGAATATCAAGAAGCATTTAACAAACTAAATCACAACTGGATAAGAAACAACCTATCAGTTGAAGCAGCCATATTACTTTATGTTGCTTCCATGTGGATACTTCTAGCTAGTTTCACTTCTGGTCGAAGACAATCATTAAACACTTTAAAAAGAAACTGTTTCCGCTTATCACCTATAGATGGATTATTTGATATAACACTGAGAATACCGAAAAGTTCCGAAAGACTTGAATTAGAAGATGTCCATAGGCCTATTCCTGATTTAATATTTGATTATGGAATAGAATTTTCTTTATTTGTTACACAATTAGAAGAACGGCAAGGATACTTTTTTAATGAGCATGACGTGTATCTATTTGGCAAAGTACTTTCTTTGCATTCATCAAGCTCGTTCAATCATGCAAAACACCATATTGAAAAAACAGACTTTTATAAATTCCCATTAAGTGGAGATTCAATATACAAAGCACTGTGTTTTTTTCAAGATTGGTCTCAGTCTCCATTGATAGAGAACAAGAGATGGTATCCAGCACAGCACCAATTTAGAAGACTTTTCGCTGTTTTATACTTTAACTTTTCAGATGATAATGGTTTGGAGGAACTTTCATGGTTTATGGGACACTCGTCACTTGAGCAAACTTTTCACTATGCAGAAATTTCTCCGTCGGATGAATGGCTAGAAGAGGCTGAGATAGCAATAGCTAGAATCGGTTCTTTATTACATAAACAATTACAAGCAGACAACGCTATTACTGAGATAGTAAGTCAAGCAAAAAAGTCAACAGAAATAGTCGCTGTTCTAGAACCACTTATTAAGCAAATGATTAATGAGCATAAACAAAAAACAGGAGAAGAAGTTCGCTTTAGTAGAATTGATGGCAAAGATATATTTTTCTACTTCTGCAACCCCGGGAGGTAAATTAAATGCCCAAATTCATAACTGGAGAAACTTCGAAAGCAGTTTTAGCTGAAAAAGAAGCCAAGACTGAATCCCTATCAAAAAAAGCAAACTTGATAAGAAAGATTAGTAGTAAGAATGACATTTATCCCTCATTAGTAGTAAAGCGCAAAACAATATCCCTTTCCTCTGTTTTACAATGGGAAGACCATGAATTAGGGGTGATAAAATGTGTTTGGAATACCGCCCACGAGGCACATAACACACAAGTTCTAAAAGCACTGTTAGAAGCTATCGACTTAGCTAATTTAAATTTGATTAATGAACAGTCCGGTAAACAGGTTTCGACTAAAACTGGCTCTTCATCTATCTCAAAAGAAGACTTGAATTTACTCATGCTGGAAAATGAAGAACTTAGAAATGCGTTAGCAGAGGTTTACCGCGCATATATTCAAACACTCGAAAACATCAAAGAAGATAAGACTGTCAATGAAGTACTCCAGTCGCTTCTTAGAAACCAAGCTCTTATACTCGGCAAACAACGAATTTGGCAGTTAAAATAATGACAAGAGTCGTAATCGCAAAGAACCCGAATCTATCATTTTTAACTGTCGGTAAAAAAGGTGCATTTGAGGACTCAGTGCCTCTCCCTATAATCCTCAAGAAAATGGGACAATTCGATTGGGACGCTAATGAGTATTTAACACACTACGCTGGAGGAGCAAGAACCTATAATATAAAACCACTTGCAACGTCTGTGTCAAAAAAGGCTTACAGCTTAAATTTATTTTGTGATTTTCTGGAGGAAAGTAATACGGAATTGAATTACATAAATGATGATACAATGTATCGATATGTGGAGAGATTAAAAGAACGGAATATCACAGATGCAACTATAATTTCCCATGTTCGCACAGCTTTAGGATACGTTGTTCACCTCAATGTACGATATCCAAAATGGCATTTGGCTACAAATAAAATCAACCATAATACAAATTATAAAGTTCACTATTCTAATCACAAGTATATCCACGGTAGATTTGAAAAGAGCTATTTATCACATAGATGTCTTCATGGCCTCATCCATATAAAAACAGAAGCTGAGTTTGTTAGAGATCATGAATATTTAATGTGGTTAGATGCTATAAATTCGACAACGCTTCATCCAGAAGTAGATGATTTTTTAATTGCGAGATGGCAAGCCCTAGGAACTTTAATGGAAATAACTGGTTCAAGGATTTCGGAGGTAAGTCAAATCACAAAAAAAATGATACAAAATGCCGCTGCTGACATGTTAAATCCCTCAGTAAAACATATTATTAGAGACTTAAAGATTGCTAAAGGAAAGTACAAAGGAAAAAGTCGTAATGTCCCTGTGACCAAGGACGATTTGCAAGTCATTTTAATATACCTGAATAAAGTAGAGGAACGATTCCCTGATATTAAACATGATGGTATATTTGTAGATGCGAAAACGGGAGAGAAATTAAAACAATCATATCTTAAGAATTACGCGAGAAAAGTTATTAATAACTCACCCCATGCCCAAGCACTAAGACATATTGTGAACCATTCTTTTAGACATAGATATATTACTTTGAATATTGCAAAAGCAATTAACAAACTTTCTAAACAAGGAAATTTTTCTAATATACTCAGTGTCGCTGCAGAGGCGTGCAGAAAACTAACCATGCATGCTTCGGATAAAACCTTAGCACACTATGTTCACTTAGCATGTGAGATCAACCAGTACAACAACTTAGAAGATGAAAGTAATGAATCACTATCTAGCCATGTTCGTTCAAGAATAGCAAAGTTAGTCAATATATCGGACAGGTTTGAATCCTCCTCGTTAAGTAATTCCGATGCATTATCCCTCTTATTGAGTGAAATACACGAGCTAAAAAAATTAAATATCGCTACATTCAATTGAAGTGTTAAGAACGCTCTGACTTTGTGATTACAAACGGCTTTGTTTCACAAAGCTGTTTGTAAAGTCTGATTCAGGAATATAATTTCAGAATGAAGAAGCCTACACCTAAAATTTATCGTACAACCAACCGTTCCACATATATCCGAACTTTCATTAATCGTGGGAATATTGCCATTTGGTTTAATTCCAAAACACAATGGTATGCTCACGACCAAAAAGCTAGCATATCTTAGTTAGATGCATCGTTCACATTAGAATTTGGCCAAAAAAAACTCTATGCTTATAAGCATCAATCATTTTCTATAACAGAAATTGGCCATAGCATTGAAAATTAGCACTTATGGGAGTTTTAGATATGCCAACTAGAAAGCCAACATTTGAGCGTGATATCGCTAAAGCAGCTGCTTATATATTGCAAGAAAGCTTTATTAAAGCCGCCCATAGCGGAAAAGTACTTTACGTAGAGAATGATATTCTCTGGAGTAAGACTCCACATGGTCAACCAGTTTTCATTAAAAAATTGTCTGATCGAAATCCTAGTCTTTCCAAAAGAATTACTAATCGCGGAACGTTTAAAATTAAAAAACGGAATGTTTAGATAGTAAATAATTATAAATCAATACAGTAAACACTTTACCACTAATATTTGCATAATCTTACTAATTTAAACAAGGTAATCTTATGTTTATTTGAGCACCTGTTATTATCTTACTTGGAAGTTATTAAACTACGAGGTTAGCTTCTCCTCATAAGTACTTTTTAATTCATTCAAGGCACTTATCAATTCATCTATTTTCGAGATATTCTTACTGATTTTCTACCATGTGTATATTGTTCACTATAGAAGCTGAATAAAGGATATCTTGATGATAAATTCCTAGCCAGTCACTGTCAGTTCCCAAAATTAAGCAGATCATCTCTTTAATATTTTCTTCTCTAGATAGGTAATTATATGTTTTCGGCCACTCATTTTTATCTTTTGTAGAGGGTTTTGCTGTTATTTGGGGATGTGAATGCCACTCGCCTAAATATTGAAGGCTACCTTTGCTCTCTAAATGTAATTGGTCAACTAGTTCTTGATGACCGTCATTATTCCTTTTGCAAGAATATCTAGTTCGATTATCAGTTGGCATAGGAGGGGTGAATTTTCTAATAAAAAAATGTTTATCCTTTCGTTCGCCAATAATCACACCACAAGCTTCTAGTTGAGAGACTTCTTTTTGTCTAAAACAGTTAATTTGATCAAAAGCAATTTTATCTATGATAATAAATATCTCATCTCTAATCGTATGATCAATAATAGTTTTCCAAATAATAAGATCACTCATTGTGGCATACTACAACATGGGCAATCCGATGCTTTTGGAGCATCATTGGATATTATTTTACTACCTTGCCATCGTTCAGAATATCTTGTTCTATATCTTGGCGACAAAATGCCATTAACATAATCAAGAACAATATCAGTTCCTAGTGCTGCTGCTGACATGCTTGCAGAAACAGAATAAGGAGTGAAATCACTACATGCGGCATATGCATGAGTAGGTGTATTATTTTTTAAAGCATCATATTGCTCGAGGAAGACACTGCCTGCATTTTGTAAGCAACTTCGACACGCAAAATTAGAGGCTGAGTCTTTTCTATTTGGCTCACTCAATAAACCTTGTACACATTCACCATTATCTCTGATCCACAAATGTATTAAACATGGTTGAGGATAGTCTAAATTTAACCTCCATTCAGATAAAAGCTCACCTATGCTTGGTTTAGCTGTAGCATCAAAAATAATATCAGCCTCAGTTAAATCAAAACCATTTACTTTTGTGCCTATGAACTGCTCAATGGAGTTTTTGAAAGTTTTAATATTAAGTTGCGGAAGATCATTTTGAAGTTGATCTTTCAGTGCTTCTACTTTAGGACGACCTATGTAATTTTTACCTAAGAAATGTCGACCAATATTATCTTCAGATAAATTATCAGGATCAATGAGGATTAGTTCTCCTGTTTCAGATCCTGCACCAAGCCTAGCTAAGTTATGCGCGAGGTATCCACCAATAGCACCAGTCCCCACTACAACAATAGTTCGACAAGATAGATTTTCTTGTTCCATTGCCTTTATATTCCTATTAAAAATGAATTCTGCAGTAGTATTAATTGTACTTGTAGGCACTAAACCAATCTGTGCTAATAAACTTGAAGATTGGATATTTTCTAAGTCACTAGTTACTCCCAATAAATTGATTTCTTTAGATAGAGCTTTGTAGCTTGAGAACTCTTTTAATGGTTTAGGGAGTACTAAACAAAAAGAAAGAGGGATACCATCTATAAGAAGACAGCAATAAAACTCTCTTTTAGCACATGTATCTGATTGCCTGAATAACTCATAAAATAAGTCTTTCCATAGTTTTAAAGATGATCTTTGCCACACACGTAACCAAAATATTAAGTCTATTAACCTAAGTATAGGTACATCTTGGCTGACGATATGATTTTTACTTTCATGGACATTTGCTTGATAATCAAAAATTCTTCTAGAAAAAATTGCTAAACTCGGTAAAGGTTTATTACTAGATGGAGAGTTTAAAACTAGAAAAAGAGTCTTTATCTTTTGGAAGGTATCCTTTTCTTTAATTTTCCATGGAACAAAACTTATAAAGGATTCGTACTTAATAGTTGAACTTTCTATTAAGTGTACATATGAATAGGCGCTTAACACGTAAATATTGAAATGTTGTAGTAAATTATTTTCTTCTTCTGTTAATTCATCAGGTAGTTGATTTATCCCACTTTTTTTCAAGTTATTATTAATTTTTTCAAATAGATTATCTAATTCAGTCCTTTTAGCATAATTAAAGTCAATTTCACTGAAATGCAGAATATCACTTAATTGTGCCCACATAATGTTCAAGTCTCTTCTGATATCCTCATCACGAGAACTTACATCAACTAGTGACTCATTAAATAACTTAATACATTGTTCTAAAATCCATTCAAATATAGCTATAGGATTGGTTCTTGGTAGAGAAATTTCATTATGTAGGCTGTAACAGCATTTTATGTAGTATTGCGAACTTTCTTCCTCAGTGGCTAAGGGGTTGTAAAAAGGCATAGGTAAAAAGTGAGCTAATCCAATTAATTGTTGGAGTTCACTGCAAAGAGGGCCCTTTATATATACTTCAGGAAGAGAAATAAAGTTCCAATCAATAATTTGGATGATTATATCTACCTTAGCAATTTCATCATTTGGTAGAGGTATGTTTAATTCACCATGCCATGTATCGATGAATACAGGTTTAAATGTATCGGGAGAGATAGTAGATAAATGGATTGCGGAGGTCGGGCAAGGAAATAAAGAATGACAATAACCTTTAGAAGTTAGGTATGTACTAATGAGCTCTATTAGTTTAGTTCTTTGTTTTAATTGAGTTGGTAACACGACTACTCCAGTAAAACTATCTGCTACATATCCATGTAGCAGATAAGGGTCTATATATAATTAACCACTAGATTGAGATTTTAGTTTCACTGAACTATCGCGACGAATAGAAGGCGTCTGAAGAATATTGGAAATACTATCTTCAGAGTTCTGATTATCATTTCTTACTAGAGAAGTATCAGTAGGAATACGATTACCAAAACTAGCCGTTAAATATGCCAGAGAAGTAGATGGGCTTATTACACCCTGTTGGAGGGCTTGCATAATATTCTTATGAAGAATTCTTGCAGCCTGTGCATTCTCAAGTCTTTGAGATGCATTTGCTCTATTAAAATCTTCTGTTTCATGATCTTCCATATCTTCTACAAAGATATTATTTGCCAGAATAGTATCAAGATTTGAAGTTACTATAGATAATGCAAGATCATCACGTCCTGGGACATAAGTATAACTTTTAACTGCAGCAATCATTAAAACAATAGATGTTGGTCCTTTTTCTTCCCATTGTTGATCTCTCCATCCTTTAAGATAGCGGGCAATATAACGTAGCTGCCGACCTGCATTTGGGTATTTTTGGCATTGTTTTTTAAACCAATTACGTACTTTCTCACAATCAGAAGGGAACCAACTACCATCATCTTTAGCCATATGAATCATATCAATTGACTCTAAGTCTATCGGAGATTCGTTTTCAGAAATCTCTTCAAATAAAGCTGTGTCATAAGATTCCATTGAAGCTTTATAACTTTCAAATCTTTCTTGTAAAGACCCTTGAGCCTTTTGCATTGAGTCAGTTACTAATTGATGCTGGCTTTCTAGATGATTAAACATCTCATTGGGAACTGCATATAACGGAACATCCATATGTGCAAATTGAGCTACTCCACTAATGCGAATACAACTAGGTTTTTGCTCAACCTTCCAACCGTTATTCTCTTGAGAAAGATCCTTTAATGCATCATATGCCGTCTGAATATATCTTTTTGCTTCATCTGAGGAATTTGGTGTTTCATTTTCATTAAGAGTAAAGACGCTAACAGGAAGATAAGCACCGTAATCTAAATCAAGTTCTTGCCCTTTCTGTGGTTGAGCAGGGAGATTACAAGTTCCATAAGCAAAGGAGCCTTGTACACGAAATTTTGGTTTAATCCCGTATTCTTCTATCAGAGCTTGCTCCATTTTTTTTCTAACCTTTATCTGGCATGCTTTCAGCCTGTCAACAAGATTTGGAGGGGGTAATAATTTGGTAGCATACCCATCAGTAGTATCTTGATAAACTAAGTGTAGATTTGCAGATCGTTGATTTACCATTGTTAATTATCTCCCGAACTTTCAGTATTTTTATAAGGTCCATGAAACCATTCAGGTTGAGGTGCCAAATGTTTCATCATTAATTCAATTTTAGGATCTGAAACCGCTTTTTTAGATGAGGCATGTGCATTACCTATTAACGTTCGTTGTGCAGCAGAGTTAACTTGATCTAGAGCAACATATTTAGCCCCACTTTCCGTTAATAACTCATCTATGACATAGGCCATACCCTTATGTAAGTCCAGTCGATGTTCGGCTATTTGCCTCATTAATAATTGTTGACTAGATAAAGTTAAATCTATGATATTTTTCACCCCCTTAGGGATGTTGTAATTAGATTCAGCCCAATCAATCATTCCACCTTCATTACTAGTAGAATCATTAACTGTTCTTTTAGAGGATAATGTTCCAATTGACAAAAGCCTAATTGAACAAAGACCAACATTAAAATAATTGTCTGCTTCATGTAGCCCAATAATTGAAGGATCATTCGCACATAATCCTCCATCAACAAATTGTTGATCTTGATAGATATGTCTAGGGAAATAAGTAGGTGCCGCTGATGTTGCTAAAGCAACATCTACTAAAGACATTGTCCAGTCTCTTTTGAATTTCCAATGATGAGGGGTTTTAAATACAACAGGTTTACCTTCAGTGTAATTAATTGAAGGGATGATTACAGGATGAAGAGCATCTGCAAGAATTTTATTGCCAAACAAATGATCATTTTGTAAAAGAGTCTTTAAGCCATCAGCAGTATAAGGTGATTTACGGATACCAAATAATCTTTTAAAAAAAGAACGTTTTTTAAAGATTTCATGACCATGTTTCACAAACAGTTCCACTACATCTTTCATTGGGATTTCAAGTGAAACAGCTAAGGCAATGATTCCTCCTACAGATGTACCTGTAATCAAATCGAAGTGTCGGCCTATTGGTGTACCAAATTGTTCTTCTAGGTCAGCAAGAACTTGTGCTGTATATAATCCTCGGTAGCCACCACCAGATAACGCTAAAATTTGAAACGGCTTAGTTTCTATACTCATTTTATGTCCGCAATTTAATTATGCTATTCCTAACAGTGGCTTACTTATAATTTTATAAAATAAAGCCTACCGCATTTTTTTATGATGTGGAGTTTTTTTGTATGATTTCAAGTCATTTATTATAAAAAAACGATTTTTTATGTCAGGAGAGAGTAAAGAAAAATATAGTGTAAGAAAGACGATGCCCTAAAACCTTTCAGATGTACTGAGTGATTTGTTATTGAAACAATAGTAATCGATAGTTCTCTTAAAAAGTTAGATATGATTAATCAATGTTCTGAAAAACAGTGGTATCAAGGGAGTAAGTCTTTTGCTGATATCTCTAGAGCATTTGAAATTTCATAAAGCTTTTCAACAGTTAAGTTAACTTCACCACGTTCTATACGTCCCATATAGCTACGATCAATCCCACATTGAAGTGCAAGAGATTCTTGAGTGATTTTTTGTTGTGTTCGTCTAGTGCGTATTAATTGACCAATTACTACTGATAATTCTGACATTTGAAACTAATTGCTCAAAAAACAGAAATATCACCAATTGAGGACTATATATCCACGGATTATAATCCTCTTTTATGGTTAGGCAGTTAAGTTGTGAAGAAAAACGTTAAATTACCTCTGTATGATGAATTCTTAGAAATCTTTGATAACCATCAAATTAATAATTGGCGCGCAAGACACTTTTGGGAAAACATCAAACTTGAAAACTGTTATAAGAATAAGCGTTACAAAAACCAGATGTATGCTGGTTTGAAAGTGCTTTTAGAATGTAAATATTTGGAAATTGATGAGGAAAAATCAACTAAAACCTCATTCAGTTATAATGAAACTTCTCGCTTGAATGAACTGAGAGAACGACATAAAAAACAAAAACTGGAAAAAGTTTTTAATTCTAAAAAAATAGAGTTATCAGATCTAATAAAAGACAAAGAGAATAATATTAATTTTATAAAATCATTACTTAAAGATGATAAAACATTAGAAAAGTATTTTATTAAATACAAAAATAAAATTGAGATTGAAATTAAAAATATTAAATCAAACATTAATTTAATGGATGATTTTTTAAATTAAAAGATTCAATAATATAATGAAATCATAATATTAAATTAATATTTTTACGCTTGACTAAATTAGAGTGTGTTGACATTTACTGTGCAAAAAAATAGCGAGAAAGTAAAATTCAATCGCCAAACCAAATCTACTTCTCGCTATGCCTTGTACAATCCTGACTGCATATTCTTATCTAATTGATCACTCATTGGTATAGTAACTTGGACAATAGTTCTTATTTTACTTGGACATCTTTAAAACTGATTACTCGGAATTTAAGTATGACTCATTTACTTTTTTAGCTCATCATGGATGCGCTTCCAATGATTGGATAGCTGTTTCTTAACTGATAGATCATTCATCACTTCCGATGCTCTATATGTATAAGTTATAAAATTTCGTTGTTTACGAGCTAAATGGCTATACATTCGATAGATTTTTCTACGATAAGTTTTTGATTTATTTCTTCGAGCTTTATTTTTCGATGCTCTAATTTTGGAAATTAAACGTCGATAATAATTTGATAGGCTAGATGACCTGATCAAAATTTCTTGACCATCATATATAAAGCCAAGATATTGTAGAGGCTTGTCCACTTTAGTATCTATATCAATAGCTTGCAGCTTACCTGAAATACAAGTAAATTTTATTTTTTCAACCTTACTTGGATTTATCTTTAACTCCTTTCCTCCATGATTAAGCAATAGCTCTTCAAGCATTTTATAAACATCGCTCATTTGAATGTTCTGTGGAAAAACTAGAATAATATCATCGCAATAACGTCTATATATTCCACCCATATTATTCGCTAACTCACAACAATATTTGTCAAAGTCCAACATATAAATATTTGAAAGTATGGCGGACATAGGAGAACCTTGAGGAATTCCATATCTTTTCCCATCGATTTTATTTGGTTTCTGGATTAGGTATCTAACAACACCATCAGCATAAGTAACTTGTTTTTTTCGAATACTTCGAAAATCACCTAGGGCTTGGTAAGGCTTGCTAGTTTTTTTTCTCAAAGGATTTGGAGTTTTTTCATCTTTCTCTTTTCTTTTTGACTTATCGGGCCATCCTAAAGCAACCAGAGCTTCTTCTATATCTAAAAATGAGTAATTAGTTAAAGATTTAAAAACAATATAATGATCTTTAGATAAGCAAGGTACGCCATTAACACGCTGCCATTGTTCTTTCAGTATTCCATGATCTAAAGTATCAAAAAAGCTTGATAGATCAATTGTGAGTACATTACATTCTTTTATTTGACTGATCCAATCAAAAATCTCTTTAGCAAATTCAATGTTTGATTTACCCAATGGACGATAGGCTAATACTGAGTTTTGTAGAGGAGTATCTTTTATGAAATTTTCATATTTTTCAGTGAGAAGATGCGAATAATAGGCATAAATATAACCGTCTTGGTTAGCTGCATATCTTAAAGGTCGTTTTTTAGCAGCTCTACGACTTAAACCATTATGACTTTTAATTTTTCGTGTACGTTGTTCAAATCCGATAAAAGGTAAAAACCAATGTTTAACTACATTATCTGGCTGAGAAACAAGAGAATAAGCGTCTTGAGCATCAAGTGGTGTATCAAAATGAATTCTTGATTTAGGGATTTTCTTATTCTGAACTCTTAGAATATGTTTTTTATCATAGATTTCATTTTTATATTTTTCAAAATTCAATGCTAATCCCTATTTAGCAGATCCGTAAGGGCTTGTGTCGCGTCCCACGTTACGCCCTTACGGAGTCTTTAAACTTTGATCTGAAAATGTTCTTACTTCTTCAAATCCAGCACTAATTTTACCGAAAAACATCTTCGGATAACGCATTAACTTAATATGCTATACTATTGGAGCTAGTATGATGAACAACTGTGTACTGATACTATTGGAACAACTTACAACCTTGATGGTTCAGTTCTTTATTACAATATTTCTCAATAAACTGCTGGACAGTTCAAACTGCATCCCTCTGCGAGCTGGATAATATCCACTCCAAAGGCATAGTGAATTTACACAAAAAATTTATTAAAATCAATACATAATTTTATCACTATCTTTTGAGAATACCACTATCTCAACTCAATCTCTTTCTTAAACTTATTGTATTGATAACCCATGATCTGCCCATTTACTAGCAACTCAACGGCTTGCTGAATTACTTCTAAAGGTGCAATAAACCACTCTTTCGGTTGATGATTTTTACCATCTTTATCTGCGACCAATAAATCAAAGCAAGATTCACCAAAAAAGGCATGTAAGTAATATTCAAATTTTTGTGGATTAATATTGAAAGCTTGATATTCAGCAATGACTTCAACATCAGCCATCAAATAAGTCGGCTCTTTTTTTGCATTCGCAATACGTTTTTCAACAGTTGTCGTGGCGAAACCAATTTTGTAAAGATGATCGTATGATTGGATACGTGGATCTGTACTTTTAGATTTCAGAATATAAATATAACCTGTCGATGTATCATCTTCAGTGATACCGCCAAAATTAGTATAAAAGTTAGAGTTTTCTTGTTCGTTGGTCTCTGAAACAATGCGTCCATCTTTATATAATGCTTTAGCCAATGAACGGTACAGCATGGTTGATTCAGTTCCATTCTCAAAGATAGTACGTGTTCGACCATCTTTACGAAAACGTTTACCATCAACTGTTTTCGCTTCGGAAGTAAAATTAATATCTGCTAAATAAGCTAATAAGCCGTTTAAAACATAGTAATTACCTTCAACCAGTTGATAACCCTTATCATTAAAGGGTAAGAGCTTACGTTTCCCTTCTCGAAGCTCTCTGTGAACATTTTTAAATAAATGCTCAAACTGATCAAAGTCCTTACAACGTTTACGTTTAGCAACTTCATCCGCTGCTGCACGTTGGACAAGCACATGCTTAATTTTAAAGATGTCACCATCTTTACCATCATCAAGCAAACCTAGATCATCATCGTTAAAAATATCTTCAAGTGATTTAATATCTGACATATCTTTAATCCTGATGTTGTGGCAGCAAATTATGTTCATCATAATCTGCTAAAGCCATGTATTGCTCTGGATTGGTTTGAATTGCTTCTAAACGGCTCGCAAGCATAAACTCAGAAATGTTTTTCATATCCTTAGCAGGTACACGCCCATGCTGTGTCACAAAATTATTAATTTCATTAAATTTAGAGACCAATTGTTCATCAGCCGTTAGACCAGACGTCTTTTTCTTAACGTTTAAAAGACCTAAGTCATCATCAGCAATCATATCTTGAAGCCAGCTTAAATCTTCCATGTTTTACACTCCAGCTCGTCTACGTTGCTCACGAATATAGATTAGGCATTCGGCTAATCGTTTTTCAATTAAGTTATTTGATTCTAGACTAGGCTCACGACCAAACTGAACTTTGAAGGCTTTTAACTTAGGCCATAGCTCAATGGCTTCTTCTTGAGTCATACTAATCTTAGTTGCTTCGATTGCCTCCTTAATCAATTTGAGCACATTGACTGTGACTTCTTTTGATAGGATTTCAAATGCTTTTTGGAATGGATTAACAGATTGAATTAAATCAATATTCAGGTCTTCAATATTGATAAATTTATCTGCCATTCGAATAAACTTTTTATCACCGACTTCTTTGACTTCTGCTGTGCTAATCACTGAGTCCACGACTAAATATTGACTCACTTCTTCAAGTTCAGCTTTTGTTAAGTCAGGATATTTTGTTTGGATAATCTTAGGGATAAGAACTTTATTCACTACTTCAGGCTCAACCTTACCTGCTGAACCTGCAATTACATTAGCATCTTGAAGAATCGCTGCTTTTAGATCCACAAGATCATTTTCAATAATTGCCTTTGTTTTTGCTGTGCTTGGTTCTTTAAACCCTTTGATTGTGAGTGTACCCGGTGGAACAATATCTTCATCATCACGTTTAGTTTTAAACTTGAAGTTTGGTGCGAGTATTTGTTCCATTAATAAAGATGCAGTAATAGCTTTCAGCATATTATTTACTGCAAATTTTACCTCTGTATCTTGTGCATCTGGTTGAGCAATAAGATTGGTAAATTGCGCATGTGATTTGTTCGAACTATCTCGTGTACAACGTCCCACAATCTGCACAATTTCAGTCAAAGATCCACGGTAACCAATTGTTAAAGCATGCTCACAGAATTGCCAGTCAAAGCCTTCTTTTGCCATACCAATTGCGATAATAAGATCAAGATCATCTACAGTTTTAATATTACGCAGATATTCAACAACTTTATCACGACCATCTTCTTCAACTAGATCTGCAACTTTTAAAAGTTTTCCATCTGACCGTTTTATCGTAATAATTCCAGTTTGATCATCTTTAATAATGAACTCACCAATAATTTCAAGGATGGCGTCAACTTCATCATATTTATCTTTACTTGATTCACCTGAATTAGGATGGGGAATATGAATGATCGTCTTTTTGTCAGTATCAAGAACTTTTTTTAGAGCAATAATCCCTTCGTCATCTTCTTTAAAGTAACGTCCTTTATAAAAGTGGTAGCCAATACCTAATGACTTTAAATAGGTATAGCCATTGAGTTGTTCGTAATAGTTAAAAGAAACTTTATCAAATTTTGCTTCATCTTCAGGCGTAAGTACAGGAACACTATCGCCACGGAAGTATGAACCCGTCATCGCAACAATATGAGCGGTGGTATTGTCCATTAAAGCTTTAAGAACATTACCTAGAATATTATCAGCATCTGCTGAAACATGATGGAATTCATCAATTGCCACTAATGTATTATCAAATACATGATCTTCTAACTCTTCAAAAGCAAATCTTAGTGTTGCATGTGTACATACTAAAATTTGATCTGTACCTTCCATAAAACGTTTAAAGGCTTTTACTTTGCTTTTATCGCCACCAGCAGTACATAAATTATTTTCAGGTTTGATGTCCCAATCTGCAAAAAAGCCACTTTCACTCAGCTTAGTGCTAGCAAATGAACCGCCAATTGAGCGTTCAGGTACAGCTACAATAACTTTGCTCAACCCTTGGTTGTGTATCTTGTCTAAACCTAAAAACATTAATGCACGAGACTTACCTGATGCAGGAGGAGCTTTTAAGAGTAAATACTGGCTATTACGAGATTGAAAGGCACGAGCTTGCATCGCTCTCATGCCCATATTATTTATTGAGGTGCTTTCCCCAGTTTGTTGATATGTAATATCTACAAGATTCATAAATTATTCACCCTCTAATAAATTAGTTTCGTAAAGTTCAATTAAAAAATCTAATCTGCTCTTATCACTATCAAATCCTTTCTTGTTATACAAACGTTCTACATAATCATCATTTTTTTTATGAGCGTCTTTTAAATCCTTAGGCATTAAATCTGGATCGTAAAGCTTAGCTAAAGTCTTATTTGGATAATTTTCTCTAACACTTAATATTTCAAATGCTAATTCAGTTAGGTCATTTTTTTGAATATCTGAAAGCTTTGGGAACGGGAAAGTATTGTAGACTAATGAAGAAGAATATCTGTAATCTGATTTTAATCGCCCTGCAACAGTTCTAATCCATAATGTATGCATAAATGATGAAATTAAAGAGAATAGCCAAGGTTCGGCGTCATATACTGCTGAGGCTGCATCTGAAATGATTGTATCTGAAGCTAAGTAACCTATTGGTAAATAGTTTCTTCTTTGCGAAGTAGTTCTAGGCACAATAATCGAACTAGTTTCATTGTATGATTGAAAATAAAATCTATGTGGGGTTAAGCCAGCAGCCCTAGTACTAGATTCTGTGCTATTTAATCTATGTTCTGCGACCTTCTCTAATCGATGATTTACTTCAAAATACTTCTTAGCTTCATCTAAATCTGTATCTTTTATATAAAAGCAATATCGTTCAATTCCATTAAGGAATTCTCTTGCACCAATATATTTTTTAATAAACTTCTTGAGGTCTGGAAATCTTAGAATTAGATCAGAATATTCTTCAGAGGATAAAGTTAAAAAACCAGAGTCATTTATTAAATTTCCATATACCATTTGAGGATAGCCGTCAGATATAGGGTTACTTCTTCTCAATATATTAATATTTTTATTTTCAGTTAAGTAAGGTGAAATATATGTCACTCTCTTTACTACTTTTTCTTCGAATATAATTTTTTCGGAGGACGATTTAGATTTGATTCCTATAATTACCACGATAACAGCAGCTGGATCTTTAGCACTATTCTTCCATTGGAATGAGGTGTGTGCAAAACTAATTTCTAGAATATTTTTTAGAATTTTTGGCCATAATAAAGCAACTTGTTCACCCTGAGTAATAGAATTGGTAGATACGAATGCACAAGCAGTCGATGGAAATTTTTCTATAAATTGAGAAGCCTTTAAGAACCAGCCTGAAACATAATCTAAACTTTTATATTTAGTCTTAAAAATATTTTTGAGATCTTCTTTTTGGTCACTTGTTTGATTTCGTGAACCTTTATAAGGAGGGTTTCCTAAAATATAAATATAATCTTGTATTCTTGCCTCACATATTTCTACCCAATCTGATCTTAAAGCATTATATGAATATATATTTCCTGAATTTTTTAAAGGTAAAGAAGGGAGTATTTCTCCAAATTCATCTTTAAATGTAAGATTCATTTGATGTTCTGTTAGCCATAAAGACAGAATTGCAACTTCATGAGCAAAATCATCAATTTCTATCCCATAAAATTGAGAAACCTGAATCACTGAAAATGGTTTTGAAAATTGACCTGTTTTTTCAAGTTCTAGTTCTTGAACACGTTTCAAAAGCTCCATTTCAAACTTACGAAGCTCTTTATACGCAATAATAAGGAAGTTACCTGAACCACAAGCAGGGTCAAAAATTTTAAGTTGACCTAAACGTTGCTGTAATTTTAATAGTTTATTAACACTGTCTTGGTTTTTCTCTAATTCTTCATACAAGTCATTTAAGAATAATGGTTCAATCACCTTCATAATGTTTGGAACAGAGGTGTAATGCTGTCCCATGGTGCTACGTTGTTCAGTATGAACAACCGCTTGGAACATAGAACCAAAAATATCTGGGTTGATATCGGACCAATCCAGTTCTGCACCACACTCAATCAAAATTCTACGTGATTTACGAGTAAATTTTGGAACTTGAATATCATCTTTAAATAAACCGCCATTTACATACGGAAAATCTGCTAAGTAGTCAGGTAAATCTGCTTCACGATCTTCAGATGATTGGTTTAATACTTTAAACAAACGTCCTATTAAAGCCGATAAGTCTGATCCATCTTCATTACTCTTGGATATTGCCGAAGTAAACTGTTTGTCCTTAAAAATCTCTGTATCTTCAGCAAAGTAACAAAATAGCAGTCGAGATAAGAAAATATTAAGGTGATGTAAGTTCTCTTTATTGTTTAAGTCGTCTTCATTGAAATTATCGGCTTTAATTTCGTCAAATAGCTTTGCTAGTTTTTCAGCAGCCTTAACATCCGCAGGGTTTTCACCTTGATATACAGCTTTCTCCATCCCAGCCCATGGTAAGAAGAAATCAAATTTTTTAGCTAAATCACCAAAAGGAACATCCAATGTATCTTGTGTTTTAGTATCTACTGCCAATAGAGTTTTGAAGTCAGTTACGATCAAGAAGCGAATCTTATTGCTTTCCGTTCGCTTTTCATTCTTCATTTGATCAATCAAACCATGCAAATCATGCTGTTTTGCAATTTTAAAATAAACCTTCAGCTTCCAAAATAAAGTATTCTCTTTATCCTCTGCTAAATTAGTATCCCCTGAGCGCAGTTTATTTATTGAATACTTACGCAAACCATAAGCCAACAACAATTCATAGATAAATTCTTTTTGATGTAGCTCGCCTTTAGAAATTCTATGGATGAGCTGTTTAATATTTTCTTCGATTTGGACGATATTCATTTGTATAGATGACCGTATTAAAGCTAATAATTAGTTTATAGAAACAATAAGTTAAATTGAATGAAACTTCTTGTATATGCGACACAAATTGACGTGGAGTCAATCGAAAGTCATAGGGTGCTTAATGTGGAATTCTGAATCATTCCAATGATTCTGAATGAATTCCTTTTCATTAAAATCATTTATTAATCTTGATCTAAGCATATCAAATCCCTGCCAATAGAATTCATCTAATGAGCGATTAGGCAATTCATCGTCAAGTGAATGAGATTTATGCTCGAATGGTATTAAATAAATTATCTGTATTAGCTCAAACCTGATCTGACGCTGGCACCAGAAAAACTGGGTAGCTGTCAGCTTAGGCCTGAGCTAGTACAACTAAATATTTAAAGTTACCCAATTAAGTTAAGGTATTCCTGTTCAGTTAATACCTTAACGCCTTTATCACGAGCTGCATTAATCTTAGTTTCACCGACCTTGTCGCCAGTTACCAGATAGGTAGTTTTACTAGTCACCGATTTAGCCACTTTAGCTCCAAGTGCTTTTGCATTCTTTTCCATATCGTCACGGGAACCTTGTTGCATCGAGCCAGTAAATACAACGATTGCTCCAGCTATAGGCGAATCTGAACTTTCTCTATCAGATTCCTTGGGTGTAACACTTAAGTTGAAACCGAGGTTATATACTTTGAAAAACTCTTCTCTAACGTTTGCTAAACCTTCGACAATAGCTTCAGCACTTAGTTGTGCAAATCCATCTATTTTAACCATATCCTCGACTGATATTTCGAAAACCTGAACTAGGGCATGATGCCGAAGTAATTTCTCACAGTTTCCGCCAGCTAATCGGGTAACTCCAAATGCAGCAAGAAACCTCCAATCTTCTATTTCAATCTGTCTACTTGCTTGGAGTTGATCGATAAGATTTTGTGACGTTTTATCTCCAAATCCAAACTCTACAAATTGATGCTTAGCAATCTGATAGATTTCGTGAATGTGCTTAATACCTTGATTAGTTATTTTTTCAATCACCTTTGGCCCAAAGCCATCTACATTACCCAATGTTTTAAAAAAATGAATCAGTGTATTCTCGGTTTGGGCAGGACAGTCTGATTTATTCGGGCATATTAAATGATCACCTTCCCAAATAAGGTGAGCACCACAACTAGGACAATTTTCAGGTAATTCTGGCTCTGCTCGTTTGATAACCTCTTCAATTTTTGGAATAACTAAGCCACTTCTGACTAGCTTAACGATTGCGCCAGGACCAACTCCATTTGTCTTCACCATATGATAGTGGTGAACAGTTACCCTGCTTAGAGTAGCCCCACTAAGTTTTGTCGGAACCAATTCAGCTACTGGTGAAACTCGACCAGTCCTTGAAGTCTGAGGAACAACTTTCAATACTTCAACTTCAGCCGATTCTTCATTCACTTTAAAAGCAATTTGCCATCTATGAAACTTTCTCGTAGAGCCCATATGCTCTTTGATCGGTGCATTTGTAGTTTCTAAGACTAATCCATCAATATCAAAATCAACTGAGTTCCACATACTTTCAAGAATACTCTCAAAGTTTGACAATAACTCTTCAATACTTCCCGTCCAGTTATCTAATAGTGAAAAAGGGTAGAAGACACAGGCACCTTTATCAATTGCCTTTTGGACATCTTCATCAACTTTCTTTTCAGCAATAATTGCTGCTTGGATATTGCGTGAGTTTTCAAACTTTTCTATCAACACCCTATTAAAGTAACTTTTCTTGATTACGATTTCGCCCGGGCCTAAACCTCTTCCTGCATTTTTTGCTACTTTAAGTCCTCGTTCAAATGCACGAGTAATATCTTGACCTCTTGTCCCATCACCTCGGGTGTAGAGAGTTGTACCATCATCATAAGCAGCATAACCATCAAGTTTTGGTGTAACCTTAATCTCAATCAAATTTTGATCAAATTCAATTTCTGAAGCGGCTTTAGCAATCCTTTCCGTCCATTTTTTAATTTCTTCAAAAGAATATGCTTTATCGGTAGAAAGCATTTTCTTTGGAAGTGGAACAGTCTTACTATCGATTAAAACTTCAGGCTCTACACTTAATAAGAATGGATTGTCTGGATCAAGAGTTTTGAAGTAGTTAAGATATTCATCATACTGCTTATCTTCAATAATCGGATAACCGGATCTGTAAAGAGCATTAGCAACTTTAAGCAATATTTCCAACTCTTCCCAACTGTGATTATTTGAAAAAAAGAGCTTCTCTACATCGTCTATACTTAAATTAAGCCCGAGCTTTTCAATAATGGCGATTTGGTTGTCGTTAAATTTATAGTTAGACATTACTGCTACCCTTATACTGCCATTTGAAAATCTAATTGAGTTCTACTTGAAACACTTGAGTTCATGGTGACACCTAGTGTTCCAGTACGTCCCACTTGCCAGTCAATATTTTCGACTTTAGTGAGCGCCGCCTGTGCTGGGAATTTATAAGCTGTTGCCCAACGCGGTTCACGACTTAAAAAGCCCAATTGTTGTTGCTGTTTAAGGCTGTCCACCTTAATCACCATACCATCAATTTCAACTTTAAGATCTGGACGTTCTTGTTGGATTTGTTCATAGCGTTGCTGCACCTCCTCAATCGAGGCACAGAGAAATTGACGTTCTGCGATTTCAAAACCGAATTTAGTTAACCAGTGCAGACTGTCATGCATGGTCTCAAGACCATGATTTGGCTGACACTGAGCAATACCATAAGCATAGAACGCCAAAGGACGTGAGGCTGCAATGTTTGGATCAAGCTGTCTTAAACTACCTGCTGCGGCATTACGTGGATTAGCAAAAGTCTTTTCCCCTTTCGCTTCCTGATCCGTATTGAGCTTTTCAAAGCCTTGCTTCGGCATCAACACTTCGCCACGCACTTCCAAGAAATCTGGAATCGCTTGATGCTGACTCGCTAAAACTTTTGGCAAGTTGCGAATGGTTTTGACATTTTGGGTAATGTCTTCGCCAGTCTCACCATCACCGCGTGTTACACCACGAACTAATACACCATTTTCATACCACAGTGAAATCGCTAAGCCATCGAGTTTAAGTTCAACGTCATACTGGACTTTTTGATTGGGTAAACGTTCATCAATACGACGTGCAAAGGCAAACAGATCTTCCTGATTAAAAACATTACCTAAAGACAGCATCGGCACTGCATGAGTCACGCTTTCAAATTTTGACAACGCTTGACCACCGACTTTATTGGTCGGTGTATCTGCCTGAATACATTCTGGATGTTGTTGTTCTAAGGCTTTCAGCTGATGAAATAAATGGTCATATTCACTATCAGAAATGGAAGGTTGATCCATCACATAATAAGCATGATTATGTTTTGCAATCAGTTGAATTAACTGACGCATTTGCTCAATAACTGAGTTGTGTTCCATTTAAATTTCACCATATAAAAGGGCGGAAAAACCGCCCTATAATTTTTACTAAATTTATTATAAAAGATTCATTAGACGGTTGCTTGATTTGGGCGATAATCAATCACATGATGACGCCAATGCTCTTTCAACTGCGGCGTAAACTCTAAATTATTTTCATCATAGACTTTGCCATCAACTTCACGTGCAATTAAGCCTGCAATACTGGTCATCATGTCATAGCCTGTAACAGCTTTACTATTTGGTAAGGCAAGGAAGAAAGCTAATCCCTGTACTTGTTCTCCCGACAAACTTTCCAAATCAAAACCAGCAGGTCCATTATCTGTGACACGTAATACAGAGAACATCAATGGGCTTGGCTCATCGGTATTTTCATAACGATGGAAGCAAGACATCTCTCCAAAACGCAGACCGTATTTCAACAATACTTTGAGAGCTTTATCACCAGACAAAGCACGGCGTGGGTTTGGATAAACATTCAAAGCAATAATTTGCTCTGCTGTTGCCAAAGCACTTTCATCATCATAGCGTTGCTGTTCATGCAAATGCACATCTAAAATATTACTTTCTCCATCGAATTCTTCAATCGCAACAGTTTCAATATTGGGATTTAAGCTGAGCTCTGTTTCAGCTTTCTCATCCTCAGCTTTTTCTGGCGTTTCTAAAAGCGCTTCAACTTCGTCTTGAGACTGCGATTCAAGAATTGTCTCTTGTTTATTTGCACTCGGAGTGAACTCAACGACTGGCTCAGGTTCAATCACAACATCAGTTTCACTCGCTTTTACAATATTTTCTGCAGCAACTGTTTCAACTGGCGCTTTTGCTTCAATCGGTGCTGTGTTAAAACTTGGTTCAACGCGTTCAACTGTAACGGCGACATTGCTTTGTAGAAGTTGATCTCGCACATGACGTGGAATCACAGGTTGCTGACTTTCAGGATTAATATGTAAATCTGCTTCTAATGATGGCTCTACTGGTTTTGGTTTTCTTAAAATCATGATTAAACCAACGAGCATAATCGCAACGGCGGCAACAATGCCTATTATTGTATTCATTTCCATACTAAGACTCCGCAACTAACCCGTATTCTTTTGCCTGTTCTAAATCGACAGTCACTAATTTTGATGTGCCTGGCTCTGGCATGGTGACTCCAAGTAAATCAGTTGCCATGGTCATCGCCAATTTATTATGTGTAATGTAAATGAATTGCACTTGTTCAGAAAGCTCTTTTACCAAATTACAATACCGTTGTACGTTGGCATCATCAAGTGGTGCATCAACTTCATCCAATACGCAGAACGGTGCAGGGTTCAATCTAAAGATGGCAAATACCAAAGCCAAAGCCGTTAGCGTCTTTTCACCGCCTGAAAGCAAGGCCAAGGAGCTGTTACGCTTGCCGGGTGGACGCGCCATCAGTTTCACCCCAGACTGCCAATCATCTTCAAGACTTAAAGTCGCTTCACCACCACCAAATACCTTTGGAAACAACAGTTGTAACTCTTGATTGACCTGATCAAAGGTGGTCATAAATAACTTACGTGTTTCCTGATCAATACTTTTCATCGCGTCTTTGAGTTGATCAACCGTATTTTGTAGATCCTGCATCTGGTGACTCAGTTCATCAAAACGTTGCGACACTTCTTCGTATTCTTGTGAAGCCGCCAAATTCACTGCACCGATTTTCTCAAATTGCTGCTGGGCTTTTTCCAGTTTCTGCTGATGATCTTTAATTTCAATCGACACATCAGATAAAGCTTCCGCATTTAATTCTTTCAGCTGTTCCAGATAATGTTCACGATCTGATTTTGCTGCCTGCCATGCTAAACGCTTTTGTTCCAACTGCTCACGCACCTGCTCGTCTTTCTGTTGAGCTTGATGGCGTTGTTCTGTGAGTTGCTGCTGCTTCTCTTGTACTTGATTCAGTTCCAACTGCCATTCATTCCAGGTTTTTTGCAGTTTTTCTGTTTGCTGGAATTGCTGTTGGAATTGTGACTCCAAGTTCGGCAGCTCAAGCTGAATCGGATCAACAAACTTCTTGGCCTGTTCGATTTGTTCAATGATTTGACGATATTGTGTTTTTAGGAACGAGATATCTTTTTCCAATAACTCAATTTGCTGATTGGCTTGCGAGGTCTGGCGACGCAAAGCTTCACGTTGCTGTTGTTGTTGAATCAACTGCTGTTGTTGCTCATCCAACTGCTCATTCAAGTTTTCCACCTGAAACTGTAGCGTCTTATAGTTCGGCAACACCGCTTCTAATTTCAATGCCAGTGCATGCAGATCAATCTCCAGATCATCACGCTGCATGGCATCTTCTTCAAGCTGTAGATCAAGCTGTTTTAGTTGATCTGCCAATTGCTGTTGCTGCAACACAAATGCCTGTGCCGTACTTTGTAGTTTAGCAATTTGTACATCCAGCTGTTGCTGCTCTTTTTGCTTTTGCTTCAGGTTTTGCTGTTGCTGCTGCAAGTGCTGTTGCTGCTGTTGCAACATTTCCTGCTGTTGAGAAAACTGATGTTCCAGATCAAGCAGTTGCGGTTGCTTCTGTACCAGTTGCTGTTCAATTTCCTCTAAACGGACTTGATGACTGAGCATCCCCTGCGCAGTTTGACTGTCTTCATCATAGTGCAGTGCAATCACCCAATCTGAGCCGACATGATAACCATCCAGCGTTAAAATGGATTGTGCTTGCTCGAGATCCACTTGAGATCGCAAAGCTGTGGTTAAATCTTCTGCAACGGCGACATTGGCCCATAAAGAAGATTGTGGTGCCTCGATCCATTCACTCAAACAGGTCAGCTCTGCAACTTGAATAGGCTGCTGTGGTGATGATTTTAACTGTCGTGAGATGCCCTCTTGGAAGGCTTGCCCATTCTCAATCAACCGCGCTTGTAACCATTTGGCTAAGAACTTCTCAATAATGCTTGCATGCGCTTTAGCTTGAGCGCTTAAACGTAGGCTTTGCATCAATCGAACTGCATGTTGATCCTGCTTCGGGCTTTGCTTGGCGACGAGCTGATTTAAGTTCTTTTGTTCAGCCAATAAAACCTGAATCTCAGTTTTGAGGCTCTGTACATCAGCCTTGTGCAACTGTTGTTGATCTTGCTTAGTCTGAACATCCTGCTGTAATTGCTCAATGGCAGTTTCTAACGCAATAATTTCCTGCTGCAGTTGCTGCTGCAATTGTTCTAACTGCGCCTGTTCATCATCCTGAACCTGAGCACGGATCTGAGTGGTTTGTGTTTGTAAGGTCTGCTTTTGCTGTTCAATACGCAGCACGTTTTTACCGAGCTGTTCAATTTGCGCAGCCATCTGCAACTTTTTTTGCTGTTGCTGATCGACTTGAGTTTTCAGTTGTTCAAATTGCTGCTGTGCTTGCTTATGTTGAGCTTGAACATCAGTAAAATTGTGCTCAGACGTTTGTGTCTGCTGCTCTAAGGTAAGTAAGCTTTCATTTTGCTCATCAAATTGAGTTGTTAAAGTTTCGACCTGTAACTCTGATAATTGTAAACGCTCTTTGGTTTGTAATTTTTGCTGTTCAAGTTGAACCAAACTACTGCTGTTTTGCTGGAATAAACTCTGTTTTTGTTCTAAGGTCATTTTTAATTCAGACAGCTTTTTCTCGGCCTGTTGCCATTCATGCTGCAAAGGCGAAGACTGCTGAATTAAACGCTGGAATAAAGCACTGGTGGCTTCAAGATCGTGCTCAATGGTCTGTGACTCAGAACGAACCAGTTTGAAGTTTTCGCCCAGTGCCGTCATTTCAACGGTATATTCTTGCTGTAATTTCTGACTTTGATTGGCTTGGAACGAAAGGATTTCAATTTTTAAAGTTCGAATCTGCCCTTCTAAGGTCTTGTATTGAATTGCAGCTTCAGACTGGCGCTTCAAGCTGCGGAGTTGAGATTTTAGTTCAGCCGCAATATCGTCTAAACGTGCCAGATTTTGTTCAGTATGTTCTAAATGCTGTAAGGTTTCACGACGACGCGCCTGATAACGTGACACTCCTGCCGCTTCTTCAATAAACACACGCATTTCTTCAGGCTTGGCATCGACCAGACGATTAATCATACCCTGTTCGATCACCGCATAAGAACGCGGCCCTAGGCCTGTCCCCAAGAAAATATCGGTGATATCACGACGACGACAACGCGTGCCATTTAAGAAATATTCAGACTTACCTTCACGCGTGACTTGGCGACGGACTGCCAGTTCGCTATAGGCATTATAAGACCCACCTAATTTACCGTAGGTATTATCAAAACGAAGTTCGACACTGGCAACACCAACAGGCTTCCGTTTAGCCGTCCCAGTAAAAATGACATCCTGCATACTACCGCCGCGCAACTGACGTGCATTGGATTCACCCATCACCCAACGAATAGCATCGATGACATTTGATTTACCGCAACCGTTCGGTCCAACCACCGCAGTACGGTTTGCTTTGAAATGTAATGTAGTACTATCGGCAAAAGATTTAAAGCCTGAAAGTTTTAAACTGCTTAAACGCATACTGCCCTAACTAGCGGCGTGAGCGTCTAGCCCAAGCCAATTCAATCTGTTTCATACGTGTCAGAGATTCCAACACAAGGTTACGTAAGTGTCGACAAAAATCTTCCATAAATAAAGCAGCTTGTTGTGATTTTCGGATCAAAATAGCATCAATCACTAACTTAAACAGGGTAAAAGATTCCTGTAATTCACGACGTGAAGTATTTAAGGTTAAAAAGTAGCTACGACGTAACGAAGGCAACAGTTCTTTATAAAATTGCATTAAATAGGGATTGGCCACCATATCATGCTGATCTGCTAAATATTTAAAAATCGAATCGTAGAATTTTTCAATGTCCCCGGCACGTACAAATTCAACCAGTTGATCTAATAAGGTCTGTAGCTGTTCAGCCTCGTTAACTCTCCAAGTCTCACTAATTCGTTGCACAATATGCCCAAGTACCATGACATTGGTATCAAACAAAGCTTTAACTTGTTGAGCTGACATTTCAGAAACAATTGCACCACGTCGTGGGAAAATTTCAATTAAATAAGTACGTTCTAGCAGTAGCAAAGCTTCACGAACAGAACCTCGACTCACATCTAATTCTTTCGCAATACGTAGCTCTTGAATACGCTCTCCCTCAACCAGCTCACCACTAATAATTTGTTCACTAATATATTTTGCAATCTGTTCAGAAAGACTATCAGCCTCTTCGAGATTCATGATCCCCTCGCTATCGTTGTTATACGCATATTCCAATGCTATTTGCGCTTTTTTGTTTTAACTGATCTCACTGCATAAATTCTATATCATTGTCTAACAATTTTATTGCTTTTTAAGTCAATCGAAAGATAAAAACAATATTTTGAGGAAATATTTGATTAAAAATTTAAATTCCTTATCTTTAAGATCAATGAGTTAAGCTTACGAAATCGTGTTAACCGAATATCTGAAAATTAGTTTATTTACCAAAAATTTATTGATATAAATCACATAAAATAATATTTTTACCAATATAAGCACATTTTTATTAATTTTACTGAATTGCTCAGTAATTATGAGTAGCATTATGAGTGTTCATCAAGCTGTTAATATCGCAATTTTTGGGCTCAGTCTCAGAACATTGAATGAATTAAAAGAACATGTACAAACTGCTATTCCTAGTCATATCCAAGTCAATTGGAGCAATATTGCTGAACCGCAGCTCGATATTTTGATGATCAATCATGTCTTTTTTGATTCACCGAATATCAAAAGCTTAATCAAAAATAACCATATTAATGTTCTACAAATTGCCAATGATGCAGATAAAAATAGTTCAATCGAAGATGACATTCTATATCTACCATTGAATCATCTTCACTCCCTACATCAATGGCTAAATGAACGCTTATCTAAAAATGCTGCGATAGAGAAAATATCCCCACCTCAAGCAACTAATACTACAATTCATCGGAAACAAATCAGGGAAGTTCTACAAGAAATCCTAAATCCTAAAAATGGGAAAATTCAGTTATTTGATAACAATGGTTTAGTTGCAATTGCAGACCCTCGTAACGAATGGGTTTGGCAAAATCCGATGCTACAAACATTACATACAGATCCAAGCTTGAATTACACCTACGCCACACAAAATGACCAACTTTGGATCACAGAGACATCACAACAAGATTTAAAACAATGGTTATGGAATTTACTTTGGGCATCAAAAGATTTTAATGAACTTTGCCCTCCATCTGCATCAAGTTTTTATTTAGAAATTTGGCCACAACCGATAAATAAAATTCAGCGCCAAGATATTTTACGTATGGCTGCTTGTTTTGCTAAAGGGGCTGAAATTTCAGTTGTAGCCAGCCAATTAAAATTACCTGAACAGCGCGTCAAGCAATTTGTCGCAGCAAGTTTAGGTGCAAATTACGGCAAAATTATCAAAGATCATCAAGCCAATTATCATCCGCAAAATAGTCAAAATATGACTGAACAAAATTTTATGAAAAAACTGTTTGGTCGATTACGTAACCGTTTAGGCTTCTAACCTAGGATAATTCTATGATTTTACAACAATATAAAATTGTCTTTGGTGGAACCATGGGGTCAGGTAAATCCACGGCGATAAATGCCCTCTCGGAAATTGATGTGCTCAGCACCGAGGCTTTAAATACTGATATTGAATCGCATGAAAAAATGCTCACCACTGTCGGTATCGATTATGGTGAGATTACTTTAGATGATGGCGTCAAAGTCGGGTTATACGGGACGCCTGGACAAGAACGTTTTGAGTTTATTTGGGCTGTAATTTGCAAAGGTGCAATTGGTACGATTGTCATGATTGACCATGCTGCTGAAAATCCACTACTCGATCTAGCTCAATATGTAGAAGCGTTCAAACCATTTGGTAATAATATTGTGATTGCGATTACTCATATTGACCGGAAACCAGAAAGAACGCTTTCGATGTACCGAGATTGGCTTGCAACACAAGGCGTTAATTACCCTCTGTTTTTCGTCGATGCACGTCAACAAGATGATGTTTTGCTATTGGTCGAAACCTTAATCGCAACAATTGAAGTACATTACGGGCTGATAACTTAAATTAAACCTTTATAAATAAAGTAGCAGCCAACAACAACTAATAAGCCTGCAAAACACTTTTTTAACATCGCAGCTGATAAGCGATGTGCTACTTTTGCTCCCAGTTTAGCTGTAATAAAGCTCATCGCGCTAATACCAAGAAAAGCATAAATATGAACATAACCAATCGTATTTGGCACATTAATTTGCTCTTTTGCACCAAACCACATAAATCCGATTGCACCAGCAATCGCAATCGGCAATCCACACGCCGCTGAAGTAGCCACTGCTTTCTGCATCACCACACCATGACGGTTCAAATAAGGGACTGTTAGGCTACCACCACCGATCCCAAATATCGCAGACGCCACTCCAATTCCACCACCAGCAATAAACTGTAATGGTGCAGATGGTAAGTGGCGATTTGGATCAATAACAGCATGCGCTCCGCTAAACATTTTGTACGACATCCACACTGCAAATACACCAATAATTAACTGTAAATGCTGCCCAGAGAGTAAATCAGCCACACCTGCACCTAAAAAAGACCCTAAAACTAAACCTGGTGCTAAATTACGAAATACATTCCATAAGACAGCACCTTTTTTATGGTGAGCGGTCACAGAACTAATTGATGTTACAATAATTGTAGCTAGAGATGTCCCCACTGCTATATGCATGATCACATTCGGATCATAATGCATTTGAGTAAATACAATATATAAAATTGGTACAATAATTAATCCACCGCCAACGCCAAACAAACCTGCAGTAAATCCAGCAATTGCGCCAATCAGCAAATATATGATTAACTCCATAAACACATGACCACTCTACTTATAAAACAATGGAAGATTTAGCAACTCGCCAGCTTCAGCAATTACTTAATGCAAAAAATCAATTTCCTGAAATAGTCTTGCTCAAAACGACGACAACATCGACAAATGATGATATGCGTGAAATTGCACAAAAAGGCATTAGCTCAGGATTAGTTTGCAGTGCACAGCAAACACAAGGTCGAGGTCAGCACCAACGGCAATGGTCTTCTCCTGAAGGTAATATTTATTTAAGCACACTGATTCAAACCAAAACAGCTTTAGATGGTCGTCTTGCACTGGAAGTTGCTTTAAATATCCTACAAATGCCAAGCTTACAAGGTCTAAGTTTACAAATTAAATGGCCAAATGATTTATATAGCGCTCAAGGAAAATGGGGAGGTATTCTGGTTGAACCACTTTCCCCTCATCAAGCGATTGTTGGCGTAGGCATTAACTTAAACACGCCCCCTGTAGAAAATGCGGATCAGCCAATTACCTCTCTGGCGATGCTCGGTTTAGCTCATACTGATCGTTTAACGCTGATTGCTGAGCTCTATACTGCGATTCAACAGGCTTCTCAATGGTTTGAACATGGCAGTTATAATTTAGCTGAACGCTTTAATCATCATGCAATATGGCTCAATCAACAAGTTGAGTTTGAACATGCGCAAGGTAAGCTTCAAGGGCGTTTTCAAGGCATCTCCAATGATGGTGCTGTACTAATTAAAACCGATCATGTTCAACCCTTTTATCAAGGCCGTTTACGCCTCGCACCAATTTAAGGAATGATCATTTTATGAAAAGTCTATGGTTGGATATTGGTAATACCCGTTTAAAATATTGGATTACCGAAAATGATCAAGTGCTTGAGCATGCTGCAGAATTACACTTACAGTCACCTGCCGATTTACTGTTAGGTTTAATTCAACATTTTAGGCATCAAAATTTAAGTCAGGTTGGAATTTCATCTGTTTTAGATACAGAAAATAATCAACGTATTCAAATGATCCTCGATATTTTGGAAATTCCAATTATCTTCGCTCAGGTACATGCTAATTATGCAGGGCTTCGTTGTGGTTATGATGTCCCAAGTCAACTCGGGATTGATCGTTGGTTACAGGTCTTAGCAATTTCAAAACCTGATCAAAACTTTTGTGTGATTGGCTGTGGTACAGCGCTGACCATCGATTTAGTAGAAGGGTTACAACATTTAGGCGGTTATATTCTGCCAAATTTATATTTACAACGAGATTCACTCATTCAAAATACCAAAGGTATTAAAATTCCTGACTCTGCATTCGATAATTTGAAACCAGGACACAACACCGTTGATGCTGTGCATCATGGTATCTTGCTAGGTCTAATTAGTACCATTGATCAAATTATGCAACAGTCACCTAAACATCTGATTTTAACAGGTGGAGATGCGGAGATATTTGCCAAATTTCTACAACATCATCAACCTTTAATTGAATCTGATCTCTTACTTAAAGGACTAAAAAATTACGTTCAACTTAAGTCAGCATTAACTAATGTTTGAAGTATCTGGAACAACTGAGGAAACATCGTATATCCATCTTCAGTACGAAAATGCCCTGCCTGAACAGCTTCAATCAGTTGGGCATTCAGTAAATTTGAAAATTTAAAAGTCAAAGGCACTGGAACAATAGGATCGTTCGTAGAAAAGAAAACGAGGCGTCTTTTAACATTGGCTCGAATTACGCCACTGGTAAAATTAGAATGCTTGATGAATTCATCATATTCAGGAAATTTGGGTATAGGCTCATTAAAAGCAGCAATAAATAGGCATGCTTTCAACTGAGTTTGTTGCAGACGCTTTGCTAGAAAGTGAGCCACGGCAATACAAGACAATCCATGGGCAACAACAATACTCTGTTCATTTAAATCTTGTAGTTGTGTTTCTAAACAAGTTTGCCAAATTTCAGCTTCTGGGTGATTCGAATCCGCAAGGAATATCCGTTCAGCGGCAATTCCTTCAGATTTTAATTGTTGTTCTAACCATAAATACCAATGCTGCTCTGGATTTGCATTTTCACAATGTAGTATAAATACCTTACCGTTCGAATTATGTGACATATATAACACTTTATAAATATAAAACAAATACTTAAAATTATTTTGTCCCTTATTTGTTTATTTTCATATTGATTTTCTGTATTAAATTGATACTTAGATGCACAAGTAAGATTTAACAAAAAAGGCGCAATTTGCGCCTTTTTTAAGTAGCTTTAGGTTATTTCTTTGGTTCATTACTACCAAATAAAGGTCCCATGTTACCGCCACCAAATTGTTTTTGCATATTACCTAATGACTTCAACATTTTGCTCATTCCTGACGGATTCGCAAATTTCTTCATCATTTTCGCCATTTGGGCTTGTTGCTTAATTAATTTATTCACTTCAGCAACGTCCATACCACAACCCGCAGCAATACGTTTTTTACGGCTTGGATTCATCAAATCTGGGTTACGGCGTTCTTTAATGGTCATCGATTGAATAATCGCTTCCATTTTTTTCACTTGCTTTTCAGGATTTGCTTGTGCAATCGCATCTTGAATACCAGAGTTACTCATGCCAGGCAACTTATCCAAGAAGCCCATCATACCGCCCATCTTGCTCATTTGCTCAAATTGCATCAGCATATCTTCAAAGTTGAAGGTTCCGCCTTTCTGCAATTTCTTCGCCATTTTTTCGGCTTTTTCTTTGTCGATTTTGCGTTCAACTTCTTCGACTAAAGAAAGTACGTCACCCATACCTAAGATACGTTGTGCAACACGATCTGGATGGAATGGCTCAAGTGCATCTAGTTTTTCACCGATACCCAAGAACTTGATAGGTTTGCCTGTAATCGCACGAACAGAAAGTGCAGCACCACCACGTGCATCACCATCAGTTTTAGTGAGAATAACACCAGTCAAAGCCAAAGCATCGTTAAACGCTTTTGCTGTATTAGCAGCATCCTGACCTGTCATCGCATCGACAACAAACAGAGTCTCTGTTGGCTTAACTGCAGCGTGTAATTCTTTAATCTCATCCATCATGTCTTCATCGACATGCAGACGTCCTGCAGTATCAACAATTAAAACATCAGCAAACTGGATTTTAGCTTGTTCAATCGCACGATTAACAATATCAATTGGCTTTTCAGATGCTTCTGATGGAATGAAACCCACACCAACTTCATTGGATACTGTTTCTAACTGCTTGATTGCGGCTGGACGATAGACGTCAGCAGAAACAGTCATTACTTTTTTCTTTTGGCGCTCTTTCAGAAAACGCGCTAATTTTGCGGCAGTTGTTGTTTTACCCGCACCTTGCAAACCTGCAAGTAAAACCACGACAGGTGGCTTTGCGCTTAAATCTAGAGTCTCATTTGCCTCACCCATCATTTTGGTGAGTTCATCATAGACAATTTTTACAAATGCCTGACCTGGAGAAAGCTGAGTCATGACTTCTTGACCGAGAGCTTCTTCCTTAACCTTCGCGATAAATTCACGAGTTACAGGTAATGCCACATCGGCTTCAAGAAGTGCCATACGTACTTCACGTAAGGTATCTTTAATATTGTCTTCGGTCAGCTGCCCTGAGCCAGTAACATTTCTTAAACTCTGTGTGAGTCGTTCTGTTAAGGTATCAAACATTGCGAAATCCGCTTAAAATGGCTAGTTGCAAAAAAATCTTTCTTAAAATAGAAAATTTATGCGTAAGATGCTATAGGATACTGTAGTTCGAAGCGAATTTACATCTTATATAGTGAATATTATTCAACCCCCTGAAAAAGGTTTGACATGATCAGTCTCCCCTTGGTTTACACAATTTTGGCACTTGTAGCCTATACCAGTTCTTTTTGGTATTTGTTTATACGTTTGATGTCAAAACGTACTCCAAATCTTTGGTGTTATTCGATTATGATTGGTCTAGGGCTACTACTGCATAGTACTGTGCTCTATCAAGATATGATGACACCAATTGGCGTGAATTATGATGTATTTAACCTGATGTCATTCACTTCGGGGCTGATGCTAGCACTCAGTTTAATTTTAAGTTTAATTCGACCAATCTTGCCATTAAATTTAATTGGCACTCCTGTTGCCGCAATTGGTTTAATTTTAGGATATACTTTTAGTCAACCGAACCAAGTGATTGAACAACATAGCTTAGGTTTAGATCTTCATATCATCCTCTCTTTATCAGCTTATGCTGTTTTACTGATGGCAACTATTCATTCAGTATTGCTTTGGTTTCAAGATAGAGAACTTAAGAAGAAACAAAAAAGACGAATTTGGGTTAACTTACTTCCACCATTCCAAGTGATGGAATCGGTACTCTTTGATTTAATTATTACAGGTTTTGGCTTACTCACTGCTGCACTTCTCTTTGGCTTTTTTACAATTGATAACTTCTTTGCTCAGCATCTTGCTCATAAAACCGCTTTTAGTATTATTTCATGGTTTTTATATGGTGCGCTTTTAATTGGGCATTACAAATTTGGCTGGCGCGGACGCAAAGCAATTCGCTTTACCATTACAGGTTTTGTCTTACTTGCAATTGGTTTTATCGGCAGTAAGTTCGTTTTAGAAATGATTTTGGGACGTTAATATCTAGCTTCATAATAAACTAGACAGCCTATCTGAAAATGCGTATAACGCTGTATTCTTTTAATTAGGTAATAATAATCGTGAAACTTGTGCTCGCTCCAATGGAAGGTCTAACTGATCCGATCATGCGTGATGTACTCACTCATGTTGGCAGTTTTGATTGGTGCGTAACCGAGTTTATTCGTATTACCGATAGTATTCTTCCAGATCATATTTATTATAGTTTTTGTCCTGAACTCAAAAACTCAGGTAAAACTGCGGCTGGTACACCAGTTCATGTTCAATTTCTTGGCAATAATCCAGAAATGTTAGCAGCAAATGCAGCGAAAGTTGTTGAACTCGGTGCTCCAGCAATTGATCTTAACTTTGGTTGTCCCGCTAAAACCGTTAATCGTCATCGTGGCGGTTCTGTTCTATTGGATGAACCTGAAACCGTACACCTCTTAGTTAAAGCAGTTCGTGATGCTGTACCTGCACATATACCCGTTTCAGCTAAAATGCGTCTGGGCTATCTAGATGAAAACCACACTTTAGATAATGCACATGCGATAGAAGATGCTGGCGCAAATTGGCTTACCGTACATGCGCGTACTAAAGCAGATGGCTATACTCCACCTGCCTATTGGGAAAAAATTCAGCCAATCGTCGAAGCTTTAGACATCAATGTGATTGCGAATGGTGAGATTTGGAATAATACTGATGCCAAAGCTTGTATAGCGCAGTCAGATTGCCATGATATTATGATTGGTCGAGGTGCTGTGACTACACCAGATCTAACCTTATGTATTCGAGAGAATAGTGATCAAGCAATCCTTTCTTGGCCAGAGTTAGTGCAACTCCAGCAACGCTTTTTAAGTGGCCAGTACAAAACTGAAATTGGAATGATCGGTCGTTATAAGCAATGGTTAGGTATGATGACCAAAGCCTATCCAGAGGCTCAAGAGCTTTGGGCTAAAGTAAAAAAAGAGAAACAGCTGGAATTAATTATCAGCCATTTAAATACCTGAATTAAAAATTATTAGTTTCATCTTGAATTATATACCAACATTTATGAAAGGTTAGATAGAGAAAATTTCCTTTACTAACCTTGTTTGATTATTTAAATAAAAAAATAAATTAAACAATATCAAAACATAAATGATATTAACTAAAAGAGCTATAAACCACTTATTTTCACTTTTAGATCAGTAATATTCGCACCTTTAATTCCCCAATTCCCCATTGAGCCATTCTGTAGGCCATTAAACGTATTAGAATCTAGACTTCCAGTAGGAATCGTATCTCCTAGCCAAAGATTATTTATAGAAGCATCAAATTTTTCAGATTTACCAATATTACCAAAAACAACACTACCTGTTTCCGTTGGATTTGTCCCCGTTTTCCCTTCAATTCCAGCATAAAACCCACTTAAAGAAAAACCAGCGGTTGTATCCGTTGGGTCAGTATCATTGGCAGTCAACTGTAAATTAAATTTAGCACCTGTATTTCCAGACACTAAATTAATTGAACAACCATCTGGGTTTAAGGTAGTTGGTCCACAAATTGATTTAATCGCACCGCCAAACATCAACATATGACTTTGAGGAGCACTACCCAATTGAAAATTCATTGTTGGCTTATTATTAGGCATGAACTCAATGTCAATATTGCTAGTACGCAATAATTCCTTAATATTCGGCTTTAAAGTCGTACCTGTTGTAAATATAGACTTTCTTACATAGTTTGAAGCATTTATTGTTGAAATAGCATCGATATTTACAGGATCATGCGGTACTAAATAAACTGATAATGGTCGTATACGTATACCATTGACACCACTACCAAATTTAATTGCAATATTCGCAAATGCACCACTATTACCTTTGTCAGTGTCAATAACAGCTTGCAATAACTGTGATGTATTATTCTGAATAGTACCATTAGCATTAAATGTTTGAACGAAATCCACACCCAGAGTAGGAGTCACAGCATTAGGATTTGCTGCCATAACTAATGCCGCTTGAGTTAACGCGGTTTCACCTTTTTTTGCAAAACCATCCGTATCAATAATAGCTATTTGATTAAAGTCTATTTTTGAAAGTTGCACACCAATATTAAGACCATCTTGCCCAGTTGCAATTGACAAACTTTGATCATCAAGTGGCTGCATTGCCATCGTAAATGGCGTAAATAACAATAATAATGTGAAACATCCTAATTTTTTGTTTTTTCCCATTGCCCTGATCCATAGACAAATGCTTAAAATATGTTCACTAGATTAACATAGTTTGAACAAATCACAACATAAAACCGATAGCTGATAAAATAAAGCTGACTTCTGCAATACAAACAAAAGTCAGCTTCCTATTTACTTACCAGTTGGCGGCGTAAGACTGATATATTTTCCTCTAACGATGCCTTCAGCATCCACAGATACATACGCGCGAGTTGTAACAGTATCTTTAACTAAAGTTCCCCATGAATACTGTTTAACAGCCCCACCATTAATATTAACCAACGCATAACTTAATGAAGGATTACAGCCCATTGCTTGCTGATTTTCTGCACTTGTCCAACTTTTACCTATTGAAATATTATTTAATCCCATCTCAGTTGGAGTACAGGTTGAAAATGGTTGAGTATAATTGGTGTATTCTTTTTCCTGCAATTTCCCCCCAACAAAACCAAATTGAGAAGAAATCCCACCGATTGGTACATTACCATTATCATCCATTAAAACATTTTTCCATGTATAAACAGACTGTAAAGCTGAAGCATCATCAGAAGTAGTATATAACATCTGTAAAGTACCATCACCACACTCAAGTATTGTTCGGACTTGATCATAGGTCATGTTTACGGTTAACTTCTGCCAGTTTTGTATATCTGGAATACATGTCGTTTTAGCATCTTTAAATATAAATTGTTTATACTTTAACAAATTATTTTCTAGCCAAAATATTGCACGATCTTCACTATTACTATCCTTTTTTGCCCACTCTCTAATCGTAAAATAATTAGGAACTCCATTATTATCAGTACTTTGTGTTAACACCCCCTCACATCCCATTTCATTTCTAATTGTGCTGTAAGGATCTTTAATTTTAATTTTATTCCACTGGTCATATACAGGTTGGCAGGTTGAAATTTCTGGAGAAGATTTTACATAGTTTTTCTCTACTAATTTATCATTTGCATCAAACTCAATTGATAAATTATCCTGATTAGTATTAATCCAAGTATAATACGATGAGATACGATTATTACTACTACTAGCACTATAATTATATATACCTGAACAACCTAGTTTAGTAGTGACATCTGATAATGTTTGACCTATAAATAAGCGATCTATAACATCTTTGGCAGGTAAACATGTCGTAGTCACATTTGATTTAGTAGGAATAAAAACTTTATTTTTTAATTTTCCATTTAAGTTCTGTACTACAATAGTAGGCTCTAGTAGATTCACTCCCCAAATATGCGTAGTTTGTTTACTATCAGCCGTTTCAACTACAGTAGACTGAAAACTGTTACAACTTAACTTACTGTTGCTTAATGCAAGACTATCATCTATTTGAAGCTGCTTCCATTGCTCGTAACTTACTTGACACGGGGCATTCTGAGTAGGCGTTGGAGTCGGTGTAGGCGTTGGAGTCGGTGTAGGCGTTGGAGTCGGTGTAGGCGTTGGAGTCGGTGTAGGCGTTGGAGTCGGTGTAGGCGTTGATGAGCCACCGCCACCACAACCAGCTAAAACTAACATAGTGGCAAACATCATAATTTGATGTGTTGATTTTCCATTCATTAAATACGTCCTTATATCACCAGTATTTTTGTCAATTCTAATCAATCTATCTCAATTTGACTTTTTTTTTTGTAAATATATGCATCATTTATTTTAGAAATTTTCTAATTAAATTTGTTAAATAATATTTATCAATAACGCTTAACTCTACGAATTTAATTTGCTTCTAATTTCTAATAACTAATTTGCTAACTTACTCTTTTTTATCAGAAGATAAAGCAACTAACTCTGCTACGAGTGCTTCAGCTTTCATAACACCTATAGCTTGTCCAATAGCAAACCAACTATAAAGACCAAACTGTAAAAGATTGTTCATTTCATAATTTACAAAGTCAATAGTTCTAGGGGTTCTATATTGCCAACATTCTTTAAAATTTTGATAATCTTCAGACATCCTACATTCTTGAGCCATTTGCCAGAATGGTGTATCAATACGACCAGTATCATAATGCATACGAATAAAATCACGTATTCCATGCCAACCTTGCATATTTTGATAATTAAAAAAATCTATAGTGCCTTGTGAAATAATTCCATGACATTCTTGCACTGTACTTACAAAAAAATCTAATTGTTGAAGCATTTGTCCAATTGAGGTAGCTTCTAATGGCTCAACAAAGCCTGATGCCAAACCGATAGCCATTAAATTACCTTGCCATACTTTTTCATAAAACCCTGCTTCAAATTGAATTAATCGTATAGGTTCAATTTTATGTCCCAACCATAGCTCTATTTCATCAATAGCCTGCTCTGGATTAAGAGAATTACTATCAAACACATAACCCGCACCAATCCGATGTTGTAATGGAATTTGCCATATCCAACCTGAACTCATTGCTGTTGATTTTGTAACTAAATCAGGATGAGCTTTTTGATGACTTAAGTGAAAAGGTATCGCAGAATTTAAAGGTAAATAATCCTTAAAGGATTGCCACGAAGAATGTAATTTTTTGCCTAGAATTTGCCTAGAAAAGCCTGATGCATCTATAACAAAATTTACAAGAATATATTTTTCATCAATATACAAAGTTGAGATATTTCCATTTTCTAAATTTTGATATATCCTTAAAAACTCTTCTTTATGGATAACTCCACTTTCCAAAGTAATTTTACGTAAATATCACCCTTCTTTATAAGTATCAAAATAAAAGGAAGATGCAAATTATGTTCTTTTTGTGCAACAAACATATCTGTTAATTCTTTCTGTGAAATATTTCTTTCACGTAATTGAATCGATTCAACAAAATTTGAAATAGGAATATCATTATTCGCTAACACAGAAAATGCAGGGAAATAACCATTTTCATCCCAAAAAATATCCTTTTTACCTCCTGCAGGAAACATATGATAAAAATAATCTTTTGAATTGGAAAAATTACTTCTCCATCCTTCATAAACAAAACCTAGTTTATGTACAGCTTCTGTCTCTTTAATAAATTCAAGAAGTGGAATTTTTAGTTTTTCTAAAGCACCAATAAAATTAAGAACTCCACCCTCGCCCACTCCCACAATTGGAATTTCCTGTGCTGAAATAACCATAATTTCAACAGAGGGGCTAAAAATTTGACGTAAATATAATGCAGCAAACCAACCCGCTGTCCCCCCGCCAAGAATACAAACACGTTGCATACCACGTAAAGTTAACATTATATCTCTCATAAGTTTTCATTATAAAAAAGCGACTATATGTTAGTCGCCTTTAAAATTTTTATTAACTAACAAAACTTCAAATTACCAAAACAGTTAGAAACAGGCTGTTGATAATTATTCAATTGTAGATTCTCCATTACCATTACAGCACGAGAACTATCCGAAAGCCTTATATCCCCTAACCCTCTAAATACAGGCGCACCAAATAAGAGCGTAATTGCTGTACCTAGATTGATATCGATTTTGTTATTTGCAGAGTCTGATAAATAATTAGTGATATAAGTTGCAATTTGTGGCAAGACATCATCCATTGGAATATTGTTAGTCGGAACAAGTTTACCAAAGTCAAGTGGATCTTTTAATGATAACCACCAACCTGGTTGTGCAATATCACCTTTATTGAATACAAGATTACTATCCGTATTAGAATAATTATCTGCAACATTAGTAATAGCTTTGGTTGTTCTATTATAAGTAAATGCACTTGAACTACCAGGCCAACGTAACGCTTCTTTTTGCAGTGATAAATAACCGCCACTACTGATTGGAAGATTGTGTACTAAGTTAAAATTTTCTTTTACAGTCGCGTTAACTTTTAAGTTCGTAATATATGAACAATTTGCAGTATTTTTTGCCGCGGCACAGCTAGCCTGACTTCCTCCTGCTCCATCTGCTCCCATAAAAAATACAACACCAGGTACTCCTAGCAAAGACTGATCAAGTGCCATAAATATACCACCACTGTCTCGACCAATAGCAATTGGATCAATAGGTACATCGTTCACAACTAGATTCAACTGTGACATCCGATTACCTGTTACAGCAGTTTGTGGAAATTCAAAACTTACATTTTGTTGTGGTACTAAAATCCCATAGATGCCCTGATTACTTGAGTTTTTACGTAAGTTATCATAAATTTTTTGGTCGTTATTCGAGCTAGCTTTATTCGGATTATTTACCACTCCTGTCATCTGGCTAGGACTTGAAAAAACAGAACGATCATTCCACCAAAGAGTATTAATACGCACATTGGCAAAAATTTGCTCGTCATAGCGTGTACCAAAAATAGAAGGATTGGTTTTTGCATCTACTGGCGTTGGAGCAACTTGTATATAACCACTAAATGTATTAATACCACCACCCGTAGATTTTTGAGTGGTAGAATTATAATCATTTAAAGTTCCTGCAGATAAATGCCCTAAAATATCTTCCGCACTCAAACGAAAACCAGCAACTTCTCGTAGCGAAGCACTTGTTGGATTTTTTATTGCAAATTCAATAAAAGGATTTGTAAGTAATGCACTCGTATTTGCCCTACCTTTTGTCCAAATAGGAGTACCATCAGCTGCTACGCTATCGGCTGGACCACTCAACGACAAGTTTTCAATATCAATGTCACAATTACCAACACCATTAGTACCACCACATCCTAATTGTAAACTACGAATATTGGTGTTAAGTTCCATTTTGGCTTCTAAACCTAGTTTGTAGTAACCATAATTCAAATAATTGCCTGAACTACCAGCACCACTGCCATCACCAGCACTACCATCTATATTTTTTGGAGCAGTATACGCCATCGAAATTAATGCTTGTCCTCTCGCTGCGGATAACTCTTCGTCAGTCATTGACACTAAACCATTTGCCAAAGTGTTCGCAGTAGTTATAGACAATAAACAAGATGCCAAAAGCGTTTTTTTCATTCCCTTTTTCATCACTTTTTCCTCTTTATCTATCAATTTCGTGGTTTAAGTGTAAATTCAGAACTAATACGACCACCCGTCATAACCATCTCACCAAGTCTCTGCGCACGATTATTATACGTACCCATTGTAGAAGTATTCCACCCTGCAGGTGGGTCTACAGGTGGATAAAAATTAATATCTCTAATTCTCAAAACATTTGCCTCTCTTTCAGTAGAGGTTTGGTCAGAGGCTGGATTGATATCAAAGGAATAGTTAAAACCAACACTATCTTTATTCACAACGATTGCATTATTAAAAGCCATCAGACCAGATATTCTATCAAAACCAATAATTGAATCTTGAATAGGATCACTAAATTGGATCGTACCATCCGTTAACTTATAGCGACCGACAATAGACAGTCGATTACCATTAGAATTTGAAATTTCATTGTTTGGTACTAAACTAAAATTCATATCACCAAGCATTTTAAGTTTTAAGCCAAATAAAATATCATCCTTACTTGTAAAAGAGTTTTTAATATTACTTGTAGCATTTAAACCTGTAGCTTCTGTTAAATTAGGATTTACATAACTAGGTAAGTATCCAGCAGCGATCTCAGCAGCCATTACCATAAGTAAATTTTTTAAATCAACATTCACATTCCCATTTTCAAATCCCATACTACCGTAACCACGTAATAACATATCAATATTACGCAAACCTATATAATAGTTTCGGTCAGCATCTACAACCATAATTGAAGTAGTTTTTGTACCATCAGCATTACGCCCTTGTACACTTAAGCCCATCGCCAAGCCTAGACGATCCATATTCGTTACATTACTTGCTGTGACAACATTAGTTAAATTATCTAAATTATATACCTTACCAGTATATTTAGTTGAATAAACCGCAATATTACTGTTTAAATTATAATAAGGTAGCCCTAATCCCCACTTATTACCAATACCATCAGCAGCATCAATTTTGTTAGTTGTTGAAACGCCTGTACTTGATGTAAAACGACCCTGTTTTGAAACAGCTTGGAACTCTCCGCTACGAATACCAACAACCAAACTATTTGGAGTTTGTCCTTGTGCTATTTGTTGCTTATAGTCGTTTGCAGTAGTTAAAGTTCCACCTGAACCACCAAAACGAGCACTATTTAGCACTGTATTAGTGGGCAATAATAAATGTCTCGTATTTGCTAAACTTAAATAAACATTACCACTATCAAAATATGCACGTTCATTAGAATTTGATAAAAGTGGACTTAATTTACCAAATTCAAAACCAAAAGTATTTGCTCCTGCGCCTCCAATTTCCAATGTTGTTGCTTCGCCAGCTGTACCTAAATTTGCTCCAAGCATAGCATCACCTTGACTTGTGAATTCTCCACGCAAGCGCACACCAATACCTGATGAGCCTAGAACTGTATCATTTCCATCTGAACGAATAGTGGTAGTCGGATCACCATTATCTGCACTTGTTGCATAGCCTAAAATATTTTTAGTCTGATCAAGTCCTTTGGCATCTATACCCCGAATCTGTAAATAACTATTTACCATTCGCCCACTTGCTCCTACACGAATAAGCCCTTTTGCAGCATTGGTTTCATTATTCCCTGCGGCTAAAGCATATACTGGATTCGTAGGATCAACATAAGCATCCTTCTTAGTCATTAACTCAATATTTAAACCTGAACTCGTTGCGATGCCACTCGAGTTTTTATAAGTAGCATTTGCACTTTGTGTCGCATTCATATTTGGCATAGCCGCACGAGTAAAGTCAATATAACCATAAGTTTCAGATGGTGCAGTCGATTTAGTTGCGTTCGCGGTTGCAGAAACTTTATTGGTCTGCAACATTAAACCTTTTGTAGGATCAACATACATGACACCTTTGCCTAAAAAATTAAAATTAAAATTCTTTAAAATAAGTTGATTATAATAGTTAGGTGTATTGTTCGTTAAACCAAAATACATATTAATATTTTGTAAATTCAAACGTAAATCAGATTGTGAATTGGGATCAAATAAACCATTCTTTGTTTGAAAATGAATGTATTGTGGCGAATCAGTTTGAATTGCTACATTACCGATTAATGGATCACAATTACTCGTCGTCTGGTTACAAACTTGAAATCCTTGAACTGAAATAGTAGAGGGCATACTTTCTACTTCGAAATCTAATCCTGCAGTTGCATTCCCCCCATTGATAGTTGTCCCTGTTTGAATTTTATAATTTGTTCCTAATTGATAACTTCCACCTAAGTAATTGTCATTTTTTCGAATTTTCACTGTATTTGCAATTGCATTTAAAATATTTTCGCCTGTTGGAGTCCCTACCTTATCTTGCCAATACAGTTGATTGAAATCCATTTGTTTATATTCTGTTTGAATATATAGACCATCCTGTGCATTTACTAAACTTAAATCACTATCTGGCAATTCTTGTAAAGCATAAATATTTTGAGAGAGGAGAATACTACTCGCCAATGTTGTTAAAACAAAATAGCGAGCATTAATTGACGTCCTTTTCATCACATCCTTTCCTTATTTTTATTTTAGCAACGTGGGTGACTATCGCCACAAGAAAAGATTTTTATGTTGCCTGTTAATGACAAGTTACCTGTCATTTTCATACCTAAAAATCCCTTTTCCTTAGTAGCATCAAATCCTGTACCACCATATAAAGTCGCGGGCGTTAGATACCCTGGTACATTGCCTGATCCTTCTGCAGCTACCGTATCCGTTTCAATTGATAAAGATTCAAAACCAACATTTTTAAACTGAATAGGTTTATTTGGATCAAAACTTAACTTAATAGCTGCATGAGGTGTAGAAGCATATGTAATATCCTCACCATCCAGTCCAATATAAGGAATATCAATCGTTCCTTGAATACCTTTAAAAACCAACCACTGTTTTTTACCTGTTAATGATGGTGTAATAACACCAGTTGTTGCATTAATAGTGTCTTGAGTACCATCATGGTAACGATTATTTAAGGAAATACCTAAGCGACAGAAACGCAAATCACTACATACAGTTGTATCAAGTATGCTTGCACTTGTGTGATTTAAATTTATCTTTAAAGATAGATCAGCCCCTGCCTGCCCAGTAACTTGTTGCAAACTAATATCATCCAAACTCTCCATTGCAATTACAAATGTAGATACCCCAGAGAATGCTATTGCTGAAAATAATTTGCCTAAAAGGTTTTTATAATTTTTCATATTATTTCTCCTTTATAGGCCTGTAGTTGAAAATTTAAGATGCTGAATCAACATACCATCTATAGCAACTGAACCAAAGTTATTTGAAACTGTACCACCAGTAGGTTTCATATTATTCAATGTATCTGCAATTGCCTGATTAGTCTGAGGCATTGTCGTTTGAATACCCATGATAATATTATTATAATTTTGACGATACGTCGTTTCATATGGATCTGCACGATTTAGAGAAGGATGTTGTTGTCCCGTCAACGCTGCTTTGGGCGCGACAACAGCCCATGCTGACCACGCTGACCAACCAGTGCCGCTCTCACTACGTGTGGCCTTCCAAACCTGTGTATAATCTTTCTCATCATTATAGGCAATATTATTACCTGCCTTCAACTCTCCTATAGATACACCATAAGAACCAGAACTAGTATCAGCAGTTAACCAATTTAAATTCGTATAAGACTTACCATTAATAGTCGCACTATTTATCCTATTTGTAGCACCAATCGTAATACTACTGTGTGTTGCTGTAGACCCTTGATAACCACCACTTTCAGTACCACAAGTATAAATATTACAAGTCGAGCCTAAGTAACTTACACCACTATCAACCGCCCCAACCCCTGAACTAGGATCGATATATTCATAACGAGTATAGATACGACGGTATACTTCTTGTTTATTTGGAATACGAGCTAACTCAATAGAAAAGTTATTTCCATCCGTACTAAACATTAAGGGTTGATATAAATTTCCTAATACCAAATTAATATTAGGATCATATAAAAAGACTCCATCCCCTCGATCATTCGGTGCAGCATAACTATTTGGTGTGAAATTTGGTACACCCCCACCAAGTGCAGGTGTACTATTATCGAATGTTCCACCAGTTAACTCCTGAGTACTGATTCGAAGTACACTTTTAAATGCTGGGGGTGCCCAACTATTGGTTCCATAGGCTCTAAAACGACGAGTAGTAAAACCCTCCTGTACCAAACAGTGCCCTGCATTTGTACCACCAGTTGGGCCATTTCCATTTTCAGAGGTTACACAAACACCTGTATTTAAAAAATTCCCTGGTTGATCGGGTCTGCTTGGATACCAAAATGGTTCATACGGATCTTTATATGTAGTTGATCGAACTGGCGGACGATAAGAAAGTTGTAAACCTGTTGTATTATTGACACTTGCTACATCTGTAGCAGATACCAATGCTGTGTCTGTTCCCGCACTAATTAAACCCGGTTTAGAGACGATTGGCGTTGCCGCTGGTACGAAGGATCCACCACGTATTCCTGGTAATGTTCCTCCTCCTTGAGCAGTATAGGTTGGCACCCAATCAAGATTTCTAATTTCGCGCGTCACAGTCTGATTTGAAACCACACCTCGAGTTGAATCAGTTGCCCCACTATTTAAACGAACTAAACCTGCTATACCAAAGGTATTATTATATGAAGTACTCATTCCGTAATTAAATGTTCTTGGTTGGTTTGCTACACCATTAATTTTTAAGTTAGCAGTATAGGTTCCACCAACATTATTGTTTGCACTCGAAACCCCATTTAAAGTTTGAAATATTTTGACATTAGAACCATTTATACCAAAACCATCCCACACAAATCCTAGACGCAGACGATTTTTCAACTCGTTTGTATTATATGTACCAGTATCTGCTAAGGTTTTATCACGCATAAATGCATCAGCCCAAAACCCCATTTTGAGATTATAGTCAGCATCAGTAGTTGCAATTGTCCCGGTTTTATAAAGCGGTGCTTCTAGTGTTAGGTACGTAACATTATTTGAAGTACCATTAAAATTCGGGACATCTAAATCATTAAGCGTTTTAATCACCCAAGGATTATCTGCCGTTCCCCATGATGTAATTTTTCGACCAAAATCAGTTGCACTCGCGGATGCACCTGCTGCAATCGCACCAAAAGGAACACCCCAGTCTGTAGAGGTTCGCCCAACACCATAGTCTTTTTTAGATTGCGCGAGTGAAAGACCGTACAAATACATATCAGCTTTTTGATAGTTTTTAGCTTCTTGAGCAGAAGATAGCGGTCCTACTGGAATCATGCGAATATAGCCTGCTCCATAAGTCCCTTGACCACTATTGGCTATATCAGCTCCATTTAAACGCAATGAGAAATCTTGCGGTAAAATTGCGATACCTTCACCAGTGGTTTCACTTAAACCATCGTCTGATAATTCTTGCAATGCAAAAACTGACTGATTTAGACATAAACCAATCAAAGTCGCCAAAACAGTTTTTTGAAATGATACCGTATGAAGTGTAGTCATCTTGACCTTCCCATTACGCGATGCTCCGCACCATCGTTATTTTTCTAACTTCCTTTCGAGTGATTCCCTAAAAGAGAAATTGTATCCAAACATCACCCAAACACAGGTAAATTTTACCCATATATATTCATTCTTCATTATGCCGATAATTTACACAAATGCAAAATATATTAGGTAAACGTTTTATTTTCCGATGAATGAATTATTGTTTTTAAATAATTTTTTTAAATATATGTATGAATATTATATCTTTATTCTTTAAATATAAGGTTTGTATTGCAACAACCAAAAAACTTTATGATTGTTGCAAAATGTAATTTACAAATCATGTTTTCGGTAAAGTTACACCTGTTTGACCTTGGTATTTACCACCACGGTCTTTATAAGATGTTTCACAAACTTCATCACTTTCAAAGAACAACATTTGTGCAACACCTTCACCCGCATAAATACGTGCTGGGAGATTCGTTGTATTTGAAAACTCAAGCGTAACATGACCTTCCCACTCAGGCTCTAGCGGCGTTACATTCACGATAATACCGCAACGGGCATAAGTCGATTTACCTAAACATACCGTTAGGACATTTCGTGGAATACGGAAATATTCAATCGTACGTGCGAGAGCAAATGAGTTCGGTGGAATAATACAAACATCTGATTCGATATCGATAAAACTTCTATCATCAAAATTTTTCGGATCAACAATTGCAGAGTGAACATTGGTAAAAACTTTAAATTCACGCGCGCAACGGACGTCATAGCCATAGCTAGACACCCCATAAGAAATCAATTTTTCTCCGTTTTCATCGAAACGGACTTGATTCTCTGCATAAGGTTCAATCATGCCGTGTTTTTCGCTCATTTCACGAATCCAACGATCAGATTTTATTGCCATGACTTTTATCCAAAATCTAAGTTAATCATTGGCGAGTACTTTAACGTAAAACGACATTAATGAAAACAACAGAACCCTGCTACCTAGATGGTTCAAGGCAGCAGAAAATTAGAATTAGAGATTAATTAGAGCTGAATAGCTAATAGGAATGGCAAAGCTGATCAGTACAACTGATGCTGTACGCTGTAACTTAGATTGAGATAACCATTTTACTTTATTGGTTGCCAACACAGCACCAACTGAAATCCAAAATAGTGCAATTGGAAGAATGAGTGCAACAAAGCTACTCATATGCGCAACATAGATTTCTTGCGTTTGCCATGCTGTTGTTGGAAAAATTGCTGAAGCGAATAATAAAGCTTTAGGGTTTAATAATGTCGCACATAACAATTCTCTAGGTCGAATTGTAGGTTGATTTAAAATCACTTCTTGATTTGCTGTACGCCATAATTTAATCGCAAGGAAAATAATATACCCTGCACTTAATAGTTTTAAAAATGTTGGTAATAAAGGTAATGTCGCTGAGACTTTACCAATCAACATTCCCCATGCACTGATCGCAATAATATAACCAATCGCTTCCGCAGGAATCAGCAATAGAGATTTACGCAATCCTACCTGAATACCAGAGGATGCAAGTAAAGTATTGGTTGGACCAGGAGTGAGCAAAATGGTTATCACTAAACCAATAAAAAACCATGAAATCATTGAATGACCTCACTAAAAGATAAATTCAGATTAATATAATTGCCAAATGATAGCAAAATTTTAACTGTAAGCACTTATGACGAGAGCCTATTTAAATAAATGTTTTATCTATATTTTATTAATTACAAGTACACTCTACTCAAGAGTCACATGAGTAAAAACACACGCTAAAATACAACACATATAACGTATTCTAAGTATTCTTATTTTTTAACAAGATAAACTTTGGTGCTATTTTAAGTTTTCAATAAGTAAATAATGTTATTTTATATACATTCGTTCACTTTTCTCTTTAAATGTGTTCCCTCGCTTATGCCTAAGAAGTTTTTTAACAAGTGGCTGCCTTCATCAGAGAAAGTTGCTAGTCTAAAATTTATGAGAATTTTTGGTGAACGTACCTTAAATCCTCTACTTTGGTATGTGAACCGTCGTTCTATCGCGAAAGCCATGTTTATTGGAACATTTTGGGGAATATTACCAGTCCCTTTTCATAGCCTATTCATTATTTTGACTGTGTTATGGTTTGAAGTGAACTTGCCTATTGGCCTATGTATGGCTTGGTTAACCAATCCGCTCACTGTCGTTCCAATTCTCTATTTAGGTTTTTGGTTTGGAACTAAAATTTATCATGTGCACATGATCAATAGCGATATGCTTTTAGGGGTTTTACACCAAATTATCAATTGGCTTAAGAATTTTGGTCATGGCCATATTGATTTCAGCCTTGCGAAGATTCTCGTGTCAGGGCTTGTCATTGAAGCAATTTTATTTGCGATTAGTTTTTATTTAATTACACATTTACTTTGGCGTTGGAGCGTAGTGAATGCTTGGAAAAAAAGAAAGCAAGCACTGCAATCAAATAATGAAATTAAAAAAAGCCTCTAAATTAGAGGCTTTTAAAATTTAGAAAATACGATTTTCATCACGCTGACGTTTTGGCAATTTATCCATTTGTTTTAATACAGCTTGTGCGATATTGAGGTAGCTCTCTGCCGCTGCATCCTGAGCAATCACACTTGGTTTACCATTATCTGCATGTTCACGAATTTTTGCGTCTAAAGGTAAACGTCCTAATAAAGGAATATCATATTGCTCAGACAATTGATCTCCTCCGCCTATCCCAAAGATCTGTTCTTCATGCCCGCAATTAGAGCAAATATGTGTCGACATATTTTCAATAACACCGAGTACAGGAATATTTACTCTGTTAAAGAGTTCGATTCCTTTTACCGCATCCATAAGTGCAACATTTTGAGGAGTAGTAACAATCACCGCGCCTGTTACAGGAATACGTTGTGCCAAAGTCAATTGAATATCACCAGTACCAGGTGGCATATCAATCACTAACACATCTAAATCTGGCCAAAGTGTTTGGTTAAAAAGTTGCATCAATGCACCAGTCGCTTTAGGACCACGCCAAGCCACAGGGGTATTGTGCGCACCAATCAAATGTCCAATTGAAAGCACAGCCATGCCGTACGCATCTAAAGGCACAAAATTTTCATTTTCAATTTGTGGAGTACGTCCCGCATTCCCCAACATGGTTGGAATACTTGGACCATAAATATCTGCATCCAAAACACCGACTTTTAGACCGAGTTGTTGCAATGCAAGCGCCAGATTCACTGTGGTGGTTGATTTACCGACCCCACCTTTTCCTGACGATACCAATATTACATTTTGAATACGTGGATGTGCTGCCACATCGCGTTGTTGCGGTGCAGCTTTTTGAATCGGTGGATTATTGGGATCGACTTCCGCTTTAGGAGAAGCATCCATTACAGGTGGTAAATTGCTATTTTCTGCTTTTGGCTTCGAAGAGCAGCTATGACCTGCTTCACCATGCGCTGCATGTTTTTGTTGAATAACATGTAAATTTAACTCTTGGATACCGCATTTTTCCAAAGCTTCAGCGAGTTCGTCGTGAATCTGTTGTAAGTGATCTTTTTCTTGAGGAAAAGTATTAATCGTGAGTTGTAAAATTCGACCTTGTACATTCACTTGGCTGATACGATCTTTTAATGCATTTTCAGAATGTGGCAGCACATAATTTTGTAAAACAGCTTGAATTTCATCTTCCTTCACTTCTTGTGCTGGTGAAAAAACAGATTTTAAGGAAGAAAGCCACGACATTTTGTTTACTCCAAAAACAGATGATCAATATATCACTGAGTTTGGCTAGTTTAGCAGTATTGAAGATTAGACGCTCATCCCAGAGAAGATAATTGCTCATTTTTTATGAACGTGTTTTCTTCTCTGAGTATAAGCGTGAATCTTAAATAGTCATCAAAAGATTAACCTTTGAATTTATTTAATGTATCTGTTGCAGCTTTCTTTAAATCATCCAGTTTATGGCTCGCTTGAGCTTTTAGATCTTCAAGCTTAGCAGCTGCTTCATCTTTTAATTCAGCAGCTTTTGCTTTGGCATCTTCTAACTTATGACTTGCTTCTTCTTTTAAATGATCTAATTTCTCTTTGGCTGCATGCTGAGTATCTGCCAGTTTTTCTTTCAGCTCATCTGCTTTAGCAGATAAAGCAGCTTTACCCTCACCATACTGATCCGTTGCATTTGTTTTTAAATCATCTAAAGCTTGCTCACCCTTTTGCTTCAACTCATTAGCTTTATCTTTAGCTTGTTGCAAATCAGCTTTCGTTTGATCGAGATCTTTAGCTGCAAAGTTTTTAACGTCTTCGACAGTTTCCTGACCTTTTTGCTTGATGTCATTTCCAAGTTCGCTGACTTTATCTTTGGCTTGCTGTAAATCTGTTTTAGTTTGCTCCAAGTCTTTTGATGCGAACTCTTTTAACTGATCAATTTTGTCATTACTCATGTCTTGTTCCTCTTGTTATATCGTAATAAATTACTGTTGCTTTCAGTTATAGTTATACAAGATTCTGCGGATATTTAGAGGAATTGCTGCAAATTGAAACAAATGGGATACAGGATGATTCAATTTATTGCTTATGAATAACCATTTGAATTTTCAGATATAAAAACTATATAAATAAATAACAAATGGTTTACTTAATCAAATCTGACTGATGAATTTCATACAATACATGCCAACTGAGTGGATGATCTTTTACCAAAGCAGGATGTTGAAATTCCTCCACTTTGATCATGCCTAACTTTTGCATCAGCATTTGTGACCTTAAATTTTCCAAGCTTGTAAAAGACACAATCTTTTCAAACTTTAATTCTCTAAAAGCGAAGTCTAATACCGATTGAGCAGCTTCAGTTGCATAACCCTTCCCCCAATAAGCCTGATCTAAACGCCATCCAATTTCAATACAAGGAGAAAATGAAAACTGTGTCGGTTGCGAATGTAAGCCAACAAAACCAATAAATTGATGGTTTGACTTTAATTCAACTGCCCAAAAGCCCCAACCCTGTAACTCAATGATCGCTCTAACTTTATTAATAAAAGCGTCACTTTCGGTGCGGGTCAGTAATTTAGGAAAATATTGCATCACTTGAGGATTTGTACTCATCTGAGCAAAAGATGCATAGTCCTCGGTCTGCCACTGTCTTAAAATCAGTCTTGCTGTTTCGATCATTTTTAAAACCATTAGTCATTCATTAAAAACTATTCACAATATACAGAAATAGTTCAGATATACTTTTGCGCTATCAGAATCTATACCTTGTTTATAAAGCTTTATATATGAATGAAAATGAACTCTTAGATATCCAAAATGAACTGCAAGCTCAACAAAAGCACCTGAACTATATTCTTTCGAGTAAAAGAAGAATCCAAAGCATGATTGATTCTTTTGAAGGTGATTTAGCTGAGCAACTCCTTCAAGTCATTCATAATGAAAGCAACGATTATGCTGGAATTGCAACAAGCTTAGCACTTTCAATTTGTTGGAAATTTTCAAAAGTTGAATTTCCAAAGACCGTTCATTGGTGTGATAGTTTAGAAATTAATAGTCTTTCAATTAAAGATGAATTTACTGTTATTATTCAGGCACAAGCTTGGTTAGGTTTATCGGCAAATGCTGATAGTGCTCTTTGGCAAACGCCGATGTTTGCTGAGATTACGCTCGATCCGAAAACAGATCGCCTAAAGAGCTATCACATTCATTTCTTATCTAAAGGGAAAATCATCTCTTTAAGAAAGAATTCTAAGCAAAGTGTGACCGTTAAGCAGATGCAAGGTATGTAATCCTTTGGGATGCATACTTTTTTAATAAAACAACTTAACTACGCTTTAATTTCTCAAAACCATTGGCTGCAATAAACCCCAACAACAATGGAACTAACATAAAAACATATGCAAAAATTAAAGTGATAAATAGTTCAAATTGAAAACTTTTCTCCCCGAGAACGATCATAAAGCTCACAATATAACCAACCAATATCAGCCCTAAGCCTCTGAGCAGTTGAGATATATCGATTATCTTTTTAGGTTGAGGTAAAAAGTAGTAACAAATCAAATAAATAAAACTAAGGCATCCAATTAAAATTGGAGAAAACATAATGATAGTTGCAACGCCTCTTAGCACACCATTAGAAATATCTTGAGATGAAAATATCTGTTCATACATTAAAAAACACCAAACTAAGATGATTATACTCGCTGTTGCAACAACCCCTGAAATAATTGAGCGTAGAAACCAACGTTCAAAAATTAAAGTTTCACCACAATAATTTTTTGTCATTAATCTTTTTCCTCATCACGAGATAGCAAACATTCGCGCTCATACAGCCTAATGCCAGAGTCGGTAGCATTACGAAATACATCAAAATACCGATCTTTAAAGCTGAGAAATCAATCTGGTTCACTTGATCTTCAAACAGAATCATTGAGACCAGTAATGTCCAAGCAATTAAGATCACAAAACTTATTTTTAAAAACTGGTATAAATCAAAAATTTGTTTTGGCAATTTCAATACTGCAAAAACAATCAAATAAAACATAAAAGCTAAAACGATGAGTATTGGGGTCAGATACATCATGACTTCCATGCCATCGCTCACCACATGAATAAGATGGTTCTGCCTATAATTTAAGAACAAACAAAATGGAATCACAAAACTTAAAACTGAAATAAAGCTTGCTGAGCAGGATGCGCAGACTAAAGACCAAGACCTCATAGTTATTCCCGAATATTGACCATGCCATCATTTTCAATGAAACGAGTGTGTTTTGGTTGAAGCCAAAGTGAAGCTTGTATGAAGTTTAAAAATAATAATTCCCCATCAGGCTAAAAAGATTTCACCGATTCCCTTGTGCAAGTCGCTCTTAAGTCATGTAAAATCATTTGCCTTGTAAATACGAATGAGAGAACAATATCCGTGCGTAAAATTTTAGTCACCAATGCCCTTCCTTATGCCAATGGTCCTATCCATATGGGTCACTTACTCGGTTATATCCAAGCAGATATTTGGGTTCGTGCGATGCGTGCAATGGGCCATGATGTGACTTATGTATGTGCGGATGATGCTCACGGTACTGCAATCATGCTACGTGCTGAAGCCAATGGCATTAGCCCTGAAGCACAAATTGCCAATGTTCAGAAAGAACACATTCGTGATTTTGATGGTTTTGGCGTGCATTTCGATCACTATGATTCAACCAATAGCGACGAGAATAAAGCGCGTTCAGAAGAAATTTATATTAAAAACCGTGAAGCAGGCAATATCGCAATTCGCCCTGTAAATCAGCTTTTTGATCCTGAAAAAGGCATGTTCCTCTCTGACCGTTTCATTAAAGGCACGTGCCCAAAATGTAAGTCAGAAGATCAATACGGCGATGCCTGCGAAGTGTGCGGTACAACGTACAATGCAACTGAATTATTGAACCCACGCTCAACATTGAGTGGTGCGACTCCTGTTGAGAAATCGTCAGATCACTATTTCTTTAAACTTCCGAACTTTTCTGAATATTTACAAAAATGGACGCGTGATCAAGGTCGTTTACCTGTTTCGATTGCTAATAAGTTAGATGAATGGTTTGAATCAGGTTTATCGGATTGGGATATTTCTCGTGACGCGCCTTATTTTGGTTTTGAAATTCCAGATGCACCAAACAAATATTTCTATGTTTGGGTGGATGCACCAATTGGCTATATGTCGAGTTTTGAAAACTACATCAAAACCAAACGTCCAGATTTAAGTTTTGATGATTTCTGGAAAAAAGACAGCGATAAAGAAGTTTATCACTTCATTGGTAAAGACATCGTTTACTTCCATGCGCTGTTTTGGCCTGCAATGCTTGAAGGTGCAAACTACCGTACCCCATCAGGTTTATTCGTGAATGGTTTCTTGACGGTGAATGGTCAAAAGATGTCAAAATCTCGTGGTACATTCATTAAAGCTGAAACCTATTTACAGCACTTAAATCCTGAATATTTACGTTACTACTTTGCCTCTAAGCTTTCTGACAAAGTTGAAGATTCAGATTTGAACCTAGATGACTTCGTTCAGAAAGTGAATTCTGACCTTGTCGGTAAAGTAGTGAATATTGCCAGCCGCTGTGCAAAATTCATTAACACCAACTTCAACAATACTTTGTCAGATACATGTGCAGAGTCTGAACTGGTTCAAAGCTTTATTGATGCAGGTGATTCAATCGCACAAGCTTATGAAGCACGTGAATTCTCGGCAGCAATCCGTGAAATCATGGCGTTGGCTGACCGTGCAAATCAATATATCGATGAGAAAAAACCGTGGGCACTTGCGAAGCAAGAAGGTCAAGAACAACAAGTTCATGATGTGTGCTCGGTCGGTATCAACTTATTCCGTCAACTTGCGATTTACTTGTCTCCTGTTCTTCCAACACTTGCAGCTCAAGTTCAGTCTTTCTTACAACTTGAAAGCTTTGACTTTGCATCACGTCAACAAATCTTAGTTGCACACGACATTGCTCAATTCCAACCGCTTATGCAGCGTGTTGATCCTAAAGCAGTTGCAGCAATGGTAGATGCATCGAAAGACTCTTTAGCTGCGGCGGCAGAAGCGCCAAAAGTGGAAAAGAAAAAAGAGAAGAAAGCCGAGAAAAAGCCTGAGCCTAAAGTTGGTGAAGCTGAAATTATTGGTATTGAAGACTTTATGAAAGTTGACCTCCGTGTAGCTGAAGTTTTAGAAGCTGCAACGGTAGAAGGTTCGGATAAATTGCTTCAATTAACTTTAAATGTAGGTGAAGCTGAACCGCGTAATGTGTTTAGTGGTATTCGTGAGTTTTATCAGCCAGAAGATTTAAAAGGTAAATTAGTGGTGATGGTTGCGAACCTTGCACCTCGTAAAATGCGTTTTGGTATTTCTAACGGTATGGTACTTGCAGCAGGTAATGGTGAAGGTGTTTGGGTAATCTCACCTGAATCTGGTGCTAAAGCTGGTGATAAAGTTTCTTAAAATTCTATCTGGAATAAAAAGCCTCTACTGATGTAGGGGCTTTTACTTTTTTCATATTAAATAAATTTTCGTGGTAACCCCTAAATACTCGTAAGCAACCTGTGTCTTGTTAGAAAAGTCCTCATCTCTTGTGAAAAGATATTCACAAAAGCAAGCATAGGAAGCATGTGACATATCACTAAATGAGGCAATAAAACGCTTTTCTTTATGAAGACCAGAGTCAGAATAAAAACCTATCAAATTAAGCATCGTGTAAATCTGATTTACTTTTTCAAAAACATAATACTCATTTTCAGAATTGATCCTTTTTTGTTTCAATTGAAAAAAATCATCCATTTCCACACTTTCTAGCTCTAAATTATTTTCTTTTAACAACCTCCAAATTTGATGCAGTACATTTGGTGGCTGAATCTTTTTTAAATTATCAATATTTATATTTAATTTATCTCTAAAATTTAGATGAGCATATTTTTCCTTGTTTAGCTCCTCAAGATGTTGTCTTGATATGCTAACAGACTCTTCGTATTGTTTCTGCCTAGATCTTAATTTTGGTATTTCTACTTTATATTTTTCTATTTCAGAGAGAATATAATCATCTTTATATTCAGAGTTTTCCAAGTTCATTAAACTCTCTTCTAGAAAAAACAATAAGTTATTTAAGTTTTCTATTTGTTCTTTTTCAAACATGTTAAAGTCTTTAACACCACCATACAGTGCAAATATATTCTTCTTAAGAGAATCTATATGTTTGTTTAGATAATTATTCTCAATATATCTATTGAAGTGTGTTAGGGGACTTTCCCATGACCTCAAAATAGTATTAGACAATATTCCATTTTTATCAGTAGTTAACTCAATATAATGGGCATCTAACGCACCAAGTACTTCTAAAAATGCTAAACCATAAACACTACTTTTTCCTTTTACAACAGACCTATAAATTTCCTCCAATGTAATTGGTGAATAAACTGCTTGTACATCATTTTTTAGTATTTGAAATAAATCACTATCTCTGGATAAGAGATTTTTTGGTTCAGTGAATAAGTCTAAAACATTATGATCTAAATAAGCCAATGGCTTCTCTTGAATCTCTTTTTTATTCTTCATAGAATTCTTTTTGTTTAAGGACTTTCAACAATATATTGTAAAGATTATCAATTTTAAAATATAGATGCACCACATTAAAATCCATGCTAAAAAGTAGACAATTCAACTAAATTTGAGAATATTTATAAATGAAAAGAATAATTGCTTTGGCTTTATTAAGTTCGTACTTTCCTTTACTGAGCCATGCAGAAACAAGCAAAACTCTGCCGATCATTGAACAACAAAAACAGGTTGCAGGCTACTACCAATATCAAGCAGATGACGTACAAATCACTGCCTTGCTTGATGGCACCAACTTTATGTCGCCAAACTTATTTAAAGATATTTCTCAACAACAAGTGCAACAAATTTTGAAGAAATATTATGCTGATCAAGAGAAAGGTATACAGACCTCAGTGAATGCCTTCCTCGTCAATACAGGAAAATCTCTGGTATTAGTGGATAGCGGTGCAGCCAGTTGTTTTGGTGCTCATTTAGGTTCAGTTTTAAGCAATCTAAAAGCATCAGGCTATCAACCTGAACAAGTTGATACCATTCTACTCACACATCTACATCCCGACCATGTCTGTGGTATCAGTAAAGATGGCGTTGCCAATTTTCCTAATGCAACCGTTTACGTTTCCAATAACGAAGCCAATTACTGGTTAGATCCAAAGCAAGCAGCGAAACTTCCAAAAGACAAGCAAGCCAACTATCAAGGAACAGTGGAAAAAATTAAACAAGCCATTGCACCATATCAAACCAAGCAACGCTTTAAAACGTATAAACTCGGTGATGAAATTCAGGGCTTTAAAGTCATTAACACAGCGGGACATACACCAGGGCATTTTAGTTATGAACTAAAAACCAAAGGTGAATCTGTAGTCTTTATTGGTGATATCGTACATTCTCATACCGTGCAATTTGACAAACCAGAAACTGCAATCGAATACGATATAGACCCGAAAAAAGCAGTTGAAACGCGTTTAAAGCAATTCGCAAATTTTGCTAAAAATGGACAAACCATTGCCGCTCCACATTTGCCTTTCCCGGGGATTGGACATATTTATTCAGCAGATGAAAAGAGCTATCAATGGATTCCAGTGCATTTTAAAGATTAAGACAAATAAGCTGATTCTAGGCAATAAAAAAGCGACTTTCATGGTTGCTTTTTTACTCTATCACTTCATCCCAAAGATCAACTTCAATCCAAGCAAGGTCATCACCCCACCAGCAATACGATCAAAAACAGCCTTAGATTTTAAATACACTTTGCGTGGTCCTTCTGCTGACAATGCGACTGCCACAAGCGAATACCAGCCCGCATCAATAAAAAAGCATAGCATCGGTAATACCACATAAAAATACGTTGGGATTTCTTTCGGCAATAACGCGGTAAAAATACTAGCAAGGATAATCGCAATTTTAGGGTTACTTAATTGGGTAATCAGTCCTAAACGAAATGCTTGCGTATAACTCATGGTCTTGACTGCACCATTTACAGCCTCCATGGGTTCTTTGGCATGTTTAATAATTTTATACGCCAGCCAAAGTAAGTACAGACCACCAAAAACTTTCAAAGCAATATAGGCAGAAGGCACAGCCAACAAAATTGCTTGTAGCCCCATCACTGCAAGCAAGCCAAATAATGCTGCACCCGTGCCTGTACCAAGCGCAGTAAATAAGCCATGTTTACGTGAAATCGCAATTGAGTTTTTGGCAACATAAATAAATGTAGGACCGGGACTAATTGCCCCCAACATTAATGCCAAAGCAATAGAGCCTAAAATCAATAATGATTCCAAGATAGACCTCAATATTAGAATAATTTTCAACTATTTATTTTACTTAAAAAACTATAATAGAAGATATAATTTTTTTGATTTATGTTTATAAATTTAAGGATTTTTCAAGCAATTTGATATTTAGTAAAAAACTAAAAATAGAGTAAAAACTCAATTTAATTTCAATATCAAACAGTTAAAACATAGCACATGAATAGTAAAATTTTATTGTGCATCCGTTTTTTCTATTAAAGTTTTTTTCTGATAATAATTTATCATCGATTTTTAGCAGAACTTTCATATATTTTTAAAACATATAATCCCATAATAAAATTATGGCTTTAATTTTCTTTAGAACTACAAACGAGGCACATCAGATGCAAAATAAAAGACTTAAAACATTAGATCACTCTAAATCACATCTTTGGATTGTAGGTGGAGGCATAGCTGGTATGGCTGCTGCTGCTTTTGCGATTCGTGATGCTAAAGTGCCGGCCGAAAATATCCATATTTTAGAAGAATTGAATGTTTCTGGTGGTTCGATGGATGGTGGACATAATCCGCTTAATCCGAACCAAGCATGGGTCACACGTGGTGGACGTATGCTAACTGATGAAACTTATTTATGTACTTGGGATTTATTTTCAAGTATTCCATCTTTAGAAAATCCAGACATTTCTGTTCGTGAAGAATGTCGTGAATTTAACGAACAAATTAAAACCAATGCTCAAGCACGTTTGATCGACTCAAATCATATTATTGCAGAAGCCCAAAAATTGGGATTATCAACGCTCAACCGTGCCCAAATGTTACGCCTACTGGCATTAAAAGAAGATCGTATCGGTAGCCGCCGTATTGATGAATTTTTTGATGATGCATTTTTCCAAAGTAATTTTTGGCGGATGTGGCGAACCACTTTTGCCTTTCAAAAATGGCATAGCGCAGCAGAATTACGCCGTTATTTTTTACGTTTCATTCAAGAATTACCACGCATCCATACCTTAGCAGGCGTAAAACGAACCAAATACAATCAATATGATTCAATGATTCACCCCCTACAACGTTGGTTGGTGGAACAAGGCGTTGATGTTCGTTTCGGTAGTTATGTCACAGATGCGGACTTTGTCGAAGATGCCCAAACGAAGGAACGTAAGGCAGCCAAACTTTATGTCAACATTCCAGAAGGCACTGAACAAATTCAACTGGGCGAGCATGATCTTGCGCTCTTTACTTTAGGTTCAATTACGGCTGATTCACGTTATGGCGATAAATTCGATGTTCCAGAGCTGATTCGTGATCGACAAGATCATGGCTGGCGTTTGTGGGAAACATTGGCTCAAAAAGCCACTGATTTTGGTCGCCCAATGACTTTCTATGGCAACATTGATGAGCATAAATGGAAATCCTTTACGCTCACCATGCATGATGATGTACTACTAAAGCGGATTATTGATTACACAGGAAATGAACCAGGTACAGGTGCACTCATGACTTGGTTTGAATCTGGTTGGCATCTGTCTGTGGTCGTCCCAGCTCAACCACATTTTGCTGACTTACCAGAAGGCAAATTCACCTTATGGGGTTATGGTTTTGAAATTGACCATTTCGGCGATTACATTAAAAAATCAATGAGTGAAGCCACAGGTCAAGAGATTTTAATTGAGTTGATTCATCAACTTGGTTTCGATGACATCTTGGATCATGTGTTGGCACATACCGACATTACCACGGTGATGATGCCTTATGCCTCTGCCCTATTTGCATGTCGTAAAGCAGGTGATCGTCCCTTGGTGATTCCTGAAAATTCGGTCAACTTTGCTTTCTTGGGTCAGTTCGTAGAGCTTGAAGATGATGTGGTTTTCACTGTGGAATATTCAGTACGTTGCGCCATGATTGCCATTTATCAACTCTTAGGTGTCGAACGTGAAATTCCAGAGATTTATAATGGTTTACTTGATCCTAAAGTTGGCTTAAATGCTTTGGAAGCAGTTTTTCACTAAATTTTAAAAAGCCATAGGGCGGATTGCTGCCCTATGGCTTTTCAGCTTATTTTGATAAAACGATATAAGCAACTTCACTGCTAAAAGAACCATCAGCTTTGATTTGATAATATCGTTGCACCTGCTCTGATGATTTGCTTTGTAAATCACATATGGTGGTAATGGCATATTCAGGCGTTTGCATCCGTTCTGTCCAACTTTGGAAATCTAAATCCAAACGTTGCTTTGCAACGGTTTCAACTTTAAAGCCTGTATATTCAGCGAAATGCATCCATTCTTCTAAACTATAATTTCTGACATGACTCGAGTCTCGAATCATTTCAATGGTCTGAAAAAAAGTATCAATCACAGGATTTGAATTTCCTAAAATATCAACAATAATAACTTTGCCGCCTTGAGTTAATACACGATAAATTTCATGCATTGCCTGAGCAACACTCTGCCAATGATGCGCTGAATAACGCGTGATGACACAGTCAAAACTTTGATCTACAAAAGGCAATTGTTCCGCTGCACCTTGTTGGGCAATCACGTTTTCAAAACCTCTTTGTTTGGCTTGAATCGATACAAGCTCAACCATTGACGGCGTTAAATCATAGGCAACTACTTCATCAACCAATGCTGCCACCTGATAAGTCACATGCCCACCACCACAGCCCAAATCTAAGACTTTTTGAAATTGATGAGATTGGATGAGTTGTTGCATCTTCTGAAATTCGACGCCTTGTGCATGTACGTGACTGTGTAAATAAGCTTGCGATTTATCTTGGTATTGCTGTTGATTAACTTGATGCTGAGTGGTCATGTTTTTATCCTTGCTATGTCATCTATCTTTTACAATAGACGACACTAATCAAAAATAAAAATGATGTATTTTAATAAAATTAATAAAAAAAAGTTATCAATTATAATCCAATTAAACTGGCTGCTACATTAATAGCGATGGCTAAAATCATAGTATTAAAAATAAAAGCCAAAACACAATGAAAAATATTGAGATGCCTCAATTCAGAACTGGTAATAGAAACATCTGCCGTTTGTGCAGAAGTTCCAATAATATAACTAAAATAAATAAAATCGAGATAATCAGGTTGATCAGTTTTTGGAAAATCTAAACCCGGATCCTTTTGCTGACTTTTGGCAAGATAATAATCATGCGCGTAGTGAATCGCAAATAAAGTATGCAGCAACAGCCATGTTGAAAAAATAGTCCCGATGGTCAATAAAATCAGAAATGCTTTTAAAAAAGTTTGGTCTTTTGGGACATGACTCAATTGCACCACAATCGAAATAAAACAAATCACAATCGCAATCAACACGACATTTAGAATGGCCCATTTGCCTGCATCTTGTTGTTTGGCTCTTTGTAAAATATGTACGGCATCTAAGCGCCACATCATTTTTAAGGTCAGAAATAAATATAACCAAATGGCAATATTCCAGCCTATTTGTAAACAAGTTGCCCATTGCCAATGGGTGAAAAAATGCAAAACTGCATAAAGCACGAGACCTAAACTAAAGGTTGCGGATAGGTATGGTCGATGTCTAATCCCTCTCGCAAAACGCTGTATAAAGCTCTGCATTGTTCACCTTTTATTTTGTGTTTAGTCTCAATTGATGCTTATTTTGACGTTATAAAGTCTTATCAGAACACCATATCACATGTATTTTACTTAAATTAAACAAAATATAAGCTGCTTAAGATTTACTTCGGACAAAAATGTCCGTTTAATTCACATTCGATCTTTCAAGAATTTGAGTCATGGCAAAACGTCAGCAATTGGCAGCGCATAATCGTGACGAACTCCTCAACGCAGCAGAGGAAGTCTTTAGAACACACGGTGTTCACGTCCCATTACAAACCATTATTGATCATGCAGGCGTTGGTCGTGCGACCTTTTATCGCAACTTTGCAGATCGAAAGGCATTGATGCTGGCTTTACTTGAACAAGCAATGACTCGTTTAGAGCAACGCGCTCAAGCCTTACAAGGACTCAATGATGGTTTTATTCGTCTAATCGAAGGCCACGTTGAACAACTCCCGCATTTGGTTGTATTGATTGATTACTGGCGCATTATTGATCGACAAGACCCAATCATGCTAAACATTTATGAAAGACGTGATAAAGCTTTGCAACCATTGATTGATCAAGCAATTGAACATCGACTCTGTCGTCATGACCTCACTCCACAAGATTTTGGCATGATTACGGCGATTTTAGGATCTTCATTTCAGGGACATCATCGTTCTGATCAAATTCGCTTAGCACAACGTGCAATAGAATTATTATTAAACGGCATTAAAGTTTAGTTCGAGGAATAACATGGATAAAAGCCCTCGCTATCTTGAAACTCCTCCTGATTGGTCTGCGGATGAGCGTCCAACCTTACCTGGCTCGCCCGCAGCAATCGCACACGCTAAACCAAAACGCTTCGCCTATTTTTTTATTGGGCTGTTTATTTGTATTGCTGCAAGTTTAAGTAATGGCTTTATCGTTGCGAATTTGCCCATTTTCCAAGGTGAATATGGTCTAACCCCTTCTCAAGCTGCTTGGTTACCTGCGGCTTATGTGATGGCGAATGTTAGTTCTAACCTGATTTTATTTAAAGCTCGTCAACAATATGGTTTGCGCCTATTTTCAGAAATTGGTCTATTGGTTTTTATTGGCGTATTGATCTTACACATTTTTGTCAAAACCTATGAAATGGCATTGTTTGTTCGTTTCATCGCTGGCTTAGCAGCTGCACCACTTAGCTCATTGGGTATGTATTACACAATGCAAGCTTTTGGTAAAGCCGATATGGCCAAAGGAATTTATTTAGCATTCGGATTCCAACAGCTTGGTCTACCCTTAGCGTGGATTGTTTCCCCTTTCTTGCTGAGTGCCAATCAGTGGGATGTGATTTATACCTTTGAACTGGGCTTAGCAATCTGTTGTTTAGCGATGGTGGTTGCCTTGAAGCTTCCTCGAAGCTTGCGTTTACAGGTTTTTGAAAAGCAGGACTTCTTCACTTTTGCTTTGCTCGCTCCCGGTTTTGCATGTTTGTGTATTGTATTAACCCAGGGGCCAATTCATTGGTGGTTTGATAGTCCTTGGTTGGCCTATACCTTAATTGTGGGTTTTTGTTTGATTGTTTTTGGTCTTACTTACGAACATTATCGTGCTAATCCATTGATCATGACGCGTTGGTTAGCAGCGGGCGATTTACTCAGTTTTGTGGTCAGCGCCTTTGCCTTACGTTTGTTAATGTCAGAACAAAGTTATGCTGCTGTCAATTTTCTAAAAACCATAGGTATGGGACCCGATCAGTTTGTCCCACTCTATGTCGTAATTTTCTGTGGCACCATTGCAGGCTCAGTCTTTAGTGCGCTCACATTTCACCGTGAACGCCTCATTCTGAATTTATTTCTCGCTGAAATCTTAATTTTAATTGCCTGCGCCTTAGATTATCACCTCACCAGTGACGTTCGCCCTGCCAATTTCTATCGTAGTCAATTTTTAGTCAGCTTTGCAGGCGGCGTATTTATCGGTCCACTGTTACTCATGGGCTTTATGCGAACTTTACAACGTGGTCCTCAATATGTAGTGACCTTTATTGTATTGTTTTCAGCAACGCAAAACTTTGGTGGTTTAGTCGGTTCTTCCTTCTTTAACACCTATCAGCAACGCCATACCTATGACTATAAAGTAGAAATCAACAGCAGTCTCGACCCTACCGACCCCATCGTCGCACAACGCTTACAAACCTATCAACATAGTGCCATGCTCAACAGCAATGATCCTGTTTTGCAAAACAACCAAGCCTTGCAGAATCTGAATAAATTAGTAACCCGTGAAGCCCAAGTCCGAGCCTATAACGATGTAATTGCATTAAATGGCATTTTTGCAGTGGTTTTACTACTTTGGGGCTTATTCAAATATGTACGGAATAAATACAAAACTCGAAAAAGTTTGCAAACAGCCAGTTAGTACCATCGTATTAGATTGAGAAAAGATTATGTCCGAACAAGATAAACCTGACAGCGATAACGCTTCAGATGTGAAACAAAATGAGAGTACTCAAGTGGTAAAAGCGCCTACCGCACAATTGCCACCACCTCCACCACCGACGAGTAAACTGATTAAAACCAAACGCTCGACCCTCTGGTGGATGTTATTGGTACTAATAGTTGGCATTACCATTATCTTATGGGCATGGCGCATTGGTCCCTTTCATACAGCCGTTGAACAAACCGACAATAGCTATGTAAAAGGTAAAACCACGATTCTGTCCTCACAAATCAATGGCTATGTTAAAGACGTGTTGGTCAAAGACTTTGATCAAGTCAAACAAAGTCAAGTGTTGATGCATATTGATGCCACCACCTATGACCAGAAAGTGACACAGGCAGCATCAGGGGTAGAGCAGGCTGAAAACAGTCTTGCTAATCAAACCCAAGCGATTGCTCAACGTCAGGCTGATGTTGTGGCAGCACAAGCCAAGCTGGATCAGGTGAAAGCACAATATGACTTATCCGTTGCACAGTTAAAACGCTATCAACAACTTGGAGATAGTGGTGCTGCTTCAAAATCTGAACAAGATAAAGCAGCAGCAGATGTACAAAATAATCACGCTTTACTCAAGCAAGCTGAAGCCAATATTTTAGTGGCACAAGAATCGTTAAAAACGGCACAAGTGGCACAATCTGGCTTAAAAGCACAAGTCAATAGCGCGCAAGCACAACTTGACCAAGCCAATACAACCAAAGACTACAGTACTATTGTCGCGCCATTCGATGGGCAATTGGGTGAGGTCAACCCTCGTGTAGGTCAATATGTAGCGGCAGGAACACAATTACTTTATTTGATTCCAAAACAAACATGGGTCATTGCCAACTTTAAAGAAACCCAAATCGCCAACATGAAAATTGGGCAAAAAGCGTACTTCACTGTTGATGCCATGAATCATCAGAAATTTACGGGGCATGTTGAGCAGATTTCCCCTGCCGCAGGTTCAGAATTTAGTGTACTCAAACCTGACAATGCGACAGGTAATTTCACCAAAGTGGTACAACGGATTTCTGTCCGTATTGCGATTGATCCAAATCAAAAAGGCATTGAAAAATTACGACCAGGTATGTCTGTGATTAGCTCTGTAGATACTGACTCCTAATGCAAGACTGACATTCTCAACCAAATCCATTTACAATGTGATCAAATTCATTTCCCTTGTTCGAAAATGTTTGATCACATTGCTTTTCCCATACCCTATCAAACATTAGCGCTTAGCAGTTCGGTTCAATTAACCATTAAGCGTTTGGATCTAATTCATCCTCAAATTTCGGGCAATAAATTTTTTAAGCTGAAATACAACTTCCTCGCTGCACAACAACAAGGTTTGTCGCAAGTACTAACGTTTGGTGGTGCATTCTCCAATCATATTGCAGCAACGGCTTATGCAGCTCAACGCTTTTGCTTTCAAAGTATTGGCATCATTCGTGGTGAAGAACTTGCGACTCAAGACTTAAATCCTACCCTACAAACAGCACAAGATTTTGGTATGCAACTGCATTTTGTCAGCCGAGCCGAATATCGGCTACGCCATGATGTTGAGTATTTACAACAACTACAGCAGCAATACTCTCAAGCCTTTATCATTCCAGAAGGTGGAACGAATGCACTTGCTCTGCAAGGAACACAGGAAATTTTGAGTGAAGATGACCGAAAGAATTATGATGTCATTTGCTGTGCCGTTGGAACTGGTGGAACAATTGCAGGACTGATTGAAAGTAGTTCAAATCAACAACAGATAGTGGGTTTTTCTGCATTAAAGGGGAATTTTTTACAACACGATATTCAACAGTGGACCACTAAAACCAATTGGACATTAACCGATGCCTATTGTTGTGGGGGGTATGCGAAAACTACTGATGAACTACTACAATTTATGCAGCAATTTGAACAGCAATATGCAATTCCTTTAGAACAGGTTTATACCTCTAAGATGATGATGGGGTTGTTCGATTTAATTCAACAGAACCACTTTCCAGCAAATACAAAGATTTTGGCAATTCATACAGGTGGGCTACAAGGCCGTTTAAAAACATAAATCATCAAAATCATTTTTATCATTCAATCTAGATTGATGTTATTGATTTACACAAAACCTCACCGTTCCTGTCGCTGTGGGATTTAATACGCCAGTTAAATTCCACTCCAATGCATCTCCGACATGATTGATATTACAACTATTACCATTCGGTGTTGAATTACAACTCATACTACCGAAACTGGTGGCTATAGGTAAACTATCCTTAATTTTCACATTATTCAGCAGCTTCGTACTATTATTTTTATAGGTGATTTCATACTCTAAATGGTCGACCTTATTTGCTTGATTCATTACAGCAAATTGATTTTGATCAGCCGACGTTGAAGGACAACTTGCAACTGCGCGTACCTTTTTAGTTAAGCTAAGACCCGCTTTACCAATCAATGTGACATCTTGTCGTTTAATCGATTGACCCGTAATTGTCTGTGTTGGATTTGCCAAGATCACACTATAACTTGCCTCTAAGGTCGAAACATGCTGTGCACCTGCCATGACATTTGTAGGTGAATGAACACGTTGAACCAAACAAAGATCTACATTGGGTTGTAATGTATATGGATTCGCTACGGTTGGATTAAATATGGTTTCACCGCTATCCACATTCCCATTACAGTTAGTATCTTTATAAACCAAAGCTTGCCAAACTTGGTCATTACCACTGTTGGGTTGTTGGGTAGACAACTGATTGAACTGTGTGATTTGTATTGGAGCTTGTGAATTGAGACGATGTGGATAATCTGTGACGTCTCCAGAAGCTATGGTATGTTGCCCGTCTTCAGTCAGTACGATATTCAGATTTGCATCACCAAAATTATTATTTGGATAACTGGTTGCTGTTGTTTTAGGGAGTGAAATCGTATCCGTACTTCGGTTATAACTTCCGGTTGGACTCGCCCCGCTGACAGAACTATATTCGGACAAATTTGTTTGTACGATACAAAATGGGTTGGTTAGAACGCTGTCCTCAACTTTAAAACTATATTCTCCATTACTATTACTGATCGTCACAAAATTAAGCTCAAGACCAGCACAATTAGCAAGTTTGAGACGACTCCCTGCAATGCTGATTTCATTTGCATCTTGTACGGCATTATAAGCATTACTCAAGATATTATTGGTCGTTCCGCCATTATCGTTAAAAATACGCCCTGTAATCAGGACCAGTTTTTTTCGCCTATTGGTTAAAGTACAAATAATTGCAGCATCATCATTGTGAATCGTTAGCTTAAAACCATTCAGTGCGATGTTGTTGCCTGTGCAAAGTAAACTACTATTATAATCTGCAGCATCACCTTTACTAAATGACTCAAGAATCGTTGCAGTTTTACCAATCATATTCGGCATAAGCATAACAGGTGTTCCAGTGGTGCTATTTTCCCCTGTCTGATCAGCAACCGAAACTGCGGTGGTTGCATTGGTATCCAAGCCAATACTATTCACGATTACACTATCACCAGCGACTGCGTTATCCCATTTTTTTATCAATGTTAAAGTCGTGAGCGTATTGGTTAAGGTACATACAATTTCAGCGCCAGAAACGATACCACTTTTATTTAATGTAACTGTTGCATTGGTATAATTCGTAGTAACTGAACTGGCTGGCAATCCTGTGCAAACTGCATTGGTTAGACGGAAACCTGTTGGAATATTTGTTTCATTAATAACAGCATCTGTTGATGGATTTGGGGTAGTAAAATACTGTGTTTCCCCCACAGTTTCAGTATCTGGAATTGTAGTCGTAATTGAATGATTTGCGATACCATTATTGCCAGTAAAATCAAACTTACCTAACCCACCACGGCTAATCTTTTTAATAATTAAACTAGGCTTACTATTAATAAAAGTACACGTAATGTCAGCACCACCAGTAATTAAATAGGTGTACGGAATCGTGATTCTATCAGTACTGAAATTACCAAATGTACCAATGTTGCCTGTAATCAAACTATTTGAATCAATACAACTCGCAGATTTTAGTGCATAACCCGTCGCAATCGATGACTCTCTAATAACGACATCTGTTGCATTACTCACTACAGTTAAAACAGGCGATGTCCCCGTTCCAATATTGGGTGATCCTTGTAAACTTGTCGCAACATTGCTGGAATTACTGGATAAATTAGTATTAGCAAAACCGAATGTTCCCGTTCCTCCCTGAGAAATTTTCTGAATCTTTACCGTTGGAATTTTGGTATTCACAAAGTTACAGTTTAAATTTGGATTATTGCTAATATCGGCTGCTGTTAGAGTATAAACCGATCCTGATTGGCTACCGACAGAGTTGCCCGCTGTGTTACGACAACTGGCACCTGTTAAACTCCATCCCCCACCAGTAGGTAGACTACTTTCATTAATCGTTATGCTACCAGTTCCTGTGACGACAAAAGGTTGCACACCAGTCAGCGTCGTATCACCATCAACCTGATATTCTTCACCCTGAGTCAATGTTGTAATCGAACCCGAAGCTTGGCTTGTACCAGTCAGTGTAAAACCGAAAGTACCTAAGCCACCTATTGTTGATTTTGTGAGTGTAATTAAAGCTTTTGCAATAGCAACTTGCACACTACTACTATTATCAGATGGAAAAATTTCAGTGTTGGCAGCAGGTACATTGACTGTTGCAGTATTGGTTACAATCCCTGCTGAATTCGCTTTGGCTTGAACAATCAGCGTACAAGTTGCACCTTTTGGCCCACTAAACTGACCAGTAAGCGTATTGCCGGTAAAACTTGCATTACATGTGATTGCACCATTTGATTTGGTAGCACTCAACAAAGAGAGTGTATTGAAATTACTTGGTATTGCATCAGTAAAGTTTGCTCGACTCGTATCACTGACTGCATTTTCACCTTTATTACTAATGACCAATTGATACTGAATGGTATCTCCTAAATTCATCGTCAATGAATCAGCTACAAAGCTCCCAGAAGTACCTATTCTTTGTTTCTTCTCTACTTTCAAATCCATATCTGTCGGCAGATCATCATCTTTAATTACATAGTTTGCGACACCGTTACCAGATGCTCCGCAATCATTTGATGACATAATATGAAAATCGTTACTTTGATTGATGGTTACATTAAATGTATCGTCAACTTCATTCACTAAATCATTTATAATTTCGACCGGAACTTCAAGAACATAAGGAGTGCCCGCACCGTAATTGCCTTGCGGTATTGTCTTGGTAAAAGTGTTTGCAACTCCACCATTAATTTTATAATCGACACCTAATTGAGCTGTGCCATCATTTACATTAAAGACCAATGAAATACCACCACTCGGTACATCACCGACCACAATAACCTTAAGTGGCTGCACTGTGCCGCCATTTTCAGGTACAACATAATTGGCTGAACTAAACTCAATAATCGGTTTTACAATAATTTGTATCGCATCTAAAAAATTTCCGCTGGTGCTTGTTCCCGAAGTCGACTGGAATCCCATCGGCACTTGTCCTGTTGCGCCTGTATAGGTAAATGTTCCACTGTAGTCTGCCCAACGTTTAATTGTAGAACCCGTTGTCGCCCCTACACCTGATCCAGAACCACTGGAGACAGAACATGTACCCGACACGCAACTCGTAACCTGCCCATCCCCAGTTTTACTTGTCGAGACCGTTGTGATCGTTTGAGTTCCAGCACGCAACAACATCGTATCGTCAGCAGTATTACGCCCATTATGGCTAAATTTCCAAGATACAGACTCACCATTCACTAAACAGATATTCTGAGAAACAGTAGAAACAGCATCTGCGTTTAATTCGACAAATTGATTGCCTTCCCGTGCTTTGATCGTGTTGGTGGGGGTTGTATTGGTACCATCAATATTTCTTGAGCCAGCCCACATTTCCATGAGTTGCCCTGAACCATTGGTTGAGATTGAACATGTGCCACTGAAGCCCTCATTTCCATATGGGTGTGTGGTTAACCAACCAGGTACGCGTGTGCTACTAATATAAACACGACAGACATTAGTTCCCGTGGAAATAACGGGAGTTTCAAAACCTAAATTTAAATAACCACGCTGATAAGCAGCATTTGCAACAGAAATATTGAATATACACAATAAAATGGCGATCGTGATTTTTGTAGAATAAGTACACTGTAATTTCAACAAATCAAATATTTGCAAAACCTTCATACCCACCATAACGCACCCCGACATTAAATGTGTAGTTTGGATTTGCAAGAAACGTGCTATTTAAAAAAATAATAGAGAATACCGAGGTACACCCCATAATAAAATCAATGACACCGCCGCAAAAACAGAACTAAAAACAATTTAATTTTCTGAAAAACATCAAAGTTTAAACTTAAAAAGAGACTTTGCTCTCATTTGTATTCTACATCAGACTTTGTATGTTTTTTGTTAAGCCAATCATGATTTGCTAAAAAACTGGATCTATTTTGTATCTAATAATGTGTAAATTTTAGTAATGAATTTACTTCATAAATCCGTATAACTTCGTAAATTGTCCGTACTAAACTTCGCTTAAATCTTTTATAATCGCTCGCTTTTCGTCTACCGAGTAATCCTCATGGTTCATCAAGTTGATGTTGTTGTTTTAGGTGCAGGTGCATCCGGCTTGATGTTGGCTGCAGAGGCTGGTAAACGTGAACGTTCCGTTGTCGTATTAGAAAAAGCCAATAAAGTAGGCAAAAAGATTCTAATGTCTGGTGGTGGCAAGTGTAATTTCACTAACTTAGATGTTGAACCATCAAATTATATTTCTGAAAATCCACACTTTGTTATTTCAGCGCTCACTCGTTACACCAACTGGGATTTTATTGGTTTGGTCTGCGAATATGGTATTGAATATGAAGAGCGTAAACACGGTCAGCTCTTTACAATCAAAGGCGCAAAAGAAATCCTTGAACTTTTACTTGCAGAGTGCAATAAAGCGAAACGGGTTCAGATTCAGACCCATTGCGAAGTAGAAAGCGTAACAGCACAAACAGATTCAGGTTTTATTATTGAAACCAATCAAGGTACTTATCACTGTGAATCTCTCGTTGTGGCGACTGGTGGCTTATCTATTCCAACACTAGGAGGCTCTGGTTTTGGATATGAACTTGCACAACAGTTTGGACACCATGTTTATCCTACCCGTGCGGGTCTAGTCCCCTTCACCTTTTCGGACCATTTTAAAGAAGTCACAACACGCTTAAGTGGTAATGCTTTAGATGCAACACTGGTGAATGATCGCCATCAATTTACTGAAGCTTTGTTGTTTACTCATCGAGGCCTAAGTGGGCCAAGTTCATTACAGCTCTCAAATTATTGGCATGTGGGTGAAAGCTTTAAAATTGATTTTTTCCCGAGCCAAGATTTAGTTCAATTCTTCAAGGAAAAGAAAAAGTCGCAACCCAAAGTTCTGCTCAGAACTTTGCTCAGTGAATTCACGGCGAAAAGTATCGTGCTTGAGCTACAACAAATAATTTGGGCGGAACAAAGTGAAACTGCGATTGGCAATTTTAGCGATTTACAACTAGAGCAAATTGCTGATCAATTGCACGCCTTTTCTGTTAAGCCATCTGGAACTGAAGGATATCGTACTGCTGAAGTCACGTTAGGTGGTGTAGATACTAGCGAAGTTTCTTCAAAGACCATGGAAAGTAAAAAGCAGAAAGGCTTATATTTTATCGGTGAAGTACTCGATGTAACAGGTCATTTGGGAGGGTATAACTTCCAATGGGCATGGTCTTCGGCTCAAGCAGCGGCTCAATTTGTTTAGTTTACTTAACAAATTAAGCCGATTGCTAAATAACACTAAGCATGATGATCTGAAGAGTTAGCAGCTTCTGTAGAAGATACTTTTTGAGTATTTTCAATTGGTTTTTCTTTGGCTGTATTTGATTTCGCAACAACAAATTTGTACGCACTCGCCAAAAAACCTACAGTAATACCTGCAATAATAATCGGTGCAAATACGCGATTTGGCCTCTTCATTTCACTCTCCTCTATAGAATTTTTATTTAGAGACTATTGATACTTTATCTATAAATGAATTGCTTTTCAGGTCAAATTTTTGATTAATCCTATTAAACTACAGTTATATGTACCCTAAAACTCAGTTTTAGATCTCGTTTTTCTAAAATATGCCCTAATCACGATATAGATAAAAACTCAATAATGCTTATACAAACAAAACGACCACCCTGCTTAGAGTGGTCGAATTGGTTCAAAAAATCAAAGATTTTTTTACTATTCATCTGAATAAGGTGGAGTCGGTGGTGTTATTGGTGGTACCGAATGACTTGGTGTGATTTCTTTATGTAACGGATTTGGCTGTTTCGCTTCATTCTTTGCCTTATCTAATAAATCTGTCAATAAGCGTTCTGCAGGTTGACGACCACCTAAACCAAATGCCAAGGCAAAAGCAACTGCAACTGAACCAAGCGTCAAACCAAAAGCCAAATTCACAATTGAATCCGCAATACCCATGGCTTTTAGACCCATCGCAATCACTAAACCCATAATTAAAATACGAACTAGGTTTGCTAACCAACGTGAACTATTGTATTCACCGCGTTGTACCACTTTAGCCACAACATTCGCGAGCCAAAATCCAATAACTAAAATTACAGCACCAAGTAAAATACTTGCACCAAACTGAATAAACATCGCAATCAGAACACTTACTTGCTCTAAGCCAAGACGGTTCGCAGCTTCAGAGATTGCAAACAACATGGTAAAAAATACAATCAAATAACCTATCACATCAGAAACACGTGTTTGCCCAAGGAATCGTTGCAAATCAAGCTTCATTGGAATTTCATCAATTCCCGCCCCTGAAATCAGTTCAGCGACTAAACGTCCAACAAAACGAGAAACAATATAGGCAACGATTAGAATTAAACCTGCTGCAATAATTTGTGGAATTGCATACATTATTTCATTCAACATCGCTGTTGCGGGTTGAGAAATCGCTTGGATTCCTAATGCTTCAAATGCCACGATCAACGCTGTGATGACAATAATTGCAAACACAAATGAGCCTAAAAATTTCGATACATTTGAGTTTTTAAATAATCCTACTTTTTCAGCTTGAGTTTGTAGTCCCAAGCTATTACTTAATCCCTCGACAATACCACGCACAATTTTGGCGAGAATATAACCTACAAAAATGATCACACCCGCAATAAACAAATTAGGCAGATAAGCAATCGCTTCGTTTACCATGTTTTGTACAGGAATCAGCAGTCCTGTTAAACCTAAAATAGACAGCACAATTGGTAGAAATAGTAATAAAACCAACCAGTAAAAAATTTCTGCGATATTACTACTTAAAGCGTTAACACCAACTTCACTGCTTAGCTTTTCATCTAATTCTGTTCTAGATAATACGTTGGTCAATCCAGCACGTACCAAACGCGCCACAATCCAACCAATAAATCCTACTGCAACGGCTGCAAATAAGTTTGGTATATAAGCAAGTACTCGTCCTACCATATTGCTAAACGGGTCACTTACACCACTAATATTTAAAACATTGAGTGAGCCAACCACAGCGAGAATCATGACAAACCAAAACACCAATTTAGAAACCAAGTTTTCAATATTGGGCGTACGACCAGTTGCCGAAGATAACTTGTGATTGGTATCAAGCTTTTGCAATAGCCGCTTTACACCTGCGGCAATGACTAAGGCAATAATCCAACCCACCAGTAAGATCAAAATTGCTGCAAAAATTGGATGAAATTGATCCCAGTAATACATGGCATCAAATCCCCCTCGATGCGAGGGATAATTAAAAAATTCATTCATGCGAGTTATCCTTATATTGTATTTTTAAATCTTGATATAAATCACCCATCACTGTTCTATGTTGAAACACACAAACTATGAATGTTTATCACCTTAGTTTTTGTCGATTTTTCAATCAATCAACAGCATCACTAATACAACAAAAAGCACTCATAATTTTGCAAAAAAGCTCATTAGTTCACACTAATGAGCTTTTAGATAAATTGTTTTGGTCAAAGCCATTTAAGCATTCAGAAGTACAGACTGCAGATTTGACATCATCACTTGAGCAGTTGGATTTGCTGAATGATCGGCGATCATAAATACAAGCAACGCTATCAGAAAAATTCCAACTATTAATAACATATAGACTGGTAATTTCCTTTTACGTGCAATTTCTTCCTTACTTGCCACATGAGGTTGTGGCTTACTAAAATCATGCATCATAGCAGCCCTCATCCTTTTATTTGTTAGGCTTTTATCTTAGCAATACTCAATGTTGCATTGTGTGAAAAAGCTTCGGACTATCGTTGCGGTGTTTGCAGAACTCTACTTTTTTTATTTATTTTTTTGTTTAAAATATAGTCGGTTTTAGAATACGCTAAAAATAAGCTATACTAGTCGGCTTCGTTTCTCATATGTTTTGCTTTATGTCCTATAGTCAACAAAGTGTTTCTCTTGATTTAGACACGGATGTTACTCATCAATGTTTTTTACATCACACACGTGATGAACATTTAATAGGAATTATTGAGTTTAATAAGCCAAGCTATATCTTAAAGTGGGGAGATTTAGAATACTTCCGTCGTCGTACTGAAGAATTCTCCGTCATGCCTTTACCTGATTGTGTAAATGCAATGATTATCGATATTCGAAATGTACAACCTTTTTTAGACAATGAAGTGCCTATTTTACCTTGGCGCCTACTCGAAGAAGATTGCCCTGTTCGCCTTGTTGTTCCTCAAGACCGTTTAGAACATTATATTGGTATTTTTGAACCGACATGGCTAACCACTGATGTCGATACTGCAATTCAAGAAATCCGTGAATTTATGGATATGTTTGTACATTAAGACATATCCATACCATATGACTACCAATAATTCTCTACTGCAATATTACCTTCACCACGACGATTCATCGTTAAACCTCGTTGTTTAAGTGCCTCTTTTGTATCCTCAACCATCTGAGGATTACCACACAACATCACATGACTACTTGCAGGGTTCAAAGCTAATCCTGCTGCTTTTTCTAATTCACCATTACCAATTAAAATTGGGAGTCGATCATGTAATGCGGCTTGGGGATCACGGGTAACAATTGGAATGAATTTAAATCCAGAATGCCCTTCACCAAATGATGCTACGATTTCTTCAATACGTTCCACATAAGCCAACTCGGACTCTGTGCGAACGCTATAAACCAAATGAATATGTTTATATTTATTCCAAGTTTCAAAGTCTTGTAACATGCATAGAAATGGTGCAAGTCCAGTACCAGTTCCCAATAGCCAAAGATCTTGTGGTAAAGGTTGTTGATACCTTGCCAAAGTCAAATAACCATAAGATATTTTATCTAAATAAAGTTCATCACCGACTTTAAGGTGTTGCAAATTTGACGTAAATGCACCATCGGGAACAACAATTGAAAAGAATTCTAAAGTTTCATCAAAGGGCGAAGAAACAACAGAATAAGCTCTTACAACTAGCTCACCGTCAACCATTAAACCAATTCGCGCAAACTGCCCTGCTGTAAATTTAAAATGAGCAGGTCGAGTCATGGTGAAACTAAAAAGATTGTGAGCCCAACGATGAACAGATAGAACTTTTTCTACGCTAAATTTTTCAATTGACATGATTTGAACGTGGCACGAAACAGTAGGCTCATGTTAGCATGATCGAATAATTGATGGATACTCAAAACATTAAGGCTATTTAACATGCGCATGACCTTACGCCAATTGGCTGTTTTCGTGGCGGTTGCACAAGAAGGAACGGTAACCAAAGCGAGTGATGCTGTCAGACTGACACAAAGTGCAGCAAGTATGGCTTTAGCTGATTTAGAAGATGGCTTAGGTGCGCCTTTATTTGACCGTTTAGGCAAGCGTTTACAACTGAATGATTTGGGGCGTTTTTTATTGCCTCAAGCTTTAGAAATTTTGGGTCGCTGCGAATCCTTTGAACAAGCTGCTAAAGGTGAACTGCAAAGCATTGATTTACGTTTAGGTGCAACCTTAACGATCAGTGATTATTTAATGCCTGATCTGATGGCTGAATTTTTACAACATCATCCTCAAGCCCATCTTCAATTACAAGTCGGCAATACTCGCCAAATGATTGAAGCAGTGAATCAATTTCAGCTTGATTTAGCCTTGATCGAAGGTTCTTGTCATTTGCCTCAATTACAATGTATTCATTGGCGAGATGATGAGCTTGCAGTCTGTTGTGCACCTGATCATCCTCTAGCAAAGTTAGATCGCCCAATTACACCAGCAGATTTCCATGAGGTTGAATGGATTTTACGTGAAGAAGGCTCAGGCACACGTGAAGTTTTTGACAATGCGATTTTACAAGATCTACCAGATGCCAATATCCGTTTAACTCTCGGTCATAACGAAGCAATCTTAAAAATTGTTGCTGGTGGTTTGGGGATGTCTTGTGTTTCAAGACTTGCGATCGAACCGCTGGAGGAGAAAGGTCAATTGGTTATTCTTAATACACCTTATTGGCAATTAACTCGCCCATTGTACATGTTAGTGCATCGTCAAAAATACCAAGGTCCTGGACTCAAAGCCTTTTTACATTTTTGTGAAGATCAGGTTTAAGCCTGATCTTTTATTTTAATGTCTAAATTGGCGCTCACATGGTTCACCATCATTATTTCCATCCATTTTTACATTTGGACAATTTCTTAAAAAGAAGACAGCCTCTTTATACGAACGCATTTGAGAACAGTGAGTTCGCCCATCACAACTAAATTGGGTTTGCGCGGTGGCAGGTTGCTGTTCTAATCGTTTTTGATCATGATGTACTGCTGGCGGTGGTATTGCTTTTAAAGCTTGCTCCGTTTTTTCAGATAATTTTACTTCAGGTAAATCACCCAATGCCTGCCTTTGGGCAATCACTATTTTCTTTTGCTCTTCGATTAACTGAGCTGCTTTTAATTTTTGTGACTGTTGATAAGACTGATATTTTTTAAAGACCAGAACTGCTAAAACCGCAATAATCATTAAACCAATGACCGTAACGATCATTCTCTTTTTAGAACTAGATTGAGGATTATTTGGTAAAATTGCATTAGAAGAGATCTCAGAATTAGATGCAAAATGACTAGAAGGATGAGAGCTCTTTAAATCTAACCGAACAATATTTGCTGCTTTAAATTTATCTTTATCTTGCACAATAAGAAATTTAAGTAATTCGCCAACTTTTGGCTCACCGCCCGCTTTGGGAAAATCGGTAATATGAAAGAAGATATCTGCCTGCCCTTCAAGCGCTATAAAGCCAAACCCTTTTTCTGAATTATATTTTTTAATTTTACCTTCAACAAACATATTTTTCTTTTCTCATTTGCAGAGCTTAATAGATCAATATGGAGATCAAAAATTCTCTCCATATTTTATCTAGATGATTAACGTCGAAAGTTTGATAACAATTCTGATGTAATCGATTCATTATGAGCCAATATTTTATTTTTTTTAGTTTTTGCAGGATTCGGATCTACTCGTTCAATTTGTACTGCTTTAAATTTTCCATTATTTTCTAGAGCTACAAATTTTACTTTTTCATTTCGTTTCGGCTCACCTTCCGATGCAGGAAAATCTGAAATATGAAAAAAGATCTCGCCTTCAGCAGTTGCAATAAAACCAAACCCTTTGTCTGGATTATATTGTTTAACTTTTCCCTGATAAAATTCTTTTTTCATGACATCCACCTAATTTTCAAATACTGTAATTCAGTATATAAAAAAAGAGACTTTAAATCCTCCCCTGAAAACCGTACGGTTGGATTAAGTCTCTGTTTTAAGCATATTTTCAAAAATTAATCTTTTTGAACACTACCAAATATCTTATCACCCGCATCACCAAGACCTGGAACGATATAGCCATCCTCATTCAAACCTTGGTCAATCGATGCCGTATAGATACGTACGTCAGGGTGCGCAGCTTCTACTTTTGCAACACCTTCAGGTGCAGCAACCAAAACCATAACACGTATATCTTTGCAACCACTTGCTTTAAGCACATCAATTGCCGCAATAAGTGAATTACCCGTTGCCAGCATTGGATCAATAATCATCGCTAAGCGATTCGCAACATCAGGTACTAATTTTTTATAGTAAGTACGAACCTCTAAAGTCGCCTCATCACGTTCTAAACCCAAGACACTCACTTTGGCACTTGGGATCAAGCTCAGTACGCCTTCAAGCATACCAATTCCAGCACGTAGAATCGGTACAATGGTAATCTTCTTACCTGCAATACGTTGAGTCGAAACTTTACCTGCCCAACCATCAATTTCATGATCGACAACAGGAAGATCCTTAGTTGCTTCATAAGTGAGTAACATCGTGACTTCTTGCGCCAATTCACGGAAGTTCTTTGTGCTAATGTCTGAACGGCGTAATAAACCAAGTTTATGACGAATAAGCGGATGGCGAATTTCTTGAATCGACACGAGTGAGTACCTAACTAATATTAATCTTTGAGTATTATAGAGTGTTTTTTTACTCTTCATTAAAAAAAGCCCCCAAATTTTGGAGGCTTTTTTGTACAAATCAAATCATTATTGTTGTTGAGACAACATGAAATGCAATGGAGAAAGAATTTCTGACTTCAATGCCAAATTGATCATTGGATCTGGGTAGATACCTAGTAATAATACAAGCAATGCTGCACCAAGTACCATGATACCACCAACTTTAGTTCCCCAATGTGCATCAGCATCAATACGAGGTGTTTCTGGTGGTGTCATATACATTACGATCATCACGCGTAAATAGTAGTATAAGCCTATACCACTTCCGACAACGACCATTGCAGCCAAGAACCAATGTTGAGTTGTTACAGCAGCCATTACCACAAGGAATTTACCAATAAAACCTGCAGTTAATGGAATCCCTGCTAATGACAACATCATCACAGTCAATGTTGCAGTCAAGATCGGACGACGCCAGAACAAACCACGGTAGTCTGCAAGACTTTGTGCTTCATCAACGTTGTTATATGGACTAGACATTAACGCAACTGCACCAAATGCACCGATTGTTGTAAATACATAAGTAATCACATAAACCGTTACACTGCCTAAACTTGCATAAGTCATACTAATCAAAGCAATCAACAAGTAACCAAAGTGTGCAATTGATGAATAACCAAGTATGCGTTTTAAGTTAACTTGACGTACTGCAAGTAAGTTACCGACCAAAATTGATAACACAGCAATGACTGTCAAAACAGTCACTATTGATTCAACTAAGATTGCACCAGAACTTAATAAGTAACGTACAAATAAACCAATCGTTGCAACTTTGGCAGCCGTTGCCAAGAATGTCGCCATAGGTGCTGGTGCACCTGCATACACATCAGGCGTCCATTTATGGAATGGTGCAAGTGAAAGCTTAAATGCAACAGCAAAGATAATGAGACCTAGACCTAATAGCACCATTGGTTGCTTGATCGCAGTCATCAAAGCTTGAACAGAATCATAGAATGACAATGAACCTGTATACGCATAGATATATGCCATACCCATCAACAACATCGCAGATGCAGTTGCTGAAAGTACAAGATACTTAATTCCCGCTTCTAAAGATTGGCTACGTTGATGCGTGTAAGCCAACATACCATACACAGGAATTGACATTAACTCTAAGCTAATGAAGAAAGCAGCGTAATGAGAACTTGCAACCAATAGCATTGCACCTGCTACAGAACAAAGTAACAAGATATAAAGTTCTTCACGATTATCTTTATACGTTTCAATGTAAGCATGTGAAAGCGTGCTACAAGCCAAAGCAGCAATCAAAATCAGGAATTGGTAGAGCATGGTAAATGGATCAACCATAAACATGCCCATAACGTTCGCAGGAACAAAGTGCCCACTAAACATGGTATATGCAATTAGAATTGCAGAAAGGTTTAGACCCACAACTGTCGTTGTTGCAATCAGATTATGATTACGTTTAATCGCAATCAATAACATCACAACAACTGCAGTCAATGCCACAATCATCGCTGGGGCAAGTGGCATAAGCTCAGAAAAAGAAAGTGTGAAGTTCATGGTTTATCGCATCTCCACTTGTTCAAGTTGAGTCGCAGTCTGTTGAACAGTTTCGACAACTTCTTGTACTGGCATATAACTATTGACTAACCACTGCATACTTGAATGTGACATATCCAAGAATGTCTGTGGGTAAAGTCCTAACCAAAGTAAACCAATCACACAGATCATCAAAATACTAACTTCACGTACTGATAAATCTTTCAGTGGACTCGTGTAGTGTTGCTTTTGTTCAGCATTTGGTTCGCCAAAAAGTGCTTTGTGAATCAGAATCAGACCGTAAAGACCTGCAAATACTAAACTTACTGCAGCAATAATGGTGAAGGCTGGATAAGCTTTAAATGAACCCATAAGAATCAAGAATTCACCAATAAAGTTACCTAGACCTGGTACACCGACAAGCGCTGCAACAAAGAACATCAGGAAAAATGGCAAGTATTGCAGTTGGCCACGAAGACCACCCATTAAACGTAAATCACGGGTATGTAAACGTTCATACACTTGACCAGACATAATGAACAATGCAGCAGATGACAAGCCATGTGCCAACATCATGATCATCAAACCTTGGAAAGTCAGAATATTACCTGCATAGATTGCAAGTAAAATGAAACCCATGTGTGAAATAGATGTATACGCAAGCAGACGTTTCATGTCTGTTTGTTGGTAGGCTAAGAATGCACCGTAGAAAATACCAATTAAACCCAAAATGATTGCAATATCAGCAAACTGAGCTGATGCTGCTGGGAAGAATGGAATTACGAAACGAAGTAGACCGTACGCTGCTGTCTTAATCAAAATACCCGCTAAGTCCACAGAACCCGCTGTTGGTGCTTGTGCATGCGCATCAGGTAACCAACCGTGTAATGGGAATACCGGTAATTTAACTGCAAAACCAACAAAGAAACACAACATAAATGCATAGGCAACTTCTGGTGGTAAGTGGTTTGCAACAGCCAATAAGTAGCTGTAATCAAAACCAATCATACCTGTCATCATATATCCATAGACCACTAAGCCTAAGATACCGATTAACATGATCAAACCAGCGATTTGTGTATATAAGAAGAATTTAGTTGCAGCATAAACACGTGAACGACCATTTGATCCTGAATGTCCCCATAACGCAATCAAGAAATAGATTGGTACAAGCATCATCTCCCAGAAGAAGAAGAACAAGAATAAGTCAATTGCAAGGAATACACCGATAACCCCACCTAAACTCCAAAGGAGGTTTAAGTGGAAGAAACCAACATTCTTTTGAATTTCACCCCATGAACAACCAACAGCAAGCACACCCAGTAACGCTGTAAGTAAAACCATGAGTAAAGATAAACCATCCACAGCCAAGTGAATGCTAATCCCTAAAGTCTGAATCCATGGGAGATGGAATTCAGCAGCCCAAGTTGGGACTTTACCGCCCAACTCGTAGCTATATGTACCAGTTTGCCATAGTGCAATACCCAAACCAAAGGTAATGAGCATACCAATCAAGGCAATCCAGCGCGGTAAGTGTTGGTCAAATTTATCAACCAACCAACAAATAAAACCAGCAATGAAAGGAACTAAAATCAGTGCGGGTAAAATTAAATTGTTTTCCATTTTATTTCCCCACAACCTGAATCACGATCAAGATCATCAATAACACCACTACACCGAGTGACATGCTTGATGCGTATTCACGCAATGAACCTGTTTGACGCGAACTTGTAAAGCTATTACCACCTTTCACAAGTGCAGGTAGCACTAACCATAAACCATCAATTGGATCACGACCTAAGATTTTCGCAATCAATAAATATGGTTTTACAAAAACGATGTCATACAAAGCATCAAAACCAAATGCGGTACGGCAAATATGTGCTAAACCAGAACCCAAAGATGTTTGAGCAAATGATTTAACCGCACCATACGCAAAGGCAAATAAGAAAATACCAACAACTAAACCAACAAGGGCAACACCACTTGCTAAATGTTCTGCATGTGCAACCGCTTCTTCTAAAGCTTCAGGAACAACAAAGCTTGGAATACTTGCAGCAGTCAATAATTTTGCAACAGGTGCTTGTAAGAAATAACCAACACCTGTTGATAAGGTCGCAAGAATTGCAAGCGGTGCCCAGTAAGTTACGCCATGAATGGCATGTGCATGGGTTTTTTCTTCGCCAAAGAATACCACCCAGATTAGACGGAAGGTATAGATAGACGTTAAGAATGCACCAGCAACACCCACCCAATACAACGTATTATAAAGTGGAAGGTTTGCAATCGTAGACTGTGCATATACTGCACCTAAAATCGCATCTTTAGAGAAGAAGCCAACTGTTACAATTGGAAGTGCAGCTAATGCGCCACCACCGATGACGAAACACCAGAATACAAATGGAATCTTTTTACGTAATCCACCCATTTTGAAAATGTTTTGTTCGTGATGACATGCAAGAATCACTGCACCTGAAGAAAGGAACAATAACGCTTTGAAGAATGCGTGAGCCAACATGTGGAATAAACCAGCTTGATACGCCTCAGCACCCACTGCCATAAACATATAACCGAGCTGACTCATGGTTGAGTAAGCCAAGATACGTTTGATATCGGTTTGAACCAATGCAGCAAAACCAGCTACAAGTAAGGTTACTGCACCTGTAATCGAGATGAATTGCATTACTTCTGGTGCCATTTCCATCACAGAGAACATACGGCAGCATAAGTACACACCCGCTGTAACCATCGTTGCAGCGTGGATCAATGCAGATACTGGTGTAGGACCAGCCATCGCATCAGCTAACCAAGTTTGTAATGGAATTTGCGCTGATTTACCTGCCGCACCTAAGAACAACATCAATGCTGTCCAAATCGACAATGATGAACTTTGCGTCATCACAGTCGCTGCATGTTCAACAATGTACTGTGTATTCAACGTACCAAACTGTTGATAGAGCAAGAACAATGCGATGAGTAAGAAAACATCACCCACACGTGTTACGGTGAATGCTTTGATTGCTGCCCAACCATTTGCAGGGTTTGAGTAGTAGAAACCAATCAAGAGGTATGAACACAGACCTACGCCTTCCCAACCTAAGAACAATAACGCCAAGTTATCGCCGAGTACCAACAACAACATGCTGGCAACGAACAGGTTGAAATAAGAGAAGAAACGTGCGTAATCTTCTTCACCACGCATATACCATGATGCAAAGATATGAATCAGAAAACCAACACCTGTAATCATACCTGTCATCAATAATGACAAACCATCAAGGTGCAAGCTGATGCCTGGCTCAAAACCGCCAACACTGAACCACGTCCATAAGTGTTGAACAAAAACGGTTTGGCCACTGCTAGTAAATGCAAGGCCAGCGATTAAAGCAAATAAGGCAGATAAACCAACTGAACCGACACCAATAATGGCAGCGACATTTTCAGACAGTTTGTTACGCCCTGCCGCTAACAGGATAAAACCAATGAGCGGGAATAAAACGGTTAAATATAATGTACTCATCCGCGCATCTCACTAGCAGCATCCACATCCAAGTGATGGAAGCGATGATAAAACTGAAGGACGATCGCAAGACCAATACACGCCTCTGCTGCAGCAAGCGTTAGGATCAAAATGAACATCACTTGTCCATCTGGTTGAGCCCAAACACTACCTGCCAAAACAAATGCCAATGCAGCAGCATTCATCATCACTTCAAGGCTCATTAGCATAAATAATAGGTTGCGTCGCACCATTACACCGTAAAAACCGAGTGCAAAAAGGATGGTTGCAACAATCAAACCATGTTCTAAAGGGATGTGTCCCATTATTCTTTATCCTCTTCTGCACTTGGTTCACGTTTGCCAAGGTGATATGCAGCAACTAAGGCTGCAAGCAATAACATCGCGGCAACTTCTACCAATAATAGATAGTGAGTAAATAATGCTTGACCGACTGCTTTAGGACCTACAATTTCTGTACCTAATGGTGCAGAAATCGTGGTGTATTCTCCACCCAACATCCAAACCAAAACCAAGCCCAATAAGAAACTCATTAATGCAGGATATGCCCATGCATCAGAGGTTAACCATTTACGTTCTTGTTCAATCGTATCTTGTCCAAGGTTCAACATCATGACCACAAAGACGAACAAGACCATGATTGCACCAGCATAAACAATAATCTCAAGTGCACCAGCAAAAGGCGCACCCACGATCATGAAAATACCAGCAACAGCAAGTAAAGAAACGATTAAACTTAAAAGAGCATGTACGGGATTCGTATTTGTCACAACACGAATTGTCGATACGATGGCCACAAGTGCCATCAAATAAAATGGCCACATCATGGTAATAAGCTCCGTACATCAACTGGTGCACTTTCTTTTTGTGCTTGACCTTTTTCCTTACCATTTACTGCCATACCAGTGACACGGTAGAAGTTATAGTCAGGATATTTGCCTGGGCCAGAAATCAATAAGTTTTCTTTTTCATAAACCAAGTCTTGGCGTACATATTCAGCAAGTTCAAAATCTGGAGTCATCTGAATTGCAGTTGTAGGACAAGCTTCTTCACACATACCGCAGAAAATGCAGCGTGAAAAGTTAATACGGAAAAATTCTGGATACCAACGTCCATCTTCTTTTTCCGCTTTTTGTAATGAAATACAGCCAACAGGACATGCAACCGCACAAAGGTTACATGCCACACAACGCTCTTCACCATCTGGATCACGCGTCAAGATGATACGACCACGAAAGCGTGGAGGCACAATTTGTTCAGCTGGTACTTCTGGATATAAAATCGTGTCACGTTTACGTGTTACATGGCTAAACACCATCCACAACGAACGGACAATCGATCCAAATCCAGCTAGAATTTTATACATTTTGTACTCCCTGCTGTCCTAGGCCTGATTCATCAGAATCACAGCACCAGTCACTAACAAGTTGACCAACGCCAATGGCAAACAAACTTTCCAACCAAAGTTCATCACTTGGTCATAACGTGGACGCATTAAAGAACCACGCGCCAATACAAACATCATTACAAAGAATGCTGTTTTAATCACGAACCAAAAAACTGGTGGAACAAATGGAATTTCTAAGTTAAATGGTGCAAGCCATCCGCCGAAGAATAACGTTACGATCAGTGCAGAGATTAAAACCACGTTGACGTATTCCGCAACGAAGAACATCCCCCACTTCATCCCACCATATTCAACGTGATAACCTTCCGCCAATTCTTGCTCAGCTTCTGGTTGGTCAAATGGATGACGATGCGTCACTGCAACACCAGCAATAACAAAGATAATGAAACCAATGAATTGTGGAATAACAAACCAAACATCACGTTGAGCTTCAACGATTTCACGTAGGTTGAATGAGCCTGCAATCGCAACCACACCCATCAATGAGATACCCAAGAACACTTCATAAGAAATAGTTTGAGCAGCAGAACGAAGACCACCGAGTAACGAGTATTTGTTGTTAGACGCCCAACCACCAAACAGCACTGCATAAACTGCGATACCAGCCATTGCCATAAAGAACAATAGACCGATACTCATATCCGCAACGCCCAGTGTAGGACTTACTGGGATGACCATAAACGAAAGTACAGCAGTTGCCATCGCAACTGCTGGTGCTAAACGAAAAGTCAGCTTGTCGGCAAACTTTGGTGTCCAGTCTTCTTTGAACATGATCTTGAGCATGTCGGCAACGATCTGGAACATACCACCCGGACCAACACGGTTTGGACCATAACGGTCTTGCCATAATGCCAAGAGACGACGCTCAATAAATGACATTAACGCAGCAACCAAAACTACCACCAACAGGATCACAACTGCTTGAATCACCGAATAAGCGATTGGCCAGTTCTCAGCCCAAAGTGGCGTTTGACGTATAATTTCTTGATTCATGAATTACACTCCTACTGCCACAGACACAGGCTCTGCCAATGAAACGGTTGGTGCTAGACCAATTGGATAACCAATATAGCCTGTTGGTAAATATTCGATGACTTGTACAGGTAAGCTGATGCTCGTTTCGCCTGCTTTCACGGTAATACGTTGGCCATCTTGAACATTTAAGCGCGTCGCATCTTGTTCACCCACGGCAAACATCGCTTCAGGAATACGTGATTCCATTGCTGGTGTTTTAATCGTGAATTCACCAGAACCAAAGATATGGTGCATTGGCACAAGACGGAAGCTTTCAGGATTCACAACCACGGCAGTCGGTGCAACATAGCTACGTGCAGGACGTTTTGCTAAGCGATCAAATAAACGCACACCTGAATCACCACCTTTTAAGTGACCACCGACTTCATCTTGGTACTTGTTCCACGCTTGTGGCGAGTTCCAACCCGCAGCCCATGCGAAAGGTACTAAAGACGATGCTGTCTGATTACCCACATAACCTTCCATAGAGAATGTTAATGCTGAATCTAGATCGGTTGGTTGTTTTGGCTCGTGAATCGATAACGGCGCACGCATTGCAGTACGACCTGAGTAACGACGTGGCTCACGTGCAATTTTCAAACCATGAACACGATAACCTGCATCTGGTGCAACATCTTGAATTGCTTCAAGTACTGGTACATTCTTCACGATGTCATCAATCACATCATCAAGCAATGTCCAATCGACTGCTTTACCTTTAAGACCTGTCTCAACAGCATGTAACCAACGCCATGATTCTTTGATCGCATATTCAGGCTTGTAGTAGCTTGGGTCATACACTTGATAGAAACGTTGTGCACGGCCTTCTTGACTCACTACAGTGCCATCACCTTCAGCAAAACTTGCTGCTGAAAGAACGATGTCTGCAAGCTTCACAGTCTCAGTTTCGCTGTGATCCAATACGATCACAGTTTGAGCTTTATCAAGCGCAGCTTTTACTTGAGCAACTGGCAAACGACGAGTTAGGTCATTCTCAACCACAACTACGGCATCATAGTCTTGTGCAAAAGCTTGTTCTAAACTTAAACCACCGAATAATGCCAAGCCCATTGAGTTCACTTCAGGAACAGTCAATGATAAACCTGCATTTTCACCTAAGTTTTGTGCAACCTGTGCAGCCGCTTCGATAATTGCAGGATCTTGTAAACTCGTACCAGAAATGATCAAAGGCTTTTTCGCTGCTTTCAAGGTATCTGCAATTGTTTGCGCGAATGCTTTTGCATCTTCAGCCAAACCAGTCAGTGCTTCACCTTTAAGCGCAGCAGCAACCGCGAAACCTAAACGTGCGATGTCATTTGGCGATGCAACTACTTCACCTGTTGCCACATCCGCTAAACGTGTTTGCGTTGCAGCAAGAATGTAGATTGGAGATTTAGCATCTTGACCAATACGTTGTACAGGCTCCGCCAACCAATCTGGTGTACGTGTTTTAGCTGCCATTTCTTTTGCTTTATTTTTCGCTGCTTGGCGAACCGATAAAGCCATACGTGGCGCAGTTTGAGTTAAGTCTTCACCCAAGATCAACACCGCATCGTAACTTTCAATTTCACGCATGTTCGGGTTGTAAATACCCTGTGTTTGCATGATTGATGCAGCTAATTCAACCAAATTTTGCTCTTTTTGAGACAATCCAGTTGAATAGTTGTCTTGTCCAACCAATTGACGTAGCGCATAGTTTGATTCCAAGCTTGCGCGTGGTGAACCAATACCTAATACTTTTTTGCCTTTTAGTTGAGCAATGACTTGATCAAGTGCTTGATCCACACTCACTGTTGTAACAGCGTCACCATTACGGAACTGTGGTTGACGTGGACGATCTGCACGATTCACATAACCTGTACCGAAACGACCTTTATCACACAAGAAGTATTGATTTACTGAACCATTGAAACGGTTTTCAACACGACGGATTTCGCCATAACGCTCACCTGGTGAGATGTTACAACCTGAAGAACAGCCTTGGCATACGCTTGGTGCATATTGCATGTCCCACTTACGGTTATAACGTGCTGAATGCGTCTTATCAGTAAATACACCAGTCGGACAGACTTCAGTCAAGTTACCAGAAAATTCAGACTCTAAAGTGCCTGATTCTGGACGACCGAAGTAAACACGTGAAGCATTGGCATATACACCAAAGTCCGTACCGCCCGCATAATCTTTGTAGTAACGCACACAACGATAACATGCGATACAACGGTTCATCTCATGCGCAATAAACGAACCCAACTCTTGGTTATAGTGCGTACGTTTCGTAAAGCGGTAGCGACGACGATCGTGCTGAGTCATCACTGTCATATCTTGTAAATGACAATGCCCCCCTTCTTCACAGACTGGACAGTCGTGTGGGTGGTTGGTCATCAAGAATTCAACGATCGAGGCGCGGAAATCCGTTGCTTCTTTGTCTTCAATTGAGATAAAGGTATTGTCAGCCGCTGGTGTCATACATGACATCACGAGACGTCCGCGTGTATCGTCAGCATTTGCATACTGAGTTACTGCACATTGACGACAAGAACCAACAGAACCTAAGGATGGGTGCCAACAAAAATACGGGATGTCGATGCCAAGGCTGAGACATGCTTGTAGCAAGTTTTCTGAGCCGTTGACTTCATACGATTTTCCATCGACATGAATTGTAGCCATAGTCGAATTCCTTAAGCTTGTTCTACGTCTAGAGCTGAAGCATGGGTTTTAACCTTTGCTTCAAACTCGTTACGGAAATATTTAAGTGCGCCCATAAGCGGCTCCATCGCACCTGGTGCGTGAGCACAGAAAGTTTTACCGATCCACAATTTACGCGTCAGTTCTTGTAAATGATCGATATCTTCTTTCTTACCTTCGCCTGTTTCCAGTGCTTTGAGCGCTTTAACTGCCCAAGGTAAACCATCACGGCATGGTGTACAGAAACCACATGATTCACGTGCAAAGAATTCTTCTAAATTACGTGTAGCAGAAACCATACATTGCGTTTCATCAACCACCATCAGCAAGCACGTACCTAAACGTGAACCTGCCTTCATGATGCTTTCAGCATCCATTGGCAAGTCAATATGTTCAGCAGCCAAAAAGTCTGTCGATGCTCCACCCGGCAACCATGCTTTGAGCGTTAAACCATCACGCATACCACCTGCATGATCTTCAATCACTTCACGTGCAGTCGTACCAAATGGCAACTCCCAAAGACCTGGGAATTTAACTTTACCTGATGCACCGTAGATCTTAGTGCCTGGATCTTTAGACTTGTGCGCTGAAAGGTTGATATACCATTCAGGACCACGCAACATAATCGCTGGTAAGTTATTGTAGGTTTCAACGTTGTTGACAATCGTCGGACGACCCCATGCGCCCGCAACTTGCGGGAATGGTGGTTTAGTACGTGGATTGGCACGACGACCTTCAAGCGAGTTGATCAATGCCGTTTCTTCACCACAGATATAACGTCCTGCACCCGTATGAACATGCATTTCAAAGTTCCAGCCAGTTCCAAGGATGTTTTCACCCAAGTAACCTTTAGCGCGGATTTGTTCTAATGCTTCATTTAAATATTGAGCTGCCTCAATATATTCACCACGGATGAAGATATAACCATGTGTTGCTTCAAGGGTATAACCTGCAATCAACATCCCTTCGATCAATTGATGAGGAAGTTTTTCCATCAACAAACGGTCTTTGAAGGTACCTGGTTCCATTTCATCGGCATTACAGATCAAATAGCGTGGACCACCATCATTTGGCGCCATCAAAGACCATTTAATCCCTGCTGGGAAACCTGCACCACCACGACCTTTTACCGTCGCAGCTTTAATCACTTCAAGTACGTCTTTTGGTGGCATACCGAGTGCTTTTTTAAAGCCAGCATAACCTTCAAGCGCTTCGTAATCATCAGCAGCACGTACAAACTCTTGTTTGCTCAAACGCCAAGTCAATGGATGCGTGTCTGGATTACCGTCGCCATAAATTGGTTTTGGTTCAGTATTCATACATACTTCTCCAATAACTGTTTAACTGATGACACTTCTACGAGACCGTGAGTATCTTCATCAATCATTAAAGTTGGACCTTTATCACAGTTGCCTAAACAGCAAATTGGGAGCAAGGTAAAACGACCATCTGCTGTAGTTTGTCCGTACTGGATACCTAACTCACGCTGGAACGCTTCTGCTAAAGTTTCTGCACCCATCAAGAAGCATGCAATTGAGTCACACAATAGAATCACATGGCGACCAACAGGTTGACGGTAGATACGGTTATAGAAAGTTGCAACACCTTCCAGATCCGCTACGCTCATGCTCAACAGCTGTGCAATCGCATTCATCTGTGCATCATCTACCCAGCCATTACGACGTTGTACGCATTTTAATGCATCCAATGATGCCGCACGTGGATATGGATAGTGATCAATATGATGTTCAATGTCATGGATTTCTTCAGCAGTCAAAATCCCTTCAACATTCACACGAGGTTTTTTATCAGTCAAAATCATCATAATCGTTTACCCCTAGCGATCCACGTCAGCCATAACCACGTCAATGGTCGCCAAATAAATGATCAAGTCAGAAACCAAACTGCCATTAATCACAGAAGGCATTTGCTGCAAATGTGTGAAGGTCGGTGTACGAATACGAGTACGGTAACTCATCGTTGACTTATCTGAAGTCAAGTAATAAGTACTCGCACCTTTCACCACTTCAGTCATAAATGATGACTCACCTGCAGGCATGACAGGACCCCAAGATACGCTCAAGAAGTGCGTAATCAAGGTTTCAATATCTTGTAATGTCTTATCTTTTGGTGGTGGAACAGCCAGTGGATGATCCGCTTTATAAGGACCAGATGGCATGTTGTCCAAGCACTGTTGAATAATTTTCAACGACTCAGTAATTTCACGGAAGTGAACCAAGACACGTGCATATGCATCGCCTTCATATTCCACTGGAATATCAAAGTCAAAGTTTTCATAACCACTGTATGGACGATATTTACGAACGTCAAAGTCAATACCCGTCGCACGTAAACCCGTACCAGTTACACCCCAAGCCAACGCAGATTTAGCGTCGTATTGCGCAACATTGCGGGTACGACCAATAAATACTGAGTTTTTAAGCGCTGCAGTGTAGTACTCGTTCAAACGTTTTGGCATCCACTCTAGCAATTCTTTAACAAGTTTTTGCCAGTTGTTTGGAAGGTCATGTGCCGTACCACCGATACGGAACCATGCTGGATGCATACGGTAACCCGTGATCGCTTCAACGATGTCATAGACTTTTTGACGGTCTGCGAACATATAGAATACAGGGGTCATACCACCCGCATCCTGAATCGCTGTACCACAGAATAACAAGTGGTTATTGATACGGAATAATTCGTTTAACATCACACGAATGACTTGCGCACGCTCAGGTACTTTAATACCAGCAAGCTGTTCAACTGCCATCACGTATGGCATGTTTTGCGCACAACCGCCTAAGTAGTCAACACGATCGGTATAAGGAATAAATGAATGCCACGTCTGACGTTCAGCCATCTTTTCCACACCACGGTGGTGATAACCAATATCAGGTACGCAGTCTTTCACTTCTTCACCATCCAACTGCAATACGACACGGAACGCACCGTGTGCAGATGGATGGTTAGGACCTAAGTTCAAGAACATGAAGTCTTCATCAGCATTGCCGCGTTTTAGACCCCAGTCTTCAGGCACAAAGCGTAGGTGTTCTTGTTCAAAATCCTGTTTCGCTTGATTCTGCATATACGGCGTATATTCTGTCGCACGCGCAGAATATTCTTTCCGTAATGGATGACCTTCCCAATAGGTTGGCAATAAGATACGACGGAGCATTGGATGCCCAGCGAAATCGATACCAAACATATCGTAAGCTTCACGCTCGTACCAGTTGGCATTTGGCCAAATATTGGTTGCGGTTGGGATGCTTAAATCATTTTCATTTAATGCAACTTTAATACGAATATCACTATTACGCTCAAGCGATAACAAGTGATAAAACACAGTAAAATCTGATGCTGGTAAACCATCACGGTGAACACGTAAACGCTCATCAACCGCAGATAAGTCAAACAGCATTACATAAGGATGTTCCACTTTACGGAGGAACATAAGGACTTCTTGCACGCGTGCGCGCTCAACCCAGACTGTTGGAAACTCTTCAAAAGTCGCCTGCACATAGAAGTTCTCACCAAATTTGGTTTTGAGCTCTTCTACGATTGCAAATGCTGGGCGTGAATCAACTTGCGTTGACTCTGGCATAGCAATGTCAGTTTCAGCCATTGGCTTGGCTTCCTATTTAATACAAATTCTGGCAATTTTCCCGATGATCATGTCTCTTCAGACATGTCACAATTCATCGTTCAAATTATTTAATTTCATCCATAGAGCGTAAATTTTTCACCGCAATACGTTCCGCATTTTTACGATCGCGTTCTGGCATCATCTTTGGCTTATACACAGGCTGAAGATCATCACCAATCACCGCTGAAAGTGGACGGCGCTCTAGTTGAATTTGGTCTTGAAGTAACATCAATGCTTGGATCAATGCTTCTGGACGAGGTGGGCAACCTGGGATGTACACATCAACAGGAATAATTTTATCGACACCTTGTACTACAGAATAGATGTCGTACATACCACCAGAGTTCGCACAAGCACCCATAGAGATGACCCATTTAGGCTCAAGCATTTGTTCATACAAACGTTGAATTACAGGTGCCATTTTGACAAAGCAGGTTCCTGCAACAATCATTAAATCTGCTTGACGTGGTGAAGCACGAATAACCTCAGCACCAAAACGAGACAAGTCATGCACACCAGTTAAAGTCGTCGCATATTCAACATAACAGCATGATGTACCGAAGTTAAAAGGCCATAAAGAGTTTTTACGTCCCCAGTTCACTGCGGTATGCAACACATCTTCAAGACGTGTCATCATCACACTTTTATTCACTTCTTCCTCAAGAGGATCAGTTACGATTTGACGATCTTGTAATGGATACTGATCGGCATCTGGATTCGCACGGGTTAAAGTATATTTCATCCCGACTTACTCCTGTTCAAATGATGATGTAGTCGGTGTTTTAGACTTAACACGACCAGAAGACTGTGCTGGAATATGACCAGTAGGATCGACAACAAGCTCTTCAATATTATTGAATCGAGTAATGTCAGCAATATTCATATTCGGTGAACCAATTTTTGTTGTCACACCAGCAGATTTACGACGATCTACAGGTGCCCAATTCAGCGCGCCTACAGAAATTGCATAAACCAAAGCGATCAAAAGATCCACAACAAAAATAACGACCGTGGTAAATCCAAACCAACCTACTTCACGAACTGATGTCGACCATGCGTAGAGGTAAAGAGCTTCCAAGTCAAAGACAACGAAGAAAATTGCAACTAAATAGAATTTGGCTGACAAGCGGATACGAGCACCGCCCGCACCAACTACACCTGATTCAAACTGCTCTTGCTTCGCACGCCCCCATGCTTTACCCCCGAGGAGTAAGGGAACTGTAAGCATAAAAACGCAAAGAAATGTAACGCCGATCACGAAGGCGATAATCGCCCAATCGTATGGAGTAATGGCACTCATGCGGGGATAACTCCTGGCAGGCCTATTTTTAACAAAGAATGTATGTATTGGCCTTCAAATACACCAAACACAAAATTAATCCCGCCAATTGTACCTGATTTCTAATTTCTCATGCTAGTTGAAGCGCTTTAGTCTTTAGGATGATTTTGTTGATTAATTTCCTGATACGACCTAGATCGCTACAAATTCACCCTTAAAAATCGAATTATCAAATCGACTAACCAATATTGATCATTTTTTTCTTTATTCTTGCGCCAAAAATATCCGCAACTTGTCATCAATGCTCAAAAATATTGCAGCATGAACTAAATCATTGCATTGATACAAATTTATGCTGAAAATTTAAACAAAATTTATATAATAGCCCGACCTAATTCCTCCAAGGAAAAGTGTCAGGATGACTCAATCAATGGCAGCATCAAAACCTAAATCACTTTTGCAATTATTTTTCGTTTTCGCTGCTGTGATCTTTTTTTGTTGTCTCATCGGTATCGCTACCCGACACTTAACATTTCTTGCTTCGTTTTGGCCAGCCAATTCTGTTTTACTGGGTTTACTGATTCGTTTTCCACAAACACGGCACCCGATTAGTTTGATCGGTGCAATCGTAGGCTACTTGCTTGCGGATACTTTGCAAAATACTCCATTTTTGCTCAACCTCTGTTTAACTACAGCCAACTTGTGCTATGTCCTGACCGCACTCTTGCTTTACATCAAGTTAACCTCACTGATTCGCTCCATGCATCAAGGTTACTTCTACTTATTTTTATTTAGCTTCTGCTGTGTCGGTGCGGTATCAAGTTCTTTATTTGCTGCATTTTCCCTTCCCTACTTTAATACCAAATTCGCTCTTGGTTCGTTTTGGATTGATTTTGGACATTGGTTTACCGCTGAAATTCAAAATGCTTTGTTAATCCTCCCTGCTATGCTAAGTGCACCTGTGCTTGGAGAATTCAAGCAACAAATTAAAGAATTTAAAGCACTCACTGTTCAGGAAAGCCTACCGTTATTTAGTGTTATTTTTTCAATTGTAATCGCTTACTATGATACCGGCCCCGGTTCAGTGCTTTATCCAATTGCCGCATTAATTTGGTGTGCTTTACGCTATCGTCATTTTTCAGTCACAATTATCACGTCTGTGAGTTGTGCTTTTATTATTTATCACGTCTCACAAAACTATTTACTGCTCTATCCAGAGCGATATTTAAATAACACCATTTCTATACGTTTGGGTTTAATCATGATGACGATTGGACCGCTCACAGTTTCCAGCATTAATATGGTGAGAACGAAGCTAATCCAAGAGTTACAACATATTATTGCTCATGATGAACTCACCTCAAGCCTGACTCGCCGTCAATTTTTACAGTCAGTTCAACTTTTACAACAGCAAGCAAAAAACTCTGCCAAAACGACCGCTTTTTTCATGTTAGATATCGATCATTTTAAACAAGTGAATGATAACTATGGCCATCAAATTGGAGATCGTGCGCTACAAAGTTGCGTCCAGACCATTCAAACCATGCTGAGACCGCATGATTTACTTGGTCGTTTAGGCGGTGAAGAATTTGCCATTTTCATGACTGATATAGATGCAAACACAGCCTATCAAGCTGCTGAGAACATCAGAAAAAGAATTAGCCAAACACCTATCAAATTAGAACAGCAAAATGACTTTTATATCCAAGCGAGTCTAGGAATTTATATCTGCGAGGCAGAAAACCTACAATCTATCGAACATCATTTCAAGCAAGCAGATGACGCCTTATATCAAGCCAAACGCCAAGGTCGAAATCAGGTTGTCATTTCGACATAATATGTTGCAATTCAGCTACATGCTTTAATTAACTTTATACACTATTTGGCTGAGAGATCGGTATTCTAAAAGTAGCAAACAAGGAGAAAAATATGCATTTAGAATATACACATGACTCAGATTATTTCTTTTTTTCACAGCTGCTGATGCGGCACATTGAAAGTTATATTCGGAAACACCCTGATGCTGATAATGCAATTTTCGACCTAAGAGATATCTATGAAGTCTTTAGAGAAGACTTTGCTGCAACAACAACCAATCTTGAAAGTATTCTAAACATTACTGATAGCTATAAAGTTGAAACATTAAATGGCGATCAACCATTGATCAAAAGTTATAAAATAGACGTAAAAAATAATTCATTACTTCTGGATTTTAATATAGATGCACTGAATGGCTTAAGGTCTGGTCATCCATTAATCGAACCTGATTCATCTGTTCATGAATAAGCAATATTTATGCTTCATAAAAAATCAAAGCCAAAGCTTGATGCTTTGGCTTTCTTATATTCTTCATACAAGCTTAAATGAATTAAAACTATTTTTTTATGTTTTGTTTATAGCGCTTCGCTGGCCATGTCATGGTAAAACGTGCGCCACCTAAGTTAGGGCTTTGGTCTACCATAATATCTCCACCGAACCAATACGCGATACGACTCACGATTGATAAACCCAAACCATACCCACCTGATGCGCGTGTACGACTATCATCCAAACGAGCAAACGCTTCAAAAATACGTGTGCGCTCTTGCTCTGGAATCCCTGGTCCATCGTCCTCTACACACACATATGCCTTACCATCAGCACGAACACCACCACTAATTCGAACTTTATGATCGCAATAACGAACGGCATTTCCAACCAAGTTTTGTACCACACGATGCAAATAGCGACGTTCAGCATCTACAGATAATGACAACGGCGGTGCAATTAACTCAATTTCTTTTTGAGTCTTCAATGCTTCTGTTTCCATTGCAACCTGATCGAGCACTTCAACCAATACTACATCTTCGAAGTCTAAAGATGGCGTACCCTGCTCTAGTTTGGCGTAAGTCATAATTTCATCAATTAAAGTATTGAGTGCTTCAATATCTTTATCAATCATATCGACTTGCTGAATTCGATAATTATAGTCATCTTCTTCAGCTAACATTTCCATGCCAAAACGAATTCGTGCCACAGGTGTTCTGAGTTCATGCGACACTGCACGCATTAATTCACGTTGTGCTTCAATCAACCGCTGAATGTGATCTGACATATTGTTATAACTAGATGCCAAATTTGCCATTTCATCTGTACCTTCAATCGGAACACGTAATGACAAATCACCAGACTTCATTTTATTTAAAGCAAGACGAACCTGACGAATTTTCCGCTCAAGCGGTAGAATTAAACCGTAAACACCTAGACTTAATAAGAATAAGCTAAATAAGGTAATACCTGCTGAAAGCTGAAAAGGCATCCAATTAAACATTGGAACTGGACCTAAGATAAGGACTTGTGCAGGATGATTTGGCATTGGAGAAACAATTGAAATCGTTGTACCACGTACAGTTGCACTATCCTTATATAACAGAATACTTTGGTCTTGACGTAAACGACCGATTTGCTCTGAATCTAGATTAATATCTTTAATATTGGCAATCGTAATCGGATAGTAAAAATGCTTTTTAATTCTTTCTAAATATTCACGCTCTTGCCCCGGATAAAAAATCAAATAATCCAGTACAAAAATTGGCAATGCCTTCATTTGGCGCTCGCCGAGCTTATCCACTTTGATATAAAGATAATGTTTCGCATCATCTTTCAGGCCAATAATGATATAACCCACACCATTATTGGCATCATAACGAACCACTGATTTCTGTTCAGCAATCCGCTTTTTCTCAGTACGAGAAAGCTCTACACGTGCTGCATCAACATAGTAGATTGGAAGTTCTAGTAAATCGGAGGCATCAGAAATCCAATCTAGCTTTTGTTGTTTTTGAGGCTGTCGAGATACCCCCTCACTGATGACATATGAAATACCATCCGTCAGAGATTCACGATATTCTTGCGCGCGTTGATAGTTGATGACCTGTACCAGCAAATAACAAAATGCGGCAACAACAACAACTAAAACCACTAATCCAGCATAAATTCGCAAGAAAATGCTGTTTTTTAGTACTCGACTTACCATAAGGGAAATAAATCCAAGCTAATTTAAAGCAAGACGCAAATTATATCCCGTTAGTTTCTTTAACGAATAAATAACCTTTGCTACGCACAGTTTTGATACGTTTTGGATTTTCTGGATCATCACCAATTTTTGGACGAATACGTGAAATACGCACATCGATCGAACGGTCTTGACCATCGTATTCAATACCACGGAGACGCTCAAAAATATCTTCACGAGATAAAATGCGCCCTGCGTTTGAAGCTAGCAACCACAATAAGTCATATTCAGCGCTCGTAAAATCAACCAGCTCACCATTTAAAGTTACTGAACGGCCACCGTTATCAATCACGAGATCATCAAACTCGATACGTTGAGCAACTTCGTCTTCAACTGTTTTATCAGTACGGCGTAATAAAGCACGAATACGAGCTAATAAAACACGTGGTTGAACGGGTTTAGCAACATAATCATCTGCGCCCATTTCTAAACCAAGTACCTGATCCATATCTTCAGTACGTGCAGTTAACATCAAAATAGGCTGATGATAGTGTGGACGAACTTCTCGACAAACGGTTAAACCATCTGCACCTGGTAACATCACATCCAATACAACTAAATCTGGCTGCTCACTGATAATACGGCGAATCGCACGATTACCATCTGTTTCGACCCCAACTTCTAAACCGTTACGAATCAAATACTCTTGTGTTAAGCGTGCTAAGCGTTCGTCATCTTCAACGATCAAAATCTTTGGTAACTTTTCTTCTTGGCTCATTTGTATGCCCCTACAATTAGAGTGAATCTATCTATAAAAATCTGACAGATACATTGGTTTATGTTTTGCAATATACACACGTTTACATTGTAAACAAGTAGGCGTTCACCAAACTGATACACGGCTAAGCACTTTTGTTATATTTTTATTAAAATTATGAATTTTAATATATTTTTTAATTTCATCTGCTTTTTCCGACAGGATGAATTTTTAGTATAGATTTTGTGCCAATGTTAAACAATTTGTTTCTTTCTTCACCCAAAATAATTTAAGTGTTTGTTTTTTGACTTATCCACAGAGTTATCTATAAGCCTTTTTTAATGGCTTTGTTATGCTATGTGCCTGTGAATTCAGCAGTTAAGACATGAAAAAAAATTTACCAAAATGTCAAGGATTGATCTGCTGTAAAAAATCCCGTATCTTGTGTTGAAAATAAACTTTAACCACTAAGTATTGTGTTTATCCCTCAAACATCGTGGCATACATTTTGCTCGATTCAAACGGTCTATGAACATAAAAATAGATGATAATGGAGCTATGCTGACATGAGCATCATCACTTCTACTCCTGGTCAAATTCAGGTAATTAAGCGCACTGGTGAAATCGCGTCTTTTAATGCCGAGAAGATTTCTGTTGCGATCGGGAAAGCCTTTTTAGCTGTTGAAGGTCAACAAGGTGCTGACTCTAGTCGCATCCATGACCGTATCACTCAATTAACAGAGATGGTACTCAATACTTTTAATCGTCGTTTACCTTCTGGCGGTACGATTCATATCGAAGAAATTCAAGACCAAGTTGAATTGGCATTGATGCGTACAGGCGAGCAAAAAGTTGCACGTGCCTACGTTATTTATCGTGAACAACGTGCCACTGCTCGTCAGCAAGCAGGCGCGAACCACCATCCTACCCTTCAAATCACTGATAATAATGGTCAGCTCCAACCATTAGACCTCGGTGCACTCACAGCGACAATCGAAACAGCAAGTGAAGGTTTGGAAGGGATTGATGTTCAAGCGATCGTCGATGAAACCGTTAAAAACTTATACAACGGCGTAAAAGAAAGCGACATCGCAACGACCATGATGATGGCAACACGTACTCGTATCGAGCAAGAGCCAAACTACACGTATGTGACTGCACGCTTATTACGTAATGAGCTAGTGAGCACAGGTTTAGAGTTCTTAGGTCTATCTACAGACACATTAGAAAATGATGCTTTAGAAACTTTCTTGAAGAAAGGGATCGAGCTTGACCTTCTTTCTGCTGATCTTCTTGATTTTGACCTTGCAAAATTGGCAGCAGCGATCCAACCAGAACGTTCAAACCAGTTTACTTATTTAGGTCTACAAACTTTATTTGACCGTTACTTCATTCACTCAAATGGCGTACGTTTCGAATTACCGCAATTATTCTTTATGCGCGTATCGATGGGTCTATCATTAAATGAAGAAAATAAAGAAGAACGTGCAATTGAGTTCTATAACTTATTGTCTAGCTTCGACTACATGGCTTCTACGCCAACCCTGTTTAACTCTGGTACATTACGTCCACAATTATCAAGCTGTTATTTAACAACAATTGGTGATGACCTATATGACATTTATGGTGCAATGCGTGACAACGCTATGCTGTCTAAATGGGCGGGTGGTTTAGGTAATGACTGGACACCTGTGCGTGCTTTGAACTCGTATATCAAAGGCACAAACGGTAAATCACAAGGTGTTGTTCCATTCCTGAAAGTTGCCAACGATACGGCTGTTGCAGTGAACCAAGGTGGTAAGCGTAAAGGTGCAGTCTGTGCATACCTCGAAACTTGGCACTTAGATGTTGAAGAATTCCTAGAGCTACGTAAAAACACAGGTGATGATCGTCGTCGTACTCACGACATGAATACAGCGAACTGGGTTCCTGACTTGTTCATGCAACGTGTATTTGAAGATGCTGAATGGACACTATTCACGCCTTCTGAAACACCAGACTTGCATGATTTAACGGGTGCTGAATTTGCTGAGCGTTATGCACACTACGAAGCTGTAGCAAAACAAGAAAACATGCTCCACAAGAAAGTACGTGCGAAAGACTTATGGCGCAAAATGCTTTCGATGTTGTTCGAAACAGGTCATCCGTGGATTACATTCAAAGACGTATGTAACTTACGTTCACCACAACAACACGTGGGCGTAGTTCACTCATCTAACTTGTGTACAGAAATCACTTTAAATACAAACCAAGATGAGATCGCGGTCTGTAACTTAGGTTCGATTAACCTTGTACAACACGTTCAAGGCGGTGTATTGGATCGTGAGAAATTAGCACGCACCATTAAAACTGCGGTACGTATGCTCGATAACGTCATCGACATTAACTACTACGCTGTACCACAAGCGAAAAACTCGAACATGAAACACCGCCCTGTGGGTATGGGTATCATGGGCTTCCAAGATGCACTTTATGAAATGGGCATTGCTTATGGTTCAGATGCAGCAGTCGATTTTGCTGATGAATCAATGGAAGTAATCAGCTATTACGCAATCGAAACATCAAGTAACCTTGCAATCGAACGTGGTGCTTATTCAACATTTAAAGGTTCATTGTGGGATCAAGGGATTCTGCCAATCGACTCTTTAGAAATCGTTGCGAAATCTCGTCCAGAGCGTATGTTCGAAGTTGATCGTACTCAACGTTTAGATTGGGATAGCTTACGTACTAAAGTTCAAAAAGACGGTATGCGTAACTCGAATGTGATGGCAATTGCACCTACTGCAACGATCTCTAACATTTGTGGCGTGTCTCAATCAATTGAGCCAACATTCCAGAACTTGTATGTGAAATCTAACCTTTCTGGTGAATTCACTGTAATCAACCCTTACCTTGTTCGTGCATTAAAACAACGTGGTCTGTGGGATACTGTGATGGTGAATGACCTGAAACACTTCGAAGGCTCAGTACAAAAGATTGCGCGTATTCCTGAAGAATTAAAAGCAATCTTCGCAACTGCGTTTGAAGTGGATACACGTTGGATCGTAGATGCTGCATCTCGTCGTCAAAAGTGGATCGATCAAGCACAGTCATTGAACCTTTACATCGCTGGCGCGAATGGTAAGAAACTTGACATCACCTATAAGATGGCATGGTTACGTGGTCTTAAAACTACGTATTACCTCCGAGCTTTAGGTGCAACATCTGCTGAGAAATCAACAATTAATACTGGTGCACTGAATGCAGTAAAACCAGCGACAATTGAAGCACCTATCGTTGCGGCTCAAGCAGTTGAAGAGAAAAAACCTGAAGTTCAAGTTGAAGAAGATGGTTTCACAACAGCAGCTCCAGTACCAATGGCTTGTTCAATCGACAATCCAGATTGTGAAGCTTGTCAGTAATTAGATCTTGGAGAAACCCTTCTTAAATAAAGTAGGGTTTATTTAAGATTTAAAGGAAAGAGGCAAAGATTATGTTGAATATTAGCCATAACTACATGTTAGGACTAGGTGTTTTAATCTTTGCCTTTATTTTCTTTTATGTACCAATGGTCTATGCATTTTTAGCCATTCGGAAACAACAGCGCAAGCAAGATCAATAAAGTGCTTTATTGGGAAGTAGAACTATGCTTCAACCTGATTTAGAACGATATGCTAATGCCCCTGCTGTTTTAGTACAGATTTATGTCGATCGGATAGTACTTCATTATCCATCTTCAACAGAATATCTAACTGAATGTGCACAGTTTTCACATCCACGTTCGTTATTAGGTGATTTTAATATCGCTGAAACTGCATTAACGCAGTTACTCAAACGTGGTGGTGGCGGTTTTAAGTATCTAGCTCCTTATATGTTTATTCAAGCAATGGAGCGAATGGAATTTGGTTTAACACAAGTAGAAATACGAGCATTACAAGAGCTAGGGCTAAATAGCGGGGCAAGAGCGATTGCCATTTATGATGAAACAGGCAAATTATTAACGCCAAACTCACTTCCCGCAACTATCAATCTCAAACGTTTAGCGATGATGGGATTGATTATTACCGTTTTTGTTCTGCTGTGTTTTTTATGCGCCATTTTCATTTTTTAAAACTGCAATGTAAATAAATTAAGATTATAGTGAGATTAAATATGTCTATCCTTAGCTGGGACGATTTTGAAGATGATACGCAAAAACCGACTGCACCTGAACACAAGTCTGCGTCCCTCGACTCGCAAAAAACGGTTAATACGCAAGTGGTATCTGATTCAGAGCAACCATCGCCGCGCGTGGCAGTTGCACAACCCACTGGAACCAGTACCATCCGATCAACAAATCCAACCGATTCGTTGGCTCGAGCATCTCAAGCCTTAGAAAACCTTGATGTTGCACCAGGCTTAGAAGAGCTTGAAATGGGTGCACAGCGCGTACAAGTTGATGATAAAGCTATGATCAACTGTCGTGCAGACTTAAACCAGCTTGTTCCATTTAAATACGAGTGGGCTTGGCAAAAGTATCTTGACGGGTGTGCAAACCACTGGATGCCGCAAGAAGTGAACATGAACCATGACATCGCGCTTTGGAAGTCTGAAAATGGCTTAACAGAAGATGAGCGTACGATTGTAATGCGTTCTTTAGGTTTCTTCTCAACTGCAGATTCGTTGGTTGCAAACAACTTGGTATTAGCAATCTACCGCCATATTACAAACCCTGAATGCCGCCAATATATTTTGCGTCAAGCATTTGAAGAAGCGATTCATACACATGCGTATCAATACTGTATTGAATCTTTAGGTATGGATGAAGGCGAAGTCTTCAACATGTATCGTGAGATTCCTAGTGTTGCGCGTAAAGCGTCATGGGGCTTGAAATATACACAATCTTTAACTGATCCTAATTTCCATACAGGAACACCTGAAAACGACCAACGTTTACTTCGTAACTTGATCGCATTCTACTGTGTACTTGAAGGTATCTTCTTCTACTGTGGCTTTACTCAAATCTTGAGTATGGGTCGTCGTAACAAGATGAACGGTGTTGCTGAACAGTTCCAATACATCCTACGTGATGAATCTATGCACTTGAACTTTGGTATTGATATGATCAACCAAATCAAGATTGAGAACCCTCACCTTTGGACTGCTGAATTCCAACAAGAAGTCATTCAAATGATTCTTGAAGGTACAATGCTTGAAATCGAATATGCACGTGACACGATGCCACGAGGTGTATTAGGTATGAATGCAAGCATGATGGAAGAATATTTGAAGTTCATCTGTAACCGTCGTTTATCGCAACTTGGTTTACCAGAGCAATTCGCTGGTGTAACAAACCCATTTGCATGGATGTCTGAAATGATGGACTTGCGTAAAGAAAAGAATTTCTTTGAGACGCGCGTAACAGACTACCAAACTGGTGGTGCGTTAAGCTGGTAAGGTCATTTACCGAGTGGAAAAAGGCTGTCATTAGACAGCCTTTTTTAATGGTTATAAATATTAAATGTCCCTTTAACCTACAAAACTTAGATTGACTAGAATAAGAAACAATAAAACCTATAATCTACTATTCAAAATGACTTGAATAATACATATTGCAACACTTGGTATACCAAAATCCTTTCTATTTTAAAGTAAAATTCACAAACTTTTTCTCCAAACATCAGTCAAGACAACCCTTTTACTGATGTGCCTTTATTGCGCCAATTCTTATCGAAATCCTTTCTCTCTATATTACCGATATAGGGAGTCATTTAATTTTTAAGGTAAATTGAATGAAAAAATTCTGGAAGTATTTATTAGTACTATTGGTAGTACTAATAGTGATTGCTATTGCCTTTCTTTTTAGACCAATTACGTCTAAGGCAATTAAAACGAAAAATGATGAAACTGTTGTTGATGCTGTATTGGTCGGCGGTGGAATCATGAGTGCCACACTTGGTACTTACCTCAATGAGTTACAACCTGACTGGAACATCCGCATGTATGAACGTCTTGATGCTGTCGCACAAGAAAGTTCAAATGGCTTTAACAATGCGGGTACAGGACACTCTGGCTTTATGGAAATGAATTATACCGAAGAAAAAGACGGTAAAATGGACATTTCTAAAGCGGTTAAAGTGGCAAGCCAATTTGAAATTGCTAAGCAATTCTGGGCTTACCAAGTGAAACAAGGTGTATTAGAAACACCTAGTACATTCATTAACCCAGTACCACACATTGCATTCGTATGGGGCGATAACGTCAACTTCATGGAAAAGCGTTATGCTGCCATGGTTCAAAATCCGTTATTCGCTGGCATGAAATTGAGTGAAGACAAAGCTGAAATTCAACAATGGGCACCATTGGTGATGGACGGTCGTGATCCTCAGCAAAAAGTGGCTGCAACCCGCATGGACGTTGGTTCTGACGTGAATTACGGTGCAATCACCAAGCAATTGATTAACAATCTCGAGAAAAGTCCAAACTTTAAACTCAGAACTTCAACTGAAGTCACTGGGATTAGTAAGAATGACGATCATACTTGGTCTGTTGCATTCAAAGATGTCAAATCTGGTGAAGTCAGTCATGTAAAAACACGTTTCGTGTTTATTGGTGCTGGCGGTGCTGCAATTAAATTATTGCAAATGACTGGTTTACCAGAAGCGCAACAATATGCTGGTTTCCCTGTGGGTGGTGAGTTCCTTGTGACTGACAATCCTGCAGTAACAGCAAAACACACAGCCAAAGTCTATGGTCGTGCAGATCTGGGTGCGCCTCCGATGTCTGTTCCACATATCGATACCCGTTATATCGACGGTAAAAAATATGTGTTGTTTGGCCCATTTGCAACCTATTCAAACAAGTTCCTAAAACATGGTTCACAGCTTGATTTGCTTGCATCGACCAACAAAAATAACGTGTTGCCTATGGCTGCAATTGGTCTACAAAATGCTGATCTTGTTCAGTATCTGGTAAGCCAAGTATTGATGTCTGATGCAGATCGTTTCAACGAGTTGAAAAAATACTACCCTGAAGCTAATCCAAAAGATTGGCATTTACAACAAGGTGGTCAACGTGTTCAGATCATCAAAAAAGAGCCAGGTAAACCTGCGAAATTGCAATTTGGTACAGAAATTTTTGCCTCTAAAGACAAGTCTGTAACCGCATTGTTAGGCGCCTCTCCGGGTGCTTCAACTTCACCGTACATTATGCTCAGCTTGCTTGAAAAAGCCTTCCCTGAGCAAACTAAAGGTGAATGGAATGGCAAGTTACATGAAATCGTGCGCTCTTATGGTAAAGACCTTTCAACTGATCCAGCGTTGTTAGATCAAATCCGTCAGTACTCAAGTTCAACTTTAGGCTTGAACTATACGACTCCTACAAACTTGGTTCCTGCCAAGAAAGTCGAAAAAGCGGAAGCTGTTGCTCAATAAGCGAAGCTAAGCAGATTAAAAAGGGAGGAGTTTCCACTCTTCCCTTTTTCTTTATTTGTATTTTATAAATCTACGCCTTATGTCTTCTGCTGTACCTCATTCTGCTTTTGCTGCATTTTCCAGTCGTGACTTTAGGTTATTGACCCTCAATCAATGCTGCTTAACGTTTGCGGTGCTGATTCAAGAAGTGCTGGTGGCTTTTCATCTCTATCAAATCACCAAGAATCCGCTCATTCTCGGCCTAGTTGGGATCATGGATTTTTTACCCTTTCTCATCCTCTCTTTATGGGGCGGTTATATTGCTGACCGTTTTAATCGTCAACGTATTTTGCAGATCAGCTTTAGCTTTGCCATTCCCTTATCGATTGCTTTATGGATAAGTTTTGATCTTTTCCACAACCAAACCATCAGTGCAAATTTCTTATTAATCTCATGCTTGAGTATTCTGTTTTTATTTGGCTGTATTCGCGGTATTTATAGCCCCTGCTTTAACTCCTTACGTCCTTTTGTCGTACCCGAGCATCTGTATACCAATGCAGCGACATGGACCAGTATGTGCTGGCAAGCTTGCGGTATACTTGCACCCGTGGTTGGCGGTTTTCTGTTGGCGCATCTGGATTTGGATATTACCTTTGCCGTGATTGTGGCGCTTTTTTTTACCGGCAGTATGGCACTATGGTGCTTACAGAAGCGCGCGTTTCCTCAAATCCAAACGGAGTCGGTGACTCAAAGTCTAAAAGACGCACTACAATTTATTTTTAAAACCAAAATTATTTTTTGGGCGATGTTTCTCGATCTCGGCTCAGTTTTCTTTGGTGGCATCATCGCGCTGCTGCCCATTTTTGCCCAAGATATTTTGCATGTCGGTGCAGATGGTTTTGGTCTATTACGCGCCGCACCTGCATTTGGTGGCTTGATCATGCTGCTGATTTTGGTGCGTTACCCACCCAAATCCAGACCGTGGCAGATGATGCTGATTGCGGTCACTGGCTTTGCGCTATGCACCTTGTTATTTGCTGTTACCAGACAGCTGTATTTTTCCATCACAGTTCTCATTATTATGGGGGCATGTGACAGCATCAACATAATTATTCGTCAAACCATACTGCAATTGATTCCACCCAAAGACATGCTTGGTCGTGTCGCTGCCATTAATGGCATCTTTGTCACGTCCAGCAATGAGCTGGGTGCATTGCAGTCCAGTGTGATGACACGCTTTTTTAGCGTGGTACCAGCCATGTTGATTGGCGGTTCACTGTCTTTGTTCTGCGTAATGCTGACCAAGATCAAAACCAAAGATTTATTGAAGTTTCGTTTTTAATCTCCCCCCCAACAAACAGCTATTTAAAAAACCAATATCATATGAAACACACTTTGCCCGCGTCTTCAGGCCTCTCTAAATTTATTATTTTTTCAGTTTTTCTATGGCTGGTCCTGTTGTGGCTTCAATCGACCTATATCGTTATTATCGGTGGTCAAGCCTATCTGTTCTGGACTTCATTCGGCCTGCTTATCTTAAATCTCTTCAGTCTACGCCCCAGCATTTTTAAAAATCGAATCGCTCTGGCGATTACAGCACTACTGTTGCTCTATCTGGGCTTTCACTCTTTATTTTGCACCTATTTGATCATCGCTTTTTACTGTATTTTCTATTTATATGCGGGTGAATATAAGCATAAACGCGCCATTAAATTGATCAGCCTATTTTTGATCATGATCATTTTTGCGATCTATCAAAGCCAATCACTGCATGAACTGAAAAGCCATTATACAAACTATGAAACGGGTGAAACATGGCAAAAATATGGTGCGCTATAAACCCTAACATTTATATTTTTTGTGTTCTTGATCAAATCATTTTTGTCTATATGTAGCCATAAACTGAAGTGTATCCTGCAAAGTCAGTTGAGCAGGTTTAGTGTCCAATAGAAATTGATATTCGTGTCCTGTAGGATCAGTTTTCTGATCAAAATATCTTGATTGCGTTACTACACCGACTTTCTGTAATTGTTTTTCTAATTCACGTGCTTGTTGTTCAAATGATGCAGTATTGCCATCTGTTAAATAAATTGGCGGCAGTGCTGAGTTTAGATATTCAGACACGACCAATCCTTGATTCTCAGTTCGCGTCAGCCAATCTTTATCGTGCAAATATGCCCAACCAATACGTCCAAAGACAAATTGGGTAATTGCTGAGTTTGCTTGGAGAACCATATTTTTTAGATCATAGGGACCACAATATAATAAAGCTCCTCGAATCTCAGATGGATTTAAGGTATTGGGAATATTCATTAAATTTGCATATGAAGGGTTTGATTGAATAAGTAAAAATTGCAACGCAATTTGTGCTCCCGCAGAATCACCTGCAATAAAAATATTCGACATATTTAAATCATGTTTTTTAGCAACACTACTTTTTATATAACGAATCGCTTCCGAAACTTGGATGACGGGTTCAGGGTATTTCGTAGTCGGTACAAGTTCATAATTGAGCACGATTACAGCGTAACCTTGCGCTGCTAATTGAGTTGCGTAGTCTTTGACCTCAAGCTTATCGCCACCCACAAAACCACCACCATGAACCCAAATCACGACTGGGTGATCAGGTAACGGAGTTTGAGTTTTATAGAAATCGAATGTATTTCTCTGATATTTTGATGGATAGGTTAAGTTTGTTGACACAGCCACATTTGACTCTTGGTATTGAGCAGGCCGTAAATCTTTTGGAATACTAAATAAACTATGCTGCAATAACCAAATCGTTGGTTTAGGACTAACAAATAATACAGATACGAATATCACAACAATAAGAGCGCAAAATATGATTAGTCTTTTCATTTGAAGCTCCTCTCAAGTCTCATATTGATTGAGAATCAATATACAAGATCATTATTCTTTTCAGATGATATGCAGATTATTATCATTGCAAGCTAGAACATTGACCAGATTATACTTTGCAAAATCTTCTAGGTTTAAAAAAACCTCACATGACGTGAGGTTTTTTTATTGCAACAATTAGTCTTGTGAATCAGGATACAAAGGACGATTGCCGGGACTAATACGATTGATATGTAAAAAAGTCATATGACGTTCATACTTATCCAAGATGTCATTAATCACCTGCTCTTTGGTATATCCAACCAAGTCATTGTCCTGAGAGCCTTCATACAAGAAGGTTTCCAAGCGGTAATAGAACTGCTTGCCACGTTTACCGCGCTCACTAAAAGTCGGCGCGATATAACGTACTGGCCAGATCTGATACACGAAGTTATGTTCTTCTTCGATGTAAATGGTGAGATCAAGATGATACAGGGTTTCGCTTTCTTCAACTTCACCCTGCGTCAATTCGACATTCATGCCACGCTTCACCAACTCATCCGCCACGGTTTGTACCGCAGGTTTACACACGCTATCGAGCATGCGCTGAGTTTCACTGCTGCCTGGATGATGCATGACACGGGATAAACGCTGTTTCCAGTTCAAAATATCCACGTTTCCGACCACAGGTGCGGCATTCAGACTCCGACTGGCTTTACGATAATCCTCTAAACGTAAGGATTTATATAAGCCGGCCATCACTAATAGCATCACAAAACTAAACGGCAAGCCCATAATTACGGTAGCACTTTGCAGGGCGGTAATCCCGTTTGCCATCAACATCGCCACGGTGAGCAAACCAATGGCAGTTGCCCAGAATATTCGAAGCCAGCGTGGAGCATCATTATCGACATTTGAGAACTTGGTGGTAAAGTTACCGAGTACCAAAGCACCTGAATCAGCAGACGTCACATAGAACAATAGACCCGTAATAGTGGCGATCCCCGCAATAAAGGTAAAGCCCGGATATTGCGCCAATAGGTCATAAAAACCATGTGCAGGATCCGTCAGTACAGTTTGTGCTAATGCCGTATTACCTTCAAAAATCACGTTATATAAAGCACTGTTTCCAAAAATAGATAACCACGTAATCGTGAACAATAAAGGAATGATCAAGGTGCCGCAGACGAATTCACGAATGGTACGACCACGCGAAATACGTGCCAAGAACAGCCCCACAAAGGGCGACCATGCCACCCACCATGCCCAGAAGAACAAAGTCCAACTGTTCATCCAGTCTTTTGGTCGGTCAAAGGCAAAGCTTTCCAAGGCCAAACTTGGGAAACGACTGATATAGTCACCAAAGTTTTGTACCAAGGCATTGAGCAGGAATTCGGTATTACCGAGGAACAGGACGAACAACATCAGACCAATCGCGGCATAGATATTAATTTCAGACAGTACCTTGATGCCTTTATTTACCCCTGCCGTCACCGAAATAATCGTGACAATCACAGCAAGGCCAATCAGGGCGATCTGAATCCATAGATTTTCAGGTACGTCAAACAGCACATGCAGGCCATAATTGATCTGCACCACCGCAATACCACAGGTAGTGGCAATACCAAAGATCGTACCAATAACGGCGGCTGTGTCGACGGTATGCCCGATGGGCCCATCAATTTTATTGCCAAAGATCGGGTATAAAGCAGAACGAATGGTCAGAGGTAGGTTATAGCGATAACTAAAATAACCCAATGCCATCCCGACCAGCGCATACATGCCCCAACCCGTTAAGCCATAGTGGAACAGCGTCCAGACCATGCCTTGACGGGCCGCTTCATAGGTTTGACCTTCGCCCACTGGGGGATTCATATAATGAGACAGCGGCTCAGCCACCGAGAAGAACATTAAGTCTGTGCCGATCCCTGCTGCGAACAGCATGGCCGACCAACTCAGTAGGCTAAATTCAGGTTTGGAGTGCTTCGGACCCAGCTTGATATCACCATAACGCGAGCAGGCAATAAAGATCACGAAGATCAGATATAGCGTTGCTGCCAGCAAGTAATACCAGCTGAATTTATCACTGACCCAAGCCAGCACCACATTGAGTAAGTGGTTGGCAAAGTCATTAAAAAAAATCGTAACCAGTGCAAATGTTAAAATAAGTAGAGCTGAAACATAAAAGACCACACGATTTAAATGGTCTTTATTCGCTAATGTAGAATCATCAACCGCTCTTGGATTATCTGTTGCCATACAATCCTCAGGGAGTTAGAGAAGAAAAAGAAAATATTCATCTACGTCTTTCCACCTTTGCATCAATGAAAAGACATGTCTGAATAAAAAATGAAAAATAAAAGTCATTTACCCGAATTACAATGTTTCTGATTTTTCAGTTATAGCTTGTGATGACTGAGCTACCTGCGTTATCACTTGCGGCGATGTAGGACGAAACTGATCCTGTTTTAGTGCTTTGGCCAAGCCAAACATATACAGCAAAATAATAACGGAGAATGGTAAACCACACAGTACCACGGCACTTTGCATGGAGTGGAAACTCCCTGCCAACAGCAGGCCAATACTGACAATGGTAATCACCACAGACCAGAAAATTCTCAACCAAATCGGTGAATCACTTTCATTGCTACCCCCTTTCGAGGACAGATTTGCGATCATGAGTGTACCAGAACCCACAGGGGTCAAAAACAATACGAAACAAATCACAACAACAATCCCAGCAATATAGGGATTGAACGGTAAAAATTCGAGAAGCTTAAATAAGGACAAAGCAGGGTCAGTCAGCACCAAGTCACCGAGGATTTTTTGCTTCTGTTCCAGAATAAAATAGATTGCAGTATTGCCAAAAATCGAGATCCAAGCCAAGGTAAAACCGAGTGGAATCAGGCAGACACCCAACACCACTTCGCGAATGGTACGGCCTTTGGAAATACGCGCAATAAACATACCCACGAATGGTGCCCATGCGATCCACCATGCCCAATAGAACACGGTCCACGAACCTAACCACTCACCCGCCTTGCTGTTGTAGAGATACATATCAAAGCTTTTTGCCAGAAAATGATCGAGGTAATCGCCCATGTTCTGGACTAAACCATTGAGCAAGTGGTTGGTTGGCCCTGTCAGGAACACGAATAGCAATAAGGCATAAAGCAAACGCAAGTTGATGCGGGATAACCAAGCCAAGCCCTTTTCAATCCCGACCACGGTGGTCATGGTCGCCACGGACATCATCAGTAACACCACCGCAATCAGTGTGGTTTGGTTATTGGGAATTTCTGGAAGCAGATAATGTAGACCTGAGACCAGTACCAAAGCTCCGATGCCCAAGTTAGTGACCAGAGAAATGACCGTAGCTAAAATTCCGAAACCATCAACAAAGTCACCGATCAGACCACGAATCCGCTCACCAAAGATTGGATAGAGCGCGGAGCGCAAAGCCAACGGCAAATCTCGACGGAAAGCAAAATAACCCAAGGTGACACCCAGCAAGGCATACAGCACCCAACCATGAATGCCCCAATGTAAAAAGCTATACATCATGGCATCACGTGCAGCTTGAATGGTGCCGCCCTGACCTTCTGGTGGTCGAAGGAAATGATCAACTGGTTCAGCAACACCGTAATATAACAATGCAATCCCGATGCCTGCCGAAAACAGCATCGACACCCAAGCCAGATAACCAAATTCTGGTTTATCGTCATCTTTGCCTAATGGAATCTGCCCAACCCGAGAAAAAGCCAACCACGCTACAAAACCTAAACAAACCACAATCACCAGCATGTAGTACCAGCCAAACAATTGGTTCGCCTGCCCTTGTATATAGGTCAACCAGAACTGACTTCGCTCTGGAAACAACACAAACAGTAGGCCAAAAATGCCGATACTGATTGCGGAGCTCCAAAAAACAAACAAATTTAAACGTATAGGTTCAGATGGGGATTCTTCATTACTTTCTGACACCATGATCTTGCTCCTTGCAATTGGTGTTTTTTCTTAAAAAATAATGTGATAAGTATTTAATTCTGCTTATCGCTTTATCCATAAGAATCTTTGATTTATTAATTTATATCTCTTCTTGCCAATCAAAAATTCATTGATTTTTACAGAGTATACTTTTTATTGATTGAACGTTCAATCAATAAAAAGTATGATAAAAAAATGTTATGATGCTCTACATCGAGAAATGTTGAATAAAAAGCACCTTGGCTGGGCTTGAAATGGATAAGCATGACAAAGCGTAGAGTTAAACCAGAGCATGTGCGACGTGAAGAAATTATTAACGCCGCATTTTATGTAATTTCTGAAGTGGGGTTATCCAATACCACCATTGCACAGATTGCGAAAAAGGCCGAACTATCGACCGGTATCGTGAGTCACTATTTTGGTGACAAACAGGGTCTAATCAATACCTGTATGCAGGAAATGCTCAACGTTTTGCGTCAAAAGACTGACCAATACAAAACCGAAGCAGATGCGCATCCAGAAAGCCAAATCAAGGCAATTATTGATTCCAACTTCGATATCAGTCAGGTCAACAAACAAGCCATGCGGGTCTGGTTAGACTTCTGGTCAGCCAGTATGCACTTGCCCGAACTTGGACGTTTACAACGAATTAATGATCAACGCCTGTATTCCAACTTGAAACATTATTTTCTGATATTGATAGAGGATAAACAACAGGCCAGCATTGCCGCTCGCGGATTGGCGGCTTTGATTGACGGATTATGGTTACGTGGTAGTTTGAGCGGTCACGATGTGTTTGACAGCCAGTTGGCACGTTCCATTGCTTACGATTATGTAAAAACGCAATTGCAATTTGCGAACAAACCTTTGCAGGAGAGACAGAATGAGTGATGCACAAGTTCATCAGTTATATATCCACGGACGTTATGTCGCAGCAACCAGTGGTCAAACATTTAACAGTATTAACCCTGCCAACGGTGAAGTGATCGCAACACTTCAACAAGCCTCACAACAGGACATTGAAGCGGCTGTTCAAAGCGCACAACAAGGCCAAAAAATCTGGGCAGCGATGACAGCGATGGAGCGTTCTCGCATCCTACGACGTGCGGTTGATATCTTACGTGAACGTAATGATGAACTTGCCCAGCTCGAAACCCTCGATACCGGTAAGGCCTACAGCGAAACATCGACTGTTGATATTGTGACAGGTGCCGATGTCATCGAATACTACGCTGGTCTTGCAACTGCAATTCAAGGCGAGCAAGTGCCACTGCGTGAATCAAGCTTCTTTTATACCCGCCGCGAACCACTTGGTGTAGTGGCTGGTATCGGTGCTTGGAACTATCCAATTCAAATCGCAATGTGGAAATCTGCACCTGCCCTAGCAGCGGGTAATGCCATGATTTTCAAACCAAGTGAAACTACGCCACTGACCGCATTTAAACTTGCTGAAATCTATACTGAAGCTGGCCTACCAGACGGCGTATTTAACGTGGTACAAGGTGCGGGTCGTGACATCGGTCAATGGCTCACTGAGCATCCAGTGATTGAAAAAATCTCGTTCACTGGCGGCGTAGAGACAGGCAAAAAAGTAATGGCTAGTGCTGCAGGTTCAACTTTGAAAGAAGTGACTATGGAGCTTGGTGGTAAATCCCCTCTGGTCATTTGTGATGATGCCAACCTTGACCGTGCTGCGGATATTGCAGTCATGGCAAACTTCTTTAGCTCTGGTCAGGTTTGTACCAACGGTACGCGTGTGTTTGTACCTAAAGCCATGCTTGCTGATTTTGAAGCGGCCGTTGTAGAACGTGTGAAACGTATCCGTATCGGTGATCCAATGACTGAGCAAACCAATTTTGGTCCACTCACCAGCTTCCCGCATATGGAAAAAGTATTGTCATTCATTGAGTCTGGCAAGCAGCAAGGTGCAAAAGTACTGATCGGTGGTGGTCGTGCCACTGAAGGCGATCTTGCCAAAGGTGCTTATGTACTACCGACTGTATTCAGTGATTGCCAAGATGACATGACCATTGTGCAAGAAGAAATCTTCGGGCCTGTAATGAGTATTCTCAGCTATGAAACAGAAGAAGAAGTGATCCGTCGTGCCAATGACACCAGCTTTGGCTTAGCCGCAGGTGTCGTGACTCAAGACATCAGCAAAGCGCATCGTATGATTCATCAACTTGAAGCCGGTATCTGCTGGATCAATACCTGGGGTGAATCACCTGCGGAAATGCCAGTGGGCGGCTACAAGCAATCTGGTGTTGGCCGTGAAAATGGCTTAACCACTTTGGGTCATTACACCCGTATCAAATCCGTTCAAGTTGAATTAGGTGAGTATCACAGCATTTTCTAATGCGCTCAGCTTTCACCCTCAAAATTAATCCTCTATGCCGAGCAATCCCATGATTGCATCGGCATCCTCAAGAATAGAAAAAGGGATAACGATGAATACTCAAGCATATGACTACATTATCATTGGCGCAGGATCTGCCGGAAATGTACTCGCAACACGTCTGACTGAAGACAAAGACGTGACTGTTTTACTTTTGGAAGCTGGTGGTCCAGACTACCGTTTAGATTTCCGTACTCAAATGCCAGCCGCTTTGGCTTTTCCTTTACAAGGTCGTCGCTATAACTGGGCCTATGAAACCGATCCTGAACCCCACATGAACAATCGCCGTATGGAATGTGGTCGTGGTAAGGGCCTCGGTGGTTCTTCACTGATTAATGGCATGTGCTATATCCGTGGCAATGCCATGGATCTGGATCAGTGGGCAAGCATGAAAGGTCTGGAAGACTGGAGCTACGCCGACTGCTTACCTTACTATAAAAAAGCCGAAACCCGTGATATTGGCGGCAATGACTATCATGGCGACAAAGGTCCTGTATCCGTCGCTACTCCTAAAAATGGCAATAATGTGCTGTTCCATGCCATGGTTGAAGCTGGCGTACAGGCAGGTTACCCACGTACCGATGACTTAAACGGTTATCAACAAGAAGGTTTCGGTCCAATGGATCGTACCGTGACCCCAAAAGGTCGTCGCTCAAGTACTGCCCGTGGTTATCTGGATCTAGCCAAAGGTCGTCCCAATTTAACCATCGTCACACATGCCACCACCAATAAAATCTTGTTTAATCAAAAACAGGCGGTGGGTGTGGAATATATTATTGGTGCAGACCAAGCCAATATGAAACAGGCACAAGCGAAACGTGAAGTTTTGCTTTGTGCTGGTGCGATTGCATCACCACAAATCCTACAACGCTCAGGTGTAGGTGAAAGCAATTTCCTGAAATCGATGGATATTGATGTCGTGCATGATTTGCCGGGTGTCGGTGAGAACCTGCAAGATCACTTGGAAATGTACTTGCAATATCAATGTAAACAACCTGTTTCACTTTACCCTGCATTGCAATGGTATAACCAACCTGCCATTGGCGCGGAGTGGTTATTCAATGGCACAGGTGTGGGTGCAAGTAACCAGTTCGAAGCAGGCGGTTTTATCCGTAGTTCGGAAGAATTTGACTGGCCAAATATCCAATACCACTTCTTGCCTGTCGCGATTAACTATAACGGCAGTAACGCAGTGAAAGAACATGGTTTCCAAGCCCATGTTGGTTCAATGCGTTCGCCTTCGCGTGGTCGTATCCAACTGAAATCAAAAGATCCGTTTGAGCATCCAAGCATCCTGTTCAACTACATGTCAACAGAACAAGACTGGCGTGAATTCCGTGATGCGATCCGTATCACCCGTGAAATTATGGCGCAACCTGCACTTGATCCGTATCGTGGTGAAGAAATCAGTCCAGGTAAACATATCCAGACCGATGCAGAACTGGATGAGTTCGTACGTAGCCATGCAGAAACGGCGTTCCACCCATCATGTAGCTGTAAGATGGGCGAAGATGATATGGCGGTGGTCGATGGACAAGGTCGAGTCCATGGCGTACAAGGCTTACGTGTGGTCGATGCTTCCATCATGCCACTGATTATTACCGGTAACTTAAATGCCACCACCATTATGATCGCAGAAAAAATTGCCGATCAAATCCGTGGCAAAAAACTCCCTCGTTCTGAAGCAGCTTATTACAAAGCGGGTACAGCACCTGTACGTCAAGCGCCGTTACGTCCAATACTATAAGAAAGAAATTCCTTTAGGGGATACCCGAAGCTGAGCTTCGGGTTTCACTTCATTCAGGGAGAAATGATGAAAAAATTATTATTGATTGCACCTTTAGCTTTTTATTTTCAAAGCACACACGCCACTGAAACCACTTCCCCCTACTCAGCCAATATTACTGCGGCCAGCCAATACGTTTCACGCGGTTTTCAGCAGACTTGGGGTAAACCTGCCTTACAAGGTGGGCTGGACTACAATCATCCCAGCGGTTTTTATGCGGGTACATGGGCATCGACCGTAAGCGATCATTTTATTCGGGATGCTTCAGTCGAATGGGATGTATATACTGGCTATAGCCGTAGTTTTGGTGATGTCACCGTTGGCACCAAAGTCGCCTATTACTATTATCCAGGGGCAAAAACCACTGCGGATACAGGCAATAGCCGTTTTGATTATGGGGAAATTATTCCTGAAATCAGTTACGGCCCGCTCAGCGTTAAATATGCGATTACCTATACCCAAGATTATTTCGGCAATAATTCGGATACCTTGGGCATCGGCAACAATAAGCATTCACGTGGCTCAGGGTATTTGGATGTCAATTGGCATCAACCGATTACGCAAGGTTGGTCTGTCGATGCGCATTATGGCAACCAACGCATTAAAAACTTTTCTGCAGCCAGCTTCCAAGATGCCAGTTTTGCCGTCAACAAAGAACTGCCATACAATCTTTCCAGCAGTTTGACCTATAGCAAAGCATGGGATAAAGAAGGTTTTTATCAGCAATACAGCAATGGCAATCCCAACGCTAAAGTCTCCAATCCAATTGATTCAACCGTGACTTTATCATTGACCAAAAGTTTCTAATCCTAGCTGGATCAAGCCTTCTGACATAAAAAAGCCGCTTCATTGCAAGCGGCTTTTTGGAATCTTGGATATTAAGGCTTGATCAACTCAATCGTTGAGCCTGCACGTTTGGGATCAATCAGAATCTTGGCATGTTGCTCTGGATCACGCAGCGCCTCAAAAGCATTGCCTACCCCTTCCAAACCGACCACACCCGTGATCAACGGTGAACAATCGACTTTACCCTCCGCAATCATATGCAGCGTGTCACGGAATTCAAGTGGGGTATAACCCAACACATACTGGATTTCCAACTCTTTATTAATCGCCAAGGCAGGTTCAATCTTGTCACTTTGCATACAAACCCCCACCCCTACGATACGAGAGAACAGTGGTGCACCTTCCAAAATCTGCTGCATAATTCCAGCCACACCCACACACTCAAAAATCACTGGACGTTTTGGCAATAACCCGAGTTTATCCCCGACACGCATGGCATTCACCCAAGGTAATGAGTAAGTCTGAACCTTGTCAAAAAGCCCCATCCCCATATTAATTGCTTCAGAAACATTGCCCAATAAACCCAGCTCTTTCCAACTGCTAAATGGCGATTGCTGTTTAGGATCAATCAAGATATCTGCACCACACTGCTCAGCCAAGCGACGGCGGTTCGGTGAAAAATCACTGGCAACCACAGTTTTAACCCCTGCAGCCTTGAGCATAATAATCACACCCAAACCCACTGGACCACAACCAATCACAATCGCTGGCTCATTTTTCTTGATTCGACTACGACGTACTGCATGCAGCGCAACAGCCATTGGCTCAGTCAATGCTGCACTATCTGCGTCTAAACCATTCGGCACTTCAAACATTAGGCTGGATTGCACCAAGACTTGCTCTGCATATCCCCCTGAAGCACTGGGTGACAGTCCTGTTGGCGCATAACCTAGAGATTCAACATTTAATAATGGCATGGCACAAACCAAAGTATCCGCTTTCAATTTACGGCGTGTTTTTGGACCATAATCTAAGACTTTGCCACAGAACTCATGGCCGAAAACTAACTTATCAGAGGATTTGGCAACCCCATTAAACCCGACTCTTGCTGCCAGATCATGCATATGATCACAGTGATGCTGCATATGTAAATCTGAACCACAAATCCCGCAACGTACGACTTCAAGAAGTACTTGTCCTTTTGCAGGAATCAATTGAAGACTATCTTGCAGTTTCAACTCAGCGTTCTGACAAACCAGTGATTTCATAGGATGCTTTCCTTATTGTTTTATTGCATGTATTAACTGTTTTAATTTTTTTTATTAAAACAGTTTAGCTCACTTATTTCATTTTAATTTTGACATACAGCATTGTCAGAATATATGACTTAAAAATCAATATCCCTATCAAATAAGGTCAGCTTTATAAATCACCCAATGAAAAAGGTTAAAAATCATTCTTTTTTAACTTCAAATAGATGAGTCTATTTTTCTAAGTTACTTCCCTATTTTCATTAAAACGATCAAATTTAACACTTGTATTTAATAGTGTCATTATGCCAATATATATTTAATGGCTTTAAGCCACTATAAAGGAGAAGTTAAAAATGACGATTCAACTTATTACAGCTCAAGCGAATGTTCCCATCGAGTTTTTGCAGTTTTCAGGTGGTGAACGTCATATTCAACTGCAACCTGAATTATTAAACCAATTAACAGCTGACACTCAGATCAAAGCTTCTCTGCATAACAGTGCAGATCTGATGGATTATCTATTACTAGAAAATGTGTTACTAGAACAAGGCACTCGCCTTTTGGTGGAAATCCCTTATTTTCCCTATGCACGTCAAGACCGTATCTGCGCACAAGGTCAGGCCTTCTCACTGGATTTAATGACCAGATTATTGAATAGCAATAGCAAAAAATTTGCAGGACAGCGTCAGAAAATTTTGGTGTGGGATTGTCATAGCTCAGTGACGCTTGAGCTGTTACGCAAAAATACCAGCTTCAAAGAAGTGATCAATATCGAACCGATTGAGATTATTCAGCAAAGCCCAGCATTGATACAGATTTTAAGCGCCGACAATAGTGTATTGATCTGTCCTGATGCAGGCGCAATACAGCGCACCCAAGCAATTGCAAACGGTATCAATCCGCAACGCCAACAAGCCATTGAAGTGATTCACTGTGAAAAGAAACGCGATCCAAGCACTGGCAAAATCAGCACAACGGCGGTGGATAGCCCTGATTTGACAGAAAAAACAGCCGTGATTACCGATGATATTTGCGATGGTGGTGCAACCTTTATTGGTATTGCCAAACAATTACGCAGCCTAAACTGCCAAAACATTATTTTATATGTCACGCATGGCATTTTTAGCAAAGGTCTCGCGGTATTTGATGGCTTGGTCGATCAGGTTTTTACCAGCAATAGCCTGCCACAAACAGAAGCAAGCAAACTCAACATTATCAATTTTCAAAATTAAGATTTAAAGCACGAGACCAATAAAAATGAGTATTAAAATTACCCCCCTCAATGCAATTGATTTCTATAAAGCCGACCACCGTCGCCAGTATCCAGTGGGAACAGAATACGTCTATGCCAACTTTACCCCGCGTTCATCACGTTTAGCTAAAATGCTGCCTGATTTTGATGACAAGATTGTGTTTTTTGGTTTGCAAGGCTTTATAAAACACTTTCTAATCGAAATCTGGAATGAAGGCTTCTTCAATCAACCTAAAGCCAAAGTGGTCGCAGCCTATAAACGCCGTATGGACAATTCTTTAGGTGAAGGTGCAGTGCCTGTCGAGCACATCAAAGCCTTGCACGATCTCGGCTATTTACCATTAAAAATTAAAGCCTTGCCAGAAGGTAGCCGAGTCAATATCAAAGTGCCGGTATTAACCATTATCAATACTGATCCGAATTTCTTTTGGTTAACCAACTATATCGAAACTGTGCTCAGTGCCGAATTATGGAAAAGCTGTACCACGGCCAGCATTGCCTATGAATACAAACGCTTGTTGACCCAATATGCAGAAAAAACAGGTGCAGCTTTAGACTTTGTTCCCGTTCAAGGCCATGATTTTAGTAGCCGAGGAATGAGTGGGATTTATGATGCAGCCCAATCAGGCGTGGGGCACTTGACCAGTTTTATTGGGACAGATTCAGTTGCTTACATTGACTATGCAGAAGAATATTATAACGCCACTGGTGTCGTCGGTGTTTCAGTGCCTGCAACAGAACACAGTGTAATGTGTATGGGCAGTGAAGAAAGTGAAATAGAGACTTTTAGACGTTTGATCTGTGAACTTTATCTTGCGGGTGTGGTCAGTATCGTTTCAGATACTTGGGATTTCTGGCGTGTGATTACCGAGTTTAGTGTGGAATTAAAAGCAGAGATTTTAAAACGCCAACCGAATACCCTCGGACTCGCCAAAGTGGTGTTTCGTCCTGACTCAGGTGATCCCGTGAAAATTATCTGTGGCGATCCTGATGCAGACCGAGATAGTCCCGCTTATAAAGGTGCAGTGCAATGTTTATGGGAAATTTTCGGCGGCACAGAAACCGCTCAAGACTATAAGGTATTGAATGAACGGGTTGGCTTGATTTATGGTGACTCTATTACCCTAGAACGTGCCCAAAATATCTTAAAAGGTTTGGAGGCCAAAGGCTTTGCTTCAAATAATCTGGTCTTTGGAATCGGCAGCTATACTTATAACTATTTGACTCGTGATAGCTTTGGTTTTGCAGTCAAAGCTACTTGGGGTCAGGTTAACGGTGTCGGTCGTGAACTGTTTAAAGACCCTGTAACGGATTCAGGTGTTAAAAAGTCAGCCAAAGGCTTGTTACGGGTTGAACAAACTGAAAATGGTTTTGAGTTATTTGATCAACAAAGCTTTGAACAGGAGAAAATGGGCGCACTGCAAACGGTATTTGAAAATGGTCAATTGTTAAGAGAATGCTCACTTGATCAAATTCGGGAGAGATTGGTCTAAAGCGATATCAATATCTCTCATTTCAAATTTGAAATTCATCTACGCTACATTGATAGACGGCATGGATGCTGTCTCTTTAACTGTCTTGCACGAAGTTCAAAGTATTACTTTGAACTTCGCTCAGGATGTACCATCAGCTCATTCAAATCTATAAAAAACCTTTATACTTGATTCACTCATCCATGAGACAACGCCAAATGACCTATACCTCCGAACAGGAATACCTTGCCCACTATCAAAAAACAGACTATGACACGCCTCTGTTTACGGTCGATATGGCAATTTTTTCTGTGGCAAAAGGTCAATTACAAGTCTTAATGATTCAACGCTCCAACTTTCCCGAAAAAGGCAAATGGGCGCTACCGGGTGGCTTTGTCGATTTAAAAACCGATCCAGATTTAATGGCAACGGCGCACCGTAAACTACATGAAAAAACAGGGATTCACTCCCCTTATCTAGAACAAGTCGAAACCATTGGCAATCAACATCGTGATCCACGTGGTTGGTCCATTACATCACTTTATTTTGCACTGATTGATTTTAGTAAATTTGAAATTCAAAAGACTTCAACAACTGAAATGAGTAAATGGCTTTCTATAGAAGAAGCCTTGCAACTTGATTTAGCCTTTGATCATCAACAACTGCTAAAACTCGCTTATGATCGCCTTGCCAATAAAACCCGTTATACCGCTCTACCCGCCAGCCTCATGCCTGAACTTTTTACCCTGACCGAATTACAAACCATTTATGAAATTATTTTAGGGCATACATTAGAAAAGAAATCATTCAGACGGCGTATGCAGGAAGCAGGTGCAGTTGAAGAAACAGGACAGCAAAAAATTGTCGGCAAACGCCCCGCTCAATTGTTTCGCTATGCACTGGAAAATTACAACTTCACCTTTCCACGTATGTTGGAAACACCACGCAACTCCGCTGAAAATGAAAAGAGCTAAGGCAAATAGCTTAGCTCCACAATAACTTAGAACTTACTTCCAAGTTTGACGAATCAAATCCACCGCTTTTTCAGCAATCATGATCGCTGGCGCATTAGTATTTCCATTGACCACGGTTGGCATAATCGACGCGTCCACCACGCGTAGTCCTTCAATACCATACACTTTTAACTCAGGATCGACCACTGCCATCGCATCCACCCCCATTTTACAACTACCAACAGGATGATAGACCGTGTCGACACGTTGGCGCAAAATCTCACGAATTTCATCATCAGACTGCACATTCGCTGTAAACATATCTTCTTTAATTTTTTCACCTAAAGCAGGTGCATTCATTAACTTTTGCGTGACTTTAAACCCATCGACCATATCTTGCAGATCTTGTTCATCCTCGAGGAATTTAAAGTCGATTAATAGTGGATCATCGACATTTTTGCCACTGAGTTTGACTGAACCCCGCGCACGTGGATTCAACAAGCAAACATGGCATGAAATTCCATGTCCCATATGCATAGTTCGAGCATGGTTATCCACCACCGCAATCACAAAATGCAACTGTAGATTCGGCTTATCCAATTCAGGACGACTTTTTAAGAAACCACCACATTCAGCATAATTGGTGGTGATTAAACCACGACGTTCTTTACGATAACGCCCAATCTGTTTGACTAAATCAACACTGCCCCCAACCGACACTCCAAAGGTTCCTTCCATTTGCTTGGTCTTATAAGCAAAAATAAAGTCAGGATGATCGTGTAGGTTCTCACCAACACCCGCTAAATCTTTAATTACAGGGATACCGTGTTTTTCCAGTTCTTGGCGTGGGCCAATCCCCGACAACATCAAGACTTGTGGTGATTGGAATGCCCCTGCAGAGAGTAAAACTTCTTTATTTGCACGAACAACGGTAGTTTGCCCTTTATGTTCGTATTCAACTCCAACTGCACGACCATTTTCAATAACGATACGTGAAACTTTTGCTTGAGTCACTACATGTAAATTTGGTCGCTTACCTAAATAAGGAAACAGATAACCACGTGCTGCGCTCCAACGTTCACCATTTTTTTGTGTAACCTGATAAACACCGAGCCCTTCTTGTTCTGCGCCATTAAAGTCATCATTAAGTGGATAATTGACCTGCTTCGCAGCTTCAACAAAGGTTTTCTGATACGGATTGTCCGAACGTAATTCACTGACATTGAGTGGACCATGTTGGCCATGATATTCATTACGAATACGCTCGTTATGCTCTGATTTTATAAAGTATGGCAATACATCCTGATAAGACCATCCTATATTACCTAGAGCTGCCCAATGGTCATAATCACTATGATGACCACGGATGTAGACCATCGCATTAATCGCAGAACTACCACCTAAGCATTTTCCACGAGGTTGATAGCCTTTACGCCCATTTAAACCTTTTTGTGGAATGGTTTCTAAAGCCCAGTTATTAATCTTGGTTGGAATACTGATCACTGCTGCTGATGGTGTATTCACCAACCAGCTATTGCCATCACCACCAGCCTCAAGTAAACAAACTGATATATTTGGATTTTCTGAAAGCCGACCTGCAAGTACACAACCTGCTGAGCCACCACCAATAATTACAAAATCAAAAGCTGCTTGTGTCATTTCTATCCCTGTTATTTTCATTTTTTAAAAAGTTAAAATATTATGCCTAAAACCACATAAATAAGCGGCATTACTTGTCTAACAGCTCCATGCTCTACAATTAAAAATTAACTGGATATCATTCAAACCACAATAGCTAAACTAAGCAAGGAATTTGAGATAAATTATCAGATAAAGCAAAAAGCTAATTTATCGTATCTTTCTTCGTGCTTTTCTGTTTTAGATATTCAACATGTTGGCGATCTGTTTTCCATGAAGATTCCAATATTTCTTTTTCTATTCTGAAATGAATTCTTTTTTGCTTGATTGAACTAATTACTTCTTCATTGAAGCTCTTTACATAATTTATCCATGCCTTTCCACGAAATACATTTTCAGGCATTTCTGTTTTGAATTCACTTCTAGGGGTAAAAACAATAACTGAATGCAAATCTTTTGGCTCAACTATATCACTTAAAATCATCTCCAAAACTTTCATATGCTTGTAGTTTTGATGTAATGGGTTTTGAAATTTATAACTTTTTTTATAAATCTTTTGCGTCCATTGTCTCTGACGAGCACTACCAAAAATCCACCCCGTATAGTTTTTCGTTTCTATAATAAAAATACCGTAAGGGCTTATTAAAATGTGATCAATTTGTGTTGTTCCTTGCTCTTGATCTGGAATCGTACAGTTATTTAACAGAATATACTCATCTCCTAATGCTTTATCGACATGTACGGCAACCATGAGTTCACCCATCTTTCCTTTAAAATGGGGCGATTTCAAATAAGTAAGAACAGCTAAAATAATAATGATAAAAATAAAATAGAAAAGCATCTCTTCCCAATCACTTATAGTTTTTAAAGTTTAAAATAATGAATCTAATACGTTATAAATATTATATTAATAACATAATCAATTAATCCAGACGTAAAAAAACCGCTAACTTAGCGGTATTTTATCTCATCTTTTAATATGATGGTCGGAGCAGTAGGATTCGAACCTACGACCCCCTGGTCCCAAACCAGGTGCACTACCAGGCTGTGCTATGCTCCGAAATTGGGGTGAATGACGGGATTCGAACCCGCGACAACTGGAATCACAATCCAGGGCTCTACCAACTGAGCTACATCCACCATCAAAACTTTGATTCTATATACCAAGCTGCCAAATGGCGCGCCTGACAGGATTCGAACCTGTGACCATCCGCTTAGAAGGCGGATGCTCTATCCAACTGAGCTACAGGCGCATAACGATGATAATACTATCACGATACTTCGCCGATATTTAAAACTATGTTTTTCAACATATTTTAAATGGTCGGAGCAGTAGGATTCGAACCTACGACCCCCTGGTCCCAAACCAGGTGCACTACCAGGCTGTGCTATGCTCCGATTTCTTTTCAGCTTTTACTGTATCGCACATCGTGCGGTACGGTGTGCATTCTAGGCGCGACGCCTTAGAACGTCAACACCTATTTTCCAAAAAACTAATAAATCCTTATCAAATGTATATTTAACAAGCATTTTCAGACATTTTAGCGTTTCAAAGAAGCACTAAAGTTCAACATTCGATCTAAGGGTAATTTCGCACGTTCAGCTAGGGCTGGATCAACGTGTATTTCTTGATCAGCATGTTGTAATACATGCAAAATGCCATCCAGTTCATTCATTGCCATCCACGGGCAATGTGCGCATGAACGACAAGTCGCCCCCTCACCTGCAGTGGGTGCTTCAAATAATTCTTTATCTGGTGCAGCTTGCTGCATTTTGTAGAAAATACCGCGATCTGTTGCCACGATCATTTGTTTATGCGGCAAGGTCTGTGCTGCTTTAATCAGTTGCGAGGTACTTCCCACCGCATCTGCAATATCCACCACTGATTCAGGTGACTCGGGGTGAACCAATACCGCAGCATCTGGATAGAGTGCTTTCATTTGCGCAATACCACGCGCACGGAACTCTTCATGCACGATACATGCACCATCCCACAACAACATTTCAGCGCCAGTTTTCTTTTGAATATAGCGGCCTAAATGCTGATCTGGTGCCCAAATAATTTTTTCACCCAAACTATCTAAATGCTCAATAATCTCAACCGCACAACTTGATGTCACCACCCAATCGGCACGCGCTTTCACAGCCGCTGAGGTATTGGCATACACCACCACAGTATGATCAGGATGCTGATCGCAGAATGCTGTGAACTCATCCACAGGGCAACCCAAATCGAGTGAACAGGTTGCTTCTAAAGTTGGCATCAACACGGTTTTTTCAGGTGATAAGATTTTAGAGGTTTCACCCATAAACTTCACCCCAGCAACCACCAAAGTCGTCGCAGGATGATCACGACCAAAACGCGCCATTTCCAATGAATCAGAAACACAGCCACCTGTCAGTTCGGCAAGCTCCTGCACTTCAGGATCACAGTAATAGTGAGCCACAAGCACTGCATTGCGCTTTTTCAACTCGGCTGCAATTTGGGCAAACTTTTCTTGTTTCACTTCTGGGCTAAGGCTATTGTCCTTTGGCTCGCCCAAACGATCTAAATGCGCCTGCACAATATTTTTGGCTTCGTTCGCAATTAAATTCGCATCATTCATAAAACGTCTTCTCTATCCTGCGTGCTTGCATTACTGCAAACTTTTAACGTGGGTAATGGCGTGATCATTTGGGAAAAAATCACCTCATCCACAAACTAGCTTATAAAAAAAGCCCCACTGTGGAGGCTTTATTATAACGCAAATTTATGAGCGATAATCGGCATTAATTTTGACATAGTCGTAAGAAAAGTCACAGGTATAAACCGTGTCTTTTGCTGTACCACGACCGAGGTCAATACGAATGCTAATTTCCTTTTCAGCCATGACAGCTGCACCTGCTTCTTCAGTATAATCTGGGTTTGCACCACCATCTAAGCAAATCTGTACATCACCAAGCCAAACTTGAACTTTGCTGCTATCTAGGTTGGGCACACCTGCCTTACCAATCGCCATCACAATTCGCCCCCAGTTTGGATCTGAAGCGAATAAAGCAGTTTTAATTAACGGCGACTCGGCAACGCTATAGGCAACATCACAACATTCTTGAGTATTTTCTCCACCATCAACCTGTACAGTAATGAACTTGGTCGCACCTTCACCATCACGCACAATCAATTGCGCTAAACGGTTCATAATACGCGCCAGCACATCAAGAACCTGTTGATAACGTGCATCATCTTGGCTCTGAATCTCAACACCACCTGCTAATCCAGTTGCGACAAAGATACAAGAATCATTGGTTGAGGTATCACCATCAATGGTAATACGGTTAAAAGAATGCTCAACCGTGGTTTGCAATAACCGCTGTACCAATTCAGCACTAATCGGGGCATCAGTTGCAACGAAGCTGAGCATGGTCGCCATATTTGGACGAATCATGCCTGCACCTTTACTAATCCCCGTCATCGTATAGATTACGCCGTCAAGCTCAAACTGCTCAGATGCACCTTTTGGTGTGGTATCTGTGGTCATAATGCCTGATGCAGCATCCGCCCAACGATCGGCATTTAAATCATTGAGTGCAGGTTGAATACCTTGCACTAAACGTTCAATTGGCAATTGCTCACCAATTACACCCGTTGAAAACGGTAAAATCTGATTGGCATCAACACCAGTTAACTCAGCCAACTTGGCACAAGTGGCTTCTGCATTTTTATAACCGACTGTGCCTGTTGCAGCATTGGCATTACCCGTGTTGATAATCAAGTAACGTGGTTTATTTTCTGCTAAATGCTTTTTACTCAATTGAACAGGCGCAGCAGCAAAAGCGCTTTGGGTAAACACCCCTGCAACATTTGAGCCTTCAGCAAATTCAAAAATGACTAGATCTCGTCGATTTGGATAACGTACATACGCTTCAGTTGAGCCAATTTTTACACCCTGCACCACATGCATAAGTGGCATTGTTACGTCACCAACAGCCATTTTTAAACTTCCATTCAACTTGTTATGAAAGGCTTAAGCTTATTCCAAAAGGCAATTAAAATCGAGTATTAACGACATGGATAATTTATAAAATAAAGTTAGTTTTTTTAGAATTATACTCAAGACTGACTATCTTGATAGGCGGCATGGATGCCGCCAGTTTGGCTGTGGTATCAAGGATGTACCATCAGCCAAACAAAAGATTTTTGTTACTTTTCATCTTTGAAAAGTAAAAGAATGCCTACGCAAAATACATCTAATCCCTTACTTATTTATGAGGCTATGCAGAGTTTGAAATTAAAATTATTTAAGCTTTGCTTTGCTCTAAACTGAGTAAAATCTGCTTCTTATCCAAACCACCAGCAAAACCAACCAAAGCTCCACTCGAACCAATCACCCGATGACACGGCGCAATAATCGAAATCGGATTCTTACCATTGGCTGCCCCAACTGCACGCACGGCTTTTTCATTGCCCAACTGAACGGCGATCTCTTTATAACTCCGTGTTTCGCCATATGGAATAGTTAATAAAGTCTGCCAAACCTGTTGTTGAAAATCTGTCCCTTTAAAATCTAAAGGTAAATCAAATTGCTGACGTTGCCCTGCAAAATATTGTTCTAATTGTTTTTTTACTCGAAGTAACATCGGATGTTGATGATCTTCTATCAGTTCAGCGAGTCGAACTCGTTTATGATCTTCATTGTCCCACATCACGGCGACCAATGCATGATCATGAGCAACCAGTTTTAATGCACCCACAGGAGAATCCATGTACATATACACCAGTTGCATTACTCTCTCCTTAAACCATTAATTTGACGATAATTTCATCAACATTAAGCCAGATACAATTAATATTGCAGCAATCATTCGCATCGCAGTCATTGGTTCATTTAAAACCATGATGCCAACAATAAATGATCCTATCGCACCAATTCCCGTCCAAACCGTATAAGCTGTACCCAAAGGCAATGATCGCATTGCAATTGATAATAATACGACACTTAAAATCATAAAAATGATGGTCACGATACTTGGCGTTAGTTTGGTGAAACCCTCAGACATCTTCATTGAATATGCCCAAATAATTTCAAAAATACCCGCCAAAATTAAAATTGCCCATGCCATTTTTTACACTCAACCTTAACAAGAGTTGGGTCGTCCCAACGTGATGCTTTTGAAGTGAGGTCGTCCTCTTAGGAAAAGCAGTGTACTGTAAAATTTCGAGATTATGTGAAAGGTTATGTATGGATTCCAGTGCAGTATTTTAAAAATTAAATCGCTTTATCTAAGGTTAAGATTTACTGCCATGAAATCTGATCGACCTGCATTAGCTCACATGCCCCGTTTCCTGTATCTTCACGGGATAAAGAACTTTTCCAATGCCAGCCATCTTTTGTCTGTATTTCGATTAAAGAACCCTTTAAATAGACTAAATCATCTTTTTTAATTTTTTTCATTTGAGATGCGACATAAGCATTGGCAGGAACTAGATGCATATTGGCACTATGCGTTGCGATTTCTCTCAAAGAAATAGGCGGTTGATGATCTATACGCCAGTGATACCAACGATTACTTTGTGATACATCAATTTGTTTATAGATCTGTGGATTTGCCATATCTCCCCAACCAACAGCAATATCCATTGGTGAAAATTCAGCTTCACGCCCTAAATTGTAGTCTTCTCTAGAAAGCACACGAAATGCACCTTCATAACTCTCCAATGCATTAATCTGTACGCCTTGTTGGGTGGTCATTTGACTAATATTTGGCGCTGGTTTTAATACCTGTGTCCAAACCAACCATGCGATAGCCAATCCTAGTACACCATACATCCATCTTGGCATGCTTAATTATCCTTCTTTCTCTGTAAGCATTTTATCCATTGCTTTAAATGATTTAAGCATGAAATTAAAAAATGACCTAAAACACTTAAATAATTATCCTGTGACTCAACTTTATGCTCCTGTAAAGTTGCAGTATCTGTATTCAAAGTATTCATTTCTAAAGGTTCATAATGTGACAAGGTTTGTTGTAACTCAGCTCCCAAGCTCAAGCGAATTAGAGCAATTGTCACCTCATCAATTCCACAATGATGATATAAAGTTAGATGACGTGTATCTAAATCAATACTATGTTCAACTAAAATTTCTGCAAATGGCAATAATGCTTTTCGAATACGTTGTACTTCCACCAAACTACTCATGTGTGGAATATAATAAAAACTGACTTTCATACTGCCATCACATGGAACAGCGTCAAATTGAGTTATCAAATTTTGTGTTTTTTCTCTCCGACTTAGAGATTCATTTGCTTTATCAGTTATTAAATTGTCTTGTTGTTCTAAAGCCATTTATGCACCATGAATGACTCAAAAAAGATACTGCTAGTATAAACCAACAGTATCTCAGGATAGTGACCTTTTAGACAAAGGATCAGAACTTTAACGTAAGTCCCAAACCATATAGCCAACCTTTTTTACTGTCTGTAGCCGATTGAAATTCGGTTTGTTTCAAACCTTTGTTGTATGCATAAGCAACATCAATAAATGGCATTATTTTTTTACTGATTTCATAACGCGTTTGCAGGCCTATCCGAAGTTTAGATAATCCAGATTTACTTGCATAACTTGACTCATCATTGAATATTACATCTGCATTTAAATAAGGTTGAGCAATCAACTTTTGCGTAAATAATACATCCCGTGTTGTTTCTAAACTCAATTGCCAACGTTGGTTTTGGCCTGCATAAATATAAGCTTCGGTTTCAAAGAAATACGGTGCTAGACCATGTAAACCTAATACCGCGTCCCATTGATTTTGAGCATACTTTTGTTCAGGCTGATATTGATAACGAACACCGGTTTGTACATCCCAAAAGTCAGCAACATTGCGGCTGTATAACAGCTTTGTTTCGGTTTGAGTTTTTTCCGATTCTGCTTTTTCAACGTGTGCTTGAATGAATATTTTATTTTTATCACTTCCCACCCATGTTTTTAGCTCAGTACTGGCACTACCTCGACCATCGTCATCAACGATCCATGCATTTTTAATCGCGGTGGCTTGATAAATTTGTCCACCATGTTCACGATGATGATCATGTATATCATGTTGAATATCAGATGGTACTTGCTTTAATTCAGGTTGATGTTCCGAATGATCAATAGGAGATGATGTCTCCATCAATATATCCTGTTGTACCGACCGATCCATTTGCATCATTTGATCATGCCCCTCATGTGCAGATGCAAATACACTCAAAGAAGAAATCATGCCACCAATTGCCAATAATTGCGTATAGCATTTCATCGTAGAAGCTTGCTTAGTGATGTGCATGACTCGCTCCTTGAGATGATTGAACAGATGTTTGTTTTAGTGCTTTTGAATCATCAACATTTGCGACAATCAATTTACTCATCATGCCCGCACTCATGTGGTACAACAGATGACAATGAATCGCCCATTCGCCTAGCTCATCAGCAGTAAGTAGAGCTGTAACAGTTTTGCCCGGCGGCACGATCACCGTATGTTTATTTGGCATATCCTGTGGTGCCTGACCATTCTCCAATTGCATGAACATGCCATGTAAATGCATTGGATGCGCCATCATACTTTCATTCACAAATTTGAGACGGATACGCTCGCCATAACGCACGGTTAAAGGTTTGAAGTCAGGATCACTAAATTTCTTACCATCAATCGTCCAAATATAACGCTCCATGGTTCCACCCAAACGAATCATCACTTCACGCTCTGCTGAGCGACTATAACGCTCAGGTTGTGGCTGTAAGGATTGCAAATCGGCATAAGTTAAGGCTTTCTGACCGATTGGTGTTGCTGCATTCGCCCACCCCTGAACGGTATCTGAAGTTGTTTTTTCAGACGATACCACCATCTGGTGTTGGTTATGATCTGACAGCGTTGCTGAAGCTGACATATCCATCTGACCATGTGTAATATGGTCCATACCTGGCATGTTCATCTGTCCATTCGAACTATGATCCATTTTCGACATGTCAATTTTTTCATGTGAGCTATGATCCATCGCTGTTTTTTGCATTGGTGCAACTTGTGCTTTAGCTTGAGGCATCTGATGCTGACTATGATTCATATTGGCCATATTCATTGGCTGATCTGAAACATGATCCATGTCGCTCATATCCATCTGACCATGCGAACCATGATCCATACCCATATCCTCCATCGTCAAAAATACACGTGGGCGCGCCTTAGGAATCTGAACCTTTTGCGTATTCGGTGTCATGCTATTGTGCAATGAAGCAATCGCAAAACCAGAACGGTCGATTGATTCAGCTTCAATTTGATAATGTGCCTGCTTAGGTTCCACTAACACATCATAAGTTTCTGCTGTGCCAATACGAAACTCATCCACAGGAACGGGTTTCACTGGCTGACCATCGGCACTAACCACCGTCATTTTTAAGTTTGGAATACGTACATCAAAAAAAGACATCGCTGAAGCATTAATAAATCGCAAACGAATCTTTTCATCGGTGTTAAAAATAGCAGTCCAATTTTGTTGTGGTGTTTGTCCATTCACCAAGAAGGTATAACCAGTGACATCAGATAAATCAGTTTTAAGCATCCTCATCTGATTCCACATCGAACGATCTTTCCAAGTTGCTTTTAAACCGTCTTGTTTCACCTGCTTCCATACATCACCCACTGTTTCACGTTGGTTTTGATAATACTCAGCCGACTTCTTCAAATTCGCCATGATCTTGTCACTTTCCGTTTCATGGAAATCAGACAACATCACCACATAGTCTCGCTCAGCTTTCTCATGTGTCGCGACAGGTTGTTTGCCTTTCGGATAAATTACCAAAGGGCCATATAGGCCATCTTGTTCCTGTCCTTTACTATGCGCGTGATACCAATAAGTTCCGTTTTGACGAACTTTAAAACGATACTCAAAACTGCCATTCGGCTTAATACTTTTAAAGCCATTAAAACCAGGCACACCATCCATCAATCCTGGCAAAAGTAATCCATGCCAATGTAATGACGTATCTTGATCTTTGAGTTGATTATGCACATGAATGACCGCTTCATCACCTTCTTCAAACTCTAATAACGGCGCAATAAATTTGCCATTTACCGTAATACGTTTGACAGATTTCCCAGTGACATTGACCATTCCTTGATTAATGTTCAGATGATATTCTTTTATTGCAGCCAAACTATAAGGCGCAAAAATTAGACTTAAGCCAGCAATGACACCAGCATATATTTTTGAGGACATAATATTTTCCTAATCTGTGAACTATTTTTAAATCGCTCGTTGAAGCGAAAAAGAGCTTCTAAGACAGATTAGGTTCTAGGAGGACGTAAAATTTCTTGCCAATGCCCTGCAAGATGACGAGCTTGATACGCAGTATTTTTATATGTGTTTAGCTCAAAAAAAGGGGAGACAGACAGGCTTGGAATTTGTTGATCGAGTGCAAAATTAATCGTTTGGCAATGCGAAATATTATTACAATCAGGGCAATGTTGCTGATCTTGCATATGACCATCATGGCATTTAACGACATTGGTTACATCATGCGACATATCCATTTGATGATGCTGACGTGTCATTTGTTGATCATGACATGGTATCACTTGCGCTGTAGGCATCTTTTGATCAAGTTGAATCGTTTGGACTGCTGCAATAGACGCACCGCTTCCCCCGATGAAGAATATCATCAGGAATACAAACCATAGATGCTTGTATTTTTTATGAAGTTGCACTAAATATCCTTGGATCAATCATCAAATGAATGCGATTTACTTAGCATAATTTCTTTCTATCTTATGCACAATCTACTTTATGTTCAACTTATGCTAATTTCATGCATTTAAGCAACAGGATTGCCGATTTATCAAGCGAAAAGGATAAAATACGTTATGAACAAAAATAAAGCAAAATAAAGGACTTGACGCACAAAAAAAGGACAAAAATTTGTCCTTTTTTGATATTCCTGTTGAGAATATAAACAACTGAATTCATTTTGTTTATTTTAACAACATCTTATCCACTTGCTTATCAACACGGTTATCCACCCAGTTATAAACAAAGTTATCCACAACCTTGTGTGAAAAATAGTATGAAAACACTAAATTTCTTTTGCACCAACTTGAGCTAATTCTGCACGCATTTGATCAATTACAGTTTTATAATCAGGTTGACCAAAAATTGCAGAACCAGCTACAAACATATCCGCGCCCGCTTCAGCAATTTCACGAATATTTGCTGGACCGACGCCACCATCAACCTCTAAGCGAATATCAAGACCGCTGGCATCAATGAGTTTGCGTGCTTGGCGAAGTTTCTCCAATGTCATTGGAATAAATTTTTGCCCACCAAAACCAGGGTTCACACTCATCAATAAAATTTGATCTACTTTATCGAGAACATAATCAAGATAATGTAAAGGGGTAGCTGGATTGAAAACTAAACCTGCTTTAGCACCACCCGCCTTGATCAGTTGTAAAGAACGATCAATATGATCCGTTGCTTCTGGATGAAAAGTAATAATATCTGCACCTGCCTCCAAAAAATCACCGATCATACGATCAACAGGTGAAACCATCAGATGCACATCAATTGGTGCCGTAATACCATAATTTTTCAATGCCTTACAAATACCTGCACCAAAAGTTAAGTTTGGTACATAATGGTTATCCATGACATCAAAATGCACAACGTCTGCACCTGCAGCTAAAACTTTTTCTACATCTTCACCTAAACGTGCAAAATCAGCAGATAAAATCGAAGGAGCAATTAAATAAGGCTTGGACATGAATGACCTGGCAAACTTTGAAAAATGATAATTGAATTATAACAAATTCATCGGCTTTAGGCTGTTACAAAGATACGATTACGACATTGCAAACTTGCAACAACACGTTGCATGAATACTGTTTTTAACTGCATATGATTTTGCTATTTTTAATGGTGAAATCAAAATATGAAGTTAAAAAATGAATAGTACGACACAAATTACAACTCACGAAGGTAAACGTATCAGTAAACGTTTACTGAATCACTGGAAGCACAAATTTGAAGTATCAGAGACTGAGCTGTATTCAAAAATTTTTATGCCTACAGCAACAGTGACGCTTACACCACAAGAACAGCATTTAGATGTATTGATTGAAAATCAGCAACAAGATGTTGCTCGTCTAGAACAGGTGGTTATTGATCATTTAAATCGTATGGCACAACAAGAGTTTATTGTTGAATGGCAGCATCATTAAAAAAAAGAAGCTCAATCGAGCTTCTTTTTTTAAGCCATTCCCTTTTCTAACTGAATCGCATGAAATTGTAGATGATCATCAATAAAACTTTGAATAAAGTAATACCCATGATCATAGCCCTTGTGCTGGCGTAAAGTTAAATGTTGCCCTGCATCCAAGCAAGCTTGCTTAAACTTTTCAGGGTTTAATTGAGCATAAAACTGATCTTCTAGACCTTGATCAATTAAAATTTCCTCAAAAACTCCACCCTTTTGCTGGACTAAAGCCGTTGCATCGTGTGCTAACCATTGCTGTTGATCTGTACCTAAATAGTGACTAAATGCCTTTTCTCCCCACGGACAAATACTTGGCGCGCAAATCGGAGCAAAAGCTGAAACCGATTTAAATTGCTCTGGGTATTTAAACGCCAAGGTTAATGCACCATGACCTCCCATTGAATGTCCAAAAATTCCAATCTGACTTTCAATAATTGGAAATGCTTGTAAAACATGTGCATAAAGTTCATCAACCAAATAAGACTCCATTTGGTAATGTTCAGCCCAAGGTTGTTGAATGGCATTGATATAAAAGCCTGCACCCTGACCAATGTCCCAATGATCGCCCTGTGCAACTCCCTCTCCACGCGGAGAGGTATCAGGGCTAATTAAAATCAGACTCAGCCGAGCTGCCATACGTTGTGCATGTGCTTTAATTGCAAAGGTGTCTTCAGTGCAAGTTAAACCCGCAAGATAAAATAATGCTGAACAAGGCTTTCCTTCTAAAGCAGCAGGAGGTAAATACACTCCAACTTTGGTTAGACCTTTAAGATGCTGTGATTCCAGTTGATAAATACGCTGTTCACCCTCAAAACAACGATTTTTTTGCAGTAGCTGCATGTTGATTATCCTGTGTTTTTGTAATGTCTGTTGTTGTGATATTTTGCGTTGGGAATAAATACGGCTCAAGTTGTGGCAACATCAATTCCATGTTACGACCAATGGCCCATTGCGGCTCAGATGGTTCAAATCCTTGAGCTGTTTCCCACTGTGTCACAGTTTGTTTAGACTGATCAAATGCTTTTTTCATTGAGGATTGTTCACGCATCGCCAAATCGAAGAAAGCACGACCAAAATAAGTGTAATCCGCTTCATTATTACAACCAAAAGAGGTTTTATCTGCGGCTGAAGCAGTAATAATTAAGGTTTCAGGCGACTGTAACGCTGGAATAAAACTTCCTGAATAACAAGCTGAAATTACAATCACTCGCCAACGAATCCCTGATTTATCAAGCGTTTCACGTAGCCATTTCGGATCGACTTGCCCTAATTCTAATGGTGCATTTTCGATTTCAAAATGATTACGCTCACCGTGGGATGTCATATAAAGAAATAATACATCGCTATCACGGTTCATCTGCTGACCAATCCGACGCAACGCTAACTCAATACTGGTTTTAGATGCAATTGGAACATCTAAACGTGTCGCAGGATTGTTAATCAACATAATGGAACGTCCAAACGTTCCAAAACGGGTATCAAATTGCTCTCTAATGCGCTCAATTTCAGATTTGAAAACATCAGCGTAGCTATCCCCAGCTACACCCATAAAATACCAATGGCTTTTCGCAATATCACCATATTGGATTTGATCTAAAGCTTTGTCCAGCACATGACTTTGTGCATAAAAAGCATCTTCAGCAAAACTTGGTGGTGTTTCTTCAACTTTCCAAATCGGTTGATCTTTTACCGAAAGTTGCCAAACCACCATTGTTGCAATAGTCGCAATAAAAACTAAAGCACGCTCCCACCACGGCCAATTTAATGCCCGTGAAAATACCCAAATCACAGCCAGACTTTGCCAAACAAATAGCCCAACAAATAATGGTGGTAAGAAACCATTATAGATTGTATCGGGAATGAAATTTAGATAGCCATTTGAACCTAAATATTGGATCAAGCACTGTAATAATAAGATATTGGTATCAAGCACTAACCATAATAATGCGGGTACAAGCATTAAACGGGCTTGGTTCATGCGTTGCGAAAGGAAAATCCCCACAATTAAGGCAATAAAAGGCCAAAGTGCGTAACCAATCAAACCTTGAGGGTTGAATTCACCAATTTGCCCTGCCACCAACCAGCTATAAAGTGAGTTGGTACAACCACCTAAAATACCCCAAATAATCAGCTGCGTAATTGATGGATGAACAATCTGTAAAGAACGCCGAGACCCAAGGAACAACCACATTCCAGCAATTTGGTTACTTTTAAAATCATGCCAGATATTAATGGAGGGTTTGAGGTCGATCATAAAGTTCTTCGGGTATTTCTCTTTTCAAGCTTAGATTGAGAATATGTCTATCTTTTATAAAATGAATATGACTTTTCCTAAAAGGAACAATGTCTTTCCTTCATTTAAGCTCGACAAGAATTTTTTATCAATCATGCTTTTGCACTATATCACAAATCTTTACCGAGCATTCACCTAAGCTAAACAATCACTTGGATAAAAGTTAAGTTGAACTTTTAGGAAAATATGCATCAAAACGACAAGCATCACCTAGCCATTGATGATCTGGAGCTTGATCGGCCAAATAAACAGCATGTCGTGGTCGTTTTACAATAACGCGTTTAGCGATTTTACTGGCAAGATGCAATAATTCATCACCTAAATCCATTTCACCATCTTCAGGTAATAACATATGCAATAATTGCATTTGCTTTTTGACCTGTGCCTGTTTCTTCTGTGCTTGGTGATTTTGATCTCGCTGTGGGAACATCGGATCTAAATAAACGACATCGATCTGTTCATCTCGCTGCTTTAATCCATGTAAATAATCAGTTGAATCAGCATAAATGAGTTGAATCCGTGGCATAACAGATTGCAAAAAAGGATCTCTTTCTGCGTGAGCTTTGGTATATTCTAATAATACAAATAGGATGGGATGACGTTCAATTAAACGCACATCAGCACCCAAGTAAGCCATCAATAAACTATCATGACCTAAGCCAGCTGTTGCATCAATTAAGCTAGGTTTTTCACCTAATTGACATGCTCTTGCAATCATTTCGGATTTCAGACTGGCTCGTTTTAAACGAGGAATTTCAGCACGCCAATCAGGTTGCATTTTCATCCCATTCGCAGCCAGACTGAGTCCATCTTCATCTAAAACTAAAGCCATTTCTGGATTCAGACGAAGGAAACGCGCATTCACTTTTTCAACGATTTGACCTTTTAGTTCGACATCCAAACTCGCTAAACGAGTTTGAAGTTGTTGAAATTGCTCCGCGTACTCCATCTGATACCAACAGATCATCTGCATTACCAATGCACCCAACCTGTCCACCATGTCGCCAAAATAAATAAACCAAAGACTATACGGTAGTAAGCAAAAGCGGTGAAATCATGCTTAGAGACATAACGAATTAGTGCACGAATCACAATTAAAGCTGAAACAAAGGCAACAATAATTCCAACTGCTAAAATAGCCATATCATTACTATGTAATTCATGACGCATTTTATACATATCCAGTAAGCCTGCCCCCATCAATACAGGAATACCGAGGAAGAATGAAAATTCAGCCGCTGCTTTACGTGAAATGCCTAAGAATAATGAACCGATAATGGTTGAACCAGAACGTGAAGTCCCTGGAATTAACGCAAAACATTGAATCAAACCAATCAGCGTTGCCTGCTTGAATGTCAAATCCTCAACTTCAGGACTTATAATTTTATGCTGGCGGCGTTCAGCCCATAAAATGACGAAACCACCGACAATGAGCGCAATTGCGACCGTAACTGCATTAAACAAATAAGCCTTCACCACATCGCCAAAGGTCAATCCGATAATCACAATTGGAATAGAAGCGATAATTAAATTCAGGCTTAAACGGCGACCTTGTTCTTGACCGGTGAGTGCTCCAATTAATGCGCCCCACAGCTTTCCCCAATATTCATAGATTACAGCTGCAATTGCACCAATTTGTACTGCAACAGCAAACATTTCTCGCTTTTCAAGCGTCCAGAAATCTAGCAACTGCCCTGCTAGAATCAAGTGCCCTGTACTTGAGATCGGTAGAAATTCAGTAATCCCTTCCACCAAACCCATAATTGCTGCTTTAAATAGCAATAAAAGATCCATAATTAACCTTAATTCGCTTTACTTTGTTCTGGAATTTTTTTCCATGCATCATCACGTAAATACACAGGTAGTGCATGCTTAGCATCAACCCATTTTTTTTGTACAGCATAAATTCGCGCAATAGTTGCAATATCCTGCGCAGTTGCTCGAATTTCTGTTGCAGACGTTTTTAGAATGGAAGCCTCTTGCGAGTCTATTTGACTTGGCTTAATCAATTCTGAACCTGAGCCAATCGCGATAAATTTACGATATGCGGTCGCTTGTTCATAATTTAATAATTTTTCTTCATCGACAGCATGCATAATCCCATCTTCATCTAGACTAAAATTAGCAATATAAACTTCTTGCATACGCGCATCTAAAACAGCTGTAACCTGCTGTAATCCTGTCAAACGATATGCAGCTTGCGCCAACGCTTGCAAGCTTGATACAGGAATAACAGGCAAATCTTGTGACCATGCCAAAGCTTGAGCAACCGCAGCATTAATACGTACACCACTAAATGAACCTGGTCCACGACTAAACGCAATTGCAGCCAAATCAGCCAATTGAGTTTGAGTCTGTAATAGCGCCTGTTCAGTTAATGGCAAAATGGTTTGCGTTTGTGCTTTTGGTCGCTCATCTAATTGAAAATAGAGTTCTTGAACATCATCAATTAATGAAACTGAACAGTGCTCATTTGCAGTTTCCAATGCAAGCAACTTCATGCAAAAACCTTAGCTTAAAAGAGATAAAAAACGTCGAGTATCATACCCCACTCAAGCGCCCTAAGCGAGTTATTGGCTTTTTATAGATACAAAAAAGCCAAGGATATACTTGGCTAAAGAAACACAATATATCAACTCGTAATTATTAGAAATTAAACTCTTCCAATACTAAAAAATTCTTATAATGTTCAGCATAATGTAAAGCACTCAAGCGTAACCGTGCAGCGCCATGCTCATCTAATGTTTTGATCACTTTTCCTGGGGCCCCCATGACTACAGAATTATCAGGGATAACTTTACCCTCAGGAATCAATGCATTTGCACCGATAATACAATTTTTACCAATCACAGCATTATTTAAAACCACAGCATTGATACCAATTAAAGAATTATCTCCAATCGTACAGCCATGCAACATTGCTTGATGACCGACTGTCACATAATCCCCAATATTCAGTTCAATGCCTGCATCGGTATGTAAAACTGCATTTTCCTGAATATTCGAGAAATTTCCAATCCGAATGACACTATTATCCGCTCGTACAACAGCACCAAACCAAATACTGACTTGGCGACCTAACTCAGCTTGACCAATCACCGTTGCATTCGGTGCTACCCAGCCATCCCAAGGTTCATGTAATGCTTTAGGGCTCAATCCTTGATATGTGTACATCATGACAAAATACTACTCTATTTTAATAAGACGTGATTAGAATTTAGATAATCCAAAATGTGGTGGATTCACTAAAAAAGGCCATTTTTTTTGATGCCCAAGCCCATACTGAAATAAAGACACCAACATCCGAGCCGTTAAACCCCAAACAATTTCATTTTCCACTTGCATGCTTGGAAAATAAATTGATTGTCGAACTAAACGTACTTCATAGGGTAAAGGTGGTGCATCAATTAATTGCTGTAATGGTGCAAAAAAAATACGATCAATTTCTGTAGGTTGAGCAATTAAGTCCACCTCCGCAGGGATTAATCCTACAATCGGTTTCACAGATAAACCGCTACGGGCTCGTTGTATTGGCAAATCACCTAACAGTTTGACATCGAACGGATTAAGCGCTGTTTCTTCCTGTGCCTCACGTAACGCCACCACAATATTGCTGGTATCACTCGGATCACGCTTTCCTCCTGGAAAAGACACCTCACCTGCATGTTGAGATAAATGGATTGAACGACGTGTGAGTAAGACCTTAGGTTGCTGTTCTTGTGTAATTGCAATTAAAACCGCTGCATCAGCTTGTTGGATTCGTTTGGAAAAACGCAACCGTTGTTGTAAAAGCTGTATTAACGATGGTTCTTCCATATGACTCATCTCTTTTTCTCGTTTTCCTTACAAATCATCATAACTGAAATTTCAATCACAATCATAGATCATGATGCGAAGTGATCAAAATTCAGTTATGCTGAGTTATCTCTGTAGCTGATGATAATTATGAGCTTTTGCGTTGCGTGTGGACATCAAACTGAAGCAAAAATCCCGCTAGGTGATCATAAAACACGGCTCGTCTGTACACACTGTGGCAACATCCACTATGAAAATCCGAAAGTTATTTGCGGTGCATTAGCCATTTGGGATAATAAAGTTTTATTGTGTCGGCGAGCTATTGAGCCACGTTATGGGCTATGGACACTTCCTGCAGGCTACATGGAGTTATTTGAAACCATGGAACAAGGTGCTGCTCGTGAAACACGAGAAGAAGCTGAAGCTGAAGCTGAAATCGAACAGTTATATTGTATGTACAATATTCCACGTATTGGACAAATTTATGTTCTATTTAAAGCACAATTGAAAGATGGTGTTTTTGGAGCTGGAGAAGAAAGTCTCGAATGCCGTTTATTTGAAGAACATAATATCCCTTGGGCGGAACTCGCATTTCCAAGTGTAGAACAAACTTTAAAACATTATTTTGCAGATCGTAAACTAGGATTATTTCCTTCTCATTTAGAAACATTAGGTACACGTTTAGATCGTACAGGTTAAATAAATAGTTTTAGTTTTCTTAATACTAAAAGCCTCATTCAAAAATGAGGCTTTTAGTTGATTAAAATTAGTATAATAGAATATTACTTAGTTCTAATAGCATTACATTCTGGGATATTTTGATTGGCAAGCTCGATAGTCACTGTACCAGAATTCCTTTTCGCAAGTGCACGTTCTTCATCTGTAGGTGGTACATATTGATTTTTATCCGTTTCACTATTTTCGTATATATTAATATAAGTAGCTTGAGCTTGTGCAAATGTATTTGACCACGTTACAGGATTATTCATAAAATTGGTGAGACTAACAATCTTTTGACCTGCTAATAAATTATATAAGTTAATTTTTGCGCCTGTTCCAGCACTTAAATTCAATCCAAACACTGTTCCATCAATTTTAGAAAATTTAGGATTTGATAAAATCATACGAACAGTAATAGACTTTTCATTTACTAAGTTCGAAGTCGCACCCGTGGTTCCTATACGATATTGTATTTGATCATTAGTATCCGTTATTGTTCCATCTGGATTTAATGTTTTCGGTTTACCACAAACTCCTGACATGTCCGTTTCAGTTGAATTATTTTTAATATCTGTACGGATATCACCATTTTCGTCGATCACTATTCCAATTTTCACAGGTGGAGTATTTGAATCTTGAAATTTAAAATTCAAAGTTGCATAAAATGGAAAGATATATGTTTGTCCGACTTTAACATTTTTCTCAGTCTTAAAAATATTTTTATCGAGATAATTCGCTGGAGCAGCTCTAATAATATCCATTCCACCACGATATGACTCACCCGATATAGTTTGTTGCCACAAAGTTAAATGATTTAGATTTACTGTTTCATTATCTTTAGTATTTAATAATTTTTTATAAAATGCTTCTGTTCCTGGCATTGTTGTATCATTAATGACTTTACCTTGATAAAGCATTAAATCATCGTTCATATTATTATTTAAACTAAAATGTAAAGGTTTAGTAGCATTAACCTCTCTAGAAATTGGATTTAACCATTCATTTTGTGCATTCACTTGTAGTTTTACTGGCTTTACCTTATTGATCAATACAAGTGGAGGTGAAACCATATTATTTATAATAGTTGCTGCACCTCGCCATTGCTGTCCCGAACCAATTACATAACCTTGGCGATCAGACAATAAATTAAAGCTTCCCATTGAATGTATTAAATTATTCTTAGGCAATACGCAATCATCATATACCCCTTTATTACATCCAAAGAAACCATCTACACCAGTTAATTGAATGTCACCACCTGGTTTAAATATAGGTAAAGCAGCCTCCCAAACACCAACATTAGTTAAATTAGTTAATTTTGTAATTACATCTAGTGCTTCATCATCAGGAACTGCTCCTACATCTAGCCATGGTTTTAGAACACTAATATATTCATTATTAGCCCATTCTGTCATACCAATATCTTTACTTATTTTAGTAAGTTGGTTTTTTCTCTCATTAGTTAATTCGACTCGCTGTATATCACCAATTACATTATTTTGCTCAACACTCAAACTTTGGAAAACTTTAGCAATACCTATAGCAACACGAACTGTTTCATCATTACTATTTACTAAAGATGTAGGGGTTTTACCTGTTAAGCCAATCGCTAAGTCAATTAATCGAATTCTAGGTAAGCTTTTAGTAATTAATTTAGAAATATTATCTAACTTAACTTTACCTAGATCAATTTTACGAGCACCTTCACCCTGAATATAGAAACTAACCTCATCACCTAATTTACAAGCTCCTTTAACAAGATCATCAGATTCAAGTTTAGTGGCAAAATGGTTTATTTTATCGCTACTACAATCAAAATTGATACCCGAAATAGGATAATCCATCACAAATTGTAAACAATTATCACTACCTACAAGACAACTTGTACTACTTGTTACCCCACTAACACCCTTGTTTGGATCTTCATTAATTTTAGCACTTTCACCTCCACAGCCTTGTAGAAAAGCTACTAATGCAGTTAAAGCAAAAGGTAATAAAATTTTCTTATTTGTCATGGGTTCATCCTATTAATGCTTACTGTAAAGCAGCAATCTTAATCTGTCCTTGATTTGAAAGTTCCTGCTCTGGAACATCCACGGCTGACGCTAATGGAGTCATCATCATATAATAACTTTTAGGTGGTATCTTAATTACGCCCTGAAGAGCTGCATGTTGTAATAATGTTGCTGGAATCTTCCGATTCTTAAACCCACTTACACCTTCTAATATACAACCCGACTTATCTAAAAAAATCACCAGAGGCCAATAATATGTCGGTTTATCAGTATTAGATGCATAAGAATCAAATTGCATGTATTGAATATTTTGATCAAGTTTAACCAGTTCATATTCAAATTTTTCTGTTATAGGTTTACGAGGCCATAAGCCAATTTCTTTTTCAGGAACTAAACTCTTGATTGTTTTATTTTTACTATAACTTTCTAAGAAACAGCGATCATTCTCAAATGTTAAAGATAAATCTTGTTCAGATAAACGCACATAATTATTAGATAAAGTAACTGAATTTAGATTCTGGTTTGATTTGTTTAATATTTTATCCAAAATTGATCGACTTACACCTTTTTTGCGCTCTATTGTCTCTATACGTCCTGTACCATCAGGCATACTATAAAAGCGCTTTTTACCCTCTAAATTAAATTCCTGATCTTCTAAATATTCATTATTGACATATTCAACACCATCTACTTGTATGAATGCAGATGAAGCAGATGAAGCAGATGAAGCAGATGAAGCAGATGAAGCAGATGAAGCAGATGAAGCAGATGAAGCAGATGATTCTGCCTCAATATTAGTTAGACTTTTAGTATCAACAATTGATTTTAATGTTATCTTGTTATTGGTATTAGCATTAATCTTTTCTTTTGAAGTATTTATAAAATTTTGAGATTTTGGTTGATGTAGTACTTCCGCTTCAGACGCTAATCTTGATTCTGAAGGTGATTGCATTTTAACTGTATTCTTAACAGCGTCTTGTTGAGACATTGATATTCTTGGTAAATTTAATTTAACATTATTTCCAACTGCTAGATTTTTTTCTGATGCTGCTGAAGAATCAACATTAATAGAATGTATAACCTTATCTGTACTCGTCTCATTTTCTGTTGGTTTTTTAGGAATAATCATTGGTCTTCCATCAGGACCAATAATTGTATAAAAACCTTCCGCATATACAACCGAAGTACTTGCAATAACAGTAATAATTACAGATATTGCAAGCTTAGATTGTTTTATTATCATAGTCGTTAACATTACCATTTTGTTCTATAGTTGATACCAAGCAAAGTTACTTTAGTATTGGTTTTAATATCTAAGCCTGCATATGGGTTTAACAAAATATTATCAACCCCTGTTTTATTGGCAAGACTACTAGTATTTGCAGGAATATCATCACGACTACGTAGAAAACCAATTGATAAATCCACATCTGTATCCTGATCAAAACGATAACCGACACCCAAACCAAACAATTGAGCATTATTAATAGGCACCATCGTGTTTCGTTTGTCATCTGGAATCGAACTTGTACGAGGTTCATAGCCCATACGTAACTTTAATCGATCTGTTGCTGAATACTCGAAGCCAATCCCCCAACGCCAAGAAGACTGAAATTTTAGAGGTAAAGATAGCGAACGCTCTGTTACATCAGCAGAAAGAAGTTTAGCAACTTTCAATAAAGAGATTTGTCGATCAAATTCGAATTTGAATTTATCCCATGCAGCAAAGTCTGTCCAGCCAAGATCAAAATTCATTTGTAAATCAGGGAAGATTTTATATTTTATACCAGCTTTAAAATGCTGAGGATATTTAAAATCCATAGCTACTAGACCAGACTCCACATCTGGTACATAACCTGGTAAGCCAAGGATTGCTGCTAAAATCTGACCAGTTGCTGATGAGTTTAGACCAGCGACAAGTTGCTGAGGCGCAGTTGCGTTATTAATTAAATATTTTCCGCGCAGTCGCATTTTGGCTTCACTTTGATAAACCATACCAAAACTGAAGTCATCTGTAGGTTCCCATAATACGCCTAAATTATAACTTGGGCTTAATGATTGCTCCAATGAAACATCCATTGCACCCATTTTACTAAATGGATTCATACCCTCTTTAGCATTACATATGCCAAATAATAGTAAATCAGTGATAATGTCTCCATTGTTCTTAAACGGAGTACACACTACTTCATCTACCATTCGTAGTACGCCAATCATTTCATTTGGAAATCGTAGATCCGTTTTAAGTGCAATTGCTTGGTAAGACATACCGAATGATGCACCAATAGACAGATGATCATTCACTTGATAACCAAAAGAAGGTGATAAATAAGTGATGCGCTCTAAGGCAACCTGTTGCCCCATATAGTTACTTGGATTACCATCTTCAGCACCAAAACCGGCAACTAAAGGTGCATACATTGCTGTTGCATAAGTTACTTTTGATCCAGGTGGTTTATATGCAATTGCTGCAGTAGGTGCGGCTAGTGGCGAATTAGGTCCTAAATCTACAATTTTCTTCAAGATTGGGACATAAATACTTGCATACTCAACATCACCATTTACCGTTCCTTTAAAATCGGTACATATTCCAGTTTTAACTTCTGGACCATCATTACAGACCAACGGATCATCTGAGTAACCAAATACATTATATCCAGCTGGCGCCGAGTATTCTCTTTTGATTGCAAAGTTAGCTAAGATACCTTGCACATCAGTTTGTAGACCATCAATTTTCGCCAGTGCAGCTGGGTTAAAGTGTACTGCACTAATTCCTGGTGGATCAGCCGTAACAGCATTACCTAACGAAAGTGAGCGCAAATCTACAGATAAGTCTTGTCCTAATTGAGCATTAGCAATATTACATAAACTTGCTAAAATAATTGCTGCCGTTAAAGGACATAATTTTAGGTATTTCACCATTACATCTCCTTAACGAACTTTTTTACCGAAACCTATAATATCGAGTGGGAATGATAAGCCCAAGGACACATCTGGCGCATCTTCCGTTAACCCAATAGCAACGGTACCATTTACAATTGTCTCTGGTGATACCCTTACGCCCAATGCAAATGACAACATGGCACTACTTTGATCCGCCGATTGATAACTTTCATTATTTTTAAAATAGAATTTTGCTCCAGTATTAAAGCTCTGTTGATAAGACATCGTTAATGATACGTCATAGTTAAATGAGTAAGCGAAGCCAAATGAAAACCCACCACTTAAACCTGGATCGAAACTTTCAAGAATACGAGGACCATTTGAACCACCTCCTCGCAGTTGATTCAAACCACTTTCTTTCAGGCCATAGTTTGCTGAAACAGATGTAAATAGCACGACAGGATCAATATATTTACGAGTACTCGCACCAAAACCGACAGAATAATACCCTTTACCTGTGGATAACTCATCAATACCAATTTCATACGGGCTATCACCCGTTTTCGTTGATAAACTACCAAACAATACTAATGGGAGACGACCTTGCTTTAGTGGAAATGGTTCCCAACGAGCACCAAAAGAAACATCTCCTAAACCCGCAGCAGTCTTTTGTTGCAACAAATCTTTTTTTGCAATGAGTGGAATAGATGCAGATAAAGTTACGTTATCGAGTAAACCATATTGTGTCGTAAATGTGTTAGTTAATGTATGGTTTGCATCTTCTTCAACACGCAGTCTAGCTAAAGCGCTTGTACTATCACCTGTAGCAAGATCCAACCTACTATCTCTATAATAGGTATAATCAATATCATAGTATGAAGAAATAATACCTTTCTTTATTAATGAATATTGACGTTCATTCGATGTAAAAACCTCTTGTAAATTCGTTTCTTTTGTTGCATCGCCTTCTTGCTTTTGTAATGCATTTGCTGCTTGATTTGCTTGGTTTTCGACTACTACAGCCGAATCTTCTTTGGCTGCATCAGAAGCTTGATTCGTTTGTGTTGTTTGCTCAGCTGGAACTTCCGTTGATTTTTGCTCCTCAGCATAAAGTGTTGTTGTGATTGCACTCATACTTAATGCCAACACGCTGATATTCATCCATGGACTTTTCATTTTGCGTTACATCCTATTAATACATTAATTTTAATGATTTCTAAATTACTTCCGCTTGTAATATAAGCGCATAAAAGTCGTAATTGGTTGATTGTAAGTAGCGGAAGCAGGATCAGCATCTAATACTCGACGCATTGTTGATGCTTTATCAGCTATGCGTTCAAATTTTTGTGTCGGAAACTGAATCTCAGCAAGAGCATATTTATTTACCGTAGCATCTTCTACATGACGCATATCAGAATCTTGTAAAGCTAATAAGTTTTTACGGTACTGCTCAGGAATATCAACGATAAAAAGCGTATTATTATCCCAAATTTGTTTAAAGCGAATTTCATCAAAACTAATATTGCCTAATGATGGATCCGCAACATACACTCGCCCATTCTTATATGCTTTATACACAACAAAATGTTTAAAGCCAGCATATGTAATAGGAACAATTGCTGGCTGCTTCAATGAAGTTAAGTCAGAGAACTCTCCACGATATCCACCACTGTTTAATCCAAGAGCCGTAACAAAGCGTTTCATATCTAATAGTGAGAAACTACGACGTTCGATAATACGCTGATATTCGCCGTATTGAAGTAAACCAGTCATCGTTTGTTGTTCGGTAAGATTTAAACCACCATAACCATTTAACAAAGTAGTTAAAGCAGCTGATCCACAGCTATAATCATAAGCCTGACGGACAATTCCTCGGAACTGATCTTCTATAGCGGGTTTAATCGTCACCGCCTCACGATGATTCCGTGAAAAAGAAGGATTACGAGAATCCAAGGTCTCTGTATAATATACAGTCCCCTCTGGTTTTTTTTCTATTTCGAAGGCTTGCGTTGTAAAATAATACATCAATGCTGAGCCTAAAGCGATCTCTAACATAAGTCTCTTTTTCTAACCGTGGCACAACCTGCCTTATTCATTTTATTTTAGTGCTTTTAAACACTACGTCCCTGCATGTTGAAGATACCTTTTTTTATAAAAAAAAACAGCTTTTTTTTAGTTTTTTTTGACGAAATGTAGTTCAAAGATAAAACTTAGTAGTATTTAAGTAATTTATTGTGATATAGACATCATTGACTTTATATTGATTTTTTTCAAGACAAAATTATGTCTCGGAAAAATAAAAAAAGCGCACATTGTGCGCTTTTTTTAAAGAAGGTTTAGTGACCAGAGATAGTGATCATAGAACCTGCTACGTTAGCTGTACCATTATTATAGTAAGTAGTTAATTTTTGAACTTCTACGTCACCGATAGAAGCAGCAGTTTGACTACCTAAATGAACACCTTTGATATAGATATCGCTTGAGTCACTAGCTACTAAAGAACCAGCAGCATTTCCTGAACCAGTAACGATTTGAAGGTAACCATTCGGGTTAGTAGCACCAGTTTCTTTACCAACTACGCTTACTTTTGCATTAACAGTTAAATTTGCACCGTTAGAATCAACAACTTTAATACTATCTAAGTAAATTTGACCTGCTGCGCGGTTACCTGCAGTACCATCAGCAAGACCTTGTTTAGTTGAGCTATCAATAATACCTAAGTTTGTAAGTTCTAAACCACCTTGCATCGTTGTATTTAATACAATCATAGCACCTTGTGGAGCAGCACCTAATTGGATGTTTGCAGTTGTAACACCTGTTTTAAGTGTTAAACCAGACAAGATCGCATTATAGTTAGCTGAGTCATTACCACGACGAACTGTAGCACCTTGAACATTAGAAGCAGAAACACCAATCTCACCGATATAGATATCTAAGCCTGAAACAGCTGCAGCAACGTTAAGGAATGCTGTATTACCTGTACCTGTACCCTTATCTGCATCAATTGTAAGATCCATGAGGTTATGAGATGCTAAAGTACGAGTTGTATCTAACGCACCACCGTTCATAGGAGCTGTGATTACAATACCATTTGCAAAGTTAGGGTTCGTTGCAGCAGTACCTTGACCATTACCTTTAATAACAATCGCACCAGAAGATGTTGTTGATGCAGTACCAGTAGCACCAGCAATACCAGTTGATGTTTGTAAACCATCGTTATCGTGAATTAAAACTTTTTCGATATCAATTCGAGAAATACCAATACCAATATTGATACCGTCTTGACCTGTTGCAGCGCTTAGTGCAGCATCATCCATTGACTGCATAGCCATTGCATTCGCGCTAATCGCCATTGAAGAAACTAAAGCTAGTTTAGTAAACATTTTCATTGAGCACTCTCCCAAGAGCATTTATTTTTTGACTTTCACTACTCTAAACTGTCCACGGTCGTTTTTTTCTTAATGACAACTTGAACTTCCAATCCTTGAGTAGTTCGTTTAGCAAGTACTAAATTACAGGTTTGTTATTTTATGTTCAACTACTGTTAATCGATTTTTATAAATAACCCGATAAACGGCATGATACTTTTTTCATGCATCACTTTAACTTATATCTTCTAACATCTGGAAAGCACTATAATTTTTTAATCAGAACTTTTAGAAAATCATAGTCAAATATCCAATTTCGACCTTTTATCATCCGCCCAAATCACTGCAAAATGTAAACAATTGCGCTTTCTTAAATCAATTCATGAAAATTGCAACTTGTTTTGCAATTTCAGTAGATAGAATCACAATACATTTCACAAATATTTTTCAAGCTTTTATCTATAGGATAAATATCAGTAGAGTTTAGATGATTGTAGTACAATTATATTTTCCAAATGTATATGAATATATTTTTGTTATATGTCTCATTTTCAGCAAAAACTTGACACGCAACTCACCTCTGCATTTGACCTTCTTATACAACTGAATGAACTAACTGGTTTAGTTTATTTATATGATAATCACACTCCGACAATTGGTTTTTTGCCTCAAGAATTCTTAGTATTAGAACAGTCAGAACTAAAAAAATTTTATAAAACTCAATTTAATAAATATAAGAATGAACAAGCAACTTTACCTATTAGCGATTTTTTAAATTTTCAAGCCAATTCAGAAAGTTCAATGAAAACTACTTTTAGTGGTGGATATATTGGCTTTTTTAGTTATGACTATAGTGCAAATCAATTTATAAGGATGGTTTCACGAAATCAACCCTGTTTTTTCTTAGGTCTATATTCGACTTTTTTAAAGTTTCAGGATGATGCTTGGTATTTTTATAGTAATGAAAATGAAGCTGAAAGTATCTATCAAAATGTCATAAATCTACTCAATCAACCAATCAATATTCAAAAGACACCTTTCTCATTATTAGAAAAATGCTATCCGCGCTGGTCTAAGCAACAATACCTACATGCATTTAATCAAGTGCAGGAATATATCAAAGCTGGTGACTGCTACCAAATTAATTTAACTCAAGAGTTTATTGCAAAAACACAAGGTTCATTATTAGATCGAGCACAGGATTTATGGGCGCTCACCCATGCACCTTACGCTGCCTATCTCAAGATACATGATTTTGAGCTACTCAGCTGTTCTCCAGAATTGTTTATCGAATTTCAAACAAATCGAAAAATTAAAACACGACCAATTAAAGGTACAATGCCTCGTTTTGATGATGCCGAGCAAGACCAACAATCTAAAGATCAGCTAAGCCGCTCTGAAAAAGATCAGGCTGAAAATGTGATGATTGTTGATTTACTTCGTAATGATTTAAGTGTTTATGCGGAAACAGGATCTGTAGAAACGACAAAACTTTTCGAAATTGAAAGCTTCAACCAAGTTCATCATATGGTCAGTGAAATCACTGCAACCTTAAAAAAAGAAGTAAACCCCATGCAGATGTTATTGTCCGCCCTTCCGGGTGGTTCAATTACAGGGGCACCCAAAATTCGCGCTATGCAAATTATTGATGAATTAGAAGGTGCTCCACGTGGCGCATATTGTGGAAGTTTGGGTTATTTTAATTTTGATGGAACAGGTTGCTGGAATATCTTAATCCGTAGTATTCAAAAATCTCAGGATCAATTATCGATGTGGGCAGGTGGCGGCATTACGGTTGCTTCTGATGCCGAAGCCGAGTACCAAGAATGCTTTGATAAAATTTCTGCCATGCTTGATTTACTCAATACATGGCAAAAATCTGAAAACTAAATTTTTCTACAGATCATAAAATTTGCGTTTTAAGCGTATTCACTAGACGTTGATTTTGTTCATCTGTACCAATTGTGATACGTAAAAATTGATTAATCCGTGGCTTATTGAAATAACGCACAATAATACCATGCTCACGTAATTGTTGAGCCAGTTGAGCAGCATCGTATTGAGGATGCGTGACAAAGATAAAATTGGCTTTCGATGGCAATACATCAAAACCTAAAGCCACGAGATCACCAACTAATTTTTCTCGACTCTCAATCACTTTGGCACATTGCGCTTCAAAATAAGCTTGATCTTCAAATGAGGCTACCGCTGCGGCAATCGCAAAACGATCAATTGGGTATGAATTAAAGCTATTCTTTACAGCTTCAAGTGCTGCAATCAAATGAGATTGAGCAATCGCAAATCCAACACGTAAACCAGCTAATGAACGTGATTTAGATGTTGTTTGGCAAACGACTAAATTTTCGTAACGATTGACCAATTGCACTGCTGACTCAGCGCCAAAATCGACATAGGCTTCATCAATCACCACGACTCGATCAGGATTTGTTTTAAGTACTTGCTCAATCTGTGCTAGTCCTAATGCAATGCTGGTTGGCGCATTCGGATTGGTAATGATGATACCGCCATTTTCCTGTGCATAATCACAAACATCAATTTCGAACTTTTCATTCAAAGGAATCTGCTTGGTTTGCGTTGCAAAAAACTGGCTATAAACAGGATAAAAACTATAGGTAATATCTGGGTAGAGGATTGGCTCTTTCTGAATAAAAAAAGCTTTAAAAATATGCGCTAAAACTTCATCCGAACCATTACCGACAAAGACTTGAGCAACATCAACATGCTGCTGTTTGGCAATTGCTTGCTTTAAAGCCGTCGCATCTGGATCTGGATACAAGCGCAAAGCATCAGCTTGGTGAGTTAAAACTGCTTGAACTGCTTCCACAACTTTAGGTGATGGTGGATATGGGTTTTCATTGGTATTGAGTTTTAGTAAGTTCTGAATCTTAGGCTGCTCACCCGGTACATATGGCTCAAGCTCACGAACTTCTGGACTCCAAAAACGCATTTGTTCTGTTGTAAACATCATTGTTCTACTCTCATATATCTCAAAAAAGGGGCTTTTATCAGCCCCTATCTATTCTTCGAATCGGTTATTGATAGCGATAGCGTGCTGAGCGTGCATGGGCATCAAGATTTTCTTCAACTGCCAACACATCTGCTGTTTTAGCCAAAGTTTTAACGCCCTCTTGTGAGCACATAATTAAACTTGAACGCTTTTGGAAATCATAAACGCCGAGCGGTGAAGAAAAACGCGCTGTACCCGAAGTCGGTAAAACATGATTTGGGCCTGCACAATAATCACCGATCGCTTCAGGCGTATAACGCCCCATAAAGATCGCACCTGCATGACGAATCTCTTGGCTCATTAATTCAGCATCATCAAGACATAATTCTAAATGCTCTGGGGCAACTTGATTAATCAGTTTAATCGCTTCCGAACGATCCTTTACTAGTACCAACGCGCCGCGATTTTGAATCGAAGTTCGAGCAATTTCTGCTTTTGGCAATTCACTTAAATGCTTTTCAATGGCTGTTTCGACAGCATTTAAAAGTGCTTCATCTGGCGTAATAAAAATGGCTTGTGCAACCGTATCATGCTCAGCTTGAGACAATACATCCATAGCCAACCATTCAGCATTATTTTCCCCTTCGGCATACACCAAAATTTCCGAAGGTCCCGCGATCATATCAATACCCACCTGACCAAAGACTGCACGTTTGGCTGCTGCCACAAAACGGTTCCCCGGTCCTGTAATTTTATCGACAGCTGGAATGGTTTGCGTTCCATAAGCTAACGCAGCAACGGCTTGAGCACCACCAATAGTAAATACTCGGCTTACCCCTGCTAAATATGCAGCTGCTAACACCAATGGATTCAATTCACCATTCGGCGCTGGCACCACCATGATAATTTCAGGAACCCCAGCTACATGTGCTGGTAAAGCATTCATAAGCACAGATGATGGATAAGATGCTAATCCACCAGGAACATAAATCCCGACGCGATCAAGTGGTGTGACTTTCTGACCTAATGTATTACCTAGATCATCAACATAAGTCCAACCTTCCTGCTTTTGTGCCTGATGGAAAGAACGAATACGTTTTGCAGCCAATTCTAAGGCTTCACGAATTTCTGTGCTTAAGCCTTCAAATGCAGTTTTAAGTTGAACTTGGGTCAGTTCCAAATCCGAGAATTGATGCGCTGGATGTCGATCGAACTGTTGTGTTAATTTAAGTACATGATCATCGCCATACTGACGAACATCAGCAATGATTTGGTCTACAGTTTGTACTAATTGAGGATCATTCACAGTTTCAAATGCTAAAAGTTCAGCAAATGCCTGTTTAAAATTTTGATCCTGAGTCGATAAACGTCGCATCAATTTACCCACAAGGCGAATAAGAGAAGGCTAAGTTTACTCTTTTTCAACACGCTTGTGGGCAAGATAACATCAGCATTTCCACCTGCTTTAATAGGAAAAATCATTTTTAGGTTTAAATATTTTAAATTTTATGTATTTAAGTCTGGATTATCCCAATCTCCATCATGCTGTATTAGCCAATTCAAAGCACCGTGACGTTCCACAACAACTGAAGCATTTAAATTTTCAGGTGCATATTGTTGTTTCAAACGAGCATCTACGCATGCCCAATCATAACGATAGGTCAAATCTGCCTGATCTAAAATTTCATCCAGATTTCTTAACTCAACTTGCTGCATAAATTCATCAAATGAGCGACAAGCAGAAACTACCTGAACTGCAAAATCACAATCTGCTATTTCATTTGGATAATTGAGTTCTTTTACAATTCCGAGTGCCCAAAGTAAAACCTAGTAAGCCTCATATTTCCAAATCATATTCACGACATCTTGTTGAGAAACCTCTTGATTTAAAATATTTCGTTCTTTAAGGGTTAACTCATCAAATACTTCAAATTTATTTAGCAAATCAACGATAAAGTCTTTAGTTTCTTGATCAAATTGCTGATTGTTTAAATCACATGCCACTTGGATAATGATCAAACACGCAATTGCTCGTTTGGCAATACTTTCAACTGAACGGGCTATAACTTCATCAGCCGATTCAATATGCGGCAACCATTCGATGTAAGGAATCGATTGTGCTTGTAATTTTAAAATAGATTCTTGTTTACGTTGCAAGGGCGTTTTCATTCTTATCTCTAATCACAAAACGATAAACCCTTTTAGCACACAGCCAAATCTAAAAGGAAGACATTCTTTCCCTTAATCAGGAGATTAAGTTATAAAAAAAACCGTTCAAAAGAACGGTTTTTTGAATCATCATGCAAAATCATACTGAACGTGATTTCACAGCTTCTTCAAGTTGCGTCAAAATTGGATTTAACACGGCTTGTTTACGTTTAAAGCTCGCTTTATTGACAATTAAACGAGAAGAAACTTTACAAATTTCTTCTAATGGCTCTAAACCATTGGCACGTAAAGTATTACCTGTATCGACCACATCGACTATGTAATCACCCAACCCAACCAAAGGTGCAAGCTCCATAGATCCATAAAGTTTGATCACATCAACTTGCTCACCTAAACTTGCATAGTATTGACGAGTAAGATTCACGTATTTAGTTGCAATTTTTAAACGGCCTTTCGGACGTTCCATGCCAACTTTACCAGCAGTCATCAATTTACAATTTGCAATTTTTAGATCAAGTAACTCATAAACATGTTGGGCGCCATGTTCCATAAGCACATCTTTACCCGCTACACCAAAATCTGCTGCACCGTTCTCAACATACGTCGGTACATCAGAAGCACGAAGAATCAAAATACGTACTTTTTTATGTGTGGTTGGGAAAATTAATTTACGTGATTTATCAGGATCTTCTAATAAATTAATACCCGCATTCTCAAGTAAAGGTAATGTCTCTTTTAGGATACGTCCTTTACTGAGTGCTAAGGTTAAACCATGATCAAAATTACCCATTACATCAAAATTTGGATCATCGTTTCTTAAGTCATTCATCCTTTTACTCGCTTAATCTGAGCACCTAAACCTTGTAACTTTTCTTCAACTTGTTCATAGCCACGATCGATATGATAGATACGATCAACTAAGGTTTCCCCTTCTGCGACTAATGCAGCGAGAACAAGAGAAAATGATGCACGTAAATCAGTCGCCATTACTGGAGCAGCTTGCAATTTATCTACGCCAGTTACGACTGCATCATGCCCTTCAACTTGAATATTTGCGCCCATACGTGACAATTCAGGAACATGCATAAAACGATTTTCAAAAATTGTTTCTGAAATCGTTGCAAAACCACGACCAATCACATTGACAGCCATAAGCTGTGCTTGCATATCAGTTGGAAATTCGGGATGAGGTAAAGTTCTAAAGCTCACAGCTTTAGGACGTTTACCTTGCATATCTAGTTCAATCCAATTATCACCACGAGTCACTTCTGCACCCATTTCTTCAAACTTATCCAATACTGCTTCTAACAATGCTGGATCCGTATGCGTGGTTTTAACTCGACCACCAGTAATTGCAGCAGCAGCTAAATATGAACCAGTTTCAATTCGATCAGCAACAACTGCATATTCACAGCCATGTAAACTTTCAACGCCTGTTACAACTAATGTATCTGTGTCTAGACCTTCAATCTTGGCACCCATTTTAATGAGCATTTGTGCAAGATCAGTAATTTCAGGTTCACGAGCAGCATTACGAATCGTCGTCACACCATCAGCCAATACAGCAGCCATCAAGATATTTTCAGTGCCACCAACAGTGACCATATCAAAAATAACTTCGCCACCTTTTAAGCGACCATCAACAGAAGCATGAACATAACCATTTTCAACTTCAATCTGCGCACCTAAAGCTTCTAATGCTTTCAAATGCTGATCAACAGGACGTGAACCAATCGCACAACCACCAGGTAATGAAACTTTAGCATTTCCATAGCGAGCCAATAGTGGACCAAGTACCAAAATTGATGCACGCATAGTTTTCACAAGTTCATAAGGTGCAAATTGATTATCTAATGTTGACGCATCCGCACGAACCGTATCCCCTTCATAGCTCATTGTAACGCCTAAGCCAGCAATCAGCTTCACTAAGGTGTTCACATCTTTTAAATGAGGTACATTCGTTAAAGTAATCGGAGAATCTGCAAGAATCATTGCAGCAAGTAAAGGCAGAGCCGCATTTTTAGCACCAGAAATACGTACTTCGCCCTCGAGTTTAACACCGCCCGTAATTAAAAATTTATCCATTAATATTTAAGCTCCGAAAAGGCTTGCTTTGCGCCATTCATCTTTTGTCATTGCGCGAATCGTAACTGCGTGCACTTCACCACTTGCGATATAAGAGTTTAATGGTGCATATACGGCTTGTTGACGAGTAATCGTACGTTTGCCATCAAACTGATCATCAACAATTCGAAGGTCGAATTTACCAGCTTGGCCACTCACTGCTACTTCTGCTTCAGGGAAAGCTTCTTTTAAAATTTGCGTGAGCTGCTCACTATTCATTACTAGACCTCTTATACAACCATGGCGTCAAACCATACATTTTACTATAACTTTTTCAGATAATTCAGTAAGCCGTTTCTTTTTTTATCGATAAAAAAAAGAGGCTATTTGCAAAGCCTCTTTTGATAAAAAAACTTAAGTTAAAATTGCCAGCTCATGTTGATAAGAACACTGTATTTTTCTATGTTTTGCAAGCTGTCTTTTTAGTTTTTCTGTTAATTTATTAATCGAAGTATACATATCATCTGCTGTCGCCTGCGCAAACAGCTCAATCCCCGGTAAGCGAATAATCGCCTCAGCAATATGATTAGAGCTCCCCTTATGAGAACGTTTATCAATTTGATGATCTTTAGCCAATTTAATTTGCATACTATTCACTTGATCTAGATGCTTAGTCATTTGACTAAATTTCATTTTTATATTTTCTTCAATAGCAGGCGTAATGGTTAAATGGTGTCCACGAATCGTTATTTGCATAATTCTATCCCTCACCTTTTCTAAGGATACAAAGAATCGCACAAGCAAATTTAATGCATATTAAGATTCAACATTCATTAAATCATTTTAGCGATTCCTTTAGTGACTATTAATAAGATTCATTATTCCGTAATAATGAACCCCTAGAATAGTCACACCTTGAAATTTAGATCAAGACTTTTCTTTCCGAAGATGATGGAATATGTAACGATTCACGATATTTTGCGACTGTACGTCGAGCTACTTCAATCCCCTCATCTTTCAACATTTCCGCAATTGCATTATCAGACAAAGGCTTACGCGGATTTTCATTCGAAACCAATTTTTTAATCATTGCCCGAATCGCAGTTGAAGATGCCTCACCACCTGTCGTCGTTCCAACATGACTTGAAAAAAAGTATTTCAATTCAAATAAACCACGTGGTGTAAGCATATATTTATTAGTTGTTACACGTGAAACAGTGGATTCATGTAATTCAACTTCCTCTGCAACATCACGGAGAACTAAAGGCTTCATCGCCTCAGGTCCTTGTTCAAGAAAAGCTCGCTGATGTTCCACAATACAAGTTGAAACTTTGAGTAATGTTTTATGCCGCTCGTCTATGCTTTTAATAAAATTTTTCGCCTCAAGCATTTGATTACGTAAATAAACATTATCATCACTCTGATCAGCACGACGAATCATATTTGAATAAAAAGAATTAATCCTTAATTTAGGCATAACATCAGGATTAAGCTGCACTTGCCAATGCTGATCTTTCTTGGAAACCACAACATCAGGAACTTGATATTCAGATTCTTGTTGGCTAAATTCTAAACCAGGATATGGTTTTAATGTTTTTAATAAATCAACAGCACCTTTCAACTGCTCTTTAGACAAACCCGTTTGTTTCAATAATTTATTTAAATCATTTGCTATTAATAATTCATAATACTTGAGTAGACACTTTGCTTCGGCTAAGTATGATTTTTTTTGATCTATGCCTTCTAATTGGATCTTTAAACATTCTGCTAAATTTCGAGAACCCACTCCAATTGGATCTAAACGTTGAATATGTTTTAAAACAACAATAATTTCATCTTCTTCAACCTCATCAGCACTCTCCATTTCCTGTAATAGCCGAGTAACTGCAAGCAAAATATCATCTAATTCAGCATCTAAAAACCCTTTATCATCTAAAGAATCAACGATGCAATAAGCAATTAATTTATCTAATGTGGAAAAATGTAATAAATTTACTTGCTCTAAGATATGTTCTTTTAAACTCAATTGAACTTGACGATTATCCTCTCGTTCCTCATATTCTGGCGACGCTAATGCAGTTGATTGATGTGTATAAATATCATCCCATTCGGTATCAACAGGCAAGTCATTTGGTAAATGATCTGCATTAAGTTCAGTTGTTAAATCTCCTGACTCACTAATCTCTGAAGTAGATAAACTTTCTGTTGTATTATTTTCTTCAATTTTTTCCAGTAACGGATTACTATCTAATTGAATTTGTATTTCTTGCTCCAATTCCAAGCTAGAAAGTTGTAGTAAACGAATTGCCTGTTGTAATTGAGGGGTTAACGATAAACTATTCGCAACTTTCAACCCTACAGATAATTTCATACTAAGACTTCCCTTTTTAAATAAGCAAAAAACATGCCCATAAAAATATTTATAACATAAAGCAATGTTTACGCCTATAAGCAAAGCTCTTTTCTACTGATTAATCTGCTCAAAAATAGCAAAGGTGCAAATATTTATTGTGATAGAGGGTTGTATCCCTCTCATTTAACAAACATGCAAACAGCATAGAATTATTTTATGTTTTGCTGCTTAAGACATTCAAGCATTTCTTCAAGCACATTCTTTCCCAGGTTCTTCGCACAAGCTCATTTAAATCCCCTGCTAGAAAGCCGGACTAAGTCGTACTCGTTGAACCAGAAGAATGCGCATAACGACCAGAAGTAGACCAGACCTTTTTATCTAATGTAATAAAAGCTACATATAGCTCACCGTCAGGATCATCCAATATCCATTCACGAACAACTCTAGGTTCTTGATTTTGTTTCTCTGTATTTTTTTTAATGCTATTCAATATTAAGAAACACAAATAGATAGAAGCAATAGCAGATAAAAGTGTATAAAAAATCATGCTAACCCATCTTTATTAATTATTCGACATATTGCTAAGAGAATAACACAACTCTAATTTCTCCATATGACACAATTTTCATCAGACTAAAATTTATTCTTAAATCAATCCCCAATTTATTTCCCCACGATAAAAAACACCCCCAACTGTTAGGTTGGGGGTGTTTAGTATTTAAAAGCTGGCGATGACTTACTCTCACATGGCAAACGGAAGGGAT
>NZ_BMDV01000007.1 GCF_014636095.1 Acinetobacter modestus
CTTAGCGCTGATGGTAGTGTGGCGTTTGCCATGTGAGAGTAAGTCATCGCCAGCTTTTAAATACTAAACACCCCCTCCGCTAATGCAGAGGGGGTGTTTTTTATTCGAGGGAGAAAAGAAAATAGGAAAAGAATGGATTAAAATAAATGAACTTTCTAAAAATATTAATTTATGACAAACGTATATATTATTGGCTCTGGTAAATTAGCAACTGAATTACTCAACGGATTAGATCTGAATCAAGCGTATAAAGTCCTTGCTTGGCCAGACCGAAATAATCTTGAAGCTGAAGGCGCTATTGTTGTACATGCTGGTTCTGGCAGAGAACTCAATGAAGCGATTTTGTATTGTAAAAAGACAGGTTGTCGTCTTATTGAGTTATCAACCGATAGGGATTACAAGCAAGAAAACTGGGATATTCCCGTTTTTTTATGCCCAAAATACCAATATATTAATGCTTAAATTTATGAATATGATTGAAAAAAGTGGGCACACTTTCAGCCAATATCAAATCAGTATCATCGAATCTCATCAAGCAAATAAGACTTCTGTACCAGGAACAGCTGTAGCAAAGGCGACAGCTCAAGACGTTTAGAAATAAATGGCGCTGTTTTTCAAAGATAAAATCTAGCATGCTATAACAAATCGTTTTGCCAATATTTTATGCAAGAAAGACCTTATATCAGAGCTGTGAAGTTTAAATCACCTGAGTGCTTGTATTGGGCCAGTTATCCTTATGTCGTTCCTGCTGTGAATGATTTAGAAAGCATTGAGTTCTATCTAGAAATCACTTTCTTAGTTGGGGAAAATGGTTCAGGAAAGTCGACCATTCTTGAAGCCTTGGCGTTTGCTTTGGGTTTTTCAGAAGAAGGTGGAACGCGTAATGTACAATTGAATACTGCGACAACGGCTTCTGATTTGCATCAGGCAATTCGAACGATAAAAAGCTATAAGAAGCCTCAAGCTTATTATTTTTTGCGTGCTGAGAGCTTCTATAACGTTGCAACCTATATGAAGCAAGTGAACTACTTGGTGGAGTATGGGGGAGATATACATTTACGCTCACATGGGGAGGCTTTCTTAAAATTATTAACAATGAAATTAAAAGGGAAAGGTTTATACCTTTTAGACGAACCAGAAGCAGCCTTGTCTCCAACGATGTTGATGACAACCTTATCGGTTTTAGATAGTTTATGTCAGCAGCAATCTCAATTTATTATTGCTACCCATTCTCCTATTTTATTGGCTTATCCAAATGCCAAAATTTATCAGTTTTCCGACACTGGGATTAGAGAGATATCTTATGAAGAAACAGAGCATTTTCGGGTAACAAAGGATTTTTTAAATAATTATCAAAAGAGAATTCAGCAGTTGCTAGAGAAAGAATAGACAAAAAGAAGCCCCATCATCCTGACGGGGCTTCTTCATATTCAACTTATGTCGTTGATATCCTATTAACGACCACGTTCTGTGTCTGTTCTTATTCTCAATGAGACTTCATGTCTCTATGCTTTATATATTAGCCATCAAGTCTAAAGTGGAATAGACATAAATCAACCTAATCAACGTATGCTTAGGCGTACAACTAAGCGATATGATATTTCTGTAATTTGGCAACGAGAGCCGCTAATCCTTTCACTTCAAACTCATTGGCTTCAAAATTTTCGTCTTTATTACGTTTAAAGATATCGCGAATTTCAATCACAGCATTTGGATCAACTATACCTAAGCTTGAGGTTACTTGGCGAATTTGACTGATTGAACGTGAGCCATTGGTTGAACCATAGCCGATAAAAGCGGCGGGTTTACCTTGCCATTCTTTACCGACATAATCTAAGGCATTCTTGAGTGCTGGACTATAGCCATGGTTATATTCAGGGCTAATAAAGATAAATGCTTGTGCTTGTGCAATTTTATCGGCCCATTGCTGTTGTTTAGGTTGATCATAGATGCCTGTCGCAGGTGGGTGAGACCCGGCAAAGAGTGGTAAGTCCCATTCTTTAAGATCAACAACTTCGGTTTGAACATCTTTTAATGCGAGTTCAGTTGTCGCTTGCTGTACCCAATTTGCGACTTTGATCGCTGTACGACCTTCCCGAACACTACCAACAATAATATAAATGAGCATATTGAAATTCCTATGTGTTATTGCTTTGATTTTAAAAATGAATACTTTTAATGATCTTATACTTTTCTTTAGCGTAAAAAAAAGCTCTCATTTGAGAGCTTTTTTGTTACATCAATTTGATACCTTGCTGACCAGCCGGGGTGACTCTGAAAATTTCTACTTCAAAGGTAATATTTTTACCAGCAAGAGGATGGTTAAAATCAATTTCTGTAGTGTCATCATTGACGCATTTTACGATGCCGAACAACGTTGCTTTGGCTTTGTCTTCAAATTCTATCATATGACCAACGATTGGACGTTGCTCAAATTTTACAGTATCGAAGATTTGGATATTTTCAGGATTCCAAGGACCAAACGCATCTTCAGGGGGTAAATGTACGGTACGACGATCGCCAGCACGTAAACCAAATAATGCCTTTTCAAAGCCAGGTAACAGGTTACCATCACCAATCACAAGACTGACGGGTTCTTCACGATTACGTGTATTGTCAATCTCAACACCATTTTCAATAGAAACAGAAAAATGTAAGTCGACTTTTGAGCCATCTTGAATACGAATTTCTTCGTTTGGTTGGATAATTTCAGTCATCTTAATTTTCCATGTTTGGGTTGCGTTTCTTTTCAAGGAAGAAGGTATCAATCAGTAGTAAAATAGTACCTAAAGTAATGGCACTATCCGCAAGATTGAACGCAGGAAAGTGGTTATTTTGATAATAAACGTGGATGAAATCGACCACATAACCTAAGCTAACACGGTCAATTAAATTGCCAATTGCACCACCAAGAATTAACGCAATCGCCATTGGTAATACAATCATTTTCTTTGGCATACGCATCAACCAAAAAATAAAAATGATGGATACCACACCCGCCAAAGAGGTAAATAAATAACGTTGCCAACCACCTGCATCAGATAAAAAGCTGAAGGCTGCACCATGATTGTGGAGTAAAGTCCAATTCAAAAAAGGCAGTACTGGAACGGGATCTGCATAATTTAAATGTGAGCTCGCAATCCATTTAGTCCATTGATCCAACACAATGGCAAGGACTGATAGCCCGAGCCAAAGTAAATTGTGCGGATAAAATTGAAACAAGCCTTTTTTTGCTTGTGTATTAGGCATACTTTCTCACTTCGCCACTGCCAGTGACGTTGACGATACAACGAGCGCATAATCCAGTATGACCAACGTGTGTATTTACATCTGGCAATACATGCCAGCAACGTACACATTTTTCACCATCTGCTGCGGAGACTTGGACACGTAATCCTGAGAGATCCGTGTTTTCACCTTGTTCAGCATAAGGGTGAACGATGACTTGAGAAGTGATCAAGACAAAACGTAATTCATCAGCCAATTGGTTTAACAATGTTTGTAATGCTTCATCTGCCCAAAGTTCAACTTTTGCAGATAAGTTACTGCCAACAAGTTTAGCGTTACGCGCTGCTTCAATCTGTTTGTTTACTGCTGATTTTACGCTAATCAATGTTTGCCAATCTGCTTCAGACAGTAAGTTTGCTGTTGATGCAGTTGGAATGTCATACCATTCAGCGGTAAATACATATTTGCCAGTTTGTTCTGGGATTAATGGCCAAGCTTCTTGTGCGGTAAAGCTCAAGATTGGTGACATCCAACGAACAAAAGCTTGCACGATATGATATAGCGCTGTTTGAGCAGAACGACGTGCTTGTGAATCTGCTTTGGTGGTGTACTGACGATCTTTGATGATGTCGAGATAGAAACCACCTAAATCATTGATACAGAAGTTGGTCAATGCGTTGGTCACAATGTGGAAATTCATCTCTTCATAGGCTTGCTGGATAGTTTTTTGAACTTCAGCAGCGCGTTGTAAGATGTATTGATCTAATGCAATCAATTCATTTACAGGTAGAGCATCAGTTGAGGGTTTGAAGCCATTCAGGTTTGCTAACAAGAAACGTAAGGTATTACGAATACGACGATAACCATCTGATGCGCGGCTAAAGATTTCTTTACCCGCAGTCATTTCATAGCGGTAATCTGCCGAAGCAATCCAGAAACGTAAGCCATCTGCACCCATATCTTTGATGATGTCTTGTGGGGTGATGATGTTGCCTAATGACTTAGACATTTTACGACCTTTCTCATCCACGACGAAACCGTGGGTGAGAAGACCTTTGTATGGTGCACGTTGATTAATCGCAATTGAAGTTAACAACGATGATTGGAACCAGCCACGATGTTGGTCTGAACCTTCAAGATATAAGTCTGCTGGATCTTGTAATTCTTCACGTTCACGCAATACTGCGTAATGTGTTGTACCAGAGTCAAACCAAACGTCTAGCGTATCGCGTACAGCATTGTATTGTTCAGCATCTGCACCAATGAAGTCGCTGGCCTCACAGTTATACCAACCGTCAATGCCTTCTTGCTCGATCAGTTTAGCTACTTCTTCGATCAATTCAGGCGTACGAGGATGCAAAGCATTGGTATCTTTGTGTACAAAGAATGGAATTGGCACACCCCAAGTCCGTTGACGTGAGATACACCAGTCAGGGCGTCCTTCAATCATGGATTGAATACGATTTTTACCCCAATCTGGGACAAACTCGATGTCATTTTCAATCGCATTCAAGGCTGTTTGACGTAAACCTTTAGCATCCATGCTGATAAACCATTGAGGTGTCGCACGGAAGATAATCGGGGTTTTATGACGCCAGCAGTGTGGGTAGCTGTGTTTGATTGGCTGATGCGCCCATAGACGACCGACAGCACCCAAAGCTTCGATAATTTTTGGATTAGCTTTATAGATATGTTCGCCTGCAAAAATCGGCGCTGTTGGTAAATATACGCCATTACCACCGACAGGATTATCTACTTTTAGGTTGTACTGTAAGCCAACTTTATAGTCGTCCACACCGTGTCCAGGAGCGGTATGTACTGCACCCGTACCGCTGGTTGCGATAACGTGTTCACCTAAAATAACAGGCACTTGGCGATCAGTAATCAGAGGATGTTGTAATAAGACATTCTCGATTGCTGAACCTTTAAAATCAGCCAGTACCACTGGATTTTCGAGCTTATAACGTTCGATTGCCGATTCAACCAGATCTTTGGCCAGAATAAAGTTCTGTGTACCACGTTCAGTCGTGACTTGAACTAATTGATAGTCGATTTCAGCATGGAGTGCTACTGCTTGGTTGGCAGGCAGTGTCCAAGGTGTAGTTGTCCAGATCACGATGTCTGTCACATCTTGGACATTTACACCAAGACGGCTGCTTAAATCTTTAAGATCAACAACCGTAAAACCAACATCAATTGCATCTGATTTTTTATCTTCGTATTCAACTTCTGCTTCTGCCAGTGCAGAACCACAGTCTAAACACCAGTTCACAGGCTTTAAGCCCGGTTCGATATGACCTGCTTTTGCAATTGCGCCAAGCGAACGAACAATGTCCGCTTCTTGCTTAAAGTTCATGGTGAGGTATGGATTATCCCAGTCACCAAATACGCCCATACGCACAAAATCTTTTTTCTGTAATTCGACTTGAGTATAGGCATATTCACGACACGCTTTACGGAAAGTGGAGGCATCGACTTTAACACTTACTTTACCGACTTTTTCTTCGACCTTAAGTTCGATTGGAAGACCGTGACAGTCCCAACCTGGTACGTATGGCGCATCGAAGCCATCCATAACTCGGCTTTTAATAATAATGTCTTTGAGGACTTTATTGACGGCATGACCTAAATGAATTTGACCATTGGCATATGGAGGGCCGTCATGAAGAATATATTTTTTCTTGCCAATACGCGATTCACGAATCTGCTGATAAATGTTGTCGGCATACCACTCTTCTAACCATTTGGCTTCACGCACAGCCAAATTTGCTTTCATGGCAAATTCAGTATCTGGTAAATTGAGTGTGGCTTTATAATCCACTGCATTTTCAGGAGTTTGCTTATCGCTCATGCAAGTTTTCTTCCAGTTTTATCAGTCTAAACTGACATGTATTACAAATGAAATTTAAATTTAAAAAGGAAATTCTGGTGTGCGTTCACGATAGTCTCGTAATTTTTGCACATCATCATCGATTCCAGCTTTGAGTGCTTCAAGCGAAGGGTAATTCAGTTCACCATGTAAATAGTGAAGGAAAGTCACCCGCATCAATAAGCCATACAGATTAGCAGAAACATCAGGAAAATGTACTTCTAATCGCCACTCTGGATGCTCTTGTTTGATGGCAGGGCGTGTCCCGACATGACCTGCACCAAATAAACTGTCAGCTTGATAGCCTGTAATCCCGTTCAAAGAAGGATCAGTGTGCTTTGTTTTTGCTGTAAGTGAGGCATTTTCACAGACTACATCCACCGCATAAATGCCGTTTAAACACGGTTTGTGGCGGTTTAAGCGCACATTAATGGTTGGAAAATCAAGGGTACGGCCAATCTGATCACCATATTGCACGCGACCTGTGATGCTATAAGGACGGCCTAATAATTTTGCCGCTAATACCAGATTACCTTCTTGTAGAACCTGACGAATACGGGTTGAACTAACGCGTTCATTATTTAAAGCCACGGTATTTAAATTAGTGACATCAAAGCCGTAGTTACGTAAGAATTCGCTGTTACCTTGGCGGTCTTTACCAAAATGAAAATCATCACCCAGCACTAAGCTTTGCGCATTGAGTTTTAATTTAAGTAGGTCAGCAAATTCTGTGGCATTTAAACTTCTAAAATATTGGTCAAATTTCGCAACTGCAATGTAGTCCACACCGAGCTCTGTTAAATATTCTACTTTTTCTCTGAGCGAGCTGATGCGTGGAGGCGCATCATAACCTTTAAAGAATTCAAGTGGTTGTGGCTCAAAAATCATCACTAATGTTTTTAAGCCTTGCGCTTCAGCCAACGTTTTGAGTTGGGCAATCATCGCTTGATGGCCGAGGTGGACACCATCAAAATTGCCAATCGTTACCGCAGTCGGAGGTAACTGAAAATCTGGCGATAAAGCGTTGAGACGAAGCAACTTCATGGGCGTTAAATACAGTGATTTTGCAAAGGCTATATATTGCCATATTCTCAGCGTTTCGTCTTGTTGTTGTGTTTTTACACAGAAAAATTTCAATATTTAAAGTTTTGTTATCAATTAAATTGATTTGTTAAATAAAGATAAATCAATTTTTCTTATTTATGGATTGACCTAAAATAGCTGCATAGTCGCTTGATATTGAGAAAGAGATGAAAAAGCCGTTTTATCTGCTAGAGCAGAGCACCGATGTGATTCGCCATTTTACCCCGAACTGGTTTACTGCAACCATGGGAACGGGTGTGGTGGCGATGATTTTAGCACAGCTGCCTTTCGCCTCATCTGTTTTGTTTATGCTTGCGACCAAATTATGGCAGTTTAATATTATGTTATTTAGCACTTTTAGTGTGCTTTATATTTTACGCTGGATTTTATTTCCGACAGAAGCAAAACAGATTTTTAGTCATCCGAATATGAGCCTATTTTTAGGGGCGATTCCGATGGGCTTAGCGACGATTGCCAATGGTTTTCTCAGTTTTGGTACCCATTTATATGGCGATATTGCTGTTCAAATTGCCACTTACCTTTGGTACATTGATGTTGTTCTTGCGGTGGTGATTGCTTGGGTGGTGCCATTCTGTATGTTTAGCTGCCAAGATCATCAATTACAACGGATGACTGCGGTATGGTTACTCCCGATCGTAGCGTGTGAAGTCGCTGCCAGCTCTGCGGGGCTGCTATTACAGCATTTAGCAGCAGATCAGCATGCATTAACCATCTTGATCACAGGCTATGTGTTGTGGGGCATTTCTGTATTACCTGCTTTTGCGATCTTAACCATTTTGATGTTGCGTCTGGCTTTACACCAGTTACCTGAAAAAGAGGTCGCAATTTCTAGCTGGTTATGTTTAGGGCCGATTGGAACAGGTGCATTAGCGTTATTATTGCTGGGTGAACAAGCGCCACGTATTATGCAGGCGATGGGCTTTGAAGGCTTAGCGACCTTACTTCCAGCCTTGGGTATTGTGGCAAGTTTGGTGCTATTAGGTTTTGGTTTATGGTGGTTTGGGATTGCGATTTTGACCACACTGCGCCATATGCGTACTGGCATTCCATTTAACTTAGGTTGGTGGGGACTGACTTTCCCATTTGGTGTCTTTATTTTAGCGATCTTTAACTTGGCGCATCAGTTACATATCGAGTTCTTACAGTATGTGGCTGTGGTTTTAAGTCTGTTGTTGGTTGGTCTATGGACATTGGTAATGAAAAAAACACTGGCAGGAGCGTACAGCGGTCAATTATTTTTCTCTCCCTGTTTGGTCGCCTTACAGCAGAAGATGCAATAATATCGAGGTGTGCTGAAGCACACTTTTTTGTGTCTCTATTTTGATTTGAACGAGTCTTTTTTATGAATGCTGATATTGCTCTGATTATGGCCTTACCGAATGAATCCAAAGGTTTGTTTGAACAAGCAGGCATTGACGTTCATTACAGTGGCATCGGCAAAATTAATGCAGCATTCAAGGCATTTGAGGTGATTCAAAAGACAGGCTGTAAAACGCTGATCAATCTAGGCAGTGCAGGTAGTTCACATTTCGACGCGCACAGTCTGGTTGAGGTGGTCACTTTTGTACAGCGCGATATGGATGTGTCTCCCTTAGGTTTTGCCGTAGGCGTGACACCGATGGATGATGAGATTCCTGCGGAGATCCATACCCAAGCCCATTTTGAGCTTTTACCCAAAGGGGTCTGCGGCACGGGTGATTCGTTTGAAACAGGCGTTCCAAAGGTCAGTTGTAATCTCGTCGATATGGAAGCCTATGCTTTAGCTAAAGTGTGCCAAAAATTGGGTGTACGTTTGATTTCAGTCAAATATATTACTGATGGTGCCAATGATACTGCGCATCTGGATTGGGAAGAAAATCTACTAGTTGGTGCACAAAAATTACTGGCGTTGTATCAAGCTCATTTTTAAATGCAAAGGTCTAACGCTGTAGTGTATGCAGGTAAACTTTATATTGTTGGTAGGTTTTTTAAATTAAATATTATTATTTTTTATTCGTATGGCGCCTATTATGCTAAATGACCAATTACTACTTTACTGACTTGAATCTGAAAGTGGAGATACATTCCATTTATCAAGAAGCTCCCATATCTTAGCTTCTATTTTTTTCCAATTTTTTAATTCACTTCGGTCAAACACCCAATAAACTTTTACCCCAGCATAAATATGCTCCCATGAATTAACTACAATTTTATTCTTATCTTCAAAATTGAATGAAAGTCCTGATATCAACTTATTATTAGATTCACCAAAACACCAAAGGTTTTTATCTTCTATCGAGTAACAGGACAAGCCATACTCCTCAGAAATATTCTTTTCAAAGTCTCCTTTTTTACTTTCCAAAAACTTCTTATATGTCTCTTTGGTTGTGTAATTTATTTTACTTTCATTCTCAACAAAAACCTTAACTTGACTAATATCATCTAATGGTTGATTAGAGTAAAAAGATTTATCAGTTGCCTTAACAGTTGAACCATTCAGCATCAAGTTAAATTCAAGCTGATTAATTGCATATGGTGGGGGTAACATAGTTGCTTCTTCATGACTAATAGGCGGAAATGTCTCGGGTACATAATCTATTGGAAACTGTCCCAAATAATGTTCATGTTCTGGTCGATAAAATTCTGCTTCACATCTTTTACAATGTGTATCTGGAATGTGAATACGCCTTGGTCCTAACTTAGCCTTAACAACCAAATGATCATTTTGCTTCCATGTCACGATATCTCCCTCTTGGAGAATCTCGGGCTTATCTCGCTGAAAACATCCAGTGAGAAAAACCAAACATAAAGAGACTACTATATTTTTCTGCATTATTTCTCTCTTTAATGGATTTTATTTTTTTAAGTCTGGATCAGTTTAGTTTCTCTAAAATTAACATAATACGCTTTATACGGAATGTTTGAGATTTTGTATTTCGTATCAATATCTCATTCAAAACCGTTCTATAGTTTATAGCACTAGAACGGTTTTTCTATGATGGCTTATGCCCCATAATTTTGTTTAGGTTAACTTAATAATTTTCTCACTTATTTAACAAAAAAAGCGACTCACAAAGTCGCTTTTTAGTGTATTTCAATCGCTAAAATTCAGGCTTTCAGAAGAAAATTTAACGTGGTAATACGCCGTACAACATCATATGCACAGTGTGCTCAACCGTACGTTGAAACATGCTACGGTTACGCAAAGTTTTGCCTGTGACCATTTCCATTTGCGTCGAAAAATCAGCGTAATTCTGGGTAATTGCCCAAATATTGATAATCAACAATTCAGGGTCAATCTCTGCCGACAATTTACCGTGCTCTTGCCAAGTTTGAATCACCTTGGTTTTACGCTTAAACAGTTTTTTTAATGGCCCTTTTAAGATCGGTAAAATATGCGGCGCACCTTGAATAATTTCGAGGGCAAATAAACGAGAAGCTTTTGGCTGATCACGTGAGCTTTCAATTTTCTGAATTAAATAGTGAGTCAGAGCTTCAGTTGGCTCAAGTTCTGATTCTAAGATTTGTAAAGGAGCGAGCCATTTTTGCAGTACGGTTGTCAGTACTTCAACATAAAGAGACTCTTTATTTTCATAATAATAGAAAATATTAGATTTATGCATATTTGCGAGCTGGGCAATCTCATCCAGACTAGCACCACTGAATCCATAGACGGAAAAAACATCGAGGGCAGCATTCAGCAGTTGATTGCGCTTTTGTGTACTTTTTTTCTGTTCCATCTGCGAGCTTGATTCAAAAAATGTCATTGACATTGTAAGATAAATTGTCCGATTTGTGCACAATAACACAGTTTTTTTGTCGAAAAATACGCAGTTCTAAGATGAATTGAAGCGATCTAATTGATAATACTTGAAATCTAAAAAATGAATTACATATTTTGTAAACAATTCAGTGTTAAATGCTGATCAATAAGCTCACTTTTTGATGCATATCCAGTGGGTTTTATGATCATAGTGCGGTTTTAAGTTGCTAAAACCGCATCTAACACTTGTTGTTCCAACTGCGCAAATGCAATAGTTTTCTTACGTGGTCGTGGTAAATTCACTTGAAATTGATGTGCAATATGTCCTTGATCTAGCAAAATAATTCTATCTGCCAATTGTATCGCTTCACTCACATCGTGTGTGACCAAAATTGCAGTAAAACCTTGTTCTTTCCAAAGGCGTTCAATCAGGCTTTGCATTTCTAAACGCGTTAGAGCATCTAGCGCACCTAAGGGTTCATCCAGTAATAAAATACGTGGTGCATGAGAAAGTGCTCTGGCTAATGCTGCACGTTGACGTTGACCTCCAGAGAGTTGAGTTGGCCACTGTGTGGATTTGTCTTTTAAGCCTACTTTTTCTAATAAATTTTCAGCAAGTAGGTGTTGATCTTTTGGTAAACCTAATTGCACGTTGTGTAAAATATTTTTCCACGGAAGTAAGCGTGGATCTTGAAACATAACGCGAATATCATCGTTTGTGATGCCTTCACGAAAGTTTCTTTCGGATTGAAATTTAATCTCGCCATAGCTGGGTTTTTCAAGTTGGGCGATTAAGCGGAGTAGGGTACTTTTACCACAACCACTGCGACCTACTATTGCGACAAATTCACCTGCTTGAATATTTAAGTCTAAGTCCTCAAGCACTTTGACTTCGCCATAAAACTTATACAGTTGTTCAATCAGAATATTTGCACCATTGCTATTGTTTGCAGTATTCGATGCTTCAGATTCACCAAGGGGTTGAATCAAGGGATTTTCATAGAAATTTAAATTTAGATTGCTCATATAGTTGACCTTTTTATTTTTGATAGCCTGCATGCCAACGTAATAAATATCGCTCTAGCGCTCGCGCCAACACATCTGCTAATTTTCCAAGTATGGCGTAAAGTAAAATACCGACCAAAACGATATCGGTCTGCAAGAACTCACGTGCATTCATGGTCATATAGCCGATCCCTGCTTGAGCGGAAATTGTTTCTGCCACGATAAGCAGTACCCAAACCAAACCTAAAGCAAAGCGAAGTCCCACTAAAATAGAAGGCATTGCGCTGGGTAGAATGATCTCTTTATACAATTGCCAGCGATTGAGTCCGTAACTTTTACCCATTTCAATCAACTGAGGGTCTACTGAGCGAATGCCATGATAGGTATTGATGTAGATTGGAAAAAATACACCTACCGCGACTAAAAAGAGTTTGGCTGTTTCATCAATACCGAACCACAAAATTACCAGCGGAATGAGTGCCAGCGCAGGGATATTACGGATCATTTGCAATGTAGTATCAAGTAAGGTCGATGCAATGCGTGATGAACCATTAAGTAGTCCTAAAAGCAGTCCGAGACCACCACCGACTAACAAACCAAGCAGAGCACGGCCTGCGCTGACTTTGACATGGTGCCAAAGTTCACCGCTGATCAGTAAGTGCCAAAAAGCACTCACTACAGCAGTTGGAGCAGGTAATACACGGCTTTGTAATAGACCTGAGCTTGAAGCAGCTTGCCAAATTAGCAGCAACAAAATTGGAAACAACCAAGGCAGGAGACCTTTGCCTAATTTTTGTGTTCCACGTGAAACATTATTTAGAAATGGCGTTGCACTCATGCCTCCTCCTTAACCAAGCCTTTCTGTGTTTTGACCTCAGGCACATAGTTATTGGCAATGATTTCACCAAAAGGACCTGTGAGATGTGGCTGTGCCAATTTCTCACGAGTTTTGAGTGGCAGAAGTGGAAATACTAATTCAGCAAAGCGGATCGATTCTTCCAAATGTGGATAGCCAGAGAAAATAAAGGTATCAATTCCCAAGTCAGCATATTCTTGAATACGAGCAGCAACGGTTTCTGGATCGCCGACTAAAGCTGTACCTGCACCACCACGAACTAAACCGATACCTGCCCATAAGTTTGGTGAGACTTCTAATTGATCTTTACGTCCGCCGTGCAAAGCTGCCATACGTTGCTGTCCGACAGAGTCCATTTGTGCAAATTTTTTCTGCGCTGCTGCAATAGTCTCATCATCTAAATATTGAATGAGTTCATCGGCGGCAGCCCAAGCTTGTTCACTGGTTTCACGAACAATCACGTGCAATCGGATACCATAATTTAGAGTACGTCCTTTGGCTGCTGCTTGAGCACGTAAATGATTAATTTTTTCTTCCACCGCAGCAGGTGGTTCACCCCAAGTTAAATAAGTATCAACCTGTTCAGCGGCGAGTTCAGTTGCTTCTGTTGATGATCCACCAAACCATAAGGGAGGATAGGGTTTTTGCACAGGCGGATAAAGTAATTTTGCTTCATCTACACTGAGTCGTTTCCCATGAAAAGTAAAAGATTCGCCTGTATGGGAACGAGTCAGAATCTCACGCCAAATTTTGACATATTCAGAGGCAGTCTGATAACGAGTGCTGTGATCTTCATATAGACCATCGCCCTTGAGTTCCTGTTCATCACCACCTGTTACAAGATTGAGTAAAATACGACCATTGGATAGGCGATCAAAGGTAGCAGCCATGCGCGCCGCCAATGCCGGTGTTGTAATTCCGGGACGTAGCGCCACCAAAAACTTTAATTGTTTGGTTGCATCAATGAGGCTGGCTGCTGTAATCCATGGATCTTCACAAGAACGACCTGTTGGAATCAATACGCCAGCATAACCAAGATTGTCAACAGCAACGGCGATTTGTTTCATATAAGCATGATCGACCTGACGTGCGCCCTTGCTGGTGCCTAAGTAACGGCTGTCACCATGAGTGGGGATGAACCAGAAAATATTCATGTCGATATTCCTTATGAAGAATGAGATCATGTGAATGAGACAGATTGCATCGTGTTTTAGATTGCAATCTGCATGGGGGATAAAGCACTTTGATTGATCACAATCAAAACCGATGAGAAATTAGCTAAAGTAGACTCTCAATTATTGAACTTGGTTTTTTAATACAGCATCTGCAATGACCAATTGCTTTGGAATTAATTTCTGAGCAAAAAAGGCATCAGCTACGTACTGCTGTTCTTTTGCAACTTTTTCAGAAATTGGCTGAACGCCAAAACCCATACGAGAAATTGAAGTTTTTAAAACATCGAGTTCAAGTGCGGTTGGTTTTTCGAGTAATTTTGCAGCATCATCAGGATGGGTCTTTACCCAATCTGTGGTTTGATTCAATGTTGTCACCAGTGTTTTTAGAACTTCGGGATGTCCTTCCGCAAACTTACGATCAGCTAAATAGAATTGATGATTGCTGACCAAATGCTCGCCGTTTGCGATCACACGGGCATGGATTTGATGCTCTGCTGCTGCGAAGAATGGGTCCCATATCACCCAAGCATCGACTGCGCCTTTTTCAAATGCTGCGCGAGCATCTGATGGTGGTAAATAAACAGGCTGAATATCATTTAAAGTTAAATTATTGGCTTCTAGTAATTTCAATAAAAGATAATGAACGTTTGAGCCTTTGTTCAATGCAATACGTTTACCTTTCAGGTCTTGTACAGATTGTATAGGTGAATCTTTTTGAACGATTAAGGCTTCTGCAGTAGGTGCTGGTGGCTGATTTGCAACATAGACCAAGTTAGGATTTGCTGCTTGGGCAAAGATCGGAGGCGCTTCACCAGCCTCGCCAAATACGACACTACCTACATTTAAGCCTTCTAAAAGTTGAGGGCCGGCTGGAAATTCAACCCATTTTACATTGACGCCCTGAGCAGCAAGATTCTTTTCTAATTCACCTTTTGCTTTGACAATCGGCAAAATGCCATACTTTTGAAAGCCGATATTTAATGTGGTGGTTTCTTGTTTTGGTGTTGCTTGCTGCTCAGGTTTTTTTGCACAACCTGCAACGCCCATTAAGCCAGCAATAGTTGCTGCGATGATGGTTGAAGTTGCCCATGAGCGATTGATAAAAATAGCCATGTTGATTGTGCTCCCCAGAAAATTACAAGATCTAAATAAGTTGAGCAATTAAGCTAAAACTTTTTTTAATGCATAAAAAATAAATAATTGGGCTTTGCTTATGATGAAAAGTGCAAAATAGAAAAATAGATAATGTTATTGAGAAGATGAATAAGCATTGAAATTTAATTAATACTTAAGTTTCTGTTTTATATTTATATTTTTAAAAATTCAGTGCGCTTATTTTTCTAATGAGCTGAATAAAAATAGAAAAGAAAGAAGTCAAAAGATATCTTTATCAGAAATAAAGATATCTTCAGGTCAAATATAATTAGAACAAAATTTTTTTGAAGACTAAGGAATTACGCTGATAATTGTACAGCGCTTGTCGAGCATTCGGTAAATCATCAACACTTGCTGGGCTGAAACCCTGCTCTAAAAACCAATGTGCGGTACGGGTCGTGAGAACAAACAGTTGTTGAATACCTTGTTGTTTCGCTTTGGTTTCCAAAAATTGCAAAATTTGGCTACCACGATTCGATTTACGATAACTCGAATCGACAGCGACACAGGCAATTTCAGCAGATTTAATTTCACCTGATTCAGCAGGAATAGGATAGAGCGCTGCACAGGCTAAGATCATGCCATCTCGTTCAATTACCGCGAACTGTTCTATTTCACTTTCAAGACGTTCACGAGAACGATAGACTAAAATACCGTCCTGTTCGAGTGGACGTAATAAGTTGATTAAACCGCCGACATCATGAATATTGGCAATACGTACTTCTTCATAGTGAGCATCTGTGATTAAAGTGCCAATCCCGTCGCGTGTAAATAGTTCTTCAATCAAAGCACCATCATAAGTATATGAAATGAGGTGAACACGGTGCACCCCAGACAATGAAGCTTGTTGAGCTTGTTTGAGGTGTAAGGCGAATTCTGGATATTGTGTTTGGTATTGTTGAATATAAGGTTCAAGTTGATACGAGCTTAATTCACGTAATAATTGTTGTTGCTCATTCATTAATCCTTGTTTTTCACCCAAGAAAATCAATTTATCGGCTTGTAATGCAGTTGCTGTTTTGGTCGCGACTTCTTCCGCCAATAAGTTAAATACTTCTCCAGTGGTTGAATAACCTGTAGGTCCTAGTAACACAATATTGTGATTATTTAAGTGGCGTTGAATCGCATCGGTATCAATTGAACGGACTTCACCTGTGAGCTGAAAATCAACCCCATCCCGAATGCCATAGGGTTTAGCCGTTACAAAGTTACCCGAAACCACATCAATGCGAGCACCATACATAGGTGAATTTGCTAAGCCCATTGATAGAAGAGCTTCAATTTCTAAACGAATCGATCCAACTGCATTCATGACACTACGTAGTGATGCACGAGTTGTCACACGACGACTTTGATGAAAAGGCGTTTCAATTTGGCTTTCACGTAGATTTTGATTAATTTGTGGGCGTGCGCCATGCACCAAAATCAAACGAATCCCTAAAGAATGCAATAGGGCAATATCATGAATAATATGCTGAAAGTTCTGGTGTAAGACGGCCTCACCGCCAAACATAAGCACAAAGGTTTTATCACGATGGGCATTAATATATGGTGCTGAGTGGCGAAACCAATGCACATAATCTTGCGTTGTGCTATGTGAAGTTTCAGTCATTTGGTTCGCCATGTTCATCTCAGATATACATCAATTTATCTGATTCTAACGAAAAAAATAAAAAGATAAATCTATTCCTAAAATAAGGCTTAAACTTTGTACAGTCATCGTCTGAGAATGTGTTTAGAACCCCATGATTCGGATAATACTATTATCATCAGAGTTGACTAAAATAAAATCATTATTGATTTTATACCATTGCTCATTACGACCGGGACGTGGGAGATTATTATCTTTATAATCAACTTTGTAGCCGTTTCCGCGATAATGCTGTGGCATGACGTAACCTGCTTGCCAGCGATGTTGTTTTAAACGCTCAACACCACGTTCTTCACGCATACGACGTTCACGTATACGGTTTTCATCATCTGGACGGTCAAAGTTACGACCTTGCCAGCCACCACCGCGTGAGTCATCATCACCATCAAAATGTGGACCAGCGAAACTACCCATACTACTCAATAGGGTTGTTGAACCTAAAACCAAGATAATGAAAATTTTTTTCATGATGCACCTTATGGACTTCGGATGTCTCTCATGTGAAAACTGTACCTTAAAAATGCAGAGAAACTGTGAAGATCAATTCATTATTCCATTAAAAAGATGGAGATCCTTAAGCAATTTCTCTAGAAAAGCATCATCGAAGCCCGTATTTAATAGTGTTTAAAGTTATTATATTCAATTAGTTAAGATTGAGCATCAATACTTTGCCCATTCATATCTAAACTATCATCACCCATCAGATAAAGATAAGCAGGCATAATACTATCCGGCGTTGGAAGAATTTTTGGATCTTCTTCTGGGTAAGCCTTCGCACGCATCGCTGTACGGGTACCGCCTGGATTAATGCAGTTAAAACGAATATTTGGATAGGTGTTTTCTGCTGCAAAGATCTTACTCATTGCTTCGGTTGCAACTTTAGAAACAGAGTACGCTCCCCACAAAGCACGAGCTTCACGACCTACACTCGAACTGGTAAATACCACCGAAGCATGCTCAGATTTTTCAAGCAATGGTAATAATGCTTGAGTTAATGCAAAAGGTGCACGTAAATTTACGGCCATGACATCATCCCAAACATCAACAGGATAATCCGCTAATTCAACTCGATCACCGAGCATGCCCGCATTATGTAAAATTCCATCCAGACGACCAAATTGTTGCTCAAGTGTGTTGACCAATAATTCATAGTCGTGACTTGATGCAGTTGAAAGCTGTAACGGCAAGATTGCAGGCTGTGGTGCGCCTAAACCTTCAATTTCATCATAAATGACTTCAAGTTTATTCAGCGTACGTCCATGCAAAACCACAGTTGCACCATGAAGGGCATAACTAAGAGCAGCAGCTCGACCAATTCCATCACCTGCGCCCGTGATGAGAATGATACGATCTTTGAGTAGATCTGGACGAGGTTGATATTCTGAATATTTCATTGTTATGCCTCCTAGTTCTTATGTTGAATGTTTAGCTCATCATACCCTGATTTTCTGATAAAGCAGAGATTTTCTGTTTGAGCAGTTGATGTAACTCAGTAACAGTTTGGATAATTGCATCTGCTTGCCAAGCGTTCAGATCATCACGAGATTCTATTGGTAAATACCCGTAAGCTGCCAAAATGGTATACATCTCTGCATTTCGACCTGCATCAATATCACGTGGATGATCACCCACATAAATAATTTCTTCTGCGTCGATACCGAGATGTTGAGCGGCTAAATACATTGGTTCTGGATCGGGTTTGGTATGCGTGACATCTTCAGGGCAAACCAAAACTGCACAGCGTTCAGTTAGATTTAATTCAGCCAATAATGATTCACTTAAACCACGTGGTTTATTGGTCACAATTCCCCAAGGAATCTGGTTTGCTTCAAGTTCTTCGAGCAGAGGATACATCCCAACAAATAAATCCGTATCCACCACAATATTGTCACCGTATACATCTAAAAAGCGCTGGCGATGGGCTAGAAAGATCGGATCGGTCACATCCAATTCTGGATACACTAATTTGACCATTGCCCGTGCGCCTTCAGAAACTTGAGTGCGAATGGTCGCTGCGTCAACAACTGGACGCTGTTCATCACGGCACATTTGTTGAATGATGCGAATAAAATCAGCAGCAGTGTCGATCAAAGTACCATCAAGATCAAATAAAACGGCTTTCATCAGACACCTGTATTTGTGGTATGAACCATATAATTCACATCTACATTGGGTGCTAACCAATAATGCTTAGTGATTGGGTTGTAATGTAGGCCTGTCATTTCTTTTAGACTCAAGCCTGCGTTACGAATATCATGCGCCATTTCTGAAGGGCGGATAAATTTATGATAATCATGTGTGCCTTTTGGCAACAAACGTAGGACATATTCTGCGCCAATAATTGCGAATAAATATGATTTTGGATTGCGATTAATGGTCGAAAAGAAGACGTGTCCACCTGGTTTAACCAGTGTTTGGCAGGCTTTGACAATTGAGGCTGGATCAGGCACATGTTCCATCATTTCCATACAGGTCACTACGTCATATTGTCCTGCTTGTTGTTGCGCTAACTCCTCGACTGGGATTTGACGATATTCAATATTTTGCACATTGTCTTGCTGTGCGTGTAAACGTCCTACAGCAAGCGGGGCTTCGCCCATGTCGATTCCTAAAACATCAGCGCCACGACGAGCCATACTTTCTGCCAAAATACCGCCACCACAGCCAACATCAAGCACTTTCTTACCTGCTAAGCCACCAACACGTTCGTCAATCCAATTTAAACGTAAAGGATTGATTTGATGAAGTGGGCGGAACTCAGAATGTTGATCCCACCATTTGGCAGCCAATGCTTCAAATTTTGCGATTTCTTGTGGGTCAACATTCAATTGTGACATGGAAATACCTCTATATTAGGATGATTATTTCGGTTTAATCTGTTGTTAGTGTAGCGCTTCTTGAAAAAAAAGCGATAAATCCAATAAAAAACTTCACACAAGCAAAACGAATTAGTCGTGTTTGATTTATATTTAGCATATAAACTTACGAAAAATGCTTAGAGGAAAAGCAAACTCAATGAAAAAGTTAGTATTAGGTGGTTTAAGTGCAGCTGTAATGGCATTTTCGATGAATGCAATGGCTGCTGATTTTGTTGCTGGTAAAGATTATACCGTGGTTGCCAATCCGGGTAAAACATCTGCCCCAGCGGGAAAAATTGAAGTACGTGAATTCTTTTGGTACGGTTGCCCACACTGCTTTAAGCTTGAACCACATATGCAAACGTGGTTAAAGAAGATTCCAAGCGATGTATATTTCCTCCGTACGCCTGCAGCTATGAATAAAGTATGGGAGCAGGGTGCTCGAGGTTACTATGTGTCTGAGGCACTAGGTGTACGTAAGAAAACCCATATTCCATTATTCCATGCTATCCATGACGGCGGACAACAAATTTTTGATCAAGCATCACAAGCAAAATTCTTTGCTCGTTATGGTGTGCCTGAACAGAAATTTAATAGTATGTTTAACTCTTTCCCAATCACTGCAAAAGTGGCTGAGTCAAATAAATTGGCACAGCAATATCAACTTACGGGCGTACCTGCCGTTGTTGTAAACGGTAAGTATGTTGTGCAAGGTGAAGATGGCAAAGTGACACAAGTTGTTGATTACTTATTAGAAAAAGAACGCAAAGCGAAATAGTTCATACTATGAGCAATAAAAAGGACTGCTACTGCAGTCCTTTTTATTTAGTTTTGATCGATTTGTAAATCTTTTAAATCGATTTGAACTTTTTGTGTCGGTAAAGACAGAGCTTGGTTTACATACAGGTTAATCAGCTTTTCACGAGAACCAATTGAACGCTGGTAATAGCTTGAATTCAATAGCAAAGCTGCGCCGTAAGTCAGAGACCAAATATAAGAAAGATAATCACGAATCGACATATCATAATTCTGTGATTTTAAATATTTTTCAGTCATATCTTTAAGCGAAATAATACGCTGTTGACGGATCGCATAAAGCTCATCGAACAAATGTTTGAGCTTGGACTCGGTCATCGTCAGATGTTCTTCTAACTGATGCAGTAAAATCGTACGACTCGGTGAGGTTAAATGATAAAGCATATAGCGAGGCGCATATTCTTTAACATCAGTGTTATATTTTTCTGAAATCTTGAGGATTTCTTTTTCATTTTGAATAATCAGTTCCAACAGTAATTCATTTTTACTGCGGAAATGTTTATATAAAGTACCTTTAGCAATATCTAGCTCGGCAACCAGTTCATCCAAGGTCATTTCTTGGTTGTTTTCTAGTAAAAGTTTTTCTGCAACCTGCAAAATTTTTTCTTTACGAATTAAGAACTGAGTATGACGATCAGGATTCATGATGCTTATAGGCTCCTCATAGTGTTCTAAACGGCATTTGCATTAGTGTGTTATTAATCATAACGCTAAGCAATGCTTTTATATATCAAACTTTAGCTTTGATAAGATCAGGCGTTTTGTGGTTCCCAGTTCGAGATACCTCGGAAAAGTAAGCGGACTTGAGTCGCTGCATTGTCAATAAATAAGTTTTGTTGTTCTAACAAACGATCAATTGGAAATTGTTTCGGTAAGTTGATCCACGTCATTGCCCATGTAAATGACATATTAATCAAAATCGTTGATAACACTTGTAAATCTTTGGCTTCTTGAATGTGTTTGAAGGTCTCGAGTTTGCATAAATCGATTGCGAGATCTTCAATTAAAAATTCGATTTCTCGTGCAATTGCGATACGAACGGTTTCAGAACCACCCCAGCGCTCAGCAATCATAAATTGCCATTGTTGTGGGCTGTGATTTACTGCCTGTACAAACAATTCAATACTGGTACGTGTCTTAGCCGTACCACTATGTTGTAAATAGCTTTGTCCTAATTGATGAATTAGGCTTTTTAAATGCAAAGACACTTGGTCAACCAGTTCTTGCCCTAATGCCTCCATATCTTGGAAATGACGATAAAATGCCGTTGGGACTAAGCCAACTTCACGTGCAACTTCACGCAAACTAATACTACTAAATGAACGTCCAGAAGTACTGAGGTGGAGCGCTGCATCAAGTAAAGCCTGACGACTCTGTTGTTTTCGTTCATCTCTAATCGACATGAATAAGATCCATTAAAACCATACGGTAGAGTCTAGCAAAAAAAACATCATTTTTTTAGCCCTAATCCATAGCTAAATCAGACACATTTTCAATTAGACAAAGAAATATGAGGAATCGTTTTTGGAGTGGTGAAGCCTAAGAATAATTATTTTATTAATATTTCTAATTACTTATAAAAAAAGCATAAAAAATATTCAAAAAAATAGTGAACAAGTGTTGACTCAGTGAACACAAATAAATATAGTGTACACATGTTCACTACACGAACATTTGTTCACTCAAAATAAATAGCCAGATACAAAACGAGGAACGTATGAACGCAGAGTTAAGTTATCAGCCACATTGGATTCGCGAAGATTTTGTTGATTTTGTTTTGCAAAAAATAAAACCAACGTTTGCTTGGAAACGCATTCTTGCAGAAGTTACTGCTGTAGAGTCGTTAAGCTCAGATATGGTTTTACTCACAATAAAACCAAACTACAACTTTGATTTAATTGAAGTTGAAGCCGGTAAAAGTGTTTTGATCACGCTAATGATCAATGGGGTTTATCACCAACGTAGTTATTCAATTGTCGATATTACTAAAAATGGTGAAATCCGATTAGGCATTAAAGTTCAAGGCTTAGTGTCAAAAGCAGCACAACAATTGCGTGTAGGGGATCGTTTTGAAATCTCTCAAGCACAAGGCGATTTCGTGCTACATCAAGGACAACAGTCTGCACTCTTGATTGCTTCTGGTTCTGGGATTACTGCAATTTACTCATTGTTAAAACAAGCAGTTGCTCAAAAGCTTAAAGAAATTCATGTAGTGTATTTTAACCGTGCTGAAGTGTTCCATCAGGAAATATTGGCTTTAGCAGAACAATATCCACAACTGAAATATCACTTTTTTAATACAGCACAGCAAAAGCAGCATTTAGATACCGCTTTATTAGAAAAGTTAGTTCCGAACTTTAAAGAATTACAGGCATATGCTTGTGGTCATCACAGCATGATGCGCCAAGCACAAGAGATTTATGCTCAACATGATGCGGTAGGAAATTTTCATCAAGAATTTTTCCAACCTGTACAAATTGAGCAGTCTAACGAAGCTCAACCGATTACTTTCCGTCGTGCACAACAGAATTTTATTGCAACGACCAATCTATTAAGTAGTGCGGAGCAAGCAGGTTTACGCCCACAGCATGGTTGTCGCATGGGGGTATGTAATCGCTGTAGCTGTACCAAAGTTAGTGGTGTAACACAGAACGTGATTACGGGTGAGATTGATGATCAGCCTAATCGTGCGATCAAGTTATGTGTAAGCCAAGCTCTTAGCCCAGTCACGATTGACCTATAAAAACAAATATTGAGGATAATTGAAATGAATATGGCATTAGAATTTAAAGCAGCATCAAAGTCAGCACATTTAACGCCAGAGCAAGTTGAAGAATTTGGTCGTCGCGTAGAAGAGATTCGTTTGGCTGTTATGCAGAATTTAGGCGAAGAAGATTCAAAATATATCTATAAAGTCCGTAATTTTGTGCGTTATACCGAGATAGCATCTCGTGGCATGTTGATGTTTGGTGGTTGGATTCCACCTGTATGGTTATTAGGTACAGCAATGTTAGGCGTATCTAAGATCGTCGAAAACATGGAACTTGGACACAATGTCATGCATGGTCAGTTTGACTGGTTGAATGACCCAAGTTTACGTGGTGAAGATTATGACTGGGACAATACGTGTTCAGGGAATGATTGGCGTTTTACCCATAACTATATGCATCATACTTATACCAATATTGTGGGCAAAGACCATGACGTTGGCTATGGCATCTTACGTGTCACGGAAGATCAAAAATGGGAAGTTCGTCATTTGGCGAATATTCCATTGGCATTACAGTTAATGTTCTTTTTCCAATGGTATGTGGGCGTACAAAACCTACATTTGGAAGATGCGCTAGTGTATAAAACCAAAACATGGAAACAAGTGTGGGCAGATGCAGCCGAGTTTCGTAAAAAAGCGACTCGCCAAGTCCTCAAAGATTATGTGTTTTTCCCTGCGATTGCGACCATTAACTTTATCCCAGTATTGGCAGGCAATGCTGTAGCCAATGTGATTCGTAACTTATGGTCTTCGGCAGTGATTTTTAATGGTCATTTTACTGAAGATGCAGAAACCTTTGAAGCCGATAATACTGAGAACGAAAGCAAGGCAGAATGGTACTTACGTCAGATCCGTGGTTCAAGCAACTTCACAGGTGGTAAGTGGATGCACTTTATGAGTGGTAACTTAAGCCATCAGATTGAGCACCATTTGTTCCCAGATATGCCAGCAAATCGTTATGAGCAAGTGGCACCACAGATCAGAGCTTTATGTGCTGAATATGGCGTGAACTATAACGAAGCTAATTTCATGAAGCAATTTTGGACAGTTTGGGTACGTTTAGCAAAATGTTCATTGCCAAATGATATGTCGGCACAATTGGCGCAAGGTTGGACTAATTTAAAAGCGAGATTTAAATTTGCTTAAAGGATTGCTTATTCGTGGAATTGTAACGAATAAGTAAAACTGAAAGCACGTGTAATTGAGCTATACTATGGCGCAATCATATTTGTGCCATAGTTTTAAGGAATCGTTATGCGTATTGACCAAAGAGCATTAGACCAATTACGTGAAGTAAAAATCACACGTAACTATACCCGTTACGCAGAAGGTTCAGTTTTGGTTGAGTTTGGTCATACCAAAGTGTTGTGTACAGCAAGTATTGATAACTCAGTTCCACGTTTCTTGAAAGGTCAAGGGCAAGGTTGGGTGACTGCTGAATACGGTATGTTGCCACGTTCGACACATACACGTAGTGACCGTGAGGCAGCGCGCGGTAAGCAAACAGGACGTACCCAAGAAATCCAACGTCTCATTGGTCGTAGCCTTCGTGCCATGGTGGATTTGAAGAAGTTGGGTGAGAACACGATTACGATTGACTGTGATGTCATTCAAGCAGATGGCGGTACTCGTACAGCAGCCATTACAGGCGCAGCAGTGGCTTTAGTTGATGCTATGAATGTGTTACTGAGCAATAAAAAGATTAAACAAGACCCATTAAAAGGTCTCGTAGCAGCAATCTCAGTAGGAATGTACCAAGACGAAGTCCTACTCGACTTGTGTTACGAAGAAGATTCAAATTGCCAAACGGATTTGAATGTGGTGATGACACAAGCGGGCGAATTTATTGAAATTCAAGGAACGGCAGAGGAGAAACCGTTCACTCGCCAGCAGTCTAATGCCATGTTAGAGCTTGCAGAAAAAGGAATCGCGGAATTGATTCAGAAGCAACAGCAGGCACTCGGTTGGTAATCTCCAGTTGATAGTGCGGGCGGTCTGGTATGTTTAGACCGCCTTTTTTTTATCTATTTTTGTCATCGAATTGCGATCAAATCATCATCGAATTGTCACTTATTTTGTATTGACTATCTGCACGAATATTTAACGGATAGTAAAATGCGAAATTTCCTTTTGGCAGTGCTGACCAGCAGTTGCTTCTTCATCAGTGCGTGTAACGATAGTGATAACACCAATAATAATACGCCCACGCCAGATCCAAAGCCGCCTACATCAAATTGTAAAATCCATTGTGCTCCCTAATTGATAAAAATAAGGAAATTAGAAAAATGAATCGTCGTGATTTTTTATTAAATTCAACTAAAGCATTGTTTGGTACAGCTGCACTCACCAGTTTTCCAATGAGCATCCAAAAAGCACTTGCGATTGATGCTAAAGTTGAAACAGGGACCATTAAAGACGTGAAACATGTGGTGATTTTGACTCAAGAAAACCGCTCCTTTGATAATTATTTTGGGACATTGAAAGGGGTACGTGGTTTTGGTGATCGTTTTACCATTCCTTTAAGTCAAGGACGTAAGGTATGGGAACAATATGATGCCAATAAGAATAAAGTTTATCCTTATCATCTAGACAGCAGTCGTGGTAACGCACAGCGTGTCAGTGGTACGCCGCATTCATGGACAGATGGTCAGTTTGCTTGGGATCATGGTCGTATGGGCAATTGGGTGCAGTATAAGCAGCCACAATCTATGGGATATTATAAACAGCAGGAAGTTGATTTTCAGTTTGCTTTAGCCAATGCATTTACTCTTTGTGATGCTTATCACTGCGCGATGCATACGGGAACAAACTCAAATCGGATGTTTATATGGACGGGCACCAATGGCCCAACAGGTGCCAATGTTGCGAGTGTGGTGAATGATTTAGATGATATTGGTCCGTCAACCGTGGGTTATGATTGGACAACATATCCAGAACGTTTACAGCAAGCAGGCGTTACGTGGAAAGTTTATCAAAATATGCCTGATAACTTTACCGATAACCCATTGGCAGGTTTTAAACAGTATCGCCGTGCCAATGAATTGTCTGGTAAACCTGTGAACAATAATTCAGACTGTCCTGCTTATGATCCTGCGATTGATGCGACACAACCGTTGTATAAAGGGATTGCCAATACCATGCCTGATGGCGGTTTTTTGGGAACATTCAAAGAAGATATTGCTAAAGGTCAATTACCACAAGTGAGTTGGTTGGTTGCACCAGCAACTTATAGTGAACATCCTGGCCCTTCAAGCCCTGTTCAAGGGGCGTGGTATATTCAGGAAGTATTAAATGCTTTAACTGAACGACCAGAACTGTGGAGCCAAACCGTTTTCTTGATTAATTTTGATGAGAATGATGGTTTCTTTGATCATGTTCCTTCTCCAAGTGCACCATCAATTGATGTGTCTGGTGAAGTATGTGGTAAATCAACGTTAACAAAAGAACAAATGTCGTATGAGTACGCGACGCATGCGAAAGCTTCTGCGGGGCAACCAAATTTTACTGATCCTAAAGTAAGCAACGGTGTTGGAGTCTATGGACCTGGTATCCGTGTACCGATGTACATTATTTCGCCTTGGAGCCGTGGTGGATGGGTAAATTCACAAGTCTTTGATCACTCTTCTGTGATCCGCTTCTTAGAACAATGCTTTGGAGTGCAAGAACCGAATATTAGCCCATACCGTCGAGCTGTCTGTGGCGATTTAACTTCAGCTTTTAACTTTAAAACGCCTAATTTTCTCCCGCTTGATAATCTATCGGGTAAAAAGAGTAAATCCGAAGCCGATGCAATTCGTAAAGCACAGGAAGGGATGGCACAAGTCATTCGTCCTTTAAGCCAATCTTATCCTGTACAGGAAATTGGTGTTCGACTATCACGCGCATTACCTTATATTTTGCATACCAGTGCCAAAGTAGATGCTGCAAAGAAAACGGTAAAATTGATGTTCTCTAATACAGGAACACATGCTGCTGTCTTTCATGTTTATGATAAGTTGAATTTAGATGCTATCCCACGCCGTTATATGGTGGAAGCAGGCAAACAACTTGATGATGTTTGGAAGACTAAAGATAACCAATATGATTTATGGGTTTTGGGTCCCAATGGTTTCCATCGTAGCTTTACGGGTAATGTTGCTCAAGTAAGTCAGTTTGAAGCTTTGCCAGAAATCCGTGTGTGTATGGAAGAATGTGATCCGAAACTGTTCTTGAAAGTACGCAATGATGGTACACAAACAGCAAAATTGATTGTAAAAGCGAATGCTTATTTACCGAATAAGACATGGCAGATTGAAACGACTACAGCTGAAAAAGAGTTGAGTTGGGATATGTCTGAATTTGGTGGTTGGTATGACTTTACAGTGACGATTCAAAATGAACCAAGTTTTAGTCGCCGGTTTGCGGGTCGTATAGAAACTAATGAAGATTCAATTTCTGATCCATATATGGGTGTGATAGGTGTATAGGATTTCGATCTACTGATAAAAAAGCGGCTAAAGAGTAATCTTTAGCCGCTTTTTTATAGGTTAAAATTATTGCAGTAAAAATCAATATATAGAACTGAATTAGCATCAGAGTGGGAAAACCAAAAAGAAATACTTGTGCGGGATGATCGATCTGTTGTCTAAAACAAGAATAATGTACAACCCTATAGCCGATCGTGAATGATGTTAAAGCACATACGAAATAGAGCGTGTCTATCATTTTTATTTGAATAAATTGAGCTACTGAACATACTGGGCTTTTCGGTTCAAAATGAAATTAAATATCATTATATGATTGTAAACAATAGCTCACAGAGTATTTGCATGCAGTAACACAACACTCAATTTTTTCTCATTTTGGATTGATAGACTCGAAAAATTAAGAATAAATAAGGAAGGGGAACATGGTACAAGTTTTTCTAGTGTTATTAACTGCAGTGACTTTTGTGCTAATGGCAGCAGATCCACGACCTACTGATTCAGCTGAAGCTAAATCAGCGTGGACTGAGAAAGTCGAAACAACAAAAATTTCGACTTCTGATGCACTTAAAACACAGCCATCGGATGATGATGCTTAGAATATTTAAGCATTAAAACGCATAGATAAGTCTACAGCGCGAACATCTTTAGTGAGTACGCCCATTGAAATATAGTCGACGCCTGTGGTTGCAACTTCGCGCAAGTTTTCAATTGTAATATTACCAGAAGCCTCTAATTTACAACGCCCCGCAACATGCTTGACCGCATCAATCATTTGTTGCTGGCTAAAATTATCTAACATCACGATATCTGCACCAGCCTCAAGTGCTTGGTTTAACTCGTCCCAAGTCTCAACTTCTACTTCGACAGGTTTACCCGGTGCAATATCATGTGCCTTAGCAATTGCTTGAGCAATACCACCAGCTGCCATGATATGATTTTCTTTAATTAAGAATGCATCAAATAGACCTAAACGATGGTTCTGTCCACCACCCACAGCAACTGCATATTTTTGTGCAATACGTAGACCGGGTAAAGTTTTACGTGTATCAAGCAATTTGGTATTTAAACCCTCAAGTTGTTGCACATAATTTGCAGTTTTAGTCGCAACAGCAGAAAGTGTTTGAATAAAGTTTAAAGCAGGGCGTTCCACAGTCAGTAAACTACGCGCAGAACCCGCGAGTTTTAAAAAGGCCTCATTTGCAGCAACATGCTCACCTTCTTGTTTAAGCCATGTAATTTGTACTGAGTCATCATACGCTTGAATCAGCGCATTTACCCAAGGTTGACCAGCTAAAACCATGTCTTCACGGGTAATGATCGTTGCGGTTGCTTGCTCTTCTTCAGGGGTAAGCATTGCGGTAATATCACCATCCCCAATATCTTCTTGTAATGCTTGTTGAATATTGATTTGAATAGATTGTTCAAGCAAAGATTGAGGAATACTCATACCTGTTCCAGTATATTTATGACCAAAAAACTTGTGCGATATATTAGCACCCTCCTCATAAAAAATAAGTATTTCATCTCGATTATTCGTGATAAAGCATGTCAGAATGCAGTAGATAAAGATTAAATTGCTAATTCGGGTCATAATGCAACAGACTAAATTTACTCAAGTGCAAGCTGGAAAATTAATCGGTGCGACCCAGATTGCATCACCTAATTTTAATACTCGTCCTGATGATACAGACATTCAACTGATTGTTATTCATAATATTAGTTTGCCACCTTCACAGTTTGGTGGAGGCTATATTCAGCAGTTTTTTCAAAATAAATTAGATTGGTCTATCCATCCATATTTTCAGACCATTGAAGGGATGCAGGTATCCGCACATTTGCTGATCTTGCGTACAGGAGAGGTCATTCAATTTGTAAACTTTAATGACCGTTCATGGCATGCAGGACGTTCGAGTTATCTGGCTCAAAAAGAATGTAATGACTATTCGATTGGCATCGAATTAGAAGGCAGCGATGATTTACCTTTTGAAATTGAACAATATCAGGCTCTCGTAGAAGTCGTAACGCTACTGCGACAGGCCTATCCAAAAATTCAGAATCATATTGCAGGTCACTCTGATATCGCCCCAAAACGTAAAACTGATCCTGGGTTATATTTTGATTGGCAATTATTCCGTCAATTACTATCTAAAAAAACTTCGTCGAATTTATGATTTCACAACGAAATCTATTTTGACTTTCATTACAATAACGCTTTTTAAAAGATAAGCCGTAGGTGAATGCGATGGCATTGTGGCGATCGACTGTCATTGTCAGTGCAATGACGATGTTATCCCGAATTTTGGGATTAGTGCGTGATGTTGTGCTACTCAATGTATTTGGTGCGGGCAAGGACTTCGATACTTTCGTCGTTGCCTTTCGTATTCCCAATTTTTTTCGGCGACTCTTCGCAGAAGGGGCTTTTTCTCAAGCATTCATTCCTGTTCTAACAGAATATAAAACCAGTCGTGCGCATGCCGAAGTTCAGATTCTCATCAGTCGAGTTTTTGGTTGTCTACTCACAGCAATGTCATTATTGACGTTTGTCGCAATGGTTGCTGCACCTGCAATTATTTATATCTACGCACCCGGATTTCATAACGATCCTGAAAAATTTGACCTTGCGGTTGATATGTTTCGTCTAACGATTCCCTATTTGATGTTCATGTCATTAACGGCTTTTGCCAGCAGTATTCTCAATAGCTATGGTTCATTTGCATCACCTGCTTTCTCGCCTGTATTACTCAATGTCGCAATGATCGCAGGTGCATGGTGGTTAACGCCGTATATGGCAGAGCCTATTATGGCATTAGGCTGGGCAGTTGTCGTGGCAGGCGTTTTACAGCTCGCGATTCAGATTCCTGAATTATGGAGTAAAAACTTACTAATTCCCCCAAAAGTTGATTTTAAACATGAAGGTGTTGACCGTATTTTAAAACTGATGTTACCTGCTTTATTTGGTGTATCAGTCACGCAGATCAACTTATTGCTGAATACGATCTGGGCCTCATTCATGCAAGATGGTTCAGTGTCATGGTTATATAGTGCTGAACGTATGACAGAGCTGCCATTGGGTTTAATTGGTGTAGCAATCGGTACAGTAATTTTACCTTCGTTATCAGCACGTCATGCAGAACAAGACCAAGCTAAATTTAAGAGCATGATCGATTGGGCTGCTAAAATCATCATGCTTGTTGGTATTCCTTCGAGCATTGCATTATTTATGTTGTCTACACCGATTATTCAAGCCTTGTTCCAACGTGGTGAATTTACGTTGGAAGATACACGAATGACAGCATTAGCTCTACAATGTATGAGTGCAGGGGTTATTTCATTTATGTTGATCAAAGTGTTTGCACCTGGGTTTTACGCTCAGCAAGATACCAAAACCCCAGTTCGTGTCGGTTTGATGGCTGTCGCTGCCAATGCTATTTTAAACGTCGTTTTTATCGGTTTCTTTAAATTAATTGATTGGCATGCAGAACACATGGCTTTAGCTTTAGCATCATCAGGCTCAGCTTTGGTGAATGCGGGTATGCTATATTTTTATTTGCATAAACGGAATATTTATCGATTTGGTGCGCATTGGAAGAAACTAGCGTTCCAATATGCAATTGCGAACATCACTATGATTGTCGCGCTTTGGTATGGTTTAAGTTGGTATCAAGGCGATATTTCACAATGGTTACGCATCGCTGAAGTGGCTGGTTTATGTGTAATTGGTGTTATTGCGTATGCTATTGGGCTTTTTGCAACAGGTTTTCGCCCAAGACAACTTAAGCATTAATATAAAAACCTCCTGTACAGGAGGTTTTTTCTTATTTCACTTCTAGTAATTCAATATCGAAAATTAGTGTGCTATTTGGCGCAATCACATCACCCGAACCCACTTCACCATATGCTAAATTTGCTGGAATAAAGAAACGACTCTTACCACCCACTTTCATGGTTTGAACACCTTCAGTCCAACCTGCGATGACTTGGTTAAGTTTGAATTCAACTGGATGATTTCGTGCAATTGAACTGTCAAATACTGTATCGTCTAATAGTCGTCCTTCGTAATTTACTTTCACTGTTGAAGTTGCTTTAGGTGATTTGCCTTTGCCTTCTTGGATCACTTGGTACTGTAAACCTGATTTGGTGGTTGTAATCTCAGCTTTCTTTGTGTTTTCAGCTAAAAACGCTTTTCCAATTTGCTCATTTTTTTGAGCAAGTTCCTGAAATTCTATTAGTTGTTTTGCTTCGAGACGCTTTTTATATTGGCTTAATAGATTAATCATTTCTTCATCAGTTAACGATGCAGACTTACCTTGTATGGCTTCTTCTAGACCTTGTGAGATTGTTGCAATATCAAGATCTTTTAATGTCTCAGCGTAACTCTTACCAATTAAATAACCGTAACTATATCCTAACTGATCTTTTTGAGGGCTTTTTAAAGTAATTGGTGCTGCATATGCTGTCCCCATCATTGAGGCAATTAAAATCAAACTTAGTTTTTTCATTATTTCTTCCAAAATAAAGGAGAGCGTATGCTCTCCTAGGTACTATTTATTTTACAGCGATTAATTCGACATCAAAAATTAATGTGCTATTTGGTGGAATAGAACCAGGAACACCTTGTTCTCCATAAGCAAGTTGAGAAGGGATATAAAGCGTTGCTTTGCCACCTTCTTTCATTAATTGTAAACCTTCTGTCCAACCTGGAATCACTTGGTTGAGTGGAAACTCGATTGGTTCACCGCGGTCATAAGAACTGTCAAAGACCTTACCATCGGTTAATTGACCTTTATAGTGAACTTTCACAACAGACGTTGCGACAGGTTGTTTGCCAGTACCTTCTTTAATAATTTTGTACTGTAAACCGGAAGCCGTTGTTTTCACACCTTCTTTTTTCGCATTCTCAGCTAAAAAACTATTGTTTGTGGTTTCAGCTTTTTTTGTTTCATTAAGTTGTTTTTGCTGAAGTTCCTTTTGGAATTCCATATAAGCAGCTTGTAATTCTTCTTCGGTGTATGCAGCAGGCTTTTTGGCATGCCCATCACGGAAACCCGTGATAAATGCAGCTGTTTCCAATTCAGGTGGTGTTTGTTTTGCAACTTCATAGCCTAAGGCATAACTGATTTTTGCAACAGGTGCTGCATTCTTATCCGCTTTTGATCCAAGTTCAGTCGTTGGATGCTGAGTAGCATAGTAAACAGGAACAAGGGCTGCGCCACCTAAAACGACTGCTGCAATGACAGGTAAAGCTTTACTCATGAGATGTCCGAAGTAAGTTTTTAATAAAAAATATGGTCATGATCTTAGCATGTCTAAGCTTAAGCATTGAATAACTCAGCTAAAAAATGCGTGTATTTTTTATATAGTTTATGTGTTTATCAATAAAAAGCCAGACTTTGAGATCTGGCTTTTTGAGATGATTATTGTGATGGATTTTTAATCATCTTTATTTGCTTTGTAAGCATATGAATAATTGTATCCATACCCATAACCAGCACCAGCACGTTGAATATCATTTAAAATGAAGCCATTTACTTTGACATTTGCTTGTTCAAAGCGACTTAAACTTAGTTCAAGCTCTTTCATTTGTGATTTAGCATAGCGTGCTACAAGTAAGTTCACACCCGCATATTGAGAAATGATAATTCCATCTGTTACAGCAAGTACAGGTGGTGTATCAATGATAATATGATCATATTCTTGGCTTAATTGGTTAAGTAATAATTCAAACTGCTCAGATCCTAACATTTCCGATGGATTCGTTGGACTTTTACCTCGCGTAATAATACTTAAGCCATCTACTTCAGTTGTATTAACTACTTGGTTTAAATCAGCTTGATGACTTAAAAATTCAGATAAACCAGGCTTTACGTCTAAATTAAAATATTTATGCATATAGCCACGACGCATATCTGCATCAATCAAGAGCACTTTCTTATTGCTTTGCGCAAAGATAGTCGCCAAATTGGTTGAAATAAATGATTTACCAACCTCAGGAGAAGGACCTGCAATAACAATAATATTATTCTTCGCATTTACGAGTGCAAAATGAATCGCTGTTCGAATACTACGTAAACTTTCGATCGCAATATCATCATTATGTTTAACTGCAAGGATAGGAATGGTTTTCTTTTTCTTTAAAATACTGATACGTGTCTCTTGAATTGGAGATCGAGGTACAGTTGCATAAACAGGTAGATTGAATTCGTTTTCAATTTGCCCAGTATCTTTGATTCCCGTACGTAACATATTACGAAATAGTGCGATTAGGGTGCCAAGAAAACCGCCAAAGAAAATAGCAAGAATAAGTACTTGTAGTTTTTGTGGTTTGATTGGCTCTACAGGTGCTACAGCAGTATCTACAATACGGACATTACCAATTTCTCCAGCTTTTGCAATTCGGAGTTGTTGATAAGAATTTAAAAGTGCTGTGTAAAGTTGAGTTTTGACCTCAACTTCACGATAGAGTTGCAAATATTGTCTTTGTAAATCAGGTAATTGTTTTAAGGTACTATTAAGCCCACCAATCTGTTTATTAATTGCAGTAATTTGAGCAGTAATTTCCCGCATCGCTGGATGTTCCGCAGTATATTTTGCTTCTAAATCAGCTTGTTGTTGTTGTAATTCTATTTTCTTGGTTTCCAAATTGATACTTTGGGTCAGATAAAGTTCAGATTCTTTCGTTACATCAACAGTATTATATTTTTGACGGAATTTATTGAATTCACGCTCAGCATCATCAAGCTGTTGTTTCAGCTCAGGCAGTTGCTCATCTAAGAATTTAAGTGTTTGAGCTGTTTCTGCGGAACGACGTGCGACGTTTTGTGCGCTATACGCAGATAAGATAGCGTTTAAAACCTTGGTAATATGTTGTTTATCTTGCCCTTGAAAAGTAAGACCAAGAATTCCTGTCATTTTTCCTTTTTCTGCCACAGAATAACTTGAACTGATAGAGCTTACGGCAGCTGGCAAGGATTTTTTGTGAATTCTATAGATGCTAGTTAAATTATCTTTTGTAAAAATACCTATTTTCCATGAGCCATATTTATTTTGGGTGGAATTTGGCTGATTAAGTATGCCAGTAAATATAACCTGATCATTTTTGGGATCAATTAAAAAGAATTTCTGATCTTTGAAATTGAGCGTCAAACCTTTATCAAGGAATTGACTAGGAATTAAAAAATCTCTTACTTCAAATTGCTTGGTATTATCTTTGAAGATAATAGATTGAGGGTTATATTCGGTGGTATAGTGTGGTTTTTTGAGTAATCGATTACGTAAATTATCTTCTGTACTGGAAATATTGAGATCGAGATGCAGTGCTTGAATTACTGATCCTAAAACTAAACGAGATTTTAAAATTTCGATTTCAGACTGAGCAGGTGATTTTTGATCAATCATTTGTGACAAGTCGCCTAATAAAGCAGCTGAGGCTCCCTTACTGTCTTCAACTTGAACTAAGGCATCAACTGAATAAGTATCAGGTGTTGCACGAAGGTACAAAAGTGCACATACAAGGCTAAGAATAATAAATAAAGCGATTAATTTCCATTGAGCAATAAGAGAGAAAAAAAGCTCTTTCAAGTCAATTGTGTCTTCAGTATTGGTATTTTGGCTCATAATCTTAATCTAAAAGTTAAATATAATTTTTCCAATCAGTGACACACTGTTGAATAAGCTGACATGTCTCATCGAAAAAGGTCTGATCATGCTGATATGGGTCTGGCACATTTTTATTCTGCCAGTGACCTAATCTAAAAACTTTTCCTTTAGCAAAAGGCCAAGTTTGTTCAATATGAGCTTGCTGATTTTTGCTCATCACGAGAATTAAATCCGCTTTTTTTAAATGTTCAGCATTTAATTTTTTTGCGATATGCCCACTTATATCAATACCTAAATGTTGCATACATAATTGTGCTTTGTCATCGGCAGGATGACCTGAAAGTCCAGAAATACCAGCTGAATCTATCATTAGCTGAGGGTAATCCTGTTTTAGTAGGTATTCTGCCATAGGACTACGACAAATATTACCAACGCAAACCACTAAAATACTTCGAATCTGCATGATTACTTACCTAGCTGATCAAAGCTATAAAGTGCACTCGAGAACGGTACAATCTGGTTCATAACACGTTGCCAGCGAGTTAAGCCTGTTGCATCAATATATACAATATCATTACTACGTAAACGGAATTGATTTGCCAACCCAAAGTCACCTAGACTCATTAAATTCAAATGATAAAGTTCAGTTCGTCGATCATTTGCGTTAGTGCGTAATACATAAATTCGGCTGGCACTTGCTGATAAAGGATTCAAACCTAAACCTTCACCGAGAGCATCGCTCAAAGTCATGCCCTGATCACGCATTGGCAGAGCTTGGTTTTTACCAGACTCACCCATAATATATATTTTCTGATTGTCTTTAGTACTTACGTAAATTGTATCGTTTGGTTGAATTAAAAGTTTGTGTAGCGAATAGCCTGCTTTTTCTAATTCAAGTGTATTGATATTATAAGTAGTACCATTACGTACTAATTGTATATAGGTATTATCACCTAATTCAGATACACCACCAGCCATACCAAGAGCCGTATATAAATTGATAGGTTGGTCATTTAAATAAAATTGACCACCTTTTCTTACACTTCCTTGTACAGAGTAACGTTGCCCTTGATAGTTTAAGACTCTGACAATTACGTCAGGGGTTTTTAAATAATGAGCAAATTGATTTCGTAATTCTGAATTTAATTGACTTAACGTTTTACCAGATGCCTTGTATCGACCGACTAAGGGCAATTGGATGAACCCATTATAATCAATAGGGTATCCGTTCGCTTGAATCGATTGATCATTCGTCAGATTGTTTACAGGTGGAGTGATTTCAGGATATGCCCAGAGTTGAATGGATAAAACATCACCTGAACTTAAACGGTATACCTGCTGAGGCTTGTTGAATAAATCAGTATAGTTTTGTTGGTAATTCAACTGGGTTGGTTTTATTGATTGTAATGTATTTTGAGTTATTTTTATAACACTTACAGTCGTCCCAAGATCAGTTTTATAAACCCCTTCATTTGGAATATCGTAAGTTTGAAGACCAGAAGTGACAGCACATCCGACAGCGCTAATGCTAATTGCAAGGATGGAAAATAGTTGATAATGCTTCACACTTTACCCTTGAATATTTATATCTAATTAATATCAGTTTAGACACAATTCTCTGTGTTTAGACTTAGAATTTTGCCAATTCTAGCTCAAAAAACCTAAAAAATCACCGATTAATCGCATGGCTTTGTATGCTAAGTTTATCTCATAGAAAGAGAGAGATTTGTTAATTATTGATAATATTGCATTTTAGTTAAATTTATGAATAAAGAGCTTAAAAGAAAAAATACGTTATACAATTTCGTTATAGTGTCGAGCAAAACTCTGCTATATTGTGCCCAGAAAAATTGATGGTTTCTATTTCTTTCATTTGAATTTTAAATACATTGTAGGGATTAAGGCTAATTTTATGAAACTTACCGAATTAAAAATAGCAATTATTGGTTTGGGATATGTAGGTTTACCGTTAGCTGTTGAGTTTGGGAAAAAAAGTTCAGTTATTGGGTTTGATATTAATCATAATCGTATCGATGAGCTGAAGCGTGGAGAGGACCATACTTTAGAAGTCTCGTCCGATGATCTTAAAAAAGCAGATCAGCTCAACTTTAGTGCGAATTTACATGATTTAAAAGAAGCTAATTTTTTTATTGTTACAGTTCCAACGCCAGTTGATCAAGTAAATCGTCCAGATTTAACACCTTTGAAAAAAGCGAGTGAAACAGTAGGTCAAGCCTTAAAAAAAGGTGACATCGTTGTTTACGAATCAACAGTTTACCCTGGCGCAACAGAAGAAGTTTGTATTCCAATTTTAGAGAAAATATCGGGTTTAAAATTTAATCAAGATTTCTTTGCAGGTTATAGTCCTGAACGTATAAATCCTGGGGATAAAGTTAATACTTTAACTAAGATTAAAAAAATAACCAGTGGCAGTACGCCAGAAATTGCGGATATTGTTGATGCCGTCTACGCTAGTATTATTACGGCAGGTACTCATAAAGCCTCTAGTATCAAAGTTGCAGAAGCAGCCAAAGTAATTGAAAATACACAACGTGATTTAAATATTGCTTTAGTCAATGAGCTTTCAGTGATTTTTGACCGTTTGGGTATCGATACTATCGATGTACTTGAAGCAGCTGGAAGTAAATGGAACTTTTTGCCATTTCGTCCAGGTTTAGTCGGTGGGCATTGTATTGGTGTTGATCCATACTATTTGACACATAAAGCGGAAGAGGTGGGTTATCACCCACAAGTGATTCTGGCTGGTCGCCGTATCAATGACAACATGGCACGTTATGTTGCACGTAATACTATTAAGAAAATGCTTCAAAATGGTATCGATGTCCCTCGTGCAAAAGTTGGGGTGCTAGGGGTAACTTTTAAAGAAAATTGCCCTGATATCCGTAACAGTAAAGTTGCAGACTTAATTAAAGAGTTTGAGGCTTGGGGGGCTCAAGTGGTTGTGTCCGACCCATGGGCTGATGCTGACGAAGTGAAGCACGAGTATGGTATTGAGTTGGGGCTTGTTGATGCTGAACACCCTGTCGATGCACTTGTTGTCGCTGTTGGGCATAATGAATTCCGTAACTTGTCTGCTGCCGAACTAAAAACATATGTGCGCAGCGATAAGCCGGTTCTTGCGGATGTTAAAGGTCTATTTAATCGTACAATCATAGCTGAACATGGTTTTACAGTATTCCGTCTATAATTTAGAAATTGAAAAGAAGTGAAATGATGAAAAAATTTGCTCTTATTGGTGCAGCTGGATACATTGCACCACGTCATCTTAAAGCGATTAAAGAAACAGGCAATACTTTAACTGTTGCTATGGATGTGAATGACTCTGTAGGAATTATGGATAGTCATTTTCCTGAGGCTGAGTTCTTCACTGAGTTTGAAGAATTTGAAGCATATGTAGAAGACCAAAAATTAAAAGGCGAAAAGCTAGATTATGTTGCAATCTGCTCACCGAACTATTTACATGCACCTCATATGAAATATGCTTTGAAAAATGGCATTGAGGTCATTTGTGAAAAGCCATTGGTGCTGAATTCAGAAGATTTAAATATGCTATCTGAATATGAAAAACAATATGGTGCCAAGGTAAACTCGATTTTACAACTACGTTTACATCCATCAATTATTGCATTACGTGATAAAGTTCAAGCTGCTCCAGCAGATAAAGTATTCGATGTTGACCTAACTTACCTGACTTCCCGTGGGAAATGGTATTTAAAATCATGGAAGGGAGTGGACAATAAATCAGGTGGTGTAGCCACCAATATTGGTGTGCATTTCTATGACATGCTGCATTTTATTTTTGGCAAAATTGTTAAAAATGAAGTGCATTTCCGTGATGAGAAAACCGCTTCGGGTTATTTAGAATATGAGCGTGCGCGTGTACGTTGGTTCTTGTCAATTGATGCGAATAACCTACCAGAAAATGCTGTACAAGGTGAAAAGCTAACCTACCGTAGTATTACCATTGAAAATGAAGAGCTTGAGTTTTCAGGCGGTTTTACTGATTTACATACACAGAGTTACCAACGTGTATTAGAAGGTAAAGGTTATGGCGTAGAAGAAAACCGTGCAGCGATTGAGACGGTTGAAGTGATTCGCGTTTCTCCAATTGTTGAAAACCCAAAAAATCCACATCCACTATTGGCAAAGGTGAAAAAAGCATGAGCTTTTATCAACATGAAACAGCTATAGTCGATGATGGTGCACAAATTGGTGAGGGTTCCCGTGTTTGGCATTTTGTTCATGTCTGTGGCGGAGCAAAAATTGGTAAAGGCGTTTCTTTAGGCCAAAACGTATTTGTGGGTAACCGAGTGGTAATTGGTGACCATTGTAAAGTCCAAAATAATGTATCGGTTTACGATAACGTTACTTTGGAAGAAGGGGTTTTTTGTGGCCCAAGCATGGTATTTACAAATGTATATAACCCACGTTCTTTAATTGAGCGTAAAGACCAATACCGAGATACCTTAGTGAAAAAGGGCGCTACGCTAGGCGCAAACTGTACTATTGTCTGCGGTGTTACCATTGGTGCTTATGCTTTCGTTGGGGCTGGTGCTGTAGTGAATAAAGATGTACCAGCTTATGCGTTGATGGTAGGTGTACCAGCTAAACAGATCGGTTGGATGAGTGAATTCGGTGAACAGCTTGATTTACCTTTACAGGGGCAAGCTCAGGCTATCTGTTCTCATACAGGAGCTGTTTATCAACTCGATGGAATGACATTAACAAAGCAGAGTTAATATGATTGACTTTATTGATTTAAAAGCACAACAAAATCGAATTAAAGATAAAATTGATGCAGGTATTCAAAGTGTATTGACTCATGGTCAGTATATTTTAGGGCCAGAAGTTACGGAATTAGAAGAAAAGTTAGCTGCTTACGTTGGTGCGAAGTATTGTATTACTTGCGCGAATGGGACAGATGCTCTGCAAATCGCACAAATGGCATTTGGTATTGGACCAGGTGATGAAGTAATTACTCCAGGGTTTACTTATATTGCTACTGCTGAAACTGTTGCATTATTAGGTGCAAAGCCTGTTTATGTAGATGTAAATTCTAAGACCTATAATTTAGATGTGGAAAAATTAGAAGCAGCAATTACACCTAAAACAAAGGCTATTATTCCTGTGAGTTTATATGGTCAGTGTGCTGACTTTGATGCCATCAATGCGATTGCCACTAAGTATAATCTTCCTGTGATTGAAGATGCTGCACAAAGTTTTGGAGCGACTTATAAAGGTCGTAAAAGCTGTAATTTAAGTACAGTTGCTTGTACTAGTTTTTTCCCAAGTAAACCATTAGGTTGTTATGGTGATGGTGGTGCAATTTTCACTAATGACGAGGAGTTAGCTAAAGTCATTCGACAAATTGCTCGCCATGGACAAGATCGTCGTTATCACCATATTCGAGTTGGCGTTAATAGCCGTTTAGATACTATTCAAGCAGCAATTTTATTGCCAAAATTAGAAATTTTGGATGATGAAATGCAGGCACGTCAAAAAGTAGCTGAAATCTATAAGCAGTTATTTAATCAAGCCGGTGTTCACACCACACCATACCTAGAGCCACATAATACCAGCGCATGGGCACAATATACGATTCAGGTCGATAATCGAGCAGAAATCCAAAAAAAGTTACAAGAGCAAGGTATTCCAACAGCTGTACATTATCCAATTCCATTGAATAAACAACCAGCAGTTGCTGATACAAATGTATGGTTACCTGTAGGTGATGCGATTGCAGAAAGAGTCATGAGTTTGCCTATGCATCCTTATTTAAACAAGACAGATTTAGATTTTATTATATCTGGATATCTAAATGTCTAATTTATTAATGCTGACAGCAAGCTTTCCTTATGAGGGTGGGGAGCAATTTATAGAACCTGAAATAAATTTTTGGGGAGAAAGTAGTTTTAATAAAAAATATATTTTACCCGAAACTGGCTCTGTAAATAAGAGATATTATCCAGATAATATTTGCTTATTAAATGATTTAATAAATAGAAATAAGCATTTTATATTTATATTTATATTTATATCTTTTTTTAGTTCTATTTTCTGGAAAGAAGTTAAATATCTGGTTCTAAAAAGAGATTTAAACTTTGCAATATTTTTTTCGACTCTTTTTTTTGTTGCGAGAGTGCTTTTTTATAAATTATATTTAAAAAAAATTGTTAAGAGGCTTAAAGGTGAAATTCTAATATATTCTTATTGGAATGATATTGGGTATTATGCATCATGTTTATTAAAAAAAGAATATAAAAGAATAAAAATCATTTCAAGAGCACATGGTTTTGACTTATATGAAGAACGTAGGAAGTTTAGCTATATGCCTCTAAAAAGGCAGTTTAAAGATAATGCTGAAAAAATTTATTTACTTTCAGAAAGTGCTTTGGCGTACTATCGTGATAGATACTCCTATTCGGAAGAGAAATTAGATATATCTCGTTTAGGTGTATTTTTGCCTAATAAAATTAAATATTTTAATTCAGATAAAAAGACATTTACTGTTTTGAGTTTGTCATCATGTATTCCAATTAAACGGGTAGATAAAATTATAGATGCTATAAATCAATTTAGTATAAAAAATAATATCAGAGTGAACTGGGTACATATTGGTGATGGAGTGCTATTTGATCAGCTGAAAAATAAAACAAAAAAACTATCAGATTTAAATAATAATTTTAGTGGGACATTTTTAGGGCAATTAAGTAATAAAGATGTCCATGAATGGTTATCTATAACAAATGTAGATGTAATTATTAATGCTAGTGAGTCTGAAGGAGTTCCTGTTTCACTTATGGAAGCTATGAGTTATGGGATTCCTGCTATTGCTCCAGATATAGGGGGGATTTCAACTCTAATTGAAGAAAATAATGGTTATTTAATGTCATCTGCTGCAGATGTTTATGAAATTATAATGGGTTTAGAAACAATTTTTTCTTTACAAGATGTTAATTCATATAGAAATAGTGCGCGGAATATGATTGATAGGAAGTTTAATGCAGAAAAAAATTATAAAGCATTTATTTCTCAAGCAGAAAAAATGATAGAAAATGAATAAGAAAAAAATATTAGCTTATGCAATAGGTCCTGTGGGTTCAGGAATATTCAGCGTTGCGACCTTACCAATAATTACATGGTTTTATAATGTTGATGATGTAGGGCGCATTTCTATGTTGCAAGTATTTACATCATTTGCCATATTATTTTTTTGTTTAGGTTTAGATCAGTCGTATGTTAGAGCATATCATGATTCAGATAATAAACCCCTATTATTGAAACATGCAATGTTTCCAGGGGTTTGTATATGTATCTTGTCTTCTTTATTGATTTTCATATACAAACCAGATTTTATTTCTAAGATATTATATAGTGTTGAAAGTGTATATTTAAGTTTTTTAACATTTTTTTGTTTTATTGTTGCTTTAATCAGTCGATTTTTATCTCTTACTTTAAGGATGCAAGAGAGAGCAATAGCTTTTTCTATGAGCCAAGTGTTGCCTAAAATACTATTATTGCTATTTGTAATAAGTGCCGTAGTATGGGCTGGACGTGGAGATAGTAAACAACTATTTACTGCAAATGCGCTGGCTTTATTTGTTGCTTGCCTAATCTTTGCATGGAATACCCGTAATGATTGGATACCAGCATTTGCTCAGAAATTCGATAAGATAGAGTTTCAGACTCATTTATCCTATGGTTTTCCTCTTTTAATAGGAGGTCTTGCTTCATGGGGATTAAATGTATCAGATCGTATATTTTTAAGATTATTCTCTTCTTATACTGATCTCGGTGTTTATTCTGTAGCAATGAGTATTGCATCTGCTGCAACTATATTTGCAACCATTTTTAATACAATTTGGGCTCCCTTAGTCTTTAAGTGGGTGAGTAGTAGTGAAATTGATTTAAAGAAAATAGACGATATTTCAGAATATATTTTGATGGCTATATATTTTATAGTTGTTGTAGCAGGTTTGTTTTCATGGCTTTTAGACTTCATATTACCTAATCAATATCTTTCAGTTAAATATTTGATAATAACATGTATAATCGGACCTTTATTTTATACATTATCTGAAGTAACAGGTATAGGTATTGCAATAGCTAAGAAAACTAGATTTTCTATGTATGCTTCTATTGCGGCTATGCTCACAAGTATCGTTTTAAATTTTTTCCTAGTGAAAAAATTAGGTGCTTTAGGGGCAGCTATATCAACAGCTTTCTCATTTTGGTTTTTTTATATTTTACGAACGGAATTTTCTCAACTTGTTTGGCGGAAAACAATTAAAATTAGAGGTTATTTAATAACTTTTTCAATTTTATTAATTTCATCTATTTATTCACTTTTGATGATGAGTATAGGGTTGCAGATGGCTTATTGGGGAATGTTTTTAATCTTAGGTATGTTTATCTTCAAAAGGGAGATTAACTCTATTTTAAATCTTTTTAAGAGGCGAAGATGAGATATAAAAAATTTTCCTATTTTTTTCTGTTGGTATATATTTTTTTCTTTCATATATTAGAGAGTTATTCAAACTCTGCCGTACAAATAGGCACTTACTTTCTTGCTTTTCCCTTATTTCTATGTTGGATTTTGGAAAGCATTTTTTCTAAAATAGGTGTATTTTATAGATCAGAATTATTGCTGATTTTCTATATTTTTTATGCACTTCTAACATGTATTTGGAGTTGGGATATAGATTATTCATTTAATTATTTTTTTAGATTTTTTAGTGTTGCTCTTTTATATGTAATCATGCTGGATTTGATACGAGATTCTAATAGATTATTTCAGACTTTACTTGCATATGTTTTGGGGGTGTTACTAATAGCCTTTAGTGGTCTGAAGAATATTATTTATAATCAAAGTTATAATGAATGGACTGGTCGATTTTCAGCTGATGGGTTTGATCCAAATAATTTTGGTATTATTTTAAATATTGCGGTAATTTTTACTTATTTATTGATTTTTAATAAAAAAATAAAATTTATTTTTGCAGTTCCAATAATATTTTTATCCTCATTCTTAATTTTGTCTACGGGCTCAAGGGCATCTTTAGGTATATTTATTTTAGGTTTATTTCTAATTTTGTTACTTGTTGGTGTTAGAAAACCAATAATATTATTTATGCTTCCAGTTTTCTTATTCATATTTAGTGATGTTTTATTTGAGTATATCCCAATTGATTCTTTAAATAGAGCTACTTCAGGTGTTGATATGCAAGATGAAGATAGATTTCTTATTTGGAGATTAATTATAGATAAAGTTGATGGATTTAATTTTTTAATAGGTCATGGCTTTGGTACAACAGTTCCATTAATTGGTATGAATGCTCATAATACTTTTATTTCTAATTATTTTGAAGGCGGTTTTTTGGGTTTGCTCTTGTGGTCTGCTTTTATTTTTTATCATTATATAATCATTATTATTTCAATAATAAATACAAAGAATTTTAATGCTATTTTTATTTTTATTGCATTAACAAGTTTATTGGGAGCATTGTTAACATTGAATTGGGAGTTTAGGAAAGATCTTTTTATAATATTTGCTGTATCTGTTTTGATGTTTAAATTCATTAAACAATCAAAGTTAAACACGATTAATTAAGTATGTTGAGTGTTAAATGAAAATTCTACATTGTGCTATAATGCTCTCTTATTCTTCTGGTATATACCAACAAATGTGCTGGGAGCAAAAAGCAGCTAATATACTGGGTAAAGATTTAACGGTTAAAATTTTCTGCCCTCAGAATACTTATCCTAATCATGAGGTGGTTTTTCCTAGCCGTATGTCTAAATCGACAGGCTTTATTAAGAAAGCTCATGCATGGTTTCAGATAAGAAAAGAGTTTTATAATTGGCTATTAAACGAAAGCTCTAATTATGATGTGATTCTTTTAAGATATAGTGTTCATGATCCCTTCTTATTAAATTTTCTAAATAAGATCAAAATACCAGTTTATTTAGTACATCATACTCTCGAGCTACCTGAGCTTGATAGCCTTGGAGTTTTAGGTAAATGTCGTAGTCATGCAGATAGTTTATTAGGAAAAGCTTGCATATCCAGAGCAACAGGTATAATTGGTGTGACTCATGAGATTGTTGAATTTGAGCAAACGCGCATTATAAAGAAAAAAGAAAAAACATTAGTTTATCCTAATGGTGTATTTCTAGAATCAAAACTTTTTAATGATAATAGATCAGATATTCCAGAAATTTTATTTGTGGCAAGTTACTTTTTCGAATGGCATGGACTAGATCTATTATTGTCTAATTTGAAAAAGACAGATAAGAAATTTATTCTTCATGTGGTTGGTAATGTAGAGCAAGCTGATAAAGAACTAGCTATAAACGATAAACGTGTTATTTTTCATGGTCAACTTACTACAAAAGAAATTAATGATTTAGCAAAAAAATGTTGGGTTGGTTTATCCTCTTTTGCTTTATATCGAAAAGGTATGCATGAGGCCTGTACATTAAAAGTTAGAGAATATCTTAGTTTAGGGCTTCCTGTATATTCTGGGCATAGGGATATTTTTCCTGAGGACTTTTCTTATTATAAGAATGGAGCTCCTGATTTCGACTCTATTTTAGAATTCAGTGAAGATGTAAGAGATTATTCTAGAGAGCATGTGTTTAATTGTTCTGAGAGTTTTATTAATAAAGTTAATTTGGTTGATGATTTAATTAATCAATTGGAAAGATTAAACTATTCTTGTGAATCTCATGACTAAGAAAATTGTTATTATTGGTACAATTGCATCAAGCTTTTATGGTTTTCGTGCAGATTTGATTAAATCTTTACGTTGTAAAGGGTACGTGATCTATGCTTTTATTTCAGAGTATAAAGATACTGATTTAGAAAAAATAAGCTCTTTAGGTGCAATTCCTGTAATTTATGAATTAAATCGTGGAGGATTGAATCCTTTATTAGATTTAATAGCAACTTATAAGCTTTCCAATAAAATTCGTGAAATTAAACCTGATATCGTTTTTTCATACTTTAGTAAACCTGTTATTTTTGGAACTTTAGCTGCTAAATTGGCAGCAGTGCCTCGTCGAATTGGTATGTTAGAAGGTTTAGGATATACATTTACTGATCAGCCTAATGGAATATCTTCTAAGGCTAAGTTAATACGGAATATTCAAATCTTCTTATATAGAATCACATTTCCCTATTTAGATACGTTAATTTTTTTAAACCCTGATGATCCTGTAGATTTAGTAAAAAAATATTCTTTAACAATAAAAAGTGTAAGTATCTTAGGTGGAATCGGATTAAATTTGAAAGAATATCCTTATCGACCTGCTGCTACGATAAATGTACAAAAAATGCGATTCTTATTTATCGGTAGGTTGCTGAAAGAAAAAGGTATACATGAATTTGTAGCAGCAGCAAAGCTTGTAAAAAAAGAATATCCAGATAGTCAATTTACTGTACTAGGGGCGATTGATAAGAGTAATTTAGGGGCTTTATCTGAGACTGAGTTACTAGATCTAATAGAAACGGGAATTATAGAATACCCTGGTCATGTTGATAACATTCAGGAATGGATTGCCAATAGTGATGTTTTTGTTCTGCCGTCTTATCGTGAGGGTGTCCCTAGAAGTACCCAGGAAGCAATGGCAATTGGTCGAGCAATTATCACTACAGATGTCCCAGGATGCAGGGAAACTGTCGTTAATGGTGTGAATGGTTTTATTGTTCCAAAGTGGAATGCCGAAGAGTTGGCAAAAAAAATGATTTATTTCATTGAGCACCCAGAGCAAGTTCGTATGATGGGCGATCAAAGCCATAAAATTGCGATTGAAAAGTTTGATGCAGAAAAAGTAAATCAGCGCTTATTAGAAATATTGGGAATTTAAAAATATGAAGGTCTTACTCACAGGCAGCAACGGTTTCCTCGGTCAATATTTGTTACAATTTTTGGCTGAAAAAGGCGATTCAGTTTTAGCGCATACACGTAAAGCCCAAACATTTGATCATCCAAATATTAACAATATCAATTTTGACCTAAACGACAATTTAGACAACATTGATCTGAATCAAGTTGAGGTTGTTATTCACTGTGCAGGTCGTGCGCATGTCATGCATGAGACTGCCGTATCACCACTGGAAGCATATCGTCAAACCAATGTGCAAGGCACTTTAAACCTTGCACAAAAAGCGGAAAAAAGTGGCGTTAAACGATTTATCTACTTAAGCAGTATTAAAGTGAATGGTGAACAAACCACTACGCAAGCCTTTCACCCCAATGATGATGTGCATACAGATGACCCGTATGGTTTATCAAAATATGAAGCAGAACAAGCTTTACTTGAGCTATCTCAACATACAGGTTTAGAAGTTGTGATTATTCGCCCAGTACTTATTTATGGGCCGAACGTAAAAGCTAATTTTAAGAGTATGGTCTCTCTTGCGGCTAAGAAAATTCCTTTGCCTATCGGTTGTCTGGACAATAAACGTAGTATGGTTAGTGTCTTTAATTTAACAGACCTTATCCATATTTGTATGACCCATCCAAATGCTAACCGTGAAGTATTTCTAGCCAGCGATCAAGATGACATTTCAGTCAAACAGTTGTTTGAAAAGTTAGCGAAATGGCAAAATAACCAATTACTGATGCTACCTGTACCTAAAAGCTTAATTGTTTTTCTTGCAAGTTTGGCTGGAAAAAGAGCGCTTGCATCACGTCTATGTTCTGAATTGTTGGTAGATACTACGAAGAATACTCAACTTTTAGGCTGGACAGCACCTTATAGTGTCGATGAGAGCCTAGAAAAAATGTTTAATACACGTCATAAAAATTGAGTTTAGCCATAGATATGTCCATTCTAACGATCCTGATTTTCTTTATTCTTACGTTCAGTATGACCTATTTTATGCGAGTATATGCTTTAAAGAAAAATATTATAGATAATCCAAATGAGCGTAGCTCCCACAATATTCCGACCCCTAGAGGAGGAGGAGTTGCTGTTGTTGTTAGCTATATTATAGGAGTGATATTACTGATTTATTTGGATCAGTTATCTCAACACATTGGTTTAACACTTATTGTTTCTGGTTTCATAATAGCATTGTTAGGCTTCTTAGATGATCATGGGCATATTAACTCTATGCTCCGCTTAGCAATTCACTTTATGGTAGCTATAGGTGTTGTGGTGAGTTTAGGTGGTTTCTCAGAAGTCAAGATATTTAATGATTTTTCGTTGGGTTTTAGTGCAAATATAATTGCGGTTCTTTTTTTAGTTTGGTTGTTGAATTTATATAATTTCATGGATGGAATTAATGGTATTGCTAGTGTTGAAGCAATCACAACGATGATGAGCATGGCCGTAATTTATTTTATATTTAATCTCAAATTAAATATGGAAATACTGTGGTTATTGTCCGCATGTGCATTTGGTTTTTTACTCTGGAATTTTCCAAAAGCCAAGATTTTTATGGGGGATGCTTGTAGTGGTTTCCTTGGCTTGACACTAGGTATCTTAGCGTTAATAGCTCTCAAAGAAAATTTAGCATTATTTTGTGCTTGGATCATTTGTTTAGGGGTATTTATTGTGGATGCTACTTTTACATTGATACGTCGTGTGTTGGGTGGTTATAAAATGTACGATGCTCATCGTAGTCATGCATACCAAATTTTATCTAGGAAACTTAGTAGCCATACCCCCGTAACAATAGCAGTTGCTTTGGTTAATATTCTTTGGCTATTGCCTGTCGCATACTGGACAGTAAATACAGAATTTAATTATCCTGAGTTTGGTGTATTGGTTGCTTATCTCCCATTAATATTAGTCACGATATATTTGAAAGCTGGTGCTTCTAATGAATAATAAAAACAAGCCAAATTTACTGATTTTAGGGGCTGGTGGTTTTGGGAAATCCGTTGCGGAAGTGGCAACGTCGCTAGGTATTTGGCACGAAATTTTTTTTGTTGATGATAGTTGGCCTAGTACAACAGAAATAAATAATTATAAGATTATCTCAGATATTTTGAACCTAAGTGAGCTAAATTTATATGCTTATCAAGCAATTGTTGCCGTAGGGAATAATGGATTAAGACACAAATGGTATAAGATATTAGATGAATTAAATATACCGTTAGCCTCTGTTATAGACCCTACCTCTATCCTTTGTTCAAGCGTAAAGGTAGCGGATGGTGTAATTATTATGGCTGGTTGTGTAGTCGGTGCGGCAGTAAAAATTCAAAGCGGAGCTATTTTAAATCTCGGGACTTTAATTGATCATGATGTAGAAATTGGTTCGTGTGCCCATTTAAGCATTGGAGTTAAGGTAACTGGTGGTACGAAAATAGCCCCTCTCTCTTTTTTAAAGGCTGGTACTATTGTAGCAGGCTAAAAATTCATAAATTTGATTAAGAAGATATTTAATGTTTATTAAGGCAATAATACAAAAGTTTTCATTAGCACCAAGGCTTTTTAAACAAGCTTTTCTTGTCCTTTTAGATTTATTTGCTTTTCCTGTAATCCTATGGCTGTGTTATGTCATTCGCTTATTTGATTTAGGAGCAGAAGTTATACCTGGGCTTAACCACGGTGTACTTTTAATCACATTTTTTTCAATTATTAGCTTATTGTTGACAGGCGTTTATCATTTTATTGTTCGAACATTTGATGAAGTCTTTATCATCAAACTGGCATTTGCTGTATGCAGTATGATGATAATACTGTATGGATTTAATGCATTTAGTCATGCATATATTCCGATGTCGATTCCATTTATGTTTGGCTTTATGATGTTTGCATGGATATGGTGCAGTCGAGCATTTATTCGTTTTATTGTGAAAGCAACATTGCACACACATGGGGGCTGTAAAAGGGTTGCAATCTATGGTGCAGGTGATGCTGGTCAGCAAATCGCAGCAGCTTTACATCGCTCAGATGACCATACGCCAGTTTTCTTTATTGATGATAAAGTTTCATTACAAGATCAAATTGTAGGTGGCTTAAAAGTTTATTCTACTGCGAAAGCACTGCGGAATTTTAAAAAATATAAGATAGATGAAATCTTACTTGCTTTACCTTCTGTGGGGCGTGTACGAAAAAGTGAAATTATTCAACAACTAGAACCAGCGTTTGTGAAAGTCACAGAACTGCCAGGGCTCACAAAACTTGTTGATGGTGATATTCGAGTTTCAGATATCCGTGAGGTTGATATTATTGACCTTTTAGGACGAGATCCTGTTCCACCTATTGCCCATTTATTGGCTAAAAATATTCAAAATAAAATTGTTATGGTGACAGGTGCTGGCGGATCGATTGGTTCAGAGCTTTGTCGACAAATCATAAAAAATCAACCTAAAATGCTGGTTTTATATGAATTAACTGAGTTTGCATTATATGATATTGATAAAGAGTTAAGGCAAATTGCCAGTTGCGACATTGTTCCCATTTTAGGGACTGTACAAGATCAACAAAAATTAGAACGTATCATCGAACAATATCATGTGCAGACAGTCTATCATGCCGCCGCTTATAAACATGTTCCATTGGTTGAGTGTAATCCAATTGCTGGATTAAAAAATAATGCAATTGGAACCGCAAATAGTTTAAATGCCGCTGTAAAAAAAGGCGTGGAAACCTTTGTATTGATTTCAACGGATAAAGCAGTTAGACCGACGAATGTCATGGGTGCATCGAAACGGATGGCGGAATTGTATTGTCAAGCGGTGGCTGAGACGAAACCAAATACGCAGATTAGCATTGTGCGTTTCGGAAATGTATTAGGTTCATCAGGTTCAGTTGTACCTTTATTCAGACAGCAGATTGCAAAAGGTGGCCCAATTACGGTGACTCATCCTGATGTAACACGTTATTTTATGACGATTCCTGAAGCTTCTCAGTTAGTCATTCAAGCTGGGGCATTAGGTTCAGGTGGTGATGTGTTCTTACTCGATATGGGTGAACCTGTTCGAATTCAGGATTTAGCACGACAAATGATCGCTTTAAGTGGTTTAAAAGTTCGAGAAGCAAATACAACGGATGGTGATATTGAAATCGCTTATAGTGGTTTACGTCCGGGAGAAAAACTTTACGAGGAACTACTCATTGATCAAGATAACACAGATTATACCGAGCATACTCGTATTTTACGTTCTTTTGAAAAGCATTATCCGTTACAAGAGATTCAGTCTGTATTCAGTCGAATCAATCAAATGACTGCAGTAGATCATGATGTAGATTGGGCTTTAAGTCAGTTAGAATATTATGTTGATGGCTATAAACGTAGCGGCGAAGTACGAGTTAATTAAGAGAGTATTGTATGATCAAAAAAGCAATTTTACCCGTCGCAGGTTTAGGCACTCGTTTTTTACCTGCAAGTAAATCCATTCCAAAAGAAATGGTGACAGTTGTAGATCGTCCAGCAATTGAGTATGTAGTACGAGAAGCGGTTGAAGCGGGTATTGAGCAAATTATTTTGGTGACGCATTCATCTAAGGCATCAATTGAGAACTATTTTGATCGTAACTTTGAGTTAGAAACAACTTTAGAGCAAAAAAAGAAATTTGACCTGCTGAAAGAAATTACTGATATTTTACCGAAGCATGTCAGTGTGGTCAGTGTACGCCAACCACAAGCCCTAGGACTAGGTCATGCGGTATTGTGTGCGAAAGATATTGTGGGCGATGAAGCCTTTGCGGTGTTATTGCCTGATGTACTGGTTAAGAATCAAAGCTGTGATAATGATTTGTCCTTAATGATTCAGCGTTTTGAACAGTCGCAAGCAGCACAGATCATGGTAGAAGCAGTGCCTGATCATCTAGTCGATCAATATGGTATTGTGGATGTTGCAGTTACACCGAACGAAGGTGAAAGTATTACGATGCAGGGAATTGTTGAAAAGCCTGCTGTCGGCACAGCTCCTTCAAATCTATCGGTGGTGGGACGTTATATTTTACCCGTTCAGATTATGGGTCTATTAGCAGATACACCCCGTGGAGCAGGCAATGAAATTCAGCTCACGGATGCGATTGCAGCATTGCAGCGATCAGAAACTGTGGAAGCCTACCGTATGAAGGGGCAAACCTTTGATTGTGGTAGTAAGCTTGGATATTTAAAAGCTGTATTACACTATGGTGTCGAGCATCCAAAATTGGGCGCAGAGTTTAAGGGCTTAATCAAAAAATTAGCTCTATAAGTTAGGGCAAATATTGATGAAAGTTGCTATCTTTGGTAATACTTTATATGCAGGCGTGATGTCTGCATTATTGTCTGAATCTGGACATTTTGTATATTGGTGTTCCCACCCCAACCCAAATGAAAATGGTCAGCAATATTCTTTTCATGATGAAAGTGTCAGTCGTTTACTAGAAAAACAACTCAGTAGCGGTTTTCTAAATTATCGTCATTTTGAAGAGATTCCTTTAGACATTGACGCTTACTTATTTAGTTTTAATCAAACTCAAGAACAACAAGTTTTTCAATTACTGGCATCTTTAAAACAGCGACCGATTATTCATCCCAAGCTCATGATTAATACCTCGACTTTTGGTTTACAGGGTACTCAAAAGTTTAAGCAGATCTTGTCTGATGATGATTGGGTCTATTTACCAGATACCATCCAAGAGGGAAATGCCTTACAGAGTCTGACCCAAGCAAAGCAGTTGATTGTTGGATGTTCCCAAGCTGAAGTTCAAGTCAAAGTCAGAGAGCTTTTAAGACCGTTTTTTCCTTTGGAACAACAATATCTATTTATGCCGATTCTAGATGCTGAATTTACCAAACTCAGTATCTCAGGCATGTTGGCAACACGGATCAGCTATATCAATGATCTTGCTGTTGTGGCGGAAAAGTTGGGCATTGACATTGCTTCAGTACGTCAGGGAATGGCTGCCGATAATCGTATTGGTTCAGCTTATTTATCTCCAGGCGCAGGTTTTGGTGGGGAAAATTTCTCTCATGATATTTTGACATTGGCAAATACCGTTGCAAATACGGGAGTTAAGAGTCAATTGTTATCGCAGGTTTGGGAAATCAACGAACAACAAAAAGAGATCCTGTTTCGCAAACTATGGAATTATTACCATGGCGATTTGCAAGGTAAATCAATCGCAATCTGGGGAGCTTCCTTTAAGGAAAATACCTCAAGTATTCAGCAATCACCTATTCACCAAATGCTTGCAGCACTCTGGGCGCAAGGGGTAACGGTTCATCTTCATGATCCTCAAGCTTTAGATGAAATAAAGCTAATGTATGGTCAACGTGACGATCTGATTCTTTGTGAAAATCAGTATGATGCGGTAAAAAATGTGCATGGTCTTTGTGTACTTACGGCTTGGAAACAATATTGGAGTCCAGATTTCAAACAATTAATTGAGCTGATGCACCATCCTCTTATTTTGGATGGTCGCAATATTTATGATCCTGACTATGTCAAAGCACAAGGTTTTGTATATATGGGCGTGGGACGTTAAAGATGATCGAGCAGATTCAGCCTTTTGCTGTAAAAGAGCAGGCTTCCGTCGTGGAGCACCTGATATCTTTACAACAGCAATTTAAAGAGGTTTATCTAAATACATTATTTGCAGCAGATTCTGCACGCTTTAAACGTTTTTCGGTTGAGTATGACCAAATTGTTTTGGACTTTAGTAAGCATCGCATTGACCAGAATGTCTTAAATAGTTTAATAGAGCTGGCTCAGGCACAAGATTTAAACCAATGGATCAAAAGATTATTCTCATCTGAACAGATTAACTGCACAGAGCAACGTGCTGCGATGCATTGGGCATTACGTTTACCCAAGTCAAGTTCTGTGGTGTCTTCGGCTTGTCAAGATGTTCATCTGCAACTTGAGCGAATGAATGCCCTGGTTGAAAAAATCCATGCTGGACAGTATCGAGGTGCCACAGGTGAAGTGATTCAGGATGTCGTCAATATTGGCGTGGGTGGGTCTGATTTAGGCCCATTGATGGTTACGCATGCGCTTTCTGATTTTAAGGTAAAAACCGCCAAACCTTTAACAGTACATTTTGTTTCAACGATGGATGGGAGCCAGCTTTCTGAGCTACTGCATCAGCTTCGACCTGAGACGACTTTATTTATTATTTCTTCAAAATCGTTTGGTACGATTGATACTTTGTCGAATGCCCAAACAGTACGACAATGGTTGGAAAAAGCATTGGGGCATAATGACAAGATTCTGAAAAATCATTTTATCGGGGTTTCGACTAAGCCTGACAAGATGACAGAGTGGGGCATTGCTGCTGATAAACAGCTGTTGCTCTGGGATTGGGTTGGGGGGCGTTATTCCTTGTGGTCATGTATTGGTTTACCAATTGCCCTGACCATTGGCGTTGAAGGATTTAAGCAACTGTTAGCAGGGGCTTATGCAATTGACCAGCATTTTCAATCCGCACCATTTCAGCAGAATATTCCTGTTTTGATGGGGCTTTTAGGCGCGTGGAATAACAATTTTCTGGATATCCAGACCCATGCAGTTTTACCGTATGATGGCCGTCTCAAATATTTTGCAGCTTATTTGCAGCAGCTTGAAATGGAATCTAATGGTAAATCGATTCAACGCAATGGAGAAAAGGTCAGTTCAGCCACTTGCCCAATTGTGTGGGGAGAGGTTGGGCCCAATGCACAGCATGCCTTTTATCAGTTGCTGCATCAAGGTACGCACTCCGTCAGTTGTGACTTTATTGCCCCTGTGAAACGCTATAATGCTAATCAGTTTACCTATGCTGAAAGTGCAGAGGCCTTGGCTGAGCAGCATCATTTGGCTTTATCCAACTGTTTGGCACAGTCGCGCCTGTTGGCCTTTGGGAATCAAGCCTTGGCAGCAGATGAACTGGAAGATTTACCAACGTATAAACAATATGAAGGCAATCAACCCAGCTCCACTATTTTACTCAAAGAGCTGAATCCTTATAGCTTAGGGATGCTGATTGCGATGTATGAACATAAGGTTTTTGTGCAGTCGGTGTTGTGGAATATTAACCCCTTTGACCAATGGGGCGTTGAGAAAGGCAAAGAAATTGCCAATCAGCTGTTACCGATTTTGAACCGTGAACAGGATGATCTCTCTAAATTTGATGCATCAACACAAGGTTTGTTGAAAATATTATTAGGAAAAACAGATGGCTAAAATTTTAGTGACGGGTGGTGCGGGCTATATTGGCTCCCATACTTGTTTAGAGTTGCTTACTGCAGGTCACGAGGTGATTGTTTTCGATAACCTCTCAAACAGCTCAGATGAATCTTTAGGTCGAGTACAAGCATTAGCAAATAAAAGTTTGGTGTTTGTGCAGGGTGATATTCGCAATCAGGCTGAGTTAGATTCAGTTTTCCAAGACCATCAGATTGATGCGGTCATTCATTTTGCTGGTCTGAAAGCGGTTGGTGAAAGCCAGCAGATTCCATTGGCTTATTTTGATAATAATATTGCGGGTAGTATCCAGCTGGTCAAGGCGATGGAGCGCGCAGGTGTATTTAGCCTAGTATTCAGCTCATCTGCAACGGTTTATGACGAAGCCAATGTGTCGCCTTTGAATGAAGATATGCCAACAGGAATGCCAAATAACAATTATGGTTATACCAAACTGATTGTTGAGCAAATGCTGCAAAAACTGGCACAGGCAGATTCACGTTGGTCGATTGCTTTACTTCGTTATTTTAACCCTGTTGGTGCGCATAAAAGTGGTCAGATTGGTGAAGATCCGCAAGGAATTCCAAATAACTTAATGCCTTATGTCACACAAGTCGCAGTCGGTCGTCGCGAAAAATTGTCCATTTATGGCAATGATTATGACACTGTAGATGGTACTGGTGTTCGTGATTATATCCATGTGGTGGATCTGGCGAATGCTCATCTGTGTGCTTTGAATAATCGTTTATCTACACAAGGCTGTCGTGCTTGGAACATTGGCACAGGCAATGGCTCATCGGTATTACAAGTCAAAAATACCTTTGAGCAAGTCAATGGTGTGCCTGTTGCATTTGAATTTGCGCCACGTCGTGCAGGTGATGTTGCCACTTCATTTGCAGACAATACGCGTGCATTGAGCGAGCTCGGTTGGCAGCCTCAATATACCTTGGAAGATATGCTGGCGGATAGCTGGAATTGGCAGAAGCAGAATCCCAACGGCTTTAATTGAATGCTAGTCCAATAAAAAAGGAGCCATACGCTCCTTTTTTATTGGGCTAAATTAGCTTTCAATCAAAGCTGTTAATTCATTTACATAATGTTGCATCGGTTGTGGATTCTTATCAGCACGGCTTTCAATATTTAAACGAAGTAATGGTTCTGTATTCGACGCGCGGACATTCAAACGCCATGCACCAAAATCAAGGCTGACACCATCGGTATGATCAACCTGTGGATTCTGATCGGCATAATGATTAAAAATCTTTTGTACCGTTGCTTGTGTATCCGCTACTTTAAAATTGATTTCACCGCTACATGGAAATTTGGTAATCATATTCTCAACTAATGTTGAAAGTGATTGACCTGTTTCAGAGAGTAGGGCAATGGTGAGTAACCAAGGAATCATACCGCTATCACAATAAGCAAAGTCTCGGAAATAGTGGTGAGCACTCATTTCCCCACCGTAAACAGCATTGTGTTCGCGCATCACATCTTTAATAAAAGCATGTCCAGACTTTGATTGCACCGCGATACCCTGATATCGCTCTACGATATCAAAGGTATTCCATACTAGACGTGGGTCATGCACAATCTTCTCACCTGATTGTTTGATCAAGAATGCTTGTGCCAATAAGCCAACGATGTAATAACCTTCGATGAATTGACCTTTTTCATCGAATAGGAAGCAGCGGTCAAAGTCACCATCCCATGCAATGCCCATATCTGCATGGTGCGCAAGCACAGCATCACGGGTGCTGTCACGATTTTCAATTAAGATTGGATTTGGAATCCCATTTGGAAAAGTGCCATCTGCTTCATGATGAATTTTAATAAATTCAACTGGAATATTGAGTTCTTGAAATTTCTGTTCAATGGCATCAATCACATGACCTGCTGCACCATTGCCAGCATTTACCACCAGCTTGAGGGGTTTAATTTTTTGTGGATCAATATATGTTAATAGGTGATCGATAAACTCAGGCAAAACATTATAGTTTTCAGTTGAACCTTTCTGCTCAACTTCGATAAAAGTACCTGATTCAGCGAGAGCTTGGATGTCTTTTAAGCCTGTATCAGCACTGATTGGACGTGCATTTTCACGAACCAATTTCATGCCATTATAGTCCATTGGATTATGGCTCGCCGTGACTTCAATGCCGCCCTGAACATCAAGATGAAAAGCACCGAAATAGACTTCTTCAGTACCCGTCATGCCTAAATCTAGAACATTGACACCCGCATCATTGAGACCTCGAATGGTTGCTTGTTTTAACCCTTCGCTAGTCAAACGGATATCACAACCAATCACCACTTTTTTAGGTTGGTAGATTTGTCCGTATGCACGACCAATTTTATACGCGATTTCTTCATTCAATTCTGTGCCTAATTTTCCGCGAATATCGTAGGCTTTAAAGCAAGTCAGTTGAGTCATTTTGAGAAGGGCTATTTGTAGTTTGTTAATGTTTTGCAGTATACAAAGAGATAGAGGAGTTGAACATTCATAGATACACATTTAATGAGGCAGAGGTTTCTCTATGCTTGGGTTTAGTGGTCAATTTTTAAGTTAGATCGCTTCGATTTTATAAAAAATAAAAAAGGTTGTTTCACGTGAAACAACCTTTTTGATCCATAAAGCCTCCCTTTTAAAAGGGGAGATTTAGAGGGATTTTAAGCTGATTTTGCTAGAACTTCAGCCATTGCTGTGGCAACTTTATAAATATTATTCATATTTAAACCTGCAACGCAGATACGACCACTACGTACAAGGTAAATTGCATATTCTTCACGCAACGTATCGACTTGCTCACCTGTCAAACCTGTGTAGCTGAACATACCTTTTTGGTTTACAAGATAGCTAAAGTCACGGTCAGGAAGTGCTTTAGTCAGTTCATCTTTTAAGATGCTACGCATTTTGATAATACGCTCACGCATCTCTTTGACTTCGCCTTGCCATTGTTGATTTAGATCAGCGTCATTTAACACTTGATCAACCAACCATGCACCAGTTGTTGGTGGGCTAGAGTAGATACGTCGTACCGTTGCTTTTAACTGACCGAATGTGCATTTTGCTGCTTCAGCATCATCACACACGAAAGTTAAACCACCAACACGCTCACCATACAGTGAGAAAATTTTAGAGAACGAGTTGCTGACGATGAAGTTCAAACCAGCTTGATCTAAAGCACGAATTGCATAAGCATCTTGTTCCATGGTATCGCCAAAGCCTTGGTAAGCGATGTCAAGGAATGGAATCAAGTTACGCTCTTTTAATACAGCAATCACTTCATCCCACTGTGCTGGATTTAGATCCGCACCTGTTGGGTTGTGACAGCAAGGGTGTAATAACACGATGCTTTGCTCTGGCAAAGTTTTTAAAGTCGACAACATGCCGTCAAAATCAACGCCACGTGTTTCAGCATCGAAATATGGATAGTAGTTGCTCTTGATGCCAGCACCGTTAAAAATCGCAACATGGTTATCCCACGTTGGTTGGCTCACCCACACTTCTGAATTTGGGAAATAAGTTTTTAAGAAATCTGCACCAACTTTTAATGCACCTGAACCACCAAGAGTTTGGATGGTAGCAACACGACCTTGTTGAATAGCAGGGCTGTTTGCGCCAAACAATAGCGCTTGAATTGCGTCACGATAAGGCTTAAAGCCTTCCATTGGAAGATAAAGTTTGGTTTTATCATTTTTAGGTGCAATACGTTTTTGCGCTTCGATAATGGTATCAAGCTGAGGAACAATACTGTCTTCGTTATAGTACAAACCAATACTTAGATTAACCTTTTCAGCGCGTGGATCAGCATTAAACTGTTCCATTAAAGAGAGAATTGGGTCGCCTGCATAAGGTGGGATATGTTGAAACATTAACAATGTCCTTTTATTCAACAAGGTGCATGGATGTGTCTTGCGGAGCATGACTCCAGATGCCCAATAATGTACCAATAAAGCGCCTATGAAGCACGCTGTTATTTACATTTCTGGTGCAGTATTTACTTACAAAAATTCGTAGAAAATCGATCGATTATAAGGATTGTCTACAATCAAGCTGTCATACCATGGTCGTAGCATACGTAAGATAAATACTGGGAAAAATGCCTTGAATCAATCGAAATAAAGTACTTAAATTTTAGTAAGAGTATGTTTTATATATAATTATTTTATATTTTTAGTACCTTTTTTAGAACATTCTATTGTGAGGCAATCGAATAGTATTGACTGGATCAGTCTATTTTATTGTCGACAATCCTATTGCATTTTTTCTTATATCTCGTTATAAAATCATCAAAACTGTAGAGATTGTCGACAATATGCAAGATACCCTTGTTCCTCAAGCCATCAGCACAAGTCAGAGTATTACCCTGACGGAACATGTATTTAAGCAAATTCAATCAGCAATCGTGTTAGGACAAATTCCTGCGGGCAGCAAAATTTCAGAACCCGAGTTGGCACGTATTTACGGGATTAGTCGTGGTCCATTGCGTGAGGCGATACATCGTCTTGAAGGACAGAGATTGGTTGAGCGTACGGCACATGTCGGTGCGCGAGTTGTTTCCCTTTCTCTACAACAGTTTCAAGAACTCTATCAGATTCGCGCTTCGCTTGAGGGTTTAGCCTGTAAATTAGCAGCTCAGCATATTGATAAGAAACAAATTTTAGCATTGCGTGATGTGTTGCGGATGCATGCTGAAGATGAAAATTTTAAAGCAGGTAAGGGCTATTATCTGCAAGAAGGTCAAGACGATTTCCATTACTGCATTATTAAAAGCAGTGGTAATAAAACCCTCGAAAAAATGTTATGTGATGAGCTGTATCACCTCATCCGTATGTATCGAATTCAATTTTCAAATACCCCAGATCGACCAAGCAAAGCTTGGGATGAACATATCCGCATTTTAGATGCGATTGCAGAGGGTGATGGTGAGCTTGCTGAAATGCTAATGCACCGTCACATCAATGCATCCTACAAAATTGTTGAGCAAACATTGCTGCAAACCCAAGGAGAACATCAACATGGCTAAATCTGCTGGTCAGCTATTCCGCGACGCGGTCGCAAATGAAAAACCATTACAAGTGGTCGGTGCGATTAACGCCAACCATGCATTGTTAGCAAAACGTGCTGGCTATAAAGCTATTTATTTGTCAGGTGGTGGTGTTGCGGCAGGTTCGTTAGGTTTACCTGACTTGGGAATTAGCAACCTTGATGATGTATTGACCGATGTACGCCGTATTACGGATGTCTGTGATCTACCATTATTGGTTGATGTGGATACAGGTTTTGGTGCTTCAGCGTTTAATATTGCACGTACCACCAAGTCGATGATCAAGTTCGGTGCGGCAGCAATGCACATCGAAGACCAAGTTGGTGCTAAGCGTTGTGGACACCGTCCTAACAAAGCGATTGTTACGCAACAAGAAATGGTTGATCGTATCAAAGCGGCAGTGGATGCGCGTACTGATGAAAATTTTGTGATTATGGCACGTACCGATGCTTTAGCGGTTGAAGGCTTACAAGCAGCGATTGATCGCGCAGGTGCTTACATTGAAGCAGGTGCGGATATGTTATTCCCTGAAGCAATCACTGAATTGGCAATGTACAAGCAGTTTGCTGATCTGACCAAAGTTCCAGTATTAGCGAACATTACTGAATTTGGTTCTACACCATTGTTTACGACTGAAGAATTGGCTTCTGCGGATGTAAGCATTGCGTTATATCCACTTTCAGCATTCCGCGCGATGAACAAAGCAGCGGAAAATGTGTATGAGACTCTGCGTAAAGAAGGCACACAGAAGAACGTTGTTGACACCATGCAAACCCGTCAAGAATTGTATGAGCGCATTAACTACCATGCGTTTGAACAGTATCTTGATGGAACTTTTGCGAAGAATAAATAAGTTTAAAAATCTCCCCGCTTGCGAAACCATGTTCCTCATCTTTAAAAAAAGAGAGGAATAGCCTAAATCTTGGATGATTTAGGATGAGTGGAAAGCCCCTCTTTAGAAAGAGGGATTTAGGGAGATTATGAACTTTGTAAGTTTTAACCTAAGAATATAAAAAGGACAATCTTATGAGCAGTAATGAAACACCAGTCGGCTTCAAGCCAAAAAAATCAGTTGCATTAAGTGGTCAAGTTGCAGGCAATACTGCACTTTGTACCGTAGGTCGTAGTGGTAATGACTTGCACTACCGTGGTTACGACATTCTTGATCTTGCTGTGGGTAGCGAATTTGAAGAAGTTGCTCACTTATTGGTACATGGCAAACTGCCAAACAAAGCTGAGTTGAAAGCCTATAAAGCAAAACTTAAAGCACTTCGAGGCTTACCAGCAGCATTGAAAACTGCACTTGAGCAGTTACCGCCATCTGCACACCCAATGGATGTAATGCGTACAGGTGTGTCAGTTTTAGGTTGTTTAACGCCTGAACATGAAGACCACAATGAAGCAGGTGCAAAAGACATCGCTGACAAATTGATGGCAAGCTTGGGTTCAATGTTGTTGTATTGGTACCATTTCAGCAACAACGGTCGTCGTATCGAAGTTGAAACGAATGACGATTCAATTGCTGCGCATTTCCTCCATTTACTTCATGGCGAAGCGCCATCTGAAGAATGGATTCAAGCAATGCATACGTCTTTGATTTTGTATGCTGAGCATGAATTCAACGCTTCTACATTTACGTCACGTGTTGTTGCAGGTACAGGTTCAGACATGTATTCAGCAATTACAGGTGGTATTGGTGCGTTGCGTGGTCCAAAACATGGTGGTGCAAACGAAGTTGCATTCGTGATTCAACAACGTTATGACAACGCTGACGAAGCAGAAGCAGACATCCGTAGCCGCGTAGAGAAAAAAGAAGTGATCATCGGCTTTGGTCACCCTGTTTATACCATCTCTGATCCACGTAACGAAGTGATCAAGAAAGTTGCGTATGACCTTGCTGAAGCGCAAGAGAACAACAAGATGTACCTCATCGCTGAGCGTTTAGAGTCAGTGATGAAAGAAGTGAAGAACATGTTCCCGAACCTAGATTGGTTTAGTGCAGTAAGCTATCACTTGATGGGTGTTCCAACGGCAATGTTCACTCCATTATTCGTAATCGCTCGTACAGCGGGTTGGTCAGCACATGTGATTGAACAACGTCAAGACGGTAAGATCATTCGCCCAAGCGCGAACTACACTGGTCCTGAAAACCTAGAATTCAAACCATTGGCGGAGCGTGGTTAATGTCAAATCAATACCGTAAACCGCTGGCAGGTACCCAGCTCGAATACTATGACGTGCGTCAAGCCGTTGAAGACATTCAGCCAGGCGCATATGAAACTTTGCCATACACTTCGAAAGTGTTGGCAGAACAGCTTGTGCGTAAAGCTGATGCAGAAAATTTAACTGATTATTTAACGCAATTGATCGAACGCCGTCAGGACTTGGATTTTCCTTGGTATCCTGCGCGCGTGGTGTGTCATGACATCTTAGGTCAAACGGCATTAGTTGATCTTGCAGGCTTGCGTGATGCGATTGCTGAAAAAGGTGGTGACCCATCTAAAGTCAATCCAGTGGTTCCAACTCAGTTGATCGTGGATCACTCTTTGGCGGTGGAGTTTGGTGGTTTTGATCCTGACGCGTTTGAGAAAAACCGCGCGATTGAAGATCGTCGTAACGAAGATCGTTTCCACTTTATTGAGTGGACGAAAACTGCTTTTAAAAATGTTGACGTGATCCCTGCGGGCAACGGCATCATGCATCAAATCAACTTGGAGAAAATGTCTCCAGTAATTCAAAACCGTGATGGCTTGGCTTTCCCTGATACCTGTGTTGGTACAGATTCTCACACACCACATACCGATGCGCTTGGCGTAATTTCAATTGGCGTAGGTGGTTTAGAAGCTGAAAACGTCATGCTCGGTCGTGCATCGTGGATGCGCCTACCTGACATTATTGGTGTTGAGTTTGTTGGTCAGCGTCAAGCAGGCATCACAGCGACGGATATCGTATTGGCACTCACTGAATTCTTGCGTAAAGAACGTGTCGTTGGTGCATACCTTGAGTTCTTCGGTGAAGGCGCAGACACCATGTCGATTGGTGACCGTGCAACCATCTCGAACATGACACCTGAATACGGTGCAACGGCTGCGATGTTCTACATCGACCAAAACACGATTGATTATTTACGCCTGACAGGTCGTGAAGATGCACAAGTGGCATTGGTTGAGCAATACGCAAAAGAAATCGGCCTTTGGGCATCGGATATGACCAAAGCGCAGTACCCACGTGTACTCCGTTTCGATCTTTCAACAGTCACTCGTAACATTGCAGGTCCATCAAACCCACATGCACGTGTATCTACTGCTGACTTGAAAGAAAAAGGTATCGCAGGTGTTGTTGAAAACCGTACTGATGGTTTAATGCCTGATGGCGCGATCATCATTGCTGCGATCACGTCTTGTACCAATACCTCAAACCCACGTAACACGGTGGCAGCAGGTCTATTGGCACGTAAAGCCAATGAACTTGGTTTAGTGCGTAAACCTTGGGTGAAATCTTCATTTGCACCAGGTTCTAAAGCGGCTGCACTTTATCTTGAAGAAGCTGGCGTACTGAAAGACCTAGAGAAACTTGGTTTTGGTATCGTGGCGTATGCATGTACTACATGTAACGGGATGTCAGGTGCGCTTGATCCAGTGATTCAACAAGAAATCATTGACCGTGATTTGTATGCGACAGCGGTACTTTCGGGTAACCGTAACTTCGATGGTCGTATCCATCCTTATGCAAAACAAGCGTTCTTGGCATCGCCTCCACTTGTTGTCGCGTATGCGATTGCAGGGACAATTCGTTTTGACATCGAAAAAGATTCATTGGGTACAGACAAAGACGGTAATCCAATTTACCTGAAAGATATCTGGCCATCTGATGCTGAAATCGATGCACTGGTAAAAGAAGCTGTGAAGCCTGAACAATTCCGTAAAGTCTACATTCCAATGTTTGACCTCGGTGAAGTTGAGCAAGCGGAAAGCCCACTTTACGACTGGCGTCCTATGAGTACTTACATTCGTCGTCCGCCGTATTGGGAAGGGGCGTTGGCTGCACCACGTACTTTGACCAACATGCGTCCGCTTGCAATTTTAGGTGATAACATCACGACTGACCATTTATCGCCTTCCAATGCGATCATGATGGATTCGGCTGCGGGTGAATACCTACACAAAATGGGCGTACCTGAAGAAGACTTCAACTCATACGCGACACATCGTGGTGACCATTTGACCGCACAACGTGCAACATTTGCTAACCCGAAATTGTTTAATGAAATGGTGGTTCGTTCTGACGGCACGATTAAACAAGGTTCAAAAGCACGTGTAGAGCCTGAAGGCGAAGTGATGCGTATGTGGGAAGCGATTGAAACTTACATGAACCGTAAGCAACCGTTGATCATTGTTGCAGGTGCGGATTATGGTCAAGGTTCAAGCCGTGACTGGGCAGCGAAAGGTGTTCGTCTTGCAGGTGTTGAAGCGATCGTGGCTGAAGGTTTTGAGCGTATTCACCGTACTAACTTAGTGGGTATGGGGGTGTTACCGCTTGAGTTTAAACCAGGTGTGAACCGTAAAACGTTGAAGTTAGATGGTACTGAGCTTTATAGCGTGATTGGTAATATCTCACCGCGTTCGACTTTGACTTTAGTAATTGAGCGTTCAACTGCTGATGGTAAAGAAGAAATTCTTGAAGTGCCTGTAACTTGCCGTTTAGATACAGAAGAAGAAGTTTCTGTATATGAAGCGGGTGGTGTACTTCAGCGCTTTGCACAAGACTTTTTAGAAGGTCAAGTGGCTTAATACTTTAGCTAAAAGTAATTGATATTGTTTAAAAAAGACCCTATCTTGATGATGGGGTTTTTTTATAGAGAATAATAATGGAAAGATATTTAGATTTAGATGGTGATTCTGGAATCCTTGCATATGAAATTGGTGAAACTTATATAAGGGTAAAGTTTGATAGAACATTTAAAATTTATACTTATAGTTATCAAAGTGCTGGAGTTAATAATGTCGAAGAGATGAAAAGATTAGCTAGACATGGCGATGGTTTAAACTCTTATATTAAGTTAAATGCAAATAACCTTTACTAAAAATAAAAAATTATGAAATTCAAAAGTAAAAATTTAAGAGAAATTGCTGAATGTATTATTGGTGATAAAAATTACTTTGATTATAAAAGTAGTCGATATATTTCAGAGTTTTTTGAAGATTGTGGCTTACCCTTTACGCATGATGGTTCAACACGTTGGGCTTGGACATCAGACAGATTGGCAGAACTGTTGGAAGAGTCTTGTCCTCCAAATGCATTGCCACCAACGTTTGTACATGTATTAAGAGCTTTAATGCATAAATCTGATGCGACAGAAGATGATCCTGAACGTATAAATGCCTTAATTGAATTAAATAAGCCTTTAAGTAGAGAAGGGTATGAGGCTTTTTACGGTACAGACAATAATTTATATATTAAAAATTTACATAATAATCAGACTATAAAACCTGTTGAAAATCCACATAGAATATTTTCTGAAATTGAGATTAAAAAAAGAGAGCGATTAATAAGTTATTTGGATATGTGCTCTGAGGATCAACTTATAGAAAATGTATTATTGCCATTATTTCGAATTTTGGGCTTTCAGCGAATTACTGTGGCTGGACACAAAGATAAAGCACTCGAGTATGGAAAAGATATTTGGATGAAATTTATATTACCAACACAGCACATAATTTATTTTGGTATACAAGTTAAGAAAGGAAAGCTTGATTCATCAGGAGTGACAAAAACAGGCAATCATAATATTGCTGAAATCTACAATCAGACGACTATGATGTTAGGTCATGAAATTTTTGATCCTGAAACAAATAAAAGAGTTTTAGTTGATCATGCCTATATTATTGCTGGTGGTGAGATAACAAAAGCCGCTAGAAATTGGCTGGGAGGCAAATTAGATGCTCATAAGAGAAGCCAAATCATTTTTATGGATAGAGAAGATATTTTAAATTTATTTACTGTTAACTCGATTGATGTACCTGAAATAATTTAGGTAATAAGTATTTTAACCTTTCCGCCATCACCATTTGTCAGAAAGGTCAATAAATAATCAAAACTATCACGCTATAGTATATGAACCATTTCTAAAATCTATGGAGAACAAAGATGGTTACTGCTGGCGAAAGACCTGGAACTGGCTTCTATTTTTGTGTCCAATGCGGACATCGCACCTATTTAGAAATTGGTACTGATCGTTTACCTCCGTGTACCAAATGCCTTGGCAATCAATTCAACAGTAAGAATGCCTAAGCCGCAAACACCAAACAGTTATCCACTGTTTTGATGAAAGCCCTGTCACTCGATAGGGCTTTTTTGTTACTGTAAAATATGAAATAACAAGATAGCGATATCTGACAAAAATAAGGAAAACCCAGATGGAAACAATATTAGGACTTTGTATCGGCGTAGGATTAAGCGCAGCCTGTGGTTTTCGTGTCTTTGTTCCTTTATTGGTGATGAGCATTGCAACCCTGATGGGCTGGTATGAACCTGCAAAAGGCTTTGAATGGTTAGCGATCCCTACTGTATGCGCGGCACTTGGATTTGCAACCATCTGTGAAATCGCAGCTTACTATGTGCCGTGGGTCGATAATCTCTTAGATACCATCGCCACACCTGCTGCTGTAGTGGCAGGCACACTCAGTACGATGGCAGTCAGTAGTGGAGAAATGTCACAGTTTGCAACGTGGGCAGCCGCGCTGATCGTGGGTGGCGGAACAGCAGGTGTGGTGCAAATGAGTACGGTAGCTGCACGAGGTGTCTCAACAGCAACCACTGGTGGACTGGGGAATTTTGTAGTGGCAACAGGTGAGTTGATTGGCTCAATTGTCTTGTCGATCTTGGCATTTGTGATGCCTGTTGTGATTACGGTATTTGTGATTATTCTCGTGATTGTGGTCGCACGTTGGGTGAGCCAAAAAAGCAAGAAAAGATCAGTCATTCAACATCGTGAGTTTTAAATTCAGTAGAATCAGGAAACTTAGACCTAATTTTATAATCTAAGTTTCCTAAATGTATTACCATTTCACACGTTTTAATAAGATATCTTTATACATAATAAAATCGCAGGCGAGGCTAAAGAATGGCTGCTTAAAGGTTGCAGGTTTATTATGCTCATAAAAGAAATGACCCACCCAAGCAAAGCCATATCCGACTACAGGTAAAGCCCAAAGTAATTTGGCATTTCCAGTCACAACAGATGCAGCAGCTATACCGATCACACAGCTTGTCCCCACGAAATGCAGACGACGACAAGTCGCATTTTCATGTTGCGAAAGATAAAAAGGATAAAATTCAGCAAGGGTTTTATAACGAACTTCACTGGCTTCCATCTGCACAGTATTGTTTTTCATCAGTTCTTGAGTATTGTGAGACATACGACTATTCCTTTCGTTTAAAGTCGTCTTCATTTTGAACACTCCAACCGAAATGGTCTTGAACGAATATGCTATCTCAACACACGGAATTAGACTCGATCACACCGCATAAAAGCTTGGTCTATGCGTGGGATGGCGTGATTGTGTATGTGACTCAAGATCATTTGAATAAAGCACACGCGCATTTTCCAGCACTATTACAAATCGGTTTGGGCACTGCTTTTGCATTGGCTGTTGAAGATCAGCCTGCGAACTATCATGAAATTGTGGTGATGGCACCCAATATTAGCCACAGTACCGATTCACAGAATCAACCTTATATTGCAATTCTGATCGATCCTGATCATGTACTTTATGCTTATCTGCATCCTTTATTGAATGGACAGACATTTAATTCATTATCTGCTGATCGACTTCAATCTTTTCAAAAACAGTTTCAGCAATTGATGACTGCTCAACTCTGCTTAGAACAAGTAAAGCAATTGCTGATGGATGTGTTATTGGTACTCAATCCTCAGCCATTAGTGGCTTTGCCGTGGGATCAACGGATTCAACTCGCATGTGAATACATCAAACGCTGTGTACCCCATCAAATTCCAACCATCGCAGATGTTGCGTTACAGGTTGGACTATCAGAGTCACGCTTGATGCATCTGTTTAGTCAGCAACTCGGACTATCTATGCGGCAATATATCTTGTGGTTGCGTATCTGTTATGCCATCAAGCTGTGGATGCAAGGCAAAACTTTGATTGAAATAGCGCTTGAATCAGGCTTTTCAGATCAAGCACATTTCACCCGAACTTTACGCCGTATGGTGGATTTTGCTCCATCGATGCTGAAAGCCAATACCTTGTTTATGAGTGCTTGATGATTTAAGTGTAAAGCACTTTTTCACCTTGAAAATAATCTATTTTTTCCTAAGCAATGCTCGAAAAATCACAATGAAGCGAGTAAATTACACACACATTTTGATAGTGCGTTGGCGTTTATGGCATTTACTTGGATTCTATTCACGATCATGGCTGCATTTATGCAGGCGTGGCGCAACGCATTTCAAAAACAGCTCAGTACCACAGTCGATGCGTATGGTACGACATTGGCTCGATTTATCTTTTCTCCGATTTTTGCGTTTAGTTACTTAGCATTCCTTTATCTGCATCAACCTGTCACTGCTCAAGTCCATTTTTCCAATATATTCTGGCTTTACGTGGTGATTGCAGGAATCAGCCAAATTTTTGCGACAGCTTTGATGGTGAAACTATTTCAACAAAAGAATTATGCGATTGGTATCGGGTTGGCTAAAAGTGAAGCGATTTTGGCAGCCTTGATTGCAGTGGTTTTTCTACAGGAACGGTTGACCACATGGGGCTGGGTTGGCGTGCTGATTGGAGCAATCGCAGTTTTTTTATTGAGTAAAGGTCGACATAGTACGCAACTTTCCTTTAATACTTTAATCATTGGTTTAGGCAGTGGTTTATGTTTTGCCATTACTTCACTTCTGGTACGTGAAGCTAGTTTAGAGCTGAGCATGTTGCCATTTTTGCATCGTGCAGGATGGGTGTTGTGCAGTTTGATTAGTTTTCAGTGCATCGCATTATTGCTGTATTTGGGAATCTTTAGTCGCAGTACGCTGTATAACATGTGGCAACGTCTTGGTCTGACCTTTCGTGTGAGTGTTTGCAGTTTTTTAGCATCTGTGGGATGGTTCAGTGCCATGAGTATGCAAACTGTGGCGATAGTGAAAACACTGGGTCAGGTCGAAATTCTATTTAGCTTACTGATCTCAGCATTTTTCTTTAAAGAAAAGTTAGCAAAGACGGATCATTTAGGGTTATGGCTGGTAATTGTGGCAGCTATTATGGTGATCTGGGCATAAATTTAGGTTTTAAATGAAAAAATACACATCTAAATTGGAATATATTGAAATTTAAATGAGCTATTTTTTATTGAAATGGAAAATAATTCTGATTGTGACATGAGATATGCGAAATTATTTCATTAGTGGCGAAAAATACCAGTTTTTAGGAAAACAATCCCGCACTGATCTGCCTAAACTATGTCTCAAGGGTGTGAAAGGGATCGAAAAGAGTAGCATGCACCGATGCTTATAAAGCAAGTGTGTACAAACCCAAAAGGTCTCGATTCGGCTTAGGACGCTATAGATCAAAAGTCTATAGGCAAAGGTTATGGCTTATAAAGTCATAGGTGTTGAAGTAAACAACATGTTTTCCCTTGATACCCTAAAAAATTTAATATAAACAGAATATGACCAATCAGATATAAATAATAAAAACCCGATCAATGAATTTAAATGTAAGTGTGAAATAGGTCTTAGAATATTTATTTTTTGAATATAAACTCCTATTTTTATAATAAAAAACAAAATGATATAATTGAAACTAGAAAATTGATCATATTGGAAGAGGTCATAAAAATAATGAAAGAATTCGATCTTAAAATACGTTATCCGCATCAAACTAATCGAAATGAAGCTGATCATTTGGGTGCTTTTGATTTAGAAACGATCGTTGCTCGTTTCGATGAGATGGGATGGCGTCAGCAATTGGTTCGTCAGTTACAGCTAGATGGTGCAAGTACCAGCTTTATTGTACGAGATGATTACACTGAACAAACCTTACGCATCACAATAGATGCCTTTTCACAAACACAGCAGCTTGAATTTAAATTAGAAAGCGATATTCCGGTGTTTATTCCTAAAAAAGATTTATTCGGATTGGTGACACGTAAGAGTAAAGACACGATTTCTTTTAATCATTTAACGTTGAGTCGTGCGAAAGAATATTTGATTACTTTTTTAAATCGAGACATTGCAACTTTAGAGCAGCTGTATAAAGACAGTTTAAATAAAGCGATAAAAACAGCATCATAAAAATATACGAGTTAATGTCGCAACAATAATAATCAAAACAGGCAACGGCATTAACTCTAGACATCTTCAATAACATTTCAATAAAACGAGTTCTCTGTTCAGGATTTCATCTCAAAATTCGTTTTTGGCTGAGAACTCGCTATAATTGCTCCGCTTTATTTAGAACGTTTACTGCTCATGCCCCTAAATGACAACTTTATTTATCTGCCGCCGCAAGATCCACTTGAGATGATCTATGAAGATGAAGATTTAGTGGTGATTAATAAGCCAGCAGGGCTATTGTCGGTCATGGGGCGTTTGCCTGAACATCAAGATAGTGCGTATTTGCGCGTTTTAGCACAATATCCTTCTGCTAAAGTGACACATCGTTTAGATATGGCAACATCAGGATTGTTGATGTTCGCAAAGCATAGAGATGCTGAAGTTGCGATTAGCAAAATGTTCCAAGCACGAACGGTTAAGAAATATTATGTGGCACTTGTAAAAGGACAGATTCAGCAAGACGGCAGTGTGGAAGTGCCCTTGATTACAGATTGGGAAAATCGCCCTCGTCAGATGGTGCATTTTGAATTGGGAAAGCCTGCCAAAACGCTATTCCAATCGATTGAGTATGATGTGACAACAGATCAAAGCAGAGTGCGTTTAGAACCAGTGACAGGACGCTCACATCAGCTTCGTGTACATATGATGCATATTGGACATCCCATTATGGGCGATAAACTTTATCATCCTGAACCTGCCAAATTCCATTTTAAACGTATGGCATTGCATGCCACCTATCTTGCTTTTCAACATCCGTTAAAACAATCTGCAATCGAGCTTGAGTCGGTAGTTCCTTTTTAAAGTTACCCACACCAGCATTCTCAAAGAAAAGTATAGTATGGCTAGCCAATTTTGAAGATTTATAATAGATTATAAAATCATATAATGTTTTTGAGCCTTTGAATGAACCAAGACTTAGTAAGGCATTGGCAAAATATTTACACCGCTAAACAACCCACTGAACTAAGTTGGTTTCAGGCTGAAGCAGAAACCTCATTGCAATTAATTGAATCTGCACGTTTAACTGCCGATGCACAGATCATTGATGTGGGTGGTGGGGCTTCTGTGTTGGTTGATCATTTACTGATGCAAGGATTTGAACACATCACCGTTTTAGATTTGGCTGAAGCTGCTCTCCAGCGAAGTCAGCAACGTCTAGGCGTAAATGCAGATCAAGTAAATTGGCTTGTAGCAAATGTATTAGATGTTAACTTTAGCGCAGCGCAGTTTGATTTATGGCATGATCGTGCAGTTTTCCATTTCTTAATTAAGGAGCAGGATAGACAGCAATATTTAGCACAGGTGTTACATGCGTTGAAATCAGGTGCCTATCTAGCAATCTCCACTTTTGCAGAAGATGGCGCATTAAAATGTAGTGGCTTGGATGTACAGCGCTATAGTCCGCAGCAGCTCATTGATTTTTTTGGATCAATTGAATTTGACGTGATTCATCAAGGCAAAGCACTTCATATGACCCCAGCAGGAAATCAGCAAAAATTTAGTTATGTGCTTTTGCAGAAAAAATAAGGAGTCGTATTTTGACGATCTTTTATAGCATAGACATATTGCAATGGTCTGAGCTATCGGATTTAAACCAAAATCAATTAAAAGAATTATTACTTAGTGCTGACCCAGATTGGCAACACGTTCTTAGCTATCTGCCAGATGTCAGCTTATTTATCATGTTCAATCAGCAGCAGGATGTGATTGCAGAACTTTGTTTATTGCAGTGCAATCACGATGAGTTTGAAATTAAAAATTTAAGTGTCAGACAAGATCATCAAGGTTTGGGTTTAGCCAAATTATTAATCAGTCATGCAATTGAGTATGTGAAAAAATCTTTAGGAAGCAAAGTTTGGGTTAAAACTGGAAATTCTAGCCTTAATCAACTAGCGCTTTATCAAAAATGTGGTTTTCGTATGTCGCATATTCAACGAGATGTATTTAAATCCTATCCTGAACCGATTTATGAGCAAGGTATTCGCTGTATTGATCAGGTGGTGCTGTCAATTCAATTGGATGAGATGGATGCGAGTAGTTAAAAATTTCTATCCTTTTTTGATGATAATATAATTGTTGCGTCTAAAAACTGACATAAAAATAGGTTAATCTATAGCCAATAATGAAATCAAAACATAACAAAGGATATTGATATGACACGCGACTATGAACAATTTCCAGACAATGATAATGGTAATGTCTTGTGGCAGATGGTTGAAGATGGGAATGATCTCACTGAGCCACATGAAGTTGAATTTTCGATTGTGTTTGAAAAACAAGAGCAAGTTGAAAAATGTGCACTCCATCTGTTGCACCAAGAACAAAAGATCTCACTTTATCAAGAAGAGTTACACTCAGATGGTTCAGATATGTGGGTGTTGAATATCCATATTAATATGATGCTTGAATACGATGATATTGCAGACTTAGAAGAGTGGATGACACGTATTGCACAAGAGTTTGATGGTGAATATGACGGTTGGGGTTGTATGAGCTATATCTATGATGATGAAGACGAGTAATCATACCTATTCAGCCTGCATCTGCAGGCTGAAACATTTTTAATCGTTGGTAGGACGCAATTTAATCTTATTTACTCACATCCAAATAAAGACTTTCTTTGACTTCTTCCATCACGACATAGCTATGTGAAGATGCCGAAGCAGGCAGCTTTTTAAGTAAATCACCTAATAATCGTCGATAGGCACTCATTTCTTTTAGTCTTGCTTTGACTAAATAATCAAACTCTCCTGAGATCAAATGACATTCCAAAACTTCGGGAATATCAACAAGGTCACGTGCAACTTGATCAAAAACATCACCAGATTTGGCTGAAAGTTTAATTTCTAAAAATACCAAAAGACTGCGGTCAACATGGGCAGGATTGAGCCGTGCGTAATAACCCATGATGATCCCTTCACGCTCTAAGCGTTTAACACGTTCTGAACACGGGGTTGTGGACAAATTGACACGTGAAGCCAGCTCACTAATCGCAATCCGACCTTCACGTTGCAGAATATCTAAAATCAGGCGATCAATACGGTCTAATTTACGCATAGATTATTCCCTTTTATTTTAATTTTTTCACGACGAAAACATGAAATTACCTAGATTATAAGCATAAAAATAGTGAAAAAAACTATTGATGCAAAAATATACTAGTTAAATAAACTAGTGTGCGTGAGGGATTGTTATGCGCGTCATCGTCTTAGGAAGTGGTGTTATTGGTGTAGCAAGTGCTTATTACCTTGCACAGCAAGGTGCTCAAGTGACTGTGCTTGATCGTCAATCGGGTCCTGCCAAGGAAACCAGCTTTGGTAATGCAGGGCAAATTTCCCCAGGATATTCGACACCGTGGGCAGCGCCAGGAATTCCTTTTAAAGCAGTTAAATGGATGTTTCAACATCATGCACCACTAGCCATTAATATTGACGGCAGTATGTGGCAGTTACAGTGGATGGCTCAAATGCTGAAAAACTGTAATCCACAAAGCTATGCAGTGAACAAAGAGCGCATGATGCGTGTTGCGGAATATAGCCGTGACTGTCTGCGTGATCTAAGAACAAAAACCGGCATTAATTATGAAAATCGTTCTAGAGGTACGTTGCAAGTATTCCGTAATGACGCTCAGCTAGAGGCGGTCCAACGTGATATTCAAGTACTCAAAGAATGTGGTGTGGATTTCGATTTACTTAATGCACAAGAGTTAGCGCGTGTGGAACCTGCTTTAGCACATACCGATAGATTAGTGGGTGGTTTACATTTGCCAAATGATGAGACAGGTGATTGTTATTTATTCACCAATGCCTTGGCAAAACTGGCACAAGATTTGGGTGTGGAGTTTAAGTTTGATCAGAATGTTGAAAACTTAATTGTTGAAGGTGATGAAATTAAAGGCGTCATGGTCAATGGAGCAGTTTTAACAGCCGACCGTTTTGTTCTTGCTTTTGGTAGTTATTCTCGTGACTTCCTCAAACCATTGGCGCTCAATTTGCCTGTATATCCAGTGAAGGGCTATTCATTAACAATTCCAATTGTTGATCCTGCACTTGCACCACAATCCACCGTTTTAGATGAAACTTACAAAGTTGCGATTACACGTTTTGATCAACGTATTCGTGTTGGTGGTATGGCGGAATTGAGTGGTTTTAATCTGGGCTTGAATGAAGACCGTCGTGCCACTTTAGAAATGGTGACTCAAGATTTATTCCCCGGTGGTGATTTACAGCAAGCTTCGTTCTGGACGGGCTTACGTCCAATGACACCTGATAGTACCCCGATTATCGGTGCGACTCAGTATAAGAATTTATTCTTGAATACTGGACATGGCACTTTAGGTTGGACGATGGCATGCGGTTCAGGAAAATTAATTAGTGATCTGGTGATGAATCATCGCCCAGATATTAGTACGGATGGTTTGTCCATTCAGCGCTATTCACACGCAGCATAATTACAGCGTACAAGGAAGTTTATTATGCCTCGCCCAATTATTGCGGTCATCCATACTCAGGCTTTGCGTCAAAACCTCGAGATTGTGAGAGCTAGTGTTCCAGATAGTAAGGTGTTTGCTGTAGTCAAAGCCAATGCTTACGGACATGGTATTGAACGTGTTTATGAATCATTTAAAACAGCAGACGGTTTTGCTTTACTGGATATTGAAGAAGCAAAACGACTACGAGCACTCGGTTGGGCAGGACCTATTCTACTGCTCGAAGGGATTTTCGCTCCTCAAGATTTATTTGATTGTGTCCAGTATCAACTCAGTTTTACCATTCACAATGAGCAACAAGTTGAGTGGGTGCAGCAGCACATTTACCCAGCACAGTTTGATATTTTCTTAAAAATGAACAGTGGTATGAACCGATTAGGTTTCAAGCCACAACAATACCGCAAAGTCTGGCAGCATCTGCAACGCCTTAATCATGTTGCTAAAATCACCCATATGACGCATTTCTCTGATGCAGATGGGGAGCGTTTTGATCAAGCTGGCGTGGACTATCAACTCACAGAATTTGAAAGCACCATTCAAGATTTACCTGGGGAAAGATCGGTGAGCAATAGTGCCGCCATCCTCAGATATTCATCTCAACTACACTCCGATTATGTCCGTGGCGGCATCATGCTGTATGGAAGCTCTCCCGACTATCCTCAGCATAGTATTCAAGATTGGGGGCTTGCGCCGACCATGAGTTTGCGTAGTGAACTGATTGCAATCCAACAGTTAAATGCCAATGAAAGTGTGGGCTATGGCTCGAATTTTGTCGCTGCGCATGCGATGACCATTGGCATTGTGGCGTGTGGCTATGCAGATGGTTATCAGCGTATTTCTCCTACAGGCACCCCTGTTTTAGTCAATGGAATTCGTACTCGAACTATTGGACGAGTCAGCATGGATATGTTGGCAGTTTATTTAACGCCAGTACCGAATGCTGAGATTGGCAGTGAAGTTGTACTTTGGGGAACCTCCAAAACAGGACAAATTCTATCCATTGATGATGTTGCAGCAGCCTCAGGCACAGTTGGCTATGAACTCATGTGTGGTGTAACTGCACGAGTTCCATTTATCACTCAAGACTAAGGAAGTCATCATGTCACATTCAGATATCCAGAAAATCAATAGCACCGAAGTGATGAGTGCTGTCACCGTCTTTAATCAAGTGGTGTATTTATCAGGACAAGTCCCTAAAAATCCAGATTTAGATATTGAGGGGCAAACGAGAGATATTCTTGCAACGATTGAACAGTTACTTGCTTTAGCAAATAGTGATAAATCGCGTTTACTTTCAGTTCAACTTTTTCTCAAAGACCTTGCTGATTTTCCAAAGGTGAATGCGATTTATGTGGATTGGTTAAAAGACAGTGTTGCACCATCGCGTGCCACCATTCAAGCCGATTTGGTCAATCCAAAATGGCTGATTGAAATTGCAGTTATTGCAGCACAAAAATAAAGCGATCAGCTTTATTTTTGTTTAAATAGGCTTAAAAACAAGAAAATTCACGTATTCGTAATCGCCAAAATGGATTCAGATACGTATTTTCGAGTAATCAAAATAGATCCGTTATTTAAAAAGACAGCTGGCTAAGCTCATAAATTATCGGCGGATTTATTTTAGGAAATAGTAAAAAGGAACTTTTATTATGACGGTGATTCAAAATCAGTCAGAGGACGAACAAGCGCCTCAAGACTTACAACGGAAACTTTCCAATCGCCATTTGCAATTGATTGCGATCGGTGGTGCGATTGGTACAGGACTCTTTATGGGTTCAGGTAAAACGATCTCCCTTGCAGGCCCATCTATTCTGTTCATTTATATGATCATTGGTGGGATGTTCTTTTTCCTGATGCGTGCATTAGGAGAGTTATTACTAGCAAACTTACAGTACAAATCTTTTGTAGATATGGCACATGATCTGATTGGTCCATGGGCCGGTTATTATTTGGGTTGGACTTATTGGCTAGGTTGGGTTTTGGTCGGTATCGCTGACTTAGCGGCTGTGATTAATTATCTTGGCTTTTGGTTGCCTGACGGCACAACCTTTACACCAATTGGCCAAGCGATGATTAGTGCGGGCTGTGTCTTATTTGTCTTAGCATTGAATTTGCTTACAGTCAAATTGTTTGGTGAAGTCGAATTTTGGTTTGCTTTAATCAAAATTTTGGCAATTATGGGATTAATCGCTGTTGGCGGTTATATGATTTTCAGCCATTTTGTTGCGCCACATGGCACCGTTGCTTCATTTAGTAATATTTGGTCGCACGATGGGATGTTCCCCAAAGGTTTAGATGGCTTCTTAGCAGGATTCCAAATCGCAGTTTTTGCTTTTGTTGGTGTGGAGTTAATCGGAACAACAGCCGCTGAAACCAAAGATCCTCACAAGAACTTACCCAAGGCGATTAATGCTATTCCGATTCGTATTATTTTGTTCTATGTCTTGGCTTTACTCGTGGTGATGTCTGTGACACCTTGGGATCATATTCGTGCGGATAAAAGTCCTTTTGTTGAATTGTTCTTAAATGCAGGGATTGTCACCTCTGCGATTATCATGAATCTTGTGGTGTTATCTTCGGTGATGTCATCCATGAATAGTGGTGTGTTCTCAACGAGTCGGATGTTATTTGGTTTATCGAAAGATGGTCAGGCGCCTAATGCTTTTGGTCGGTTATCAAAGAGTGCTGTTCCAGCCAATGGTTTAATCTTCTCTTGTGTATTCATCATGGGGGGCGCGGTACTACAATACTTCGTGCCAAACACGATTGAAGCATTTACCTTAGCAAGCTCTTTATGCGTGATTCTATTTATCAGCGTCTGGAGTCTGATTATGGTGTGTTATATCCGCTACCGTAAGTTACGTCCTGAATTACATGCCCAATCAACATTCAAAATGCCGGGTGGGGTGTTCATGTCTTATGTCGTGATCGCATTCTTGATGTTTACTTTAGTGATTTTGGCGCTTGAACCCGATACCTTGAAAGCCTTATACATTAGTCCGTTATGGATTTTGATTTTAAGCGTGACTTATCGTGTGCTATATAAACCGAGAATGCGCCGATTAGATGAAAAGTCAGTCGCTTAGTCAGATAGATTGACCGAACTAAAACACGGGTGTCTCTATCTCAATGAGGCACCTTTTTTATTGACGAGATGATGTATTAAAGAAATCTCAGCAAAAAAAAGCCCTAATCTTTCGACTAGGGCTTTTTAAATTTGGAGCGGGAAACGAGACTCGAACTCGCGACCCCAACCTTGGCAAGGTTATGCTCTACCAACTGAGCTATTCCCGCATATTGAGCAGTTTTTACTAAAACTTACACTTAAAAAACCAAACTGGAGCGGGAAACGAGACTCGAACTCGCGACCCCAACCTTGGCAAGGTTATGCTCTACCAACTGAGCTATTCCCGCGTGCCGCTTATAATACATTAAGCAAAACAAGGGTCAACAACTTTATGCAAATAAATTAATTAATTGCATAAAATTAAAGCATTTCTGCGGTTAAAAAAGTTAAAAGGCAAAATTTTGTACAAAATTTTCTCTTCATCTAGGGTCATGTATACTAAGGCACTATCACAATCTGACTTTATAGAGTGGCTGATGAAATTAGAGCAACAGTTGATTGAGCGTTTGCAAACCTTAACACCGACCCATTTGGAGGTATTGAATGAGTCGGCTGGACATGGAGGCTATTTCCCAGGAAAAGAATCACATTTTAAAGTGATTGTGGTGAGTGAGGAGTTTCAGGGTTTACGTTTAGTACAGCGTCATCAAAAAATCTATGCTGTGGCTGCTGAACTAATGAGTCCTGGTAAAATTCATGCTTTAGCAATTCATGCTTACGTTCCTAGTGAATGGCAAGGTCAAGCGCCAGCCAGTCCTGAATGTGCACACGCACCTAAAAGTTAAGGATTGATCATGGATGCACATTTACTCACCAAAATTATTCATATGTCCGCTGTGAGTTCGCTGATTATTGCTTTTGTTTTTCGTGCAGCAACTTTATTTGTTGGTGTTCAGGATCAGCAGCCAAATCCAAAGGGATTTAAAGCACTCGTTGGCTTACAACATTTATCATTGACGCTGATTATTGTGACAGGTGCTATTTTAGTGGTGATGAAAAACTTTGAGGTTGCGCCTTGGTTTTATGCCAAAGTGATTCTCTTTTTTGTACTTTGGTCATCTTTAATCAAAATTTATAAAAAAGATAACAGCGTGTTGTTACAACAGCGCCGTGCAGGTTTGTTGGTCGGTACAGTGGCATTGGTTGGTATTATTGGCTTAGTCATCATTAAACCTGTTTTTGCGTAATTGTTTGACATTGTTTTAGTAATTGTTTTTGCACTAGGTTAAACTGCGTGCAGTTTACAAAAATCTTGTAGAGGGAAATCATGTTAACTCGTGTGGTATTTAACCAAAAAGGTGGTGTAGGGAAATCAAGTATTACAGTCAACTTAGCTGCAATTAGTGCTAAGCAAGGTTTAAGAACTTTGGTGATTGATCTTGATCCACAAGCAAATTCAAGCCAGTACCTTTTAGGTGAAGATGCAACATATTCTGCTGACAAAGCAGCATTAGAGCCAAACATTGAAAATTTCTTTGAAGATATTTTGGGAAGCACGCAGCAAAAGGGCCTGATTGGTAACGCAATTGGTTCCATTTTGAAAGCACCACGTGGTAAGGGTTTAGAAAGTTACGTTCATCGTTCATCTTTTGAAAACTTAGATGTGATTCCTGCAAGTCCAAGTCTTGGTGCTTTGGAGCATGCATTAGAAAGTAAGCATAAAATTTATAAGTTACGCGACTCGATTCAGTCCCTGAGTGCGCGTTATGACCGTATTTTTATTGATACTCCTCCAGCTTTTAACTTTTTTACGTTATCAGCATTAATTTCAGCAGACCGAGTATTAATTCCTTTCGATTGTGATGTCTTCTCGAAACGCGCGTTACAAACTTTGATTGAAAATGTACTCGAAACCCAAGATGATCATAATGATCGCTTGGAGATTGAAGGAATCGTCGTAAATCAATTCCAGTCTCAAGCAAAGTTACCGCGTGAAGTGGTTCAGCAATTAAAAGATGAAGGTTTGCCTGTTTTAGAAAGCATGTTACCGCCATCCGTGTTGATGAAAGAATCACATCAAAAGAATTTACCCTTGATTCACTTGGCATCAGAACATAAATTGACCTTAGCTTACGTCACTTTATTTGGTGAGATTGAATCAAAAAAATAAGAGAATCTTATGAAACGCTTATATTGGATGCCTGTGTTAGCACTCAGTATGTTATTAGGTGCTTGCGCATCAACGGTTAAGCCGTCTTATGTTTCACCAACTCAGTACCAAGCTTTAAACTGCCAACAGTTGCAAGCTGAATATAATCGTATTCAACAGTACATCGATAATGGTGTGCAGACACCTAAGCGGACTGGAGTTGGTGTCGGTGTTGGACTTGGTGGTGGTTGGGCAAGAGGCGGTGGTTGGGGGATTTCGCCAACAATCTCATTAAATATGGGACAGTCGATGAATACCAAGAACACAGAGCTCGCTAACTTATTAGGTCAGCAGGATGCAATTGTGCAAGCCGCACAGTTCAAAGGTTGTGCAATTGTGGTCAAGCCACGTTCAAAATCATAAGTTGAAATTCATTTATCACTGTAATTTATTACAGTGATAAATAACTAAATTTTAGCAAAATGTTTCAATATAAAAGTATACAAAACAATATCTTAGTAATATTTATATTCATTTCTTTAATTTTTATAGCCTAATTTTCTCCACTAAATTTGTTTTTTTGCTTCAAATTCGTTTAAGGTGGCGAGCATATTTTGTCATCTGGTCTGTCTATGATTGAGAGTTGGTTTTTTGTTTTGGCGATGTTGGCGGTGTTATTAATACCCGGTCCAACCAATGCATTGCTCGCCAGTGCAACTCATCAACAAGGGGCTTTTAAGACGATAATCTTCATTCCAATTGAATGGTTGGGATATGTATATGGCATAAGTTTGTGGGCATTATTTATTCATCTCTTTGAGCCGATTTGGCCAGCTTTAGATGTGATTTTACATACGGTGAGTTTAGCATTGGTACTTTGGATGGCATTTCATCTTTGGAAAAGTGCGCATTTGCAAAAATATGATCAACGCCATCAGAAGATACGTAAGACAAAATTATTTAGCGCTACTTTAAAAAATCCAAAAACAGTGCTTTTAGCGGTAGGTATTTTTCCTGTTGAAACGTGGAATTCGATTGAAAATGCAGTGCTGGTTTTTGCGATTTTTAGTGTGATTTTAATCCCTATAAGTGTTTTTTGGATGTACTTTGGACGAGCACTTCTGGTTGGGAGTTTTAATGGAATTACAGCCGACCATTTATATAAAGGGTCGGCAATGTTATTACTGATTTGTATGTTGCCAATGATTTTTCGATTATTTTAATTTATTGAGCTTTACGCTCATTTAGTTTTTGCCGAACAAAACCAATAACGCCCGGCAAGATACTGATGATAATAATGCCAAAAATTAAATAGGTGAAGTTATCTTTAACGATTGGCATATTACCAAAGATATAACCTAACGTAATAAATGATGCGATCCAACAAAAAGCACCAATTACGTTATAGGTGAGGAAAAATTTATAATTCATACTGCCTGCACCTGCGACAAATGGTGCAAAGGTACGTGCAAACGGAACAAAGCGGGCAAAAATAATGGTTTTACCGCCATGACGTTGGAAGAACTGCTGTGTTTTGAGTAAATGTTGTTGATTGATAAATCGTGAATTCATTTCAAAAACACGCGGGCCGATATAACGCCCAATGTGGTAATTTACGGTATCACCTAAAACTGCGGCAATAAATAATAAAATACCGAGTACCCACGGATCCATCGCACCAGTTGATGCTGCTAGTGCACCCGCAGCAAATAATAAGCTATCTCCGGGTAAAAAAGGCATCACTACGAGGCCTGTTTCAACAAAGATAATTAAAAATAAAATGGCATAAATCCATACGCCATAATTCGTAATAAATTCTAAAAGGTGTTCATCAACGTGCAGAATAAAATCAATAAGTTCCATGAAGCTGTTAACAGTATGAATTTGAGCTAAATCCTAGCAGTGCAACTATAGAATGTCAGTATAAAAACCAATTTAATTGGTAACATTCATTGAGTAGCGACATGATTAATTTTGATCTGGAATAATAATGTTTGTTGCAAATATAGAACGATGCATTAACTAATAGAATGTTTATTGCAAAATAAAACACACATAAACTGTTTCTATATTAAAAAACAACTAGTGTGGAATCAATTATGTTTAATCCAAATGTTATCGTAAAAAATATCGTAACGCAGTCAGGTGTAGAAAATATCGTTACGCTTGTTGCTCGGATCCTAATGGCCTATATTTTTATCATTGCAGGATGGGGCAAGCTCAGTGCTTATGGCGCTACAGCGGGTTATATGGAATCGATGGGTGTACCTGCCGCATTGTTACCAGTAACGATCTTGGTTGAGTTTGGCGGTGGACTTGCGCTGTTATTTGGTTTTCAAGCCCGTTTAGCTGCATTTGGTTTAGGTATCTTTAGCATTATTACCGCATTTATTTTTCATGGCGCAGATGATCAAATGCAACAAATCAACTTTATGAAAAACTTAGCTATGTCTGGTGGTTTATTTTATTTAATGTTGCATGGTGCTGGTCGTTTGAGCTTAGATCATGTGATTGAGAAATAATGAGCCATTTAAAATAATCCCCACGTTAGTGAGTGGGGATCGGTTTTTATACACATAAAGTTAATGCTTAATTACAAACAGAAGCTGAGACAAGGGCTTATCTCTGTTTAGATAATAATAAAGAGAAAAGCTGGAGGAAGTATTCAATGAAACAAATTTTGATGCCTTGTGGAATAGCGATTTTAATTGGCTTATCAACATCAACTTGGGCAGGTAAAGATGATCATGTGCTTGTGCAAGAAGCAGCAAAAAATGTGATAACGGTGAATCAGATTGCTCAACTGGCTGATGAAACGGGTGTTACTTTAACAGGCCAAATTACGAAACATTTGCGAAGTGATCATTACGAATTTAAAGATCAGAGTGGCACGATTGGCATTGAAGTTGATGATGATATTTGGCGTAAAGCAGGCTTGAAAGTGGGCGATCATGTTCGGCTAGTGGGCGAGGTGGATACCCACCGCTATAAACCCACTGACATTGAAGTGATTCAAATAGAAAAGCACTCACATTAAGAAGCATAAACAAAGGAAGCCTTAGCTTCCTTTTCTAATCCTATTTTTTAAAGCATAAAGTGGATCTGCATTTCCCCTACAAGGAAACCTAATACAGCACCAACAATAATTAATGACCATTCATCTTCTTTAAAGGCAGGGCGGAGCATACCTTCAAATTCTTCAGGGCTTAACTGCTGCATTCTTTCGACCAAAGTATTGCGGACATTCATCGCATCTTCAGCATAAGACTCTACATAACGCATTGTTTCAGGGAGCTGTTGTAAAATGCGTTCCGCAACTTCAGCTTTTAAATTCTGATATTTTTCACCACCAATCGCATAAACAACCAATGGACGAACAATACCTGCTTGTAAATCAATTTCTTGTTTCACATGGCGACTGACGAGTTCGATCACTTTATCTGAATTGGTTCCAGAAAAAAGCTCTTCCATCATATTACGGGATGTGAGTAATTGTTTAGAAATGAGCGCTGCATAGTCTGCCGCGACTTCATTTTGACGCTTGATGAACAAACCTTGCCATGTGTAGCCCAAAATCTTCTTTGGGTACAATGGTCTAAACATCATTTGTAAAGCCATCCAGTCACTGAAAAAGCCGACAAAGCCACCGAACATTGGCAGCATCCAAGGATATTTTCCTTGAGTGACCACCCAACACAACATTTGCACTACACCAATGGCGAAACCAAAAATAAAGCCGACATTACTAAAGAATTTGAATTCTTGTTTGCCGACTTTTTTGAAAATTTCGTTGAGAAGACGCTTATCTTTGAGGAGATTGCTAATCACCATGTGCTTGATGTCAAAGTATTTGATCACATCTTTTTGCACTTCGCCCATGATATGTTCAACAATCTCAGGGGCTTTGGCTTGAACTCGCTTAATTAATTTCTTTCGTGCGAACTCAGGCATACCTTCCCATAAACCCGGTTGATATTGTTGTGCAACTTCACGGGTAATGTCTTCGGCAGCAGCCATTAATGGTTTTTCAATTTCTTGAGCAATCCTTTTCGGATCAAGTCTGGCAAAAATTTCTTGGGGCTGAATTAACTTTGAGGTCATTAACTCAACGGCTATGGTCGCCATTTTTTCAGCTTTTCGCGGGACGATGCCTTGCCATCCGATTGGAAGACCAAATAACCTTAGTCCCTTAAATTCAAGTGGTGCAAACATCATTTGAATGGCAATAACTTTCGTTACATAGCCAATAAAGCCACTAATAAATGGGATCGAAATATATAACCAGAAATTCTGTTGAAAATCCGCAATCATTTCTTGAAACATTATTTTATTGGTCCTTCAAGTCCTAATTGTTGCTCGTGATAGGGCAAGCCATAGATGATAGTGAAATATTTTAGAATATTGACTGAGCCAATATCTTTTAGGCTTTTAGTTACCTTTTTATTTTCCTCTTTCCAAGGATAGTGCAGTCGCACAAAAAGGAAACGATGATGCCGACAGCATACCTTTCCGTGGTAATGCCTATTTTCGACTCATCATCTTAGCACCAATTTTTGCTTTTTGTTGATCGGAATCAGCAAGAATTGTTGATTTAATTCTCTTTTCCAACACGTGCTTGGGGAATTTTAGTTTAAATATCAGTCGCAATTGATCATACATGCTAAAAAATAAGATAGATGATGAATTGCGATGCGCCAAAGCGTGAAAAATGTTAGAATATGGCGCTTAATTCATTTGCCTTTAATGTTTAGCCATGACGACCAATACTCAAATTACTGAAGATCGTATCCTTATTTTGGATTTCGGCTCTCAATATAGCCAGCTGATTGCACGTCGCGTACGTGAAGCGGGTGTTTATTCTGAAATGTATGCTTTCGATATGTCTGAAGAAGACATTCGTGCGTTTAATCCGAACGGGATTATTTTGTCAGGTGGCCCTGAGAGCGTACATGAAGAAGGTAGTCCACGTGCGCCACAAGTTGTATTTGAACTTGGTGTACCGGTATTGGGTATTTGCTATGGCTTACAAACCATGTCTGAACAGCTTGGTGGTAAAGTAGAGCCAGGTACAGTTCACGAATTTGGTTATGCCGCTGTTGATGTATTGGTTCGCGATCAATTGTTGGGTGATCTCAATGATGGTGACGACAAGCTTAATGTTTGGATGAGTCATGGCGATAAAGTCAGTGTGATTCCTGAAGGTTTCTCTGTTACTGCAAGCACACCAAGCTGTCCATTTGCCGCGGTAAGTGATGAAGCACGTCGTTTCTATGGTGTTCAATTCCACCCTGAAGTGACCCATACAGCGAAAGGCGCAGAGTTATTATCGAACTTTGTGCATGGGATTTGTGGATGCCGTAATCTCTGGAATTCTGAAAACATTATCGACTTGCGTGTTGAACAATTACGTGAGCAAATTGGTGATCAAAAAGTTCTGTTAGGTCTTTCTGGTGGTGTGGATTCTTCAGTTGTTGCTGCATTGCTTCATAAAGCAATTGGCGATCAATTGACATGTGTATTTGTAGACAATGGCTTACTTCGTTTAAACGAAGGTGAACAAGTGATGGACATGTTCGCAAAAAACATGGGTATCCGTGTGATTCGTGCTGATGCTGAACAGCGTTTCTTAACAGCATTAGCGGGTGAAGTTGATCCTGAGAAAAAACGTAAAATTATTGGTCGTGAATTCATCGAAGTTTTTGCTGAAGAAGCTCGTAAACTTGATGGCGTGAACTTCCTTGCTCAAGGTACGATTTACCCAGATGTGATTGAATCTGCTGCAACCAAAAATGGTAAAGCACATGTGATTAAATCTCACCACAATGTGGGCGGTTTACCTGATGACTTAGCTTTTGAATTGGTTGAGCCGATTCGCGATTTGTTTAAAGATGAAGTACGTCGTTTAGGTACAACTTTAGGTTTACCACATGAAATGCTTTATCGCCACCCATTCCCAGGCCCAGGTTTAGGCGTGCGTATCTTGGGTGAAGTGAAAAAAGAATATGCGGATATTCTTCGTCTTGCTGATGACATCTTTATGCAAGAGCTTCGTGCAAGCGGTTGGTATGATAAAACTGCGCAAGCATTTGCAGTATTCCAACCAGTGAAATCTGTGGGTGTTGTCGGTGATGGTCGCCGTTATGCATGGGTGATTGCACTTCGTGCGGTTGAAACGGTTGACTTTATGACAGCCCGTTTCGCTCATTTACCGTATGATTTGGTTGATAAAATCTCAACGCGTATCATGAATGAAATCAAAGATGTTTCACGTGTTGTATATGATGTGTCATCTAAGCCACCAGCAACGATTGAATGGGAGTAAAACTGGGGCTTCATGAAGCAGCGCTTCATGCCAGTTTTATTCTAAGAGCTATGCTCGTATCAAGATAAAAATTACCTTTAAAAAAGAGCGCTTAGGTGCTCTTTTTTTGATTTATAATTTATAAAGATTAAGCTTATAAGAGAAGAAATATGACTTTGCCTAACCATCAAGAATTGATGTTACCGTTATTAAAAGTCTTAAAAAAACAAAGTCAACCAATTCAAATTAGTCAAGCTGGAAAATTATTGGCTGAACAGTCAAATTTAACTACGGAAGAATTAAGTAAGATGATTCCTAGCGGTAAAAGAACAGTTTTTTATGATCGTGTTGGGTGGGCGAAAACATATTTGGTTAAGGCAGGATTAATTTATCAACCGGATTGGGGACTATGTGGGTTATCTGAGGAAGCTAAGAAATTAAACCTAGAAACATTGGATAAGATAGATAATGATTTTTTAATGAAATATGAGAGTTTCCGAAACTTTAAAATGCCATCAAATAATAAAGGTGATAAACAGGTTGTTGTTACAGCAGAAAAATCAGATTTAGAAACACCAGAAGAGTCACTTCAAAGAATAAATGAAATTTTATTATCTAGTTTGAAAGATGATTTGCTGAATCTTGTAAAAGCAAAGCACCCTTCATTCTTTGAACGATTAGTTGTAGATTTGCTTGTTGCTATGGGCTATGGGGGTTCACATCAAGATGCTGCACAAGCAATAGGTAAAACAAGTGATGGTGGTATTGATGGAATCATCAGTGAAGATCGTTTGGGTTTAGACAAAATTTATATTCAAGCAAAGCGCTGGGAAAATACCGTTGGTCGCCCAGATATACAACAGTTCAAAGGTGCATTAGCCGATCAGGTTGCTAAGAAAGGTGTATTTATTACGACCTCAAGTTTTAGCAAAGAAGCAGTCGAATCTGCAAAAAAATCTGGAATTGTCCTAATTGATGGAGAAAAGCTAACTTCTTTAATGATCGAGTTCGGTTTAGGTGTGCAAGTTGAGCGAAGTTTTTATATTTATAAAATAGATCAAGATCGGTTTGATGAAGATAATTTTTAAGAGCGCTCAGTCGCTCTTTTTTATTACTTAACTTTATAAAATTTCTCTATAAAAAATTAATAAATCATTAAATATCAAAATTATAAAATTTAAAGATATATCTTAACTTGCTATAAGATTAATTAAGATATATCTTATTAATCGTAAGTTAATCAGTATGAGAAAAATAAAGATGAGACATCAATCAGATCATCGTGAAAATGAACATGATAAACATCATCGAGAGCATCACCGTTCAGGTCGCCGCGGTCGCTTATTTGAATCAGGTCGAATGAAATTGTTAGTGCTGCATTTGATTCAGCAAAATCCCAAACATGGTTATGAAATTATTAAAGAAATTAGTGATCTTGTTGGTGATGGTTATACACCAAGTGCAGGAACAATTTATCCAACTCTCACCAGTTTAGAAGAAATGAACTGTATTTCTTTGCTCGATGCCGAGCGTAAACAATACCAAGTCACTGAATATGGCGAAACGTATCTGAAAGATCAGCAGGAAATGTTGGCAGCTTTGTTAGAAAAACTACGCATTAGACGTGAAATCCATAACAACGATCAACTGATAGAGATCCATCGAGCAATGGAAAATCTAAAAACAGCATTACGATTAAAACTCAATATTGCTGATCTACAGCAAGAACAAATTTATCAAATTGCTGAAAAGATTGATCAAGCCGCCATTGCGATTGGACGTTTATAAGTTGGGAGCAAAAGATGTTAGTGCTACAACAGAAAATTAAACAGGTTGGACTGAGAGTAACGCATCCGCGTATGGCGGTTTTGTCATTATTGGCGCAGCAGTCAGAAGATCTTACTGTGAAGCAAATTTACCAAAATTTGAATCTGCAAAAACAGCAGCTAAATTTGGCAACCGTCTATCGTGTGGTGAGTGATCTCGTTTTGGCGGGGGTGTTGGTGAGTTATCAATTCCATCGTGCTGAAACGAAATTTAGTCTTCCACGAGTTCCTAAAAATCAATTACTACAAATTCGCTGTGCCGATTTAACCACAGCAAAACAAGCACGATTTTTACAGTCCTTAGAAGCCCTATTTACCCAATTTCAAATTGATTTGATGCAGATCGAAATCAAAGAAAATCCTTAATTAAAAATTGATTGGAGCAAATGATGAAACAACATCAATACCATGTCACCGTACAACATTTAAAAGATGCGAAAGGACAAGCGTCAACTTACACCGAACGTTTAGAGTTTTATACTGGAAATCATGATGATATTTTTCAGATCGTTGAACGTTTAAATAGTGCTGAATTTTTTGATGATCAAACCACTAAAGCTTTTGCGGTGGGTCTAAAACTTTTCAGCGAAGTGATGCTAGAAAATAAAGATCATCCACTATTCGAAGAATTCTTGCCGCAGTTCGGTCAATTTATGAAGAATCTAAAGCAACATGTAAAGAAACAGGCTGAATGAGTATGGGGGCAAATGGCATGCAACAAACAAAGAAGACGTTCTTTACTAAATTACCTGCAAAATATGCTGCTTGGATTATGCCATTATTATTATCAGGGTTGATGAGCGCAACATTATCATTGGTGAACTTACTAATGAATGTTGGGCTAATAGATGGATTCGCAACGAAGTGGCTGTCAACATGGCTGTTTTCATGGTTGATTGCCTATCCTGTCGTGCTTATGTTTTTGCCTGTTGTTCGACGTTTAACAAGCCTTATTGCGGAAATGTCACCATATTGATATATCAGGCTGTTGAATAACAATACAGATTGTCTCATGCATAGCACTCTGCGTATTACCAAAAGACTATATTGAATATTGTTGATATTGTTAAGATCAATAAAACAACTCATTGCAATAGCATAGGTAAAAGAGAGTAATATCATGAGTAATAATAACGATTACGATATTTCTGATTCAAAAGATTGTGAAACTTATATCAATCAATTTATTCAAGAATTCACCATTCGTTCAGCTGAGATTGGCAAGGGTACAATCATTAAACGTGCCTTACCTAGTCGCCAAAAACGTTTGGTGGGGGCATGGTGTTTTCTAGATCATGCAGGGCCAGTGAGTTTTCCTGCTGGAGATGGTTTGGATGTAGGACCGCATCCACATATTGGTTTGCAGACTTTTACATGGATGATTGAAGGCACCATGATGCACACCGATAGTCTTGGTTCAAAACAACTGATTCGTCCAACGCAAGTGAATTTAATGACGGCAGGTCATGGAATTTCTCATACCGAAGTTGCGCCAGATAGTGAAACGAAAATGCATGCGGCGCAGCTCTGGATTGCACTCCCAGATGATAAGCGCAATATGGAGCCAAAGTTTGAGCACTATCCAGAATTGCCTGTGGTAAGCAAAGATCAAGTTGAATTTACCGTGTTGGTCGGTGATTTCTTGGAAACAACCTCACCAGTTCAAGTGCATACGCCTTTGGTCGGTGTCGATCTAACTGCACAAGCCAATACGAAAACCCGTATTCCACTAAATCCAAAATTTGAATATGCATTTATGGCATTAGAGGGTGTTGCTCGTGTTAATGGGCATGAGTTAAATGCTGATAATTTGGTGATTTTGGAAACAGGCCTGACCGAAATCGAAGTTGAGCTGACAGAAGGTCATCGTGTGTTACTCATCGGTGGCGAACCGTTTGAATCACCAATTTTGCTGTGGTGGAATTTTGTTGGGCGTACTATGCAAGATTTGCAACAAGCACGAGAAGACTGGATCAATCATGATGCCCGTTTTGGTGAAATTCCTGATTATCAAGGCAAGCGTCTCGAAGCACCCGTACTGCCTGAGCAAATGAGGGCATCGAAATGAGTATTATCGCAAGTGCAAAAGTTCTAACTTTACCTGAACCGTGGAAAGGGGAAGTAACGAGTGCAACACACCAATTCCTAACAGATAAACCCGAATCTTTTGGTGGACATGACACGGGACCAGCACCTTATGATTTTCTTACTGCAAGTTTGGCATCATGTACGATGATCACCTTGCGTATGTATGCACAGCATAAGGAAATTGATTTGGATGAATTTACGGTTGAGGTGGACTTTCATACCAATCGTGAACAACAGGAACGAATCGAACGTCGAGTAATATTTAAACAACCTATTTCACAAGACTTACAAGAAAAACTTCTCAATGTATGTAGCAAAACACCAGTTACTAAAACTTTGTTACGCAGTTTAGACATAGAGACCGTGATTCTTTAAGACTAAAGTGCTATTGTGCTTGGGCAAAACATAATTCTAAGTGCAACTGTCAGAGGGATTCATATCGCAGTTGCACAGCAAAAAAGCAGGCACAAAAATGATTACCTTACATTACCTACAATGTTCACGTTCGTTCCGTATATTGTGGGCATTAGAAGAACTTGGTATGGATTATCAAGTTGAGTATTATCAAAGATTGTCCAGTTACGCAGCCCCTGAGAGTCTTAAACAAATTCATCCTTTAGGAAAAGCACCAATTCTGGTTGATGATGAAGAGGTTATTGTAGAATCTGCTGTTATTTTGGATTATTTGCAACAGCAGTATGATGGGCAGCAAAAATTTAAACCACAACAAGCAAAAGACCAGCGGCAATATTCCTATTGGATGCACTATGCTGAGGGTTCTTTAATGCCTTTATTAGTCATGACTTTGGTGATGAACAATGTCAGCAAGCATGTTCCTTGGGTGATTCGACCTATCGCTGAAAAAGTAACGGATGGTGTAAAAGCTGGATTTGTTCGTCCTCGCATCAAAGAGCACATGCTATACCTTGAACAATATTTAGGCGAGCATGATTATTTTGCTGGAGATTTTTCTTTTGCAGATATTCAGATGGCTTTTCCATTGATTGCAATTCAAAAGCGTTTACATGGAAAATATCCCAATATTCAGGCTTTTGTACAGCGTGTGCAACAACGTTCAGCATTTCAACGCGCTGAGCAAAAAAGTTTACATTCTCAGTGTGCATAGTATGCAAGGAAATAAAAAAGGGGAACCAATTGTTCCCCTTTTTTATTCGATATGGTTTAGCGCTTGATGACGATTGAATCAATACCACTATGTTGTAGCGTTTGCTGAGCAGCAAGAGCGGCATCTTGACTATCATAAGGACCAGAAAACACACGATACCATGTTTGACCATTTTCAACAGTTTTCACGACATCAGCAGATAAACCATTCAGAATAATTTCTGCACGACGTGCATCAGCACTATCAGGATCAGGATAGCTACGTACTTGTAAAATATAGCTTGCTTGAGTTGGTGCTGCTGGTTCAGTCGAAGTAATCGCTGTTGGATCTTCTGTCGTGGTTTCAGGTTTTGGTGATTCAATAATCACGACATTACCTTGTTGTTTGGTTTCAGGTACAGCTTGTTCAGGGATTGGAGTAACTTGTTGTTGTGGCAACAAATCGTAGAAACGATAATCTTTGTTGGTATCTTCTTCTTGATAATGATCGGATGTTACCTGATTTTTTGCTGGAACAGGTTGCCATGGTTGCCATAGCATGAGCATGACACCAACACATAGAATCGCAAGAATCGCGACAAGCATTCCCAACCACTTTGGAATAAGTGGTTTTTTCGGCTTGTTTGGTCGTTCAGATACACCACGTTGCGTTTTTCCAAACACCTGAAATTCCTCTTGATCCTATTAGATTATTTGTAACTTGAATCTGGTTAAAAACAAAGCATTATGTTTGAAAATAATGCTTTGTTTAAGATATTGCCGACCAATAATAGGCTAAGTTTAAAAGTAGATCTGTATAACGTTGTTAACAACAATATTTCAGATTCAAACTTTTTATTGCAACTGTGTGTATTGATTACATCGCTTCAGGAGCAGATACACCAAGTAACTCTAAGCCATTACGTAAAACTTGCTGAACATTAATTGAAAGTAATAAACGCGCTTGTGATAAAGGAATATTTGTTTCATCAACAAATTTAACGCCATCTTGTGCATACCATCCATGAAATAGCGCAGCTAAGTCTTTTAGATAATTACCAATTTGATGTGGTTCGTAGACATTCGCAGCACGAATCAAAACTTCAGGATAAGCTGCTAATTTAGCGAGAATCTCTGTTTCAGTCTCTAAAGCTAAGAGATTAGCAACTTGGCGAGCAGATGCGACATCAAATGTAATGCCTTTCTCTTTCGCACGGTTCAAAATACTATTTACACGTGCATGGGCATACTGAATGTAGTACACCGCATTGTCTTTGCTTTGAGAAACGGCAAGGTCTAAATCAAAGTCGATATGCTGTTCAGATTTACGCATCACGTAGTAGAAACGCGCTGCATCGTTGCCGACTTCTTTACGTAGATCACGTAAAGTCACGAATTGACCTGAACGAGATGACATTTGTACCATCTCGCCACCACGCCATAAACTCACGAACTGAACTAAAAGAACAGTCAGTTTTTTAGAGTCGTAACCCATTGCATCAATCGCAGCTTTTACACGTGAAATATAACCGTGGTGGTCTGAACCCCAGATATCAATTAGATCCGTATAGCCACGTTGTAGTTTATTCAAATGGTAAGCAATGTCAGATGCAAAATAAGTGGTTTGGCCATTACGACGTTTGACCACACGGTCTTTCTCATCGCCAAATTCAGTTGATTTAAACCAAATATTGCCATCTTTTTCATAGAGAAAGCCACGTTGATCAAGCGTCGCAAGTGCTTCATCAATTTTTTCGGTTAGCGAAGCTTCGCTAAACCATTCATCAAAAGTCACACCAAAGTCAGCAAGGTCATCTTTGATATCATCCAAAATGGCATGTAAAGCCGCTTGGTGAAATACGCGATAACCCGCACCTAACTGTTGTTGTGAATTGGCGATTAAGCCATCAATGTGTTTTTCTTTATCACCAGACAAAATAACTTTATTGCCTTCGGCATCAAGTTCTTCAGCATATTGAACATCTTCAGGCACATCGTTGTAAATGTCAGCAACTGGACGAACGTGTGCATCGCCATCTTTATCAATAATGCTTTGTGCGATTTCTTTAACATAGTCGCCTTGATAGGCATTTTTAGGGAAAACAAGCGTTTGCCCAGTCAATTCTAAATAACGTAAATAAGTTGATGTTGCCAAAATATCCATTTGGCGACCTGCATCATTAACATAGTATTCACGGTCAACTTGTGCACCTGTTGCTTCTAAAAGATTCGCAACAGTCATGCCGTAAGCTGCACCACGACCATGTCCCACATGCAGACTAGATGTTGGGTTTGCAGAAACAAATTCGACTTGGATTTTTTTAGCTGCATTGGCTTGGCTGCGTCCATATTGGTCTTTTTGTGCTTGAATTTGATCAAGTACAGCGAAGCGTTGGTCTGCATTTAAAAAGAAGTTAATAAAACCAGGGCCTGCGATTTCTGCTTTTGTAATGTCAGCGACTTCAGGCAGTGCTGCTAAAATTTTTTCAGCTAGATCACGTGGTTTCATACCAGCAGCTTTAGAGCCGATCATGGCAATATTAGATGCAAAGTCACCGTGACTTCGGTCTTTGGTACGGGTTAAATGGCTCGTGTTTGTCCAATCTGAAGGAAGTACCCCTTGTTGTTGAAGGGATTGTACCGCATGATCAAGAGCTGCTTGTATTGCCGTATTCATAGTTACCGAAATAAATGTCGCGGAAAAACGTCAAATATAGCAAATTTTAGCGGCTTAAGGGGAGAGTCATTGCAGCTGAATTAACATATTCCTATAAATCTTTCGAGTTTAGTGATTAGAGATGCTGTGCTTACAACATCTCTTCTCTTGTGTTATCAATTAAAGAATACGAGAACCTTTAATCCATCGCATTTTGCGACCAAATTTATAATTATCACCTTCAATACTTAAAATTAAGACGGCTTGATTTAATGGCATATTATTTTGAATTTGTTGTAAAACATCCTCAATTCGCTTTTTATTGGTGAATTGGTACCAACGAGTCGTTGAAAATGCCAAGACATAACAAGGTAAATATGTCAAATAATCAACTTTCTTTTTGACGAAATATGCTTTCTTTAAATCCTTAATTTTGCTCAACGCATCTGTGAGCTGTTGTAACTCGATTGAGCTTAAATCATGCGGAGTGAATTTATTGTTTAAGTGAAGTTGATTTCGCTCGTGTTGTGCAAAACTCTCTAATTCAAGACGTTCTACAAGTAAGTGGTGATAATGTTGTGCTTGATCTGGTTGTCCTTGTTGCCAATAAAAATCACGTAGTCTTTCATAGCAAGTTGTCATCATGAATTCATTGAGTTCTGTGGCACGAATCATGTAGACACAACCTTGATCATCATTTTTTTCTAATAATGCTCTGCCATATTCCAAACAAATTTCAGCATGTTCTGGTGCTTTTTCATGAAGTGCTGCCAATTGTTGACATGCTTGCTCTGTTTGTTTGGCAATAAATAGCGTGAGTTGAGCACGTTCAAATGCTTCATCAATATTCAAATCATCGGTCTGTTGTTTTTGATCAAGTTCGATAAGGCGCTGTTTGCCACCTTGAATGAACTGGTATCTTTCTTGCCATGAAGACGAAATATTATTTTGCCACATTTGGTCAAAAGTGGCGGTTACTTTTTCGAGTTGCTTGCCAAGTAGGCGATCTGCACGTTGTTCAGCAGAAGGATATTTAAACTCAGGAACTACCCCGATTGCTTTTAAACGATCTTGTAATGATGGATGCGTATCAAGATGCGTTGTCATTTGTTGCATCGACACTGACAACCATGCTGTAGTATTTTCTTTGTCTAATTCATGTGTCAGGGCATGGGTGAGATTAAAGAAAGGTGTCATCACTGGTTGTGGCATATCATCCGCATGTTTATAAATTTCAGTCCAATATTTTTCATCAAGATATTGGCTAATAATACTCACAGTCGTTAATGCCTCGGCTGTTGATTGCGATGAGGTTAGTTGAACCGCGATGGCATCTGCTTCATATTCATTTGCCTGTGCAAGAGGGAAAGAATAAGCCGTAAAGTACGGGACAAAGCGATTGAGAAAAGGTCTAAATAAGAAGTCTCCGCGACTTTGGTTCTGTTCTAATACCTCGACTAACTGCGTCCAACGAATACGTTGACGATAAATCCAGTTTGAAAATTGTGCATGATTTTTCGCGAGATGACCAAATTCATGAGCTAGAACCGCAGTAAATTGCGCTACGGTTAAGGACTTAAGTAATGGCAACCCTAACAATAAATAATTTTGAGAAGAGCCTAAACCCAGAAAACGAGGGATTTGAACAACGCCAGCATTTAAGTCTTCTACGATAAGCACTTTATGAAAATCAGGTGCATTGAGCTGTTGTTGTAATTTATGAATAATCTCAAATAATTCAGGAGCATCTGTAGCATTAATTGCATAACCCTGAGGTGGCATTTGCTTAACCCACAAAGATCGTAAAATGACCCAAATAAAAAAACCAACGATTAGAATGAGTTTAATTGCAAAAGCTTTTAAAAATAGAATCGACATCAGTAATAAGGGAATGAGGGCTAATAAGAATAAAATCATGATTCCTATATATAAATTTCCTAAAATAGCCAGCATAAATACTTTTAATTGATAGGCTTTAGGATTTTTTTTGATTTTCTCTTGTAGCTGGAGAATGAGCTTTTCAAATCTTTCATTTTCTGAATATTGCGTATTGTTCATATTTTTTCTTTAAACTGATTATGATTTAAATAATTCTCTTTGCAGCATATTAGATCGAGTTGGATGCTATTTATGCTGCAAAGTTTTTTTATTATATTGAACAAATTTTATTCTTTTCAATTCTAAATTTTATAATTCAATAACTTCTTCGAGTAATTCATCACTTGGTGCGAAATAATATGCCCCATCAATCGCAGTAGTGAAATGCAATAAACGGTCATGAATACCATCACCTGTGGTACCAAACATTCGTTTTAACATGGCATCAATAATGCTCAAATTGTTGGTATAGGCAACAAAAAATAGACCTTGTTCACCTTTACCATCACCATAAGGCAAACTGTGACGCAAGATTTCCATTTCTTCGCCATCCTCATCTTCTACTACGGTACGTGCGACATGCGAATTTTGGGGTTTGATGTCATCATCAAGTTCAATAGATTCAAGTTTGGTACGTCCAAAAACATGTTCTTGAGCATCGACTTTGAGTTGTTGCCATTTTGCTAAATTATGAATATAGCGTTGTGCGAAAATAAAGCTGCCATCTGCAAAAGCCCCTGCTGTTTCTGCAAGGAGGGCAGCTTCAGCACGGTCATCTGGAAATTGAGGATTCTCTGTACCATCAATAAAGCCTGTCATATCGCGACCATCAAAGAAACGGAAGCAAGCACGCTCATCTAAAACATCAACTTTGCTTTGAATACCATTGAAGAAAGCTTGACTGATCGCAAAGCAAATATCAGCACGAGCACTTGCAATATGTATAAACACATCTGCGGGTACCACAGGCATGTCAAATGCTCCCTGTTGAGGGTCAAGCTGTCTAAAGTCTTCAGGTGTCTGAGAATAAAGCTTTGACCAAAGCTCAGGACCAAAGGCAATCGCTGTTTTAATTTGATCATTAGGGTGTTGGGTAATAAGACGATCACGGGTTGAGAGCAGAGCTTCAATCTGCTGTTTGAGTTCAGAGATGCTTAAATCTTTTAAACGCAAAACAATAAAACGGGCATGATCAGAAGGTAATGGAAGAATGACGGATTGAGCAGTCATGAAGCTCTCCTTAGTTCGTTATTTTTAAATGATACAAAGATATGATTTTGCCCGATGTGAGCAGTGCTTAATAGCTTATTTTTTGACGATTTTTACGATATTGGTGATCGTTAAAATAATAGTCGACATAGCATCCAAGTATTGGATGCTAAGATTGGAAACATTTAATTGGTTTTAAAATTCGGTAAGAATTTTTGTACTGCAAAAATAACTGCGAAGCAAAGCGCCATACATAAAACGATACTGAGACCTGTGGCAATATTTAACGCCGCACTAGACCATAAGCCAACCGTCACACCCAATTGAGCCAGTAAAAATGCCCAAATCACCATTTGTTTAGGTGAATGTGCAAGCAAGCGCGCGCTTAGTGCAGGAATCACGAGTAATGCACCCATAAGGAGTGAGCCGACAGCGCGGAGCGCAAGTACCGTAAATAGTGCCAATAACAGCATGAAAATCAAGCGTTGCCAATTGGCTCTCACCCCTTCACTCATTGCAATATCGGGATCAATCGCAATTTGAATTTGTGCAGACCATGAGCGATACAAAATGATAAGTGAACCTATAATCACGACCGCAAACATGGGTAAATCAGACCATTCAATACTAAGAAGATCGCCAAATAAGTAGCTTAATAATTCGGGACGTAAACTCGGAATATGCTGAATTAATAATAAACCAGAGCACAGTAATGTCGCTGAACTTAATGCGAGTAGGGCATCATTAGGGAGGCGAGAGTCATGCAGTACCCATAAAATACCAACCAGTAAAGCAGCCAGAAAGGCGACCCCTAACCAAAAGGGTAGATGTAGTAAGGCTGCAATAGCAACGCCTAGTAGCGTGCCATGTGCCATGGTATCAGCAAAAAAAGACATTCTGCGCCAAAGCATCAGACAGCCAAGTGGTGCTGTCAGAAATACCAAAAGCGACCCCATAATCCAAGCAGGTAATAGTAGTTGTAACCATTCCATCATCGCTTAGACCTTCGGTTCAGGGTGAATGTGTGGGCGTGGATCATGGGAACAGGGTTCCGCATGATCACTATGTCCACAATGATTGTGATGATGTTGATAGAACATTCGTTGCGTACCAAAAATTGCTTGGTATTCAGGATGCTGCTGAATACTTTCAGGTAGACCACTACAACAAATGTGTTTGTTCAGACAAACAACGCGATGTGTACCTTGCATCACCCATTGTAAATCATGTGAAACCATTAATACCGCGCAACCGTAGCGTTCAGGTAGGCTTCTAACATAGTCGTAAAGCTCAGCTTCGGATTGAATATCCAAACCTTGCATAGGTTCATCAAGCACTAAGATGTCGGGTTGGCGCAGTAGTGCACGTGCCAATAAAACCCGTTGTCGTTCGCCACCTGAGAGTTGTTGTACTTTAGAGGCTTGTAATTTTTGAATGCCCGTATCTCGGATAATTTCTTCGCGTAAATCAGCAGCACAAATTTCTAAATCCAGTAAATCTTGAACCCGTAATGGAAGACTGGCAGACGGATTAAATTTCTGTGGAACGTAAGCGAGTTTTAATTTCTTGGAAAAGTGCACCTTGCCTTTATTCGGTGACATGATGCCAAGCAGTACTTTAATTAAAGTTGATTTACCTGCACCATTTGGACCAATGAGCGTCACAATTTCTTTTGTCTGTAATGCAAAATCAATATTTCTTAAAATATCTCGTTCGTCACGTCGAACAGAAATATTCTCCAACTGAATCAGTGGAGCGCTTATTGGCGAGTGTTGCACTGATGACATTTTCCAGAAATTTCAATAATGCTGTGTTGGGCAGCAAATTGGTCAGAAGCAGCAAGTTGATCGAGCTGTTGAATTAATCCTTGTGCTGAAGCCTCTTTCACTGAATGACATTCAGTGCAAATCAGAAAAGCAGCTTGATGTCCTTCACGTGGGTGGCAACATGGAATATAGGCATTGATCGAGGTCAGTCGATGAATTAAACCTTTTTCTAATAAGAAGTCTAAAGTTCGATAAACTGTAGGTGGGGCAGCAGGGCGGTCTGCTTGACCTTTTATTTTAGCCAATAAGTCGTAAGCGCCCATTGGAGCAGAAGCATTTAGAATGAGTTCAAGCACTTCTTTACGTAAAGGTGTTAAGCGAGCGCCAACTGCAGTACACAAAATTTCTGCTTCAGCAATGCGAGCCTTAATATCGTGATGACCGTGAACACCATGTAAAGCATTGTCATGTTCATGTGAACAAGAACTCATAGGTAGACCTCATTGTTTTTGTAAAATCTATTGCTTTTCATTCGCTCATCGCCTTTATGATATTGCAATAGACTCATTATCATAACACGCAATTCAATATAACCATCTATATAAGTTGAAGCTCGGCAGGCGAGTACGACAAATCTAAAAAAGACATAGGTGTTTTTTAACTTTTGTTATATTATAACACGCTTCGCTGAGCTGAGTAATGTTGTGATGTCCCGCCTAATTGTATTTGTTTTCTTTTCAATGTTAAGTGCATGGGGATGGACTCAAAGTTTAGTTGTTTCAACGCATCCAATTTATTTAATTGCTAAAGAAGTTACAGCAGGTGTAGAAGAGCCTGTTCTGTTACTTGGCGATCAAACTGGGCATGATGTACAACTCACACCTGCTCATCGTAAGGCGATTCAAGATGCTTCGCTGGTATTGTGGCTAGGTAAAGTACATGAAGCACCTTTAGATAAGTTGCTTAATCAAAACCCCAAAGCAATTGCACTTTTAGATTCGGGTATTTTAACGATTTTGCCGCAGCGTAGTTTGCGTGGTGCTGCATTGGCAAACACTGTAGATAGTCATGTCTGGTTAGAGCCAAACAATGCAGTGCGGATAGCTTTCTTTATTGCAACTTTACGTTCACAACAATATCCAGAAAATAAAGCCAAATACATGGCCAATGCAAAAGAGTTTTCGCAACAAATGCTGCAGGTTTCACAGCAATATGAAAGTTCCAATAAAGCAAAACCTTATTGGTCTTATCATGATGCCTATCAATATTTAGAAAGAGCACTCAATTTGAAATTTGCTGGAGCATTGACTGATGATCCTCATATTGCACCCACAGTAGCTCAAATTAAATTCTTAAAAGATAGTCGTCCTAAAACACAAATGTGCTTGTTGGCTGAAACATCAGCAAGTAGTGGTCAATATCAAAAGCTAAATCCAGTCGTGTTCCAACCAGTTGATGAAAGTATGCGTGGTGAAGATAATTTTGTTGCTGCATGGAAAAAATTGGCTTCAAAAACCGATAAATGCGTATTAAGTACTCAAAAATGATGAAAAAAATAAAAATGAGTTGACTCTATCGTCAGAAAATATGCTAACGAAAAAAACAGACTTAAGTCGAGAAAAGATTGCATGTTCAGGGGTGTAACTCTATAATGCCTGCGATTCGAAACGATCATCAATAAAACTTGTCAAGCAGTTATGTTGTGAGTGGATAAAAAATGAGCCAAACTAGTCGCTTGATTGACCGACGATTAGCAAAAGCTTTGGTCTTCTTACAAGCGTGTATGATTCCTGTTGCAGCTTTGCTTGCATGGATGATGAAAGACACCACTGCTGCTCTAAGTGCTGCGCTTGGGGCTTTGGTATGTTGGTTGGCACATTGTTATTTTGCTTGGCAGTCGTTTAGAACGGCAGGCGCAAGAGCATCAAAACAAGTCATGCTGAACATGTATCGAGGGATGCTCGGTAAGTTTGCAATCGTGATCGTGGGTTTTATTTTAATTTTGAGCAATGTTAAACCGCTGTCACCGGTTGCGTTGTTTTGTGGATTTATCCTCGTTCAAACGATGTCGTGGGTCGCGCCATTTTGGGTGTCACGTCTACAAAAACGAGTTTAAAACACATTTAAGATTTTTTGGAAGTGTGAGTGAGATTATTGCAGTTCGCAGAATTCGCTTCGCTTCTTTTTAATGATTGACATTGACCAGGTGTGATTTATGGCTGCTGAAGAACATGCCCTTACTTCGACCGAGTATATCAAGCATCACTTGACCAATATGACCTATGGCAAAATGCCTGATGGTACATGGAAGTTGGCTGAGACTGCTGAAGAAGCTCATTCGATGGGGTTCACTGCAATTCACTTGGATTCAATGGGTTGGTCTATCGGACTTGGTGTCATTTTCTGTTTGTTATTTTGGACAGTTGCGAAGGCTGCAAATGCTGGCGTTCCAACTAAATTCCAATCTGCAATCGAAATGATTATCGAGTTTGTGGACTCAAGTGTTCGTGATACTTTCCACGGCAAATCGCGTTTAATTGCTCCTTTATCATTGACCATCTTCGTGTGGATTTTCCTCATGAACGCAATGGACTTGATTCCTGTTGACTGGATTCCTTTCCTAGCTCAAAAGATTGGCGCAAGCGTGTTTGGTATGGACCCTCACCACGTTTATTTCAAGGTTGTTCCATCTACAGATCCTAACATTACCCTTGGTATGTCATTGTCTGTATTTGCACTGATCTTGTTCTATAGTATTCGTGAAAAAGGGATCGGCGGTTTCGTCGGTGAATTGGCACTTAACCCATTTAACCCAAGTAACCCAGTTGCAAAAGCGTTATTGATTCCAGTGAACTTGATTTTGGAATTAGTAACTTTTCTTGCTCGACCAGTTTCGTTGGCTCTACGACTGTTCGGTAACATGTATGCGGGTGAGTTAATCTTCATCTTAATCGCGTTATTACCGTTCTGGATTCAATGGGCGTTATCTGTGCCTTGGGCTATTTTCCACATTCTTGTAATCACGTTGCAAGCATTCATCTTTATGATGCTGACCATCGTTTACTTGAGCATGGCAAGCGAAAAGCATTAATGGTATTGCCTAATTATCAATCGATGGTTAGGCTTAAATTTTAGTTTAATTTGGTAATAACCTAACCTCTGAGGAATTTTTCATGGAACTCACTTTAGGTCTAGTTGCAATTGCATCTGCTATCTTGATCGCTTTTGGTGCTTTAGGTACTGCGATTGGCTTCGGTCTTTTAGGTGGCCGCTTCTTAGAAGCTGTTGCTCGTCAACCAGAATTGGCTCCACAACTTCAAACTCGTATGTTCTTAATTGCGGGTCTTCTTGATGCTGTGCCTATGATCGGTGTTGGTATTGGCTTGTTCTTCATCTTCGCTAATCCATTTGTAGGTTAATAGCTTAATTCCTAAATCCACATATTGAGGAATAGCGAAATGAATATCAACCTCACATTGATTGGTCAAGCGATTGCATTTGCGTTCTTTGTCGCATTCTGCATGAAGTTCGTTTGGCCACCACTAATCAATGCGATTAGTGAGCGTCAGCGTAAAATCGCTGATGGCTTAAATGCTGCTGAAAAAGCAAAAGCTGACCTTGCTGATGCGCAAGCACAAGTTAAGGCAGAATTAGACGCAGCAAAAGCACAAGCGGCTCAATTGATCGAACAAGCGAACCGTCGTGCAGCACAATTGGTAGAAGAAGCGCGTACCCAAGCATCTGCTGAAGGTGAGCGTATTCGTCAACAGGCGAAAGAAACTGTTGATCAAGACATCAATGCTGCTCGCGAAGAATTACGTCAACAAGTTGCTGCTTTGGCAGTTGCTGGCGCAGAAAAAATTCTGAACCAACAAGTTGACGCAGAAGCTCATAATGCCATGCTGACTCAGCTGGCTGCTAAACTTTAAGCGAGGCGAAATATGGCTGAACTCTTGACGTTGGCACGCCCATACGCTAAGGCAGCATTTGCTTATGCATCTGAGCAAAATGCAACTGACTCTTGGTCAAATGCATTACAACTGCTCAGTGCTGCGGTGCAAGATGAAGCATTTTCCGCTTATTTAAATCGCCCTGAGTTGACTCCTGCGGAGCAGGTAAGTCTTTTTGCGAAAGTTTTAGGTGAAGATCAATCACAAGCAGTGTCGAACTTTTTGACATTACTTGCAGATAATGATCGTTTAGTTTTATTGCCTGAAATTGCAGCAGAATACGAATTACTTAAATCGCAGAACAACAACACTTTGGAAGTAGAGATTGAATCTGCTTTTCCATTAGATGCGACACAAGAGCATATTTTAGCTCATGCGCTTGAAAAACGTTTTAACAGAACTGTTCATGTGACTGTTAGCGTTAATCCAGCGTTAATCGCAGGTGTTGTGATTCATGCAGGCGACCAAGTGATAGATGACTCTGCGCTTAACAAGCTTGAAAAAATGCGGACTCGTCTTCTTGCGTAATAGCAAAAAGACTGAACTTAAAAAAGATTGAGGAATAGCGCAATGCAACAACTGAATCCATCCGAGATCAGTGCGCTCATTAAACAGCGTATCGGCGATCTGGACACCAGCGCGACCGCGAAGAATGAAGGTACCATCGTCATGGTATCTGACGGTATCGTGCGTATTCACGGTCTTGCGGATGCAATGTACGGTGAAATGATCGAATTCGACGGCGGCTTATTTGGTATGGCACTGAACCTAGAACAGGATTCAGTGGGTGCCGTTGTTTTAGGTAACTACCTAAGCCTGCAAGAAGGTCAAAAAGCTCGTTGTACAGGTCGTGTATTAGAAGTTCCGGTTGGTCCAGAACTTCTAGGCCGTGTCGTAGATGCTTTAGGTAACCCAATTGATGGTAAAGGCCCAATTGATGCAAAATTAACTGATGCTGTTGAAAAAGTAGCACCAGGCGTAATTTGGCGTCAATCAGTCGACGAACCTGTTCAAACTGGTTATAAATCAGTTGATACCATGATCCCTGTAGGTCGTGGTCAGCGTGAGTTGATTATTGGTGACCGTCAAACTGGTAAAACAGCAATGGCGATCGATGCGATCATCGCTCAGAAAAATTCGGGCATTAAATGTGTATACGTTGCGATTGGTCAAAAACAATCAACAATTGCAAACGTTGTACGTAAGCTAGAAGAAACTGGCGCTATGGCGTATACAACTGTTGTCGCAGCTGCGGCAGCTGATCCTGCAGCAATGCAGTATTTAGCTCCGTACTCTGGTTGTACAATGGGTGAATACTTCCGTGATCGTGGTGAAGATGCGTTAATTATTTATGATGATTTGTCTAAGCAAGCTGTTGCTTACCGTCAAATTTCATTGTTATTACGTCGTCCACCAGGTCGTGAAGCGTATCCAGGTGACGTATTCTATCTTCACTCACGTCTTCTTGAGCGTGCTTCGCGCGTTTCAGCTGACTATGTTGAGAAGTTCACGAACGGTGCAGTAACTGGTCAGACTGGTTCTTTAACTGCGTTGCCGATCATTGAAACTCAAGCGGGTGACGTATCTGCATTCGTACCAACCAACGTAATTTCGATTACTGACGGTCAGATCTTCTTAGAAACATCATTATTCAACGCAGGTATTCGTCCTGCTGTGAACGCGGGTATCTCTGTATCGCGTGTTGGTGGTTCTGCTCAAACTAAGATCATCAAAAAATTGTCTGGTGGTATCCGTACTGCTTTAGCACAATACCGTGAATTGGCTGCGTTTGCTCAGTTCGCTTCTGATCTTGATGAAGCAACTCGTAAGCAACTTGAGCATGGTCAACGTGTAACTGAGTTAATGAAGCAGAAACAATATGCTCCTTACTCAATTGCTGACCAAGCTGTTTCTGTTTATGCATCTAACGAAGGCTATATGGCTGACGTAGAAGTGAAGAAAATCGTAGACTTTGATACTGCGTTAATTTCTTACTTCCGTTCTGAATATGCTGCGTTAATGCAACAGATCGATGAAACTGGTGATTATAACAAAGACATCGAAGCAGCAATCAAATCAGGTATTGAGAGCTTCAAAGCGACTCAAACTTACTAAGTTTACCTTTAGTTAAGTTTGGTTCACGGATCAACCTTCGAAAGCTCGAAAGGGCTTTCGAATACTAGGTTAAGCGTATGGCAAATTTAAAAGAAATTCGCGCCAAAGTAGCTAGTATCAAGAGCACGCAAAAGATTACTCGCGCGATGCAAATGGTAGCTGCTTCTAAAATGCGTCGTGCGCAAGAGCGCATGGCTCAGGGCCGTCCGTATGCCGATAATATGCGCCGTGTAATTGCTCACTTAGTTCAAGCAAACCCTGAATACAAACACCGTTATATGGTTGACCGCCCAGTTAAGCGTGTTGGCTATATCGTAGTGTCTTCAGATCGTGGCTTGGCGGGTGGCTTGAACATTAACTTGTTCAAGAAAGTTGTGCAGCATGTCAAAGCACAACAACAGCAGTCAATTGAAGTTGAATTTGCTTTGATTGGTCAAAAAGCGGTTTCGTTTTTTAAGAATTACGGCGGTAAAGTGCTTGGTGCAACGACCCAACTTGGCGATGCGCCGAGTTTGGAACAGTTAACTGGCTCTGTACAAGTAATGCTTGATGCATTTGATAAAGGCGAATTAGATCGTATCTACCTCGTTTCAAATGGTTTCGTCAATGCAATGACTCAACAGCCTAAAGTAGAACAACTTGTTCCTTTAGCACCAGCGCAAGCAGGCGATGATCTCAACCGTACTTATGGTTGGGACTATATCTACGAACCAGAAGCAGAAGAATTGTTAAATGGTTTGTTGGTTCGCTATATCGAGTCTATGGTTTATCAAGGTGTGATTGAAAACGTTGCATGTGAGCAATCTGCTCGTATGGTCGCGATGAAAGCAGCGACGGACAACGCAGGACAATTGATTAAAGACCTACAACTCATTTACAACAAGCTGCGTCAAGCCGCGATTACTCAGGAAATTTCCGAGATCGTTGGCGGTGCCGCTGCCGTTTAACATTATTAAGTTTGAATTGAGGAGACAGCAATGAGTAGCGGTCGTATCATTCAGATCATCGGCGCGGTTATCGACGTCGAGTTTGAGCGCAATAGCGTTCCTAAGATCTATGACGCTCTCCAAGTTGACGGTACTGAAACTACATTAGAAGTTCAGCAACAGCTTGGCGATGGTGTTGTTCGTACCATCGCAATGGGTTCTACAGAAGGTCTTAAACGTGGTCTTAATGTAACTAGTACAAATGCACCGATTTCTGTTCCAGTTGGCCCAGCTACGCTTGGTCGTATTATGGACGTTTTAGGTCGCCCTATTGATGAAGCAGGTCCTGTAGCGACTGAAGCACGTTTGCCAATTCACCGTCAAGCGCCTTCTTATGCTGAACAAGCAGCTTCTACTGATCTTTTAGAAACAGGTATTAAAGTCATCGACTTACTTTGCCCGTTTGCAAAAGGTGGTAAAGTTGGTTTATTCGGTGGTGCGGGTGTTGGTAAAACCGTTAACATGATGGAGTTGATCAACAACATCGCGAAAGCACACTCAGGTTTATCTGTGTTTGCTGGTGTTGGTGAGCGTACTCGTGAAGGTAACGACTTCTATCACGAAATGAAAGATTCTAACGTTCTTGACAAAGTAGCAATGGTCTACGGTCAGATGAACGAGCCACCAGGTAACCGTTTACGCGTAGCGTTAACTGGTTTGACTATGGCTGAATACTTCCGTGATGAAAAAGACGAAAATGGTAAAGGTCGTGACGTATTATTATTCGTCGACAACATCTACCGTTATACACTTGCGGGTACTGAAGTATCAGCATTGTTAGGTCGTATGCCATCTGCGGTAGGTTACCAACCGACACTTGCAGAAGAAATGGGTGTTCTTCAAGAGCGTATTACGTCTACTAAGTCTGGTTCGATCACATCGATCCAAGCTGTATACGTACCTGCGGATGACTTGACTGACCCATCACCTGCAACAACGTTTGCTCACTTAGATGCAACAGTAGTATTGAGCCGTGACATCGCATCTTCTGGTATTTACCCAGCGATCGATCCACTTGACTCAACTTCACGTCAGTTAGACCCATTGGTTGTTGGTACTGAGCATTATGAAATTGCACGTTCTGTACAGAACGTTTTGCAACGTTATAAAGAGCTTAAAGACATCATCGCAATCTTGGGTATGGATGAGTTAGCAGAAGAAGATAAATTGGTTGTTTACCGTGCGCGTAAAATCCAACGTTTCTTCTCTCAACCATTCCACGTAGCTGAAGTGTTTACTGGTGCTCCTGGTAAATTAGTACCACTTAAAGAAACGATTCGTGGCTTTAAAGGTCTATTAGCTGGTGAATACGATCACATCCCAGAACAAGCGTTCTATATGGTTGGTGGTATTGACGAAGTGATTGCTAAAGCTGAGAAACTCTAATTTAAGGAGATCATCTCATGGCGACTATGCAATGTGATGTCGTAAGTGTTAAAGAGTCTATTTACTCTGGACAAGTTACGATGTTAATCGCAAAAGGTGCGGGTGGTGAGCTAGGTATTTTACCAGGGCATGCGCCACTTGTAACTTTACTCCAACCGGGACCGATCCGTGTTCAGTTGGAAAATGGTACAGAAGAAATCGTGTATGTATCAGGCGGTGTGTTAGAAGTTCAACCTCATGTTGTTACGGTTCTTGCAGATACTGCAATCCGTGCTGACAACTTAGATGAAGCTGCAATTATGGAAGCTCGTAAACAAGCTGAACAATTGTTAGCAAATCAAAAGAGTGATTTGGACTCGGCTGCTGCTCTTGCTGCGCTTGCAGAAACTGCGGCTCAGCTTGAAACCATCCGTAAAATCAAGAATCGCGCAATGTAATTGCAGATTTAAGATTGAGAAAGCCACCGAAAGGTGGCTTTTTTATTTGCTAAAAACATAATAAGATGAGGCTTTAGAGCAGTAGATAAATCTTTGATCTAAATTTTTATTCAATCAATAGCACTTATAAAAATTTGATTAGGAAAAGTATGTTAGCAAGTAATGTCTTAAAGTTGCGTTTAGATCGCATTGAGCAACAAGGGCATCATTTATCAGTTAGAGATCAACTGAAGCTTGTTACATTAGCTCAGCCAGAATTAACAGCAGGCTTTTATTCCCACTTGCTTCAGCTGACTCTGCCTAAAATATGGCATTTTCAGCATCATACAACTGATGAGATTGTATGTTCATTACGCTTGATCGAGCTAATTATTCGTACTTTTATTCCTAAATATAAGCAACATGCTCATCGTTTTGCATGGTTTGAACAGTGCCTAGCATTTCGTTTGCAGTATGCAGATCAATCGTTTAATCAAGAAGATTTACATGATATAGCGATTCATTTAGAAAAATGCAAAGAAAGCCCTCAGAAACTTAATATTTTAAAACAATTACATGAGCAATATCATCAAATTGACATTCAACTTGTGCTGGCAAAGTCTTATAAAGCTATAGAAGATTGGTCTTCTGCAATTGAGATCTATCAGAAAGTATTCAAACAACAAGCGGTGCAATTGGAAGAAGTCCGCTATGATTTTATTTATTGTTTATTAAATCGAAATCATTCATCTAGCCAACTGAAAAATAGTGATGCCATTGAAGCATTACAATACTTAGGTGACGTAGATCAGATACAGCAACAAAGTAAACACGAGCACTTTACCCAATGGGCTGTTTCATTGATATTGCCTGAGTCTATGCAATCTGATTCGATGCACGCAACGCCATTTTTTGGTTTGCAGAAGCGTTTAAAACAAGCTGGGAATTCTTTCAATGATTGGTTAATTACCGATGAGTTTATTCTTCCTTATTCTAAAAATATCATTGAAGATGCACCTAAGCTTCTAAGTAATCAAGAAATTATCGTTAATCTTGATCGTCATAAATCTGCCAATACCGCTTTAAAGACAATTTTAACAAATCGGGATTTAAAAATTGTTAGTGGTATCAATACTGCAAATTATACGCTTGGTTTTATTTGGAATTATCTACAGATTAATCCACTGATTCTAGATGCTTTAGTTGCTGCATCAGAGAACGATGTAGATACATTTTATAATTTAAAACAAATTCCAGCTCCTGATTATGATCACGATGCAGCTTTAAAGCATTTGTCTTCCTATTTAGCAAAACAACAAGTGGCTTATAATTTAAGTCAACAAGGTCATGCGATTGAATTTGCTGAACATTCACATTTATCTGGTTTCGATTTGATTGTTGATGGAACACCAATGCAGGTGAAGTGTAGTTTAGATGTTGGTGCGATTGAACAATTTGCGCAGCAACATCCACATATCGCCATTATCGTGAATATTGAATTAGCACATTTGCAGGAAAAGTATTCTTCAATTTTTGCAGACTTAGCACTCAGTTTTGAAGCGGTACAACGAACGGCACAAGTAAGCTTGAACTATCCAGTTGGCGTGGATGGTTATTTACCCATTCCACTCATGAACACTGGATTTGCGGTATATCGTAATTTTAATTCCATACAAGGAAAACAAATCCGTCCTTATTCACAGCCTCAGTCAATGATGAAAAATAGTTTAGCAATCGGTGCTGCAATTGGTGGTGTTGTAACGGGCTCAATTGGCGCTTTTGTAGTGGGAAGTCTGGCGATATATCGGACTTGGCGAGTACAAAAAATTGAAAGACGTAAACCTTTACAACAAAAACAACAATTATTGATGCAACGAAATCAACTTATGGATTTATTGATTGATTTTGCTGAGTGGTTTAATCAATATTTATTAAAATATCGTGTTGATATATATGCTTATCAACTGCGACAGATTGAAATGAAATTGATGGGGCGGATCTCTGAAGCGGTGATTTCTACGACGTTGTTTGCTTATAAATTTGAAGCGCATCAACGTGCATACCAATTACATATCTGGATGCAAAAACAATTAGCAGATGAAAATCCCAAGCGCAGAGTACAAGCAGGTTGGGTTGCATTAGCGCAATCCAATCAGTTTATGTCAGTCGAATTAAAACAACGGGTCAGTTTGATAAATGCTGAGCTCGAAAAGTATAAACAGATGACTCAGTATGGTATGCACCGCGAGCAGTTGCCGCAACAGGATCAGAATGATGTAATTCAGAACCGCGCTATCCAAAATATGCTGATATGACTCAACCTTGATTTAAAAAACAGATTTGGGGTTAGGCCTTTGTATTGTTTGATACAGTACTGTTATTGAGTACTAGGCTAGCAAGTTTTACCATATTCATTTGAATCGTATTGAATTGTTTTTCAATTTTAGCAAAGTCAATTTTACTAAGATCTGTTTGACCATGTAACAGTGGCATCGTCAATAACTGTTGATTTGCGGAAAGTAGGCTCTGACGGATTTGATTAACTTCATGACTTTTTAAATTAAGAGACAGTAAAGTATCATGCAGGCCATGCAGTTCTTGTTTTAAATCGCCCGCAGCATGTTGTAATTGACGGGTGTTTTTATCTTGAATTGCTTGCTCAAGGCTATTCTGTGATTGCTTTAATAAAGTCACATAATCATCTGTTTCGAACTGTAATTTTGCGATATCTCGAGCAATATTCAGCATATTGCCATTACTTAAATTTTCCTCTTCTGAAATTGTAGTCTTACTCATCATCTCTTTTTCTCCATCTCGCGCTGATGGTTGCTCGAATTCACTATTTTTTTCTAAATAGCTATTTTCTGGTGGAGTCTGATCGCAAGCTGTAAGTAAAAACGATGCTGCCAAAAGTGTTATGGTTGATAAAGTGGCTTTGATAGATAAATTTTCCATCATGGCAAAAAGATACTAGCTTATGAGAAGCGAGCACTATAATGATAAAAAATGAAGAAAAAAGTGATTGTTGCAATTCACCAACATTTTGCGAGATGAAATCTATAGAAATTGGATTTAATATTTAAAATAGAAAAGAATAGATAAGCTATTCTTTTCTATAAACTTATAAAATTTATTTTGCTAATTCAGCTTCAATCGCAGTGACGATACGTTCATCATCTGCGGTAATGTCAGGTGCAAAACGCGCTACGATTTCCCCATTTTTATTGACTAAGAATTTTTCAAAATTCCAAAGTACTTCAGGCGGATTGTTTGGTGTTAAGCCATAATCAACGAGGTCTTTCCACCAAGGGCCTTCACCAAGACGTTCTGGAATTGCTTGTATGAGTGTTTGATATAAAGGATGTTTATCTTCACCTGCAACAGAGATTTTTGCAAATAAAGGGAAGTGGACGTCATAGTTGAGTGAACAGAATTGTTCGATTTCATCATTTGTCCCTGGTTCTTGCTCTAAGAAGTTATTTGCAGGGAAGCCTAAAATTTCTAAGCCCTGATCTTTTTTCGCTTGATAAAGTTTTTCTAGGCCTTCGTACTGTGGGGTTAAGCCACATTTTGAGGCTACGTTAACAATTAGTAGAACTTTACCTTGATATTGATCAAGATCAACGTCTTGACCTTTAATATCTTTAACTGGAATGTGATAAACCGACTGGCTCATGGAATACATCCTAATTTGTTGTTGTGAAAAGACTTGTTTGTTTTAACTGCTAATTTCGTAGAGTGCAATCCTCTTGATATGAATCTATACAAATTATGAGCAAAAGCACATCTTGCATTTATATCGAGGCATTTTTGAGTTGAATAGGGGTCTGTCCTGTATAGCGTTTGAAGAATTCAATAAAGCTAGAGCTATGGTGATAACCTAAAGTATATGCCAATTGTTTAATGGTCATGCCTTGACGAATTTGATTGATTGCAAAAATAATTTTGGCTCGATTGCGCCATTCTGACAGAGAGAGTTGCAATTCTTGTTGGCTCAGCCGTAACACATGGCGCTCACTGACCGTAAAGTTATATAGCACTTGTTGAAGGCTCATATTGAATTGTTCAGGATCCGCAAGTTTTTCTAAGATCGGTGCTAAGACTGGGTGATTGCTTTGAGGTAAATAGTGAGAATGTGCTGGCGCTTGCTTCAATTGGTCAAATAAAACTTGCAGTAAATGCTCGAGATATTCAGGAGAACTCTTACTCTTTTGTTGTTCTAAAATTTGAATAACTAACGCACGGAAAAAAGGTTCAATACTAAAACAACGACAAACGTCCCCTAGAAATCTTCCAAATTTGGGATGTAATCGAATGCAAATATAATGAATTTCATGTTCAACAGGTAGCGATTGATGCCCAGTGTGTGGCGGTAACCATAATCCATAGCTAGGCGGAGATAAATAATATTTGCCCTCAATATCGAACTCTAAAGTACCATTTAAACTAAAATTAAAATCACCCCAAAGTGAAGAGTGTGGACTGACAACATCATCTTTCTGATAAAGAAATTCATGTACTTCGATACCATTTAAAAAAGAGAATTTTTCAGTCTCATCATACTTCATTCGGGGTTCTCATTTAATTTTCACAAGTGACTTTAGGATTGTTCAAACCTTTTGCTAAGGTGAAAATACTGATTAATGCTAAGACAACAAAGCTGATCACACCATAAATTAAGATATTTTCATTGAAGTAATCAACTACATATCCCCCTAATAATGACCCAATAGCGATCATAACTTGGAACATACACACAAATAGTGGCATACCTTTCTCGACCGCATTCGGTGCGTGAACAAACATCCAAATATTTGCTGAAGTTGGAAATGCGCCAAAAGCAAAGCCCCATAGTGCAGTTAATACAATCGCACCAAATTCGTGAATTGCAAAGAGGGGGAAACCAAAGAATACGATTGCGAAACAGATGCCGACAAAGGCGAGTGTGTAGCGAACATTTAAGTTACCACTGTAGCCTGCAAAAGCGTTCCCGAAAATACCTGCAATGCCATATAGCAGTAGTAATGAGCTGATGGTTGTGCCATCAAATCCTGCGATATTTTTGAAAAAAGGTGCTAGATAACTATAAGCACAAAAATGTGCAAGACCAATTAAAAGTACGATCAACATACCACTACGTGCTTTCGGAATTCTGAGTAAAGCCGGTAGATCACGTAAATGAATGGCAGCGTCGGGAGTTAACTTTGGCAAGAAGATGATTTGTAATAACAGCACGATCAAGCCAATTGCTGCGGTAATGCCAAATGCGCTACGCCAACCATAAAACTCACTGAGCCAAGTGCCGATAGGTACACCTAATACCGTTGCAAATGTTACACCTGCCATGACCACCGCCGTTGCTTTGGCAATTGGAAGTTTTGCAGGTGCAAGTTTGCCACTTAGGGCAATTGCTGTTGCCCAAAAGCCACCAATCGCAATTCCGAGCACCAAACGGCTCACTAAGAGTAGATTAAAGCTATCCGCAAATGCAGTAATCGTATTGGCAACCACCATGATTGCGGTAAGAAAGATTAAAACATAGCGTCGATCAAGTTGTTTAACAAAAATAGGCAGCAGAGGTGCAGCAAATGCGGCCATGACTCCAGGTAAAGTAATGATTAAGCCAGCCGTACCAACAGAAATATGCAAGTCAGTTGCAACACTATTGAGTACCCCCACAGGTAAGAACTCACTGGTGACGAGAGCAAATGCACCAATTGCAACAGCTAAAATGGCATACCAACTGCCTTGAGTTTCTGTTGATGTACTGGGATATATTTTGGGAGGGTTAGGGTTTTGCATAAGAAATTCTCTTTATTGTTATAAGGATAACAATAAATTTTAAATAGCATTTAGTTTTTTATAACGATCGTTATTAAATAAAATAGTTGATAAAAAACGATGCGTCAATTAATTTAATAGTGATCGTTATGAAAATATCTGCGGCATTTATGAAAAATACCCATGAGTCCATCGCCATACCATGCGATGACAATGCAAAAAAAAAGCGTGGTCGCCCTAAATGTTTTAATGAGCAACAAGCTTTAGAAAAGGCAATGTTACTGTTTTGGGAACATGGTTATGAAGCAACTTCAATCAGTGATTTAACACATGCTTTACAACTAACCGCACCGAGTTTGTACAGCAGTTTTGGCGATAAAACGGGGCTTTTTTATCAGTGTATTGACTATTATCTGGCGCATGAGGCATGTCCGATTGAAGCAATATTTTTAGAAGCAAAAACAGCTAAAGTCGCATTTGAGCTCTTTCTTTATGAAAATGTACAGCGTTTAGCACAACCCAATAAACCAGCAGGTTGTATGTTAGTGGTTGCAACGATGAACTGTTCGGATAATGCTCAGGAGGTGCAACATAATATTCTTGAAAAAAGGTTGAAGACTAAGCAAAAAATGTTAGAACGTTTACAACAAGGTGTTGAAAATGGAGACATTAACAGAACTGCGCCACTTCAAGAAATAGCAGATTTCTATACAACGGTATTACAAGGGCTGACCATTCAAGCACGTGATGGTGCTACTGTTAAACAACTGCATAAAGTAGTAGAACATGCGATGCGTAGCTGGGAGTTGTTTGAGTTCTAATGTCCTAACCGCGATATAAATGTCTGAAATACGATATTTCAATTATTTTAGACATCTTTCAGAATATTCCTAATCCAGAAATATTGTGAGATGGCTGATGACTCAGTTAAGTAGATACCAAAAATGGGCATTTGTACTGCCATTGATAGCAGTCTTAATTTGGTCGTTAAATATTGCAGTGACTCGTTATGTTGCGGACTATATTTCACCCGTCAGTATTAGTTTTTATCGTTGGTTTGTTGCCTTTCTCATTTTGACACCATTTATGTTGCCTAAAGTATGGAAACAGCGAGCTTTGATTCGCCCATATATTCCTAAATTAGCAGTTCTTAGCGCTTTTGGAATGGTGTTGTATCAAGGGCTTTCTTATACAGCAGCACATTATACCACTGCAACAAATATGGGTATTGTAAATGCCTTTGTTCCAGTTTTTACCATTTTTATTTCCTATATTATTTTAAAAGATAAGCCAAATCGATTTGCGATTTTTGGCAGTTTCTTATCATTTTTTGGCCTACTTTATGTGATGAGCCAAGGGCATTTCTCTCGCTTATTTGACCAAGGAGGACATTGGGGAGATGCTGTCATGGTCTTGGCTGTAGGCTTTTATGCATTTTATGGCGTCTTTCTAAAAAAATGGCAAGTACAATTGCCATTGATGACCAGTCTCTATATCCAAATCGCTTTTGCGTTGCTATACCATCTTCCATTTCTACTTTGGTTGGGCTTAGATGCAATTAATGTAGATAATGCAGCAAGTGTATTGTATGCCGGCATTTTTCCATCGTTGATCGCACCTTTATTATGGATGATTGCTGTACAAACCATTGGTCCAAACCGTACTAGTATTTTTATGAATTTGATGCCTGTATTTACTGCAATTATTGCAAGTGTATGGCTATCTGAGCATTGGACGATTTATCATACCATTGGCGGTCTGATGATCCTGATGGGGATCATTATGGCGCAGAAGAAAACGGTTAAAGCATTGGCTCCGCTGGCTGAATCTGCATCCTAAATGTGAAAAAAGGATGTGGAGCTTATGTAAAACTCCACATTAGTTTTATTTACTGCCGATCCAGAATTTAATCCCATCACCTTTTAGTGTGAGCTTTCCATCCTTATCAGTTGTCGCATAAGCAACGCCTAGGACTTTACCATAACCATAATCGCTCGCACTTTCGATCATAGCGTAATCATTAGCCATGGCATGTACACCAATACCATTGACCTTTAACTTCTTAGCAAAGTCTGGATGAGTAACAAAGAAGCTACCATCACGACCCTTGTTAGTGCGGGTACAAGGGCCTTGGTAAGAACCTTTACCTTTTAACTCAATCTTGCAATAGAGTTCACTACTGGCAAATGTAGTGACAGGTAAAAGTAATAATGCAGCTAGAATGACGTTTTTCATTTAATCACCATGCAAAGAATTTGATGTTACGGATTTCTGCATTATAAGGGTTTTAATTTATGGTGGACCAGCATCCCAGTTCTTTCTTTGATGGGGTAAGGAATTCAGCGTGAGTAAATAAACCATTATCTTTGTACAATTCTACCATGGAAATATTAAAGCGTAGTTTTTCGCCATCTTCAGGATTTTTAATTGGTAAAACAAATTCGGGGGTTGACAAACTGTACATTATGTTGCATTTGCCGCGATACATAGTCTTACCATCCGTTTCTAGGAAACAGGTTATGTCCCCAGACTGCGTGGTTCCGCCAGCGAAAGTTATTTTTGGTGCGTTTGTTTAAAATATCAACAAACGCACCAAAAATATTTTTTGATGACTGTGCTTTCTATATGATTTGCAAATATATTTTTAAGATTTACTAAATTTATGATCAAAAAAAAGCTGAATAAAAATAGAAATATAATTTTATTGAAATTTTAAAACTGACAAAAATGGTACGCTTTTCACATTTTTTGTTAGATAAATAATATATTTGTATAAATCAAATGATTGATCCATAATAGCTTTCAGAGTAGCTAGATTCATTTTTAACGATGAATATACTCAACCAATTTGCAGACCCTCTGGATGTGATTATGCACATCCTTTTTATGCTCAGTTATCCCTATATAACTGAGCTTTTTTTTATTCACTATTTACATAATTAAGCGCGAATTACTTCACCTGTTAAAGCGTTGAGAATTCGACTAGGTTCTTGGCTAAGTCCTAAATCACCCTCTAAATAATTCAGGGATGTACCAAAATAACCTTGAGCTTGTTCTAAATTCTGTGCTGGGTTTAGTCCCGCGGGATTGGCACTGGTCGATACAATAAAGCCGCCAAAAGCATTACAGAGTTTGACGCATAAAGGATGCGTGGTTACACGTACAGCAACCAAAGGATGTTGACCTTTAATCCAAATAGGAATGTGCTCATCAGCGGGGAGTAACCATGTGGTCGCTCGTTCAGTTACTACACGATCTGTCCAACTATCAATCACTTGCTTACGTATCTTTGGAGCTAAGCTTTGTAACAAATGCTCAACTTGCCCTAAGTGACCCGCCAATAAAATGACTCCTTTTTCAATTGGACGATGTTTTAGCTCAAGAATGTTTTGAAAAGCTTGTTGATTGAATGGATCGCAGCCTAAGCCCCAAACAGCTTCTGTTGGATAAGCAAGAACTTGTCCTTGCTTCAAAAGCTGTGCTGCTTCCGAAATTGATGAGGTAATCATGGGATTATGTTTAGCGACAAAGATAGGTTATTTTAATGAATTGGACGACAACGTAAATAGCGACCGCCCTGTTGTATACAGAAACCGAGTAATTCTAATTCCATTAATTGGGCTGTGAGTTCTGCGATCGGAATTGGATGACGTTGAGCAAGTTCATCCAAGTCTTGTCCAACCCAGTCGAGACTTTGATAAAGAGCAATCAAATGCGTTGGTAAGCTTGTCGTGATGGTTAAAGGTTCTTCTGGAATTTGTTGTTGTACTTGCCATTGAGTAGGTAAGGCTAGATCTTCAATAATTTGTTCTGGATGATCAACTAAAGTTGCACCTTCACGAATTAATTGATGACAGCCTTGATGATGCTCACTGTAAATATGTCCAGGAATGGCAAATACCATTTTCCCTTGATTGGCTGCTTCATTTGCTGTGATCAGTGAACCACTTTTCAGAGCGGCTTCTACAACCAAAACACCAAGACTTAAACCGCTAACGATGCGATTACGGCGTGGAAAATGCTGCTGTAAAGGTGGGGTAGTCGGAAGAAACTCAGTTACGAGTGCACCTGTTTGAATAATTTCTTGGGCTAGTTTGCTATTTTGTGCTGGATAAACTGTGTCTAAACCTGTTCCAGTCACTGCGATTGTCCGATGATGGGCTAAACCACCACGATGAGCCGCTTCATCAATTCCGTGGGCTAAACCGCTGCTAATATAAAAACCTTTTTCACTTAAATAATACGCAAAATCATAAGCAACTTGTCGTCCATGAGGGCTCGGCTTTCGACTTCCAACCATAGCAATTTGGGGCTGTAATAATGCTTGTGGCTGACCTTGACCAAATAAAATAGGAGGATGATCAGAATAAGGTAAAAGTTGAGTAGGGTAGTCAATATCTTCAGGGGTTAAAATAAAATCAGTATGCTTACAAATCAATTGAACCATATGGTCAAATTGCTGTTTCCCATGTGGGGTTTGGAATTCTTCTAGACGTTTTAAATGATTTTTGTGTAAACCGAGCTGTTGCCATTCAGAAAGTCGATGTGTTTTGACTGCTTCCGTACAACTACCGAAATAGTTTCGAATTTTTTGAAAACTAGAAAGCGAGTGTTGAACCAGATACCACACCAACACAGTATGATAATGATGGGGTAGTAACTGATTCAACATTTCTAACTAGCGTTTAGTTATCAAGACGAGGTGGCTTGATATTTGAACCAATTTTAATTGGTAATTCACTTTCTAAAACATAGCCGTAGCTGATGCGATCAAAACTTTTGAAAATCATAATACTACCAACATATTGACCTGGTAATTTTATACTTTCTTTGGTCTTTGGATCACGAACAGTTTCGCCATCTTGGTACGTACTAAAAACTTGTCCGATTTCAATGCCATCTGCTGTACCACGGTCAACAGTGACTACACCATTTTTCGCAGCTGTACCTATAGACCCCATGACACGGATGACTTTACCGCCATCTTTCACCTGATTTGGTTCAGTTGGGTAGAATAACGTAGGTAACATGGCTTCTTGTTCAAGCATCACACGATCGCCACGGCGTACTTCACCAGTATAACTATCAGTTAATTCAAAGGTTGTAATGTCTTTTTCATTGGTAATCGCAACACCAGAAGCGACTTGCGTGAGCTCAACACCTAGATTTTGTTTCTTCCCTTTTTCATCAAGCACGATATATGGTTCACCTTCACGGTATACGCCATAACGTTGACCATTTTCGATACCTTGACCACGTACATAAATGCTCTGGCCTTTGCCTGCAAGTACACGATTATCCGCTGTACCCAAGACATAAGGTGTATCGCTAATCGCACTCGCTGGAAGTACAGAAGTTCGTTCTAACCATTGTTGAATATCAGCTAATGGAATAACAGGGACGCTATTGTTCAAAGCTTCAATACGAACTTTTGGACGTAAAGTAGAAGTATTGCCAGAGTAACGACGAATAATACCGTCACAACCATCACCTTCATCTTTACCAATCAGTGGTTTACCGTTCAAACTACAAAGTAGCAAGCGATCACCAGGATAAATCCAATGTGGATTCTTGACATGTTTATTGCTTGCCCAAATTTCAGGCCAGCGCCAAGGCTTGCTTAAAAATTTGCCTGAAATATCCCAAAGCGTATCCCCCTTTTTCACCACATAGACATGTGGTGCACCCGCTTTTACGGATGGTGGGTTTGCGTTAGGGCTTGCTGCATGAGTAAGGTTTATGCTCATGCCTAATCCTGCACAAATTGCAGCAGCAATCAGTTGTTTTTTTAACCCCAAGGCATGAAATGATGGTATGCCGTTTAAAACCTTTTTCATTATCATAATTCCTAAAAATTATGTGTGTAGTTGCGTTATAATAACGACTTTACACACAATTTTTTGATCAAGCATTCCCTTCAGTTGGTTTTCTGATCAATGGCATAAATGAGGAACGGTATGGCCTTATTACCTATTTTAAGTTTTCCTGATCCCCGTCTTCGTACCATTGCTAAGCCAGTCGAAGAAGTCACTGATGATATTCGTCAGCTTGCAGCAGATATGTTTGAAACCATGTACGAGGCACCGGGTATAGGTTTAGCGGCAACTCAGGTTGATCATCATATTCAGCTTATTGTTATGGACATCTCTGAAGAGAAAAACCAACCGATGGTGTTCATTAACCCCAAAGTCACTCCACTGACCGTAGAGACACAGCCGTACGAAGAAGGCTGTCTCTCTGTGCCTCAAATATACGATAAAGTTGAGCGTCCGTCACGCGTAAAAATCGAGGCAATTAACCTTGAAGGTCAAGCATTTGAAATAGAAGCTGACGAACTTCTCGCAGTTTGTATCCAACATGAAATGGATCACTTAAATGGAAAACTGTTTGTAGACTATTTATCGCCATTGAAACGTCAACGTGCACGTGAGAAAGTTGAAAAAGTTGTACGTCAACGCGATAAAGAAAAAGTTGCGGTTAAACGTTAACAAATGTTTTTCGGTTATTAAAAGTGCCCTTATTGTTTCGTAGTGGTTTAATGCTTGCATTCACCGCAGTCTGTTTACAGATTGCGGTGTTTTTGCAGCCACTGCTCCCGAAGCAATATCAGATTGCACCCGTCTGTGAAACGATTACCCAAGCGTTATTGTTGCCTAAATTAAAAGCTGAACAGCAGTCTGTATCGCACAATATGCATCATCATTCACATCAGCTTGAACAACATCAAAGCCTGATGTCGAAACATGACCATCACGATCCAAATCATCAGTGTCAATATTGTACGGTGCATGCCAATTTGGTATTACCACCTGAATTCGGCGTGAAAGAGGTTTTAGTCCGAATCCAAATCCGTTTAGTCGCGTATCAACAGGCATTTAAGCATGTTTATTTTGCACTGCAACGGCTATTCTTATTACCTCAAGGGCGAGCACCGCCACTCTTTGCATAAATTAAAACGTCAATTTCATTAGGGTTTTCAAAACTCTAGCCTAGTTTTACTTATGTTTTAAGAGAGACCAATCATGGCTCAAACTAAATTTTTATTACAGCCCCTTACGGTTGCGATTCTTGCTGCCTCAAATAGCACATTATTATGGGCAAATATGGATATTCAGTCCGATAAAACCCCTGTTGTATTAGCACCTATTGTCGTTACAGCACAGCAGCCAAATGATGCAAATGGATTGATTATTCATGCTGATCCTAAGCAAGCAATTCAACCTATTCCTGCAACGGACGGTGCAGACTATTTACAAAATATTATGGGGTTTAGTGCCATTAAAAATGGTGGAACGAATGGTGATGTGACGTTCCGTGGCATGTTTGGTTCACGGATTAAAATGTTGGTTGATGGTAGTGAAAATTTAGGTGCGTGCCCGAATCGTATGGATGCACCAACCTCTTATATTCAGCCAGAAAGCTTTGATAAAATTACGGTGATTAAAGGGCCGCAAACTGTTCAGTACGCAACACCTGGTTCGGCTGCAACTGTCATTTTTCAGCGTCAACCTGAAAATCTCAGCAAAGAACAGCCTTATCGTGGCCAAGCCAGTGTTTTGATGGGTTCATATGGTCGTCTAGATCATAATATTGAAGCGGCAATTGGCGATGAAACCAAATATGCTCGTTTAAATGCTAATCGTTCTGTTGCAGATGATTACAAAGATGGCGACGATAAAAGCATTCATTCAAATTGGGAGCGCTGGAATACTGACTTGGCATTGGGCTGGAAGCCAACAGATGATTCTTGGTTAGAATTGCGTGCAGGTAAAGGTGATGGTGAGGCTGCCTACGCTGGCCGTAGCATGGATGGTTCGCAATTTAAACGAGAAAGCCTTGGACTACACGCTGAACAGAAAAATATTACAGAGGTGATCAAGAAAGTTGAAGCCCAAGTGGACTACAGCTATAACGATCATGTAATGGATAATTTTAGCTTACGTACGCCGCCAATGACGACAATGAACATGCACGGAATGGATATGACTGTGCCGAATAAAATGTCGATGCGGGTTGATCGTCGTACTTTAAATACCCGTTTAGCTGTAACGACAGATTGGGATAAATTTAGCGTCATTTCAGGTGTAGATACGCAGCAGAATAAGCATGGTGGTGATATGGTCATGTATGCCATGCCATCAATGAATTCGCCTTATGCTGAAGATTTGAAATTTCAATCTTATGGTGCATTTAGTGAATGGACTTATGCATTTAATCCAGATCAGAAATTAGTTGCGGGCGCACGCATCGATCAAATAAAGATTAATAATCTTGAAGATGGTAAGAATCGTAAAGATACTTTACCAAGCGGTTTTATACGTCTAGAGAAAAATCTACCTGAGCATGGATTAAAAACCTATGCAGGCCTAGGTTACGTAGAACGAATTCCTGATTTTTGGGAGTTGTATAGTACTTCGACAGATCGAGGCATCATTTCAACAATCAATGGTGTAACGACCTATCGTATGCTAGATAATTTAGATAATCTCAAAACTGAGCGTACGGCACAACTTGACCTTGGCTTCCAAGCTGAACATGGTGCTTGGAGTGCATGGGCATCAGCTTATGCAGGTTTAATCAAAGATTTTATTTTATTGCAATATAACGGTTCAAACGCACGTTATCCTTTAGCTCGTAATGTGGATGCAACGATTGCAGGTGCTGAAGCAGGAGTCGGTTATCAATTTACAGATCATTTCCAAGCTGATCTTTCAACCATGTATGCATGGGGTGAAAATACGTCTGATGATCGAGCTTTACCGCAAATCGCACCATTAGAAGGACGTTTGAATTTACGTTATATCGATGAGAAATATAGCTTAGGATTATTATGGCGTGTGGTTGCAAAACAAAATCGTATTAGTCTCAATGAGGGTAATGTGGTTGGCTATGATTTGAACCAAAGCAAAGCATTTAACACTTTGGCCTTGAATGGGACCTATAAGTTGACAGATGCAGTTGATGTATCAGTGGGTGTCGATAACGTACTAGATAAAACCTATACCGAGCATCTCAATAAAGCGGGTGCTTCGATGTTTGGTTATGGTGCCAGTGAGCAGTTCAATAATATAGGACGTAATTACTGGATGCGTATGAGCATGAAGTTTTAACTGGAAAGTAATAAAGGGGTTAATTATAATCCCTTTATTATCTTGATAATTATAGTATTAAAATGTCAGAAATAGATCAGAAAAAAATATTAGATGAACTGGAACAACAAGGATATACACGTTTTATTGTTGAAAAATGGGATGAGGAAACTCGAACAAATTTGGTCAATTTATTAAAGCATGCGGGTTTTGCACAATATGAGTTTAATAAAATTGAAGATGAAGAATATGGTTATGCCATAGTACTTAAAAATATAAAAAATACTCCTCCTTATCCGTTGGAAAAAATCTATACGGGACGAAGTTTTGCTTTTACACTCTTTCCTCTAATTGCGCTTATTTTTATCGCTTTAACAAGTATTTGGGGGCAATACAACCATAAACTTATTATGAGTTCTATGGTTATTGGAATGCCTTTAATATTAGGTGCATTAATAGAATATTTTTCGATTGTAAAAAAACCTAAAGACAAACTTTATAAAGCTTTTGGTATTCAAGTTGCTACGCTTGTACTTATTCTTATGTTCGCAATGATTGTGTTAGGTGAGGGTATTATTTGTCTCATAATGATTAGTCCATTTATATTGGGGTGTTTATTTGTGGGTGCAATCATAATGCGAACATTCTGTTATTATTTGTGGAAACCTAGTTCTAAAATATATTCGATTGCAATATTACCTTTATTATTTTCATTTTTATTACCAGATATGGGGCAGACCCAATATGGGAAAACACAACGCTCAGTCGTGATTCATGCACCTGCCGAGCAAGTTTTTTATGCTATCCAAAATATAGGAAACATCCAGCCTAAAGAAGTTAAGTCAAGTCCAATATTTTGGATGGGGTTTCCAAAACCTGTATTTGGTATGACTGAGCAGCGGAAAGATGAGACTATTCGTACTATTCAATGGGAACGTGGGATTAAATTTGAAGAAGTCGTACAAGCCAAACATATCCCTTATTTATTAAGCTGGACATATAAGTTTGATAAATATTCATTTCCGAAAGGATCTGTGGATGATCATATTGAAATGGGTGGAAAATATTTTGATCTACTTAAAACGGATTATCAATTAGAAAGAATAGATGAAAAAACCACAAAACTAATTCTCACGATAGATTATCGTTTGTCTACAGAATACAACTGGTATAGTCGATTTTGGGCAAATTATATTTTAGGCGAGTTTAGTGATGTTGTGATGAATATTCATAAACAACGGTTAGAAAAAAATTGATAACTTTAAAAGCTCGAAGAAAATTAAAGCCACAATCATAATATTGTGGCTTTAAAAATTTAAGCTAAACAATCTTGTTTTGGCATTAAGCTATCGCAGTACAATGGATTTAATGCACACTGCAAATCATCAATTTGTTCTTGAGTTACATAGTTTTTTGCGATGAGATATTCGGCGACGCGATCATCACGTAAACTTAAAAATGCAGCATCATAAACACCTAAATCTACAAATAAAGCTGCTGTTTCAAGGCTATTAAAATGATCAAGAAAAACATCATTTTCGTGCATCAAAAAGATATGGGTTAGATCAGCAGTTGAATCTATATTTAATCGTTGAGCTAATTGTTCTGGGCGAGTTTTGATAAATAATAAATCTGATAGTTCATCGAACTGGCTTTTATCCAGTTGATTTTCACCATCTTTGACATGACCTAACCATGCTTTAAAAACTAACACGGCACCACCACGAAGTAGCATACTCCACATTTGATGACGAGTTTCATGATCCAAATGAGCGGATTCTGTTTCTAATACATCCAAGAATTTTTGTTCTTGTAACGCTAGCTTTTCAAATAGTCCTAGACCTTGTGGCTGATAAGCTGCTGGTGCAAATACATCAAAATTCAGCTCATGGAATACATTGAGGGCAAGGGGAACGGCTGCTTGATACAGTGTATTCAATGCTTTTAGATGAGTATCATCTAAGTTGCTCTGTACAAAAATATTCTGCCAGTTGAGCTCTGGTAATAATGCATTTGCACTGTATTGGCGGTAAAACTGTAACTCGTTATGCTCTGAAGTGGCTTGATTGCTATTCATGATCATGTCCTTTATGGCGATTGTGTTAGAAACCTAAAACAGCAAAGACATAGGTTCCTATCATTTTGATCAATTTATGCGTTATTCAGAAAACAACTAGAATACGACTAAAGTTGTATATGTGGTTTTTATGGTAATATTTATTAATAAAAACAATATTTTAACTAATTGTAAGTAAGTGTACAAACGTTCACTAGTGTAAGTGAACGTTTTTGCCATAGCCAATAATTTTTTGAGCATTTTGGTCAATTTATTGTCATCTTAATGCGCTTTTTTTGATGGCTTTTGCCTATGTTTCAAAATATTTTGCCATTTAACTCATTGGCATAATCTTTAAACCAGAGAGCCAAGCACGTAATCCCGCAGGTTTGAGCGGTTTTTTCAATAGAACAATATTTTGCTGTTTCAAATATTGAGGCAACTCAGGATCAGAATCTGCTGTAATTAATGCAACTGGAATATGTGCAGGGCGATATTGTTCAATAAAATCTAATCCCCGTTGATCATGATTTAAATGCTGATCGATTAACCAGACTTGAATATCTTCTTGTTCAATTAGTTTTAGTGCTTCCGATGGCTCAGTTGCTGTAAAAATTTGATAGCCCCACTTACTTAATAAGGTCCGCATACCTTGTAAAATAGTTTCATCATTGTCTAAACAAAGCACTTTATATGCAGTATGTTGCAGTGCGGTCACATGCAGTGTAGTCGCTTGAATTTTTGGTGCTTCGGCGAGCGGTACTTCGATCATAAAGCAAGAACCTTTACCTAATTCTGAATAGACATGCACTGGGAAATCGAGCAGGCTCGTCATACGTTGAACAATCGCAAGACCAAGTCCAAGTCCTTGTTCACCCCAAGGTGAGGTATGCCCGCAACGCTCAAATTCTTGGAATAATTTCACCCTTTGTTGTTCATTGATGCCAGGTCCTGTATCCCAAACACCGATTCGAATATGGTTTGGTCTTTGTGCAGAACGTAATACACCAACAACGACACGACCTTGTGCTGTATAACGCAATGCATTACTAACGAAATTCTGAATAATTCGTCGCATCCATTGTGGATCGGTATCAACCCAGAATTGAGTATCGTGTACAGACAGTTGAATATTACGCTGTGCTGCAATTGATTTGAATTGAAGTTCAAGATCACTCAATAAGTCATGTAATGAATACGCTTGGCGTTTTGGTTGGATCGTTCCACCTTCTAAACGGGCAATATCGAGTAGGGCAGAGAGCATGCTTTCAGCACCATATAGTGCGCGATCAAGTTGTTGTAAGGTTTGTTGATCTTCAGCTGAGCTGACACTTTGTTCTAATGCTGTACTGAACAAACGTGCTGCATGCATCGGTTGTAGTAAATCGTGACTGGCCGCTGCCAAAAATCGACTTTTAGATTGATTGGCTTTATCGGCTTGTTCACGGGCAAGTTGCTGTTCAGTCAGTGCATTTGCAAGCTGTTGAGTTCGATCACTCACTCTTTCTTCAAGAATCGCTTCATTTTCGCGGAACGCAGTAATATCGGCGAAGGTTGTGACGAATCCTCCACCCTCAATAGGATTACCGCGCATTTGAATGACCAAGCCATCTTTACGAATACGTTCAAATTCATGGGCGCTACCGACTTTCATCCAGTGAATTCGTTTACGGACATGTTCTTCAACTGAACCGGGTCCACATTCTCCACGTTCTGCGTTATATCGAATTAAATCTGCAATTGGACAACCGACATAAACGAGGTCTTTAGGATAATCAAATAAGGTAAGATATTGATTGTTCCATGCAACCAAGCACATATTTTTATCAACAACACTTACCCCTTGAGTCATGTGGTCGATCATGGTCATCAAAAGATTTTGGTTAAAGCGTTGCCATTGTGAAGCTTGATCGAGAATATTCGCGACTTGCCCTAATGCTAATCCATTATTGATCATGGCGGTAGTGAGCAAAGTACGTGCTGATGCAGCACCAATAATGCCTGCCAAGTATTGTTCAGTGAAGCGCCACCACATGCCATTTGCAACATGATTTTCATTGAGTACGACATGATTTTGTTCACAAAATTGCTGGAACGCTTGTGTCGTAGGGCGATCACCTGTAATACGTTTAGCCAGAGCCAATAAATCGCCAACTTTGAGCCGCGCTGCATTTTGCGGTAAATCGGTTAAATCAAGGTTTGTCTGGGTAGAGGGTAAAGGTTTACTTTCATAGTAGAAAAAGCTTTCAGCCTGAATCTGTTCCGCAACACTTGGGCGATACAAACGAGAACCCCAAATATAGCAAATAATATTCAGTCCCAAAGACCACATGACACCATGGGTCAATGGGGCAAAAGATTCAAAACCAAGTAAAGCTTCTGGACGTAAGCTATTAATATCGAAAGGTCCAAACAATAATAAATGTTGTGCGAACGCTTGATATTGTTCTGGGAGACTACGTAACAAAGTAGGAAAGAGCAGTGTGTAGCTCCACATTATGAAGCCTACGATCAGACCGACGTAGACACCTTGACGGCTTGCACCACGCCAATATAAACCACCGATGAGGGCTGGCGAAAATTGCGCAACTGCACTAAAAGCCAATAGGCCAAATACTGATAATTGATTAATGTCATTAAAAAAGTGGAAGAATAAAAAACCCAGTAACATCACACTGATAATACTAATTCTTCGGGTCAGTTTGAGTACTTTTGGTAATTGTTGATCGTGTCGAGAGATGATCTTAAAGTGCCATAAAGCAGGCATAATTAAATCATTACTGAGCATGATAGAAAGTGCGACTGAGGCGACCAGTAACATACCTGTTGAAGCAGAAAAACCACCTAAAAAAGCGAGTAATGCCAACCAATCTTGCTGATAACTTAGAGGGAGAGCCAATACCGCAATATCAGGTGTACCTAATGTATCAGGAAGGGAGTGTAAGGCCCAACTGGCGATAGGAATAATCGCCATAATTGTTAAAATTAAATAAGCTGCAAACCAGCGTCTAGCCCCACGAATATGTTTTTCATCACGTAATTCGACTACGGCAACATGAAACTGTCGTGGTAAACAAATCATAGCTAGCGCAGCAAGTAAGGTTTGTACCCAGAAGGTTTCAGGAACCCCTAATTGTTGCAAATCTTGAAAATGTTGAGTGACATCATTGCTGACTTGTTTGATATTTTCGGGGGATTGGAATAAGAAAAAAACTGCAACGCTAAGTAATGCAAACAGTTTTACAAAAGATTCAAAAGCGACTGCAAGCATTAAGCCGCCGTGCTGTTCAGTATGTGCAATATGCCGCGTGCCAAAAATCATAGCCAAAATTGCAAGTACCGCTGTAAGTAATAACACACTATTTGTGGTGGTATGAACATGTGCATTCTGTTCGAGTACAACGGAGGCACTCAATGCAATCGCTCTTAATTGCAAAGCGAGATAAGGAATAATTGCAATAACTGCAAGAATAGTGACTAAGGCTGCGAGACTACCGCTTTTGCCATATCGGGCAGCAACGAAATCGGCAATTGAAGAAATGGCATGATGCTGACGAATCCGTCCTAACCGTTTCCAAATGTCATAACCAAACCAAATAAAAAGTAGGGGTCCTAAATAAATTGGTAAGAAAATAATACCTTCACGGACAGCCGCACCTGTTGCGCCGTAGAATGTCCAAGATGAGCAATATACGCCTAAAGTTAAGCTGAACATCAACATACGACCACGTGTGCTTAAGCGACTGGCATGTTTTTCTCCAAAAAAAGCACAGCCGAATAACAGCGCGATATATAGGGCAAGTACCCCAATAATAAGCCAATTGTTCATATTGCTCACGTGATCAAACTCCATTTTCTATCATACCCGAAGCATCAAAAGGGTTATGAGCAGAGATTTGTATTTAGAGACCAAAGTCTAAGTTACGAGTCAAGCATAATCTTGTTAATTTAAATAATGAAAAATCCCTAGTAAAAAGGGGTCCACGGCTGGACACAAAAATAAGGAGTTAATTATGGATGACTCACAGGTAGAACGCATTCTACACAATCCAAAGTTTCAAGAAATGGTCAGCAAAAAACGTACATTAAGTTGGACATTAACAGCAATCATGTTGTTTATCTATGTCGGATTTATGCTTTTAGTTGGCTATAACAAAGAGTTCCTAGCAAGTTCTTTTAGTGGTGGTGTAACAACTTGGGGCATGCCCCTCGGTTTAGGCATTATCGTGCTGTCATTTGTATTGTGTGGTGTCTATTCATACATCGCCAATAATACACTTGATCAGCTGAATGAAGAGGCTCTCAAGGAAGTTGAGGCAATCACACATGAAAAAGGGATGCACTGAGATGAAAGGGACATCATTCAAAGCGAAACTGTTCGCGCTTGCAAGCCTATGTTGTTCTCACGTTGCATTTGCTAGCCCTGATTTAGGTGCAGCAGAGCAACAGGCAACAAACTGGCATGCAATCATCATGTTCACCATTTTTGTTGGTTTCACTTTGTTTATTACTAAGTGGGCAGCAAAACAAACCACGAATACAGCTGATTTCTATACCGCAGGTGGTGGAATTAGTGGCTTCCAAAATGGTTTAGCGATTGCAGGTGACTATATGTCAGCCGCATCGTTCCTCGGTATTTCAGCACTTGTGTTCAGTTCAGGCTTTGATGGTTTGCTCTATTCACTTGGTTTCATGGTCGGTTGGCCAATCGTACTTTTCCTTGTTGCTGAACGTTTACGTAACTTAGGTAAATATAATCTTTCTGATGTAGTTTCTTTCCGTTTGGAAGAAAAACCAGTTCGTACCTTAGCTGCATTAAGTTCTTTAGTTGTGGTTGCATTTTATCTGATTGCTCAAATGGTAGGAGCAGGTCAGTTAATCAAATTACTTTTTGGTTTGAACTATAATATTGCGGTTGTAATCGTCGGTTTGTTGATGATGGCGTACGTAATTTTTGGTGGCATGTTAGCGACCACTTGGGTACAAATCATTAAAGCCGTAATGTTACTCAGTGGCGCAACATTCATGGCATTCATGGTGATGAAAGCTGTTGGCTTTAGTTTCTCAAACATGTTCAATCAAGCAATTGGTGTGTATAGCCAATCTCACAGCATTAGCTGGGATGAGGCTGCAAAAATCATGGGGCCTGGTAAATTGGCTGCAAACCCGATTGATGCGTTATCACTTGGTCTTGCATTAATGTTTGGTACAGCAGGCTTACCACATATCTTAATGCGCTTCTTCACTGTTAAAGATGCTAAAGAAGCTCGTAAATCAGTTGTAGTTGCAACAGGTTTCATTGGTTACTTCTATCTATTAACTTTCATCATTGGTTTCGGTGCGATCTTATTCGTTTCAAACAACCCTCAGTTCCTTGATGTCGCGAAAGCAGCGGTAACCGGTAAATTGGAGTTGGTTGGTGGTAACAACATGGCTGCGGTTCACTTAAGTGATGCAGTTGGTGGCGACTTGTTCATGGGCTTCATCTCAGCAGTTGCATTTGCAACAATCCTTGCTGTAGTGGCTGGCTTAACGCTTTCAGGTGCTTCTGCGATTTCACATGACTTATATGCAAACGTATTCAAAAAAGGTCAAACTACGCCTCAATCTGAATTACGTATGTCAAAAATTGCGACTTTAGGTCTAGCAATCTTTGCCATGATTCTAGGGATTTTGTTCGAAAAACAAAACGTTGCGTTCATGGTTGGTTTGGCATTCTCAGTTGCATGTTGTGCAAACTTCCCAGTACTCGTATTGTCTATGTTCTGGAAAGGTTTAACGACTCGTGGTGCAGTAATTGGCGGTATTGTTGGTCTAGTGACTGCTGTAACCCTGATCATTCTTTCTAAAGCAGTTTGGGTTGACACGTTGAAAATTTCAGATACCGCAGTGAATCCATTCAATGGTCCTGCAATTTTCGCGATGCCACTATCTTTCCTTTGCTGCTGGTTCTTCTCAGTAACTGATAAAACTGCGCGTGCAGAGAAAGAGCGTAAAGCGTTCGATGCTCAGTTTGTTCGTTCACAAACAGGTATTGGTATCTCTGGTGCATCTGATCACTAAGTAGATCGAATCCTAAAAATTAAAGCCCTCAAAATTTGAGGGCTTTTTCTATTATTGATGCATACTGGCCAGTTGTTGCGCTTGATTACGATAGAGTGACAAACCGATTCGTTGCAAATTCCGCCCTTTTTCTTCAAGCAGTTGATTTAATTTGGGGATATGTTTAGCACCTGTATAGAGCGCTAGATTTCGGCCAATTAAATAATAAGCAAACCATGAGGCTGACTGTGGTGCTAAACCCAATTTCTGCATTTTCTTACGACCAATAAAGAATTGAGTAATTTCTAGATGCTGTTTATAGGCGAGTTTTTGCTGAAAGGAGCGTAGGTAACGATATTTCCGTTCAAAGGGTTCTTTGGAAAGACTAGATCCGAGAGAAATACTGCTCTCATCAGAGTGAGGATGTGCAAACTGCATCCAGTACATGAGTTTCCAGCCATCAGCTTCATTATCCACTAACCATTTTTCTTCAACGCCCATCAACCAGCCCGCATATTTCCAAAAATGTAAAAAACTATCAATCTCTTGTGCGCTAGGGAAAATCCCCAATGCCCTGATACCAATCAATACTACGCCACTAAAAGCAATATTGGTCATTGCTTGATCATATTGGTTAATAGGTAGCCCCCAAGTCTCGGTATCCCATTTCTCAGATTTTTGTAATTGATAGCGTACGAGTGAATGAATGAAGCGCACAAAAATAGTAGAGGTGAAGCCTTTGCTAAAACGTTCAAAACCATCTTGCTCAGTGATATCGACCCACCATTTAGTTGTTTCGGCTAAGCGTGTTCCTGCCTGTTTTTTTAATGCACCTGTCAGGACTAGAGGTTGATTAAAACCAGGGTACAAATAACCTGTCATTAGCGATAGATCTCGTAGAATCAGTCCGTTATTGATGCCTAGGCGATAGGTAAATTTAAGTGCTTGATCGACTTTGGCTTGCTCATACCAATCAGGTTTTTGTTCCACTAACTGGAAGAAGGCAGTCAGTTCAGCAATCTCATGTGGTAATTTCTCAAGGCCTTCATAGAGTGCGGTTTCAAAGTACTTACGATGCTGTTTTGGATTTTGAAGTATCCAAAGCAGTAGTTGGTCCATGGGCGCGTCACCACTTTGCAAGGCTGTGTTCAAGGCGAGATATTCTTGATAATTCGGTTGAATTTGTTGATGCGTCATATAACCAAGAATTTTGGTTTTGATATTTGATTGACTCATGTCTTCAAACGCTGCTAAGCGTTTAGGTTTAACGATGCTTTGCATTGTAGAAAGCCTTTGATTGTTATTTAATCAAAGCTTAATATGAATAAATATTCGTATTCAATTCGCGTTTTAATAAAGGCTGAACATGAGAAAAAGACCCCAGCAGCAACGTGCAAAAATGATTGTCGAAAGTATTCTGGAGGGAACGCAAAAATGTATTTCTGAATATGGTGTATTACAATTAACTACACCTAAAATTTCTGAAAAATCAGGGGTAAGTGTCGGGTCAATTTATCAATACTTTGAAAATAAAGAACAGATTGTTGCTGAACTATTGTTACGGAAAAGCGAAAATTTAGGGCAAGCACTAAAGCAGTTAGTGATGCTCCAACAACAAACAGCTATTCAAGACATCATCACATTAAGTATCGCTTTTGGTTTTGAATCATTGAAATCGGATCATGGTTTTTTTATCGAAATCTTGAAAAATTGGCATACTTATAGTGATTCAGAAGCGGCACAAGTATTAGAGCAGCATTTCTTAGAAGTGGGGATGTACTTATTTGGACGTTACTACCCCCATTGGGATTTTGAGACTTTAAAACATAAGTCTTTTGTGATTATTAACAGTACCTTATTTACCATGATGCGTTATGCCAGTAAAAATACTTTTTTAATTGAAGAACAACGTTTGCAACAAGAACTCTCTAAAATGATTGTTGCCTTTTTAGATACGGTATGATGCCATTAACTTAATGAAAATCATAACAATCACATGGAAAACAACATGCAAAGCTTAAAACAATTTTGGGGCAGTTTTCGTTTATTACCTTCTGCGTGGTTGTTGTTGGTGCAATTGGCATTATTAGTTATGGCGATGTTGACTTATGGAGATAGTGAATATCGTGCATTAACTTGGTCGCTAGGTGTTTTAGCTCTCTTAATTATTGCCAAGGTCATTCGCCAAACACCAGTCTTCACATTTTGGGGCTTAATCTTTGTCAGTGGCGCTTTTCTGTTTTCAATTTTAATTTTTATTGGCTATGACAATTCGATAATCCAAATCATCGCTTATAGTTTTGAAGCATTAGCGTATTTTTATGCTGCTTATGGATTATTACGTTATATGTTTGCAGATCGTTATCTCACCAAAGATGAATTATTTGCTGCAGGTGCAGTTTTTACTCTCATCGCTTGGGCATTCGCTTTTTTATATAGTATTTGCCAGTTGCTTTTACCCAATAGTTTTCAAAATCCAAATCAGCCACAAGATTTACAAGTTTGGCTCGATTTATTATTTCTGAGTTTTAGTCTGCAATCAGCAACGGGTTTATCTGATCTGATGCCAATTAGCCCAGCCGCTAGAGTCTTAACCATGCTACAAATGTTTGGTGGAGTGATGTATCTCGCTGTCGTGGTTTCTCGATTAATTGCATTGCAATATATTGCCCATTTACCTAAGCAATCGAGCGATAAAGAATAAATACAGTTACAGCATTACAACTGCTTTATTTTTCACATTTTTTATAATTTATATCGAGTTTTTGCAAAATTTAAACTTACTTTTGTTCACATTGTGAATGTCTTGTTTGACCCTTAGGGTCTGTCATTATCATTAAAAAAATATGGGGGAATTATGCCTTCCAAGCCGTCTTCACAATTTGCGAATGTGAATCCAAACGTGTTTTTAAGCACGGTGATTATCATTGCAATTTTTATCGCAATTGTTGTAATCGCACCCAGTTCATTTGAATTTCTCACCCAACAGTTAAAGCAATGGATTACAGATTCCTTTAGCTGGTTTTATGTTTTATCTGTCGCCATTTTTCTGATTTTACTCATTTATATTGCCTGTTCTGCCAGTGGTAAAATCAAATTAGGTCCTGATCACAGCCAACCCGAATATAGCAATGGTTCGTGGTTTGCTATGCTGTTTACCGCAGGGATGGGCATCGGTTTGATGTTCTTCGGTGTTGCAGAACCTGTGATGCACTATGTCAGCCCACCGAGTGGTGATCCTGAAAGTATCGCATCTGCACAACAAGCCTTAAGGATTACCTTTTTCCACTGGGGTTTACATGCATGGGCAATTTACGCCGTGGTCGGATTGGCTTTGGCCTATTTTGCTTATCGTCATAATCTGCCGTTAAAAACCCGTTCAGCCTTATACCCCATTATTGGTAAGAAGATTTATGGTCCTTGGGGCGATAGTATTGATACCTTTGCCACCATTGGTACGGTTTTCGGGGTGGCGACCTCTTTAGGTTTTGGTGTGACGCAAATCAATTCAGGTTTGCATTATCTCTTTGGGATTGAACAAAGCAGCAATGTTCAGGTGATCCTGATTATTTTTGTCAGTGCTTTGGCATCCATGTCGGTATTTTTAGGTCTGGATAAAGGGGTCAAGCGCCTTTCGGAACTCAATCTAATTTTGGCTTTAGTGTTGTTGGCCTTTGTCTTTATTGCTGGACCAAGTATCTATCTGCTGCAAACCACCATTCAAAACATGGGTTCGTATATGTCGAACCTATTTGGCATGACCTTTAACCTCTACGCCTATCAACCGAATGGTTGGATTGGCGGTTGGACCATTATGTATTGGGCATGGTGGATTTCATGGTCGCCGTTTGTAGGCATGTTTATTGCTCGTGTATCGCGTGGCCGGACCATCCGTGAGTTTATTGTCGGTGTGTTATTGATCCCGACAGGTTTTACCATCATCTGGATGGGGTTCTTGGGTAATGCCGCACTGTTTAACATAATGCAAGAACATAATGTCAGTCTCATTCACGCCGTACAAAGTGATTCATCAGTTGCGTTATTTGAGTTTTTGAATCATTTGCCATTTTCAGGGGTGATGAGTTTACTGGCGACGGTATTGGTGATGCTCTTTTTCGTCACCTCTGCGGATTCGGGTGCGCTGGTTACTGATTATCTCACCGCTAAAACCGAAAACTCTCCCACATGGCAACGTTTGTTTTGGACGGTGTTGATGGCAGCTTTGGCCATTATTCTATTGTTGGTCGGTGGTCTGTCTGCATTGCAATCCTCTATTATTATGAGTGCATTGCCTTTTACTTTTATTATGTTGCTGATGAGTTGGGGCTTACTCAAAGCCTTAAAGCTGGATGCCACCAAGATGAAAGCGATTCAGGAAGCACGAATTACACCGCGAGCGATTAATAATCCACGCAGTTGGCAGCAGCGTTTAGGTTTAATCATGCATTATCCGCATACTGAAACTGAAGTTCAGCACTATATCGACACGCAAGTTCGTAAGGCCTTTGAAAGTATTCAGCGTGAATTCAAACGCCGTCACTTGGAAGTGGAGATTCGTGAAATCGAAAATGGTCTGCAATTGCATGTCGATCATCACCATGAAATTAACTTTACCTATAAAGTGGTTTCACATGCCACTGTTCCACCTAGCTTTATGTTAGGGCGTGCAGATGAAGATGAGGCCAATTACTTTCAGGCAGAAGTGTTCTTGCGTGAGGGGGGGCAAAACTATGATGTGATGGATTGGACGCAAGAAGATCTGATTCAGGACATTATTGATCAATATGAACGTCATCTTTACTTCTTGAATATTGTGAGAGGCAGTACTTCTTAAGAGAGAGTACTTATTAGAACACTGAAAACAACGGTTTTGAGCGATCAAGCCGTTGTTTTTATTTTGGGTGGTGAAACTTTAAACATTAATCGAATAGGCGACAGATTTTTGCATGGACTTAGGTGTGTAAAATAAAAGCTAAATATAAAAATAAAGCTGCTTTATTGCTGATAATAAAAACAGAATTTCAATAAACTATTTTAATTTCAATTGGTTAGTCTGTTTAAATTCACTTTTAAGATAATTAATAAATTTTAAGTTATATAAATCAGTTGATTAGATGCATTAAAGTTTAAAAATAAAACAACCGAATAATTTAATTTTTAAAAGTGCTTGCACCGGCTCTGAAATGCTGTAGAATGCACATCCATCGGCGGTGATGCAGATAAAAACTTGTTGAGAAACAAGGATTTAGCTAGATTAGTTAGGTTCTTGGATTGATTGATAAGTTTTAAAAATATCGAAATTGCCTGTTGACTTTAAGATAAATTAGAGTAACATAGCCGACCTAGCTTGAT
>NZ_BMDV01000008.1 GCF_014636095.1 Acinetobacter modestus
ATCCTTGTTTCTCAACAAGTTTTTATCTGCATCACCGCCGATGGATGTGCATTCTACAGCATTCCCAAACCAATACAACCCCCTTTCTTAATCTTTTTATTTAAGTGAACATTTTTAAACCAAAATCACAATTTTTCTTATATTTTTCGACCGAATTTGTTTTAATAATAAGAGAACAACTAAACTGTATACCTTATATCTATGTTTTGCGTCATGCAGCGCAATCATTCTAATGACTGTATTTCGCTCTAATGGCGATGAAGGACTTATATGCATTACTCAAATTATATCTTGCTTGGGCTGTTAACCGCTGGGGCATGCTCACCTGTATTAGCACAAGAAGTTCAAAACGAGCCATCTATTCAAACAAGCTCTGTAGCAAATACTAACAATCAACAATCAACATCGACGATTCAAGCCATAAAAGATTTAAAACATATCACTAGAAATGATTTAAAGGTCAATGCAAACGCTGCCCAACCTGATGCTGTAAAAGATCCTTTACAACCATTAAATAGACAGATCTTTGCTTTAAATGATGCTTTGGATCGTAATTTATTAAAACCTATTGCAATACAGTATGTAGCAAAAGTTCCAGAAGAAGTTCGTACTCCTTATCGCCAATTTAGAAAAAATCTAGGTGAACCTTGGAATGCAGTCAACCAATTAATCCAAGGACGACCAACTCGCGCTGCCAAAACATTAGGTCGCTTCACGATTAATACACTTACAACACTAGGTTTTGCTGACCCTGCTCGTCGTTTAGGCCTAACCACTGAAGAGGAAAGTTTTGGCGTCACTTTAGGTTACTACGGTGTACCATCAGGTCCTTATGTGATGCTGCCATTTTTTGGTCCAAGCACATTCCGTGACGGTTTTGGTTTAGCAACAGATAGTTTTGGTCGCCCACAAAAATATTTATTAGATGATCAAGAAGGTATTTATTGGTCTACTAATTTATTACAAGCAATTGATGCTCGCTCACAAATTTTGGATATTGAAGAAAGCTTAAAAGGCGATAAATATTCAATGATTCGTGATTTTTACTTACAACGTAAAGCCTTCCAAATTGCTGAAAAGCATGGAGATTCGGCAGATGTTTCATTTGTAAGTGACGAAGATGATAATAACGATCAATCAGGTGATGACAAGTAATCTCTGAGGAACTTTAAATGATAGACTTATCTATTAATTTAAAGTTTTAGCAATACTATGTTTTTCATCATATTTCATCTATGATGAATTAAAAAATGATCATACAAATACAAAAGGTCGGCTACTTATCTATGTATTTTATTCAACCCACACGCTCAATATCTTATTTAGACCAAGCACTAAATGAGTTACCGAGTTTACAAATCATTCATATTGATGATTTAGATTTGTATGATCAAACTATAATTGCTATTGCCGATGTACAAGATTTTTTAAAATACCAATGGAAATTGCCTACAATTGTTCTTGCTTTTGAACATGAAGGAACTGCATTAGCTCAAGCATGGGAAATGGGTGCGTTGGCAGGATGGATCTGGAGTGAATTACCAAAAAATCCTGTTCACTCATTGTTTAAAATCGATGCTCAATATAAACGTAATCAAGATAGTAGAGATTTACCTTCCGCCGCAGAACTACAAAAAAGATTATTACCAAACCCGATCGAATTACCAAACTATCAATTTGAATCATTTTTTCAGCCTTCAGCTTATCTGTCAGGAGATTGGTATGATTACTGGAGATTAAATGATGATGAAGTCTTGTTTTATTTAGCAGATGTTTCAGGTCATGGGGTAACAAGTAGTTTACTGACATCTTGGATGGCGGCATTTCATGGTCGATCAAAGACACCTAGTCAATTGATTCAAAAACTAAATGCAATGTTAGTACAAGAAAATATTGAAAAGCATATTACTATGGTTGCAGGAATATTAAACTTAGCAACCCATGAAGTATGTTGGTCTAGCGCTGGTCACTACCCTCCTCCAATTATTTTTGAGCCCAACCAACCTCCACAAATCCTTACAACAAGTAGCTTTCCATTAGGTCTTACTGAAGAGCTAGAAGTTGAAGAACATTGTTGTACGCTGAGTCGTAATGCTCGTTTTATATTATGTTCTGATGGCGCACTTGAACCATTTGATGGCGGTTTGAATGATCAATTTAATCAATTGGTCGAACATCTTCAGCATGACGCTTTCAAAGCACCAGATCACGTTGCTGACGATATTGCAATATTAAGCATATGTCGAATGAATTAACTCTAAAATCAATATTTTAATTAGATCACAGCATCCAACCACTTGTGTCTAGAATATCACTATGGGATAATTTTATATCCTTTCTCTGAAAATGGCATTTATATGTCAACAGGTCATGTTGAATATGCAAGTTTGAACGGAACGCATATTTTCAAGCTTATTGGCGAAGTGCGCGCTCACTCTTGTATAAGTTTAGACAAGTTACTCAACAAAATTGAACAGCAACAGAATGTTGTCGGTGCAATTGTTGATTTAACTGAAACTACATTTATTGACAGCACAGTCTTGGGTGTACTTGCAAAACTAGGTCTTAAGCTTAAACAAGTTCATCATATTCAAGCTGTTATGCTCTCGACAAATCCAGATATTACAACTTTAGCCAACAGTATGGGGCTAGGTCAGGTATTTGTGATTTTAAATTATTGCGGCGATCCAAACGTATGCACTTTAGAATTAACTGAAGAGCATGTTACACATAGTGCAATGCTCAACACTGTGTTAGATGCGCATAAAACTTTAATGCGTTTAAATGAAAACAACCAAAATATGTTTGAGCCACTTGTAAAGCAATTGCAAAAAGAACAAGAGTGTTTATCTCTTGATTCACAAAAACAAAATGCATAATTGCTGAAAACTAAATTGTGATGCTTGTATGACCTTACTTTCTGTTGCACAAATGAACTCTCAAAATGACATTGAAGCAAATTTCATCGTCATTGAGTCATTGATCCAACAAAGTAAGGCCCAAGCTGCTGAGCTTATTGTTTTCCCAGAAAATTTTGTTTGTTTTGCAGCAGGGAAACAACGCGAGACAGCAGCACAATTCGAGAGCATCCAACAACGATTGGAACAATTGGCTCATCGTTATCAAATTTGGATTATCGCGGGTACCCTCCCTTGCCCATTTCGTCCTGATGGTTCAATCATTGATGATGGTCGAGTTCGAACCGTCAGCTTATGTATTAGCCCTGAAAGAACTGAAGCGCGTTATGACAAAATCCATTTATTTGACGTTCAGGTCAGTGATGCTGTAGGTGGCTATCAAGAATCAAAGTTCTTTGAACCTGGCGATCAAGTGGTGGTTGCCAAAACACCGTTTGGTAATATTGGACTGATGGTATGTTACGACTTACGCTTTCCAGAACTTGCTTTGATTCTACGCCAACAAGGTGCAAATATCTTAACCGCGCCTGCCGCATTTACTTACACCACAGGACAACTTCATTGGCAATTACTATTACAAGCACGTGCAATGGATAGCCAATGTTATGTGCTTGGTGCAGCTCAGCAAGGCTGGCATGGTGAACAGCGTCAAACTTGGGGTCATGCAGGAATTACAAATAGCCGAGGGCAACTATTAGAAATGATTACGGCTGAAGGGCATGGTTTAATTACATCTTCATTTGACCTAGTAGAACAAAATAATATTCGACTAGCAATGCCACTGATGCAGCATCGCAAACTTATCAATTATTAAAAATAATCGTTTTATCTGAACATACTTTTGTTCAATTTATCCCCATATGGCATCACTTTGACTGTTATAGTCAATTTTCATAAATGTATGTTTTGTAGGATCATGATTTAATAGGCTTTATTTATCATGGTAGAACAAGATCAAATGGTCGTATTCTATACTTGATGTAATATCCTCAATTAATTCATATTAAGTTTGATTTATGTTTAAAGTAGTTTTCATTTTTTTATTTTTCATAGGGGCAATTGCACAACTTCATGCAGCAATCGTTGAAACCAATACCAGTCCACAAAGTGTCTTATCTACACCGCAAAATTTATCATTAAATTCTTTTGGGCAATGGGTGATTGGTTGGGGGACGGGTGCTGAAGGTGCAAGACAAAGATTAGATAATATTCAGCGAGAAGACGTGCTTATTATCAAACAAAAAGGTGCAACTTTAGAAATGATTATTGCTTGGCAACAATATTATGAACAAGAAGCGCTTAATAACCCCAATAATCCAACAGCTCGCTACAGAGCACGTTTAATGAAGAAGATTACTGAGCTTTGGTAATTATTGATGTGAAATCTGCGTAACTAATCATAAGCGGATCACGATATACTGATCACATGAATATAATGTTTGAGAAGCGCATGGGTGATGAACATAAGCAATTACTATTAGATAATCAGCTTTGTTTCCTGATTTATTCAACCAACCTTGCCTTAAATCAAGTCTACCGTCAATTGCTCTCTCCTCTCGGATTAACTTACCCTCAATATCTGGTAATGTTAGTGCTTTGGGAAAGGGATCAACTCAGTGTTTCTGAGATCGGTGAAAGATTATTCTTAGAATCTTCCACACTCACTCCATTATTAAAAAAACTTGAAGCCTCACAACTAATTTCACGCAAACGCTCAGTCGAAGATGAAAGACAGGTTATTATTTCCCTTACACCACAAGGTCATACTTTAAAATTACAAGCAGTCGATATTCCATCCAAAATTTCAGAAGCAGCGGCCTGTTCAACCGCATCACTTACAGAGCTTAAAGATCAGCTTGCGACATTACGTCACCATCTCACGCAATAGAACCTAAGTTTACAAATCGATAACTTGCATTCCTATATATATCGTGTACGATTTAATTGTATACAATATTTATTCAGGAATAAGAATCATGTCTCTAGAACAAGTCGTTTATCGTGCAAAAGCAAAAGCTACAGGTGGTCGTGATGGTCGCGCAACTTCATCAGACGGTGTCTTAGATGTAAAATTAGGTGTGCCAAAAGAAATGGGCGGTGCTGGTGGTGAAGTTACCAATCCTGAACAGCTTTTTGCGGCGGGTTATTCAGCATGTTTCTTAGGTGCAATGAAATTTGTTGCAAATCGAGATAAATTCAAAATTACGAAAGATGCTTATGTTGAAGGTGAAGTGGGAATTGGTCCAATTCCAAATGGCTTTGGTATCGAAGTCACTTTAAATGTCTATCTGATTGGTATGGAACAAGCTGAAGCTGAACAACTGGTTGCCGCTGCACACATTGTTTGTCCATATTCAAATGCAACTCGTGGCAATATTGATGTGAATTTGAATGTAATTGTATGATTAAATAATTACTCTGAAGTCATAATCATCACTTCAGGGTAATTTTTTATTTAAAAGGGTTAAAAATTAATATAGTCTAAACCTTTACTTTCTTATAAAATATTTTATATTATGAATTTAAATGATTTAATTGGCAGAGGATACTTCCCAAAAGAATTACCGCCTCCATTCAATTCAAAAAAATTAGCCCTTCAAATTGGAACTATACTTCCTGCATGGACAACAATCTATGAAAATAATACATTAATTAGTTCACCAAATTTTATTTTAGTACAAAATTCTGGTGAAACACTTCAGGATTTTAAAAAAAGAAAAAAAGTACATAAAGCTCAATTTATTTCTAAATACAATACATCTAAAGCCACTACTTTTTCTATTTCAAAAGGCAAGTTATCAAGACGCTTTCTTCAAATCCCAAATCCTAAACACTTTTCACTTTTAGCAGAGAAAATTGTTTCTCGTTGGAGTGATTACGAAGCAGTATTTCAACTTTCTACATATTCACATAGTTATCCTGTACTAGAACCAAGTCTAAATAAAAGATCTGTTTCAACATTTAGTAAAAATGTGTCCGAATTTAGAAACTCTCTCTTGAGTACTTCTATAGACAAATTAATAGAAGTAAAAGTGGATATATCAAAATTTTACCCAACTATCTATACACATTCAATTGCATGGGCATTACTTGGTAAAGAAAAAGCTAAACAGTATTTTAAACAAAAGGATAATTTAGATATATTGATTACCTCTGGAGATACTGATGCTGAACTATATAAATATGCTGAAAGTGTTGATATAGCTCTAAGAGCTTGTCAAGAAAGGCAATCTATAGGAATACCGATTGGACCAGATACCTCTCATATAATTGCTGAAATTATTGCATGTAGAATTGATAGCATTATTAAAACTCGTTTTAATTCACTTGGTCTTAAAGCGTGTAGATACTACGATGATTATTATTTATATGTTTCTTCCAGAGATGAAGCCGATAAAATATTGAAAGGTCTTCAATTAATCCTATCTGAATTTCAACTTGAAGTGAATGAATCTAAAATTAAAATTCATGAATTCCCTTTTGGTTTTGAAGATGAATTTACACATAGCTTACATTCTTTTGATTTTAAAAAATCAAAGCAAATTAATAATATTAAATACTATTTCAGTATGCTTTGGATGTTTGCAGAAAAACAACCAAATAAAACAGATTGGATATTCAAATATGCCTTAAGAGTTTTTGAATATTCATCTATTGCTATCCAAAGAGAAAATTGGAAAGTATTTGAAGATTTATTAATCAAAACAGCATTAGTTGAACCTGCAATTCTCGATATACTAACTCGGATTTTTCTGACTTATAATTCATACTTAGATTATGACTCAAAAATAAAATTAAAAAAATTAGTCAATCTAACTATTAAAGAACACTGCTCAGTTCATCATAACTTTGAAATAGCTTGGGCTTTATGGATCTCAAAAACTTTTAATATTGAAATTGAGGAAAATTGTGCAAATCAAATTATTAAGACTAAAGATAGTGTTTCAAATCTAATTTTATTAGATCTAATTAATAATACTAACTTAGTACAAGGCAACCCCAATATAGATATACTCCGTGCTGAATTGAAAGATGACATTCTAATGACTGAAAACTGGCTATTAGCTTATGAAGCAGTAAAAAAAGGATGGTTAATACCATCTGATACAAATTTTATTGATAATAATCTGTTCTTCAAAATTCTAAGGGATAATGATGTAGAGTTTTATGACACAACAAAGCAACTCGAAATTTATGAAGCAAGTACCGTACCCGTAGAAATTTCTACAACAGTGTTTTCAGGCTTTTTAGCATCATATTAACTTAAATAAGAGAGCTGGCTGTTATAAAAACTTCCTAATAATGGTGAGCTAGTACTTAAATTAGCTCACCAATGATTTATGATTCAGCCGCTTCGTTGGTCACACGCAATACTTCTTCTAATGTGGTTTTACCTGCTAGAACCTTGAGCAAACCATCATCACGAATCGAAGCTGCATGGCGACGCGCATGATTTTCTAATTCAAACTCAGCTGCATTACCATGAATCAAACGGCGCATCGACTCATCTACTGGCACAATTTCATAAATTGCAGTTCGTCCGCTAAAGCCAACATGTGAACATTTCTCACAACCATGCGGTTCAGGTAACTGCATATATTCATCAACTTTGAGATGTTGGAACACTTGTCGCTCAAAATCATCTGCTTTTCGCCAAGCCACGCAATGTGGACACAAGGTACGAACAAGACGTTGTGCAATGACACCTATCAAAGAACTTGCCAACAAGAATGGTTCGATTCCCATATCTTTTAAACGTGTTACCGCACCAATTGCTGTATTGGTATGCAGTGTTGATAAGACTAAGTGCCCTGTTAAAGATGCTTGTACCGCAATTTCAGCAGTTTCAAGATCACGAATCTCACCCACCATCACCACATCTGGATCTTGGCGTAGCATCGCTTTTAATGCACGTGCAAAGGTCATATCGACTTTAGTATTGACCTGCGTTTGACCAATCCCTTCCAATTGATATTCAATCGGATCTTCGGCGGTCAAAATATTACGTGTATTGTCATTAAGATCAGACAATGCAGCATATAAGGTTGTGGTTTTACCCGAACCTGTAGGACCTGTAACTAAAATAATGCCATGTGGACGATGTACCAATTGCGTTAAACGCTCATAGTCATTTTTCATTAAACCAAGATGAGTCATGTTTAAACGCCCAGCTTGCTTGTCTAATAAACGCATTACCACTCGCTCACCATGCGAAGATGGTAAAGTCGATACACGTACATCCACTTCACGTCCCGCTAAACGTAATGAAATACGTCCATCTTGTGGAACACGCTTTTCAGCAATATCCAGTTTCGCCATGACTTTAATACGTGATACCAATAATGGCGCAAGTTCACGGCGTGGCTGTACAATTTCACGCAGTTGACCATCGACACGTAAACGTACCGAAAGTTTTTTCTCAAAAGCTTCAATATGAATATCAGATGCGCTGACACGAATCGCTTCAGACAATAAGGCATTAATTAGGCGAACAATTGGTGCATCATCCTCTTGATCCATCAAGTCTTCAGCTTCAGGCACTTGGTCTGCCAAACTTAATAAATCTGGATGATCTTCTAGACCCGCAGCCACTTGTTGTGACTCACCTGTATCCCCTGCATAACTCGAACTCAATAGAGCATGGAACTCTTGATCAGTACACAACTGATCGTGAGCCGATTTCCCCAAAATTCGACGTGCTTCCTGCAAAGCAATACGCGCGGTGTCCTTCCGTCGCACAATAAAAATTTGATCGCCTTCATAACGTAATAAAACGCCATGTCGTTTAGCAAAACTATAAGGAATTTGTATTTGTTTAAGTATTTGCATCACACAAATAATGATAAAAGAAAACAGTGAGTGTACTCTAAGCAGATTACAGCGTGAAGTCTGTTTAGCATACTCACACAGGAATTTTGCATCTTGTCTCAAAATAATCAATATCAAGCTCCACATGCCAACGAATTGAAATGGTGGGGCGAACAACAATTTGAAATTCAACAAGCCAAAGCTTGGCAATTTGGTTCATTATTATTTCGTCTGACACGTGGCATTAAAGAATGGCGCTTGGAATATCATCGTCCTCAATCTCAACATGATTACGAACAGCAATGGCATGTCTTGAATGACACGATTTTTGCAATGCCACAACCTGCAAAGATCGAACGTTATATGTTCCATAACACCCACAGTACGTTTCATTTAATGCCCCGTTTAGCAGATCGCTCTGTGGTAATTAAACCCGTTGATCCGATTTATATTCCTGCTGGACAACGTGGAACTTTATATATTAGTACACCACTATGGATTGCAGGTTTAGTGGATGGGCTCACTGAACCTCTATTTGATATTCCTGTGATCCAGCCGAAAGACACATGGTTCGGTAAAGATCCTCAGCACGGAGAGATTTGTTACGCGACCTCTGTAGATGGTCGTACTGATTTAAATTTGTTAAAACCACGTGCTTTTCGTGCAGTCACTCCAATTGAATTCCACAATACTAGCCAACATCAATTACGTTTTGATCGTATGAATGTTCCTGTTCCTGCTCTTCCCCTTTTCTATAGTGAAAGTACAGGTCGTTTATGGACTTCACAAATCAAAGTCTATTATGAAGGTACGGATCATCCAGCACGTATTCGGATTGAGAATAAAACCCCAACTCAAGCGGGTGAGGTTATCTATGTACATCCTCCTCGTGCGCCTGGAAGTACATTATTCAATATGTTTGATTCATTCTTTTAAGAGGTTGCTATGCCTGATTCGAATATTCCAAAGGATGTTGCTAGCAGTCTCGCCAGTATTTTCACCAATATTAACTTCGAACGTTTAAGCGAAATCGTTGTTGCGATTATTTTAGCGTTTATTGGTTTTGTGATCGCAAGGCTCGTATCGAATGCCTTCATTCGTACAATTGGAAATCGTTTTAATGCCCATCAACGCCTGCTATGGCGTAGAGGGATTTTTTATTTTATTTTCCTGTTATTTATTATGACCAGCTTAAGAGAAGCTGGATTTAAACTCAGCGTGTTCTTGGGTGCGGCAGGGATTCTGACCGTTGCTTTGGGTTTTGCATCACAAACATCGGCAACCAACTTGATCAGTGGTTTATTTTTGATTGGCGAAGGTTCATTTGAAGTTGGTGATACGATTCAAATTACCTTAATTCGCGGACAAACGATTGAAGGACAAGTCATTTCAATTGACCTCCTCTCAGTTAAATTGCTAACACTAGATAATGTGTATATTCGCCTACCAAACGAACAATTGATTCGAACACCCGTCATGAATTTATCAAAATATCCAATACGGCGTATTCCAATTACATTGGCGATCAATTTCCATGAAGACATTATCAAAGTACGACAAGTACTTTTAGATGTTGCTGCTAAATATCCTTTGGTCATGGATGACCCGAAAGCAACTGTTACTGTAACAGCATTTAGGGAGTCATCGATTGAACTTCTCTTTGCGGTATGGTGTAGACAGGAAAATGCATTGAAAGTTCGCGATGAAATGCAAGAACGTGTACGTAATGGTTTCTTAGAAAATCAAATTGAGATTCCTGTACCTAAAATGGGTCTAATTGATCGCCCTTTACCATTAGAAGATGATGAAGTCGATCAATATGCAAATCAAAAAGAACTGAAAACAGCAGAGAAAGAGAGATAATTAACTCTCTTTCTGAGTATCAGAAATTGCTGGTGGTAACGGTGCAATATATGCAATCACAAGCATGATTGCACCTGACCCAATAAATGAAATGACACGAGTCAATGTGCCACTTTGCGATAGATCAAGCAGCAATAATTTAGCGACGACAATTGCCAATAATGCAGCTCCAACAAACCAGATTTGTCGAATATGGCGGCGACTGGAAAACGTCATCAAAATAAAGGCCAAAATCACCCATAATAAAGTTAGGCTCAGTTGTACATCACCATTCGACCAAATCTCGATACCCCATAGTGGTGTCGCAAGATAATAATGCATCGCACGCACAACAATACTACTCAAAACCAATAAGCCAACTAAAATAGTGGTGACTTTAAAGCCCCATTCTATTGAATGCTCATCACTCAGCTTGTATCGATAGACTATCCAGATCAGTCCTATAAAGATCAATAACGAGAAAAGATCAGTAAGATTTAATAAAGGTAAGAAATAATATTGTTCAGCAGAATGTATATCTAAACTAATCAGGATTAACCAAACTAGGCTTAAACTAAGCACAGGTATTTGTTGTATAAGCTGTGTATTTTTAGTGGTTATTAAAAACATTCCATACAATACTGGAATAATGGCTAATCCAATCAATGGCATAATTGGGAAAATCGACAAACCAATGCTCGCCAAACCTAGCCACAATAAGCTTGACCATATAATGAGACTTTCCTTAGAAGTAGTACTCTTCAAAGTGATTAGTATTAGAGCCAATACAACCGAAGCAACCGCAAAGCTGACTTGATTTAACTTACTTGACCAATGCAACAGAACATACACATTCTCTGCAAAACTTTCACCATAAAGCAGAAATAATAAACTTCCCAATAAGATCAGCTGTACATTGTCCCACTGTAATCTTGATGTAAAGTGAACGGCCAGATTGAATGAAGCCAATAATAAAACTGCTATTGCTAAATATGGGCTCAGTCCATATTGTTGCCACCGCATCAATTCAACGCCTGCAATCGCTCCTGCATACATTCCCAAGGCTAAAAAAATTCCACTGAGCATTCGAGCACTAAAATATTTTTCAACTTGTTGATAATTTGATAAATAGTAAGCTGAAATAAACTGAGCGATTGCATAGATGACTGTACTGAGTATCGGAAAGTGGTCATTTGACCAAACTTGGAAAATGAGTGCCACTGAACTTAACAACACCAATACAACACCCACATAACGACTTAAACGATAACGTTCAGTTACTCCCCAGACAATCAATGCTGTACCTTGAATCACCCAACCCGTTGAAGTCCAATGTGCCCCTTTAGCCAATGGGAAAATTAATGCCGTAAAAACCACTGCAAGAATAAAGAAACTTTTTGCCAAGATAGATAATTGTGGATGCCGACGTTTAATCCATAGATTTAATGCGATGTACACAATGGCTAATGCAACAGCTCCCCAAGTTAATGCTTGAGTCGAGTTATGCATTAAATATGCATGCAAGGAAAAACCAAGTACAGGAACACTAAAAATAAGCCCAACATCTAAGATAGGCTGTAAACGTTGACGACTTTGAGGAACTGTCCGATCGATACTTGTATCTTGAGTTTGTGTCCGTAACATTAGTTGGCTATAGCGAATACTTAACCAAATGAATAAAGCAATATGCAGCCATAAGATAATATCTAAGGTGTCAAATTGATATGTTTTTGCATATATCCCAATCGTTGCACCACCGATAAACATCGTGGCAAAAAATGCGATTTGATGCAAAATTTTCCACGGCTGAATAAAATTAACCGCAGCAACAGCTAAATTAATTAAAAAGTAATAGCCAAATAAGAAAATCACATCAGGATGATTTTGTGGAATCACCAGTGGTGCAAGATATGCCATGCTCAAAGCTAACATCGCTAAATACAAGGCTTGCTGTTTTAAACTAAGATAGACCGTCGCTAATAATAGAATTACAAATAAAATACTCGCTGTACTTAAGCTAGCAATCACGGCGAAGTGATGAGAGAAAATCAAGGTCAAAAAAACGACTGCTAAACCCACGCCTTGTAAAGCTACAGCAAATAATTGGTTTTTCTTTTGCAGTAAATAACCAGCAATGGTCGTGATAACACCAGCAATAGCAATAAAACTCAGTTTTACCCCCAAGCTTAATTGCCAATGCTCGCTAGCAAAGCGTAACAGTAACACCACGCCAACCATTAATATTGCAACTGCAACGCGTAAAATTGGATTGCCATGCATCATCCAATCAAGTGCAGGTTGCCACCATGATACTGTTTGAGTTGTTGCTTGATGCTCAAAATCAATAGGTGACTGACTATTTTGATTTGGTATCGCCTGATAATCAGCTTTCATCCACGCAGGATGTTGTTCAAAAACTGGTGTCTGAGCTTCTGTCTTCTTGGCTTCATCAAGATACCGTTCAATATTTTGGGCGTTGATCTTTTGCTGAGCTAAAGCCTCTATGTCAGGCTCTACATTTGCATATTGTTCTAAATGAGTCAGTCGAGTTTGAAATGCACTAATCGTTTGGATTAAACATAGCATTAATACCAATAATGCACTGCCAGCTAACCACATCCACGTATTGGCGTAAGCAAAAAGTGCCACGAGTGCCGCAGCATAAATGATAATTTTTTGCCCATTTATATTCGCTGATTGTGCAAAAAAACTTGGCGCGACCTGCTCTAGCTGGCGTAAGCGCTGATGAATTTCTGAAATAACGTGCACAATAACAACAGTTAATCCAATTGTTGCAGCAACAATCGCTCCATGCCATTGAAATGCAATTGCGCAAGCAAGCAGCACAGTCAAAGCAACTAAAACGATAATAATTCCCTGTTTATTTTTTTTATACATAGACTTAGATCAATTATGACAGCTTCATTTAAGTTATCTTACTTGATCACTTGATAAGCAGCCATTTTTACATACAAAATACTGCAATTATTTAATGCGACACAGTTTGCCACTGCTCTACAAGACAACAAGGACAGCCACTACTTTTTCACGTAAAATGACATTTAGTTCATAATAAGGATTTGCATAATGCCACCTTTTGTCTTGGTTGACGGGTCTTATTTTTTATTTCGTGCTTTTCACGCTTTACCGCCATTAACAACCTCTACAGGTTTACACACCAACGCAATCCGTGGCGCAATTTCAGCAATTCAAAAGTTAATGCGTCGTACTCAGCCTACTCATATGGCTGTGATTTTTGATACACCAGAACCAACTTTTCGCCATAAATTATCACCCATTTATAAAGGTGATCGCCCAAGCATGCCTGAGGAATTATCTCAACAAATTCCCTATCTACATGCATTAATCAAAGCTCAAGGAATTCCTCTGTATAGTCTTCCAGGTGCGGAAGCCGATGATATTATTGGCACACTCACTAAACGTGCCTTGGCTGAAGGTCACCATGTCTTGATCTCAACAGGTGACAAAGACATGGCACAATTGGTCAATGAACACGTTAAACTCGAAGATAGTTTTAAAGAACGTGTGTTAGATGAAGCTGGGGTACTAGAAAAATTTGGCGTACATCCACATCAAATTATTGATTATCTCACTCTGATGGGAGATGCCTCTGACGGTATTATGGGAGTGCCAGGTGTAGGCGCAAAAACTGCCGCAAAATTACTGACTGAATATGGTTCATTAAATAATATTATTGCCAATGTTGATCAACTGAAAGGTAAAATCAGCCAAAATATTAAAGACAATTTAGAAAATATTAAGATTGACCATCAACTGGCCAGTATTGTCTGTGATCTAGATTTAGCTTTAGATTGGCATGATTTAAAACTGAGTAACCCAAATGTAGATCAATTACGTGACCTCTATACAGAATTAGAATTCCGTAACCAATTACAATCTTTAGACCATCCCAACAATCCAAATAACTCAGCTTACCAACAAACATCTCAAAGTATTGTCAAAGCCGAACAGAAAGTTGAGCAAGTGGTCACTGAGGATCATGCCAACCTTTCCAGTCAAGATGATCAACTCGGAACTGCAACCTATCACACTGTATTAACCCAAGATGCTTGGGATGCTTTATTTCAACGTATGCAGCATGCTGATCATTTTGCAATTGATACTGAAACTACTAATCTAGATTATCGTGTTGCTGAGTTGGTCGGTTTCTCAATCGCATTCGATGCTCATGATGCTTATTATGTACCTGTTGCACATGACTATGAAGGTGCACCTGTTCAACTCAACCGTGAAACATTATTAGCTCAGATCAAACCAATTTTAGAAAATGAGCAAATCAAGAAAATTGGTCATCACTTAAAATATGATGCGCATATTTTTGCTAATCACGGTATCACGATTCAAGGCTGGTATTTCGATACCATGCTTGCCTCGTATGTACTCAATGCAGCGGCAACCCGTCATGGGATGGATGATGTAGCACGTGTTTATCTCAGCCATTTGACCACCACTTTTGAACAAATCGCAGGTAAAGGCGTAAAGCAAAAAACCTTTAATCAGATTGAATTAGAAATAGCGGCACATTATGCTGCTGAAGATGCACATGTCACTTATCGTCTTTATGAAGTATTAAAAGCAAAACTTCAAAGCCATCCTGAACTTGTTCATATTCTACATAATATTGAAATGCCTGTAGCACGTGTGCTTACAGGTATGGAAGAAGATGGAATTAAACTGGATCATCAATTTTTGGATCAACTCAGTGTTGAGTTCTCTGAAACGATTCAAACTTTAGAAAACCAAGCAACTGAATTAGCAGGTGAAGCATTTAATATCGCATCACCTAAACAAGTGGGTGAAGTCCTATTTGATAAGCTTGGACTTAAAGGTGGTAAGAAAACTGCCACGGGTCAATACAGCACCAGTGAAAGTATTTTAGAGAAAATCGAACATCCTTTAGCTGAAGTCATTTTAGAACATCGTGGATTAGCAAAACTCAAAAACACCTATACTGATCGCTTGATCGAGCAATCACATGACGCAACGCATCGTGTGCATACCAGCTATCACCAAGCACTCACAGCAACTGGGCGTTTATCTTCCACTGATCCAAATTTGCAAAATATTCCAATTCGTACACCAATTGGCCGTCAGATTCGTAAAGCATTCATTGCGCCTGAAGGTCGTGTATTACTCGCAGCCGATTATTCACAAATTGAGCTACGCTTAATGGCACATTTTTCGCAAGATGATGCTTTAGTCCATGCTTTCCAACAAGGCCAAGATGTACACCGTCGTACTGCATCAGAAGTCTTGGGAATTGCGATTGAAGATGTCACTAATGATCAACGTCGACAAGCCAAAGCCGTTAACTTTGGTTTACTCTATGGAATGTCTGAGTTTGGGCTTACTCGTCAACTGGGTTTTACACGCGAAGAATCTCGTAGCTATATTGCACGTTATTTCCAACGCTATCCGGGCGTACTCGACTATATGGAACGTACCCGTCAGATTGCACGTGAACAAGGCTTTGTTGAAACCATTCTAGGTCGTCGTTTATATACACCCGACATTATGGCAACCAATAAAATGATCAAACAAGCGGCTGAACGTGCTGCGATTAATGCGCCTTTACAAGGCAGTGCAGCTGATATTATTAAACTTGCAATGATTGCAGTTGATAAAGTCCTACCAAAAGATCAGGCTAAGCTGTTATTACAAGTTCACGATGAATTGGTATTTGAAGCAGATGTCGCAATTGCAGATGAACTTTCAAAACAGATTGCTAAAGTGATGCAGTCTGTATTAGAAATTTCAGTGCCATTTGTGGTTGAAGTTGGGCAAGGTCTTAACTGGGATGCTGCTCACTAATATGTGAACAATAAAAAAAGGATTGTGTAACACAATCCTTTTTTTATTTAAAACAGATTAAAGTCCTGTTAAAAGAACTTTAGCCGCTTCATTCATTAAGATTTCAGCAATATATAAAGCTAAGAAAGCCAAAATTGGAGACAGGTCAATCATCCCCATATTCGGCAACAGACGACGAAATGGCGCAAGTAAAGGTTCTGCAAGCTCTTGAATCACTTCAATATAAGGTGACCGTGACTGCGTAAACATCACCACCCAACTCAAAATGATCGTTGCAAAAATCAAATAACGACAGAAACGAATTAAATCTTGGATCATCGTCACAAATGTCGTGATCACAAGATACACCGCACTATGTGGCATTTGCCCTGATAAATACATCAACCCAAAAATTTTCAGTAAGTACAATACCACTAACAAAGCAACTGCGGCTAAATTGACACGCCCCTTACCTAGAGTGGGAAAAATACGGCTAAAAACATCCACAATCTTGGTCGCTTTCACGGTTGAAAGGACCACCGGATTGTATGGACTGACTGCCGCTAATTGCATTAAAAAACGGAAAAAGACCAATAAAATTGCAACATTGATCAAAACACCAAAAATTAGCGCAGAACTTGCACCCATAATTGTCTTATCCTACTTAAACCGATTTAGTCTTGTCACTCAACTCTTGTGCAAGCTCTTGGCTACGCTTCTGAGCTGCTGCAAGCGCTGCTTGAATATTTTGTGAAATCTGCGCACGATCAAACACTTCTAAAGCTGCTTGCGTTGTACCATTTGGAGAAGTCACATTTTTACGTAATTCTGCTGGAGAATTTGAGCTAGTAATCGCCATTTGTGCCGCACCCAACGCTGTTTGCAGGGTCAATGCCGTCGCGACTTTCTCATCTAAGCCCAAGTTTTTACCTGCACGAATCATACTTTCCATCAAGTAAAAGAAATAGGCTGGACCAGAACCAGAGACTGCTGTTACTGCATCAATTTGCGCTTCATTGTCTACCCAAATGGTTAAACCTGTCGCAGCCAAAATTTGACTGGTTAATTCACGATCTTGAGCATTTACTGCTTCAGATGCATAAATACCATGCGCCCCCGTTTGTACCAATGCTGGCGTGTTTGGCATTACACGAACAATACGCTGACTACCGCCAATTAAATCTGAAATCGTTTGAATTTCAGCACCTGCAATGATCGAAATCACGAGTTTATCTGACAATAAGTCTTTTAATGGTTGTAATACCGTTGCCAAAACTTGTGGTTTTACTGCTAACACCACCACATCGGCGTGTTTAACTGCTTCGACATTATCGACTGTGGTTTGAATTCCTTTTTCTTCTAATATGTGACGAATTTGTTCAACTGGATCAGAAACGGTAATGCGGGTCGTCGGTAAACCACGAGAAAGTAGCCCACCAATCAAGGCTTGCGCCATGTTACCACCACCAATAAAACAAATATTTTGATTCAATGTTGTCGCCATGTCCTACTCATCATATGAAAAAGACTGCTGAAAAAAGTCATTGCAGTCAGAAATTAAACTTGGTTGCCAACCGCCCTGTTCTAAATAATCAGATTGCGCCAACCAAAAACCCTTTGGGCTAAAAACCCCAAGCATAACATTATCTACAACTAATATTTGAATTGTATGACGTAACCAAGGCAAAATCTGCGCATCTTGAATGGCTTTTTTCAGTGGCCAATGTCCAACACGACCATAGAGATGAATTTTTTCTCCCCCTAGGCGTTTCAGCAGCTTTAACTCTCGCCCTAAAAGCTGGGATGAAAACCCAATCGCTTGAGATTCGATTTTAAACGTTCCAGCCGCAACTTTGATCGTTTCACCCATCTCATATCGCTCTAATAATGCAGGCAGAATGGTAGATTGTTTTTCTGCATATAATTGGTTGTGAGTTAAACGATATAATTTTTTCTGATAGCGAACAAAATAGTGTTGATTGATATGTAAAATTGCCTGAGCATCTGGCTTTGCCAGAATAACCTCTTGTTGTAAACGTTGTACCATATCGAAGCTTGGGCGATATTGATCCTTAGCTTTTACCCAAGCGGACAATAATTGACGTTTTCGTGCATCCGATAATTCCAACAGACAAGTTAAATCCAGCTCATTCTCAGTTGCACATAATTTCCAATCACTTTGCAACACATCATCTAAAATTTCTGCGGCATCTTGCATCAGATAACTCGTTCGTGACACAGCTGACTGCATTTTAGGGAAGCGATTTTCTAATACAGGCCATAACTCTTCTCGACACCATGCCCGATCATAGTGCGTATCGTAATTGGTTTGATCAGTCACATAATCAAAACTCAGTTGCTGTGACCAGTGCTTAATTTGCTCACGACTCATATCTAAAAATGGTCGCCAAATGGTCATATCTTGCCGAACATCAATTTGCTGCATCGCTGCCAAACCATTGACACCTGCACCAGAGAATAATCGTAATAACAGCGTTTCCGCTTGATCCTGCTGATGATGCCCGAGTACTAAAATGTCATTCTCAGTTAAATGTCTACGATAAGCTTGATAGCGCGCATTTCGTGCTTGTTGCTCTAGATTACCTGACTCAACTGAGACTTTTTGCAAAACACAAGGAATCTTTAGCGCATCAGCGTGCTTTTGTACTAAATTTCCCCATTCTTCACTCATCGATTGAAGTTGATGATCAATATATATCGCGCGGGTTCGGGTGGGGAAAAGTTCAGACATCAGATACAGCAACAGCATGGAATCCATGCCGCCGCTGCACCCAATTAAGAATTGAGTTTGTTCAGAAAAATGCTGAGTTTGTGCTAAGACGCGATGCCTAAATTGCTGCTGCCAAACTTCATTAAACGTTGATAACGTGCATCGCATCGTTCTTGTGCATCCATCGGTTGCAATTCATTTAAGGCTTGTTTTAACACATCTTTCAAATCATGCATGACTTTTTCAGGTTGTAAGTGTGCACCTTCACCCTCATCCACCACATACTCAACAATACCTAAAGCTTTCAGCTTGTCGGCAGTTAATGCGAGCGCTTCACTGGCTTGAGCAGCTTTATCTGCAGTTTTCCATAAAATCGAAGCACAGCCTTCAGGTGAAATGACTGAGTAAATACTATGCGATAGCATAATTACGCGGTCAGCGACACCAATACCAAGTGCCCCGCCAGAACCGCCTTCACCAAGCACAGTCGCAATCACAGGTACTTTTAAACTAGAAAGCTGTGCTAAACTTGTTGCAATCGCTTCTGCTTGACCACGCTCTTCGGCACCTACACCAGGATAAGCTCCCATGGTATCGACAAAAGTAAATACTGGAAGATTAAAACGTTCAGCCATATCAAGTAAACGCTGTGATTTACGATAACCTTCTGGATTACACATACCGAAGTTATGTTGTAATTTTTCACGCGTACTGCGACCACGATGTTGACCAACCACCATCACTGACTGCCCATCGAAACGAGCCAAACCGCCAATCATAGCACCATCGTCACCATATAAACGGTCACCATGAAGAGCATCAAATTCAGTAAAGATTTCACTGACATAATCTAGAAATTGCGGACGTTCAGGATGTCGTGCAATTTGAACCGTAGCCCAAGCCTTGGACTGAGTCGCTTTATTTTTCATAAGTCGTAGATAATCCCTAACAAGGATATATTGTTAATCAACAAAATTGTCTGACTGAATATTTAACTCAATGTCCCAATGTTTAAATTGCACTTGCTCATCATGCAAGTCTGCAACCAATAAAGGCCATTGTTTAGCATCACCAGAAACGCTGAGTTGCCATTGTTGATCATTTTCAACGCTCAGTTCAATGGCAGGAAGCATCTGATCACTACGACTATGGTTCAGCAAAACAGCGAGACGAAGCAACAAGCAGAGATACAATAAATGACTACCACCAACTTTTAGAACATCATTTTTTGCATCAGCGCGTAACTTACGACGATGATGTGAAACTAAATGAGACAGATGATTTTGATCAATTTGTGAAAAACCGGGAATATCGGAGTGCTGTAATAAATATGCACCATGACGATGGTATCCACCATGACTAATTGCTAAGCCGATCTCATGCAAATAGGCTGCACGACGCAGTAAGTCACTGTCTTCAGTCGTTAAATTTAAAGCATCCGCCACACCATCAAATAACTGTTGTGCTGTATTTACGACACGTTCAGCTTGCTTTGGGTCAGCATTATAACGTCCCATTAAGGCTTGCACACTTCGGTCACGAATATCTTCATGTTTAAAGCGACCCAGTAAGTCATACATCACGCCTTCACGTAAAGCACCATCAGAATATGCCAATTTATCAAGCTCTAAAACTTCAAAAATGGCATATAAAATCGCAAGACCTGCTGGCAAAACTGCTCGTCGATCTTCACGTAGACCTTCAAAATCAATTTCAGAAATATGTTTAAATTTGAGCAAACGATCTTTTAACTTATATAAACCTTCACGAGTTAAATTTTCTTGTTCATCGCTCAAACCAAGATTTACTGTAATTTGACGACAAGCTTTGATTGTTCCACTTGAGCCAACAACAGTATCCCAACCTTCTGCTTTATAGGTATTTGCGATCGCAGAAAGTTCTTTACGCGCTGCAACAACAGCCTTATCAAAAGCCTTGCTTGAAATCTCACCATCAGCAAAATAAGCTTTACTGTAAGCGACGCAACCCATTTGCAAAGATTCAGTGTGCAGTGGCTCAAATTCTTCACCAATAATGAACTCTGTTGAACCACCACCAATATCAATCACTAAACGTCGACCACCATTGGCCATCGTGTGTGAAACGCCTAAATAAATTAGACGCGCTTCTTCACGTCCAGCAATAATTTCAATTGGTTTTGGTAAAATTTCAGCCGCTTTTTGAATAAATTCATGACCATTTTTTGCTTGTCTTAAAGCATTCGTCGCCACAATTCTTAGACGATTTGCTTGAACAGAGCTTAAACGACCTACAAAACGAGCCAAACACGCCAATCCACGCTGTTGCGCAGCTTCAGTTAAATTTTTATTTTCATCCAGCCCAGCTGCTAATTGTACTTTTTCTGACATTGAAGCAACTTTTTTCACTTCACCGTGATCAACACGAGCAATCGCCAAGTGGAAACTATTCGACCCCATATCAATTGCAGCAAGTAATTCTTCATCAATCAGAAAATCAGACATTATTCATATAAACCTATGCTCAATTCACGCATTAGAGTAATTCACACGCCAATAATTTTAAAGTCATTTTAAGCAATAATAGGTGCGTATTTTCGCTTTTAAGCTATAAATGATTGTAGAAGTCGATAATCAACATCGTGAGCATCCATTAGACTTTTCATTTTGAAACTTGAATAATCAGAACAAACCCTTACATTGAATAAAGTAGCAATGTAATATTCATGCTGATGATGAACGAATTTGCACTTTATTTATTAAATTTGGAGTAACCTTATGTCTGCGACTATTGTTAATACAACTGATGAAAACTTCCAAGCAGATGTTTTAGATTCTGAAACTCCTGTACTTGTTGACTTTTGGGCTGGCTGGTGTGCGCCATGTAAAGCCATTGCACCAGTGCTAGAAGACCTTTCAAATGAATATGCAGGAAAAGTCAAAATCGTTAAAGTTGACGTGACTGCATGTGAAGACACTGCTGTGAAGTACAACATTCGTAACATTCCAGCATTATTAATGTTTAAAAATGGTGAAGTTGTTGCTCAACAAGTAGGTGCAGCGCCTCGTTCTAAACTTGCAGCATTTATTGATCAAAATATCTAATCAGATTTTGACCGTATAAATAAGAGAAATACGTCTAAATTAAGCGACGTATTTCTCAGTAAAAATTGACAAATTTCTTAGTTTCGCTTATATTCTTGGATCAAGAAGCTTTGAATGGAATCTACTTCATCGCGTTTCTTACAAGACACAAACATAAGATCGCCGCTCGGCAATAATAATTGTTTTCACATTTCTCTCTGAAACAATGAACCAGACTACTGAATTGTGGTTGTGTAACTATACAATTACATCAGCATGTATGTATGCGGTCGATTTTTTATTCTTTCCAAACACTCCTCCACTTATTCCATTCTGTCTGACCACTTATGAACTTAACTGAACTCAAGAAAAAACCCATTGGCGAACTCATTAAAATTGCGGAGTTTATGGGCCTTGAAGGCATGGCACGTAACCGTAAACAAGATATTATTTTTGCCATTTTAAAACGCCATGCCATGAATGGCGAAGAAATTTTTGGTGATGGTGTTCTCGAAATTCTTTCAGATGGTTTTGGCTTTTTACGCTCTGCTGCTGGTTCATATTTAGCAGGACCAGATGATATCTATGTCAGCCCATCACAAATTCGCCGTTTTAACTTACGCACAGGCGATACCATTACAGGTACTATTCGCCCACCAAAAGAAGGCGAACGTTACTTTGCATTACTAAAAGTTAATCAAATTAACTATGACACACCCGAGAACTCGCGTAATAAAATTTTATTCGAGAACTTAACCCCTCTCTTCCCAACAGAACAACTGATTATGGAATTGGGCAACGGTACAACTGAAGATCTCACAGCTCGTGTGGTCGACTTGGTTGCTCCGATTGGTAAAGGTCAACGTTCTATTATTGTTGCACCGCCTAAAGCGGGTAAAACAATGCTATTACAAAACATTGCTCAATCAATTGTGCGTAATAATCCCGAAGTGTTCTTAATCGTACTTTTGATTGATGAACGTCCTGAGGAAGTTACAGAAATGGAACGTACTGTTCGCGGTGAAGTTGTGGCATCAACATTTGATGAAGCACCTGCTCGCCATGTTCAGGTTGCAGAAATGGTGATTGAGAAAGCAAAACGTTTAGTTGAGCATAAAAAAGACGTTGTGATTTTACTTGACTCAATTACTCGTCTTGCGCGTGCCTACAACACTGTGATCCCGTCATCAGGTAAGGTATTAACTGGTGGTGTTGATGCTCATGCATTAGAACGCCCTAAACGTTTCTTCGGTGCTGCACGTAACATCGAAGAAGGTGGTTCTCTAACCATCATTTCAACTGCTTTGATCGAAACAGGCAGTAAAATGGATGACGTGATTTACGAAGAATTTAAAGGTACAGGTAACCAAGAAATTACGCTTGATCGCCGCATCGCAGAGAAACGTGTATTCCCTGCAATGAATATCAAAAAATCTGGAACTCGTCGTGAAGAGCGCCTAATGAGTGAAGAAAATCTACGCAAAGTTTGGATTTTACGCAAATTGCTTCACCCTATGGATGAACTTGCTGCAATGGAATTCTTATTAGATCGTATGAAGGAAACCAAAACTAATGATGACTTCTTTGATCAAATGAAACGTAAAGCATCTACATAAGATAAGTGCATTAAAAAAGGCTACCTTTATGGTAGCCTTTTTTATTTGGTTGACAAACTTACATAATATTTACAGATTATTTTAAAATTCCAATAAAACCATAAGCTATTGTTTTAAATATATTTAAAATTAATTTCAATAAAAAAAACAATGAAATACCGATTTTAAATTTAATTTCCATAGTTTTTTTCTATCAAAAAATAGCCAAATTCTGCCCATTTTTGTCGTTTTGTTGGACAGAACAGTAGTAATTCATGATCTGCTTTGATAGGATAGCAGCAGACCAGTTAGGCTGCTCCCTGCGTTGTTACCTAAAGCGTTTAGGAATAATAAAAGCACAAACAGACTAACTCTAGGTTTTTTTTAATCTCACAATTTTATGAGAGTGATGCCATGTTATTCAAAAAATTCGCTGTTGCTGCTGCTATTGCTACTACTTTAGCTTTCGTTGGTTGCTCTAAGAAAGAAGAAGCTCCTGCTGCTGATGCTAACGCTGCTGCTTCTGAAGCTGTAGCTGCTGCTTCTGAAGCTACTACTGCTGTTGAAGCTGCTGCTTCTGACGTTGCTGCTGCTGCTTCTGACGTTGCTGCTGCTGCTTCTGACGTTGCTGCTTCTGAAGCTGCTCCAGCTTCTGCTGCTCAATAATCTAATATTTAGATTATCAAAAAGAGAACCTTTTAGGTTCTCTTTTTTTATGCCTAGATTTCTAATCAAATAAAAATATAACTATAAAAAAAGCAGATCAATCGATCTGCTCATTTCCAACGCGCTGTCTAAATTTTTGACCCGCTCTAAACGTAACCACACGGCGGGCAGAAATCGGAATTTCTTCACCCGTTTTTGGATTGCGTCCTGGACGCTCACGTTTATCACGTAATTCAAAATTACCGAAACCAGAAAGTTTGACTTGTTCACCAGCAATTAATGCTTGGCTGATCTCATCAAAAAATAACTCAACCATCTGTTTTGCTTCACGGCGATTTAAGCTAGTAAGCTCACTTAAATGGTCCGCCATCTCTGCTTTTGTTAATGCTGTCATGAGGCCCTCAATGTCGCTTGGTAAGTGTCTTCCAACACTTGAATAATGTTATCCATACCAGATTTAATTTCAGCATCTTCAAGCGTACGTGCTGGATGTTGCCACAACACTGCAAATGCTAAAGAGCGCTTGCCTTGTTCAACCCCTTGCCCCGTATACACATCGAACAACCATGTTGAGTCGAGTAACTCACCACCAGTCTGCTCAATTAACCGCTGAATATCTCTTACCTCAATATTATCAGAGATTAAAAGCGCAATATCACGTCTAACCGATGGAAAACGTGATAATTCTGTAAAATTAGATACATAAGATTGCAAAACTGCATGCTGATCCAGTTCAGCCACCCAAGTTGTGCCCAAATCTAGTTCATTTTCCAAAGATGGATGTAAGCGACCCAGATAACCAATTGACTGCCCATTCACTAAAATTTCAGCTGACTGACCTGGATGTAACCACTCGCGTTCAGTACGAACAAATTCAACAGCAATACGGCCGGCTGCTAAAATCTCTTCAATCTCACCTTTGAAATCGAAGAAGTCCATTGCTTGTGGTTTTGCATGCCAAGACTCTGGTACACGTGAACCGACCGCAATCAATGCCAAAGTTGGGATCTGTTTTAGATCATGAATGCTTTGCGCATTCTGATAATCAAAACGCAAACCGAGCTCGAAGAAACGAACACGCTGCTGCTGACGGTTTAAGTTGTATTGAACACAAGGAATCAAGCTTGACAGCAAGGTACTACGCATTGCTGCCAAATCACTTGAAATCGGATTCGCCAACATCAGCGGGTGTACATTTGGATTCAATTGCTTTTCAAGTTTTGCATCAGCAAAGCTAAAACTAATCGCTTCTTGGTAACCCAAGGTTGCAATAGTTTGACGTAATTGAGCGATTTCAAAACGATCTTGATATTTCTCCAATTTCACATCAATTTTTGGCAAACTGATTTGGATATTGTCATAACCATGAATACGAGCAACTTCTTCAATCAGGTCTTGATAAATTGCCATATCATAGCGATGTGATGGTGGAACTACGCTCCACTCACCTTGTGCTTTGCTTTCAACCACACAGCCCAACCGTGTTAACGCATCCGCAATAAAATCACTAGCCACTTCATAACCCAACAACTGATCAACTTGCGCTTGTTGTAATGCAATCGCTTCACGCTTCGGCAATAAAGCCTCTTGCTCAGCAACAGTAATTGGGCCAAATTCGCCACCAGCAAATGCTTGAATCAGCTCAGAAGCACGATGCATTGCAATCATTGGTAATTCAAAGTCAACGCCACGTTCGTAGCGCTGTGATGAGTCAGTATGCAAACCGAAACTACGAGCACGCCCTGCAATAGCTAAAGGTGCAAAGAACGCACTTTCAAGGAAAATGTCTTGAGTCTCATCAGTTACCGATGAATCCAACCCACCCATAATCCCTGCAATCGCCAATAGTTTTTGATCATCGGCAATGACCATGATGTCATCTTGCAATTCAACTTCTTGATCATTGAGCAAGGTCAGTTTTTCTTGTGGCTGCGCTTGGCGCACTTGAATCGAACCTTCGATTTTTGCCAAATCAAAGGCATGCATCGGTTGACCCAATTCAAGCAACACATAGTTGGTAATATCCACCAAAATACTATGCGTACGGATGCCTGAGCGTGCCAATGCCTGTTCCATCCATTCCGGTGTCGGCGCTTTTACATTGACATGTTTAACGATACGACCTAAATAACGTGGTGTACCTTCTGTACTGATGTTGACCACTTTCTCATCAGCAATATTTGCTGCAATGGCCTGAATCTTTGGCTCATTCACTTCAAGCTGGTTAATCACCGCGATTTCACGTGCAATCCCGCGGATACTAAAGCAGTCACCACGGTTTGGCGTGATACTGATGTCAATCACATTGTCATCAAGTTTTAAATATTCACGAATATTCATTCCCACTGGTGCATCAGCAGGCAACTCTAACAAACCATCAATTTTGTCTTCTAAATCAATTTCAGAAGCACCACAGAGCATACCTTGTGATTCAACACCACGGAGCTTGCCTTTTTTAATTTTGAAATCACCTGGTAATACCGCACCGATCGTTGCAACAGGTGCTTTCATACCCACGCGAACATTTGGCGCGCCGCATACAATTTGTAATGGCTCACCAGAACTAATATTAATTGTCGTTACACGTAAACGATCTGCATCTGGATGTTGTTCAACAGTTAGAACTTCCCCCACCACCACGCCAGTAAATGGTTTTGCTACAGGCGCTAACTCATCAACTTCCAAGCCCAACATGGTCAATTGATCAGAAAGTGCTTCGCTATCAATTGCAGGGTTCACCCACGTGCGTAACCAATTTTCACTAATTTTCATTTGTATAAACCTTATTTAATCCTGAAAAAATGTTTAGGCAAACTGGCGTAAAAAACGCACATCATTTTGGTAGAACATACGCAAATCGTTTATGCCATAACGCAACATTGCAAAACGCTCTACCCCTAAACCAAAAGCAAAGCCTTTGTATTTGTCAGGATCAATCCCTGCAGCACGCAGTACATTTGGATGCACCATGCCACAACCTAAAACTTCTAACCAACGACCACGCTCATCCATAATATCTACTTCAGCGCTTGGCTCAGTAAATGGGAAATAAGAAGGACGGAAGCGTACTTTCAAATCTTTTTCAAAGAATTCGTTTAACAGGTTAATCAATAAACCTTTTAATTCAGCAAAGCTGGTATTTTCTGCAACGTACAGACCTTCGATCTGATGGAACATTGGCGAATGGGTTTGATCTGAGTCACAACGATAAACACGGCCAGGACACACGATACGAATTGGCGGCTGACTAGTTTCCATGGTTCGAATTTGCACGCCCGAAGTATGGGTACGAAGCAAATGCGTTGCATCAAAGTAGAAAGTGTCATGCATCGCACGGGCTGGGTGATGTCCCGGAATATTTAAGGCTTCAAAGTTGTGATAATCATCTTCAACTTCTGGACCATGAGCAACTTGGAAACCTGCTTTAGTAAAGAATTGGCAAATACGCTCTTGTACTTGAGTCACAGGATGAATACTTCCCATGCGCTGACCGCGGCCCGGCAAGGTAATATCAATGGTTTCACTTGCTAATTTTTTTGCAAGTTCAGCTTGTTGTAATGTCTGTTGACGCTCAGTCAAAGCTGCATTGATTGCTTCACGCACAGCATGAATCGCAGCACCTTGTACTTTTCGCTCTTCAGGATCCATTTTTCCAAGTGCTTTCGACTGTTCTGCGAGCTGGCTTTTCTTCCCTGTAAATTGCACACGAACTTGATCGAGTGCAGCAAGGTCTTGAGCCGCTGCAATGGCAGCAAGCGCTTCAGTGGTCAGGGCTTCCAGTGACATAGTAACTCTCAAAGCAACAAAATATAGAAATATAATAAAACGCTATAGTTTATCAGCTTTTTACCAGTTTGATGAAAATAAACAGCGGTTTAAATAGCGTACTTTTGAAAATATAGATGCAAAAATAAAACAACAAGATACCTAAGCAGATCAACTAAAATTTCTGAAAAATTACTCAACAATTGAATAAAATGTATAAGATACTGATATCGTCAATGAGAAAGAATAACGATGGCGCTTGATCAAATCTGGAAACAACAGCTTACACTAGTGACTTATGGCAATGAATATTTAGCAGGAAATCTCAATTTTAGTCGTTGGATTGAACATCCGATTTTCAGTCAAAATCGACTCATTTTTAGAGACTTACTGTCTCAACACCTATTGGCACAACATTTCCAGATTTGGCTTGAAGGCTTAAAAAAACAAGGTGTTAAAAAACTCAGCCTACATTTATCTAGCATCCTCAATGATGAGCAAAATCCAAATGCCAACGTAGAGCTGCTTCCTTTTGCGCATTTTATTGTGAGCCATCAAGGCAATAAAAAAACCGCATGGATCTGTGGGCATGAACTGGCTGAATGGGACAACAGTGATCAAGCCTTTAATGTGCCGGCACCTCAACAAACAACACTCCGCCAAGAAATATTTTGGCGTTATGAGTTGAATGATAAATTCGCTAAAAAAATTGATGCTGACTTACAGAAGGTAAATTGGAATCAGGTTGCCATTTTCTTGGAGAAAGAACTGTTCGATAGTAAATATGCTGAACATTTTCCAGAGCCAGAACAACAAGATTTGCCTTTTTATGGTTATGAAGCTGATCTTATACATCTTTCTAGCAAACAATTAGCATTGATTCCAACAGATTATCCAGCGGATTGTGCACATCGATTATTACATCGCACACAAGCATTAACTGATTATTTAGAACAACAAAGAAAGCATCCTTATACGGCTACAGGTGAGTTAATTAGCCCTGAAGAACAGATTAATCTCCGTAATTTTTCACAAAAAACTGATGACTTATTTGCAAAGCTGATTGTAAAAACCGCAAATCACTACCAAACGGCTCAACTTACGGCAGAAGAACCTGAAATCATTGACCGAACCATGGAAATTCCACATCAGATTGATAAGTCCCACCATCATAAAGTAGGTGCGTCTAGCGTAATTAAATTGATTATATTAACCGTGATTATTTGTCTAGTTGCTTATTATTTTGGGCTATAACTCCCATCAAATGCTCAGTCATATTCATAGATGTTGATAAATCAGATTCAGATGATAGCTCAAATTCTATCGTCATAACATCAGCATGTTTGAACAGATTTATATAAGGGCTATACAATAAATCTGAGTATAGCTTCTTCTCAAAGGCTCAATACTACTGAGCCAGAAATTGAGACCGAACCTGTATCGGAGCAAATCCAAGTAAGTTTAACCCCTGCCATTGGTTAGGGTCTTGGATATGCTCGTGATCTTGTGCCATACCAATCCCCCAAATCTGATCGACAGGCGATGCTTCAACCAAAATACGTTCATGCGTAGTAAGTAGAAAATCTCTTAGCTCAGGATGCTGTGAAAATTTAGCCAAATTTGCCTGTACTACGATCTCAAAACGCTTTTCCTGCCACAATTGCTCGTCATAATGCTGTACTTTCCGACCGAGTTATTTTGCTTCATTCGGGTGTGTGACCTTCAAAATCTGTTGAAATATCTCATCATCGTTAAAGAGTTTTGCTTTTTGCGCCATCATATAATGTTCCGCAGTGAGATATTCAATACCCTCCTGTTGGAATGACGATGGAAACCACTGGCTAAAACAACTTTTGTCTACATGATTGGTTTGCTTTGGGGTATGTCCCCAGAAATATAAATATTTAAATGGGCGACCTTGTTGGACTTTTTGAATTAAATCATTTAAAAATTGTTCATCTTGCATCGTCCATCTCTGATTATTATCTATTGTTGGAAATTCAATACGCTAAAAATAAAAAAGACCGCTAAAAAGCGGCCTTCTTTGAATCTCTAAGCTTATGCAGCTAATGCGCCTTTAGCTTTTTCAGCTAAAGCAGCAAATGCAACTGCATCATGCATAGCGATGTCAGCTAATACGCGACGGTCGATGATCACTTGAGCTTTTTTCAAGCCATCGATCATACGGCTGTAAGACAAACCATTAAGACGAGCACCAGCATTGATACGCGCAATCCATAAAGCACGGAATTGACGTTTCTTTTGACGGCGGTCACGGTAAGCGTATTGACCAGCTTTGATTACCGCTTGGAACGCTACGCGGTAAACGCGTGAACGAGCACCATAGTAACCTTTAGCGCGAGCAAGAATTTTTTTGTGACGGCGATGAGCCACTACACCACGTTTTACACGAGCCATTTATAATCTCCTTAGATGTATGGGCACATAGCACGAACTGATGCAACGTCACTTACGTGAACCATTACACAACCGCGCAATTGACGGATACGCTTAGCAGATTTTTTGGTCAAAATGTGGCGCTTGAATGCTTGTTTGCGCTTGAAACCGTTTGCAGTCGCTTTAAAGCGTTTAGCTGCACCACGGCGAGTTTTTAACTTAGCCATAGTAACCTCTTTTGGGCACCTGTTCGGCTCGTTTGCACTATTGCAAATCGACCTGCAGGTAAGGAAGGCAGTATCATATAGCATCTGCCTTTAAAACAAAAGTAAAATGCTCATTTTTTAACAGCAACTACTTTATTTTTCTCAAACGTTATTTTCCATAATTAATTCTCAAATTATGAGAAACATCCACAAAATCAGCGCCTATAATAGAATCAAATTATTAAATCTTTATTCTTATGAATATTCAGAATGACGCATTCGCCGCGTTACGGTATCGAGATTTCTCTATCGTGACCTTGAATCAATTTTGCTTAACACTGGCAATTTTAATTCAGGAAATTATTGTTGCTTATTCACTCTATCAAATCACTCGTGATCCCCTAACCTTGGGTTTTATTGGTCTAGCTGAAGCAATCCCATTTATCACGCTTTCTTTATGGGGTGGTTATTTTGCAGATAAACTGAATAAACAAAGCATTATGAAGGTGTGTTTATTCTTTTCCATTCCTTTACCTTTGGTTCTTTGGGGCTTATTCCATTTACATGGCTTAGAAAAAATTGGTATTAGCACACTTTCTTGGGGCATTTATGCTGTCATATTTGCCTTGGGTACTATTCGAGGTTTTTACAATCCATCAGCAACCTCACTCAAACCCTTTTTAATTCCACGCGAACTGTATGCAAATGGTGCCACTTGGACCACGATCGGCTGGCAAAGTGGTGTCATTATCGGGCCAATGTTGGGTGGCTTTATGTTGGCATTTCTGGGACGTGAAACGAGCCTTTTTGCAGTATCAGCATTATTATCAATCTGCTTTATTTTGATTAATTGCTTACAGAAACGAACATTCCCAAAAATGGAAACTGAGAATGTCTTACAAAGCCTGACCGATGGTTTCCGCTTTATTTGGAAAACCAAAATTGTTTTATGGGCAATCTCACTAGACTTGGTATCGGTACTCTTTGGTGGTGTGATTGCACTATTACCCATTTTTGCCGAAGAAATATTAAAGGTCGGCCCTGAAGGTTTAGGTTATCTACGCGCCGCCCCTTCGATCGGCGCACTAATTACTATGATTGCCCTGACCAAGTTCCCACCGATGCATCACGCTTGGCGGAATATGTTATTGGCTGTCGCTGGCTTTGGTATTTTTACCATTCTGTTCGCCTTTTCAAACAATATATGGCTATCACTATTTGCCTTAGCCATGACCGGTGCTTGTGACAGTGTTTCTGTCGTGGTTCGTCAAACTGTGCTACAAATTTTCCCGCCTGAAAATATGCGAGGTCGAGTGGCTGCGGTAAATGGAATGTTCGTTTCATCGAGTAATGAACTCGGGGCTTTTGAATCAGGTCTGGCAGCCAAATATCTCGGAACAATCACTGCGACCATATTTGGTGGTTGTATGACGCTTGCAGTTGTAACTTACTGTTGGTTTAAAACCAGCGATTTATTTAAAGTCGATATTACTAAAGGTACTGATCATTAAAGGTTTTAGGGAAAGTCAAACTTTCCCTTTTTTCAAACAACTCCAAGATATAACACATACAATGTTAAATAACGCCCACCTTTGGCGATGGTGACAATCAATAAAAATCGCCAAAAATTTTCTTTCATCAATCCCGCAATCAAGGTAATCGGATCACCAATCACAGGTGTCCAACTCAGTAGCAGGGAATAAAAACCATATTTATGATAAATCTGTTGTGCCTGCTCTAAACGCCGTCCAGAAACAGGAAACCATTTTTTATCTTTAAAATGTTCAATTTTGAGTCCTAACCACCAATTCACACATGAACCCAAGACATTTCCAATGGTTGCAACTAAAATCAGATAAAGAGGATTGGAAAGCCCTTGTATCAATAAGGTTATTAATACTGCTTCCGACTGTAAAGGTAATAATGTTGCAGCCCCAAAAGCAGATATGAACAACAACCAATAACTCATGAGGCAAACTTAAACACAGTAAAATATTAGACTTGGATCGATAAAGCTTTTTGTATCGCAGAGCGCGCCGTTAAGCGTTCAATATAGTCTTGCACATATGGATAATCTTCAAGTTGAATGCCTTGCCATTCATAACGCAATGCCCAAGGCAAGATTGCCATATCAGCAATTGAATACTCACTTGCCACGAACTTCTGACCAATCAATTGCTTATTTAAAACAGTGTAAAGGCGTTTAGTCTCATTGATATAACGATCAATTGCATAAGGAATACGTTCAGGTGCAAATTTATTAAAATGATGATTTTGCCCTAGCATTGGACCAAACCCACCCATTTGCCACATTAACCATTGCTCTACTTCAACTCGCTCTTGTTCATCCGTAGGATAGAATAATCCAGTCTTCCGACCTAAATATTGTAGGATCGCACCTGATTCAAATACAGAAATCGGTTCACCTCGTGGTCCATTTTGATCAACAATCGCTGGAATTTTATTATTAGGAGAGATTCTTAAGAAGTCTGGTTGGAACTGATCATTTTCTAAAATATTAATAGGAAAAATCTGATATTCGAGTCCCATTTCCTCCAAGGCAATTGTTATTTTATGGCCGTTAGGTGTACCCCAATAATATAAGTCAATCATTATATTGTCCTATTCATCGTTATCTTGACTGTTGTTGCGTTATAGCACATTTCATAGTAAATGATCAGCAAACCAGCACGAAAAGAAACAATAAAACCGTGTTTTCAAAGGTAATCTTTTTAAATATCTAAATCCGATCAGCTAAGAATTGTTTTGCTTGTTTTCCTACAAATCTACGCCCCGCATTAGTTCCATTGATCCACTCATCAGCAGAGAATAGATCAAACATACCCACTTTAAATAAAGTTGGAACTGCGAAAATCAGCTCTTCCTCTACCGCACCTCGAACGCCTGCATTATAGAGATTAATATTATGCAGCATAGTGGCAACTGTTCCTGTTTGAACCCGACTACCATCTTTAAGCTTTACCTGTGGCAATACCTCACCATCTTGTACCACTTTTTGATTAATTTCTGCGAGTTCTTTAGTTCCTATAGTTGTAGTCATAAGTGTTCCTATTCTTAAATTATGTAATTATCAATCAAACCTATCATATTTTATTTTAGATATTGTTGAGTGATATGGATAAATTTTAAGTAGATAAATATATTATTTTTTGACATAAAAAAGCACCGCTTGTTGCGGTGCTTTTTCTAAAGAAAAATTACTTTTTCTTTTTCGGACCAAGTAACATGCCCATCTGACGACCTTCCATCTTCGGCGCTTGTTCAACTACGCCAAACTCAGCAACGTCAGCTTCAATTTTTTGCAATTGAGCCAAACCAAGCTGTTGATGTGCCATCTCACGACCACGGAAACGCAAGGTAATTTTTACCTTATTTCCTTCTTCAAGGAAACGTAAAATTGCACGCAATTTTACTTGGTAATCACCTACGTCCGTTGCAGGACGTAACTTGATTTCTTTCACTTGCACTTGATGCTGTTTTTTCTTCGCATCTTTTTGCTTTTGCTTTAAGTCAAATAAGTGCTTGTTGTAGTCCATGATTTTACAAACAGGCGGTTCTGCATTAGCAACAATCTCAACAAGGTCAAGATTAGCTTCTTCAGCAGCACGTAATGCTTCAGTTAATGAAACAACACCTTTTTGTTCTCCATCTGCAGCGACGAGGCGTACTTCTTTCGCACGGATCTCTTCGTTAATTGCAGGACGGTTACTTTTAGCACCTTGTTGCTGGTTACGGTCAGGCTGTTTAATCTTTATTACTCCACAATGTACCGGCCGCGTTCGGCAACGGCAGATTTCACTAGGTCAATAAATGCATCTACTGACATAGTACCTAAATTTTTTCCTGAGCGAGTACGCACATTAACAGTACCTTCTTCAACTTCTCGATCACCAAGAACTAGAAGGTAAGGAATACGCTCTAGGGTACGCTCACGAATCTTAAATCCGATCTTTTCATTTCTCAAGTCAGAAATAGCACGAAGACCATTTTCTTTGAGTTTTGCAACCACTTGTTCACATGCTTCTGCTTGTGAATCAGTAATATTCATAACACACGCTTGAATTGGTGTTAACCAAGGCGGCATAAAGCCCGCATAGTGTTCAATTAGTATACCAATAAAACGCTCAAAACTACCAAGAATTGCACGATGAAGCATGACTGGTTGATCACGATCGTTGTCTTCAGTGACATAAGACGCATCTAAGCGAATTGGTAAGTTGAAGTCACATTGAATCGTACCGCACTGCCATACACGGCCTAAGCAATCTTTCAATGAAAATTCAATTTTCGGACCATAGAATGCACCTTCACCAGGTTGCAAATCCCAAGCCAAGCCTGCGTTATCTAAAGCATCCGCCAAAGATTTTTCAGCCAAATCCCAAAGTGCATCATCACCGACACGTTTTTCAGGACGTGTAGACAATTTCATTTGCACTTCTTCAAAGCCGAAGTCTTTATAAACATCTAAAGTCAGCTTAATAAAGTCAGCAACTTCTTTACCAATTTGTTCTTTGGTACAGAAAATATGTGCATCATCTTGAGTAAAACCACGAACACGCATAATCCCGTGTAAAGAACCTGATGGCTCATTACGGTGACAAGAACCAAATTCAGCCAAACGAATTGGTAAATCACGGTAAGATTTCAAGCCTTGGTTAAACACTTGTACGTGACAAGGACAGTTCATTGGCTTAACAGCATAGTTACGACTCTCTGAATGAGTTGTAAACATGTTATCTGCGTAGTTGGCTGCATGACCAGATTTTTCCCAAAGCGTAAAATCGACGATTTGCGGCGTTTTAATCTCTAGGTAGCCATTGTCTTGCTGAACTTTACGCATGTATTGTTCAAGCACTTGGTAGATTGTCCAACCATTTGGATGCCAGAACACCATACCCGGTGCTTCTTCTTGCATATGGAATAAATCTAAAGCTTTACCAATTTTACGATGGTCACGCTTTTCTGCTTCTTCGATACGTTTGATATATGCAGCTAACTGTTTTTTATCAGCCCAAGCCGTACCATAGATACGTTGAAGCTGTTCATTCTTCGCATCACCACGCCAGTAAGCACCAGAGATTTTTGTGAGCTTGAATGATTTTAAGAATTTAGTGTTTGGTACGTGCGGACCACGGCACATATCCAAATAATCTTGATGGTAGTACAAGCCCATTTGTGTTTCATTCGGCATGTCTGCGATCAAGCGCAATTTGTATTCTTCGCCACGTGCTGTGAATTCTGCAATCACCTCATCACGTGGTGTCATTTTTTTGATGACATCATAATCTTGGTCGATGAGCTTTTTCATACGCTCTTCAATCGCTGCCATATCATCTAAAGTAAAAGGACGTGGCATCCAGATGTCATAGTAGAAACCTTCTTCAATGACTGGACCAATTACCATTTTTGCTTCTGGAAACAGCTGCTTAACAGCGTGACCAACGAGATGTGCGCAAGAGTGACGAATAATTTCTACGCCTTCTTCATCTTTAGGCGTGATAATTTGTACAGTTGCATCTTCGGTAATCAAGTCTGAAGCATCGACTAGACGATCATTGACACGACCTGCTACGGTATTTTTCGCAAGACCCGGACCAATGCTTAATGCAACGTCCATCACAGATACGGCTTGATCAAACTGTTTTTGATCGCCATTTGGCAAAGTGATAATTGGCATAATAAAATCCTTAAGGAGTGATGCCCTATACGAAGGAGCATATCACCGCGAGATTATGTATTGAGGCGAACCTCAAAAGATAAAAAACGGCGGATAAAAAAGTATTCAAGATTTTACACAGGTTTAGTTGAGGATGAAACCTTTGAATCATAAAAACCTAGATTGATTAGGCTTCATCTCCGACTAAAGCCTAAATGATTTAGACTGAATGACGCACTATGTTGATATAGATATAAATGAAAAAAACACAAATGGAGCAAACACATGGTTAGTGCATATGATGAATTACCGAGAACCCCTGCAAATTTCGTTGCTTTATCACCTTTACGTTATTTAGAACGTGCTGCTTATATTTATCCACACCAAGCCGCAATTATTCATGGGGAACGTCAAATCACATGGCAACAAAGCTATCAACGTTGCCGCCAGTTTGCACATCAGCTCACTCAGTTAGGAATTCAAAAGAATGATACCGTTTCGGTACTCTTGCCAAATGTACCTGCAATGATTGAGGCACATTTTGCTGTACCAATGGCAGGTGCAGTACTCAATACGCTGAATACTCGCCTCGATGCCAAAACTATTGCTTTTATGCTGGCTCATGCAGAATCAAAAGTTCTTTTGGTCGATCCAGAATTCAGATCACTTGCTGAAGAAGCATTAAAGCTGATCACTCAAGATATTATTGTGATTGATGTATTTGATCAGGAGTATGAAGGTGAGCAAATTGCGATTGGTCAATACGAATATGAATCATGGTTAGCACAAGGTAATCCTGAATTTGAATGGCTACTTCCACAAGATGAATGGGATGCGATTAGTCTGAATTACACTTCAGGAACCACAGGCAATCCAAAAGGTGTGGTTTATCACCATCGCGGCGCTTATCTCAATGCGGCCAGTAATATTTTGGCATGCGGTATGAAGCCTCGTGCGGTTTATCTATGGACGCTACCACTATTTCACTGTAATGGTTGGTGTTTTGCATGGTCAATTGCAGCTAGTGGCGGCACCAATATTTGCTTACGTCGAGTTGATCCAGTTTTAATTTTTAAATATATCGCTGAACACAAAGTCGATTATTTCTGCGGTGCGCCAATTGTCTTATCGATGCTCATCAATACTCCAGCAGAACAAAAAACAGCTTTCAACCACCATGTTGAAGTCATGGTTGCGGGCGCTGCGCCACCTGTGGCAATCATCGAGGGGATGCGTCATATTGGAATTAATGTCAATCATGTCTATGGTTTGACAGAAACGTATGGTCCATCGGCATTATGTGCTTCGCAAGCAGGATGGAGTGACTTATCCATTCAAGAACAAGCACAACTACACTCTCGTCAAGGTGTTCCTTATCCACTCCAAGACAGTATGAGAGTACTTGATCCTGAAACGATGCAACCAGTACCGAATGATGGGCAAACCATGGGCGAAATTATGTTTCGTGGTAACATCGTGATGAAAGGTTATCTCAAAAATCCACAAGCGACTGAAGAAGCTTTTAAAGGTGGTTGGTTTCATACAGGAGATCTAGCTGTTTGCCATCCTGATGGTTATGCCAAAATTACTGATCGCTCTAAAGATATTATCATTTCAGGTGGCGAAAATATTTCATCACTCGAAGTCGAAGATGTACTTTACCGCCACCCTGCTGTACTCACCGCCGCAGTGGTCGCAAAACCTGATGAACGTTGGCAAGAAGTGCCTTGTGCATTTATTGAGTTGAAGCAAGGTGCATCTGCTTCCGCAGAAGAGATTATTGCACATTGCCAAAAAGAACTGGCTCGCTTTAAAGTTCCCAAAGATGTGGTAATTACTGAGATTCCAAAAACATCGACAGGGAAATTACAGAAATTTATTTTAAGAGAATGGGCAAAAGAACGAGCAAGCGTTTCGTTTGCGAATTAACCCCTAAAAACAAAAAAGAAGTTTCAACTGAAACTTCTTTTTGGCTTTAACCTTGATCAGATAACAAGGCGACTTGCTGTACATAGTTCACAAATTTGAGCTTGGATGCGGCAAGTTCTTCTTCACTCACCTGCTGTTTGATATCTCGATGAATGCGTAAAACATGCTGGCGCAAAGTATGGCGTTCAGAAGCATTAAAAACTTTACTAAACTCATTAATGATTGGATCACCTTGATCAATCATTCGATCTACCCAACGCATCAATTGCATTTGTTTTTTAGCACCTTGTTGCGGTGTCAAATAAGATAAAATCGTGGTTTCATTTTCATTACGCAATAACTTACCAACACGTTGAAACTGACGACGACGTGCTTCAAATGAACTGATCTTCTGCACTTCGAGTAATGCATCAATCAAACGCTCATCGACAGGAAGCTTTTGAATTTGTTTTGGATTGAGTTGAGCCAATTGCTCACCTAAAGCAGCCATACGTTGCACAGCTTTTTTTTGCTCGGTTCTACTCGCACGTCCATCTAATGACTCAAAATCTTCATCTGTATAACGTTGTTGGGTACCACGTGCCACTATTACTCTGCCTCATAAAATTTTGCTGCGAACAGCGTTTGAATTTCTTCCAGTGCTTTTTCTTCATCAGCACCATCAATCACCAATCTTAATGTTGTGCCTTTACCAGCACCCAACATCAACAATGACATAATATTTTTTGCATCAATCAACTTTTCACCCTTACCAATTTGTATCGAAGAGCTAAACTTGGTTGTGACTTCAATAAGTTTACCAGATGCACGTGCATGTAAACCGAGTTTATTAATTACATCAATTGTTGTGTCTATCATGACCAGTGCTTCATTTCTCTATGTAAGATTTGGACAGTCCATTTTGCCTTAAGGGCCTGTTTGAGTCTATCCACGATATAAACTGAACGATGTTGCCCACCTGTACATCCCACTGAAATGGTCATGTAATGTCGATGTCCTTCTGCAAAAGCTGGCAACCATTTTTCTAAGAAGTTATAAATATCGGTAAACATTTCATTGGTTTGTTGATTGCTTTCTAAAAAACGGCAGACGGGATCATCCAACCCAGAAAGACGACGCAACTCTAAATCCCAGTGCGGATTAGGTAAATGACGCACATCAAATACATAATCGGCATCAAGCGGAATGCCATGTTTATAGCCAAACGATTGTAGAATCACAATCAACTTATCAGACTGCCCCAATCGAGACAGCAAGATATGTTTGAGATCATGAACACTTTTACCCGTCGTATCAATATGCACCGTAGAGCGGAATTGTATCGGGATGAGCAACTGTTTTTCTTCCTGTATACATTGCAACAGGCTATTAAAACGATTTGCTAAAGGATGTGGTCTACGCGAAGAGCTAAACCGTGCAACTAAGTCTTGATCTTGCGTGGTTAAATAAATGATATCCACCGTACCATGTTTTTTTAATTGTTCAAAAACATGATCGAACTCTTGCATATCCGCACGAGTACTTCGAATATCCACACCTAATGCTAACTGCTCTAAATTATTTTCATGATCCAGTTTAGCTACAATTTCAGGCAATAATGCCAAAGGTAAATTATCTATACAATAATAGCCCAAATCTTCAAGCACCTGTAATGCAGATGATTTTCCTGAACCTGACTGTCCTGTAACGATAAGAATACGCTTCATCGCATATCGCCCTTTAATTTATTTTATGTTTTGAAATTAATTTGTAAATTATCAATCAAACGTGTTGAACCTAATTTAGCCGCAATAAATAAAACTAAATCACGATCAAACTCGTCAATTGGTTGCAAATTAGGTTGACGAGCCTCTACATAATCCACAACAAATCCAGCTCGTGTCAATTCCGTTGAGATATTTGCTAACACTTGTGAAAGTGATTGCCCCTCTCCCAAACCAACCTCAGCTTGTTTTAACAACTGATAAATTGTTGGCGCAATACTTCGTTGCTCTTCTGACAAATAACCATTGCGTGAACTTAAAGCCAAACCATCTGCTGCTCGTACAATTGGTACGCCGATGACTTCCAATGGAATATTTAAATCCTGCACCAACTGACGAATTACAGCCAATTGTTGATAATCTTTTTGCCCAAAAAAAGCATAATCAGGTTGTACAATATTGAATAGTTTAGTGACAACAACCGCCACACCATCAAAATGACCTGGACGCGATTGACCACATAAATCATTGGTAATTTGACTAACACTAATATTGGTTAAACGAGGCTGCTTGCCATACATTTGATCGACAGAAGGGGCAAAAATAATGTCACACCCTACATCTGCCAACAAACGACTATCTTGTTCTAACGTACGTGGATAACTATCAAAATCTTCACCCGCACCAAACTGGATTGGATTAACAAAAATACTCACCACCACGACATCACAGATTTTTTTTGCGGCGCGCACTAAAGTCAAATGACCTTCATGCAAGTTCCCCATAGTTGGAACAAAACCAATAAGTTTTTTTGCTGTTCTTGCGGGAGCTAATGATGCAGTTAAGCCTTGTATTGTTGTTTCTGTTTTCATGAGTTAGAGCTCAACTTGAAAAGTGTGTTCTTTAGCAGGAAATGATTGGTTTTGAACAGCTGCATGATACGATTTAAATGCATCTACAATTGCTGTTTCGCCCGCTTGTTCTTTCATGAAATTACGCACAAAACGCGCAACTCGACCAAAAGTCAAACCAAGCATGTCTTGTACAACCAAAACTTGTCCATCAGTTTCATTGCCTGCACCAATACCAATCACTGGAGTATTAGGAAATAGTTCAGCAATTTCCTTGCCTAACTGAGCTGGAACACACTCTAATAATAATACCGCAGCACCTGCATCAACCACAGCTTGGCAATCCGCAATTAATTGATCAGCTGCTTCACGCGTTCGTGCTTGAAGTTTATAGCCACCGAATACGTGTACTGATTGTGGCGTTAAACCCAAATGCACGCAGACAGGAATACCATTACGTGTCAAAACTTGGACTAATTCACTTAACCACGCACCACCTTCAATCTTGACCATCTGTGCGCCAACTTGCATTACTGCTTTTGCATTTTTCAAACCATCTTCAAGCGTTGCATAACTCATAAATGGTAGATCAGTCATAATTAAGGCGTGCGAATTACCACGACGTACAGCTGCTGTATGATAAGCCATATCTTCAACTGTCACAGGAAGTGTGGAATCTCTTCCTTGAATCGCCATTCCTAGAGAATCACCAATTAAAATTGTATCAATTTCAGCTAATTCCATCGCTTTAGCCATACTTGCATCGTAACAAGTAAGACATGAGAACTTACGTCCATCAGCTTTAAATTTTCTTAAGTCACTTAGACTAATCATGATGATATCCTCTGCAGGCATTTCCAGAACGAAACAATCTTACGCAGTTGCCCAAGATTGATCTGCGATTACAGTCAAGTTTGCTTGCTGCACTAGTTCTAAATCTTTTAATGAGTGCCCATTTAACTGTAAATGAGCATCTAAATCTAATAAGGGAAGGATCACAAAATCACGTTCTAAAATACCAATATGTGGTACGGTCAAACGTTCATTTTGAATCTGCTCTTGACCATAAATCAATAGATCTAAATCAAGCGTGCGCTCTCCCCATCGCCTTAAACGAATACGACCTGCTTCTTGCTCAAATTGTTGTAATTGGTCTAATAAGGCAAGTGCTTCAAGTGTCGTGTCCAATTGAACAACGGCATTTAGATAATTTGGCTGGTCCTGAGGACCCATCGGTGGACTTTGATAAAGCCTTGAAACTTTTACCGAACCTAAACTAGCCAACTTCACAACAGCTTCGCTAAGAAGCTGTTGTGAATCACCTAAGTTACTGCCTAAACCGATATAGGTACGAATAGTCATTGCGTCGGTCCAAAAACCACTTGGCTCAGATCACGTTGTACACGCTTACGCTTAAGGATCGGATGATCTGCATTGATTTGTCCAGAAATGGCAGTCGCTTTTTCAATAAAACGGCTAGTTGATTCATCTGCTCTAACACGTTCTTTCTTGGCACGGCGGCTTCTCGGCTCAGGGACATTCACCAAAGGCTCAATCTCAGTGGTCTTTGGCTCATCAACTTCAACTGTCTTACGACGTGTTTTACTACGTTGACGGTTGTACTGACGAATTGCGACTTCTTTCTGATCGATTGACATTTCTTGGTAAGCTTCCCACCAAATACCCATGCCTTCGGTACTGCTATCACCTGATTTCTCACGTAACAACAAGAAGTCAAAGCCTGCACGGAAACGTGCATGTCCAGCTAAAGCTTCAATTTGCTGTGGTTTTGGATTAAGCAAACGGGTTTGCATTTCCCATACTTCACGAATGAAAGTTTCAGCAAAACGGGGAATAATGGTACGTGTGGCTTGACGTTTCAATACATCTAAACCAGCTTGGGCACGTGCTTCAGCAGGAACAACACCTTTATTTAAATAAAAATCACAACGCTCTAAGAATGGCTTCCACAACAATACTGCATAAAAAAATGCGGGATTAATAGTCTTACCAATTTGAATTCGTTGATCAGTATTTTTAGCTGCACGTTCGATGAAAGCTGTTAGATTTGGAGGAATTTCAGCAAATAATTGCTTCCAAACACCAAACTCAATCAGCATCGGCAAAACGCGTGCAAGATGCCCCATAGTAAATAATTTTTGAGACTCATCGTATAATCGATGAGGCGAAACGTCACGTAACAGTTGCGTCATTTCAACATCAAAAACATCAATAATCGATTGATCAATTTGGAAGTTGAGTTTCGCAGCAAAACGTAAAGCACGTAACATCCGAACAGGATCTTCTTCAAATCGCTGTGCAGGCTCACCTAAAAAACGCAAAGTACGCGTTTTAATATCATCAACTGCATGACAAAAATCTAACACGATCGCTTGGCGCGGTTGATAATACAAAGTATTAATTGAGAAATCTCGACGCGCAAAATCTTGCTCAATTGTTCCCCAATTATTATCTCGCAGGATCATACCAGAAGCACTGGTGACTGCTTTTTTGGGAGGAGCGCGGAAAGTTGCGACTTCAATCAGTTCGCGACCAGAATAAACATGTGCTAATTCGAAACGTCGACCAATAATTCGGCAACGTCGACCAAAAACTTCTTTCACTTGTGCTGGTGTTGCATTGGTGACAGCATCAAAATCCTTAGGATTAAGACCTAACATCATATCGCGAACACCGCCGCCCACAATATATGCCTCATAGCCCGCTTTCGTTAGGCTATCGATTACATCTAATATTGAAGAAGGGAGTTGGGCTGTGGACAAACCACATTTTGACGCACGCAAAGTTTGCAAAAGACACTGTCTCCTACGTCAGGACGTAAATAACAATTTGTCGCTAATCATAGCTCTAACACACTCAAAGGGCAATTTATTCTGTTGAAGTTTCAACAGATCAGTATGTTTTAATTGCAATATCATCTTTATTTTTATCCTATAATCCTAAGCGTGCTTTATTTTTTTCAAGCAATTTTGGACCAATTCCTTTGACATTGACCAACTCGTCCACCGTTTTAAAACCACCATTCTTTTGGCGATATTCAACAATTGCCTGAGCCTTTTTCTCACCAACGCCATTTAAAGTCTGTAACTGCTGTAAATTTGCTTGGTTCAAACTAATCTTATCTCCCTGAATATTGACAGGGGATGAAACTTGCTGAGAGCTTTTCTGTGGTGTAGGTCTTGATAAATAATAATTATTGTTAGGCTGCTTCGCTAATTGCTGATCACGTGCTTGTTGTTGAGCTTTCCATTTTTCATAGGATTGATCAAATGGTTGTGCACTCACACAATCAAAGCAGCTTAAAAATATAAAAATAAACAGAATAAAGTTATGTTTGCTGCTTGGTTGCGGCAAATTCATTGGATTTCCCCTGAAGTTTTAAGTGTCGTTTTGCTTGCTCCCATAGTTCATCCATTTCTGCCAAACTCATTTCTTGCAAGTCTTTATTTTGTCTTTGTGCTTGTTGTTCAATATATGCAAATCGGCTTCTAAATTTATGAATCGTTGCCAATAATGCAGTCTCACTCGACACGCCAAGTTTACGTCCTACGTTAATTAAAGAAAATAGACAATCTCCAAACTCTTCTTGTATTTCATCAGCTTTTTGAGTTTTTATTGCCTCTTGTAATTCCTCTAATTCCTCATTTAACTTCCCATAAGCATCTTCAACTGTTTCAAAATCAAAACCCAGCTGCGCTGCTTTTTTTTGAATCTCATGTGCCTGTACCAATGCTGGCGCATGTTTCACTTCATCTAGTCGAGATTGAGCCTTACCTTGTTTTTCTTGTTGCTTAATTTTTTTCCATAATTCACTGACTTGTTCTGGATCTAAATTTTGATATTTTTCAGCTTGAAATACATGTGGATGTCGACGAATTAATTTTTCACTAATCGCATCGACCACATCATGAAAATTAAATGCACCTTGTTCACTATACATCTGAGATTGGAACACGACCTGCAATAACAAATCGCCTAACTCATTACGAATTTCATTTAGATCCCCCTCTCGAATCGCAGCTTCTACCTCATAGGCTTCTTCGATCGCATAACGCGTCAAACTATTTGGTGTTTGTTGTTGATCCCATGGGCACTTTTGTCTTAATTCGTGCATGATTTCTAATAACTTTTCCATGAATTTCTCCAAATACACCAAATTGTTGCAGCCTGAACCTGCTTATGCGTAATATACGCCGATTAAAGAAATATGATAAAGCAAGGGAAAGTAATGCAACATAGCGTATTTATCAGTGGGGCCGCACAAGGAATTGGTGCTGAGATCGCACGTATGTTTTATCGACAAGGTTATAAAGTCGGTATATATGATATTAACGATGAACAAGCGCGACAATTAGCCGATGAACTTGGGGAAAATGCGAAAGCGGGCTATCTCGATGTAAGCAACTTTCGTCAATGGCAAATCGCTTTACAAGACTTTAATAATTGGGCTGGTGAACTCAATATTTTAATTAATAACGCTGGCATCCTATATTCAGGTGCATTTGAAAACACCCCAATCCAATCTCATCATCGTACCATCGACATCAATGTAAAAGGTGTTTTTAATGGTTGCCATGTTGCCTTACCTCACCTACAAAAAGCCAGTTTTGCTCGTGTAATTAATCTTTCTTCAGCTTCAGCAATTTATGGACAAGCAGATTTAGCCTCATATTCAGCAAGTAAGTTTGCTGTTCGTGGTTTAACAGAAGCTTTAGACGTCGAGTGGCAGAAATATAATATTCGTGTGCTTGATGTAATGCCTTTATTTGTACAAACCAATATGGTGAAGAATATGGATGCGGGCAGTATTCAAAATATTGGCGTAGATTTAACCCCCGCTGATGTAGCAAAACAAGTATTACATCTAGCACAACAAAAAGATCACGCCTTGATTCCAACACACACTCCTATAGGAATTAAAACTAAATTGATGTATCAATTGTCGAGCATCAGCCCACAGTTTTTAAATCGATTGACCAATATTTTTTTATCAAAAAGATAATTTAAAAGATTCATTCAAATAATATTTGAATGAATCAAAATAAACATTATGTTTCAAAAACTTATACTAATAAAAAAATCTTTTACTTTATAAAATAAAAATATTTATTAAATATCTTCTTAAATTCCTGTTAATTATTTAGAACTTTTTGTATATTTGCGTAATTTTTTAATACAGTTTTTATTTTTTATAGGGGTATATATGTCATCTTTATTATTAAAACCAAAGCTTTCATTCTTATTCATCAGCTGCATGAGTTTGTCGATTTCTGGTCTAACAACTCAAGTACATGCTGGTTTATTTGATAACTATACGGACACGGCTCAAAATTTTCGTTCATCACTGACTCAACCGATATCGACGCCAACACAAGAATTATTTGAAAAAAAAGCTAAAAGTAATGATGCAGCATTATATCTATTAGAAAAAGCGCGTTTAGAACAAGCAAACAAACAATATGAAGCTAGTAAGCAAACTTTTGAAAATGCATTTGAATTGTTAGATGCTCAAAATAATAAAGCGACAATTAGCGCTTCTAAATTAGGTTTTAAGGCACTTTCCCTCGTGAGTAATGATAGCGTAGCACCTTATAAGATTCCTGAATATGAACAGGTATTAGCACATGTTTACCAATCGATAAACTATCTAGCTTTAAATAATACTGAGGGTGCGGCTGTTGAAATGCGTGTAGCGCAACGTATTCAACGCGAAATTGAATTAGCTCATAGCAAAGAAGCAGAAAAAGCAACAGCCAAAGCTCAAAATGATAATTCTGCTCCAGCTGAATACGATGAAGCTTTAGCTGGACTAAATACAATTGCGGGTAAAGTAAAAAACACGTATCAAAATGCGTATGCATTTTATATGGCGGCAACCTTATGGGAAGCTTTGGGTGAAAAAAATGATGCTTTAGTTGATTATAAAAAAGCATATGAACTACAGCCAAATGATTTTATTAAAAATGATGTAAAACGACTAGATAACGGTGCAAACAAAGCAAATGCTCAATATCCTGTCGTTATTTTCCTGGAGCAAGGATTAGTTCCTCAAAAAATTTCTTCGACCTTAGCAATTCCAACACCAAATGGATTAGTGAATATCTCATTTGCAAGCTATGACCCTTCAACCTATATCACACCAAGACAGGTCGATATCGCAGTGAATGGGAAAACCGTTGCAAATACAGCATTACTTACTGATATTGGTGCATTGGCTGTAAAAACACTAAAAGAAAATATTGCCGCTAATCTCACAACTCAAATTGCACGTTCTACAGCGAAATACGCTGTACAAAAAGAACTGGGCAATCGTTTAGGCGTATTTGGACAACTTGCAGGCAATGTCTATAACACTGCCACAGAAAAAGCAGATGTTCGTGCATGGAATACCCTCCCAAGCAATGCACAAGTCACTCGCCTTTTACTCCCTGTTGGTAGTCATACCATTCAACTTAAAAACAACTATGCAAACCAATCGATCAATATTGAAGTGAAAGCTAATCAGACGACCTTTATTCATGGTATCGAAACCAACCAACAAATTGTCGCTGATAGCTTCAGTATCGCTAAATAATAACTTGAGTAAAACATAATGAAACAACGCCTTTTACCCATAATTCTGTGTAGCTTTAGCCTTGGCTTAACTGCATGTACAGCACCAAATGCGATGCGTACACAAACAGACCCAAATACTGGTGCAAGCAATGTCAGAACCATGACAGGTAATCCTATTCTCGCAACCCGTATTGGTGTCAATCGAATCAATATGGTCAGTCTTGGAGATATTAAAAAAGCATCACTCGCCTTAAAAAATGGTTGGTTCTACGCACAATCTTTTGAATACAAAGTTGTTTGGTTTGATGCCAATGGAACAGAAATCAATCCAGAAGGTGCAACTTGGAAACCAATCACATTACAAGGGCGTGAAGTAAAAACTGTTCAGTCTGTCGCACCCAATCCAAGTGGTGTTGATGTACTGATTTACATGAAAAAAGATTAACCAATAGATTCTTGATCAGGGGGAAATATATGAAACTTCGCACTTTAGCTTTAGCAACAACAATCAGCACAATCGCTTTTGTGAGTGGTTGCACATCACAATCAGTCTCTTATGGCGATGCACAGGCAACTGAAACACTTACTAAAGATTTTGGATCAACTGATCTTCAACAAATCGCTGCAAAAATGGTTGATGACATGTTGGCATTTCCACCTGTCATTGAAATGACTCAGTCTCGTCGCCCTGTGCTCTTCGTCGATCGCATTAAAAATAAAACTCAAGAGCACATTGATACTGAATCAATCACGGATACGATCCAAACTAAACTCATCAATTCTGGAAAATTCCGTTTTGTAGATATGACTTCTGTTGGCGCTATGGCCGATCAACTGGTATATCAACAACAGAGTGGTATGGTAGACAAACGAACAGCTGTTAAAACGGGTTCGCAAATTGCTGCTGAATACATGTTAAACGGTAATTTATCGAGTATCGTGAAAAACTCAGGTGGTAAGAGTGATGTTTATTATAAATTCACGTTTAAATTACAAAATCTAAAAACAGGAATTGTTGAATGGACGAGTGAAAAAGAAATTCGTAAATCTGCGAAACGTTCGACATTTGGTTTATAAACTCTTTAAAAATTAAACCTGATACACAGTATTCCTGTGTTATCAGGTCTTTTGGTTAGAATGATAGATAACGATGAAATCTTTACTTTATGCAGCTTTATTCTGCCTCACAATAACGCATTCAGCCTATGCTGCTTTACAAGAAATTATGAAAGAAGCCACAGGCAGTGGCCCTACGCAACAACAAGCAATTGCCGAAGCTTTGCTCATCGCAGCACAATCTGTGAATGGAACTAGTGTCACTTCACGTACAGATCTGACTGAAGAAGTGAACATGGTCGTAACAAACAATCATTGGAGCTACCAAGGAAAAACCTCTCCTGTTTTTAGTATTGAAACACAAGGTACCAGTGCAATTAATCGTTTTCAGGTGCTGAGTGTATCTGGTTCTGGTAAAAACTATCGCGCGAAAGTCCGTGCTTATGTCAGCAAGTTTCAATCAAGTGTAGCGGATCAACACTTACGCCGTATTGCGGTTATGCCATTTCAATATAACTATTCAAAAACTCAACTCACAGATGGCAGTGATGCTGATGACTTTGTGACAGAAGTTGCCGATCTAATTGGTACTCAGCTATCAAACTCACGCCAGCTCAGTTTAGTCAGCCGTGACTATATTGAGGAGATGGCAACTGAAAATGCATTTCTTCGTTGGGATGGTGCACCAGCAGAAATGGCAAGACTTGGGCAAAAAGTGGGTGCTGACTATATTTTAGTTGGACGGATCAATGAAGCAAAAACGACTCAAGGACGTTCATTTTATGGCGCTGTTCCAGCTGGGCAACAAGCAATCCGTCTAAATTGGCGAGTGATTGAGGTGAATACAGGGAAAGTTGCTGCTGCAGGAACTGTAAATCAACAGCAACGCCAATCTCTAGGAGAGCTTATTCATAATTCACAATCTACAACCTCATCAGACTTACTCGCACAACAAATAAGTAATGATGTCTTAAATGGCTTGTCTTTAATGCCGATCAGTTACTCTCAACAAAATTCGACACAAGTCGAGAGTTCAGAACCACTGTCGGATGCTGAACTTACACCAGGTTCGAGTGAAAAACCGATTCGTTGGTGATCGAATAATCTGTGTATATTCAACTTATGAATTTTTGTTGATGCAAAAAAAAGAACACTTTAAATTAATTTAAAGTGTTCTTTTTTATAAAGATAATACCAACTAACTCCCTTGAACCAATCGTCGTGCGCTGATAATGCCCGGCTGCTGCTCTAAACGAGCTAAAAGACGAGACAATTGCGCCAAACCTTTCACTTCAATCAGTAACTTCATATTGGCAATCCCATCTGCCTCAGAAATCGTATTCACCTGACGAATGTTTATTTGATCTGAGAAAATCACTTGCGTGAGGTCTTTAAGTAGACCACGACGATCATAGGCTTCAACCACAATTTGCACACTCTGACCACGCGTTGGTTGCATTTCCCAATCCGCTTCAACAGCACGTTCAGGCTCTTGTGTGGTCATACGTAAATAATCTGGACAAGCAACCTTATGGATACTGACACCACGATTTAAAGTGATATAGCCCCCAATCGACTCACCATGTACAGGTTGACAACACTGTGCAATATGCAATTCAACATTATCCAAACCGTCAATCAAAATCCCATGCGCAGATAAGGTATGGCTGGCACGTGGATTTAAGGCAGGTTTTAAGACCAGTTCAGGCTCATCTTGATCCAAGTGCATCTGACGATTTACTTGATTCATCAAGGCATGCAAACTGATATCACCGCTGACCAATGCAACTAAAATATCATCGCCAGATTTCAGATTAAAGTGAGATGAATAGTCTTTAAGATCGATACTTTTAGGGTGAATTGCTAACCGTGCCAACTCTTTATTAAGTAACTCACGCCCCACCTCAACATTCTTACTACGATCTTGTTGTCTAAACCAATGGCGTAACTTGTCACGCGCACGAGCAGTTTTGATATAACCTAAAGAGTTCACCAACCAATCACGGTTCGGTTCACGATCTTTTTTGGTTAAAATCTCAACTTGTTCACCCGTCTTCAACGTATAGGTTAATGGCACATAACGTTGATTGACACGTGCTGCATAACACTTATTACCTACCTCAGTATGTACATGGTAAGCAAAATCTAAAACCGTTGAACCTCGTGGCAATTCTTTAATATCACCATCACGACTAAACACATAGATTTTTTCAAAATTTTCAAAATCTTGAATTTGATCTATACCGTTTGACTCTTCATCCTCGCCATGTGGTGTGGTTTCGGTACGCTCTTGATAATGTTCCAATACCGCACGTAAAGAATGTAGACGATGATTAAATGAATGATCGGTATTTTTTGCACCTTCTTTATAATTAAAATGCGAACAAACGCCCAGTTCGGCTTCATTATGCATTTCAAAGGTACGAATTTGTACTTCTAAAGACTTATTTTCAGCAATCACTGCTGTGTGTAATGAACGATAGCCGTTGGCTTTTGGATTGGTGACATAGTCATCAAACTGGTTCGGGATATGACGCCACAACTGATGCACAATACCTAAAGCGTGATAACAGTCTGGTACACTTTTTACCAATACACGCACTGCACGAATATCATAAAGCTGATCAAAACTCAGATTTTTGCTTTTCATTTTTCGATAAATCGAATAAATGTGCTTCACTCGTCCAGTGATTTCCGCCTGAATATGATGCATACCCAGTTCAGTCTTTAGCTTATCAATCACAAACTGAATATATTGCTCTCGCTCTAAACGTTTTTCATTCAGCAACGATGCAATTTCTTTATAACGCTCAGGTGCCAAATAACGGAAAGCGAGATCTTCTAATTCCCATTTTAGCTGTGCAATACCTAATCGATGTGCAAGTGGTGAATAGATTGTTAAAATCTCGCGTGCAACGCGTTCTTGACGTTCTTTACTTGCAGTGGCTAATTCACGTAAAGCATAAGTACGTTCAGCCAATTTGATCAAAACGACGCGTACATCTTCTGTCACTGAAATCAGCATTTTATAAATGCCGTTTAAATGCTCACGCTGATTGTTATTAAAATGATCTTCTAAACGTTTATTTTTTTCAATCAATTCAGAGAGCTTACCCATCGCAAGCGTGCCTTGTACAAGACCAAGTACCTGTTCGCCGAATTGTTGTTGAATATCCTCTAAAGTAATTAAACCTTCGCGCACACTTCGATACAACACTGCCGCTGACAATGTGTCTTCATCAACATGTAAATGCGCCAAAATATCAGCCATACCAATACCTGTACTAAAGGTATTGCTACGATGATGAACCGTGGTTTCTAATTCTTTTGCCAAGGTCAGCTCTGCAACTTTTTGAAGTTGCTTTAGCTCTGCCCCATCCAAAATATCACGCACTCGATCTAGCCAAGAGACCAGACCACTTTGCGCTTCAGCGGCATGTTCTACAGTCGTTTCCTCTGACAACTCATGGAGTCGTCCAGGTAACTGCTCACGTACTGTGACCATACCATTCTCCTCTGGATATGTAACTCATTCTCTAATCGTTTATCTCTTGGGTCTTTTCAAATTGCGCAATTTTTTCAAACAAGGCAATTGATTCAACATGCTCAGTATGGGTAAACATATCCATTACTGCCGCTTTTTTAAGTTGATAACCATATTGTGCCAGTACACCCGCATCCCTTGCCAGTGTTGATGGATTACATGAAACATAAACGATTCTTTTTGCTCCAAAATTAGGTACATATTGCATAACCTCAAACGCACCTGATCGAGGAGGATCAATTAATAATGCATCAAATCCCTGTTTTGCCCAAGAATGATGCGAAAAGTCTTTTGTTAAATCTTGTGAAAAGAACAATGCCTGAGACAATTGATTTGCTTTCGCATTCTCAGTTGCCCGTTGTACCATCTCATCACTTGCTTCAACACCAACGACCTGACCTGTCTCACCAACACAACGTGCTAAAGGTAAGGAAAAATTACCCAGTCCACAAAATAGGTCGAGCACTCTCTCCCCTTTCTGTAAATCTAGCAATTCACATGCCAAGTGAATCATCTTTGCATTTACATCACTATTTACTTGAGTAAAGTCTAAAGGTGAAAATGCAAATTTAACCGCAAACTCATCCAGACTGTAGTGCAAACGCATAGGTGCTTGAGCATCATCAACACGATGTAAACTATCTGCGCCCTTAGGTTGCAAATACAACTGCCAATCCTTTAGTAACGCAAATTGACGTAATTGGTTGACATCCGACACATTTAATTCATCCAAGTGGCGAATCAATAACGCTGTCTCGGTATCACCCATTGCTAATTCTATATGACCAATGTGGGCTTTGCCTGTTAGACTTTCGAGTAGTTTTCTCAACTCCACCAAACTTTCGGACAAGCGCTGATCAAGAACATGACACTGCTGAATCGGTGTTAAATGATTACTGTGATGCTCACGAAAGCCCATCACCAAACGATTTTGTTTCGCAATATAGCGAACGCCCACTCGAGCACGACGGCGATAATCTATTTTTTCAGAGCGGATTGGATCTAACCATTGTTCTGGTTGTAAACCAGCAAAATGTTGTAAATGTGACTTCAATACATTCTGTTTTAATAAAATCTGTTCGTCTGGATGAATATGTTGCAAGCTACAGCCACCACAGACCCCAAAATGCGGACAAATCGGATCAACTCGCCCCACAGCCGCATCACTTTCTAGCTTAACCATATCCGCTTCTTCTAAACGCGAAGTTTGATTGCTAATCTTGGCTTGTACTGTTTCACCCACGAGAGCATAACGAATAAAAACCTTCTTACCATGCTTTTCTTTTGGATGATCAGGATGCGTTCCATAATGCGCAATCCCTCGCCCCTCATGAGAAAAAGCTTCGATTTGAAAGGTATATGTTGGATATTGAGCTGGGCGCTGTTTCGCTTTATGTTTCAAAAGATCAACCTAATTTTTTGGCGCAAACGTATTTGCGGTAAATACAGTATATTGCGATGTTTGTTGCCATACCTGTAAGAATTCTGTTTGTTGCGTTTGAGTTTGTAAATAATCGATCGTGGTTTGAAGCCAATGCTGATGATCATGTTGATTAAGCTGCCCTTTAAGCAACAACCAACGTAAATAGATCAACCATGTATTTAAAACATCACCTTCACAATAACTGCTCAGTTTTAACCATTGTTCAGTACGTACATACTCTGGCACATGATAACCAGTCTCACCACGTTTCCCAGGTAATCCTAAAAGGCAAGCAACATCATCAAGTTTTTGAAAATTTCGACCATTAAACATTGCCATCACATCCATCAAATCGACATGACGATGGTGATAACGGTTTTGATAGTTATTGAAACGCTTTTGGTTATCAATTTCACCCTGATCAAATAAACTTGACGCAGACAAACCATGATACATGGCACGGAATAAAATCACAGGCAGATCAAATTGCGAACCATTCCAACTGATTAATGTGGGTTGCTTCTTATCAAAAATAGATAAAAATTTAGTCAACATCTCAGCTTCTGTATTTTGCTCCTGACTAAATGAAAAAAGTCGAACACCTTTTTCATCAATCCACAAACCAGAAATACACACAATTTCATGCAAAGGTAGGCGTTGAAAATCCATACCAGATTCTTGACGGCGAATCTTCGTTAATGCTTGTTCAACATCGGCTTCAGGTAAATCAAGATGATAAAGATGAGCACCCGCCTTTAAATCGGTTAGTGTCTCAATATCAAAAACTAAAATTGGAAAACGTAAATTCATCTTGAAATCTCTTCCAATCCCTCCCAACCTCCCTTTTATAAAGGGAGGAGTTCCCCCTCTTTTTAACAGAGAGGGATTAGGGGGAGATTTTAATCTTGAACTGAAAACAGCCCTGTTGACAAATAACGATCACCTCGGTCACAGATAATGCAGACAATTACAGCATCTGGATGTTCTTCAGCAATTTTAATTGACGCCCAAACTGCACCACCAGAAGAAGTACCTGCACTAATACCTTCAGTACGTGCTAACTTACGCATGGTTTTTTCTGCTTCGATTTGTGGAATATCAATAATTCGATCCACACGACGACGATCAAAAATAGTTGGAAGATATTCTTCCGGCCAACGACGAATACCTGCAATGCTCGAACCATCAGATGGTTGTAAGCCCACAATTTGAATATCAGGGTTCTGTTCTTTTAAATACTTAGAGACTCCCATAATGGTTCCTGTCGTCCCCATCGAACTCACAAAGTGGGTGATTTTTCCGCCCGTTTGCTTCCAGATCTCAGGTCCAGTTGTGAGGTAATGCGCCTCTACATTGTCTGGATTACCAAATTGATTTAGGACAAAACCTTTGCCCTCAGCCTGCATTTGTAAAGCTAAATCGCGTGCGCCTTCCATACCTTGCTGTTGAGTCACTTCGATTAACTCAGCACCATAAGCCAACATTGCATCTTTACGTTCTTGACTCATGTTATTTGGCATGATCAGCTTCATTTTATAACCACGCATGGCTGCAACCATGGCTAAAGCAATGCCAGTGTTACCACTAGTGGCTTCAATTAAAGTATCACCAGGTTGAATTTGTCCACGCTTCTCTGCTTGAACAATCATGTTATAAGCAGGGCGATCTTTGACTGAGCCAGCAGGATTATTACCTTCTAATTTCGCTAATACGGTAGCTTGAGTATGACTTGCTAAACGTTGCAAACGCACTAAAGGGCTTTTACCGACATAATAGTCTAGTAAAAATTCATCTGCTAAAAAATCAGTTTGCGTATTCGTCATGATCGACACCGATATTAAGGTGGCGACTATTGTATGAAAAAATAAGAAATACTGCACCTTTTCACTATGCTTTTTATTGGCTAGCCAATACCTCTGATTTCGGCAAAGCATGATAAGATGTTTCACAGAATGATAAATCTGACCGCGCTATGTCAAATTTCAATAAAACCCTATCTAAACGCTTACGGCTCAATCATGCTTATGGACAATTGATTGCACTTATTTTAGTGCCAATCGCCGTTCTAACAGGAGTTGGTATTTTATGGGTTCTATCTGAAACCACCAGTGCAGCAAAACAGCAACAATATTCAGATGCTTCTGCGATTTTAGCTCGCTACCATCAAACCGCAGAAAAATTGCTGCAACTGGTACAACAGCACCCCGATCAATATGATCGCGCTCAAAACATTATGCAAAAAATGTTTGATGAGAAAAACTTACAACGCGCTGTCATTATTGATAATCAAGGGCAAACCTATCTCAGTGTTGGTTATCAAAATAATCGTTTTTGGCCAACTTTTCCAAATAACAGTAATTTTTTTGGTCCAATCGCACATAACCACAACAGCATCTATGGTGCAAAATTGGCCGGTGGTAATAACGAATCAATTTGGCTCATGATTGAATTAGACAATCAGCCACTTGAGTTAGCTCGCTATAAAATTCTATTAGCCTTGGTCGTGACTGGACTAATTACCCTATTACTTTTATTACTCTGTTTAAACGTATTTTCAAGAATTTGGCTTGCTCCACTCTATGAAATTCGCATGCAAATGCAACGCTTAAATGCAGATACACTTGATCAGCATATCGTGGTGAACAGTACAGGTGAGTTACGCTTACTCCAGCGTGATATTGCCAATGTAGTCAAACGTTTACATTTTAGCTTCTTGGAGTTGAAAGAGCATACTGAACAAACAGAAGAGGATTTACGTCGTACCTTAGATACACTCGAAGTCCAAAATATTACTTATCGTCAAGCACGTGACCAAGCAATTTCATCGAATCAATCTAAATCAGTCTTTTTAGCCAATATCAGTCATGAACTTAGAACACCTCTCAACAGTATTGACGGTTTTATTCACCTCTTACTGCGTCAGCAAAACTTAAGTAATGAACAGAATCTGTATCTTCAAACTATTCGTAAATCTTCAGCTCACCTTTTAGCACTCATTAATGATGTCCTCGATTTTTCTAAAATTGATGCAGGTAAATTAGAGCTCGAAACAGCGCCATTTGATTTGGAAGAAGCTATTTTTGATGTGATGGATATGCTTTCTCCGCTTGCAGCGCAAAAACATATCAATATGGCATTTTACTATGCTGAGAATATCCCACAGCATGTGGTTGGCGATGCCTTACGTTTTAAACAAATTCTGACCAACCTCATTTCCAACGCCATTAAGTTCACTCCAGATGGAGAAATCATCGTTCGTGTACGCATGGAAGATGATGATATTGGACAATGCCTATTACATTTCAGCGTTCAAGATAGTGGTATTGGTCTCAGTGGTACCGACCGTAAAAAATTATTTGAATCATTCTCTCAAGGCGATGCTTCCGTTACTCGTCAATTTGGTGGTACAGGATTAGGCTTAGCGATTTCCAAACAACTTGTTCATTTGATGCATGGTCAAATTGGCTTTGAAGACAACCAAGAACGTGCCCCAACAGAAAAAGGTTCAACCTTTTGGTTTACGGCTTCATTTAAAGTGGATGAACAAGATGAATTTGTTGAGCATCCACATTTTGATCATTTACAAGTGGTCTCTTACCTTGCCCATCCTGCCACAGCGAGCGTGCTTCGTTCATATTTAGAAAACTACCGTGTCTCACATATCGAAACACAATCAATTTTGGATTTATTTAGTCGTCTGAATCATTTAAATCAGCAAGAAAATACATGGCTGATTGTCGACCACAGTGGTGATACAGAAGCACTACTCAAAGAAATTCGTCAGCGTTACCAAGGAAACTTAGCCGTTTACGGTTATCAAATGAGCCTTGAGCCGAACATGCTGAATGAATATCGTGCGCGCCCGCTCTACCAACCGTTGAGTCGTCGTGAACTAGTTCAGTTATTAGGAAATCAAGCTATCTTCGAACCAGAACCAGAAAACTTTAATGGTCAAGGATTACATATACTTGCTGTAGACGATCATTTACCTAACTTGATTGTACTGGAAGCATTACTTGGTGAATTGAACGTCACCACTACAAAAGCGCTCAGTGGGCAGAAAGCGATTGATATCATTCAAGCACGTATACAACAAAAATTACCGCCATTTGACTTAGTCTTTATGGACATCCAAATGCCAGTGATGTCAGGAATTGATACAACACGAGCAATTCGTTCCTTAGAGTCAACTTTAGATACAGGCATGCAACTTCCGATTATTGCACTCACTGCACATGCTCTAGCAGACGAGAAGCAAAAATTACTCAAAGTTGGTATGAATGATTACGTAACCAAACCGATTCAAATGGAACAAATCATTCAAATCTTAACGCACTGGACAAAAAACAATTTCTCTTCTCAACCAGCAAATACGGAACAAAAACGTTCGACTGAAACGATTGATCCTCAAATTTTGAATTGGCAACAAAGTGTTCAATTAGCAGCGAACAAAGAAGATCTAGCACAAGATCTATTGAATATGTTGATAGACAGTTTCGATACTGAACTTGCTGAAATGCAACAATTGATTGAAATGGAAGACTTCCCTCAACTGGAACATGTATTGCACCGTCTATATGGTGCTACTCGATACGTAGGAACACCGAATTTGCAACAGGTTTCTGGCGAGTTTGAACAATTCGTTTCAACCCTGCGTAAAGAACGACGTAAAGCAGACGACGGCTTTATTCGGGAAACAAATTATCGCTTTAATGAATTAAATACAGCCATTGAACAGGTGCGACAAGCCGCAAATCTCATCTTACACACCCATGACATTTAATGTGACTGCGGTGTCATGTTTCAGGTTAAAGACTCATGTTATGCTGCCTCAATCAAACACAATAAGAGTATGGTAAATGGCACTTTTACGCGTTGAAAAGAACAATGGGATTGCAACTGTTTCCTTAAATCGACCAGATAAACGCAATGCAATGAGTTTTGCGTTATTAAAAGAACTGGTTGCAACAGCTAAAAAAATTGAGAAAGATCGTTCAATTCGTTGTGTCATCCTCACGGGTGAAGCACAGGTATTTAGTGCTGGTATCGACTTATCAGATCTAAATAATCCAAAAAATACAGCATTTGCAGCATGGGAACTGATCAAACCAGGACAAAGCTTATTTCAAAAAGCTTTTTTAATTTGGCAAAATTTGCCTATTCCTGTTATTGCAGCGATCGAAGGTTTTTGCTTTGGTGCAGGAATGCAGCTTGCACTCGCAGCGGATATTCGTATTGCGACTCCCACTACTAAAATGTCGATTATGGAAAGCCGTTGGGGCCTAGTACCTGACATGGGTTTAACACGCTCATTAAAAGGGCTGATCGGCGTTGATCTAGCCAAAGAACTAACGCTGACTGCGCGTATCTTTGACGCAGAATACGCTAAAGAAATTGGTCTAGTGACACATTTAGATCAAGATCCATTAGTCAAAGCAAACGTGATCGCCCAAGAAATCTTACAGCGCTCGCCAGATGCAATTATGGCAGCGAAACGAGTATTGGATGCAATGGAACATCAACCTGAAAAGGCTTTACGTTTAGAAAAACTGTGGCAGCTTAAATTACTTTTAGGTAAAAACAGTAGCCTTGCACGTAAAAAAGATAAGAATCCAGAAATTCAATTCTTGCCGCGCCAATATAAATAAGCACGAGGATAAATTCACATGCATGCGAATCAACAAACACCTATCGCGTTCTTAGGTATGGGTTTAATGGGTACACGTATGGCTTCTCGACTTCTTCAAGCTGGTTATACTGTAGCTGTATGGAATCGAAGCCAACATGCATGTGAAGCACTTATTCAACAAGGTGCAACTCAGTTAGAATTAGGCAAGATTGCGAAATACCCTGTTATTTTAATATGTTTAGCGGATGATCAAGCTGTTCAAAGCGTTTTCGATCAAATCCAGCCCTATTTAAAAGCAGAGCAAGTGATTGTTGATTTTTCTAGCTTGTCGGTAACCGTGACACAACAATTGGCGCAATCTGCCCAACAGCAACAAGTGACTTGGATTGACTCGCCTGTTTCAGGCGGGACTATCGGGGCAGAACAAGGTACATTGGTCATTTTTGCTGGTGGCGATGAACACACCATCCAAGCACTCGAGCCTATTTATAAGGTCTTATCCCAACGTGTCACTCGTATGGGTGAAACAGGGACTGGACAAGCCACTAAAATTTGTAATCAATTAATTGTTGCCGCAAATAGCACTTTGATCGCAGAAGCGGTTGCATTAGCGAACCAAGCAGGCGTAGATACCAACTTACTTGCCCCTGCTCTCGCGGGCGGTTTTGCAGATTCTAAACCATTTCAAATTTTAGCTCCTCGTATGGCAACCCATACTTTCGAGCCTGTGCAATGGAAAGTGCAGACCTTATCCAAAGACCTTAATAATGCATTAAAACTTGCACATAGTTTTAACCTAAATATACCTGTTGCACAAAAAGCTCTACTACAGTTACAAGCCCACCAAGAAAACGGCTTTGCTGATAATGATTTAGCGACTATTATTCAATATTTAGAGCAATAATAATTGATTGAAGGAGATTGAATATGAGCCATCTTGCAGTCAATTTGTCGATGATTTTTACGGAAGTCCCTTTGATTGAGCGTTTTGCTTTAGCTCATGCACATGGCTTCCAACATATCGAAATTCAGTTCCCATATGAATTAGAAATTTTTGATATTCAAACTCAGCTTGAACAATACGATCTTTCCCTTTGCCTCATTAATGTGCCTGCTGGCGATTTAATGCAGGGCGGTAATGGCCTAGCAGGTATTCCTGGAAAAGAAATTGAATTTCATCATGCCCTTATGCTTGCAATTCGTTATGCAAAGGCCCTGAATGTTCCTCGAGTCAACATTTTAGCCGGTAAACAGCCTCAAGATGCTGACCTCTTACCCTGTTTAAATACCTTAGCAAGCAATTTGAAACTTGCTTGCCACATGCTCAGTGAACAAGGTATTGAACCCGTTTTTGAAATGATTAATGGCACTGATATGCCACGTTTTCTAGTTCAGAATATCGCTCAAGCCCAAGAAATGCTGGAAGTCGTCAACCATCCTGCTTTAAAAATGCAATATGATTGTTACCATATGGCAATGATGGGTGAAGAAATTTTGGCTGGATTACAAGAAAATTTACATCAAATTGGACATATCCAATTTGCCGATTATCCAAATCGACATGAACCTGACACAGGAAATATTCCCTATAAGCAAATTTTTGACTGGTTACGTCAAAGTGACTATCAAGGTTATATTGGTGCAGAATACCGACCAAAAACTCAATCAGATCAATCTTTTGCATGGAAAGAAAAGTACTTTTCCAATGACGTGAATACATAAACTGTTACTGCTGAAATTTGAATTTTATAGAGAAAAACGGTATATTTGACGATGAGCAATTGTCAGGAAAATATACCCTCTATGAATTTAGAACCATCGCCCAGCGCTTCTAATTCTCACGACCTAAAAATCAAAACAGCAAACAAAGATGTACATGCTTGTTTAAAAGTTGTACATGAAGCCCTTACTGATGTAAAAGCCAAAGATATTCTAGAACTTGATGTAAGTTCTATTAGCAATGTTGCCGATGCAATTGTGATTGCAAGCGGAACATCTACTCGTCATGTCAAAGCACTTGCTGACAATGTTGCTGATGAAGCACGTAAAGCAGGTTTTCGCCCGATTGGTGTTGAGGGTGAACGAGATGCTGAATGGATCCTAATTGATCTAGGGTTCGTTGTTGTACACGTTATGCTACCTACCGCCCGTAAATTCTATGACTTAGAAAGTTTATGGCGTGCACCAGAATCAGTAGCGTAATGCTCAAAAAAGCGACCCAAATTGGTCGCTTTTTTTATATTCATAATAACTGTTTTAAATCAATTTCAGGATATTGTTGCTTCACTATATTCTTAATCTGCGCATAAAGCTGATCAGCTTTATTTGGCCCATAAAAATCACAATAAATGGCATAAAAAATTGTAATCAGTTCCGCATAGAGTGTTTGAGGTATTTGCTTAAGACAATTTTTTTCTGAACCATCAATAAACCGATAAGCAGCCAATGAGCGATGCTTCTTCATTTTTATCCCCAATTCATCTACGAACTCTAAATAATCATTCCGATGAACTGATTTTAAAATTGTGATAATAAAATCATAAAAAGCTTGAAATAGATCTACAGGCTGCTCTTCTTCCACAATCACCACATCTTGATCTTCTTTAACCTCAAGATGTTGCTGTTTTTCAACAATAGATATTTCATGCAAGACCTGACGCAACATGTCTTTGCGGAGCAACCGCAACTCATGTGTTGTACAAATTTCACTTAAAAAACGGTTTAATACAAAAGAAGGCTGATGTCCATATTCACTTTCCCAATACTGTAAAACACGTTGCAACACGGTATCTGGCAAAAATTGGGATAATCCTTTTGTGACTGCCTGCTTCTTTTGTTCAATTGTCAGTTCTACCATAACGATCACCCCTTAATGCCGATGAGTGATGTTTTCAGTCTCAAAAGTCACATCTCTTTGAAACTCAGGATAAGATAACTCCGCATGTTCAGTGTAGTCCAAACCACGTTGTTCATGCTGTTGTGAAACTCGCAAACCACCTAAGAGCTTATCAAGTAATTTAAACATAATAAAAGATGCACCAAATCCCCAAATCAATGCAGCCCCCACACCTAAGGCCTGAACAAGAATAATATCTAAATTAAATAGTGCTTTTTCAAAGAAAATACCTGCGGCTAATGTCCCCCATGCACCACAAACACCATGAACAGTCACAGCATCCACAACATCATCTAATTGCATCTTTTCTATAAATTGTGGAACAAAGGTAATTAATAATCCCGCGATTGCCCCTGTGATAATCGCAAACGGCGGTGACATTGTGGCACATCCTGCCGTAATTGCGACTAGGCCTGCTAATGAAGCATTAATCGTATGACGCATCAAGACTGCTTTTGATTGAAGCAGTGCAAGAATCATGTAAGTTGAAGCTGCAGCACACGCAGCAAGATGTGTATTCAGTGCAATACGCCCAATACTAACACTGGCTGCAACGGTTGAAGCGGCATTAAAACCAAACCAAGCAAACCACAAAATAAAGCCCCCTAATGCAACGAGAGGTAAGTTATGTCCTGCTAAAAAATGGCTTTGCCCTTTGCGACCAAATCGACCTAAACGTGGTCCTAACACGATAATGCCTGCCAGTGCCACCCAACCACCAATTGAATGCACGACTGTTGAACCTGCAAAATCAATAAAACCTAGAGCTTTTAACCAACCATCTCCACCAAACAATCCTCCCCAAGCCCAACTTCCAAATATCGGATAAATCACGCCACTGACAAAGATTGCACTCACCACATAGGCAACAAAATGTATTCGTTCTGCCATCGCACCACTTGCAATCGTGGTTGCTGTTGCTGCAAACATCATTTGGAAAAATAATAAATTCCAATGCCAGTCATCTAATTGACTCGGCATAAAATATCCCCACCCTATCCAGCCTGTTTGATTTAAACCGAACATCAACCCAAAACCAAATAGCCAGAAAATGATGCCACCTATACAGGTATCCATATAATTTTTCATAAGAACATTAACGGTATTCTTACTACGAACAGATCCACTTTCAATTAAAGCAAATCCTGCTTGCATAAAGAAAACTAAAATTCCACCAACAACCACCCACACGCTATCCAAGGAAAGGCGAATTTCTTGAATATTAGGTGCAGTTTCGGCAAAAGTAGCGGAAGAGAGAAACAACAGAAATGGCAAAATCAATACGACATTTTTCATATAATTCCCCTAAAAAGAACAAGAAATTAAATGCAAAGAGAATGCCAAAACAAACTTCATTTATTCAAAAAATTTATTGGTTTATATTTATCTATCATAAAAAAGCGATTTAACATTCATATTGATGATTAAAGTTTTTTACTCAAAGTACAAAGATGAGCTATTGGTAATTTTAAAAAATTGACATGACAAATTGTCAAATTTAACGCACTATAACACCACCTTAGAACTCGGTTAATAAAAAGTATCACAGGAGTAACACATGAAGGTCTTGATTACAGGTGCAAATACAGGAATTGGCTTTGCTACAGCGGAGCAATTGGTCAAACAAGGACAGCATGTCATTCTTGCCTGCCGCAATCCTCAAAAAGCACAAGCTGCACAAGAAAAATTACGTAAACTTGATCAAGCACAAGTAGACTTAGTTTCACTTGATTTAAATAGTCTTGAACAAACCCGAAAAGCGGCAGATCAAATCGCCGATCAATATGGCAATCTAGATGTTTTAATCAACAATGCTGGTCTTTTTGCCAAAACCAAGCAACTCACTGCTGATGGATTTGAACAACAATTTGGGGTGAATTATTTAGGACATTTTCTTTTAACTCAAAAATTACTCCCAGTTCTAGAAAAAGCACCTAAAGCCCGAATCGTACACCTTGCTTCAATTGCACATTGGGCAGGTTCAATCAAACCAAATAAATTTCGTGCTGAGGGTTTTTATAATCCACTGTTTTATTATGGCCAGTCTAAACTTGCAAATCTATTATTCAGTAATGCACTAGCAGAAAGAATGGCAAACAGCACAATTACCAATAATGCTTTACATCCAGGCGGTGTTGCATCAGATATCTATAGAGAACTCCCTAAACCAGTATATGAAGTCATGAAAATTGGTTTAGTGCCAACCTCGGTTCCTGCAAAGTTGATTACACAAATGGCGACTGGAGATGAGTGGGCAAAGCGTAATGGAGAATATGTCAGTGCTCATATGCCAGATTGGAAATCACCACATGCTAAAAACCAACAGCTTGCACGCGATCTTTATACTCAGTCTATGGATCTGGTAGAAAAATATCTTTAATTAAATCGAAAATAAAAAAGCCACCCGAGGGTGGCTTTTACAATCTTAATGAGGTCAGATTAGTGACCACCACCATTAATTGCTTTCGTCATATCTTCCACAACTTTCTTCGCATCACCGAAGATCATCATCGTTTTTTCGTTATAGAACAAGTCATTGTCTAAGCCAGCATAACCTGTTGCCATAGAACGCTTGATCACCATGATGGTACGTGCTTTATGCGCTTCAAGGATCGGCATACCATAGATTGGTGATGTCGGATCGTCTTTCGCCGCAGGGTTAACTACGTCATTCGCACCAATCACAAGTACTACGTCTGTTGCAGGGAAGTCTGAGTTAATCTCATCCATCTCTAAGATGTCTTCATATGCAACATCAGCTTCAGCAAGTAATACGTTCATATGACCAGGCATACGCCCAGCAACTGGGTGAATCGCGAAGCGAACTTTTACGCCTTGCTCTTTCAAAATTTCACACAATTCTTTTACAGCATTCTGTGCACGACCTTGCGCCATACCATAACCAGGTACGATCACAACGCTGTCTGCATTTGACATCAGGAAGCCTGCGTCATCTGCTGAACCAGAACGGTGATTACGTTGAACTTGCTCACCTTTATCTGCTGATGCAACTGCTGCACCACCCATTGCACCACCAAACAAGACGTTGATGATTGAACGGTTCATCGCCTTACACATGATGTAAGAAAGAATCGCACCAGAAGAACCTACAAGCGAACCCGCAACGATCAACATATTGTTTTCAAGTGTGAAACCAATACCTGCCGCAGCCCAACCAGAGAATGAGTTCAAGAGTGATACTACAACTGGCATATCACCACCACCTACTGGCGCAATCCATACCCAGCCAAATGCAAGTGCAAGTGCTGTCATTGCCCAGAATGCAGTCATGTTACCCGTAGTGAAGAAGTAGAAACCACATGCAAGCATCGCAATAAAGATTGTTGCTTGAACTGGTTTAACCCATGCACCAGAAATTGTTTTTGCCCATTTCTTCGCAGCCAATTTACCGTAAGCAAATACCGACGCAGTAAATGTAATCGCACCAACGAAACAACCAACAAACAATTCGAATAAATGAACTGGACTCATATGTGCGTGTTGAACACCAGCAGCAGTTAAAGCAGCTTCATTTTGTTCAAATAATACATTGAGTTGGTTGTTGTGCAGAATCGCAGCAATCGCAATTAATACCGCAGCCAAACCAACGAGAGAGTGCATTAATGCAACCGTCTCTGGCATTTGCGTCATTGGAACTGTTTTCGCACGTGCGATACCAACAACAGCACCCAATACCATTGCACCGCCAATCATCCAAACTACTGGATGCTCAGCAACAAAGAAGGTTGTTACTACAGCAATCGCCATTGCGATCATACCGTAGCGGTTACCTGCAATTGCAGTCTTAGGGCCAGACAAGCCACGTAAAGTTAAGATAAAGAGGACAGCACCAATCAGGTAGAACCAATCCGCATAGTCTCGAATAAATTCCATTGCTTAGCCCTCTTTTTTCTTTTGCTTCGGCTTGAACATTTCAAGCATACGAGCAGTTACAGCAAAGCCACCAAAAATGTTGATACTTGCCAAGAACACAGCAACAGCACCTAAGATGCTTACAACATTTACACTTTGGAATGCTACATTGGCATCAACACCAATTGCAGGCATACCTACAGTCTGGATCATCGCTCCAACCACAATAATTGAAGACAACGCATTCGTTACTGCCATTAATGGTGTATGTAACGCTGGCGTTACACCCCACACCACGTAATAACCTACGAAGATGGCAAGGACGAAAATTGTAATCGTTTCAACCATGAGAACTCTCCTTAACCGCGCTTGAGCAGTACTTGACCGCCATGAGTCACGAGTAACGCTTTTTGGATTTCTTCTTCTGGATTAATCGCAAAGTTTTTGTCTTTGTCGAATAATGTTTCAAGGAAGTTAAAAACGTTACGTGCATACAATGCAGATGCTTCAGTTGCAACTGTGCCTGGAATGTTTGGAATACCCAAAATTTTCACACCATTTTCAGTAACAACAGTTTCGCCTTCTTTAGAACCTTCAACGTTACCACCCGTTTCAACTGCCATATCTAAAATGACAGAACCCGGTTTCATTTTGGCAACAGTTTCAGCTTTGATCAGACGCGGAGCATTACGACCCGGAATCAATGCAGTCGTGATTACGATGTCAGCATTTGATACAGCTTTATCTACAATCGCAGCTTGATCTTTGATGTATTGCTCACCCGGCTGCCAACCATAACCGCTTTTCGCAGCTTCAGCAGCACGTTGTTTTTCTTCGTCTGACATTGGTACGTCTAACCATTTACCACCTAAAGACTCAACTTGTTCTTTAGCAGTTGGACGTAAGTCAGTTGCTTCTACAACTGCACCTAAACGTTTTGCAGTCGCAATCGCTTGAAGACCAGCAACACCAACACCCATGATCACGACACGCGCAGGTTTTACGGTACCCGCAGCAGTCATTAACATTGGGAACATACGTTGATATTCAGCCGCAGCTAACAATACAGATTTATAACCAGCCAAGTTTGCTTGAGAAGAAAGTACGTCCATGTTTTGTGCGCGTGAAAGCGTACGAGGAAGTAACTCTAAAGCAAAAGCAGACACTTGCTGAGTAGCAAACTGGTCTAGTTCTGGATTGCGGTAAGGGTCAAACATAGCTACTACAGTTGTATTCGCCGCAAGTTTTTGAATTTCGTCACCGCTAGGAGCACGTACCTTCAAAATAATTTGGCTGCCTGTATAAGCATCGTCCGTAATAGTTGCGCCAACTTGTTCATAAGCACTGTCAATATAGGCTGCTTTAACACCAGCGCCACGTTGAATGACAATGCTATGACCTGCGTTAATCAACTTCTTAACTGTTTCTGGTGTTGCCGCTACACGACTTTCACCTGCAACAGTTTCGGTTGGGATTCCGATCTGCATGAGCGTTCCTCAAGCTAGTTTTTCTTAAGTAAACATCGCGAGTAGCAATGTTTCCCCCAGGAGTATTCTTTGTTGAATTTTGGATTCTAATGGAACTTTTTTAAAATTCCACCCAATATTTATTTAATAAATACCTATATTTTGAACTGATGATTCAGATTAATGTTTACAACTTGTATAATCAGCATGTTTGCCTGCTTATAAGTAAAAACACTTTATCTTTATATACTATATGAGTAAGTCTGATTATTTAGACAAACTCACCAGCTCACTGTCTTTTTCAGTCATCAACTACTGATAAAAAAGTAAGGTACAAATAACAAATCAGGGCTTTGTTGCATCAATGACTCATAATCAATACAAATTACTTATCTGGTTTAGATATTGAACGTATTGTGATTTATAAATCATCCGAATCTGCATCATAATCATGCAATTAATTGGTGGGATTGGCTTCTTAGAACATTTATAGCGTTTTTAGAGCGACTTCGATCAATTTTTTACAGATAAAATCATCGATTAGCAAAGACTAAGCAAATCATTCAAAATGATCCAAAGATGCGAATAGCGATTAATGAAGATAATTATCAAAAATAAATGTAAAAATTTTAAATGGCATTTTTTCAAGTGATATTTGTATGATTTTGTCTAATCAAATCTTAAAAATTGCACAAAATTAGTGCAATAAAATCATCTTTTAAAATTCTGACTCATTTTTGTGATTCAATAAAAATAAAAATTCTTGAAAATGTGCACCCATTGCCTCCTCTGCAAGACAATCTTCAGGATTTCGCAAAGGACATTGCTCCAAAGACAAACAACCACAACCGATACATTGATCCAATTGTTGGCGTAACTGCAACAACATCATGATTTGCTGATCCAATTGCCCTTGCCACTCTTGTGACATGATTTGCCAATCTTTTTTCGTAGCCACTTGTTGCTTTGGTAAAATACTCAACGTTTGTTTTATTTGTTTTAAACTGATCCCAACCTGTTGAGCCGCTTTTATAATTGCAATTCGCCTAAGCATCGCACGCTGATATCTACGCTGATTCCCCTCCGTTCTAGTACTCCAAATCAAATCTTTTTCTTCATAAAAACGAATCGTTGGAACACTTACGCCGCTACGTTTTGCAAGTTCTCCGATGCTAAGCCATGTTTCTGGCGAATATTTCTTCAAAATTTTATTGACCTCTAGTTAACTTGAGCTTTGATACTAGCACATATCAGATTTTATGAAGATGTACAGTAATGAATAAAATAAATACTCAAGCCTTTGAAATAATTAATCCTGATACGCTCTATCATCCTAAACGCAATGGATATAGTCATATTGCTGTTGTGAAACCGAATATGCGAATTATTCATCTAGCGGGGCAAGGTGGAGAAAATAAAAATGGTGAACTTTCACCTTTTTTTGACCAACAGGTACAACAAGTCTTCTATAATATTCAACAGGCTTTAGCCTCAGTTCAAGCAACGCTTTCAGATATTGCCGTGTTACGTGTTCTGATTGTTGATCATGACGCTCAGAAACATCAGCTGGTGATTAAAACAATAGTGGATCTTTGGAAAACTCATGAATTCCCTGTTTGTACACTTATTCCAGTCACAGGCTTAGCATTACCAGAAATGCAAATTGAAATCGAAGCGACTGCGTATACTGCCTAAGAATCAGAGAAGAGAATATTATGTCAAACACCCAAAATATTAGTCAAAATAAAGCCTTACTCTGGTTTATGGCAGCAGCATGTGGTTTATGTGCAGGTGCAAACTATTATAGCCAACCCTTAATTCATTCCATTCAGCAATTTTTTGCAGTGACAGAGGGACAGGCAGCTCTGACTGTAACTTTTGCTCAGGTTTCTTACGCGCTCGGTTTGCTCTTTATTGTTCCAATGGGCGATGTCGTTAATAAGACCAAATTTATTCCACTCTTAATGGCATTGTGTGCGGTAGGCTTATTTATTTGTGCTTTCTCTGTGAATCTACCAATGCTTTGGATTGGTACAATTTTAGTTGGACTATTTTCTGTCGCTGCTCAAGTTTTAATTCCACTCGCAACCATGACTGTTGAACCAGAAAAAACAGGTGAAGTTGTTGGCTTTCTCATGAGTGGTTTATTGGTTGGTATTTTACTTTCCACAAGTCTTGCAGGGCTCTTTTCAAATTTGTTTCATTGGAAAGTCATTTATGTGGTGAGTGGTATTTTAATGTTGATTTTGGCTTATGCACTCAAAAGTCGACTCCCATATGTTATGCGAATCAAAATGGATTACAGACAAATTTTTGTCTCTATGGCTGAATTATTAAAACAAGAAAAACGTTTGCTATTACGTGCATTGACAGGTGCTTTTGCATTTGCAGCAGTCAGTATTTTGTACTCAACGATTGCGTTATTGCTCACAGCAGCACATCACCTTCCTGACCTTGTGATTGGAATGGTTAGCCTTGTCGGTATCTTCGGCGCATTATCAACTCAATATATAGGTCGCTACGCTGACCAAGGTTATACCAAACAATTAACTTGGATCGGTTGTGGCTTGTTCATCCTCAGTTGGATTTGTTTCTATTTTGGACAAACTTTTCTATTCAGCTACATTCTTGGATTTGCCGTTATCCAATTGGCTTTAGCGCTTGTCCATACCAGTAATCAAAGTATTATTTTCCGCTTAAGACCTGATGCAAAATCTCGAATTAATGCTATATATATGACGGCGTATTTTACAGGTGGTGCTTGTGGCTCTGCACTTGGGATTTTTTCATGGAACCATGGCGGTTGGACAATGACTTGCCTCGCTGGAATGAGTCTTGTTTTTGCCTGTATGCTTTTTAGTTTATTAGATAATTTCTTAATTTATAAAAATGAAAATACTGCAAATAATTGCTAGGCTTCAAACTAAAATCACTTATCAATCAATGCATACTAACAATATCTTTGAGCTTCAAAAACGCACCCCAAAACAATCAGCTTAATGCTCATTATTTTGGGGTTACCATTTTATTAGCCAATATCACAGCTAACTACTTTTGAGAATCAATGACTTTTAATGATTCATAATAAAAAAGTATTCACGGTAATATTTTAATTCAGCAATCGAATCACGAATATCGTCCATCGCCAAATGTGAAGCATTTTTCTTTAAACCACTCATAATCTCAGGTCTCCAGCGTTTCGCTAACTCTTTTACAGAAGACACGTCTAAATTACGGTAATGGAAAAATTGTTCTAACTCTGGCATTAAACGATGCAAGAAACGGCGATCTTGGCAAATTGAATTACCACACATCGGTGAAGATTTTGGATTGACCCATTTCTTTAAGAACTCAAGGGTTTGCTGCTCTACATCTTGCGCATTCAACTTGCTGCGACGTACACGTTCGATTAAACCAGATTGACCATGTTGCTTGGTATTCCACTCATCCATTGCATTCAAAATGAGATCTGATTGATGGACAGCTAAAACAGGCCCTTCAGCTAAAATATTAAGGTTGTCATCTGTAATAATTGTTGCAATTTCAATAATCTTGTCGTTATCAGTATCAAGACCTGTCATTTCAAGGTCAATCCAAATTAATCGTGTATCTGGGGTGCTGCTCATAAATAGCGATTCTAAAGGGCTTAAAAACATCAATAATAGCAAATTAATTACATCTTGGCTGTAATTCTATAGTGGCTTCATGCTATTTTTGCGGTCTTCAAAGTGTGGATTTTTTGGGACATGAATGGCTTTAATTCGTAAGCGTCGTTTAACTGAACAACAACAGCGTCGTATTGAGAAACAACACAAATCACGTCAAGACGACATTGATACATCGCAAGATTTAGATGGACTGGTTGTTCAGCATTATGGTCGTCAACTCGAAGTGCAAGCCTTATCGGTTCCAGAACAACATCCTGAAAAACCACAAATTGCCGAAGGCGAACCAGAGCCATTCTGGAAACCAATCGAGTTAGATAGTATTTGGCGCTGTCATACTCGTACTAATTTAGAACTATTGGTTACAGGTGATCGAGTCAAGTGGCAAGCAGATCCGAATACGGGCTTAGGTATCATTACTGCGATTTATCCAAGACAATCATTGCTCACTCGACCAGATCGTTATCATAAAGTTAAACCTGTTGCGGCAAATATTAGTCTGATTGTGATTGTATTTGCGCCGTTACCAGAACCCGCTCCAACATTGATTGACCGTTATCTAGTGGCCTGTGCCGATGCCAACATTCCTGCGTTATTGGTACTCAACAAATCAGATTTACTGACTGACAATGATCCTATTCTCACGATGCTCAGTGAATATGAAACTTTGGGTTATGAAACCCTGATTTGTCATTCTCGTGGTGATCTATCTGAGTTATCTACACGTTTGGATAATGAGACGGTGGCGTTCGTTGGGCAGTCTGGTGTCGGTAAAAGCTCGCTCATCAATACCATCGTTCCAGATGCTGCACAGAAAACCAATGTGATTTCCGAAAATTCAGCACTTGGTCAGCACACCACCACGTCAACGCGTTTGATTAAATTTGGAACAAACGGTGCGTTAATTGATTCTCCTGGAATTCGAGAATTTGGGCTATGGCATCTCAGTTTAGAAAAGGTACGTACAGGTTTCCCAGACATCGAAGCCCATTTAGGGCTGTGTCAGTTCCGTAACTGCACCCATACTCATGAGAAAAATTGTGCCCTAAAACAAGCGGTTGATGCAGGCGAAATTTTGCCACGTCGTTTAGACAGTTACCTACGCCTCATTGATGAGATTCAAGAAGCGCAGCAAAAAAGTTAGTTTTCTTCAAGTTTTGCCCTTGAACTAACATTTTTGATCACCATAGAGATAAGTTATACTCAGGGTCAATTTTGATTTTAACTTTAGGTGACTTGTGGAACGCTGGTTAGAGTTTATGGGGAATCACCCCTTCTTGTTTGGTGCGCTCGGCGTGTTAATTGTGTTGTTCTTTATTTTAGAAGGACAACGTAATGGTCGTAAAATTTCACCACAATCACTTGGTATTTTGGTCAAGGCAAAAAATGCCATGTTGATCGACTTACGTGATGCGAAAGATTTCCGTGATGGCCATATCAGTGGTAGTCAAAATATTCCATATAGCCAAATCACTAGTCACATTGATGAGTTAAAAGCAAGTGATCGTCCATTGGTATTTATTTGTAACTTAGGGCAAGTTGCAGGCTCTGCATTGCAAAAAGTTGCTCATACGGATAGCTATCGTTTAGATGGTGGTATTAGCAACTGGAAAGCTCAAGGCTTACCTTTAGTGAAAAGTAAAACCAAAGCTTAAGGAGAGATGAAATGACAACCTCAAACGTCACAATTTATTCAACGCTTTCTTGTCCATATTGCGTACGCGCAAAACAATTATTGGAGCGTAAAGGCGTTGCTTATAAAGAAATTAATCTTTCCAACGAAGCCCCTGAAGTTCGTATTGAGTTAATGCAACGTACCAATCATCGTACTGTGCCTCAAATTTTTATTAAAGATCAATTTATCGGTGGTTTTGATCAACTTTATGCTTTAGAGCGTGAAGGTAAACTCGACCAATTATTAGCTTAACAACACTCCAAGATTTAAGGAAAAACAATGAGCGAAGAACAAGTTCAACCACAACTCGCGTTAGAACGTATTTATACAAAAGACATTTCTTTTGAGGTTCCTGGTGCGCAAGTATTTACTAAACAATGGCAGCCAGAACTCAATATCAATTTATCTTCTTCAGCAGAAAAAATTGATCCAACACACTACGAAGTGTCTTTAAAAGTTGTGGTTCAAGCAAATAATGAAAATGAAACTGCGTTCATCGTTGATGTAACTCAATCAGGTATTTTCCTTATTGATGGTGTAGAAGAAGATCGCCTTCCTTACATCTTAGGTGCATACTGCCCAAATATTCTATTCCCATTCTTACGTGAGTCTGTAAATGACTTAGTCACTAAGGGTAGCTTCCCACAATTGTTACTTACACCAATTAACTTTGATGCTGAGTTCGAAGCAAACATGCAACGTTTACAAGCGGATGCTGATGCGCAGGGTCAAGCATAATTACGCTGATCATAGTATTAAAAAAGGACTGATTTTCAGTCCTTTTTTATTGTCAAATAATCAATCAACAATTGTTCTGAAAGTCAAATTAACTCTAGGTGTGGTCACTTTCTTGGTTGGTGGTAAACGATGTAGCCAGTAGCTTTGAGTCGTATCTTTCATGACCAATAAACTACCATGCTCTAAGTACAACTCGACTTTTTCTTTACTGTGTTTATGTTTAAACGCAAATTTTCTTTCTGCCCCAAAACTGAGTGAAGCGATTGCACCATCTCTTTTAAGATCTGTTTCATCATCACTATGCCAAGCCATGCCTTCTTCACCTGTATGATAAAGATTGAGCAGACATGAGTTGAATAATTCACCTGTTAAACTTTCGACAAGTACCTTTAATTCGAGTAATTCTTTTGTCCAAGGCAACGCGTATTTATTGATATTTGAATAGGTATATTCAAATGCCTGATCACCATACCAAGCCACTTTTCTTTTGGTGATAATTTTTCGCCCAAAAATGATTGCTTGATCATTTTCCCATGCAATATTTTGCATGAGCTTGTCAAAATAATCGTCTGCTCTCAAATTTGGAATCACCTTTCCATAATATTGAACAGTGCCTTGGTAGGGTAAATAGTTATGACTTGGATCTGCATCAATATCAAATAGTTGCATGGGTATGTACGCCCTCCCAAGCAATCATTGCCGTTTTTCTCAACTGTCCCCATTCATATCCGCCGAATGCACCTGTCGATTGAATCACACGATGGCATGGGATCAAGAAAGCAATCGGATTACTACCAATTGCGGTACCCACCGCACGTGCAGCTTTAGGATGATCAATCGATTTTGCAAGCTCTCCATAAGTCGTGAGTTGACCCATTGGAATTTTGAGTAAAGATTGCCAAACCTTCAACTGAAACGCTGTCCCTTTTAAATGTAATTTAATCTTGGCCAATTGATTGTGATCTGTCTGAAACAGTGCCAAAGCACTTTGCTGAAGTGAATCTGATTGAGCAATAAACATTGCTTTAGGAAATTGTGCTTTTAAATGCTGTAAAGCTTCTGTTGTATTTTTTACAAATGTTAAAGCGCAAATTCCCTTGGATGTTGAAGCAACTAAAACCTCACCGAATAATGTTTCTGCAAATTGATAAGAAATTGTTAAAGCTTCCCCACCATTTTTATATTCAGCAGGTGTCATTCCTTCAATCTGAAGAAAAAGATCATGTAATCGACTGGTACTCGATAAACCTGTGGCAAAAGTCGCATCAAAGATACTGCCCTGTTGCTGCTTCAGAATCTGTTTTGCATATTCAATACTGGTATATTGCAAAAATTTCTTAGGGCTCGTCCCCACCCATTCCGTAAACAGACGTTGAAAATGTGCTGGGCTCAAATGAATATGAGCTGCCACCTCTTCAAGTTGTGGCTGCTGCTGAAAATTTTGTTGAATATAAGCAATTGCTTGAGCAACTTTCTGATAATGTTGTTGTGAGGACATAGACCACCTCTCATCATTCACATTTTCACTGTATCAATTCTAAAATGCAGTGAAAATCTGAATCATGCTAAGTTTAAGTTTTTGTTTATTCTTCTCTCTGTACAAATAAAAAACTGCGCTCATTCAAGCACAGCTTTTAAAAGATAGAACATAAAATACTTTAGCTCATTACAAGGGATGACTCATCAATCATATCGATGAGATTAGTGTGTATAGTATTTATGTCCCTGATCACGTAACTCGGCAATTTTTTTGCCTTGTTTTTTTGCTTCATCTAATTTACCTGCTTGAACAAGTACTTTAGCCTTATCAATCTCAACAATAATTTGATCAAATAAAGCTGTTGAGGTCGGTACTTTGTCCGTTGTATTTGCAGCTAATTTATATTGTTTTGAATGCGTTGCTGCATTACGCATATTATTTAAAGCAGTTGTCGCTGCTTGTGGATTTTCAGCTTGGTTAAACGCTTTATAGTTTTTACCTAAAGCTTTCATATCATCAGATAAGCCCGCAGCCATAACGGTGCTGCTAAGGGCAAGAGAAGAAAACATAATCACGGTGGCTAAAGTTTTTTTAATCATCAAGATATCCTATCGAAAACTGTGGCTGTAGATGGCTGATCAGAAGCAAAAATTATTGAACTCTGATTTGGCTGCATATATTGCTGCGCTGTTTTAGCATACATAAAAAATGCAACGATTTCGTTGCATTTTAATAAAAGGATATGTGTGCAGTCATAGGATGTAGACATTTTAATCACACACTCCATGATCTGTTCCATAAAAGATGTTATTCATAACGCTACTATCCTGCTTTATGATGGCAGATCCAGATAAAGAACCATAATAAGAGCGAATAAAATGCCGATCACACCTTTACACTTAGGAATTGGCTGTTGTTGTAAAGCAATTGGTCAACAACGATTTAGCATGATGATTTTTGCAGGTACACAGGTTTTAATGGATATTGAACCTTTATTGGGTTTGATCTATGGCTGGCAATATTTACACCTATATACACATAATTTAATGGGTGCGACTCTCATAGGTAGTATTGCTCTCCTGATCGGTAAACCTATCAGTGAATGGGGGTTATCAATTATAAGTCATAGAAAATGGAACATCTCATGGAAAACTACTGCGATCAGTGCCTATATCGGTAGTTTTAGTCATATTCTCTTAGATGCCTTCATGCATCATGATGTTTATTTGTTTTATCCATGGATATTACAAAATCCATTATTAGGCTTAATTCCTTATTCAATTATTTTTTATGGCTGTGTATTCAGTGCCATTTTAGGCAGTTTATGCTGGTTCATTATTTTGAAACTTAAAAAGAAGGGAGTGTAAAACACTCCCTTGATCCATTCTATAAACGGCGCCGTAATGCATCCGCAATTGACTCCACCAATTGTTGTGAAATCTCTTGTTTTGATGCTTTCTCTAATTCGCGTTTTTGCATATGGTAAGACTGGGCAAAGAAAACCGTCATTGCATTTTCGTCTGAGGCAAAACCAATATCAGGGCGTGATACATCATTACACGCAATCATATCGAGTTTTTTAGCAACCAATTTTCCTGCTGCATATTGCTCAACATTTTGGGTTTCAGCTGCAAAACCAACCATAAATGGACGTTGTTGTTGCTCTGCAATCGTCGCCACGATATCTGGGTTCTTCACCAAAGCGACTGCAAGTTCATCACCTGCTTTTTTAATTTTATGTTCTGCAACTTGAGCCACGCGATAATCAGCAACTGCCGCCGTCGCAATAAAAATATCACAACCTTCTTTAAGCTGATTCATACTGACATCAAGCATTTGCATGGCTGAACTTACATTAATTCGTTGTACACCATTTGGTGTATCTAAACTCACTGGACCTGCAACTAAAGTGACTTTTGCACCAGCTGCGTAACAAGCGGCTGCTAGTGAAAAACCCATTTTACCAGTACTGTGATTGGAGATATAACGAACAGGATCAATTGCTTCTCGTGTCGGACCAGCTGTAATAGTGACACGTTTACCAGCCAATAAGCCAAATTTTTCAGCAATCGCACGCTGAGCTTTATGAAAATATGCAGCAACTTGACGTGCCAAATCTTCAGGTTCAGGCATACGTCCTAAGCCGACATCACCACATGCTTGTTCGCCAGCATCAGGCATAATGACATGTACACCATCTTCAACCAAAGTTTGCAAATTACGCTGAGTCGCTTTCGCTGCCCACATTTGTTGATTCATCGCAGGTGCAACCCACACAGGGGCTTTCGTTGCTAAATATAAGGTGCTCAGTAAATCATCTGCCAAACCATTGGCAAATTTTGCAATGCTGTCACAACTTGCAGGTGCAACCAAAACGAGATCGGCCCAACGCGCCAATTCGATATGCCCCATGCCTGCTTCTGCTTCAGGATCCAATAATTCAGTATGTACAGGATTACCTGACAAAGCTTGGAAAGTGAGCGGTGTAATAAATGCTTGTGCGCCGTGCGTCATTACGACACGAACATCGAAACCAAAATCTTTTAAACGGCGTACTAAAATCGCACTTTTATAGGCAGCAATACCACCAGTAACCGCTAATATAATGTTTTTATGTGGAATAACACTTAGATCAAAGCTCACAAACAGGATACCTTACTGTTGCAGTGGCGCTCACAATAGCATTAAATACGGTCATACCCAAGTGATGTACTTGGAAAAATCATCATCATAAAAAAATTACGTGAATAAAAATGAATCAATCTATAAAAACTTGGCCTGAACAAGAACGCCCACGTGAACGCTTATTACTACAAGGTGCGCAAAGCTTATCTGATGCAGAACTTTTAGCAATTTTTCTACGTTCAGGCTCAAAGCAACATTCTGCTGTTGAACTATCTCGGATTCTGATTCAACATTTTGGCGGCTTAAATCCAATTTTTGATGCTTCACTTGAGGACTTATCTCAATTTAATGGAATTGCATCCACCAAATATGCCCAATTGATGGCCGTCAAAGAGTTAGGAAGACGTTACCTGCATAATTATTTTCATCAACAACGTTTATGTCTAGATACCTCAAGCTTAGTACTCGATTATTTACGCTATGAACTTCAAGGTGAAAAACAAGAGGTATTTGCTGTATTGTGTTTAGATGCTGAGCTGAGAAAACTACATTTTAAAAAACTCTTTTTTGGTTCACATCATTCATGCAGCGTTTCACTGAATCAAACCTTACGTTATGCCTTACAACAACAGGCTTGCCAAATCGTGGTTGCACATAATCATCCTTATGGTGTTGCTCAACCTTCACCAGAAGATATTTATCTGACTCAGCAACTCAAACAAGCCTGTAAACTCGTTGAAATTAAACTGATTGATCATTTCATTATTGCGCCTGATGCTCATTTTTCATTTTCTGAACAACAACTACTCAGCCCTATTCAAATCAAGCAATCTGAGCTTGACAAAGCATAAATCTAACCCGAACATCAACACATAAAATTAATGATTCAAATAACATGATTGTCCGTGATCAACCGAGTATTTTTAAAGTTTTATTCTCATGGCGCGGGACGATTTTACCTAAAATTTTACCCTCTCTAGGATTTGTCATGCTCATCTCTGCCATTATTGGTGGTGTTGAGTATGTAGATCTGTATCGATTTCCAGAAATTCCTTTGGTAGGTTTTACACTGATTGGGGTTGTCCTTTCGATTTTTTTGGGTTTTAAGAATACAGCTTGTTATGATCGCTGGTGGGAAGCACGTAAGCTTTGGGGTGTTTTAATTGCAACTTCTCGTCATTTTGACCGTGACTGTCGTGTATTAACTCAGGCTCGCCGTGAACGTATTATTCAAAATGTAATTGTATTTGCGAATGTGTTACGCGACCGCTTACGCCACCAAACAGCAAATCCCACTGAACTTACGGAAACCAGTGGTCTAAGCCAGCAAGCACTAACTCAACTCTATCAACAACATAATGCACCGCAATACACACTTAGCCTGATTCAATGGGAACTATTACAAGCCATGAAAGAAGGTGAAATATCAGATATTATTTATACTCAAATGAACCGCCATGTCGCGGCTTTAAGTGAAATGCAAACGGGTTGTGATCGTATTGCGAATACCCCGATTCCATTTGCCTACTCTGTTTTACTGAATCGTACTGTATATTTTTTCTGCTTTATGCTGCCGTTTAGTTTAGGGTCTTTATTAGGTCTAGTAACCCCACTTTTAGTCGGAATTTTGGCTTATACATTTTTGGGGTTAGATGCTTTAAGTACAGAAATTGAAGAACCATTTGGAACACAAAGCAATGACTTGCCTTTAGATGCTATGGTGCGTTCAATTGAAATTGAGTTACTGGGAACATTGGGTCGCCCAACACCACCACCGATTCAAGCACATGATCATAATTTATTGTAAATTATAATTTTAGATAAACCGATGACGTTTTGTTCAGTTGTAATCAAACCCAGTATTTGATGATTTATCAAATACTGGCAGTGGCAAAGATTGATTTTTAGATTAAAGAAATCATTTGATTACAAAACCGTGAAACATCCATTGTATGCCCCATAAAATAATGATCAAAAAGATGATGATTAAAAATAATTCTATTTTTCTCATGCGCAGATTTATCTAAAACTTTCCCAAATACCTATCTGCCCTTCTTTCACTCTAGGTGTATTACCCAGTTTAATCCACGGCATATTTTCACCATGAAAATCACTACCAATCGAAACAGCCAAATCAAACTGCTGAATCATTCGATCCACCATTTGACGTGTTGAGACCGGTTCTACACTCGGAGGAAGTTCAACAGCATCTCCACCCGATTCAGCAAATAATTCAATTAAATAACGAATATTGGTCGCTGATAAATCATATCTGGTTGGATGTGCTAAAACTGCGAAGCCTTGGCTGGCATGGATCACGTCAATCGTTTCTTTCAACCCTAAACCTTCAAATTTCACAAATGCTTTTTTCCTTCTTTAAGAAAACGGTCAAATGCTTGTTGTGGGCGACTGACAATATTTTATAATTCTAATAAATCACACTAACATTCAATCATGTTAAAAAATTATCAATAAGTTCAGATAAATGGTTGTTTTTTTACATGCGTTGGCAATATATTTTCATTATTATAAATTTCGAACAAATAACAATCACTAAATTTTCGAAAATGAATATTTTATAATTATTGGTTGTCCTTTGTTCATTTATCATTATGCACTATGGAGAGATGTATTATGGGGCTGAGAAGTTTAAAGTTTGGCGCAGGGTTTGCACTGATTTTAGGAGGTCTTGCTTCGCAAGATGCAGTTGCTGATTCTTATGTATTTGTGACCAATACCACACCACAAACTGTTTCTGTTCAAATCAGTCAAACAGGTACACATATTTTACAACAAGGCAATGAATGGGCGCAGGAAGCAACTCAAATTGCACCATACGAAACTAAACGCGTACTTCGTATCAATCGCTATACGGGTCTAAAATCAGGAAAAACCTATAATTTCGATACAGTTGTAAGTACAGGTAATTCACAAGTCACGTTGAAACAAACAATGACGGGAACTTGGTCTGGTAGTACGATTAAGCATGGTATTCAAACGGCGACCACTACTTCACCATGGTATTCAGACCGTGATATTCATCGAATCAATACAACTTACGCTGGTTTATCTGCACAAGCCGCAGTAAAAGCTGAATATACTGGAGGCTATGATGATTTCCATTACACGATTCATCAAAATACAGTGCAAGAACCTGTTTCTAGCAGTGCAGATGAATTAAAAGTACTGACTTATAATGTATATGCTCTGCCAATGGTCGCAAGCAAGATCAGTGAACGTTTGGCTGAGTTACCAAATCATTTAAATGGTTATGATGTGATTATGATGCAAGAAGCTTTTGCTTCTTCTCGTACAGGTATGCTGAATCAACTCGCTCAACAATATCCATATCAAACCCATATCCCTGTTGGTTCAGGTTATAACTTATTTGATAGTGGTCTCGTGATCGTTAGCCGCTACCCAATCGTGAAAACTGCACAATTAATCTATCCAGACTGTACAGGAACGGATTGTTTTGCTGATAAAGGCGTGTTGTATGCTGAAATTATTAAAAATGGTAAAGCCTATCATGTGACTTCAACACACACTGCATCATTTGATACCGATGAAGCACGTGCCCTTCGCCAAGTTCAATTCCAGCAAATTCGCCAGTTAGTCAATCAACAAAATATTCCAAGTTTTGATGCTGTGTTGATGGGCGGTGATTTCAATGTCAATAAGTTGTTATGGCCTCAAGATTACCAAAATATGCTGACTAATCTCAACGCAACAGCAGCGCCAAGTACAGGTTATACCGCATCGACATTTGATCCACGTGTCAATAAATTAGCAGGTGCGGCTGGTTCAGGTGGCACAGCCGTTGAATATTTAGATTATGTGGTGGCTTCAAATACACATCGCCAACCTACACAATCTCGTAACGATGTGCGTATTTTACGTACCACAGCAGATCCTTTGTACATGACTTGGGATCTCTCAGACCATTTCCCTGTAATGGGACAATTTAATTACAGTCCATAAGCAGGATGCTGTATGAATAAAAGACTATTGCTGACAATTATTATTGTTTTAGTGGTCTTGGTCGGAATTGTAGTTTGGAAGAGCACCGCCTCTTCCGCTGCAATTCAGCAAACCAAATCCACCTCATCATCCGAAAATTCATCTGTACAGATGAACGATGCAAATATGTCAAATAAAAATAAGGATGAATTGCTGCAAGACGCTTTATTAAAGCAACTGAAAGTATTACAGCAGCAGCCTGGCAATATCACAGAATTCCTTAATAATTTTAAGGCGAATTGTACAGTGACTGATTGTAATGCAGCTTTAGCAAAAGCATTAGCCAATTATCCTGATCAAGCGTTTGCGCATTTAGTTGAAAATTTACTTAAGCGTATGCCGCAATATGAGCAACAAATGCAAAGTACAGTCTTATCGACATCTTTATCGCCTAAACAACGTTTCGAGGCATTGTGGAAACTCAGAGAACAGACTTTAGGGCAAGCCGAAGCGATGCTTGGCTTTGGGCAAGAACGTAATTATGCAGACTATCGTTTTGCCTATAATGATTTGACTCAGAATCAAAATCTGAGTGCGGAACAGCGTCTAAAAGCTTTTGAGGCATTACAGCGTCAATATCCTGATGCAACAAAACAGGAAAGCAAAATGGGGCTTTATGAACAAGCGATTCAATTACTGAATCAAAGTTCAAATAATCCTGCTGAGATTGCAAGTTTGAAACAAAAATTGCAGCAGCAGTATTTAACCGAACAAGAACGACACGATATTCAACTTCGTGATCAACGTGAAGTTCAACAGCAGCAGCAAGTCAATCAATATCAGCAAGCCGTGCAACAGCTCCAACAAGAAATGCAGCCATTAAAATCGCAGCTTTCTGATGCAGAATGGCAAAAACAATATGAAACCCGTTTGCAAGATTTACGTCTCAAAATGTTTTCTTAATCATCATTTTTAAAACCATCTGTATCATGAACATGGATGGTTGAATATACGTTTTAACCAAATATTGTGGTATTTATAAAAAGGAAAACTAAGATTATTGATGGAAATCAAAGGAATGAACTATCCAAAATTTCAACATGACTTAAATATTGCACTTGAATCAGAAATCTTAGGAGAATTAATTTTTCTGAATGCTGCTCAACATGCTCGTTCTATAGAACAACAGCAAAAATGGAAAACATTGGCACAACTGGAAACTCAAACACTTCAACGGTTAGGAGATTTCTTAGTACAACAGGGGCACACTGCTTCAATTCGACCACACATTAAGTTGCAAGCGAAAGCATCAGGTATCGCGATGGCAAAGCTTCCGTGGAAAGTTGCGATGCATTTACTCAAACAAGGTACAAAACCTTTTATGGAAACATTTGAGCGAATGAATCAACATGCCGATGCAACGACTCAAGAATTTCTTCGATACTTATTGGCACATGAACAAGCACTAGCTGAATTTGCAACCCAAGAATTAAAAGGAAATTCCAGACACTCATTGGTCGCGGTTGAAAGGCTATTAAAAAGCTAGGCGTAGAACCTAGCTTTTTAATTTACACATTTTATGCAATCGCGACATTTAATAATAATTGTCGTTTTTTCACTTGTTGTCCAATTTGACCAATCAACTCATCTACCACGCCGTCAACATCCGACTTGATTTGTTGCTGGATTTTCATGGCCTCCAAGATCAATAAGGTTTGTCCCTTAACAACCGTGTCTCCAGCATTAACCAATAGATTCACAATCGCCCCATCCATCGGCGCACGGATTTTACCATCCCCTACCACTTCAGCAGCTTCAGGTGCGGCATAGGTGATATTTTCAATCACTAAATTACCATTCGCTGTATCTAAATAGAGTTGGTTTTGATCAAGTACATAACTCAATTTACGGCGCACACCATCAACGTTATAGATGATCTGAGTATCGCTTATTTCTACAACCTGAATCGTACAGTGCTGATCACATAATCGCACGGTAACTTGCTGTTGATCCATTTCGACTTGTAGTGACAGTTGTTGATCTGCACATTTCAACTTTAATGGCAGCGGCGTTGCAATACCTGTTTGCCATGCCGTTTTTGAAGCCTTGTGTTGCGCAAATAGTGTTGCTGCAATCGCTAGACTTTCAAGGGTTGGAACTTGTTGATGTAGGCTGACGTCATCCTGAAAATGCTGCTGGATAAATGCAGTATTGGTATCACCCGCTACAATAATCGGATGACGCAATAAATTTACCAAAAATTGTTTATTGCTATTTACACCAAGCAATACACAATCATCAACAGCACGCGCTAATAGACGAATGGTATCTTCACGGGTTTTACCATAGGCAATCACCTTCGCCACCATCGGATCATAGAATGGGCTAATTTCACCCGCTTCTAACATGCCATGATCAATACGGACATTAGGCAATGCCGCAGGTTGCCAACGTAATACTTTTCCCGTTTGTGGTAAGAAATCCTGACGTGGATCTTCTGCGTATAACCGCACTTCGATCGCATGTCCATTTAAACTAAGTTCATGCTGCTGCAAGGGTAGAGTTTCACCATTGGCGACACGGAGTTGCCATTCGACCAAATCTAGTCCCGTAATCATTTCTGTTACAGGATGCTCAACTTGTAAACGAGTATTCATTTCAAGGAAATAAAACTCGCCAGACTGATCCAGTAAAAATTCAACCGTACCTGCGCCGATATAATCACAGGATTTTGCTGCCGCCACCGCAGCTTCTCCCATTTTTTGGCGTAACTCAGATGTCATTACTGGGCATGGTGCTTCTTCCACCACTTTTTGATGACGGCGTTGAATTGAACAATCTCGTTCAAATAGATAAACATAGTTGCCATGTGTGTCACCAAACACTTGGATTTCCACATGACGAGGTGCAATCACCGCTTTTTCAATAATTAATTCACCTGAACCAAAGGCATTTTCGGCCTCTGAACGTGCAGTTTTTAAAGCTTCCAACAAATCAACAGACTGGTGCACCAAGCGCATGCCACGCCCACCACCACCAGCAGATGCTTTCACCATCAATGGAAAACCAATTTTTTCCGCTTGCTCAGCCAAGTATTCAATATCTTGCTGATCACCCTCATAACCAGGTACACACGGTACACCTGCATCAATCATGGCAATTTTGGATAAGCGCTTGCTGCCCATTAAATGAATCGCAGCAGCGTTTGGCCCAATAAAGGTGATACCGTTATCGCTACAAGCTTGGGCAAAATCGGTATTTTCAGACAAGAAACCATAACCTGGATGAACTGCATCTGCGCCTGTCTTTTTGCAGGCTTCAATAATATTGGTGATCGACAGATAGGATTCTGAAACTTTAGATGCACCGATATAAACCGCCTCATCGGCAACTTGAACATGGCGTGCATTTGCATCTGCATCTGAATACACAGCAACAGTTTGATAACCCATTGCTTTGGCCGTTTGCATCACACGAACTGCGATTTCACCACGATTTGCGACTAAAACTTTTGAAAATTTCATCATTGCTCAGTCCAATTTGGTAAACGTTTTTGAATAAATGCCATCGTTCCTTCTTGACCCTCTAATCCGCCAACGGCTTGAGCAAACTGCTGTGCAGCAGCATCAAGTAAAGAATCTAGAGGCTCATTTAACGTCCGATGTAGCAATGCTTTGGTGTTTCGAGATGCCAAAGGCGCAGCACGTTTGATCTGTTGAATGGTGTCAGCAAGCAATTGCTCAAGCTCAACGTCATCACGCACAACTTCATGTATTACACCTAACTTCTGCGCAGTCTCACCATTAAAACGTGAACCTAACAGCGCCAAACGACGCGCTTGGGTCAGCCCAATCCGTTTCACCACGAAAGGTGCAATTTGTGCAGGTAATACCCCAAGCCCTGTTTCAGGTAAGCCAAACTGAGCATTATCACGACTAATCGCTATATCAGAGACACATGCTAAGCCAAAACCACCGCCGAGCACTGCCCCTTCTAAAATTGCAACAATCGTTTGAGGAGCTTGATCAACTTGTTCAATCATGGCACCAAAACGACGGTTAAAATCAACATAGGGCTGTAAGCTGCCTGCATTGGCTGATTCAATGCGTAATGCAGCCATATCCTTAATGTCACCACCCGCACAGAAATGCCCGCCTTTACCACGCAAAATTACCGCACGAATAGACACATCATTAGCAATGTGAGCAAAGACCTGTTGAATGGCATTGACCATGTTGAGACTCATGGCATTACGGCTTTCAGGTCGATTCAGCCACAACGTTAAAATACTGCCTTGTTGTTCAAGTTGGATACTTTCATCCACTTGTAAATCAGTAAGAGAAGTTGAAAGTGTCATTTTTCTTCTCCTATCTTATTTCTGTTTCTTCGGCAAAATATCCATCAATTTACAGATGATCCCAAGCATGATTTCGTCTGCACCACCGCCAATCGAACCTAGACGACCATCGCGATACAACTGTGATGCAGGATTTTCCCACATAAAGCCATTTCCGCCCCAATATTGTAGGCAGCTATCTGCAACTTCACGGGTTAAGCGCCCTGCTTTAAGCTTTGCCATAGATGCCATCATGGTGACATTTTCACCCGCAATATGTTGTTCACAGGCTTGATAAGTTAAAGCTTTTAGCGCTTCAACTTCAGTCATCAATTCAGCAAAACGGAAATGTACATATTGGTTATTGATGAGTGGCTGACCAAATGTCGTCCGTTCTTTCGTATAATCAATGGTTTGTTGAATCACATTTTCTAAACCACCGACAGCATTTGCACATGCCCACATACGTTCTTCCTGAAACTGCATCATCTGCATCATGAAGCCCATACCCTCAGCACCCACAAGATTGCGCTGTGGTACACGAACGTTATCAAAATAAACTTGAGCCGTTGTGGTTGAACGCATTCCTAGCTTATTCAGTGGTTCTGAGAAACTAATGCCTGCGGTTTTAGCAGGAACAATGATCATTGATTTATTGACATGTGGTTTGTCATCAGAGGTATTGGCAAGTAGGCAGAAGAAGTCCGCTTGCAGTGAATTAGTAATCCACATTTTGCTGCCATTAATCACATAATCATCGCCATCTTTTTTTGCGGTGGTTTTAACCGCTGCAACATCTGAACCTGCATGCACTTCTGAAACTGCAATTGATGCCACATATTCACCCCGAATCGCAGGATTCAGAAACTCTTCTCTCAGTTCTTTACTGCCAAAACGAGCAAGTGCAGGTGTTGCCATATCGGTTTGTACACCAATCGCTAGAGGCACACCACCACAGGCTGCACGCCCCAATTCTTCTGCCACCACAAGGTTATACGAATAATCTAAACCCAAGCCGCCATTTTCTTCGGGCTTACAAATACCTAGCAAACCTAAATCTGCCATTTTCTTAAAGACTTCATGGATCGGAAAACGTCCCGCTGCTTCCCATTCTGGAATGAACGGATTAAGTTCGTTTTCTACAAACTGACGTGTAGTACGGCGTAATGCTTCATGCTCTGCGGTAAATTTCATAGTTCTGTCCTAAATATTTTTATTGACTAAATTTTGTGTTGAATTAGAAACGTGATACACCAAAACGAGTTGGATTTAACTCACGTTGCTGTGCTTCATAAATGGTCTGTAACAGGAAGATCAATACTTTACGTGTATCTCTAGGATCGATAATGCCATCGTCATGCAACATCGCTGTATTAAATAAAGCGGTCGATTGCTGTTCCAATTTCATCGAAGTACTTTGTTCTAGGAAATCCAACATTTGTGGATTCGGCTCCATACCAGAGGCCTTTTGCTTCCCTTCAGCTACGATACGCAACACTTTTCCTGCCTGAGCTGAACCCATTACCGCCACATGTGAATTTGGCCAAGCAAAGATAAAGTTAGGCGATAAACTACGTCCACACATGGCGTAGTTACCTGCTCCATAAGAACCTGCAACAATGATCGAAATTTTAGGTACAGTCGCGTTGGCAACCGCTTGGATCAGCTTAGAACCATGCTTAATAATGCCGTTTTGTTCAGCATCCGTTCCGACCATAAAACCCGTGGTGTTATGCAAGAACAAAAGTGGGCGTTGGGTTTGTTCACAAAGATGAATAAACTGCGCAGCTTTGACCGCACCTTGTGGTGTGATTGGCCCATTATTGGTGATAATTCCAATATGTACCCCACCCATTTTTGCCCAACCGCAAACAGTAAGCGCATCATATTCTTGTTTAAATTCTAAAAAGTCTGAATCATCAATAATCCGCGCCACGATTTCTTTCATATCCAAAGGTTGCTTCGGATCTTGCGGAATAATGCCTAACAATTCCTCAGCTGAGTAACGAGGTTCTTTATAGTCGTGATTAAGACTTTTGGTTTGTTCTTTCCAGTTAAGATGCTCAAAAATTTCACGAGCAATACGAATGCCATCAGCATCATTTTCAGCTAAATATTCAGCTACACCAGAAACCTGAGTATGCATTTCAGCACCACCGAGTTCCTCAGCCGTTGCCACTTCACCTGTTGCTGCTAACAATAATGGGGGACCAGCCAATAGCATTTCTGTTTGCTTACGGACGGCAATCACATAGTCAGATAGACCTGGTTGATATGCACCACCTGCGGTGGCATTACCATGTACCACCGATATCTGCGGAATCCCTGCCGCAGACATTCGTGCCTGATTGGCAAAAGTCATACCGCCATAAGTAAACACTTCGGCTGCATAGTTTAAATTTGCGCCGCCACTTTCGGTCAATGTCACAATCGGTAATTTTTGTTCAAGCGCAATCTTTTGCAAGCGTAAGGTTTTTTGTACACCCATCGGTGACATGGTGCCGCCTTTGATTGCACTATTACTGGCAGTGACCAAAGCACGAACGCCACTGACAAAACCAATTCCCGCAATAATACCCCCACCCGCTTCAGAGCCATCTTTATCATCATGCATGTTGTAGCCAACTAGACCGCATAACTCAACAAAAGGTGAATCAGCATCGAGAAGTAAACGTACACGTTCGTGTGGAAGAATTTTGCCTTTCTTATCAAACTTTGGTTTTGCTGCATAAGACTTATCAATGCCTTTTTGCTGTACGGCACGAACTTCTGCAATTTGGCTTAATAAGGCATCTCTATTTTGTTGATATTGTTCACTACCGACTGCAATTTCAGATTGAAGAATAGTCATGATTTAATCCTTATTTGCATCTTGCGCTTGGGCAGATTGTTGCTCTGCTTTTTCAATCTGATCTTTGAGTACATCAGGAATAAATGCTCGATGGAAGCCATTAAAAGACTGGCTATTGGTTGCATCTGCCAGTGGATACATCCTTGTTCCTTGTGAAGCAGCACCATCAACTCTTAAGGTCACACCCGAAACAAATGCAGCAGCATCAGACAGTAAGTAACAAATCGCTGAAGAAATTTCCGACTCTGTACCCATTCGTTTTAACGGTACATTACCTGCCAAACTTGGAATAATAAATTTGGCAAAGTCACCACTGTAGTTATCCATACCAGAAGAAATAATCCAGCCTGGCGCGACACAATTAACCCGAACGCCTGAACGTCCCCATTCAACTGAAGCGGTTTTGGTCAGGTTATCCACACCTGAACGTGCTGCACCAGAATGCCCCATTCCTGGCATACCGCCCCACATATCAGCAGCCATATTGACAATGCTACCGCCGTGTTTTGCCATCCATTGGTTATAGGCTTCACGCATCAGGTAAAAAGTTGAATGTAGGTTATTACGTACTACAGCATCAAAGCCATTGGCAGAAATACTTTCAAGTGCAGATGGAAATTGCCCACCTGCGTTATTGACTAAGCCATCCAGTTTGCTGAATTTTTCAATCACTTCAGCAATCATATTTTTGACTTGTTCTTCATCACGGTTATCACAGACGATGAAATGGACTTTGCCACCATCTTCTAAAATTTCTTGGCTGACTTTTTCTAGCTTTTCAATTTTTCGCCCTGTAATCACCACTTGTGCACCCAAAGATGCTAGTTCATGTGCGGTACAACGGCCAATACCGGAACCTCCGCCTGTCACGATAATCACTTTGTCAGTAAATGCATCTGCCCTGAAAATTGATTGGTAACTCATTTGATTTACATCCTTTACTTATTTTTCTAACAGTTGTGCTGGTACTTTGACTGGCATATCTAACAATTGCTGTGCAAAAGCCTTACCTTGCGGATCGATACGCAAACTAGCAATTCCACCACCACCTAGTGCATTTTCAAGCATAAAATTTAATGCCTTCATCGCAGGCAATTCATAACGAATAACTTTTGATTTATCTGGGTCTAGTACATGCTGCATATAATCAGCAATATTGGCTTCAGTCAGAGCAGCACGTATCCAAGGTAAATACTCAGTCTTACGTGCAATAACACCAATATTGCTATGATTTCCTTTATCACCACTTCGTGCATGTGCCACTTCAATCAAAGGCACTTCAATTTCATCACCTTGATAAATTGCGACTTCACCAATTGGGTGTGGAACATAACTTTGTGTCGCTAAGCCTGTTGGAATCTCAACAGCATGACGTTGCCCTGCAAAATCGACCTCAACCTTGATTTGATCTTTATCAATTAAGAAAGAGAAAAGTTTAACCACCGCCGAAGCTTTAGGACGACCACCAACAATCCCAGCCAATGCAGGTGCCATACCTGTGGAGGCTTGTGCAATTTCTGAAGCAAAAAACATACAAGCTTCTTTAAACATATGTTTCACGGCAATTTTGACGACCACCTCACGACTATCGTTCACTCTGGCATGCGAACCATAAGTGCTTTCGATACCCAAGATTTCAATTGATTTTTCACTAAATGGTGGAACAGAGCGTAAAGCCAGTACACGTTCACATTTATTTAGAATTGAATTGGCAATCGTTTGTGCTTTCTCTGGTGCTTCACGACCTGCGATTAAGAAGCTAACTAAAACACGATAACCATCCGCATAGGTAGCACTGACTTTATATTGCTGCGTTGGTGCACGACCTGTTGCACCTGTAACTTTTACTCGATCTTCACCGATTTGCTCTAAATGAACTTGGCTAAAATCAGCCGTCACATCAGGAAGTAAATAAGCTTGCGGATTACCAATCTCATAAACAATTTGTTCTGCGACTGTTGCTGTTGAAACTAAGCCACCTGTGCCTTGTGGTTTAGTCACAATAAAGGAAGCATCGGCACTGACTTCTACAATTGGAAAGCCCATATTGTCAAAGCCCTGTACTAAGCGCCAATCAGTAAAATTACCACCTGTACATTGAGCACCACATTCAATCACATGCCCTGCCAATGAGCCTTGAGCCAACTTATCATAATCATCGAGTGACCATTTATATTCATGCAGTAATGGTGCAAGTACCACAGCCGAATCAACCACTCGACCTGTAATCACAATATCCGCACCTAAATCCAAGGCATCGCGGATCGCAACCGCTCCTAAATAGGCATTACTGCTGGCTACATGATGTGGTAAAGCCTCACCATTAAACATTTCCTGAACATTTTGTTTCAGTAACTCAGCATGTTTAGGTAATACATCATCCCCAAGCACCACAGCAACTTTTAAATCTAATCCTTTTTCATCAATTATTTTTTGTAAGGCATCACGACAAGCTAAAGGATTAACTCCCCCTGCATTACTAATAACTTTGATTTTTTTCTCAGCAATTTTATTAATCAGTGGTGCCATCACTCGGCTAACAAAATCCAATGCATAACCATGACTTGGATCGGTCATCATTGCCTTTGCCATGATAGACATAGTAATTTCTGACAAATAATCAAAGACTAAATAATCAATATCACTCAGATGCACCAACTGAAAAGCGGCTGTATTGGTATCCCCCCAGAAACCTGATGCACACCCAATTTTGATTACCTTCTTATCATCCTGCTTGACACTTGTCATGAGCTTTCTCATTGTTATTTCTAAGTTGCTCCAACATTACCAAGCAAGTGCTTGGTTTGTAAAGTACATAATGATATGCTGTATTGGCAAAAACAGACAAATTCAAGCAAATGCTTGTTATAAAAAGATAAGACAATTCATGAAATGAATTTTGTTACAATGCTCACTAGATTTAATAGGATAGACGGACTGGCATGATCGCAACTTCAATTGAGCAAATACCTAAAATTGTATGTTTTGATGATAGTCCACGTGGGCGTTTATTGCTTGGTGCTGCTTACCTATTTTATAAACAAGGTTATGACAAAACCACGGTTCGCCAACTAGGTGAATTTATTGGTATCCAGTCAGGTAGCTTGTTCCATCATTTCAAAAGTAAAGATGACATTTTAGCGACTGTCATGGAACAAACCATTATTTATAACTTTGCCCGCTTAAAAGAAGCAGCCGAACGTTCAAATGAGCCAGAGCAACAATTACGTGATCTGATCAAAGCTGAGCTGATTTCGATTACTGGAGATACTGGTGCGGCGATGGCCGTACTCGTTCATGAATGGTTTGCCCTCTCCAAAGAAAAACAAGACTATCTTTTAAAGATGCGTAATGAATATGAGCAAGTTTGGCTGAATGTGATTGAAAAATTACGTGCTCAAGGCAAAGTTAAACATGATGCATTTATTTGGCGTCGATTAGTTGGTGGTTCTATTTCTTGGTCGGTCACGTGGTATAACCCAGATGGTAAAGTCAAAGTGGATGAACTGACTGAAATGGTTTGGGAAATGGCTTTGAAATGAGTTATCGAATGCATCCTAAACAACTTGAAAATGTATTTGCATTAACAAGCAAACAACGTTACGAACATTTTATATCAAAAGTTTGTGATTGGGAGGAACTTTGGATTTTAGAAGACAATAATGAGAATTTCCTTATTATTACTCCGCAACAGAACCTAGAATATTTACCTGTATGGCCTCACGCTGACTATGCATCAGCTTTTTATGAGGTTTATCCATCGCTTAAACCATCCCGAATAGAGTTGGATACCTTTCTTAAAACATGGCTTCCAAATTTAAATAATGACGGTCTAAAAATAGGTGTGTTACCTAATCTAGGAACAACCGTTTGGATTATAGATCCTTTGGATTTAAAAGAAGAATTAGAAAATGAACTAAAGCAATATGAATAAAATGAAAGACATTTATTTACGTAAGCCTCAACTGAGCGATTTAGCTGAAATCAAACAAGCCTACCAAAATAGTATTCATCTACATCAACCGTGGACATATCTTCCTACAGATTTTGAACAATACCTACAACAAGAACATCGTTATTTTGTCTGCTTTACTGAAAACCACGCAATCGTAGGAACCTTTAATATCTCGAATATTATTCGAGGTCACTTCCATTCTGCATATTTAGGTTATGAAGCCTTTTATCCTTATGTAGGTCAGGGATATATGCGACATGGGCTTCAACTTATTTTACAAGAAGCATTTCAAACACTGAACCTGCATCGATTGGAAGCGAATATCCAACCTGAAAATTCTCGCTCTATTCATCTTGTTGCTAGCGTGGGCTTTGTCAAAGAAGGGGTTTCACGTCAATATCTTCGTGTAGGCGGCAAAGAATGGAAAGATCATGAGCGTTGGGCGATTTTAAACACCGATTGGACAGATAAGAAATATCTAGCATTCTAAAAAATTTAAGGCCAATCTAACTGCGACACAACTTAACGCCTAACCAATTTGCTCTATTCTCGTTCAAATTAAAAACTGCTATTCTGCTTAAACATCAAAAGATTACAAGAAATAGTAAAAATGAATCCAGTTCAACATGCCAATATTTCAGTGAAACGTCGTGGGGGCGAGCTTGAAGATTATATTGATATTCATGCGCTAATCGACAGCACAAAAATGCTATGCACTGACAATCGCCATCGTATCTTGCATACTTTTTGGGGAGTTCAAGAAGTGATTATTCCGATTTTTGGACATCACTTTGAAAATAGTGCGGGAAATAGCATTGAAGTTAAAGACCTCTGCGAAAAAGATCATCTGTTAGTGGATTTTCATCACCGCTTTATTCCAACGATTGGAGACTTCGTTGCTGCAATGCAGGATATTCCTACAGATGGACTGGCTAAACGCCTCGAAAAATTCCACTCAGTTGTGATTGATGATCCAAAGCTATCAGCAACATTACTCTCTCCATTATCAGTGACAGGTCAACTAAAGTCTTTACTGATCACTCACAATAGTTGGTTTATCAATACCATTCTTCCAATGATGGGAAAAAGCGAAGCCAAGTTTATTGAGTTTGATATTAGCCCAGACTTCTTTTTCAATCCGATGCGTTTTGAACTGTGGATGGACAATGGAATGGCTGTCCCACCGAGTGCAGCCAAACTGCAAGACTTAAAAATGAAAATCGCTTAATTTAAGAGGGAAATAAAAATGAGTAATATCCAATATGTTATTCGTCAAAACGACTTTGCTTACAATGATGAATGGCATCTGACCAATTGCGTTTCAACTGGGGCTATCAAGCAGATTTATACGGATAAAGCTGAAGCTGAAAAGGCATACAAATCACTAGTCGTCGAAGGCTTATACTATGATGAACTATGTAACTATGATATTGGCAATGGTGAAGCAGATGATGAAATCTACGAAAAACTTGAAACTTTAATTTTAGAAAAAACAGGAAAAACTTTTAATATAGATGATGGTGAAATTCCTAAATTGAATGAAGATGATGCTTTTGAATTTGCTAAAATCTCAGGTATTGTCTGGTACCAATTATTGGAAGTTGATGCATCACAACCTTGCTATGTACTCTGGATTAACTCTGAAGAAGACTATTTTAGTGGCTATGAAACTGGCAGCATCATTTCAAGTCAAGATGAAAACTTTGGTGACGTTTCTTGGGAGTCCAATATTTATGCAATGGACTATGAGTTTGAAGCCTTAATGGACAAATCACTTGCGGAGTTAAGTGATAGTCCACTGTTACTCAAACAGTTTATCGAACAAACTCCAGATATTCGTTACGATGCTGAAAAAGACAGCATTGAGGGTATTGCTCTCGACAACATAAAATTTATTGATATCAAAGCACTGAATTCATTTCTAAAACAACCCATCTTTGAAATCCGTCAGATTTCTTTAGAAGAGTTAGCTGAACTAGAATAAATTTGAAAATAAAAAGTGCGGAAATTAACCGCACTTTTTATTCATCATAGGTATTAATAACCTAGCTGCTTACTGATTAGATCCTTCATAATTTCTTCAGCACCACCACCAATCATATTCACTTTGACTTCACGATAAATTCGTTCGGACTTGGTTCCACGCATAAAACCCATTCCACCCAAAGTTTGTACAGCCGCATCCGCGCAAAATTGCATCGTACGAGTCGCTACATTTTTTGACATCGAAATTTGCGCAATTAGGCCTGCACCTTGTAACTCTTTTTGTCCCATTCGATAAGCTGTATCTTCTAATAACGCTCGTGTTGTAGTCAATTGTGTTGCCATATCTACAAGTTTGTGGCGAACCACCTGATGATCCACCAAGCGCTTTCCAAAAGTTTGTCGCTGTTTTGCCCAATCTAAGGCTTCCTCATAACACACCAAGGCATAACCATATGCCATCGCGGCTAGCCAAAAACGCTCCATATTAAAGTTATTCATAATGACTTTAAAACCAGCATTTTCCTCGCCTAGCAAATGACTAACTGGGACTTGAACATTGTCAAAATGCAAATGTGCAGTATCTGATGCCCACCAACCCATTTTCTTTAATGGTGATTTGCTTATTCCCTTGCTATGTGCATCAACCAATAACATAGAAATGCCTTTTGCGCCTTGTGCATGCTGATCCGTCTTTACAGCGACCGTATAATAATCAGCACGAATCCCTGATGTGATAAAGGTCTTTTCACCATTCAAAATATAATGGTCTCCTTCTCGAACTGCTTTGGTTTTAATTGCAGCGACATCAGAACCGCCTCTAGGCTCTGTAATTGCCAAGGCTGATATTTTTTCACCTGCAATAATCTGTGGCATAACTTCATCACGAATCTCAGATTGAGCAAAATGATGAATGGGTGGTGTTCCAATGCTATGAATCATAAGCGAAATATGTACACCACCAGATCCAGCTTTTGCCATCTCAATTGCTGCTAACATGACATAAAAGGCGTCTGCGTCGGGAATGCCACCATGTTCAGCATCATAACCTAAGCCCATTAAACCAACATTTGCAGCCTGCTGATAGAGTGCTCTTGGAAATGATCCTGCCTCATCCCATTCATTCACATAAGGTGAAATTTCTTTTTCTACAAAACGTTTGACGCTGTCTGCAAAAGCCCGATGTTCAGATGTGTAATAAATCGGGTTAAGTGATAAACCATCCATGCTATTTTTCCTAAATTATTATTTAACTAGTTGTTCTTTTATAAATACAGCTTTAGACCAATCTCATCATGATCTAAAGCCTTAAAATTTCGCTTAATAACCGAGTTGGCGGCTGGCAAGGTCTTTCATAATTTCCTCTGCACCACCACCAATCATGTTCACTTTCACTTCACGATAGATACGTTCAGATTTTGTACCACGCATAAAGCCCATCCCTCCTAGAGTCTGCACTGCGGCATCAGCACAGAATTGCATGGTTTGTGTAGCCACATTCTTGAGCATACAAATCTGAGCAATCAGTTCATTTCCCTGTAATTCAGGTTTTCCTAAACGATAGGCTGTATCTTCCAATAGCGCACGAGTTGAAGTTAAACGTGTCGCCATATCTACTAGCTTATGACGAACGACTTGATGATCAATTAAGCGTTTACCAAAAGTTTGTCGCTGTTTAGCCCAATCCAAGGCCTCTTCATAGCAAACCAATGCGTAACCATAGCTACTGGCTGCAAGAAAAAAACGCTCCATGTTAAAGTTGTTCATAATGACAAAGAAGCCCATATTTTCGGCACCCAGTAAATTTTTGGCTGGTACTCGTACATCATCAAAGTGCAAATGCGCTGTATCCGATGCCCACCAGCCCATTTTATCTAGCTTTGATTTTGTAATGCCTTCACTATGCGCATCAATCAACAGCATTGAAATACCATTAGCCCCCTTAGCATTAGGGTCAGTTCTCACCGCAACAGAATAATAATCCGCACGAATACCCGATGTAATAAAGGTCTTTTCACCACTGACAATATAATCGTCACCATCTCGAACCGCTTTGGTTTTTAAAGCCGCAACATCAGAACCACCGCTAGGTTCAGTAATTGCCAATGCAGAGATTTTCTCTCCAGACAAAATTTGTGGTAAGACTTCAGCCTTAACCTCTTCTTGAGCAAAATGCTGAATTGGTGGCGTCCCAATCGTATGTGAAAGTAATGATGCAGCCAAACCACCTGATGCACACTTCGCTAACTCGACTGAGGCGAGTAGAGTATAAAATGCATCCGTTCCCGCAATACCACCATAATTTTCATCAAAGCCAACACCGAGTAAGCCAATATCAGCAGCCTTTTTATAAAGCTCACGCGGAAAGGTTTCCGCTTCATCCCATTCATTGATAAAAGGACTAATTTCCTTTTCAGTAAAGCGCCTAACACTCTCAGCAAAGGCTAAATGTTGCTCAGTGTAATATAAGGGGTTGAGTAGCATGCTTGCTTCCTAGTAATTATTGATCATTGTTTATTGAATGAGCACTAAAGTAGCAAAACCAGAAAAACCAAGCAAGCGCTTGGCAAAATTTAAAATTAAAAAATTTTAGAATAATGACATAAGGTACAAAATTATATTTTTAGTCGACCACGAAAACCACGAGTCGCATAATAAGACTGTGCACCATTGTGGTAAGTAAAGACCCGTCCATATCGGCTATCACAAAAAATTGCACCACCCAATTTGCGTACATCTTCTGGTGTTTTTACCCAACTCGAAGTTTTTAAATCAAAATGCTCAACCGACTGCAATTGCTTGTATTGCTCTTCTGTTAGCAATTCAATTCCTATTGTCTCTGCAACCTCAACTGCATTGTTTTCTGGCTTATGTTCTTTACGTGCATCCAAAGCAGCACGATCATAACAAAGGCTTCTACGCCCTTTTGGTGTTTCTACAGCACAATCATAAAAGATAATTTCAGATAATTTTGAATCAAATGAAATGATATCTGGTTCTCCGCCAGTCTCTTCCATTTGATTGAGTGACCATAGCTTTTCGGGTTGCTGTTTCAACTGTTCCTCGATATCCACCCAATTCAAACCATGATGCCGATGCATATTAGCTTCAAAACGCTTTTTTAATATTTCGAACAAGACGATCGTCTGTTCAGCACTTAACTGTTTTTTCTTAGTCATTTTTCGTCTCTAAATTTTAATACTACACCGAACGACCATCAAAATGATTGATTTTGATGCTTTCCAAATCTAAATCTTCGATACATCTGATATTAATGGCATACATTCGATTGCCTTTCGGATCAATGCCTGTTGCATAAGGATGAATACCGCAGATCTTACAAAAATGATGATTGATCACATGCTTATTAAATTGGTAACTAGCTAAAGTATTTTCTTGAACTGAAACATTAACTTTATCTATCGGCAAGAACCATAATAGTGAACCTTTTCTTTGACAAATCGAGCAATTGCATGACATTGCTTCAGTCAAATCACCTTGTGCAATGAAGGTGATTTTTCCACAATGGCAACTTCCTTTATATTCCATCTTATTGTCCTTTTTATATTGTTCTATCGTATTAAACAAAGCTGGTTAAATGATGTCCACTTAATTTAGTTATTTCTTTCGTGATAAGAAAATGTAAGTTGATATCACCATTGATATTCAAGTCGAGCCAAAGTGCTTGCAAAGACCACCTCTCTAGCAACATGGATTACTATAAAGATGTCATTTGTCGTCAGAATTTCCAGAGCATAATCAGACAAACCAAGAGCTAAATACTATTTCAATCACTAAAATATGAATAAGGGACAATGAGCATTTTTTATAATTGGCGAGTGTAAATGAATAACTTACGTATAAGAGATTCACGCAGCGCACGAAAACAATAATCCCCTTAAATGATAGAGTTGACTTAATCATGTGCAATCAACAATACAATCAGTCCAAGAAATGCAGCCACAATAGAATCTATCCATAAAATATACTGGGCAATCTTCATTATTTAAATGCTCTTTTTATTTTAGTTTGAGCATATACAGATCATTGATGATTTAAAAAATTTTGCTGATTTGCTATACGGCATTAACTCCAAAAATGTTGGCACTGCCGGCACTTCATTCCATTTTTATAAGAAAAGAGTGGAAAACCCAGCAGTAGAAAAACAACATAAGCAGGGCGTTTACCTTCTGTATAAGGTTGTATATCAGTACTGCCACAATGAGGACAGCTTTCACTTGCTCCAAACTGTTGTTCTACTTCTTGGCTAAAATCTTGAGCCAGTAATGCTTTAGCCTCTTCGGCATAGCTTTCAGGAACTAACAGTCGAACACCACCTAAAGCATTGGAGTAAAGCCAATCCATATTAATAGTATGTTCATTTTCAATACGTGCTGGAATTTCAGCTGCTTCTAACTGAGTTTTAGCAATTTGTGCTTCGTAGGGAAATGAAAAGCTTTGTACTACGATCCAAGTCATATCAGAAAGCCCTTAAAACAACCAGTATATAAAATTCTTTGCCATAAAAAACACCCCTAACCGTTAGGTTAGGGGTGTTTAGTATTTAAAAGCTGGCGATGACTTACTCTCACATGGCAAACGCCACACTACCATCAGCGCTAAGAG
>NZ_BMDV01000009.1 GCF_014636095.1 Acinetobacter modestus
TCCATCTGAGCAGCACCAGTAATCATGTTTTTAACATAATCGGCGTGGCCCGGGCAGTCTACGTGAGCGTAGTGACGGATTGGAGAATCGTATTCTACGTGTGATGTATTAATTGTAATACCACGTGCTTTTTCTTCAGGAGCTGAGTCGATTTGTGAGTAATCTTTCGCTTCACCGCCGTAAGTTTTTGCACAGATAGTTGCAATCGCAGCAGTTAAAGTTGTTTTACCATGGTCAACGTGACCAATTGTACCCACGTTTACGTGTGGTTTATTACGTTCAAACTTAGCCTTAGCCATTTGATTTTCCTCGTTTACGTCGACACCAGTTTAGAGAAAAACAACCCTGAAAAACTTTCTTTATCGACATTCGCCTAAAAAACTAGACACCCAATACTTGAAAAGCAGACTATAATAGCCTGCTTCTTTAAAAAATTTGTAGAAATTCTACTAAGCTGTATATCTGGAGCTCTTATCGAGATTTGAACTCGAGACCTCTCCCTTACCAAGGGAGTGCTCTACCACTGAGCTATAAGAGCGACATCTTCGATGGAGCGGGAGACGAGGATCGAACTCGCGACATGCAGCTTGGAAGGCTGCCACTCTACCAACTGAGTTACTCCCGCATGTTGGTACTTACCACTTCAATCGAAGTTAGATGGTGGTGAGAGAAGGATTCGAACCTTCGAAACTTTCGTAGCAGAGTTACAGTCTGCCCCCTTTGGCCGCTCGGGAATCTCACCATATCACACTTACACAGTGCTGTTCTTTACTCTATACTACCACACTTTTAAGATGGTGCCGGCACACGGATTCGAACTGTGGACCTACTGATTACAAGTCAGTTGCTCTACCAACTGAGCTATGCCGGCTCTTTCTTAGTGTTTCGTACGTTTCGTATCGGAACGGTGTGCAGTTTAGCAAAACTCTGAATCGATGCAAGTGGTTTTTTCAAAAAAACCGTTAAAAACTCATAAAATCAATCCGTTTGATGATAATTCAACCGCTTTGATCACTGCGCGAGCTTTTATTTGGGTTTCATTCCACTCTGATTCAGGATCTGAATCTGCAACTAAGCCTGCCCCAGCCTGTACATAGACCTTTTTATCACGAATCACACAGGTACGAATCGCAATCGACATGTCCATTTCACCATGCCAGCCTAAATAACCTACAGCACCACCAAATACACCACGTTTAACTGGTTCTACTTCATCAATAATTTCCATAGCGCGGATTTTTGGTGCACCTGAAAGTGTTCCAGCAGGAAAGGTTGCTTTAAACACATCTAAAGCATCCACGTCATCACGTACCTCACCCTGCACATTAGACACGATATGCATGACATGAGAATAACGCTCAATCACCATACGATCAGTCACTTGAACTTTACCAATTTTAGAAACGCGACCAACATCATTGCGACCTAAATCGATTAGCATGAGATGTTCAGCAATCTCTTTTTCATCTGCGAGTAAATCTTGTTCCAAGGCAAGATCTTCTTCCTTAGTTTTACCACGTGGTCGTGTTCCAGCCAAAGGACGTACTGTTGCGATACCATTTTCTAAGCGTGAAAGAATTTCTGGCGAAGAACCCACGATATGAAATGGCTTTTGATCTATGAGTGTTTGTCCTTGCACCAGAAATAAATACGGCGATGGATTGAGATGGCGTAATGCACGATAAACTTGTAAAGCCTCACCATCAAAGTCAGACACCATACGTTGACCAGGCACAACCTGCATCACATCGCCTGCACGGATATACTCTTTTACTTTCTCAACGGTTTCTAAAAACTTTTCTTTACCCGTAATGGATTCAAAATGTGGCGCAGTATGAGGTTCCGCTTGTAAGCTGACAGGCGTAGCGAGCAACCGCTCAAGTTGATCCAGCTTCTGCTGAGCCTTATTATAGGCATCAGGCTGACTCGAATCTGCGTGATGAATTAAAAACAAAGTGTCCTTTAAATTATCAAACACAATCACGGTTTGAGACAACATTAACCAAAGATCTGGCAACGTCACAGGATCAGCCGTGGGAACATTTTTAAGTTTTGGTTCGATATAACGTACGGCGTCATACCCCAGATACCCAACCAAGCCACCAGTAAAACTTGGTAACTCAGGCAATTCAGCTTGAGTTGGCACTTTAAATTGACTTTGAAAATCGCGGATATACTGAAATGGATCAGCGCAGTCTTGCTGGCGAAGCGAGCCATCAGCTTGCTGAACGGTCAATACACCCGCATTACAGGAAAAAACAATCGATTCCCCTAAACCAATCATTGAATAGCGTGCCCAATTCTCGCCCCCTTCAACGGACTCAAAGAGATAAGCTTGTTTTTGTTCTTTAAAACGTGCAAAAACAGAAAGTGGGGTTTCTGTATCGGCTAAACGTTGGCGATACACAGGAATGGTGTTATAGCCTGCTGATTTTAATTGCTCAAATTGTACTAAGGTCGTCATGAATCTTCTCTATGGTTTTAATTTCTGCGCGTTTTTTCTGTAGTGCCTTTTCAAGCCCGCCATCGAAAAACCATAACAAACTTCATGCTTGTCTCCTGACTAAATCATCTTCTATCAATTCTGCCAAACTATCTACCACTTGCTGTGGCTGACAGTCATAGATACTTTCCCCATGATTATAGCCATAGCTGACCACAATACAATCCATACCTGCACGTCTGGCGGCTTCCACATCATTACTCGAATCACCGATCATCAAAGCTTGTGACACTGTAATATTTTGCTGTTGCATACAGTGTAGTAAAGGCAATGGATGAGGTTTACGTTCAGCTAAACTATCACCACCAACCACCATCTTAAAATATGGGCTTAACTGCAAAATATCGAGGATACCTTGCGCTAAATGCTCTGGTTTGTTAGTTACGCAAGCCATCGTAATATTATGCTCTTGGCAGTAATCCAAAAATGGTAAAACACCTTCATATACTTTGGTGTTCACACATAATTCTTGTTCATAAATCTCAACAAAAGTATCAAGCAATTGCTTCTGCTGCTGGGCATCAATCTGCCCAAACAAATGCTCCAAGACAGTCTCACATAGTTTAGCCGCACCCTTGCCTACCCAAGCTCGAATCTGCATCTCTGTTACGAATGGTAATGCAAGCTTTTCCAAACTTAGATTCATTGCTCGATATAAATCAGCTGCCGAGTCCACAAGTGTCCCATCCAGATCAAATAAAATTAAATTTCGTTGTTGTAACTGAGCAACAGACATAGATTTCGACTCAAGAAATAAAAAGGCACGCCCATATGAGCATGCCTTGATTGTAAAAGCTTAATATAATTATTTAAAGAATAACCAAGCAATCACAGCTAAAATGATGAGCACAACAATTGAAATTAAACCAATCGATGCATTTTTTTGCTGTTCAATTTCTTGTTGGACACGAGAAATAGGTTCTTCAATCGCGATCGGCTGCTGTTCAGCAGCAGCCTGAACATCAATACCTTGAGGAATTGGTGCTGGTTTTGGAATTCCAACTTGTTGTGGCATACCATCTCGATTAATCGAAGTTTCCGCAGCTCGCTCTGCAAGCGTTGGCATACCCGCATCGTGCTTCGTTGCCGTTACTGGCTCAACTTCAATTTCTGGTAGCTCTGTAAGTGTTGGCACAATTGCCAAAACTGAAAACACAAAACTCGCAAATTGTAAAATATCGCCATCATTTAAAGCAGTTTCTTGTTCAACACGAGTATCATTAATAAACGTACCGTTTGAAGAATTCAAATCTTGCACCCATAGCTGCTCTCCTTTGAGTAGCAGTGCTGCGTGACGGCGTGAAATATCCGCAGATTGCAATAAAATATCTGCATCCTGATGTCGCCCCACCAACATATCACGCTCAATACTAATCTCTTGCCCTGTAAATTCACCTGTAATGGCTTGTAATTTCCAAGTCATAGATGTTTATCCTTATCATAATTTCTTTCAATCATAACATTGTGACATAAGCGCTTCTGTGCATCTACTGTGAAGACGCAGGACGAATCGTCGTGGTTGTCACTGTATTTTTACTGCGTTCAGTTGCTTTGGCTGGAAGCTGCACCGTTTTTCTTTGTACTTGAGGCTCAACCACAACGACAGGCTTTGTGATAACCACAGCCTCTTTTTGCGTTGTTGTTGGAACTTTTTGGTATGGTGAGCTACTTAGCGCAGGTTGTGGGCGATAAATATCCGCAACATTTTCAGGTAATTTTGCAAAATTACCATTTTTATCCATAGACAATTGGAGACTATATAGCTGGTTATAACGTTGTTGAGATATACGTTGCACATCCTCAGCATCACCCACTATGGTTGGATGGATAAACACAAGTAAATTACGTTTTTCATTGCCACGACTATCTGAACGGAACAAACGACCAAGATAAGGAATATCCCCAAGAACAGGCAAACTTTGACGACTAACATCTGTCTGATCGGTAACCAAACCACCCAACACGACTGTTTGCCCATGATCTGCGAGGACTGAAGTTTTAATCGCTCGTTTACTTGTCACCAAGTCAGCAGCCTGACCCTTACTATTTTCAACGTTTGAAACTTCTTGCTCCACTTCAAGTCGAACAGAACCACCTTCACCAATATGAGGAATCACCTTTAAAGTAACACCCACATCTTTACGTTCAACAGTTGTGTAAGGATTCACCGTACTGTTTCCAGTCGTCGCAACTGACCCTGTCACAAATGGAACATTCTGCCCCACTACGATATACGCTTCTTCATTATCCATTGTCACGATAGATGGCGTAGACAATAAATTTGATTTTTTATTTTCTTTTAGCGCTTGAATGAGAGCACCATACAATTTACGAGAGCCATTCGCACCTTCTTTGTAGTCACCCAAAATGATGGATGAACCCGTACCAAGTGCGGAACCAACGCCTGCTGCCCCACCTGTTAGATAGCCTGCTGCGAGCTTAGAAATACTAGAGCCAACATTCGAAAAGTTAATTAACCCAACGCCGCTATTGAGATCACCTAATGCCCATTGCACACCAAGTTGATCAGCATCACTACCTACAATTTCAATAATGGCAGCCTCAATCAAGACTTGCTGACGTCGAGTATCTAACTGCTGAATGGCTGCCTCAATTTCACGCATCAATTGCGGATCAGCTTTAACAACCAAAGCATTTTGAGTACTATCTGCAATAATACTCACACCAGCACTATTAAAGCTTGTAACACCACTATTTTGGCTGTTGTTGCTGTTATTGTTTAGGTTAATTGATGATGTAGAAATTGACGATGAACCTGTCGATGAACCCGAATTTTGATTATTTGAAACTAGATTGCTAATTGAGTTTGATTTACTAGCACTCGAATTTGATGAGGACGAAACTGACTGTCCTGTGACTAAACCTTGTAGAATTTCAGCTAAGTTCTTCGCACTGGCATATTTCAAACGGAATACTTTCAAACCACCCAGGCGATCTGCCGATGGAACATCGAGCATTTCAATCATCTGACGTAAACGTTTGCGCGAATCAGGATCACCCTTAATTAAAATACGATTGGTTCGATTATCTGCAATAATTCGCACACGCGAACCAATAAAATCTTTCGATGCACCTGTCGCACTCATGGTTTCAAGCAAACCAATAACTTCTTCAGCTTGACTTGATTGCAAACTGATCGCTTCAATATCATTTTGCCCGGTACCATCCAAATTACGGATAATATTTTCAAGTTGATAAATATTCGTCGCACGATCTGAAACGATCAAAGCATTGGTGCCAGCCACAGCAGCCAAATGTGCAAATTGCGGCATCAATGGTCTTAACGCAGGAATCAAATCATTTGGGTTCGTGTTTTGCAACCAAATAACGCGAGTAACAATTTGATCCCCACCTGCACGACTTCGAGCATCGTAAGGAATCCCTGAGTTTTTAGCATTGCTATCAGGAACTAACTTGACCGTATTACCTGATGGAAGTGCAACCACACCATTAACATTCAACACACCTAAAAATAGTTCATATACCTCATCTTTATTGAGAGGTTTATTGGAAATAACAGTAACGTTCCCGCGCACACGAGGATCAACTGCAAAGTTCTTACCCGTAATATCAGCGACTTCATTAATAAATGCCGTTAAATCCGCATCACGTAGATTAATCTTCCATGTTTGTGCTTGCACATTGGTACTGATGATCGCAACCAAAGGTGCGGCAGCAAGTAGTGCCCAAAGTGGACGTTGATGATTCAAGAAAGCCATAACCTGCACTTATTCCTAACTAATGTGATGACGTGTTATCACTAAAAACTTTGTTGTATGGTCATCACTTGATCACCACGTTTTATTTCTATTTTGGCATGTCCTTCACGACGTACTTGCTCTAATAATTGCACTTCGCTAAGACCCTGCCCGACTGTCTGACCGTTGATCGATAGAATACGATCACCAGACCGCAAACCCAAGGTATTTTTTAAATTCGTTGGTGTTCGATCTGAGATTTCGTAACCATCTGAGCCACCGCCACTCACTCCCATATTTTTTAAATACTGCTCACGATTTTCCTGCATTTGTTGGATCGCTTGTCCTAGCGCAGATTGCGATGAGTTTTGAGCAGGCGCAGGTGTTTGAGGTGCTGCAGCTTGAGGGTTTAATACAGGGGCAATTGGCTGGTATAAACCATTATCTAAACCCTTAAATTTAACTTCTCGTGTCGCACCATTACCCTGCTTCAGAATTACATGATCCCAATACACTTCCGCCAGTTGATAGGAAGTTGAACCGATGGTTTCACCAACACGATAACGTTCAGCAGTATCGTTTAACTTAATAACCGCCGATGACAAATAGCTTGGATAACCCAACAATACGCCCTGCAACTCCACATTGACATTATCTTGTGCTGTCGTAGCAGCAGGTTCATTAAATAGTGAAAAAGAACTAATATTAGGAACTTGTGCCTGTTGTGAACCCAATGCAACACGATCAAACTGCATCGGCTGAGGTGGAGCCACCACCCACCAAAATAAAGAAGCTAACTTCCAGCACAACCATAAAATTAGTAAAACTAAGATAAAAGCACTTGTTTTATCGAATTGCTGCCAACGAAACTGTTGTAGTTTTTGTGCTATTGTTTTCATTAAAAACCACCTTGCAACAATGGTTGGCGAGAACTAATGACGTAAGTGTCGAGTCCCGCCTTACCTTGATAAGATGGTACATTTAATAACATCCGCTGTGTCAATTGAACATCGAGCATAAGATTCGGGTCTAAACTTAGATTCGCCATTTTCTGACTTTGCTGATCCCGAACATCTATTTGCAATTGCCCATTTTCATCTTTCATTTCCGCAGTTAATGAAGGCATATTCATACGATCTTGGCGTTGACCAAAGGTATAATTCAACTCACCACCACCCCAGTGCAATTTACCTTGAGTTGCAGTAAAGCCTTTTTCTTTTTGATAATTAAATTGTACTTCTTTAAGTTGAATTGAATTCTCAGGCCACTGCCAATTGGCAAAATACTTTAAAGTCTCAGGTGCAATTTCACCTTGCAAATCTTTGATCAAAATCTTTTGACCCAATCCATAACCAAAAATGCCATTAAATTGAGTATTCCCGCTGTGAATATCGAGATTTGCGCCAAGCCGCAACATTAATAAATCTAAAGGACGGGTTTTCCAATGTACAGAACCACGTAACTGACCTTTTTGCCAATCCGCTTGTCCCTGCCAAATATTGCCGCTGACATTATGTAAGATTTGATTATCTTTAGAAAATTTCGCAATTAACCATGTTGCTGGAATTTGTAAAATAATAAAAATTAAAAATGCAAAAATGGCGAAAACCCACCACTTCCATTGTTTGGTATTTTTCTTCATTCCACCCTTACCAAATGCAAAATATCATCCTTTTAGAGACACTCGCCCCTGAATGACATTATGCATACTTTTTCAACATCGCCAATTCTCTCATATAAAAAAACCAAGCTTTTTAAGCTTGGCTTTAATGAAGCATAGAATCATCGTATGACAAAACGATGACGACTAAAACTTGCTTAGATTAGAAAATCTTCAAGTTTTGCGCCTTTTTCTAATTCAGCAACTAACCAACGTGGCTGTTTACCACGACCAGTCCAAGTTTCTTCTGTATTATTTTTATTACGGTAGCGTGGCTCTACTGCTTTACGCGTTGTTTTCTTACGCTTTTGCTCACCTAACTCTAATAACTCTTCAACACTAAAACCAACTGCTTCAGCTATTGCAATAATTTGATTATAAGCATCTTCAATTGCTTGATCTTTTTTGCTTGCGATTAAAGCTTCTGCTTCCACCTGTAAACGTTTTAAGTCTTCTACAGATAAATCACTAATATCTGGTTTCATTAGAACCACTCCAACTCAAAAGAAATATATCACTCAAAATAAAAAAGAATTCAAAAATTCTATTTCCATAGTAATTTATATACAATTAAATAATCAATATTAAATTAGTCAACTTAATCACAATATAACCATAAATCATCTTATATTTACAATAAAACAAAAAAACTTAAGTGCATTTGATTAAATCTATTGTATTAAAATTTTTTTAAAATCATGAAATATTTTTTAGACCCTGATGAATATTAATTTTATCTTAATTCTTGATGTTTTCTATGGGTTGAATTTCATATAACAAATCCAGACTATCTATGAATTAATTCACAAAATAAAAAGATAAGTTATATGAGATTAACGCACTTAAAATAAATATAGACATAATAGTCTTTATAAAAATTATTTTAATGCAAGATTATTTCCAACACTTTGTTCAATAGCAATAATATTTTGTTTAATCAATTCAGGAATAGCTAGTTTATTGGACGTTAATTTATCAACACAAACCATCACCGCCTCTCCTGTTGCAACGATTTGGTTTTGTGTTTCACTCCATAAACTATAATGCATTCGAAAAGCACTATTTCTGAGCTCCTCAATACGTGCACCAATATGCAGCACATCAGGGTAAAATACTGGCTTTAAATATTTACATTGACTAGAGGCTACCACCGTCACTATATCTTGATCAAATATATTTAATGCCATTAAATAAGCAATTCGTGCACTTTCAATATAGCGATAATACTGCACATTATTTACATGCCCAAAAGCATCCATATCGCCCCAAGCAATTGTTTGTCGATGTACAATAGGGTAGACAGACAGTTCTTTCATATTTCACTCATATCTTAAAGTTTAGAAAATTAACATCATTTTCAAAGATTAAATTCAACTGTCTGATTAAATCCAGATTATCTCCAAGCGTTGACTTAATCCGCAAATAGCTCATTAATATATTATCAGGATATAAAGTTAATAACTGCTCAGCTTCTTCTGAACGTTGAGTTGCAACATAAATATGCCATTTTGCAAAGGTCAACATTGGAACACTCATGTAACGCTGTTCTAGCTGAATAATACGTTGCTCAACATAGCTATAATCGGGAATTTGCTTCAGTAGTTGCTGTTGGAACCAAAGATAAAAAACCTCTGGATCGAAATTTTCTTGCAATAAATGCAATGCAAGATCCTCATGCTGCAATCCCATTTCTGGCATACGTGCTAATAATTTTAACCACAAAACCTTACTACTATATGGTCGTGCTTGAATTTCATTCTCTAGAGCAATATATCGCTGTTGCAGTGCAGCTAAGTCATCCACAGATGCTTGATCAAACTGTATGAGTAATTGTTGCAACCAAAGATCGCGATGTTCTGCACTTAATAAACCATGCTGAATTGATTGTAAAAATAACCAAGGCTGTTGTAAGGCAAGTTTGCCCCACAAAACGGTAATGCGTTGTTGGTAAGCAGTTTCAATCTCAGCCAACCAAGGTGAAAGCTGATGCTGTGCAAGGAATTCTAGATGCGTTAATGCTTTTTCTGTTTCATGTTGCTCTAAGAAAATATCGATCCGCTGTAGTTCTGCAAGCTCAAAGGCCATCGGTGCTGATTTCTCTAATTTCTGCAAAGCCAGTTGATAGTCACCATTTTTATAATCAAATTGTGCATCAACAATATTACTCAGCAAGCCTGATTGAGTAAAAACACGCTCAATAAATCCTTGCTGCTCTTTGGCCGCATCAAGCAGCCAGACTATACCGAGCTGCTCATATGGATGTAGATCTTTAAATTGTAAAATATTTTCTTTCTTACGCTGTTCTCGCGCAAAATATCTGCGACTCACAAACCATAACAACTGTGCGAATAAACTAATTACAATAAAAAGTACGATTAAGCCCCATAAACTGCTTTGGAACTGCCAATCGCGCCAGTAAATATACACATAGCCATTACCGTAGCCATAGCTCATCATGGCAAACATAGCAAAAAATAATAGGCTTACAAGTAAATAAATGAGCACCAGTTGTTTCATAATTACATTACCCCAGCAAACCAAGGGTCGTTAATTTAGGTGTCGGAATAACTGAAAGATTTAACAACTTTTCTAATTTTTGCTTGATCGTTTGACTGTTTTGATCAGGTAATATTGATAATAATCGAATTACCTCTTGAACGGATTTGCGATACTCAGATGCTTGCCCTTGATGTAAGGCTTGTGAAGCAAGTAGTAAACGTAACTGACCTTCTTTTAAAATGAGATGACGATTGATTAAATCAGGTTGTGTACGCTGCACCTTTTCAAATTTGAACCAAGACCACCATGAAGAAGCTTCAGCTTGTTGCATTTTAATAGTTGGGTTATGCACTTCTTGTAAAAGCTTTTGATCCAATTGCTGCAATAAAGTATCAATCTGTTGCTGCTGTTGGGTTTGCATAAGCACATAATGTTGAATAGCTTGTTTATCCTGTTCGATCGCTTTCATCAAACTATGCTGTAAAGCAGGAGAAACCGTATATTGAACAATATGCTGCTGTACTTGATTTAATTGATCAATCGCATAAATGAACTGTTGTTGATCTATTGCGAATTGAACTAACTGTAATTGCTGTTTGATTAATATAACAGGAGCAACACCCGTGACCATACTGGGTAAGCTCGAAGCTTCTGAAGGGTCAGATAAATGAGCATCTTGTAATTTTCGCTGCACAGCGACAAATTGATCATTCAGCAAAGAATAACGTTGCTGCTGCTGTGTAAGCTGTTGCTGGAGTTGAGGAACGATCTGAGAATATTGTGCTACGTCATAACTAAGTTTGGCTAACCATAATAAACTTAGTAATAAAATCAGGTAAACAATCTTTCTCATATACGTCCTTGCCAAGCACCGATACGTTGAATAATCTCTGATATAGATAAATTATCAAGCTGAATAATGTTAATCTCTTGATGTGTTTGCAACCGTGCATTTTTGAGTAGCTGCGTTAAACGTTCACCTAGCGCCAAATATATCCATTTCACATCTATATTATTTTGACCACAAAGCTGCTGCCAATTATTCCAACTCGCCTCACTACTAATCAACACCATAACAGGTTGACTTGGCATTATTTTTTTTAAAATTTTTGGAAAAAGCGTAACACTTTGAATTGGGCATTGGCGACGATAAAGAACAAAATTAAGAATCTCGACACCTTGCTGTTGCAACTGTTGCATCATAAACTGCCGCCCCCCAAGACCACGCCAAAAAGCAACTTTATCCAAATGTACTTGTTGATTTAATATTGGGAGATCTAGCATACCTTCCGAAGTTTCAACCTCAGGGATGTGGCTGTCTATATTAAATTTTGCGAGTGCTTGGGCAGTTGCTTGACCCACTGCGATCCATTGCACATGCTTGAGTTGATCTAAGGATATCTTTTGTTGTTGTAAATATTGCATACCGACATCAACGGCGGTCGGGCTGACAACAACAATAACTTGCACCTGCTCAAGTTGCTGATAAAGTTCACGTAAATTCACCGAAAAAGGTTCAGCAACAAGCTCCAATAATGGCAGATTGATAACTTGATGACCCATCTCCAACAATGCTTGCGTTAAGTTCACAGCACGATCTTCAGGGCGCGTATTAATAAAAAGCATTAATAAAGCGCTTTTAACAATTCACCTGCACCTTGCTCCAATAAGCATTGTGCAAGTTGTTCACCTAATTGTTCAGCATCTTCTGAAGTTCCAATTAATTGTTGTTTTAGTAAGATTTTGCCATCAACACTTCCCACACGACCTTCAATGTAGAGCTTATCATTGGCTAAAGTTGCATACCCTGCGATTGGAACTTGACAACCACCTTCTAGATAGGCATTAAACGCACGTTCTGCACGCACACAAATTGAGGTTTCTTCATGCTGTAATGGTTGAATGATTTTTAATAATTCCACATCATCTGCACGGCACTCTAAGCCTAATGCACCCTGACCAACAGCAGGTAAACTTAAAACAGGCGCTAAACAATGACGAATTCGATCTGCCAAACCTAAACGCTTTAATCCTGCACTGGCTAAAATAATGGCATCATATAAACCATCATCAAGTTTTGATAACCGTGTACCCACATTCCCACGTAAGTCAATAATCTCTAAATCAGGGCGTATTTGTAAGATCTGGCATTTGCGACGCAAACTAGATGTACCTACTTTGGCACCTTGAGGTAACTCATCAAAACTTTGGTAATGATTCGAAACGAAGGCATCAAGTGGGTCTTCTCGCTCACAAGTCACAGCGAGCGTTAAACCTTCTGGTAAGTGCATTGGCACGTCTTTCATTGAATGGACCGCCAAATCAGCGCGACCATCTAACAAAGCAGCTTCCAGTTCTTTAACGAATAATCCTTTACCACCAATTTTTGCCAAAGGTGTATCTAGAATTTTATCACCCTGCGTCACAAACTTAACCAACTCAACCGTTAAATCTGGATAAAGCGCGTTTAAACGGGAGCGAATATGCTCCGCCTGCCAAAGTGCAAGAGGGCTTTGTCGAGTCGCAATTTTTAAGGTTTTCATAAATTCAAGTTAAGCATGCATCAAAACAATTGTTTCAAACTTAACTTGCTCACCTAAAATTGCAAGCAAAAACTGATTTTTCATCTGACTTAAGCTCAATATTTTATAATTGATGCATACATTCTCTTAAGCTTGGTAAATGACGGCGACTCACAGATAAGCGTTCATCCAGCTCACGTAATCTAACCTGATACTGACCAGCCGCAATCAGTTCCAACCCTTCTAAATAATCAAGAGAAACTAAAGCATTACGATGAATTCGAATGAAACGATCTGAAAACTCAGATTCTAGATCTTTTAAAGTTTCATCAATTAATACACTGCCATTTCGATGACGAACAGTGACATATTTCTGATCTGCTAAAAAATAGTAAATATTTTCTATTGGAATAAGTTCGACCCCGCGATAAGTTTTCGCAGCAATTTGATGGCGTTGAGTTTTAGTATCGTACATATCGTCTTGTTGTTGTAAACCAGTCATTTGTGCTTGTGTAAGTTGCGTCAGACTATTGAACACCTGTTGTAAATCTTGTTGTGCAATAGGCTTGAGCAAATATCCCTGTGCTTGAAACTTAAACGCTTCCAATGCGTGTTGATCATATGCCGTACAAAAAATAATAGCTGGACGAGGGCTAAGATGACTGATCTGCTCAGCACACTCCAATCCGTTCATTCCAGGCATTTGAATATCTAATAGAACAACATCGGGCGAATCATTTTCAATATGGTTTAACACATCCTGCCCATGATGCGCCGTCGCAATCACTTCATGACCCATTTGGGTCACTAAACGTGACAAACGCTCTACTGCGAGAGGTTCATCATCAGCAATCAGAACTTTCATCCTCTCCTCCTTGTCACCGTTAACTTCATCCGTCATTTTTATGGTTAACTTAACTTATTATTTTACTCGATAGTGATAACTTACCACCGTGGTATATAACGATACTCCCCCATAAACCTGAAACTTCACTGTCTGTCCGTAATAGGCTTTTAGACGTTGCTTCACATTTTCTATTGCAATACCATTCCCTTGTCTCGATTTTATTGTATCGTGAGAATAAGGGTTAGTAATGACTATACTGACTTGATTTTGCAATATTTCAACCAATACACTAATGGTTGAGGGCTGTAAAACTTTTTCTACCCCATGAAAAATACTATTCTCTAGCAAAGGTTGCAATGTTAATAATGGAATCGTGACTCGTTTTAATTCTAAAGACGTCGCCTGTATATTCCATTCTACCTTTAAACGCTCTCCTAAACGTAATTTTTCAATACTTAAGTACTGCTGACACAAGTCAATTTCTTCAGCCAAACTCACCAATTTCAACTCTTGAAAACTGGCACGAAATAATCGTGACAAGTTAATCAACATGTTTTCTGCTTTGTCAGGATCAATTGAAATCAAACTCACGACGCTATTTAAACTATTAAATAAGAAGTGAGGATGAATACGTGCTTGCATAGCTTGAATCCGTGCATTCAGCTCACTATATTGCTGATTCATCCATTGCTCTCGCATATAGAGATAACGCAAACAGAAAGCACCAAGCAAGATGCCATACCCCAAATGCAGACTTACACCTTGAAATAAGATATCTTCAGAAAAATTATTTGTTGATGAACCCCAATATTGAATTATATTAATGACACAAGTGGTAAGTAAAACAATAAGTTGAAGAAAAATAAAACCTAAAATTAACGCCATTTTCTGACTAAATTTGGCAAAAAACTCTTGAAAATAGTCAACAAAAGCAGAAAACGATAAAATTATCCAGTTAATAAAAAGCATGTATTGAAAAACTCGGATACTTTCCACTGCTTGCCAAGAACGAGCTTCTGCAAGTGCAAGTACCATTGCCAAAACATTACTTGCTACAATTAACTCCAATAAGTGTTGCGATTGCCTTATTTTCGTAAAAAAATAGGACCCTGCTGGACTCATTTGACGTGTTTTCGATAACTTCTTGCGTCGAATTTCAGCAACTACGTTTGGATTTGCTATACTCTTTTTTATTTTACTGAGCCGCCATGACCACATCTTCTCAATCCTCTTCTTCAGCAAGCCCTAATCAAACCTCTGGAATGTGGGGCGGTCGCTTCTCTGAAGCAACAGATGCATTTGTTGCAGAATTTACCGCATCTGTTCAATTTGACCAACGTTTTTATAAACAAGATATTGCAGGTTCGATTGCACATGCAACCATGCTTGCTAAAGTTGGTGTACTGACCGAGGCTGAGCGTGATGATATTATCCAAGGTTTGAATACAATCAAAGCCGAAATCGAAGCGGGTAATTTCGAATGGCGTATTGATTTAGAAGATGTACACATGAACATTGAGTCTCGCTTGACTCAACGTATCGGCATCACAGGTAAAAAATTACATACAGGCCGTAGCCGTAATGACCAAGTTGCAACTGACATCCGTTTATATTTGCGCGATGAAATTGATGACATTTTAGGTCTATTACTACGCTTACAAAAAGGCCTACTCAGTCTGGCAAGCAAAAATACCCATACTATCATGCCTGGTTTTACTCATTTACAAACAGCTCAGCCAGTAACATTTGGTCATCACCTGTTGGCTTGGTTTGAGATGTTGGTTCGCGATACTGAACGCCTTCAAGATTGCCGTAAGCGAGTTAATCGCATGCCACTCGGTTCAGCAGCATTAGCAGGAACAACCTACCCAATTGATCGCGCATATACAGCAGAATTATTGGGTTTTGAAGCAGTTTCAGAAAACTCACTTGATGCTGTTTCCGATCGTGACTTTGCGATTGAATTTAACGCTGCTGCATCATTGATCATGATGCATTTATCACGTATGTCTGAAGAACTGATTTTATGGACTTCGGCACAATTTAAATTCGTGAACATCCCAGATCGTTTCTGCACAGGCTCTTCAATTATGCCTCAGAAGAAAAATCCAGATGTACCCGAACTTGTTCGTGGTAAATCAGGTCGCGTGTTTGGTGATTTGATTAGTTTATTGACCCTAATGAAAGGTCAACCATTGGCATATAACAAAGACAACCAAGAAGATAAAGAACCTTTGTTTGATGCGATTGATACCGTTCGTGGTTGCTTAATGGCTTTTGCAGACATGGTGCCTGCACTCGTTCCAAACATTGAAATTATGCGTGAAGCAGCACTTCGTGGTTTCTCTACAGCAACTGACCTTGCTGATTACCTTGTGAAGAAAGGTGTTGCTTTCCGTGATGCACACGAAATTGTAGGTAAAGCAGTTGCGCTTGGTGTCGCTGAAGAAAAAGATTTATCTGAATTGACACTGGAACAGCTTCAACAATTCTCTGATTTGATCGAAGCAGATGTATTTGATAAAGCCTTAACTTTAGAAGCTTCTGTGAATGCACGTGATCATATCGGCGGGACATCACCAAAACAAGTTGAAGCAGCTATTACTCGTGCACACACTCGCCTAGAACAGTTGTACGCTTAAGGATAAATCATGACTAGACAAGTATTTTGCCGCAAATATAAACAAGAGCTTGACGGTTTAGACTTTGCACCATTTCCAGGTGCAAAAGGCCAAGAGTTCTTTGAGACGGTTTCAAAACAGGCTTGGCAAGAATGGTTAAAACACCAAACCACGCTCATTAATGAAAAACGACTCAATGTATTCGAACCCGATGCGAAGAAGTTTCTTGAAGAGCAACGAGAGAAGTTCTTCAACAATGATGAAAGTGTTGAAAAAGCAGAAGGTTGGACGGAACAAAAGTAAATCGTTTCAGCTAACACCAATGAATAAAAGAGAGCTAAATATAGCTCTCTTTTTACGTGATATTTACATAAGTAATAAAGGGTTACAGAGTATACACAGTTGTCTACATGACAGATCGGCACTCTCCGCTTATATTGAATAACAGAAACACAAAGAGATAGTTCGATATCTCAAGCAACGCATGATATTTCTCTCCCAGACTTTCCCCCGAAGTCTGGGATTTTTTTATTTGTATGATGTAAATTTATATTCGCGATTATATTGGGACAATAAATTGCCCCAGCAACGTTGTTCAAATTACGCTAACCCCACAATAAAAAATACCTTAGGATTTTGAGAAATTATTGGATGACTACTCTTGAAATTTACCTAAGGATTACTTCATTTCCGATGACTTTATGCAACGTATCGCGATAAAAAAGCTGCTCATTATGTAGCAGCTTTGAATCTTTATTTAGTGATTATTTTTGATTCACTTTTTGTTCGATTTCTTCAATACTGGTATGACGTACATCCATACCTTTTGCCATATAAATAACTTGCTCTGAAATATTACGTGCATGATCGCCAATTCGCTCAAGCGAACGTAATACCCACATCACATTAATCACACGAGCAATATGACGAGGGTCTTCAATCATGTAGGTCATCAAAGTTCGTGTTGCAGACTGATATTCACGATCAATATCCACGTCTGCCATCACCACTTTTAAAGCCTGATCAACATCTAAACGCGCGAAAGCATCCAAAGCATCATGAATCATAACGCGCACTTGGTTACCAATATGGCGTGTTTCCATATAACCGCGTGGAGACTCACCTTCTTCACATAAATTTTGCGCAATACGAGCAATTTTTGAAGCTTCGTCACCAATCCGCTCTAAATCTGTATTTGCTTTACTCATCGCAATTACCATACGCAAATCAATTGCAGCAGGATGACGGCGAGCGAGAATCAAGGTTAAACCTTCATCAATATCACGCTCATATTGATTAACAACATTATCTTTAAATTGAACATCAATCGCCAAATTTTCATCTGTGTCTAATAAAGCATGAATTGCATTTGCAACCTGCTGCTCTACTAAGCCACCCATCGTCATAAATTTGGTATGTACATCTTGTAAGTCTTCATTAAATTGTGAAGAAATATGGTGACTTAACACAGGATTACTTGGACTCACAGTATGCCTCCACTAGACACATGGAAAAATGATTGGTGATTAAAACACAGCAATGATGAAACTTTTATGACAATAACACAGCTGAGTCAAAAGTCGATTGGTGCGAATTGATAAAACAAAAATCTAAAAATCTGTTAGTCTAAATACCTAGCTTGACGGAGCGCAGTTAATTAACTGCTGAGATTATCTTAATCACAAGATTTAAAGATGAGTACCGTTGAACCTGATCAGGTTAACACCTGCGTAGGAATCAAGCCCAACAAAAGCCTCGCCTTTATTTATCAAAGAGATAAATTCGCTATCGTTTTTGCTCGTGCTTGATTCGTTAATGTAATACATAAGGATCATGCCATGAACCAATTAACGAATCTTCCCTCTGCTGATATTTCTGCTCAACATGAGCAAGATGCTAAAGATTTAACCCGTATTTTACCTGCTTCACGCAAGGTTTATGTTGAAGGTTCTCGCCCAGATATCCAAGTTCCATTTCGCGAAATTAGTTTGACAGAAACACCGACAGGTCTAGGGGGTGAATACAACCCACCTGTAATGGTTTATGATACATCAGGTGTTTATACAGATCCTGATGTACAAATTGATTTAAATCAAGGTTTACCTTCTGTCCGCCAAACTTGGATTGAAGAACGTGATGATACCGATGTACTCTCAAGTTTAAGTTCTGATTTTGGTCAGGCTCGCTTAAAAGATATTCGTACTGCTGACATTCGTTTTGCTCATATTCAAAACCCTCGTCGAGCTAAGGCAGGTAAAAATGTTACGCAAATGCATTATGCGAAACAGGGCATTATTACGCCTGAAATGGAATATATTGCAATTCGTGAAAATCAACGTCAAGGTGAAGGCGTAGACATGCGTCAGCATGCAGGACAAAACTTTGGTGCTCAGAATTTAAGAGAAATTACACCTGAATTTGTGCGTCAAGAAGTTGCCGCAGGTCGTGCGATTATTCCTGCCAACATTAATCATCCTGAAATTGAACCAATGATCATTGGCCGCAACTTTTTAGTAAAAATTAATGCCAATATTGGGAACTCCGCTCTAGGTTCATCGATTGATGAAGAAGTTGCTAAAATGACATGGGCAACGCGTTGGGGCGCGGACACTATCATGGACTTATCGACGGGTAAGAATATTCATGAAACCCGAGAATGGATTATCCGTAACTCTCCTGTACCAATTGGTACCGTGCCTATTTATCAAGCTTTGGAAAAAGTAGATGGTGTCGCGGAAGATCTCACTTGGGAAATCTTTAAAGACACTTTGATTGAACAAGCTGAACAAGGTGTAGATTATTTCACTATTCACGCAGGTGTGTTATTACGCTATGTGCCTATGACAGCAAATCGTCTCACAGGTATTGTGTCTCGTGGCGGTTCAATTATGGCGCAGTGGTGTCTCGCTCATCATCAAGAAAACTTCTTGTATACGCATTTCGATGAAATCTGTGAAATCATGAAAGCCTATGACGTTTCATTTAGCTTAGGTGATGGTTTACGTCCGGGCTGTATTCAGGATGCAAATGATGAGGCTCAATTTAGCGAGCTTAAAACATTAGGTGAACTCACACATCGCGCTTGGGAACATGATGTACAAGTGATGATTGAAGGTCCTGGTCATGTGCCTATGCATATGATTAAAGAAAATATGGATCTACAACTTGAAGTATGTAAAGAAGCACCATTCTACACACTTGGCCCACTCACCACCGATATCGCACCGGGTTATGACCATATTACTTCTGCAATTGGTGCTGCAATGATTGGATGGTATGGCACAGCAATGCTCTGTTATGTCACACCGAAAGAGCACTTAGGTTTACCAAATAAGAAAGATGTTAAAGATGGTATTATCACTTATAAAATTGCAGCACATGCAGCAGACTTAGCCAAAGGTCATCCAGGTGCTCAAGTTCGTGATAATGCATTGTCGAAAGCACGCTTCGAATTCCGATGGGATGACCAGTTCAACCTCAGCTTAGACCCTGATACAGCACGTAGCATGCACGATGAGACTTTACCCAAAGAAGCACACAAATCTGCACATTTCTGTTCTATGTGCGGACCAAAATTTTGCTCGATGAAAATCACGCAGAATGTGCGAGATTATGCCCAAAATCAGCACAATGCCAAGCAATCAAATGATGCTGAAACAGATGTTGAAGCAGGTCTCAATGCAATGAAAACCGCTTATCAGGAACATGGTCAAAAATTGTACCACAAACTGTAAATCGACTAAAAAAAGATTTGCCCACGAATCATTCTCGGTTAGGATGAGATATGTACAATCTCATCCTGATTGAAGATGAATATTCTTGACCACGCCAGCTATTCAGCATCCGACGTTACGATAGAATCTCGAGAGTTTTTATTCCGAGGATTCATTCAAGTTGAGAAAGTGAATCTTACGCACCGACTATTTCATCGATCTGAATATTCACCAATTATTCAGCGTGAACTTATACATCGTCCAGAAGCTGCTGGCGTTTTACTTTATAATAATCAGCAACAACGTTTCGCACTTATTGAACAATTTCGTGTTGGTGCATTAAATGACTCCGAGTCAGCATGGCAACTTGAGATCATTGCTGGTGTACTGGATGGAAATGAATCCCCAGAAACCTGTATTCGTCGTGAAAGTCTAGAAGAATCAGGCTGCGAAATTAATGAATTGCAGCATTTATTCAGTTTTTATCCTTCTGCTGGTGCATGCGCTGAGTTTTTTCATTTATATGCTGCAGAAGTTGATTTACCAAGCAATGGAGGCATCTTTGGCATTCCAGATGAAGGAGAAGATATTCAACTCCATCTATTTGATTACGCTGAAATCACGATGTTATTCAAAAATAATCGCTTGAAGAATGCCCCTGTCATCATGGCATTACAATGGCTTAGTCAACATATACAACGATAATAAATCTGAAAGGGGTAAGACGGTGACTTTCCAAGTCTCAAAATTATCACAAAAAGATTTTGTGATCATACAAATTACTGATACTCATCTATTGGAGTATCCGCATTTAGAGTTTGTCGGGATGCACCCTGAACAAAGCTTTCATGCAGTAATTGACTTGATGCGCCAACAACATCCGCAGATCGATATGATTGTGCATACTGGAGATTTAGCACAGAACCCAACAACTGTGACTTATGATCGCTATCTTAAGCATATGCAGAGTATAGGCATTCCCTTTTTTCAGACGCCCGGCAATCATGATGATGTATCTAACTTCCCTTTTCATGGAGCAGATCCACATCAACCTACTGTGGTAGAAATTGGCGATTGGTCCATTATTTTACTTAATAGCGCACAGCCAACAAGAATTGATGGCAAAATTGCAGAGGCTGGCCTTGAACAATTAACAGAATTATTAAAAAAACATCATGATCGCCATATTATGATTGCCTGCCATCACCATCCTTTTGCCATGGAATCTGCTTGGATTGATCAACATAAACTAAAGAACTCATCTGATTTACTCGAAACGATTCGACCTTTTTCAAATATCAAAGCCATCATCTGTGGTCATGTCCACCAAGATTCTATTAACACATGGCAAGGTATTCAATTTTTATCAACGCCATCAACCTGCATACAGTTCAAACCTAAAAGTGATAAGTTTGCACTTGATGAAGAACATCCGGGTTACCGCTTTATTAAACTTAAAGCAAACGGAGAAATCGAAACTCAGGTCTATCGTTTATCAACTTCACAGCGAATGAATAGCTCTGAAGTCTTGGGATATGACTAAACTTTTGATTACAAATTACATTATCGTTTTCTCACAAAATCTGGACGGGAATGACTACCATCTTGCTGAAAAACTCTATATGATGTCGACCCTTGATGGAAAAAACCATCTTAGGTTTCTATAAAAACACTTGCATATCACCATATTTTTTGCGTATAGATAGTACGTGTAAGATGAGGAATGCCCTATATGGCGAATGACAACCAAAATCAAGTCTTGGACGAACAGACAGAAGTGATCGACGATCAAAAATCGGCTGTGAAACGCGTACGTAAAACCAAACCAAAAGCTTCAGAAGGTGGTACAACTGCAAGCTTATTTGGAATTGCACCTTATCAGCCGAAGAAAAATGAAGAATATATGTCTGAAGGACAGCTTGAGCATTTCCGCCAAATTTTAAATGCATGGAAAGCTGAGTTAATGTCTGAAGTTGATCGTACATTGAACACAATGCAAGATGAGTCAACTGCTCTTCCTGACGTCAACGACCGAGCAACGCAAGAAGAAGAGTTTGCGATTGAATTACGTACACGTGATCGTGAGCGTAAACTCATTCGTAAAATCGAACAATCAATTGAAGCAATTCAAAATGAAGACTACGGTTTCTGTGAGACCTGTGGTATTGAAATTGGTTTACGTCGTTTAGAAGCTCGCCCTACGGCGACCTTATGTATTGATTGCAAAACTTTGGCTGAAATCAAAGAAAAGCAAAATAACGGTTAAACGATGCGAGAACAAACTGCGAAACAGGATTTAATCGTTTCGGCAGAATGTAGCTCATATGTGGGTCGGTTTGCGCCATCGCCAACCGGCCCATTGCATTTTGGTTCTTTGATTACCGCAGTTGCCAGTTATTGCGATGCCAAGGTCAATCAAGGGAAATGGCTAGTTCGCATCGAAGATACCGATATTCCTCGTATTTTTCCGAATAGCGAAACACATATCCTCTCTTGCATTGATGCCTTTCAATTTGAACCAGATGCTGAGATTATTTTCCAAAAAGATCGTTTCGAGATCTATAAACAGGTACTTGAGCAACTCAAGCAATCCGATGCGATTTATGCCTGCCAATGCACACGAAAAATACTGGGTTCAAATCATATCTATGCAGGAACCTGTCGCGATTTAAATTTAGAGTTTGCTGATCAAGCCATTCGTTTAAAAGTCACGGATCAACAGATTTGTTTTCAAGATCGCTTACAGGGTCAGTTATGCTCTAATCTTAAATATGACTTGGGTGATTTTGTTTTAAAACGCCGTGATGGTATTATTAGTTATCAACTCGCTGTGGTGGTAGATGACTATTTACAAGGTATTACGCATGTGGTGCGCGGTGCAGACCTTTTAGACAATACCGTCAGACAAATTTGGTTAGGCTCTTTACAGAATTACCCATCTCTCAACTATATGCACCTCCCCCTTGCCATGAATGATCAAGGGCAAAAATTATCTAAACAAAATTTGGCTCAGGCGCTAGATATCAATCAGGCACCTAAACTCTTACAGCAGGCCATTTTAGCTTTAGGTCAATCTGCTATAGAACTTGATCAGCCACGTATCATGCTTCAACAAGCCGTACAACAATGGGATATAAATCGAATCCCCAAAGGCATTCATCTTAATGGTGTTTTCTTATAAGTAATAAAAAAGCCCTGCATAATGACAGAGCCTTTTCATTTTTTAAATAGCCTAGAAATTCGACTCTTCTTTTACAGGGTTTAATTCTTGAGTTGAAGCATCAATTTTCAGAATTAAACTAATCATCGCAGCACACATCATCAAAGATGTACCACCATAACTAATAAACGGCAAAGTCAAACCTTTAGTCGGCATTAAACCCATATTCATCCCAGCATTTACCAAAATTTGCATAAGAAAAATAATACTAATGCCATATGCCAAATAACCTGCGCGTAAGTAGTTATGTTGCAGAGCACGATGTCCTATTCGAATACAGCACGCCAACATAGTAAAGGACAATACCATCACCAAGGTGACACCAACAAAGCCAAACTCTTCACCAAGAACCGCTAACATAAAGTCTGTATGCGCCTCTGGAAGATAGGAAAGCTTTTGTACGCTGTGTCCTAAACCCGTTCCAATCCATTCTCCACGTCCAAATGCCATCAACGCATTTGATAACTGATAACCGACACCTAATGGGTCAGCCCAAGGATTCGTAAAGGAAATTAAACGCTGGAAACGGAATGGCTCAAATAAAATAAGTGCGGTAATTCCTGCAAGAATTGCCCCAAGCATAATTAAAAATTGAGTTGCTGGTGCACCTGCCAAGAAAAACACACCAACCATCATGAGAACAATAACAACCGTTGCACCGAGATCGGGCTCTGCCACAATAAACCCAACAGTTAAAGCCATGACGCCACTTAGTCGCAATAAGCCTTTCCAATGCGTTCGAACTTCTTTAGCACGGCGAACAACATAGTCAGCGGTAAAAATTGCCATTACGATTTTCGCAATTTCCGTCGGTTGTAAAGTAAAACCACCGAGCTTAATCCAACGATGTGAACCGTTGACTTCCGAACCAACGACCAACACTGCCAATAGCAGTACCATCGTCACAAGCCATAATGGAAAAGCATTTTTAAACCATAAATTCAAGGAAACTCTATAGGTTAAGAATGCCACTACGGCAGCAACAACAATCGAAATTCCATGACGAATTAAGAAATAAAATGGATTCTCATGAATATATTCAGCATATGGCATTGATGCAGACGCCACCATGACCGAACCGAAACACAGCAAACAAATTACACAAAAAATGAGCACATTACGCGCTGTCATTTCGGCAGGGAGTTTAGGTAAACGATTCAATAATTGTGAAATCTTTTGTACCGTATTTTGGGCTAAATCAGCCATAGATCAGTTCCTAATTTTTATTTTCATTCAGGGCATTTACACATGCCACGAATTGATGTCCACGATCATTATAGCTTTTAAACATATCAAAGCTTGCACAAGCTGGTGATAGTAAAACGACATCTTCAGCTTTAGTATATTTCTGTGCGAGTGCTACTGCTTCCGATAAACTCGTTGCGTGTTGGATTACAGTGGTACCTTGAATAGCTTGTTCAATCACAGCCGCATCTTCACCAATCAGAATCGCTGATTTTACATATTTTTGAATCGCATCTCGTAATGGTTTGAAATCCTGACCTTTACCTTGCCCCCCTAGAATTAATGCTAGTTTGCCATGTTTCACTTTAATAGCAGCACCTAAACCATCAATTGCAGCAAGGGTTGCACCTACATTGGTTCCTTTAGAGTCATTATAGTAACGCACCCCAGAAACTGTTTTCACATATTCACAGCGATGCTCTAAACCTTTAAAGTGTTTGAGTGTTTCCAACATAGATGCAGTATCTAAACCAATCGCCTCACCCAACGCCAGACATGCGAGTGCATTAGCAACATTGTGCATACCTTGAATATACATATCTGAGGTTTTCATCAAACGCGCTCTGCCACGTGCTAACCACATCGTGCCATCAGCATCACGAAGCACACCATATTGATTTAAATCAGGTGCATTTAGACCAAAACTTTGCATTGGTGTAACATCAGGTACAAGCGGACGACTTAAATTATCATCGCGGTTATAGACCACTTTTTTCACGCCTTGGAAGATTCGATGTTTGGCCTTGTGATAACCAAGCATATCACCATGACGATCTAAATGATCTTCACTCATATTCAAAACAACTGCGACTTCTGCATTTAAATTCGAGGTTGTTTCTAACTGAAAACTAGATAACTCTAAAACAATTAACTCTGGCTTATCTTTGAGCAAATCTAATGCGGGACGTCCTAAATTCCCCCCCACAGCGACTTTTCGACCAGCTTCTTGTGCCATTAACCCAATCAGCGTCGTTACTGTACTTTTTGCATTTGATCCTGTAATTGCAACAATTGGGACTTCAGTAGCACGACGTAGTATTTGAATATCACCAACAACAGGAATACCTTGTTCAATTGCTTGTTGAATTTCTGGTAATTGAGGGGCAAGTCCTGGACTAAGAATAATTTCTTCTGCTTGTAATAAAAGTTCTGCATCCAACTTTCCAAAACTGGTACGAACACCGGCAGGAATTTGATCATGCCCTGGCGGTGTTTCCCGAGAATCCGTTACTGCAACTTGGTAGCCTTGCTCATGTAGGAAGTTGACTGCTGACACTCCCGAAATCCCTAAGCCAGCTACAACTTTTAATCCACCACGTTGTATTAACATTTTTGCCCCATTTTTTGCAGATTACAGAATGGCAAAAATGTTAGCACTTTACTGTTTTAAATGCTTTTTCAGTTTTCATTTTATTCGATATTTTTTGTGTCAGTGCGTAAGTGTTAAACAGATAAAATTTACTGTTATTTTTCCAGCTTATTTATTCAAGATATAAATTTTTTTAACTTAAAAATGAATGTATTTTAGCAATCAGATGTTTCAAAGATGGGCGAGAAGTTGACTGATTTTGAATATTTATTTAATCCAACACATTCATGCTACAGGTTCTTTTTGAATGATCTAAAATAAGAAAAACACCCGTATTTAAAGATAGGCATATTTTCAAAAAACTCACAATCATGGATATCAAAAAATAAAGCCCACAATCCAATGTGAGCTTTTAGAGATTCAATGCCATTTTACTGTTTGAATCGCTTCTTTATTTTGTGGTTCATTCGCGTCAGTCGAGCAACCACAACCACCAGCACATCCGATAACAGCTTTAGGTTTTAACCACATGGCCAAACTCTGCCAACCAAATCGCTGACATAGATTTGACAAAATAAGCGACAAGGAACTTGCAGTTTTAGGGAATACTTTCTTAAAAACGACAAAAGCACTCCATAACACTAATACAGCAACAATCAAATACTCAAACATAAGCGACTCCTTTTAGCCCCAAATGCGTGATGCAATTTGGTAGGTGAAAAAAGACATTAGATAAGCTAAGCCGAACAAATACGTTGCCATAATTGCAACATATTTCCATGAACCTGTTTCACGACGAACGGTAGCTAAAGTCGCCAAACAATGCGGAGCATAAATAAACCAAACCAATAGCGATAAACCTGTAGCCAATGACCAACCCGTGCCATCCATACTAATCAGATGAGATAAACCTTGTGCCACAGCATCATCATTCGCCCCTGATAAGGCATAAACCGTCCCTAATGCTGCAACAACCACTTCACGCGCTGCCATCGCAGGAATTAATGCGATACAAATCTGCCAATTAAATCCTATCGGGGCAAAAATTGGTTGTATCAGATGCCCCAACATCCCTGCAAAGCTATAATCAATTGCAGGCTGTGTCGCACCATCTGGTGCTTGCGGGAAAGTACATAGGAACCAAAGTAAAATCGAAAGAGCGAAAATAATTCCACCCACACGTTTTAAGAAGATTTTGGCACGGTCTAATAATCCAATCCCGACACTTTTTAAATCAGGAATGCGATAACTTGGTAACTCGAGTAATAATGCATGTTGTGATTTATCTTTTTGTAGAAATTTCATCACAATCGAAACACACAAAGCACTGACAATACCCGACATGTATAAGCCAAATAGCACCAAGCCTTGCAGGTTAAAAATCCCCCACACCATTTGATTTGGAATAAATGCTGCAATCAATAAGGCATAGACAGGTAGTCGTGCTGAACAAGTCATCAATGGTGCAACCATAATCGTGGTAAAGCGATCACGTGGATCACTAATACTACGCGTTGCCATAATGCCTGGTACTGCACAAGCAAAGCTCGATAATAAAGGAATAAAAGCACGACCACTCAAGCCTGCTTTAAACATCAATTTATCTAACAAAAATGCGGCACGCGGCAGATAGCCAGATTCTTCTAAAACCAAAATAAAAAAGAATAAAATCAGAATTTGAGGCAAGAACACAATAACGCCCCCAGCCCCTGCAATAATTCCGTCAACGACTAAACTATGGAGCAAAGGCTGCGAGATATAAGCACCAAGTGTCGTACCTAGCCATCCAAAAAGACCTTCAATCCCATCCATAAATGGAGCTGCCCAAGCAAATACAGCTTGGAACACAATAAACATCATCACAGCAAGGCTTAATAAGCCCAATACAGGATGCAAAAATATTTTGTCGAGAAAATCGGTTCGCTTATCTTCTTGATCAACAAAGTTCACCACATCTTTAAAAATAATTTGGATCTTTTGATGATGCTCACCCGTTAAACCACTGAGTTCGGTATGGGGCACTGTATATTTTTGTTGATCTAATGCGTGCAGTAAGTTCTCAATACCTGAGTTACGCACAGCGACTGTCTCAACCACAGGAACGCCCAATCGCTCTGATAATTTTTGAGTATTGATTTGAATTCCACGGCGACGTGCTTCATCCATCATGTTTAACACAACAAGGATGGGACGACCTAACTCAATAATTTCCAGCACTAAGCCGAGATGAAGCTTTAAATTAGTCGCATCAACAACACATAAAAATGCATCTTGTTGCCCTTCTTCAGCAATTTTACCTTCACACACATCACGCGTGATTTCTTCATCAGGGCTTGTTGCTTGCAAACTATATGTTCCAGGCAAATCAAGTACTCGAACATTTCGACCTGAAGGCAACTGAAAATGTCCAACCTTACGCTCTACTGTTACCCCTGCATAATTGGCAACTTTCTGGCGTGTTCCAGTTAAATGATTGAATAAAGAAGTCTTACCGCAGTTTGGATTTCCCACAAGGGCAACACGTAACGCATCACTCATGCAGGTGCTCCTTCAAATTGGATTTCAATTTTATCGGCTTCAGTTTTACGTAATGCAAAACGAGTAAAACCAATTTGGATTAGAATCGGATCGCCACCAAAAATACCTTTGGTAATCACCTGCACTTGTGTACCGGGCACAAAGCCCAAACTCTCTAATCGAATAGCCACAAGATCTGGCTGTTCGGTATCATCTACTAAGCGATTCACTTTTGTGATCATCGCCGTTTGCTTGACTTTTAATGCTGACAATCGCACCGCTTCTAACCCTAAACTCTTTTCTCCTAGAGTATACAGGCAAATGAGAATAATTACCAAAAACAATATCAATGGCATTTGCTTTTGTGACAGATCGACAACAATTCATTTTTCTTTTACAGTGCCATTGAATGAAGGATTCTGCTGATGATGCTAAATAAAAAACCCCGTATTCCTACTCCTGTTACGATTCCTAAAGATCTCAGTTTTCTACAAGGATTTCGTGATTATTTAGTTGCACAAACCGTCAGTCCACATACACGCAATGCCTATCTATCAGATCTTATTCAATGTGCTGAGTTACATCCAAATATGACATTAACGCAATGGTCGAGTGATGATATTGCTGATGTATTAATTGCACTCACTAAAGCAGGCAAAAGCCCACGCTCCATTGCACGCTGCTTGTCTGCTTTACGTCAATTTTATAAATTTCTGAGAGAACAGAAACTCAGGGATGATAATCCTGTTGCAAACCATCGTTCTCCTAAAATTGGACGTGCTTTACCCAAAGATTTATCAGAAAAAGATGTAGAAGCATTAATCAATGCACCCGATGTCAATACGGCGCTAGGTCTCCGTGACCGAGCAATGTTTGAAGTGTTATATGCCTGTGGCTTACGTGTATCAGAACTACTTAATTTACGTTTGGAATTGATTAATCTAAAACAGGGCTTTCTTCGTATTACAGGTAAAGGCAATAAAGAACGTCTCGTTCCTCTCGGACAACATGCTTGTGAATGGATCGAAAAATATCTCGCCGAATCACGACCTCAGCTCTATAAAAGTAGTACGGATTATTTATTTTTAACACAACATGGCGGCATCATGAGTCGGCAAAATTTTTGGTATGCGATTAAACGTTATGCACTACAAGCGAATATTCTCGCTGAACTATCCCCACATACCTTACGACACGCGTTTGCGACCCATTTACTCAATCATGGTGCTGATTTACGTGTTGTACAAATGTTACTTGGCCATAGTGATCTATCAACTACTCAAATTTACACGCATGTTGCTCAGCATCGAATGCAAGAACTACATAACAAATACCATCCAAGAGGATAAAACCACCTTTTATCTATCAATATGATTTCATTCACACAGCATCAGCAAGATTTAACGAAGTCAATTTAAATTTTTGGTATGCTTGGGCAAACTTATAAATACAGTATGAAAGGTTGTTTATGTTGTTTACTCGGTCTCAGTTGTTTATTGCATGTGCATTAACTTCAACACTCTTGATCAGTGCTTGTTCAAAAGAAAATTCAGCACAAAAGCCTGATGCTCTGACAGCGAGTGCGCCAGCTACTGGTGAAGCATCAACGTTAAATGAACGTAATGCGCAACAACGTCTGGTTTCTACTTTAGAAAAAAATTTTAAAACAGCCAATATCAATGCCAAAATTCTTGCCATTAAAAAAACTGAGGTTCCAAATTTATTTTGGGTGAGCCTAGAAGGTATGGGATCGGTTTATGCGACCAGTGATGGACAATATATCATTCAGGGCGATGTTATTCGCCTTGGTGAAAAACAATTAAAAAATGTGAGTGAAGCTTTACAAGCGACTGAAAATAAAAAGCACTTAGCAGCACTCAAAACAGAAGACCTTATCGTTTACCCAGCACAAGGGGGTAAAGCGAAACACGTCATTTATGTATTCACTGATTCAAGCTGCCCTTATTGTCACAAACTACATGAACATCTTGCCGAAATTAATGCGAAAGGCATTGAAGTCCGTTACATCGCATGGCCACGCGGAGAGCAGTTTATGCCAACCATGCAAGCGATTTGGTGTAGTCAAGATCGTAAAGCTGCATTCGATCAAGCTGCGCAAGGTTTACCAGTTGCATCAGCAGAATGTAAAAACCCAGTTCGTGATCAATATCAATTAGGCTTAAATATGGGCGTGAATGGTACACCTGCAATTTATAATGTTGAAGGTGTGTATTTAGGTGGGTACATGACTCCAGATGAAATCATTAAACGCCTAGAAAAATAAAACATTCTCCACACCGTCTCACCACGACTCGGGCGACAGATTAAAGATGATCTTAGCCCTAGTGTCTGCGCACTTTTTTAGCTATGATCAAGCTTCATTAAAATGATTGAATAAAATGGAGTGTGACGTGAAACCAGTTCGTCTGGCGATACTCGGTCTTGGTACTGTAGGTGGTGGAGCCCTTAAATTATTACAAGAAAATGCTGCTGAAATTAAACGCCGTACCGGTCGCGAAATTCAAATTACACATGTAGGCACACGCCGTCCACGTCCAGATTTACAACTCGAAGGGATCAAACAAAGTGATGATCTCATGGACATCGTACGTCAACCTGATGTTGATGTCGTAGTCGAAGTGATGGGCGGTATTCATCCTGCCTATGAAGTTATCATGGAAGCCATCAAACATGGCAAGCAAGTTGTCACTGCCAATAAAGCATTACTTGCAGAACATGGTAATGAGTTGTTTAAAGCAGCTGAAGATAATGCTGTTCAGATCGCTTATGAAGCAGCTGTTGCTGGTGGTATTCCAATTATTAAAGTCATTCGTGAAGGTCTAGCTGCGAACCATATTCAATGGCTTGCAGGTATCATTAATGGTACAGGCAACTTCATTCTGACTGAAATGCGCGAAAAAGGTCGTGCATTTGATGATGTCCTCAAAGAGGCTCAAGAACTCGGTTATGCTGAAGCAGATCCAACTTTTGATGTAGAAGGGATTGATGCTGCACACAAACTCACTATCTTAGCATCATGTGCTTTTGGTATCCCATTACAGTTTGATAAAGTCTACACAGAAGGCATTAGCAAAATTACAGCACAAGATGTGAAGTATGCTGAAGAGCTTGGCTTCCGTATCAAACATTTGGGTATTGCACGTCGTGCAAGTAATGGTATTGAGTTACGTGTTCATCCTACACTGATTCCAGCGGAACAACTGATTGCGAATGTGAACGGTGTTAAAAATGCTGTATTGGTACAAGCACATGCCGTAGGCCCAACGCTTTACTATGGTGCTGGTGCTGGTGCTGGTCCAACGGCTTCTGCAGTTGTTGCTGATGTAATTGATATCGTACGTGATATTTCTTATACCGAAGATGGTGCAGGAACGATTCCACAATTGGCATTTGAAGCACTAACGAACATGCCTATCCTGAGTCGTGAAGAAATGACGACTGGATACTACATCCGTTTAAATGCTGAAGACCAAACGGGCGTACTCGCTGATGTAACCACCATCCTTAGCCGTGCTGGTATCAGCATTGATGCAATCATGCAGCAATCTCGCTTGAAAGATTTGATTCCAATCGTGATTTTAACAGACCCAATTGTTGAATCAAAAATGGATGAAGCACTTGCTCAAATTCAAGCATTACCAGCTATTCGTGGCGAAATCGTAAGAATTCGTTTAGAATCGCTCGATAGTTAATCAGGTTGAGGGAAAATGTATTCCCTCTCCCAGCTCTACCTCATATTGGAACACCATCATGTCGAATGCCAATCGTTATACTGGTCTTGTAGATCGTTATCGTGACCGTTTACCTGTGTCTGCAACTACACGTGCAATTTCTCTAGGAGAAGGAAATACTCCTCTTATTAAACTTGAGAACATTCCGCGTATTATTGGCAAAAACGTTGAAATCTATGTGAAATACGAAGGTCTTAACCCAACAGGTTCATTTAAAGACCGCGGTATGACGATGGCTGTAACAAAAGCTGTTGAAGAAGGCTCAAAAGCGATTATCTGTGCATCTACTGGAAATACTTCAGCAGCAGCAGCAGCATATGCAGCGCGTGCAGGAATTAAAGCCTTTGTTTTAATTCCTGAAGGCAAAATCGCAATGGGTAAAATGGCTCAGGCGATGATGTATGGTGCGATCACCATGCAAATCCGCGGTAACTTTGATGATGGTATGCGCCTCGTAAAAGAAGTTGCAGATCAAGCACCTGTGACAATTGTAAACTCGATCAACCCTTACCGTTTGCAAGGCCAAAAAACGATTGCTTATGAAATCGTAGAAGCATTGGGTCGTGCACCTGACTATCACTGCTTACCAGTTGGTAATGCAGGTAATATCACGGCTCACTGGATGGGTTATACCGAAGCAGTTGCAAATCAACCTGCTGATCAGTTTGAATCAGTTATCTATGATGCTGCAACAGATCAATTCACAGGTCCTAAACCAGAAGGTTTACCGACTATGGTAGGTTATCAAGCTTCTGGTGCAGCGCCATTCTTACGTGGTGCTCCAGTCGAAAGCCCAGAAACTATCGCAACGGCAATTCGTATTGGTAACCCACAAAGCTGGAATCATGCCAAAGCAGTTGTACGCGATTCAAAAGGTTGGTTTGATGAACTTCAAGATAGCGAAATTCTTGAAGCACAACGCTTACTTTCTATGTATGAGGGGGTGTTCGTAGAACCTGCTTCAGCAGCGTCTATTGGCGGTGCGATTCGTGACATCAAAGCAGGTAAAATTGCTGAAGGTTCGGTAATCGTTTGTACTGTTACGGGCAATGGTTTAAAAGATCCTGATACCGCAATCAAACAATGTGCTGATGCCGTAATGTTGTCAATCGATGCAACGATGGCTCAAGTGAAAGATTCAATTCTTTCAAATATGTAAGCATAAATATTGAAATAAAAAACCAGTTGCTTGCAACTGGTTTTTTATTGGCAACCATGGAAAGAAAAGTTATTCGTAATCATCGTAACTATATTGGGCAGCTAGATCTTTCTCTATTCTTTGGATTTCTTCAATCTCAATCTCTTTAATCTCAAATAAGGGCTGTTTTAATAAAGGATTAACCGCATATAAACCCTCTTCCTCCCACCCCTGTAGAATGATTAATGTTTGACTTTTATTATTATATTTTAACGCTTTATTAGTTTTTATTAAGGCTTGTAATAATACAGGTTGTTCTGATAAATCTTCAAATGAACCTTTCAACTCAATATCATCATAATCGTAATCTGCAAAAATGCTTCTGACATTCGTTTTTAATTGTTCAGGTTGATCCGCATAAGCTAAACCTGCAAAAAACTCATCATGCTCTTCCACCCATGCTTGTTTTTTCACTGACCATAAACCATAGAACTTAATATCTTGATCAAAATGGATCAATTGATAACTTTGCATGTTAGCAAGTTGAATAAACTCAAAAGTATCTTCATCATTTAAGCTTTCAGGCAACGTTTCTCGAGAAACCCCTCCCTCCTGATAAATATGTTCACCACAACGTGAAAAGACAAAATCATCCAATTTTTTTAATAATGCTTCATCTGCATCAAATAATGATTCAACTTCATAGAGTGGAAAATCACGTGCTCCATTGATTTCAAGTTGTTTATAGGTTGCTTCAGCTTGCCCTTTTTGCTCAAAAATACTGGCAATTCTATTACCCGAAGCATAAAAAACTTCATCGTTATAACCAAAATATTTCTCACGAATCACATAAGTCGTCATCTTATTTCCCCCAATTTTAGCTTTTTTGATATCAAAATAATTATTAATGTGTGAAATGCTAATCTAACAAAAATTGCTCAAAATAGAAGTGATAAAGTATTTTTCACGTCATAAAATGTCGTTCCATTATATAAAAAAAGCTCCTCAAATGAGGAGCTTTACGTTCGTAAGCAATTAAATTCTTTTCGGTAAAGTACTCAGCCAAGTTAATAAGTTGGTTGCATCATTGGTACGTGCTTGTGAAGTTGAAGCTCCCAATAGCACGACTACAGCAGGACGTGAATTAACGGTTGCATGCATGACTACACAACGTCCAGCCTCACCAATATATCCCGTTTTAGATAGGTTAATATTCCAACCACCATTACGTACCAAAGCATTGGTATTATTTGACTTAAGCACACGATAACCTAAATTAAAATCATAGGTTGGCGTAGTGGAAAACTGACGAATTAAGCCATACTGAGAAGCAGCACTCACTAAAATACCAAGATCACGTGCGGAAGAAACATTATGAGGATCTAAACCTGTTGATTCTGCATAACGGGTTGACGTCATTCCTAATTGTTTTGCTTTGGTATTCATCGCAGCAATAAATGCTGAACGTCCGCTTGGGTAAGTCCTCGCTAATGCTGCCGCAGCAGGATTTTCTGATTTCATCAAAGCGAATAACAAAAGTTCCGCTCGATTCATGGTATCGCCTACTTTCAAGGTCGAAGTTGAATTCTTTCCACCTGCACCTGCAAAATCAATTTGCTGTAGCGTGATTTCTTCCGACATATTCAGCCGCGCATCTGCGGTAATCACAGCCGTCATCAATTTAGTAATTGAGGCGATCGGTACTGACATATTACTGTTTTTACTAAACAGTACTTCGCCTGTTTGTGCATCCATCACCAAAGCTGCACGTGCATTTACAGCGGGTTGGCTACTGAAATGAGAAGTATCTCGAATCTGTATGCTTTTTTGTGGCGTTGCAGATGAACTAATACTTGCAGAACCACCACTTCGTAAAGTGGTCGTAACCGAAGTTGAACCTTGCGGGCTGATCTCTAATGAATCATCATCTTCCATCAATTGGCTTGCATCACTTGCAGACCAATTTAACGAAGCTGAAGAACTATTCGCACTTGTAGAGGCTGGATTGTTATTTACAACCAGCTCAGCATAACTTGTTGAACTAAGAGCCAACAAAATAGACATGCTCAAGGCATGCATGATAGATTTTTTAGAATTTTTCACGACACAATACTCAACTCGGGACGCTGCACATTTGCGCTTAATAACATTATGCCTTACATTTGAACAAATCGGGTAAAGCTTTTATAGACACAATTGTGTACAACTATTCTCTAAACATGGAGAATAGGATTGCTAATTTTGTCGTTTGATTGCAAGCTCATTTTTCTTTATGTAACAAAAAAATCGTTTTTTTGAAAAAAGGAGGTCTTCTTGATCACTGTTCTCGTTGTTGATGATCATGAACTCGTACGTACAGGCATTTGTCGTATGCTGGAAGACCATCCAGATGTAGAAGTCATTGGACAAGCTGAATCTGGAGAAGAAGCGATTGCTTTAGTTCGATTAAAGCATCCTCAAGTTGTACTATTAGACGTCAATATGCCAGGAATTGGTGGCGTAGAAACAACACGTCGCCTTTTACAAACAGCACCTGAGACTAAAGTGATTGCTGTCAGTGGTTTAGCGGAAGAACCCTACCCATCGTTGTTATTAAAAGCAGGTGCAAAAGGCTATATCACAAAAGGCGCGCCTATTTCAGAAATGGTACGTGCAATCAATAAAGTGATACAAGGTGGTAAATATTTCAGCGCAGATATTGCCGAACAGCTTGCGAGTTCTTATCTTTCAGATACGCAACAATCCCCTTTTGACGCACTTTCAGAGCGTGAAATGCAAGTCGCAATGATGGTGGTTAATTGTATTAGTGCTCAAGAAATCGCTGACAAATTATTTGTTAGTGTTAAAACTGTAAATACCTATCGCTATCGAATTTTTGAAAAACTAGCAATTGATAGCGATGTAAAATTAACCCATCTCGCCATCCGTTATGGACTCATTAAACCTTAATCATATTAAGTGATCGCTTATGTTGGGAAAAATTGCGTCATCAGTGTCCCAAACCGTTTATCGGCTCGGAATTTGGTATAGTGGATATCGACTGATTATTTCAATCAGTCTAATCCTTATTTACTTACTTACCGCAGAGCAACTTGCTACAAGTTATGATTATCCGTTTTTATATTTCTACACACTGGTTTGTTATATTACCATCAACATTTTCCAGCTTTTTTTACTTAAACTGGTTCCGTTACAAATCAGTAAACAGCTTATTTTTATTTTTATTGTAGACGTGATCTGCTTAAGTTTGATTACATTTTCAGCAGGTGGTCCAAACTTACAACTAAGCTTATTGTACGTTATCATTATTTTCTCTTCGGCAATTCTCCTGAATGCTCATCTTTCACTGATTGTGACCCTTTTTGCCGTTATTATGGTGGTTTACCAGCGTTTTCTTGGTAACTTTTTTGATTATACCAATCTGAATAATCTTGGTAATAGTGCATTACTTGCTTTCTTATTTTTTGTAGTACATGCAATTGGTCGTATTGCAGTTCAGCGATTTAAGATTTTAGAAACACTCACTTTTCATCAGTCGATTGAAATTCATCAGCTGCAAAATATTAACCGCTATATTTTGGAACAAATCGAAGATGGTTACTTAGTTTTAGATACCAGTAACCATATTGTACTGAGTAACCCAGCCGCTAATACATTATTAGGCATTCATATTCCTGTTTCTCCTGAAAAAACACCATTACTCAAATGGCAACCTGACTTATTCGAGTTAATTAAATTTAGTGACTTAGAAGATGGTGAAGAATTTAGTTTTGAATCACAACAAAGTCCGTACACAATTAATGTCCGTGTTAAGCATTTAATCGTCCCTGAACAATCACTAATTTTACTTATCTTGAAAGATGCACAAAAACTCACGCAACAAGTTCAACAATTAAAACTCGCCGCGCTCGGTCAACTCTCTGCCAGTATTGCACATGAAATTCGGAATCCTTTAGCGGCAATTGTGCAGGCCAATGAATTATTTAAAGAAAGTGATAGTCATCAACAAGAAATGCTCTGTCGTATGATTAGCAAACAAGCTAGACGTATTGATAATATTGTTCAAGATACATTAGGCATGGCACGCAACAAACCAACTGAGCCACAAGTCATTCAACTTGCTGATTTTTTTGAAAGCCTATTGAATGAAGATTTAGTCGATGCGAAACATATGATTAAACTCAATCTTGCAGAACGAATTAACATTCTTTTTGATGAGAAACAATTACGTCAAGTTTTAATTAATCTGATTCGAAATGCCCTGCGGCACAATGCAGCTGATGCTCAATTTATTGAAGTGAATGTAGACTTAAAAGATGGCAGAACATGTATTGATGTGATCGATTTTGGTACGGGTGTCGCAAAACGAGATATTTCTCAGCTATTCAAACCATTTTTTAGTACCGAAATTAAAGGAACTGGTTTAGGATTGTATTTGTCTCACACCTTTTGTGAGGCAAATCATGCAAAGCTCACTTACGTAGAGCGACAACAAGGAGCATGTTTCAGGATTGAATGCTCAAAAATTCATTGATTAGATTAGGTTTTTCGGGGAAATGGCAACTAAACAACCGCTCGTCTTACTCGTAGACGATGAAGAAGACTTATGTCTTTTAATGCAAATGACGCTCGCACGAATGGGCATTAAAACTCATCTTGCCTATCGCGTAGAGCAAGCAAAAAAATTCTTTACCGAGTTTCAGTACGATGCTTGTTTAACAGATTTGAATCTCCCAGATGGCAACGGTCTGGACTTGGTTAAACATGTCACACAAAACTATCCCAACACACCCATTGCAGTATTAACAGCGTATGGCAATATGGATATTGCAATTGCTGCATTAAAAGCAGGTGCTTTTGATTTTGTCAGTAAACCTGTCAATCAAACTCACTTAGATCAATTGATTCAAAAAGCATTGAATCGACCACAGCCTGAACAAGAAGCTGCTGAAAGCGCATTAGAAAATAAACTTCTCATTGGTCGATCTACGCCCATTCAGCAATTACGCATTGCTTTAAAGAAAATTGCTCGATCTCAAGCCCCTGTCTTTATTACTGGTGAATCGGGGACAGGAAAAGAAGTTGTTGCCAATTTAGTTCATCGTCTGAGTAACCGTAGCGAAGGACCTTTTATTGCGATCAACTGTGGTGCTATTCCAACAGAGTTAATGGAAAGTGAACTATTTGGTCATAAAAAGGGCAGCTTTACAGGCGCAACCCAAGACAAACAAGGTTTAATTCTTTCCGCACATGGTGGTAGTTTATTCTTAGATGAAATCGCTGAATTACCCTTAAGTATGCAGGTAAAACTGCTTCGTGCTGTACAAGAAAAGAAAATTCGACCTGTCGGCTCAGATCAAGAAATTGATGTTGATTTCCGTGTCATCAGTGCAAGTCATCAAGATCTTGAATTACTAGTGCAACAAGGTCGTTTCAGACAAGATTTATTCTTCCGTATTCACGTCATGGATATTGTATTACCTCCTTTACGTGAACGTGGGCAAGATATCTTATTGTTAGCAAATCACTTTATTCAGAAAATTAGCCAAGAATGGGAAGTCTCAGTCAAAACCCTTTCTTCGCGTGCTGAACAATTCTTATTGCAACAATATTTTCCAGGTAATGTACGCGAGCTTCGAAATATTATTGAACGTGCAATTACGCTCAGTGATGATGAAACAATTGATCTTGCTCATCTACAAACTGCACCATTACGTAGTCCAATTCCGACACCAAGTATTCCATTTTCCTCGCAAGAAGAAACTGATCATACAACAGCCAGTGCAAGCCCAATGATGGGCTCTAAAAAACTACCGCCAGAAGGTTTGGAACGCTATTTAGAAAATATTGAAAAAGAGATTCTTCTCAATGCACTGAATTTAACCCATTGGAACCGAACGTTAGCAGCTAAAAAATTAGGAATGACTTTCCGTTCTTTACGTTATCGTTTGAAAAAATTTGGTTTAGATACAGAAGATGATGAATAGTCTTAAAAATAAAGCCCCTAAATAGGGGCTTTATTTTTAATTAAATTTTACTTTTTAGAACCAAATCTGTGACGTGTTCCAAATAGCCATCTTCTTTCATTTCAGGTAACAACGGATAACTTTGATTCGGTTGAATCCCTTGACCTTCAATCATATTCCCATTGGGCGTGTAATAATGTGAGACTGTCATTTGCAGTGCTGCGCCACTCGGTAATGGAAATAATTTCTGTACTACACCTTTTCCATAGCTATTTTCACCTACAACCCACGCACGTTTATGTTCTTTTAATGCTGCGGTGAATACTTCAGCTGCCGAGGCTGAACGATGGTTAATTAAGATACCTAATTTTATATTTTGAAATTCATTTGAAGGTAAAGCCTGAAATTGTTGATCTCCTTCTGAACGACTTTTTGTCGTCACAATCAATCCTTGATTCAAGAATAAATCTGTTGATTCAACAGCAGCAGACAATAACCCCCCTGGATTATTACGCAGATCGAGAACGACAGCCTTGAGTTTAGTTGTACTATATTCTTCGATTAAACGTTTAATTTCATTCGCTGTATCTTGTTGAAACACTCTAATTTTAAGTACAAGCACCTGATTATGTAGTAAAACAGGTTCAATATCTGTCTCAACCTTTTTATTTCGAACCAAAATCACCGTGCTATTATTATTTTCCGGTTGTATTTGTACGGTACTGCCTATCGAGCCATAAAGCAGACCTTGTACTTGATCCTGATTTAAACTCTTTAATTCTTGATTATCGACTTTGAGTATGGCTTGTCCATTACGCAAACCCAACTTACTAGAATCGGACCCTGATTTTAGGTCTTGAATTTGCCATAAACGATTATGAGCATCATAATTTAAATTGAAATCAACAGAAGCCAGATCACCTTCAGTGTATTGAATAAGCTGGCGGTATTCTTCGGCGGATAAATAACGAGAATAACGATCTAAACCGCTCACCAACCCTTTGATTGCTTGCAGAAAAAGTGCATCGTCTGTTTTTTTATCAACGTAGTTATCTTTCACAATCCCATAAATCTGTACAAATTGCTGAATAGATTCAAGTGGCACTTCAGCATTTCGGCTTGTAGTCTCTTCCCCCCATGCTGAGGCATGTGTAATAGGTGCAGATAACGTATGCGATCCCCAACACATCAACAAACTCGCAAAGAACCCTCGATAAATGTTGTTGTGTTGGGTCATATGTTCACCTTATTTTAAAGTAATTAAATTCTTGCCTTGCATGTCTGAAGGTACAGGAATATTCATCAAATGAAGTAATGTTGGTGCCACATCAGCCAATACTCCACCTTCTGCAATCGTTGCTTGAGTAGGACCCACATAAATAAATGGCACCAATTCAGTGGTATGTTGTGTATGAACTTGTCCACTATCATAGTCTTGCATCTGTTCTACATTACCATGATCCGCTGTAATTAACATATGACCTTTGTTTGCCATTACTGCTTCATAGACACGACCTAAACACGTATCAACGGTTTCAACCGCTTTCACTGCTGCATCAAATACACCAGTATGTCCGACCATGTCACCATTGGCGTAATTGACAACCAGAAGGTCAAACTCACCCGAATTAATAGCATTCACTAACTCATCGGTGACTTCATAAGCACTCATTTCTGGTTTTAGATCATAGGTTGCAACATTCGGAGAAGGAATCAAAATACGTTTCTCTCCTAGATATTCATCTTCACGACCACCGCTGAAGAAGAATGTCACATGCGCATATTTCTCTGTTTCAGCAATACGCAACTGGGTTTTACCCAAACCTGATAAATATTCACCGATGGAATTTTTAAGTTCTTCTGGCATGTATGCAACTGGTGCATCAATACTTGCCTGATAGCGTGTTAGCATCACAAATTTAGATAAACTTGGAACGACTTTACGCGTAAACCCAGTAAAATCTTTCTCAACAAAGGCACGGGTGATTTCACGCGCACGATCAGCACGGAAGTTCATGAAAACCACACTATCGCCATCTTGGATTTTGGCAATTTCACCAATACGTGTTGCTTGAACAAACTCATCATTTTCTTCTGCTGCATAAGCTTGCTCTAAACCTTCTACAGCTGAGTTTACAACACGAACTGCCTCGCCTTCTGTCATTAAACGATAAGCGAGTTCAACACGATTCCAGCGGTTATCACGATCCATTGCAAAATAACGGCCAATCATCGAAACGATACGACCTTGATTTGGATACTGAGCAAATAAAGCATCGAATTTTTCTAATGAAGGCTTTGCGCTACGTGGAGGGGTATCACGACCATCAAGGAAAGCGTGTAGATATACTGTTGCGCCACGTTTTAATGCCAACTCACACATCGCCACAATATGATCTTCATGCGAATGCACACCACCTTGTGACAACAACCCCATTACATGGACTGCGCCATTTGCTGCTTTGGCTTTTTCAACTGCATCCACTAACACTTCATGCTCAAAAAAAGCACCTGTCCGAATATCTTTGGTAATCCGTGTAAAGTCCTGATATAAAACACGACCTGCACCTAAGTTCATATGACCAACTTCAGAGTTGCCCATTTGTCCATCAGGTAGGCCTACATCTTCGCCAGAACCTGAAATCAAACTATTTGGATGCTTTGCTTTCATCGCAGTCAGATTTGGTGTTTTTGCTGCTAAATATGCATTATCCTCAACTGCTTCACGATGTCCTACACCATCCATAATTACAAGAACGTGAGGAATTTTGCCAGCATTTGCATCCGTCATAATGGACTCTCTGTTTGTCTATCATTTGATCGGCGTATTTTACCCAAATTTACTGTAATTCTCTATGGCGTTACTGATGGCTTTCATCAATCAAAAGCATCGGGAATCATCTTTATATTCAAGTTTGGGGCCGATCTTGATTAATTATTTTATTGAGCATCTGCGTGATGACTTGTTGGGTATAACTATGTGCCTGAGGCAAACTCGCCCCTTTGGGACCTGCGACATTTAAAGCAGTAATATTATTCTGATGGCAAAATAAATAGATCCGCTCTGCTGCTCGCTCAATCGGAACCTCATTTCCATCAATAAGCAAATATGCTTTGGACTGCTTGATACATTCTAATAACGTAAGCTCTGTACCACCTTTGGGATAAATATAATCGAAATAGATAATGACCGTTGCATCACTATCTCGAACATTCTGCTTAGTCCTCTTTCGATAGCCACTCTCTGCTAAAATAATTAAAGGATACTCGTCTGGAATTCTTCCATCTTCTGCCATTCGATCCTCGGGACACCAACCACCACACGGCACCCCTAAATCTAATGCGGCATCTAAAGCACCTCTATCAACTCCGGTTTGTCCACCAGATATAATTTTAATGTGCATAGAAATCTAATTTTCTACCTTGCTCGATATAATAAATAGCTACCCATCATGAACATCAATACCACTGGTAATAATACGAACCAAGCAGGTGACGGTGCATAAACTAAGCTTGCATAACCTAAAAAGTCTTGTAAATAGAAGAACCCTAACCCAGTGAAAAGTGCGATAACCAAGCGAAAACCCATAGACTGCTGGCGCAATGGGCCAAAAATAAATGAACAGGCAATCAGAACCAACGTAATCAGTGCAAATGGAGACGTGACTTTTTTCCAAAAGGCTAACTCATAGGTCTTTGGAACTTGGCTATATTCTGATAAATACTGCATAAAACTAATCAATTGACTTGGAGATAAATCGTCTGGGTCCAAAGTCACCATATGTACATATTTAGGTTGTAAAGCCAATCCTAACGCTTGTTGCTCGTGATCCGTTTTAATCGCATTCCCTTGAGCAAGTAAATCAACCTGATGTGATTTCTCTAAAGTCCACTGACCATCTTTTAAAAATTGGCCTTTTTCAGCAGTGACAAAGGACTGCAATCGATAGTTCTGATCAAAATCAATCGCTTGAATATTACGTAATTGACCTTGGGAATTCGCATAATCAATATAGATAAAACGTTGGCCTTCACGTGACCAATAACCTTTTACCTCACCTAAAGCCGCTACGCTACGTTGTTTTTTAATGCTTTGTGCTTTTTCATTGGTATAAGGAATCACCCATTCACTCAATACAAAAGACAATACAATTAAAAGTAAAGCTGAGCGCATCACCCAACCCACTATACGCCACAGGCTGATACCAACCGAACGCATGACGATCAGTTCACTATTCGAAGCAAGAGCACCCAAACCTAAAACAGAGCCGATTAACGCTGCAACAGGTAAAATATCATACAAATAACTCGGTGCACCCCATATCACATATAGGAAAGCTTGCCATGCATTATAAGTTGGTTTCAGCGAGCCTAATTCACCTAAGTAAGTGAATAATATTTGTAAAAAAGATAACACGAGCGTTGTGCCCAGCATTGCAAGGACTGTAGTTTTTGTCACATGTTTGGCGACTATTCGACGTGCTAACATTACAACCCCACTCGCTGAATACTTTTCTTAAGTTTTGGTGCTAACTTTTGTTTCCGTGCAAAAATTGCCGCCGCAATGGCATAAATCATTAATGCGACAGGATAAGCCCAGATGTCTAACTCACCTTTACTAATTCGTGTCTGAATTGCGATCATTAATACAATAAGGCTAGCAAAAATAAATATAGATGGAATAAGACGATAATATCGACCTTGACGTGGACTTACTTCAGATAACGCAACCGCAAGCATCAATCCAACAATAATCACAAATGGACCAAAGATACGCCAACCAAGCTCGCTGCGAATGACAGGATCATCACGTCGCTCCCATAGCTTAGACATCGATAAAGCTTCAACATCATCGCTTTCAAACTTAACGTCTTTATCATTCTCTAAACGTAAGCGATAAGATTGAAATTCTGCTTGGGTATAGCGTGGCTGATTCGGATAAATTTCGTAACGGCGACCTTGAACCAAATCAACAACATTCGCCGTATCATTTGCCATTTCGACACGTGTCGCTTCTTTGGCTAAAATCATCACATCTGGTTTATCTTCACGATCGGCTTTCTGATAATAAAAAATATCTTTTAAATTTTTTCGATCTTCAGAAAGTGAACCTGCGTAAATGGTATAAGGACCTGAAGAAATAAATTCCTTAGGTCGGACCAAATCAAAACCTGCTCGCACTGCTTGTGTTTGCATCAAGCTTTCGTAAGCACGAATTCCAGATGATGAACCCCAAAACATTAATATTGCTTGAACAATCAAAAAAACAAATGTCATCGGCAATAAAAGTTTGGCCAATTGATTACGGCTAACACCACTGCCATTTAAAACTGCCATTTCATGGTCAACATATAGACGACCAAAAACCAGCATGAGTCCAATAAAGAAACCCAATGGCAAAATTAAAGTTAGAAACTCTGGCAAACGATAAGCAATGATACTCAGCAGCACACTAGCGTCTAAACGACCCTGTGCAGCTCGCCCAAAAATCTTGATTAACTGCCCACCCATAATAATTAAAGTAAGCAAAGCTGTCACAACCAAAGAGGTGGAGACCACTTGTTTGACGAGATAACGCCGAATAATCAAAGTAATGCTTCCAAAAATAGACCAATCGAGGGGTAGTGCTAGTTTACCCGAATGTTAAAAATATAAAACCTATCGCTTGTTGCGGATTGCAACCTCATATCTGAAAGTGTTTAATGGACTTATCTTTCTTTTTCGCTGCTTAGGTTCTATACAAACAATGAAATTTACCCTTCATACCGCATTCCCAACACAGTCGTCTAGTGAATCTTTGTGGATTTTGGTTGATTCAGAACAATTACAACAGAACTTAAATAGTTATCAAATCAATCATCTAGAAGATGTTCTGAATGCTACACAATTCAAAGCTGGTTTTAATGAAAATATTGCCCTGATTACCAATATCGCTGTACAAGCCAATGCACATTTACTCGGTTTAGGCAAAAGTGCTGAATTGAAAGCGACAAAATTAGCAAAACTTGCACAAACGATTATCAAATCATCACAAAATAAATTTAGACAAATCACCGTAGATCTCAGCGCATTACCAACTGATTTACATTACCTATTTGCCTTAGGTTTAACTCAAGCAGCCTATGCGTATGATGAATTTAAATCGAAAAAAAATGAGTTCATCTTAGAAACGATTAATCTAGTTGCAAATGAAACTGTACTTGATGATGCTCAATTAAAACTCGTCCAAGCAGTTCAATCTGGACAAAACTATGCTCGAGATTTAGGCAATCGTCCAGGAAATATTTGCTTCCCTGAATACCTTGCAGATCAGGCGATTGCACTTGCAGCACAATACCCAGACCTATTAAAAGTCACTATCCTTAATGAACAGCAAATGGCTGATTTAGGGATGAATGCTTTTCTTGCTGTAAGCAAAGGCTCTGATCGACCAGGCAGAATCATTACACTTGAATATCACGCAAAAGCTGATCAAGCACCTATCGTACTTGTCGGTAAAGGCGTTACTTTTGATACAGGCGGTATTTCATTGAAACCAGGCTTAGGTATGGATGAAATGAAATTCGATATGTGTGGTGCTGCCTCTGTATTAGGTACTATGCAAGCACTTTGCGAAGCTCAACTCCCAATTCATGTTATCGGTGCGATCGCAGCAGCAGAAAATATGCCTTCAGGTCATGCAACACGCCCTGGAGATATTGTGACGACCATGAGTGGTCAAACTGTAGAAATTTTGAACACTGATGCAGAAGGTCGTTTGGTTCTATGTGACACCCTCACTTATATCAAACGTTTTAATCCTGCGCTTGTGATTGATATTGCGACACTTACGGGTGCATGTGTTGTTGCGCTGGGCAAAGTCGTCAGTGGGCTATTCTCTCCAGATGATGAACTGGTACAAGAATTACAACTGGCTGGTGAACAATCACTCGACCGTGTATGGCGTATGCCTGTGATGGAAGAATATCAAGAACTCCTTGATTCACCGTTTGCCGATATTGCCAATATTGGTGGTCCTTATGGTGGTGCAATAACCGCAGCATGCTTCCTTGAACGTTTCACTCGTGATTATCGTTGGGCACATCTTGATGTGGCTGGTACAGCATGGTTATCTGGTGCAGCTAAAGGTGCAACTGGACGCCCAGTACCATTACTTATGCAGTTTTTAGCTAATCGTGTTGAAACGAATAACTAATCTATGGCACAAGTTAGTTTTTATTTGTTTGAAAACAGCATTGAGCGGCAAGTCGAAAGTGCTTGCCGTTTATGTCGAAAAATTCTGAATCAGCACCCACAGATTTGGTGGTATTGTGTTGATTCAAATTTACAAAATGAGTTGGATAACAAGCTATGGTGTTTTGATCCAAGTAGCTTTATTGCTCATGGAATTGATCAGTTGAATAGTCCAGTGTGTATTTCAGCTGACTTACCACCATCCAATGATTGGATTGTATTTAATTTTAACAATCATGCACTTGAACAAACTCAAGATTTTCGCCACATTATCGAAATTATTGAAAATAATGAAACGGCAAAACAGATCGGGCGAGAGAAATTTAAGATGTATCGTCGTTTAGGCATTGAGCCACGCACATTTAAATTATAAGTCTGTAAATCATAGCATCGTATAAGGAGTGTCGTGTGGCATTAAATGTAGGTCAAGATTTTAAAAAACGTTGGTTAAATACGCCTGAAACTGTACGTCAGACCTATCAGGAAGATTTAGCTCGTATCTGTGATCTACTGTTACCACAAACACAAATCCAAACATGGATACAACTCGAAGAAAAAGCTCAGCTACGCTCTCAACAACGCATTGATCAAGCTTATGCACATTTAAAAGCCGAGTTAATTGAACAAGCACGCGTTCGTAAACAATTGGCTTTGGAAAAAGCTCTAGCAGAAAAACGTGCTACTCAAGCTGCTTATGCCGCGCAACTGCAAGCAGATGAGTTAAATCAGTTCCAACAACAAACGGAAAATCTTGTTGCCCTTCGACAACACATTGATCAAGAAATTGCACAACAAACTGAACGTTATCAAACAAATCCTGAACAACCAAGTATTGATTATGCGCAGGCTCAACGTGTTCGGATTGATGACCAACAAATCTTATCTGAGCTCGAAAGTGTGCGTGTTCGCTTAGAACTAGAAGCAGAAAACTTAATAGAACAAGCTGTAACTGTATTCCGAGCAAAACTACATGCACTTGCCCAAGATGAAATTGATTACATTCTGAAAAATAGTAAGTTTTCAGATGAAAAATAATAAAAAAGCCCAGTTTAAACTGGGCCTTTTTATGTTTCATTTTTTTATTTTAAGAAACCGTTTTCAGCCAAAAATGCCATACTGATGTTCGACTCAGTTTTTTGTTCCGCTGCTTTATCACCCAACAATAAGCGCTCGATATAACGTGCCAGCACATCAACCTCTAAATTAACTTTTGTACCAACCTGCCATGTGCCAATATTGGTACGCTCAGCAGTATGAGGGATGAGATTCAAACTCAGAATATTGCCACGTAGATGGTTAATGGTCAGACTAATCCCATCAACAGTTACAGAACCTTTTTCAGCTAAATATTTTGCCAATTCAACAGGTGCTGTTACTTCAAAATATAATGAACGTGCGTCTTGTCGAACGACTGTAATTTCTCCAAGACCATCGACATGCCCACTCACAATATGTCCACCAAAACGAGTTGTTGGCAACATTGCTTTTTCGACATTGACGGATTGACCCACTTTCCATTGACCTAAAGTCGTTCGATTTAAGCTTTCACGAGACACATCTGCAGCATACCAATTGCTTCCCCACTCGATCACTGTGAGACAAATTCCATTGGTGGCAATTGAATCACCTAAATGCACATCAGACATATCCAAATCAGTTTGAATACGTAGACGTACATCACCGCCTACACTTTGTAAGCTCTCAACCTTACCTAAACTTTCAATAATGCCTGTAAACATGGGAGTTCTAACCTAATCTTATGCAATATATGCCATAGTGAATCGAATACCATAAAGCAAAGCCCTAGAGATAACAAGGGACTCCAAGTTCAAATATCTGCAATAAAAAAGGCGATCCATTGATCACCCTTTTATTATTTTCAACCTTAAATTACTGCATTTCAGAGACACGTTTATTGGCTGTCTGTTTAAGCTCAACCGTATTATTTAACAAGAAATGGCTAAAAAACAATTTATAACCTAATACGCCTAAGCAAGCGCCAACAATCGGTGCAAAGATAGGCACAATAAAGTAAGGAATATCACGACCGCCAGTAAAAACAATTGAACCCCAGCCTGAAAAATAGGCCACAACTTTTGGACCAAAATCACGTGCAGGATTCATAGCAAAGCCTGTTAATGGACCAAAAGAAGCTCCAATGACAGCAACTAATAAACCCACCAAAATAGGTGCTAAAGCACCACGTGGCAAACCATTATGATCATCCCCAATCGCCATGATGAGCCAAAGTAATAACATAGTGATAAACATTTCCACCATAAACGCCTGTCCAATAGACAATAAATGATGTGGATAGGTTGAGAAAATTCCAGCCAACTCCAAACTCTCTACACTCCCCCGTACCATATGGTGTGTTTGCTCATAATCCATAAATAGATTGCTATACAAACTATAGACCAATAGTGCGCCTAAAGCAGCACCAGAAACTTGAGAAATAATATAGAAAGGAACTTTACGTTTATCAAAACCAGCAAACAGTGCTAATGCGATCGTAACGGCAGGATTGAGATGAGCTCCAGAAATACCGGCAGATAGATAAACAGCCAATGCTACAGCCAAGCCCCATACAAGGCTGATTTCCCATAGCCCTAGACTTGCTCCTGCAAGTTTAAGCGCAGCCACGACACCAATACCAAAAGATAAAAAAACTGCGGTAGCAAAAAATTCAGCTATACATTGCCCTAACAAGCTGGGTTCCGAGCGACTCATCACAACCTCTCTTGGTCAGTGCTGCGTATAGGCATGACCTGAAATAAAGCTCGGCAAAATATATTCATTTTCGAAAATGATCAATATTCTTCTGGTAGTTTTTCAACCAAACAGTAAAATATTTTTTGTAAATAAAAAAGATTAAACCACGCAACAAGAATAGATAAGCAATTGTTTTTAATTAATTTAAAGGTAAATAGTTATTCCGAAAGACTTAGTTAAATTCAATGACAATTCATGTAAAAACAATCATTTATTTTATAAAATTATATGTATTAGCAAGAAAGTGAAAAAAATAGAAAATAGACACCACTTTATCCCAAAATGGTGTCTACTTGAATTTACCAAAGTGCAAGCTGAGTACTATTGCCTGTCGTATCAACACCACCCAACTCAGCAAAATGATATAACTGCCCTAAAAGTTGTCGTAATGGAGGGCCAGACTTCGCATGGGTATCCGTAATCACAATAAACTCAAGAACACGTGCACGTTCTGATTGACGCTGTTTACTCACTCGATAACGCGGTACATCTTGAGTTAACAAAGTCACTTTACCGCGCTTTAAATTAGCAGTAAGCAAATCTTTAGGCTCAATATTCCCATCAGTTGAATAACTAGTCAAAATATAGCGAGCATTAATTGTTTCCAATAACTTTTCATAAGCTTCTTTCGCATACTTAGAAGAGTTATAAGGACTTGGGCGCTCTTTACGCCATGCTCGATCAATTCCACTCTTAAAGCCTTTGGTATCAGGTGATGGTAAATCCACTTGATCCCATAAAGTCAGAGCATTTAAAACATGGTAGTTACTGCTGTAGGCATGCTGATTATAAGGTGGATCAAGATAGGCAACATCGACTTCGAAACCACTCATTTGGTTGGCTAAATGTTGTGCATCGACACACCACATTTCAGCCGCAGGTCGTTTGGGATCACCAATCTCACAAAAACGGCTCGGTGTAAGCCATATTAATGACTCAATTCGTTCTAGAGCCGTTTGAGTTCGACCACCCCAACCCTGATGAAAGCTCTTAAATACACCACTGGTATTACTAACAAAACTTGCCGAATATAAAAGTGGTGCCAATAGAGCACTCATTTCTACATCATTGATTGCACCTTGCGCTTGCCAAGTTGCGATCTGTTGACGAATTGCATCAATACGCATCCCATTACGGCGTTTGAAAAACAAACGGTCACGAGCAGGATCATACACATCATCATTACGTGGACAAAGATTATGTGTCACCCAGCCTTTGACTTCTGGCAATCGATTCAAATAGTCGATCGCTTTTTGATAGCCACCTAATTCTTTAAATGCGGGTGCATCAACACAAGCTAAAATCGCATTGTTCAACGCATGGCTATACGGTTCCCAGTCATTTGCAATGACACGATAGCCGTTTTGACGTGCTAAACGTGAGACCACGCCACTCCCTGCAAAGAAATCAGCAAAAATCGGTGGATTCTTTTTCTTACTATTCAGTGTGCCTGTAATCTCAAGTGCTTCCAAAATGAGATGAAGCAGTCGACGCTTATTGCCTAAATAAGGTACTAACTGATGAAAAAGATATTCGTCAGTCGTACGTGCTGCATGACGACGCTTGTGATAAACCGATGGTTCTGGATTCATATCATCTCTTGGATAGGGAGCAATCTTAGGCGAATATCTTGCCCAAGTTGGGTTACATCGACTAAATCAAAACGCAATTGTTCTGCCATTGTACTAAATTCAGCATTGAACATTGCACGAGCAGATTGACCAAGTAAAGTCGGTGCAACATAACTGATCATTTCATCAACTAAACCTTGCTGTAAAAAAGCCGTTGATAAAGTTGCGCCTGCTTCAACCAACACATCATAAATTTGATACTGTTGAGTTAAAGTTTGCAATAATTGACTTAAGGGTTGCGGCGCCAATTGTATCACGCCTAAATCAGCAAGTTCTTGACGAAATGGTGTCATCACCATCACTGTTTCAGGATTTTTCAAAATCTTCGCTGAAAGTGGTAACTGTCCTTGTCGGTCGAGTACAACTCGCTTAGGTTGAACCACCGAAGTAAGATCAACTCCCTCCAATTCACGTACATTCAGCTCACAATCATCTGCTAAAACGGTTTGAATCCCTGTAATCACAGCACCCGAAATTGCACGCCAATGTTGTACATCCTGTCTAGCGATTGCTCCAGTAATCCATTTTGATTCTCCTGAAGCCATTGCAGTACGTCCATCTAAACTTGATGCAATTTTCAAACGCACATACGGCGAACCCGTAGACATCGCTTTTAAAAAGCCCAAATTGAGCGTTTTCGCAGTTTCTACACAAAGTCCTGTTTCAACTTCAATACCCGCTGCTTGTAAAATTTGAACGCCTTTTCCCGCAACTAATGGGTTTGGGTCTGAACAAGCTACCACGACTTTCTGAACCTGAGCTTTAACCAATGCTTCTGCACAAGGCGGCGTTCTACCATAATGTGCGCATGGTTCCAAAGTCACGTAAGCTGTCGCACCTTTAGCATGTTCGCCCGCTTGGCGAAGTGCAAAAACTTCTGCATGAGGTTGACCCGCTTTAGGGTGATAGCCCTCTCCAATCAGCTGCCCATCTTTGACAATAACGCAACCCACATTAGGATTCGGCTTGGTTGAATATTGCCCTAATCGAGCCAACTCAATTGCTTGCTGCATCCAATATTGATCTTGGGATAAATGATTTTGCGTGAACTCAGACATGATTTCTCTAACTTATGCTTCATTTTCACGTTGTTGCATTTGCTCAATCTGACGACGAAATGCTTCAACATCTTGGAAATCTTGATAAACAGAGGCAAAACGAACATAGGCTACATGATCAAGTGCAAATAAAGCCTGCATCACAATCTCACCAATTGTTCTAGACTTTACATCTCGCTCACCTAAACGGCGAATTTGTGATTGTATATCACTTAAAACCGTTTCAATTTGTTCTTGGGTTACTGGGCGTTTCTGTAAAGCATGCATCAATGAGCGGCGCAATTTTGCTTCATCAAATGGTTCACTTTTTGAATCGGATTTAATGACTCGCGGCATCACCATTTCATAACTTTCAAAGGTGGTAAACCGCTCACCACAAATCGTACATTCTCGACGACGACGGATTTGACAACCCTCAGCCGCAAGGCGAGAGTCGATGACTTTACTATCAGCAGCGTTACAAAATGGACAATGCATAATTGTGCGATTATTTACTCACTTTGCTTAAGTGTAGCAAAGTTTCTGCAATTGCTGAACTAGCACACGAAAGGCATAAAAAAACAGCCTTATTCGGCTGTTTTTTAAACTTCAAAGAATAATGAATTATTCGATACGTTCGCCATGTTGGCTAAGGTCAAGACCCATGCGCTCATCATCAGCACTTACGCGGATACCAATCACAAGATCAATCACTTTAAGGATAATGAAAGTCACTACTGCGCTATATACCATCGTTGCGAGTACACCTTCAAGTTGTACTTTTAGTTGTTCGATGATTGTTGGAGCAAGCGCAACGTTAGCAGCTTTAATGATTTCATCACTGTAGAACACACCAGTAAGAATCGCACCAACGATACCACCAACTGCGTGTAGACCGAAAGCATCCAATGCATCATCTGCTTTAAGGAGACGTTTAAGTGCTGTAATACCCCAGAAGCACACTACACCACCGATTAAGCCCATGATTAATGCACCACCCACACCAACGAAACCAGCAGCAGGAGTGATTACAACCAAACCAGCAACCGCACCTGATGCACCACCAAGTACTGAAGCCTTACCACGAACTAGACGTTCAACAATCAACCAAGAGAATGCAGCAGCGGCAGCAGCAACTTGAGTTACAAGAATTGCCATACTTGCACGAGCGCCAGCACCTAAAGCACTACCACCGTTAAAGCCAAACCAACCTACCCAAATTAAGCTTGCGCCAATCACAGTAAGAGTAAGGTTGTGTGGTGCCATTGATTCTCGACCTAGACCAGCACGTTTACCCAACATGTATGCAGCCACTAAACCAGCTACACCTGCGTTGATATGTACAACTGTACCGCCTGCAAAATCTAAAGCACCAGCTTTGAATAACCAACCATCAGCAGCCCAAACCCAGTGAGTAATTGGTGCATAAACCAAGATTACCCAAACTGCAATAAACGCCATGAATGCTGAATATTTCATACGATCAGCAATCGAACCACTAATAATTGCAACAGTGATGATGGCAAATGTCATTTGGAAAATAACAAACAAGCTTTCTGGAATAGTTCCACTTAAGGCATCAAATGCCACGCCATTTAGCATTGATTTGGCAAAGTCACCGACATAGGCACCTGAACCAGAGAATGCAAGCGAATAACCAACGATAACCCAAATTAAGCTGACTAGAATTGCCGCAGAAAGGCTAAACATCATGGTGCTGAGTACGTTTTTCTTACGAACCATACCACCATAGAATAGAGCCAAACCAGGAATAGTCATCAACAGAACCAGTGCTGTTGAAACGAGAATCCAAGCTGTATCGCCTGTATCAACTTTTGCAACTGGTGCAGGAGCTGGAGCAGCTTCTACAGGAGCAGGAGCTTCTGCTGCTACAGTGACAGTTGATGCAGCCGCCGTATCAGACGCTGCTACAGTTTGTTCAGCAACGGGTGTTGATGCAGCATCTTCTGCCCAAACCATCGCTGAACCACCTAAGAGTGCGCCAGATAGACTGAGCGCCATAAGCATTTTTTTCATTCGTGTCCCCCAACCTTATTTTGTGAGCTATTTCTCTTAATTCTAACTCAGCAAACTTTGTGCCAATTTAGACAGCATCTGGTCCAGTTTCACCAGTACGAATACGGATGACTTGTTCCAAATTCGTGACAAAGATTTTACCGTCACCAATTTTTCCAGTGCTTGCGACACGAGTGATAGATTCAATAACCGCATCGACCATTTCATCGCTAATCGCAATTTCAATCTTTACTTTCGGTAAAAAATCAACGACATACTCTGCACCACGATACAGTTCAGTATGACCTTTTTGACGACCAAAACCTTTTACTTCAGTTACGGTAATCCCTTGAACACCAATATCAGAGAGTGCTTCACGCACATCATCGAGTTTGAATGGTTTTACAATTGCAGTTACAAGCTTCATGTGTGTTTTCCTTCGGCTTATTTTCACCAGTAAGGTTTTATGTTCAATTTTCATGCCAATATTTGAAGGTTGGGGATTTTCAAACCATCAGCAAGAGCTTTCTTTATAACCTATTTGGGCGTCAAGATGTAGATATTCAATCGAAAATAAGTTTCATTTGCTCCTGTTTAACTGAATTTAGATACTAGTGGCATCAATGCGTTGAACAGGGCTATGGGATTACTACAAGCAATGGTACACTTGCCTACAAATACATATAACCTATTGAGCGCTTCATGATTGAAACTCTTTTACAAGCCATTCTTGAACAAGTTGACCAACCTAAAAAAGATTTAGAAAAAAATTTACGTGCTTTGCTAAATGAAAGCGTCGAAAAATTAGATTTAGTCTCTAAACAAGAGCTGGAGCGCCAGAAAATAGCGCTAAATTTAGCAAACCAACGCCTCGCTGCACTGCAACAGCAAATGAATGCACTAGAGGAGATGGTGCAGAAGCAAAAATAAGCACTAGTTTAGCGCAACAACCAATAAAAATGATTAAAAATAAAGCACCATGATGGAACAATAATAAAATGTCTTTCGCAAAAATTTACACGAGGGGTTTATTGGGTTTACATGCCCCTCAAATCGAAGTTGAAGTTCATATCAGTTCAGGACTCCCCTCCTTAACCATTGTAGGTTTAGCAGAAGCCGCTGTAAGGGAAAGTAAAGATCGTGTTAGATCAGCAATTATTAATAGTGGTTTCTTGTTTCCAACCAAACGTTTAACGATTAACTTAGCACCTGCAGATCTTCCCAAAGATGGCTCCCGCCTAGATTTACCGATCGCACTAGGAATTTTAATTGCTTCAGGTCAACTTCCTGAAAATTGTACTGAAGGATTTGAATTTATTGGTGAACTTGCATTAGATGGACATTTACGCCCTGTTTCGGGAATATTGCCAATTGCGATGGCTTGCCAACAAGCCCAACACCGCTTATTGGTTCCTACTAATAATCTAGAAGAAGCCAATCAACTCCCACAGTTTGAAGTTTATGCTGCTAAGCATCTGCAAGACGTATGCGCACACTTTTTGGGCACTTCTCATTTATCAACATCACCCAAACAAGAAAATTTAACCAATACTCAGTATCAATTTGATCTTGCAGATGTCAAAGGTCAATTACGTCCTCGTCGTGCACTAGAAATAGCTGCAGCGGGTGGGCATTCTTTACTTTTCAAAGGTCCACCCGGCACAGGTAAAACATTACTGGCTTCTCGACTACCTTCTATTTTGCCACCACTCAATGCCCAAGAAAATTTAGAAGTCGCAAGTATTTATTCGATTGCAAATGCTCAGCATACTTTTGGACAACGTCCCTTCCGTGCACCACACCATACTGCGTCAGCGATTGCATTAGTTGGAGGCGGTTCACAACCTAAACCAGGCGAAATTACGCTTGCACATTTAGGCGTATTATTTTTAGATGAATTACCTGAATTTGACCGCAAAGTTTTGGAAGTTCTCCGACAACCTCTAGAATCGAAAGAGATCGTCATCTCTCGTGCGGCAAGACAAATGACATTCCCAGCGAATTTTCAATTTATTGCAGCGATGAATCCATGTCCTTGTGGTTACGCATTTAACCAAGATAGCCGCTGCCAGTGCTCAGTAGAAAATATTCAACGCTATCAAAATCGTATATCAGGTCCATTATTAGATCGTATTGATTTACATATTGATGTGCCACCTTTGCAGACCAAAGAACTACAAGATCAAAGTCCGACAGAAAGTTCTACAATTGTGCGGCAACGCGTGATGAAAGCTTATGATAAACAAATGTTAAGACAGCAATGTTTGAATCAGGCACTTTCTCCAAATTTGTTAGAACAATATGCACAATTAGATGAAAATTCAGCCAAAATCATCGAAATGGCTCAACAGCGACTTAATCTCTCAGCACGCGCCTATCATCGTGTACTTCGTGTTGCACGAACCATAGCCGACTTGGCCGAAAGCGATATCATTTTAACAACCCATTTAACAGAAGCCTTATCTTATCGAGGCTAGATAGAAAATTACATGAATCAAAAATTGCCTTTATTAAAACTAAAACCTAGCGACATTGAACATGGAATAAAAGTCGTCAATCGTACGAAACGTTTCATTGTTTTTGTTCCTGCCTTATTACATGGCGGCGAAGCACTGATTTTTCCATCACAAAGTCGTTACTCAGGTCAACAAATTAAGCAAGGGAGAGGTATTGTTTTTTATAATGGGGTTGACTCTGCATGGCAAGCAGCTCTCGGTAATGGTGAAGACTGTATTATTATTAATGACATTACTCCATCACAAGCATCGTTGTTACTTGAAAAATATCATGCTCTTTTAGGACAAAATAAAAATCTGAACTTACAAAGTATTAAGACGCTTTTATCATACGCCAAACAAGAATTGAACATTATTGATTTTTATAATAAACGTGCATCCAGTGTATTAAGGGATACTAAAATTATTGATGAAAACAATCCATTCTTTATGGAAGTAACCAAACAAGAAGTTCACAAAGCATTATATATTCCACATGGATTTATATTTGATGGTCCCGTCCAACAAGTATACCCTCAAGGAGCAGTGATGGTGAGTGATAAGAAAAGATGCTGGGGTGTAGGAACAGATGTATTTCTAAGAGGTTATCGAAAAATAGAAAATGGCAAAGAATACAATTTAATAAGTATTGAAAATGATTTTGGAGAAAGATTTACTTTCTCCAAATAATCAAACCCATAAAAAAAGGCTGAGATATTGCTCAACCTTTTTATTAAATAAAATGTCTTTAAAAAGCGTAACCTAAACCCAAAACAACTTTATTTTTTTGCTTTGTTTCATCACGAGTATAGCCACCAAAGATATAGTCTAAGCTCCAAGTTGCACCAGTATTTCCTAAAGGATGTGACAATCCAAGAGTTGCGTGACGGAAAGCAAAATCAGTTTTGGTAACATCTCCTGCTTTGGCTTGGTAAGCTAAATACTCATCATCATCACCATAATAATAGGCTGCTAATTGAGCTTTACCCGTAAAACCACCAGCTAATTTTGGTGCATAGGTTGCTAGGAAATAAGTATCACCTTTATTTCCAAAAGTGACATTATTTAATAAAGTTTGTGCTGTAATACTCAAATCTTTATAACTTAAGCCGACAATGGTTTCATACCCTGTTGATTCCCAACCTGGATAATAGTAATAAACCGTACCGCCAATTTGATAACCAAGATCATCTGTAATCTTACCTTTATAACCAGCATATAAATCATTTTCGAATGACTTCTTATCTTCTTTTACATAAGTCGGTGAGGTATTAAAATCTGCATATGCAGCAGTTAAGGTCGAAAACCAGTATCCCAAATAGAATCCACTATCATGCGTATAATCAAGTCCACCTTGTACTGCAGGTGTATCACTTTCAGGTGAATTTGTCATACCACGTAGATTATAACTAGATACTACGTTTACATTGCCTGTAATCGTTCCTGGAAATGGTAGCTTTGTTTCATCAGCCAAACTTAAAGTTGATGTTGTAAATACCATCGCTAGAACTGTAGCTTTGCATGCAAATTTCATCATATTGATTTCCCCCATTATTTAGATATTCAACTGATTTATGTTCTAAATTGCATCATGATGAAATTTGCAAATGCTGTGCCAAAAGTAAGAATTAAATTAAAATTAAATATAAACTATTGATTGTAAATATTTTTAAAAAATATTTATTTTATTCTTTTATTAATCAATCAATCTCTCACGATAAGAATGTGATAACAAAATGCATCTTTAAATATAGGGGCGCACATAATTAGCACCTATTTTAAATATAAAGTTTTCGCTTTTCTTTTCTAAGAATGAATAAAAAAAGCCAGCATATATGCTGGCTTTTTTTATTCATTCTTAATATTAAAATGCTTTGGTCAGGGTAAATACGGCACCTGTTTCAGTTCCACGCTTATATGGTTGATCATTTGCATCAATATTAGTACCAATAGCAGCTAGTTCAGCCGTTAAACCTGAAACTGATTTAACTGAGTATGTTACACCAACTTTCCAGTCAACATAGTTGTCATCCTCGCTAGCATTATCGCTAAAATCATATTTGTCGGCTTTCGTATAACCAACGCTCGCAACACCACCAAAACCAGCAGCAAACGGTACATTATAAGTTGCATTTAAGTACCAAGCATTTTCACTTAGACCAACAAAGTCATTTGTATAGTTAATACTTGCCAAGAAGCTATCACCAGAAGTTACAACTTCTTTAAACCCTAGTTTTGCATATAGCTCAAGCCAATTTGAATCAGATGAACTTGGATAACCGTAATACCAAAGACCAACATCTAATGTTGGCTTGCCAGCAAACGGTAATTCAGTTGCATAACCGACATATGGATCCAACTCTAAATGTGCTTTTGGATTTACATCACCAAAATTAACATTTGAACCCCATACACCAGCATAAAGACCAGAAGAGTGAGTTAGAGCAAAACCACCTTGAACTGCTGCATCATTTTCAGTTTGGGTAACACCACGATAGCGATAATCTGTAGTCAGTGCAGCAGTACCTGAAAAAGTAAGACCATTTTGAGACAAAGTGTTTGCTTCTTCTGCCATAGCAAAAGTCGAAGTCACAGCAAAAATACTTAACGCGATCGCCTTACATGCAAATTTCATCATATTGATCTCCCCCATGATGGATATTCGACTGAATTTATGTTTTAAGTTGCATCATTATGTAAATAGCAAATGCTATGCCAACTTCTTTAAAGCACTATAAAACCTAGGTTTGATGTCACATCTTTGTCATGAAATATATAAAGAGAATAAAAAAGGGCTATTTAAGCATTTTAAAATAGATTTTTTGATCCATTTTTAAGCAAAAAATAAGATTAGCAATTAAACCGCACAAAAATAATGCAACAACACTGCTCAACAATCGATCATTGTTAAACATTTAAAGTTTTGGCCTAAAAACCGGGGAAAATTCGCACAACATAAGTGCAACTTCTATAAAACGAGCGCTTTTTGATACAAAAATTTTACCACTTATCGGGATGTCATTTTTTGCAAATCGACCCAATCATTTTTTAATCAATTACAAAATAACTCATTAAAATAGAAAAGAAATTATCAAATATAATCACATATTTTAAAAAGAAAATATCAAAAAATAATCAACTTTAATTACAGTAATAAGATAATATTTTTTATATATAAAACAATTATTTAATTTTAATTTATCTATTTTTTATACAGGAATAAAAACAAAAAATATTATCCTAATTTTGTGTAAATTTAATTAAAATATTTTAATAAAAATCTATCTTTTTTATGCATAACTTATACAATTGGTCAAAATTTCGGATTCTCCCAAAATTTGTTATTTTATGAGGCTACATATGCCAAAGGCAAAAAAACTTACTTTAGCGGTTTTGATTAATGCCGCGTTAATCACCTCAACATATGCTAGCGAACAAAGCGAAGCAAAAGGATTTGTTGAAGATGCCAATGGGGATGTTTTATTCCGTACTGGTTATCTAACTCGTGATAAGAAAAATGGTGTTGAAGACACTAGTTCATACGCACAAACAGCTATGCTCAAACTCGACTCGGGTTTCACTCAAGGGGTCGTTGGTTTTGGAGCGGGTATTATTGGTGATGCCTCTTTTAAACTAGGTCCAAACCATAATGCTGGTAATGGCATGATCCCTCGCGAACGCCTAAATGGCGTAGATGGCATTGGTGATACATATGATCACTGGACACGTGGTGGCGGTTATGTAAAAGCACGCGTTTCGAACACAACTGTAACTTACGGTACACAAATTCTAGATTTGCCAGTTCTTGCGAGCAACACAGCACGTTTAGTACCTGAATATTTTGAAGGTGTTTTAGCAAACAACCGTGAAATTAAAGGTTTAGAAGTTACTGTCGGTAAATTTACAAAAAACCAATATTCTGACCAGATTACATCTGACGGTAACGAATTAGATAGTGCTGTAGTTTGGGGCGCTAAATATAAAGTAAACGATCAATTGAATACAGCCTATTATGGTACTGATATTAAAGATCGTTTAGAGCGTCATTATGCAAATGTGAACTATAAACAAGCGTTAGCAAATAATAGTTCATTAACCTATGATTTCAGTGGTTATCATACCGATTGGGATCGTCAAGCGAATAAGAGCTTATACTCTTATATCGGTTCAGCAAATGATGAATACCAGAACTCAATCTGGGCAATTTCAACAACATACAATACCGGTCCACATACAGTCATGTTCGCTTACCAACAGAACAGTGGTAATGCAGGCTATGACTATGGTTTAGGTCAAGGTGTTGGTGATGGTCATCAAACAATTTACTTACCAAACTCATATCTTTCTGACTTCATCGGTAATGGTGAAAAATCAGCGCAACTGCAATACAATTTAGACTTCGGTAGCTTTGGTGTACCTGGTTTAAGTTGGACAACTGCATTTGTATACGGTTGGGATATTAATACCAACGCATCAGTTAAAGATTTGAGTGGCAACGTGATTGAACGTGTTCGCACAGCAGACAATGCAACTGAACGTGAATTCTTCAATCAAGTAAAGTACACAGTTCAATCTGGCTTTGCCAAAGATGCGAGTTTACGTGTACGTCATTCATATTATCGTGCAAGCGATGAATACCAATCTGGTTACATCGGTGATACCAACGAATGGCGTATTTGGCTTGATATTCCTGTGAAATTCTTCTAATTTGCAGCAATTCAAGCAATAAAAAAACTCCATTCACTGAATGGAGTTTTTTTATTGCGCTCAACTTTAAATCATAAAATTAAGCTAAATCTGAAACTTATTTTTTAGCAGCTTCGATTGCTTTCAATACTTCAGCTTTTGCAACATCAGCATTTTCCCAACCACTGATTTTCACCCACTTACCTGGCTCTAAATCTTTATAGTGAGCAAAGAAATGCTCAACTTGGCTAATCAATAAAGGTGGAAGATCTGTATATTCTTTCACATCTTTATAGAGAGGAGATAACTTCTCATGTGGAACTGCGATGAGTTTCGCATCGATACCACCATCATCTTCCATATTCAGTTTACCCACTGGACGGCAACGGATTACTGAACCCGCAGCAACAGGGTGTGGAGTTACAACAAGTACGTCTAATGGGTCGCCATCTTCAGATAATGTATTTGGTACATAACCATAGTTAGCTGGGTAGAACATTGCTGTACCCATGAAACGGTCTACAAATAACGCATCAGAATCTTTATCGATTTCGTATTTGATTGGCGCTGCATTTGCAGGAATCTCAATGATGACATAGATGTCATTTGGTGCGTCTTTACCCGCAGGAATATTGCTATAACTCATATCAACACTCGTTTATCTTGTGAACTTAGATGTAAATCCGACAGATTATAGCGTGAATACTATAAAAATGATGCTAGATATGCTGAGCGTTAATGAATTTTATACTCAACATCGATTTAGGTCAGTTTAATCGTAATCACAAACAGTAAAATTGGACAAAATATTGAAAAAAACCAAATAATCGAACGTAAAGTGGCTAGATTCGCTAAATAACAGATGCCATAAATGATTCGAAATACGATATACGCCCAACCTAAGCTCAGAATAAATTTCTCAGGCACAACCATATATTCAGCCATTAAAATTGCAGCGATAAATAAGGGTAAACTTTCAAAACTATTCTGCTGTACTGCATTGGCTCTGGCAGCTAGACTTGTCGTTTTCGCCAAAAATTCACGCGGATTCTGATTATCCTTTGCTTGGAAGCCACCTTTTGCTTTTGCAATTAAGGTAAAAACATATGGCAATAAACACGCAACGATAAGAATCAATATAATGCCGCTAATACCTTGCATGCTGATATCCATCATTTGAAGTTCTTGTGATCATGCTATCATAACTTATAATTTATCAAACTTTCATTTGTGCTTGTTCAACAAGCACTGCTTTTATATATTCTGCTAGCTTTAAAAGTAGTTTTCTTTGATTCAATCTCAAGGTTATGTTATGCCAGCTCAAGATCAAAACAAATTGTTTGATGTTCTTGCTCAACAACGACAGCATCAGCTTTTAGTTGACCGCGTACTCAAAGTAGTGTTGCCCATCATCGCATTTCTACTCAGCGTGATTTGTGCAAACTACAATTGGCAATCTACGCTTGGCACCTTTGTTATTCTAATTATTGCTTTTTATGCTGTGGGGATCTACCGCTTAACACTTTGGCATTGGCTGATCGTTATTGTGCTATATACCCTTATTGATAACTACTTTAGCTTCAATGGTATCAATCAAACCCGATTAGTTTTTCAACTAATATCCATGGTCGTTTTTGTTGGGATTGTCGGTATTGGACGGCCTTATATCGATCGTTGGTTGATGAAATCAAATAATACTCAATAAACCCAAATAAAAAACGCCACAATTGTGGCGTTTTTTATTTCCAATAGCTCCCGTTTTAAACGGAGGCTAAGTAGGATTCTTAAGCAGGCTTACGTAAATCTTTACGTAAGATCTTACCTACGTTAGATTTTGGTAGATCATCCATAAACTCAACATAACGTGGGCATTTATAACCTGTTAAGTTTTGTTTTGCATAAGCAATAATTTCTTCAGTTGTTAATGAAGGATCTTTTTTCACGATGAATAATTTAGGCACTTCACCTGATTTTTCATCTGGCACACCAATCGCAGCAACTTCCAATACTTTTGGATGCTTCGCAATCACTTCTTCAATTTCACTCGGGTAAACGTTAAAGCCTGAAACCAAGATCATATCTTTTTTACGGTCTACAATTTTGAAATAACCGCGTGAATCCATGACACCAACATCACCAGTACGGAAGAAACCGTCTTTGGTCATGACTTTCTCAGTTTCATCAGGACGATTCCAGTAGCCTTTCATTACCTGTGGGCCACGAATCGAAATTTCACCCTGCTCACCAAGTGCCACTTCATTACCATCATCATCAAGTAAAGCAACTTCAGTTAATGGTAATGGGATCCCAATCGTACCACTAAACTCTGTTGTTGCAGGCGGGTTTGCTGTCGCCACTGGCGATGTTTCAGATAAACCATAACCTTCGATAATGATCGTACCTGTTACTTTTTGCCAAGCAGCAGCCGTAGATGGTAATACAGCCATACCACCACCCATTGCCATCTTCAACTTGCTATGGTCAAGCTGTTTGAATTCTTCGTTATTCACTAAGGCATTAAACAAGGTGTTTACTGCTGGGAAGAAAGAAGGCTGGTATTTACGTAATTCACCAACGACTGCTGGTAGGTCACGTGGGTTCGGAATCAAGATATTCGCTTGACCTTTATACATACCGTAAAGCGCGCACACCATAAATGCAAAGATGTGATAAAGCGGTAACGCACACACGATACGATCATCTTTAGAACCGTCACCTGTACCAAACTTACTTGAGAAAATACCATCACATTGTAATAGGTTAGAAACCAAGTTACGGTGTGTCAACTCAGCACCTTTAGAAACACCTGTCGTACCACCTGTATATTGCAGTACAGCAGTATCGCTTAAGGTCAAACTTGGACGTTTATAATTGCTTGGATTCGCTTTACCTAGCGCTGCATTAAATTTAACGTGGCCAGGAATATTCCATGCTGGAATTTGTTTACGTACTTTACGTAAAACGAAGTTTACAATCGTACCTTTCAGTGTACCAAGCATGTCACCGACAGAAGCAACAACAACATGCTTCACAGGTGTTTTACCAATAATGCTTTGATAAACACTAGCAAAGTTTTCGATGATTACAAGGGCTTCTGCGCCAGAGTCATTTAACTGATGCTCAAGCTCACGTGAAGTATAAAGCGGGTTTACATTGACCAATACCAAGCCTGCACGGAATACGCCAAGAGCAACTACTGGATATTGAAATACGTTCGGCATCATCACCGCAACGCGTGTCCCTTTAGCCAAACCAAGGCCTTGTAAATAAGTAGCAAACTTACGGCTAGCGACTTCTAATTCATTGTACGTTAAAACTTTATCCATGAAGATAAAGGCATCACGTGAACCAAATTTTTGGAAATTGCGTTCAAAAATATCAACAAGTGAGGTGTTTTCAGCAGGCAGCGCAACTGTTTCTGGAATTCCTGTCTTTTGGTATTCTGCAAACCAAATCTTTTCCATAATGCCATTATCTCCGAGTAGTAATCCTTAAAAATGTAACGACGTTACTTTCCATGACAAAACTTTTTTTTAACTTTTGGAATTGCCCTGTCAATCTATTCAAATAATATGAATACCTTGTCATATATAACGTATTTTTATCACAGAATACTAGCCTTATCTCTGAATGAGGAGTCTATTTGCTTTTTGATATCCCCGTGGTAAAAGTTGCCCCTTTGTTGCTCTTTTTCCTATATATTTTTGGAGATCGTCCCCTTTCAGTTTTAGGTGTTGTTGTCCTGCAGCGACTTGGATTATTTCATCTAAACCTAGGGTTGTCATGGATAAAATTTGCTCTTTTTCATCAAGTTGTATCAACTTGTTACCTTTACCTTTATTCAGAACAGGTAATTCAGCCAAATCTATGATCAGTAAACGCCCTGATGAACTGAGAATTGCAACATGTGTGGCTTGTTGAATTGGTAGTAAAGGTAAAGCGGTTGCATTATCTGCTACAGTCAAAAAGGCTTTACCTGCTTTCGCATTGGTATCTAACTGCGCTGCTTGCGTTTTAAATCCATATCCATTTGAACTGACAGCAAGTAACTCATTACTGTCCTCATCAACAAATACTTGAATAAATGACACGCCGCTGGCTGGTGCAAGTTTCGAACTCAATGGCTCGCCTAAGCCACGTGCAGAAGGGAGACTACTAATCGGCAGCGCATAACTCCGCCCTGTTTCATCTAAAAAGTAGACTCGTTGATTGGTTTTTCCGACTGCATGACTCAAATATTGATCACCCGCACGGAAATTTAGGTTTGCTGCATCAACATCACCACCTTTAGCGGCTCTCACCCAGCCTGCTTCTGACAAGACCACAGTTACTGTTTCCGCAGGCATTAAATCTTGTTCTTTGATTTGTACAGCATCAGCACGAGTAACAATCGGTGAACGACGATCATCACCGAACTTTTTCGCGTCTTCTTTTAACTCACCAATAATTAAATTCTTCAATGATTCAGGATTTGCCAGTTGCTCACGAATAATCGCGGCTTTCGCTTCTAGTTCTTCTTGTTCACGGCGGATTTCCATTTCTTCAAGTTTAGCCAAATGACGAAGCTTGAGCTCCAAAATTGCCTCAGCTTGGATATCATCAATCCCAAAGTGCTGCATCAAAACAGGTTTTGGTTGATCTTCTTCACGAATAATCCGAATTACAGTATCAATATCCAAATAAGCAATTAAAAGGCCTGCCAAAATATGCAAACGTTTTTCAATTTTAGTTAAATGGTATTGCAAACGGCGCGTTACGGTTTGCTTACGGATCTCGATCCATTCCAACAAAATACGGCGAATCGATTTGACTTGCGGACGACCATCCGCACCAATCATATTCAAATTAACGCGATAGCTTGACTCTAAATCAGTGGTTGCAAATAAATGGCTCATCACCGTTTCGGCATCTACACGATTAGAACGTAATACAATGACTAAACGTGTTGGATTTTTATGATCTGATTCATCACGAATATCTGCCACCAAAGGCAACTTTTTCGCAATCATTTGATCTGCAATTTGCGTAACGACTTTTGAACCTGAAACTTGATAAGGTAGTTCAGTAATCACAATCTCATTTTTTTCGACCGTATACACTGCACGCGCACGATAGCTACCACGCCCTGTGGTTTGAATTTTCAGTAATTCTTCTGGTGGCGTAATAATTTCAGCTTTGGTCGGTAAATCGGGTGCTGGAATATATTCTGCTAATTTTTCATCAGTGGTTTCAGGATTACGAATTAATGCAATCGTACCTTTCACTACTTCACGTAAGTTATGCGGTGGAATATCGGTTGCCATCCCTACCGCAATACCCGTCGTACCGTTCAGTAGGATATTGGGAATCCTTGCAGGCAAAGTGATCGGTTCTTTCATTGAACCATCAAAGTTATCTTGCCATTCACTCGTCCCTTGTCCAAGCTCACTCAGTAATAATTCACTATAAGCAGACAATTTGGCTTCGGTATAACGCATTGCAGCAAATGACTTAGGGTCATCAGGTGAACCCCAGTTCCCTTGACCTTCAATCAATGGATAACGGTAGCTGAATGGCTGTGCCATCAACACCATGGCTTCATAACAGGCTGAGTCACCATGCGGATGATATTTACCGAGTACATCACCAACAGTACGTGCCGATTTTTTCGGCTTGCCTGTCGATTTCAAGCCCAGCTCACTCATTGCATAGACAATACGACGTTGTACAGGTTTTAAACCATCGCTGATATGCGGCAGTGCACGATCCATAATCACGTACATGGCATAATTTAAGTAAGCTTGTTCTGTGAATTCGGCTACGGAGCGGTTTTCGGTTGCATGATGTGCAAGGCTGGTCATTTCAGCAAGTCATCCAAAATCATTGTTATCGTCAATGTTTTGTATGCTATGTGGATGAATGCCTTGTGACAAGCCCTAGTTGTTGTTTAAACGTCAAATGGTGTCTTGTTAAGCTTAATGCAACATATTTAATAGAATTTCTGATGCAGGAAACCAGCCATTTTTCTCCGCATTTTTTAACCATTCTCTAGCTAATTCTTCATTCTTTTCGACATAAAGTCCCTTTAAGTAAAAGAGACCCAAACTAAACTGAGATGCTGCAATTCCTTGATCGGCTGCCACAGAATAAAACTCAAAAGCTATTTTTAGATTTTTTGCAACACCAGTGCCATTTTCATATTTATCTGCAAGATTATTAATAGCAGGATAGAATTGCTGCTGTGCGGCTTTCTCATAATATTTCAATGCAAGATCAATATCGACCTGCTTATCTTCATTTGAACCAGAATGATAAACTCCCAACAGATACAAAGCGGCTGCATTGCCTTGCTCAGCAATTAGCTCAAGATCTTCAATATAGATAACTTCACTTTCGTTATATTCGGGTTGCTCCATCCAAGTTGAAGCCCAATTATATTCAGCAACAAGTGATCTATTATAAGTTGCTGCGATCCATAGCCAACTCCTTCCTAACAAAAGATTTTTGCCTCTATTATTGCGTCCAAGACAATAATCAAGGCCTATCATTATTTGTTGACCTACATCGAACTCCATAACATCAGGAGCCATTTCTTGTACAGATAAAAGATTCATTTTAAATTTAAGATTCAAGTAACGGTTAATTTATGTGTTGTAAGGGAAAGTAGGTATTTCAACCTAAAATTCTTTACTCCCTTTGTTATTTATTAATTAATGCTCATCTGTTGAAGAAGCAGATTCCGCATCATCTTCTTTATAAATAAATTTCGGCATTTCCAGACCAAAATAAATTGCGATTACACGCAAGGTAAAACCAAATACTAAAGTAAAAATCACAGTCAAATCATGAGGTAAACCAATTTCCAAACACACCCAATAGCAGATGACTGCAACAAAGGAGATACTGGCGTACAACTCACGGCGAAACACTAAAGGCACATCGTTACACAAAATATCACGCAAAATACCGCCTGAAACTCCCGTTAACACGCCTGCCACGGCAGAAACTACAAAACCGTGACCCATCGATAATGCAATTTGACAGCCAATAATCGTAAAACCAATTAAGCCCATGGCATCGAGCAATAAGAATACACTGCGTAAATGCTTCATCCATTTGGCAATAATAATGGTGACAAACGCTGCACAACAAGTCAGAACCAAATATTCAGGATGTTTGACCCACGTTAAAGGATAATGACCTAGTAAAACATCTCGAACAGAACCACCACCTAACGCGGTCACACAAGCAATCAGCGTTACCCCAAACCAGTCCATACTACGTCGTCCTGCTGATAATGCCCCTGTCATCGCTTCCGCAGTAATAGCAATAATATAAATCACGGTGAGTAACATCTGCCGACATCCCTAAATCAGGCATCAAAGTGTGCGCTATTTTAAGACAAACTTAGATGAATTGTGCACAACATTGTTTAAATTTTTTCCCTGAACCACAAATACAAGCTTGTTTCATAGTTATTTGCATATTCAAGGTTGGATCAAGAAAGTACCAGTGTTGTTGATGCAAAACAAAATGTGAAATTTCATGATGAATATGCGCCTGTTTGTCACCCTGATTTTTATCACAGTAATGAGCTTTGAACTCTACCAAGGCATGGGTTTTATCCAGTTTTGGCTGGTGCTGCACGACTTCTAATTTTAGCCACTGATTGGATTGACTCCAATCTGCAATCGCATCTCGATCCAAAGCAGCTTGCTGCCCCAAAGCGGTGGTTTCCAAAATATAATCAATCTGTTGTAAAGCAAAAGCACTGTAACGCGAACGCATTAATTGCTCTGCATTTTGAGCAAATTGTTGTTTCAAATGCAAAGGCTGGCAACATGTTACATATAGCCCATTTCCACATGGGCAATTGTCTGTCAATGTCATTTCAATACTCAAATAAAAATAGCCTTGAGCAAAACTACCGTAATCACGATCGTAAAACTCAGAGGCTATTTAAAACAAACTTAATTATTTATCGGCTAACTTTTCTTTGGCAATAATACGAACTTTTTCAATTTTGTGCCCATCCATTGTAACAACCTCAAAGCGATAGCCATCAGCTTCAACCATTTCCCCATTTTCAGGTAAACGACCTAAATGGAACAACACATATCCAGATAAAGTTGAATATTCTTCACTTTCATCAACCAGATCTTTGCCTAATAACAGTGATACATGGCGAATGTCAGTTGAACCTTCTAATAACATTGAACCATCATCCAAACTGGCAGCTACAGCTTCCAATTCGTCTTCATCAGGAAACTCACCTGCGATCGCCTCTAATACATCTATCGGCGTTGCAATTCCCTCGATAGAACCATATTCATTTAAAACGATTGCAATTTGTAATGGAGCCTGACGTAACTGCTCCATCACCATTAATACTTGTGCATTTTCATGCACAATCACAGGCTCACGTAAGTGTTTACTGAAATCAATTGCACCTGTTTCGATATATTCATTCAACACTTTATGCGTTAAAACAACACCTTCAATATTGTCTAACTCACCACGCGCAATAATCAACCGCGAATGGGTCATTGCCATTAAACGTTCTTTCAACTCTGCTGGATCAGCGTCTAGGTCTAACCATTCTAATTCAGGACGTGGTGTCATCACAGATTTCACAGGACGTTCAGATAAGCCCAAAACACCCTGTACCAATACGCTGTGATAGACGCCATTATCTTCGTCAAAAACTTCTTTGGCATAGGCTTGAGTCGCTAAAACATCTTCGGCTTCTTTATTTTGGCCTTCACTACCATTACCTTTACTGCCCAACATACGTAATACCGCAGAAGCTGTGCGATAACGTAAATCCGTCGTCGTCACCAATTTCTCTTGATTACGACGCATGGTCTGATTCACAATTTCAACTAAGACAGAGAAACCAATCGCAGCGTACAAATAACCTTTCGGAATATGGAAACCAAAGCCCTCAACCACTAACGAGAAACCAATCATCATCAGGAAACCAAGACACAGAATCACGACCGTTGGATGCTTATTCACAAAATCCATCAATGGTTTGGATGCCCAAAGCATAATACCAACAGCAATAATCATTGCCAGCATCATGACACTTTGATGCTTAACCATACCAACCGCAGTAATCACACTGTCTAAAGAAAAGACAGCATCCAAAACTACAATCTGAACAATCACCATCCAAAAAGTAGCATGTACAGGATTTTCTTCTTTCAGTGTTTGGTGACCCTCGATTCGTTCATGTAACTCCATCGTACCTTTGAAGAGTAAGAACACACCACCAAATAGCAAAATCAGGTCACGACCAGAAAAGGCATGGTCAAAAATATGGAACAGTGGTTCAGTTAGAGTCACAACCCATGCAATTGCGGCAAGCAATCCTAGACGCATGATTAAGGCGAGAATCAAACCAACTCTACGAGCCGCATTACGTTGTTCTGGTGGTAGTTTTTCTGCCAAGATTGCAATAAATACTAGGTTATCAATACCTAGGACGATTTCAAGCACCACCAATGTGGCTAAGCCAACCCATGCAGAAGGATCAGACATCCATTCAAAAATCATTGATGTGACTCCTCTGCAAAATCAGCAATATCGTTATGAAGTTGAATTTTTAAAAGGTCGGCACAAATAGCCAAAACATTTTTTTTAGGAAATAAGAACAAAGCGGAGCGACAACAACCACTACTCATAGAGGTACATAAATTAATAAAAGGATTTTCAGTATAGGCAAGATTGCAGTGAAATTCATCTTTTTTATGTGCTTGTTGTTTTCAAATTTTTTCTAAAATTCATAATATTGTTTTGTACGTAAAGTGTGCATAAAACTGTCATAAAAGTCATTTAACCTAGACAAGCACAATGAAAATGATAAGGTGAAAATAAACCGAATGAATAGTGTATTTAGAATGACAGATAAAAAAACCATTTCTTCTACTCCCAGAAAAACCACCCAATCTCTTATTGCTTTATATTGCGGTTCTCGTACAGGTAACAAACCCATTTATCGAGATAAAGCCATCGAACTTGCTCAACACATCGCAAATCAAGGTTTTGGAATTGTCTATGGGGGAGCAAGTATTGGCTTAATGGGGCAAGTTGCAGATACTGTACTGGAACATAGCGGTGAAGTAGTCGGTGTAATTCCTGAGTTTATGTTGGACTATGAAATTGCACATAATAAATTAACAGAGCTTCATATTGTTGAGACCATGCATGAACGTAAAGCATTGATGGCAGAACGTGCCAGTGCTTTTATTGCTTTACCTGGTGGTTTAGGTACTTTTGAAGAGATTTTAGAAATAGCTACTTGGGGCCAACTCAATCAGCACCAAAAACCGATGATTATTTATAATGTAAATCGTTTTTATGATGCCTTAATTGCTCAACTAGATCATGCTGTTGAAGAAGGATTTTTACCTCCTCAACATCGTGCCAAAGTGATTATTTGTGATTCGCTTGAACAAATTACCAATGTAATTAAAAATTTGAATAGTCCTACACGTATCGAAGTCTAAAATACTCAGCATAAAAAAACGGATCAAATTGATCCGTTTTTTTATGCCAAGAGTTTATTGAAGATTAACTTGGTAAACAGCAGTTGAACCACTGACTTCATTACCAACCACGAGTAATGGCTTACCATTTGGAGAGTCTTTTGCAGAGACAAAGATCAATCCCTCAGGTCCTAAATCACCCTGCTGCGCAATATCTGTTTCTACAAAGTTACGGGTAGTAAAGTATTCAATAAACTTAGGTTTATTCGGCGTGGTGATGTCATACGCCATGATGCCACTCATACGTTCCAAACCAATAAAAGCAAAGGTTTTCTTCCCGATTGTCCCCACAGTAATACCTTCCGGTTCTGGGCCTTTGGCAGCACTTCGCTTATCAAAAGTGACTTCTTCATGATCACTATTAAAGTATTTAGGGAATAACTCTGCTATTTTCTTTTCAAATTCGCTGCCCGAATCCCAAACAAGTTGACCTTGGGTATTCCAGATACTAAATGAACGCGCACCATAGGCATAGAGTTTGTCATAAACCAGATAACCATCTGCATCCAGTTTTGGTGAACCGTCTTGATTCATTTGGTATCCTTTGGTCCACGTCACTTTTAAACGACCTAATTGACTATCTTCACGACAGCCTTTTGCATCTGTTGTCGTTGCGCCACAATAACCAAAAGTTGATGCATTTAATCGTGCACCTTTTACGCCTACAGCGATTTTCTGTAAATGCGCTGGATACTCATCTTTGACTTTATTGGTAAAGCCACTACTCTTAAACAGATCTTTAACGCGAATTTCCTCTACAAAGCCCTTACTGGTATCACCACCAAAATATGCATCAGCGTCTTTTAACCAAGCTCGTGAATCCCCTTCATTGGCAGTCACCAAATAAGTTTGGCCATTCACCTGATAATTCGCAATCGAATCTGGTTGATACATCCCCACTAAACCTGCCCACGGTTTGATATTGATAATTCCCTTATCTTTATCTTTGGTATCAATAACACCATCACCATTACAATCCGTTTTTGGATCACAATCCCGATCACTCACATCTAAAGCATTCTCAACCAAACTATGGTCTTTATAGCCTAATGGATAAATATCGGTGACTTTCTGTTGTGCAATATCTATTCTCGCAATTGCATTATTTTCTTGTAACGTGACCCAAGCGGTTTTGCTATCTGCTGAAATGGTTATATATTCAGGTTCTAAATCTTGAGCAACGCTGGCATTTGGACCAAAGATACGTACTCCTTTGGCCAATAAATCTGAATTTTGATTATTCCATGCACTAAAACCTGCCACACTGGCTTTAGGTTGTTGAATATTGCTGATATCAATAATGCTGATTGAACCTTCAGGATCAACCGAATAATCATCATTCGGTTCTGCTTCATTTGCGACTAAAACCGTTTTAGCATCTGGACTAAAAGTCAGCATATCAGGTAAAGCACCCACACTCACTTTGCTCATAAAACTGAGATCTTTGGCATTAAAAAACACCACCATTCCAGTATCCGTTTTATTCTCAGCTTGTACTGCAATCGCAACAATGCCATTTTTCACAGCAACACTATTTACTTCAGAATTTGCTAAATAAGTTCGTGCTGAAAGCTCTGCAATGTGTACAGGCTGTGCTGGTTTAGATGCATCTAAAACATCGACTAAACCTTTTTGTGCATTGACTACAAATAAGCGTTTACTTGCTGCATCATACGCAGGAATCTCAGCTGCACTTTTAACAAACACCTTGGTTTCATAACGCCCTAACAGACTTAACTTAATTGTTTCAGGCGTTGCTTCTACAACCTCTGGTGAGTTCGTAGCGTTATCATTTTCATTACAGGCAACCAACCCTACAGACAACAATGTTGTCAATAAAACTGAAATCTTAAATTTCATCATCAAATTCCATACCCTTATTTTGTATGGTTAATTTAGTGATTTGAGATGCAAGTTCGATGACACTTTAATGTCAGTTCCATGACCACTCTTTGACAATTTTGGTCTTTATTTCCAATAGGGTTGCATTAAACTAGAACCGATTTCTTATGTGTCAGAACTCATGACAACGACAACACACCAAGCTGTACAGCCCGAATTTCGATGGTTGGTCATATTGGTTTCGATTGGCTTTTTTATGCAAGCCTTAGACACCACCATCGTGAATACTGCAATACCAGCAATGGCGATTCAACTGAATGAAAATCCATTACAAATGCATAGTGTGATTGTCGCCTATGTATTATCTGTTGCAGCCTGTATTCCCTTGAGTGGCTGGTTAGCCGATCGTTTTGGGATTCGTAATATTTATCTCAGCTCTATGGTGATTTTCAGCTTGGCCTCATTGGGATGTGGCTTATCGCAAAACCTAGAACAACTGTTGTTTTTCCGTGTGATTCAAGGTATCGGCGGTGCATTACTGATGCCTGTAGGCCGTTTGGCTTTATTAAAGCTAATTCCACGCTCCCAATTTCTTTCAGCCATGAGTCTCATGAGTTTGGCCGGCCTAATCGGTCCACTGATGGGGCCTACATTAGGTGGTTGGTTAGTTGAAGTCACAACATGGCATTGGATTTTTCTGATTAATCTTCCGATGGGTATTCTCGGTATGATCATGACATTTAAAATCATGCCCAATCAGAAAGAGCCGACGGTGAAAACTTTCGATTTCAGCGGTTTTATCTTATTAATGGTCGCGATGGTCGGCTTATCCTTAGGCATTGAAAATATGGCCTCCTCACAATATTCAAATTTTGTGAGTATCAGCTTATTGTTGATTGGCATAATTGCCACTGTTAGCTATGCCTATCACGCGCATACCCATCAAAATGCGCTATTTCATGGGCGTTTATTCCATTACAAAATCTTCTCAATCGGTGTATTAGGTAATTTCTTCGCACGTTTGGGCAGCAATGCTATTCCTTTTATTTTACCTTTGATGTTGCAAGTCGCCTTTGGCTTTGAACCTTTCATTACAGGACTAATGATGATTCCATTAGTCTTGGGTTCATTATTTTCGAAACCAATTATTCGTCCATTAATTCAACGTGTAGGGTATCGTCGTTTTCTACTCACCAATACCATCTTGGTCGGATTATGTATTGCGAGCTTCTCATTAATGACAGCAGTGACTCCACTGTGGTTGAAAGTCTTACAGTTGTTTATTTTTGGTACATTAAATTCGCTACAGTTTGTAGGCATGAATACGCTCACCCTCAAAGACTTGCCACAACACGATGCCAGCAGCGGCAATAGTTTCTTATCAATGATTATGATGCTATCTATGAGTATTGGTGTCGCAATGGCAGGCACATTGATTAATCTATTCAGTCAGCACTTTTCAACGACATCGATTAGCAGTGCTTTCCATGCCACCTTGATTACACTGGGTTGTATTAACATCATTACTGCAATCATCTTTTGGCAGATCCCGAAAGAAACTACGGATGAGAGCTAACATTTTAATAAGATGAAAAAGAATAAGGAAAAATGAGATGATTATTCCAAAATATTGGGCTGAAGCGAAAACAAAAACAAAATTTGAAGGAAGACAATACACCATCAAACGCTTTGGTTGGTCAGATCAAAGCCTTGAGGCAGCGCAAATACATGCTGAACAACGTGTTACAGCAGCGATTGAGCAAATAAAAGTAGATCAAAATATTCGCAGAATCGATCATAAAGTTGCCTATAACGGTGCTGAAGGTCTCCCGATCCGAGAAGAGATTGTTGCACAACATGATGATGTCATTATCACGCGCAACACCTATGGGGCTTTATGTTTAAATACACCTGATGTGTTATTTGCAGATATTGATTTTATCTATCATCCCAACTCTAAACTTTACATGACGGTATTTTTTCTACTACTGGTTATCTCAAGCTTGTGCGCTGTCTATTTTAGTTCATGGCTCATCTTTGGGCTTGGATTCGTGGTATCACTGTTATTGACCCCTTGGATCAGTAAATGTTTGTTCAAACTGAAATCGAAATTGAGAGGTACACCAGAGCAGCAGGCTTTGGAGAAAATTAAAACTTTTTCTCAACATCATCCTACATGGCATTTACGTGTTTACCGCACACCCAAAGGTTATCGTGTTTTGGTGATGCATCAAACCTTTGAACCTCGAGGTGAAGATGCGCAGGCCTTATTTCATGCTATTTATGCCGATCCGCATTATGATCTGATGTGTCGCAATCAAAATTGTTTCCGTGCACGAATTAGCCCTAAACCGTGGCGCATTGGGGTTGAGCGTTTACGCCAAGGTGTTTGGCCTGTCAAGGATGAACGCTTAGCACAACGAGAAAGTTGGGTACGCCACTACGAGCAACATGCTAGACATTACGCTTCATGTAGATTTATAAAACAATTCGGTAGTCAAACGATTCATGAGAAAGCAAAACGAGTACAATCGCTGCATGACGAATACTGTAAATCTAGCACTCAACTCGATATTGCATAGTACAAAACATCATTATGGCAAAGAAAATACCGAAGTATCCACTCACTCAGCATTATCCAGCACTGACTAGTATTGCTTTAACAGTGATGCTTGGTATCGTCAGTTATTTTGGATTGTTCTATCAACAAAAAGCCGTAGCACAAGACTATTCAATCCGTGGATTTGATGTATCACATCATCAAGGTGAGATTAACTGGAAAAAGATCTCTCCGATGCAATACCAATTCGTGTATCTCAAAGCCACCGAAGGTGGCGATTTCAAAGATCAAAATTTTCAGCAGAATTGGCTCAAAGCACGTGAAAGAGGTTTACATGTCGGTGCGTATCATTTCTATCGTCTCTGCCGTGATGGCACCGTTCAGGCCGAAAATTTTATCGCTACTGTGCCAAAGAAAGCAGATGCCTTACCGCCTGTGATTGATCTTGAATATGACAGTAATTGCATTAATACCTATACCAAAGAGCAGCTACTCAAAGAAATTCAGATCATGAATGATCAACTCCATAAACATTATGGTAAACAACCTATTTTTTATATTTCCAAGACTTTTTACCACATTGTCTTGATGGGTAATTTTAGCAATACCCCATTATGGGTGCGGGATTATGAAGGTAAACCTGAATTAAAAGATGGACGACAATGGCTCTTTTGGCAACATAGCCAAAGTGGAAAGATAGATGGGATTCCCAAACCTGTTGATCTGAACGTATATGCAGAGTCACCGAAACAGTGGCGAATCTTTTTAAAACAACAAGGCATCGTAGATGCCAAGTGAACTGCGCAAAATCATCCACATTGATATGGATGCTTTTTATGCATCGGTCGAACTCAGGGAACGCCCTGATCTCAAAAACTTGCCTGTAGTGATTTCATCACACCACCCTCGTGCTGTAATTGCTGCAGCATCCTACCCCGCTCGCGTATTTGGCCTACGCTCGGCGATGTCGATGGGACAAGCCAAAAAACTCTGCCCACAGGTTATCGTGATTGAGCCTAATTTTGAAAAATATCGTGAAGTTTCAGCACAAATTCATCAGATTTTCCAACAATACACCCCTCTGATTGAACCACTTTCATTAGATGAAGCTTATTTAGACGTGACTGAGAATCTAAAAAACATTCCGAGTGCGACTGAGGTCGCTGCACACATTCGTGCTGATATTTTTGCAGTAACAGGACTCACTGCGTCCGCTGGTGTAGCTCCCAATAAATTTTTGGCAAAGATCGCCTCTGATTGGAACAAACCTAACGGTTTATTTGTGATAAAACCCCATCAGGTACTCAATTTTATTCAGGATTTAGCCCTCAATAAAATTCCAGGGGTTGGTAAAGTCACTCAAGAAAAATTAAGTCAACTGAATTTACATACGCTCGGTGATCTACAAAAAATAGAAGAAAATATACTTATTCATCATTTTGGCAAATACGGAAAACAACTGTATTTATATGCTCAAGGGATTGACCATCGTCCCGTCAAAGCTGAGCGAGAACGCCAACAAATATCAAAAGAGATCACTTTTGATGATGATTATACACTTGAACAATGTCATCACACTTGGCAGCCCCTAGCTGGGCAAGTGTGGCGTAGTCTAAATAAAAAACAATTAACTGCTCGGGGAGTCAATGTAAAACTTAAACTTAAAAATTTTCAGGTTTTACAACACAGTAAAAGCTTCAAACAAGCACTACAATCTGAGCAAGACTTAGCACAAGTCATCTTTCAACTACTGAATGAAATGCATATTGACCCGACTTTCCAATTCCGTTTAGTCGGTGTTGGTGTCTATCAATTACAGCCCATGCAACAAGAATCTCAACTTTCTTTATGGTAGTGGTGTTTTTTTACACAAAAGCATATCCCAAACTAAAATTTATGTTTGCTTTTTATGCGGTTTTCAGTACTCTAGGCGGCGCGGTAACATTATCCTTGTTGCTTGCCCTTGCTAAAGAAATCCTCGCTTTTAGCATTTGCTCCTGTGGTTAGCGTGACGATCAAATCCGAATATTACAGGGCACTTCAGGTGTCCTTTTCTTATTTATCTTTTATAAAAATTCTCAACATTAGTTCTCTCGATCCAGACTTCAGTTAAACTAACATCATAAAATTAGAAAATATTGATTACTGATTATTATGAATCAAAAACAAATTCTCTGTATTGAAGACGAAGCCGCAATTGTGTTACCACTACGTTATGCACTTGAACGTGAAGGTTGGAGTGTCAGTTGGGCAAATACAGGAACACAAGCACTCGAATTACTCTCTCAACAGACTTTTGATTTTATTATTTTAGATGTGGGTTTACCTGATCTCAATGGTTTTGAAGTCTGCAAACAACTGCGTCAAAAATATCAAACACCTTTATTATTTTTAACCGCTCGTGATGATGAAATTGATCGGGTTGTCGGTTTAGAAATCGGTGCTGATGATTATTGTACCAAGCCTTTTAGTGCACGTGAAATTGTGGCACGAATCAAAGCTGTATGGCGCAGAATGGAAGTACAAACGCAAAATATTCCACCACAACCACCAATCATTCAAACAGAAATTACTCTACACTCTGCCACGTGGATATGTAATCCACAATCTCTACAAATTCAATATCATGGACAAATGTTGCAGCTGACGCGTTATGAATATCGTTTGTTATTTTTACTGATTCAGCATCCAGAACAAGTGTTTAGCCGTCAGCAACTCATGGATCATATTTGGGAACATCCTGAACATAGTTTAGAACGAACGGTGGATACACATATCAAAAGTTTAAGGCAAAAACTTAAACAGATTACCCCCGATGATCCTATTCGAACGCATCGAGGGTTTGGGTATAGTTTGGTACAAGCTTAAAATACAATTTCAATACTTCAAATGCTGACAATACCAAAATGAAAGAAAAGATAGATATGCATGATTGGTCACTTATCTCAATTCACATAGATTGGGCTGAATCAAGTCTGAAAGTTCAGCTCAGAAATAATCAATCTGAAGATGTCGCACTCATTGCTGAAAAATTTAAAAACTTTCATATTGCTAATCACAATGAATGGGGTAAAAGTATCTCTATCAATCAAATTTTAGATTTCTCTATTTTAGAAAATGGCAATTCACGGATAATCATCGAAATACAATCAGGTGATCTATTCGAGATTGAAGCAAAGAAAATAACATTTCCCTTCATATCCTAAATTTTGATGTCATCATAATATGTCCATCTTTATCCGCATTTGGTTTTTCTTTAGCTTGGTGGTGGTACTGAGTCTCAGTTTTATTGCTTATACTCTCACCCAACAAGTCAAACCCAATGTACGACAAGTGGTTGAAGATACACTGGCTGAAAATGCCAATATTATTGCGCAACTCATTGCGGAAGATGTCCATCAACAACAAGTAAATACCCCTGAGTTCGATCAGAAAATTCAAGCTGCATTATCACGTCAACTTGATGCGACGATTTGGCAACATAAAAAAAATCAAATTAACCAACAGCTTTATATTACTGATCAGCATGGTATTGTGATTTATGATTCCGAAGGGAAAGCGGTTGGACAAGATTACTCTAAATGGAATGATGTTTACCTAACCCTACGTGGCAAATACGGCGCACGTTCTACTGCAACCGATCCTAATGACCGCAATAGTAGTGTCATGCACATTGCTGCACCAATTATCTATAAACAACAATTACTCGGTGTGGTGAGTATTGGTAAGCCTAATCAATCCGTACAACCTTATATTGAACGTGCCGAACAACAACTCATTCATCAAGCACTTTGGATTGCAGCGCTCAGCTTATTACTTGCCAGCATGGTGGCTTATTGGCTTAAACATAGTATCGACCGAGTACGACGCTATGCCCAAGCACTCGCGCCTGTGAATCAAGCACCTTTCTTTTATTCAGCCAAGGAACTGAATCAAGTGACCCAAGCTCTGAGTGAAATGCGGGAAAAGTTGGAAGATCGTGCCTACGTTGAAAATTATGTCAATACACTCACCCATGAGCTGAAAAGCCCACTAACTGCCATTCAAGCCAGTGCAGAATTATTACAGGATGATCTACCTTTAGAAGATCAACAGCAATTTGCAACACATATTGTGCAACAAGGTCAGCGTCTGCAATCCTTAATTGAGCGCATGCTATTACTGACACGACTCGAAAAAAACCAACATGTTTTAGAATTTCAAATACTCGATCTAAGCACGCTGATTCAACAATGTTTTCAGCAACAACAAAGCGCATTACAGCGTAAACAAATACAAATACGGCTTGATCTTCCTGAACATTGCTCAATCTATGCTGACCCATTTTGGCTAAAACAAGCCCTCAATAATCTGTTGGATAATGCAAGAGATTTCTGCCCTGAACAAGGCTTGATTGCCATTCAATTGAAAGAGCATAGCGTTACGAACAGTATTGAAATTTCCTTATTTAATGAAGCTGAAGCGATTCCTGAATACGCCTTAAAGCGTGTTTTTGAGACTTATTTTTCGCTGCCACGTCCGCATAATCAACAACGAAGTACAGGAATTGGTCTTAGCATCGTGCAGCAAATTATTCAGCAACATCAAGGCAAAATTAGCATTCAAAATATCTCAGCTAACGCTCTCAATTTCTTAGAGAACCATAGTTCTGGCGTACTGGTCACTCTGACACTACATACAAACTTCACATAAGCTTCAAGCGAAACTCATCTGAAGCGCATCTCGATTCAGGATACTTGTCATATCACAATGACAATGGATTCCAGCATGCGCCATAATTTTATTTATCTGAAAATAGCAGCAATTCTGTTCCTGATTTTGGTTTTTTATATTGGTCTTTTCTTTATTTCAAATTTGGTAAACGAACGCCAAAGCTATCAACAACAAGTAATTCGGGATATTGCCAATGAACAAATTCGACCACAGCAAGTCATTGCACCTTATTTAAAACTTCCTTATCAAGTTCAAACCACATGTACCAATGAAGAAAAGAAGACCTATGATTGTACTCAAACCGTTTTTGTTACTTTAGGAGCAGAAACAGCAGACTGGACAGCACAATTTGACGTATCAGACAGTACTTACAAGCGTAATATTTATAAAGCTATCAGCTATCAAAATACGATGTCAGGTAAAGGGGTCTTTAAAGCGGTCGGCAATGAACTTCAACGCAACTATCTATGGGATCAGGCTGAAATTATTTTCCCAATTCAAGATGCACGTGGGTTAAATGCCAAACCCATGTTTAATATTGATGGCAAAGCCTATAAATTCGATTTTGCTGAACAAAGCCAAGGTCAGCAAGGCTTTGATTTGATGCATATCACAGCAAAGCAATATCCTGAGTTAATCCAAAAATTTCAACAAGGGTTTAAATTTAATCTACAATTCAAGCTGGAAGGACTCAATAAATTTACATTTCTTCCCACCAGTAATGAAATGACCTATCAAGCCGCTGGTAACTGGGGCGATGTCAAATATGATGGACAAAGTTTGCCGTTTCAAAAACCCCGTAAAAAACAACAATTCCAAGCAAACTGGAAGAATATCGCTTTAGGCAAACGCAATTTAGACAGCATTTCCATGTGCGAAAACAGCCAGTGCTTTTATCAACTTCTAAACAATCAAAGCTATCCTGTCAGTGCTGTAGACGCTGCCTATGCTGCTAAAGATACATCTACAACCAGTGTTTCAGGGATTTCTGCTCAGTTTTTGGAACCCATTAATATATATACCCAAACTGATCGTGCCATTAAATACGGCATCATGATCATTATTATTACCTTTGGTTGCTTCTTCTTATTCGAGGTTTTAAAAAGCCTTAAAATTCACCCTGTCCAATATGCGTTAGTCGCTATGGCACAAGGCGTGTTCTTTGTCTTACTCCTTTCAATCAGTGAATATTATACTTTTGCATGGGCTTATCTGGTCGCTGCAGTTGCCTGTATCAGTTTAATTACATGGTATTTGTACTTTGTTGTTCAAGGTTATAAAGCAGCATTACTATTTGGTCTTTTGCTGAGTACGCTATACGGCATGATGTATCTACTTCTGCAATCTAGCGGTAAAACCTTTTTATTTGGTTCTATTCTTTCCTTCATTCTTATCGCATGCGTCATGTTTATTACTCGTCATGTCAACTGGTATCAATCAGAACAACAAACCATATAAATCGAGTTGGGCGAAATTCTCATTTCGCCCAAGCACTAAATCATATTGATAGGAATAAAATGATGTATCAAACCACTTATTCAGCATTAAGCCAAATAAAACAACTTTGCCCAATGCACAGTTCTATTGCAACTTGTCTAAATCGACTACGCCAAGCCAAAATCCAATTTCTTAACCTCGGTAATATGATTATTTGTCCACAACAACATTGTATTTTGTTTTTTCAACAGCGGAATTTGATGGAAATAGAAACTTATTGAGTTTGGTTTAAACAAAATTACACTGCAACAAAATGTCATCAAGTACAATTCTAGTTATCCATTTTAATTAGGTAATTCTTTATGACTGTGCAAAGACTGCATGTCACTTCACGTTATTGCGAAGTCGCAATTTCAGGAAATTTAGTTCATTTGGCAGGTCAACTAGCAGATGATACCAGTGTCGATGTTACTGCACAGACACAACAAACTTTAGACAATATCGATCGTTTACTCGCAGAAGCAGGTACAGACAAAACGCATATTTTATCTGTACTTATTTTTCTAAAAGACATTGAACAAGATTATGCAGCAATGAATGCGGTTTGGGATGCATGGATTGCTGAAGGTCATCCCCCAGCACGTACCTGCGTAGAGTCTAAACTGTATACGCCAGATGTTTTGGTTGAAATGACCGTGACAGCAGTACGTCCATAATCAATTAAGATGATTTTGCTGCTAGAACATTATATTTCATAACTCGTTCCGTGTGCGGCATTGTGGTTGCTGTGATTGAAACAGGCATGATCGGTTCAAATAGATCAGGAACTAAGTTCTCACGCAACTCTTGCTCCGTTGGAATACTGCTATAGCGCAATACTCGATAACCCGCTAATTCTAATAAGCTGTCTTGATAATGCTTCTGATGTAGACGATTCACATATGACTCGTCTGCAATCTCAATAATTGCAAGCACTTGATGTTGCTGATCGAGTACGACAAAATCAGCAACTAAACCTTGATATTTACGGCGCGTATGCGCAAATTTTGTTGTTAATAGCGCATCAAAAGAAACATGCGCCAAAATCGTATGACGAGGTAATACAGCTTGTAAACGCATCAAGGTAATTTGCTCAGAAATATTGAGAATACCACGGCGTTTTAATGGACTATCTTGACGCCGATTAGGATGTAGGCGTCGAAACACAAGTGCTGTAATCAACAGCAATCCAACTATTGTTATGAAATAATACATTTCTAACGAATCCCTTTAGATTTTTTATAATCATTTTGGCTTTGAGCCATTTTTTTAATCAGTAACAACGATAGTTAAAGTCATTTTAGCAGTATAACTTAAATTTTTTTAATCGTGTTTCCCTCGTCGACCAAAGTCATAAAAGCATCCTGCATCTATATTTATAATCATCAGTAGGCAAATATTCAAGCGGATATTGTCAGTATATGTTTCGATAAATTGTACTTTTATAACCAGATTGTGACTACCCTACCATTTATGTATAAAAAAGAAGGCATCATAACTGATGCCTTCTGTTTATTCATTTAACGCTTTGGTTTCACTTTAGGTTTTGGTTTTCCTGAGAATGGTTTTTTGTCACCTGTTTCACGTGGCGGTAAACCCGTATGTTGCGTTAATATCTGCCCTTTTTGTGGACGTTTCTGACCTAATTGTGGCTGAGATTGCGCTTGACCACGTTTCGCTGAATCACCTGCAACAGTTGAGTTCTTTTTACGTGCTGATTTATATTCACCTTCAGCCGTACCTTGTGGCTGATAGGTTGGGATCAGATGCTGCTTCGAATTACCAATTAAATCCGAACGCCCCATTTCTTTCAGTGCTTCACGTAACAAAGGCCAGTTATTTGGATCATGATAACGCAGGAATGCTTTATGCAGACGGCGACGCTTTTCACCTTTCACGATATCGACATTTTCAGTATAACGTGCCACTTTAGACAATGGATTTTTGCCTGTGTAGTACATCGTGGTCGCAGTGGCCATTGGTGATGGGTAGAAGGTTTGTACCTGATCAGCACGGAAACCATTTTTCTTCAACCAAATCGCCAAGTTCATCATGTCATAATCGGTGGTACCCGGATGCGCAGCAATGAAATATGGAATGAGATATTGTTCCTTACCTGCTTCCTTACTGAAACGCTCAAACATTTGTTTAAAGCGGTCATACGTCCCAATTCCCGGTTTCATCATCTTCGACAATGGACCTTGTTCAGTATGCTCAGGTGCAATTTTTAAATAGCCACCAACATGATGCTGTACCAATTCTTTCACATATTCAGGGTTCAATACCGCAAGGTCATAACGTAGTCCAGAACCAATCAAAATCTTCTTCACACCTTTGATTTCACGCGCTTTACGATAAAGCTGAACAAGAGGCGCATGATCGGTATGTAGGTTTTGACAAACACCTGGATAGACACAAGATGGCTTACGACAGTTCTTTTCAATTTCAGGGTCGTTACAGTGCAAACGGTACATGTTTGCAGTTGGGCCGCCTAAGTCTGAAATGATGCCTGTAAATTGAGGTGCCGTATCACGGATCTTTTCAATTTCACGTAAAATTGAATCTTCAGAACGGTTTTGAATAATACGACCCTCATGTTCAGTAATTGAACAGAAGGTACATCCACCAAAACAACCACGCATGATATTGACCGAGAATTTGATCATATCAAAGGCTGGGAAACGTGCATTTCCATAAGAAGGATGCGGTAAACGTGCATAGGGTAAATCAAACACATAATCCATTTCCTCAGTGGTCAGAGGAATTGGTGGTGGGTTGATCCAGACGTCCCGCTCGCCATGACGCTGCACCAAGGCACGTGCATTACCTGGATTGGTTTCAAGGTGCAAGATGCGGTTGGCATGTGCATACAACACATGATCATCAGCCACTGCTTCAAAAGAAGGTAAACGAATCACAGCCAATTCACGTGGAGGTAATTTATGTTTAATCGCTTTTGATGGCGCAGGCTTTAACTGCACAATCTGTGTATCTGGATCGAGCTGGTCACCTTCACGCACGATTGGATTGGCAACGATTTCTTTTTGGAAGTTTTGATACTGCGCTAGCGAGTTACCTTTTTCTTTTTCAACTTCACAGCCATCAATATCTTCAGTCATGACATAAGGATTAATAATTGGATCGACACGTCCAATGGTATCCACGTCATTACTGGCAATTTCAACGAATTTGGCTTTAGATGCTTTATTATGCTTATTAATAATAAATGCTGTACCACGAACATCAGTAATCTCGTGGATTTTCTCACCTTTGGCTAAACGATGCATCACATCGATAATCGCACGCTCGCCATTACCATACATCAATAGATCAGCTTTTGAGTCCATCAAAATAGAGCGGCGAACTTTGTCAGACCAATAATCATAATGTGCAATACGACGCAAGCTTCCTTCAATACCACCGAGCAAGACAGGAACGTCAGGAAAAGCTTCACGGCAACGCTGACAGTAAACTGTTGCTGCACGGTCTGGACGCTTATTTGCTTCATTGTTTGGCGAATAGGCATCATCGGAACGAATTTTACGATCTGCCGTATAACGGTTGATCATTGAGTCCATGTTCCCTGCGGTCACACCCCATGCAATGGTTGGCTTGCCTAGAACGCGGAAGCTCTCTGCGTTGGTCCAGTCTGGTTGTGCAATTATTCCGACACGGAAGCCCTGTGCTTCAAGTACACGCCCAATCACACCTGATACAAAAGATGGATGGTCAATATAAGCATCACCACAAACCAAAATAAAGTCACACGCATCCCAGCCGAGTTGATCCATTTCTTCTCGTGACATCGGCAAAAATGGTGCGGGTTCAAAACACGACGCCCAATATTTGTCGTAATCAAACAGCGCTTTTGGCGCGGTCTGCATAGTGTAGGCAGTAGACATGGCTTGCGAATCTCGGCTAGCAGATGGAGGAGAGACATCTAAAGATGAAAGCCGATCATTTTAGCATGAATTCCATTCATTTTTATAGATCAAAAAACAAACAGAAGCATTTCCCCAAAAAGTATTTGTAACTTATTGAGGAAATAGCATTATAAGATGTTGATAATTACTCTTCTTCGTTCAAGAAGCCTTCTTTAATTCCAGAAGGTAAATCTTGATGCCACCATGTATAAATAGAAGCTTTAATTTCTTCATCTTCATCAGGATCATTCAATGGTTCATCATCTTCACGGATAAGCTCATCGCCATTAAATTTGAACCAAAACTCCCATGGATCATCATCACCACAACCCCAAGCTTGTGCATGAATATCAGGTAATAATCCTTTTAAAAATAATAAAATATTTTCAATGTTTTCATCGCCATTTGAGCCATGGGAAAAATCTAGTACAGCAAACCCATCAACATAGTGCAATGTCTCTGGCGCAAGATCATGTTCAATCGAATCAATCAAATCAACTAGCTCTTGAGTAATCTCATCCGCTTGCGGATTAATGAGTAAAGCTGTCTGAATGAACTTTTCTTCATCTCCATGATGTGTGGTAAATAAGACCTCTAATTGTCCCATGATTGTTGAGTCAGGATGTTTATAATAAACGCGACTATGTAATTCCATCTTATTTTCCCCAATTTTAATATTATCTCTACACCCAAATAGGTGCTTATTTAAATTACTAAATTTCAAAGACTTTTATCAAGTTTAAGCGACTTTAATTGTCGTTTTATTTTCATTCTTCATTAAGTGTATCGCGAGTGCCAGACCCATAACTAAGACCACAGTGACACTCAAATTAATTCCAATCCATCCAAAATGCTCCCAGACCAAACCACCACTACTCCCAAGCAAACTTGAGCCCATGTAATAGCAAAAGAGATAAAGTGAAGAGGCAACTGCGCGATATTGTACCGCTTGAACGGATACCCAACTACTGGCTGTCGAATGTGCCGCAAAAAATGAAAAGGTAAAAATGGTAAGACCCAACAAAATTGCCCATATTGATGAGATAAGTGTAATAAATAAACCTATAATCATACTCAACAATAAAACAGGTAATACTTTAGCGCGTCCATACTGAAAGCCCCATCGTGCGGCTTTAGGTGAACTATAAATCCCTGCCAAATAAGCAATCGAAATCAAACCAATCCAAGTTTGCGATAAATGAAATGGTGCTTCTAATAAGTGATAACTGATATAGTTAAAAACTGTGACTAGACAGCCCATTAAAATAAAGCCTTGAGCAAATAAAATTCGTAGTTTCGAGTCTTTTAGATTTTGCTCAAACGCTGCTTTAAAACGTGAAAATCGGAATGGAAATGGCTTGAAATGCTCTGATTTGGGCAACAATAAATAAAATAGACAAGCAATAATAAAATTTAGAAAACCAATGATATAGGTTGCAGATTGCCAAGAAATGAAGTCAACCAATACCCCTGCAATTAAACGTCCACCCATGCCGCCAATCGCTGTGCCAGAGATATACAATCCCATCGCAAAACCGATATCTTTCTGCGCAATTTCTTCGCCGATATAAGTCATTGCAACGGCTGCGACCCCACTCACGGCTAAACCAATGAGAATACGGGTGCTGAGAAAAATCTCCCAAATTGGAAAAGAAGCACTAATCAATAAGAGAATCGAAACGAGGAATAAGGCATAAACCATGATCGGTTTACGTCCAAAACGATCAGAAATAAAACCTGTGAATAACAGACCAATTGCTAAGGCGACGGTAGAAAAGGATAAAGGAAAACTACTATGCGTCGGTGTAACCTGAAAGAATTTTGCAAAAATTGGCATCATTGGTTGTACACAGTACAAAGATGAAAAGGATGCAAAACCAGCAAAAAATAAAGACCATAAAATCGCAGTAAACGATTTTGAACCATATTCGATATGGGTTGGACGTGTAACTGATTCAGACATGAGGACTCCTTATGCCTGAACAGTATACGCTTTCAGCCAAAATGCGGAATGATCATTTCGGCTAATTTTACCCGACGTTTAAAATAATGCTTTTGGTAAACGGATTTGAATAATTTCATTATCATCAGCTTGTTTCGCATTGCGTCCTGATGATCCTGGGAAGTTATTGTCATTCAATACAGTCAACGTTGTACCATTTTCAATAATCACATCTTCAATGGTTTCAAATGGGAAAGCAAAGACAGAACCTGTGCCAATATCTCCTTCTCGTACTGTACCAAAAAGAGCATTCGGATTAGATATTTTGATTAAATCGACGAGATCTTCACGTGCAACCGCTTGTTTCGGTTCGTTAAATTTTACACGAATCAGCTTCTTATAACCGCCTAAATTATTTTGACTTGCATCACGTTCAATGATGATACCTTCTTTATCATTAAATAATTGGAAATCACCAATGTTGGTGGCTTTACTGTTCAAAGCAAACCAATAGTATTGTCCAGTATATGCTTTTTTCTGTAGATCAAATTGAGAGATTAAAAGTTGTCCTGTAGCATCATTCACCAAAGGTTTTTCAAGCAATGGATATAAATATTTACCATCAGGTGAAATGGCCATACCTTCAAAACCACCACTTCGTTGGACTAAAGGTTCAACATAGTTGATATTGGCTTTATTGAACTGGTTTTGTGGTGAACGCAATTCTTGCGTTGAATTCAATGGATTTGGTAGTGGAATAGGTGCATCTAACAATATTCCCTGTGCAGAAAAATGTAACAGATAAGGACCAAATTCATCCCCAATCCAATACGTCCCATCTGCCGCACGTTGCATCGATTCAGGATCAAAATCCGCTCCCGTCAACAAGCGGTCTGCGGTATTTCCATTCACGATCTCAAAAGAAATACGTTTATTAGGATCACGTAACTGAATAAAGCTTTGTACAGTAACCTGCCCTGTGCCCTTGGTTTTGGTTCTAAAGTCAGCTTTTATCTTATAAATGCGTAATAAGAAATCAGCGGAATTGTCTTGTGTACCAAAGCCATTATCTGCCATCGCCATGTAACTATCATCATCATTTTTTAAAGCAGCAGAGAAGCCCTGCACAGGTTGCCCTTTAAATGGAGGATAAATACCATTCGCACCACTCACTGCTTTACCAGAATCAGGTCCTGCCGCATAGGTTGCTACAGGAAGTTTGGCAAAAGCGATAAGCGTTGGTTCAGTAACTTTATCTGTAGAAGTCGTTTGATCTTGATGATTATCATCATTACAGGCACTTAAAACTAAAGCAGTACAACACAAAAGCATCACTAAAATTTTCTTGTTCATAATTTTATACGTTTGGTAAAATTAGAAAAATTTAATCAATTTTTGATGACGCTTTGACTGCAATAAAATGAAATCTTTATGGCGAAATGATGACATTTCCTTAGAGTGTGTCCTCCCTATAACTTAGTGGGATGATATTCGCCTGAAATCGCTGCTTTTAAAAAATTTTGAAAGGTTGGACACTGCATATGATTCTCTGCTGGGCATACTGCAGCATGCTTTAGTCCCTCACTGATAAAATGTAAACGTCTTGTCATCTGTTCTAATTGTTCAGCTTTGTCTTTCAACATTTTCCGATCAAGTTCAGGTTTCCCATCTTGTCCAAACATACTTGCAATCTCATCCAGAGAAAAACCAGCTGCTCGACCTAATGCAATTAAAGCCAATTGATCTAATACCTGCTTTCCATACTGTCGCCGCAAACCATGTCGTCCTATCGATTTGATCAATCCTTTCTCTTCATAAAAGCGCAATGCAGATGTTGTGACATGTGCTCTTTTTGAAACTTCACCAATATCCATAAATACCTCTTGACTTAAAGTTGACTTTAACTTGCACAATAAATTTATCAACTTTTATTTGGAAAAGATCAAGGTGGTGAAATGAATATTTTTAAAATATTACTCTGCATTTTGAGTCTCGGAATTGGTGCAACACTGATCATGGATCTTTGGTTATTGATATTAAAAAAATTCAATATCCCAAGCTTAAATTTTGCCTTACTTGGTCGATGGATCGGGTGGATTTTTCGTGGAAAAATTCAACATAAATCAATTGCTCGTAGTCCTGAAATTCGACATGAAGCTCTACTCGGTTGGGTTGCACACTACAGTGTTGGAATTATTTTTGCTTTCAGCTTTATTTTGATCGTTGGACAAAATTGGCTCTCACAACCGCAATTATTACCTGCACTCTTATTTGGTGTCATTACGGTTTTGATTCCTTTCTTGATTATGCAACCCGCAATGGGTTCTGGTATGGCTGCATCTAAAACACCACACCCTTTTATCAATCGTATTAAGAGTTTGATTAATCACAGTATCTTCGGATTTGGGTTATTCCTCACCGCTAAATTATTAAATTTTTTTAATTGAGAACTGAATCATGAAAACGATCGCAATTATTTATCATAGCCGTCAGGGACATACGCAATTTATCGCCGAACAAATCCAAATCGGCGCTGCAAAAATCAAGGGTATAGAAATCGATTTATTTACTGCTGAATCATTGATGTCTAAACCAGAGCCTCTCATACAATATGATGGACTCATTTGGGGAAGTCCGACATATTTAGGTGGCGTTTCAGGCACATTGAAACAATTAATGGATATGACAGGAGGTTTATGGAAAAAACAGAGTCTTACAGGCAAACTAGCAGCAGGATTCACCGTTTCATCACTCCCTGCAGGCGATAAACAGTCAACGTTGATTTCACTTTTTACTTTTTGTATGCAACACGGAATGTTATGGATGGGTAATCCGATTTTACCTGAACAGCATCAAGGAATTGCTTATACAGAAGCTGCAAATCGTCTAGGATCTTGGTCTGGACTTATGGCACAAGCAGAACATGCTAGCGCAGCAAATGCTTTTGATTTCGGTAATATTAAAACCGCTCGGTTATTCGGGCAAAACTTTGCTGTGCAGTTAAATACAATTCAGAGGTGATCCAGTGAAAGCAGCCACATTACTATTTCCACTTATTTTGTCTTGTATGATGTCATTCATCATCTCAGGCATCACGACCTTTAAAGCAGTGGGATTGGTCAATCATTTCTTTTCAATGTGGATGTCAGCATGGATCATCGCATGGATGTTTGCCTTTCCAAGTGTATTAATTTGTGCACCTATTGCCCAAAAACTGGTTGCTTGGATTATTAAAACTGCAAAATTAAGGCACTAATCTATAGCGAGTTGATGAATCTAATCAAATAGACAAGCTTTGACCTAATGTTGAAGCTTGCTCTAAAGGATTGAGTCAAGTCTGAGATATAAAAAGCAAACCTTTTTGCCAACTAAGCATTATTGATCTAAAACAACCTGTTTTCTATTATCCGCTAGCTTTTATATGATGGATCACCTTTCCGCTCAATGATGACTCAAAATTTCTTTCACTTTTCTTTATCTAAAACCACCTTCATTAACTTGTGTATTATTCTATTTAGCAGCTGTATAACTGCGGCTTGTACACATACAAAAGTAGCCACCATCAATCACACTCAGCAATTTTCAAATGGCATTCAAAACGCTTTTTCAGTTCACCCGACAACTGCAAATCGTGTTGCTCCAATGATTTTGCAAAGTGCTGAATCTTATAATATTTCTCCACATTTACTTGCCGCATTAATTCGACAAGAATCAAGCTATATTACAAATGCAACATCTTCAGCCGACGCTGTTGGCTTGACCCAAGTTCGTCCCAAGTTTTGGCAACAAACTTGTTTAGGCAATCTTTATGATGAACAAATTAATATTAATTGTGGAGCTTACATTCTCGCCAAATACTATCAAGCAACTGGAGATTGGATGACGGCATTAGGCTACTATAATGTTGGCCCTACAGGTTACAAAAACAGTGTTTATATGAGGAATCAAGCACATCGATATGCAAATTCAGTAAAACGCCATGAAAAAACATTAAAGGAAGCACTATAGTTGCATCATGTACGTTTAAACGTACGCGAGTTGGGGTAATTAGCGAATATACGACTAAAGTTTAATTATCTATGATATGAATCATAAAGAGATAGGATGTCTCATTCAGAACAACAAGAAACACAGGATGTGGTCGTTGACAGGAATTAACGGCAAGAAACCAAATATGAAAAAGCCTCGACAGGATGTCGGGGCTTTTTCTATTGATAAAGAGATATTCACATGATCATAAAGTAACTATTATTGACTCATCTATTCGTGGTTAATACCATCCATCTAACTTCATCGGAACGGTTTATTATTTTGCAACGCATATTCATTCATAAAGACCACAACAAACTTATAAAAAATCTATATGGATTTACTGTAAAGCTAGGCTTGATCGTGATTGCAATCAGTATGGCTGCGTGTAGCAGTTTAAGCGGATCATTCGCCAATCGCTCTACTCAGTTATCATCTGGACTACAAACAGCCTATTCTGTTTCTCCAAATACAGCAAATCGCTTATCCCCAATGATCGTGCAAAATGCAGAGCGTTATGATGTATCACCCACTTTACTCGCTGCGCTCATTCGCCAAGAATCAAATTATAATAGTTCAGCACGCTCCCCTACAGGTGCGATCGGTTTAACTCAAATAGTTTCGACTCATTGGCGCCAGTCTTGTCCTGGCAATCTTTATGATGAAAATACTAATATTAATTGCGGTGCATATATCCTATCAACCTATTATAAATCAGCTGGCAGCTGGTCAAAAGCCGTAGCGTATTATAATGTTGGGCCATCAGGTTATGAACGGAGTTTTTGGACACGCCATAAAGGTAAAAAGTATGCTCGTTCAGTAAAACGTCATGAAAAAATCTTAAAAAAAGCCCTATAAAATAAAGAGTAAATAAAAAACCATGCTCTTAAGCATGGTTTTTATTGGCTAAATAATGAAATTACGCTTCGTCAAACAAACCTTCAAATAACACCGAAGACAAATAACGCTCACCACTATCAGGTAAAATTACAACAATCGTTTTGCCTGCATTTTCAGGGCGTTTAGCAATTTGTGCCGCCGCCGCCAATGCTGCACCGCTTGAAATACCCACTAATATCCCTTCTTGCGTTGCACACTTTCTTGCCCACTCAATCGCATCCGCACTATTCACTGGCAACACTTCATCGACCAAGTCTAAGTCTACGTTTTTAGGAATAAAATTCGCACCAATCCCCTGAATTTTATGCGGTGCTGGCGTGATGCTTTCACCATTTTTAGTTTGGGTAATGATTGGAGATTCAGCGGGTTCAACTGCAACAGAATAAATTGGCTGATTCTGAACTTGCTCAAAATAACGTGAAATTCCTGTAATTGTCCCGCCAGTACCAACACCCGCAACTAGAATATCAACTTGTCCATTGGTTGCCTGCCAAATTTCAGGACCAGTCGTATCAACATGAATTTGAGGGTTGGCTGGGTTTTCAAACTGTTGTGGTAGGAAATAAAGCTCAGGATTTTCAGTGGCTAAACGAACAGCTTCATCCACCGCACCTTTCATGCCCTTAGCAGGCTCGGTCAAAACCAAATTCGCCCCTAAAGCTTTTAATACTTTTCTGCGCTCTAAGCTCATACTTGCGGGCATGGTTAAGGTAATAGGATAACCTTTTGCCGCTGCAACAAATGCTAAAGCAATACCTGTATTACCACTAGTCGGTTCAACAATATGCATACCCGTTTTAAGTACACCACGTTTTTCCGCATCCGCAATCAACGCTGCACCAATACGGCATTTTACTGAAAATGCAGGATTGCGGCTTTCAACTTTTGCCAATACTGTAGCATCTGATTTAATCAAACGATTGATACGAACTAAGGGTGTATTGCCTATCGCTTCTGCATTATTCGAGTAAACTGCTATACCTAAGTTGGCAGGCGTTGGAAATTGCTGATCAGTCGACATTTTATTTCCTTATTAGATTTGGAATGATTCTTAAGCATTATAAAACTGGCTGCACTCATGATGATAGTGGAAAAACTTTAGTACTTCAGATTAAATACTTAGCTTTATTCTAATGCTTAAAATTATTCACAATATTATTAAGTGTCTCTCGCATACTAGATAACACATTTTTATGACGTACTAAAACTGTTTCAGAGCCATGAAAATCTTCAGGGTCGAGAAAAAGTTTTGGTAGATCTCTAACTAAAACCCCTCTTTCTCTAGGTGTAAGTATCTCTAAAGCATGGTTTTTTATTGCTTCAACCATTTGGTGCATTCTTGGATTAGCTCCTTGCTCTAATAGTAAATCTAGAGTTAATTCAAACTCCTCTAACGAGGGAGCACCTTCAAGTACTGGAGCTATAATTTGTGTCAGTGGTGCCATATTCTGAGCTGGTAATCTATATGTATATAAAGTGTCTAAAGCCATTATCTTTTTGTTTTTATCGGAACCTAACCACTCTTTTACTTTACTCCAAGGCACTCCCAATAAAGCAGCACCCTCTCCCCAATGAGTTGACAATGGAGATTCAATATTATTTTCAATCCAATCAATAGCTTCAGAACAACCTGTATATGCTAATAATTTAGAGTTAGATGATCTAAGGGCTGGACTTTGTTGGATTAAAATATCAATTAACCAATCAAACGTTTCCTTAGCTCCCTGCTTCTTTAACATCTCAGCCATTGGCTCTGACAAATCACTTAAATCTGCTTGCAGTAGGTCCATAGTTTTAATTATTTCTCTCTTAATTATAAATAATCCAAATCTTGATATTGATCAGCATTTCAATCATAAGATACGGTTTGCTTTAAATACAAATAAATAGCTTTCTCAATTTTTATAGCTCTTCCCAAGTAGCAATTAAGTCTTTTGCTGTAATCGACCAGATATATTTCCCTACCCATTCAATATTATGAGTGAACATTTTCTCATTATGTTCATAACCACTCCATGGATCAAAAAATAAAAACTCATCATAACGCCACATAAAGGGATTTACTGAGATATCTTTTTGATGAGAAATATTGAGTTCTAGCAAACCTTGATAAATCAATTTAAGTCGAAAAGGCTTTTCTTTATAGTCTCTATGGTCTTTCTTAATTAATGTAAGGATAAGATGAGCTGTTTCTTTTCCAAAATCAATGATCTCAATATTCTGTAACTCACAACAATATGGAGCCGTTGAGCCACTTCCGCCATGCCACTGCTCGGAAGCAATCAGATCTAGAACACTCGTTGGTAATTTATTTCGATTTTCTCTTAAATATTCATTATAAGCTTTAAAAATATACTGGGAATTACCTATATGATCTAACTGATCACTTAATTTATAAACCATATTTGCTCTTTAAATACTATTTGTTTCATATATGGGCGAAATATACTACAACTATGTACAATATTTTTTCTTATTCCACTATATTTCTCCCCTCGATAAAAAACACCCCCTCTGCATTAGCGGAGGGGGTGTTTAGTATTTAAAAGCTGGCGATGACTTACTCTCACATGGCAAACGCCAC
>NZ_BMDV01000010.1 GCF_014636095.1 Acinetobacter modestus
TTATCAATCAATCCAAGAACCTAACTAATCTAGCCAAATCCTTGTTTCTCAACAAGTTTTTATCTGCATCACCGCCGATGGATGTGCATTCTACAGCATTTCAGTGGGGATACAACCCCCTTTTTTATTATTTCTTTTTGAACGATTGTTTTTCAGGCTAAATCTGCTTTTTTAGTGATAGATCGTATATTTTCCACACTAAATCAGCAGTTTTAGACTTTTTGGTCGCTCATCTTTTCAGCATTAAGCTGATGCTGAAAAGCCTATCGTTTGAGAAACTTGATATTTCACAGCCATTTCATCATTTAAATGCTGCAATATTTCATCGGCATGTTGAAATGGATGAAAACGGGCTTGTCTAATAATCACAGCAAAATCTCCTGCGCATAGGCGGTTAAGCTGTTTTAGTTTGACTGAGATCTGCTGTTCATTGATTTCAATATTCAACTGCTGGCATACTTGCTTAAATAACTGCAAGCGTTGTGTATAAGTTAAATAGTCAAAATGGATTTTGAAATCAAAGCGGCGCAAGGCAGCTTGATCAAGATCATCAAAACGATTGGTCGTCGTAATCATAATCCCACTAAAGCTTTCCATTTGTACAAGGAACTCATTCACCTGAGCAATTTCCCAAGACCGAACTGCATTGCGCCGATCCTGAAGCAAACTATCAACTTCATCTAGCAGTAAGACCGCTTTTTGCTCTTCAGCTTCAGTAAATGCTTTTGCTAGATTTTGCTCCATCTCGCCAATATAGGGTGACTGTAGGTCTGAACCTCGCTTAATCAGTAAAGGTTGCCCAATATAATCCGCTAACCAACGCGCAAATGCTGTTTTGCCCGTACCTGATGCACCATATAAACATAGTCGCCCAAAGCCATGTTGTTTAATCCCTGCTGCAATCTGCATCATGTTGGCTTTGGTATTGATATAGTCCAAATCATAGAATTTGGGTAAACCCGCACTATCATAGAACTTCACTCGCTGATGCCCTTGAGCCACCAATGTATTGGAAACCAGTTGCAGCATGGTATTTTGAACGTGCAGGCTTTGATTGGCACGTTTTGCTGTCTTAGCCACACGATAGGCACGGCGCAATAATGCTGGTGATAAATGAGCGGCATTTGCCAAAGCTTGCTGATGCTGATCACTGAGATGATCACCACAGTATTGCTCAATCATCTTCATTCTTTGTTGTTTAGGTGGAATCGTGACCTCAAGGATCAGATCAAAACGGCGTAAAAATGCTGCGTCAATCTGATCAGAATTGGAGACCCAAATGGCTGGGGTACGATTCTGCTCTAGTATGCGATTGACCCAAGCCTTTCGGCTTTGTGCCGTGCTTTTCATACCCGCGCCTTTTTCTGTGTCATTAAATACATCTTCAACTTCATCAAATAACAATAAAGCGGTCTGACTATCGAACACACTTTGTGCAGCACGATATGCACATAACCGCCCTGTTGCAGTAATGGCATCACCATTCTCATCTTCACAGGCTATTTCAAATAGTTGTACTTTTAATGCCTGAGCAAGTACTTTACACAACTGCGTTTTACCTGTGCCTGAGCTGCCATAGATAAAAATATTGACACCCAATTGTGCCTGTTGTTTCACCTGTTGAAGATAGGCAAGTAATACATCCAATTGTGATTGGAGATGAGGATAATCCTCCAGCGCTAATTCAGCCGCTGCGCTTTTATTAATCGTACCAACAAATAAGTCCATCACATCATTGGCTTTGACCAATAATTTATCCACCAACTGAGCAGAAACCAAATCCAATTTACTACGCAAATAACTGCTATATTCACGCTGTAAATGAATGAGTCCGCTTCGATGTAAGCATCCCTGTACTGCCAATGCCTGACGTACATCTTCATAAGGAACTGCCAAAATAATCGCTAAAGCTTTCATACTTTTTGCGGCGGTTAACGTACCCAAATGATCTGCAATATCATCGAGTAATTGTTCACTATGTACCAATACCACAAAACCGAGAATTAAACATTCAACATCATTTAAGCCCAACAGTTTTTGCAGCAGTTTCAGGTTATATGACAATTCCGCACTAAATTGAGCAGGATTTTGTACCTGTACAATTTCAGCTCTCTGATGCAATTGAACCAATTCCTGATGTGCCAGTTGTGAATTAAATTGTTCACCCAATAAAGCTTCAGAAAAGCCTAAATGTTTAGCAATCCATTGATGACTAAAACAATTATCATTGATAAATTCTTTCGCACCACCGAGCTCAACCAAAATACGTAATGCCCATAATTTTGCTAAAGGGTGTACTTCAGTTAAATATCGGTCTTCCTCTTGCTGAATATTTTGCATAAAAGGGTTATTCATAAAATCATTCATATTGTTTTGATATTATTTCTAAATGTCGTGCAGATTTAATCCTTGCCATTTTTATTTAAAGGCAATAATCATCTACAAGAACATATTAATTCTTGGGAAATAAGATTTAAATTTTTTACTTCAATTAAATTTAGATAATAGAAAATATTATCCTGTGTTTAAATAAAGCCGATAAAGTATGTTATTAGACGCATGATTTCTCTCCCGAAGATGGCATACAGCCAAACATTCTTAAAACCAACAATCCGTAATTGCTGTGTATTGGGTTAATCAAGATATTATGGTCATCCTGCAACCAGTCATTGTTTTTGGACAATCTTGTCAAAGGCAACGGTACAAGATCAATATTGAAGTGAGTGGAGTTAAATAAAAGTCATTTTAATATTTAAGCGATTGACGCTTGATTTTGGCGTTATTCTAAAATGCTTATTATAAGATCGCAAGAGGTTTTATTGGGTATTTATAAAAAAATAATGCCCATTTTAACAAATGAGCATTATATAAAGATCATTTAAAAGTTAAATTAATCGGTAAATGTCACACGAGCAATCGCTTTTTTACCCGATTGGATGATTAAAGTGACATTCTCTTTTACAGAGAAGCTCATATCAACCACATTCCAGTCAACTTTAACCGCACCACGACCCACGGCATCTTTTGCAGCAGCTGCATTCGGATTTAAGCCTGCCACTCGAAGAATGGTTGCAATAAATAACTCACCACCAAACTCACCACGAGAAATCGTCACTTCTGGTGTATCTTCAGGTACTTCGCCTTCTGTGACACGGTTACCTGCACTCTTATGTGCATTTTCAGCAGCTTCGGCATCATGAAAACGTTCAACTAGCTCAAGTGCTAAAATACGTTTGATTTCTTGCGGGTTACGACCCGCAGCCATTTCATCTAGCAAGACTTTGATTTCATCCAATGACTTAAAGCTCAATAGATCAAAGTAACGTTCAATCAAGCTATCTGGCATCGACAGGATTTTTTGATACATCGCACCTGGGGTGTCAAATACACCAATATAGTTGCCTAAAGATTTAGACATCTTATTGACACCATCTAAACCTTCAAGGATTGGTACAGTGATGCAGACTTGTGATTCTTGACCATAACGACCTTGTAAAGTACGTCCCATGAGCAAGTTAAAGGTTTGGTCTGTACCACCTAACTCAACATCCGCTTCAAGCGCAATCGAGTCATAACCTTGTACCAATGGATAGAGGAACTCATGAATCGCAATCGGTTGATGGTTATTATAGCGCTTAGTAAAGTCATCACGCTCTAACATACGTGATACGGTTTGCTGACTTGCCAATTGAATTAAATCAGCCGCAGTTTTTTGGCTAAACCATTCTGAGTTAAAACGAACTTTGGTTTTCTTTGGATCTAAAATTTTAAAAACTTGTTCTTGATAAGTCTTGGCATTGGCAAGTACTTGCTCTTGCGACAACGGCGGACGTGTTGCGCTTTTGCCTGTTGGATCACCGATCATGGCGGTATAATCACCAATCAAGAAAGTGACTTCATGTCCCAAATCTTGGAAGGTTTTTAATTTATTGATTAGAACCGTATGTCCTAAGTGTAAATCAGGAGCCGTTGGGTCAAAGCCTGCTTTTACACGGAGTGGACGATTCTCTTTCAGTTTTTTCAATAAATCTTCATCAGAGATAATCTCGTGCGTGCCTCGTTGAATGAGAGCAAGCTGTTCTTCGGCTGGCAAGAAATTTGACATCACAAAACCTAAACACATCAGTTATTCAATTTGTGCGATATACTAACATTTTTTCAGCATCTTGCAGGATAAGTTGTATATGAGCGCGATCTATATTGGTGTAATGACAGGCACGAGCATGGATGGTGTTGATATTGTTGCAAGTTCATTTGACCCTTTAACGCTGCATGCCACGCTGACTGTGCCTTTTGAGCCTGAATTACGTGATGAATTAATGGCTTTAACGCTTCCTGACGACAATGAAATTGATCGTATGGGTAAAGCCGATGTCGCTTTGGCGCAAATGATTGGACATGGCATTAATACGCTGATTGAAAAGAATAATTTAGATTGTAATCAAATCAAGGCGATTGGTTCTCATGGGCAAACTATTCGTCATCGCCCTGAGCATGGCTTTACCTTACAAATTGGTGATCCAAATATCATCACTGAAATTACTCAACTCCCTGTCGTTTCTGATTTTCGTCGTCGTGATATGGCCGCAGGAGGGCAAGGTGCTCCTTTAGTACCAGCTTTCCACCAAGCATTGTTTCAGCATGAGAGTATCCATCGTGTCATTTTGAATTTAGGCGGTATTGCCAATGTCAGTATGTTGCCTGCAAACAATGCGGACGGCGTATATGGATTTGATACAGGTCCAGCCAATATTTTGATGGATGCATGGTGTCATCGTCATACAGGTCATCCATATGACGAGAATGGTGACTGGGCTGCATACGGCAATCCAATTCGCTCATTGCTAGATCGTTTACAGACACACGAATTTTTTGCCAAAGAACCTCCGAAAAGTACGGGTCGTGAAGACTTTAATTTAGAGTGGTTGGATGAGCAGCTCAGCGATTGGCGAAGTGATTTAGAGTACGATGAACTTGAAGATACGCCAGAGAATGTTCAAGCAACCTTAATGAAACTGACAACTCGTGCAATTAAGAAAGCAATTTATCGCAGTAAAGATGCTATGCCGACAGGTGAAATTTATGTCTGTGGTGGTGGCGCATATAATTCATATTTACTTGAACAACTACGCTGGCGTTTGCGCAAGCATAATTGGTCTGTGCAAACCACAGATGCGCTGGGTCTTGCTCCAACGTGGGTTGAAGCCACAGCATTTGCATGGTTAGCGATGCGTTTTGTAGAGCAACTGAGTGGCAATTTGCCCGCTGTAACAGGTGCATCAGGTGGACGCATTCTCGGCACAATTACAATCGTATAGTACATAAAAAACCTCTCAAACTATTGAGAGGTTAATTCTCTAAATTCATCCAATTTTCTTATAACAATATCTTCTTCAAATATTCAGGCAATTCATATAATTCACTTTTTTCTGCATTATCAAATTCTTGCTGGAATTTATCTCCATTTTTTGTCGTTATACAAATTTTTTTCACCAATAATCCATTACACTCTATATCTTGTATCAAGTCCAAAGGAATTTTAACAGCATCTAAAGTAGAGACATCCTTTCTTAAATATAAGTTTTCTTTGGTAACCAATAAAGAAATATGTGAAGATTTAAAGAAAGAATCATCATAACAAAGTAACACCTGACTTTCATCAAGATTAAATTCTTCTTTTATATCCTTTATAAAGCAAGACTGAATAAATGGTTTAATGGATAACCGTTTACTCTCTTTAAAAATAGAATTTTTATGTCGATTTGCTTTTTCAAGCAATGATTTTTCAGCATCATTTGATTGTTTACTCAGAAAACCAAATAGATTATTTCCAGTATGTTTTTGTTCTTGATCTTTTTTATTCTTAAGATTTGTTTCTAAAGTAGTTAAAATACTTTTTTTAAATAAAAGTAAAATTTTTTCCACATAATTTGCTCTATCATCTAACTCTTCTGCACTTGTTTCTTTAGTTGCCTTCCGTAGACGCATAATATCTACTAAACTATCCCCCAACCCCTCGAAAACAAGCAACTGTCTACCATTGGAAACATCAATTTCATTTAAATACAAAATTGAATTTATAATTTCCATAGAATATAAATCATTATAATCTATAATAACTTTTCTCTCATCTTTCCAGATATAAATCGCATATCGAGTAAAAATTATATTATGAACAATAAATAATATATCACTAATAGAATTCTCTAATCCAAATTTTAATAATAGACTGTGAACTTTTTCATTATTAGGAACAGGATGTACAAAAAAACTGTAACTTCTTTCGTTTATGAGACTTGTAGAGTAATTCATCTCTAATTGTAATAAAAAAATCTTCCATCTTTCAGCTTGACCATCGACAACCAATTATCATAATATAGCTAAATTTAAAATTAGTATCTACTTTTATTTTTCATAACTTTATTATGCGGCACGGGGACCAATAAATATGATTATAGCTATTATCATTGCATTAATTATAACCTATTTCTTATTTTTTACTGATGAAAATGTAAATCCCCCAAATCAACCACTATAGAAGATATACAAAAAGATCCTATTAAACAAGAACCAACATTAATTGAAATTCTATATCCACTGATTGATATATTATGTCACTATTCGACAATTATAGATAAAGAATGGACATCTGAAAAGGTTAGAAATATTAAAACAATATTTGAAAAAGATTGTTCAACAGAAAACCAAATGTCTCTACTCAGAGATCGAATTAAACTAAATGCGAATGCAGGTGTTAAACCACCTGTTAATTTATCAATTTCAAAGTATTTAGCACTTAACCCTGACAATGATTCTAAAATAAGTTTGTTTCAGCTTTTAATTAATATTCTAGGCAGTCAAAGTCATGATCAGCAATTAGTTATTAAAATTAGCCTTGATTTTTCAGAAAAAATAAATATTCCTTATTACTATGCTACAGAAATATTAAAAGAATTTGGCTATTTTATGGAGGATGACCACAAAAAACATTCTAATAATACCAATTACCATGAGCCCGAAGATAACAAAGACATAACATGGGCATTTAAAGTTTTTAATTTAGAAGGAGATACATCGAATTTAACAAGAGAAATGATTAGCAAAAAATTCCAACAAAAAATTAAGGAATTTCATCCTGATAAAAATGGTTCAGTTACAGATGCTGTTCGAGAAATACTCAATCAAAAAACATCTGATTTATATGATGCTAGAGAAATTTTATTAAATTATATCTCAGAGGTTTGAGATTTCGAGATGACACTTAGAACCGCTCAAACCACAAACGAAGGGCGAATACCATTCGTATTCACCCCTCCTATATCATTTTTAAATTGAAAATGAAGAACCACAGCCACAAGTAGTCGTTGCATTCGGGTTTTGAATAATAAAACGTGAACCGTCGAGACCTTCGGTATAGTCTACAACTGAACCCACTAAATACTGATAGCTCAGCGAGTCCACCAACATTTTAACGTCACCATTGGTAAATTCAGCATCATCTTCATTAACACTTTCAGCGAAATTAAAACCATAAGAAAAGCCTGAGCATCCACCACCCGTTACATAAACACGTAACATCAAGTCGTTATTCCCTTCACTTTCGCGTAATTGGCGAACTTTGTTGGCAGCATTATCTGACAATTCAAGAGCTTGGGCATTCATGGTAGATATTCCTCAGACTTCAATACGTCTTTCATAAATAAAAGACCCGATATTCAGTATAGCATACTCAATATCGGGTCTGTATTTGAAGTTTAAAGTGCGATTAAGGATTTTTTAACAGATTATTTATAATTCTCTTCCTGTAAAGCACATTCAAAATTTTTGGCATCTTCGCGACAACGGAATTGCCATAACAACTTCATCATACGCTTATCGTAAATTCCTTTTGCTGTAAGGTTAATACGTGCCTCACGCATTAGCTTTTGATAGCCAGGTTTATCAGCAGGAGGTACTTCCATCCAGTATTTTTGTGGAATATCCGCTTTCATTTTACCCAAGATACCAAAAGCACGTGGCAATTGTGCCTTCACCCATTCTCTTGATTTTTGACCAAAACCTTCTGGGAATTTATCAGGATGAATAATTAAGTTACCAGTTACCTGTAAAATTGGATAATTGACAATCGCCCCTTTAGTACCTAAACCTTTGTAAAGTTCTAATGGTTTAAACGCGGCAGCAGGTGCACCAATGATGTCAACCTGACCATTATTAAATTTAGCACCAAAATTAGTGATATCTGAACTTACAGCTTGAGCACCCACTTGTGAAGCCATAATTTTTTGTGCTTCATCATAGTCTAAAACCGCAATTTTTTTACCTGCAGCTTTTGCAACGGTATTGATATTACGGTCATTTACTAATAAATATGCATCACCAATCGGAATCACACCAGCCACTTCATATTTGCCATTGACCATCGCTTTAGCAAAAGTTGGACTGGCTAAACCTTGCATCACTTTTACAGCAAGCTTAAGGTCGGTAATAGCACCAATTGCATCTAATGAGCCTGTAAATGGATTGAATTGGCGGCCTCGCATACCTGTAATACTGACACCATCACATTTTCCTGCTTTAAAATCTTCAGCAATTACAGCTTCATTCGTCGCTACTTTGAGTTCAATATCTGCACCCCAAGTTTTAGCTGCAAGCTGATAATCTTTCATTAATGCATATACATCGCCGCTTTTACCTACGATGTCAAATACACACATTGTTTGTTTTGCTTGAGCTGCAACAGAGACAGCTGCTATGCCTGTCGCAAGCAGTAAAGGCTTAAACCATTGCATATTATTTTTCCTTTGCATCTATATTGTTTTGTTGCGAAACATTTACGTATATGAAGGGCAACGTTCTATCCTAATAAGGTCTTCAAATGAATATATGTTTAAATACGGTCGTTTTTAATCTTCCTGATTAAAACATATTTTAAATCTTCTCGATTTCATTTGGTTTTTTTATATGGGTATGATTGCGATATTTCTATATAAAGACAATGACTTAAATGACAAGCACTTAAAAACAAAAAGCCTAGAAAAATCTAGGCTTTAAGTTACTTTTATAGCATTTGATGATTATTCACCAGGCAATGCACATTCAAAGTTAGCTTTGTCTACTGAACAACGTGCTTTCTTCAATACTGACATCATACTAGCATCATAAATACCACGTTTAGTCATTTCTAAACGACCATCACGCATTAGTTTTTGATATTTTAACTTGTCTTCAGCAGTTAAGTTCATTTTGTATTTTGCTGGAATTTCAGCTTCATAACGCTTGATCATTGCGAAAGCTTTTGGAAGTTGCTTCACAAAATAATCACGAGATTTTTGGCCAAAACCAGCTGGGAATTTTTCTGGGCGTAACACAAGATCCGCAGTAACTTGTAATACTGGGAAGTTAAACATCGCACCGTTAGCACCTAAGCCTTTGCTTAACTCTAATGGCTTATATGCATAAGCAGGAGCGCCTACCATATCTACTTGGCCATTGTTAAATTTAGCAGCAAAGTTAGAAATATCGGAAAGTACAGCTTGTGCACCTACGCGTTGTACCATAATTTTTTGCGCGTCGTCATAACCCAATACTGCGAATTTTTTACCCGCTGCTTTTTCGATTGAGTTAATGCTCTTATCACGCACGAAAATGTAAGCCGCGCCTAATGGAGCAATACCACCAACTTCGTATTTATTACCACCAAGGTTAGTTACCATTTTTGCAGCATTACGTTCATCTAGAACATAAGTAATCGCGCGTTGAGCGATCTCATTACTTGGCGCACCGCCTAAAGAGTCAATAGAACCCGCAAACTTGTTATATGGACGAGCACGCATTGCTGTCATTGCTACAGCAGCACATTTACCCGCTTTAAAGTTATTATCAGCGACTTGTTCATCTGTGATTGCAAGAAGGTTTACATCAGCGCCCCAGCCTTTTGCTGCAAGTGCCCAGTCCTGCATCATTTTGTATGATTCACCTGACTTTCCTAATAAGTCGAATACACACACATCAATTGCTGCTTGAGTAGAAGCAGATACACCTAAGATTGAAGTTGCTGCAATAGCTAACGCAATTTTTTTCATATTTTTCATCCTTCCACAAACTTTATGTTTGTCTCCTTGTTCGAAGCAAATATTAATCATGTTTTTCAAAAAAAAATAGAGCTTGTGCTCTATTTTTATGTCAATAATGTTTATTTTTTGTCCTGTTTTATCTCATTCACTTATTTTCATAAACATATTTGTTATAAGTGATGACTTTCGTTAATCAATTTATAAATTCAGGAACAAAAACTATAACTATTCGCCACTCAAAGAACATTCAAAGTTAGTGCGTTCAACCGTACAACGTGCTCGTTTTAGGACGTTCATCATGCTGGCATCGTAGACCCCTTGTCTGGTCAAATTCATTCGTCCATCACGCAACATTTTTTGATAGCGAATTTTATCTTCACTAGACAATGTAATTCTTTTTGCATTCATACCTGCTTCTAAGCGCTGTACCATTGCGAAGTTACTTGGCAATTTGTTCACAAACCATTGTCGAGATTGGGTACCAAAACCATTTGGGAATTGTCCAGGGCGAATAATTAAATCTCCCGTGATATTCACAACTGGAAAATTAAATAATGCACCATTTGCTAAACCTTTACTAATTTCTAAAGGTTTATATGCATATGCTGGCGCAGCAATTACATCAACCTGACCACTATTAAACTTCTTCACAAAATCTGAAATATCAGAGGGTACAGCAACAAGATTTATGCTTTCAACGATAGTTTTTTGCGCTTGATCATAATGTAAATACGCAAATTTTTTGCCTTTGGCCTTTTCAATCGTATCTAAATTTTTATCACGTACGAAAATATAAGCTAAGCCAACTTGAATAATACCAACAACTTCGTATTTTTCACCATTGGTTGTTGCAGTTAAACGGTGTTGATTACGCTTATCAAGCACATAAGTAATTGCTTTTTGTGCAATCGCATTGCTAGTCACCGCGCCTACAGCATCAACAGATCCTGCAAATTTATTATATTTACGAGCACGCATCGACGTCATATAAACCCCGTCACATTTACCCGCATCGAAATCTTTCTCCGCTTTTTCTTCATCTTGATAAGGGGTCAGCTCAACATCAGCTTGCCATGTTTTTGAGGCAAGCTTCCACTCTTCAACAAGTTTGTAAGACTCGCCAGCTTTTCCCAATAGATCAAATACACAAATTTCTTGTTTTGCCTGTACAGGAGTGGTCATGACAAATAGAGTCGCAGCACTCAATGCCCAAATTCCTTTTTTCATCTTGTTTTCCCTTATTTGCTGTTTTTGCATATTTTTCCACCAAATTGAGACAAATATAGTCAAATTCTGCCCAAAAACCTAGTGTATTTATCGACATACGTCGATTTTTTATGTTTTTTTTACAAACTACATCACATTTTCACAAATGTTTTGATGAATATTTTTTATGGAGTGATCATTTATCAAAAATAATCACTCTATTTAACTTATATTACAAAAGCGAATTATTCGCCTCCTAAAGAACACTCAAAACTTGTTCTTTCTACTGTACAACGAGCACGTTTTAATACACTCATCATAATTGGATCGTAGACTCCTTGTTTGGTTAAACGAATACGGCCTTCTCGTAAAATTTTCTGGTAACGCACTTCGTCTTCCTTCGGAAGATTCAACTTATATTTATTTGGAATCCCATTTTCGAGACGTTTCACTAATGCAAAACTTCTTGGTAATTGATCAACATACCACTCTCTTGATTGTGCAGCAAAATTCGCTGGGAATTTCTCTGGACGAATAATCAAATCACCCGTAATGTTGACCACAGGAAACGAAAACATTGCACCACCTTTTGAAATTCCTCGCTCAATTTCTAAGGGCTTATATGCATAAGCTGGCGAAGCAATCACATCCACCTGATAGCTATTAAATTTTTTAACAAAATCTGAGATTTCAGAAGGTACGGAAACCATTTCCAAACTATCAACAATCTCTTTTTGTGCAATATCGTATTGCAAGTAGGCAAACTTTTTACCCTTTGCCTTTTCGATAGTATTTAAATTGCGGTCGTGTACAAATACATATGCCAAACCAAATTGTAAAATACCAGCAACTTCATAATTCTGATTATCGACATTAGCCAATAAACGACGCTTATTTCTCTTGTCCAAAGCAAAACTAATCGCTTTTTGCGCGACATGATTACTGGTTACTCCACCAATCGCATCAATCGACCCTGCGAAACGATTATATTTACGAGCACGCATCGAGGTCATATAAACAGCATCACATTTGCCAGCCTCAAAATCATTTTGCGCTTTTGCTTCATCTTGATAAGAGAGCAAACGAATATCTGCTTGCCATCCTTTAGCTGCAATTGCCCATTCTTCAGTAATTTTAAATGTTTCACCTGCTTTACCAAGTAAATCAAATACACATACATTTTGTTTAGCCTGAACTTGACCAGTTGCACTCATACCCATAAGTGCTAAGCCAGCCAAAACAAACAACCCCTTTTTCATTTCGTTTCCCTGCAAAAAAATCAAATTATCAAACACACAAAAAACTAAAAAATTATTCTCCACCAAGGGTACATTCAAAATTGGTACGTTCCACAGTACAACGCGCACGCTTTAAAACGCTCATCATACTGGCGTCGTAAATCCCCTTTTTAGTTAAACCAATTCGAGCTTCACGCAAAATTTGCTGATAACGCATTTTGTCTTCATTGCTCAGATTAATTTTATATTTCGCTGGTAGTTCAGCCTCAATTCTTTGGATTAATGCAAAATTATTATTCAAACGATTCAAGAACCAAGTTCTCGAGTTTTGACCAAAGTTGCTTGAGAATTTTTCAGGACGAATAATCAAATCCATCGTCATGTTGACAGCTGGAAAAGTAATAATTGCCCCCTCATTTCCCAAACCTTTAAAGAGTTCTAATGGTTTATAGGCATAAGCTGGTGCGGCCATAATATCTGCTTGGCCATTGTTAAATTTTTTAGCGATATCAGAAATGTCAGAAAGAACCGCTTGCCCACCAAGGCTTTTAACAACGATTTTCTGGGCTTCGTCATAGGCGAGAACAGCAAATTTTTTACCTTTGATTTGCTCAATGGTATCCATTTTTTTATCTTTAACGAAAATATAAGCCAAACCAATTTGTGAAATGCCGACAACTTCGTAGACCTGATTACCTATACTACTGGTCAGACGACGTTGATTACGCTTATCTAAGGCAAAACTAATGGCTTTTTGTGCAATCGCATAACTCGGCACAGCACCAATCGCATCGACAGAACCTGCAAATTTGTTATAACTACGCGCACGCATAGACGTCATGTATACGCCATCGCATTTGCCTTGTTCAAAATCATTCTCAGCTTGTGCTTCACTTTGATAGCTAATTAAATGAATGTCAGCGCGCCATGTTTTTGCAGCCAGTGCCCACTCTTCCATGGCTTTGTAGGCTTCACCAGACTTACCCAATAAATCGAAAACACAAATTGTGGTTGAGGCATTTACCTGAGTATTTAAACCCAAAAGTAGCATCGCCCCTAATGCAAGAATTCCATTCTTCATTCATAATCCTGTTTCTATATTTCTAGTCTTGTTACTTATTTTTTCATATAAACTAAATAATAATCTGATTTGCATGACAAAAGTAGAGCTTTTGCTCTATTTTTTTATTGGTAGAATGATTTAATTCGATCAGTTTGATCTGTAATATAAAAATTTGCATTCATGGGCGATCACCTTAAAATGCAGCTATCTCTTCGCTATTTTGCATACTCATGATTCAATTTGACCAAGTTTCATTACGCCGTGGTGGGCGAGTTCTATTTCAAAAAGCATCGATGCAGCTTCACCCTGGCTGGAAAATTGGTCTTACTGGCGTGAATGGCGCAGGCAAATCAACACTATTTGCTGCTTTCTTAGGTGACTTGGTTGCAGATGAAGGGAATCTAACTCGTCCAGCAGTTTGGACTGTGGCACACATGGCTCAGGAAATTAAAGCCTTAGAAATGCCAGCAATTGATTTTGTTTTGTCTGGTGACGAAGAATATTGGGATATTCAAGAAAAATTAGCTCATCCAGATCACCTGAGTAATGATGATTTAGCCAAATTACATGGTCGATTTGATGAAATTCATGGTTATGCAGCACCGGCTAAAGCAGCGCAATTAATGGCAGGTTTAGGATTTCTTGATCATCAAATCCGTTTAAATGTCGAAAGCTTCTCTGGCGGCTGGCGGATGCGCTTAAATCTTGCGCGTACTTTAATGAGTCGTTCAGACTTACTGCTATTAGATGAACCAACGAACCATTTGGACTTAGACGCCATCTTATGGCTAGAAGATTGGCTTAAAGCCTATGAAGGAACACTGGTCCTGATTTCGCATGACCGTGATTTTCTCGATGCAATTACGGATCATATTCTTCATATTGAAAATCAAGAATTAACATTATATACAGGCAACTACTCTACCTTTGAAACGACACGTAGCGAACGCTTAGCACAACAACAACAAGCTTTTGAAAAGCAACAAGAAACGCGTGCCCATCTGCAAAAATTTATTGATCGCTTTAAAGCCAAAGCAACTAAGGCTCGCCAAGCGCAAAGCCGTATTAAACAATTGGAACGCATGCAACAACTTGCGCCTGCTCATGTCGATACGCCATTTACCTTTAGTTTCCGCGAACCCACGAAAATGAGTTCACCCTTGCTGAGTTTAGATGCAGCGACTATTGGTTATGGCGATAAAATGATTGCTGAAAAAATTCGTCTGCAAATTACTCCAAGTTCTCGTATTGGTTTACTAGGGATGAACGGCGCGGGTAAATCAACGCTGATCAAAACTTTGGTGGGTGATTTACCATTACTTGCTGGCGACCGTAAAGCCTCAGAATTACTCAATATTGGATATTTTGCTCAGCACCAGATGGATGCTTTAGATGCCAATGCCAGTCCAATGCTGCAATTGGCTCGTATAGCTGACAAAAAGATCAGTGAAGCCGCATTGCGTGCTTTTTTAGGTGGATTTGGCTTTAGTGGCGAACGTATGGATACGCCGTGTGAAAGTTTTTCAGGTGGCGAACGTGCTCGCTTAGCTTTGGCACTGATCGTATGGCAGCGCCCAAATGTTTTAATTCTAGATGAACCAACCAACCATTTAGACTTAGATATGCGTCATGCTTTAAGTATGGCTCTACAAGACTTCGATGGTGCCGTGGTCCTAGTTTCACATGAACGTCAACTGATCGCCAGTGTCTGTGATGATCTACTTTTAGTACATGCAGGAAAATGTACGGAGTTTGAGGGTGATTTACAAGACTATGCCAAGTGGTTACGTGAAGCGCGCCAACAGCTCATTAATTCACAGAATGCAGTACAGCAACAAACAGTAGCGTCTCAAAATACAGCAGCTAAAGTTGATAAAGAAGCTCAACGTAAAGAAGCCGCTCGTCGTCGTGAAATAACTCGTCCTATTCGAAAAAATATTGAGAAAGCTGAAACTCAAATTGAAAAGATTCAGCCACGCTTAGCTGAAATTGAAAATGCATTAGCAGACAGCACTCTGTACGAAGCTAATCATAAAGATGATTTGATTAAGCTAATGAATGAACAAACTGAGCTAAAATCTAAGCTGGAACAGTACGAAGAACAACTGTTAGAGTTGATGATGGAGCTTGAAGAGTTAGAAAGTTCTTTTGAAGTTTAAAAAATAAAAGCCTAATTCTCTTTTTGAGAATTAGGCTTTTTCTAATCATAGAAGAATAGATAACGACATTACGATTTGCTTAGATACTAAAAAATAATAAGAATACAGATAAAAGTGTCATGATTCTGCCAATCATTTCAGATAAGGTCTAAATTGGAATTTTCTCATAAAATTGAGCTTTAGGTTCAGGCTAGATATACTCAACCCTATCATTTTAAAGTTATTACTTTTAAATGCGCATCGAGAACTAAGTTCATTTTATATTTTTGTACCTCAATTTGGTGAGTACTCTATTTTGGATCATACAAACTGAATGAATTCTTTAGATTTTATTTTTAACTTTGAACATATTCTTCCCATTTTAATTCAAGAATATGGCTTATGGATTTATGCGATCCTATTTTTGATTATCTTTTCAGAAACCGCCTTTGTGTTTATGTTCTTTTTACCAGGCGATAGTCTTTTACTCACCGTAGGAGCTTTATGTTCAGTCATTGAGTTTATGCATCTCGGTTATATGATTAGCTTACTTTTTATAGCTGCGGCTTTAGGCTACATGGTGAATTATCACATTGGTCGTCATTTTGGTGACCGAATTTTTAATATGGAATCTCGATTTATCAAACAAGAATATCTAAAGAAAACTAATACATTTTTCTTAAAACATGGTGGGAAAACTATTCTATTGGCTCGTTTTATCCCATTTGCACGTTCTTTTGCACCTTTAGCCGCTGGCTCTAGTGCTATGAATTATACTCATTTCGTAATTTATAATATCTTAGGCGCGCTATTATGGATTAGTGTGCTTGTTACTGCTGGTTATTTATTTGGGCATGCACTCATTCAAGTCAGCGATTTAGTTGAAACCTAATCAACGGAATGTTCCACGTGGAACATTCATATAAGAAAAAGGCGATGCATCAAGCATCGCCTTTTTCTTATATACGAGAGAAATAATACAAACTAAATCTCCCATCAATTTAATTAAGCATCAATATCCGCATTCAGTGCATTTTCTTCGATGAAGGCACGACGTGGTTCTACATCATCACCCATCAAACAAGAGAACATACGATCTGCTTCAATTGCATCATCAATGGTCACTTGCAACATATTTCGGTTTTCAGGATCCATCGTCGTTTCCCAAAGCTGCTCGGCATTCATCTCACCCAAACCTTTATAGCGTTGGATCATCATGCCACGGCGCGAGTCTTGTAAAATATGTTGCCATACTTGATGGAAATTACTTACCTGAATACGACGCTCGCCTTTTTGCAGATAAGCTCCTTCTTCAAGTAACTTAAACCAGCTCTTCGAATTCTTCAATAAACGCGCATATTCAGCAGAATTTAACAGACCAGCATCGAGTAAATACGAATGCGGTAAGTTATGTACATAAACAGTGACACGTGGCCAATAATGTGCTGATTTCTCACCTTGTGCATTTTCACGTTCAAACGCTTCTAATGTAATCTCAGGGCGTAAGCTTGGTTGTAACTTTTCAATTGCAACACGTAATTGCTCAGCCCATGATTCAACATAGTCACGTTCATGATTGTGATCTGTTTTAAATGCATCAAGCTCAAGTAAACCATCCAACAAACTTGCGGGATAACGTTGAGTGAGGCGTTGTAAGCTCTTTTGCGACACTTGATAGTCAGCAATAACGCTCGCTAATGCTGCACCATTAATCGCTGGTGCTTCAGCGCTGACATGTAATGCAAGCTCATCAATCGCATTCGAAATCAAGTATGTTTCAAGTGCATCATTATCTTTGATGTATTGCTCTTGCTTACCTTTCTTCAACTTATACAATGGTGGCTGTGCAATATAAATATATCCACGCTCAACCAATTCTGGCATTTGACGGAAGAAGAAGGTCAATAACAAGGTACGAATATGTGAACCATCCACGTCCGCATCGGTCATGATAATGATTTTGTGATAACGCAATTTGTCTGGATTGTATTCTTCACGTCCAATCCCACAACCTAAAGCAGTGATGAGCGTACCAACTTCTTGACTTGAAATCATCTTGTCGAAACGCGCACGTTCAACGTTCAAGATTTTACCTTTTAACGGCAAAATCGCCTGCATTTTACGGTTACGACCTTGTTTAGCACTACCGCCCGCAGAGTCACCCTCGACTAGATACAATTCAGACAATGCTGGGTCTTTTTCCTGACAGTCTGCCAATTTACCCGGTAAACCAGCAATATCTAATGCACTCTTACGACGGGTCATTTCTCGTGCTTTACGCGCTGCATCACGTGCACGCGCCGCATCAATGATCTTACCTGCAATCGATTTCGCTGCTTGCGGATTTTCCAGTAAATAAGCAGAAAACTCTTTGTTCATGGCCTGCTCTACCGCAGGTTTTACTTCGCTCGAAACCAATTTTTCTTTGGTTTGTGAAGAGAATTTAGGATCAGGTACTTTCACTGAAATAATTGCAGTTAAACCTTCACGTGCATCATCACCAGTGACAGCAACCTTTTCTTTTTTCAATAAACTTTCATTTTCCATGTAGCTATTTAAGCCACGAGTCAATGCCGCACGGAAGCCTGCAAGGTGAGTACCACCATCTTTTTGCGGAATGTTATTGGTAAAGCAACGTACATTTTCCTGATAACTATCATTCCACTGCAACGCAACTTCAACCCCAATACCATTGTCAGCATCAACGGTAAAATGAAAAATATCATTCAAATGATGTTTGCCTTCGTTAATATATTTAACGAATTCAGATAAACCGCCTTCATAGTCATAAACATGCTCAAGATTGACACGCTCATCACGCAAAACGATTCGAACACCTGCATTCAAGAAAGATAGCTCTCTTAAACGACGTGCCAAAATATCGACACTAAAAATAGTTTGGCTAAACGTTAGCTCACTTGGCCAAAAACGAACCGTTGTACCCGATTTATCTGTTTCACCAATCACACGTAATGGATATTGTGAATCACCATGCTGATATTCTTGCTCGTGAATTTGTCCAGCACGATAAATTGTAAGTTGTAATTTTTTTGATAAAGCATTTACAACTGAAACGCCTACGCCGTGTAAACCGCCTGACACCTTATAGCTATTATCATCAAACTTACCACCCGCATGCAGAATGGTCAAAATCACTTCTGCCGCAGATATCCCCTCTTCTGGGTGAATATCTGTTGGAATACCACGACCATTATCGGATACGCTGACCGACTCATCCTCATGGATCGTGACTAAAATTTCATCACAATGCCCTGCTAAAGCTTCATCGATGGCATTATCCACCACCTCGAACACCATATGGTGTAAACCTGTACCGTCATCAGTGTCACCGATATACATACCAGGACGTTTACGAACCGCGTCTAATCCACGTAAAACTTTGATACTAGAGGAATCATAAGCTTTTTCATTTGATTGTTCTGTTTGAGAGACTGATTGAGACTCTGAACTCATGGTTACTCCCTAGTAAATATTAATCTATCCAAAAATGAGGAAATAAAATTATGGTGCAGCAAGACTGATTTGACCGTGAACAACGTGGAATAATTGAAAAGAAATCGACAAATCCTGTAAGTGTTTTAATACCGACGCATGGTCTAAGGTGGTCATAAAAACTTGACTTCCTAACTGACTCAATCGCTCAATTAACCGTTGTTGTGCGGTCTCATCTAACTCTGCTGTCAGATCATCTAATAATACCACAGTTTCCTTATTACTCGCATGTAGCATTGCAATTTGTGACAGTTTTAATGCCATGATTAACAACTTTTTTTGCCCACGAGAGAGCACATCATCCGCATTGCCAAAAGGTGTTTTTAAACGCAAATCAGCACGATGCGGACCATACTCAGTATAACGCCGATCCAGATCTTTTTGATGCTGCTGAACCAAGTCTTGCAATAGACCTTGCTCAGTATGAAAACCAGGATTGTATTCCAGTTCTATTTCAAGATTAGGTAGCAGTATTTTTAAATCTTCATGGAAAAATTGGTTCCATTGCTCAACAATACTAACCCGCTGTGAATGCAACATTTCACCATAATCACTCAGCATTTTATTCCAAGGCTCTAAATCAGCCAAAGTCAGATTACGCCGTGTTTTGAGTAAACTATTACGTTGTTTGAGTGCCCGAGAATAATACTGCCATGCAAAATAGAATTCAGGTTCCACGTGGAACATTAACCAGTCTAATAACTGTCGTCTTGGCTTTGCACCATGATCAATAATATCGGTACTTTGTGGATCGATATGCTGTAAAGGCAATAATTTTGCCAGTTGACCTTGAGTCGCAATGGTGTCGCCATTGACCTTAATCACCTGTTCGCCCGAAGCCAACTTCTGCATACCAATACGTTCAGTGGCAGATTGCGCAAAAACAATCGCATCCCCTGCTTCATATTGAATGTAATGTTTTGGAATATGGGTGCGAAATGAACGCCCTGTTGCCAGTAAATGAATAGCCTCTAGAACTGAAGTTTTTCCAGAACCATTTGCGCCGTAAAAAATATTAAACGGTTGCAACTCATGGAGTGCAACCGTCTTTAAATTACGTACACGTTCGATATTTAAACGCGTGATTTGCATGCTTTAAAACTCAAACATCAATCATCATTAAACTCGCATTGGCATCACGACATAGGTTTGATCAGGATGCGCTGGATCTTGAACAAGCACCGACTGATTGGCTTCACTCATGCTCATTTTCACGTCATCACCATCCAGCACACCAAGTACTTCAAGGATATATTGCGCATTAAATGACATTTCTAAAGGTGCATCTTGATATTGAATTGCAATATCTTCGACCGCCTCATCTTGTTCTGGGTTATTGGCACGCAACTGCAATGAATCTTGATTAAAATTCAAGAAAACACCACGAAGTTTTTCATTACTTAAAATGGCAACACGTTGTAAAGATTGCTTAAAGACATCATGAGCAATAGAGACATGCTTATCACCATTTTTAGGAATCACACGGCGATAATCAGGGAACTTTCCATCGATTAACTTAGTGGTGAAACGCACGGTAATATCGCCCTGCTCTTTATCACGGCTTGGCGTATTGATGGTGACATTCAACAATTCACGTCCAATCAACAGGGTCAACTGTTCATCTTCAATACTCAGTAAACGTTGTAACTCTCCAACTGCTTTACGAGGTACGATCGCTTGAATCGGTGCAGATGCAGTTGATGAAGCAGCAACTTCACACAAAGCTAAACGATGACCATCTGTTGTTACTGTACGCAATTGATTTTGATCAATTTCCAACAAAGTACCGGTTAAGTAAAAACGTACATCTTGAACTGCCATCGCAAAGGCTGTTTTTTCAAATAAACGTTTTAATTCACGCTGAGTAACTTGAACCTGAGTACCTTGACTATTGTCAGTCGTGAGTAATGGATAATCTTCTGCTGGAAGGGTACCCAATACGAAACGGCTATTTCCCGATTTTAAAATACAGCGCTGGTCTTCTGTAATTTGTAAGTCAATCAAGGCTGCTGTCGGAAGGGATTTACAAATTTCGACGAGTTTACGTGCAGGAACTGTTGTTTCACCTGCTTCTAAACAAGCACCTTCAGATAAAGTCGTGCTTGCGACTAATTCAACTTCTAAATCAGAACCCGTAATCGTTAAGGCCTGTTGAGTGGTTTGAATTTTGACATTTGAAAGAATATTCAAGGTATGGCGACGTTCAACCGCTCCCACCACATGTGATAAAACATTGACTAAACTTTCTTTAGCGATTTTCAAACGCACGATTTTATTCCTCTTACAACAGAAGCTGATATGAATGTTAGCAGTGTACTATGCTGCACTTAAAAGTAGTTTGCAACTCTGAAAAATAGATTAACTTTGTAACAGTCGAAGTAAGTTTTTATAATCTTCATTAAAAATTGGATCTTGTTCTCGCAAGCTGACCACTTTTTCGCAGGCATGCATCACGGTACTATGATCACGGCCACCAAATGCCATTCCAATCTCAGGAAAACTATCCCCTGTCAGCTCTCGGGCTAGCCCCATCGCTAATTGGCGTGGACGTGCATAAATACGGGTACGCTTAGGTCCAATTAATTCTTTTAATGGGATACGGAAATATTCACTGACGACACGCTGAATATTTTCCACACTAATGGTGCGTGCACGAATCGCTAAAACATCTTTTAATGACTCACGCACCACATCCAAATCAATCGCAGTGCCTTTAAAACGTGAAATAGCCACCACCTTATTGAGGGCACCTTCAAGTTCACGAACGTTTGCGACCACTTGTTGTGCAATGAATAAAGCACAATTTCGTGGCAAATCTACCCCACTATTTTCAGCTTTTTTTAGCAAAATTTCGATACGGGTTTCAATATCTGGTGGCTCAACACCAACAGATAATCCCCAAGAGAATCGGGAAACCAAACGCGGATCCAGTTCCGTGAGTTCTTTTGGATAACGATCTGAAGTTAAAATAATTTGTTTAGATTCGTCTAATAAGGCGTTGAATGTATAAAAGAATTCAACAAGACTTGCTTCTTTACCAGCAAGCAAATGAATATCATCAACCAACAATAAATCTAAAGAACGACAATTTTTCTTAAACTCTTCAACCTTACCTTTCTGCAATGAACTGACAAAGTCTTGTACAAAACTTTCCGAGGTCATATACATGACACGCGCATTGGGTTTGGCTTGTAAAAGTGCGTTCCCTACGGCTTGCATCAAGTGTGTTTTACCCAAACCTGTTGGACCATATAAAAATAGAGGATTATGCTGAGATGCGCCTAATTGGGTTAATACCTTACGGCAAGTCTCAGCAGCCATTTGGTTAGAACGGCCTTCAACAAATAAAGAGAATGTAAATAATGGGTTGAGTTGTCTTTTCTTTGGTATTTTCGTGACATTTTGACTTGGTTGCACCAAATCAGTTTCTTTCTTAGCTTTAATAGGAACAGTTGGAATGGTTGGGGTGTTACTTAAAGCAGCAGTCGTGGTTGCAGGTTGCTCATGAGAAGACAAAATAGTACCTGGACGCGAATCAACCAAGATTTCAACCTGACGTACTCGACCTTCCGATAATTGCTCAGCAAGAATTGAAATTAGCTCTAAATGGTTGTCTTGAATATAACGTGTCCAATATGGATTAGGTGCATATAAACGCATCACCCCGTCAACTTCTTCAGCAACCAAAGGACGAATCCACATCGCAAAGACGTTGTCAGAGAGCTCTTGTCGCAAGCGAGTTAAGCAGTCTGTCCAGAGCATGTGCATCCCCTAATATCCATTTTAAATTCAAAAATAAAGAAACCACCAATCCCATCTTTCGAAGGGGTCGCCATTCTAACCAAGTTATCCACATCTGTCAGGCAAATTTATGAGACTTTTGCCGAAAAAGAAAGCATTTGATTATAAATTTAAATTTAAAACCACTTGTGCATAACTTTTTGCACAAGCTGTGGATAGTTTTAGTGTTAAAGTTATCCACAAATAATAAAAGTGATAAAAACATGGTTATCCACAAATCAACAACATGTTTTTTATATAAAAATGATCACTTTCCACAGAATAAATCCACACTAATAAGAATAAATTTAAATTTTAAAATTTGAATTTATTTATAAATCGGCACTTCTATGTGGATAACTGAGCATATCGAAATTTAAATTCAAAATCTAAGAATTAAATTTAAATTATTTATGAAGTTGTAGATAAGCCTGTCTATAAGATGTGAATATAGATGAATTGATAGTAATTTTAAAGAGATAGCTTGTGTATAGTTTTCGTTTTCAATTTTAACTGAGTAATCATCTAAGTTTTAGTTGCTCAAATTAGAGAAACAAAATGTAAAGTTTTTGATTTTCCATTGACAGCGTAAACATTGCGCAATAAAATCGCGGACCTTTATAGAAAGATCATTTTGGAGTTTCGAAATGAAACGTACTTTCCAACCATCTGAATTAAAGCGTAAACGCGTTCATGGTTTCCGCGCTCGTATGGCTACTAAAGCAGGTCGTCAAGTTTTAGCTCGTCGTCGTGCAAAAGGTCGTCACAGCTTAACTGTTTAATACTGTTAAGCCGACCAGACTTGGGTGATGGCACTTTACAGTTTCGGCACTGAATCTCGTATTCGATGTGCTGCTGATTATAAAAGTGTATTTGATGGTGCGCTTTTTAAAGTGCATCAGCCCCATTTCCTTTTTTTAGCAAAATTAACCGAACAGCCGAATAGCCGTTTGGGTATTGTCGTTGCTAAAAAGAAAGTGCGTCGTGCACATGAGCGAAATCGAATAAAACGTCTTGCTCGAGAGAGTTTCCGTTTACATCAAGCGCAATTTAATGCTGATATCGATATTGTGGTGATGCCTAAAGTGGGTATAGAAGCAATCGCAAATCAAGAATTACATCAACAATTAGATTTTGCTTGGCAAAAATTACAACGTTTAGCAAAGAAGCATTCCAAAGTCGTTGTGACATCCCTCCAAAATTAGAGATCTCCAATGGTACGTTTACTGCATTGGTTGATAAGATGTTACCAAATCGCAATTAGTCCATTATTGGGTCCTCGTTGTCGTTATATTCCTACATGCTCACAATATGCAATTGAAGCATTGCAGACACATGGTGCAGTAAAGGGCGTATGGCTTTCGACTAAGCGAATTTGCCGTTGTCATCCTTGGGGTGGTTCGGGCTATGATCCAGTCCCACGCAAAGCACTTCGTTTTATTTCGTTTCATCAAATAGATTCTCAAATGCATCACGTTGCTGTACCCTTTCGTGATCGTTTATTCAAGCAAAATCTCTCTAACCATTTGGGATAATAGATATGCAACAATGGGCCAGATTTGCAATTCTTGGAGCCATGTTTGTTACCGCATATTTGCTTATTTTGGCTTGGCAAAAAGATTATGGTCATGCTGCACCAGCGCCGCAACAACAAGCGGCTGTTGTAAGTACGCATGAAGTATCTGCAGATTTGCCAAACGCTCAAAATGCAACAGCGGCTTCAGACTTGCCACAAGCAAATGTGACTGCATCACAAGCCACAGAACATAATACATCTGTGAGTCAGCAACTGATTTCAGTACAAACTGATCTTTATCATCTGTGGATCAATCCAAAAGGTGGTGATATTGTCCGTATTGAATTGTTAAGCCATGATGAAAGCAAAGACAGCGATAAACCATTTGTCATGCTGGAAAGTGATGCGAAACGTACCTACGTCGCTCAATCGGGGTTAATTGGTTTAAATGGACCAGATAGCAGCCGTGGCGGCCGTCCAATGTATGATGTTGAGAAAACAGCATATACCTTGGCAGATGCGAAAAGTGTAGCGTCGAAAGATGGTAAAACACATCAAGTGTTGACTGTGCCGTTGGTATTTAAAACACCTGAAGGTGTGGAAGTGATCAAATCTTTCACCTTCACGCAAGGCGATTACCCAATTACCGTTAAACATCAAGTCATTAACCGTAGTCAGCAAAACTGGCAAGGTCAAATGTTTGGTCAGTTAAAGCGTGATAATTCGGATGATCCAGGCAAGTCTTCACAAGGTATTTTCACCTTAGGTACTTATCTTGGTGGCGCTTGGGGTACACCAGAAGCGCATTATAACAAATTAAAATTTGCCAATTTTAATGACGAAAAATTAAATGTTGAAGCCAAAGGCGGCTGGGTTGCCATGGTTCAGCATTATTTTGTCAGTGCTTGGATTCCTGGGAATTTAAAACTGACTCAGGCTGATGGTCAGCCTTATGCTGCGAAATTAGAATCACGTCAGTCTAATGATAAAATGAATATCATGGGCTTTACTTCTCCTGTGATCAATGTCCCTGCGGGTACTTCAATGGAAGTAGACGCAAAATTGTATGCTGGTCCAAAAGTTCAATCTGAACTTAAAGATTTAGCTGCTGGTCTAAACCAAACGGTAGACTATGGTTGGTTATGGCCGATCGCTAAATTATTGTTCCTCGGTCTACAATTCTTCCATAATCTTGTTGGTAACTGGGGATGGTCAATTATTTTATTGACGATCATGGTAAAAGCGATTTTATGGCCACTTTCTTCAAAAAGTTATCGTTCGATGGCGAAAATGCGTGTAATTGCACCAGAAATGCAACGCATGAAAGAAGAATTTGGTGAAGACCGCATGCGTTTCTCACAAGAAATGATGGCCTTATACAAGCGCGAACAAGTTAATCCATTGTCTGGTTGCTTGCCATTGTTGTTGCAAATGCCGATTTTCTTAGCCTTGTATTGGGTATTGATGGAATCCGTTGAACTTCGTCATGCACCGTGGTTAGGTTGGATTCAAGATTTATCTGCGATGGATCCATGGTTTATCTTGCCGTTGATCATGGGTGTGACCATGTTCGTTCAGCAAATGTTGAATCCTCAACCAACTGATCCAATGCAAGCTAAAGTATTCCGTATCATGCCAATCATGTTTACGGTATTCATGTTGTTCTTCCCTGCTGGCCTCGTGCTTTACTGGATCGTCAACAATAGTATTACCATTTTACAACAATGGTTTATTAACAAAGGTGTCGAAAAAGACCGTCTCAACAAGGTTGAGCCGAACGCTTAAGTTCGAACTTTTACTGAATAAATCCGCTTAAGATGGTAATCTTAGGCGGATTTTTCTTTGTCTGTATTTAGGGTTCCTGTTTCATAACCCTCGTGTTTTTTAGGTGAATTTAACATGCAACATCAAACCACAATTGCTGCGATTGCTACCCCATTAGGTCGTGGTGGTGTGGGCGTGATTCGACTTTCTGGCCCTAAAGCTTATGCCATTGCTGAACAGTTGACCCAGAAAAGTCTTCCTGCTGCGCGTATGGCAGGTTTCCGTCAGTTTTGTGATGCTGATGGCTCAGTGATGGATGAAGGGATTGTATTATGTTTTCCAAACCCTCATTCGTTTACGGGTGAAGATGTGGTGGAGCTACAAGGTCATGGTGGCCCAGTCATTCAAAATGCTTTGCTGGCACGTTTGCTCGATTTGGGTGCGACTGCTGCAAAAGCGGGTGAATTTTCCATGCGTGCCTTTGAAAATGGCAAAATGGATTTAGTACAAGCGGAAGCGATTGCCGATTTGATTGATGCCACTTCACAGGCGGCAGCACGTTCTGCCGTTCGCTCTTTGCAAGGTGTATTTTCAACCAAAATTAATACAGTTTTAGAAAAACTAATTCACTTGCGTTTGCATGTTGAAGCGGCGATTGATTTCCCTGAAGAAGAAATTGATTTCCTTGCTGATGGCAAGATTCTGGCTTTGTTGGATGAGGTACAGGACTCGGTTCAAGCGGTACAGCAGTCTGCTCGTCAAGGACAGCTATTACGTGAAGGTTTACAGGTGGTGATTGCGGGTAAACCCAATGCGGGTAAATCGAGCCTGTTAAACGCACTGGCTGGGCATGAACGTGCGATTGTGACGGATATTGCAGGAACCACCCGAGATGTGCTGCATGAAAAGATTAGTTTAAATGGTTTGCCGATTACCCTAACCGATACCGCTGGCCTACGTGAAACAGGCGATATCGTCGAGCAAGAAGGGATTCGTCGTGCAATCAAGGAAATCGAACAAGCCGATTTATTGCTGTTGGTGTATGACTTGAATCAAGGTGATGAGCCATTGCAATTGGCGCATGAATATTTTTCAGAGCATCTTGAGCCAAAACGGTTGCTATTGATTGGTAATAAATGCGATTTAACGGGGCAAGATGCCACATTAAGTGATTATCAAGGCTTTCGTCATATCAGTGTCTCCGCAAAACAAGATATGGGTGTTCATGCGCTCATAGAGGCGATTACAGCGCATGCGGGCTTCCAACCTGAGGAAGACACCTTTATCGCCCGAACACGTCATTTAGATGCAATGAAGCGTACTCAGCGCTATCTTGCAGAAGCACGTGAGCAGTTAGTTGTGTTTAATGCAGGTGAACTTGTAGCTGAATCATTGCGACTGGCTCAAAATGCGTTGGGCGAAATCACGGGTGATTTCAGTGCCGATGATTTACTCGGAAAGATTTTTGGTTCGTTCTGTATTGGAAAGTAATTTTTTAAGAGTTTAAAATTTTATATAGGCATTAAGAATATCTTCTTAGTGCTTTTTTTGTGGAATTTATTGTGTATTTTATGCCAAATAAAGAATTAATTTTTTAGATTAATAAAAATTATTAATTTGTTTCATACTTTTGCTTATATAATTTTAGTTTATCTTGTGAATATAAATTAATATATTTTAAAATTAGTGATGAGAAACTGATTAAATTCTAGAATGAATATTAGGTTATATACCGTGAACTATTTTATTTTGGCTGTATTTTTTTGTATGTTTTCGACATTTATTTATGCGAAAACAGAGATTTATCAATGTAAAGAGAATGGATCTGTTATATTCCAATCTAAACCTTGCAAAGGTACAGGTCAGACTGTAGCTGATAAGGTCAAAGAACAACAACAAGCAAAAGAACGTAAACTTGCTGAAATTCAGGAAAAAGAAAAACTTTTACAAGAGAGATTAAAGCATCAGCCGAAAAAAGAAGTCGGTTTTAAAGCAACTATCATAAATTTTAAGAATAAAATGATTCGTTATTGGCATGCTTTAAAGAAGAAATTTTCAATTGATTCCTAAAATATTGAATATAAATCTTTAGATTTAAAAAAACAGCCTAAATAATAGAAATTATTTAGGCTGTTTTTTTTATGTTTAAACGCCTTGCATTTCTTGCTCTTCAGAGTCTTCTTTCAGCATATTTAAAGAAGTTGCTGCACTAGCAGGAACTCCTTCTTGACGAGTACTTTTCAGCTTGATTTGTAAGCGTAACTCATTCAATGAGTCAGCATTACGTAACGCTTCATCATAACTAATTGCGCCTTCGTTATATAAATCAAATAAGGCCTGATCAAAAGTTTGCATACCTAATTCACGAGACTTGGTCATAATTTCTTTAAGATTATGAAATTGACCTTTTAAGATATTTTCTGCAATTAATGGTGTATTCAGTAGAATCTCTACGGCTGCACGACGACCTTGACCATCTTGAGTACGGACCAAACGTTGAGAAATAATCGCTTTCATATTAGATGAAAGATCCATCAGCAATTGATTACGGCGTTCATCTGGAAAGAAGTTCATGATCCGATCTAAAGCTTGGTTGGCGTTGTTGGCATGTAAAGTTCCTAAACATAAATGCCCAGTTTCAGCAAAAGCAATCGCATGTTCCATGGTTTCAGTATCACGGATTTCGCCAATCAAAATGACATCAGGTGCCTGACGCAATGTATTTTTTAAGGCATGGTGCCAAGTATGGCAATCTACACCTACTTCTCGGTGAGTAATCATTGATTTTTTATGTTTATGGACATATTCGACTGGATCTTCGACCGTAATAATATGCCCTGCTGAGTTTTCATTACGATGGTCAATCATGGCTGCCAATGACGTAGATTTACCTGATCCCGTACTTCCAACTACCAATATTAGGCCGCGCTTTTCCATCATGACATTTTTCAAAGATTCTGGGAGTTTGAGCTTTTGGAAGGTGGGTATTTCTGACGTAATAGTTCGGATGACCATGCCGATTTGTAGTTGTTGCTTAAATACATTTACACGAAAGCGTGATACTTCTGGAATGTTAATTGCGAAATTACATTCCCATTCATTTTCAAATTCTTGGCGTTGTTTTTCGTTCATTAAGCTATATGCAAATAGCTTAGTTTTTTCTGGGGTTAAAATTTGCTGACCTAAAGGACGCATTAAACCTTGGAGTTTAATACTCGGTGGAAAATCTGCTGTAATGAATAAATCTGAGCCGCCATATTCAACCACTTTGGTCAACATATGAAACATAAACGTTTTGGCTTCTTCTAATAATTCCGCGTTATACATGGATGTACCTAAATTTTAAGACAAGACTAGATTGAGTCAGATAGTGTGAAGTTAAAACTAATCATGCAAAGGAAAACATATCCTTGTTTCTTTAAAATGAAGTTTCAAAAGTTCTGTAAGTCATTTCATGGCTTTTCATTCACGCTGAATGAGATTACAAAAGTTGCCTTGCTGATTGTGATTGGATTATTCCAAAAATAAACCAATCGATCTAGTTTGATTTCTATTTATTATATGAATATCAATACAATGTGAGAATTTTTGTCATTTTTTTACCAAAACGAGCTTTTTTATCTGTGATTTGAAACTACTTTTAAAAAAACGGATGTTCCACGTGAAACGTGACGATGATTGGTTGGCTTTTGGTTGTGACTGAGTAAGCTGTGCAATTTATGAGGATAAGCCTGATTAAAATAGCGCTAATTTTGAGTTGAGTATGAGATATGTTAAAAAAAATCGCTTTATTTTCATTGTTGAGTTGCACGTCTGCAATGATTTTTGCAAATGTAGAAACCTTAAAAAATAATTTAAATCAGCAATATCCCAATATTCATGTTAGCAATATTCAAGCAACAGAAATGACAGGACTATACAGTGCAAATTTAGATAATCAGATTATTTATTTGGATGAAAATGCCCAATATATGTTTATTGGTTCGATGGTTCGTTTAAAAGATCAAAAGAATCTGACCAAGGACTTGGTTCTAAAGCAAAATTCAATTGACTGGAAACAATTACCTTTAAAAGATGCAATAAAAACGGTAAAGGGCTATGGTAAACAGCAGCTCGCTATTTTTTCAGATCCAAATTGCCCCTATTGTAAGAAATTAGAAGCTGAACTGGATAAGCTCAATGATGTCACCATTTATACGTTTATCTATCCATTAAAAGCACAATCGATTACCGTCTCAAAATCGATTTGGTGTGATCCTAACCAAGCTTACGCGTGGAAAAACTTATTGCAGAAGAATATACAGCCTAAAGAAAAAAACTGTGCTAATCCGATTGATCGCAATCTAGAATTAGGGAAAAAATTAGGTATAGAAGGAACACCGACGCTGATATTCGGGAATGGTCTGAAAATGGTTGGCGGGCGGAGTGCTGAAGACATTCGGATGATTTGGAAAGAACTCGGTTTATAAATAAAAATGCCCAATGCATTGTAATAAAATGATTTGGGCATTTTTAATTTATTTTGTTCTAACTTTTCTTGGTGACCAAGTTGTAGATAAATAAAATAATAATGGCACCAATGACCGATGCGATAAAGCCAGCCGCTGAGTTTTCACCATATAATCCAAGTAAGCGGCCACCGTAGGTTGCTAATAATGAACCTGCAATCCCTAATAAGGTGGTAACAATAAATCCTGCTTTATCTTCACCAGGATGCAATGCACGGGCAATTAAACCTGCAAAAAAACCGACCACAATCGCTACAATGAGAGACCACATCACCTTTTCTCCTTGTTTTACCATAGTATTTGTTTGTTACTATCCTGCTAGATTTAGCCTAACTCTGTCTGTAGTGGATTACTGAGTTATGTCGTATTTTTGTGCAATCTTTATCGTGCTTTGATTAACAAGCTAGAATAAAAAAGGCGCTTTAAAGCGCCTTTCATAATTGATCAAAGACCGATTTCACCAATAAATGGTAAGTGACGATACTTTTGATCGAAATCTAAACCGTAACCGACAATAAAGCGATCTTCGACTTCAAAACCTAAGAATTTTACTTCTAAATCAATCTCACGGCGTGAAGGTTTGCTCACCAAAGTACAAAGTTCAATTGAGTTTGGATTACGTGTTTTGAGCATTTCAACGACTTTGCTCAAGGTATTCCCTGAATCAATAATATCTTCAACAACAAGAACATCTTTACCGTGAATCTCACCATCAAGATCTTTTAAAATTTTGACATCTCGGGTTGAAACTGTCCCACCACCATAACTAGAAACAGTCATAAAATCGAGTTCATGTGGTTTTTCGATTGAACGGCATAAATCTGCCATAAAAATGACTGAGCCACGCAATAAACCAATCAATACCAGTTCTTTATCACTTTGAGCATAGTGTGCATTGATTTTGTCACCAAGTTCTTTGACTTTGGCTTGAATCTCTTCACTTGAAATCATAATGCGCATTGCAATGGTCATCGGTAGATTCCTAAAATTAAAAACGGGAAAATAAAAAAGGTGTTGACCTGCAACACCTCGAAATCTTGAGCTAATACGACAATTTTAAAACAAAATCAGATTTCATGCACCTTTTGATGATGAAGAAAATGTTTCATTTTGAGCAGATGCACTGTCACGTTTCAATAGCACTGCAGATCCAATAGCCAACAATAAAAATCCAAACTTTTGTTTGTTTAAAATTTTAGTTTTGACTATAGGCCTTTTGTCCATAGATATAGGTTGCCTCGACATTTCGATCATCCCCCATGGTAAATAATGCAAATAGACTATCTTCAAGTGATTTGGCACGAGACTGACGTAATTGTTGCAATGCTGTTGGCTGGAGATTTAACACCACAAAATCAGCTTCTTTACCCACATTGAAGTTACCTAGCTTGTCATCGAGATCCAAGGCTTTTGCACCACCTAAGGTCGCATGATACAGCGATTCGTAAGCTGATAATTTGTCACCCTGAAGCTGTTGAACTTTGTAAGCCTCATTGACCGTTTGTAATAAACTGAAAGAGGTTCCTGCCCCAACGTCAGTTCCCAATCCAACTTTAACTTGCTGCTGCCATGTTTTGTTCAGCGGAAATAAACCACTACCCAAGAATAAATTTGAGGTTGGACAAAACGCAATTGCGGAGTCAGTCTCATGCATAAATTGCCATTCAGCATCTTCTAAATGAACGCAGTGAGCAAATACAGAACGCTGACCCGTTAAGCCATAATGATGATAGACATCTAAATAACCCTTTTGTGCTGGGAATAAATCTTTAACCCATGCAATTTCATCTTTATTTTCGCTTAGATGAGTATGTACATAAACATCAGGATGTTCAGCTTTGAGTTGTCCTGCTCTTTCAAGTTGTTTAGGTGTAGAGGTTGGAGCAAAGCGTGGTGTAATGGCATATAACGCACGACCTTGATCATGCCACTTTTCAATCAGTGCCTTAGAGTCGTCATAGCTGCTGTCTACGCTATCACATAGGGCTTCAGGAGCATGACGATCCATCATGACTTTACCTGCAATTAGACGCATCTGATGCTGTTCTGCGGCTTCAAATAAAGCATCTACTGATTCAGGATGAACCGTACAAAATACTAGTGCAGTGGTTGTGCCATTTTTAAGCAGTTCATTCACAAAAAACTTGGCAATCTCGCTCGCATAAGCTTTGTCTTTAAACTGGATTTCAGTTGGGAACGTATAAGTGTTTAACCAGCTCAAAAGTTGTTCGCCGTAAGCACCGACCATTTCTGTTTGTGGAAAGTGAATATGCGTATCGATCATACCTGGGATGATCAATTGTTCTGGATAATGCTGAATATCAACGTTTGCAGGAAGATGGTCTTGAGCATCTTCCCATGTCCCAAACCAGCGAATTTTGCCTTGTTCCGTGATGAGGACACCATCTTCGAGATAACGGACTTGATCTGCAATTTGATTTGCTTGAGCAACAGTTTTTTTAATATCTAAGAAGCGACCACGAATAACAGTGATGGGAGTAGCCAAAGTCATAACAACCTACAATTTTACTTTTTTCGATTGATTGTACTCGATTTTGCTAGTTTTACTGGATTATTCGTCTAATTTAAGTATAGAAAGCCGAGCGAGGTACAAGTAATTGATTGAATCAATTCACTTTACTTTCCGGTGTAAATACGTAAATTGTCAGCAATAATTATACTTTTTGGAAAAAATAAAGATGTATTATTGGAATACCAAAGCTTTAGCACATGAGTTGGCTGAGGACACTCTAAGTAAACAACATTATAAAAACTATTATCTCGCAGCGGCATTGGTGGTGAGTGCTGTGTACTATTACGGTATGTATTCGCCTTATTCTGATATTCGAGTTATTGGGATTGAAGCTGCGTTGACCCTATTGATTATGCTGATAGGAATTCAACGGACTTATCAAGCCAATGGTGCTGATCAAGGTGTCCATTTCTTAAATCGAATTACGGCGTTGTCCTTTCCTATTTTGATGCAAAATACTGTGTTTGGAATTGTTTTTGGGTTAGTTTTATTGGGAATTTATCAATATTTTGGTTTAGCGCAAACCGCATTTGAAATGTGGTACGAATGGTGTGTTTCGGCTTTTACCATTTTTCTGCAAATTTTATTTTTTACTCGTTTGATGTCTTATATGAAATGGGTGGCAGCACATAGTATTTAAGTCTGTCTTTTATGATGATATAGCGTATGAGTGATTAGGATGAATATTGAATTACGCTTTGCTTTTGATGGATCAAAAGTAAAAAAATCCTTTCTTTAGCTGATGGTACCTGCCTAATACCACAGCTAAACCAGCGGCAGCCATGCCGCTGGGCACGATAGGATATTATGAGATTTACCTTCAAAAAATAAAAACAGTAGATGATTTCTCTACATATAAATATTGTCCTTTCTTTATTCCACAAAATAATGCGCGGCAAAATGGGCATCATTACCAATAATGTCGTAGCAGTCCTCACGAATCGACATGCCTGCACACTGATGTCCAACCATCCATAAACCGAGCGTTGGTAGCTGTCCTGAAAATAATGGAGTCTCTACCCATTTTTGTACCACATACCCATATTTGTCATAGTCATCAAAATAGAAACTACCAGAAGCAGCTCCTTGATCTTGACCATCTTGCAATACTCGGATATTCGCCCCTTCTCTCGCTAATATAGGTTTTTTGACCCATTTGCCAGAGAGTTTTTGCTGTGGATCAAAATGATGAGTCTCGACCAAAAGAGGATGATTTGGATAGCGTTTCCAAAGCTCCACTAAAATTGCTTTATTAGAGAGCAGCATTTTCCAACATGGTTCGATCCAATTCGATTGCGGACTCAGATATTGAGAGAATGATTCTTCCCAAATCCATTCCCAAGGATATAACTTGAATAGGTTTTGAATTGGTCGATTATTCAGATCAACAAAACTTTGTCCATTCCAGCCAATATTTTCCATTGAAAGTTCAGAAACTTGTAGATGCGCTTGAAAAGCGGTATCCATTAAATATTCTAGATTACCCCAGTCCTCTCGCCCTGCTTCTTGACAGGCTGCAAAATGCACATGACTGCCTCGCGGTAGAATCGTTTTCCAACGTTTAATTAAATCCTCATGAATACTATTAAATTGATCGCGATTAGGAATCCCTGATACCTGTTCGATCCATAACCATTGTGCTACAGACGCTTCTAACAGTCCTGTGGGAGTATCAGCATTGTATTCCAGCATTTTGATATTGCGCCCATCATAGGCAAAGTCAAAGCGTCCATATAGCATCGGCGCATTTTGTCGCCAAGACTGCTCGATTTGTGCAATTGCAGCAACTGGAATCTGGAAATAATCAGGATAATTACCGCGTTGAATCAAATCACTTGTCACAGCTAAACACATTTGGTGGAGCTCATTGGCTGCATCTTCAAGCTGTTCAATTTGCTTCAGTGTAAATTCGTAGGCAATTCCTTCTGACCAATAAATTGAGCCATCGAGTGAAGGTAAATTAAAATAATCGAAACCAATTTTTTGGTGTTCGAGTTGCCAGTCTGTGCGGGGTGATAATATTTTTCTTTTCATCTTGAGTTTCAGTCTTTTAATTAGCCGCCAAATGATGAGCCACCACGACCGAAACCGCCACGAATAGGTGATGATACAGAATAGCGTTTTGCAGTGGTTGAAATTGAAGGTTGTCCCACACTGAGATTGGTATGTGGTCTCAAAGTATTGTCTTTAAAAGAGACTTCACGATTATGTTGATAATATTGTGGTCCTAAATAACGCCCAGAACCAAAACCACCATAATAGCGAACTCCAGCAGTAGAACTTCCACTCCCTGAGCTATTTTCTTCTTCACAAGTTTCAGTATTCCAGTCTGTTGCACAATCATATTGATTGTTATAAACATCTTGTACTAGAGGTCCATCATTATGGCTACAGGCAGTCAGTAATAATGGTACAACAACAAGATTAATTTTTTTAGAACGCATGAGACCCCACTCATTTTAATTTGCTTGATCGACATAAATATGTGAGCAAGTCTTGTTTATTATGTTTCTGATTAAGAAAGATAAAAGCGATAAGCCGACATATCATATTGATCTGTTTTTTTAATGTATAGTCTATTCTTATATTTTAAATAATAGGGCATCCAAATTTTTATTAGATGCCCTATATGATGTATTAAGGTTGCGGTTGTTTTTTGTTGTGACGTAATGATAAATAAGCAGTAATACTTAATACCAATACGATAAAGCCTAATGAGATCCATATTGGCATATGGAATACATCAAGCAATAACATCTTCGCACCAATAAACAATAAGATAATGCCTAAACCATAAGGTAAATAATGTAATTTAGATGCAGCGCCAGCAAGTAAGAAGAACATTGCACGTAAACCCAAAATCGCCATTAAGTTTGCTGTTAATACAATAAACGGGTCACTGGTTACCGCGAAAATCGCAGGAATAGAGTCGACCGCGAAAATAACATCAGATGCTTCAACTAAGATTAAAACTAAAAATAAAGGTGTTGCCCACAACACGCCATTTTGACGGACGAAAAATTTATTACCTTCAAGTTGAGGGGTAATACGCATGTGTTTGCGTAACCATTTCAGTAATTTAATATCTTCAATATTGGTTTCTTCATCTTGACCTTTCAAGAATTTAAAACCTGTATACACAAGGAATGCACCGAAAATATAAAGTACCCAAGAAAACTCTTGTACGAACCAAGCCCCAATAAAGATAAAGATGGTTCTTAAAACAATCGCACCTAATACACCATAAAGTAAGATTTTACGTTGCAATGCAGGTGGAATTGCAAATGCTGCGAAGATCATCAACCAAACGAAGACGTTATCGATTGCCAGTGATTTTTCCAGTAGATAACCTGCGAAGTATTCCATGGTTTTTTGATTCGCAAGGGTGAGTCCTACTGTTTGCTGTAGATAGAGCCACAAGCCCCCACCAAATAGCGTTGCTACAGTGACCCAAGCAATACTCCAGTAAGCGGCTTGCTTGATTGGAACATCTTGATTTTGTTTTTGTTTAAAGCCTAAAAAATCGACCAAAAGCATGACTGTGACAAGGCCGAAGAATACGACATACAGCCATAGATTACCGATAGTTTCCATCACAACTCCCTATCTAGCAACTGGGCATAAAAAAACCTTGACCAGTTGCCAGATGAATAAATACATCTGTTTCAACATGATCAAGGTCTTGCCTACATCACATATCGATTGTGATGCTCAGAGTCCGACTTTTTGCAAAGTGTAATGACGAAGCTCTGACACCTAAGTATTTAAACTACACTACCTAGGTTTGGAGGAGGCTACTCCCCTTGTCAAACTAATTCTGTATGGATGGTGACATCCAAAGTAGGTATAGCATTACATAATTTACGTATTAGCGCAAATTTTGTGTGAATAAATTTTCAACAATATTTTATGATGCAGACAGAATAGAGCTTTCATTCCCATGAGTTGGGCTAAAATTTACAGGCTTTTGATGCCTTGAGAAGAAGATATGAGTGTTGAACATCATCAAATTAAAAGATTAAAGTTATTTGCACCCCGAGATCCAGAAGAACAGTATCGTGTAGCTACGCCTTTAGAACTTTTATTTGATCTCATCTTCGTGGTTGCGATCGCAACGGCAGGTCAGCAACTCCATCATGCGATGATCGAAGGTCATCTTTGGCATGCTTTGCCTACCTACTTTATGGTGTTTTTTGCATTATGGTGGGCATGGATGAATTTCACTTGGTTTGCCTCCGCTTATGATAATGATGACACGTTGTATCGTTGTTTAACCTTTGTGCAAATTTTGGGTTCATTGGTGATGGCGGCGGGGATTCCCGCAGTATTTCAGCAGCATGATTTCGATGTGATTATTATTGGCTACATCATCATGCGCTTGGCATTAGTGACGCAGTGGATACGTGTCGCAAAACATGATCCTGAACGAAGAGTAACAGCATATCGTTATGCAATCGGAATTGTCTTGGTTCAACTTGCATGGTTAATTGGTAATTTTAGTTCGATTCAACTGACTCCACTGATGTTCTTATGCTTAGTCTGCTTAGAACTGGCTGTTCCTTTTTATGCTGAAAGACATACTGCTACGCCATGGCATCCCCATCATATTGTGGAGCGTTATGCATTATTGACCATCATTGTACTGGGTGAGTCGATTATTGGTAGCTTCGCAGCTATACAAGATGCTTTTTCTAATCATGTCTTAAATCTAGAAGAAATTTTCCTAATAGTCGGTGGACTTTTGATGATGTTTGCGATGTGGTGGGTCTATTTTGATCGAAGTCATCACCATCATCAACGTCGAGGTGTGCAACCTTTTTTATGGGGATATGGGCATTTCTTTATTTTTATTAGTATTGCAGCTCTCGGTGCAGCCTTAGCAGCCGCTGTTGATGTGTCGACACAACATGCGCACATTTCTAGCCAAATGATGGGTTTAGTGATAGCGACTTGTTTGGCTGTTTATAGCACCTATCTCTGGTTATTTTATGAAGCTTTTTATTTACGCGGCTGGCGTCGTTGGGTTTATCCAATGACCATTTTAATTTTATTCTGTATCCCTTTACTATTTACTCAGATTGGATACAGCGTCTTTGCGATGGCTGTAATTTATGTCTTCAGACTCATTTTTTCAAAGACGTATTTAATGAATTGTGTTGATGAGCCTATTCATTCAAGCCATTCTCCTCATTAAGTTTTATAAGTTGATCGTTCCTCCAAACAAGCTATGGTAGCACTGCTGTAGCTTGTCCTGAGTGAAAGACATTTAAAATTTCTGCACGTAAAAACTGATGTCTTGCATTGTGTTTGACATGCTCATGCCAATACATACCCATATTGATTTTGGGTAATTCAATCGGAAGTGCATGAATCTGTAAATCTTTTGAATAGTGTAGATGTTTCAGAATACTTTGAGGGATAGTCAGTATTGCATTTGGGTGCTGCGCTAAGACCTGTAAAGCTGTTGAATAGTGCTGACAGCGTAGAAAAATTTGCCGAGACAATTGTTGTCGATTTAGATAAATATCCTCTAATAATAACCCCGTACGCCGTGATGACACACCAATATGCGGTGATGATAAATAGAGCGATAAATCCATTTTAGTTTGCTGTGTACAGACCACAAAATAATCTTCAATCAGGTTTTCAAACTGTAAATGAGCTTGAAACGGTTGTACTAAGTCAATCACAAAATCGATTTGTTGTGCTGACAAATCAGCCAACATATTTTTACGATCAAGTTTAGAACTAAAAAACTGGATATTGAGATTTTGCTTGGCAAAGTGATTGACCAATTGAGGAAAAATAATGGGTTCGATTTCATCATGAATCGCGATTTTTATACTTTGTAGCATGCTCGGCATAAAATCTTGCTGAGGCATAGCGATTTTTTGAATACTCAATAAAGCCATTTGAATCGGCTGATAAATCTGCTCAGCATAAGGCGTTGGCAGCATTTTTTGCCCGCTTCGAACAAATAAGTCATCCCCAAGTTGCGTGCGCAAACGCTGCAAGGCGTGGCTGACCGCAGATTGGCTGATACACAACAATTGCGCGGCTTTGGAAATGCTCTTTTGTTCAAAAATCGCAATAAACAGCGGATATAAATTAATATCAATACGATGAAAGTGAGCCACTTCCAATGGGCTAGTATTATGAATATGATTCATAGTTTTGAATAAAATAAAATCATTTCATTCATAATAAATTTTCGCTTATGGTGATGTAAAGCAGCGAATCAATATTCGCCACATTTTACATTGAGGGAAATGATGATGTTTGCATTATCTGAACGCGCACAGGATTTTATTGCACGAACGCAAGCCTTTATTCAACAAGAAATAGAACCGATTGAAAAAGCCTTCTGGGATGACGTCCATCATCTCAATGTGGATGGTGACTGGACCAAGTGGCAGTGGCCAGAACAATTACAACAATTGAAAGATAAGGCTAAAGCGGCTGGCTTATGGAATATGTTTTTGCCCGATGCGGAATTGGGTGCTGGTTTATCGGTTCAGGAATATGCGCATATTGCCGAACTGACTGGACGTAGCTTACTTGCACCAACCGTATTTAACTGTAATGCACCTGATAGCGGCAACATGGAAGTGTTATGGCGCTATGGTAGCGAGGCACAAAAACAGCAATGGTTGCAACCTTTGCTTGCAGGAGAAATCCGTTCAGTGTTCTGTATGACTGAACCCGCCGTGGCTTCCAGTGATGCTACTAATATGCAGGCCACGGCGGTGATTGAGGGGGATGAAATTGTACTGAATGGCCGCAAATGGTGGTCATCGGGCTTGGGCGATCCCAATGCCAAAGTGATTATTTTCATGGCTTATACCCCAGACCCGAATAAAGACCGTCATCATCAACATTCGATGGTACTTGTGCCGATTGACACGCAAGGCGTGAGTATTGAGCGAATGTTGCCTGTGTTTGGTGATTACGATGCACCGCATGGACATGGGCAAGTCAATTTTGACAATGTGCGTGTGCCAGTCAGCTGCTTTATTGGGGGGGCAGGACAAGGTTTTGAAATTGCACAAGGTCGTTTAGGGCCTGGGCGGATTCACCATTGTATGCGTTGTATTGGTGCAGCTGAAAAAGCGTTGGAACTGATGATTGATCGAGGCATGTCACGTAAAGCCTTTGGCAAAGAAATTCTCAAACTCGGCGGTAATTTAGAGCGTATTGCAGATGCGCGGGTGCAGATCGATCAGGCTCGCTTATTGACCCTGTACGCCGCTTATAAGATGGATACGCTGGGCAATATGGCGGCATTAACAGAAATCTCTGCGATTAAAGTGGTGGCGCCGACTGTATTACAAAACGTGGTGGATATGGCGATTCAAATCCACGGTGGCGAAGGCGTTTCACGTGATACCCCGTTGACTGCATTTTTTAATCAAGCACGTAGTTTACGTTTGGCTGATGGACCAGATGAAGTCCATAAAGGCATGATTGCCAAATTAGAACTCAAAAAACGTGGCTATGCTCGTTGATAAGGATAAAAGTAAATGGCAGTAATTGATGTTGGCGGTCAGATTCGCCATGGTGAAGAACTGGATATTGCAGCGGTTGAAAACTGGCTAAAAAACCAAGGTGTGGATCTGCAAGGACAGGCACAAGTGACCCAATACTCAGGGGGCGCATCGAATTGGACCTATCGGCTGCAGTATGACAATGCAGACCTGATCTTGCGTCGTCCGCCGAAAGGTACCAAAGCCAAATCAGCGCATGATATGGCGCGTGAATACAATGTGCAGAAGCATCTGGCACCGTTTTACCCTGTGCTACCTGAAATGATTGCACTGTGTCAGGATGACAGCATCATCGGTTGCGATTTTTATGTGATGAGGCGGATTGAAGGCATTATTCCACGTGCTAATTTACCCAAAGAATTACAGTTGGATGAGTCACAGGTGCAGCAACTTTGCCTGAATGTCTTAGATAAATTGATTGAGCTGCATCAAGTACCTTATCAAGGCACAGAGCTAGAAAAACTGGGTAAAGGTGAAGGCTACTGTCGCCGTCAAGTTGAAGGTTGGGATGCACGTTATAGCAAAGCGCTGACACCGAATGTGCCCGATTTTACCTTTGTGCGTGAGTGGTTGCTGGAACATATCCCAACTGATGCTAAAACCTGTGTGATTCATAATGATTGGCGTTTTGACAATGTCATTCTTGATCCAAACCAGCCGACCAAAGTGATTGGTGTGCTTGATTGGGAAATGGCAACATTGGGTGATCCTTTGATGGATTTAGGCAGCGCACTCGCCTACTGGATTCAAGAGGACGATGATGCCTTGATGAAATCGAGCCGTCGCCAGCCGACCAATTTAAAAGGCATGCTGACACGGCAACAGGTGGTGGATTACTATCTGGAAAAGACTGGTTTACAGCCTGCCAATTGGGCTTTTTATGAAGTGTTCGGTTTGTTCCGTTTGGCCGTGATTGCGCAACAGATTTATTATCGTTATTACCATCAGCAAACCGATAATCCAGCCTTTAAAGATTTCTGGATCATGATTCATGCCTTACATATTCGGGCTTTAAAACTGATCGCGCAAAACAATCCGCAGGCACGACCATTGATTGCTGAATATGGTGCAAAACTACAGGATATTTTAAAACGATGACCACAATTTATTTGGTACGACATGGGCAGGCGTCTTTTGGTGCAGCAAGTTATGACCAGCTTTCAGCCAAAGGTGAACAGCAGGCACAGGTTGTCGGTGATTTTTTTAAACAGACTCTGAAACAAACACCGCTGATTGTGGCAGGTTCGATGCAACGTCATCAGCAAACAGCGCAACTGGCTTTATCACAAAGCTTTCATGATGCAGCGATTCAAACTGAATCTGCATGGAATGAGTTTGATCATCAACAGGTGTTTGCCCAATACGAACCACGTTTTAATCAACCTGGATTGCTGAAACAGGATGTTGAATTGATGGCCAATCCTCGGGCTTATCTGGCCAAAATTTTCGATGGAGCCATCGACCGCTGGATTGGCGAGCAGTATGACCATGAATATCATGAAACCTGGTTGGGTTTTCAGTCTCGGGTAGAAAATGCCTTACAGCTGTTATGTCAGCACATTGATGCAACCCAGCAGCGTCAAGCCGTGGTATTCAGTTCTGGCGGTGTCATTTCTGTGGCGGTTGGCAAGGTATTAGGTTTGGATGCCAAACAGATTTTTGCACTGAACTGGTCAATTGCCAATGCCAGTATTACTACCTTGCGTTGGACCGATGGTCGTTTGCAATTACTCAGTTTTAATGAGCATCATTATTTAAAAGCGCGTGATGCTGAACTTTTAACATGGATTTAAAAAATAGGTGGCAGGCATGGCAAAAACGATTTTAATTACAGGTGCAAGTTCGGGCTTAGGCGCAGGTATGGCGCGTGAATTCGCAGCCAAGGGCTACAATTTGGCACTTTGCGCACGACGTTTAGAGCGTCTGGAAGCGTTACAACAGCAGTTGCAAAGCCAGTTCTCAATTCAGGTCAAGATTAAGATCCTTGATGTGACCCATTACGATGATGTGTTTACTGTGTTTAAAGCCTTTCAGCAAGAATTTGGAACGATTGACCGAATTATTGTCAATGCTGGTGTTGGCGATGGTCGCCGTATTGGTAAAGGGCATTTTGAGGTGAACCGCGCCACGGCGGAAACCAATTTTATTTCGGCACTGGCACAGTGTGAAGCCGCGGTTGAAATCTTTAGAGCACAAAATAAAGGCCATTTGGTGGTGATTTCTTCGATGAGTGCGATGCGTGGTTTACCGAAGCATTTATCGACCTATGCCGCTAGTAAAGCTGCGGTGGCGCATTTGGCCGAAGGGATTCGTGCTGAGTTGTTGAATACCCCAATTAAAGTCTCAACGATTTTCCCAGGTTATATTCGCACTGAATTAAATGAGGGTGCGAAGAAATTACCGTTTGAAGTGGATGAAAAAACGGGTAGCAAGGCTTTGGTCAAAGCGATTGAGAAAGAACCTGTGAAGGCTTATGTACCGCAGTGGCCGTGGTTGCCAATGGGGATTGCAATGAAGATTTTGCCGTTAAAATTGGTGAATAAACTGAGTTGATTTAAATGGTTATAGTGGAGTCTTACTAGGGTGTCATTTTAATTTTAGACTAAGCCACTACGTCTTGCACTTCAGTTGAAATATATTTCAACTTTGTTCAGGCTCGACCTACTTTTCTTTCGGGAAAAGTAGGCAAAGCCATTGTCATCCACAAAACCTGGTCACTTCTTTCATTTAATTAATGCTTCGCAGAAACAGCATTTTGCTGATATTTACTATTGTGACGGCGGCATGGATGCCGCCTGTTTGGCAGGGGTCACATGGATGTACCCTCTGCCTAACAAAGGATTTTTGCTTACTTTTCATCCCTGAAAAGTGAGATATGCCTATACAAAGGGTATAGGTTTTTTTCTAATAAATGAGGCCGTGCAATACCTGTATTTACTAAGACAAAGCCATAATCAACTTCTGGTGTAAACCACCAAAGCCGCCATTCGACATGATCACCACAGCATCGCCCTCACCTGCTTCATTGACCACACGGGCAATGATGTCATCCAATGAACGGCTGACTTCAGCCTTGTTTGATGATGCAGAGATTACTGGTTGTAGATCCCAATCCAAGCCTTCTGGTTGATACCAAATCACTTCATCGGCCAAACGCGCAGAATGTGCCAAACCATCTTTATGGCTGCCCATACGCATAGTGTTAGAACGTGGTTCAATGATCGCCCACAGCTTACGTTCGCCTAAACGTTTACGTGCGCCGTCTAGTGTCGTTTCAATCGCAGTTGGGTGATGGGCAAAGTCATCATAGACTTCGATGCCACGCACCGTGCCTAATAGCTCCATACGGCGTTTAACGCCACCGAAGTTGGATAAGGCTTCACAGGCTTGTTCAAGGCTGACACCAACGTGTTGTGCAGCAGCAATGGTCGCTAAGGCATTGGCAACACTGTGCTGCCCTGTCATATTCCATTTCACTTCACCAATCACTTTGCCGTGTTCCAGTACTTTAAAGTAACTGCCATCGGCACTGATCAACTCAGCAGATAACGCAGCTTGCTCATTTGGTTCTAGACTAGTACGCACCACAGGGGTCCAGCAGCCCTGCTCTAATACTTCATCAATATTAGTTTCAGTGATTGGCGCAATAATACGACCTTTGCTTGGAATAGTACGCACTAAATGATGGAACTGTTTTTGAATCGCAGCCAGATCATCAAAAATATCGGCGTGATCAAATTCGAGGTTATTGAGAATCGCGGTTTTAGGGTGATAGTGAACGAACTTAGAACGTTTATCAAAGAAGGCAGAATCATATTCATCTGCTTCAACACAGAAATATTGACCGCCCCCCAAACGTGCACTTTCACTGAAACCCAGTGGTACGCCGCCAATCAAGAAACCCGGATTTAAGCCTGCTTGATCAAGAACCCAAGCCAACATGGTGGTGGTGGTGGTTTTACCGTGTGTGCCCGCGACACCAAGTACATGTTTGCCTTGCAGTACATGATCGGCCAAGAATTGTGGCCCAGAAATATAAGGCAGGCCTTCATTCAGCATGTATTCAATCGCATCAATACCACGTTTCATAGCATTGCCGACGATGACAAGATCGGGATGTGGTTGCAAATGGCTACGGTCATAGCCCTGCATCAATTCAATACCTGCATTTTCAAGTTGAGTTGACATTGGTGGATAAACATTGGCATCTGAGCCTGTGACTTTATGTCCTAAATCTCGTGCTAATAGAGCCAAAGACCCCATAAATGTGCCACAAATACCCAAAATATGCAGATGCATAATGCGCCTTCTCCACTGCTTTGCATACAGCACGGAACTCGTGTGTATGATTGTCGTTATCAATAAAAATCAATCGCAACGATAGCAAGGCTGACATTGAAAAGATAGTCAAAATTCGTTGTAGTTATTAACTTAAAATGAAGTGATTTTAACGTTATGCTGCTGTAGTCAAATGCAAATGATTCAGCCCTTATTTTTATAAAAGGACATACGATTGAGCCCTACACTTTTAGCATTATGTTTGTTGATCATTTCTAACTGTTTTATGACTATGGCATGGTATGGGCATCTGAAGATTTTACATGATGCGCCGCTTTGGCAAGCAATCCTGTTTAGCTGGTGTATAGCCCTGCTAGAATATAGTTTCATGATTCCTGCGACTAAGTTATTAAATCAACAGGGTTGGAGTTTGGGGGAAATGAAGATCACCCAAGAGGTGGTTACACTCATGGTATTTGTTCCCTTTATGGTTTTTCTGTTTAAACAACCATTCAAGTTGGATTATGTCTGGGCTATGCTTTGTTTGATGGGATGTGTTTATTTTGTTTTTCGTAATCAAACCTAATTTTTCAAGAAAGTCGTTAATGTGTTCTGTGGTTGGGGATGTTTGAAAAAACCGCTATAATATTTGCCAATTTATTCCTTCGTGCTTGGCGTAAGTCGAGATACTTCTCTATTTTTATCATGTTTTGGAAAAGCCAATGAATGCGGTCGCAACAGATAGCCAACCTTTAGTCGGAATTATCATGGGTTCTCAATCAGATTGGGCAACCCTTGAACATACCGCTAATATGCTCAAACAATTGGGTGTTCCTTTTGAAGCTGAGGTGGTTTCTGCGCACCGTACGCCAGATCGTTTATTTGAATATGCTGAAACAGCACGCGATCGTGGTATTCAGGTAATTATTGCGGGTGCTGGTGGCGCTGCACATTTGCCTGGGATGTGTGCTGCTAAAACTGATTTGCCTGTGCTTGGCGTGCCTGTTAAATCTTCAATTTTAAATGGCGTGGATTCATTGCTTTCGATTGTACAAATGCCAGCGGGTATTGCGGTAGGTACTTTGGCTATTGGTCAGGCTGGTGCAACTAATGCGGCAATTCTTGCAGCACAAATTCTAGGTTTAACCCGCCCAGATATTGCTAAAAATGTGGCTGATTTCCGCACAGCTCAAACGGAAAAAGTATCGAACAATAACATTCCTGGTCAAGTATAACGGGGCCAATCATGAATAAAACCATCGGTATTTTTGGTGGTGGACAGCTTGGGCGCATGATGGCGCAAGCAGCTTTACCACTCAATATTCAATGTAGCTTTTTCGAAGCCGAAACAGACTGCCCAGCAGCTATTTTAGGTCCTGTATTTTCAAGTAAAAATCCAGAAGCACTACAAGATTTCATCGCAAGTGCCGATGTATTCAGCCTTGAATTTGAAAATACGCCTGTTGCTGATGTAGATGTTTTGACCCAAACTAAGACACTGCACCCTCCTCGCCTTGCTTTGGCGATAGCACAAAATCGCTTGGCAGAAAAAAGTTTGTTTGACGAACTCGGTATTCCAGTTGCACCGTATCGTGCTGTGGATAGCTTAGAGAGCTTAAAGCAAGCCGTGGCTGAACTTGGATTACCTATCGTTTTAAAAACCGTAACAGGCGGCTACGATGGTAAAGGTCAGTTTGTATTACGTTCTGAAGATCAAATTGATACAGCTTGGACTGAATTAGGCCCTGCCAAAAGCTTGATTGCAGAAAGTTTTGTGAAGTTTAGCCGTGAAGTATCCATTATTGCGGTACGTGGTCAAGATGGTGATGTCAAAACATGGGCACTCGCCGAAAACCATCATCACAATGGTATTCTCTCTCACTCAATTGTTCCTGCACCAAATAGCACAGATTTACAACCAGTTGCACAAGACTATATTACTCGGTTGTTGAATCATCTTAATTATGTGGGTGTGCTTACGCTTGAATTATTCGTGACTGAACAAGGGCTTTATGCCAATGAAATGGCATGTCGTGTTCATAATTCAGGACATTGGTCGATTGAAGGTGCGATTTGCTCGCAGTTTGAAAATCATATTCGTGCAGTAGCAGGCTTGCCGCTTGGAGCAACCGATGTTGTGCGTCCAACAGTGATGATCAATATCATTGGTCAACATCCTAAATCAGAAGATGTTTTAGCACTCAAAGGTGCGCATTTACATCTTTATAATAAGTCTGAGCGTGCTGGTCGTAAGCTTGGTCATATTACTTTGATGCCGAACAATAGTGACGAATTGACCGTGTTATGCCGCCAATTAGCTCAGATTTTACCTGTGCCATTGGCATTAACAGCGGATATGAGCCTCTAAACTTATCCACAATAGATAAAAAAGCGGTCTTCGGGTCGCTTTTTTATCGTCTATTATTTTAAATTTAAAGTTTTAAATTCAAAAAATGCGCGATACCATTTTTGGTGCGCTGTGGATAACTTTAAGCTGGGCTTTTGAATTTAAAATAGTGTGAAAAATTTGAATTTAACCTATGGTGGGTTATTGAGTGTTGTAGTTTAAATTCAAAAATATGCAGTTTTTAAATTTAAAACTAAAGGTATTGCTGTGTTTTGACTTTAAATTTTGAGATTGTGGGTATCTATTTTTGATCTTAATTTTATGAAATGTAAGGAATAATGTGTGGGTTTAAGCTGTTTTATTAAATTGGAATGAATTTAAATGAGGTATCTATTTTTGAATTCAAAAAACATAGTCGATGTGAAGTTATTTTTAAATTCAAAATACAGATAATGATTGATGCTTGTTTTGAATTTAAATGGGTGGTGTTGATAACTTTTAAATTTAAAACGACGGTAGAATTATGAATTTAAAAATTAGGTTTTAAATTTAAAAGACAATAAATGAATTCAAAGTTACGTTTCCAAACGATACATATTCAAACAGCATGTTAAGGTGATATGGAAATTTGAATTCAAATATTTTGGTTAACTCATGAAACATTATTTTTCTTTTTTTCTAGGCACTGCCTTTTTTACGTTTTTTAGTCAGGCACATGCTGAGCTTGTGATTAATGGTGCAACATTTTCCTCATCCTCAACTGCTATTCAAAACACGAGTACATATACTTCAACTTCAGATTTTCAAGGCTGCTTAGCAAATTTACGCTCACAAGCAATTGCTTCTGGTGTTTCAGCATCAAGCTATGATCGTTACACGCAGAATTTAAAACCAGATTATTCGGTCATAGACAAATTGAATTATCAACCTGAATTTTCTACTGCAATTTGGGACTATTTATCAGGTTTGGTTGATGATGAGCGTGTCCAAGCAGGTAAACAGAAACTTGCTCAACATCGTGCTGTTTTAAATCGAGTTGAACAGGCTTATGGTGTACCGGCAGAAACTGTAGTGGCGGTGTGGGGTGTGGAAAGTAACTATGGCGATATTTCAGGTAAATATCCTTTATTACAAGCATTAGGCACTTTAAGTTGTGAGGGACGCCGTCAAAGTTATTTCCGAGGTGAATTTTTTGCAGCAATGCGAATCTTACAGCGTGGTGATTTAAACCAAGACCAACTCTATGGCTCATGGGCAGGTGCGTTTGGACATACTCAATTTATGCCATCGACCTACGAGCGCTTAGCAGTAGATTTTGATGGTGATGGTCGACGTGATTTGGTTTCAAGCACAACAGATGCATTAGCTTCGACGGCTAACTTTTTAAAGCAAGCAGGGTGGCAAACAGGTATGCCGTGGGGTTTTGAAATCAAAATTCCTCAAGGAATGTCAATTGCAGGAGAAAGTCGTCGCAATAAAAAATCTTTGAATAGTTGGATTGCACAAGGTGTGACACGTGCAGATGGCACAGCTTTAATTCAGGGTAATTTATCGGGAAGTACGCCTGCTGGATTGATTTCACCTGCGGGCGCAAATGGTCCAATATTTCTGGTCTTTAAAAACTTTGATGCAATTTATAGCTATAACGCTGCTGAAAGTTATGGTTTAGCGATCGCTCATTTATCTGATCGTTTACGTGGTGGTACAGCATTTTTAACGTCTTGGCCAACCGATGATGCAGGGACTTCTCGAGCAGAGCGTCGCGAAATTCAGCAGTTTTTGGTCAAGCGAGGTTATGATATTGGTGTGGTGGATGGATTGATTGGAGACAAAAGTCGTCAAGCCATTCGCCAAGAGCAAACACGCTTAGGCTTGAATCCTACAGGTCGTGCTGGTCAACAAATTTTACGTGCATTTAGGCAAGAGCAAGCAAAACAAATGATGCAATAAGTATATTTAAATAAAATAAGGTCTGCTTAAACGTAGACCTTATTTTATTTAGGGTGCAGCATCTAATTTTATGGCTTCTAAAATATCAAAAATTACCGCAGTGACATCTTGGCTTAAATCACGATCATTAAAAATCTCGTAAGCAGTAATGGTCACATCTGTATCGCTAGGTAGTTGTTTTTGTTCTTCTTCAATCAGGTGTTCAATTGGTAAGAGCGTTTGTTTAACTTCTAGATGTAGAACTTCATTATAAGTAAGATTCTCATCTTCAAACTCTAATTCATGTTCATTGAAATAGGGGATCAAAATAGAATGAAGATACGGACTAAGATCCTGAATATCTAAGATTTCAATATCACGAGTCTGTTCAATCGTACTGATGTGGTCATTCACTTCAATGAGGATATGATAATAACTCATGCTGATCTCCATTAAGACTAAGATGATGTTTTGACACCACAATAACATGAATAAATCAAAAGAATCGACTCATTGTTACGATCTTTTTAAAAACATCAGCTTATAGATTTCTCATATCCTTATAACAGAGACTTAACGAGAAAAGCCGAGTAGTTCTAGATCGACATCTGCGAGTTGAAAGTTCTTCGCATCTTGTTCCTTGATTCTTGGATACATCAGTGATTTTGGATCTTTGGTATGCTTTAAACCTAGTGCATGTCCAAACTCATGTGCCAGAGTGAGGCGTAAATCATCAAGTGATGAAAATTCATAAATAAAAATCTGTTTTCCATCAAATTGACCTTTATGTATGACTTGTGGTTTAAAGTTTTGATTAAATGCTGCAACAGATTCATTTAACTGTTGATGTAGCTGTTTGGATTTTTCCACTTCATTATTCAGTTGTTGAACCAACAAATTATGCTGTTCAATCTGATTCTGTAAGTCAGCAGATTGTTGTTTTAACAGTTGTTGCTGCTGTTGAAGAGTCATCATTAGACTTTTTTGCAAGCGTGAGGTTTCTAATTTTTGCAACGTTTTCTGGTATTTCGCAGTATTACTTTGGTACTCAATTTTTTGCAATTCGAGTTGCGTTGCTGACTGCGCTAAATTTTCTCTTATATTTTGAAGTTGTTGATTTTGATTTAACCAGATTTGTTGTTTCTGCTCCAATATGTATAGATTCTCTGAGCGTTTCATACTACGAACTTGACGTTGATCAAACACTAAATGAATGACTAACTCCGCTTTAGGGTCGTAAACAAAATACTTTTGACCTGTATCTTTTTCCCAGATCGCAGCAGCTTGCTTCGATAGTTCGATCATTTGTTGCGAACTTATATTTAAGCGAGGATCTAAGCTTGCGATGCGATAGTGCAGGGGATTATTGTTGCTATATGCAATCGGATTTTTGCTTGAGTTTGCTGAAATTTGAGCGAAAGCAGTTGCTGAAGCTATCATGAAAAAGCATGTAGCTAAAACAAGGAAGAACGGGTGCATAACAAAAGATAAAGATTGAAAAAGGTCGCATTTTAATCAAATTTAATTTGTAGTCAAATTACCAAAATGCTGTTTTATGCTAGTTTTAATTTCAGGTTTGGATGAAAAAAGTGTCAAAATAGACGAGAATAAACGAACTTTAATATGCTATTTTTTCTATAAAATATTACACAATAGGTCGAATTACAGTGGTTTAAATTTAATCATTTCTTTCAATGTCTAAATTAAATAAGATGAAATAGAACATAATAAAATACATTTTATTTCACATAAATAAATTTCATTTAATGCAAATAAATATACCAAATGATCAATTTTTGTCAGAAACTGACATCGTCAAATCATTTGCTGAGGAAGATGGTGTCATTGTTCGAACAAGATCTCGGTCTGCTTCAGTTAGTGAAAGTTTTTCAAGATTTTGTTGCTGAATAATTGGATACATCAGCGATGTTGGATCATTGGTATGCTCTAGCCCAAGTGCATGGCCAAACTCATGTGCGAGCGTCAAACGTAGATCATTTTTAGATGAAAACTCGTAAATATAAATCTGTTTACCATTGAAATGCCCTTTGTGAAACAAACGTGGCTGAAATGTTTGATTAAATTGATGAGCTGATGCCACAAGCTGCTTATTATTTTGATTGAGTTTTTGAATATCTCGATTAAGTTGCTGAGTTTTTTGATTATGAACTTGAATCTCTTGTTGTAGCATAGCGGATTGTTGCTGTAATGCTTTTTGGCGTTGGCTTAATTGCTCCGCTAATTCTTTCGATGATGAACGCATTTGATTAAAACGTTGTACGTCAACATTGTACTGTTGAAATTGTGCTGTAAGCTGAGATTGTTTACTGGCAATTAAACTGGTTGTTTTTTGCACTTCATCTTTGAACTGCTGTAATTGTTGATTTTGTTGTTCCCATTGACCTTGTTGTTGTTTGAGTTGATCTAAGTTTTGAACACGTTCAGCACTACGTTGTTGACGTTCATCAAAAACCAGATTGATCGTAAATTCTGCTTGGGGATCGTAAATAAAGTGCTGTTGACCTGTTTCTTTTTCCCAAATTTTAGCTGCTTGTTGGGTCAACTCAAGTACCTGTTGAGTATCTAAATTAAATCGTGGATCAATGTCAGCAATACGATAATGTAGTGGAGCTTTTATCAACGCATGTGAGTGGATATTGTTATTGACTGAGCTGCTTTGTGCGTAAGAGAGATTAGAAATTCCCATGCATAAACACGCAGCAAAAAAAGTGAAATGATGATGGCGCATGAGCAATCTCTCCTAAATAAAGCTTATTTTTAAGCAATCTCTAGGTTTCGTCAAAACGCTATACATTTAATAAATATAGATAAAAAGTGTGATTTTTTTCTAATAAATAAAAAATTAAATCGAATAATTTACACAATGGAAAAGAAAAATATTTGTTTGTTTTTTAATCTTAAGTCGAAAAATATCAAAGTATTAAATATAAACTGATGGAAATTTCTTAAAAAGATAGCAAAAAACCATCCTATTGTTAACTTTTGTAAATATTTTTGAAAATGGGGAATTTTTTTACTTTTAAGTTAAAAATTGGTCATTTATTACATTTAAGGCCCATCGTCATTTTCTACAATTTAATACTCATTCAGCCATAAAAGGCTATCTTGTTAATAATAAATCACGGTCAGCCTGAGTGAGACGGAAATGGTCCATCTCTTGATCTTTCATAATAGGGTGCATTAAAGCTTGAGGGCTGTTTGCATGTTGTAAACCAAGGGCGTGTCCTAGTTCATGTGCTAGTGTTAATCGTAAATCGTTATCTGATTCAAACTCATAGATTAAAATTTGTTTTCCATTAAATAAGCCTTTATGAAATAAATGTGGTTGAAAGCGTTGTTTGTATTGTTTAACTGAAGCATCTAGTTGTTGATCCAGTGAATTAAGTTCATCTATTTTTTGATTTAATTGAGTAATTCTTTGATTGTATTGATTAACTTCTTGTTGCACTAACTCAATATTACTTTGTAGCTCTTGTTGTCTCTGCTGAAAATATGTCGAATTCCTAGATGAAGATTGGTTGTGTTGAGCAGAAAGCTGCTCTTGATTATATTGCTGAATTTGTTGATTGAGTTGTTGTTGTTTTAAATCTAAAAGTTGCTTACTCCGCATGATTTCTTGTTCAATTTGATCTAATTGTTGTTTTTTATCTTTCCATACCTGTTGATTCGCTTCGAGTTGAGTTATATGTTCTCGGCGTTGCTCACTTTCTTGTTGGCGTTCATCGTAAATGAGATGAATTGCAAGCTGGGCATTTGGATCATAAACAAAATAATCTTGACCTGTACCATCTTTCCAAATTTGAGTTGCTTGTTGGCTGATTTCTTGTACTTGTTCAATACTGAGTTTAAAGCGAGGATCTACCTCAGCGATTCGATAACGTAGGCGTGTATCTAGTGGATTAGCGATGCGATCTGTCAGCGAGTTAAATTTAAGTTGAGGGTGTTGGCGGGTTTGATAACTTAACCCTAATAAGAAAATAATTAACCCTGAAAAAATTAAAAAGCGCATGATTGTATTTTCTATTCTTCTGAAAATGAGATGAATCAGTTTAAGCGAGGCTTTTGATCTAAATGAATTGAACTATAACAAGAATAAGAGATATCTGGAAAATATATCAACATGTATCACATTCTGCTTTAATGCATATTCTGAAGGAATAAATAAAATAAAGATTAAGGGACAATATGCTGAAATATTTACTTAAAGCGCCTGATTCAACATGGGCTGCCACTTCTCCAGCTCAGGCAAAAGTTGAAAATTTAAAAATCAAATATTTGGGGACGGCGGGATTCATTCTTTCTGATCAGCATCGTACAGTTGTGCTTGATCCTTTTATCAGTCGTCCAAACTTAACTCAAACGTTTACTCAGCCTTTATTGAGTGATTCTGAATTAGTCAGACAACATATACCAAATGCAGATGATGTATTGATTGGGCATGCTCATTATGATCACATTTTAGATGCACCTGAGGTTTGTAAGCAAACCGGAGCACGTTTAATTGGTTCTCAAGCAACCTTAATGTATGGACGATCAGCAGGCTTGTCTGAATCGCAAATGCTTGAAACAAAGGGACGAGAAATAATCGATTGTGGTCAATGGCAAGTTGTTGGTTTGCCATCGATTCATGGCAAAGCATTGTTTGGTCGGGTGCCATTACCAGGGGATATGACTACACCGCCACCTTATCCACCGAAATTTCATCACCTACGGCATGGTCAAGTGTTTAATTGGTGGATTAATACGGGGCATCTTCGCGTTGTACACATTGATTCAGCTGATTTTATTGAACAAGAATTACAAGGGAGGCAAGCAGATATCGTGTGCCTGTGTGCGATTGGACGGAAATATCGCCCGAATTATGTCAAAGATGTGGTGCGACTACTGAAACCTAAATACATTATTCCATGTCATTGGGATAGCATGGTGACACCGATTGATGCATCACCACAGTTATTACCTGGGGTGAATATTCCTGAGTTTATTGAAGAAATAAAAGCCTGTGGCGTTATACCTTTGTTTATGCCAATTTTGGGCGAACTTTATTTTGAACAAAATGACTTATCTTAAAATATAAAAAAACCGCGCTTTCGCGCGGTCTTTTATTGCAAATCATAATCGAGGGATTTGGGGTTGTGTCTTTTCTACTAAAACCCAAGATTGGTTTATCTGTACAACAGATTGAGGATGTTGCAATGTTGGTAGCTGAAAAGCATCTTTAAGGCTCTTCATTTTCCATTGGGGCCATGCGTTTATTTCTTGTTTTTTAGTATCTAAGTAATCTAACAATGAAGACATATCTATTTTTCCTTTTGTTTTGCCTTACTTACAAGCTCTGTTAAATCAATACCGATTGAAATTTCTCTATCAAGATAAGAAATTGCGAGGAGCGGCATTCTAACAGAAGCATCTTTTCTGTTCCAATGGATTATTCTTCCATTTTCTCCATCTTTCCTAGTTATAGCATATCCACTGCCTAAGTTTGTTGAGAAAAGATTAAAAAAACTGCGAGGGCCTACGCCAACGAATGCTTCAAAGATTACTTTGTTCTGATCACTAGATGTGTCTTTCAGGGCAATAGAATCAGAATGGAATTCTATTGCTTTGCTTTTTGGATAAGGTTCAATATAAATCACTTTTTTGACGCCTGAAGCAATGATATGTTTAGCACAATTATGGCAAGGGAATGTTGTACAGAACAAAGTTGTGTGTAAAGTCGGAATATTATTTCTTGCACATGCCAATAGTGCTTCCATTTCTGCATGAACAACACGACCATATTCTGTGATATCTTTTATTTTACTTTTTGAAAGATATTTTTTTAACTCAAATATATCATCGTTATTTAACTTTTTAGCTAAAGAAGAAGGTAGGTTTTCCATTATATTACTAATTATTTCATTTTTTTCTTTCACATTTGAGTCAATTCCTCTTTTGTAATCTCGACCATCTTTTTCATCGTCAACTTTTTTATTTTTATCGTTGTATATAGGCCAGTATAATCCTCCACCAGCTTTAGGAATGTCATTCGCTCCTGTAGATAGAATATTAGAATTTTGAGTAATAACAGCTCCAACTTGTCTTGATAAATCAGCTGATCTTAATGATGCCGAAAATGCCATATACATAGCATACTCATCGAAAGTAGGTGTTATATATGGACTACCAAATATTAAGTCTAAAATTCTCCATATATCATTATTTAATTTATCCATATCACCATCAATATTGATAAAAAAATCTGATAGATGAAAAGTATCAGTAGTATGTTGCCCATGTTTTAGAGCTTCACAAGCATCTCTATCTACTAACTCCTCAGCATTTTCTTTGGAAATATGTTTTGTTTCCCTAAGAAACTCTAACCTTCTCTCCTCACTTGAGAATACACTTATTGAAAAAAAACCATGTGAATAGGTTTTTCTTAAGATCTGAACTTCTGCTGGGTGTTTCAGAGAGTTAATGATATAAGCAGTTCTAGGGATTGGCTCATTACTATTGCGTATTTGTGAAATTTTTGCTGATGCAGCTAAACCCAGAATACCTTCAAATTCTGATCTTAAATCATTTCCTTTATCCATATAAAAACTAGTTCTTCTATATTCATCATTATTAAAATCCTCTGGTTCAAAAAATTCCCCAATAATGCTCGAAATTTTAATATGTTTGGATGTGTATTTAAATGCTTTAAGTCTTTGGTCAATAATATGATAAATATTATTTAAATCGATTCCTATTGCTCCTACAAAAGCAATAAAAATTTCTGAGTCATTATGACTTTTTAGTATTTCTTGATAATTCATTTTTTACTTATTTAAAAATTTTATATTATTCTAAATAATTCGGTTTAAATATCAATAAAAAAACCGCGCTTTCGCGCGGTCTTTTTTTAAAGAGACAAATTATTTTTTGTCATCTTTTACTTCTGTGAACTCAGCATCTACAACGCCATCGTCCGCTTTTTGTTGTTGACCCGCAGCATCACCTTGGAATGCATTTGGATCAAAACCTTCTGCGCCGCCAGTACCTTGTGCTTGTTCATAAGCACGTTGAGTGATTGGCATCAAGATGTTTTGTAAAGCTTCAGTTTTCGCTTTGATATCTTCAACATCATTTTCTTTCGTTGCTGCTTCAAGCTCAGAAACCGCAGTAGCGATCGCAGTTTTCTCATCTTCAGTCACTTTGTCACCTAGATCTTTAACTGCTTTATTAGAGCTAGAGACTAAAGCATCCGCTTCGTTACGCGCTTTCGCTAACTCTTCAAATTTACGGTCTTCTTCAGCATTCGCTTCAGCATCTTTGATCATTGCTTCGATTTCAGCATCAGACAAACCTGAGTTTGCTTTAATCTGGATTGATTGCTCTTTACCAGTGCTCTTATCTTTAGCCGATACTTTCAAGATACCGTCAGCGTTGATGTCGAACGATACTTCAATTTGCGGTACGCCACGTGGAGCAGGTGGGATATCGCCTAATTGGAAGTTACCCAACAATTTGTTTTGTTGAGCCATTTTACGTTCACCTTGGTAAACCGAAATGTCTACTGCAGGTTGATTGTCAGCAGCTGTAGAGAATACTTGTGATTTCTTCGCAGGAATCGTCGTGTTTTTCTCAATAATCGCTGTTAATACGCCACCCATGGTTTCGATACCAAGTGTTAACGGTGTTACGTCTAATAAAAGTACGTCAGTTTTGTCACCAGACAATACCGCACCTTGAATCGCTGCACCAATCGCAACTGCTTCGTCAGGGTTCACGTCTTTACGTGGCTCTTTACCAAAGAATTCTTGTACTTTTTGTTGTACAAGTGGCATACGAGACTGACCACCAACTAAAATTACGTCAGAGATGTCAGAAGTCGAAAGACCAGCATCTTTAAGCGCAATACGGCAAGGCTCAATCGTACGAGCAACTAAATCAGCAACCAAACCTTCAAGTTTTGCACGTGTTACGTTGATCACTAAGTGTTTAGGACCAGTCGCATCGGCAGTGATATATGGAAGGTTGATTTCAGTTGCATTTGATGAAGAAAGTTCGATTTTTGCTTTTTCAGCAGCTTCTTTCAAACGTTGTAACGCAAGTGGATCATTTTTCAAGTTCACACTTTGTTCTTTCTTGAACTCTTCGACCAAGAATTCAATTAATGCGTTATCAAAGTCTTCACCACCAAGGAACGTATCACCATTGGTTGATAACACTTCGATTTGTTGGTCGCCATCAAGGTCTGCGATTTCAATGATTGATACGTCGAATGTACCACCACCTAAGTCATAAACCGCGATTTTACGATCGCCTTCTTTTTTGTCCATACCGAACGCAAGTGCCGCAGCAGTTGGTTCGTTAATGATACGTTTAACATCAAGACCTGCAATTTTACCTGCATCTTTAGTCGCTTGACGTTGCGCATCGTTAAAGTAAGCAGGAACGGTAATCACCGCTTCAGTAACGGTTTCACCTAAATAGTCTTCTGCAGTTTTCTTCATCTTTTTCAAGATTTCAGCAGAGATCTGTTGAGGTGCTAATTTCTTATCGTTAACTTCAACCCAAGCATCGCCATTGTCTGCTTTGATGATTTTGTAAGGTACAAGACCGATGTCTTTTTGTACCGCTTGATCTTCATAACGACGACCGATTAAACGCTTGATTGCGAATAATGTATTTTTTGGATTAGTTACTGCCTGACGCTTAGCACTTTGACCTACTAAGATCTCGCCATCTTTATAAGCGATGATCGATGGAGTTGTACGTGCGCCTTCAGCGTTTTCGATTACTTTTACTTTATCGCCTTCAAGTACAGCAACACATGAGTTGGTAGTACCTAAGTCAATACCAATAATTTTTGCCATTTGGGATGTTCCTCTAAAATTTTGTTGCAATGTTTTGCTTGTTATTCGATATGAGAGTCAATCAGTTTTTTTCAAGCATTTTTATGAAAAAAAATCAAAAAACTCTCAAAATTCTGCACTTTTGAGCAAATAAATACTTTGCTCTGTAGATTATTGACCCACCATCACCATCGCTGGGCGGAGTAGGCGGCCATTTAAGGTATAACCTTTCTGTAAAACAGTGCCGATTTGGTTAGCTTTGGCATTTGGATCGATCCCAACTGCTTGGTGTAGATCTGCATTGAAGCCATTTTGGGTATCCGCTTCATGCACGCCAAATTTTTCCAGTGTGGTCAGTAATGATTTCAGGGTCAGCTTGATACCTTCAAGCACAGGTGTTTCTTCTTCGCCAGCGGCTTGAATTGCGCGTTCAAGATTATCGACAGAGTCCAGTAATTCTTTGGCAAATTTTTCCAGCACAGTCTCTTTGTGCTTTTCAGATTCGCGTTGAATACGCTCGACACTCTTCTGCGCTTCATAAACAGCATTGGCAGTACGTGCTTTTTCGAGTTTTAAGCTTTCTTCAAGTTTGGTGATTTGCGCTTGTAAATCTTCAACGCTAAGCTCGTTTGCCTGCTCTACACCTTCAGCTTGAGTTTGTTCAGTCTGTTGCTCATTTTGAATGTCTTGAGCTTGCTCATTGTGCTCATTAGCCATTGATGATCTCCGTTGAAAAAGGTTCTTAAACATGTACAGTCCTTTTTGGCGTGAATGCTCATAGGGTTAAACCCGAACTGCCACATCTTGGTCATTCATAGATAGGGATGAAGTATGGGCAAGGCGACAAAATTCAAGCGTTCAGGTCGATTTAAATCTTTTAATTTTGCTGATTTAAGTAAAAATTTAAGTTTTCGATGACAAAAGCAATAAATTCTTGGGTGATTTTCGGTAAATGTTGTCGAGAAGCATAGACTAAGGACAAGGTCAGATCAGGTGCAGCAAAATCTGTAAATACCTGTTGCAAACGTTGTTGCGTGATATCCTTACGCACCAGTAATGTTGGCAACATAGCAATCCCTTGTGCTTTAAGGCACATTTGATAAAGCGCAATCACATCATTACTTTTAAACGTAACATTTAAAGGATAGTTTTGCGGTTGCTGATCTGTATCAAACAAGGTCCAGTATTGATTATGGGTATGATGTGCAATGCATTCATGTTGAATTAACTGGCTGGGATGCGATAGGGGAGTGTGATCTTGTAAATAATGCGGATGTGCACAAAAGATGGATTCGATTTCACAAACTGGTCGGGCAATCAGCCCATCTGCAACTTTCTGGGTAATACGCAGTGCCAGATCAACCTGAGCATCCATGAGGTCGACAGTATTCTCTGTTAAGTACACATCAAAATGAATTTGAGGATAGCGTTTCTTAAATTGTTTAATACATTCATTGACACCGAGCTGAAATAGAAACAGACCGCAGGTGAAACGAATCGTACCACTGTGTTGTTCAGGGGCGGCTAAGCCTTCTAATAGTTGTTGTTGCTGTAAAATATTTTCACAATAGACCAAGGCTTTTTCACCCGCAGGAGTGAGTGAAACTTTGCGCGTGTTACGTTGGAAAAGTCGAGTAGAGAAAGTATGTTCAAGATGATCTAAATAGCGAGACACCATTGCTTTAGAATAGTCTAAATGTTCAGCTGCTTTACTGAGATTGCCTTGCTGCGCAATACAGACAAAGACTTGAATGGCTTTTAAAGTATCCATATAAAATTCTTATTGTTGCAATTTATGCAACATTTTATCTTAATTTAGAGTGTTTATTCAGCAAGAATTGCAATTTAAAGTAGTTGTTATCAATTGGAGACGATAACATGAATACCAAACCCTACATCATTGCTTTATCTACTTTAGCGGCAACATCAACTGCTTTTGCACAAGACTTAAAAATCCAAAATTTTCTGGCTCAACCTGAACACTTTGGTGTGACTTCAACCTTGATTGAAGGTGATAAAGAAGTATTATTGGTGAATGCGCAATTCTCTAAATCAGAAGCATTGCGTATCGCTGCTGACATTCTAGATAGTGGTAAAACCTTAAAAACGATTTTTGTCAGCTATGGCGATCCAGACTTCTATTTTGGTTTAGATGTATTTAAACAGTATTTCCCTAATGTGCAAATTATTGCGACACCAGAGACGGTAAAACATATTCAAGATACGCAAGCGTTGAAAGTCGCGTATTGGGGGCCGAAAATGGGAGCCAATGCACCGAACAAGATTATTGTTCCGCAAGCGTATACGGCTAAAACCTTAAAATTAGAAAATGAAAATCTCGAAATCAAAGGTAAAAAAGAACTGACATATTTATGGATTCCGAGTGCCAAAGCGGTTGTTGGTGGTATCCCAGTGTCATCAGGTATTCATCTTTGGACTGCGGATACCGCAACAGCGAAAGATCGTGCAGAAGTGGTGCAGACTTTGGAAAATATCAAAGCTTTAAATCCTCAAGTGGTTGTACCTGCGCATATGAAAGCAGGCGCGGCTGAAGGTCTTGATGCAGTGAATTTTTCAATCGACTATTTAAAGCAATATGAGAAAGCGGTAAAAGCCAGTAAAAATTCAGCTGAATTAATTGCAATTATGCAAAAACAATATCCAACCTTAGGCGAGTCAAGCAGCCTAGAGTTGGGTGCTAAAGTGGTTAAAGGCGAGATGCAGTGGCCTTAAAACCTAATAAATGAATTGAAGGACCGTGATGAGAAGTCACGGTTTTTTATTTTTCTAAACTCCAAGTTTTTTGAGTTAAATTACAATGTAAGTTTGTAGTAGAGTTTGATAATGTTTTTATAAATTATAAAAAATGAAGATGATCATGCTTTTCTGATGCAATCATGATGAGAATACAAGTAAAACTTTTGAATAGAGAAGCATTTAACTGAACTTTTAAAATAATAAAAAAGTGTGAATCCTTCATTGAATTGATTTAATAAAAATTGCAAAAACATGCTGCATAAATAACAAACGGCTACTAATCCACATCACGATACATAAAAAAATTGTGAATGATAGGCAACGCAAAGATAACTTTGCTTTTCGTCATAATGAAAGGAAATATACAATGAAAAAGTTAGCCTTAATCTCAATGGTTGTATCAGGTGTTGCATTCACAGCCGTAGGTTGTTCGACACAAGCAGGTTTGGATGCTTCTGGTTCGGCTCAAACGAGTGCAAGTCCAGCGAATGTACAAGGGGGAGTAGGCGTGCAAGCAGGTACATCTGTTGATGTTCAACCGAATGGAGCTTCAGCTGGTGTTTCAGGTTCTGTTTCTGGATCTGCTGGTACAGATGCATCAGGACAATAAATTGGATTTAGGTTCATAGCACGATAGATTAGGATACCGATGCCAATCCCTAATCTTTACATATACTGCTATATATGATGTGTTAAACCTGATTCATGATTTAAGAATTGAAAAACGAGAGTCAAGCCTTTGATTCTCGTTTTTAGTTTTTGGGCAATTAAATTTTTTGTGCTCGTCTTTTCTAAAGTAAATATGAATGAACGAACAAATTATAAGATTATAAAGTGATTCGAATGTTCATGATTGTCTATTCGATAAATAAGATCAAACTAACGAATAGATTGAACAATGAAAAGATCTGAACGAAAGCTGCATTTTTTATTAAATGTCTTTTGATTAGAAATATTAAAAAATCAGAAAATACCTCTTTTATCTGTGCTTGAGCTTGGCTATTGGCATAAAAGGCAAGTAGTGATTAGCAAAATGGTTAATGACTTTTTAAGATAAGCCATTTAGGTTACAGCATGATTTTGAATTCTTTATCTTGATCTACGACTTTATAACAGCATATAGTCGATATGAACAAGAACTATGGACAGAGCGAAAAAGGGGAAGAACGTGTCAGCATTACCTCAAAAAATTCAAACGATTTTAGATAAAGGACAAGGTCCTGCTGCACGAGCGCTAGATAAGCTGCCTAAGATTGTACAAGAATCATTGGCGAAAGTTTTAGGCTACCCATATCAATATCCAGATTTGGATGCTTTTACAAAATGCTTAATGGCAGTTCAAATTAAACAAGGGCGTGCTGGTTTTATTGGAGATGATCCGATCGAGTCTCGCCGTCAATTTGATACACAAATGTTAGCGATTTTAAATAAATCGACTTCTATAGAATCGGTAGAAGATATACGTCTGCCTTTACAGAGTGGCACTGTTTTCGCAAGACATTATCATCCTGCACCTAATAAAAAATTACCGATGATCGTGTTCTATCACGGTGGTGGTTTCGTTGTTGGTGGTTTAGATACGCATGATGAAGCCTGTCGACTCATTGCCAAGTATGCAAAAGTACAAGTTCTGAGTATCGATTATCCGCTTGCACCAGAAGCATCTCCGCAGTTACTCATTAAATCTTGTGATGACGCATTAGCATGGGTGTATCAAAATCGTCGTCAGCTAAAAATTTATAAAAATCGTATCGCTGTTGCTGGAGATAGTGCAGGAGGAAATATTAGTACTGTGGTTGCACAGCATGCTGTTGGCAAATCATATGCGCCACAAGCTCAGTTGTTGTTTTATCCTGTTGTAGATTTTAAAAGTAGACATCCTTCTTTTTATGCCTATGGTCAGGGTCTGGTGTTAACCAGTAAAGATGTAGATTACGTCACTAAATATTATTCAACACAGCATCAAGTTGCTTTAGATGATCCATTAATCTCACCTACGTATGGAAGTCTTAAAAAACTAGCTCCAGCATTTGTGGTAACAGCAGGGCATGATTTATTACATGATGAAGGTGAGATTTATAGCCATAAACTAAGACAAAATGGTGTTAAGGTGCATTATGTAGATTATCCAGATCAAACGCATGGATTTATTAATCTCACACCGATTTCGAGTAAAGCTAAACGCAATACAATCGAAATCGCTAAAAACTTCAGAAAGTTTTGGGATAAAAACAATTAAATTAATCAGCCTATGTTTCACGTGGAACATAGGTTTTTTTTATTTGTAGATAACAAATAGAAATAGCAAAAATAAATTTGTAAAACTAATATTGTGAAGTACAACAAATCACTCGTTAAAATCAGAGAAAAGCAATCATGAAAAAGTTGTTGATGACGACCAGTCTACTATTAGTAAGCAGCCATTTATTTGCCAATACAATGGTTGATATGAAAACCAGTATGGGAAATATTGAAATTGAACTTTTTAACGATAAAGCACCTGTATCAGCAAAAAATTTTGAAGGCTATGTAAAAAGCAACTTTTATGCTGGAACTATTTTTCATCGAGTCATCCCAGGATTTATGATTCAAGGCGGGGGAATGGATACCAATATGATTGAGAAGGTGACTAAAGCCCCTATTATTAATGAAGCAAGCAATGGCTTGAAAAATACGCGCGGTACGTTGGCAATGGCTCGTACTAGTGACCCTAATTCGGCTACCAGTCAATTTTTTATCAATGTCGCTGATAATAACTTTTTGAATAAATCATCTATGGATGCGGGTTATGCTGTATTTGGTAAAGTAACAAAAGGTATGGAAATCGTTGATAAGATTGTTAGTGTTCCTACAGGTAACTATGGAATGCACCAAAATGTCCCTAAACAGCCGATTAAAATCATTAGTGTTCAGATAAAGAACAAGAAGTAAAAATTAAAGCAGAAATATTTTCAAATATTTCTGCTTTAAAATTAATTACTTATGGTTGTGGTGGTGAAATTGCATGCATATTGATGTGTAAAAAAAGAACACTCGATAAAACAAGAGCTTAAAAAAGCTTGCACGCCAAAAAAAATCTCCTATAATGCACACATCCCGACGCGATGAAGCAAAAATAACTTAGCTTTACTGGTTAAGTTATTAAATGGTTGTTGCGTTGAATTGTCACTGACGAGGTGGCAAAAGATCATTAAGAGAATAGAAGAACAACTTGTGTGGATTTTTACTGGTTGATCGATCGAAAATATTTCATTGATTGAATGGTAGAAATTTCTCGAAGTTTATTT
>NZ_BMDV01000011.1 GCF_014636095.1 Acinetobacter modestus
ATCCTTGTTTCTCAACAAGTTTTTATCTGCATCACCGCCGATGGATGTGCATTCTACAGCATTCCCAAACCAATACAACCCCCTTTCTTAATCTTTTTATTTAAATGAACATTTTTTAGACTGATCAGTTACTTTTTATCTATTTTCTTTGTCGATAAGAACTTTTTTTAAACAATTAAGTTAAGTAGAATATGTCTCTTGCTTCACATTTTTTGGCATTTTTGATTGAAAATACGGTTTATTAGTAAAAAAGTACAATTACTGTTGCTTTTAGCGTCGATCGCTACAAGCCAGATTTGTTACGCCATTTCAAATCATAATTTTTATGAATTAGCATTAACCATATTGAGTTATAGCAAGTGGTCGAATACATCTCGCCCAATTATTTGTGTAATAGATAATGCTGAGGCTTCGAATCAATTTCAGTCCAATATTAAACAACTTGGATATGACTATCAGGTGCAGGCTGTTAATTCAAAAGATTTTCAAAAAACAGAATGTCATGTGGTGTATTTCTCAACAACAACACCGCAACAACAACAAAACTTGATTCAAGCTTATCCATCGCGTTCATTGCTGTCATTAAGTATTAATAATCCAGCATGTGAAATCGGCAGTATTTTCTGCTTATACAACAAAAAGACCTCTTCTACATTTAAAGTAAATCTAGATGCTTTGAGTTACTCCAAAGTTCATATCGACCCCCGAGTCTTAATCTTGGCGAAGAATACGGAGTAATTAAAGTGATTTCGAATTTATATCAATCTACTTCGCTACATGCTTTATTCCGTAAATCTCAATTTACGATTTTTGCAATTACTTTTTTAATTTGCTCTTGTACTTTTGCAACAATTTCCATGTTTACCATGGAAACTTATGCTAAACAGAATTTGCAACTATTAAGTCAAACCGTACTTGAACGTATTCAACCTGCTGTCGTTTTTAAAGATAAAGGTGCTATTGATCAAATCTTAGCTGACTATACAACCGATCATGCTATTCGCAGTATTCATGTGTATGACCCAGAACATCAATTATTAGCAGAAAGTACTAAGCAAATAGCGCATACCTCATTTTTACAGAGCATATTAGATCGTTGGTTCTTGCACGACCCAATTAAACTTATTGTGATGCATCATAAGAAAAAAGTTGGTGAATTGGTTTTATATGGTAGTTCTGAAAACATTTTACATTTTTTAAAGACCATCATTATTGGCCTAGCCATATCAATGTTTTTTATCGTGATTGCACTTTTATGGTCCGTTAATCTTACCTATCGCCAAATCATGCAAGCGATCAAACCATTAACCCATATCGCTCAATTAGTGAGTGATCAGAAAGCTTACAACTTACGCTTCCCCAATAACCATATTAAAGAGTTTCAAAATCTGAATACGGTATTTAATGAGCTCTTAGAAGAAATACAAGTTTGGCATACTCATTTACAGAAAGAGAATCTCCAACTTTCATTTCAAGCTCACCATGATCAGCTCACAGGTTTACCTAATCGACACTATTTTTATGAAGAATTACTCAATATTTTTAAAAATAAGCAATTTCGTCACAATTCTGCGCTGATTTTCATAGATAATAATAAGTTTAAAGCAATTAATGATCATTATGGTCATCTTGCTGGCGATGCGGTATTAAGAGAAATGGCAAATCGATTAATGCAGTCTGTCAGACAAGAAGACTTTATTGCTCGTTTGGGTGGTGATGAATTCGCAATCATTTTGCATACCATCCATCATTCTGATTACTTACAAACAATCGCTGAAGGTTTACTAGCAAGTTGTGATGAGCCTTTGGATTTTAACGGTCAACTTATCCATTTTAGCTTTAGTTTAGGGATTGCATTTTCACAGTTTGCAGACAATCCAGATGATTTAGTCATGCAAGCAGATCAAGCAATGTATAAAGCTAAAAATTTAAATCCACATTGGTTTCTTTATAAACCAGAAATTTAGGACATGTTATGCGCGCTCACACTTTTAAGATCTCCTTTGTAGCATTACTCTGCCTAACATTGGCTGGCTGTTTAAGTTTTGGTCCTTTGAAATATCGTCAAGTCAAAATGCTAAAAAAAGAAGGTTTCGTTTTAACAGAAGAAGGCTGGAGTCTGGGTCTGCCTGAACGTTTACTTTTCGACTTTAATAAAGCAGATATTAAACCTGAAAATCAAAGAGAAATCGTTCGTCTTGCCAATCAACTAAACAAATATGATCTGCAAAAATTAAAAGTTGTGGGTCACACTGATGATATTGGTAATCCTGAATATAACCAGAAATTATCTGAAGAACGTGCTCAAAGTGTTTCTTCGATTTTTATTCATCAGGGTTTCAAACCAAATAATGTCACTGTGATTGGTCGCGGTGCAAGCCAACCTTTCGTGCCAAATACATCTGATGAGAATCGCGCGAATAACCGCCGAGTTACGATTATTATTATTCCTTAACTTGTAATTTTTTAAAAAAGCCAACTTTAAATAGTTGGCTTTTTTAATTTATATGAGTTCAATAATATCAATCGTCGGTGGAACTCGAAATCGAAATGGAACGCCAACCATTCCAGTTCCCACCGTTACAAATACATCAGCGTGTTCATGTGTATAAAAACCTTTTTTGTGCCCCAAGATAGACACTTTTTTCATAATATACGTTGTAATCCAAGGAAGTTCTATTTGCCCTCCATGTGTATGACCAGCCAGCATTAATGGTCGTGTAGGTAATGCCGGCACCATATCTACTGTATCAGGGTTATGAGATAAAATGAGCCATGGTTTATCTTGTGGTAAGTCTGGCATAAATCGCATATTTGCTTTACCCGCCCATAAATCACCAATTCCAATTAAGCGAAACTCATCAAAATCGATAATCTGGCCTTCTATATCAATCACATTATTCTGCTCTAATGCATCTTTTAATAATGTCTGTATAGGTGGACCAGGATACTGCTCATCATGGTTACCGGGGACAGAATATACAGGGGCATGAATTTGTTTTAGTACTGAGAGTTCTTGAATCAAGCGATTCTCAGGTTCATAAGTCCAATCACCTGCAACCACCACAATATCTGGTTTAGCTTCATTTAACTTTTTAACAATGCTTTTTAATTGACGTTCATGACCAGAAAACAATCCCACATGCATATCTGCAATTAAGGCCACTTTAACAGGTTGGATAAAATCACGATCTGGATTTAAACGGTATTGATGATGGTTAATATGAACCATATGTGGTTCAATAAATCGTGCATAAATCAATATGCTCGTTAGAAGAAAAACAAAAATACTCTCATGTAAACTGTAAAACTCAGACCAACCTGCATACAAGGTAAAAAACCAGAGAGGAACTAATAAATAAGAAAGATAAAATGCTGCTAGATGGACAAAAGCTTTAAAAGGATGAATCGTTTCAGTTCTTGCTTGATGAATCCATGCCTGAGCGAATGCCCACAAGGCTAAAACAATAAAAATAATATAAAAAACTAATATAACTGTGTCTGAATTCGACATTACCACTCTCATTAATCTGACATTAGGGCATACATCGCATCTCATATTTATAATTTTTGATGAAATGCTATACTCAAGTCCAACTTTTAATCAGTAAAGATTATGACGCAATTTTCTCATCTAAATCGCAAACATACAAAAATAAGTACAACTACTTACAATAAAAGTATGCTTGCGATTTATTGTAGTATTGCGATCGCAATCACAGGATGCAGCACACTACCTAAACATAAAATAGAGCCAATACAACAATCTAACATTCAACAATTAGAAATAAATCAGACAACTTTGGCTCAGATCATTCAGCCTTTAGAACAACAAAATCCTGGATTGACTGGTTATCACGTTTTATTTGAACCCCTAGAAGCGTTAGCAGCACGACTACGTTTAATTGATAAGGCAGAGAAAACCTTAGATTTGCAATATTATATTTGGGACAATGACAAAGTAGGTGCTCTTGCTTTGCATGCGCTGATTCGCGCAGCAGATCGTGGTGTCAAAGTGCGATTACTTATTGATGATAACAATGCAAAAAAAACTGAAGGAATCTTCTTAGCTCTAGCACAGCATCCAAATATTGAAGTTAAATTATTCAATCCCTATCGTTTTCGCAAATACCGTGCGCTTGATATGGTTTTAGACTTAAAACGTATCAACCGCAGAATGCATAACAAAAGTTTTATTGCAGACCAACAAGTTGCCTTGATTGGTGGACGTAATATGACGAATCAATACTACAACGTGAGTGATAACTATCAGTTTTCTGATGTCGATGTGATGTTGGTGGGCAAAGCAGTCAATGACATTTCACAGTCTTTTGACGAATACTGGAATCATAGTTACGCCTACGATGTAAGGGAAATTGTCAATCAAAATGCTCATCGCTTAAGCTATGAGAGCCTAAAACAGCAACTTGATGAGCATTATAAGAGAGCAACGGTACAGAATTATCTTGATTTGACGGGCAACTCACAGGCAATTGATTCAATTATCAGTCGGGATATTCCTTTAAATTGGGTAAAAGCTGAGGTTGTAAAAGACTCTCCTGACAAAATTAAATCAAAAGCAAAAAAACAGGAACACCTTAATTTCCAATTGATTAATCATTTAGAACAACCTGAAAAAAATATTGACCTCATCTCAGCTTACTTTGTCCCTGAAAAAAAGGGGGCTAAAATTCTCAATGATCTTGCAAAAGATGGAATCGAAGTTCGAGTGCTCACAAACTCATTTCAGGCAAACGATGTCGCTGTTGTTCATGCATTTTATGGAAAATATCGTCAGGATTTACTGGAACATGGTGTACAGCTATATGAGTTTCTTCCAGCATTAAATAAAAATGATCTCGATAAACATACCGAAGAACTCGCGAAGAAAGCAAAAGTAAATATCAAAGGACTAAGCCGTTCCAGTTTACATGCCAAACTGATGGCGCTAGATGAAAAGCAAGTTTTTATTGGCTCATTTAATTTTGATCCACGCTCTGCCTATCTGAACACTGAAATTGGCGTGCTTTTAGATAGCCCACCTTTAGCGCAGGCTGTTCATGCGACTATGGACCAAAACCTAAGTAAATATGCCTATAAATTAGTGTTAGATGCCAATAAAAAAATTACATGGCGACGTGAAACACCACAAGGTCCTGTCATCTACACGAAAGAACCTCGAATGAAATGGTGGCAAAAGGCAGGAATGAAAATTATTTCATGGCTGCCAATTGAAGGCTTTATGTAATTTAAAGCGAGTGTTGTTATGGCAGAGTATTTAAAACTTTGCTTTGTAACTCAAGCAGCCCTGCTCGCATTTGACGATCAACTTCTTTAGTTAAGCTATCTACCGTATGGCCTGTTACAGGAATTGCAGGTAGGGTCAATAAATGTGCGGTAACTTTTGGCATTTCTAAAACACGTTGCACATGTTCTGCAAAAGACATTTCACCAATAAATGGTGCGACTAGATCTAATTCATCTTGCTGATTGACATAGCAAATCACACAAATTTGAACTGGACGTTGCGCGTCAATCGCAGCACCCAATAAGCGCCCATGTACTTTTTTGACCTGACGACCATCTGTGGTTGTGGCTTCTGGAAAGAACAAAACTGGAATATCTTGTTTTAAAAATTCTGTAATTTGTTCTTTTATTCGGATTGAGTCACCAGAACCACGCTTAATAAATAAGGTTCCACCGCCTTTTGCTAGATTACCCAAAATAGGCCATTTTTCGACTTCTGCTTTTGCCAAGAAGAAAATACGTGCTCCAGAGCCAAGTACAGCAACATCTAACCAAGAAATATGATTACTCACCCAAAGCGCTGGTTCTCGTGGAATAGTGCCATGAATCTGCACTTCGATATTAAAAACTTCACATAAACGGCGGCAAAAATACTGAACATAACGCGTATTCGTTGGATTATTCGGGTCTTTGTATAAACCGTGTCGATAAATGAGATAAAAACCTTCACCAATTGTTTCTAGACCTGAGGCTAATTTTTTACTATACAAGCTCAATTTAGAGATTAAATTTAATGGTGTGTTATTTGCTGCTGTTGCTTCTTGAGTCATAAATCATTAAAACCGTACGCATGTATGCACATTGCATTGAACTAGCTCACTTATATCATGCCCGTATCTATTTATAAAAGTTACCACCATGAGAAAAAACGAATGTGAATATAATTATTTTCAATTTTAAAAGGTTTTTTAAATTAAATATCATAAATAAATCGAATTAATAAATTAAGAGGTCATATGATGAATCCTCAACACACAACATCTCATAATCAAGTGAATATTCCTTATGGCTATGCTTTAAGAATGTTTTTGGGCTGGTCAATTTTATATATCGGCACACTCGTTGGTTTTATCAAACTTATTCACCATCATGTCATATAAATCCATGAAGCCTTTGCCCTTTGCTTGAAGTTTATTCTAGAATAAGGCTTCAATACTCAGGATATGATAACAGCGTGGAATTTTTTGAGCGGCAACAAGGTGGTGAACGAGCAATTTTAGTCAGTGTTTCTGTGCAGTTACTCGATGACCTTGATGCTGAAGAGTTTCGATTGCTCGCTCAATCCGCTGGTGCTGAAATTCTTGAACATATTTCTGTACAAAGAAATAAACCAGACCCTAAATTTTTTATTGGCTCAGGTAAAGTTGATGAAATCGCAGAATTAGTTCAGCAGCTAGAAGCTGAATTGGTCATCTTTGATCACTCTCTTTCACCAGCTCAAGAACGTAATTTAGAAAGAATCTTAAAATGTCGTGTGATTGATCGTACAGGTCTTATTTTAGACATTTTCGCACTCCGCGCACGGACACATGAAGGTAAATTACAGGTCGAGCTCGCACAGCTCAAACATTTATCTACCCGTTTAATTCGTGGTTTTACAGGTAATTTAGAACAACAAAAAGGTGGTATTGGCCTACGTGGTCCTGGTGAATCACAACTTGAAACTGACCGCCGACTCATCAAAGTACGTATTACCCAACTGAAAGACAAATTGGTTAAAGTTCAACAGACTCGATTACAAGGTCGTGCCGCACGTCAAAAAGCAGCAATTCCAACGATTTCTTTGGTTGGTTATACCAATGCTGGTAAATCGACACTGTTTAATATTTTAGCCCAAAGTGATGTCTATGCAGCAGACCAACTTTTTGCAACACTCGATCCAACCTTACGTCGTCTAGAATGGGATGGTATTGGTACTGTCGTACTCGCAGATACAGTTGGATTTGTGAGAAATTTACAGCATGATTTGGTTGAATCTTTCAAAGCTACTTTAGAAGAAACACTAGAAGCGACCTTACTTCTGCATGTAATTGATAGCAGTAGCCCTAACATGCCTGAACAAATCGAAGCAGTAGAATCTGTGCTGAAAGAAATTGGAGCCGATGCACCGATTCTTCATGTTTACAATAAAATTGATCTCAGCGGTGATACGGCAAAAATTATTTATAAGGCAGCAGATTTACCTGATCGTGTTTATGTTTCTGCGCATTCTCGGCAGGGATTGGATTTACTAAGCCAAGCTGTTCAACAATGCCTCATGGGACAGTTACAACATTTCGACTTAGTTCTCAAACCCGCTTACGGTAAACTACGCACACAACTTTATACACTCAATGTCATTCAAACTGAACAATATGATGAGCAAGGTGATTTGCATTTATCAGTTTGTATTGCTCCACAAAAATTGCATCAACTGATCAAACAAGCACATCTACCATTAGATGAAATTCTTGGAAACCAAGCAGCTTTATTTCACAGGCCTTTGGAAGAATTTGAAAAGTAAGCATCAATGTAATAATCGTTCATAAGTGAGAGTTAGAAAAAAGATGAAAGAAATTGATTGGACAGCTTGGTTTTGCACGATTCTATTAATTATTGTATTTCGTGAAGGCGCTGTTGCTATTACCACAGTCTTTCATCATCCAGAATTAGGTAATCTTGTCGGGCTGATCAGCTTACTTGCAACTTTATTAATTTGGAGAAGATTCAGAAAAATCTCCAATCGTCTTATAGATACCAACAACAAAATCATGAAAGAAAGTGCTTTTGCATTTTTGCCAATCTGTGCTGGCTCTTTGATCATGTTGGTGCATTTAGGCAAAGAAATTCCAATCTTTTTATTTGTCTTAACACTGAGTACTTTATTGCCATTGTGGATTTACGCCAAAATGGCGAAACGCTGGTTATAGGAGTTCATGAATATGTTGATGGTTATATATGGATTCGTGATTACCTTAATCAGTTATCTCATCGCAAAACCTTTAAACAAAAAAATTCCACAGATTCCATTAATTGTTTTTGCGATGTTTATCGTGATTGGACTACTCGCAATTTTGGGTATTCCTTATGAACATTACATGAATAATGTGAATAGTATATTTAATCATTTACTTGGCTACGTTACTGTGGCTTTAGCCATTCCTTTAGCTGCGATGCGTTATGATGATTTGCCAATTAAATCAATGATTGGCATTTTGTGTTTTGCAAGTATCAGTGCAGTTGCATTACCGATGGGACTTGCATATTTATTACACATGTCAGAACCAACAATTATGGCTTTTGCGACCCGAGCTGTAACGACGCCTATTGCTCTGAATATTGCCACACTATTACACGCTCCTCTGATGATGGTGTCACTGATTGTGATTTTATCTGGAGTCATTGGCGCCGCATTTTCTCCGTGGATTTTAAAACATATCCATGATGAACGGGCTTCAGGCTTAGCTTTAGGTTTGGCTGCTCATGCAATTGGTACAGCACAAGCATGGCAGCGAGGCCCTGTTACAGGTCGTTATGCTGCTTTTGGTATGGCTGTGAATGGTGTATTTACTGCTATATGGCTACCCACTTTTATTTTGTCTCTTTCTTAATTTGTCACACAGATGTCAATTAATATTGAACTAGTTGTCAAAAATCCTACATAATGAAAGTTCAAACGTTAAAAGGATTTTTAATGATGGGCAAACAATTATTAGGCGCGTTGATTCTCTCTGCGGTAAGCAGTTTTAGCTTTGCAGAAGATATTACAGGTATGTGGCAAAGTATCGATGACAAAACTGGTGCACCAAAAGCTTTGGTTGAAATTCGTCAAGAAGCGAACGGTACTTATGCGGGTAAGATTGTAAAGATTACTCCACGAGCAGGTTACACACCTAAAGAAATATGTGTGGACTGTCCTGCACCATATACCAACAAACCAATTTTAGGCTTAGATGTTATGACAGGCTTAAAACATGGTGAAGGAATTAACTACGTTAATGGACGTATCCTAGATCCGAATACAGGTAAAGTTTATAGTATGAAAGCAAAATTAAGTTCAAATGGTAAACGTTTACACTTACGTGGCTATCTTGGGATATCTGCATTAGGTCGTAATCAGATCTGGATTCGCGCAGAATAAAATTTTAGAGCTATCAATTGCGCCAGCCATCTCCGTATTTGATCAAATTGATCACGGTTTAGCACTATAAAACACCTTTTTTTCGTTCCGAATGAAAGGTGTTTTTTCTTAAAAATTAAAAAAAATTCATTGAAATTTCAATTATTAAAAAAATACACAAATGTAAAATAATGATTGAATGTGTTATTAGAAATCCGAAATAATAGAGAGACAATAATAGTGGCTGAGTAGCTTAACATGTACACAAAACTGATTACGTTTTTCTTCTTATTTAGTCTTAGCCATCTGACTTTTGCACAGGATATTATAGGTACTTGGCAAAGTATTGATGATCTAACTGGAGCACCCAAAGGGCAAGTTGAAATCACCCAAGAAGCCGATGGGACATATATTGGTAAAATCACTAAAATTACGCCACGCACAGGTTATATACCAAAAGAATTTTGTACGGGCTGCCCTGCTCCTTACACCAACAAACCTATCCTCGGTTTGACTGTTATCACCAAGTTAAAGCATAAAAAAGACTTATCTTATTCTGGTGGCAAAATCTTAGATCCAAACAGTGGTCGTATTTATAGTCTTGCAGCAAAAGTAAGTAATAATGGACAACGTTTACACTTACGGGGATATGTAGGCGTATCAGTATTAGGTCGTAGTCAAATCTGGATTCGTGTGAATAACTGAATCTAATTAATAAAAAAGCCCTCAATTTGAGGGCTTTTTTATATTTCTATAACTATAGTTTAATGACTTTGCAACTTTGCGTAGTCAATCAAAACATTTGCAGCTTCTGTAATAAAGGTTTCTTCTTCTGGCAATGCTGGTCGTGCATAAGCTTTCATTTTGGCACGTGACTCAATTAATGCATCAATCGAAGCCTGATAGCTTTCCCAGTTGGCATAAGGTGCCTGACCTGTCGCTATACGACGCTGATTTTCAGCATTGAGGGTTTGCTTTTCTAAATCAATTAGCTCAGCCCGACGTTGAGCAATATCTAACTCAACTTTCTTCTGATCAGAACTTTTTTGTGCGATCAGTTTTCGAGCTTCTAAATAATTAAATTGTGAATCAGCTTTCACCCGCTGCTCAGAAGATTGGGTAAGTTTAGCAATATACGGTTGTACAGAACCTTCGCGCTTGAAAGGTGCTGTTGGAATGGTGTCCCATTTCAATGCATTTTTAGCTTTACGCTCACCAAACTCCTCATTGTAAATATCAACAAGTTTGATATCAGGAATCACGCCTTTGTTCTGCGTACTTCCACCCGTGACACGATAGAATTTACGTTGAGTTAGTGTTGCCTGACCATGTGCTAAGGAGTCTAATTGAACTTGAGCGGTGCCTTTTCCTGTCGTAGTACTACCAATGATAATACCGCGCTCATAATCTTGGATTGCAGCAGAATAAATCTCACTCGCAGACGCAGATGCTAAGTTAACGAGCACAGCCATTGGCCCAGCATAAATTTGCTCTCCGCCATCAGTATCTTCAAAAACATTCACATTGCCATTGCCATCCCGAATTTGTACGACTGGACCAGACTTAATCACCTGACCCAGCATACGAGCAACCTCTTCTAATGAACCACCTGGGTCATTACGTAAATCAACCAGAACACCTTCTACTTTCTGTGCTTTGAGCGATTCAAATGCTTTTGCTGTATCTTCAGAAACTGAACGATATTCTGTACCAGCTCGACGTGAACGATAATCAAAATAGAAAGATGGGATTTCAATCACACCGAAAAGATGTTTTTTTCCATCACGTGTAATTTCAACTGTACGTGAGCGAACACCCGCATCCTCTTCCTGAATCACATCTCGAACTAAACTCACATTACGTGCTTGGCTCATCGAAGCACCCGCACCGAGTAAGCGAACCGTTACCTTAGTTCCACGCTTACCACGAATCAATCCAACAATTTCTGAACTCGACCAACCAATGACATCAATCATTTTTTCGCCATCTTGGGCAACGCCAATGATTCGATCTCCTGATTTGATTTGACCAGATTTACTCGCTGGCCCACCTTCAACAATGGTTTCAATCTTGGTGTAATCTTCATTGCCTCGTTCTGGGCGAATAGATACCCCAATGCCTTCAAGTTGCAATGTGGTCTGGCGATTTAACTCCATCGCATCAATAGGAGGATAATAATTACTATGTGGATCGTAGGTTGCCAACATTGCATTTAATGTTTTATCTAAAACATCATCGCTCTTTACACGACCAATACGTTCAAGCTGGCGCGTATAACGTTTTGTCAGCGTTTGTACTGGTGTTAAATCCTCTGGACCAGTTAAATCCTGACCATTTGCAAGAGATGGATCTGCTTTCAAAGCTTTTTGCTTCGCCTGCTCTTCTTCTTTGCTAATCGTTAAATTAATTAGCTGAGACACCAACATTCTCTGCCAATGTGCTTGTTGCTCGGCAGAAGTCTGAAAATAAGGCGCTTTTTCGCGATCAATATCAAGGTACACACCTTTTTGCTGTAAATTTTGTGGCTTCTTCAATTCAGCCAACATAAATTCGTAGAACTGTTTCAAGCGTTCACGATATTGGGCATGAATCGCAAAAGGTCCCGTCAGGTTTCCTGCTTTTAATGAGCTACCAAAGTTTGAACCATATTTATTTTTATATTCTGAAACTTCACTGCTCAGAAATAATGAATGATCTGGATCTAAGCTGTCCAAATACATATCTAGAATACGATTTGATGTCGCAGCATCTAAACGCATATTCAGATAATGCTGACGATCAACTAATGTTGCCAACTGACGTGCGACCAATGCTTGTTCTTGTGATGGCTTGATCACGGTTGAAACAACAGGAGCTTCCGTTGCCGCAAATGCCTCATTCATTGTATGAGAAAAAAATAAACCACCAGTCGCGATTGCAACTGCACACGCTATCATTTGAAGTTTCATAAAATTTTGGTACTTCCTTGGATATGGCAATTATTACATGCTAGTACGATCAATATGAACATATTTCATTCAATATTTTTACCAAACTGTAGTACAGGTTAATCATTATAAATAAATGACCAACAAGCACTTATCATCAATATCATGTAGTTTTATCATATTCTGTACTGACAAAATGTAGCAAATCATTGCACAATTTAGCTATCGCTTTTTTACATCAAAATTCAAATGGAATCTATATGATCGGCGCATTGATGCTAGACGTTGCTAGCACAGAACTTACTCAAGAAGATATTGAACTATTACAAGCTCCGCAAGTCGGTGGCATGATTTTATTTGCACGAAATATTGAGTCTCCTCAACAAGTTCGCGCTTTAACTGATCATATGCGCCAAGTCCGTCCAGATATTCTGATTGCTGTCGATCAAGAAGGTGGGCGTGTTCAACGTTTAAGACAAGGCTTCACCTTGTTACCTGCAATGGGGCGACTTGGTGAACATTATGTACATCATCCCGAACAAGCAATTGAGTTAGCCCAACAGTGTGGTTGGTTAATGGCAACTGAAGTTCTCGCTGTAGGTATCGATTTTAGTTTTGCTCCAGTCCTAGATCTCAATGATATTAGTGATGTGATTGGTGATCGAAGCTTTGCTAAAAATATGCAAGACATCGTGCCACTGGCTGATGCCTTTATGCGTGGAATGAAACAAGCAGGTATGGCAACAACTGGAAAACATTTCCCTGGACATGGTTCTGTAAAAGCTGATTCACATGTCGCTGCGGCGATTGATAGTCGCTCATATCAAGAAATTTATGACAAAGATATGCAAAGCTTTATCAAATTAATGCCTCAACTTGATGCTTTAATGCCTGCGCATGTGATTTATGATCAAGTCGATCCAAATCCGGCTGGCTTTTCTTCATTCTGGCTGCAAAATATCTTACGCCAGCAGTTCAAATTTGACGGCGTTTTGTTCTCTGATGATCTCAGTATGCAAGCCGCATGTGTTGCTGGTGGTGCTGATGCACGTATTCAAGCGGCATTAAATGCGGGTTGTGATATGGGATTAGTGTGTAATGATCGAATAGCAGCATGTACAGCTTTAGATGGCATTCAAAAATTGGCTTTACCAAATCAACAACGTCTAGAGCGTATGCGCGGTAAAATTCCAAACATCCAAATAGGTTCAACACTAAATTTAGATGAAAGTTGGCAGAACGTAAAAAAAGTCATTGAAGACTTTAAGAATTCGTTTTAACTTGCCAATAAGCAAAAGATGATTTAACACACCATCTCTAATTGACCTATTTGAAAATGAATAGGTCAATTTCCTCGCGCAAATGGGTTGTGCATGGGAACACAATAAAATGAAAAAAATTGAGTCTAGGACAGATGACACAACAACTTTCGAAACACCGCCATATTTCATTTACTGCACACTATACCGGCTATATTTGGTATCAAATGGGCATTTCCCACCCTGCATTAGCGACAACTAAAGGAAAAACACTAGCAGCCTTAGTCCATCCAATTGAAAGTTGGGCAGAAAAGTATGTTGGTGGAAGTATGCGAACAACGTTGAAACAACGCCATACCATGCTTGATACGCATTTAGAGCAATTGATTCAGCAATATCCAAACCTACAAGTACTTGAAATTGCATGTGGCTTATCGCCACGAGGTTGGTGGTTTAGACAGCATCACCCAGACATTTGCTATCGTGAACTTGACTTACCAGATATGGCCGCAACAAAACAAGCAGCATTACAACAAATTGAACCACATGTTGATGATGTCCTATCCGTTGATTTATTTACAGAAGCATTTGCAAACGTATTTAAAGTCTTTGACCCTAAACGACCTTTAGTGATTATTAGTGAAGGCTTAATTAACTACTTTGAAAAACCCCTACTTCAGCAACTTATTCAAGCAATTGCGATCTATGGCCGTGACTTCAAAGAACTTCATTATTTAACCGATCTTTATCCCGAACCCACTCAAAATAAATTAGCAACCATTATCTGGAATAGTAGTCGTTTATTGAAATTAATGTCACGCAGCGCTTTTAGCTTCCACTTTAAGACACCAGCAGAGGTAGAGAATTTTTTTCATGAAGCTGGTTTTAAGCAAGTTGAAGTACTTCAACCTAAAGAGTTCTTTGAACAAACACGTTTAGAGAACAAGGAACAGCATCTCGGTGATCTTGTTTGGATGATTCAAGCGACCAATAAATAAAAGTCAAAAAAAAAGAGAAGTGAATTCAAAACACTTCTCTCTTAAAATTCTATTGAAAATAATTAAATTTGTTTCTGACGCTCAATAAAACGAGACAAACGATCCGCAACGTCGAAACTACCGTGTTTAAACAAGATACGTAAACCCTGTTCGGTTGCCTCAAATGTTAAACATTCTATTTTAAACTCACCTTCTTCATCAGCTAAATGTAAGGCTAAATCTCGTGGATGCTGGCTAACAAAATCAAGCTGATCCAAATGATCAAGTTTTAGGTACACACCAAAGAACGTAATATCTACAATCTTGACTGCTACTTCGGTATCTGAATGTCGATGTGATAATTTAGTGTCTGGTTTTAAAACAGGGATACGTTCCTCACCACGACGCTCAATATTTTTCATCTGTTCGCGGTTCATTGGAATAATACCATCAAGATTGTCGATGGATTCTCCCTTTAAAAACGTAGTAAAAAGCGTCATCGTTTCTTTGCGGCGTTGTAATTGTGGAACATGGTCTGCATTAGCAATCAATGCAAATTCCATATTATTACATTGCAAAGCAAAGTCTGCATTTTCATGTGGCAAAGTAAAGCTATCGTACTGCCCCGCTGCAACTAGAGTTTTACACTGCGCAACAGGTACATTGCTTAAACGGAGTAGTCGATTGCAATTAATCTCGTAACGCTCACGTTCAGTTGCAGTAAACTCTGCCATCTGTCTAAAAAATAAACGTTTTGCCGTTGGAGACATACGAGTTTTATCAAGCTTCGCATGATTCACAAGATACAAAATAACTGCTTGCCCAAACTCCTCCATACGATCTTCACGCATCAAGTGTAAAGATTCCTCGAGCAGCATACGCCAGCTTTTACGGGTTTTTTGCATCACACCCATCAAGACCATGCGATCAATCAGTTCAGGACGTTGGTGTGCAAATGAAGATGCAACAACTGAACCCAATGACATACCCATGACCGAAACTTTATCAATCCCAACAATATCAAGCCATTGGCCCAACATTTTTGATAAATCTGGTAATTCAAGAATTCCAGCTGACTCGCCTGTGTCCACATTTCGAATCTGCTGATTTGCGCCCATTGATGGTAAATCAATCAATATGACAGGCCCACTCTCAAAGAGTTGCTCAACACAATACTTATAAGAGTTAAAATTTTGAAATGCGCCCCCGACAATTACAATTGGCGTGTTGTAGATCGTCTTAGGATCTGCAATTGCCATATATTCAATTTTCCAACCATCTATCCATGTAGTACGCGCTGGTTGTTTAAAACTGTTTTTATTGTATATGTCGAAAAAACCAAACCCTGTGTAGGTATGGTTTAAATCCGAGTCCATTTGGATTATGGAATTCATATCCTTCCTCCATCCTTGTTTATTTTTTTGCTGTAATTAGTCTCATTTTTAGTGAGTTCTAGTTACAAGTTAACAAATTTATAAAATTTGTATTACATTTATCCTATACATTTTTCATTCTATACAAATGCATGATTTATACGCAATCATTTCCTTAACCACTTATCTTGTTTAGATCAATAATATTTTGCAAAATATGTAATCAGCTTGTAAATTTAATTTTAAATCAAAAGAACTACTCAAAATTTACAATCTATAATTTTTTGAATTGTCAGTTCAGCCTATTCATTGTTCAGCATTTGACTGTTACTATCATTATAAATATATGCAATCGTCAAAATGCTATGCAAGATTCTATTCAAAACTATATGCAACAGGTTGGTACTCAGGCACGTCAAGCGTCTCGTATCTTAATGAGCGCATCAACGCATCTAAAGAACCATGCTCTGTCTGCAATTTATACTGCTTTAGAAAATAATCAAGCACAAATTTTGGCAGCCAATCAAATTGATATGCAAAATGGTCACCAACGTCAATTAGATTCTGCCCTCCTTGATCGTCTTGAACTCACTCCTGCTCGCTTTAAAGGCATGCTACAAGGGTTAAAAGATGTTATCGCACTTGTTGACCCAATCGGGGAAATTACGGATTTAGCTTACCGTCCATCGGGTATCCAACTGGGTAAAATGCGGGTTCCTTTAGGTGTGATCGGCATGATCTACGAATCGAGACCGAATGTTACGCTTGAAGCCGCATCATTAGCACTAAAGTCAGGAAATGCCATTATTCTACGCGGCGGTTCAGAAGCGATTGAATCGAATAAAGCAATTGCAATCGCAATTCAACACGGTTTACAAATTGCCGGCTTACCTGAACATGCTGTTCAAGTGATTGACACACCTGACCGCGCAGCAGTAGGTCATTTAATCACAATGACTGAATTTGTAGACGTCATTATTCCTCGTGGCGGTAAAAGCTTGATTGAACGTGTAACGAATGAAGCACGTATTCCTGTGATTAAGCATTTAGATGGCAATTGCCATGTTTTTGTTGAAGCACAAGCAGATTTACAAAAAGCATTACCAATTGCGCTCAACTCAAAAACACATCGTTATGGCGTATGCAATGCGATGGAAACATTACTTGTTGATGAAGCAATTGCAGAAGATTTCCTTCCAAGTATTGCTGAACTATACGCAGATAAACAAGTTGAACTAAGAGGTTGTGCGGAAACACAACGTATCTTAGGTGAGTCTGTTAAAACGGCCACTGAAGAAGATTGGTACACTGAATATTTAGGTCCTATCCTTGCAATCAAAGTTGTTACAGGTATGGATGAAGCAATCGAACATATTAATAAATATGGTTCTCATCATACCGATGCGATTATTACTGAAAACTTTAGTCTAGCACGTGAGTTTCTCGCACGAGTTGATTCAAGTTCAGTCATGATCAATGCTTCAACCCGCTTTGCTGATGGCTTTGAGTATGGTCTAGGTGCAGAAATAGGAATTTCAACAGACAAAATTCATGCGCGTGGCCCAGTTGGTCTGGAAGGTCTAACTTCTCAGAAATGGATCGTATTTGGTGATGGTCAAATACGCCAATAAGGCATGTACATCCAAGTAAAGCTCTGCACGATAAAGCTCATTTATTTAATCTTTATCGTGTTTTTCACATATTTTCATACAAAAACACTGATCAAAATAAACAGATTCATCCTAAGAAGTTTCTATTTACACTCTATAATCATTAGATTCAATTATAAATCAGTTGTATAGGCTAAAGTCTATCTTCGCCAATATGACAACCCATGTTAAAACATTGCACGTGATTGCTCTGCTCGACACGTTGCAGCAAGATCAAAAGTGTTCGTCATAAAATTCAAAATTTGTTAGGTGTTCAAACGTGGCTAAATCTGTACTTGTAATTAACTGTGGTTCATCTTCAATCAAATACGCGCTTATCTCAGAACGCCGTGAAGATCGTATTTATGGATTAGCAGAAAACTTAGGTTCTGCTGAAGCGCGTATCAAAGGCGTTACGATTGGTGGTGAGCCACTTGAACTTTCGATTCCACATGCAGATCACGCCAAAGCACTTGAGACTCTTCTTGCACGTTTAGCGAACTACAATCCACAAGCGATTGGTCATCGTGTTGTTCATGGTGGCAATTTAACCAAAGCAGAACTATTAACACCTGAAATTGTAAGCCGCATCGAAGCTGCAACACCACTTGCACCTTTGCACAATCCTGCACATTTGATTGGGATTGAAGCAACCATGCGTTTGTTCCCTGAATTACCTCAGGTTGCTGTATTTGACACTGCATTCCATCAAACCATGCCTGAACATGCGTATCGTTATGCTTTACCGCAAAATTTATATACTGAACACCATGTCCGCCGCTATGGTTTCCATGGAACAAGCCACGCTTATGTTACTGAGCGTGCGAGTGAACTTGCTGGTGCAAAAAATCAAGGGGGCTGGCTCAGTGCTCACCTAGGCAATGGTAGTTCAACTTGTGCCGTTTGGAATGGTCAAAGTCTTGATACTTCTATGGGCATGACTCCATTAGAAGGTGTAGTGATGGGAACACGTAGTGGCGATGTTGACCCAAGCCTACATTTATTCCTTGCAAGTAATTTAGGCTGGAGTATCCAGAAAATTGACAGTATGTTGAATAAAGAAAGTGGCTTGCTTGGCTTATCTGGCCTTTCAAACGATATGCGTACTTTAGTTGAAGCTTCGGGTAATGGTCATGAAGGGGCAACACTTGCGATTGAAGTATTCTGCTATCGTTTAGCAAAATCATTATCTGCTTTGAGCTGTGGTTTGCCTCGTTTAGATGGTTTAGTTTTCACGGGCGGAATCGGTGAAAACTCAGCTTATGTTCGTGAAAAAACCTTGGCTTATCTACCACACTTTGGTTTGCAATTTAGTGCAGAAAAAAATAATGCTTTAGCACGCGGCACTGAAGGTCGAATCGATAATGGCACAGGTCCACAGATTTGGGTTGTACCTACAGACGAAGAAGGACGCATTGCGAAAGAAACGCGTCAAGTCGTTGAACAGCTCGCTTAATTCACAAAAATTTAGATAAATTTTAAGGTTCTTATGAATACGATTTTACTGATTCCAACAGGTGAAGGGGTTGGTCTTACATCTGCCTGTTTAGGAATGATCTACGCTTTAGACTGTAAAGGGATTAATGCTGGTTTTCTTAAACCATTTTCTCAATTAGCAGATTCAACCGTTGATCGCACTGCAACACTTTATCGTCATTTATTTCAACATCAGTCTGTTGAACCAATTGCTTATGAAAAGCTCACCCAGCTTCTTGGTTTAGGCGAAACAGATGAGCTACTCGAAGAAGCTGTTGCACTGCATCGTAAAATCTCAGCCAATCACGATGTGATTATTGTAGAAGGTCTTGTACCCAATGGACAAGATCACTTTGCCAGTGAAATTAATGCCGCACTCGCACAAGCACTCGATGCCCAAGTCGTTTTGGTCAGCACAGCGGATTTAGCTGACCCACGTAAAACAGCCGAAAAAGTCGATGCACATTTGCGTCAATTCGGAGGTGCTGCATCAGCGCGCACCACAGGTGTTTTATTTATGCGAACCAAGGGTCTCCCTGATGGTACAGCAGCAATTCCTGTCACACTTGATCCAAGTTTGCGTTTAGATAAGCAAATAGCTGAATTTTCAATACAATTACAACGTTACAATCGTTTTATTGGCACAAGTGAATTACCTATCATTGGTTTAGTGCCATTCAGTAATATTCTCAGCGTACCGCGTAGCTTAGATATTGCCACTGTTGTTAATGGTACTTGGTTAAATGAAGGTGAAGCAAAACAACGCCGTATTTTACATACCAGTTTGATCGCATCTGATATTGAAGCCGAATTACATAAATTTGTTGCTGGCGAACTCATCATTAGCGCATCTCAACGTACAGATGCCCTACTTGCAGCAAGTCTTGCAAGCAGTAATGGAATACCTTTGGCGGGTTTAGTTTTAACTGAACAGGCTGCTCCAGCCGCGAATATTTTAGAATTCTGCCAAGGTGCTATTAAACAAGGTCTACCAATTTTACACACTTCGCTAGACACATTAGAAACAGCACAACGCCTATATCATTTTGGCAATGAAATTCCCGTAGATGATATTGAACGTGCTGAACAAGTGACGCGTTTTGTTTCAAGCCATCTTGATAATAGTTGGCTCGATCAGCATACTCAGAACAACCTGAATCCACGATTATCTCCATCTGCATTCCGCTACGAGCTGGTACAAAAATCGATTGCTGCGAAAAAACGCATTGTACTACCTGAAGGTGATGAACCTCGTACTGTACAAGCCGCAGCGATTTGCCAATCACGTGGTATTGCTGAATGTATTTTATTAGCGAAACCTGAAGCTGTTGCTGAAGTTGCTAAAGCGCGTGGTATTCAACTTCCAGCTGATCTGCAAATTATTGATCCCGATAGTATTCGTGACCAATATATTGAACCTATGGTTGAATTACGCAAAGGTAAGCTAGATGCATTACAAGCAAAAGCACAGCTACAAGATACTGTAGTCCTTGGTACAATGATGTTGGCACTTGATCAAGTCGATGGCTTAGTATCTGGCGCAATTCATACCACTGCCAATACCGTTCGCCCTGCATTTCAATTGATTAAAACTGCCCCGAACTACTCATTAGTTTCATCAATCTTCTTTATGTTGTTGCCTGATGAAGTTTATGTCTACGGCGATTGTGCAATTAATCCAGATCCAAATGCTGAACAGCTTGCTGAAATTGCGATTCAATCTGCAGACTCTGCTAAAGCCTTTGGTCTTGATCCGCGTATTGCCATGATCAGTTATTCCACAGGCACGTCAGGCGCAGGTGCCGATGTTGAAAAAGTGGCTGAAGCAACCAAGATCGCCCAACAACGTCGTCCTGATTTACTGATTGATGGGCCTCTACAATACGATGCGGCTTCAGTTGAAAGCGTTGGGCGTCAAAAAGCACCTGAATCTAAAGTTGCGGGTCGTGCCAATGTATTTATTTTCCCTGATCTCAATACAGGTAACACCACCTATAAAGCAGTACAACGTGCAGCGAATGTGGTAAGTGTTGGCCCAATGCTGCAAGGTTTAAACAAGCCTGTGAATGACTTGTCTCGCGGTGCTTTGGTTGATGATATTGTATTTACGATTGCCTTAACGGCGATTCAGGCAAAGCAACAAGACTAAGCTCATATCATTATATTAAAGCCATTAACTCGGTCAAAAGTTAATGGCTTTTTTATTCATCCATTAATCAAGCATTTTTTGAAGAACTTATACGCTTTAACTGCGGAATTTTCACAAAGAAAATTGCATTACCACATAAAATTAAGATCACTCCGATCACAGCATTCATTTGCCAATGATAATCTTCCCAAACTGTCGAGATCAGCAAGGCAACTAAAGGAAATAACAAGGTACTATACGCGGCTTTGCCTGCCCCAATCCGTCCAACTAAATAGAAATAGGCAGTAAAACCAATCACTGAACCAAAGATGGCTAAATACAATAAAGCACTCACAGCACTGAATTGCATATTTGGAAAAAAGTTATCCTGTCTTAACCATGAAATCATAGCCATCAACAAAGAACCGTATAACATAGCAAATGCATTAGTCGTAAAGATATCCAGCCCATGTTTTTGATTACGCGTACTGATCATATTGCCCAAAGAGAAACCATAAGTGCCTAGGATACATAGTCCAATACCGATCAATGTATTGCGATTTAAAGTGGTGCCCACCACGTCATGCCAGAACAAGGCAATAATCCCAAGTACACCTAATAAGGCGGCAGGATAAAAGCGTGTCGACACCTGCTGGGCAAAGAGGAGTTTGGCGTTGATGGTATTAAAAATCACCGCCATGGAGAAGATCACTGCTTCCAAACCACTACTGATATATTGCACAGCATAGTAAAAACAGACGAAGTTAAAACCAAAAATACAGCAAGCCTGTAACATACAAAATAGATGATCTTTAGCCGCCAATTTCTGTAGCTTCCGACTTAAAGTGACAAAAGCAAATAACACTATGGCAGAAATAAAAAAACGCCAGAATACTGCGACACTGGCTGATATTCCACTTTGTTGCTGCAGACTAATCGCAATCCATGTTGTGCCCCAGATCACCACAACCAAAGCATATAACAGCGCATTCATATCATTAGAACCAAACTCAATTACCTCGACAGCTATTTTGCTGGTTTTATCGTAATCATTACTTGCATCATCTTGCGGTGATTATCATGGACTTGCGTTTTTCTAGGAAATTTTTGACCAGATGACAAAACTGGCTGAACGTTCTACACTAAACTGGATCATATTTGGCACTGCGTATAGAAGATGAAATATCAGATTCTAGATCAATTACAGCAATATAAAGCGCAATTGCTCGACTCGGTAGAACTGGGTTCGGGCATGCAGCTGGCCATGTGGCAAAATAACCAAGACCGTGTCAGCGTCTGTAGCAATCACCACACCTTGAGTATGTATATTCAGGGCGGTTATGAAAGCTATCAAAAAACCCAACAGGGCTGGCACAATGGCGGTGGCCCTGACCGTATGTGCCTGATGCCACAAGATTTCGAGTCGACTTGGGACCTACGTGATCCACTCACCTTCGTACATCTGTATTACACTGAACAACACTTACAACGGGTGGCAGAACAAGTCTGGGATCGTGAACCGAGTCAGATCATTTTAAATCCACAAATTTTTGTGGCTGACCCACAAATTTCGATGATCTATCGGCACTTTTTACTCAATGGTGCATGGCAAGATCGTGAAAACCATTTGCAGATGAGTACTGCAACAACGCTATTACTCAATCATCTGATCAAAAATTACAGTCATGCACAATGGCAAGCACCTGAAGTCAAAGGTGGACTGTCCCCTTATGTGCTTAAGCAGTTATTAGAATGGATTGACCAACATCTCCATTTGAGTTTGACCTTGTCTGATCTGGCTCAGCAAGCGCAACTCAGCGAGTATCATTTTGCGCATATGTTTAAACAATCGATGCAGATGCCACCACATCAATATGTGATGCAACGCCGTCTTGAGCGCGCCCATCAAGCACTAGAAAAAACCACAACGAATCTGACAGAGATAGCTGTGCAATATGGATTTAGCTCCAGCAGCCATTTTAGCCATCGCTTTAAGAAACAGTTTGGCTATAGTCCATCTCAACTGAGAAAAAACTAAAATCCACAGCGTATCTGTTGTTGATGCAATTTAGATCGAAGGCTCAGTTTAGACCTTTAGCCAAATCTAAGCTAAAACTCCCACATTCATCCCTTTTTGTCATATAATTTAGCCCGCCAGCTAATCGCCCGCTCAAGAGAAATTTGATATGACAACGATCATCAAACAAGATGACTTGATTACATCAATCAAGGATGCCCTGCAGTTTATTTCTTACTATCACCCACAAGACTTCATCCAAGCGATGAGCCGTGCTTACGATCGTGAAGAAAACAAAGCTGCAAAAGATGCTATTGCCCAAATCCTGATCAACTCACGTATGTGTGCTGAAGGTCACCGACCAATCTGTCAGGATACAGGGATTGTTAACGTTTTCCTTGAAGTTGGCTTAGACGTTAAATTTGATTTAACCATGAGCTTGGATGATGCTGTAAACGAAGGTGTACGCCAAGGTTACCTAGAGAACTCAAATGTACTCCGTGCGTCTGTTTTAGCAGATCCAGCTTTTGGTCGTAAAAACACCAAAGACAATACGCCTGCCGTAATTCACTACAAACTCGTTCCTGGTAATAAAGTTGATATTACCGTTGCAGCGAAGGGTGGCGGTTCAGAAAATAAATCTAAACTTGCGATGCTCAACCCATCTGATTCAATCGTGGATTGGGTGCTTAAAACTGTTCCAACCATGGGTGCAGGTTGGTGTCCACCAGGTATGCTCGGTATTGGTATCGGTGGTACTGCTGAAAAAGCCATGATGCTTGCAAAAGAAGCACTTATGGAAGAAATCAACATGGACGAATTACTTCGTCGTGGCCCACAAAGCAAAATGGAAGAACTCCGTATCGAGATCTTCGAAAAAGTAAATGCACTCGGTATTGGTGCACAAGGTTTGGGTGGTTTGACCACAGTACTGGATATTAAAATCAAGGATTATCCATGCCACGCAGCAGGTAAACCAGTCGGTATGATTCCGAACTGTGCAGCGACTCGTCATGCACACTTCCAGTTGGATGGTACTGGCGTTGCACATATCCAAGCACCAAAACTTGAAGACTATCCTGCTGTCACTTGGGATTCATCACAATCAAAACGTGTGAATCTTGATACCATCACCCAAGAAGAAATGAATGAGTGGAAGCCAGGCGATACATTACTTCTTAACGGTACGATTTACACAGGTCGTGATGCTGCGCATAAGCGTATGGTTGACATGTTAAACAATGGTGAAGAATTACCTGTTGATCTTAAAGGTAAATTTATTTACTACGTAGGCCCTGTTGATCCAGTAGGTGATGAAGTGGTTGGTCCTGCTGGCCCGACAACTGCAACACGTATGGACAAATTTACTCGTCAAGTGCTAGAAGCAACGGGCTTGTTCGGCATGATTGGTAAAGCAGATCGTGGTCCTGCTGCAATTGAAGCAATCAAAGATAATCAAGCAACTTACTTGATGGCTGTTGGTGGTGCTGCGTATCTCGTGTCTAAAGCAGTTCGTGAGGCTGAAGTCGTTGCTTTTGCAGACCTAGGTATGGAAGCCATCTACAAATTCGTGGTTGAAGATATGCCTGTTTCTGTTGCAGTTGATGTCAATGGTACGTCAATCCATGCGACTGCGCCAAAAATCTGGCAAGCAAAAATTGGGAAAATTCCTGTTGTAGACGCTGCCGCTCAATAATACTTATACAATAATCTTAGCCGAATCATCGTATTCGGCTATTTTTTTGCCTAAAGCATCTGTTAAATTATAAAAAACAATAAGGATAACAAGATGAATAAAACAATATCGATCCTAATAATGAGTCTCTGCTGTGTCATGGCAGCAGAAAATACATTTGCCAGTCCTGCTCAAAAAAAATCTGTAAAAGAACTAATTAAACTCAGTGATTTAGAAAACCTTTTACATTCGTCTCTAGATGAGATGCAGCCTGCGTTAGACTCTGAAGCCGAAAATATGCTTTTAAAAATTTTGGGTAAAGAGAGACTGACAACCAATCAAGAACATCTAGTACTTGTAGAACTCAGTCAATTATTAAAAGACACAAGCTCAAAAATGTTTATGCGGCCTGAAACATTACAAGCAATTGAGCAAATTTATGCAGAAACACTGAGTGAAGAGGAAGTACAAGCTTATTTAAAATTTTTGCGAACGCCAGAAGGAAAATCAATCAACCAAAAAAATTTAACAATTAGTAGCAATGTTTTTCAATACATGAACAGTTTAAGTCAAAGGACCTTAAATGATCCTGAGCAAAATTTAAAACTCAAAGAGCAGCTTTTAAGCATCATCAAACCCTTAATTCAAGATGAATAAACGCTGCTCAATATTGATTACCACGTCAATGGATTCCAAAGTTTAAATGGCTTAACCAATAGGACCTCAGACTTTTCATCATACTTAGCTGGCTTTAACTCTTGAGGCTTAGACCGAATTTTACCTGAGGCATCTTGTGCTACAAAGTTATAGCTCGATGATTTTAAACGTGTAAATGCGATTTCCTGATGTGCAACCTTATCAGGCATAATCATAAATGGCCCCGTATGTTCACTACGAGAAATCTTATTTTCTTCATCGTATTTAATAAAATACGTTTGTGATGCATCAACCGTAAAATCTACATATTTTGGTTTTTGAAAATGTAGCCCTGCCAATGGACGGCTGACACTCAGACGATATGTCCCAGCTGGTAATTCTACCCAATAATAATGATTATGTAACAGGCTTGGAATTCGATGGCCATTGATAAATAAATTTGCAGCAGCAATTTCTTGGCGATTCCAGCGCGTATCTGGGCGATATAAATATACCACTGCCGCTTGCTCATTCTGTGGTTTGATCGGTGTGTAATATTGACCTAATTTTTGATTGACCCATCCACCTATGGTAAAACCACCAACATGATACTGATCAGATAGCCCTGGTTCTTTTGCTGTATCTACTGGAGGTAAAGTCGCTGTGAGTACTGTCGAATTTTCTTCAACCGCCTTATGACTTTGACAGCCAGCCAACACCCCTACACAACATAATGACAATATTAAATAACGCATGATATCCCTCAAGGCGTTTTCTTGGATTTATTTTTAACAGCGCAAAACTATGCGGATTTTCCAACTTTTAAGATTAACACCTCATTAATTAATTGCAAATAAAAAAAGCATGAAAAGTCTAACCTTTCATGCTTTTTAGATGAATGAGAATTAAGCAGATTTTGAATCAATTACTTTCAAATCTTTCTTTTCAACTAATTCAGGTGTTGTCACTTGTGGTAAACGTTCAGCTTTAAATGTTGGCTTAGCTGTACCATTAATCACAGCCTCATCCACAATAACCGTCCCCACATCACTACGACTTGGTAAGTCATACATGGTTTCTAGCAAAACGTTTTCTAAAATTGAACGTAAGCCACGCGCACCCGTATTTCGTTCAAGTGCTTTCTTCGCTACAGCACGCAATGCAGATTCATCAAAGACAAGATCAACATTTTCCATCGTGAAAAGATACTGATATTGGCGAGTTAATGCATTTTTAGGCTCTGTCAGAATTTGCATTAATGCTTCTTCATCCAGTTCTTCTAAAGTTGCAATCACTGGTAAACGACCAATAAACTCAGGAATCAAACCAAATTTGACTAAATCAGTTGCTTCAACTTGACGGAACAACTCAGAGACTTTTTTACTGTCATCCTTATTCTTCACATCAGCCGTGAATCCAATACCGCCTTTCTCTTGACGTTGTTGTACAATTTTCTCTAAACCAGAGAATGCACCACCGCAAATAAATAAAATATTTGAGGTATCAATTTGAATGAATTCTTGTTGCGGATGCTTACGACCACCTTGTGGCGGAATAGAAGCAACGGTGCCTTCAATCATTTTCAATAATGCTTGTTGTACACCTTCACCCGATACATCACGAGTAATTGATGGATTCTCCGATTTACGGGTAATCTTATCAATCTCATCAATATAGATAATACCTTTCTGCGCTTTTTCTACATCGTAGTCCGCTTTCTGCAATAACTTTTGTACGATGTTTTCAACATCTTCACCCACATAACCCGCTTCTGTGAGTGTCGTTGCATCTGCCATGGCAAAAGGAACATCCAATAAGCGTGCAAGAGTTTGCGCAAGTAAGGTCTTACCTGAACCCGTTGGTCCAATTAACAAGATATTACTTTTCGCAATCTCAATATCTTGATGTGCATGATGTGACTGACCAACTTTCAAACGCTTATAATGATTATAGACCGCAACAGATAGTGTTTTCTTTGCAACATCTTGTCCAATGACATATTGATCCAACGCAGCACGTATCTCATGTGGTTTAGGCAAAGCTTTAGTCGCCCAGTCACCTGCTTCAACTTGTTGACTGGTTTGCACTAAATCTAAGCAGACATCCACACACTCATTACAAATATATGCGTCCTCACCTGCAATCAATTTTCCAACTTCAGATTGTGTCTTACCACAAAATGAACAATGCTTTTGTCCTTGAGGATGTTCGGACATATTTACTCCACAACTTAAATCTTAAAAACTAGGGACGTTTGCTTAATACTTGGTCAACTAAACCATATTCTTTGGCTGCTTGTGCAGTCATAAAATTGTCACGATCTGTGTCACGTGCAATTCTTTCATAATCTTGACCACTATGCTCAGCCATCAAACGGTTTAGACGCTCTTTGATATAAAGAATTTCACGTGCATGAATTTCGATATCAGACGCTTGACCACGGAAACCACCGAGTGGTTGGTGAATCATCACGCGTGCATTTTCAAGACAGTAACGTTTTCCTTTAGCACCCGCATTCAATAAGAATGCACCCATTGAAGCCGCTTGTCCCATGCAATATGTAACAACATCTGGCTTAATAAACTGCATAGTGTCATAAATTGCCATACCAGCAGTTACTGAGCCTCCCGGTGAGTTGATATAAAGATGGATATCTTTCTCTGGATTCTCAGCTTCTAAAAATAACATCTGCGCAACGATAAGATTTGCCATGTTATCTTCAACTTCACCTGTCAAGAAGATCACACGCTCACGTAACAAACGTGAGAAAATATCAAATGAACGCTCACCACGTGATGACTGTTCAACGACTACAGGAACTAAAGCATTTTCAATTGTTGGAACATACATATGTTTATTTATTCCTAAATTATTGTGACTCGATCATGCCAACAATATGAGGGATAATCGCTGAAATTGCAAAAGGTTCAACCCTAAATATTCGACTATTTAGACTAAAAGCTGGCAATTTTTCGATAAATTAACACTTTCATAACACGGATAAAAAAAGGCGCATTAAGCGCCTTTCTTCTGAACTTTTAAAAGATTAGCCACGACGAGCTTGTTGTTCTTTCAATAAGTCTTCGTAACTTACTGGAACATCATTTACTTTAGCAGCAGCTAAAATGTGGTCAACAACTTGGTCTTCTAACACAACTGCTTCGATTTGAGCACGTTGTTGTTTATCATTTTTGAAGTATTCAACAACTTCTGTTGGATCTTCATAAGAAGAAGCCATGTCATCGATGTAAGCTTCAACACGTGCTTGATCAACTTCAAGTTTAGCGTCAGCTAATACTTTGCTAACCAATACACCAAGCTTCACTGATTTTTCAGCTTGCTCTTTAAACAATTCATCTGGAAGCATGCTGCTATCAAATGCACCTGCGCCTTGAGCACCAAACTGTTGAGTGAACTGTTGAATCATTTGTTGACGTTGACGGTCAATTTCTTGAGCAACCATAGAAGCTGGAACTTCAATTTCGTTTGCAGCGACAAGAGCATCAAATGCAGCTTGTTTAACTTGGTTACGAAGACCGTTGCGAACTTCACGTTCCATATTTTTACGAACGTCAGCTTTTAACTTATCTACGCCTTCTTCTTCAGTTAAACCAAAGATTTTTAAGAATTCAGCATCAATCTCTGGAAGTTTTTGTTTTTCAACAAGCTTCACAGTGATTTTGAATTGAGCTGCTTTACCCGCTAAGTTTTCAGCTTGGTAATCTTCAGGGAAAGTAACATCAATCACTTTCTCTTCGCCTTTCTTCATCCCGATGATGCCATCTTCAAAACCAGGAATCATACGACCAGAACCAAGAACAAGTTTAAAGTCTTCAGCAGCACCGCCTTCAAACTTCTCACCATCAACTGTACCTTCAAAATCGAAAGTCACTTGCATGTCTTTTTTCGCCATGCCTTTAGTTTCAGTCCAAGAAGCACGTTGTTTTTGCAAGTTTTCAATCATTACATCAACATCGGCATCGTTGATTTCTGATGATTTACGTTCAACTTCTAAGTCAACAAAAGCTTTCACTTCTACTTCTGGATAAACTTCTACAGTAGCTTCAAAAACTAAAGCATCATCTTTGTTTTCAACTTTTTCAATGTTCGGCATGCCGACCGCATTGATTTTTTCTTGTTGAATTGCTTCGAATACTGTGTCACGAATGATGTCATTCACAACTTCTTGATAAATGCTCGCACCATATTCACGGCGAACAACATTTAAAGGCACTTTACCTGGACGGAAGCCGTTGATCTTCACAGTTTTGGCAGTGCGTTTTAAGCGAGCTTCAAATTGCTCGTTAACACGGCTCGTCGGTACAGAAACATTTAAACGACGGGCAACGCCCGAAACCGCTTCAGTCGTTACTTGCATGGCTTCCTCGATATATAGTTAGTAGTAACATTTTTAAAAGTGCCACATTATATGACAACTTTCTGGATATACAAAATCAGATGATCAAAATTCCCTATTTTTCCTAATTTGCCAGAAAAACAATATTTAAATTCTCAACCTAAAAAATCAAACCAACAATTTTAAAATGATCATTTAAGTATAAAAAACATAGCATTAAATAAAACAATCGTTAATACTGATTCTCATTATCAAAAACAACCGTAATACCAATTATGAAATTAAATTATAAATATCATAAGTTTAAGACTATACAATTCATTATATAGCCAAAATCACAATTGATAATAATAATAATTATCATTAGACTTCTCACAAAATGTTACACAGCTTAACAATCCACTCACTTTTACTACACTTTTGTGAAAGTTTTAAAAGATCAAAAGCTCTGTCATTCATCTGTTTAATTTCGGGGGGTCTCTCATGGCAAAAATCAAAAGCCGTAAACATATTGCTACAACACCATTAGTTGCACTTGCAGCAAGTCTGCCTTTAATCAGTCATGCGGCAACTAAAGAAGAAAAAGTGACTCAACTTCCAACGATTGAAGTGAATGCAGAACAAGGCTATAAAGTCGACAAATCAAGCTCCACTAAATATACTCAACCACTTCTCGATACAACACAAACAATTCAAGTTATTTCTAAAGACTTATTACAAGAACAAGGCGCGGCAACCTTAATGGAAGCCTTACAAAATACACCAGGTATTACAATGCAACTTGGTGAAAATGGTAATACCAGTTCGGGTGATACTTTCCAAATGCGCGGTTTTTCAACTGCCTCTCAAACTTATGTGGATGGTATTCGTGATTTAGGTGCTATCACTCGTGATACTTTTAATCTTGAACAGATTGAAGTAATTAAAGGTGGTGCAGGTTCTGATGCTGGTCGTGGTTCGCAGTCAGGGTATATCAATCTTGTTACTAAATTACCAAAAGCAGAAAGTACTCGCTCTACTTCATTAACTTGGAATACAGCAAATCATAAACGTCTAACTGCTGATATTAATCAAGCAATTAATGACAGTGTTGCATTCCGTTTAAACGTCATGGGACAAGAAGGCGGAATTGAAAAACGTGATGTGCTTGAAAATAATGGCTGGGCTATAGCACCTTCTATCGTCTTTGGTCTAGATACCAGTACTCGCTTCTATCTATATGGCCAACATATAGAACAGAACAATATCCCTGATGGTGGTATCCCAACAATTGGCATGGATGGTTATAAGTACGTTTTTGCAACACCATCTTATAGTGACACAACAACAAAACCAGCAAAAACAAAAGAAGAAACTGATGCAGTGACAGCGGCCCTACGCAAAGATTTTAACGATAAAAATACCCAATGGATCAATAATCTCAATACAGCACTTAATAATGCACCTAAAGTAAACCGTAGTAATTATTATGGTAGTGTGGAAGATTTTGAAGACACCACAGCTGATATGTTCACAGCTAAAGTTGAAAGTGAATTAGCCGATAATATTCTTTTTACTAATACTTCTCGTCTTGGTAAGTCACATATTGAACGTAATCTGACTGGGACAATGGGCTTTGTAAATCCAGTGACATTAGACTCAAAAAAAGTAACGTATACCTATGATAAAAATACAGGTGTAGTTTCAAATCTTGTTAACCCAATGGTAATTCAGGCAGGTTTTGACTCCAATAATCCAAACACATGGACTTCATCAAGATCACATCAAGCAGTTATCCAAGAAAATAAGATCCTTGCCAATGCTTCTAATTTCACAATAAATGCAAAAACTGGTTTTATTGATCATGATATTTCTACGGGAATAGAGTTAGCAAAGGAAGAACAAACTGCTTGGTCAACTACAGCTACAGGTACTGTTCCTCCTGCAAATCTCTATAATCCAAATGCAAATGATCCAACCTCAAAGTTTACTAAGACTGGCGCCTATACAGGTCGTGAACAAAAGACTGCTTCAGCTTATCTATTTGATACCTTAAAATTTAATGAACAGTTTCAAGTAAATGGTGGGGCACGCCTTGACTACTATGATATTAAACAAAAAACTATTTCTATCTCCAATAATGTTCCAAGTTCAGATATTCAAAGTACAAATGGTAATGCTGTAAGTTGGAAAGTTGGTGCACTTTATAAACCAATGTCAATTGGTAGCATCTATGCTGCCTTCTCAAATTCAGCTATTCCTGCTGGAAGTACAGGAACGTTATCAACCAGTACAACAAGCGTTGATAATCCAAATTTGAAAACCCAACGTACGAAAAACTATGAATTAGGTACAAAATGGGATTTATTAAATAAACACTTAAACGTTAATCTAGCAGCCTATCGTACTGAAAATGAAAACCAAATGACTTGGGATCAAGATGCGAATGCAGGCAAAGGAGACTATGTTTCAGAAGGGAAAAAACGTGTTGAAGGCGTAGAACTCAGTGCTGTGGGACAAATTACCAAGAATTGGAATGTGTCTGCTGGTATTGCCCATATGAAAACCAAACAGCTAAATCAATTCAGTAATAGTGGGGTTGAATCTCCATATGTAAGCTGGTCTCCAGAATGGTCAGGCACATTATGGACAACTTATAATATTGCAGGCTTTAAAGTTGGTTTAGGTGCACGTTATATGGATGAACAACTACGCTCAACTTCAGCGACATCAGCAACAACAAGTATGAGTAAAATTCCAGCTTACACAGTATTTGATGCAATGGCGGGTTATACTTTCAATAAAAATGCTGCTGTTAACCTAAATATATATAACTTGGCAGATAAAGAATATATCCAAACACTTAATAGTGGTGGTAACCGTGTGAAGTTAGGAACTCCTCGCTCTGCAGCAATTACATTAAGCTACAAATTCTAAGTCATTTTATTTAATTCATCATGATTGAATAAATGAACACAGCCTGTCAAAAAAGCTATAATTTTTGACAGGTTGTATTTTTTGGAAGATTCAAAATATGATGTTGCATATCCCCCAAGTACTTAATAAGCATCAAGTTGCTGAGCTACGCGAACAAATACAACAACAATCAGTTTGGATTGACGGTACACATAGTGCAGGTCCACAAGCACAAAAAATTAAAAATAATTTACAAGTCGATATACAGAGCGATGTATATGAATCTGTTAGCCATTCTGTTTTGAGTGCATTACAACAAAATCTGCTTTTGCGTTCAGCGGCCCTCCCTAAACATACGTTATTGCCAATGTTTAACTGCTATCAAAATCAAGGCAATTATGGCAATCATGTTGATAATTCGATTCAATATTCTGCAAAAACAGGGCAAATGATTCGTACTGATGTGTCTATTACCGTCTTTTTATCTGAACCTGATGAATATGAAGGTGGGGAACTGATTATCGAAGATACTTACGGCAGCCATGAAGTGAAACTCGATGCAGGAGATGCAATTGTTTACCCAGCAACAAGTTTGCATCGTGTTGAACCTGTGACTCAAGGACGTAGAATCGCAGCATTCACATGGATTCAAAGCATGGTTAAAGATGACTGGCAGCGAACGATGCTATTCAATTTAGACATGACCATTATCAAACTAAGACAACAATTAGGCGATACGGAAGAAGTTGTTAGTTTAACCAGCCATTATCATAATTTGTTAAGACAATGGGGGGATTTATAATGCATGACCAGATCCCTACACCCGCTTTAAATACTATTCCTTCGTATATCCAAACAATTTTCGACTATCAACAGCAAGCTCAGAACCATGTTAGCAAGGACATTTGGGGATACTTAAATGGTGGAGCGATGCATGAGATTAGCGTGCAAAATAATTGCCAACAATTTCAAAATATTCAATTGATTCCTAGACATCTAAACGACTTAACACAAGGTAATACTCATTTTCAGTTATTTGGGATGGAATATCCGCATCCTATTTTTCTTGCACCGATTGGCCACCAAGCACTTTTTCATCCTCAAGCAGAAGCTGCATCTGCTCTCGCAGCTGAACTTATGCAAAGTAACTTTGTATTAAGTACATTCACAAATACACATATGGCACAGTTGAAACTAGAAAATCCTTATAAATGGTTTCAATTGTATTGGCAGGGATGCAGAGAAAAATCGTTAACCTTAATCAAACAAGCTGAACAATCAGGTTATCGTGCAATTGTGATTACGGTCGATGCTCCCCATGTGGGTATCCGAGATCGGGAACGTAAGTTATTCTTTCAGCTACCAGAAGAAATGCAACATCCACACACTCCTACCCATTTAAGCTTTCCTGATGTATCACCATCCGAAAGCCAACTATTTCAAGGCTTAATGCAAATTGCGCCTAAGTGGGCGGATATTGCTTGGGTGATTGCAAATACACATTTACCTGTAATCTTAAAAGGAATACTACATCCTGCCGATGCTCAGAAAGCCCTCGATCATGGTGTGTCTGGGATTATTGTTTCTAATCATGGTGGGCGCATTGTAGATACCACTATTCCACCTTTAGTTGCATTACAAAAAATTCGCGCAATTGTTCCTCCTGATTACCCTGTATTATTAGATGGTGGAATTCGACGTGGTACAGATATCTTCAAAGCAATTGCATTAGGTGCAAATGCCGTATTGATTGGACGCCCTTATATTTATGGTTTAGCAACAGCAGGCGCTTTAGGTGTTGCTCATGTCATCCGCATGTTAAAGGAAGAATTTGAAATCACGATGGCACTTATGGGAACCGCTACCATAAAGGACATTAATCAAGACTATATTTATCAGCCTTAAGCATATTAACGGGAAATATTTTCTTTAAATTTTATTTTTATGCAAAAAATAGGAAAATATTTCCCATCCATTCGAATTAAAATAAATTATAGACCACTGCAGTCGCTTGTATTTTCACCTAGACTGATTCAAATTAGGTGATTAAGATAACTGCAAAACCCAATACTTTTGCTTTGAACGGTAGATAATGAAAACGAGTGATGATTTTAGCCATCCGTCTGATATAAAACTACTTACTGCTCTCCTGATGCTGCGCCTCGCGCGCGTATAAATTTTCACCTACTTTTTTAGGCACTCGATCCCCGAATTCGCTTTAAATTAATTCTTATAGACACCATATATATTCGTAGCACGTTGCATTTATTTTGAAACAGCAACCATGCTACAACAAGGAGTTATCTCATGATGTTGGCTGACCCAAGCAAAAAATACCGCCGTATGTATCAACGAGTGGATTTACCAGATCGTCAATGGCCAAATAACGAAATTAACCAAGCACCGATTTGGATGAGCACCGATCTTCGTGATGGTAACCAAGCGATTTTTGAACCAATGGATATGGATCAAAAATTAAAAATGTTCCATATGTTGGTTAAAATCGGCTTCAAACATATTGAAATTGGTTTCCCTTCAGCATCTCAAATTGACTTTGACTTTACTCGAAAGTTAATTGAAGAAGATTTGATTCCAGAAGATGTGTACATCGAAGTTTTGGTTCAAGCTCGAGATCATTTAATTGCGCGTACTTTTGAAGCATTAGTTGATGCTAAACGTGCGATCGTGCATATCTACAATTCAAACTCACCAACATTCCGTCAAAAAGTGTTGAATGTAGATGCAAACGGCGCAAAGCAACTTGCAATTAATGCAGCAAATAAAGTCAAAGAATACGCAGCACAATACCCTGCAACTGAGTGGATTTTCCAATATAGTCCAGAGTGTTTTTCTGCAACTGAATTGGAAGTTGCCAAAGATGTCTGTGATGCGGTCACGGAAATTTGGGAAGCGTCTCCAGCCAATAAGGTGATCTTGAACTTGCCTGCAACGGTTGAGGTTTCAACGCCGAATGTCTATGCCGATCAAATCGAATGGATGCATCGTAATTTAGCACGTCGTGATGGCGTGATTATCTCTGTTCATTGTCATAATGACCGTGGTTGCGGTATCGCTGCTTCTGAATTGGCAATTATGGCAGGCGCTGACCGTGTTGAAGGTTGCGTTTTTGGTAATGGTGAACGTACAGGTAACGTCGATGTTGCTGCGATTGCCTTAAACATGTATACCCAAGGTGTCGCACCAAACTTAGACTTCTCAAATATCAATGAAATCATTGCAACAGTTGAAGAATGTACAGGTTTACCTGTGCACCCTCGTCATCCATATGCAGGTGATTTAGTCTTTACCGCTTTCTCTGGTTCACACCAAGATGCGATTAAAAAAGGCTTCGAATTCCAGAAAAACGAAGAGATCTGGGATATGCCGTACTTACCAATCGACCCTAAAGATTTAGGTCGTGACTATGATGCGGTGATTCGTGTCAACAGCCAATCTGGTAAAGGTGGTATTGCTTACTTATTGGAATCAAATTACAACGTTGCTTTACCACGCCGAGTACAAATCGAGTTCAGCCAAATCGTACAGCAACATACTGATGAAAACGGTACAGAAATTAGTGCACATGAAATCTGGACCTTATTCCAAAATACCTATGTGGATGTGAAAAATAGCCATTACCAAACCAAACATTATCAGTTATCCGATATTAATGGCACACAAATCATTGAATTGGATATTGAAATTGACGGTGAAGTACAACGTTTACGTGGTGAAGGTAACGGCCCAATTTCGGCGATGCTCGATGCGTTACAATTGCCAATTGATGTTGTAAATTATGAAGAACGTAGTATCAGTTCTGGTGCAAATGCTAAAGCACTTGCCTTGATTGAACTTCAAGTCAAAGGCACAGGTAAAAATGCCTTTGGTGCAGGGATTCATGACAACATTGTCACCTCATCGATTGAAGCGATTATTGCATGTACCAATCGTTTAATTGAACAAGGCGTACTTACAACTGAGCAAGTTGCTGCTGCGGCAGTTTAAGCAAAGCTGAGTTGTAATATCAGAAAAAATGACTTTTGAAAGGATACCTGAATTGGTATCCTTTTATTATTGATCAAAGATTTATACAAGGCGAATCATTCCAGTGTCTTTTCCATCGGATTCAGTGGGTTTAGTCACACCACAAAAATTTCAATTTGAGCAACCATTAGAGCTTGAATGTGGGCGTATCCTGCCACGTTTTGATTTGATGGTTGAAACCTATGGAACACTTAATGCAGATAAATCCAATGCAATCTTAATTTGCCATGCATTATCCGGGCATCATCATGCTGCGGGTTATCATCATGCAGATGATAAAAAAGCAGGTTGGTGGGATAGCTGTATTGGTCCCGGTAAAGCGATTGATACCAATCATTTTTTTATTGTTTCTTTAAATAATATTGGTGGTTGTAATGGTTCAACAGGCCCAACATCGCCAAACCCTGAAAACGAAAATCGTCCTTATGGTCCAGATTTTCCATTAGTCACTGTTCGTGACTGGGTAAAGACCCAAGCCATGTTGTCTGATCGCCTCGGAATTGATGTTTGGTTTGCCGTGATTGGTGGTTCGTTAGGTGGCATGCAAGCACTACAATGGTCATTAGACTATGCTGATCGTTTAAAAAAATGTGTCATTATCGCCAGTGCACCAAAATTATCAGCTCAAAATATTGCCTTTAATGAAGTTGCTCGCCAATCGATTCTCTCTGATCCAGATTTCCATCATGGGCGTTACTTGGAAAATGACAGTTATCCAAAACGTGGGTTAATTTTGGCACGTATGGTCGGTCATATTACGTATTTGTCTGAAGAAGCCATGAAACAGAAATTTGGTCGTGATTTGAAATCTGGCAAATTTATGTATGGTTTTGATGTCGAATTCCAAGTGGAAAGCTATTTGCGTTACCAAGGTGAACAATTTAGCCGCAATTTCGATGCAAATACTTACTTGATTATGACCAAGGCCTTGGATTACTTTGATCCCTCTCGTGAATATGAACATTCATTAACAAAGGCAATGAGTCAACCGAAGTGCCAATTCTTGGTGGTTTCATTTACGACTGACTGGCGTTTTAGCCCAAGTCGTTCACAAGAATTAGTTGATGCTTTAATTGATAATCATAAGCCCGTCAGTTACTTAGATATTGATGCGGAACAAGGTCATGATTCGTTCTTGTTCCCGATCCCACTCTATGTGAAAACATTAAGAGCATTTTTAGGTGGAGAACAACAGTTGCAAGCTACACCGCAGGAGCAGCACTAATGCGAATAGATCAACGACTCGCTGAAAAATGGATCAGTCCGAACTCTAGCGTATTAGACTTAGGCTGTGGTGATGGTGAATTACTGGCTCATATGAGCAAACAGCACAATATTCGTGCTTATGGCTTAGAAATTGATCAAGAAAAGATTGCAATTGCGATCAGTCGGGGGTTAAATATTATTCAACAGGACTTAAACTTAGGTTTAAGCCGTTTTGCCGACCAATCTTTTGATTCTGTAGTCATGGCACAAGCTTTGCAAGCTGTAGATGCACCTGATGTATTACTTCGTGATATGGTGCGTGTTGGCAAACAGGCGATTATTACCTTTCCAAACTTTGCGTATTGGAAGACACGTTCTTTTCTTGCATTAAAAGGTAAAATGCCTGTTTCGGAAGCTTTACCCTATATGTGGTATAACACCCCGAATATTCATTTATGTACTTTCCGTGACTTTGAAGCCTTATGTGCTGAGAATCGGATTAAAATTATTAATCGACTTGCCGTTAATGGTGACCAACAAGGTAGTATGCTCAGTAAGCATATGCCGAACCTATTTGGTGAAGTCGCAATTTATCGAGTGAGCGCTCTATGAAAAAGACATTTATCAGCACATTTTTATTTGGTCTGATCAGTATACAAGCGCATGCTGACTATGTTGCTCAACCCCAATCGGTTGCAACACAGGCAGCACGATATTCAGTGATGAGTATCAGTGAATTACAAAGCGCAGCAAAATCTGGTCAAGCAGGGGCACAATTTTATCTAGCAACACGTTATCAGTATGGTAAAGACGTTGCTAAAGATGAGAAACAAGCTTTTTCTTTGTTTAAAGCAGCAGCAGATCAAGGTTTATCTGCTGCACAGTTAAATGTCGGTCGTATGTATGCAGATGGCATCGGTACGAAGAAAGATGAAGCTTTGGCGCGTAAATATTTCGAGAAAGCTGCGAGTAATGGCGATAACCGTGCCAGCTTTAATCTCGCGATGATGGAAGAGCAAAAGAAAAACTATGTTGGTGCTTACCAATGGTATGAGCTTTCAACACGTGACGGTATGCTGGATACTAAAGTCATCAGTCTTTCTGAAGGTAAGAAAACAGCGTTGGCTGCAAACTTAACTCAAGATCAGATTCGTACTGCTCGTGACCGTGCTGATAAATGGATTCAAGCACAATAATCTTACTTAAATCTATGAAGTGATTTAAAAACCGACTTGTGTAAGTCGGTTTTTTTATTTAATAAATTTATTACCAACAATAAGAAACTGGAGATAGACATGTATCAATTCCCCCCTTTGCTTAGCCAACTTCATCAGCTTGAGTTTGATTATGAAAATGGTAATGGCATTGATTTTGAACACTATGAAAATTTTTTATCTGAACAAGAAACAAATGACTGGTTAAAATCCTGGACGGGTAATCATGAAGTTGATGCAACTCATTTTTTAGTCTTTGGACAAGATGGAACTGGAGGATATGCGGCCTTTTGGCTCGTGAATAAAGATAAGGAGATTCTTGAACAGCCTATCATTTTTCTTGGATCAGAAGGTGAAATTGGTGTAGTTGCAAAAAAATTTGATGATTATTTATGGTTACTCGCTCAAACACATGGGCCATATGAAGCCATCTCCTATCCAGAAAATATTAAAAAGATAAATCCAACTTTTTTAGATTTTGCAAAAAAATATTCAAAATCTGAACATAAAACCGTCTTAGAAATTATTAAAGATGCAAAAAATGCTTATCCTGATTTTGAAACATGGATTGAAAGTTTAATCCATTACTAAATTGGTATACTTCACTCGATTTAATATATTGAGATTTTAAAATGACTACCCCATCATGGCTCAACCAAGGCAGCCTTGTCCTTGCAAGTAATAACAAAGGTAAAGTGGTCGAATTTGAACACCTGTTTCAACAACTCAATCTTCCTGTTGAAATCATTCCTCAAGGCAAACTGGATATTGAAGATGCGATTGAAGACGGTCTCAGCTTTGTTGAAAATGCCATTATCAAAGCACGTCATGCTTCAAAACTGTCAGGTAAACCAGCACTAGCAGATGACTCTGGACTTTGTGTTCCGATTTTAGGTGGTGCACCAGGAATTTATTCAGCGCGCTATGCAGGCGAGCATGGTAATGATGCTGCCAATAACCAAAAACTTTTAGCTGATCTTGCACCCTTCCGTAAAGACGGCGAAGTGATTGAGGGCATGTTTGTTTGCGTATTAGCACTGGTCACACATGCCGAAGATCCATTGCCACAAATCTTTCAAGGCATTTGGAAAGGCGAGATTTTAGAAGCAGCGCGCGGTGAGAATGGGTTTGGCTATGATCCATTGTTCTGGCTACCAGAACTCAATCTTTCAAGTGCTGAACTTAGCAAAGCTGACAAAAATAAAATCAGTCATCGTGGTCAAGCAATGCAGCTTTTTAAAGCAAGTTTGATTTAAAGATCATTTGCCCTAGCTAAAACCTAGGGCAAATTATTTAAATCTAGATTGAATAAAAATACTGAATAATGAGTAAAAACTCACCTTAACGAGGCATTGATTACAAACCAAAAAGTAAAAAATAATCCATCAATCTACTTAATCTCATAATTTTTGTCGCAAAATTGCAATATAAGTGTCACATCTTTGTCATGCCAAACTGTTGAGATATAACCAAAGTTATATAGGAATAGAATTATGGCTGGTTTATCAATTTGGCACGTCGTTATTTTTGCAATTGTCGTGATTTTACTATTCGGTACATCAAAGCTTAAAAATTTAGGCAAAGATGTTGGCGGTGCGGTTAAAGATTTCAAAAAGTCTATTAAAGAAGATGAAGTTGCTGCGCCACTCAATGAGCCTCGTACCATTGATGCTCAAGTTAAAAATGCTGAAAGCTCAGTAAAAAGCTAAGCGAGCGGAATTATGCTGAACTTGGGAATGACTGAGATTTTTTGCTTTGCAGTAATTGCATTATTGGTTCTTGGTCCTGATAAATTACCTGAAGCTGCTCGATTTGTAGCAAAATGGTATGGAAAAATTAAAAAATTTATCAACAATATTCAGAATGAAATTGATCGAGAGCTCCGTCTTTCTGAGTTCCGCGAAGAAATGCAAAAAGAAATTGAAAAGATTACTGAGCTTGAACGTCGGCTACAAAAACAATTAGATGAATTGAAAACTCAAGATCATGAGATAGAGACTGCACCATCAGTAACTAAATCTCAAAATTCGATTCGCTATGTGCCATATCACTCAAGTTCTATTATTCCCTTTTGTGTTCAATACCAAAAATCATCTGTGATTGGTATGGAAGCATATCCATCGTTGAATCAGTTTGATAACGAATTAAAGATTGCCGTATGAGCCAATTACCATCAACTTCAGTCAGTACTGAAGAAACCCTACAACAAATGCCGGTCATGCAGCATTTAATCGTACTTCGCCAATATCTTTTTAAGATTGTTGGCGTAACAATTTTTCTGTTTTTTTGTTTATTACCTTTTAGAAATCAAACCTATCAATGGCTGTCTGAACCATTGAGACAACAATTACCCGCAACATCAACCATGATTGCGACGGATGTCACAGCTACCTTTATGGCACCGTTTAAACTCAATTTATTCGTCGCATTTATGCTGGCAATGCCCTATATCATTTATCAAATTTGGTCATTTATAAAACCTGCGCTATATGAAAAAGAACAACATTTAGCGATTCCTTTGCTATTTGGCAGCATTCTATTATTTTACTTAGGTGTCGCATTTGCCTATTTCATTACCCTACCTGCTATTTTGCATTTCTTTATTAGCGTGTCTCCTGAAACTGTTGCACCTATGACAGATATTAATAGCTATCTGAGCTTCTGCTTAAAACTATTCTTGGTTTTCGGTTTTACCTTTGAAATTCCAATCATTACTCTAGTTCTGATTTTGATTGGTGTCGTGAGTACACAAAGCCTCGTTGAAAAACGCCGTTTTATTGTTGTTGGATGCTTTTTCGTAGCTATGTTTGTAACACCACCTGATGCGTTATCCATGATTATGCTGGCTGTTCCGATGTGGATGCTATTTGAAATCGGTTTACTTTTTGGAAAAATATTAGAAAAGCGTAAAGCAGTTTCAGAATAATAATATCTCTGTTCAATCCCTGAATAACCTCAGGGATTTTTGTATTTTAAATTTATATTTTTTATATATTTATAAAAATTAAATTGTCTTCAAACTGCCTTAAAAGTGTCAAAAAATTGTCATCTATCAAACATAAAATCAATCTAGATTTATTTACCATTTATTAAAGATATGGATTTATTATGACAGCCAATACAAATCAGCCAAGTCGTCGTGATATTTTAAAGTGGTTCGCGGGTGTTCCGTTTTTACCACTAGGGGCAATGGGCACAGCAGCAGCTTTAGCAGGTTGCAATGATAATAACGATACTACCGTTACGCCAACCGTACCTGCTGCAAAATTTAAAAATGCAAAATTTACACCTATGGCGGCACCTTCAACTGTACCAGAGATGGCTACCACTTCAGTTAAATCTGCTTTGACGATTACGTGGGATGATAATACAACCACAGAGTACAAATTGGGTTATCAGGAGTTTTTCCGTACTGGCATGCAAGTTGATAATATCGATGGTGGAAAAATCATTGCAGGTAGTTATTATGATATTAATAACCAACCGATTAAAGATACTTCTGTAATCGGTCAAGAACGCCAATTCTTCTCTGACTCTCCAGATGGTTCATCTTTAATCCACATCAATGGCGCTTCTGTATCTGGTGTGGCTAACCCTGTATTCCACGTTGTTCAATTTGAATACACCACTAAAAACCTCAATAATCAAAGCATGTATGGCAAATTGCCATCTCCAATTGCGATTTTAACGCTTGATCAAGATCAAAAAACTGGACACTTAACATTGAAAAAATACTTCAATGTCGATATGTCTAAAGTTCATGGTCTATGGATCACCTGTGGTGCTAGCCTTTCTCCGTGGAATACCCACCTTTCAAGTGAAGAATATGAGCCTGATGCATTTGACCAAATCGGTTCAGATCTCGCAATGCTCAAAGCATATAGTAAAAATCTATATGGCAATGAAAATACTGCAAATGCCTATAACTATGGTCATTTGCCAGAAATTATTCTTGATGGTAAAGGTCGTGCTAAGGCAGTTAAACACTACTGCTTAGGTCGTATTTCACATGAACTGATTCAAGTCATGCCAGACAACCGCACTGTAATCATGGGTGATGATTACACTAACGGTGGTTTCTTCATGTTTATTGCAGACAAAGAAAAAGACTTATCTGCTGGAACATTATATGTTGCGAAATACACATCTGAACTGAATGAGACCTCAACAGCAGCAATCAAATGGATCAAGTTAGGTCATACTGATAGTAAGACCATCGAAGACCTCGTGAATGTTCGAGGAATCAAATCTGAAAACATTATGGAAAGCTTGAAAACAGCACCAGCTGATTTAACAGGTTATACCAAGATTGTGTTAGATGGAAAATCGCTTTGGGTTAAACTCAAAGAAGCCAACAATGGCTTTAGCAAAGCTGAGATTGAGCTTGCTGCTGCATTCCTAGAAACACATCGATATGCTGCCCTAAAAGGCGGTAGTATGGCTTTCACCAAAATGGAAGGTACTACCGTAAATATTAAAGATAAGGTTGCTTACTCTGCACTTGCCAATATTCAAGAATCAATGATTGGTGGAAATGCAGCTTGGGTTGAATCACATAATGTTAAGTTTAAGAGCACGCTAAAAGCAGGTGGTGTCCTTGGACATGACCTCAAAGGTAGCCAAGTTGATCATCTTAACAATGTGATCAATAGTGAATGGACACCTTACCAAAGCCATATGGTTCTTATGGGTAAAGATATTACCGTGGATAGCTTAGGTAACACGGCAGATCCAAATAATATTGCAAGCCCAGACAATTTAAAATTCTCTGAAACTTTACGCACATTATTCATCGGTGAAGACAGTGGCAACCATACCAATAACTTCCTCTGGGCATATAACGTTGATACTAAGTCTTTAGATCGTATCCTCTCTACTCCAGCAGGTGCAGAATCAACAGGCTTACATGCAGTTGACTCTGTAAATGGTTGGACATACATCATGAGTAATTTCCAACATCCTGGAGATAGCTCAAAACTTTCCGCTGAATTAAAAGCAAAAGTTTTAGAAAACTATAATGGCGGTTATAGTGCATGTGTTGGTTATATCACAGCTGATGTTTTACCATCGGTTGAGAAAAAAACTGAAACTAAAAAATAAGCAAAATACTCCAATAAAAATACCGACAGCCTTGTCGGTATTTTTATTTCAACAGATCAACTTGCATTTCGATAATACGCCCCTGCTGCTCACCTTGTTGAGACTTCTCTAACCATTGCCAGTGCTCAGATGTCATTCTCAGAAAATTAGAACATCGTGTTCCATAAATTGGGCTTTGAATAAAAGTTGAAGATAATAACTCTTCCATTTCCACACTAATCCCTGTATCCGGCAACAAATCTGGAATAATTTTTCGTTCATCTTCCAAAATATCCCAGACTGAATATTGCAAATCAGATTCTGTAATCTTTAATTGTTGCAACATTGGTAAAAATTCTTGTGTAAAGCGTTTACGTAAATGTTTGGTTTTCTCCCAATCTTCTGACATTAAACCGTTGGAAACAACATAAACACCATTCGCTAAGACTTGTGGTGCCTCCCCCCGATTACTCATGTAAACCGCTTGCTCTCGATCACCAACAAACAAATTAAAACCAGCGTAGTCTTGTTGTTGCTGTTCTAATTGTTGTGCAAAACGAATAGGGGCTAAATCACTTTCTAAGAAAGATTGGATTAAATGCCCACGTGAAGTTGAATATTGGTTCTTATCTCGTCCATTTCGAAAATTAGTCACGATTGCCCAACGCCCAGACTCAGTGACTCCCATCCATGCCCCACCTGACTGTAAATCTTGCCCAGCGATTATCGAACTGTTATCCCATCGATGTAAAACGGCACTTGGTCGATGATAAAACTCATCACGATTTGAAATTAAACACAACGGCATATCATCAAGAACATGCCATGCAAAAGCGACAATACACATTAATTCTGTTCTCACATCTTTACACATTGAATGTACAACATTTTTCACATCATTCCGCTACAATCTGCTCAAAACTTAATTTCAAATTCTAAATTGAGGAACAGCAATGCTGACCTATCCAAATATTGATCCAGTTGCGCTGAGCTTGGGACCAGTCAAAGTGCATTGGTACGGACTCATGTATCTCTTGGCATTTTTATGCGCTTGGGGCTTAGCCTCTTATCGTGCTAAACAACGTGATGGTTGGACTGCCGATATGGTCTCAGATCTGGTGTTTTATGGCGCTCTAGGCGTCGTACTTGGTGGTCGTATTGGCTATGTTTTGTTTTATGAGTTTGGCAAATTCTTAGAAAATCCGCTTTGGTTATTCCAAGTCTGGACAGGAGGGATGAGCTTCCACGGCGGTTTCTTGGGTGTCATGATCGCAATGTTATTCTGGTGTAAGAAATATCAGAAAACATGGTTTCAAACCTTGGACTTTATTGCACCATGTGTACCGACAGGTTTGATGTTTGGTCGTATCGGTAACTTTATTGGTGGTGAATTGTATGGTCGTCAAGTTCAAGACCCTAGCTATCCATTTGGTATGATTTTTCCAACTGATCCTTTAGGTTTAGTTCGCCATCCGTCGCAAATTTATCAAGCGCTCTGTGAAGGTCTGATTCTATTTATCATACTTTGGTGGTTTAGCGCTAAACCTCGTCCACGTATGGCGGTTTCAGCATTATTCCTGATGGGTTATGGAGTTGCACGTTTCTTCATGGAGTTCTTCCGTCAGCCCGATGCAGATCAAGGTTTTATTCTATTCGGTTGGATGACTAAAGGTCAGATTCTCACTGTACCAATGTTACTGATTGGACTGTGGATGATGTGGTATGCCTATCAGAAAAAAATCTACGATTGGCAAATTAAAAAATAAAATAATGGGAGCAGATGCTCCCTTTTTTAGATCTAAACTTTTCCTAACAACGCTTTTACGACATTACCTAAACGTTTACCTTGTGCTTCGCATAAGATTTTTTCATCTGCACTCAAGCTTTGATCATGACGAGGGCCACTGACATGACTTACCCCATAAGGTGTACCGCCTGTTTTAGTATTCGATAAAGCTGGAATTGAATTCGGCAACCCCATGATGAGCATACCATGATGGAACAATGGCGGTAACATGCTAAGCAAGGTACTTTCCTGCCCACCATGCATCGAGCCAGAAGAAGTAAAAACACATGCTGGTTTATTATGCAAAGCGCCATTCAACCATAAACTCGTCGTTTGATCCCAAAAGTATTTCATCTCGCTCGCCATATTACCAAAGCGAGTAGGTGAACCAAGTGCCAAACCTGAGCAATACGTCAAATCATCTAAAGTACAATAAACATCCCCCTCTGCAGGAATGCTCCGCTCTGCTTGAGTGACAACAGTTGCGAGATTGGGAACCGTTCGAATACGGGCTGTGATACCAGAAGACTCAATTCCATCGGCAATTAGATGGGCCATTTCTCGAGTTGAACCATATTTACTGTAATAAAGAACAAGAACGTAAGGTTGCATCACTTTAATAAATTTTGTTAAAAAGAACACTATACGACATTTTTCCTCTTTTGAGCTGTAGCCAATCCTGTGCTGACACAGGATTTTATTAAAAATAACTAGGATAGAACCCATGATCTTAAATCGTTATCTAAAAAATCTGCCTTTTTTAGAAAAAACATGGTTTCAATTTATTGTATTTGTGTTACGGCGTTTCGAAGCTGATCGCTGTAGAGAACAAGCTGGAGGACTCACCTACACCACTTTGTTTGCAGTTGTTCCGATGCTGACCGTTTTCTTAGTCATTATCTCCTCAATTAAAGCTTTAGAGCCTGCTCGACAACAACTACAGCAATTGATTTACAGTAATTTTTTACCAAAAAGTACCATTGCCTTTGACAAAGCATTGAACGCATTTACAGATAAATCCAGTAATCTCACGATTATTGGGGTGCTATTTCTGTTTGTGACTACCGTGCTTATGCTCACTTCAATCGAAAATGTCTTTAATCGTATTTGGCGTGTCAAAGAAACTCGCACAGGGCTTGTGGGCTTTATGCGTTATTGGACAATCATCTCTTTAGGTCCAATCATTCTAGGCAGTGCTTTTGTACTTTCATCTACTGTCGCCTCAATGAATATTCTGAGCAATAATTTTGCGGGTTATCAATTAGATGGCTCTTTCCTTTTATGGCTCATTTCATTTCTACTTACAATTGTTGGCTTTTTCATTCTTTACTGGACCATCCCTAATCGTAGCGTCCCTATTCTTTCCGCTGTTATTGCTGCATGTTTTAGCGCAACCGTATTTGAAATTTTAAAACGTTTCTTTGGTTGGGTGATGAGTAATTTCACCAGTTATGAAATTGTATATGGTGCTTTTGCTGCTGTTCCAATCTTCCTCCTTTGGATTTATTTGTCTTGGAACATTATCTTATTAGGCGTAGAAGTCAGTTATGCACTGACTGCTTTTCATTCAGATAAAGAACAAAAGCGTCATCCTATCTTAATGTTATTAGACATATTGGAGTTATTTTATAAAAAGCAACAAATTGGAGAAAGTGTCAGTGAACAAGAACTACTTGGGATTATTGGACGTGGTGAATTAGGACGCTTACCTGCATATATCTTACAGTTAGAAAAACAGAACTTAGTCAAACGTACAGACAATGATGAGTATGTATTGGTTAGAAATCTTGCGCAAGTTGATTTCTGGAGCTTTTTTACAGCACTTCCTTACCCCTTACCATTACGTCATGATGTGGCCAATATCCATCAAGATGATGAATGGATTGAGCGTTTAGGGCCATCCCTCATCGAGAGTAATGATTATTTAGCTGCAAAACTTTCGATTCCTCTTTCAACGATCTTTGAACAGAAATAGAATGTACTAGGTTGATGTCTGAAATATGACATCACCATTTATCTAAATCATTCAACCAACACCCTGTCTTTAATTATAATTTATCTATATGACTTTAATTATATTTAAAAAATGAAACAAAGATTATTTTCACTTATCGTACTCAGTTTTTGTTTGAGTCTATCTGCTTGTAGCTCACCCACAGAAAGAGAGTTCAAAAATACTGCAAAACTTGCTGAGCAAGGACAAGTTAATGCTCAGTTTAGACTTTCACAAATGTATTTCAAAGGCGTTGGAACAGAAACCAATTATCAACAAGGTTTAATCTGGATTAAAAAAGCTGCCAATCAAGGCAACTTTGAAGCCTTTGAATGGCTTCATACTGAGGCACTTCAGGGTAATCAAGAGGCAAATCAATTTCTTAGTAATTTGATGGACAATGATAATTCTTTATTTTCTCAATGGTTATTGTTACAGGCTAAAAAAGGTGATACTCAAGCTCAATATGCTGTTGGTTGGATGTATGATTTAGGCAAAGGGCTTATTGAAGATCCTTACAGTGCGATGAAATGGTATAGAAAAGCCGCTAGCCAAGGAAATCTACTAGCAATACAGATCGTAAACTATCGCGATTTAAAAGGGATTATCCAAGAACATCATGGTAAAAAAAATGTCCTTTATTGGCCAATAAAAAACTATCCTCCTTTATATAAGAATCCCAAATACAACAATGCTTATTTTTATCATATTGACTCAAATGAAATTAAAACAGCACGTACTTGGGATAATTCTGCCTCGTATATCAGTGATAAGCGAACACACAGATCTTCTCATTCCATTCACCTAAAGAATCAAGTTGATAGTGCTTATTCTAGCCTAGCAGGTACAGCACCCCCAATTGATAATACTTATTCAAGACCACGTAGCACAAATCTAGGTTATTAAAATCAAAAGACCTCAACTGAGGTCTTTCTTTTTATTTGCTTATCCAACCTTGAAAGCTCACTATCACAATACCCAAAAGAACCAATACAGCACCAATCAAAAAATTTAGTTCGATTTTTTCACCTAGTAACCATACTCCAAATGCCATCCCAAATAATGGCGTGAGAAAGGAAAATACACCTAATCGAGATGCCAAGTAATTTCGCAACAACCAAAACCACGCTAAAAAACTGGCAAAAGAAACAACTAAAGTATGAAAGGCTAAACTACCCAACACCAACGGGGTAAAATGAATCGTCTCTTGTCCTAGGATTACAGCTAAGCCAAATAGCAACACAAAACTCCCTGCAAGTTGATAGAACAGAGTTTGCGTCACTGCCGCTTGTGCTAGAGAAGATAAACGAACCGTAATTGTGGTTGCTGCCCAAGCAATACTTGCAGCCAATGCCAATAAATCCCCCCATAGCATTTGCTGCTGCAATGCTGAGTGCGAGTCTGATTCTACTCTTAGGAAAGTCACCACAATCCCTAAAAAGGCAATTGCAATACCCACCCACTGCAAAGTGCTTAAACGCTCAGAAGGAAATTTCCAATGCAAACCTAAGGCTACAAAAATTGGGGCGGTATAAAGAAGTACCACCGCATGTGAAGCAGACGTGAGTTGCAGAGCCTGTGCCAATAAAAAGAATTCTAAAGAGAATAATAAAGCGACTAAAACACCCGCTTTAAAATTTTGTCGGTTCAATAGCTGCGTGGTTTTATCTAAATATAATAAGGGTAATAACAGTAAAGCAGCCAAGCCTGAGCGTAGCGCAATTTGCATTAATGGTGAAATATCAGGAGCTGCCATTTTCAGTATGACTTGCTGCAGGCCCCAAATCATACACAGCATGATCATCAAACCTGAAGCTGTTGCATCCAATGCCTTGCGCTCATCCATAATAGGCTCTCTATTCTATAATTAGAGCACCAATATAAAGCTGTCAGATTTTCATGATATAGTGAAAATCTGACATTCAATCCATGTTTTCGGGCAATTCTCATTTTATGAAAAAATCAGCTCAAAGGATTCAAAATTTTCAACAGCTTCCTGCATACAGTGATATTCCAGCCCCTTTATGGCTTAGAATTCGAGATGCACCTGCTGAGACGTTTTATCCTGAACATGTCCATGCATGGGGCGAATTTATTTATGCATTCGATGGTGTATTAGAAGTTAATATTGAACAAATTCATTATTTAACACCTCCGCCGTATGGTATTTGGCTACCACCACGTCTACAGCACAGTGGGATTAATCGCAATGAAGTCACGCACTGCACCCTTTATATACATGAAACACTTTGCGAGCGAATGCCCAAGCAAGCAGGAATCTTACTTTCAGCTCCCTTAGTTCCCGCCTTATTGGAACATATCCGCAAACATCCATTTCAAGAAAATGATCCAGAATATTTACGTTTACTACAGGTACTTCTGGATTCCCTTACTCATGCAGAATTGGTCGGAAGTTATTTACCAACCACACAGCATCCGGCGTTATCAGAAATATTGAATCATTTACATCTTCATCCTGCCGACAACAGCACTCTAGATGAATTAGCTAAAATGATAAATATGACTGAACGAACGCTAGCGCGTTATAGTCAAAAAGAATTGGGAATGTCACTGCATGAATGGCGACAACGATTAAAAATAATGAAAGCAATGTCGATGCTAAATCAAGGTAAGACCATTGAAAATATTGCACTCGATTTGGGCTATGCCAGTTCATCTGCATTTATTTATATGTTTAAACGTTGGATGCAGTTTACTCCTGATCAATTCCGCAAGTTGTATCAAGGACGCTAATTCAATCTAAACCAAAACGTTTTAAATTATCTTGTTCATAAGGTGCATCCTCAGCAGGATAACGCAACTGCGCTTGCCCACGTTGCTTGGCCAATGCCCAAATAATGCTTTCACCTGCAGGTAAAATATTCGGGCGCTGTTGATACATTGGATCTGTATAAGCATCGGCTGTATCAATCCATTGCCAACCTTGTACGCGAAATGCCTGAATCACATCTGTTAAAAATGCAGCATTAATCGCATTCACGTGTAATAAAAGTACGTGCTTTGGTGAATAACCTAAAGTCTCGGTTGCCAATTGATCATAGTAAATTGCACGTCCAAGTAAGTGTTGAATATAAGCTTGTTTCAATTGATTTAACTGGGCTGTTTTTCCTTGTTTTTGATAAGACAAATATTTTAAATTATAAAACCAGTCACTCGCGTCAATACTTACTGCACCCGACTGATAGCCATGTTGCTGTAAATAATCCGTGATACGCTCTCTCTTTTCTAAGGTATTTCCTTCCTTGAGAAAAGGATAACGATATCTTGCCGTCCAACCTTTTAATGGTTGAAAAACATGTTCAGCTCTCTGAATGCCATCAATATATTGTTGGCTCGTTACGCTATCTTTATTTAAATTAAGATGTAACTCGCTATGATTGCCAATCTGATGACCTTGCTCACCCCACGCTGCAACTAACTGTAATCCCGCATAATCTCCAATTTTAATGACACTTGGATAGATCATACTTTTGAGTTGATGTTGTTCCAGTTGCACTAAAATTCTCTGATTAATATTAACGGCTTGTTTATTTAAATCGGGATTAACGCCATCATCAAAACTTAAAGCAAGTTGTTGGGCATGGCTGATCGTTGTGGTTAAAAATAATGCAAAGTACAACCAGATTTTCATTTTTATCTTCTCATTTTTACAAATAAAAAAGCGCTGATATTTGAAATATCAGCGCTTTGATTTTATGAATTATGCTTGAACAAATGTATCCCAATCATATTCTCCTGATTGGGTTATTAATTTCATGGTTAATTGATCATTTGGGTGTAATGCCCCGACGCCAGCAGGTGTACCCGTCATAATGACATCACCCGCTTCCAAACTAAATGACTGATTAATTTCAACCAATAATGCACCGATATCAAAAATCATATCTTGGCTAAAACCATGTTGGCGTTCAACGCCATTGATCATTAAAACAAGCTCTAACTCTTGTAAATCGCCAATTTCATCTGCTTCCACCCAGTCTGCCAAGATACATGCGCCGTCAAAAGCTTTTGCTCGTTCCCAAGGCTGTCCTTTCGCTTTTAAATCATTCTGCAAATCACGTAAAGTTAAATCCAATCCTAATGTCACAGCACCAATCGCTTCTAAAGCTTTGCTTGGATCGGTTTCCTGCGACAATGGATGTGCGATCTGCAAACAAATTTCACATTCAAAATGACATTCACCCAAAGCCTGATTCCAACGGGCACCTTGGGCTAAGCTACTCAAACTACTTGGTGGTTTGATAAATAAAATTGGGCGATCAGGAATTGCATTACCTAGTTCTTTCGCATGTTCAGCATAATTTCTGCCTACACAAACAATTTTTGACGGACGTGTGCTCATAAAAGCTCCTTGTTCCTTAAATCGCGAATGAAGTTATTTTTTAAAACTATTTTCAAATTTGGTTTGATCTGCTGGATCAGTGAATGAACGCTTCGGAACAATAATGACGGTATGATTTTTCAACTCCAACATGTAAGTCAGTTTGCCTATTGCAAAAGATTGTACCTCTGCATACTGCGCCGTTTGCTTTTTACCTGTGGCATAAAGTTCAAAATGATCTTGATAAAGGTCAATTCCCTGCTCACTTTTTCCAAATTGGTAGCGGACAAACTGACGTTTAAATAACATCGGTAACAACCAATAGCGCATCAAGCCCTGCATAATCAGAAAAAAAGCACCCAATGCGACGTAATAACGACCAACGTCTGAGAAACCTAAATAGATTCCCCAACCAATAATTGCAATACTAATAACAGGTGTTAGAAAACGACTAAAGGTCTTTTTACCAAAAGTGACAAGAGCAAAACCATCTTGTGATTCTTCTAAATTAAGATAATAGCGCACAGATACAGTTGGACGTTGTTCAGACATTTTTGATTTCTAAGATTTGAAAAAACTCATCTATTAGAACATAAATGATTAGAGCGTAAATCAGATTTATCGTGATTTGATACAAAATTTAAATATGATGCGATAGGACTTTTCAGCTTATTTTTAGATAGAAAATGAGATGTCTAATTTCGAGAAAAAGTAGGCTTTATCCATGAAGATGATCTGATCGAAATCTTTTACCACTATCGGAATTGCCTTTGGAACTTTATTTTTCTATTCATCATTCCACTTCACAATATTAAAAATCTTTTTCTATTCAGAATGATAGATAGGCTAATTTATTATTTCTACAAATACTGACCGATCGGAAGCCTATGATAAGACATGTTTTACATAATATGACTATTTTTTATACATAAAAACTTTTATTAATAGCAATGTTTGATCGCTCATCTACAGATGAAACTGAGTATATGATTAAGGAAAATCAAAGGAATCTGATGTTGTATTTGAATGGATTTATATTAACGACTCTTGTTTTTAGCGTAACGCAAACTTGCTTTGCACAAATGCTGACTTGGAATGACAATATCCCAAGCGCTTTACAACCTTTTCAAAATAACCCCCAGCTTTTGGCAAGCTACACGCAAAATAATATTTTCATTTATGCGCATCCAACAACTAAAACTAACCTCCCCACTCTCAAATCCAATTCACAACCAAACGCCAGTTTTACATCCGCAGCACTTATTGTTCCTACCAATGTACAGCAGGTTAGTAAGACCCTGACTGACTTTAATCACTACGTCGGTCTATTTCCAACACTTAAATCGGCCAAAACACTAGAACAATCTGGCAATACTGTAAAAATGAAATATCGTGTCTCCATTCCAACGCCTATTCCAGTGCTCAATTTTAATGAAGACGTTACTTTACAGCATCAGATTAAATCGAACAGTATTTCCAGTTTAGTGATTGATTCTCCTATTCCATATGGTGTAGGAAAGTTTGAATGGTTTGCCTTAGATGATCATCGAACTTTAATTACGCTCACCCAGTGGGGAGATTTAAATCAACCTAAAGGTTTTATTTTTAAAAAAATTCTGAATGCGATTCCAGAGGTCAAATTAGGGATTCCAAGCTCAACGAATGCTTTCATCCTAGAATCACTTCGAACACGCTTTATTAAACAAAATATCGTTGCCTTAAATCCAGGACAAATACCAAGCCCTCAATTAAATGAAGCTCAATTGGCTAAGATTGCACAACTGAGTCAAAATGCACAGCAGCCTGTAAGCTACCTACATGCACCGACCAGCATTTTGTACACACATGGGCGAGAAACCATGCGCTTCACCACAACCTATCAATTTTATCAACAGCCACCACAGCAATTACATAAATGGTTAAACCCTTTAGCCTATCAAGAATTATTTCCAAGACAAATCAAGAAAATCAGTACTTCTCCTATCCAAAATCAAGGTCAAGATGCAGATATTCAAGTGAATGTGGGTTTAGGTGTGATTAATATTCCTTTTGCATTTAAGCTTTATTTTAATTATCCAAATACTGTTGAAAATAACTTTTATGCAAATGGTGGTGATTTACGTTTTATAAAAGGAAAAATGGTTGCTACAGAATTGAATCACGGAAGTTTATTTAAAATAACCAGTTCAATGAAAATTGATGAAAAAGCGCCCTTTTTATTAAGGGCTATGCGAAGTTTACCCTATCATGATGTACTACCCGCAGTTGGTGGTAATACTGTGTTTGTTCAGAAAATTAAAGCAAAAATGTAAGGCACAAAAAAACCGCATTTAAGCGGTTTTTTTCACTTTATCTTTCGATAAATTCAAATTGGTGCGCTCAGAGAGATTCGAACTCCCGACCCCTTAGTTCGTAGCCAAGTGCTCTATCCAGCTGAGCTATGAGCGCATATTTGATGGAGCGCATTATACGCATTTTTTTCCAATTGATAAGTATTTTTTAATAAAATCACATTCAAACGGCGAGAGATTGATCATTTTAATTTAAAAGTAAATGTTTATAATTGGAATAAAACTATAAATAATTGATATTTATACCTTTAAATTAAGAATAAAGATTGCTTAATATTTATTTTCAAACCAATAACAAAACTTATAAACTTCTTTGAATTAAAGTCATTTTTTAAACTGTAACGCGAGAAAAATAATTTTTAATACACTGATATCACAAATTAAATCAAGGCAAAAAATATCAGCTCTATTCTCCTCATTCTCTATTATTATTTTTGACATTTTATTCTTTGTTAAAAATCGAATTACTTTAAGATTCAACTACTAAAACCTTTCATTAATCTATATTAAACAATGATGCAGCTTATCGTTTGAATTGACAAAAAAACAAATACAAATAACATTATTATTGATTAATGTGAAATACATCACATAAAAATCAAATCACTTTAATAATTAATCAAAACAATACAACTTTTAAAATATAGGTACCGCTATGCTTTTCAAAAGTCTTTTATCGCCAATTAAAAGTATTACTTCAAATTTATTAGAAAGTAATACAACAACTTCATCCATCACAGGTTCAACCATAGCTCCCCTTTCTCTTTCGTCAATCACAAATATCGTTTCGACGAGTTCAATTACAAATACGGTAAATCAAACCATTAGTACGGTTAGCAATAGCATTGCAAGTTCTCCAATAAGTACGATTACCAGTACTTTAGGCAGTGTAACTGGGAGTAGCAGTCCATTATCTACAGTGACGAATATTGTTAGTGGTGTCACAGGAGGAACAACCACGAATCCTGTTGATACCGTAACTAATATTGTTGGTGGTATTACAGGTGGAATAGGAACTTCCCCACTCAATGTAGTCACAAATATCTTAGGAGCCACTGGAAGTAACCCTGTCAATATTGTAATGGGAATCATCGGAGGAGTTACAGGAGGTGATCTCAGCAACAATCCTGTCACAAGTACGGTTCAAAACACTATAGACACTCTTCAAGGTGTAGAAAGTTTAAAAACAAGTATTATTAATTCAGGTATCCATACTGTAGCGGATGCAGTTATAGGGACGGTTCACCAATCAGAGCATCCAATCGGAGATTTAGCAAATCTTGGTACGCTTACCTTTGAAACCTCACGCGATACAGTGAATGGAAGTCTCGAAGCAGTTTCAAATCTCGCTGGTGCGGATATTAATGGTGCAATTGGCTCAGCAACTGGCGTTATCGGCACACTCATCAATAATGGTTCTACTGCTTCAAACACGGTTCAGCACATTGTGGGTGATTTAACGGATATTAGCAGCGGCAGTCCTGTTGCTGCTGTCACAGATATTATTGGTGGTGTTACGGGCGGCGGCGTCGCTAATCCTCTTGATGCTGTGACCAATATTATCGGTGGTATTACTAGCGGTGTCGGTGGTAATCCTCTTGATGCTGTAACCGATATTATTGGTGGTATTACGGGTGGTGTCGGTGGTAATCCGCTTGAGACTGTAACCGATCTTATTAGTGGTGTTACAGGCGGTTTAGGTAGTAATCCGCTTGAAACTGTAACCGATCTTATTGGCGGTGTTACGGGTAGTGTTGGTGGTAACCCTCTTGATGCTGTGACCAATATTATTGGTGGTGTTACGGGTGGCATCAGTGGTAATCCTCTTGATACTGTGACCGATCTTATTGGCGGTGTTACGGGCGGTGTCAGTGGTAATCCTCTGGATGCTGTAACTGGTATTATTGGTGGTATTACGGGTGGCGTCGGTGGCAATCCTCTTGATGGTGTAACCGATATTATTGGTGGTGTTACGGGTGGCGATTTAGGTAACAATCCAGTCACAGGCATTGTTCAAACTGGTATCGATGTACTTCAAGGTGTAGAGAGCCTCAAAACAGAAATTATCAATACAGGAATAAATACAGTAGGTGGCGTAATTAGTGGTGTATTACCCCAAGTACATCCAATCGTTGATTTGACCAATCTTGGGACACTTACATTTGAAACTTCACGCGATACTGTAAATGGAACACTTGAAGCAATTTCAGATTTAGCAGGTGCAGATATTAATGGTGCCGTAGGTTCTGCCTCAGGTGTAATTGGAACTTTAATTAATAATGGAACAACTGCTTCAAACACAATTCAACATATTGTAGGCGATCTAACCGACCTTGGTAGTAGCAATCCTCTGGGAAATATTACAGATATTATTGGTGGTGTTACGGGTGGTGTCAGTGGTAATCCGCTTGATGCTGTAACTGGTATTATTGGTGGTATTACTGGCGGTGTCGGTGGTAATCCTCTTGATGCTGTGACTGATATTATTGGTGGTATTACTGGCGGTGTCGGTGGTAATCCTCTTGATG
>NZ_BMDV01000012.1 GCF_014636095.1 Acinetobacter modestus
CGGCTGGTCAATCTAAGCAAAAATACCGTGTTGGATATCGTTAAAAGAAGTCGGAGTGAAAATCCTTAGCGTGCTATATTTTCCGTTTCCTGAGACGACCCCTACCTGAGCGCCATTCAGATCGTGGTTTGAACTGAATCGTGGTTTCAAACATTTCTAAAGGCGCAGGATCTGTTGCTGACTCAGCTCTCCCTGCTTTACCAAATACTGTCGCAACTTCTGGAACCGTTTTAATCATTCGATCTGTTTGCTGTAACAGTTCTGAGGCCTTGGCTGCGGACAATCCTGGTAAAGCTGAAGGCATATACAGTAAATCACCTTCATCCATATTCGGTAGAAACTCTCCACCTAATCGCGTTAAAGGAAAAAGACTAATAAGGAAAATTAGCAACGCACCAAATAAAGTGGTCTTTGGATGAGTTAAAACCTGATCCAACATAGGTCGGTATATTTTGATGAGGAAACGGTTCAATGGATTACGCTGTTCTGAAGGTAATTTCCCGCGGATCCAATAACCCATTAAAACAGGAATCAGGGTAATGGATAAACCAGCTGCCGCTGCCATGGCATAGGTTTTGGTAAACGCCAGAGGCGAGAACAAACGTCCTTCTTGTGCCTGTAAAGTAAAAATAGGAATAAAAGATAAGGTAATGATAAGTAAGCAAAAAAATAAAGCAGGACCAACTTCACTGGCGGAATGGGCAATAATATTCCAGCGTGCTTGAGTTTCTAATACTTGATTGGGATGTTCATGCTGCCAAGTCTCTATATGCTTATGTGCATTTTCAACCATCACAACCGCTGCATCAACCATAGCACCAATAGCAATGGCAATCCCCCCCAATGACATGATATTGGCATTTAGGCCCTGATAGTACATGACTAAGAAAGCCGACAAAATCCCAAGTGGTAAAGAAACAATAGCTACCATTGCTGATCGTAAATGCCAGAGGAAAAGTCCACAGACTAAAGCCACGACAATAAATTCTTCAATTAATTTATGACTGAGATTCTCGACTGCCCGATCAATCAGTTTACTGCGATCATATACAGGAACAACTTGCACTCCTTTAGGTAAACTTTGTTGCAATTCAGCCAGTTTTGCTTTCACAGCAGTAATCGTTTCACGTGCATTCTTACCGGCCCGTAAAATCACAACACCGCCAACAGTTTCACCTTGTCCATTCAGCTCAGTGATACCACGACGCATTTCCGGTCCGAGTTGAATAGTTGCAACATCGCCTAAAGTAACAGGAATCCCAAAACTATTTGTTTTTATCGGGATCTGTCGAAAATCTTCTAATGTCTTTAAATAACCAGAAGCTCGTACCATATATTCAGTTTCAGCCATCTCCAGAACTGAACCACCGGTTTCTTGATTGGCCTTTTGAATCGCTTCAATGACATTGTTTTGAGTAATTCCTAAGGCGGCCATTTTACTTGGATCTAAAACAACCTGATATTGCTTCACCATTCCCCCAATCGTAGCAACTTCAGCCACATTGGGTAATGTCTTTAGTTCATACTTTAAAAACCAGTCTTGTATGCTTCTCAGTTGTGAAAGGTCATGTTGTCCTGTTGGATCAACTAACGCATATTCATAAACCCAGCCAACGCCTGTGGCATCTGGCCCTAATGAAGATTTCGCATTTGCAGGCATTTTTCCCTGAATCTGGTTTAGATATTCCAATACACGCGAACGGGCCCAATAAAGATCGGTATGTTCATCAAAAATGACATATACAAATGAATCACCAAAAAAAGAATAACCACGAACCGTTTTAACACCGGGCACTGATAACATGGTTGTTGTTAAAGGGTACGTCACCTGATTTTCAACAATTTGTGGTGCCTGACCTGGGTAATTAGTTCTGACAATCACTTGTACATCAGATAAATCCGGTAAAGCATCAACCGGAGTATTTTTTACAGCCCAAACACCCCAAGCTGCCAGAATTAAAGCTGCCAATAAGACAAATACACGATTCAAAATTGAAAAACGAATAATACGGGCGATCATAATAGTTCTCCCGTTAGTTCTTCATAGATGCCATAGACATCTTTGAAATGTCAGAAATGACATAAGAATTTCCAACTTTTGTAAAACTAAAGTTGACCTGGTCACCTTGCTGAATTCGGGTAAATGGTTGTACTGGCTGTTTAAAGATCATGGTCATAGCACCCCAGCCCAACTCAGGAATAGCTTGGTGTGAAATGGTAATATCTTGATTTGTGACTTTTTCAACTTTACCAAGACCTTGATATGTTGACCTCTTAATCGTTTGAGATGATGCAATTGGTTGCCCAGTGTTGAGCTTATCCAATACGCCTTGCAAATTTGCTTCAGAATCAATCAGAAATTGTCCTGAAATCACTACTCTCTGACCAGCTTTCAACCCTTGCAGGACTGCAATTTTATTGCCATCACTTTGCCCTAACTGTACAACAACTGGTTCAAAACGTCCTTGCTCACGCCCTACAATGACAACATTCCGAGTACCTGTCCGTATAACAGCTTGCTCTGGTACAACCAAACTGCTTTGGGGATTATTTATTATATTGACAGAAGCAAACATCCCTGGCTTAAGTTGACCACTAGGATTTGATAATTCAATACGAACTTTAATAGTTCTTGATGTTGTATCTAAGGTAGGCAAAATGTCGATAACTTTGCCAGTTACTTTTTGAGAAAAAGCAGCAAAATTGGCTTCTACACTCATACCTCGTTTGATTCCAGCAATTTGTTTTTCAGGAACGGCTGCCTCTAGCCAAATCGGGTTGATACCTTTAATTGTGGCCAAGGTTTGTCCCATAGCCAAAGCCATACCATTGCGGACTTCTAGTGAATCAATAAATCCACTAATGGGAGCTTGCAAAGTTATATTAGATTGCACTCGACGAGTTCGCTCAACTTGATGAATCACATTTTGTGGTATTCCTAAAAGCTGCAAACGTTGACGGCTTGCTTGAATAAGGGAACGATCTCCAGTACGGAGCACAGCTAAAAATTCAGTTTGCTCTCCAGTCCATTCGGGTATTGAAATATCAGCTATAGGGCTTCCTTCGGTAACCATATCTCCAACAGCATGCCCATACACTCGCTGAACAAAGCCACTTGCTCTAGTTTGTAAAATAGCTGTTTGCCGTTCATTTGCTTGTAATATGCCATTAGTAAACATGGCATTTCCAATTACAGCCTGTTCAACAGTGCCGTAACGGATGGCTAAATTTTGTTGAAGAGATGGATCTATTTTGACTGTAGGACGACTTTCATCCGTCATCGCAGTATTTTCGTCTGCATATTTAGGTACCAGTTGCATGTCCATAAATGGAGACTTACCTGGCTTATCAAAATGCTGTTCAGGCTTCATTGGGTCGTACCAATACAACACTTTGGCATCCTGTTGCTGACCCGCTAAAGTAGATTGAGGATTGTCTTTCTGATGTGCTATCCAATATCCAGCACCACCACCTGCAACCAAACTAATTGTGGCAACTCCTATGACAGTCACTGCCAATTTATTTCTTAACATTATGGCTGCTCCTCAACATAGTTTAAGGTTGGTTCTTCAAAGGCAAAATAAAGTTGGGCTTTAGTCACAGCCTGTTGTTGTTGGAGATCAATGAGACGCAAACGTTGTTCTAAAAGAGATTGTCGGGCAGTAATAACATCAGACAAATTGCTTTTACCAGCTTGGTAGCTTGCCAACTGTAAACCCACTTTTTGTTTAGCGAGTGGAATACTTATTTGCATTGCACGTCTAATTTGCTGATCAAGCGCATCAAGATCAGATAACCCATCATCCAGCATGGTGAGATGTTCACGGTATTGAACTTCTTGATCGGCAATGATCCGGTTTTGTTCGGCTAAAGCTGCCTGAACGAGCGGCCCACTACGTCTTTTTGAAAATACTGGAAGCTCTGTTGTGAGTTGAACCCCGATCATATCGCCAAATTCGCGTGCTCGATGCTGATAAGCAAGCTCAATCCCCCAATCTGGTTTCTGTAAAGCCTGAGCTTGCTTCAGTTTTGCTTCAGCAGTTTTCTTTTCTGCCTGAAATGCTTTTAATTCAGGATGTTGATGCAAATGATGATATAACTTTGATGAATCAAGATGGATGGATGGAGCTTGGTCAGGTAAGGTTTCAATTTGAGTAAGGTTTTCGGTAGGCTCTGCACTGATCAAGCGATGCAACTCTAGCTTGGCTTTATTTAAATCACGAAGCAAATCATCCTTCTGGTCAAGCAATACCGTGGCTTCTTGTTTTGGATCAAGTGCATCAGCAACCATTGTCCGACCAGAGGTGACCTGTGTTTGGGTCATCTGAGAAAGTAATCGATTCTCTGAAAACAGTTCATCGTATAGCGCCAATTTACGCTCAAGATAAAAACGTTTAAACCAAGCAGATGCAACTTTTTGACGTAACTCAATACGTAGAATCTCAGTTTGAGCAGTGACTGAACCCAATTCAGCTTTTGCTAACTCGACCTCGGCTTGTCTTTTGGCGCGGTTTGGAAAATCTTGCATAACGCCAATTTTCTGCATGGTCATGCCATTTTGTGTGACTGACCATGACGCATCACCAGATATAGGATAATTCTCCAAACCGACAAATAATTTAGGGTTGGGTAAAATACCTGAAGCTGAAACCATATTCTCAGCCCCTTCAATTTGGGCACTATTTACTCTTAAAGTTGGAGCATATTGCTCGGCAAGCTTCAAAGCTGTATCCAAAGTCAGTGGCTGGGCATAGACTTGACCATAGACTAGAGAAAAACAGATCACACCTATCGGCCATCTCACCCTGCGAGATAGCTTTTCTTTATAAAATTTCATATTTTTAGCTCTAAAATGATATACACGCGCACGCGCAGAACATCCATAAAAAATGCTATGAATGACGAAGAATTATCAAATTAGTTAGAGCGTGGGGGCTTCCATAAACCTGAAGGGTATGGAGCAGGAAGATTTTGATCTGGAAAATAAAAGACTGATCGCTCTACGGGTGAGAATACCGTTGAGTGCAAAATGCTTTGAGGATCACTGGCGTACGCAATTTTGGCAAAAGACATAATGCAATCTTGCTCAGACATACAGGAAGGATCATGTAGCGTTTTTTTGACCTTTGCTTCAACTTTCATACAGTCGGTATGCATCATATCCTGGTTTTGAGATGCTTCCATTTGCATGGATTTCATCTGTTCAGATGGCATTAAACACCGCTTATGTACAGACGAAGCAGCAGCAGCCGATCCTACTAAAAGGATAGCAAACGATAAAAACAGCGATAGGCATGTTTTTAACCACTGCATAATGTCATGACCAAAATTTAAGCTTTTTTACTTTTACATATTTAGAAAAAATTAGCAATTTTATTCATTAAAATAGCAGCCTTAAGGCTGCTATTTTAATATCGAGACAAATTAAAAAACTAATTCAATACCTGCACCATATAGCCATCCCTTTTCAGAATCTGTTGCTTCTTGAAAAGGAGTTGATTTTTTTCCTTTCTCATATTGATAGGCTATATCAACAAATGGTCTGATACGTTTGGTAATCTCATAACGAGTTTTAATACCTGTCTTCAATTCTGACAACCCCGTCTTTGATGCAAAGTCAGAATTATCATTAAACACAACATCTGCTTCAATATATGGTTGAGTAATCAACTTTTGAGTGAGTAATAAATCACGGTCGAAATCAAAACTAGCTCCCCAGAAGTTGTCTTTTCCACCATAAAGGTAAGCTTTGGTCTCAAAGAAATAAGGAGCAAGACCTAATATACCAACGACACCATCGACTCGATCGCTGTTCTTGTTATTTTTATCCTCGCTGTATCTTAGACCAGCTTGTACATCCCAAAATGGTGCTACATTACGGCTATAAAGTGCAGACACATCATAATTGGGATCATTACTCTCTGCTTTATTCAGATTGGCTTCAACAAATACTCGATTCTCATCTGTTCCAATCAATGTTTCGAAACTAGAACCTAAACTACCCTTACCATCGTTATCAATTACCCACTCATTGGAAAATTTAGTTGTTTGGTAAATCTGTCCACCATGCTCGTTCAGATGTTTATCATGATTTTGGCTAAGAGCTAATTTGCCTTTTGAAGTACTTTGAGCAGCATTACGTTCAACATAGCCTAATCCTCCAGCTTCTTTTAAAAGCACATTCATACTTGACGTACTCTTATTTAGATTTTCAGTCGAATTATCATTAGCAAATGCCATACCTGCTAAACCAATTAAAGCAACTGATAAAAGTGTTTTTGAAAAAAGTTTTTTAGTGGTTTGCATGTTGATTCACTCCCTTATCATTTGCATGGGGTTGGGCAACGATACTTTTTGAATCAACATCATTGCTATCTACATTTGCCACAATGAGTTTGTTCATCATTCCAGCTGCCATGTGATATAACAAATGGCAGTGGATAGCCCATTCACCTAATTCATCAGCAGTAAGTAAAGTTGTAACTGTTTTCCCTGGTGGCACAATGATCGTGTGTTTATTTGGCATATTACTTGGATCTTGACCATTTTCAAGCTGCATAAACATACCGTGCAAGTGCATTGGGTGAGCCATCATACTGTCATTCACAAATTTCAAGCGTATACGTTCCCCATATTTCACTTTGAATGGTTCTGTTTCATTAAACTTCTTACCATTAATTGTCCAAATGTAGCGCTCCATATTCCCACCAAGACGGATTTCCATTTCACGTTCAGGGGCACGAGTATCTGGTTGAGGGTTTAAAGATTGTAAATCACTATACTGGAGTGCTTTTTGACCAACGGGTGTTGAAGCATTTGCCCATCCAAATACGGTATTATCATTCTTGTCTGAAGCCGACTTAACAGTAGCGCTATTCATCGGCATATCATGATTCATACCTTTCATAGAAGACATATCGTGATTCATGCCTTTCATAGAAGACATATCGTGATTCATGCCTTTCATAGAAGACATATCATGATTCATATCTTTCATTGAAGACATATCATGATCCATACCTTTCATAGAAGACATATCGTGATTCATGCCTTTCATAGAAGACATATCATGATCCATACCTTTCATAGAAGACATATCATGATTCATACCTTGCATTGAAGACATGTCATGATCCATCCCCATATCTTCCATAGTCAATAAAGAGCGAGGACGAGGTTTAGGCATCTCAATTTGTTTTACAGGTAAGGTATTTTCATCATGTAAGGTTCCAACCGAAAAACCAGTACGATCAATAGATTCAGCTTCAATTTGGTAATGTGCTTGTTTTGGTTCCACAATGACATCATAAGTTTCAGCAGTACCAATACGGAACTCATCTACAGGAACGGGCTTTACAGGTTGACCATCAGCACTGACTACAGTCATTTTTAGGTTTGGAATGCGTACATCAAAGAATGACATAGCGGAAGCATTAATAAAACGAAGGCGAACTTTTTCACCAGCTTTGAAGTTACCCGTCCAATTTTGCTGAGGTGTCTTGCCATTCATTAAAAATGTATAACCAGTCACATCGGACATATCTGTTTTCAGCATTCGCATCTGATTCCACATAGAACGGTCTTGCCAAGTCGCTTTTAGCCCATCACGTTTAACTTGTTTTAATACATCGAATACTGTTTCGCGGCGGTTCTGATAGTAGTCTGCTTCTTTTTTAAGATTTTTCATAATTTGATCACTTGTCGAATTATGAAAATCAGAAAGCAAAACAACGTAATCTTTATCGGTTTTTTCAGCAGCTGTTAGTGGAGTTTTATCTTTAGGATAAATAACAAAAGCACCATATAAACCGTCTTGTTCTTGTCCTTTACTATGTGAATGATACCAATAAGTACCATTTTGGCGGACTTTAAACTTATATTCATAAGTTTTATTAGGGGCAATGCCATTAAATTTGTTAAATCCAGGTACACCATCCATAATTCCAGGTAATAATAAGCCATGCCAATGGATTGAAGAGTCCTGATTTTTTAACTTATTGTGAACACGGATAACGGCCTCATCACCTTCTTCAAATTCAAGAAGTGGTGCAACGAATTTACCATTTACAGTAATTCTCTCAACTGGTTTTCCTGTGATATTTACAGTTTGTTCAGCGATTGTTAAATCATATTCTTTAACTGCCGCCATTACCCAAGTTGATGAAAATAAACCAACTCCTATTAAAAGGACATGACTTAATTTTTTAGACATTTATTTCACCTATCTAATATAAAGATGGGGAGCTCAAGCAAACCAATTATTCGCTTTAATCTCCCCAATCTTTCATTTATCGTATTTGTTATTTATTTGATGTATTTGACATGTTCATCTTTGAGTGGTCCATGTTCATCATATTTGAATGATCCATATTACCCATTTTAGACTGATCCATATTCATCATCTTAGAGTGATCCATCTGAGACATATCAGCCATATTGCCATGCTCATGCTGACTATGATCCTGTTGGGTTTTCTCATCATTCTTCATATTACAAGGTTTTTGGCATTTCTCTGACATTTTTGAGTCCGCTTTAGTTTCAGTGACTACAGTGGTTCCCTGTTTAGCATCGGCTGCCCAAGACTGAGTTCCTGCAATTAAAGTTCCAGCACACATTAAAATTGTTAGACTACGACGCACTACAGTTTTCATAAGTTTCTCTAAAAGTTAATTTCTTGCTACTACAATAAAGTGAAGCACTGAACATCTAAGTGACTTGAAAATGACATTTTTGTAATCTATCTCGATCAGATGTTTTATAACGTTATTATAGTTTTAATGAATAACTTAGGATTCGGAAATGAGAATACTATTAGTTGAAGATGAACAAAAAACTGGTGATTATCTCAAGCAAGGTTTATCCGAAGCTGGCTATATTACGGACTGGGTTACAGATGGGTTAACGGGTAAACATCAAGCTCTTTCTGAAGAGTATGACTTAATTATTTTAGACGTGATGTTACCTGGACTAAATGGTTGGAATATTATCAATGATATTCGTAGCAGCGGTAAAACAATGCCCATTCTTTTTCTTACCGCCCGAGATCAAATCGAAGATCGAGTAAAAGGTTTAGAGTTAGGCGCTGATGATTATTTAGTAAAGCCTTTTGCTTTTGCAGAGCTTCTAGCTCGAATAAAAACGCTCCTTAGACGAGGACAACAAAGAGAAGATAATAATATTATTAAGATTGCTGATTTAGAACTTGATTTGAGAAAACGTCGGGTAACACGAGCAGGTCAACGCATTGATCTGACGGCTAAAGAATTTGCGCTTATGGAGCTTTTTATGCGTAGAAGAGGTGAAATTCTACCAAGAGCACTTATTGCATCTCAAATTTGGGATATGAACTTTGATAGTGATACGAATGTCGTTGAAGTCGCTATTAAACGATTAAGAAGTAAAGTTGACAGTAACTTTACTCCCAAATTAATTCAGAATATTCGAGGAATGGGGTATGTACTAGAGGTAGAGGATGAATAATAATTTATTCAGAGCGATCAGTTTCCGGATCGGTATCATTTTCTCATTATCTACTATTTTCATTCTAATTATTATGGGTTTGTTCATAAATAAATTAGTAATGCATCATTTTGAAACTCAAGACCGTACCCAATTAGAAGGTAAAATCCAGCTTATTCAGAATCTTCTCCAACAGCATCCTAAAAATTCTCCAGAACTTGATCTTTATTTAAGAGATGCGTTAGTTGGACACCATGATCTTATGGTCCAAATAGAACGACCGACAGGTAAAGTTTTATTTAGTTCAGCATCCTCAATCATTAATACTCAAAATTTAATCAAGTCAGCAAATAATTCATGGATTAAATGGCAAGTTCAAAATAAGACCTATCGTGGCATGATCTACACTACAGGTATAAATAGAAATTCTGAAATACAATCTGTACGAATTATTGTTGGGATCGATACATCAGAACATCTACATTTTCTAAAAGATTTTAAGCGTCAACTTTTGTATATTGGTTTGGCTGGTACAATTTGTTTAATGTTTTTAGGTTGGTTTGCAACCTGGAGAGGTTTAAGACCAGTGCAAAAAATGGCTAAGGTCGCAGAAGGAATTTCTGCTCAACATCTTTCAGAACGTTTAGAAGTTGAGCATACACCAACCGAACTAAAATCATTGGCAATCGCCTTCAATGCTATGCTGGACAGACTAGAGTCAGCTTTAGAAAAACTTTCCGATTTTTCATCTGATTTAGCACATGAAATTAGAACACCGATTAATAATTTAATGACCCAAACTCAAGTATGTCTCGCCCGTAACCGAGATATTGGTACTTATCAAGAAATACTATTTTCTAATTTAGAAGAATTTGAACGTTTGGCTCGAATGGTGTCCGATATGCTTTTCTTGGCAAAAGCAGAACATGGCTTAAATTTACAGAACTTACAGAATATTGACCTCATTAAAGAAGTTACCACTTTATTTGATTTCTATGATGCGCTAGCTGCCGAAAAAAATATGACACTTCAACAAACAGGATCTGGCAATGTAAAAGGTGATCCTGCTATGTTACGTCGCGCACTCAGCAACCTATTGTCTAATGCAGTTAAATATGGAAACAAGAATTCTACAATACAGATAAAACTTCAACAGAATTTAGATAACACAATATTTTCAATTGAAAATGAAGGCCCTGAACTCTCTCCTGAACAACTATCCAGATTATTTGATCGTTTTTATCGAACAGATGCGTCTAGACAAAGAACAGAAGAAGGAACCGGCTTAGGGCTTGCCATAACAAAATCTATTCTTGATATGCTTGGGGCGACCATCCAGGCTGAATCCCTCAATGGTCGAATCATTTTTACCATTGTTTTTCAAAGTGAATCCATGCAAGGGGAATCATTTTAACTCATTTTTTGAACATCTTCCATTTACCCGAGTTGACCTTACATAAAGCTCAAACTGAGAGCCAGAGCTACGCCAGCACCTATCATGGCAATTGTGTAGCCAAATATGATAGCTCGGCCAAACTGTGCCCCCCCTGTCATCCATGCAATTGTCGCTTTGCTTAACATGTTGCTCAGTGTGGCCAGCCCTAGCGCGACAGCAGCCACATTTGTTGTTAAGCCTTCAGTACTATGCAGGCGGGCAAGTGAGACTAAAATAGCATCTACGTCTGCTAGCCCAGAAATAGTCGATAATACGAAGATGCCGCTGGTGCCCAACCATTGTTTTGCTGCCGGGACCAAGACTGCCATGACAGCCAGGAAAGCAGCGAAGCTGAATGCTGTCCCAAGATCAAAAGGAGCCATTGCTTCTATTGTTCGATCGTTGTTTTCAGCGCTGGTAATTTGGCGTTGTCTCCACAATGCCATACCCAGCAGAAGGATTCCCGCAATCATCATTGCACCACCAAAAGTGCTTAGCAATGCTGGCTCAATGACGCCTATCAGCACAACCATACGAAAAAACATGATGCCACAGGCAGCCAATGTTCCAGATATAGCAGCACTGACCATGACGGGGTGCTGGCGTGTATAGCGTGCCAGTGCGACAGTTGCAGCTGTAGAAGATGCCAAACCACCCAATAGACCTGTCCAGAATATGCCTCTTTCTGAACCGGTAAGCCGCATGGCAAAATGACCTGCCAGAGAGAGTCCGGCAATCAGGATCACTGCCCACCATAACTGGTAAGGATTTAATGCAGCAAAAGGTCCCAGACCCGTATTGGGTAAGTAGGGTAATATAACGACAGAAAGTACCAGCAACTGCAGGGATGCGGTTAATTCACGATGCTCTATCAAGCGTAGCCAACCGTGTAAGGTTGGCTTGAGATCCAAAAATACAGCGACGATTACAGCCGCGGTTAATGCTAAAGTAACATTACCATGGGATGCATATGCACCTAAAACTAATGTCAACAGCATCGCGATCGTCGTGGTAGCGCTTAGATTACCGGAAAGTTTTGCGGTACGCGCGTAGGACACTGTTAATAATAAGGAAAGCCCTAATACGGCCGCGACCAGCGGCCAAGGCCCGAAGTTTGGTTGTAAATGACCGAGCACTCCTCCGAGCAATCCTGTCAATGTGAAGGTACGTAGGCCTGCTACTCGGCTGCCCTCGGGCAATTCACGATCGTGCCATCCTCGTTCTAAACCAATGAGCAGGCCGATGGCAAGTGCTGCAATAAGACCTGGTACATCTGGTGGAAGAAAAGAACTCTCTATCATAACTTTTTATTTCGCAGGCGAAGGGCATTCGTGATGACTGAAGCTGAACTCAAACTCATAGCCAAGGCGGCAATCATCGGTGACAACAACCAACCGGTAAATGGATATAGTACGCCAGCCGCGATAGGGATACCCAAAGCATTGTAAAGGAAAGCAAACATGAGGTTCTGTTTCATGTTGCCGACAGTAGCTTCCGAAAGTGAACGGGCAACAGCAATCCCTCGTAAATCTCCCTTGACCAGCGTAACTTGGGCACTATTCATTGCAACATCAGTCCCGGTTCCCATAGCGATACCGACATCAGCTTTAGCCAAGGCTGGTGCATCATTGATGCCATCACCAGCCATAGCCACGATGCGACCTTCCTTCTGCAATTTGCTGACCAGTTCTAGTTTATCTGCGGGTTTGACTTCGCCATGTACCTCATCAATGCCTAGACGTGCTGCGACTGAACGGGCAGTGGTGAGACCATCTCCTGTTGCCATCACGATACGTAGACCCGCTTCCTTCAGGGTGGCAAGTGCTTCTGGGGTATTTTTTTTGATGGGATCGGATACTGCAAGCAGACCGGCCAATTCACCATTGATGGCTAGATGCATCACACTTGCACCTTCCGAACGCAGCTCTTCGGCTTGCGGAATCAGAGATTGTACCGAGATACCCAATTGCTCCATCAGTGCTGTGTTGCCCAAAGCTAACTGACGATCGCCCACTTGACCTCGAACACCAATCCCTGAGCCCGATTCAAAATTATCTGGTGTTTCAAGAGACAGGCCACGTTCGTGTGCTGCGTTTACAATCGCTTCGGCTAGCGGGTGTTCACTGCCTTGATCAAGACTGGCGGCTAAACGTAATACTTCAGATTCGTCAAAATCTGATGCGGCAACTACACGATCGAATACAGGGCGTCCTTCAGTTAACGTACCTGTTTTATCGATGATTAGTGTGTCAATCTTGCGTAGATTCTCAATGGCTGCTGCATCACGGAACAGCACACCATGAGTAGCACCTTGACCCGTCGCAACCATGATAGACATTGGAGTTGCCAAGCCTAGTGCACAAGGACAGGCAATAATGAGTACTGCCACAGCATTGATTAATGCATAAACCCAGCTTGATTCTTCTGGGCCGAATAGTCCCCATCCAAAGAAGGTAAGCAAGGCAATGGTCACTACAGCCATGACGAACCAACCTGCTACCTGATCAGCCATACGTTGCATTGGTGCTCTCGATCGTTGAGCTTGCGCCACCATCTGTACGATCTGGGATAACATGGTACTTGAACCAATTTTCTCTGAACGCATGATCAATGAACCATTGGTATTCAGGGTAGCTCCAATGACTTTATCGCCGATACGTTTAGTGATAGGTAAAGGTTCACCTGTCAGCATCGATTCATCCACTGAACTACTTCCTTCAGTGATTACACCATCCACAGGCACTTTTTCACCTGGGCGAATTCTGAGTAAATCTCCTACATGGACATGCGTTAGAGGAACATCTTCTTCAGTTCCATCAGGCAGGATTCGGCGAGCTGTTTTAGGAGCGAGCCCAAGGAGTGACTTAATTGCAGCAGAAGTTTGCGAACGTGCTTTTAACTCCAATATTTGTCCCAGTAGGGTCAATGAAATGATGACCGCTGAAGCTTCAAAGTAAACAGCAACACGACCCATGGAAATAAATGAGTCTGGGAAGATTTGCGGTGCAATGGTTGCGACCACACTATAAATAAATGCAGCTCCAGTGCCCAAACCAATCAGCGTCCACATGTTCGGGCTGCGATTCACAACCGATTGCCAACCCCGGGAAAAAAATGGCCAACCTGCCCAAAGTACAATTGGGAGTGACAACACCAGTTCAATCCAGCTCTGAACAGCCATATTGAACAGGTTCATTTGATGACCAAACATCGCCAAAAAAGTCACGATGATGGTCAATGGCAGTGTCCACCAGAAGCGTCGGCGGAAATCACGTAACTCCGGATTCTCATCTTCCTCTAATTCAGGAATGAGTGGCTCCAGTGTCATTCCGCATTTAGGACAGTTTCCAGGATGATCTTGCCTGATTTCTGGATGCATTGGGCATGTATAGATGGTCGTACCTGTTGTGCTTGCCGCATTAACGTGTTGAACAGTCTGATGATGCTGTGTATGTGCATCGGCAGTCGTCGTTGCGGGTTTAGCGATATATTGCACCGGGCTGCTATGAAACTTTGATTGACATTTATCACTGCAAAAAAAGTAAGTTTTCCCCTTAAATTCCTCATGGTATTTCGATTCTTCAGTGACGGTCATACCACAGACTGGGTCTTTCAGTACGTCTGTTGTAGCCTGTGCCATATGGTCCTGGTTATGATTTTTTTGATCTGACATAAATAATTCTCTTATGGAAAAGTGGTTTTATGGCCGAATTTTGGAATAAATCTCGGAGTCTGTTGAGCATAGCTGTCATAGACAGCGCCAAACTGTTTACTCATTTCAGCCTCTTCCTTAATTGCCAAGCGGCTGTACATTAAGAGTAGGATTGGAAACATAATCAGTGTCAGTAAAGTTGGCCATTGCAATAAAAAACCCAGCAAGATCATCACAAAAGCCACGTATTGTGGGTGACGTATACGTGCATAAGGGCCTGTGATCGCTAAAGAATGCTGACGTTGCGCGTTGTACAGCACGTGCCATGACGTTGATAACAGGTAAAATCCATAGCCCAAGAAAACGTAACTGGCGATATGCAAAATGCCAAAATGTGGATCACCTTTTTCACCTAATAGCGTTGACCACAAGTGACCTGCATTATGAGAAAGTAAGTCAAGTTGAGGGAAGCGAGTTTGAAGCCAACCAGATAACAGGTAAATGGTTAAAGGAAAACCATACATTTCGACAAATAGAGCAATGATAAAAGCCGAAAAGGCCCCAAATGTACGCCAATCGCGCGCAGTGGAAGGTCTAAAAAAACTGAAAGCGAACATGATAAAAACTGCTGAGTTAATGATAACCAGCGTCCATAAACCATAAGCCGATTCCGCATGATTCATGATGGATCTCCTGATAAGAGCTATTTTTTGTTATCAGATATATCGGATTTTTTTTGCTGCGAGTGGTTATGCCCATGACCACCATGCATAAAAATATGCATGAGTGGGCATGCTAAAAGGAGTAAAAAGGGTAAAACACCAACGACATGGGCCAAATGCTCGGTTAGGAGAAAATAGGCTGCCACACCACCAATCACGAATAGGCCGATGGCATAACGTGTAGACCAAAAGTTAGGTACTGAATTATGTTCTTGAGGTTGATGGTTCATGGTGCTTCCCTCTCTAATTCATGGGTAAATTTAGTTGTGGAGGGAAGCATACAGTCCATCATCATCTGCATCATGGATTGCATCATGTCCATACGTTTTTCCATCATTTGCTGACGGTCAGCCATATTTGCATTCATGCTTTGGCCGCTCATCTGTTTCATCATACTCATACCTCCTTGCATTAGTTTCATGTGCTCAGCCATAAGTTTTTGACGTTCTTGAGGGTTTTTTGCAGCCATCATCTTTGCATGCATGGCTTGCATTGCTTTCATGTGCTGGTCCATTGCAGCCATTTTATCTGTAGCAGTGGTGCTGGTAACTGTTTGCTTAATTGTTACTGCAGATGGTGCTGTTTTTTCAGGATGGTGATCTTTGTGTTCATCGGATTGCTGTGCAAATGTATTCAATGACGCGGCTGCGATACATAAGCCCAAAAAAATGTTTTTGAATTTCATCATAATTTTTTCCTTTAAATAATTTGGAAGTAAAAGCTATGTTTTAGTACTGAACAGAGACTAGGAATTTGACTACTAAACTGATGAAATTTTTGGTTATTCTCTGTTTCTCTTAAAAATTTAAGCACTATTAATTAATTATTTTTAAAAATGACAAAAATGTAATTTTGAGATCTTCTCGAAATATATAGTCTATGCTGAGATGACAAAAATTTTATTTAATATTAATCTTTTAAAACTATTAAAGTTGTTATGATTTTATGTGCTTAAAAAAATAAAAATGAAATGATTAGATGACTCCAAGGCTAGTTAGAGACACATTCTTAATGTAATTTACACTGTTATTCCTTTAAAGAAAAAATACAGTTGATCAAAATAGTTTTTTATAGAAAAAAGGGTGGATAATTTAATTATTAAACTTATTGGTATATTTATTAGATAGAAGGTAAAGAAGATTATTTTTAATATTAGGGTTTATAATCCAAATTTCAGAGTAAGGAATCTACTACTTATATAATAGAGATTCCATCTCCAAAACAGTACTACTGTATGAATGAGTTGTATTCAATGCAGGGAAGAATGTAGATCCTTAATACTAACGGAAAATTATTTTACTGAATTTTCATGTAAAGACTCATTTAATTGATCAATCACTGTCGTCCATTCACCATCAGAGTGTAGTTTTTCTTCTAAAAAATGACGTTGAGCATCAGTCCAAAAAATTGCTTGTGTTAAAAAAACATCTCCAGCTAGCTGATGGCTCTCTATGAATTTTGCAATTGCTTCTTCAGTAGAAGCTAAACCAAGCTGTTCAAATAATTTGGTCATTCTTGGACGTGTTTGAGTCATGTGCTTAGCCCACAAATTTATATTAGATCAAATTAAACATAACATGTTTATATTTAAACTAAAATATAAAAAATTAAATAGCTACTATTTTCTTAGACAAAATGATTACTACATTTCATAAATCAACCACCTACATAATTTGTTTGTTAAATGATCATTATTTTTCAATAAGATTATTTTAGGGTCTGTTGACATTTACTGTTCATAATTAACCCTATAAAGGTAGCCATAAAAATATACAGGCTAAAGCAACAGAACTTTGATAATTTCTTTTGAGCTTGTCATATCGAGTAGCTATTCCTCTAAATTGCTTTAATCTACAAAACATATTTTCAACTAAATGCCTGATTTTATATAAACACCAGTCCATATGGTCATTGTTCGATTGGCTATTTGTTTTCTTTGGTATATTCGCTTTAGTCCCTGTTTTCCTGATCTGTTCACGCAGTGGTTCTGAATCATAGCCTTTATCTGCACATACCACTTTTGTCTCTTTTAAATCTAATGTTGATATTAAATCAGGTGCAACTTTAACATCATGTGTGGTTCCATCGGTAATCATGAAATCAATAGGATTGCCATGTGCATCAACAATCAAATGTATTTTTGAGGAGTTTCCTCCTACACTTTTAGAAATAGATTGATTCGCTATGCCGGCAGAATGTTGATGAGCACGTACATGAGAGCCATCAATAGAAATCCACTCCATATCGGGGCATGAGGCTAGTAATTTGAATAATCTAAGTAACTTACCGCTGCTTGACCAACGATTAAAACGTTTGAAAATAGAGTTTGAATGACCAAAACAACAAGGAATATCTCGCCACGGACAGCCTGTTCTAATTCTATAGAGAATAGCTTCAATAAAATTGCGTAAATTTGAGTTGTGGTGAATGGATAAATTACGCAGAATAACTTTCAACTTTTGCCAGTGTTGATCTGTCAGCATGGTACGAGGCATAGCGAATAGTAAAATTGGGTTTGGCGATTTGATTTTACTACTTCGCTATTTTTTTAAGCTAAAAGTGTCAACACACCCTAATAGTTAAAGATTTTAAATTTTAAAAATGACAAAAATGTAATTTTGAAGTCATCGCTCTGTTTCTGTCTCTCACTAATAATTGAAATATAAGAGGAGATGATGTGGTCTCATTAAATATAGATTTTATAAAGTCATCTCTAATGAACTAACGAATCAAGAGGAAACGTAAATGAAATTATTTCAAAATAAAATGACTGCTCTACGTAATGTTGTAGTAGCTGCAACGATGATTGTGGCTACTACAACTACGTTCGCTCATGTGAGTTTATTGAGTGCGATTCCTGCGGAAAATGCATCTATCCTTAGTCAACCAAAGAACTTGACCCTTAACTTTGGTGCAGAGGTTATGTTGATGAATATTAAGTTACTGGATGCTCAGCGAAGAGATGTTCCTTTAAAATATAAAGTTACTCATGACTTAAAGAAATCCTTTGATGTCGCTCTTCCGAAACTGAAAAAAGGTAAATATACCGTTGTCTGGACAACAATGGGGAAAGATGGTCACAACATGAATGGTGAATATAGTTTCACTATCAAATCAACTAAATAAGAATTGATTACCTTTCAACATGTCAGTGAGGTGCTGGCATGTTGTTCTAGAATGGACAAAAATAATGATTTCTGAATATTGGATGTGGGCCACTTGGTTAACTAAGGTTATTTTATATTTAAGTGTAGCTTTTGTCGTTGGTGGAGCCTTTTGCTATTTTTTACTTAGACAATATCTTGAACTAAAAGAATCGATTCTTAAATATATTACAATTGGCGCTGGATTAGGCCTAATTTCCAGTACCTTGGGATTTTTTATTCTGATTGGTAGTTTTGCCAATACTGGTATTACAGGTATGGTGGACCCCACGTATATTAATATATTGGTTAATACTCCGACGGGGTATATAAACGTTCTTCGTTCTATTAGTTTTGCTCTTTTACTTCTTCTCATGGTGGTTAAACTTAACAGGAACAAAGGTCATTTTTCTATAATTGAAAGTTCAATATTTTGTATTTTACTTATCCCAATTATTTTTAGTTTTTCCCAGCTCGGACATGTCGCTAATTTAACCTTACTTGCTCAAATTTTATTATCAATCCATATTCTAGTTATGTCGTTATGGATGGGGTCTTTATATCCGTTATGGAAAACCAGCCGGGAAATAAGTGGTTTACCTTTAAAAGATCGCATGCATGTATTTGGACGTATTGCTGCTTTCATTGTTGGGATATTAATCGCCTGTGGCGCTAGTGTAGCTCTTCTTTTAATTAAAGATTTTAATACCTTAATCAATACTGCATATGGCTATGGTTTCATGGTTAAAATGTTTTTTGTTATAAGTATTCTACTTTTAGCTGCCTTCAACAAATGGTATTTCACCCCGCGTCTTCAACATCCTAAATTCGCTAAACACCTTAGTCATGCCATTTTATTTGAGATGTTATTAGGTCTAACAATTCTATTAACAACAGGCTATATAACCACTGTCGTGGGTATTGAATAGGAGAATTTCAAAATAAGGGAATTGAGGAAATTTAACATTACTGCATTTATCTTTTGTAGCTGAGCAATAAAGTTTCTACTGGACTGTCAACTTACGACAATCAGAACAGTAAAATCGCATCATGAGGCATTATACATAAAGGTAGTCACCGGTTTTTAGCTTATCTTCAACCCATAACGGTCTCATCTATTCAGTTCACTACCACTGATTGAAATAACTAATCTTATAAATTTCAGAGTGATCGTAGATGACAAAAATGTCATTTTAAAGTCACATTAATGTTGGTTAAGTACTTTTACTGTAGTCATTAGAACACTCTTCTTTGGAATACTCTGAAGAAAACTGTAAGGTTGTAAACAGACCAAGTTACAGCGAGTAACTGATTCAGAAAAAGGCTGGTTGTATGGTGAAAGTTTAGAGTTACTGTTCTAATGTTTTAAACAAATGTTTTGTTAAAAAGGAGCAACATATGAAATTTCACATCGCTAATATGACTTGTGGTGGTTGTGCACGCGGCATTACTACCGCAATTAAAGAGCTCGACTCGAATGCCTCACTCGATATTGATTTACAAAACCGTATTGTTGAAATCAACACAACGGTGAGTCAGGATCAAGTCATTGCCACTCTCAGTGAGCGTGGATTTACAGCTGATCCTGCTTAATCTCTGTTAGAGTAACAGTGGGAATTCCTTACCACTTTTACTCTCTCTTATTTTCCTCATCGTACAGATAAAACCTGTACTTGCTTGAAATAAAAGTAATCCCTGAATTCCCCCTAATCTTGGTTCGAGCTGATCTTCGCATATAGAACTCAGCATATCTAAATGATAGAGATCGTATATGAGTACCGAAATGACTGATACGCCACACTACAGTGAAACATTAGAGATTGAGGGGATGACATGTGCTTCTTGTGTAGGCCGTGTGGAAAAAGCTTTAAAATCTGTTGAAGGTGTTGAATCGGCTCATGTAAATCTGGCTACCGAAAAAGCAGTCATTTATGCGCATCAACCACTTGATCGCGCTACTTTAATTAAAGCCGTAGAAAAAGCAGGCTACGAAGTGGAAGCGCTGCAACCAATAGAGCTTACGATTGAGGGTATGTCATGTGCTTCTTGTGTAGGTCGAGTAGAAAAAGCCTTAAAATCTGTTGAGGGTGTGGAATCAGCACATGTAAATCTGGCTACTGAAAAAGCGACTATTCAGGCAAGCTCATCTGTCACTCGTGACTCGTTAATTCAGGCTGTCACCAAAGCAGGGTTTGAAGCAAAGTCAGTTCATCAAACTACGGAAAGCTTTCAAGATAAAAAAAATATTGAATTAGAAAAACTTAAAAAAGATTTAATTTTGTCAGTCTTATTGACTCTACCCGTTTTTATTTTAGAAATGGGATCACACCTGATTCCCGCCTTTCATACGTTTATGATGGATAACATTGGCCAACAAAATAGCTGGTTAATGCAATTTTTCTTGACCACAGTAGCATTAATTTTTCCAGGCCGACGCTTCTTCAAAAAGGGCATCCCAAGTTTATTCCGCTTAGCACCAGACATGAATTCCTTGGTGGCTGTAGGAACATTGGCTGCTTATCTTTATTCAGTGGTTGCTACTTTCTTTCCAAGTGTCCTGCCACAAGGCACGGTCAATGTTTATTATGAAGCTGCAGCGGTTATTATCACTTTAATTCTATTAGGTAGATTTTTTGAAGCCAAGGCAAAAGGCCGAACGTCTTTAGCAATTCAACATCTAGTTGGAATGCAGCCTAAAGTTGCCAGAATACAGCTCAATAATCAGGTGATAGAAGTTCCGATTGCCGAAGTTCAAACAGGAACGATTGTAGAGATTAGACCAGGCGAGCGTATCCCTGTCGATGGTGAAGTTATTCACGGCCAAAGTTTTATTGATGAATCCATGATTACTGGCGAGCCTATGCCCGTTGAAAAAACGATAGGCTCTACTGTGGTAGGAGGAACAATTAACCAAAGTGGCAGCTTAAATATCAAAGCCACCTCTGTTGGTAGTTCATCAGTGCTTTCTCAAATCATCCGAATGGTTGAACAGGCACAGGGTTCCAAGCTGCCTATTCAGGCATTGGTTGATAAAATTACCATGTGGTTTGTACCTGTAGTAATGGGTCTCTCTCTTTTAACTTTTCTTACGTGGTTTATCTTCGGCCCTGAACCAGCCCTAACTTTTAGTTTAGTGAACGCGGTTGCTGTACTCATTATTGCATGTCCTTGTGCGATGGGACTTGCAACGCCTACATCAATCATGGTGGGAACTGGGCGGGGTGCTGAAATGGGGGTTTTATTTCGTAAAGGTGAAGCTTTACAGCTGCTCAAAGAAACTAAAGTGGTTGCAGTTGATAAAACAGGGACTCTGACTGAAGGGAAACCAGTTTTAACCGATCTGCATGTCTTAGAAGGGTTTGAATACAATGCCGTACTTTCACTTATGGCAGCCGTTGAATCAAAGTCTGAGCATCCTATTGCTCGAGCAATTGTACAAGCCGCTATAGATAAGGAATTAATCCTGTCTCCTGTTGCTGATTTCAAGTCAGTCACGGGCTATGGAATAGAAGCAACGGTGTCTGAACATTTGGTTCATATTGGTGCAGATCGATATATGGAAAAACTAGGTTTGAATCCTAATGTTTTTTCTCAATTTTCGGATCGTTTGGGAGAAGAAGGAAAAACCCCTCTCTATGTTGCGATTGACCAGAAACTTGCTGCCATTATTGCTGTAGCAGATCCAATTAAAGAATCAACATTTGCTGCAATTGAAGCGTTACATCAGTTAGGTTTAAAGGTTGCCATGATTACAGGTGATAACCGTCATACAGCTCAAGCGATTGCAAAAAAACTAGGTATTGATGAGGTTATTGCAGAAGTCTTACCAGAAGGTAAAATAGAGGCCGTTAAAAAATTAAAAAATCAATATGGTAAACTCGCATATGTTGGAGATGGCATTAATGATGCCCCTGCACTTGCAGAAGCAGATATTGGTTTAGCAATAGGTACAGGTACAGACGTAGCTATTGAAGCTGCTGATGTGGTTTTGATGTCTGGCAACCTGAAAGGAGTGCCAAATGCTATCGCTTTAAGCAAAGCGACTATAACCAATATTCGTGAAAATTTATTTTGGGCATTTGTTTACAATGCAGCTCTGATTCCTATTGCAGCAGGTGTACTTTATCCGCAATTTGGACTGCTACTTTCTCCTGTATTTGCTGCTGGTGCAATGGCTCTCTCGTCAATATTTGTACTAGGAAATGCTTTACGATTAAAACGTTTTAAAGCCCCCCTTGCAATTATTTAACCCTTTTTTATATACATTTAAAGTTTTGTTGGCTTCACTTTATATATTTGGAAATGAGATCCTTATTACAGGCATAACAACAGTAGTGGGTATTGAATAAGATAATTCTAAAATAAGGTTGTTGAGGAACTCAAACATTAGAGTACTTATCTTTGGTAGCTTACTCATACTTTTTTCTAAAAATAATACAAATAGTTTTTATCTTAGGTAACAATTTACTTTTGAAGTTCTATTCAGTATGCTTTCTGCGAATCTCGAGATGATTTTTTCGTATGCCACATAATAAGTTCTCAAAACTTATTCTTGCGTTTGTCCTGTTTTTGTTTGCGATAACAACAACGGGAGCTTACAAATGGGCGCCAGTTATAGCTAAAAATCTTGATCATCATCATGATGTGACTATCTCAGTTGAAACAGACAGTTCCAGCCAATGGTCTCTTATTCATCATGCTGAAGAGCAAGTCTTAATAGAAGATACTAAAAATCACAACTGGACCAGTTATGATGAAGCACCTTTTCATCATTCTACTCCACCGGTTCAAGCTAAAGACCAAATGAGCATTGATCCAGTTTTTCTCTTGAGTTTTTCCCTCCCTCTCATTCTGCTTTTCCTGAGTCTTTTTGAACGACCCGTTCGATCCTATGCACTTAGGAAAAGGATAGAATATCTTTGTAATTCCTATATATTTACAAAAGGTTTAATTGTTCTAAGAAATTGATTTTTCTGTACAAAAAATAATTTCCATTTTTTTGTATAGGTAAAGTCATGTCTAAAAAATATCAGATATTTCTTGCCTGTGGTTTAGTAGCAGCAACGACTCGATTATTTGCAGCATCTGATTACGTTCAGCTACAACAACAGGTAATTTCAAACGATTCAATTTTGAAGAGTTTGCAACAGTCTCAAAACGCATATGCCATAAATCAGAAATATGCCGGTAGACTTAATAATCCTACGTTTAATCTTGAATTAGACAATTTAGGTAATTCAGACCTTAAAGATCTTGATGGGCCAACGACGATGATTGGTTTGTCTCAGGATATTCCTCTCAATAATAAACGCGCTTTGCGTAGGCAGTTGGCAGGGTTTCAAGGGAATAACAACCAATTTGAGGCATTGAAGCGTCAGGCAGAATTAAAAGCCGATTTTCGTGTTTGTATGGCAAATTGGTATGCGGCTTCAAAACGGGTAGAAATTTATTCTACCGAAAGCAAGATGAACGCGAGACAAGCCCATGTTCTGAATGAAAAATTGAAGTTTGGTAGAGTTATTCCATCTGATGTTCAATTGAGTTCAGCTTTATCGTCTGAATCAAAACTACGTTATCAGAACGAAGTGAAGAAAGTTCAATTTCAAAAAAATCTGTGTTCCAAATTCATATCTGTATTACCTGATCAAGCAATTGAAGTTCCTTTAAGCATTAACTTTGCGGATAAAGTGAGCTTATCTGAACAAGACGCCTTGCTTAAAACTCAACTGGCTAAAACCCAGTATGAATTAGCTAAAAAAGAAGCCGTGCCAGATATTACGCTGGGTTTAGGAGTAAGGAACTATCAGGAAACCAACGACAAAGTATTCCTGGTTTCTACATCAATTCCATTAACTGTTTTTAATCGAAATAAGGGGAAAATTGCACTTGCGCAAGCTGAGCAAGTGCATGCAGAAACTCGTTCTATTCTCGTAAACCGTAACTCCAAAATTGAATTAGAAAATAAGTCTATTGAAGTATCCAACCTGATTGATTCGATCAAAAACTATGATCAGTCGATACTTCCTGCTACCAAAGAAAGTTTGAGAATTGCTGAAATGGGCTATCAGGCAGGAAAAATCTCTTTACTTGAATTCAATAGTATTAAGCAAATTTGGTTGGATAAACATCTCGCTCGATTCGATTTGTGGTTGGCTTTGCAAAATCAAATTGCAGAGGTTGAACGAAATTATGTGACCAATTTAGATCAAGAATAAGGCCTGAAAATATGAATAAACTAACCAATACTTTAATTACTACAGGTGTTATCGCTTTATTAGTCATTTTATGTGCAATCGCTTGGTACAAAACGGGTAATAAAGCCGAAACTTCAAGTCATAGTGAAGGGGCTGAAGAAAAAGTTGCTGTAGTAGGAGATGAAAAAGGCCCGCATGGGGGCCGTTTATATCGCGATGGTGATTTTGCTGCTGAAGTCAAAATCTTCGAGGAAGGGGTAGAGCCTCATTTACGGGTGTATGGCTACTTTAAAGATAAGCCATTAAAACCAGAAGAGATTAATGCCAATATTTTTATCAAGCGTCTTGATGCAGAACAAACCATCTCATTTAAGCCTGAAAGTGATTACTTGATTGGGAATGAAATTGTCTATGAGCCACATTCATTCTTGATGGTGATCAATGTTGATTATCAAGGTAAAAAACATACTTGGAAATGGGATACCAAAGAGGGACGAGTCACTATGCTTGATAGCAGTATCAAGAGCAGTGGTTTGGAACTTTTAAAAGTTGAACGCATGATGTTTGAAAATGCACTCGAACTCAAAGGTGAACTGAAATTTCCTGATAATTTTGAAAGTTTTATTACCCCTAAAGCGAGCGGAACATTAATAAAAACGTACCGTTCAATTGGCGATCAAGTGAATCAGGGGGATCTTTTGGCGACTGTACAAAGTCCAGATTTAATTCGTCTTAATGCGGAACGTACTCTTGCATTGGATACCTTACAATTTGCCCGTAAAAAGATGGAGCAGGAACGAGCTTTATTCCAAAAGCGTGTTTCACCTGAAATTGATTACATCAATGCCAAACGTGAATTTGAAAATGCTCAGACTAGGGCTAATGAACTCAATAGTTTAATCAGCTCTTATGGAGGTGCGGGTAATGGAACAATTGAAGTCAGAGCCGCAATGTCAGGTACGATTTTACAAGTGCTTGGAGCAGTTGGTTCTAATGTAACGCCATCATCTCCATTGTTCAAAATTGCCAATACATCTCAACTTCTTGCTGTGGTCAATGTGCCAGCAGATAAATTGGATGCCATTAATCCAAACAATAAAGTAACTGTTAAGCCTCAAACTCAAACAGGCACAGAAGAAGCGTTGGGACGTCTCAAATATATCAGTGATGTGATTGATCCAAAAACACGAACTGCGCAAGTCTTTATTGAAATTCCAAACCAGTTTAAATGGCGTTCAGGGCAGTTAATCACTGCACAAATCTTTGAAAACCAGAGCATGAAACCGATGGTTGTCCGTGAAGATGCTTTGCAAAACTTCCGTGATTGGGATGTGGTGTTTATTCGTGTCGGGAATGACTGTGAAGCACGTCCTCTAGAGTTAGGCGATAAATTTAATGGTTTTGTTGAAGTTAAATCTGGTCTAAAAGCAGGGCAGATTTATGCAGCAGGTAATTCTTATTTATTAAAAGCAGAGCTGGGTAAATCTGGCGCTACTCATGATCATTAAGGAGTAGCGTTTATGTTTGACCAAATTGTAAAGCTCTCGATAAAGAATCGTTGGCTGGTACTGATCATTTTCCTATTCATAGGGGCATTTGGCGTTTACAACTATTTTAAACTGCCAATTGATGCTGTACCCGATATTACCAACGTACAAGTTCAAATTAACAGTGAGGCCCAGGGCTTATCTCCAACCGAGATGGAGTCCCAGGTCACCTACCCAATTGAAACGGCTTTGGCTGGTATTCCTAATCTGGACTATACCCGATCAGTATCCAGATACGGCTTATCTCAAGTGACTGCGATTTTTAAGGAAGGCACGGACATTTACTTTGCCCGTCAGCTAGTGAATGAAAAGTTGCAAGGGGTTACACCAAGTCTCCCCGGGGGTATATCGACTTCTATGGGTCCTGTTTCTACAGGACTTGGCGAAATCTTCATGTACACGGTGGAAAATGCAAAAAACAACCCGACTCCACTTTCACCGACTGAATTGCGAACACTTCAGGATTGGGTGATCAAGCCTCAGCTTCGAAATGTCGAAGGTGTGAATGAAATCAATACGATTGGTGGCTATTTAAAACAATTTGTTGTACAGCCCGACTATGCGTATTTACGAAGTATTGGTCTAGATCAAAAGACTATTTTGGATGCTATTTCTAAAAATAGCATGAATAAAGGTTCAGGCTATATTGAGAAGAATGGTGAGCAGTACTTGATACGTTCTGATTCTCAAATCAGTTCGATTGAGCAAATTCAGAATATTCCGATCACCACAAGCAATGGTTATATCTTGCGTTTAAAAGATGTAGCTAAGATTTCTATTGGACACGAACTCCGTACAGGCGCTGCAACAAAAGATGGCCAGGAAATTGTGCTGGGTACAGCTTTTATGCTGATTGGAGAAAACTCGCGTAATGTCGCTGATGCAGTAGATCAAAAATTACAGCAAGTCCAAAAGTCCTTACCTGAAGGTGTTGAAGCCAAAGCAGTATATAACCGTACGACATTAGTGGATGCCACGATTGAAACCGTGAAGAAGAATTTGCTTGAAGGTGCAATTCTGGTCATTGTCGTGTTGTTCATTTTTCTGGGTCATTTCCGTGCTGCGCTGATTACCGCAATGGTGATACCACTGTCGATGTTGATGACTATCACAGGCATGGTGAATCAGAAAATTAGTGCAAATTTAATGAGCTTAGGGGCTTTGGACTTCGGGATCATTGTAGATGGTGCCGTGGTAATTGTTGAAGCCTCACTGGCCAGATTGGCCATGAAGCAGAAAGAATTAGGACGAATACTCACCCGTCAAGAACGATTCACAACGGTTTTTGAAGCGACTAAAGAATCACGAAAAGCCATTCTCTACGGTCAGTTGATTATCATCTTGGTGTATTTGCCGATAATGACCTTGACTGGGATAGAAGGCAAGATGTTCACGCCTATGGCAATGACCGTGGTGATGGCATTGGTTGCCGCTATGCTTCTATCGATTACATTTGTACCTGCAATGGTGGCTTTAGTGACCGCAGGTAAAATCAAAGATGAAGAGTCTAGAATTGTTCACTTCATTAAAAAGATTTATAACCCGGTCTTAGATTGGTCATTGAATCATAGATACAAGTTGATTGCTTTTGTAGCCGTATTCTTTGTATTCAGTGCAAGCCTTTCAACACGATTGGGGTCTGAATTTATCCCCTCTTTAGATGAAGGTGATGTGGCCTTACATGCGCTGCGTATACCGGGCACGTCCTTAACTCAAGCGGTAGAAATGCAATATGCGCTTGAGAAAGAAATCAAGAAAATCCCTGAGGTTCAAACGATATTTGCCAAAGTCGGTACGGCTGAGATTGCAACTGATCCGGTGCCGCCAAACGTAGCTGATAATTTTGTCATATTGAAACCACGCGATCAGTGGCCAGATCCCGATAAAGAAAAATCCGCTATCGTTGCTGAAATTGAGCGTGTTTCTAAAGGTGTATATGGGAACAACTATGAGTTCACTCAACCGATTCAAATGCGATTCAACGAACTTATTTCAGGTGTCCGTACTGACGTTGCTGTAAAAATTTATGGAGACGATTTAGAGCAGCTTTTGGAATTGGGAAATGGGGTTGCAGATGTACTTGAAGGTGTGAATGGTACAGCTGACTTGAAAGTTGAACAGATGTCGGGACTGCCAATGGTGTCTGTTGAACTCAAAAAAGATATGATTGCGAACTATGGGCTAGATGCAGAAGATGTGCAAAAGCACGTTTCTAGTCTAATCACCGGTGAAACAGCAGGTAAAGTATTTGAGGGTGATCGGAAGTTCGATATTGTTGTGCGGATGGATCAAAACTCAGTAACTGACTTGGAAAAACTGTATCAAATTCCTGTCAATTTGCCTGATGGTTCAAGTGTATTGTTGTCCGAGTTGATTGAATTAAAGAATATTCAAGGACCAAACCAAATTTCTCGTGAAAATGGTAAACGTCGTATTGTGATCACGGCAAACGTGCGTGGTACTGATATCGGTAGTTATATTGCTGATGCACAATCAAAATTAAACTCTGATTTCCAAATGCCAGAAGGTTACTGGCTCACTTGGGGCGGTACTTTTGAACAAATGGAGTCAGCCTCTAATAGACTTATGATTGTTGTACCCATCGCTTTGATTTTGATATTTGCAATGATTTATATGGCCTTAGGCAATATCAGAAATAGTGTGCTGGTCTTTACTGGTGTGCCTTTTGCATTAACGGGTGGAGTCATTGCTTTAGCCCTCCGTGATATTCCTTTCTCTATCTCGGCTGCTGTTGGTTTTATTGCTTTATCGGGTGTTGCAGTACTCAATGGTTTGGTACTCGTATCGGCCATTCAGAGATTGCGTGATCAGGGTGAAGGGCTGATTGATGCAGTAAAACATGGTGCATTAGAACGTTTGCGGCCAGTGCTGATTACTGCACTGGTTGCCTCTTTGGGCTTTATCCCTATGGCTTTAAACGTGGGGATTGGTTCAGAAGTACAGCGCCCAATTGCAACCGTTGTTATAGGGGGAATTATTTCCTCAACGCTACTTACCTTGATTATTCTGCCCACCCTCTATGTTTGGTTTAACCAAGCTCTTCAGAAAAAATCTGACGGTTTCGCTGAGCAGAAAGGGTAGAGAAGTTCAATATGATGGCAATAGTGCAAGATTCAAAAATGAGATATGTGATGATGTGTCTGGTTTGCATCATCAGTCTTGCACTATGTCTGCATTTTAACGAGCATGCGACTGAAAACCGCTTTCAAGAGCATGCCTATGTAGATGTGATTCACACTCATCATCATGAGGTAAATCAGCAACATTCACATCATCATCAAGATACCTATTACGAACATTTTTCTAATGTTGCATCTATCAAAGAAATAGCACTCATCTTGCTTCTGTTAGGTGCGCAAATATTTGACCGTACGCAGAAATACGCTCTATTGCTTGCAAGTCGTATTTTTAAACCTCCAAAAAAATCATAAGTTTTTTGAACCATTTTTTAATTTTTGGAGTTTGATTTAGATGCAAATTATTGATTCACATTATGTGAAGCTCAAAACCTATTTAAAGCTGTTGATTGCTTTATGTATGGTCTTGATAAGCCCTGCACTTTTTGCTCATGGTGTTGCAGAGGGTGATAAAGGCTATATACAGGAAATCTACGGTGTTCATGTGATCCCCTTTATTTATCTGGGTGCCAAACACATGGTTACAGGTTATGACCATTTATTATTTCTGGTCGGTATTATTTTCTTTTTATACCGTATGAGAGATATTGGTTTGTATGTCAGCCTGTTCGCAATTGGTCACTCAGTTACCATGCTGATAGGGGTGTATTACAACATTTCGATGAATGCATACATTATTGATGCAATTATTGGTTTTTCTATTGTTTATAAAGCTTTAGACAATTTAGGTGCTTATCAACGCTGGTTTGGATTCCAGCCCAATACAAAAATTGCCACGCTGATTTTTGGTTTGATTCATGGTTTTGGTTTAGCTGTAAAAATTCAGGAATATGAAGTGCCAGATGATGGCCTGCTTGCGAATCTGATCTCATTCAACATCGGGGTCGAATTAGGGCAATTCATGGCATTAGCCATCATTTTATTGCTTATGACGATGTGGAGAAAAACCCCTTATTTCTTCAGAACAGCATATCAAAGCAATGTCTTCTTGATGTTCCTTGGTTTTCTACTTGTTGGCTACCAACTCACTGGCTTCATTACTCAATAAGGATCTAAATTATGTTTAACGCTGAAATTCCAAAAGATGTTGAATTACCCTCTTCAAAAAAACTGATCAAATCAACTGCTATTGCTGCGGTGAGCGCCATTGTTGTTCTTGTGACTTGGGTAATGCCAGCCGAATACGCTATTGACCCTACTGGTGTAGGTAAAGTGTTAGGTTTAACCAAAATGGGTGAAATTAAGCAATCTTTAGCGGCTGAATCAGAGAATGGTATGGGAGAGACCTCTCAGGTCCCTTCAGTAATTACTGCTAATAGTTCGGTTGCTCAGGCTGCTGTATCAGATGAGAGCTCAAATATGATGCCAGCTATTAAGAAAGAATCGATCTCTATCGAATTAAAACCTAACCAGGCAACTGAAGTTAAGTTGGCTATGCCTAAACATGCCAGTGTAAGCTTTGATTGGAAATCTTCAGGTGGTGGTCTGAACTATGACACGCATGGCGATCCTGTAAATGCACCAAAAGATTTCTATCATGGATACGGTAAAGGTAAAAATGAAACTGAGCAATCTGGCACATTGACCGCTGCATTTGACGGAAAGCATGGCTGGTTCTGGCGAAACAGAACAGAAAATCCAGTGACTGTAACTTTGAATATTGAAGGTCATTTCAGTGAAATTAAAAAGGTCTTTTAATTTGTAAAATTCCAGATGAGGTCTAAGCCTCATCTGGAACCTGTATGGCATAAAAGTTAGGTTCTAAATAAGGAGTCCCTAAAATGCTAGAAGTATTAAAAAACACAACATATCGGCATTTTTTCTTAGCCCAAGTCATCGCTTTGATTGGTACTGGACTCATTACTATTGCTCTAGCTTTACAGGCTTATGACATCGCAAAAGAGCAAGCAGCCCAAGTCCTGGGTATTGCCTTGGCGATTAAAATGATTGCTTATATTAGTGTCGCACCCATTGCCTCCGCATTTGCAGAAAGATTACCGAGAAAAAAAGTTTTGGTAGGGTTGGATGTCATTCGAGCCTTAACCGCATTGTGTCTGCCTTTCGTGACTCAAATCTGGCAAATCTATATTTTGATCTTTATTCTTCAGTCTGCCTCAGCTGCTTTTACCCCCACATTTCAAGCCATGATTCCTGATGTATTGCCCATAGAAGAAGAGTATACAAACGCGCTGTCTCTATCACGATTGGCCTACGATCTTGAAAATATTATAAGTCCAATGCTGGCAGGCTTGTTACTCACTGTGATGAGTTATCACAACTTGTTTTTGGGAACTGTGGTTGGATTTATTGGTTCGGCACTATTTGTAGTCAGTGCGAAATTACCAAATGCGAAAATGCCGGAGTTTATCGGGGTATATAACCGAATCAAACAAGGCGCAAAAATATATTTCAGAACACCCCGCCTAAAAGCTTTACTCGCTTTAAATCTGGCTATTGCTTCAGCCAGTGCGGTTGTCATTGTCAATACTGTAGTTTTAGTTCAAACGACATTTGAATTAACTGAACAGGCGACTACTTGGGCATTTGGTTTATTTGGATTAGGCTCAATGCTTGCTGCATTTGCATTACCAAAAATATTAGATAAATTGAATGATAGAACTGTCATGCTTTCAGGCACTGTGGTTCTCGTCGTTGGACTGTTTAGCGGTTACTTTATTTCTGCCTATACTGGGCTATTAGCCCTTTGGTTTATATTAGGTATTGGTTATTCAGTTTCTCAAACACCAACCGGACGTCTTATTAGAAAGTCTGCTCCCAGTGAAAACCGGACAGCGCTATTTGCAGCTCAATTTGCATTTTCACATGCCTGCTGGCTAATCACTTATCCATTAGTGGGCTGGTTAAGTACAAAATTTGGGACATTGATTACTTTTGTGCCTATGGCATTCATCGCCTTGGTATCAATAGTCGTCGCGTTTGTTATCTGGCCCAAGAAAGATGATTTAGTGCTAGAGCATACTCATCCTGATTTACCGCAAGACCATGAGCATTTATTGCAGCACAATCATAAAGGTAAGCATGAGCATGAATTTATGATTGATAGCTATCACCAGCACTGGCCTAAATAGTGGCTTATATTTTTTTATTCTTAAGTGCATTTGGGGCAGCAACATTACTGCCTCTTCAATCAGAATCTGTATTGGCAGGAATGCTAATATTGAGAGAATATTCACCGGTTTTACTTATAGGTGTGGCAACGCTAGGGAATGTATTAGGTTCATGCGTGAATTGGTGGTTGGGAATACAAATTGAAAGATACAAAGAGAAGAAATGGTTTCCTGTGTCTGAAGAAAAGCTATTAAAGGCACAGAACCTATATGGGCGTTATGGTTCACCTCTACTGCTATTAAGCTGGGTTCCAGTGATCGGTGATCCCATTACCCTGGTCAGTGGAATGCTTAAGGAGAAATTTTATAAGTTCCTTTTTTTAGTTTTGATGGCTAAATTTTCCCGTTATATTTTTATATATTTGATTTATTTAAAAATGGTCTAAGCCATGTTGGCTTTGATTAAAGATCATACAGTTGATATTCTAATTATTTGAGAGGGATTAAGATGAAAAGAATTTTATTCATATGCTTTATAGGCATGTCATTTACCTATGCGAATGCTCATTCTGGGGGAACGAACTCACAGGGTTGTCATACCAACAGTAAAACTGGTGATTACCACTGTCATTAATAGGTGCGCACACAGTTTTTTTATTTAAAAGACTGTGCTTTAAAGTTATAAGTAGCGTTTAACTAAAGCTAAAAATTCATTCAGTTCTTTTTCCTTTATTTCCTCAGTATCACCGAGTACATGTTCTCTAAGATGAAGTTCTATTAACTCACTCATTAAGCCATTTATCGCACCTTTAATTGCTGCAACTTGCTGTAATACCTCAATACAAGAATTTTCAGAATTTAAAATATTCTGTTCAAGGGCATTGGTTTGACCTTGAATTCGTCTAATCCGATTTAAAATTTTTTTGTTCTGATTTAAGTGAGACATACTATTCAACCTCAAGAACATATACTATGGGGGAGTATTAATTGTGGTGCAATAAAATGCAATATCTAAATAATGTTAAAAGTGACCATTCGCATCAATTTGACGAAGGAAATCCTTTAGCACAAAAGAAAATTTTAATCGCAACCATCCTCACTGGTGTAATGATGGTGTTTGAAATTTTTGGAGGATGGTTCTTTAATTCCATGGCTTTATTGGCTGATGGATGGCATATGAGTTCTCATATGTTGGCATTGGGCTTAGCTTATTTTGCCTATAAAATGGCTCGAAAATATGCTCGTGATCAGAGATTCTGTTTCGGTACATGGAAGATAGAAATCTTAGCTGGATATTCGAGTGCCATTTTATTGATGGTTGTTGCTGTATTCATGGGTGTTCAATCGATAGAACGTTTATTCAATCCTGTGAATATTCACTACAACGAGGCAATTTCAATTGCGATTGTTGGCTTGATCGTTAATTTTATTTGTGCCTGGTTACTACGTGAAAATGGTCACCACCACCATCATCACTCTCATGATGACCATGACTTAAACCAGAAAGCCGCTTTTCTTCATGTAGTAGCAGATGCAGTAACTTCTGTATTAGCTATTATTGCACTTTTCGCAGGGAAGTATTTTGGATGGGATTTTTTAGATGCAATTCTAGGGATCGTAGGTGCAGTGCTTGTAGCACAATGGTCTTGGGGATTGATTAGAGAAACAGGTAAAACATTGCTTGATGCAGAGATGGAACATCCTGTAGTAAAGGAGATTCAGGAAGTTGTAGAGGAATTAGATAACCAAATTACGATTACTGATCTGCATGTCTGGAAAGTAGGTAGAAGTAAATTTTCATGTATTTTATCCCTAAATACAGTTAATGACTCCTTAACAGCAGAGGTAGTTCGTAAAGCTTTGTCAATTCATGAAGAAATTGTTCATATTTCTGTTGAAATTAACAAGAATTTCCATGTTGTTTAAATTAATATTTATTCCTTTTAAACTTTATCAGTCTATTTATGTAAATCTTAGATTAGAATTTGTTTGTTGTAGAGCGTCGGGGCGCCTCGGCAGTGCTGCGTTTTGAAATAGAAAGGAAAATTCATTTTCTGAATGAAGATATCGGGTATGAACGGGTAAAGATACAATCCACGATTCATATTCAATCCCATGCCTTTAAAGCGCAAAGCGTGTTGCAGATGCAGCTCTTATTCCGAGGAATTTTACACTGGTATCGCCCGCCGATAGAAACACCAGATCCGGCAGTCAGGACGTAAATAACCATTCCTCCAGTTTAAATAAAAAAACCTGCAGATTCGATGCAGGTTTTTTTTAGAGATAATCAATCGCGTCTTATTTGGCTTTACGCTCTTTCTCGATCAGGTAATTCACCACCTGAATGACTTTGGCATCATTACCCTGCACAATATATTTACCATTCACGGTCACTGCCGGAACACCACTTAACTGATACTGAGCAGCCAGATTTTTGGCTTGGGCAATTTTCGAAGTGATCGGGAAAGATTTATAAGTCGTGTTAAATTTCTCTTCAGAAATACCATAACGGGTATAGAACTTGGCCAATTGTGCCTGTTCTAAAATTGGACGCTGCTTGTCATGAATATCATGGAATAACTGTAAATGTGCTTTTTGACGCACACCCAGGGCTTCTGAAACATAATAAGCACGTGCAGCCTGTTCCCAAAGCGGGTTCATTGCAGCAGGTGTACGTACAAAACGTACATCTTTTGGTAATTTTTTCAACCAGCCCTGCATATGTGGTTCAAGCGCGAAACAGTGACCACAGCCATACCAGAAGAATTCACGTACCTCAATTTTGCCCGGTTTTTCGACTTTGACTGGTTTTGCGACCACCTGATAGTCCTGACCTGCCACAAAATTGGCCATAGCACTACCTGAAAAGGCCAAAACAGATGCGGCAACAGCTCCTAAAAGGAATTTTTTCATTGGGATTATCGTCCTCTAAATCATTATGCTTAGTGTATGGGTTCACTATAAATCAATTATGCCGGTTCCGTTTTCATGCTGCGAACTTTTGTGCTATCAGAACCGCTACATTAAAGTATGCGACTGATTTTAAGTCAGTTAATATGGCCATTCGACCGCTATGTGTTTTTAGACAATCACAAAAGTTAAACTTAGAGTAATAAAAACGGTTATAATTTCTACGATTAAAAAGTAGTGGTCAAACCTACAGCAAATATTAACTTCTTACTATTCTCTTCAGTAACAGCCGCGTGGCTATGATAATTGCTGGAATTTACAACATAGAACTGAGCAAAAAAATCTTTACTTATAATAATGAGTAAATATATACATCAGAATGACAACAAAATTACAAACTTGTAATTTTGTTAAGGTTTGTTCTCAAAAAAATAAATTAATACTATTTTAAAAAAGATAAATCGTTGCTGAAAAAGCTAGATTGCAATCGAGTTAATTAATTATAAATCAAAAACTTATATTGTATAAAATTAGTAACTCTTTGCTTTCTGCACTTATTATTTAATCAACGTTTCACGATTTTCATAAGCTAAACTAAATATAGTCGCCAATTTCAATTGAGTTATTTCCCGGCTTTTAAATACCGATATACCGCTTGGCGACTAATTCCAAATGCCTGGCCTAATGCCATTTTTGAAGGGTACTTCCCTTCCTTCCAGTCTTGTCGCAAAGCTTCAGCCTGATCAGGTTTCAATTTATGTACCCGGCCTTTGTACTTCCCTTGAGAAGAGGCAAGTTTAATTCCTTCCTTTTGCCGCTCTAAAATGATCTCACGTTCAAACTGTGCAAAAGCACCCATCAGTTGCAGCATCAAATTATCCATCGGGGTGGATTGGGCCGTAAAAGTAATATTTTCTTTTACAAACTGGATGGCAATCCCTCGTTTGACCAGTTTATCCACTTCAGTCACCAAATCTTTTAAGCTTCGCGCAAAACGATCCATGGAATGTACTATCACCTGGTCTCCTTCCCGGACATAATTCAACATTTCCTGAAATTTCGGTCGGTCGGTATTTTTACCTGAAGCACGGTCAACAAAAATCCGGTCGACTTCAATTCCCTCAAGTTGACGTCCCGTATTTTGCTCGACCGAACTCACTCGCACATAGCCTACTTTTTGGCCTTTCACTTTTTACGCCCCAATTGGATAAAAATGAACAATTTCGTAAATTATAAATCTTTAATACCAAAGTTACATGTTACTTATGATTAAAAAACATTTAAATGGTACATATTTTTAAGAACTTTTAAAATGTAATTTTAGGGTGTACTTAAAAAAACACGATAAGCTGTCTTGTGGAGTGATGTTTGAAAAACAGGTAAAAACATGCGAGAAGATAAAAAGCCCAATCGATGAGGATTAGGATTTCCAACAACAATTAAGTAATTGATTTTAAATGAAAAATAAAATAATTTCGCATAACGTGTATTATGTTAATTTTAGAAGTTCTTAATAAAATAATATAGATTTAAGAAAACTCACTTATGATTGGATCTCTATAAAATTTTATATCTGCTATGTATCAAAGAATCAAACAATGGGCTAGATCGGTAAAAAAAGACATCTTAGTTGTTTGGCTTATTGCAAAAGACAAGCGAACACCCAATTTTATAAAGCTATTAGCTCTAGTTATTGCGGCTTATGCCTTATCACCAATTGATTTAATTCCAGATTTTATCCCAATACTTGGATATTTAGACGATATTATTATTGTACCTTTAGGTCTTTTATTGGTTATTAAGCTTACTCCACAAAATATAATAGATGATTGTAAAATTCTAGCAGAGGGTCTCGTTGAGAGACCTGTAAACCGTTGGGCAGCCGCAATAATTATCTTGATATGGCTTATAATCTTGGGATATCTAACCATATATTTCATGAATCATCCGATTCAAATTTTATCTATTTTTTAAAAGTAAAACTCTCTAAAAATCGCTCAATCCAAGATCCATTTAACATAATGGTGCTTATACGAAGTACACTTGTATATTAATATAAATATCAATTACTTAAAAATTTAGCGCTAACCAAAAATTGCACAAAAAGCCGATTTTGAAACAAATCAGCTTTTTTATGAGCAGTTTTGATATGTTTCGCCAATAAAATTGATCAAAAAACATTCGTTTTTGTATTTTTTCCTGATTTCTCAATGGTCCAGATTCAGAAATAATCCCCAATTTCTGCGGACAACTCTTGGGATAAAATAGGCCAACTTTGTAAGCCAAAGCGTACATAGATTTAGATAATTTGCGGATTGGATAACTAAAATCTTAGTCCTATGATCAGACATAAGGGAACTGGATGTTTCCCAAAAAATAAGAATAAGAAAATTGTTCAAGGAATGGGCCTAGCTCTAACAATATAACGCACAACCCAATGTAAAAAGGCCCGACAGGATGTCGGGCTTTTTTATTGTCTAGATTAGTTTAGCTTCGTAAAACCACTCATAAAATAGATGTCATTATGTCCTCTATTATGTATTCCAAATACCTTGGCATTAGGGCCAACTATTAGGCCAAGAGAATTAGCACCATACAATGGTGGTAAAATAACATCACTATCAGTATAAAAAATATTGTGTCTAGAAATCATAGGACTTTCATAATTATCTTTGGCCCCTTCAATCCATGCTTTGATTTCCCGTTCTGTTGCAGGACGAACAGTTGAATTAAAGTGCTCTAATATAATATTTTCTAACTTATGCTTTTCTTCTTCCGCTCTTTTTAGATCATGCGTCATGTTCCAGACTTGACTTTCTAAATTGCGTATATGCTCAGTAGGAATATTTAAGGGTAAAGATTGTGGTTGTTCCGCTTGCTGCTGCTCTTGCATATAACCATTTATATTCATTCTAATACGACCGCAAGCTGTGCTAACCGCATCTAAAGGCTCTGTTCCCAACCTCTTTGGATCATAAGTACAGTAAGTTATTCCTGATAAATCTGTTGGGATTCTTAAAGTTTTTTGATCCATACTTTCAGGACAAATAATAAAGCATTTTTCAATTCCTAAAGTTCCAACAAATAAACCTAATTCAAACAATACATTATCTCTAACAATACTATATGTATTCTCTCTAATAATAATTTCATCGTCTGGATGAAAAACAAAAATAGCAAAATTTACTTCATTTGCTTTTTTAACTAAGGTTGGAAAAGTGAAACTCGATGGATCAAAAGCATTATCCCATTGTGATACTTCACATGTAGTTGATAATTTTATATTTATTGCTTCAACTATATGAATTGACTCTGTTGAAGATGCAATAAATAACTTAGGTTTATTGATTTGCGTCATTACTACCACTAGATTTTGATGAATTAATATTCGTATTAGGCGATGTATTATTCTGGGAATTAGGTGTAAAAATTGCGTCCATTTTACTTAATACTTCTTTTCCAACAAAAGCAGCAGCAAGATTCCAAATTATTAGGGTTGAAACAATAGTGATTAATGTTCCTTTACCCACTTCAGTTAACCAATAGCCCCAACCACGTTTATTCAAAGTACTAAGCTCTGTTTGAAGTTGGCCTTGATTAGTACGAATTTGTGTTTGTAGTTGAAGATATTCTTTTTTCATTTCAGAAGGTAGAGATGCCTCTAAACGGATCTCTACTTCTTTAAGCTTCTCACCATATGTAACATTCAAAATATCTGTCAATATAGACTCAGCCTCATTCCTCAAACCATCTAACTGGGCAGGCATTAAATAAATGTCATTGAAAGTTTTTATTTCTTCAGGACTTGGATTACCATTTTTTGAGGAAATAAATTCAATCTTTCTTTCCTTATATAAGATGTATGCAATGTAGCTAACTAGATTATGCTCATCATTATCATCTTTAGTAAGCTCTTGAAAAACATAGCTATATTTTTGATTTCTATTATTTTCTGTCTGAGTTGGCATGGCGTTTCATTGAGTTATTAAAGGCAGAATTTACTTTATAAAGATCAATATCTGATCCTTCTTTACTACAACCAGATGAGGTATTTGAGTTTGAGGTACTTGTACGTGAACCTTTTGCAATAGTAGCTTTACGAGTATCTTTTGTTGTGAAATACAACATAGAACACCTCCATTAATCATTAGAAAGCTAAGTATTATAATACTTATTTAAAGTACCACATTGTATCTTCTTAACTACCACAATCTATTTAACATAAAATCTCTTATGCGCAGTTCAGATGTTAGAAACAATTTAAAGTGTCTTGTCTGTATTCTCACCAATAAAAATGTCTAGTCTGTGATGAACATCAACAGCCTACTATGGTTTTACTACATTCAATTAAGTTTTTTGAAACTAAAATAGTTTCAAATAAGTTCTATATTAGTTGTTATTCCTCACTTAATTTCTTTAGTGCAAATCTAATAATTCCATTATGGGTTTGACCATATTTCTCTGCCAGTTCAGCTAATAACTTGTACTCATACTCATTCATCGGGATCGTATGCGTCTTAAATTTTCTAGAAGCTTTCGGGTCTAATTTTGGTGTGAGCTGTTCATTAGCACCATTAATGAATGCTTCCTCAGAAAAAGGTTTCGTAGTTTCTCTTTTCTTAATCATGCCAGAAGCTCCTCCATGAATGCCTCAAATTCTTCTATTGCTTTTGGATTATTGGATTCAACTACACCTTTACCTTCAGCAGTGACATCACGATAAACCTTGCGATCATGGATCACTGATGACAACGCTGTGAACAGTGGGAAGTCAGCTAGATAATCATTGGCTTGTTGTACTTCAGACACCGATGGATTTGTTGGGGCCAATGTTAGTAATCCAAATGGCTTAAGTTCCTCATTAAAGGACTTGGCTTGGTCAATGACTTCTGACAGATGAGGCAAAGTATCCAAGTCGAATTGTGATGGTCTAAATGGTACTACCAGGTAATGTGCCGTTAACATTGCTGTTCTAAGCTCTTTGCTGTCATGTCCAGCAACATCGACAATTACATAGTCATAACGGCACTGTTGCAAATAGGGATCTGAGTCAATGATTTTCCCTTCAAAAAAGCTTAGAGACCGAAAACTCTATTTACTAGCCAAACTTCTCCTAGAATATTACC
>NZ_BMDV01000013.1 GCF_014636095.1 Acinetobacter modestus
TCGGCTGGTCAATCTAAGCAAAAATACCGTGTTGGATATCGTTAAAAGAAGTCGGAGTGAAAATCCTTAGCGTGCTATATTTTCCGTTTCCTGAGACGACCCCAGGTATGACACCTGACAAGTTGATCAAAGAATTGGATAAGGCTGTTCAAGTACCGGGTTTAACGAATATTTGGGTGCCACCTATTCGTAACCGGATTGATATGTTGGCAACTGGGGTGAAAAGCCCAATCGGGATTAAGATTTCAGCAAATGATCTGCAAGATATTGATCGGGTAGCACAGCAAATTGAACAAGTGGCTAAACAGGTACCCGGTGTTAGCTCGGCTTTAGCTGAACGACTCACAGGTGGTCGATATGTTGATGTCGATATTAACCGTATGCAGGCTGCACGATATGGCCTCAATATCAACGATGTACAGCAAATTGTATCATCTGCGATTGGTGGGGAAAATATTGGAGAAACTGTTGAGGCATTAGCAAGATTTCCTATTAATGTACGTTATCCACGAGAGATTCGAGACTCACTGGAAGCTTTGAGAAATTTACCGATTGTAACTGAATCTGGACAACAAATTGTATTAAGTAGTGTTGCCAATATTCAAATTACAGATGGCCCTCCAATGCTGAAGAGCGAAAATTCCCGCCCTAGTGGTTGGGTTTATGTAGACGTACAAGGACGTGACTTAGCTTCGGTTGTGCAAGATTTGAAGCAGTCTATTGATCAAAAAGTAAAACGCTCCTCTGCCATGAGCATTAGCTATTCAGGGCAATTTGAGTTTATGGAACGTGCTAATGCGCGTTTAAAAGTCATCATTCCAATTACATTGATGATTATTTTTCTACTGCTCTATTTGATTTTTAGACAAGTACAAGATGCAGTTCTGATTATGGCAACGCTACCTTTTGCTTTGATTGGTGGTATATGGGCCATGTATTTGAGCGGTTTTCACTTTTCAGTTGCGATTGCAGTTGGTTTTATCGCACTTGCAGGTGTTGCTGCTGAGTTTGGTGTAGTCATGTTGTTCTATTTGAAGCAAGCAGTTGAACATGCACAGCAAAACCTATCTTCTTCAACGACATCCTTAACGAAGCAACAACTCAATGATGCAATCCGAACAGGAGCTGTACTACGCGTTCGTCCTAAAGCCATGACGGTTGCCGTCATTTTGGCAGGCTTAATTCCTATACTTTTAGGGACTGGGACAGGTTCTGAATTGATGAGCCGTATTGCTTTACCTATGGTTGGGGGCATGATTTCAGCTCCTCTACTGTCAATGTTTGTTATCCCGGCTGTATATCAGCTTTTAATCAAAAGAAAACTATCAACACATTGATCGTTTTATTATTTCGTCTAAAGAGGTTTTATTATGTTGAAATTCATGAAAATTATTGCTCTTGTTACCACTATTGCTGCATTAAGCGCATGTAGTAAAAATGAAGCATCAGAGCAGAAGAAAGCAGACGCACCTATGGAGCAGATGAATAAGGAGTCTTCTACCGCTACAACGGCTCAAGCCGTTGGCGTGATTACTGCTATTGATACGAAAGAAAATATTTTAACACTCGACCATGAAGCAATTCCTGCGATTAATTGGCCAGCAATGAAGATGGGCTTTAAAGTTGCTGACCCATCCTTATTAAATGGTTTAACTGTAGGAGATAAAGTTGACTTTGAATTAAAAGCAGAAGGAGAAAATTATATAATCATCGCTGTAAAGCCTAAGAATTCATAATGTACTAGTATATGGTGCCAATAGTGCTATATCCTTTAGACGCTATTGGCATTTTTATAGGCACTGTTGCAAATAACCACGAATGGTAAGCTGAAGACTGTTTTAGCTAAAGGTGCAGCATATGAATCCTTTCCATGGTCGGCATTTTCAGGGCGAAATCATTCTTTGGGCTGTGCGCTGGTATTGTAAATATGGCATTAGCTATCGTGAACTGCAGGAAATGCTGGCCGAACGGGGTGTGAATGTTGATCACACGACTATTTACCGTTGGGTTCAACGTTATGCTCCTGAAATAGAAAAACGTTTACGCTGGTATTGGCGTAATCCTACAGATCTGAGCTCGTGGCATATTGATGAAACCTATGTAAAAGTGAATGGACGATGGTCTTATCTGTATCGTGCAGTCGATCAACGTGGCGATACCATTGATTTTTATCTTTCTTCTAGACGTAATACCAAATCAGCCTATAGTTTTCTAGGAAAGATCTTCAATACGGTGAAAAAATGGCAAATTCCACGGGTCATCAATACAGATAAAGCAGCGACCTATGGCCATGCTTTATCACGATTAAAGCGAGAAGGAAAATGTCCAGTAGATATTGAGCACAGGCAGATTAAGTATAAAAATAACGTGATTGAATGTGATCATGGCAAGCTAAAGCGGATCATCAGGGCCACATTAGGATTCAAATCTATGAAGACGGCTTATGCCACAATTAAAGGTATTGAAGTCATGCGTGCACTACGTAAAGGACAAGCATCGTCATTTTATTATGGTCAGCCTCAGGGTGAAGTGTGTCTAATCAACAGGGTTTTCGGTCTCTAAGTACTTTTTAAAGGGAACATCATCGACTCAAATCTCTATTTGCAACAGTGCCGTCCATTGCAACTCTTTTCATAGCTAATTTGAATATCAATATGCTTTTGTCTTCTGCGAATGGTTGAATAATCCAGAGCTGTCCAATCTAATCCGCAAAGTTTAATCAAGCTTTGGACAAAGCCAGTCACCATGCATACAGAAAGACGAAATAAGGATTTAATCATGAGATAGCACTGAATGGCTATGTCAGAATAAGTTTGATTTCGACCATGTTTTCCTTGTGACTGCGAATATCATTGAATCTTAGTATCAAACCAAATTGTAAAATTACCATGATTGATCAAAGCATGATTGTAGGATGACCAATTCGGTGTACGATAAATTTAGGTTAGGCTATTGCTGTATAAGACCTTATCGGTAGGTTTGCGCAACAAGGCCTCAAAATCCCACCTTAAAATGCAAATAGCAAAAAAACTCTACCATTCGATTGATTTCATTTTAGAAGTAATGAAATTAGTATCTGTTTGTAATGATATTTTATAAAATTCAATATTAGATCTGCAGAGAAAAACTTATCAAACTAAGTATTGGCTAGTCTTTTTCTTCGAAAAACTTATCAAACGAAGTATTAAGTTAATCTTTTTCTTCAACTTCTTCCTTAAACTCAAACAAATCATTCATCGTACAGTTAAAGTACTTACACAACTTATCGGCGACTGGTAATTCAATACGTACAGCACGGTCATAATACATACTTGTGAGCGTGTTGCGATTGATACCTGTTGCATGCACCACTTCACTTAATTTTAAAATTTTTCTATCGCCCATGAGGCTAGATAACTTACAAGTAATCATATTTAAATTAATTTACAAAAAATAACTTGCTGTGGGTTATTTGAAGTTGTTGACTGAGTAATACTTTGCTAAAATTAACCTACAGCAGGTTATTACAACTTATAGAAAGTATATTTTATCCATTTCAACTAAATTATAACTTTTTAAATATAAGGATTGAACCTGCATTAGATTATTTTGTGGAGATGACCGCCGTGTTACCAAATGAGTTATTGATCAGCCAGCAAGCTCGTGACTTAGGAAATCAATTAATTAAAGAAATGAACATCAATAGAAGTTATGGAATGGCTAATTTTCTTGGAGTAAATACTTGCTATGATAATCATCAGGCTGTACTTATTTGGACATTTCAACTGCTTGAAAGGGAACCTGCCTTAAATGAATTAGCAGAAATTAAAAAATATTTTCTTTTAATCTTTCCAGATAGTGTTTATCAATTAGCCTAAGTTGTTTTTAAAATTAATTTATTAAATAAAAAGCACTAAATCAAAGAAAGCTTTATTTAAAAATACCTATTAATTCAAAAACATACCATTTACTGAATATATGAAGCATAGGTTCCTGCTCTATCACTCACTCGTACTAAAATTACATCGCTCTTTTTACTGATACTAAACAATTTATGTCCACGCCACGTTCTGCGGCTTCGAGGGCTAGTTTTTGTTGAACCACTGAGAACAAGGACAACAAACTGCCTACTATATTTTCCCGGAGAGTGGTGTAGGAACTTTTTCATTATTGCTAATCATATCAGCGACAACATCAGCAACGAGCTCCTCTATTCCTGAGAATGCTTTAGACTGATCCGCATCAAGCCAAGACAATGATGGAAACTCAGCACACAACCCAACATACTCATTATATTCTGCTGACCATGTAACACGGCAAGTATATTGTTTACTATCCATTTGAAACCCCATAATGTTTTAAGTCTATGTATAAAAGTACGATTTTCACTTAGCAGTACTTAAATAATCACCCCACCACTGCATCATTTCAGTCCGCTGGGCTAAATAGTCAGCGTGATTATAGCTGGCACGGGTACGGTTCTTATCAATATGTGAAAGTTGTGCCTCAATCCAGTTATCCTGGAACAAACCTGAGTCATTCAAAATGGTACTAAAAGTGGAACGTAGTCCATGAGAGGATAATTGATGTTTTCCATAGCCCATCTTACGTATAGCCATATTTAATGTATTAAAATGAATCGGTTGATTATGTTTCCGTGGGCTAGCAAAAATGTACTTTTCACCGTATGACCATTGCATGACGTCTTTTAAAATATCTAAAGCCTGATCTGAAAGTGGAACTAAGAAGTCGGGAATCTCATGGCCTAATATGACTTTTCGTCGAAACTGTTTAATATGCAAGGCAGGTATTTTCCAGATTTTTTCATTTAAATCAAAATGATGAGGCTCAGCCAATAACAATTCAGCCCCTCGCACGCCAGTATGTAATTTGAACAGCAGTGCTTTTTTAATAATCGGATGGGCATCCAATTTTAATAAATTTTTCTTAAAATCTGATATATCCTCCGCTTTCAAATACGGATAATTCTTCTTGATTTTACTGTTAATGGCGATTTTATTTAAACCATGCGCGATGTTGAATTCACAATAACCCATCGCTACAGCGTAGTCATAAATTTGGTTCAAATAACTACAAGCTTTCTTGACAGGTTCTTTTACTTGGCGTCCCTCTATTTTTTTGATTACTGAAACCAGGTCATAACGCTTGATGTTTTGAAAAGGTAAATCCTGAAGGTCTGGATAAATATCTTGCTGTAAACATCTTTCTGCTAACTGTAGTACACCGCAGCGGGGTGAATCATTAAATGCATTTTTCAGTTTGAACTGCAGCCACTCCTCCCCTACCTTACGAAAGGTGATGACATTAGAGACAGTATCATGCTCAAAACAATAATTATTGTCTTTAAAGTCATCTTTGACTTGTCGTGCCTTTTTCAGCGATAAATCAGGATAAAGCCCCAACTGAATGCGGCGACGTTTTTTTGTTTGTGGATCTGTATAGCGATAGCACCAAGATTTTCTTCCAGTCGGCTCAATCTTCAGGCTAAGTCCATCTTCATCGGATAAAAAACAAGTTTTTTCCTTGCAATGAGCTTGGCGAACTTTAATTTCAGTAAGACTCATGAAATTTAAATGAAACCTATCAGCGGATTGACGAGATCCATTATATCAAAATAGAAGAAAATATATATGATGCGTACACTACGCATCATATAAAATTGTAATATATTGTTTTATATATTTAATATTTTAAGTATTTGTATTTTAGTAACCATTATAAGTACCACCTCTTCTTTAAGTTCCCAACAACTCACTTTTTCTGTCATCAATGTTAAATAAGTCTTGTGCTTTAAATTCTTAGATGACCTCCTCTACCCTTTATTATCATTTTTATAAAAGTAACTATATGTACTCATTAAAATTTGTAGAGCTCAAAAACAAAAAAGACCGCTATATAGCAGTCTTTTAACTTAATTAAATAATAATTAATTCATTTTCATCATAAGTGCATAAGCATCACGTTTGTTTTGACGCAATGATTCTATCTCGGACTTCGTCAGCTGTTTTACGAGAGTTGAGGATATACTTTGCTTCCCACTCTGTGAGCCTTTCGAAATCGTACCCGTAAATCGATTTCCACCATGCTTCAAGATTACCATATACATCCCTCAATTGCTGAAGAGTTTCTTTACTTAGAGCTAATTGTGATGAGTATTGTTTACCCGTCAGTGCATATGCTCCAATAACTTTATTCGTCCCAGTTGTTTCAATATGACCTTTTAATGCTGCAAAAGTACCACCTTGGGTCTGGGTATCATCAACAATAATAACACATTTATCATTGTTTATTGTCCCATCAAATGCTGGTGGGTTGGCTAATCTATGCCACCCATCACCGCCAGTTCTTGATACTTTTATAGCTTGAACTATATTCGTATCAACTTCAAGCCCAAGTTTCTTTGCTATAACTGCTGAAGTAGCTAAAGGAATCATATTACGACCGACTGCTTCCTCAGCATGTACAGGTACTATAATAGTTTCCCGACCATCGATAATTCTTTCTAGTTCAGCAATCGCCTCATCCGAAACTAAATCTTTAGCTAAAATATACGCACTTTCAACATCCCCTGCTTTAGCAGCTTCATACATGTAATGAGAGGTTGCATCTCCAAGACCACGGTCAATAACCGTTTTAGGAAACATATTCCAATCTGTGCGATATAACTTCATATTTTTAAATAAGTTTTAATGATGGCTAGCATTAAATTTTACACTAAATTTACCGCTAGCATCTCTTGGATATTATTTTTCGTATCAGGCAGCACTCTCAAAAGCCGTTTGTTTGGACAGTCCCCATGATCATACACGAGGCAGCTTCAAATACTTATGGGCCCATCCTATCCAGTTGTATCTTCTTGCATCACATGAATATTGTATACTCATTTTGACTACTTGAAAATTATGGAACAACGTCAATAAAAACAATAACTCTAGAGTCTTTAGTCGACATTCCTAAAAAGGTAAATTCAACATTTCTTTCCATATCATTTCTTTGTGTCTCTGGATGAACAAAAGAAACATAGCTTATTTCAAAGAATCGGGCTAGGGTTTTTATGCCAATGATTTTGTTCTCTTCATTAGCAATTAAAACATCTAATTCCAGATCAAACTCTTCTAATTATTTAATTAAATCTTTAACTTTCATTTTACTATCAACCTCTATGAATTATTTAAAAAATTAGCACAATGAAACTTGTGAAAAAAATGGATTTGAACAAAATTTTTTAGCAAAAAAAGCATAGCAACCAGAAAAATCTTTCCAGCAATCAACAAAAATATCCCCGTGTGCTTCCAGTTTACAACATTTTGACTACCACACTGCCCACAGTAGTAATAATAGCCTTTGATACGGCCACCGCATTCAGGACAATTTTTATGATTAATGAATAAGTTACTCAACGTCTCTTCTCCAAAATTCTTATTATCAAGTTGTAAGTGAAGATAGCACACATTTATAAAAATGTCTTTTTTAAAACATCAAAAGATGTTATAAAAAAGACATTCGCTACTTTAGGATAACTTTTAAGATGAATTTAAATCTCCTTGATGAAGAATCAATCCAACCTTCTGAACCCACGCCATGTGATTTTTTCAAAGGTGAAAATGCTATCAAAAAAGCTAAACAGTTAGGATTACCTGATCTCGAGTTAGTCAGAAACGCAATTATGATCGGTGATGCTGACTATAGAACAAATACTCACTATAACCGTGCACGCTTTATTGCACGATGGGGAAAAATTGGAGAACAGATTGCTTTACTGCTTCGACAATCTGATCCTGCTTGGATATTCCACAATGACAGCCAGCCAAGAATTGAGAATACAGTAAAGAAAATACAAATTATCTTTATGAGCGGGAATATTGCATTGGGGTTAGCTGATCAAGTTGTATCAGCACACTGTGAAAAAGGATTAATGACATTAAATAATATTAAGGAGAATCAGTCTGCTTATGATGATGAGACAAAATTGAGAACATGGATTTTATACTTTCCTTCAGCATCACATCCAGCCTATAAAGACATTGATATCCCAAATATTCCTTTTGAATTTGCATACCCAACTAGCTTCGTACAGGACTTAAAAGCGAAAAAAATTTCAATTTTACCAAGTGACCATACTTGCAGAATTGCATTTGAAATAGATAATACAGTTCCTGTAAAAACTGATCCTAAGCCAGTATTGGAACCATCTAATGAAATTAAACCAGATGATTTTGATATTCAGCTTGTAGTTTAATCTGAGGTTAATGTGTTTAATAAAGATCGTTTACGTATTGCTAAAGAATTACGAGGACTTAGCAATACCGATTTCGCAGAAAAATTGAGTTGCTCTATCTCTAAGGTAAAGCAACTTTTAGACGTGGATAAAGAAATCAATGAAAATGATCAAGATGATATATGCCGTGTATTAAATTTACCCAAGTCATTCTTTGCAGGTAATGACACACAACCACATGAAACAGACCAAATCTTCTATAGATCGGTTGCTCGTATTAAAGCACAGCATAGAAAAGCTAATGAGGCATATACTCTTTTAGCAATAAATATTAACAAGTACTTAAATCAGAAAGTAAAGTTACCTACTTTTCACCGTCCTGATTTAGATATTACTGAGTTTTTGGGTGAATCTAAGTATGCCGATCACCTAGCGTCAGAGTTGAGAGGTTTATGGGCTTTAGGTAATCAACCTATTAATAACATTGTTTCGTTGTGTGAGCTAAAGGGAATCCGTGTCTTTAGATTACCGACTGAAATTCGAGAAATTGATGCACTATCTTTTTTTGATGATGAAAGTGGTAGCCCTTTCATATTTCTAAATACATTTAAGTCTGCCGAAAGAGCCCGCTTCGATTGTGCACACGAACTTGGTCATATCGTTATGCATACGCATAACAAAAAAATTCGTGTCGAGAAAGATAATCGTGTTCTCGAAACTGAAGCGGATCAATTTTCATCTGAATTTTTAATGCCAACAGATGCATTTCTTTCTACTGCTCCACGCTATTTTTCACTAGAAAATATGATTGAGTATAAAAAGATTTGGCGAACATCCCTGAAGGCTATTAACTATAAAGCTCACAAGCTGGGATTAGTTAGTGATTGGGTTAATCGTAGTAACTCTATAAAGATCAATTCGTTGGGCTACAACATTAATGAACCTGAAGAAACTCATCGAGATGAGAGTTTGATGTTGCCCAAAATTATCTCTGTTTTAGCCTCACAACCATCTTTTGATAAAAATAAAATGCTTGATGAAATTGGAATCTCTGAAGAAGATTTTAATCAATTAACATTTGATGCTTTAGCTAAAGTTGAGCCCCCGAAGAAAAAACATAAGTTATATATTGTCGAGTAATACAAACCTTCCTTAAAAATAATGCGCCTTACGGCGCACTATTTATGCAAAATCCTGATTAATTTTTTTATGACTTCACGCCCAACGTAGTTTTGCATCCCATAAGTCATACTTTAACTGAAAATGTAACTTGCCCCATCATGACTTTTTTCATATAGCCTACTTGAACTGACACCATAAATCCCATGTGTTCCATAAAGCATCGTATACAATTTCAGATAAATTCTTTAGTTATGTGATCAGGCTATGTGCTCAAATTACCTATTTCCAAATAAAAGAAATTTGACACTCTTAGGTGTCGATACAAGCCAGTTTGATCTTGAGCTTAAGGATCATGTATTCCCTTCCTATCATGCTCCAATCATTCTGAACGGCTCAGATCACTTAGAGCTTGATATTGCAAAGTTTGGATTACTACCGAGCTGGGCGAAAGAATTGAAGTTCAGCAGTCATACTTATAACGCCAGAACTGAGTCTGTAGCAGATAAGCCTAGCTTTCGACATGCTTGGAAGTACAGCAAGTTCTGCCTAGTCCCAGTACAAGAATTTTATGAGCCGAAATACATCAATGGCAAGCCACACTGGTACACCATCAAGCGTAAAGATGATCAGCCTTTTACTGTTGCAGGGATCTATGATGATGCAGTGATTAATGGCAATAAGGTACGTTCCTTTTCAATGTTGACCATCAATTCGGACCATCACCCTTTTATGAAACAATTCCATGCACCGAAGGATGAGAAGCGATCCATCATCGTTATTCCAGAACAGTACAGAAAAGACTGGCTAACAGCCGATCATGAACATGCGCATGAATATTTCTTTCAAATGCCCGATGAATTCGTCACATTTCCACGCGATGAGCAGAAACAAAACGTCTTATTCTGACGCATCCTTGTTTATCCACAACTTTTTAAATTTGAATTTTAAACGCTGTTAGTAATATCCTATTTAAACAAATTCTACTTCCAAACACGCCTCGTAGCGTAGGAGTATCTCATGTCTAAGAAGTTGCCTATTTACTTCTCTGACGACGCATGGTCATCTTTACAAGAGCTCATGGGTCCAGAGGGTAAACCAAGTCCTACCATCAACACCGTGCTTGAACAAATCGCTGTTCAAAATGAGCTTGTTGAAAAATTAGGGCTTACTGCTGTCCTACCCAAATCCAAAGTATCTATTCCCGTCTCTTTAGAGCGTATTCCTGCAGGTCCGGCCTTCAGCACCAAGGATGAGCAAGACAAAGCACTCGATCTGAATGAGTTCCTGATTCACAACCCTATTTCTACTTTTATTGCCTATGTAGACAGTGAATCCATGCTCGATGCTGGCCTAGAGATTAATGATCCAATCATTATTGATCGCAGTATTGAAGTCAAGCATTACGATATCGTGGTTGCCCTGATTGATGACAATGCCTCGACCATTAAGCGGCTGATGATCACCAATAAGATGGCCAAGTCTGAAATCAAAGAAATATTTGGAGATGAAGATTATCCGCTTCCAGAACTTTGGTTGAAGGCTGAAAATTCGAATTACAATCACATCATTCCTGATGATAGTCAGACCATATCAATCTGGGGTGTGGTGACTTTTAATTTAAAGCGTATTTATCACCGCTCATAAAAAGAAGAATAACCATGCAAAGTGAAAATGAAATATTCGCGTTAGTCGACGTGAATAATTGCTACGTCTCGTGTGAGCGTGTGTTTAATCCTGCCTTGAATGATCGCCCAACCATTGTGCTCAGCAACAATGACGGCTGTGCCGTGGCCAGAAGCCAGGAAGCGAAAGACTTAGGCATCAAGATGGGTGTTCCTGTATTCCAAATTAAAGAGCTGATCAAACAACATAACATTCAGGTGCTATCCAGTAATTTCTCCTTATATGGCGAAATGTCCAAGCGCTTTATGGAGCTGCTTGGGGACTATGTTGCACCAGGAGATCAAGAGGTCTATTCCATTGATGAATGCTTTCTGAAGCTCACAGCTTACGAGCATCTATTTGACCTGACTGTATATGCTCAAGACATGAGGACTAAGGCTTGGCGTTGGTTAGGCCTACCCTGCTGTATTGGAATTGGTCGCTCTAAAACCGAAGCCAAGATTGCCAATCATCTCGCCAAGAAAAACAAGTTCTTCAATGGGGTCTGTAATCTGGCCCATATGGACCCATGCTCTGCAGAAACGCTACTCGCGCAGGTTGATGTGTCTGAGGTTTGGGGCGTAGGCAGACAGAACTGTAAGAAGCTCAATACTATGGGTGTTCAATCTGTGCTGGATCTGATCAATGCCAATCCTAAAGAAATCAAAAAGCAGTTTAGTATCGTGATGGAAAAGACGGTGCTTGAGCTACAGGGCCTTTCTTGTATTGACCTTAGTGATGATACTGTAGCGAAGAAGCAAATCATCAGCAGCCGTTCATATGGCAACCCAGTGTATGAAATGGATGACATTAAAGCTTCGGTTCGGCTTTATGTGGCCAGAGCCGTGAAACGAATGCGGGAAGATGGCTCAATCTGCAAGATGATCGGCGTGTATATCCAAACCAGTCGCTTTGATAAGACAGAGCGCTACTCGCCTTACATCGTCGTTCAAATGCATGAGCATACGGATGATCTACTGCTCATCACCAAGGCCGCGATGAAAGGCATCGATCAGATATTTAAGAAAGGCTTTAAGTATAAAAAGGCGGGAATCGTGCTGCTCGAAATTACAGATCAATCCAAGTTTGTGCCCGATCTATTCACGGACTATTCACATAAGCAAGAGCGAGAAAGGCTTTCAGATGCCATCGAAGCCATCAGTGAACGGTTTGGGAAGAATCTCGTCACGCTAGGCATTGCCAACAATAAAGAAGCCACATGGCACATGAATCAAAACCTTAGATCACCTTCGTATTTAACCAAATGGTCTGACTTACCAAGAGTAGGATAAAAACATGCACTTATTTAAATTAACTGACGAACAACTCGCACAAATTCTTATCCCGAAACGATTTGTACCACCTACTCCACCTGAACATGAAGGCAAGAATATGGTCTATGTATTTGATAGTGAGGATAAGTTTGAACTGACTTATGATGAGCTGGTGGAAATCATTAGCAAAGCTAGAATGGCTGGTCCGAAGTTGATACCTGTCTTAGGCACCGTGAATTAAATTGTGCAGTGTTCGCACGCCACTTGAAACATAACTTGATTGGAAATGAATTTGGGCTGAGAAAAATTCAGTTCAAATTTAACCTGACGGGCACACTAAAAAATGGGTAATTGTCAGATCGAGTTTGGACTACAACACTTTAGCTCATCGATTTACCAAAGTGCTAATCTTTACACTATTGTCTAAAATCCAGTGACCAAATTGTGATGCTAAAGCTTTTAAATTCCCTTTATTATGAATCAAAGTTAGTATGATGCTTTTCATAAAGACAGTTTACTTATAACCAGAGAGATTTTTAAACAATTCCCCTTTTAGTTTGCTTAGGCTATTTCAACCAGAGTTCATCTTTTTGCATCATTTTTAACATTAAATTAAATATAACCAGCGGAGTAACATTTTTTTTGTTAGAGCCGACAACTCTTTGAAAACTAAATTTAACGGTTCGCTCAGGAGCATCCAAATTAACTGGGTAGTTTTGTTTTTCTAAATACAGATGATCTCCTAACATTGGCTCTATACCAGTAATAAAATTAACAATTTGTTGCTCATCACCTTTCATTCGGCATTGAAAATGTAGAAAATTCTTACGCAGTTTTCCAAATAATAATAATATTTTAAGCGCCTTAACCATGTTCTTTTCTTTCAGTGCATCTTGCTGCCTATCATCTTTATAATGAAAATCAAGGAGAGGAATTATTTCATCTGGACGAGTCAGTTTTTTAGCCTTTTCGTAAAGTTCATCAAACCAACTCTCTTCTAAATTCTTACTATAAACATAATTCGTTTTTAAATTAAATTTTTGGCGATCTATCCATTTAGTGCTCATCCATTGACATCGTTGCATCCATTCTTGAGCTTGGGTATCTTCGCTTAAACGACCTTCTCTAAAACTTATCAAACGTTGAAAAGGTGTCAGAGTACTCTTCTCTATACTAAACTTCTTTTCTTGTCGGCCAGCCATCGTAACTGGCTGTGTTTGCTGATAAGAATTAAACCATTTCTGCTGCTGAGTATAACGATTTAGGTTTATGTAGTCTGTACTTGACTTCACTGGACTAAAACACTGTTCTAATACTTTTTTTGAAATGATACACGGCGAATTATAAATTCGATCGACTGCTAATAAATCCAAAACATGAAGGTAATTTGAAGCCGTTTGCTCAATACTGCTATGCCCCATCCAAGAGGCGAGCACCTGCCATTTATGTTGAATAATCTCTTCTTGAGCACGTGCTTTCATACCAAACAATAAATCCCTCATCTTTTTTGCTTTTACCCAAGGACAATCTGTGTAGGTCTTGATCATTTCTTTTGAACCGAGCAAAGTTATTGCTAGATAGTTAGCAGCACTGTGGCGTAATGTATGAAAACTAAAGCCATGATGCATACCTAATATTTGACTAAACAAATCTACTGTAATTTTGCTGATACATTGATCAGTTAATACACGATGATTCACACTAAAAAGTAGATCATCCTGCTGATTAACCAAATATTGCTCATAACGATGTTGTATGTAACGTTGTACTACTAAAAACTCATGTTCTGACAATGCAATTTTCAATGGTATTTGACGATTCGCACTTCGCGTTTTCAGACGGCGATATGAATTGTCTTGGATATGAAGCGTGATATTATTAAAAACTGTATTTTCTTTTTCTTTATAAAGTAGCTCTGGGCAAATAATATCTTGTATTTTAAGACAACGAACTTCATTTAATCGAAGTCCAGTTCTATAACTTAGTAAATACATCAGCTTTAAACAACTCAGATGATCGACCCACTCTGATGCCGTTGGCTCTTGACTTAAATTTTCTAGTTTTTCCAATAATTTGCCAAATAGCAAAGGACTCACTAGCCGTGCATTGCAAATTTGTAAATGCTTAAAACTTGAATTCTGTAACACCAATACCCCTGGAGCATCATAATTCTCTATACAGAATTGATGAAAATCTTTTAGGCGACCAAAACGGTATTCTGCGCTTTGGTGCATCTTACGAGAGGTTTTTCCTTTCACCGAATCTCGTTGAACTGCTTTTTCATCACGTTCACTGCTGTATTTCAATAGCTGCCGATATAAATCCTCATAGTCATCTATGGATTGTTGCTTTAAATCTAATTTATTGAGCCAAATCTCAAATATAAATTCTTTGCCAAACGATCCTAAGTAGCTTTCAATAGTTGATAATTGAAGCCCTCGTTTTTTTAAATGCATTAACCAGTGAATTAAGCGTAGTTGAGCATCAATTAAAGACTTTTCCTCCGTATTAGCATCAACTATCTTCTCCTCTAACACCCTTCTAGTTTCTTGCCAAAAACGTAGCGTGCGTTCTTCTTTATTCCTCTTTTTATCTAAACGCTCAACTTTTTGACCTTTACGTTTCTTTTGACCAAACAACATCAACTCATACGGAATCGTTTGTAATTTGCTTTGAACAGTCGGAACTTCAGGAAGTAACTGCTCTTGTTCAAAATGAATAGGGCGATTATCTGGTTCTGTGACTTGATTGTAATCATTATTCCACAGCAATCTAAATTCGGATGGCCTTAAAGCAACAGTATTAATCTCTTGCTGAAGCACATTACTCAAAAATATATCTATGCTGAGGTTTGGATTAAATTCGAGTACCATTTGCACATCATTAAATGCACGAAATCCACGGCGTTTAATTTGATATTGCAGATCCCCAAGACTTTTTTTCCTGCCTATCTTACTCAAGCTTTCTAAAATACAATCTTCAACTGAATGTTGCAGACAAAATTCTTTCTGAGTAGCTTTCAACTTTTTTAAATATTGCAAAATGAACTGCGCATATGGGTTAAAAAAAACATGTTTCCATTGGTACAACTTTCCCTGTTCTACATCGTTGCCATATTGAGAGTTTTCAACACGATAATGTAGTAACAATGGATTAGTGATTTTTTTGTAGTCCGAATGGTATAACCGAAAACAATTCAGATCTGTACCAAGCTCAATGGCCTCCTGCAATTGCTTCTGAATAGCAATCAAATGCTGTTCATCTGCACAGCCTGAAATATATATAAAACTTAAGCATAAATTTCCCCATAAGTACTTTGGTTCATTCCAATATTCAAATGAATCTTGCCAATACTGCCTTAATTCCTTAAGTACATGGATATGTAGATGCCCCTGTTCTAACCGTGACTCTGTACTCTCAATTTTTCTAGGCAGTACGATCCGTTTAGTATGTGGATTTAGCTTAATTCTGTATGATTTTTTATCTACATTCTGGTTGAATTGCTTCCTTCTTTTATTAAATTCATCTTCAGTAAATTGCATCAGTTTTGATTGTTCGTCTCGGCTCAACTTTTGACTCAAACAATCAACACTATCTTTAATGTCATGCCATTTTTCAGCGATCTGCTGATCAAGTTTTTGCTGCATTTCTTTCGTCAATACTTCAGGTGGAGAAGGCTGTCTATCTAGCGACTTTTTCACCATTTTATGAATATCAACAAATAGATCATCTAGTTGTGGTTTTATTAGTTCTTTGATTTTTTGCATACAACTATTTTCGCTCTAAGTGTTTAATCGATAAAGATTTGACATTATCTTGCAATTGCTGGCGGGCTTGCTGTACATAGACATTCGGGATAAGTGAAGAATGCGGATGAAAAGCCTCTCGGTCACGTTGGTCATGACCATACAGGGCCTGAATTAAGTGAAAAGCTAATGCTGGTTTACCCTCTTGCTGCTCATGCATCAAAAAGTTCATGTCAAAATGACGTAACCAATTCGAATACATATTCTTTGGAAAGACTCCTTGCATATATGAATTCACCCATTTTCTCGATAAAGGGATTAACTTAATTTTCCTGCTCTGCCATTCTTTGACAGTTATCGGCAAGATATCTTTACTAAAAATGACCTTACCAAAAAGATCATTTACAGTTATCTTCTTCTTTGCAAAGACTTGTCTAAAAAATGAACCGTACGCTTCAATAATTTGTTCTAAAAAGGCAGTGTAATTTTGCAGTGTTTTTATGAAAAAATCAGATAAAGGGATAAAACGACCATCTTTTCTTGCTTTACTATTTTTTTTATCATTCACATATAAAAGCTTGAGCTCAACACAATAATCATCCAAATTCCCCAACAGGTTTTTTTTAGGCCGACTTGCCAAACTCAACAAACTGATATGCCACATCCAACACGCATATGCATTAAGTTGATTAATAATGTGCTTATCTTCTTGGATGTTTTCGTGACAATGTCTATGTAAAATATGGAATTGCTCTTTCACAAAATTGGGTTCAAGTGCCAGTTGGCTCCCTATCCTTCCTATAGATAATGCAGATTGCACTTTGAATTGTTGTTGCAATATTTTTAGTTCAGCCGTGTCTTCAGTAAAATGTGTGGAATGTGGTGTAAGTGCTTTTTCTAAAAAGGCTAGATATGTGCTACTGAGTTGAGTTTTCGGTAGCCCGCCATAATAGATACCAGGCATGTGATGCTGACTATCCCGCCCAGCAATTACATGAGCAAGATATTCATTATATGTTTCATAATATATATGAAAATATAATTGAGCCTGCAGTTTTTCTACAGTGATCGAACCTACAAACCGATTATCAAGCCAATTCTTAAGTTTCGTATTAATGTGTGTTGATGAAATTAGTGGATTCGATGCTTGTTCTATATAGTCAAACCAAGCAGAAGGTAAATGTAGTTGATGTGTCATCACTTCATTCCACCGCACATGATTTAAGCTCTTAATCTTCTGCTCTGTAATTTTAAGATTTAATTTGAGTAAATATTCGCGACGTCTACTTGAACCATTCTGGATCAAAATTCCATCTTGAATAAGCTCGTTAAAATCCATCAGTGCGACGGGTGATAATCCCGTCAAAAGTGACAATAAACATGCTGCAGCGATTGCAGCATCCCTCCAGTGCCCGGATAACTCGGTTCTCAACACATAAACAATTTGCTTCAGTATATCTGGCGCCAAATAATGTGGATTTGTAACAAAAGGAGCATGACGGCGCTGGCGATGCCGCATTAGATGCGTCGCATTATCGCTGAGTATATAATTTAAATTTTTAGACTTTTCATCTTCTGAATAAAACTCCATTTCAGGATCTAATAGATCAACTTCACCCTCTTCATCTTTGTGAAGAGCGGCATCATAAAAACTGATCTTTGCGTTATGTCCAATATCTACTTGCTTACCCGTTTTAATTTCACGAAATTTTTTGAGTTCATTTTTCGTCGGCCATTGCAAAACTTTACTTTTTTTTGACTTACGCTGACGATGAACAACACGACGATCATCAAGTCTTTTAAAAATTATTAATAGAGCCGATAAATACTCTATGGCTTGTACTTGTTTGAAATCTTTAATATTAAAAAGTTGATTACGATCCTCCTTTTTCAAGTTACGTTCGTACATGACATAGCGATTTAGTAGCTCACTGCATTCTTGAAATAATTCAGCATGATTAGAATCCAGAACATATCGTGATACATAGCGAAAGAGATCACAAACATGTTTTTGCTTATTCTCAGCTTTATCAATTTTTGCAAATTCTTGATACTGCCGATATGTTAAAAAACTCGCTTGTAGAATCAAATAACGTTCAGACGACAGCTCTTGAGTATTACTAGTAGTCGGGCATGCAAAATAACTTAAAGAAGCTAGATAATAATATTTACCTAATTGTCTAGAACTAGATATATAGCCATATATCTGTTGTGCTTCCTTATTTAGAGCATGGGCTTTTTCACGTAAATCATCTGATAGATCGACAAATTGTGTATTCACAACATGATTGCGTAATAAACAATAATCTTTTTGGAATTTTTCTGCTAAATCTAAGAATTGCTCTTCTGTTTCAATCTTTGGCATATTCGCTTTCGCTTAATTTTTTATCAAATTGCATTGGTTAAATTCATTACGATCTGAACAATTTGGTAAAAGTTGATCTTTTATTGAACTCTTTGTCAGCTTAAAAAATCTAGCAAAAAATTTAGCATCCAGCTCTTTCTGAGCTTTTCTCTCAAAGCACAAGTGTTGCTGTGATTTTTCGATAAAATCATCAAGATTATGTATCAACTGTAAGATTGCAACATAATTAGAATGTACACGTAAGCATGGCTCCGTTTGCATTAATAGCAATATTTTTTGCCAAATTTTCACATAGATTATTTTGAACTTTGCTTGTACTACTACTTTCTGGCTCTGTTTAATCTTTTTGATTTTCAGTAGTTCTGAGTTAATTTTTACTATCTTAAATTGAACATTTTGTCGCTCAAAGCAAAAGGGCATGATAAATTGCCCCATAAATATCTCTATATTTTTTACTAAATAGTCAAATTTTAACATTTTTATCGATATAAAAAATGAGCATATCTTTGTATATTAAAATTCATTTAATTTATCAACTAAATTTTCTCAAAATTACAATTATCAACAAATACATATGGTTTACTTATCATGGGTGGTCTAAATTTTAAAAATTCTTCCACTTTTTTTTAGTTTTCTGTTATTACATGAAACAATACCGTTGTATTACATTTTGAAATGCTGTGTATGCAGCATTGATCAAAAAGATTCTCTGCTATACTTACTTCACGTGTAGCATCAATGGAGTTTCGAAATGCTCAGAACCACTGAACAGAAAAAAAAATATATTCAAGCGACACGTGCGCAAAACTATCAAGCCAGCCTAAAGCTTGAAGGCATTACAACGACAGCTCAAACAACTCAACAAAGTAAAGCTGAAATCTTGCAAAAATATAAGAAGTATTCGCAACCCGAAACTTAGTCAGGTGCATGTATGGATAAATATGGGGAAATGGGTGACAGCCTGTATTGTTACCCTGGCACAAATATCCTAAAGAACAAACTCAATATTCATGATGAACAAATTTTAGAACAAGCTGAACTAGAACTGTCTGGATTGGCAAGTAACTTAATTGAATATGCTGAACCACCTTACGACTTACAATACTTAAAATCAATTCATGCGCAGCTCTTTGGCGACTTATACGACTGGGCAGGAAAGTTAAGACAAATCGATATTTCCAAAGGTGACACCCGTTTTTGTAATTTTTCCCGTATTGAAATTGAAACCAATAAACTACTCAAACCGCTTCAAGAAAAAAAATACTTTCAAGGCTTAGCACCACAACAACTGATTCCTCAACTTGCCGACTTGTATTGTGAGCTTAATGTCATACACCCATTCCGTGAAGGTAATGGACGTACACAACGGATTTTCTTTGAGCATCTGATTGCTCATTGTGGTTATGGTATTGATTGGTCTCGCATTGACTCTCAACAACAATGGATTCAAGCCAATATTGAAGGTTTTTATGGTAATTTAAATCCATTAATTAAGATTTTTGAAATATGCTTTATTCAAAATACCTAAAATTTAAGTAGTCGAAGCCCACAATCCTTAATGAGCCATCATCTTTGCTTCAATCCACTGATTAATTTCCCAAATAAACCAACAATCACGATTCTTAGAAATCTTAATACTCTTCGGGTAATTTAGGATCGTAATATTCAGATTACTTATCCAGAATTGAATAGATCGTTAACTTAGATAGACTTTTAAGCAATGTAACTTGCCGCATGTTTATCAACATATGTCTCAAAAAAGTCTGCCCATACATAGATTTATGGCGTTTAGTGCTTAAATTTCAGATTAATCTTCGTCTGATGACCTGAATGGATGTTACAGATTACATGCAGGTGAATTACTCTGTGGATGTATCATGGCTTTTGTGCAATCCAATCCATTTGATCCGAATGTTCTCTTTTGCAATAAAGCAGCCTCTTCTGCTTTTCCTGAACCAACGAACTATGTCATTGATTTGATTCAACCGACAACAGTGATGCTGAATCAAATCTCCAAAGAAGGGATTAAATGCAAGAAATGTGGTAAGAAAAAGATAGGGGATGGAAGTTATTATCCGTCTAATTTGAACCAGCCCATGAGTCGAGATCAGTTGAGTAAGAATCATTTTAAATGAATAAGAGAAGGATGGCTTACCTCACTTCTCCGAATAACAATGCTATGCTTTTCAACCAAGGTTATAAATTGGCAACTACATTTCATTCTTCTTCATGCTGGTCCTATAGCCTGTAGACAATTACTACATCATTTGCATTCAATGCTCAATACAGCCTGTCAGCAGAACCGCAGCGATACTCTTTTTCGTGCATACATGTAGTGTTTAAATCCATTCATTTTTCAATGATCCTCTGCCGTTTATCACATTTATGGTCGATCTTTAACCTTGTGAAAAATGCACATACCGATCCCTTCAAACTGTCAAATTTATGTATGCGTGACATTTAAAGAAAATTATCTGATCAATTTTTTTAGGTAAAATTCATCAAGAAAAAGTTATTATTATTCATAACATCACCAATAACCACATAAAAACAATAATTTAATAAATTATTCTTCCAATTTTTTTATATTTAGTGTTATTACCTCTAAATCCATGTTTACCACCTTCTATTACATAAGTAATTTAGAAGTATCCACGATATAAATTGCTTGCCCTCACACCTCTCCCCTCTCACGCCCAAAAAATTTATACTGAAAGGCAGATTAAGCCCGTTCGAGTTACATATAGCCGCATGCTATATTGAAAGCATTAAGAAAATATCCTCAATATTTATAGGATTTTTAAAGTATGAACTAATTTTCGAAGAACCCTTTCTAAGTAATGTGACCTATTAGGAAAAATGAAAATACTGAAATCTCCGTATCAACAATCAGTCAAAGTACATCCTGATGATTTTCTGTAACCGATACCCAAGGACTATACCTACCCTTCTGATGTGCTGTGCAACAAAGCCCTCCTTAGCCACACTATAGCTATAGATTAATTCCATTATTTTGTGATTTAATTAAATTATTCATTCTTAAGACCCAATTTAATGGATTTATTTTTCACTAAACCAGAAGAAGTTGTGACTCTTTTAGGTGAGCGTTTACGTAAGCAACGACTCTTTCTGGAGATGTCTCAAACTGAGGTAGCAGCACGCGCTGGTGTCGGCGTGAATACAGTTTCGAATCTTGAAGCGGGACGAAATGTATCTGTTGAAAATTTAGTCCGTATTGCAATGGTCTTGGGTCGATTAAACGAACTTCAGGAACTATTTAAACCTCAGCTTAACAGTGTGAATGACATTCTTCGCTATGAGAGTCAAAGTAAGCGCCACCGTATTAAGAGGAAGGGATAATGCTCAATAGACTTAATGTTTATTACAACGGTTGGGGCGAATCATGGTTATGGGGAACGCTGATTAGTTCAACAGCCACGACAGGTAGACCCACCATTGCTTTTGAATATAGTCCAGAAGCAATACAGCAAGGTGTTGAGCTCTCTTCTTACTTGCTGCCTTTAAAAGGTCTACCATTCAGACAAGGTTTTCCTACTCATCAAATGGGACTCCCAGGTCCAGTCTATGACGCTTTACCAGATGGTTGGGGCATGATGTTGATGGATCGATATTTCAAAAAAATTGGCTTAAATTCAGCACGAATTGGACCTTTGGAGCGTCTGACCTATATTAGTAGTCACGCAATGGGTGCCCTCTCCTTTGAACCTTGTGTTGCTGACATGCAAACCTCAGAAAATATCCCTTTACAACAACTGGCCCAGGAAGTTCAAGAAGTACTCAAAGGTGAAGGTGGTGAATTTCTACAGCATTTATTGGTCATGGGTGGCTCCCCTCAAGGTGCCAGACCAAAAGCGTTGGTTTACCGAGATCCTGTCAATTTAGAGTTTTCGACTCAAGATTCTGATCAACATGAAGCCTGGCTGATTAAGTTTCCTGCTCAGCAAGAGCATCCTGAAGTCTGCGCCATTGAAGCCGTCTATGCAGAATGTTTGCGACTTTGTGCAATTGAGACTCCAGATACCCATTTCTTTAATTTGCCCAATGGTTTAACGGCTTTTGCTTCTAAACGATTCGATCGTCAAAATGGTATGCGGATTCCAATGCAGAGTTTGGCTGCATATACAGGAGCAGACTATAAAGTTCCAGGTAGCCTAGACTATCGCAATTTTCTCCGGGCAACCTTGATGTGTACGCAAGATGTACGAGAAAGATTGCATGCTTTTAAACGTGCTGTGTTTAATGTGCTTTTCAATAATCGGGATGACCATACTAAGAACTTTTCATTTCTCATGGAGAAAAATGGTCAATGGAAATTGGCTCCAGCCTATGATGTGACCTTCTGCGAGGGTCCAGGTGGTTATCATCAAATGGACATTATGGGAGAAGCGCTCAATATTTCCCGAAATGACATACATAAACTCGGTACTTCAGAAGCTAATCTGACTACTCTAGAAGTCGATGAGATCATCTTGACCATGCGTGAAATTGCACTTCAATTTAGTCAAATTGCGCAGCGCCTGTATCCCCATCAAATTCGAGAATCTACCCTACAGATGATTCAATCACGGATTCAACAGAATATTGATTTTTTAACTGAAACCTAAGCGTAAATATAAACTAAGCGCCAACCATCAACTGCAAATAGACTTTGATATAGTTAGTCGCTACATAATCTGTAGAACCTGTGAATTAGCTCTCTTTATAATCACGAATATTAGATGGATCACCGCCAAGATATATTCTGCAAACGTGAAATCACTACATCCAGATCGAAAATCACTAAGAAAAAACTGTCACCAAAAAAAGGTCTGCACTATGGATAGATGCAGACCAAACTCTGGATAACTACCAGCACGAGAAATATGTCGCAATTTTGCATAGACATGAATTTGATAAAATCAGCCCAGAAAGCCAGAAATTCATAAAAACTATTTCATCAATCCCCTATAACTTAATCACGTTCATGGTCGATCTTAAATCTTGTGAAAAGTACTCATGCTGACCTAGCCAAACTGTAAAACTCATGTATTCATAGCCTTTAAATGAATCTTTCAATCGGTATATTTAAGGTAAAAACTAGTAATCAGAAGTTATTATCACCCCCATATAAAACAAGGATCAACTTAAAAACAATAACTTAGTAAATTATTCTTCCATTTTTTTTATATTTAGTGTTATCTCATTCACTTGGCTCTGAAAGTTTCTCGCACTGAGTTTATATGCGGACCAATTCGTTGTACGGTAGATTTTAGTTGCTGGCTTCTTCATTCGGAAATTATATTGCTGAATCAGACCTTACAAACAGCTTTGTGCAACAAAGCCGTCTTTAAGTACTTTTTTTAAAGGAAAAATCATCGACTTAAATCTATATTTCCAACAGTGCCACTTTTATCGCTTTAGCACATCAACTTATTTAAGTGGCGTAACTTACATAACTTATGCATCCCATTTAAGTGACCTCAGTTATAGTATTCCGTGTCAGGAATTTGTCCACTTATTCCAATGATGATGAGAACTGCAGCATTGACTTAGATCGCCAGTGCTCAGTACTGGCCATCATGTAGCTTTTATCGCTTTAGC
>NZ_BMDV01000014.1 GCF_014636095.1 Acinetobacter modestus
ATGATTTCACCTTGAAAGTGCCGACCGTGGAAGGGATTCATCTGCTGTATCTCGAAATAAATAAGATATTTAGCTTATCATGTCAGCCTATTTGCAACAGTGCCAGATTTAGTCACTGAAGTAGATAAACTGGTCAAACGAGGAATTGTCATCCAGTTCGTAAAAGAAAATATTACTTTCACTGCTCAATCTACCCCGATGGATAATTTGATGCTGCAATTGATGGGCGCTTTTGCACAGTTCGAACGTGAGATCATTTTAGAGCGTCAAAAAGAAGGAATAAAACTGGCCTCTGCTCAAGGAAAGTACAAAGGGCGTGTACATAAATTGAAACCTGAACAGGCTGAAGCTTTAAGACAAGAATGGAAGGAAGGAAAGTACCCTTCAAAAATGGCATTAGGCCAGGCATTTGGAATTAGTCGCCAGGCGGTATACCGCTATTTAAAAGCAAGTGAGTAACTCAATTAAAATGGAAAATATTCGAAATTTTCTTGAAGATAATCAAGTCAAAATCTACTTCTGTACCATCTTTATCGGAGTTATTTTTGGATTAACCATCAGTGGAGCGACGATTTTAGAAAGTTTGATTAACCCTGCACTGGCATTAATGTTATTTGCTACTTTTTTACAAGTACCTATTGCAGAAATTGGCAAGGCATTAAAAAATTTACGTTTTATTTCTGCATTACTTATTACTAACTTTATTGCCTTACCTTTAATTACGGCAGGTCTAATACAATTTTTACCTGAAAACCCACTTATTCGTTTAGCTGTACTTTTTGTTCTACTAGCACCGTGTATTGATTATGTGATTACTTTCACCCATGTTGGGAAAGGTAATGCAAGATTATTACTTGCGATGACACCTGTATTATTGCTTATCCAAATGATCTTACTACCAATTTATCTTGGTGTACTCCTCGGAGAAGAGGTAGCTCAGCTTGTTGAAATTGGTCCTTTTGTCCATGCGTTTGTATGGTTCATTGTTGCACCCTTAGCAATGGCAGCTATAGTTCAGTTCATTGGGAATAGAAATGAACAAGCAGAAAAAGTGGCTGAAAGCCTAAACTTATTTCCTGTACCTGCCACAGCCCTAGTTTTGTTTATCGTCCTAGCATCAGTTATGCCTCAAATTGGGCTTGCAAAAAGTGCAGCTCTTCAAGCTTTACCAATTTATATTTCTTTTGCCATTATTGCTCCATTCGTGGGTTGGATAATTGCTCGTATTTTTCGATTAGAATCTGGCTCTGCTAGTGCTGTGTCCTTTTCAGCATCATATAGAAATTCATTTGTTATTCTTCCATTAGCTTTTGCAATTCCGGGAAGTATGCCCATAATTCCTGCTGTAATCTTGACTCAGACTATCGTTGAACTATGCTTTTTACCAATCTATATTCGTCTGATACCTCGACTATTCAAAACCTAGAGATTTAAACATTTAAGTAGTTGTTATAGTTAGATAAAAGTATTCAGAAGCCCACGCTTACATCGAGTAATTTAATAAAGGGGGGGGAGCTAGCTCCCCCCCTCTTTTATTCATTTGCTAATTAAAACTTACTCGCAACTTGATATGTGATGAATGAAAAGATGTAGGCTAATGCAAACAAATAAGTTGCCATAACGACAGGCTGTTTCCAGCTACCTGTTTCTCGACTAATTGTTGCTAACGTGGCAAGACAATGTGGAGCAAAAATAAACCATACCAATAATGATAAACCTGTGGCTAACCCCCATCCATCCGGGCCTGAAATTTGACTTAACAGACTTTGAGTTACTGTATCTTCATCACCTGACATCGCATAAATCACCCCAAGAGCAGCAATTACAACTTCCCTTGCTGCCATAGCAGGAATGAGTGCAATACATATTTCCCATGTAAACCCAATAGGCGCAAATATAGGATGAATTAAATGTCCTAACTGACCAGCTAAACTATAGTTAATGGCCGGCATGCTTGCATTATCTGGTGGTTGAGGGAACGTGACTAGTACCCATAACAAGATAGACAGTGCGACGATAATGCCACCAACTCGTTTTAAGAAAATAGTTGCCCTATCATATAAGCCTAATGCAATATTTCTAATATCTGGAATTCGGTATGTGGGAAGCTCAAAAATAAAAATACTTTCAGTTTTATCTTTTCGAACCAACTTCAGAAAGAGTGAAACTAATAACGCTGAGACTATTCCCGACATATAAAGACCAAAAAGGACTAATCCTTGCAGACTTAACCAGCCGTAGATTAATTGGTTCGGAATAAATGCCGCGATCAATAAAGCATATACGGGCAATCTTGCTGAACAGGTCATCAATGGTGCAATCATAATTGTTGCTAATCGGTCCCGTTCAGAGCTGATACTTCTGGTTGCCATAATTCCGGGAATCGCACAAGCAAAACTGGATAGCAGAGGAATAAATGAACGGCCGCTAAGCCCGGCTTTAGACATTAATTTATCTAAAAGAAATGCTGCTCGGGGTAAATAGCCTGACTCTTCAAGCATTAAAATGAAGAAGAATAAAATCAAAATCTGAGGCATATATGCAAGCACGCTACCTGTGCCAGCAATTACCCCATCGACTACCAAGCTTTTTAATAGAGGATGTTGGATTAGTGGTCCAATAAAATCACTGAGCCATACGATAAAATTTTCAATGAATTCTATAAAAGGTGTTGCCCATATAAATACCGCTTGGAACATCACAAACATGGTTAAAGTTAAGATTACTAAACCTAATACAGGATGTAGAAAAATTTTATCTAGAAATGCGGTTCTTTTATCACCATTGTCATTATTTAAAATAACTTGTTTGGTGATTTGTTTGACCTGTTCAAAATGACTTAATTCAGAATGATAAGGAGTAATAAAAAGATTTTTTTGATCTAATTGATTAATTAAATCTTGAATTCCTTTTGTTTTAACTGCGACAGCTTCAACTACAGGGATACCTAACAGTTGAGACAGTTTATCCTTATCAATGGAAATACCACGCTTTTTGACCTCATCCATCATATTTAATACAAGAATCATAGGGCGATTTAAAGCACGAACTTCGAGAACCAAGCTCAAATGTAAGCTTAAATTTGTGGCATCTACGACGCATATAAAAATGTCGGGGAGAATTTCACCTTTTAGCTCGCCCAAACAAACTGCCCTGGTGACTTCTTCATCTAAACTACTAGGTTTTAAACTGTAAGTTCCGGGTAAGTCCAATACTCGTACTGCATCACCAGAAGGTAATCTAAAAGAACCTTCTTTTCTTTCTACGGTAACTCCAGCATAGTTGGCAACTTTTTGTCGCGTACCAGTAAGCGTATTAAATAAAGAGGTTTTTCCGCAATTTGGATTACCGACTAATGCAATGTTCTTAATCTTCATTGGATACTAACTCTACAAAAATTCTTTCAGCTTCATTCTTTCTTAATGCGAATCTTGAAGTTTCAATTTGAACTAAAACAGGATCTCCGCCAAAAACACCTTTAGCGAGTACTTGTAGAGTTTCACCCTCTCTAAAACCTAATAGTTGGAGCCGTTCCAATACGGGATCAGTGGTATGACTGTATTGATTACCTTTTTTGAGATCTCTAATTTTGACGATCTGATTTTGTTTAACTTGAAATAGATTCATTTTCGATACTCTTACTTCAAAGCCAAAATCTTTCGAGCACCATTAAGCACGAATAAAGAAACCAGGATGCCAATGATTAAGTCTGGGTAAGCTGATCCCGTCCACGCCACGAGTACACCGGCAAATATAACGCCCATATTTACCACAACGTCATTCGCCGAGAAAATCCAACTGGCTTTCATATGTGCGCCATTTTCTCGATGACCAGAAATAAGATATAAGCATGTCACGTTAGCTATAAGTGCGAGCAGGCCAATAACAATCATGAGCGTTGATTCTGGCTCGCTTCCAAACATGAATCGTCTAATGACATCAATAATCACGATGACAGCAAGTAATAACTGAATCCAACCTGCGAAATGGGCTGCTTTCACTTGATATTTCGCAGCTTTTCCGACGGCATATAGCGCAATACCATAAACGGCTGCATCGGCAAACATATCTAGAGAATCAGCAATCAATCCTGTAGACGCAGCAATAATACCGCTGATGAATTCTATAAAGAACAGTAGAGCATTAATGCCTAATAACAGTTTAAGTACTTTAGCTTGTCTCACAGGATCAGGTTCATTAGGTATATCGCCTGAAGAAAGCTGTGTTTCATCAAGTTTCGCCCCAAAACCCAGTCCTTCGAGTTTAGCCGTAATTTGCTGAATCCCTTCATTATGGAAGACTTTCAGTTTTCGATTGGGAAGATCAAAAGTAAGACCTTTAACTGCTTCAATATCTGCAAGAGCCATACGGACCATTTGCTCTTCAGCAGAGCAATCCATTTTAGGAATTGTGTAGGTACTTGTTTGCTTAGCCTGTTGATTGCTTATATAAGTTTCAGTCTTCACAAGCTTTGCACCAAAACCCAAAGCTTCAAGTTTGGTGGTTATATTTTCATCTTTTTGATTATGTAGAACCTTTAAAGACCGGTTAGGTAAATCAAAGATGAGTTTTTGAACACCATCAATTGAAGATAGCGCCATACGAACCATCTGTTCTTCCGCAGAACAATCCATTTTGGGAACTAAGTATTCACTCATGTAGTGCGAATCTTTTAAAACGTTTTCAGTGCTTAAATTTTCTTTGGGATCAGAACCACAACAGGATTGAGCGGTATCTTCACAACTGTTTGAAGTGTTACAGCAAGGAGATGAAGATTTTTCTTCTTCCTCTTCACCACAACAGCTAGGCGTATTATCACAATTCTTTGAATTGCTTGCTTCTGCAATTGATGGATGATTTTCTTGTTGAGATTTCTTATCTTCGCATGGTGTTTCTTTACTACATCCACAGCCACTCATAGTTATACCCATTAAAAAAATTTATAAACTTTGAATATTAGAATCCCTATAGTTACTATAGAGTCAAGATTTTTTGGAAATACCAACTCAATGCATTTAAAAATTGGTGAACTCTCTAAAAAAACCTCATGTTCAGTATTAACAATTAGGTTTTATGAAAAGGAAGGTTTAATTCCGAAACCCGAAAGAACGGAAGGAAATTACCGCCTTTACGATATAGGCTATGTTGAGCGAATTAAGTTTATTTTGAATTGCCGAACTTTAAATATGAGTTTGAATGAAATTCGTCAATTACTCACCTATAAAGATAATCCCAAGAAAAATTGTTCAGATGTGAATGAATTAATTGACTTACATGTCAGTGCTATCAGAGAAAATATAATCAAGCAACAAAAGCTTATTGAACAATTATCTGATTTAAGAGGTACTTGTGATGGCTTATGTACAATTGACCAATGTGGAGTTTTAAAAAATCTAGCTTGATTATCTAGACCTATGCTTTTTTCAAAAATTCTGTATATCTTTACTTAAGGCTGCAAAAAGTTTAAGGTTACTCAAATTCTGTGATCAGATCTTTGATAGATCTGGACAGCTTCTTATTGGTGTTTTAAATACAGATTTGTGTATGAAGAGAAAAACATTTCTAATCCAGATATTGGTACTCTTATTCACATTCCAGAATATTTGGAGTGTGGCAGAGGCTGCGTGTCTGCATGAAATGACAAACATACCCAATTCAATACTCTCTAATCCAATCGATTTAGACGAAAAGAGTGATAGTCCTAGTCAAGCACTTTATTCCTTAGAAAACTATAAAGAAATTTATGACTATTGTCAGAAGCTTTGTTTTAACGAAAAGTGCTGTCATTTCTCAAATACAATCGTGATTCAGATTGACCCACCCGATGATTTGAAGCTTAAAACTCATTTTGAGACAGTCCTTACACCATCTTATTTGGGAAGAACTTTTTATAAATCCCCTTATCTGAATCAATTAACACCCCCTCCTGATTTGCCCCTACTATTGGTGGGGTAGTCTTATAAAAGCCCACCACTCCTAATCTCATTATGTGTGGGGCATTTCATGTCAAAAAACAAATTATATCAGGATACTTCTATCCTGAATTTATCCTGGTCAGCATTCCGTACAGGTGTCTTGCTATCAGCAATGATCAGCTTGAGTACTTCTGTAGTCGCCAGTCCTCAAGATTTAACGCTGCGACAAGCCATTGATCAGGTCAACCAGTATCAAGCGTCCCAAAATTTCTGGGAAACGCAAAACAGCATTAATGCCACGAATCTTCAGCAAAGTAAGCTGTTTAAAAATCCTGAACTGTCAGTTGAACAAACGGGATTTGGTTCAAATAATGAAAAAGAGCTTACCATTGGCATATCACAACCCTTGGATATTTTTGGTGAGCGAAAAGCAAACCAAAAATTAGCCAGTCTCTCTACAGATAAAACAGCACTGAAGCAGAAGATTTATCAAGCGCAAATTGAGCTTGCAGTGAAATATGTATGGTCACAACTGGCCATTGCCGAACTTGAAAGAAACATTGTCAATGAACAACTTCGGGTGAGCGAAGAAAACCTTAAAGCGATCGAGAAGCGCTTTACTGCGGGCGGTATCGCGCAAGTAGATGTGAATCGCGCACGTTTAAGTCATGCTGAAAATATCCGTCTTTTTAGACAGGCCGACTTACAAGTCCAAGTGGCCACCCAACAATTATCAAATTTATGGGGAACCTCTGATAAGTCATTGCAGGTAAACCTCTCTTCACAAAAGCTCTGGCCAAAATCGACTCATCAGCAGGTTCAAGAATATTTAGCGGAAAACTACGTTGAGAAATATCGAGCTTTACTGGTATTAGAGTCTCAAGCAACGGTTGATCAACTAAGGGCAAAGGCACGTCCTAACCCCACTTTAAACCTAGGTGTCAACCGCACCCAATCCTTGGAAAACTCCACACAAAATCAATTAGTAGTCGGAGTCAGTGTACCGCTTAATATTTTCGATCGTCAGCAAAATGGCATAAAAATCGCGCAAGAAAAAATGAACTTATTAGAGCATCAGAAAGAGTTTTATCTAAAGCAAAATGCGCTGCAAATAGGCACAATTTTAACCGAGTTGCAGGGTTTAGAGCTGCAATTCAAAGTCGTTGACGAGACTCAAATTCCTTTGGCGACTCAAGTTCAAAGTAAGACGCTACAAGGTTTCTTGGCAGGCAAGTTTGCTTTAACCGATGTTCAGCAAGCCACGCTTCAATTACAAGACATCCGTCTGCGTAAAGTCCAGTTGTTACGGGATGGCTGGCAAAAGGCCATTGAAGCAGAAAGTTTGAGCTTAGGCATTAGCCCAAGTGAAGTCATGTCGAAAGATGCTATTGCACAAATCAATCAAAACTTATGGCAAGACATACAGGCCATGCCTGTCATTGGTGGGGGAAATTAACATGTTCGATCTTAAAAACAGCTTAAAAAAACAGAGCGGAAAAATCTCTCAACCTCTACTGATTAGTTTGGTTATCGGCGCTACCGTACTCCTCAGTATTTTTTTGATCTTAACTGGTAAGAATAAATCGGAAACATCAGATGAACATGCAGAGGAAGAAAGCGGAGAAGAACATGGCGGTGAAACTGAAGAGCATGCCGAAGGCGTGAGCCTGACCGCCAAGCAACTGGTTGAACAGGGCATACAATTATCAGCGGTCGATCAAGGCCCGGTGGTTAAATTAAGTTCTTATCCTGCCAAACTCAATGTGAATACGGATCAGCAAGCGCATGTCTCACCGAGTTTTAGCGGTCATGTAGAAAATGTCTATGTAGAACTCGGCCAAAAAGTTCAGAAAGGACAGCCTTTAGCTGCGTTGCTTGTGCCTGACTTAGTCGATCAACAGGCCAATTTTAAAATGGAACAAACCAACCTTGAACTGGCTAAACAAGACTTCGATCGTGAGCGTCAGCTTTGGTCACAGGGTATTTCAGCAAAACAAGACTATCAACGTGCTTCCAACGCCTATAAACGGGCACAAATTCAGGTTCAAGCGGCCCAATCACGTTTAAGTGCATTTGGTGCAGTGAATGCCAGTAATGGCCGCTATATTTTGAAAGCCCCCATTTCCGGCGTGATTAGTAAAAAGGATTTGGTGCAAGGAGAAAATGTTCAGTTAGCAAGTCAACTCTTTACGATAGACAGGTTAGATCAGCTCTGGCTTGAGTTTATTGTTCCAAATTCTGAAATTGTGGGCTTAGCCCCGAATCAAAAGATCGAATTTAAATCCTTGCAAACAGAAAAGGTTTATCAAGCTGTTATTCAGACTTTAAATACTGAAGCGGATATTCAAACAGGTCGTCTTCAGGTGCGAGCAAAAGTTGAATCGAATGCAACCGAATTACGTCCAAACTTGATGGTGAACGTACAGTTGCAACAACGGAGTGAAAGTACCGCATTACGGGTACTTAAGTCCGCAGTTCAGAATGTCGATGGAAAAGATGTGGTTTTTGTCGCCACTCAGCATGGACAAAAAGTTGAATTCAGTCCGCAACCTGTGAAATTAGGGCAATCATCTGGGGAGAGCCAATGGATTGAAGTGGTGAGTGGGCTTAGTCAGGGACAAAAATATGCCGCTCAAGGCAGTTTTTTACTGAAATCCGAGCTGGAAAAAGGAGAGGCTTCAGATGAGCACTGAAACTCCTCAAATTCCAGACCACGAATCGGTAAAACCTGAAGGACTGTTTGATCGACTGATCCAGTTTTCTATCCATAACGCAATCTGGGTCATGCTGTTTATTGCGGCTTGGATTGCTATTGGTATTTATAGTTATCAAAAGTTACCGATTGATGCTGTACCAGATATTACCAACACTCAGGTGCAGATTAACACTTCAGCCAATGGTTTTACGGCTTTAGAAATGGAACAGCGGATTACATATCCAATCGAGAATGCCATGTCAGGCATGCCGAAAATGGAACAAACCCGTTCTATTTCACGCTACGGCTTATCGCAAGTGACCATCATTTTTGAAGATGGCACGGATATTTACTGGGCCAGACAGCTTATCAACCAGCGCTTGCAAGAAGCAATGGGAGAAATGCCTGAAGATGTGCAACCTAACATGTCACCTATTTCGACAGGTTTAGGTGAAATCTATCAATGGGTGATTAAAGCCGAACCAAATGCTAAAAAACTGGATGGGACCGCTTATTCGGCTATGGATTTACGTGAAATTCAGGATTGGATTGTAAGGCCACAATTACAGCGCGTAAAAGGCGTTGCGGAGATCAACAGCATTGGTGGCTTTAATAAAACCTATGTGGTTGCCCCGGATCTGAACCGATTGCAACAATTGCAAATTCCTTTGTCTGATTTACAAACTGCCTTAACAGAGAATAATGAAAACCGTGGTGCTGGCTATATTGAGAAAAATGGACAACAGCTAACGGTTCGTGTTCCCGGCACTTTAAACACGATTGAAGATATCCAGAACATCAGTATTGCCAATAAAAACGGCTATCCGATTCGGGTGGCAGATGTCGCCAATGTCTCAATTGGTCATGACTTGAGAACAGGGGCTGCAACCTATAATGGTGAAGAAACTGTATTGGGTATTGCCATGATGATGATGGGAGAAAATAGCCGTACCGTTGCTCAAGCCATTGATGAAAAGGTGCAATCGATCCAGCAATCGCTACCTAAAGGTGTGGTGATTGAGACTGTGTATGACCGTACGCATTTGGTTGATCGGGCGATCAAAACCGTTCAGAAAAATTTGATTGAGGGTGCAATCCTCGTCATTGTTATTTTATTTCTCTTTCTAGGTAATTTCCGTGCTGCGCTGATCACGGCTTGCGTTATTCCACTGTCAATGCTGTTTACCTTGACGGGAATGGCAGAGCAGAAGATTAGTGCAAATCTGATGAGTTTAGGGGCACTGGACTTCGGTATTATTATTGATGGTGCAGTGGTTATTGTAGAAAACTGTATCCGTCGGCTAGCAGAAGCTCAGAAGCTGAAAGGTGGTTTACTTAGCCGTTCTGAAAGATTTAAAGAAGTCTTCTTGGCTGCAAAACAGGCGCGTCGTCCTCTCATCTTTGGACAGTTAATTATTTTGGTGGTTTATCTACCTATCTTTACCCTGACGGGGGTAGAAGCCAAACTTTTCCATCCTATGGCAATGACGGTTGTACTGGCTTTAATTGGGGCCATGATTTTATCTGTCACTTTTGTGCCAGCCGCAGTTGCCCTATTTGTCACTGGAGAAGTCAAGGAAACCGAAAGTCGCTGGATGCATTGGCTTAAAACCAAATATGAATTGCTTTTAGATAGAGCCTATGAGCTTCGTTTATTTGTGACTATTGTGGCTGCCTGTATTTTAGTGCTTACGGGTGTGCTAGCCACTCAAACAGGTAGCGAGTTTGCACCTCAACTGGGTGAAGGTGATTTTGCTGTTAAGCAAATGCGTTCCCCAAGTACAGGGTTAGAACAGTCACTGAGAATGCAGGAAAATACTGAAAAGTTACTGTTGAAAGAATTTCCTGAAATTAAAGCAATCTTTGCCCGTACCGGTACAGCAGAAGTGGCCACAGATGTCATGCCACCCAACATTTCAGATGGCGTGGTACTGTTAAAACCTCATGATGAATGGCCTGATCCAAAACAAACGATTGATGAGCTTCGCCAAAGAATGATTACTTTCTTAGCGACATTGCCGGGAAATAACAGTGAGTTCTCGCAACCCATTGAACTGCGTTTTAACGAGTTAATTTCAGGGGTGCGAAGTGATGTGGGTGTCAAATTATTTGGCGATGATATGGAAATTCTGAATCGTGAAGCGAATAAGATTTCTCAGAAAATTAAATCAATTTCAGGCGCGACAGCCGTTAATGTAGAGCAAACCAGCGGCTTACCCTTGTTGAATGTAGAAGTTGATAAGTCCAGAGCCGCACAATACGGCTTGTCGGTAAGAGCAATTCAGGATCTGGTAGCTACAAGTGTCGGTGGCCAGAATGTTGGAACAATTTTACAGGGAGACAAGCGTTTTGATTTTGTCATCCGTCTAGATGAATCCCAGCGTAGTCCTGAACAGTTAGCGGTACTTCCTATTCAATTGCCGAATGGTGGTTTAGTCCAACTGCAAGATGTGGCACGCGTTGAAAATATCCTGGGTATTAATCAGGTCAGCCGTGAAAATGGTAAACGTCGAGTGGTTATTACTGCAAATGTAGAAGGACGTGATTTAGGCTCATTCGTAACAGAGCTTCAGAGCACGTTATCCAAACAGGAATTACCAAGCGGTTATTGGATAGATTATGGCGGTCAATTTCAAAATCTGATGTCTGCAAAAGCGCGTATGCAATTGGTGGTTCCGCTCGCATTGTTGACGATCTTTATTTTATTGATGGCTGTATTCCATAATATCAAAGAAAGCTTACTGGTCTTTAGTGGTGTACCGTTTGCCTTATGTGGAGGCTTAATCGCGTTGTGGTTGCGTGACATTCCATTATCCATGTCAGCAGGGGTTGGCTTCATTGCACTATCGGGGGTGGCTGTACTGAATGGCTTAGTCATGCTCACCTTTATCAAAGAGTTGCGACAACAATATGACCTTTATTATGCAACGTGGCAGGGTGCAATTTTGCGTCTTAGACCTGTGCTGATGACCGCTTGTGTGGCGTCCCTTGGGTTTGTCCCGATGGCTTTGGCAACCGGAACTGGGGCAGAAGTACAGAGACCTTTAGCAACAGTGGTTATTGGAGGAATTATCTCCTCTACCCTGCTTACATTGGTTTTATTGCCCGTACTGTACCGGTGGATGAATGAAAAGAAAGCTTCTTAATCCATTAGATTAAGCAACTTTTAGCAGAGATATTGGGTCTGTCTCAAATATCTCTGCTAATCATGGATTAAATAAGGAAAATTTTATGTCAGAACATCATGATCATAGCCATGCGGTTGTTACTGAAGGAAATAGTAAGAAATTAATGTTTGCTTTGGGTTTAACGACTACTTTCTTAATAGTAGAAGTTGTCGCTGCTTTTATTACCCAAAGTTTAGCATTACTGTCTGATGCCGCTCACATGTTTACTGATGTAGCCGCATTAGCTATTGCTCTTGCTGCTATCAAAATTGGTAAAAAAGCCGCAGATGATAAAAGAACTTTTGGCTATCAGCGATTCGAAATTTTAGCGGCTCTGTTTAATGCAGTGATGCTTTTTGTGGTGGCGATATATATTGTCTATGAAGCTTACCAACGCTTTACGCATCCTGCTGAAATTCAAAGTGTTGGAATGATGATTGTCGCAGTCATTGGTTTGGTCATAAATTTGATTTCAATGAAAATCCTTTCTGCGAGTGCTCAAGAAAGTCTAAATGTGAAAGGCGCATATTTAGAAGTCCTTAGTGATGCACTGGGATCGATAGGCGTGATTATCGGAGGAGTGGTCATTTATTTTACCCAGTGGATGTGGGTAGATACCGTAATCGCTGTGTTAATTGGCTTCTGGGTTTTACCTCGAACTTGGGTTTTATTAAAACAAAGTATCCATATTTTGCTTGAAGGGGTTCCTGATGAGATTGATATTGAGTCGTTAAGAAATGATTTATTGATGCTAGAGGGTGTTGAAGGGATTCATCAGTTGAAAGTCTGGGCTATATCTTCAAAAAACATTCATTTAACTGCTCATTTGGTTGCTCCTAATAGCGATCCAGATCAGCTCTATCAAAAGGCCTTAGACGTTCTAAAACATAATCATAGTATTACTGAAATTACGTTACAAATAGAAAGTAAGGAATGTAATACATTGGAACAGCATAAACATTAAAGTGCTGCTCTTTCTACATAATGGACAGATGACTAGGCTGATAAACCTTACCATTTTCCTGTATTACACTTCTATTTATCACACGCACTTTAAACACCATCCTGAGACATTTTAAAATTACAAGAATGTAATTTATGAGTCCTCTGGGTGTTAATTCTTTAAAGTTAGAATATCTAACAAGTATTAAATGAGAGTAAATAAACATGCTATTCAAAAATAAATTTTGTACTAAATTACTGTTAATTAGTGCATTCTTTAGTATCGCAAGTTTTAGTTATGCAGATGGCGGCTTGTTATTTCTTGAAAAGAATTTAAAAGCTTCTAAAGTTGAAAATTCTAAACAAAAACAAGTTAAAAATAATGAATCAAATGAATCAAATGAATCAAATGAATCAAATGAATCAAATGAATCAAATGAATCAAATGAATCAAATGAATAGTTGGGTTGCATAAATAAATCAATTAGACTTATTCATTCAGCAATATAATTCCTGAATGAATAAGTTTATAACTAAAACCTATCACACCATTAGTTGAACTACATATAATTATAATATTAAAAAGGGTAAGCGGATTAAATGGTTGATCTTACCTTTGCATGAGAGTGAGGCAAACCGGCATCTCATCGGATTATCTGGTTGGCACTCCAACCTACTGCTGATGCATGCTTCCCTCGCTAATTCCAGCAAGAACCCCACACGCCTTAACTTCCCGGTCATCGTTGCAACGCGCTCTTAGTGAAACGAGTTGTTTCTCAAGCGCCTGTAGAGCGGTTATCTGCGAGCGCACATGAGAGATGTGATCATCGAGCAAGGCATTGACAGCGGTACAGGACTGATGAGGGTCGTCCTGATAGCGCTTTAGTTCGTGAATTTCTGCCAGTGACAGATCCAGGATGCGGCAGCGACGAATAAAGGCCAGCCGCTCAACGTGTTTCTCGGTATAGACACGGTAACCGTTCTCCTGCCGACCAGGCGGCGGCAACAAGCCCTGCCGTTCGTAGAAGCGGATCGTCTGTGTATCTACCCCTACTGACTGTGCCAACTGACCAATACGCATCGGGTTCCTCCGCAACGGATTCTCTACGCTATTGACATTATAGCTACTATATAGTTTTAAATGAAAACCCGATCACATTCAAGTGGAGTCATATCATGAGTAAAAACTGCGGAGGCCCCTGTGGCGACCATGCAAGGCCTGCGGCGGATACCGATATGCAGGCCTCCTCCGATGCGTCGGGGGAATGGGTCAGTGTTTATGCCGTGCCGAAGATGGACTGTCCATCAGAAGAGCGCATGATTCGCCTGGCCCTGAACGGCGTTGAGGGGATTCGGGCACTGTCCTTCGACTTGTCGAACCGCCGGTTGAAGGTCGTGCATGACGGTGAGGTCGAGCCCGTCACCTCGAAACTGAAGACCTTGGGGCTAGGCGCCTCGCTTCAGGAAACCGTCGCTGCAAATCCGGAGACCATCAAGGCCGCCGAGTTTTCGGCAGCTTCTGCTAAGCAAGAATCCGGGACCCTGCGCTGGTTGCTCGGCATCAATGCACTTCTGTTCGTGGTGGAAATGACGGCACTGTTGCAAATAGGCTGACATGATAAGCTAAATATCTTATTTATTTCGAGATACAGCAGATGAATCCCTTCCACGGTCGGCACTTTCAAGGTGAAATCAT
>NZ_BMDV01000015.1 GCF_014636095.1 Acinetobacter modestus
ACAGACGCAAAGCGTAAATACAGAATTATTGCACCGCTTCTTGAATTATATTGACGCGTCAGAAAAGACAGTACAAACATATACAAGAGCTTTAAAACAATTCTTTAAGTATCTTTATGAACATAATATTACACAACCTACACGTAGTGATGTATTAGCGTTTAGAGATTATTTGCGTGATAAAGGGCGTAAACCTACAACCATTAAAAGTTATATCGTTTCTGTTCGTTTGTTCTTCCAGTGGACTAATCAAGAAGGCTTTTACCCTAATATCGCCGATAAGATTAAGGGGGCTAAATTAGACCAAGCACATAAGAAAGATTACTTAACGACTGAACAAATTAAAGATGTATTAAATAACATTGATATATCTACTGTGACGGGTGCAAGAGATTACGCCATAATATCACTTATGGTTACGGGTGGATTAAGAACAATAGAAGTATCACGTGCCGATATGGAAGATATAAGAAATGTTGGGGATAGTCCCGCGTTATATATACAAGGTAAAGGCAGAGAAGAAAAAACGGAATACGTTAAATTACCGCTTCAAGTATTTAAAGCTATTGGGCGCTATCGTGAAATGTTAGATAAACAACATGAAGTATTATTTACATCTACAAGCAATAATAATAAAGGAAAACGCCTTACAACTCGTAGCATTAGCGGAATAGTTAAAAAAAGATTAAAAGAAGCAGGTTACACGAGTGACCGTTTAACAGCTCACTCATTACGTCATACGGCAGGAACATTAAACCTTATGAACGGTGGGAGTATAGAAGAAACACAACAGCTATTACGTCATTCTAATATCAATACAACAATGATTTACTTACATCATTTAGAACGATCTAAAAACCAAAGTGAGAAACGTATCGCAGACGCATTATTTTAAAAACTAATATTCCCAAATATGTGGGAATTAAAAATAAAAGGAGTTTTACATTATGGCAATTAAAACGTACACAGTAGATGAAGTAGCTACACAATTAGATATATCACCTCGTACAGTGAGGGAGTATATCCGCAAAGGGAAACTGAAAGCCGTTAAAGTCGGAAATAAATACATCATTTCTGAGGATAACTACCGCGATTTTGTAAATGGTAAATAGTAGGAGGTAGTCAATGGATAATAAAGAAACATGGAAACTAATGCAAGAGCATTGGGAGCTAGTCGGACACATTCAAGCAAACGCAAATACGCTTAACTATATTGATGAAGTACGTGAAGAGTTTGACGGAGTAATGCGAGAAAGTGCATCACTTACAAGATTAGAAACACGTTTAATAAACATATTGAAAGATGATATAAAAAAATCTCAAAAAACTTCAAAACAGTTAGATGTGATAGCTGGAGTTAAAACTTCTAATGTATTAAATTTTGAAAAATCGAAAATGTTGAAAAAATAAATGGAGGTAATTTCGAATGAATTGGGAAATGAAAAATTTACTTTGTGATTTAGAAATAGTAAAAGAAAAAATTGATGATGTAATAACATCTTTCACATGGTTTGACGAGGAATACTTCACTCATGAACCTAATCATGTGCTAACTGAAAAAGAAATATATACGCACGGATGGAAATATCACGATATGCGTATCAAAAATACACAAACGATTGATTTAATGTGTATGTATTTAAAAGAATTTGATAACTTACTAGATAAATTAAAAAAGATAGATAAAGAAAACGACCGCGCCCACGACGAAATAGGCAACGGTCAACACAATGACGAGCAATAAAATAAATTATCACTCTATTTCAGTATAGTATCATAAATATATTTTAATTGAAATATAATGAAGCGACCTATCCAATGTGACGGGTCGCTATCATGCTATTAAATAAGGAGCTTATATTATGAAATTTTTAGACTTTGTTATTCCACTTATTGCAGGCGCTATTGTTGCGTCAGTAAGTAGTTATATCGCTTATAAACAAACAAAGAAACTATTAACTAAAATAAACTATCGCAAATCTGCAACAGGACGCTGAGAAACGCATTTCTGAGCATTGAAACTTAACGATACAGATTACTAACTAACAAGCGAGGTGTATAAATTAATGAATATGAAATTAAAGTCATTACTTAATAAAGCAATCGACCAAACGGAATATTTACAGAGCGGAACTCCATTCAGATTAACTAAACTGTTCCAACTCAATTATTTAGATCAACACTTAAACGAGGACGAACGTAAAGAGTTAGAACTTGCTTACTTTATTGCTTATAAAAACGGAACAATAAAAGGTATCGAGTTTAATAAAGAATATATGCACAATCGTTCTGAATATATAAAGCTATAATGTTCAACTTCCGTAAATAATAGTTAGCAGAAGTTAAAAAAGGTAGTTACATGCTACCTATGTGTTATACGATAGTTACTGATATGTTATCTATGTTTTAAACGGTCACAGGGGAGGCGTAATAATGCGTGAGTACGATTTACAAAATGATTTATTAATACCTTATGAAAACGGAACGTTAACTACTGTAAGTAATTCAGTAACTGCGATTATAAAAGGTATTGAAGATAAAAAGAACGCTGATTTTTTATCTTATATCGGGGCTTTTATAGATACTCATTTTATTTATGAGTTTTCTAGTTTCTTTGAAACACCTTTATATCAAGAATTAAACGAAAAAAGTATTGTTAATTGTATAGGTGAGTTAATGACGAGTAATGCAGAAGCGGGCGAACAATCCGAAGTTAAAGAGGAAGTTTATAATATACGAGAACTTTATAAAATGAATGAAAAAATATTTGACGCTATAACAAAACGTGCGAGTGATTGGCTCATTAGACAAAAAGAATTAAAGGTATATATATATGATTGTATGATTGAAGTTTATGACTATTTATTAGGTGAAAAAACCTTTAGACAACCATATGTAAAGAATTTCTTTATAGATAAATTACAAAGCGCAGAAGCTAAATATTTAGAAAGTGAGCTTGATTTAATCACTTTGAAAGCTACCGCTAAAATGTACCCGATGTATGAAATGCAAGCCTTTATTGATAAGAATAAAATTGATATAAAAGATATATTTAGTAAATGGAATGCTTCTAACGATATGATGAAAACACATTACAACATTAACATCGGGCATTTTGAAACAAAAGATTTAAACATAGCTAATAAATTGTATAGTAGAAAACTAAAGAGATTAAACACTAGACAAAAATTTGCTAAGAATATTGACGGATACAGCGGTGAATTTTTAAACAGCAAGGTATTAGACAAAGCTTATTTTGTGGTAGGTGAAGCGAATGACAAACAAAAACAATAAATTTAATTATCGTCCTAATGCTACTTCCATAAAGAATGCTACACCAGAAGATCTTAAAAGTATTGAATTAATGGAATACCAAGATCAAGCGCTTGCTACCTTTCATGTAGTAGATAATTCGCCGTTATCGCACGCGTTAAAAAGAACAACAGCAACACAAGAACAGTTATCCTTTTTCTCACCAGACCCACCTAACACAAGTAAGCTAGACAGTGGCGAATTTATAATAACCGATCCAAACATTGATGAAATACGAATTGACCCACAAGACGAGATAATTTTACGTGGTGTGAGTAACTTATATGAAAAAGAAATTGAAGATAAAAATATTGTTCGTTGTAGAATATCTTCACTCATTCGTGAGGCTTATGGTTATCCTGCAAAACAAAAAATAAGATACAAAGAATATAAAGACTTTATGCAAAGACTTGATAAACTATCAGCAATTAGAGTGAAAATTCAATTTGCAGAAGAGGGAAGCGGAATTATAGACGCAGAGACCAAACACATTATGAATAGTATTCGCAGACCTATTGTAGAATTTATTGAATTAACTAGTGAGGGTGAGCCGTCATCGAAAGACTGGATTGTATTCAAAAGTAAACCTATTATGTATGACTATTCAAAACACAAAAAGTATATTGAACACGTACCTAAAACAGTATTGCAAGCACCTAAAGGCGTAGTTAACAACAATAATTATAGAGTACTAGTCACCGAATTATACAGACGTATTAATCAATACAAACGCGCATTAAATGGCAAAGGTAAAATTAAATATATTGATAATATGCAAAAAATTAATTACAACAAATTATTTGAAGAATGCGATATGAAAAACATAACACCAACTCAAAAAACAAGACACAAAAAAACAATCAATTTGATTATGAATAAATTTGTAAATGATGATCATATTATAAAAGATTACTTTGAATACGATAGTAAAGGTACTACACAAGGTAGACCAGTAGGGATTAAATTTTCACTCAATGAGGAGTAGGCATAAATAAAATGTCTGCTTCTTTTTTTATGCTCAAACTTTAAAAATCGAAATGACCGCTTCACTATACATAGTTACTAATATAAATATTATGTAAACCCTAATAGATAAAAGTTTTAGTTTACTACACAATGAAAGTTTATAAGTTCATACAATCCCCCACTCCATTCATTTATTAGTATTTTTTAGTAATAGAGAACGGTGAGGGGTGGGGTATCAATTATGCGTGTAATCCAATATGAAATTGTTGGAAAATGTGGGAAAGATTTCAATTATTAGGTGCAACAAAATGCAACATATCAAAGAGTTTTAACTTTCACATAAGGGGGCGCTCCGTTGTGATTGGGTCATTAAGCAATATACAGATTTTGCATTAGACTTGATTCCACTATTTCATGCTAATTTATGCTAATTATAGAAGGTTTTAAATCGTCTTTAATATGAGTTATATCAATGTATCTAGCAAATTTTAAAATTTAAAAATTAACATCGAGAAAAAGAGAGTGATTAAGCAAAGAAACGACATTAACGACGGGTTAAAAAAGAACATAGTCATTTTTGACTTTATACCTTTAATTAACTTTAATTTTCGAGAGATTTAAAACTATATAGAAGCTATGAGCCTCTAGGTGTAGAAAATGATTATTAATTTTAATAATTAAAATACTACTTTTTACTGCATTTCATATTAAGTTTTCTTAGGTAGTTAAACTTACATTGAATGTTAAGTATTGTTAAGCTTCGTTTAATAAGTGGGGGGGTATTGGTTTATACTCAGCCCCAATGTGGGTTCAGTAATATAACTGAATAGCTATATATATTTAACCGGCTCAAAAATGAGCGCGTACTTATATTATTGCAATTATGAGCTATGACGTAACGAAACGTTACCCCTAGCAAAACCTAGCACAGCTATATCGACCACGCAGTTTAGTGATTAAAGGGTATCCCTATTTTATAGACCCCTTTGTGATATTCGGCATTTTCGGCACCTAGAAAAAAGAAAAACAGCTTTTTCGACTGCCATAAAAAAGACGATTTTTTTAATGAGTTATAAAAAATGGAGTTTTCGGACACCATAAAAAAGGAAATTTGCTTCAAAAATTATCGAGGGGGGGGTCGTACAAACGTGTAATTAGGGTCGTACAAACGTGTAATTAGGGTCGTACAAACGTGTAATTTCGAAACTTAACTAACACTTACTTACCGTAAGTATCAACCCCGATATTTCGTTTTCTATATATATAATAAATATAATAGTCGTTCCGCCCCTTTGTTTACACAAGGGCGGGAACTCCATACAATCACAGGAGAGAGACACAACTTTGTGATTGGTGAATAACAGGGAGGTCAACACAATGGCTTTATATAAAGACGACGAAATTAAAAGAATAAATTTTGAGGCAATACCTCATGAAATGAAAATCATTCCGCAATGGTTTTTATGGAAAGCAAAAGATACAGGACGCACAGACGGCAAACTAGCTAAGTACCCGACGGATATAAACGGTAATACAATTTCATGGAACAATACAGATAACTTATATATGTTTGATGAAGTAAAAAAGGTTTACGAAAGTAGCAACGAGTTTGCAGGGATCTCATTCAATGTGGTAGGTAGTGGATTAACAGTTATAGACATAGATATGAATGTAAATACTGAAACGGGTGAAATAACTGAAATCAAACCAACAGAGAAGCCTTTTCTTAATGCAGGATATGTTGAGCATTCTGTAAGTGGTCGAGGGTATCACGTCGTGTTACAGGGTGATTTACCTAGCGAATTAGCCCAAGAAAAGAATGTATATGACAAAGACGGGAATAAGTTAGAAGTCTTTCATAATAGTGGTTATATTGCTATGACGGGTGATGTTTATAATAATCATTCACAAATTGATAACAAAGAAATATCAAAGCAATTTATTAAACATCTTTCACAAAATTACCGCCCTAAAGGACATACCTTTGAAAGCCATTCAGAAGCCCATACAGAGCCAAAACAACTTTCAGATAGTATTAAGCCACCTAAAGTAAATACAATCGACGTATTGCGTTTATGGTTTAACACAGGCGGTAAAAAGTTAAAAACTAAAAATGTTAGCAAAAGAGATTTGTGGGAACGTAGTTATGAAGCAATGCAGGCATATAACAACGATCGTTCAGAAGCTAGTTATGCAATCATATCGGAACTAGCTTATTTTATGTGGGACAATCCTCAAGGCTTGTACGATATTGTTATAAATAACACTTATTGGAACGATCCCGACAACTATATGAAAGACAACGCTAAACGATTGCAACATGATATTAAGAAAGCTATTAGTGAACGTAAAGCTAGTGGCCATTTATATCAAGCACCCGCTTCAAATAAAAATACAGTAACCGAAACAACAGAAGCGGAACAACGACAAAACGAATTACTAGAACACTATAATAAATCTAATGCAGGCGCTGGGCTGGTTGATTTCATTAACGGTATTAAAGAAAATGCTAATACCCCGCCAACATCTACAGGCTTCCCTATATTAGATCATGTCTTAAATGGTGGCATACGTGAGGGCTTATATGTGATAGGTGCTATATCTTCATTAGGTAAAACAACGCTCGTACAACATATAGCTGATAACATTGCTCAAAACGATACAGACGTATTATTTATTAGTTTAGAAATGGCACGCACTGAATTAATGAGTAAATCAATATCGCGTGAAACTTATCTTGATACTATCGAATATGGTGGGAATATTAGAAATGCTAAAGTATCATTGGATATAACCGACGGAAGTAAACACGAAAACTTTAACAATGATGAGAAGAAACTTATACAAACAGCAATTAAACGCTATTCAGAATACGCGGACAATATCTATATTGTTGAAGCTTTTGGGCAAATCGGTCATGAAGATGTAAGGCAACTTGTAGAACTGCATACACAACGCACAGGACGCTCACCCGTTGTAGTTATCGACTACTTACAAATTATGAAACCCGCAGACCCTAGACAGACCGACAAAACAAATACCGATGTAGCCGTGAACTCATTGAAGCGGTTAAGTCGTGACTATAAAACACCAGTGTTAGCCATATCCTCCCTCAATCGTGAGAGTTACAACCGACCTATGTCTTTGAGTGCATTTAAAGAAAGCGGAGCAATAGAATACTCAAGCGATGTACTAATAGGATTAGACTTTACTAAGATGTTAGATGATCCAACAAACATGGACTTTGAAGAAGAAAAAGACAAGACACCAAGAAACATAACATTGACGATATTAAAAAATAGAAATGGTAGAACTGGTAAACGAATTAATTATTTATATGATCCGAGATTTAACCATTTTGATGAAGATGAATATTATACGAAGCAAACTAAAAAAGAAGTTAAAAAAGCTAAAAGAGGTTAAAGGTGTGATGTTGTATGAATAATATTGATGATGTAATTAATAATATGTTTGATGATAAGAAAAAAGTCACTAATAACAATCAATCAAAGTTACGACAATCTGTTAAAAAAGTTATTGATAACGAAAGTAAGAGTATTAAATTAGATTTCAATAATACATTTCAGAATAATAATTCTGTTCAATCAAACAAAGATAATAAACGAATACAAGAAGCTCAACGAACACATGAGGAAGCGAGACAAATACGCAAAGATATGCAAGAGACCAAACGCATTACAGCCGAACAACGTACAGCTATATTGAAAGCGTTGAATAGTGGTAATACTCCGCTTCATGAAGTCTTTGAGATGTGCATTGATTGTATTGCGCTAACTGTGAATGATAAAGCATTTAAACGACAAGCAATAAAGAGTTATAAAGAAAATTATTAAAGTAAATATGCTATTAAGGGGCTGAATTTCAACCCCTTTTTATTTATATTATGTAATACCTATATTTTGCTAATTAATAGTTATGCTATATTAATATATATGTCTTGTGTAGCAAGCCTATGCGTTGTCTTGTTAAGGAGGGTTGCACCGATGAGACGACAAGAAAATGACGAACCGACTAAAACGTCATTTTTTAGCATATCAGTAGTGTTGATACATTTTTTAATAAGTCAGAATGACTATCTGACGAGTGTATTTAACTTTTTAACGGAACTTATTAAACTGATTAACTAATCATAACTAAATAAGTATCAAGCCCCAAACGCTTTAAATATCGGGTACGACGATTTGTACTGATTGCAACGTATAGTGCAAGACTGCAACATCAAGATATATAAGCGTGAGGGGTATTTTTGTGCATAAAAAAAGCCACCTAGAACGAGAAGAGAACTAGGCGAGCTTTTTGCTATTACGAGTGACTAGTTCATAATAGCTAGATCATATTTCGGATTGACTAGATCCGTTGGTTTGCACCAATGAAACGTTTGTTCATATCAGTAAATACATAATAACATATATACTGATATAAACAACAAAAATATATATAAAATACACATTACTATATAAGTAAAATTCTTAATAAATGTTACGGAAAAGACCCACTAAAAACGCGTTATGTCGACTTTTATCGACTGTTTTCATGTATTGTAATATGTTATAATAAGGGTATAGAAAGTGGGGTGAAAATTATGCAAAAAGAGAATATAAAAAAGGCACAAAATGAAATTCCCGAAGAACATTTAGCCGTGTTACAGGAAATCAAAAATGCGCCTAATAAATATATTACCAAAGAAAAGCTATTAATAAAATTAGAAATGCCAAATAGTTATTGGCGTACGCTCAATAGTATTATTAGCGACCTCATTATCAAATACGGGTACGTTATAGGAAGCACCCGACAAAATGGTTATTACTTATGTGAAAGTGATGAGGATATAGACAAAGCTATTCATACGCTTGAAACTCTCAACGGTGGTATTTTTAGAAGGATTGAAGTTTTACGCAATGCTAAAGAGAATAAAGAAAGAGCTTAAAGTACAAGGGCGACGTATCGGTGTCAGATACGTGCCTTTTTTTATGTAAAAAAATCAAGGGCGCTTATATTATAGTTATCGAGAAATATCTATAACCGCACGCGGTTGAGTTTCTTCAATAGTTGGAGAAATACGACGATGTCGTCGCTTTTAAAATGTTTTGTCAACAAAACTTTCCGCTGTGCAACGGTTTAACTTCGTTAATATATATCCAGATATTTCACCAGTGCAACATTTCTATACTTTGTGTACTATAGTACACATTCATATTGTGAATACGTACCACAATATAAGTCAGCGCTGTCTTATTGTCTAGAAATCTAGACAATAAATACTTTGCAAATTTTGCAAAACCTAAAGTGTTCGACGTTGAACGATTTAAAAAGCGACCACATGGTCGTATTTGTCCAACAGTTAGACAAAGTCAACCGAGCGCTCGTTCCTCATAAAAAAACACGCCTATCCAATGTGTAAGGACAGACGCTAACAGGCAACATAACGCTATTTGTTGGGTATCGGTGTCAATTATTATTATAACATTCTTGTTGTTTTGAGTATAATGTTATTGAGACGAAACAGCCATAAAATAATTTGTGAAAACCACTACTACAAGAGCAACTAAAAAAAGTATTATCCACCAATTTTTATTATCTAATATAGCTAACACTGATAAAGCCATCGTAATAGTTTGCAGTGTATAAACTATTGAAGAAAATATTTTGTCCAAAGCATCATGTTTTTTTCTTAACTCAGTGTTTGGTTTGCTTCTTGCTTTTAGTAAATAACCGAATATTTCTTTTAGTCCGCCACCGAATACTAATCCTGATATAGCTAGAGCTATTTTATAGACGTCACTATCAGTGGCTAGTTTAACATTAAGAAATATATTTTTTGATAATAAAGCAATCGGAATTGAATAACCTACTCCTAAAATGATTAAATTAGTAAACATTATTATTACTACATTTTTCTCTATTTTTATTCTTTTTTCCACTTCCTAAACTCCCACATACTCATAGATTTTAATCGTTCTATCTCATAACTCATATTTGAGTTTTGCAATTTGTATTGATCCCGCTCATCTTGTAATTGCTCATTTAAAGCACGTAGACGCTCAATTTCTTCTTGCATTGGTTTAGTATCGTCTTGTGTATTAGAAACGTCTGAAATAGCTTCTGTGACGTTCTGAAAGTGTTTTTCTAATGTACTATTAATGTTATTACTAATGTATTTTGATAATTCTTGTTTAAATTGCTCAACGTCCAAACGATCTACATCTTGTGACTGTTGTTTTTTCGGCAGAGATTGCAGTGCCTCCGCTTCTGCTTCCCCTTTTTCTTCTTTAACTATCACATAATGTAATGCGTCTTTTATAGCACCGCCAGTTAGTTTATAACGTTCTAACGCCTCGCTAATGATTTGTAAATCATGCTTACTAAATTGCCTAGCGTTTTCTACTTTCTTAAATGAGTACCCCACAGCTTCCATATGTTGAGCATAAACCCTTAATGATGAAGCGGACACACCTAAAAGTTTACTAGCATTTTTAGTTGTAGTGAACCCAACAGAGTTAGTCAATCGCCTTTCACTCCTTTCATATCAATGCTTTAATGTATAGGCAACAGACCCAACAGCCTATATACTGGTGCCGATATGTTGGCACCTAACGCCCTACTATTGCGATAGGCGGGCAACAGTGTCGCCCAATCAATCGACCAACTATTGCCCTTCTAACATACTACTACATGTTATCTATTTGCAAATAATAACTAACTATATGTTAACTATATACATTCTATGTGTTGACTATTTACGTTATTATGTTATAATAGAATTACGGAAAGGGTGAAAGCTATGAATGAAATACAAACAATTCATAATCAAAATGAGATCCAACAGACGCAAAGCGTAAATACAGAATTATTGCACCGCTTCTTGAATTATATTGACGCGTCAGAAAAGACAGTACAAACATATACAAGAGCTTTAAAACAATTCT
>NZ_BMDV01000016.1 GCF_014636095.1 Acinetobacter modestus
TATGGCGAAGCAAAGCCAAGATAGGTGGTGGAAAATTTAGGCCATTGCGCGCAATTGAAAAACCTTAGCGTGCTATATTTTCCGTTTCCTGAGACGACCCCTACAAGGGCCGTAAGCCGTCACTGACTCCTGAACAAGTGGCTCTGCTGCATCAACGTCTTGAATCTGGCGACTACAAAACCAAGCGAGCATTGGCGAAGGAGTTTGGGATTTCTGCGCCAACGCTGTATCGGTATCAGTAGTAGTTCCAGCTATTTGATATTATTTGTCTATCTATTGAAAATTTTTCTGAGTAAAACAGGGTCGGCATCCTGAACTGAGCTTGCTCCAATTTTATTTGCTGCTAACCGTAAACAGGAATCGACCGATACAAACCAACTTGCCATCAAGTAGTAACTGAACCGATACTGTCGTAATGCGCCGACCCGCACGAACAATACTGGGGACTGCCTGTAACGTACCTATAAATGCTGGCCGCAGGTAATCAAAGGTCATCGTGGAGCATAAGGGCAGCTCATTATCACCACGCTGACGGGCAAGATAGGCGGCGGCGGCCACTTCACCAAAACTCGCGAGAATGCCGCCATGAAACGTGCCAATCATCGGGTTGCCGATATGCGAATCACGAAAGTCCATAAAGTACTGTATTTCTCCATGTTGCATTTCCTCACGAAAACCTAGAAAATCGACAAAAGGCTCGTCACACAATTTTAGTGGGGGTGTTTCCGCGCTCATCTGATTTACTATACTCATATCACTCGCCTCGCGCTTCATTGCTGTCAAAAGAGGGTCCCATCGTGCCGATTGCGAAAGAACCAGTGACAGTAGCCAGTAGCTCACCACTGTCTTCTGCAACCGCTCGGCCCGTGATAAAGGCCACCGTATCGGTTCTACCAATGCAATCCACTATCGCCTTTAAACCTACCGCAGAGGGAATACGTCGCAAAAAATCGACACGCAAATCAATAGTGGCAATCGGCTCTAACGACCGCAATGACGAAAAAATAGATAAGCCGCAAGTCGTATCCAGCAGCGTCACCAAAGCCCCTCGATGCAGTGAGCCTTTACGGTCAGAGAGTTGCTCAGAGAAGGGCATCGTCATCTCGGCATGACCATCGCTCACTGCACCAACACTAATATTGAACATATTGAATAAAGGGTGATTAGTACCAAAAAACGCCTTAGCCATGGTCAGGTGTGCCGTGTTATTACTGTCCATTTTTGAACTCCCGCCATTGCTGGCTGATTTTATTGCGAAAAAATTAGCGGCACGTCTCAAAGTGCAAGGGCGGCATCTGTATAATTACGTTCGGCCTGCATCACCGCCACAATGGCCTCTTCAATGGCGGCATATGGAAAGTTTGTGCTTTCCGAGGCAGACTTCAAACACATGGCTAATGCCGTCCATGCTTTTTCGCAAGCCCTCATTAACAGGGGCAGTCGATATTGCTGTACACTTGCGTCATAGTGAACCGCTTCATCAAGGAATTCAGCGTACATTTTGCGGAAGCCGCCGCCACCTGTGCCACGCTTTTCAATAATTTGGTAGGCAAATCGGGTCGTCCAGTGCCAATCGCCTGTGGCTCCCCAACGACTCAGTTCGGCCAGCCATGTTTCCAGTGCCGATATGCCACTCACAGCTAATGACTTGGCGTTGTCATGGATGACACCGGTAATCATCTCGGGGGTAATTTCGCCTTGAAACGCGGTGGGCGTGAACATATTGCCATAGTGAATAAATGGGGGCTGTGTAGAAAAACGTGCGCGGGTCAGTGCCTCTCGCGTCACCGACAAAACACTCGGACGCTCGGTATCGGTGACAAATACCGCACCTGTCTCTGGATTTCTCGACCAAGCGGCTATGGCGTGACCGGGAAAGTGCGTGCTGCTGTTGAAGTAAGGTAAATAAAAAATATCCGTCAGCAACAGGGTGGGGTGACCCGCATCCAAACATTTCTCCAGCGCGGTGGCTGCCGATTCGGGTGACTCGAAGGTTTGCCACTCAAAGGGTATACCGATACTTTCAAATACGCGCGCTTCAAACCCCAAAGACCGCACATGCACTAAAAATGGCACAGGGGCGTCAGCCATTTCCAAATAGGTCACGCCAAGCCCTGAGCCTAATCCAAAGCACATGGCCTCGGAAATATTCAGCCCATTAAACTCGAGCAAATCACGAATTGCGGAGCTGCCACAATGCCTCCCGATGGCGTGCGTGATACGGGATGGAGTCTTATAGTTGGTCACAGGTTTTTTGCCTCTTCGTGAAAATCTGGATTAAGGATGCCTCTTGTCATCATCTGCCATATCGCATCCGCGATCTGTTCAAGATTGTACTTACCATTTTCTTTATACCAAGTGGCAGCCCAGTTTATTGCTCCTAGCCCAATCAGTCTTAACAGATCTGCATCCACATCGTTTCGGATACAACCATAAGACTGCAGATCATCAAGAATTGTCTGCCAATATCGCTCGTATCTGTCTCTCTCAGCAATAATCTGCTCACGTGCGACTCCATGTACCGAGCGCCACTCAAACAACAACACATAAACCATATCGTCACCCGACATAAGGATATCGACATGTGTCTGCAGTGCCGATTGCATTTTTTTGAGTGGATCTTGAATCGCGGAAGTCGCCTCAACAATCCTGTAAATAGTTCTCTCAATAGCAAGCCGCATCATATCAACCAAAATATCGTCTTTACTACGATAGCGGTAATGCAGACTGCCTGGAAGAATACCACAAGCACTGGCAATTTCTCGCACACTGGTACGCTCAAAACCCTTTTCTCGAAACAGCTTGGCAGAAGCGGCTAATACTCTCTCGCGGTCAGCAACTTCGACTCGCGTAGATTCACTACTCAACATAGTTTGACTCATAACATTATATCAATAAGACAGGTTACTCGACTTGGTCAAGTCGAGTCGAGTCTTTCACGGTCTCTCCTGATCTATACAGCTTTTGCAATGGGGACATTAAAAACAATTCGTGACGCTTCCATAGGGTCTTGATGCTTATCATATTCAGCCAGCCAAGAATTAACCTTTTCTGGGATTTCGGTGTCGCTAGGATGGAAACCTGGCTTAAACCAGTCCAGATAGCGTGGAATAAGTCTGGTAATCAGGCCACGTGGTCCATAGAGGCGATAAAATCCCTTAGCAAGCACCAATGGCTGACCTTGTAGTTTGTCAATTTTCAACATATGCCAAAGAACTGAGCCAACCACCGCATGTACCAGTAGCGTTCCGATAATCAAAGCAGATGCGCGGGTGAAATACCCCCCACCTGCCGCTGTTTCGTAAACATCAAAGGCTACTGTTTTGTGTTCGACTTCTTCTACCGCATGCCACATGAACATGGCACGCATTGCGGGATGAGCATTCTTGAACATCTCACCCTCACCCTCCATAGCACCCTCGCCTAGTACAGCAGTAATATGTTCAAAGGCAGCTGTCATGGCCAACAGATACTTGGCGGGCAGGTGTTTTTGGGAGAGCCGAATAAATAATTTGAATCTTGCGATGACCTTTTCGACATGAATGCCTTGCGACTGCATCACCGCATTATACTGGTCATGCACAATGCCATGTTGCGCTTCTTGGCGAAAAAAGTTTTTGATATCTTCTCTCAGTTTAGGATCTGTGACCAGATCCTGATAGTTACGCACCGACTGAATAAAAAAACGCTCTCCATCGGGGAAGTGAATAGAAAGTGCATCAAAGAAGCGTGTTAACACCGGGTCACCGTCGTTCCAAAAAACTGGAACATCACTTAAATCAAACCGCGGCTTACGTGGCTGGATATTGATCATATGAGTCATGGCGAGAGTTTCCTTGTAAAGGCATCGAATGTCTGTAAACCTGCTATCACATTTGACCTTGAGCAATATTTTTCACCTTGGTCAGGCACAGCAAATATCACACAAGAATTCAACGGGTATTGGTCAAATGACCAAATGCATATTTTGAATATATTGGTCGATTGACCAAATGTCAAGCCTGTCCTCAAAATTTGATAGAATGAGTTAACAACGCAGCAGGTGAGCCAGATCATCTTTGACATCGAATATAGCTACCAGACCTTTTGGCAGAGGTGTTTTTTTAATGTTAGTTTTTTTACATTAGAGTGTGTTGACGTTTGAAAATATTGATTGCAAATTGGAGGCAGACTCAGAGAATTAAAGCTCTCCCCATCCGAGTCCACCATGCCACGCTTTATGCTGAACGACCAACATTGAGCAAAGATTTCTCCTATGCTCAAGCAACAGGACATTGATCACAAACCAAATTTACGGCTCACCGTAGAAGCCATGCTCTACAGAATGTGGGTGAAATGTCCATGGCTAGACCTACCTCCTGACTGAGTTTGGTCAGCAGCCTAATCTCTACAAAAGATACAACGACTGGTCAGCAAAAGGTTTTTTCCAAAGCATACTCAGGGTTTTATCTACTGACTCTGATATAGAGTAGGGGTTATGGATAGCAATTACGTCAAGGCACATCAACATAATGCACGTGCTGCAACTCACGATCAGGAGGCGATTGGCTTAAGTCGAGGTAGCAAGACAAGTAAGATCCATCTTGCCGTAGATGGGTATGGATTACCCATCGTGTTTGCGATCACGGGTGGTGAATTACACAAAGCCAAAGCTGCACCTGACTTGCTCTCACAGGTATCTATCGATGCCATTCTGATTAACATCTGAATCAGCGTAATGCAAATCTAGCCTGATGTAGTTTTAAGCTACCCCATCAACGCCTGTACCGCAATCGACTCATCCGCCAACCGCAGTGGATCGACCGCCGTACCAGCCGTGATCAGCTTTTTGCTTAGCATAAACTCCTGCGGACGATTCACACAATCCGCCGCAATCAGGCGACCCGCCTGCAAATAAAACGCTGCAAAGCTACGCCTTTGCTGCACATCACCCCGAATCACGATCTGATCATACCCCTGACTGAGTCCCGCAATCTGCAACTTTAGATCATACTGATCTGACCAAAACCAAGGCAAACTCTTCGAGGTCCGCTGTAAGCCACACAAGGTCGCCGAGGCAATTTTGGCCTGTTCATTGGCGTTTGGTACCGACTCCAAGCGCATCCGCCGCTGATAAATCGGATTAAACGCATTGGCACAATCCCCGATGGCCACAATCTCTGGCGCACTGGTACGGCAATACTCATCAATCACAATACCATTGTCCACCTGCAAGCCCGCGTCCAGCGCCAACTCGATATTCGGTACAACCCCGACCCCGATGATCACCAGATCTGCATCGAACATCGAACCATCGGCACACAGCACCGCTTGCGCCCGCCCCTCACCCGTGATCGCCGTGACCGACACACCGGTATGAATCGTCACACCCTGTTCGCGATGAATCCGCGTATAAAAGTCCGACACTTCCGGTGCAGTTACCCGCTGCAAAATCCGCTCGGCGGCTTCCAAGACCACCACCTGCATGCCCTGCTCGGTCAATGCGGCGGCTGTTTCAAGACCGATATAGCCACCACCGATCACCACTGCTTTGCCGTTGGGTTGTACAAATGGCTGGATAGCCTGTACATCGCTGATATTTCTAAGATAATGCACACCTGCCAAATCAGACCCAGCCAGCGACACCGTCCTGACTCGTGCACCGGTACACAGCGCCAACTGGTCATACGCAAGCGTACTGCCATCTTGTAGTGTCACGCTGCGCGCTGCCCGATCAATCGCAACCACCCGCCCGTGCCGAAATTCGATCTGATTTTTTTGATAAAAAGCGGCTGGCCGAATCAATAACTCATCGACCAGTTGTGCACCGCATAAAAAGGTCTTGGACAACGGCGGTCGATGATACGGCAAATACGGCTCATCGCCGATCACCACAATCTCGCCCTGCCAGCCATCTGGCCGCAGACTTGCCGCCAACTGCGCCGCAGCATGACTTGCGCCAATGATGACGATTGTTTGCATATGAATTCACTCAGTTCATGGTTGATGCACAGCATCAATTGTTGCCGACGACAGTTGCAAAATGCCTCTGTCGCCTATTTTGATACCTACGCTTTGGCAGTCAGTTTGACCATCATCTTGGCATAGCCGCGCACAAAGTTAGACTGCACCAACTCTGGCTCACCCAATACCTCAATATTGTCGAAGCGAAGCAATAACTCCTCCCACAGAATCCGCAACTGCATCTCGGCCAAGCGATTGCCCATACAGCGATGCACACCAAAGCCAAATGACAAATGATTGCGTGCACCTTTACGATCAATCAAAAACGCATCTGGCTGTTCAATCACCCGCTCGTCACGATTGCCCGAGGCATACCACATTAAGATCTTGTCGCCCTTACGGATGGTTTGGCCGTGCATCTCGATGTCTTGCTTGGCGATGCGACGCATATACGCCAGTGGGGTCTGCCAGCGAATGATCTCGGACACCATATTTGGAATCAGGCTCGGTTGGTTTTTCAGTTTGACAAACTGCTCAGGAAACAGGTTCAGCGCATATACCCCGCCGGTCATGGAGTTCCGCGTGGTGTCATTCCCACCGACAATCAGCAAGGCCAAATTGCCCAAAAACTCCATCGGACGGTGAATCAAATCCTTGGTATCGTCATTGCTCAGCATTAAGCTAATCAAATCAAATCCCATCGGCTCACCTGCCGCTTGCTGAGCCGCCTTGGCATGCCACAGCGCGGCAAACTGCTTGGCCATATCAGCGGCGGCATTAAAAAGCACATCGTTGTCGCTAATCTCACCGCCCGTGGCTTCTGCGCTGCCCGCCAACGTATCAGACCAGTACACCAGCTTGTGCCGCTGTTCATACGGAAAATCTAACAAGGTCGCCAGCATGCGTGCGGTGATTTCTTTGGACACCCGCTCCACCCAATCAAACGGCGTATCGAGCGGCAAATCATCCAAAATCTCTTGTACCCGACTGCGGATCAGCCCTTCCATTTCTTTTAAATTTTTCGGTGCGACCACACCTTGTACCGCTTGACGCTGCACATCGTGCTTAGGCGGATCCATTGCAATAAACATTTCCACATCCAGTCCGGCGGGCGGCTTGCCAATCACAATCACCGGTTCCGCCGAAAACAGCTCGTGGGATTTGTCCACGAACACAATATCGTCATAACGGGTAATCGACCAAAATGCACCGAATGGACTGCTTTTTTGGTAATGAACAGGACGCTCGTCGCGTAGCCGCTTAAAGTATGACTGCCATTGATGCTGTCGATATAAAAACGGATTGCTCATATCGATGTCTTCGAGCTTGAGCGTGGCAACATCGGGGATTGGCTTTTCTACAAAATCAGGGAACGGTTGCGCCTGTGTCACCCGTTGCTTGACCTTTTGGAACACCTGCATGCCTTTCACTTGTAAATGCATGGGTATCGGCAGCAGGGCTGAAATTTGGTTTAGTGTGGCTTGCATGTTTTTCATGATTCATTCCTCAATGATGATGCTTAACAGCTGTTGAAATCTGCCGTCACTACATTTGAAACTCAGGCAAATGCACCACCATGCCATCCATTGCATCGGACAATTGAATCTGGCACGCCAAACGAGACGACGCCGTACCTTCTGGTACCATCTCTAGCATGCGCGCCTCTTCGTCATTGGGCTGTCCTGTCGCCGCCAGCCAAGCACCGTCAACGATCACATGACAGGTTCCACAAGCACATTCGCCACCGCAATCTCCATCAATGCCGGATACGCCGTGATCGATAGCCAGTTGCATCAGCGACTTGCCCGCTTCGATGTCAAGTACGGTGGCGGTACCGTCATACTCGATCAATGTAATTTGACCCATTATTACTACTCCTGTGTGGTATACGGTTGCTGGTGACGCCGATGAAAATAGCCATCCCTCTTTACTCATAATAGACATGTATCCATACTGCTTACAGGTCTCTTGTTGACAATATAGGGTCATTAAAAGACGATTATGGCGCTGTAGCCCCATCGTCGATTGCATTTTTCTAGTCGATGTTCTTTCATACTGGTCTGTTATTGAGGTGTTTGAGCCATGTTGCATCCAAGTCTGCTGACTGGTCTCGCCAGTACAAGTGAATCTGCTAATATCCCCTGTAGCTATACCCGTCTGATTGGCCGAGAGCTGGACTTGCAGGCGCGTGACCTACCTAAACTATTAAAATTCACCACGCTGACCGCTGAACAACTGATGCGTGACGACACGATGATCACGGCCAGCCAACAGATTCAAATCTTACAAAATAGCTTGGAGTTGTCCGCATCCGATCAGTTTGGCTTGCGTTTAGGGCAGCGGCTCACGCCGTCAACACATGGCTCGATGGGCTTTTTAATCAATAGCAGCCCGAACTTATTGGCCGTGTTACAAGCGTTTCAAACTTTTTTGCCGACCCGTATGAGTTTGATTAGGCTCGAAACACACACCAATGCTGAGTGGACGACCTGCTTGATTTTCTTTGAGCAGACCTTGAGTCATGCAGTACATCGGCTACTGTCCGAAACTGTTGCGGTGATTTTTTCGGAATGTGCCGAATTTATTGTTGGACGACCGCTGACCGAGGCGGTGATTCAGTTTAGCCATCCCGCCCCCGATCATCATGCCTGTTACGCGGATTATCTTGCCGGTACCTATCAGTTTGATCAGCCACAACTGTCGATCCGAGTGCCGACCGAGTTGTGCTTGATTGCCAATGCATCCGCGCAGCACGATAGCTATCTGCTGGCGATGCAACAATGCGAAATGATCCTCAACCGGCTCAAGACCCAACAACACAGCACCACCTACCAAGTGCAAAAAGCCATGCTGTCCTATCCGCTCGGGCAACTGAGTGAAGAGGATCTGGCTGCAGCCTTGTTTATGAATAAGCGTACGCTGGCCAGACGTCTGGTCAAAGAGAACACGAGTTACCGGCTGATTCGAGATCGGATTTTATCTGAGAAAGCCAGTAGTTATTTACATGACCCTCAAATATCGGTCGAGGCAATTGCCAGCTTACTGAATTACCACGACTCTGCTAATTTTCGGCGCGCGTTTAAACGCTGGTTTGGTGTATCACCAAGTGCTTATCGGCGAAAAATCACCCATCGGCAAGAAGAAAATGACCTGAGAGAATGAGGTTGTTCGTATGATTGTTAATACGTTGAAACATCAATACGCCCTAGAAAAATACCTTAAAACGCTATGTCAGAGATGGCAATCATATGGCAGCCCTCCACTTCCAATCCGATAACCTCAACTCAACCCAACGCTTGCAACCCGCTGTGAACTCTGTAGAGGTTTTAATTCCCATTGCAGCCCATCCACCGTCAATGTCTTCAGTTAGGGGTCGTCTCAGGAAACGGAAAATATAGCACGCTAAGGATTTTCACTCCGACTTCTTTTAACGATATCCAACACGGTATTTTTGCTTAGATTGACCAGCCG
>NZ_BMDV01000017.1 GCF_014636095.1 Acinetobacter modestus
TATGGCGAAGCAAAGCCAAGATAGGTGGTGGAAAATTTAGGCCATTGCGCGCAATTGAAAAACCTTAGCGTGCTATATTTTCCGTTTCCTGAGACGACCCCTACTTCATATAGAAGCGCACATAAAGGCTCTCATTACATAAAAAAATGGTTATAAGTGGTAATGGAAACCTCTCTCATTATGAAGGGGATCCTATGGTTCAAGAAACTGTAATGCCGCATCCAATAGCAATTAAAGTGCAAAATAATGGTGAGTGGTATAATCCACCATCAAAGCATTTAGAAAGTCCTATTGAGAATCATCATCCAGTAACTTTAGCGTTATTAGGCTTAAAATTTTATAGTGATTTCATTGACCAAGTAGAAATTAAATTTTTCTCCTAAAATTTATTAGCTAGATAAAAACAAAAAAGCTCATAAATGAGCTTTTTTTTATTGAAATAGATATGGAAATAGTACTTCAACCGCATGTGGAGACAATCTAACTTGCAACTTGTGTTTAGGTGGAGCAAATATTAGATGGTCTTTAACCATTACTTGAACGATTTCCCTCAATTTTTTCTCACTAATCTGGAACTTATCCTGTAATTCTTTTCTAGAATGTGGCCCATTATGCAAAAGAGTTTTATATATATCTTTCGCTTCTAAAGGCAATTTCTTTAATGGCTTTTTCGTTTTATGATCAAATAAAGCTTCATTGAATCTTAATTGGAAGTAAACGTTAATTCTTTCTTCAAGCTTATATGGTTCTAATAAGCTACTGAAATATGTCATTTGATCTAGAGCAACATCTATAAAATATTCTGTAAATTGTGTTAGTCCATCATCAGATAATATACCTCTACCATCCATACTACCTTGTCTTTGTCTATCAGCAATATCGAGATACTTATAATATTGCTCACTCGAACGAGCAAACCCTCTAGACATAGACCACAGACCATAACTTTTTAAACCGATTGCACGCATAAAACAATCGGTGAACAACCTTGAAACTCGACCATTTCCATCTAAAAATGGATGAATCCAAGCTAAACGGTGATGTGATGCAGCCATTGCCCAATACTTACTCATGCCTGGAAGGTACTTAACTTTATAAGCATTAGAAAACCATGACATATATGCTGAAATTTTTTCTGGCGTTGGTGGTGTGTGAGGTCCAACTCTAACGTTTGTTAGACGATAACATCCAGGTTCTATTTGATGAGTAGTTATACCGTCACTATCTAAAATTTGTAATTCCGAAGGCTCACATTGCTCATAAAAAGCTTCATGAATCTTTTTAATAAAATCTTGTGAAGTTACTTCTTCAACATTGCTGTGTTGCAAATTAAGTTTAACTTGAACCTCAATGTGTCTTTTAATTTCTAAAAGTCCTTTAGATTTATACTCGATAGATTCATCATTTAAATGCAAAAGTTCACTTGGTTTAGTTGGATTACCTTCAATCTTATTACTGTAATAAGAGTTAACTACACGTAATAACCCTTCAATAGCATCTCGTATAGTACTAGGTACAGTTGAATCTAATTGCGCGTCTAAGCGAATTATTTCGAATAACTTCTCTTCTAGCTCTGGTGAGTACGTACTAGCAATCGGTGTAATATCCACGTTGTAAATCTCTTTAAAACAGCAAGATAATTGTACGCTATAAAGTCCGAAATAAAAAATATATTAATATATAAATATCAGCATATTATAAAATAACTTTAAAAAAAAAGCCGTTATTTTTTCCGATATAAAGTCAATATTAGATTTTTCTATCCTTTAAATTATTTAACATAAAATCTCTTATGCGAATTTTAAGCTATTGATCGTTATTAGCTTAGTAACTGGCTTTTTTTTGCTATATTCACTACAATAATAGTACGCCATTGACGTACTTCACCTATGCTATTCATTGAAACCAGTATTTTCACCAAACAAATCAAAGAGCTTGTCTCTGATGATGAATACAGAGAACTCCAACAGGAACTTTTAGTTCAGCCAGATAAGGGAGATCTCATTAAAAATGGTGGTGGGATTCGTAAAGTACGTTGCGCTCAAGGCAGTAAAGGAAAAAGTGGTGGCATTCGAGTTATCTATTACTGGATCACTGAAGATGATCAGATCTTTATGCTACTGGCTTACCCTAAATCTGTTAAAGAAAACCTAAGTGATAAAGAAACCACTATCCTACGTCAACTTGTGAAGGAGCAATTTCATGGATAATAATTTATTTGATGACCTCGTTGCTTCGATCAAAGAAGCAGGTGCAATTAAACGTAATGAAGTTAAAGCAAGTCGAGTGACTGAGCTAACTTTACCTAGTATTAAAGAGGTTCGTGAAAAAACTGGTTTGAGCCAAACAGAATTTGCTGCACGTTTGCATATCAGCTCTCGTACACTTCAGAACTGGGAACAAGGCAGACGCTATCCAACAGGCCCAGCAGCAACATTGATTCGTATTCTAGATGCACATCCAAGCCTGATTTAAAATTATAAGCCATAAAAAAACCCCGACATCCTGTCGGGGTTTTTCGTATTTGGTACTAGGGTCAACTCCTGTCATCCCTCGCTTCCTGTCGCTGCTCTTTTTATTTTTATCTGGAACATCCTGTTCTCAATGAGGCCATGATATGAAATCGAGAGAGGTATGCATATTGGTAATTTTCTTGAATGACTGTACGCCAGAACGTACATGGAGATATCCTCAAATTATCCCAATATTTGTCCGCAGGAAATGGGGATAATTTCAGAAATGGAGGCCCTGAGAAATCAGGAAAAACTGAAATTTTGAGCATTTTTTAGCCAAGATTATTGGCTAAAAGTGACAAAAGTGCTTAAAAAGCAGCCGACTTGTTTCCGAGTCGGCTTTTTAGTGCTTTTTTGCGTTATGTAAAATATATAAATATTTGATTTAATTAAAATAATAAAGATTGGTTTCGCATAACGCCCATTATGTTAAATGGAATAAAAGAAAACCCTAAATTAAGGTTTTCTATGATTTTAATTATTTACCATCTCTCCAGAATGCTTCACCTGCTTGAATAGGGTCATTGGTTTCAGCCATCACTCTGATCCAAGTATCGTACTGTGCAATGATTGGATGTTGATTGGGGTGAAAATCTTTTTTCATCCAAGAAAACAAAGGCCGTTTCATTTTTCCAAACATTCCCTGCTGGCCAAAGACATCATTTAAACCCTTATAGAAAATCAGAGAACGTTTTTTAAAACTAAAACCATCTATCTTCAGCATTAAATTTGTTCTGTATAAAGTAAAGCCAAACATATGCATAATGGCAATCGGAAGAATCATTTTACGTTGCCATTCAGGTACATTTCCCACCTGTTTCATGACATCAAACACAATATCTCGATGCTCCATTTCTTCAATGGCATGCCAAGCCAAGAGTGAACGAACATGTGGATCTACATATTCAAAGGTTCTTTTCTCACTAAAAAAGCTTTCAGCCATCAATGCAGTCATATGCTCAAATGCAGCCGTAAATAGTAAATTTGTACGATCTGACAGGTTATTGGTCATCCAAGCAAATATTTGAGTGGCATGATCCGCATATTGCTCAATAGGTAAACCTTGAGCAATTAATGCATCATTCATTTTGGTATGGGCGATACCATGCTGTGCTTCTTGTTGAATAAAATCTGCAACTGCTGTTTTAAGATTTTCATTCTTGATTTGGTCTCTAAATTTGCGTACCGACTCAATGAAATAACGCTCTCCTGTTGGGAATGTTAAACATACGGCATCAAACAAACGTGTTTTAAATGGATCTTTTTCAAACCAATACTTTTCCATTTGTTCTATTTGGAAATCTAATTTTTTACGAACAATCGGATCAACTTCATATTGTGTAATAGCATTCATTTTAGAATCCTTAACCTTTTTAAGGATAATGAATGAGTACAGCTATGAAATTTGCACGTCTTATGCCATATTTTATACATATTGTGCCATTATGTGCCGAATCATGAACCCTATACATATATCAAGTTCATACTTCAAATTGATTTATGATTTTATTAATAAATTTCAATATCATACATACTTTAAATCTGATTTAAGAAATAAACTATTCAAAATATCTCAAGAGAATTTTTCAGTTAAATACCCTATTACAGAATTTAATATTTTTTTTGAAAAAATTAAGGAAATTCATAGTCCTAACGACCTAATTTTCGATTTAATTAAAACATTAGAATTTAAGCACTATGGATTAATAGCATATCTGGCAACTTACGCTTCGAATCTAGAAGATGCTCTTATTTATCTAGAAAAATTTAGTTATTTACTTATAGATCCAGGTGATTTTGAGGGCTTAAAAGTCAAAAAAAAATATATGGAATATGAAATTTTTTGGCCACAATGGAATAACGACTGCATTGTGATCCATGAAATCAATATTGCAGCTATGTCTAGTCTCCTTGAGAGAATTCTCGAATTAAAATCAACAGAAAGTACATTTGAAGCTATTGAATTTGCATCAGAAAAAATTAGACCTTTAGATGATTATCAGAATTTTTATCATTGTGATTTAAAGTTTTCGCAAGAGAATTATTGCATCAGAGTTTCTCATGCTAAATTGAAAGTAGATATGAAAAACTCAGATCAACAGTTGTTAGAGGTTCTATTAAGTCAAGCTGAAATTGCACTCGCTCAAACTAAATCTAAACAAGAGAATATTAAGAACAAAGTAGTTAATTTATTACACCATTATGTTGATGCATCATTAGCTATTCCTTCATCCGAGTCTCTAGCAAAAATGCTGAATATGTCTCGCAGAACGTTACATCGTAAGTTGGAAGCCCAAGATCTAAGCTATAGAAATTTAGTTATCGAAACTAAAATGCAACATTGTATGAAGTTATTGAAGTACTCGAATTTAGCTTTAACAGATATAGCCATATCACTAGGGTATACAAATCAATCTTCTTTAGGCAGATCCTTTAAACAGTATTATGGTTATTCAATGAGTAGAATTAGATCAAATTAATTATTAGATTTCCTAAAATTAACATAATACGCCTTATGCGAAATACTTGAACTTTTCCTTTTCGCATCAATATCTTAAAGTAAGCCGTTCTAGGGTTCAGCGCACTAGAACAGCTTTTTCTTGATCTTTCACGTTCCACGCCTATTCTTTGCTCATTGTTCCGTGATTTTATTCATTCAAATTAAACAATCTTGATTAATCATAGGGTCTAAAAAAACGACTCCAAAACCCTCTTTTCTCAGGCTCTGGTTCAATGTGCTCAGGCACAGGAATGCGCTTATTTTCTATTTCAACGGGAGTAGTCAATAGGTCATCTTTTGGTTCAGGTTCTAGCCTAGGATCTGTTGCTATATTCTGCTCAGATTTTTGATCGGTAAACGTAGTCATATTGGTTTTTGGGGCTTCCAGTAAGCGTTGTATTACTTCTATTTGATTATCTTTTGCTGCTAGCTGTTCACGTTGGAAAACCTCCCGCTCATGTGCAAGTTCTAGTTGTTTTTTTAGTATGTCTACCTGTTGTTTTAGCATGTCTACTTCTGTCTCTTTTTGTACCGTAGTAGACTGTAACGTGGTTATATCATTATTTTTATTAGATGGTTCGCCAAATACTCGTATAGCTTCAGATAAATCTATTTTTCCATCACTATTTTTTGATAAATCTCCTTTATTTATGCGTTTATAAATACTTTGTCGATTCATTCCATAAAGTTGAGATAATTCAATAACAGATAGTGCTTTCATCATGTAACCCAAGTAAAAATCTGTATGCCAGTAGACAGTATTTAATCATGTAACGTTACATCACTTGTTTGGCGATAACTAACTTTTTAAGATAAAGTGTTTAAGGCATTTGGAGAGTGACAAACAAAAGAAACTTCATTCATATTTAAAAATGTAGATTCAGTCTGAAAAGGTGGTAGTCATGAATAATCAAGAAAAAGGCATCATGAAAATAAACAAGGAAGTTATCAGGCTTCAAGTTGAAGCTGCTAGCAATCCTGATCACCCAGTTAATGATAATTTAAAAGCATACTTTGCAGCACGGAAGCAGGAATTAGAAGAAATCCGCAAAAGAAAAGCCCTACACAAAATAACACAAGCAGCTTTTTCCGTAGATAATCTACACCCAAACCCTGAAACCAAGTACATTTTTGATGCATATAACAATGGAGAAATAGAAACTATTGATGCCGCAATCAAAGCATTAGACAAACACTATGGTATCAATAGATAGTTTCCATAATCACAATGTTTTCAGAATACTTAAGCTTTAAAGCCGAGTTTCCGTAAATGGGGTAAAAACTGCTTTTGTTGTATAGGATCTCTTAGCATATCTTTAATTTTTGCAGCTAAGATCTCATAACTTTCATTACCATTAGCTAGGTTTGAAAATTCGGACAGTCTAGAAAGTTGGTTACCAAACATATTGATTTGAGCATCACTCAATTCATAACATTTTTCTTTAACTGGTTTAGCTGACTTTTGCTGAGAAGGCCTAATTTTGGATTTAATTCTAAATTGGATATCAGTAATAATTCTTCCATTTTTAAATTGGTCATAGTCAACAGTAATATCTGTATGTTCATTAATTTCACTGATTGCTTTGTCTAAAACATTGGATTTGAAGTTAGACATGGTTGAATACTCTGTTACTCCCAGTCCAAGTTTTGATCTAAGATCATTAATATTATATTTCTCAGTCTTTGCTACACTTAGCCACTTTATCAATAACTCATATAGTCTAATACTATATTTACTTTTAAAATCAGAAACTTGCTCTATATAGTATTTGGTAAATTGTTCACTAAGTCTACTAATTAAGCTTATAACTTCATTACTTAGATATAAAACAATAAAACCATTTGAATCTACATAGGTAACTTTATTTACCCAATTGGCTGTAGTAAGAGCTTCTAGGCCTTTATATCTATCTAAGTAACTGAATTCTCTTCTCTTTAATGTTTTTGCTGCTTCTCGAATGAGATTGTAAGCATTATTACTATCCACTTTAAATTGATGAATATAGTTGCTTACAGATACTTCTATTGGTGTTTCTGGAGTGAGACTCAAAGATTCTCTAGCTTCAACTATCGCTAAAAGCATAATGCGCTGTTCTATAAGAGATAAGTTGAAAGAAGCATCAATTAGAGCATTATCTTTTACGACTAGTTTATTGTTATTGGTCATAGTATTAAGTAAATCAATTAATATAAATAGGTTATATTCTACCTATTTTAAATAGTCAACATACCAACTATCTTTATCACCCCTTAAACCTATCTTTATCACCCCTTAAACCTATCTTTATCACCCCTTAAACCTATCTTTATCACCCCTTAAACCTATCTTTATATGAATTCAAATGCATGAATCTTAATTATTTTTAATCATATAAAAGTATTAAAAACATTAAAAATAATTAAAAACCCTGTCTGGTCAAAATTGCCCTTGGTTTTCGCTTCGCTCAAACTCTATTGAATCTCGCTTACGCTCGATTCAGGGGCAATTTTTTTGGTTCTTTTCGTTGTGAATTTGAAATAAAAGCAAAAGCAACTTGGAATTCGCTTCGCTCATAAAACTTTATGCTCGCTTCGCTCGGTCTAGATTCTGATTTATGCATTTAAACTTCACTTTTTTAGATGAATAAACCTAAAAAAGCAGTTCTTCAGAAGGCCCAGGCGCGAATTTTGGAAATACCGCTCGTAGACACTCGCTTTGTTAAAATTATCTGATATTAAATATGTTGTGTTCAAACATCATATTAGATGGTTACAGCGTTTTTTCTTTCCCTTAAAGTTCTTCTGTTATGTTCTAATTATTTAAATATGGAGAAAATAGAGCATTTAGATGAAATATTTTTATAAGGTTAATGTTTCATAGTAGGACTATTTGTTTCTTAAACGTTCGAGTTTTTGTTTTCTTTCCTTAAAATAAGCTTTAAGTCCATTATTTATAGGATGATCTGGATTTCTTGCTGCTTCTCTTAGGGATTTTTTAACTTTCTCCCTTGTTTCAAAAAGACTTACTGTTGGATCTTTCTTCATGGATTTTCCTCTGACAGTTGGTTTTTTTCTTCATTTATGGATTAACCAATGCGTTCCATTCTGCGAGAAGTTTAGCTTCTTCTATTTCAAAGGTGGTCTCACCATTGATTATACGTTGAATTGTCGCCTGAATTTTTGGTTCACAAGCATCTATCACAGATTGTGGGTATTCATGGTCACAGATCCCTTTTGCCTTTTCGTCTGATGTTCGTAGTTCTACTATTCCTTTATCATTCATTTTCATCTTTTACCTCCCTCTTCTAAAAATTATATCCTGAAGATGAAGAACCGATTGTAATAATTGCCCAAAGGGTGTTGGGTGCAAAAAACAACTAAAAACAATCATTAACAACCAAAAACAACTATCACTTTGGATAAATGCAACCAAAAACAACTAAAAACAACCATTAGGTTTGATAAAAGACGGTAAAAATAAAATATCTTCAAGCAAATTAAAGTGTTTTAAACTATAAGACATTAATATTTAAAGCATTTTAAAGGTTATATTCAGTTCAAAAGTCAGATAGCTGTTAGGAGAGTTTTTCTTATTTTTTGATTGCAGGATAGGCTAAGGCCGTCAAACAGGGTGCATAATTTTGATTGTAGGATGAGTAAGTCTGTGTGAACAGTTTATATGGAAATCAAAAGGCTCATGGATAGAGCCTTTCGCATAAGGCGTATTATGTTAATTTTAGATTTCCTTTCAAATCAATCTAAAATTAAGTAGTTGAAAATAATAAAAAAGGCTTTATTAAATTATAAAATATTTATGAAATAAGAGAAAATGCAGAATACACCACTAAAACAAGCTAAAGCAGAACTCGAATCGGCTAGATCTAGTATTGAAGCTATGCGAAATTCAAAATCATTTGAAGAGTTTGAAAGAAATTGGCGATTTTTTTTAGGGTGCTTAGAGAAAGTCTGGGCAAAAACTGAAAGAGCATGCCAAGACAAAAGAAATGAGTTTCAACCTTGGCAAGGACAGTTCAGTCGATTACGTAGAAAGGATATGCTTCTTAGATATCTTAAACAGGCTCGTGACGCAGATACTCATTCAATCCAAGAAATCACAGAAATTTATCCTGGTCATACTTGGGGTCGTCTCAGGAAACGGAAAATATAGCACGCTAAGGATTTTCACTCCGACTTCTTTTAACGATATCCAACACGGTATTTTTGCTTAGATTGACCAGCCGA
>NZ_BMDV01000018.1 GCF_014636095.1 Acinetobacter modestus
GGGGTGTTTAGTATTTAAAAGCTGGCGATGACTTACTCTCACATGGCAAACGCCACACTACCATCAGCGCTAAGAGGTTTCACTTCTGAGTTCGGGAAGGGATCAGGTGGTTCACTCTTGCTATTGTCGCCAGCAAACTGTTTTGGCTTTCGGTGGTCTTACTCTTGAACTTAATTTTAAGTTCTTTGCCACTTATTACCGAAAGAGTTATTAACGGATTAGATTATTGGGTCTGTATTGTAACTAGTTTTTACACTAAATCAAGTTGTGTATTGAATTTATCTTGAATACAACAACTGTTTGGGTGTTGTATAGTCAAGCCTCACGAGCAATTAGTATTGGTCAGCTTCACACGTCACCGTGCTTCCACACCCAACCTATCAACGTCCTAGTCTCGAACGGCTCTTTAGAGGAATAAATTCCTAGGGAAATCTTATCTTGAGGTAGGCTTCCCGCTTAGATGCTTTCAGCGGTTATCCCTTCCGAACATAGCTACCCGGCGATGCGACTGGCGTCACAACCGGTACACCAGAGGTTCGTCCACTCTGGTCCTCTCGTACTAGGAGCAGATCCTCTCAAATTTCCAGCGCCCACGGTAGATAGGGACCGAACTGTCTCACGACGTTCTAAACCCAGCTCGCGTACCTCTTTAAATGGCGAACAGCCATACCCTTGGGACCTGCTTCAGCCCCAGGATGAGATGAGCCGACATCGAGGTGCCAAACACCGCCGTCGATATGAACTCTTGGGCGGTATCAGCCTGTTATCCCCAGAGTACCTTTTATCCGTTGAGCGATGGCCCTTCCATACAGAACCACCGGATCACTAAGACCTACTTTCGTACCTGCTCGACTTGTGGGTCTCGCAGTTAAGCGCGCTTTTGCCTTTATACTCTACGCGTGATTTCCGACCACGCTGAGCGCACCTTCGTACTCCTCCGTTACTCTTTAGGAGGAGACCGCCCCAGTCAAACTACCCACCAGACATGGTCCTCGCCCCGGATTACGGGGCAGAGTTAGAACCTCAACATTACCAGGGTGGTATTTCAAGGACGGCTCCATTGGAACTAGCGTTCCAACTTCAAAGCCTCCCACCTATCCTACACAAGTAAGGTCAAAGTTCAATGTCAAGCTGCAGTAAAGGTTCACGGGGTCTTTCCGTCTAGCCGCGGGTACACTGCATCTTCACAGCGATTTCGATTTCACTGAGCCTCTGCTGGAGACAGCGCCGCCATCATTATGCCATTCGTGCAGGTCGGAACTTACCCGACAAGGAATTTCGCTACCTTAGGACCGTTATAGTTACGGCCGCCGTTTACTGGGGCTTCGATCAAGAGCTTCGCTTACGCTAACCCCATCAATTAACCTTCCAGCACCGGGCAGGCATCACACCCTATACGTCCACTTTCGTGTTTGCAGAGTGCTATGTTTTTAATAAACAGTTGCAGCGGCCTGGTTTCTGTGGCTGCCAATAGCTCAGGGAGCAAGTCCCATCACCGTCAGCAGCGTACCTTCTCCCGAAGTTACGGTACCATTTTGCCTAGTTCCTTCAGCAGAGTTCTCTCAAGCGCTTTGGTCTACTCGACCTGACCACCTGTGTCGGTTTCGGGTACGATTCCTGTGTAACTGAAGCTTAGAGACTTTTCCTGGAAGCATGGTATCAGCCACTTCACTGTACAAGTACAGCTTGCTATCAGTTCTCAGCATAGAGTACCCCGGATTTGCCTAAGATACATGCCTACAACCTTCCACCTGGACAACCAACGCCAGGCTGACTTAACCTTCTCCGTCCTCTCATCGCATTACACAGAAGTATTGGAATATTAACCAATTTCCCATCGACTACGCCTCTCGGCCTCGCCTTAGGGGTCGACTCACCCAGCCCCGATTAACGTTGGACTGGAACCCTTGGTCTTTCAGCGAACGGGTTTTTCACCCGTTTTGTCGTTACTCACGTCAGCATTCGCACTTCTGATACCTCCAGCATACTTCTCAATACACCTTCATCGGCTTACAGAACGCTCCCCTACCACTTGACTAATGTCAAATCCGCAGCTTCGGCACATAGTTTTAGCCCCGTTACATCTTCCGCGCAGGCCGACTCGACTAGTGAGCTATTACGCTTTCTTTAAAGGGTGGCTGCTTCTAAGCCAACCTCCTAGCTGTCTATGCCTTCCCACATCGTTTCCCACTTAACTATGATTTTGGGGCCTTAGCTGGCGGTCTGGATTGTTTTCCTCTTGACTACGGACGTTAGCACCCGCAGTCTGTCTCCCGGATAGTACTCATTGGTATTCGGAGTTTGCATCGGTTTGGTAAGTCGGGATGACCCCCTAGCCGAAACAGTGCTCTACCCCCAATGGTATTCGTCCGAGGCGCTACCTAAATAGCTTTCGGGGAGAACCAGCTATCACCAGGCTTGATTAGCCTTTCACCCCTATCCACAAGTCATCCCCTGGCTTTTCAACGACAGTGGGTTCGGTCCTCCAGTTAGTGTTACCCAACCTTCAACCTGCTCATGGATAGATCGCCTGGTTTCGGGTCTATACCCAGCAACTAAACGCCCTATTAAGACTCGATTTCTCTACGGCTCCCCTATACGGTTAACCTCGCTACTGAATATAAGTCGCTGACCCATTATACAAAAGGTACGCAGTCACCGAACAAGTCGGCTCCCACTGCTTGTATGCATGCGGTTTCAGGATCTATTTCACTCCCCTCACAGGGGTTCTTTTCGCCTTTCCCTCACGGTACTGGTTCACTATCGGTCAGTCAGGAGTATTTAGCCTTGGAGGATGGTCCCCCCATATTCAGACAAGGTTTCACGTGCCTCGCCCTACTCGTCATCATTGTGTGTGCCCTTTCGTGTACGGGAATATCACCCTCTACGTTCGCACTTCCCAGAGCGTTCCACTAGAACACACACAACTTAATGGGCTGCTCCCCGTTCGCTCGCCGCTACTAAGGGAATCTCAATTGATTTCTTTTCCTAAGGGTACTGAGATGTTTCACTTCCCCTCGTTCGCTTCATAAGCCTATGTATTCAGCTTATGATACCCGCCTTATAGCGGGTGGGTTCCCCCATTCAGAAATCTCCGGATCAAAGGATATTTGCCGCCTCCCCGGAGCTTATCGCAGGCTATTACGTCTTTCATCGCCTCTGACTGCCAAGGCATCCACCACATGCACTTAATTACTTGACTATACAACCCCAAACAGTCGTTAACACATACAAGTGAGTGTTATCGTTGCAAACTTAATTGCTACTGGTTTGTTGTCTGTGAACTTAATCACCATACAGCTTCAATCTAAATTCATATACCAAAACGCTTGATTCAGTGTTTTTGCTAGTTCTCATTTTGTTCTTGCGAACAAATGAGTGAACAATTTATTTCAGACTCAATTTTCTAATCTGTTAATGATTAACTACCACCTCGTCGGTGCGTAGTAAACTGTGATAAATCACAGAGATTAATAAACCAGTCAACTTGGACTGTATTCACTAAACTCTATAATCTTCTTAGCTTTGAATTAACTTAGTTTTACAAACTCTTTTAATTCATGGTGGAGACTAGGAGAGTCGAACTCCTGACCTCCTGCGTGCAAAGCAGGCGCTCTACCAACTAAGCTAAGTCCCCAGCTTATCACTTAATGAACGACATATCTTTCAGATTTGGTGGGTCTGACAAGACTTGAACTTGTGACCCCACGCTTATCAAGCGTGTGCTCTAACCAACTGAGCTACAGACCCTCAGATACATCTTCGAAGAACAACTTGTTGTGGATTCTTACCGATCGTCAATCTTTCGTTAAGGAGGTGATCCAGCCGCAGGTTCCCCTACGGCTACCTTGTTACGACTTCACCCCAGTCATCGGCCACACCGTGGTAAGCGTCCTCCTTGCGGTTAGACTACCTACTTCTGGTGCAACAAACTCCCATGGTGTGACGGGCGGTGTGTACAAGGCCCGGGAACGTATTCACCGCGGCATTCTGATCCGCGATTACTAGCGATTCCGACTTCATGGAGTCGAGTTGCAGACTCCAATCCGGACTACGATCGGCTTTTTGAGATTAGCATCCTATCGCTAGGTAGCAACCCTTTGTACCGACCATTGTAGCACGTGTGTAGCCCTGGCCGTAAGGGCCATGATGACTTGACGTCGTCCCCGCCTTCCTCCAGTTTGTCACTGGCAGTATCCTTAAAGTTCCCATCCGAAATGCTGGCAAGTAAGGAAAAGGGTTGCGCTCGTTGCGGGACTTAACCCAACATCTCACGACACGAGCTGACGACAGCCATGCAGCACCTGTATCTAGATTCCCGAAGGCACCAATCCATCTCTGGAAAGTTTCTAGTATGTCAAGGCCAGGTAAGGTTCTTCGCGTTGCATCGAATTAAACCACATGCTCCACCGCTTGTGCGGGCCCCCGTCAATTCATTTGAGTTTTAGTCTTGCGACCGTACTCCCCAGGCGGTCTACTTATCGCGTTAGCTGCGCCACTAAAGCCTCAAAGGCCCCAACGGCTAGTAGACATCGTTTACGGCATGGACTACCAGGGTATCTAATCCTGTTTGCTCCCCATGCTTTCGTACCTCAGCGTCAGTATTAGGCCAGATGGCTGCCTTCGCCATCGGTATTCCTCCAGATCTCTACGCATTTCACCGCTACACCTGGAATTCTACCATCCTCTCCCATACTCTAGCTTCCCAGTATCGAATGCAATTCCCAAGTTAAGCTCGGGGATTTCACATCCGACTTAAAAAGCCGCCTACGCACGCTTTACGCCCAGTAAATCCGATTAACGCTCGCACCCTCTGTATTACCGCGGCTGCTGGCACAGAGTTAGCCGGTGCTTATTCTGCGAGTAACGTCCACTATCCAGTAGTATTAGTACTAGTAGCCTCCTCCTCGCTTAAAGTGCTTTACAACCAAAAGGCCTTCTTCACACACGCGGCATGGCTGGATCAGGCTTCCGCCCATTGTCCAATATTCCCCACTGCTGCCTCCCGTAGGAGTCTGGGCCGTGTCTCAGTCCCAGTGTGGCGGATCATCCTCTCAGACCCGCTACAGATCGTCGCCTTGGTAGGCCTTTACCCCACCAACTAGCTAATCCGACTTAGGCTCATCATTTAGCGCAAGGTCCGAAGATCCCCTGCTTTCTCCCGTAGGACGTATGCGGTATTAGCATTCCTTTCGGAATGTTGTCCCCCACTAAATGGCAGATTCCTAAGCATTACTCACCCGTCCGCCGCTAAGATAAGGTGCAAGCACCTCATCTCCGCTCGACTTGCATGTGTTAAGCCTGCCGCCAGCGTTCAATCTGAGCCATGATCAAACTCTTCAGTTTAAAATCATTAGTAGCTTATGGCTACAAATCTTGGCTCATCAATTTTCTGACTAAAAATTCGCTCAAATAAACTTCGAGAAATTTCTACCATTCAATCAATGAAATATTTTCGATCGATCAACCAGTAAAAATCCACACAAGTTGTTCTTCTATTCTCTTAATGATCTT
>NZ_BMDV01000019.1 GCF_014636095.1 Acinetobacter modestus
GGTAATATTCTAGGAGAAGTTTGGCTAGTAAATAGAGTTTTCGGTCTCTAAGCTTTTTTGAAGGGAAAATCATTGACTCAGATCCCTATTTGCAACAGTGCCGTCAAAACTGCAAGTATGCAGTCTTGACCAGGCATCTAGGGGTCGTCTCAGAATTCGGAAAATAAAGCACGCTAAGGCGTAGTCACCCCGTGACTCCCCCGCGCCGATGCAGCGAGCTTCGTTCCGTCTTGCAGTGACGCAATCAGCGGGCAGGAAACGTTCCCTTTCCGCGCATGGCAGGCGCACACCAGTTCAGACAGCACGGCCTCCATGCGTGCCAAGTCGGCCATCTTCTCGCGCACATCCTTGAGCTTGTGCTCGGCCAGGCCGCTGGCTTCCTCGCAATGGGTGCCATCCTCCAGCCGCAGTAGCTCGGCGATTTCGTCCAGGCTAAAGCCCAGCCGCTGGGCCGATTTCACGAACCGCACTCGTGTTACATCCGCCTCGCCATAGCGGCGAATGCTGCCATAGGGCTTGTCTGGCTCCGGCAGCAGGCCCTTGCGCTGGTAGAACCGGATGGTCTCCACATTGACCCCGGCCGCCTTGGCAAAAACGCCAATGGTCAGATTCTCAAAATTAATTTGCATATCGCTTGACTCCGTACATAACTACGGAAGTAAGCTTAAGCTATCCAAACCAAATTTGAAAGGACAAGCGTATGTCTGAACCACAAAACGGGCGCGGCGCGCTCTTCGCCGCTGGGCTGGCCGCCATTCTTGCGTCGGCCTGCTGCCTGGGGCCGCTGGTTTTGATCGCCTTGGGGTTCAGCGGGGCATGGATCGGCAACCTGACGGTATTGGAGCCGTATCGGCCGATCTTCATCGGCGCGGCGCTGGTTGCACTGTTCTTTGCCTGGCGGCGCATCGTCCGACCGACCGCAGCCTGCAAGCCGGGCGAGGTGTGCGCGATTCCGCAAGTGCGCACCACCTACAAGCTCATTTTCTGGTTCGTCGCCGTGTTGGTCTTGGTCGCGCTTGGTTTTCCCTACGTCATGCCATTTTTCTACTAATCAGGAGTTCATCATGAAAAAGCTGTTTGCCTCCCTCGCTCTCGCCGCTTTCGTTGCCCCCGTGTTCGCCGCCACTCAGACCGTCACGCTGTCCGTGCCTGGCATGACCTGCGCCTCTTGCCCGATCACTGTCAAGCACGCGCTTTCCAAGGTTGAGGGCGTGAGCAAGACCGACGTAAGTTTCGACAAGCGCCAGGCCGTCGTCACCTTCGACGATGCCAAGACCAACGTCCAGAAGTTGACCAAGGCGACCGAGGACGCGGGCTATCCGTCCAGCCTCAAACGCTGATCCGTTAACCGAACTCGGGAGCGACACATGGGACTCATCACGCGCATCGCTGGCAAAACCGGCGCGCTCGGCAGCGTCGTTTCCGCGATGGGCTGCGCCGCCTGTTTTCCTGCCATCGCCAGCTTTGGCGCGGCCATCGGACTGGGCTTCTTGAGCCAGTACGAGGGGCTATTCATTGGCATCCTGCTGCCGATGTTCGCCGGCATCACGTTACTCGCCAATGCTATCGCTTGGCTCAATCATCGACAGTGGCGACGCACGGCGCTCGGCACGATAGGCCCGATCTTGGTGCTGGCAGCGGTGTTTTTAATGCGGGCTTACGGCTGGCAGAGCGGTGGACTGCTCTATGTCGGCCTGGCCTTGATGGTTGGGGTGTCGGTCTGGGATTTCATCTCGCCAGCACATCGCCGCTGCGGGCCGGACAGCTGTGAATTGCCAGAACAACGTGGCTGACGGCAACAGCCGTAGCCACCACAGAAAAGGAAAAATACATGACCACCCTGAAAATCACCGGGATGACCTGCGACTCGTGCGCGGCTCACGTCAAGGAAGCCTTGGAGAAAGTGCCCGGCGTGCAATCGGCGCTGGTGTCCTATCCGAAGGGCACAGCGCAACTCGCCATTGAGGCGGGCACGTCATCGGATGCGCTGACTACCGCCGTGGCCGGACTGGGCTACGAGGCAACGCTTGCCGATGCGCCACCGACGGACAACCGCGCCGGCCTGCTCGACAAGATGCGCGGCTGGATAGGGGCCGCTGATAAGCCCAGTGGCAACGAACGCCCGTTGCAGGTCGTCGTCATTGGTAGCGGTGGCGCGGCAATGGCGGCAGCACTGAAGGCCGTCGAGCAAGGCGCGCACGTCTCGCTGATCGAGCGCGGCACCATCGGCGGCACCTGCGTCAACGTCGGCTGCGTGCCGTCCAAGATCATGATTCGCGCCGCCCACATCGCCCATTTACGTCGGGAAAGTCCGTTCGACGGCGGTATCGCGGCGACTGTGCCTGCGATTGACCGCAGCAAACTACTGGCCCAGCAGCAGGCGCGCGTCGAAGAACTGCGCCATGCCAAGTACGAAGGCATTCTGGACGGCAACCCGACCATCATCGTTGTACATGGTGAGGCGCGTTTCAAGGATGAGCAGAGCCTGGTCGTCCGTTTAAACGATGGTGGCGAGCGCGTGGTAGCTTTCGACCGCTGCTTAGTCGCCACGGGTGCCAGCCCGGCCGTGCCGCCGATTCCGGGCCTGAAAGAGTCACCCTACTGGACTTCGACCGAGGCCCTGGTCAGCGACACCCTTCCCGAACGCCTAGCCGTGATCGGCTCGTCGGTGGTCGCGCTGGAACTGGCGCAAGCCTTCGCCCGGCTGGGCAGCCAGGTCACGATCCTAGCTCGCAACACGCTGTTCTTCCGCGACGACCCGGCCATCGGCGAGGCCGTTACAGCCGCGTTCCGTGCCGAAGGGATCAAGGTATTGGAACACACGCAAGCCAGCCAGGTCGCGCATGTGGACGGCGAATTCGTGCTGACCACCGGGTACGGTGAAATACGCGCCGACCAGCTGCTGGTCGCCACTGGCAGGGCACCGAACACGCGCAGCCTGGCATTGGAAGCGGCGGGAGTCGCTGCCAATGCGCAGGGGGCCATCGTCATCGACAAGGGCATGCGCACCAGTACGCCACACATTTATGCGGCTGGCGACTGCACCGACCAGCCTCAGTTCGTCTATGTGGCGGCAGCGGCCGGCACCCGTGCTGCGATCAACATGACTGGCGGCGATGCGGCCCTGGACCTGACCGCAATGCCGGCCGTGGTATTCACCGACCCGCAGGTCGCCACCGTGGGCTACAGCGAGGCGGAAGCACATCACGACGGGATCGAGACCGACAGTCGCACCTTGACCTTGGACAACGTGCCGCGTGCGCTTGCCAACTTCGACACACGCGGCTTCATCAAGCTGGTCATCGAGGAAGGTAGCGGACGGCTCATCGGCGTGCAAGCGGTGGCCCCGGAAGCGGGTGAACTGATCCAGACGGCGGTGCTCGCCATTCGCAACCGTATGACCGTGCAGGAACTGGCCGACCAATTGTTCCCCTACCTGACCATGGTCGAAGGGCTGAAGCTCGCGGCGCAGACCTTCAGCAAGGACGTGAAGCAGCTTTCGTGCTGCGCCGGATGAGGAAAAGGAGGTGTTCAATGAGCGCCTACACAGTGTCCCGGCTGGCCCTTGATGCCGGGGTGAGCGTGCATATCGTGCGCGACTACCTGCTGCGCGGATTGCTACGGCCGGTCGCGTGCACCACGGGCGGCTACGGCTTGTTCGATGACACCGCGTTGCAACGGCTGCGCTTTGTGCGGGCTGCCTTCGAAGCGGGTATCGGCCTGGACGCACTGGCGCGGCTGTGCCGGGCGCTGGATGCTGCGGACGGTGACGGTGCGTCTGCGCAGCTTGCCGTGTTGCGGCAACTCGTCGAGCGTCGGCGCGAGGCCCTGGCCAGCCTCGAAATGCAACTGGCCGCCATGCCAACCGAACCGGCACAGCACGCGGAGAGTCTGCCATGAACAGCCCAGAGCACTTGCCGTCTGAGACGCACAAACCGATCACCGGCTACTTGTGGGGCGCGCTGGCCGTGCTCACCTGTCCCTGCCATTTGCCGATTCTCGCCATTGTGCTAGCCGGCACGACGGCCGGCGCGTTCATCGGGGAGCACTGGGGTATTGCAGCCCTCACGCTGACCGGCTTGTTTGTCCTGTCTGTGACGCGGCTGCTGCGGGCCTTCAAGGGAAGATCATGACCGCTTCCCAGCCAGCCGAGAGTGGGCAGCTTTGAGCTTCGCTACCAATCTGGAGGAGTACCACCATGAACGCAAACGCCCCGAACACTGCCAGTTGCACCACCTGCTGCGTATGCTGCAAAGAAATTCCGCTCGATGCCGCCTTCACCCCGGAAGGCGCGGAATACGTCGAACATTTCTGCGGGCTGGATTGCTATGAACGCTTCCAGGCACGCGCCAAGGCCGCGACAGAATCTGACATTGCGCCTGTCCCTGGCGGTTCGCAGCCGTCAGATTGAAGCATGGTCTATTAATACATTTATTATTAGATCACTCTGCTAAAAATTTTAGTTAGACCACCTAAGCAATTTAAGTTTAATAAGTTTAATAAGTTTAATAAGTTTAATAAGTTTAATAAGTTTAATAAGTTTAATAAGTTTAATAAGTTTAATAAGTTTAATAAGTTTAATAAGTTTAACTGCTATAAAGTGGTATTGTTCACTAGTACACTCATTTATGAAGGATTAAAGGTAACCATCCGATAAAGCACCCAACACATCCCTCGCTTCAGTAGCTTTGCAGTAAGTACTAAATTCAAATCCCGTATGTAGATATATTCGCCTTTTGGATGGAGAACAAGCTCTGCACCACCAAAGCCCACATTTATTACATTGCCTTACCCTGCAACGTTTAATCCATCCATTACAGCAATACTACCCGTTCACATTACTTTATCTCGGCTGATAATCAGCGTAGTAACTTTAGCCAATCTCGCTGCAATTTCCATGTCAGGAATTTGTCCACTTATTCCAATGATGATGAGAACTGCAGCATTGACTTAGATCGCCAGTGCTCAGT
>NZ_BMDV01000020.1 GCF_014636095.1 Acinetobacter modestus
AATCTGTCTACTTATCAGCGTCCGCGGAACTGCAGGATTTCTGCTTTGTTGTTCGCAACGAGGGCTAATTCTGGAGTTCCGTATAAGGCATAATCAATAACGACGCCTGATGCGAACATAGCGATTGGGCTGAAACGGAAGGTATCAGGAGCAATCGCTTTGGCAGAATTCCCCAAGGTGCTCACAATAAGATTCACATTGATGAAATCTGGCTTTCTACTCAGCCCATGGATATGCGAGCAGTTACTTATACTGCTCTTTCTCATGTCCTAAAAGCCTTTGACCATGTCAAATCGCAACATTGAGGTTATCTTGTTTTGGAATAAGCGTGGTCATTGTATGAAAGTGTTGATACATGATGGACTGGGTATTCAAAGCTCTACGGTTGAAACAAGCAACATTTCACTGGACTCAAACTCATCATAGTGAAACAATTACAAGCATTGATTCAGAGTTTCGCTTGATAAAGAATTTGACAATGTGCATCAAACATCATGACATCAATTCAGTCAGCCAAGCTGAATAGCCTAGATCCGTGTCTGTGCAGAAAAGGACGCCTTCATATAAAATAACTCAAATAGATAAATTACCACCACACTGCTAGAGCCTGAGCTGAATTTAAAAATATCTATAGGGTTCACCGGGGACTTACAGTAAATTTAACTTGGATAAAAAATATCCCCCTTAAAAAAGTGGGATATTTTTAATTTATTTATTTAATATTTCTTTTAATTCATCTGCACTATATGTCGATAAATTTTCTATAGCTGCTCGAACAATACTTGAACGATTTATTCTTGCATTTTGCCCTTTTACAACCAGCTCATCAATTAGTTTACTAATATCTTCATTGAGAGAAAAAGTGTAACGAATAAATTTTTTTTCACTTGATTCTAAAGCCTTTACCCTCTTTTCTGCACCAGATATAAATGCATCTAACATTTTATCTTGTTCAGTAGGTTCAGGTTTTTTGTTTAGCCCAGTTAAACCAGCCATAGTTATACTCCTAAAAACTCTCTTGCAATACTTTCAATTTCAGCTTTCGCTTTAGGATCACTATTTACTTCAAAAACCGAAAGCCCATTTTCATCTGCATCATCATAAACATTTCGATTTGTTGTGATTGAATTCAATGCATCAATACCAAATGATTTGCATGCCTCTTTTGCATCTAAAATTCTTTGAACTTGAGAAGGAAGAGTTGGACACTGAGTAATAATTGCTCTAGCTTTCAGATTTGGATTTACTGTCTTTGCTAATTTTAAAACTTGTTCCATATGATCTAAAGTTTTTAGATCTCTTCGTTTGGGTCTAAACGGCAATAACATATGTGTAGCTATAGTCATTGCTGAACGTAATGCTTCAGAATCCTGTCCACCTGCATCAATGATAATATCTTGGTATCTTTTATCTAAATCTTTTAAAACTGAACGTATATTCCCTGATGCTTGTACTGATGGAATATTATTTAATTCATCGTTTTCATCTCTTTCTTTGACCCAATCTGTTGTTGTTCCTTGAGGGTCAGCATCTAATAAGAGGACGTCTCTTTGACTTTGTTGTAAGTAAACTGCAAGATTTTGAGCTAAACAGCTTTTACCAGCACCGCCTTTTTCACCACCAACTAAGATAATCATAATTTATGTAAGTTACGTAAGTTTGTTTGTGTATAATTTAACGGTGATTTATGAAGTAATCAACTATCATGAAAAAAAAAATTAAAAAAAAGTTATCCACAAAAGAATGGTCTTTTTGAATTTATATATATTTATTTAAATTTATTATTTATATCTCTGCTCAAAGCTTGACTAGCAAAGGGATACAGGAAGTATATGTTGACAAATTCCTACCAATAAGTTGACTTTTTCCTGTTTCTGAGTTGACATATTCCTACCAATAAGTTGACTTTTTCCTGTTTCTAAGTTGACAAATTCTGTGCATAAGTTGACAAATTCTTTTATTAAAAATACTTTCATTTGTGGACGTTAAGTAGTATTGTCAATATATCTATTTATAACATTTTCCTTAATATATCTCCCTATGAGTAACATAGTATATAAAGATAATAATTTGGTTGAAGCATCGTATTCACTAAATCTATCTGAGCAAAGGCTAATATTAATTGCGATCATTGCTGCTCGAGAAATTGAGAAAGAACTTACTTCTGATACTATACTTACGATTCATGCTTCTGAATACATGAAACAGTTTAATTTAGGACGTCAAGCATCTTATGAAGCGTTACAATCTGCATGTGATAATCTTTTTGAACGGCATTTGAATTATAAAGCAGTAGATCCTATAACTGGAAAAATAGGAATATACAAAAGTAGGTGGGTTTCAAAAGTTGGTTATGTTAAGGAAGAGGGATGCGTCCAACTAATTTTTGCACCAGATATTATCCCCTTATTTGTAAAACTTGAAGAAAAGTTCACAAGATATGAACTTAAACAAATCTCACCACTTACAAGCATTTATGCTATTCGCCTGTATGAGTTACTCATACGTTGGAGATCAACTGGTAAGTTATATATTTCTATAGATGAGCTTAGATCAAAACTCGGATTGATAGAAGATGAATATAAAAAGATGGGAGACTTTAAAAAAAGGGTTCTTACCGTAGCTTTAAATCAAATTAACAAATTTACGGATATTACTGTTTCTTATATACAAAAAAAGGAGGGAAGAAATATTTCAGAATTACATTTCATGTTTGAAGAAAAAGAACAAAATAAAACGAGTACAAGTGCTCCTTTAGAGCCAACTTATAAATTGACAGCTAAGCAATGTATATTCTTTGCTAAAAAGCTATGTGATATTACTAACTATCCAAAATTTGGTAATGATTTCGCACATCGTGGAGAGACTCTAGAAGACTTTCAGGAAAGGATATCAAGTGATCTTCTTGATAGCGATAATGTTAGAAAGTATTTTTCTTATTTGTTAGAAGTTGGTTATGCTCCTAAATACAAGAAGTAACCCTTTAGTTAATTGTCACTTTAAACAAAAGACCACGCCCTCTCATACTAAGTTTTTAATTAAGATTGCTTTCATGTGATTTTAATATGAATTAGCATAAGTTACATAACTTATGCTGGTTAAGTAACCACCTATCCTGCCTTTATAATTTATTGCTGCAGTTCTCATCATCATTGGAATAAGTGGACAGATTCCTGACACGGAATACTATAACTGAGGTCACCTAAATAGGATGCATAAATTATGTAAGTTACGCCACTTAAATAAGTTAAGGCGCTAAAGCGATAAAAGCTACATGATGGCCAGTACTGAGCACTGGCGATCTAAGTCAATGCTGCAGTTCTCATCATCATTGGAATAAGTGGACAGATTCCTGACACGGAATACTATAACTGAGGTCACCTAAATAGGATGCATAAATTATGTAAGTTACGCCACTTAAATAAGTTAAGGCGCTAAAGCGATAAAAGCTACATGATGGCCAGTACTGAGCACTGGCGATCTAAGTCAATGCTGCAGTTCTCATCATC
>NZ_BMDV01000021.1 GCF_014636095.1 Acinetobacter modestus
TAGGGGTCGTCTCAGGAAACGGAAAATATAGCACGCTAAGGTTTTTCAATTGCGCGCAATGGCCTAAATTTTCCACCACCTATCTTGGCTTTGCTTCGCCATAGATAATCCCCAGTTAAATTGATGTGCTCCCACCCCAGCGGTGACAGATATTGCAGCAAGGTATCATCGACTGTGCGACCATGCCCTCGTAGGGCGTTAGTCGCTCTCTCTAAATAAACCGTGTTCCACAATACAATGGCGGCGGTCACTAGATTCAAGCCACTGGCTCGATAACGCTGTTGCTCAAAGCTTCGATCTCGAATCTCACCCAATCGATAAAAGAAAACGGCGCGCGCTAATGCATTACGGGCTTCACCTTTATTTAATCCAGCTTGAACCCGACGGCGTAGTTCTACGCTTTGCAACCAATCCAAGATAAACAGTGTGCGCTCAATACGCCCCAGCTCTCGTAATGCCAATGCCAAACCATTCTGTCGTGGATAACTACCGAGTTTACGTAGCATTAGCGACGCTGTGACAGTCCCTTGCTTGATTGATGCGGCCAGACGCAAAATATCGTCCCAATGAGTACGAATCTGTTTGATATTCAGTGTGCCGCCAATCATGGGTTTAAGTGCGGCATAGTCTATGTCTGACTTTGGAATATAGAGTTTCGTATCGCCCAGATCACGAATTCGTGGTGCAAATCGAAACCCTAGCATGTGCATGAGTGCAAAAACATGGTCGGTGAATCCAGCCGTATCGGTGTAGTGTTCCTCGATGCGTAAATCAGACTCGTGATACAGCAGCCCATCAAGAACATAGGTTGAATCACGAACGCCCACATTGATCAGCTTACTGCTAAATGGTGCGTATTGATCAGAAATGTGTGTATAAAATAACCTTCCAGGCTCTGCGCCATATTTTGGATTGATATGTCCTGTACTTTCAGCTCTGCCACCTGCGCGGAAGCGTTGGCCATCTGATGAGGAGGTAGTGCCATCTCCCCAGTTTTCAGCGAAAGGTTGTTTCAATTGAGCATTCACCAATTCGGCCAATGCCGTTGAATAAGTTTCATCACGGATATGCCAAGCCTGTAGCCATGAGAGTTTGGCATAAGTTGTACCAGGACATGATTCGGCCATTTTCGTCAGCCCTAAATTAATTGCATCAGCCAGTATGGTCGTGAGCAATAACGCTTTATCCTTCGCAGTGTCATCCGTTTTCAAATGAGTGAAGTGTCGAGTAAAGCCTGTCCATTCATCGACCTCCATTAATAATTCGGTGATCTTGATATGTGGTAACAGCATTGCTGTTTGGTCAATTAAAGTTTGGGCTGTATCAGGAGCCACGGCATCGAGAGGTGTTATTTTTAGACCAGATTGATTGATCATCGCATCAGGCAAATCGTTGGTCGCTGCCATGCGATTAATGATTGCTAATTTCTGCTCCAATAGTGAAAGGCGACTTTGCAAATATAGATCACAATCAGTAGTAATGGTTAGAGGTAACTCATTGGACTGTTTTAGCTGATTAAATTTATCAGCAGTCACTAAATACTCATCGAAGTCTTTGAATTGGCGAGAGCCTTGTACCCAGAGATCCCCAGCCCGTAGCGAGTTTTTAAGTTCAGATAACACACATATTTCGTAATAGCGGCGATCAATACCATCATCGGTAAAGACTAGTCTTGCCCACCGTTTTTTGATAAACGCTATTGGAGCATTAGAGGGGATTTTTCGTGTATTATCAACATTCATGCTGCGGAGCAACTCTACAGCGGCAAGCATATCTTTTGCTGCTGGGGCAGCACGCAATTTAAGTATGGCAAGAAGTTCTGGCGCGTAACGGCGTAAAGTTGCATAGCTCTCGCCAATTCGTGGTAAAAAATCAAAGTCTTCGGGTTGCGCCAGTTTTTCTGCCTCAGTAATACTTGCTGCAAAAGCATCCCATGAAATAACAGTTTCGATGGCGGCAAACGGATCACTGCCATTTTGCTTGGCATCTAGCAAGGCTTTCCCGATAAGCCCATACAAACGCACTTTGTCGTTGATCGCTTTACCTGATGATTGAAATTGTTGCTGGTGTTTATTTTTTGCGATAGCAAATAGCTTTCCAATAATGCGATCATGCAGGTCAATAATTTCGTCGGTGATCGTGGCCATACTCTCCACAACGATTGCTACCAAAGTGGCATATCGACGTTGAGATTCAAATCTGGCCAAATCAGCAGGAGTCATTTGCCCACCTTCGCGAGCAATTTTCAGTAAGCGATTTTGATGAACGTGTTTTCCAATGTCTTCAGGTAGATCGATGGCTTGTAAGCACTTCAGCCGCTCAATGTGCTCAAGCATGTACTTTGAGTTTGGTTTAGCTGGTGACTGTCTAAGCCACCCCAATATTGTCAGTTTGCTGCCCTCTTTACGGTTCAGCAAAGCATCTATATTTTGACGATGAGTTTCTGAAAGTGAGCTCGTCAAAGCAGTATAAATTATGCGGTTGGCAGATGTGATTGCTTCTGCGCAAATACTATCAATTGCATTTATAGCTGGCAAAAGGACTGATTTTTGTCGTAAATTTTCAACGAGAGTTGTGGCTAAAATAAGACCTTTATCTGTCTGAAGGGACAAATCCACCATCATATTGACCGATTGCCGATAGTCACTCAAGGTGAATAGTTTGAACCCAAAAACTTTTTTCAATTCGGCAATATGTTCTCGTCTTGTTTGCTCGCGCTGACCATAATCATTCCAGCAGTCCACTGATATACTAAGTTGAGCAGCCATCATGAAAAGTAAGGGTTTGAATGGTTCGTCGTTAATACCCAATATCACTCCAGGGTAACGCATGTAGCAAAGTTGAATTGCAAAGCCTAGCTTGTTGGATGCCCCTCGATGTTGATGGACTATGGATTTATCAGAATCACTCAGAGTGTAATGCTGAAGCATAAAAGCTCTATCATCTGGAATTTCGAACAGGCTTCCCAATTCCGTGGACGACAAAATAGAATGGCGCGGCATGGCTCATTAGTCCCAAATAAACTAAACTATTAAAGGTACATTATTTTGTACCGCCACGCTTAGCTTTGCGCTGCAATTTCGCAAGGAGGTTCAATTGGGACAGAATGCGGCCATTTATTGCCGAGTATCAACGAACGATCAGTCCTGCGAACGACAGGAATATGACCTACGTGCCTACGCCAATCGTTGCGGCTACGATGTTGTCGGTGTTTGGAAAGAAACTGCATCAGGCAGTAAGGATGAGAGATTGCAAAGAAAATACTTGATGACCATGGCGCAATCTCGTGAAATCGATGCCATCTTGGTGACGGAATTGACACGCTGGGGCAGAAGCACCGTGGATCTCGTACAGTCATTACAAGATCTTGGGCATTTCGGGGTATCTCTGGTGGCACAAACAGGTTTGCAGTTTGACCTTTCCACATCTCAGGGAAAGCTCATGGCTTCTGTGATGTCTGCATTAGCA
>NZ_BMDV01000022.1 GCF_014636095.1 Acinetobacter modestus
TCGTGCTATAATAGATACACGTCTTCTCTTAGCGTTTCATAGTATTATCCTCGTTTATTATACTTATAATTATAGGGGAAGGCTTAGAGCTATCATTTTGATAGCTCTTTCTTTTTAACACCAAAGATTATTTAGATCCACAAAGCTTTTCAAACCAAAAAGTCATGATATAATGCATATAGCATAATAACTCTTATCCCATTATTAGAAATTTGCTATTAAGACTTTAAAAACCACTCACTAAATTTAGTGAGTGGTTTTTCATTTATATATTCTTCTCAACATCAATAAATTTTCTCAGCATAAATACGTACTTTTGATTTTTATTTTAGCAAACTTTATCATAACTCTTACGAAAATTTTGAATGCCTTTATTTTTAATTTTAAAGGGGCATTTTGAAGAAACACTAAATATTTACGTAGTTTTATATCTAAAATTCTATATAAGCGCTTAAAACACAAATGAGAGCCAAATAAATATATTTTGATTGCACATCACAATTTTTTAGCAAAACCAGTGACGATTTTTGCATAAAATCCTTCAAAAAGTGATACCGGTTTTTAGTTCCTTCAGGGGCAAATTTCTGTAAAAAATACCGAAATCTTGATTTTGTCCAAAATAAAAATTAAGAGCATAAGGGAAATTTGCCACCTATTAAAAAGGTGGGTCTGGCGAAGCCAGACATTTCAAGTGTTACAAAGATTTCTACTTGGTGCCTAAATTTTGTTTTTGTACCCAAAATGTACCCCTATAAATTGCGTTTGTACCCAAAATGTTCCCCTACATCTTGTGTCTGTACCCAGAATGTACCCAAACATTTTTAGCACTTTTCAATAAAAAAACGCTAGCTTTTTGCTAACGTTTAAGAAAATTTATTTTTATTTTTCTTCGTCAATTTCATCAATCATTTGATGATTAATTTTACTTTTTTCTTCTTCAGTCAAATCAAAAATTTCACTCGCTAAGTATTCTTTTTGATTCCAGTGCAGTCCAGAATAAACAAGAATTTGTTTTCCCTTAAGAGATTTATAAAATGTATCGAACACTTTTTGATTAATTAAATAGTCGGTTGTTGTTCTGTTTGATTTTTTGAACATGTACTTGTGTGATTTCATCAATTCCAGTCACATCTCGCCATAAATTCAGCCATTCTTTTTGACTAATATAATATCGTTTGTCTGTAAAATACGATTTGTTAACAGCAATTAAAACATGAAAATGCGGGTTATAGTCATCACGTTCTTTATTGTAAGTAATTTCTAATTTTCTTACATAACCTTTCGTAGCAGAAATTACTTTTTTACGCTTAAACATCTTTTGAAAAGAGTGATTATAAGCTTTAATCTCACTTTCTAAATGCTCCACTGTTACATTTGGTGTCGTAAGTGTTAAAAAGATAAATTGTTTATCTTCTTTTTGCCACAAAACTCAAGAATGTGTTGCACTCCCTTATCAAATCCATTTGTCCTTCTTTGACATGTCGTTCATATTAAATCACTGTAAAAACAACTAAGTTGTATACAAAGTTTTATAACAAAAAAGTTGCTTTTTCTCCTTTCATGTAAAGTTTTGGTTTGGTCACCATAAACTCTACTATACTTCAAAGACAGTCATATCAACTAATCCAAGGATAGTTAACTGGACGGGAATAGTTACCTATAGTATCAAGACAAGAAGAAACTCGTTTCTAAAGCAAGCAAAAACATCAAAATTTGCTTATAAACAAATAAAAACTAAAGATTCCATTCACCTTCTAAAGGAGAAACATCAACACTAATTTCTCCATAGAAATCCTCATTTACAGTAAAGACATCTCTTTCTCCACACTTCTCACACATTGTATAAACAAAACAACGGTTATTACCTTCACTATAAGGTTTATAAATATTATGTGTGATTCTCGTTATTGGATTTTTACAAGCATTACATTCTAGTTTTACCCTTAATCCAGAGGTAAATTGACTTGATAATTTGTCTTGAATACAATCACCCCCCGTTTATAATTCCATATTACTATTAATATCTATATTCCAAAACCAACCTTCAAAAATAAATAATTG
>NZ_BMDV01000023.1 GCF_014636095.1 Acinetobacter modestus
CAATTATGTTATTGATTTTAAATTTTTTATATCAAAATGGTCTGTTTCTGTTAAATCATAACCAGAATGAAAAAGAAGTTGAGCTTCTTTTGAAATACATGGTATTTTTCGATCTTTGTAATTAGTTTCTGAAAACCAGTCATTTTGGAAAACATAATTACCACCTTCTGGGTTTGCTTGGGTAATTGATCCATCATCATTTAGATTTATAGGATGAATATCTAAATACCCATATTCTTCATGCTTAAGTTCCATACGTGAAGGCATCCAATCAACTTCTATTTTGTATCCTATATCTTCTAATTTTTGTATAACTTTTTGAGTGTGTTGAGCGTCAAAATCTATATCTATATCTCTGTGTTCTCTTTGTTGTTTTCCAGTTAATACATCTACCCCCCAGCCACCATCTAACCAATAAGTTACTTTCATGTGTTCAAATAAATCTAAAATATAAAATAATTCTTTTTCTGTTACATTATTATTTTTCATTTTATCCCTCCTAACTTGGGAATTTGAAACGAGTTGAAAACGAGTTTCTTCTTGTCTTGATACTATATAGAAATAACTCAAAGATATAAAAAGTCATTTGAATGTTGATATAACAGTATTTTTGGTTGTTTTTGTTGTTGAAAGAAAATTTGACATGAAAAAACCCCAGTTATATGATTAAGGTGTCGAATCAAAATCAAAACTGGAGGCTTTTTATATGCAATATAATACTACTAGATATGTAGACGAAAATCAAGATAATGAAACATTAAAAGATATGACGAAAAGTGGGAAACAACGCCCATGGAGAGAGAAGAAAATTGATAATGTAAGTTATGCAGATATACTAGAAATTTTAAAAATAAAAAAGGCTTTTAACGTAAAACAATGTGGTAACGTCTTAGAGTTCAAGCCAACTGATGAAGGTTATTTGAAATTACATAAAACATGGTTTTGTAAATCAAAATTATGCCCAGTTTGTAATTGGAGGCGTGCTATGAAAAATAGTTATCAAGCTCAAAAAGTGATTGAAGAAGTGGTTAAAGAAAAGCCAAAAGCACGTTGGTTATTTCTTACGCTATCAGCACGAAATGCAATAGACGGTGAACATTTAGAACAAAGTTTAAAGCATATGTCTAAGGCTTTTAATAAATTAAAAATGTATACAAAAGTTAAAAAGAATTTAATCGGATTTTTACGTTCAACCGAAGTAACGGTTAATAAAAATGACGGTAGTTATAATCAACATATGCACGTTTTATTGTGTGTTGAAAATAGCTATTTTAAGAATAAAGCTAATTATATAACTCAAGAAGAATGGGTTACTTTATGGCAAAAAGCATTACAAGTAAATTATCGACCAGTAGCAAATATTAAAGCGATCAAACCAAATCAAAAAGGCGATAAAGATATTCGAGCAGCTATCAAAGAAACCTCGAAATATTCGGTTAAGTCATCTGATTTTTTAACTGATGATGATGAAAAAAATCAAGAAATTGTAAATGATTTAGAAAAAGGTTTATATCGAAAACGTATGTTGAGTTATGGTGGTTTGCTTAAACAAAAACATAAAATTTTAAATTTAGATGATGCCGAAGATGGCAATTTAATTAATACAAGTGACGAAGATAAAACAACAGACGAAGAAGAAAAAGCACATTCAATTACTGCAATTTGGAATTTTGAAAAACAAAATTATTACTTAAAAGATTTGAAACGTTAGCTAAAAAGCTAGCGTTTTTTTATGTTTTTTGCCCCTGCGGGAACTATAGGATTAACCAGCATGGTTACCCAGTTTTTACGCGAAAAATAATTTTGTGCGTAAATGGGCAGTGTCTGAATTTTTTTGCCAGTACATGCCAAATGGTATCTTTGAAAATTTAAAAATAAAAAATGCTATTACAAATTAGTGCTGGTGACACTGAATGTTGTAATAGCATTTATGCAAATAGTCGATAAGCTATTTAATCTATTTTTCTAAGATATATTATAGCAAGAA
>NZ_BMDV01000024.1 GCF_014636095.1 Acinetobacter modestus
CAAATACCATGGTCTAATAAGGAACCTTTCGGATTCGTTGATAATTTTTTGAAAGATTTCTTCGAAAAGGTTTCATTAACTCCTCATTTATATCGAGTAGACCTTGTTGTTGCGAGAATTCTTAATTCATGAGTTGTAGGGAGGGACTTATGTCACCACAAACAGAGACTAAAGCAAGTGTTGGATTCAAAGCTGGTGTTAAAGAGTATAAATTGACTTATTATACTCCTCAATATGAAGTCAAAGATACTGATATCTTGGCAGCCTTCCGAGTAACTCCTCAACCCGGAGTTCCGCCTGAGGAAGCAGGGGCCGCGGTAGCTGCTGAATCTTCTACTGGTACATGGACAACCGTGTGGACCGATGGGCTTACCAGCCTTGATCGTTACAAAGGGCGATGCTACCACATTGAGCCCGTTCCTGGAGAAGAAGATCAATATATATGTTATGTAGCTTACCCTTTAGACCTTTTTGAAGAAGGTTCTGTTACTAACATGTTTACTTCCATTGTGGGTAATGTATTTGGGTTCAAAGCCCTGCGCGCTCTACGTCTAGAGGATCTGCGAATCCCTACTGCTTATGTTAAAACTTTCCAAGGCCCGCCTCATGGCATCCAGGTTGAAAGAGATAAATTGAACAAGTATGGTCGCCCCCTATTAGGATGTACTATTAAACCTAAATTGGGGTTATCCGCTAAGAACTACGGTAGAGCAGTTTATGAATGTCTACGTGGCGGGCTTGATTTTACCAAAGATGATGAGAATGTGAACTCCCAACCATTTATGCGCTGGAGAGACCGTTTCTTATTTTGTGCCGAAGCAATTTATAAATCACAGGCTGAAACAGGTGAAATCAAAGGGCATTACTTGAATGCTACTGCAGGTACATGTGAAGAAATGATCAAAAGGGCCGTGTGTGCTAGAGAATTGGGAGTTCCTATCGTAATGCACGACTACTTAACAGGTGGGTTCACTGCAAATACTAGCTTGGCTCATTATTGCCGAGATAATGGTCTACTTCTTCACATCCATCGCGCAATGCACGCAGTTATTGATAGACAGAAGAATCATGGTATGCACTTTCGTGTACTAGCTAAAGCTTTACGTATGTCTGGTGGAGATCATATTCACGCTGGTACAGTAGTAGGTAAACTTGAAGGAGAAAGGGACATAACTTTGGGCTTTGTTGATTTACTACGTGATGATTTTATTGAAAAAGATCGAAGCCGTGGTATTTATTTCACTCAAGATTGGGTTTCTATGCCAGGTGTTCTGCCCGTAGCTTCGGGGGGTATTCACGTTTGGCATATGCCTGCTTTGACCGAGATCTTTGGAGATGATTCCGTACTACAATTCGGTGGAGGAACTTTAGGACACCCTTGGGGAAATGCACCGGGTGCCGTAGCTAATCGAGTAGCTTTAGAAGCATGTGTACAAGCTCGTAATGAGGGACGTGACCTTGCCCGCGAGGGTAATGAAATTATCCGCGAGGCTAGCAAATGGAGTCCTGAACTAGCTGCTGCTTGTGAAGTATGGAAGGCGATCAAATTTGAATTCGACGCAGTGGATAAATTAGATAAACCAGCTTGATAAATCAAATTTGAATTCGAAGCAATGGATACTTTGTAATCCAGTAATTACTGTCGGTTTGTTGAATTGCAATTAAACTCGGCCCAATCTTTT
>NZ_BMDV01000026.1 GCF_014636095.1 Acinetobacter modestus
GGCACTGTTGCAAATAGGCTGACATGATAAGCTAAATATCTTATTTATTTCGAGATACAGCAGATGAATCCCTTCCACGGTCGGCACTTTCAAGGTGAAATCATTCTTTGGGCTGTTCGTTGGTATTGTAAATATGGCATCAGCTATCGTGAACTTCAGGAAATGCTCGCTGAACGTGGAGTGAATGTTGATCACACCACAATTTATCGCTGGGTTCAGCGTTATGCTCCAGAAATGGAAAAACGTTTACGTTGGTATTGGCGTAATCCTACAGATCGACATTTATGGCATCTGGATGAAACTTACGTAAAAGTGAATGGCAAATGGGCATATCTATACCGTGCAGTTGACCAACGTGGCCATACTCTTGATTTCTATCTTTCTGCTAGACGAAATACCCATTCAGCTTATTGTTTTCTTGGTAAGATTTTGAATCATGTCAAAAAATGGCAGATTCCACGAGTCATAAACACTGATAAGGCTCATACCTATGGCCGTGCTTTGTCGCGACTAAAACAGGAAGGAAAGTGTCCTGAAGACCTGGACCATCGACAGATTAAATACAAGAATAACGTGATTGAATGTGATCATGGCAAGCTCAAACGGATCATCAAGGCTACGTTGGGATTCAAGTCTATGAAAACGGCTTATGCCACAATTAAAGGAATTGAGGTTATGCGTGCTCTACGCAAAGGACAAGCTTCATTATTTTATAACGGTAATATTCTAGGAGAAGTTTGGCTAGTAAATAGAGTTTTCGGTCTCTAAGCTTTTTTGAAGGGAAAATCATTGACTCAGATCC
>NZ_BMDV01000027.1 GCF_014636095.1 Acinetobacter modestus
CCAGTTACAGTCGTTACAACTGTGTCACGGATACCAACGATTTCAACTGATTCGCCAACTTTAACGATACCAGATTCAACACGACCAGTTACAACCGTACCACGACCAGAGATAGAGAATACATCTTCGATTGGCATTAAGAATGCTTTATCGATTGCACGCTCTGGTTCTGGGATGTAAGAGTCAAGCGCTTCAACAAGTGCAAGAACTGATTTCTCACCATATTCGCCATCATTGCCGTTCAATGCTTGAAGCGCTGAACCACGGATGATTGGAGTGTCATCACCTGGGAAGTCATAAGTAGAAAGAAGTTCACGAACTTCCATTTCTACTAATTCAAGTAATTCTTCATCATCAACAAGGTCGCACTTGTTTAAGAATACGATGATGTAAGGTACACCAACCTGACGTGAAAGAAGGATGTGTTCACGAGTTTGTGGCATTGGACCATCAGTCGCAGCACATACAAGGATCGCGCCATCCATCTGAGCAGCACCAGTAATCATGTTTTTAACATAATCGGCGTGGCCCGGGCAGTCTACGTGAGCGTAGTGACGGATTGGAGAATCGTATTCTACGTGTGA
>NZ_BMDV01000028.1 GCF_014636095.1 Acinetobacter modestus
CTATGGCGAAGCAAAGCCAAGATAGGTGGTGGAAAATTTAGGCCATTGCGCGCAATTGAAAAACCTTAGCGTGCTATATTTTCCGTTTCCTGAGACGACCCCTATCATTACGACGAACTTGAGCTTCTCGGAATGGAGCAATGTATTTGGTGATGCTAAGTTGACGACTGCACTGCTGGATCGACTGACTCATCATTGCCATATCATCGAAACGGGTAATGAATCCTATCGTTTTAAGCAAAGCACGGAGGAAGCCAAGCAGCGTATAAAGAAACGAGAAGCAGAGAAAGGAGAGTTATTTTAACCGTCGATCAGTGAAGAAAAAGCAACAGCAATTGATCGATTTATCCACAGCAGTGTAGTACGCTACATTGCTTAAATGCCTGGTCAATATTCAACGAGCATCGCTGGTCAATATTAAGTGAGCGTCAACAATCTTGGGCATTTCGGGGTATCTCTGGTGGCACAAACAGGTTTGCAGTTTGACCTTTCCACATCTCAGGGAAAGCTCATGGCTTCTGTGATGTCTGCATTAGCA
>NZ_BMDV01000029.1 GCF_014636095.1 Acinetobacter modestus
GCACCGATATCACCTTTGTCGCCTTTTGCTCCAGTTGCACCTGTAGCACCGATATCACCTTTATCGCCCTTGTCACCTTGAGCGCCTGTAGCTCCTGTTGCACCAGTTGCGCCGATATCACCTTTGTCACCCTTAGCTCCAGTTGCGCCCGTAGCACCGACATCACCTTTATCGCCCTTGTCACCTTGAGCACCTGTAGCTCCAGTTGCACCGATATCACCTTTGTCGCCCTTAGCTCCTGTTGCACCGATATCACCTTTGTCGCCCTTAGCTCCAGTTGCACCCGTAGCACCTACGTCACCTTTATCGCCCTTGTCACCCTGAGCACCTGTAGCTCCAGTTGCACCGATATCACCTTTGTCGCCCTTAGCTCCAGTTGCGCCCGTAGCACCTACGTCACCTTTATCGCCCTTGTCACCTTGAGCGCCTGTAGCTCCTGTTGCACCAGTTGCGCCGATATCACCTTTGTCACCCTTAGCTCCAGTTGCGCCCGTAGCACC